>NZ_JBMHHV010000005.1:0-3938341 GCF_049847425.1 Pseudomonas sp. GWSMS-1 | reverse complement strand
ATCGCAGGGAGCGCTGTTCTGATGCTCAACCCCATTACCTATACCGAGGACGTGGTCAGCGACTTTTTGCGCTACCAACTCAGCACCTATGCCTTGGCTGATGAAAGCCTGTATCGGCAAATGCGCGAGCTGCTCAACCTGGAGCAGTCGCGCAATACACCACTGCTGAAAGGCCCGTACATCTCTCTGTCACGCACTTTCATGAAAGGTGCCAGCCTGGATCAGCTTGTCAGCGAAGGGGTGCTGCATCCTCATATAAAGCAGCTTTCGCCATACCCCTCGGCCTACCTCCACCAGGAGCAGGCCTTCCGTTCCCTCCATACCGGTAAAACCACTCTGGTGGCTACCGGTACCGGCTCGGGCAAGACGGAGTCCTTCTTACTGCCAATTATCAGCCGTTGCTTGCAACTGCGAGACGACGACACTGAGGCGGGTATTACAGCAGTAATCGTCTACCCAATGAACGCCTTAGCTGAAGACCAGTTGCAACGCATGCGCGAGCTATTGGTAGGCACTGGTGTGACCTTCGGTATGTATGTGGGTAAGACACCACGTACCGATGCTGAGGTAAATGGGGTACGTCTTGCTCCCGGCAGTACGGTAGTGGACTACCGCAACAAGCTGGCAGAAATGCAGCAGAAGAAAATGGATGTGGCCCTGCACCCAGCTGAGGAGCGTGTTAGTCGCGAGGCGATGCGTACTTCAGGCCAACAGCCGCGCATTTTGCTGACCAACGTCAAGCAGCTGGAGCTGCTGCTGACACGACAGCATGATCTGGAGTTATTCGACAACGCCCGTTTGGAGTTTCTGGTATTCGACGAAGCACACACCTTTACCGGTGCCAACGGTGCCGAAACAGCGTGCCTAATCCGTCGCCTTCGGGCTTATTGCGGCAAGGACGTACATAGCACTACTTGCGTTGCTACCTCCGCCACCATAGCCGACCCCAAACAAGGCCTAGAGGCAGGGCGCGAGTTTGCCAGTCGCTTCTTCGGTGTTGATGGCAACCAAGTCGAACTAGTAGGAGAGTCTTACGAGGACGATCTTTGGGGAGAGCCGCGCTCAGTCAGCGCTCCCTTCCATGGCGACCAGGCCGTTCAACTTAAGACCGTCATGCAGATGCTGAGTCAGGTGGATCGAGCGGAGGCAACAGCGGCAGATATTCAGTCCTTCCGCGTTTGGTTCCAGAGTACCAGCGGTACCCGTATGCCCGATGACAACTGGCGCGAAGCCTTGCACCAGTGGCTAAGCCACAACGAAGTGGTTTATCAGGTAGCTGAAACCTTGCGTCGTCCGCAACGAATTGATGCTTTGTTGGAGCGGTTGGGGCAGACACTGGGACGCCCCGTCACAGAGGAAGAAATCCTCATTTGGCTTGCGTTGGGTGCTGCTGCGCGTAGTGGCGAGCGTCCTTTGCTACGCCCTGTGGTGCATGGCTTTGTTCGGGGTGTCAGTGGTGCCGTAGTAACTTTTCCGGACAACAGCACGGAGGCCAAACTCTGGCTTTCTGCCGAAGATGCATTAAATGAAACTGAAGAACTCCATCGTTTCCCGCTGTCCTCCTGTACCACCTGCGGTCAGCACTATTTCGAGCATGGACTGGAAGACTTCAACTTCACTGCCGACTCTCCGGGAGGTGGCTCTGCTGAGGGCAAAGCGCGGGTCTGGCGAGCAACTGATATCAACCTAGGCGGTGTGCGCGCCTTGTCGCTAGACCATCAAGTCGGCGGTGATGGTGAGGAAGAACCGAGTCGTACCGAGACCCTATTCGTCTGCCGCTATTGCGGTACCTCTCATGATCAACAGCTTGCTGAATGCATTGGTTGCGGACGAAAGAAAACGTTCAAGCCGCTGTATTTCGTCCAACAGAAAGAAGAGCACATCGGCAAGCTAACGCGCTGTGTCTCTTGTGGCGCTCATGGTCGACGTTTTATTGGTGCCTATCGTGAACCTGCTAGGCCAGTACGTGCCACTGGCGTGGCGGATGTGCATGTATTAGCGCAAAGCATGATTCATCGGGCGGAACGTCGGCGTCTGTTGGTATTCGCTGACAACCGACAAGATGCAGCCTTTCAGGCTGGCTGGATGCAGGATCGCTCACGGCGATATCGCTTGCGCGAGCTGATCTACAAAAAACTACGTGAAGGCGCGATTTCTCTAAGCGATCTAACCCTATGGTTGGATCGGTATCTGGATGCGGATGACGAGCTTTCACGGGCATTGATTCCTGAAGTATGGCGGGTCGAACCCAAGTCGCAAACCGGCCTGGCACATGGCGAGGAGCGCAAGTGGTTTCTACGTATACAGATCATCCGCGAACTAACTATGGGAGCCCGGCAAAGCACTGGCCTGGAACCACTAGGGCGCCTGAAGATTGCCTATCAAGGCCTCGATGCCGAATTGCCGGTAATTCTAAAGTGGGCTAACCGCCTCGGTTGTAAAGCTGATGTGTTAGCCGATGGCATAGCTTCTCTGCTTGATGCGGCACGTTCGCGGCGTATGGTCTTCGATACGGTAACTCGGGCCTACTCCAAGTTCTGGTTAGATGGCGAGAAAGAAGTATTGCGTGGCTATCTACCTTCTATGAAGGGGGTTCCCGAAGCACTGGTATTCCAACGTGATGGTCAGCACGAAGCTGGACGTATCAAGCAGTGGTTCAGCAGCTATGGAAGTGTCGCCCAACAAGCCGCCCTGGCCTGGGGTGTCCACACAGATGATGTAGAGCCTTTCCTGCGCGATGTCTGGAATCTATGCACAAAAGACCTGGAGGTACTGGCCAGTGTCCAGCTCAAGGGTGCTCGGGACAAGAATCTCCCAGGGTGCCATGGTAGCGTCCAGGTCGACGTGGATCGCCTGATGCTCGTGCCGGGTGAGGGCATGTATCGTTGCCAAACCTGTCGCCGGCTGCATACCCGCGCAAACCCCGGCATGTCGTGTATGGCATGGCGATGCAAAGGCAAGTTAGCCTTTGAACCGGAAAACCCTGACAACTATGACCTTCTCTTGCTGGATCAGGAGTTCGCCATGCTGCGAGCCCGCGAGCACTCTGCTCAGATTCCCGGCCCAGAGCGCGAACGGATCGAGAATGCCTTCAAAGGCGACAACGAGAGGATCAATACCCTGGTATGTACCCCGACACTTGAGATGGGGGTCAACATTGGGGCTCTGGATGCGGTACTAATGCGTAACGTACCACCACTCCCTGCCAATTACTGGCAGCGTGCTGGGCGTGCAGGACGCCAATTCCGCATGGCCCTAGATATCACCTATGCACGACCTACCAGCCATGATCGAGCTTACTTTAACGACCCTCTGAAAATGCTTGAGGGTCTAGTTGAGCCTCCTAGTTTCAATTTGCGTAACCCTGTCATGGTTGGCAAGCATGTTCATGCCACCGTATTGACCACGCTATTCAAAATGCTGCGTGAGCAATCACTACCCCCGTTGGCCCTTGATGCTCTAACCAATGCGCTGCGTGATTGTTTACCAAGCCAGATCAAACCCTACCTGTTTACCGCTGAAGGGTATGTACGCGATAAGCCGTTCTCGGTTCATTCGCTACAAGCTCAAATAGTTCTACATCAGGACACTTTGCGCCAAGCGGTGCTGGCAGCTTTCAATCAGGGCTGGCCACGTAGCGACCTAGAGGTCGTGGATGATGCCCGTATTGAAGAAATCATCGACAGTTTTTCCGATCAATTGCAGGGGGTCGTTGATCGCCTGTTTCAGCGTTTGCAGTGGGCGCTGAACCAGCTGGAACGCTTACGTAAAGTAGCTTCCAACAAAGGCGCTCTAGATGCTGACGAAGAGGCATTGCGTGGCCGTTGCGAACGCTTAGTAAAAAAACTCAAAGGAGAGGCTAAGCGCAACAAAACCCAGGCGGAAGGGGTGGATGAGACCAATACTTATGGCGTTCTGGCTGCTGAAGGTTTCCTCCCCGGCTATGGACTAGATACAGGGGCTGTGACGCTGACCCATGTAGCCCCCCGTTTTGGTTCAGATATTTCCGACTGGGAGCTGCGCCGTAATAGCGCTTTGGCTGTGCGTGAATATGTGCCTGGCAATCTAATTTATGCCAATGCCCATAAGTTCGTGCCGCGCATCTTTCACCTTGTGCCTGAAGAACCTCTGGTGTTCTCGGTGGATGTGGGAAATGGAGCCATCCAGGAAACTGGTGGAGCTGCGAAGAAAGCAGAAAGCCAGGTTGAATCGATGGGGGCCACACACATTCTTGGCGTAGCTGTATGTGATGTGGATGCACCTCACCACTCCTATATCTCGGATGATGAAGACTATCGATTCCAGATGCCCGTAGCTGTGTTTGGTCAGGATCAGGGGCGACACTCAGGCGGTGCAGCCTATGAGTGGGGCAACAGCCTGCTACACCTGAAGCGAGGCATGCATATGCGGCTGGTCAACGTAGGGGCATCTAGCCAAGTGAAATCTGGCGGATTGCTCGGCTATCCGTTGTGTTTGGTATGTGGTGCCAGTCGCTCACCAATGAGCACGCAGAAAGAGCTGGATACTTTCAGTGAGCTGCACCAGGAGCGATGTGGTAGCCCAACCCAAAACATCAGCTTCTATGCCGAAGTCGTAGCGGATGCTTTGCTATTGCCTAATTGCGCCTCACAGGAGGTAGCCTACAGCTTGATGGAGGCTCTCCGTCAAGGAGCAGCGGAAGTGTTGGACATGGAGATATCTGACCTCCAGGTACAAGTGTTCGGCAAGCCTGCTAGCGAGATGGTTGATGCTTTGCTCTATGACCCAATGCCAGGAGGTTCTGGTTTGCTGGAGCAGGTGCTTGAGCACTGGCCACAAGTCGTAGCAGCAGCACGAGGTCTAGTTGAAGGGTGCCCTGCGGCCTGTGACACCTCATGCGTGGACTGCCTCCAACACTTCCGTAACTCGTTCTATCACAACAACCTTAACCGGCATACGGCCCTAGAGTACTTGCGCGAATGGGGTGATGGGCTGCGCTTTGGCCATGACATCGCACCTGTTCTGCCTGATGAGACACTGATCCAGCAACCGGGAAATGCACCGGAACAACAGCTAGTTGCATTGTTGAAATCCGCTGGACTGACGAACTTCGAAACCGAAAGACCCATTGAGCTTTCAGGTGGAGTAGTGACTCGTCCGGATGTCTATTTCCACGAGCCCAATGATCAGTACGATGGGGTCTGCATCTATCTCGATGGTATGAGCAGTCACCTACACGGTAATGCTCAAACTGCGGTGAAGGATCGGCAGATCCGGCAAGAGCTGTTAAATACGGATTTCGAAGTGATCGAAGTGCAGTACCAAGAGCTATTCGATAAGACCGTAATGCGTTCTCACATGCGGCGAATTGCCAGAGCCGTTGTCGGTAAGAACAAAGCTAAGGAATTGGAAGCAGACGACAGTTGGTTTGATTCCGCCGAGGCCTCAAGGGATTGACCTCTCTTTACCACCAGCCAACGCTGGTTGCCTGAACGCAAAAATGAAAACCCCTGCTGGTCATTAGCCAGCAGGGGTTTTCTTTTAGAGCATATAACTTTGGCCGAAACGACGATTAACTTTGCCCACCTACAGCAGGGTGGCTCAGCATGCAGTTCGTTTTAATGAACCCGCAAGCGAGTCGCACTCGACTCCCCATCACCATTTTGGGGGCTGATGGGCGACGCTGTTTTGATCGGCACTAATTGCCGCGCGTCTTTCACTCCCAAAAACTCCCAGATTTTTGCACTCTCAAAACGAGATTTTCCGGGCTTGCCCTGTAGCTTCACTACAGAAGTCGCTTACTGGACATTACTAAGCTGCATCTAAAGCACTGATCCAGAAAGAAAAACCCCGGCGCTAGGCCGGGGTAGTGGCAGATTTCATCATGACAATAACTCGCACAATCATGACAATTAACCTGCCCGTCGACAAAAAGTTAGAAGTCTAGATTGGATACCGCCAGTGCGTTGGTCTCAATAAAGTCCCTACGTGGCTCTACAGCGTCGCCCATCAAGGTGTTGAAGATCTGATCGGCAGCAATCGCGTCTTCAATACGCACCTTGAGCATGCGGCGCACTTCGGGGTCCATGGTGGTTTCCCAGAGTTGATCCGGGTTCATTTCACCGAGACCTTTATAGCGCTGAATGCTGTGACGCTTAGTGCTTTCTGCCATCAACCAGGCCAGCGCCTCTTTGAAGGTAGTTACAGCTTTCTTACGCTCGCCGCGCTGCACATAGGCACCGTCTTCCAACAGGCTATTGAGCTGATCACCGAGGGTGGTAACGGTTTTGTAGTCATTACTGGCGAAGAAATCGCGGTTAAAAATGATGTAGCTAGAGACACCGTGCGACACCAACTCAACCTGTGGCAACCATACGTGACGTTCCTGGTCTTCGTGCAGGCTAGTTTTGTACACCAGGCCCGACTTCTCCATGCCTTTCAGGCGCGCATCGAGCAGACCAAGCCAATGCTCCATGGCCTCTTTATCTGCCAATTGCTCGGCTTCGACACGCGGGATGTAGACGAAGTGCTCGGTGAGCTCCAACGGGTACAAACGCGACAAGCGATTGAGAGTCTTCATCACCAGGCGGTAATCGTTGACCAGGGTTTCCAACGCGCTGCCGGACAGGCCTGGGGCGCTTTCGTTGACGTGCAGGCTGGCGTCTTCCAAGGCCGATTGAGTCATGTATTCCTCCATGGCCTCATCGTCTTTGATGTACTGCTCCTGCTTGCCCTTCTTAACCTTATACAGCGGCGGCTGGGCAATATAGATGTAACCACGCTCTACCAGCTCCGGCAGCTGACGGAAGAAGAAGGTCAGCAGAAGGGTACGGATGTGCGAACCGTCGACGTCGGCGTCGGTCATGATGATGATGTTGTGATAGCGCAGCTTGTCGATGTTGTATTCATCGCGGCCGATACCGCAACCCAGAGCCGTGATCAGGGTGCCAACTTCCTGGGAGGAAATCATTTTGTCGAAACGGGCTTTCTCGACGTTGAGGATCTTGCCTTTGAGCGGCAGGATCGCCTGAGTCTTGCGGTTACGGCCCTGCTTAGCAGAACCGCCCGCGGAGTCCCCTTCCACGATGTAGAGTTCGGAAAGGGCAGGGTCTTTCTCCTGGCAGTCAGCCAGTTTGCCTGGCAAGCCGGCGATATCCAGCGCACCTTTACGACGAGTCATTTCACGGGCTTTACGCGCCGCTTCACGAGCACGCGCAGCATCAATCATTTTGCCAACCACGAGCTTGGCTTCGTTGGGGTTTTCCAACAGGAAGTCAGAGAAATACTTGCCCATCTCCTGCTCGACCGCTGTTTTGACTTCGCTGGAAACCAACTTGTCTTTAGTCTGCGAGCTGAATTTTGGGTCTGGAACTTTAACCGAAATAATCGCTGTCAGGCCTTCGCGCGCATCATCACCGGTGGTGGCGATCTTGTGCTTCTTGGCCAGGCCTTCCTGCTCGATATAAGCATTCAGGTTACGCGTCAACGCCGAGCGGAAGCCCGCCAGGTGGGTACCACCGTCACGCTGGGGAATGTTGTTGGTGAAGCACAACAGGTTTTCGTTGAAGCTGTCGTTCCACTGCAGCGCCACTTCGACGCCAATGCCATCTTCACGCTGAATGCTGAAGTGGAATACTTGGTTAACTGCTGTCTTGTTTTGGTTGAGGTATTCAACGAAGGCACGCAGACCGCCTTCATACTTGAACAACTCTTCCTTACCGCTGCGCTCATCCTTAAGGAAGATACCCACACCGGAGTTGAGGAACGACAATTCGCGCAGACGCTTGGCCAAGATATCCCAGCTGAAATGGATATTGGCAAAGGTATCTTCAGACGGTTTGAAGTGAATTTGCGTACCGGTGGTATCGCTATCGCCCACGGGTGCAATGGGCGCCTGCGGGACGCCGTGTACGTAGGTTTGCTCCCAGATCTTGCCAGCGCGGCGAATGGTCATCACCAACTCTCTGGACAATGCATTCACGACGGAAACACCTACGCCGTGAAGGCCGCCGGAGACCTTATAGCTGTTGTCGTCGAACTTACCGCCTGCGTGCAGCACGGTCATGATCACTTCAGCAGCTGAAACGCCTTCTTCCTTGTGGATATCCACCGGAATACCGCGGCCGTTGTCGCGCACACTGATGGATTCATCCGGGTGGATGGTGATGGTGATTTCACTGCAATGCCCAGCCAACGCCTCGTCAATCGAGTTGTCGACCACCTCGAACACCATGTGATGCAGACCGCTGCCATCGTCGGTATCGCCGATGTACATACCAGGCCGCTTGCGTACGGCATCCAGGCCCTTGAGGACCTTAATGTTATTGGAGTCGTACGTTTGGTTTTCGCTCATGCCTTCACTCCCGGTGGTCGTGGGTCTGGGTAATGCCACCATGTTCCACGTGGAACATGGCAACTGGCGTATCCGTGCGCCAGCCTTCCCTCAACAATTCATGGTCTACACAGGTGATAAATACCTGGCAGTGCAAGTCTTCCAACAATCGGCACAAGGCACGTCGATGCTGTTCATCCAGTTCTGACGGCAGGTCATCCACCAGATAGATGCATTGGCCGTGCTTGGCCTGATTGACTAAATGGCCCTGCGCAATGCGCAAGGCACATACAACTAACTTCTGCTGGCCGCGTGAGAGTATCTCGGCGGCATTGTGCGCCCCCAGCCGTAGCCGTAAATCGGCGCGCTGAGGACCCGCTTGGGTATGCCCCAATTGCTGATCGCGGGGAAGGGTAGTGGCCAACACTGTGTTGAGCTCACGGTCTTTATCCCATCCGCGGTAGTAACTAAGGGTCAAACCTTCAAGCTCGACTAACTCATTCAGGGTGCGCTCAAAAACCGGTTTCAGGGCCTGAATATAGGCACGCCGGTAACCGTCAATTTCGTCGCTGGCCAGGCACAATTCACGGTCCCAGGCCGCCTGTGAAGCGGCGTCAAGTGTACCATGCCGCAGCCATGAGTTTCGCTGACGCAGGGCCTTCTGCAGCCGCTGCCAGGCGGGTAGAAAACGAGGTTCCACGTGGAACACACCCCAATCGAGAAACTGCCTTCTGATCTTCGGCGCGCCTTCAAGCAAACGAAAGCTATCAGGGTTGATCAGCTGAAGCGGTAAGGTTTCTGCGAGTTGCGCAGCGCTACGTGCATTTTGCCCGTCGATACGAATCTGAAACTCACCCTGACGATCCCGAGAAACGCCGAGGTTGCTTTGCCGGCCATCAGACATCTGCACCTGACCAAAGATGGTGCAGGCAGGCTGATCGTATTGAATAACCGGAAGCAAGCGAATGCTACGAAATGAGCGGGCCAGACCCAGCAAATGAATCGCTTCAAGCACGCTGGTTTTGCCGCTTCCATTGTCGCCGGAAAGGATATTGATTCTCGGGGAGGGGGAGAGGGTCACCGGGTGCAAATTACGCACCGCGGTGACAGTGAAGCGAGTAAGGGACATTCAGCAGTTACAGACGCATCGGCATAACGACATAGGACGAATCATCGTTGTCGGCTTCCTGAACCAGGGCACTGCTGTTGGCATCAGAAAGAATCAAACGAACTTGGTCGGTGGTCATCACGCTCAGTACGTCGAGCAAATAGCTGACGTTAAAACCGATTTCCAACGCATTGCCGTTGTAGTCGACGGCGATCTCTTCTTCGGCTTCTTCCTGCTCAGGGTTATTGGCCTGAATTTTTAGCAAGCCAGACTCTAGCTGCAGACGAATACCACGGTACTTCTCGTTGGACAGAATGGCAGTACGGCTAAACGCTTCACGCAGACCCTGGCGATCAGCGACAACCAGTTTGTCGCCACCGCGTGGCAACACACGCTCGTAATCAGGGAACTTGCCGTCGACCAGTTTCGAGGTAAAGGTGAATTCACCTGTGGTGGCACGGATATGGTGCTGGCCGAGGACGATGCTCACGCTGCCATCCTGCTCAGTGAGCAGGCGAGCCATCTCAAGAATACCTTTGCGCGGGACGATGACCTGGTGGCGTTCAACCTGCTCGATGGCAGCGTCCATCGAACACATGGCTAAGCGGTGACCATCAGTGGCGACTGCACGAAGAATCCCGGTCTGCACTTCCAGCAGCATACCGTTGAGGTAATAACGCACGTCCTGCTGGGCCATAGCAAAGCTGGTGCGCTCGATCAAACGACGCAATTTACTTTGCACCAGGCTGAAGGTCAGCGAGCCTGGGCCTTCTTCAACAGTCGGGAAATCATTAGCGGGCAGGGTCGACAGGCTGAAGCGGCTGCGCCCCGCCTTGATCAGTAGCTTCTGCTCATCAATACGAATGTCGATCAAAGCATCGCTGGGCAGGCTCTTACAAATGTCCATCAGCTTGCGTGCCGGTACGGTGATTTCACCGGACTCAGCAGGCTCTTCCAGCGTGACGCGCCCGACCAGTTCAACCTCAAGGTCTGTACCGGTCAATGACAGCTGCTGGCCTTCAACCACCAGCAGAACATTCGAGAGAACCGGCAAGGTCTGACGGCGTTCCACGACGCCGGCGACCAGTTGCAGAGGTTTCAACAAGGCTTCGCGTTGAATGGTGAAATGCATGGTCTAGTCCCTTGCCTAGTGGAGTTGCGTAGTTAGGTAGTTAGCGTACGCAGCAAATTCTTGTAGTCCTCGCGGATATCCGCGTCGGATTCCTTAAGTTCAGCAATCTTACGGCATGCATGCAATACCGTCGTGTGATCACGGCCACCGAATGCATCGCCAATTTCCGGCAGGCTGTGGTTAGTCAGCTCTTTCGACAAGGCCATGGCCACCTGCCGTGGACGCGCAACCGAACGCGAGCGACGCTTGGATAGCAGATCGGAAATCTTGATTTTGTAGTACTCGGCGACCGTGCGCTGAATATTATCGATGCTGACCAGCTTGTCTTGTAGAGCAAGCAGGTCCTTGAGCGACTCACGGATCAGCTCGATGGTAATGTCGCGCCCCATGAAGTGCGAGTGGGCAATCACCCGTTTCAAAGCACCTTCCAGTTCACGCACGTTGGAGCGAATGCGCTGGGCAATAAAGAAGGCGGCGTCATGCGGCAAGTCGACCTTGGCCTGGTCAGCCTTCTTCATCAGAATGGCGACGCGGGTTTCCAGCTCAGGCGGCTCGACGGCTACCGTAAGGCCCCAACCGAAACGCGACTTGAGACGTTCTTCCAACCCTTCGATTTCTTTCGGGTAACGGTCGCTGGTGAGAATCACCTGCTGACCCCCTTCGAGCAACGCGTTGAAGGTGTGGAAAAATTCTTCCTGGGAACGCTCTTTCTTGGCGAAAAATTGAATGTCATCGATCAGCAGTGCATCCACCGAACGGTAGAAGCGCTTGAATTCGTTGATCGCATTCAACTGCAACGCCTTGACCATATCCGCTACGAAACGCTCGGAATGCAGGTACACCACCTTGGCATTCGGGTTCTTCGCCAGCAGGTGGTTGCCCACCGCATGCATCAAGTGGGTTTTACCCAAGCCTACGCCACCATAAAGAAACAGCGGGTTGTAACCGTGCTTGGGATTATCCGCCACCTGCCAGGCCGCAGCACGCGCCAGTTGGTTAGATTTACCTTCGACAAAGTTATCAAAGGTAAACGTGCGGTTCAGATAACTGGTGTGCTTCAGCCCGCCCTCAACCTGCACCGTACGCTCGGTACGGGCAGGAGCCTGCTGGCTCGCAGCGCCGGCCATAGGATCAAAACTGGCGCGCGAAGGTTCTGTCGCTACAGGCGCCGCTGTGGTGGTCGACTTAGGGACTGGCGCAGGTTGAGGGGCAGGTGTGGGCGCTACCGGTGGCGAACTGACAACAGCCGCTCGCGGCGCTGAACTGCGTTTACTGCCTATTAATAAGGAGAGCGCAGGCACCATACCGTTGGTCCGTTCAGCGAGTAACTCCAACAGGCGGCTGAGGTACTTTTCATTGACCCAGTCGAGCACAAAACGATTGGGCGCATAAACGCGAAGTTCGTCGCCAGCGGCTTCGACCTGCAGCGGACGGATCCAGGTGTTGAATTGCTGAGCAGGCAGCTCATCGCGCAGAAGCTCGACGCACTGCTGCCAAAGTTCCACAGACACGGACATCCCCTAAATCGAAAGGCGCGAGGCAAAAAAGCAGGCGCCATTGTAGCTGTCGGGGCTTGAGTTATCCACATGTAACCTTGCTGATCCACAAGGAAAATCAGGCTGTTAACGACACACAAGGCTAGATCGAGGTGGCCAATAAGCTCTGTGGATAACCTTATACAAGCTCATGGGATAAGCCAGGGGTAAACCCAGTGGAAAACCACCCTGTGGGTAAAATGGCATTCCGTCCCCAGCTTGTGCGCTGCTTCCGCACAGTTGCAACACGTCTTTTCGACAGACTTACCCTTGGCTGAACAGCCCGAATCGTTTGCGCTTCAGGTACTTATGCACAGATAAGTGGCTTACTAAGAGTTACTAACACTACAAAAGATCTTTAAATATTCTTTTCTCTATATTTCTTTATGCAGGAAAGCATGGTTTGAAATTGACCTGACCCTCGGGTTTCTCTAGAATCCCCGGTCTCTTAAAACGGGGGCCATTCCGGCCCGTAGTCGACCACCCAGGTACCGCATCATGAAACGTACTTTCCAACCCAGCACTATCAAACGCGCTCGCACTCATGGTTTCCGCGCTCGTATGGCTACCAAGAGCGGCCGTGCTGTTCTGCAGCGTCGTCGTGCCAAAGGCCGTAAGCGTCTCGCCGTTTAAATTTCGGTATTGTGGTGAGTCGAGACTTCAGTCGGGAAAAGCGTCTGCTAACCCCCGACAATTCAAGGCAGTCTTCGACTCCCCTAACGGCAAAACTCCGGGCAAAAATGTCCTGCTGCTAGCGCGCAACAATGAGCTTGGTCATCCCCGCTTGGGGCTAGTGATCGGCAAGAAGAGCGTTAAGCTCTCGGTTGAACGCAATCGCCTGAAACGCCAGATCCGCGAATCGTTCCGGCAGAACCAAGATAATTTGGTCGGTTGGGACATCGTAGTGGTGGCGCGCAAAGGCCTTGGTGATCTGGACAATGCTGAGCTGGCACGCCAGTTTGGTAAACTTTGGAAACGCCTCGAACGCAGCAAGCCCAGCCCGGAAGCCGTTGCAACACCCGGGGGGAAAGACAGTCCCCATGCGTAAACTGGTTTTGCTGCCCATCCAGTTTTACCGCTATGCCATCAGCCCCTTGATGGCCAGCCACTGTCGTTTTTACCCAAGTTGTTCTTGCTACGCGCTTGAAGCCATTGAACACCATGGTGTCATGCGCGGTGGCTGGCTGACTCTGCGTCGGCTGGGCCGATGCCATCCGTGGAATCCCGGTGGCTACGACCCGGTTCCCCCCGCGAAAACCTCCCGTTCCTCTTCGATGGCCGAATAATCATGGATATTCAACGCTCGATCCTGATCGTCGCCCTGGCAATCGTGTCCTATATGATGGTTCTTCAGTGGAACCAGGATTACGGTCAAACTGCCCTGCCGACTGAAATTGCCGCGACTAGCAGCACGGTACCTGGCTTGCCAGATACAACCACTGCGAACTCAAACTCAGCTGGCGGCGACGATATTCCGAGCGCAACGACTGCGGTTGAACCAAGCGCAATCAGTGCTGTCTCCACCGCAGCCAACGATGAGCTGATTCGGGTGAAGACCGATGTGCTGGATCTGGCCATCGACCCGCGCGGTGGTGATGTGGTGCAACTGCGTCTGCCGCAATACCCGCGTCGTCAAGACCGTCCAGATGTACCGTTCCAGCTGTTCGACAACGGCGGCGAGCGCACTTACCTGGCACAAAGTGGGTTGATCGGCAGCAATGCACCGGACAAATCCAGCGGTCGTGCCCTGTGGAGCAGCGCGCAAAAAAGCTATGAGCTGGCCGATGGTCAGGATCAACTGCAGGTTGATCTCACGCTCAGCGAAAATGGCGTTAATTACATCAAGCGCTTCACCTTCAAGCGCGGCCTGAACGCTGAATGTTCGGCCAAAGAGCAGTTGCTGAAGAAACCTGGTTGCGTGGATCCGTCTTCTTATCAGATAGACGTCAGCTACCTGATCGACAACCAGAGCGCTCAAGCTTGGAGCGGCAACATGTTTGCCCAGCTCAAGCGCGATGGCAGTGATGATCCATCGTCCACCACGGCAACTGGCACAGCGACCTACCTCGGTGGTGCACTGTGGACAAGCGAAGAGCCGTACAAAAAAGTGTCGATGAAAGACATCGACAAACAAGCCTTCAAAGAAACTGTTCAAGGAGGCTGGGTTGCCTGGCTACAGCATTACTTCGTCACTGCCTGGATTCCAAGCAAAGACAGCACTAACCAAGTACAGACCCGTAAAGACAGCCAAGGCAACTACATTGTCGGCTTTACCGGCCCGGCCATTCAGGTTGCTCCCGGCGCTCAGGGTGAAACCAGTGCAATTCTATATGCCGGCCCGAAGCTACAAGGCCATCTGAAAACCCTGTCTCCAGGTCTTGAGCTGACTGTCGACTACGGCATTCTGTGGTTCCTAGCTCAGCCGATCTTCTGGTTGCTGGAACATATCCACAGCCTGCTGGGTAACTGGGGTTGGTCGATCATCGTTCTGACCATGATCATCAAGCTGATCTTCTTCCCACTGTCTGCCGCCAGCTACAAGTCCATGGCGCGTATGCGGGCCGTGGCGCCTAAGCTGGCAGCACTGAAAGAGCAGTTTGGCGACGATCGGCAAAAAATGTCCCAGGGCATGATGGAGCTGTACAAAAAGGAGAAGATCAATCCACTGGGTGGTTGCTTGCCTATTTTGGTACAGATGCCGGTATTCCTGGCGCTCTACTGGACCTTGTTGGAAAGCGTAGAAATGCGCCAAGCCCCTTGGTTGCTGTGGATAACTGACCTGTCGATTAAAGACCCGTTCTTTATCCTGCCGATTATCATGGGCGCCACCATGTTTATTCAGCAGCAGCTCAACCCGACTCCGCCGGACCCGATGCAAGCCAAGGTTATGAAAATGATGCCAATCATCTTCACCTTCTTCTTCCTCTGGTTCCCTGCAGGTCTGGTGCTGTACTGGGTGGTCAACAACGTCTTGTCCATTGCGCAGCAGTGGTACATTACGCGCAAGATCGAAGCCGCAGCCAAGGCCGCAGATGCCTAAGCCGTGAGCGCTTCTAAGCTGTAACAAACGCCCCTTTTCAGGGGCGTTTTGCTATGTCGTTTTCAGGAGAACCGCATGCCAACCGTGACTGAAACCATTGCCGCCGTCGCTACTGCCCAAGGGCGTGGCGGGGTTGGTATCGTGCGTGTATCCGGCCCTATGGCCGGCCAGCTTGCAGCGGCCATTTGCCAGCGCGATTTGAAACCTCGCTACGCGCATTACGGCCCTTTCTTTGCCGATGCCGAGCAGGTGTTGGATGAAGGATTAGCGTTGTACTTCCCGGGTCCGAACTCCTTTACCGGTGAAGATGTGTTGGAACTGCAGGGGCATGGCGGCCCCGTGGTGCTCGACCTGCTGTTACGCCGCTGTGTACAACTCGGCGCGCGCTTGGCGCGACCGGGTGAATTCAGTGAACGTGCCTTCCTCAATGACAAACTCGACCTGGCTCAGGCCGAAGCCATTGCAGACCTGATCGAGGCCAGCTCTGAACAAGCCGCACGCAATGCCTTGCGTTCACTGCAAGGTGAGTTCTCCCGCCGGGTGCATGGCTTGACTGAACGCCTGATCAGCCTGCGCATTTATGTCGAAGCGGCTATCGATTTTCCTGAAGAAGAAATCGACTTTCTCGCCGATGGCCATGTACTCAGCCTGCTCGAAGGCGTGCGCAACGACCTCGCCGGGGTGCTGCGTGAAGCCGGGCAAGGTGCGCTGCTGCGCGATGGTATGACCGTGGTCATCGCCGGTCGGCCCAACGCCGGTAAATCCAGCCTGCTCAATGCACTGGCTGGACGCGAAGCGGCCATCGTTACTGAGATCGCCGGCACCACACGCGATGTACTGCGCGAACATATCCACATCGATGGTATGCCACTGCACGTAGTGGACACTGCCGGCCTGCGCGATACCGACGATCAAGTCGAGCGGATTGGTGTGGAGCGTGCGCTCAAGGCGATTGGTGAAGCCGATCGCATCCTGCTAGTGGTGGATGCCACAGCCCCGGAAGCGGACGATCCCTTTGCTCTGTGGCCCGAATTTCTTGATCAGCGCCCTGATCCAGCCAAGGTCACCCTGATTCGCAACAAAGCCGACCTGTCGGGCGAGTCGGTGGTACTGGAAGTCAGCAATGACGGCCACGTCACCATCAGCCTGTCGGCCAAATCGACTCAAGGCCTGGACCTGCTGCGTGAACACCTGAAGGCCTGCATGGGTTATGCACAGACCTCAGAGAGCAGCTTCAGCGCCCGTAGGCGTCACCTTGAGGCACTGCGCAAGGCCGCCACTCACCTTGAACATGGCCATACTCAGCTAACCCTCGCAGGCGCCGGAGAACTGCTCGCGGAAGACCTGCGTATGGCGCAACAGGCCTTAGGTGAAATCACCGGGGCCTTTAGCTCCGATGACCTGCTGGGGCGGATCTTTTCCAGCTTCTGTATCGGCAAGTAATCACCGCGTCGGTTAGCGACGGATACCCTTTCGCCTTCAAACAGCGCACTATTTTCAGTGCGTTGCGTACCCATCAGCAGGTCGATATTGCTGATGGGTGACGCCTGGGCGAGCTGTTTATCGTCTTCACTACCTCTCGCCTGTAACTGACCCTCCCTACGCCTCACGCCCACAACTTTTTATTTATGCCGTTCGGGTAGGCGTTTGTGTGGGCGAAAAGTACACCCTTAGTGATTTATTTCGCTGACTAAGCCCTGTGGAAAACTCGACCTAAGCCCTGCTCATAACCCTGTGATAAAACAGAGGATAAACACCCCTGTGGATAACCATCACTTTCATCCACAGCTTGCGTACGGCAATTGAACAGGCTGATGGCAGGATTGGCACAGCCTTTCAAAACTCTGTACATATTGAATTTACTGGCCTGTAGCAATCTATCCACAGAAAAGCCGTTACTCATTAATAAACATAAAAACAAAGCTTTATAAAAATTCATTCTTTTAATCTTTATTAACCGCCTGGTTAAAAAGGCCTTCAGGGCGGCTGGCTATTTTTTGTGCAAAGGCTTCTTTCACACTGGCTAACTCCCTATACTTGCCGCCTTTCCCGCTTTTCAATCCAAAAAGCCCCCCATTTCTCAACAGGCACGAGGTGCGTGGTGGATTTCCCTTCCCGTTTTCAAGTGATCGTCATCGGCGGCGGTCATGCCGGTACCGAAGCTGCACTGGCAGCTGCACGCATGGGGGTAAAAACCCTGCTGCTGACTCATAACGTGGAAACACTTGGGCAGATGAGTTGCAACCCAGCCATTGGCGGGATTGGCAAAAGTCACCTGGTCAAGGAAATCGACGCCCTCGGCGGTGCTATGGCTGAAGCCACAGACCGTGGTGGTATCCAGTTCCGGGTGCTGAACAGCCGCAAAGGCCCAGCCGTTCGCGCCACTCGTGCTCAGGCTGATCGCGTGCTGTACAAAGCGGCCATCCGTGAAACCCTGGAGAACCAAGCCAACCTGTGGATATTTCAGCAGGCAGCCGATGACCTGATCGTCGAAAACGACGAAGTCAAAGGCGTGGTTACGCAAATGGGCCTGCGTTTCTTCGCGGATTCCGTGGTGTTGACCACCGGCACCTTCCTTGGCGGACTTATCCACATTGGTCTGCAGAATTACTCTGGCGGTCGCGCCGGTGATCCACCTTCGATTGCCTTGGCGCAACGTCTACGTGAATTGCCGCTGCGCGTCGGCCGCTTGAAAACCGGAACACCGCCTCGCATTGATGGCCGTTCGGTGGATTTTTCGCTGATGACCGAGCAACCGGGTGACACACCAACGCCGCTGATGTCTTTCCTCGGTCGCGCTGAACAGCAACCGCGTCAGGTCAGTTGCTGGATTACCCACACCAACGCCCGTACCCACGAAATCATTGCCGCCAATCTTGATCGCTCACCGATGTATTCCGGTGTGATCGAAGGCGTCGGCCCGCGTTATTGCCCGTCGATCGAAGACAAGATCCACCGTTTTGCCGACAAGGACAGCCATCAGGTATTTATCGAGCCCGAAGGCCTGAATACCCATGAACTGTATCCGAATGGCATTTCCACCTCGTTGCCGTTCGATGTGCAGTTGCAGATCGTGCGCAGCATCCGCGGGATGGAAAACGCGCATATCGTCCGTCCCGGCTACGCCATCGAGTACGACTACTTCGACCCACGCGATTTGAAGTACAGCCTGGAAACCAAAGTGATTGCCGGGCTGTTTTTCGCCGGGCAGATCAACGGCACCACCGGTTACGAAGAAGCCGGTGCGCAAGGCTTGCTCGCGGGTTGCAACGCTGCGCTGCGCGCCCAGGGCAAAGACAGCTGGTGCCCGCGTCGCGATGAGGCTTACATCGGTGTACTGGTCGATGACCTGATTACCCTGGGTACCCAAGAGCCGTATCGCATGTTCACCTCGCGCGCCGAATACCGGTTGATCCTGCGCGAAGACAACGCTGACTTGCGCCTGACCGAAAAAGGCCGCGAGCTGGGCTTGGTCGATGATGTGCGCTGGGCAGCGTTCGCTGCCAAACGCGAAGCCATTGAGCTGGAAGAACAGCGCCTGAAAAATACCTGGGTGCGCCCGGGTACGACTCAGGGCGATGCGATTGCCGCGCATTTCGGCAC
Organism: Pseudomonas sp. GWSMS-1; assembly: GCF_049847425.1. Classification (NCBI taxonomy): domain Bacteria; kingdom Pseudomonadati; phylum Pseudomonadota; class Gammaproteobacteria; order Pseudomonadales; family Pseudomonadaceae; genus Pseudomonas; species Pseudomonas sp. GWSMS-1. The sequence continues at coordinate 3,919,612 of NZ_JBMHHV010000005.1, read as the reverse complement.
ACCGCTGACCCACGAATACAACCTGCTCAACCTGCTCGCGCGCCCGGAAATTGATTACGCCGGGCTGGTGACCATCACCGGCGGCGGTGCGCAGGACCCGCAGGTGGCCGAACAGGTCGAGATCAAGACCAAATACGCCGGTTATATTGACCGCCAGCAGGACGAAATTGCCCGGTTGCGCGCCAGTGAAAACACCGCGTTACCGATCGATATCGACTATGCAGGGATTTCCGGGCTGTCCAAGGAAATCCAGCACAAGCTTGGCAACAGCCGTCCAGAAACCCTCGGCCAGGCCTCGCGGATTCCCGGCGTCACCCCGGCAGCGATTTCTTTGCTGCTGATTCACCTAAAAAAACGCACTGCCGGTCAGCAGTTGGAGCACAGCGTTTGATGTCGTTGGTCACTACACGTCACGCCGAAGAGTTGCGCGAAGGCGCCCGCGAACTGGGCGTCGAACTCAGCGTCGAACAGCACGAGCAGTTGCTCGCCTATCTGGCATTGCTGATCAAGTGGAACAAGGCCTACAACCTCACTGCCGTGCGCGATCCGGACGAAATGGTCTCGCGCCATCTGCTCGACAGCCTGTCTGTGGTCGAATATGTGCGAGTGGCTGGGGATAACTGGCTGGACGTCGGCAGCGGCGGTGGTATGCCGGGTATTCCCCTGGCCATCCTGTTTCCCGAGCGCCAGTTCACCCTGCTCGATTCAAACGGCAAGAAGACTCGCTTCCTGACTCAGGTGAAGCTCGAGTTGAAACTGGCCAACCTGCAAGTTATCCACAGCCGCGTTGAAGAATTCACCCCAGTTGTTCCATTCAGCGGGATTTGCTCGAGGGCGTTCAGTTCACTGGAAGATTTCAGCAACTGGACCCGCCATCTCGGCGATGGCAATACCCAATGGCTGGCGATGAAAGGTGTGCACCCGGATGATGAACTGCAGGCCCTGCCTGCAGATTTCCGTCTCACGGCCACCCATGTACTCAAGGTTCCCGGTTGCCAAGGTCAGCGCCATCTGCTGATACTGCGGCGCTCGGTTTAGGGGGAACGGCAGCATGGCTAAGGTATTCGCAATCGCTAACCAGAAAGGCGGGGTGGGTAAAACCACAACCTGCGTGAACCTGGCGGCTTCCCTGGTCGCGACCAAGCGTCGCGTATTGCTGATTGACCTCGATCCACAAGGCAACGCCACCATGGGCAGTGGTGTGGATAAGCATGCGCTGGAGCACTCGATCTATGACGTGCTGATCGGTGAATGCAACCTGGTTGATGCCATGCAGTTCTCCGAACATGGCGGTTATCAACTGCTGCCGGCCAACCGTGACCTGACCGCTGCCGAAGTGTCGCTGTTGGAAATGAATATGAAAGAAAGCCGGCTGCGTAATGCGCTGGCACCGATCCGTGAGAATTACGATTACATCCTCATCGATTGTCCACCGGCACTCTCGATGCTCACCATCAACGCCCTGGTGGCCTCCGATGGCGTGATCATTCCCATGCAGTGTGAGTATTACGCGCTTGAGGGCTTGAGTGACTTGATCAACAGCATCCAGCGTATCGCTGAGTTGCTTAACCCAAGCCTGAAAATCGAAGGCCTGCTGCGCACCATGTATGACCCGCGCATCAGCTTGACCAACGATGTCTCGGCGCAGCTCAAGCAGCACTTCCCTGACACGCTCTACCAAACCGTAATCCCGCGCAATGTGCGCCTGGCCGAGGCGCCAAGCTTTGGTATGCCGGCGCTGGTGTATGACAAAAGTTCCCGCGGGGCCATTGCCTACTTGGCGTTGGCTGGCGAATTGGTCCGCCGCCAGCGTGTTAAAGCGCGCGGCGTAACCGCATAAGGAAATACCCATGGCTGTGAAAAAACGAGGACTGGGACGCGGTCTGGATGCCCTACTGGGCGGTTCAAGCGTCAGCGCATTGAAGGATGAAGCGGCGCAGGTCGACAGCCGTGAACTGCAGTACGTGCCACTGGATTTAATCCAACGCGGCAAATACCAGCCACGTCGCGATATGGACCCCACCGCTCTGGAAGAACTGGCGCAGTCGATCAAAGCCCACGGCGTCATGCAGCCGATCGTGGTGCGGCCGATTGGCGACGGGCGTTTCGAAATCGTCGCCGGTGAACGCCGCTGGCGCGCGAGCCAGCAAGCCGGTCTGGACAAAATCCCGGCCATGGTCCGCGAACTGCCGGATGAAGCGGCCATCGCCATGGCGCTGATCGAGAACATCCAGCGCGAAGACCTCAACCCCATCGAAGAAGCGATGGCGTTGCAGCGTTTGCAGCAAGAGTTCCAACTGACCCAGCAGCAAGTCGCCGACGCTGTGGGTAAATCACGGGTGACCATCAGCAACTTGCTGCGCCTGATTGCCCTGCCGGAAGAGATTAAAACTCTCCTGGCCCATGGCGACTTGGAGATGGGCCATGCCCGCGCTTTGCTCGGTTTACCGGCCGAACAGCAGACCGAAGGTGCGCGACACGTTGTCGCACGCGGTCTCACTGTGCGCCAAACCGAAGCGCTGGTTCGCCAGTGGTTGAACAGCCAAGATAAGCCCGCGACCGAGGTCAAAGCCGACCCGGACATCATCCGCCTGGAACAGCGGCTGGCCGAGCGCCTGGGCTCGCCGGTGCAGATCAAGCATGGGCAGAAAGGCAAAGGTCAGTTGGTGATCAGCTACAGCTCGCTGGATGAACTGCAAGGCGTGCTCGCTCACATTCGTTGAAACAATTGCACGTGTAGCGACTAGTCGGAAATCACTACCCAGCTGTTGAATGGGGGGGAACCGCCCCTATACTCTGCGCGCATTTCGTCGGCACAAACTATGCCAAGTTACTGATTTAAAGTGCCGGCGCCCGAGTTCAGCTTTCAGGAAAACCAGATGGACGTTCGCATGCCGAATCGCCTGCCCTTCCATCAGCTAGCTGTTTTTCCGGTACTGCTGGTGCAGCTCTTGGTTGTGCTGCTTCTGGCTCTGGTGTTGTGGCTGTGGCTAGGCACCGTAGCGGGTTACTCCGGGTTGTGTGGCGGCTTGATTGCTTGGCTGCCGAATGTGTATTTCGCCCACAAGGCGTTCCGGTTTAGTGGAGCGCGGGCTGCTCAAGCCATCGTCCGGTCTTTTTATGCCGGTGAGGCGGGCAAACTGGTTTTAACGGCAGTGCTGTTTGCACTGACCTTTGCAGGTGTGAAGCCTTTAGAGCCGCTAGCGGTATTTGGCGTGTTCTTCCTGACCCAACTGGTCAACTGGTTCGCACCGCTGCTGATGAAAAAAAGACTTTCGAGACCTTAAGGCGTTTGAGGCAACCATGGCAGAACAAACAGCTTCGGGCTATATCCAGCACCACCTGCAGAACCTGACTTACGGGCAACTGCCGAATGGTGATTGGGGCTTTGCCCACACCGCGCAAGAAGCAAAAGAAATGGGCTTTTGGGCGTTCCACGTCGATACCCTCGGCTGGTCCGTTGCCCTTGGCTTATTTTTCGTCCTGCTGTTCCGTATGGCAGCGAAGAAGGCCACCTCCGGTCAACCTGGCGGTCTGCAGAACTTCGTTGAAGTGCTGATCGATTTCGTTGATACCAGCGTCAAAGACAGTTTCCATGGTCGCAGCGCAGTGATTGCACCATTGGCGCTGACGATCTTCGTCTGGGTCTTCCTGATGAACGCCATCGACTTGATCCCGGTCGACTGGATTCCACAGTTGGCGATTCTGATCAGTGGCGATGCGCACATTCCATTCCGCGCCGTTTCCACCACTGACCCGAACGCGACCCTGGGCATGGCCCTGTCGGTATTCGCGCTGATCATTTTCTACAGCATCAAGGTCAAGGGCATTGGCGGCTTTATCGGCGAACTGACCCTGCACCCGTTCGGTAGCAAGAACCTGTTTGTGCAGGCGCTGCTGATCCCGGTCAACTTCCTGCTGGAATTCGTCACCCTGATCGCCAAGCCTATTTCCCTGGCTCTGCGTCTGTTCGGCAACATGTATGCCGGTGAGTTGGTATTTATCCTGATCGCTGTGATGTTCGGCAGCGGTCTGCTCTGGCTGAGTGCCTTGGGCGTTGCCTTGCAGTGGGCGTGGGCGGTATTCCACATCCTGATCATTACCCTGCAAGCGTTCATCTTCATGATGCTGACCATCGTCTATCTGTCGATGGCGCACGAAGACAACCACTAAGAACGCCTAGGCGCTCATAGTGGACGCCCGCAAGGGCACAGAAGCACCGGTTTTGTTTTACCGCTTTACCCTTAGAAAACCTTAACCAATACGACATAAAAAGTCGGGAGGAAAGATGGAAACTGTAGTTGGTCTGACCGCTATCGCTGTAGCACTGCTGATTGGCCTGGGTGCCCTGGGTACCGCCATTGGTTTCGGCCTGCTGGGCGGCAAGTTCCTGGAAGGCGCTGCGCGTCAGCCGGAAATGGTTCCAATGCTGCAAGTGAAAATGTTCATCGTCGCCGGTCTGCTCGACGCCGTGACCATGATCGGTGTTGGTATCGCACTGTTCTTCACCTTCGCGAACCCCTTCGTTGGTCAACTCGCAGGCTAATGCTCTGGAATCCCAGTAATGGGATTTCAAGTAATTGGTTTGACGGACAACGAACGAGCGAGGTGTTGGCGTGAACATTAATGCAACCCTGATTGGCCAGTCCGTTGCCTTCTTCATCTTCGTGCTGTTCTGCATGAAGTACGTGTGGCCTCCGGTCATTACGGCTTTGCAAGAACGTCAGAAGAAGATCGCAGACGGCCTGGATGCTGCTAGCCGTGCGGCTCGTGACCTGGAGTTGGCCCAAGAGAAAGTGGGTCAGCAACTGCGCGAAGCCAAAGGCCAAGCAGCCGAGATCATTGAGCAAGCCAAGAAACGCGGTACCCAGATCGTCGACGAAGCCCGTGAACAGGCTCGCGTCGAAGCTGACCGTGTGAAGGCTCAGGCTCAGGCCGAGATCGAACAGGAAATCAACGGTGTCAAAGACGCGCTGCGTGCCCAACTGGGTAGCCTGGCCGTTAGCGGTGCCGAGAAGATTCTGGGCGCATCTATCGACCAAAACGCGCATGCGGAGCTGGTTTCCAAACTGGCAGCCGAAATTTAAGCGAGGGCGCGATCATGGCAGAACTGACCACGTTGGCCCGACCTTACGCCAAGGCTGCCTTTGAGTATGCTCAGGCCCACCAGCAACTGGCCTCTTGGTCAGCCATGCTCGGCCTGGCTGCAGCGGTGTCGCAAGACAACACCATGCAAAGCCTGCTCAAAGCACCGCGTTTGACGAGTACAGACAAGGCCACCACGTTTAATGACGTGTGTGGTGACAAGTTCGACGCCCAGGTACGCAATTTCATTCACATCGTCGCTGAAAACGATCGCCTGGCCCTGTTGCCAGAGATCGTTGAACTGTTCGAGCTGTACAAAGCCGAGCAGGAAAAATCGATCGACGTGGACGTTACCAGTGCCTTTGCATTGAGCGATGAACAGCAAGACAAACTCGCCAAGGTTCTCAGTGCACGGCTCGGCCGAGAAGTGCGTCTGCACGCCGCGGAGGATGCCACCCTTATTGGTGGTGTCGTTATCCGCGCCGGCGACCTGGTTATCGATGGCTCAGTTCGCGGCAAAATCGCGAAGCTGGCCGAAGCATTGAAATCTTGAGTTTGAAGGGGCAGCAGAGCTATGCAGCAACTCAATCCTTCCGAAATAAGTGAAATCATCAAGGGGCGTATCGAGAATCTCGATGTCGCCTCTCAAGCCCGTAACGAAGGCACTGTCGTCAGCGTATCTGACGGTATCGTGCGTATTCACGGTCTCGCCGACGTTATGTACGGCGAAATGATCGAGTTCCCGGGCGGTGTCTACGGTATGGCACTGAACCTGGAGCAAGACTCCGTGGGTGCAGTGGTTCTGGGGGCTTATACCTCCCTGGCCGAAGGCATGAGCGCCAAGTGCACTGGCCGCATCCTGGAAGTTCCGGTTGGTCCGGAATTGCTGGGTCGCGTTGTCGACGCACTGGGCAACCCAATTGACGGCAAAGGCCCGCTCAACAACGTCGCTACCGACGCTGTTGAGAAGGTTGCGCCGGGCGTGATCTGGCGTAAGTCGGTCGACCAGCCGGTGCAAACTGGTTACAAGTCGGTTGATGCCATGATCCCGGTTGGCCGTGGCCAGCGTGAGCTGATCATCGGTGACCGTCAGATCGGTAAAACCGCTCTGGCCATCGACGCCATCATCAACCAGAAGAACAGCGGCATTAAGTGCGTATACGTTGCCATCGGTCAGAAGCAATCGACCATCGCCAACGTGGTTCGCAAGCTGGAAGAAAACGGCGCACTGGCTAACACCATTGTTGTCGCAGCTTCCGCTTCTGAATCCGCTGCACTGCAGTTCATTGCACCGTACGCCGGTTGCACCATGGGCGAATACTTCCGCGACCGCGGTGAAGACGCGCTGATCGTTTATGACGATCTGTCCAAGCAAGCAGTGGCTTACCGCCAGATTTCTCTGCTGCTGCGCCGTCCGCCAGGCCGTGAAGCCTACCCAGGCGACGTGTTCTATCTCCACAGCCGTCTGCTGGAGCGCGCTTCCCGCGTATCCGAAGAGTACGTTGAGAAGTTCACCAATGGCGCCGTGACTGGCAAGACCGGTTCCTTGACCGCTCTGCCGATCATCGAAACCCAGGCTGGCGACGTTTCCGCGTTCGTTCCGACCAACGTGATCTCGATCACCGACGGTCAGATCTTCCTGGAATCGGCCATGTTCAACTCGGGTATCCGTCCTGCGGTCAACGCCGGTATTTCGGTATCCCGCGTGGGTGGTGCTGCACAGACCAAGATCATCAAGAAGCTTTCCGGTGGTATCCGTACCGCTCTGGCTCAGTACCGTGAACTGGCAGCATTCGCCCAGTTTGCTTCTGACCTGGACGAAGCCACCCGTAAGCAGCTTGAGCATGGTCAGCGCGTTACCGAGCTGATGAAGCAGAAGCAATATGCGCCAATGTCGATTGCTGACATGTCCGTATCGCTGTATGCCGCTGAGCGTGGTTTCCTGGTCGACATCGAAGTTGCCAAAGTTGGCGCTTTCGAACAGGCCCTGATTGCTTACTTCAACCGGGATCACGCCGCTCTGCTGGCGAAGATCAACGAGAAGGGTGACTTCAATGACGACATCGATGGCCAGCTGAAAGCCGGTATCGAGAAGTTCAAGGCCACCCAAACCTGGTAAGCCGCAGTGGGGATCGCGAGGTCCCCGCTTGCTAACCCGATAGGTGTCAAATGGCAGGCGCAAAAGAGATTCGCAGCAAGATTGCGAGCATCAAAAGCACGCAGAAGATCACCAGCGCCATGGAAAAGGTGGCGGTCAGCAAAATGCGCAGAGCACAAATGCGCATGGCTGCTAGCCGTCCCTACGCGGAGCGTATCCGTCAGGTGATTGGTCATCTGGCCAACGCCAACCCGGAATACCGTCACCCGTTCATGATCGAGCGCAATGTTAAGCGTGTTGGTTATGTCGTGGTGAGCTCGGACCGTGGTCTGTGTGGTGGTCTGAACACCAACCTGTTCAAGGCTCTGGTCAAAGACATGGCGAGCAATCGCGAGCAAGGCGTGGAGATTGATCTCTGCGTGGTTGGCAGCAAAGGGGCGGCGTTCTTCCGTAACTTTGGTGGCAACATCGTTGCTGCGATCAGCCACCTGGGCGAAGAACCATCGATCAATGATCTGATTGGTAGCGTCAAGGTAATGCTCGATGCGTACCTCGATGGTCGTATCGATCGTTTGTCCGTGGTCTCGAACAAGTTCATCAATACCATGACGCAAAAGCCGACAGTGGAGCAGTTGATTCCGCTGGTGGCCGATCCGGATAAAGAACTCAAGCACCACTGGGATTACCTGTACGAACCCGACGCCAAAGAGCTTCTGGACGGCTTGATGGTACGTTACGTGGAGTCGCAGGTTTACCAGGCAGTGGTTGAGAACAACGCGGCTGAACAAGCGGCCCGGATGATCGCGATGAAAAACGCCACCGACAACGCTGGCGATATCATCAAAGACCTGCAGTTGGTTTACAACAAAGCACGTCAGGCAGCGATCACCCAGGAAATTTCGGAAATCGTCGGCGGCGCTGCCGCGGTTTAAGCACGGTTCAAATATTCAGAGGAACCAAAGATGAGTAGCGGACGTATCGTTCAAATCATCGGCGCCGTTATCGACGTGGAATTCCCGCGTGATCAAGTGCCGAATGTTTATGAAGCGCTGAAAGTAGTCGGCGCCGAAACCACTCTCGAAGTTCAGCAGCAGCTGGGCGACGGCGTGGTACGTACCATTGCAATGGGTTCGACCGAAGGCCTCAAGCGTGGCCTGAGCGTTGGCAGCACTGGCGCAGGTATCCAGGTACCGGTTGGGGTGAAAACCCTGGGCCGTATCATGGACGTGCTGGGCAACCCAATCGACGAAGCTGGCCCGATTGGCGAAGAAGAGCGTTGGGGCATTCACCGTGCCGCGCCTTCCTACGCTGAGCAAGCTGGCTCCAACGAACTGCTGGAAACTGGCATCAAGGTTATCGACCTGGTTTGCCCGTTCGCCAAGGGCGGTAAAGTCGGTCTGTTCGGTGGTGCCGGTGTAGGCAAAACCGTAAACATGATGGAACTGATCCGTAACATCGCCATCGAGCACAGCGGTTATTCCGTGTTCGCCGGTGTGGGTGAGCGTACTCGTGAGGGTAACGACTTCTACCACGAGATGAAGGACTCCAACGTTCTCGACAAGGTAGCCCTGGTTTACGGTCAGATGAACGAGCCACCAGGCAACCGTCTGCGCGTAGCACTGACCGGCCTGACCATGGCCGAGAAGTTCCGTGACGAAGGCCGTGATGTTCTGTTCTTCGTGGACAACATCTACCGTTACACCTTGGCCGGTACTGAAGTATCCGCACTGCTGGGCCGTATGCCTTCCGCAGTGGGTTATCAGCCGACCCTGGCCGAAGAAATGGGCGTTCTGCAAGAGCGTATTACTTCGACCAAGACCGGTTCGATCACTTCGATCCAGGCCGTCTACGTTCCTGCGGACGACTTGACCGACCCAAGCCCGGCGACCACCTTCGCCCACTTGGACGCCACTGTTGTACTGTCCCGTGACATCGCCTCCCTGGGTATCTACCCAGCGGTCGATCCACTCGACTCGACGTCGCGCCAGCTGGACCCGATGGTTATCGGCCAGGAGCACTACGACACCGCTCGCGGCGTTCAGTACGTGCTGCAGCGCTACAAAGAGCTGAAGGACATCATCGCGATTCTGGGTATGGACGAACTGTCCGAAACAGATAAGCAGCTGGTATCCCGCGCTCGTAAGATCCAGCGCTTCCTGTCCCAGCCGTTCTTCGTGGCCGAAGTCTTCACCGGTTCGCCAGGTAAGTACGTTTCCCTGAAGGACACCATTGCCGGTTTCAGCGGCATTCTGAAAGGTGACTACGATCACTTGCCAGAGCAGGCGTTCTACATGGTTGGCAGCATCGAAGAAGCTGTCGAGAAAGCGAAGAAACTGTAATCACCCGTGCGCCCGGTAACGGGCGCTTACGGTCTGTTTGCCCACCTCATCGTGTGCAAATAGATCGATAGTGAGGTTAGACATGGCTATGACAGTCCATTGCGACATCGTCAGCGCAGAAGGCGAGATCTTCTCCGGTCTGGTCGAGATGGTGATTGCGCACGGCAACCTGGGTGATATTGGTATCGCTCCAGGCCACGCGCCGCTGATCACCGACCTCAAGCCGGGTCCGATTCGTCTGGTCAAGCTGGGTGGCGAATCCGAGGTGTTCTACATCTCCGGTGGCTTCCTGGAAGTTCAGCCGAGTGTGGTGAAAGTTCTCGCCGATACCGTGCAGCGTGCTGCCGATATCGATGAAGCTGCTGCTCAGCTGGCCCTGCAGGCCGCTGAGAAAGCCTTGAATGAGAAAGGCGCGGAGTTCGACTACGGTTCCGCCGCCGCTCACCTGGCTGAGGTCGCGGCTCAGCTGCGTACCGTTCAGCAGTTGCGCAAGAAGTTCGGCGGTTAATTCCGCTGCTTCATCGCAAACGAGTAAAAGGGTAGCCTTGGCTACCCTTTTTCTTGCCTGTCATTTCATCTTTTCAGTTGGTTGTGTTGTGGAGTTATCCACAGGGAACAACCGACGCCTGCCCAGGACCCTCTTCTATGTCGCTCGATATCGTCATCCTCGCCGCCGGCCAAGGCACCCGCATGCGTTCGGCCTTGCCCAAGGTGCTGCACCCGGTTGCCGGTAAAGCCATGCTCGGTCATGTGATCGACACTGCCCGTCAGCTCAAGCCGAATGGCATCCATGTGGTGATCGGTCATGGCGCTGAGTTAGTGCGCGAGCAATTGGCGGCAGATGACCTGAATTTCGTCCTGCAAACGGAGCAACTGGGCACAGGTCATGCCGTGGCTCAGGCACTGCCGGCACTGACGGCCGACCGTGTGTTGATTCTCTACGGTGATGTGCCGTTGATCGAAGTCGGCACCCTAGAGCGTTTGCTGCAGCGCGTATCAGAACAGCAGTTGGGGTTGCTGACGGTCAACCTGAATGACCCAACTGGCTATGGCCGCATCGTTCGTGATGAAAGTGGGGTGGTGAAGGCCATCGTTGAGCACAAAGACGCGACGGCTGATCAGCGTCTGATCAGTGAAGGCAACACCGGCATTCTCGCCGTACCGGGCAAGCGCCTGGCTGACTGGTTGGGCCGCTTATCCAACAGCAATGCTCAAGGCGAGTACTACCTAACGGACGTGATCGCCATGGCGGTGGCCGATGGTCTGGTCGTCGCCACCGAGCAGGCGGCTGACGAAATGGAAGTGCTGGGCGCCAATGACCGCATCCAGCTATCGCAGCTGGAGCGTCACTACCAGTTCCGCGCGGCGCGCCGTTTGATGCTGCAAGGGGTGACCCTGGTTGACCCGGCGCGTTTTGATTTGCGCGGCGAAGTCACGGTAGGCCGCGATGTGTCGATCGACATCAACGTCATCCTCGAAGGTCAGGTCGTCATCGAAGATGGCGTGCAAATCGGCCCGAACTGCGTGATCAAGAACAGCACTCTGCGTAAAGGTGCCATCGTCAAAGCCAACAGCCATCTGGAAGGTGCCGACGTGGGCGAGGGTGCCGATTGCGGGCCGTTCGCCCGTTTACGTCCGGGTTCCGTGTTGGGTGCCAAAGCCCATGTGGGTAACTTCGTCGAGCTAAAGAACGCCAAGCTGGGTGAAGGCGCCAAAGCTGGCCATCTGAGCTATCTGGGCGACGCAGAAATCGGCGCACGGACCAATATCGGCGCCGGCACCATCACCTGCAATTACGATGGCGCCAACAAGTTCAAAACCGTGCTGGGCGAAGACGTGTTTATCGGCTCCAACAGCGCTCTGGTGGCTCCGGTGACACTCGGTGACCGCGCTACCACCGGTGCAGGTTCCGTAATAACCAGCGACGTACCGGATAACACCCTAGCCGTCGGCCGCGCCAAGCAGCGCAATATCGAAGGTTGGAAGCGCCCGACCAAGAAGTGAGGATGGACGTAGGATGAGTTAGCCGCGTATCGACGTAACCCATCGTCAGCATGGGTATCGCTGTGTTCAACCCATCCTAAGACCCGATGACAAAGGCGGCCTTGGCCGCCTTTTGTCGTTTTCAGGCTTGACGCAAAAGCTTCGTTAGGTTTTGATTCGCACCGATATCTTTCGAATCGAAACTTTTAATGTCGAAACGCAACACGCCACAACGCCGTCACACCATTCTTGCCCTGCTCGCCGAGCAAGGTGAAGTGAGTGTCGACGCCTTGTCGAAAGCCTTCGCGACCTCTGAAGTAACCATTCGCAAAGACCTCGCGGCGCTGGAAAAGAGCGGCCTACTGTTGCGTCGCTACGGTGGTGCGGTGCCCATGCCGCAGGAGCTGATCAGCGATGTTCAGCCGATCTCGCAGTACAAACAGGCCATCGCCCGTGCTGGCGTGGCGCGCATTCGTGAGCATGCGCGAATCATCATCGACAGCGGCACCACCACGGCGGCAATGATCCCGCAGCTAGGCTATAAACCCGGCTTGGTGGTGATGACCAATTCGCTGAATGTCGCCCGTGCCATCAGCGAACTGGAGCATGAGCCCATACTGCTGATGACCGGCGGTACCTGGGATCCGCATTCCGAATCCTTCCAGGGCCAAGTGGCCGAGCAAGTGCTGCGTTCCTATGATTTCGATCAGCTGTTTATTGGTGCTGATGGCATCGATCTGAACCGTGGCACCACCACCTTTAATGAGTTGCTTGGGCTTAGCCGGGTGATGGCGGAGGTGGCCCGCGAAGTGGTGGTGATGGTCGAGAGCGACAAGATCGGCCGCAAGATTCCCAACCTGGAGCTGCCCTGGGGCGGCATCCATACCCTGATCACTGACGAGCGCCTGGATAACCAGGCCCGTGAACAATTGACTGCGCGTGGGATCAAGCTGATCTGCGCCAGCGTCGAGGCTTAAGGAGAAGTTTATGTGTGGCATCGTAGGCGCAATCGCCGAACGTAATATCACCGCCGTGCTGGTTGAAGGCCTCAAGCGCCTGGAATACCGCGGCTACGACAGCGCCGGTGTGGCGTTGCTCAACGATCAGGGCGAACTGCACCGCAGTCGCCGTGTCGGCAAGGTCAGTGAGTTGGAGGCGGCATTAAGCCAGGAGCCGCTGGCTGGTCGCCTGGGCATCGCCCACACCCGTTGGGCCACCCACGGTGCGCCAAGCGAGCGTAATGCCCACCCGCACTTTTCTGGTAAAGAGCCCGGCAGTGAGCTGGCGGTGGTGCACAACGGCATTATCGAGAACCACGAAGAACTGCGTGCTCAGCTCAAGGGCCTCGGTTACACGTTCAGCTCCGACACCGACACCGAAGTGATCGTCCATCTGCTTGATCACACCCTCAAATCTCAGCCTGATTTGACCGCCGCGCTAAAACTGGCAGTTAAGCAACTGCACGGCGCTTATGGCCTGGCGGTTATCAGCGCCAAGCAGCCTGATCGTCTTATCGCAGCTCGCAGTGGCAGCCCGTTGGTGATTGGTCTGGGCCTGGGTGAGAACTTCCTCGCCTCCGACCAACTGGCACTGCGTCAGGTCACCGACCGTTTTATGTACCTTGAGGAAGGTGACATCGCTGAAATTCAGCGCGACAGCGTACAGATTTGGGACGCCTCGGGTGAGCCTGTAACGCGCGAGAGCGTGCAATACCACGAGGGTGCGGAAGCCGCCGACAAAGGCGAGTACCGTCACTTTATGCTCAAGGAAATCCACGAGCAGCCCAAGGTCGTGCAGCGTACCTTGGAAGGCCGTCTGGGCACTGATCATGTATTGGTGCAGGCGTTCGGCCCCCAGGCCGCCGAGCTGTTCGCCAAGGTCCGCAATGTACAGATCGTCGCCTGCGGCACCAGTTACCACGCCGGCATGGTCGCTCGTTATTGGTTGGAAGGTCTGGCCGGGATTCCCTGCCAAATCGAAGTGGCCAGCGAATTCCGTTACCGCAAGGTGGTGGTGCAGCCAGATACCCTGTTTGTCAGCATTTCCCAGTCTGGCGAAACTGCCGACACCCTGGCCGCGCTGCGTAATGCTAAAGAGCATTCACCTGGCAAGGGTGGCTACCTCGCCAGCCTGGCAATCTGCAACGTCGGCATCAGCTCGCTGGTGCGTGAGTCCGATCTGACCCTGCTGACCCAAGCCGGCCCGGAAATCGGCGTGGCGTCGACCAAGGCCTTCACCACCCAGTTGGTCGCACTGATGCTGCTGACCCTATCCCTCGGCCAGGTGCGCGGCACCCTGGATAAAACCCTGGAAGCCGAGTTGGTGGAAGAGTTGCGCCGGTTGCCGACCCGCCTCGGTGAAGCCTTGGCCATGGACAGTGTGGTGGAGAAGGTGTCCGAGTTGTTCGCTGAGAAGCACCATGCACTGTTCCTCGGCCGTGGCGCGCAGTACCCGGTGGCAATGGAAGGCGCGCTCAAACTCAAGGAAATCTCCTATATTCACGCCGAAGCCTACCCAGCTGGCGAGCTCAAGCATGGCCCGTTGGCGTTGGTAGACAGCGACATGCCGGTGGTGACCGTGGCGCCGAACAACGAGCTTCTGGAAAAGCTCAAATCCAACCTGCAGGAAGTCCGCGCCCGTGGCGGTGAGCTGCTGGTGTTTGCCGACGAGCAGGCGGGCATGAGCAATGGCGAAGGCACCCACGTGGTCAACATGCCGCACATCCACGACGCTCTAGCACCGATTCTCTACACTATTCCGCTGCAACTGTTGTCCTACTACGTGGCCGTGCTCAAGGGCACTGACGTTGACCAGCCGCGTAACCTGGCCAAGAGCGTAACGGTTGAGTAAGCAGGGGCGAGTTGATGCAGCGTGAAGAGATAAAAAATAAGCAGGCGCAGGGCGTAGTCTTTGATACGCATATCATCGTCAACCCGGCCAATACCCGGGAGTGGATCGTGCTGTTGAAGAAAGGCGCGGGCACCAGCTTCTTTCTGGTTGATGACCAGGAGCAGGTGGAGTCCTTCGCCGACCTCAATGATCTGATCGAAGAGTTACGCCTACTCGGCATCAAAGGCGCAGAGATTCATCTCTAACAGGCTGTCCACCAGGGTCACCCAATGCCCATTCGCTATGCGAGAAGTTTGACCGGCCGCACGCGCAGTGCGGCTGCCAACCGGCATCTGGGGTTTACCCTGGCCTTTGTTGCCGGCGCGATCAACGCCGGTGGATTTCTTGCCGTGCAGCAATACACTTCGCACATGACCGGCATTGTCTCGGCCATGGCCGATAACATCGCTTTGGGCGCGTATGAGCTGGTCTGGGGTGGCCTCGGCGCGGTGCTGTCGTTTCTGCTCGGCGCGGCGTGCTCGACGGTGATGATCAATTACTCACGGCGGCGGCATCTGCACAGCGAATACGCCTTGCCGCTGTTGCTGGAGGCCCTGTTGCTGCTGTGTTTCGGCTTTTTGGGTGCGTCACTGGCGTAGATTACCGGCCTGTTTGTACCGCTGACGGTGATGCTGCTGTGTTTCATCATGGGCCTGCAGAACGCGCTGATCACCAAGCTTTCAAACGCCGAAATCCGCACCACGCATATCACCGGAATCATCACTGATATCGGCATCGAGCTGGGCAAGCTGTTCTATTGGAATCGCACGCGCGGGCCTGAAATAGCCCGGGTGATGGCCGACCGTCAGCGGTTGCGGGTGCTCAGCCTGTTGGCGCTGTACTTCTTCCTTGGTGGGGTGATCGGCGCACTGGGTTTCAGCTACCTGGGGTACATCGCCACCGTGCCGCTGGCCTTGCTGTTGGTGTTGCTGGCCAGCGTGCCGGCGCTGGATGACCTGCTGTCACTCGCGCGGCGGGCGCTACGCCGCTGAAGTCGCCCGGTTGGTAATGCTCAAGCGTCTGACGACCTGAACAGATGACGATGCTCGGCGTTATACAGCGCCGAGTCGGCGAACTGTTCGGCGTGCAGCACGCGGCCGACGAGGATCAGTGCAGTACGGCGAAAGCCCTTGGCGCGCACCTGCTCCTCGATGGTGGCGAGCGTGCCACTGACCCAATCCTGATCCGGCCAGCTGGCCCGGTGCACCACCGCAATCGGACAGTCCGCTCCGTAGTGCGGCAGCAATTCGTCAACGATCTTACTTAGGTGTACCACGCCGAGGTGAATGGCCATGGTCGCACCGTGGTGCGCCAGATCACTCAGCTGCTCGCCCGCCGGCATCTCCGACTTGCTCGCATAGCGGGTGAGAATCAGCGTCTGTGACACCTCGGGCAGGGTCAGTTCGCTTTCCAGCAGGGCGGCGCAAGCAGCGGTGGCAGTGACGCCGGGAATGATCTGGAAGGGAATTTCCAGCCGACGCAGGTGGCGGATCTGTTCGCCAATCGCGCCATACAGCGACGGGTCGCCGGAATGCACGCGGGCCACGTCCTGGCCTGTGCTGTGCGCCTGGGCAATCAGCTCGATAATTTCATCCAGATGCAGTTCAGCGGTGTTCACCACCTGCTCAGCGCTATGGCCTTCCAACACCGCTGCCGGCACCAGCGAGCCGGCGTAGAGAATCACCGGGCAGCTGTGTAACAGGCGCTGGCCTTTGACGGTGATCAGCTCGGGGTCGCCGGGGCCGGCACCGATAAAGTAGACGGTCATGAAAAATCCTTGGCTGCAATCGACGCCAGCGCGCAGGTGGCGCTGGCATTACGGGTTTTGCCGCCGAGCAGGCGGGCAGGTTGGTCGCCTAGGCGTTCGGCCAGCGCCAGGGCGCAAGGTTCGGCGACTGCCGGACTACCGGTGGCGGCCAGGGTAATCGGCGAGCCTTGAACACCTAACTGATAGGGCTGCAGTTCTTCCGAGCTGAAACAGCTCAGCTGCAGGCCGAGGCGTTTGGCCAGTGCCTGCAGGGCCGGCTCGTCACGCTTGTGCGTGATGCTCGCCAGCCCCGCCAAGTTATCCACAGTCAGGCCATGCGCCTGCAGGCTGTCGAGCAGCAATGTGGATAAGTCCTCCAGGCTGCAGTCGCTGCGACATCCGAGCCCGGCGACCACTTGAATAGCAGCGGGGCAGTTATCGACAGGGCTGGGCATGATCTACGGCGCTCGGTTTGTGCGGCGGCGTAGCTGATCATGGCGGCTCTTACCGGTCAACCGTGATTGACCGGCCGTCATGGTCTGCGTAGCCTTGCCGCGTTCGAGGTTCTTCGCGGCTCTGCCGCGAAGCTAAGAGGGAACAAGGTGAATGCCTTGGCTGCCCCCGCAACTGTGAACGGTCGAAAGCCCTTCAATACACCACTGCCATGGGCGGGAAGGTAGAAGGGTCGCGCAGCGCGCAGACCGTGAGCCAGGAGACCTGCCTCGTCACGTTTTCGACAACCGGGCGGGGTGATCCGGTGGTGTTGGCTGACGCCCCGTGGCTGTCATGTCTGTGCCGCCTCCTGCTCGTCTTTCTTTCGACGTCACGCAGGACTCGCCATGCAAACCCTCGGCAAACTTCCCGTCACCATCGTTACCGGCTTTCTCGGTGCCGGTAAAACCACCTTGCTGCGCCACATGCTGGAAAACGCGGGCGGTCGGCGTATCGCTGTGATCGTCAACGAGTTCGGCGAGCTGGGCATCGACGGCGAAATCCTCAAACAGTGCTCCATCGGTTGCAGCGAAGAAGAAGCCAACGGCCGCGTCTTTGAGCTGGCCAACGGCTGTTTGTGCTGCACCGTGCAGGAAGAGTTTTTTCCGGTGATGCGCGAGTTGGTGGCACGCCGTGGCGACCTCGACCATATCCTGATTGAAACCTCCGGTCTGGCCCTGCCCAAGCCGCTGGTTCAGGCCTTCAACTGGCCAGAAATCCGTAACGCCTGCACCGTTGATGCGGTGATCACTGTGGTCGACAGCCCGGCTGTGGCCGCCGGCACCTTCGCTGCCTTCCCTGATCAGGTTGATCAGCAGCGCAAGCTTGACCCAAACCTCGACCACGAATCGCCGTTGCATGAGCTGTTCGCCGACCAACTGGCAAGTGCTGACCTAGTCATCCTTAATAAAGCCGACCTGCTCGACGCCGACGCCCTGGCAGCGGTGCGCGCCGAAGTGGCGGAAGAGTTGCCGCCAGCGGTGAAAATCATCGCAGCCCACGGCGGTGAACTGCCGCTGAACGTGCTGCTGGGCCTGAACTGCGAAACCGAGCTGCACATTGAAGGCCGCAAAACCCACCATGACCTAGAAGGGCATGAAGATCACGATCACGACGAATTCGACTCGTTCCACGTGGAACTACCGGAGGCCGAGGAGGCGCGTTTGCTGGGCGCATTGAAGGACGCAGTGGCCAAGCATGGCATTCTGCGCATCAAGGGTTTCGCGGCGATTCCCGGCAAGCCGATGCGCTTGCTGCTGCAAGGTGTTGGTCAGCGTTTCGACAAGCACTTCGACCGCGCCTGGCAGGCCGATGAAGCACGGGTCAGCCGCTTGATTGTCATCGGTCAGCAGCTTGATCAGGCCGCTATCACCGCTGAATTGCAGGCGGCACTGGCGAACTAAGCCCCCATGCACCTAATCCGTACCCAGCCTGGCAGCCAAGTGCCGGTCGACAGCATCGCCGACCTCGGCCAGACCCCGGCCGAGCTGGTGATTCTCTGCACCGGCGATTCGCAGCTGTCGTTGCTGGCAGAGGTGGCGCGGCAGTTACCCGAGGATTACCCGAGCCTGCGCCTAGCCAGTCCGGCGCAGCTGAGCAATCACGCCTCGGTGGACCTTTATGTCGAGCAGGTGCTGCAACACGCCAAGGTCATCCTGATTGCCGTGCACGGCGGCGTCAGTTACTGGCGCTACGGCATCGAGCGTTTGGTTGAGCTGGCCGAGCGCGGTGCGCGGGTGATTATGGTGCCTGGCTGCGACAACCCTGACCCCGAGCTGATGGGCCTGAGCAATGTGCCGCAGGCTGAGGCCGAGCGGCTCTGGCAGTTCCTCCGTCAGGGCGGCGCGCAGAATGCTCGGCAGCTGTTTAATTGCACCGCTAGCCAGTGGTTGCAACGAGACTATGCCTGGGTCGAGCCGCAGCCGTTGCCGCGCGTGGGCCTGTATCACCCGCAGCAGGCCAGCGCGGTGTTGGCCGACTGGCAGGTCAATTGGCAAGCCGCTGCGCCGGTGGTGGCGCTGCTGTTTTATCGCACCCAGGTGCAGGCGGCAAACACCGGCTTTATCGACGTGTTCTGCCAATGCTTGCAGGCTCAGGGTCTGAATCCGCTGCCGATTGCCGTGGCCAGCCTCAAGGAGGCCGCCTGCCTAGCCCAGGTCGAAACCTGGCTGGATGACACCGGCACGGCGCTGATCATCAACACCACCGCGTTCGCCTTGTCCAACCCGGAAGCGCCGAGTGCGCGGCCATTCCGCCGCGATATCCCGGTGCTGCAGGCCATTTGCTCGCTGGATAACCATGCGCAGTGGCACGCCAGCGCCCAGGGCCTGGGCTCGCGTGACCTGGCCATGCATGTCGTGTTGCCCGAGCTGGACGGCCGGCTGATCACCCAGCCGATCAGCTTTAAAGGCCTGGCCTGGCGCAGTGAGCGCAGCCAGAGCGATGTGGTGTGTTATCAGCCGCATTTAGCGGGGATGGATTTTGTCGCTGAGCTGGCGCGCAACTGGATCGCCCTGGCCGACAAGGCCAACGCCGACAAACGCATCGCCCTGGTGCTGGCCAACTATCCGACCCGCGACGGGCGCATCGGCAACGGCGTCGGCCTGGACACCCCGGCGGCGGCGCTGAACATCCTCCAGACCATGCAGCAGCAGGGTTACCCGGTGGATAACCTGCCGGCGAGCGGCACTGCACTTATCCACAGCCTGCTCGGCGGGGTGACCAACGACCTTGATAACCTGGACCTGCGGCCTTGCGCGCAAAGTCTGGCGCTGGACGATTACCTGGCGTTCTTCCACAGCCTGCCGCAAGCCAATCAACAGTCGGTGCTTGAGCGCTGGGGCGCACCTGAAACGGATCCGATGTTCCGCAGCGGGCGGCTGATGATCGCCGGCCTGCGCTTCGGCCTGACCTTTGTCGGCATTCAGCCGGCGCGCGGTTATCAGCTGGATGCAGCGGCGGTGTATCACGACCCCGATCTGGTGCCGCCGCATGGCTACCTGGCGTTCTACTGCTGGTTGCGTAAGGTGTTTGCTGCCGATGCAGTGATCCACGTCGGCAAGCACGGCAACCTGGAATGGCTGCCGGGCAAGAGTGTCGGTTTGTCCGCGCAATGCTGGCCGAGCGCGATTTTTGGCCCGCTGCCGAATATCTACCCGTTTATCGTCAACGATCCGGGCGAGGGCGCGCAGGCCAAACGGCGTACCCAGGCGGTGATCATCGACCACCTGATGCCACCGCTGACCCGCGCCGAAAGCTACGGTCTATTGCGTGATCTGGAGCGCCTGGCCGACGAGTATTACGAGGCCAGCCAGCTCGATCTGCGCCGCGCCGCCGAGCTGCGTGGCGAGATTCTGCTCAAGGTGCGCGAGGCCAGCCTGGATCGTGAATTGGGCCTGCAACTCAACGAAGACCCCAACAGCTGGCTGCCGCAGCTCGACGCCTATTTATGTGATTTGAAGGAATCGCAGATACGCGACGGCCTGCATGTATTCGGCGAATCACCGGCCGGCACGCTGCGCCGCGATACCTTGCTGGCGCTGCTGCGCATCCCCCGTGGCGACGGCCAGGGCAGCAATGCCAGCCTGCTGCGCGCCTTGGCCAGCGATCTGCAGTTGGACTTCGACCCGCTCGACTGCGACATGGCCGCGCCCTGGCAAGGCCCGCGCCCGGCGCTGTTGGCAGGGTTAAGCGATGAGGCCTGGCGCAGTGCCGGCGATACCCGCGAGCGTTTGGAGCTGTTGGCCCTACGCCTGATTGATACCGCAGATGGAGAAGCCGTGGGTGCGCAAAGTCGCCAGGTGCTGCAGCGTTTGCGTGAGCAGATCGCCCCCTTGCTGGATGCCTGCGGCGCGGCTGAGATGCACGGCCTGTTATCGGCCCTGGATGGGCGCTTTGTCCCTGCCGGGCCGAGTGGCGCGCCGAGTCGCGGTCGCCTTGATGTACTGCCCACTGGGCGCAATTTCTACAGCGTTGATGTGCGCAACCTGCCCACGCCGACGGCCTGGCGCATCGGCGTGCAAGCGGCGGATCGGCTGCTTGAACGGCATTTGCAGGACCACGGCGACCACCTGCGTCAGCTCGGCCTGTCGATGTGGGGCACGGCGACCATGCGCACCGGCGGTGATGACATGGCCCAAGCCCTGGCGCTGATGGGTGTGCGCCCGGTGTGGCAGGCCGGCAGCCAGCGCGTTGAACGCTTCGAGGTGCTGCCGTTGACGCAACTCGGCCGCCCGAGGGTGGACGTGACCTTGCGCGTTTCCGGGTTCTTCCGCGATGCCTTCAGCAACCTGATTCGCCTGTTCGATGATGCCGTGCAGGCAGTGGTTGACCTGGATGAGCCAGAGGACATGAACCCGCTGTCGGCGCAGGTTTGGCGTGAATCCCTGACCCTGCAAGACAGCGGCCTGGACGAAGCCGAGGCGCGCAAGCAAGCCGGCTGGCGGATCTTCGGCTCCAAGCCGGGGGCTTATGGCGCGGGCGTGCAGAACGCTATCGAAGAACGCCTGTGGCAAACCCGCGAAGACCTGGCCGAGGTCTACCTCAACTGGGGCGGCTACGCCTACGGCAAACACAGCGAAGGCACCCCGGCGCGGGCGCAGTTCGCCGAGCGTTTGGAGCAGATGCAGGCGGTGCTGCACAACCAGGACAACCGCGAGCACGACATCCTCGACTCTAACGACTACTACCAATTCCAGGGCGGCATGCTCGCGGCCGTGGAAACCCTGCGCGGGGCCAAAGTGGCCAGTTACCACGGCGACAACAGCCAACCGGATACCCCGCGCATCCGCACCTTGAAGGAAGAGCTGAATCGCGTGGTGCGCGCCCGCGCGGCCAACCCCAAGTGGATCGAAGGCATGAAGCGCCATGGCTACAAAGGCGCGTTCGAGTTAGCGGCGACCATCGACTACCTGTTCGCCTTCGACGCCACCAGCGAGCTGGTCGACGACCACCAATACGCGCTGCTCACCGATGCCTATTTGCTCGACAAAAGCACCCGAGACTTTATCCAGCAACACAACCCCGGTGCCTTGCAGGACATCCTTGAACGCCTGCTCGAAGCTCAACAGCGGGGCCTCTGGCAGGAACCGGGTGAGTACCGCGAGACCCTGGAAAACCTGCTGATCGACAGCGAAGAATCCTAGGGTAGATCGCTGTCGCGACACTCAGCGCAGGGCTAAAAACCTCGCGGCTAAAGCCCCTCCCACGGAGCAGCTAGTTCTGTGGGAGGGGCTTTAGCCGCGAACCGGTTGGGTTAAAACAGCTTCGCGAATGTCCGTGGCCACAGGCTGATCGATGCTCGCGCCGTCAGGGTTAAACCAGCTCGCGCATGCGCACGGCGGCGTCGACTAGCATGCGTTCGGTGCCGTCCCAGCCCAGGCAAGCGTCGGTGATCGACACGCCGTAGCGCAGCTCGCCGCCGAGGCTCTGGGCGCCATCGAACAGGTGGCTTTCGATCATCACTGCGCGTAAGGTGCCGTCGCCGGCCAGGCGTTGATCGAGCACGCTGCGCAGCACGTCGGGCTGGCGCAGCGGGTCTTTGCCGCTGTTGGCGTGGCTGCAGTCGACCATGATCCGTGGCGTGATGCCTTGGCGCTCCAGTTCGGCGCGCGCCGTGGCGATGCTGGCGGCGTCGTAGTTCGGCGCACCGTGGCCACCGCGCAGTACCAGGTGGGTGTCCGGGTTGCCCTGAGTCTGCACCAGCGCCGGATGGCCGTGCCCATCGACGCCGAAGTGCTGATGGGCATGCGCCGCCGAGCGCATGGCGTCGCAGGCGATACCGAGGCTGCCATCGGTGCCGTTCTTGAAGCCCACTGGCATCTCCAGGCCGCTGACCAGCTCGCGGTGCACCTGGGATTCGCTGGTGCGTGCGCCAATTGCCGCCCAGCCGAGCAGGTCGTCGAAGTAGCCCGCCACCAGCGGTTGCAGAATCTCACTGGCCAGCGGCAGGCCCAGTTCCAGCAAGCGCAGCATCAAGAGCCGCGAGCGGCGCAAGCCTGCGGCCATGTCGCCGCTGCCATCCAGCGCCGGATCGTAGACCAGGCCCTTCCAGCCCACCGTGGTGCGCGGTTTTTCGACGTAGGCGCGCATCACCAGCAGCAGGCGATCGCCCACCCGTTGGTTAAGGGCGGCCAGGCGCTCGGCGTATTCGAGTACGGCGGCATCATCGTGCAGGGAGCAGGGGCCGACCACCACCAGCAGGCGCGGATCGTGACCGTCGAGAATGGCGCGGATCGACTGGCGCTGTTGCTGCACCTGGCGCGCCAGGGCGGCAGAGAGGGGCAGCTCTTCGCGCAACTGGGTGGCGCTAGGCAAGGGCGAGGTGTGGCGACGGGCCGCTGTGGTGACCAGGTGCAGGTCGGCGGGTTTAACGGTGGAGCGGGAATTGACGGCTACGGACATGGTGATTTCCTCGGCCGGCGCGGATGTTACCGCGTGCGGCGTTCTAACTGGGGCGATGGGGTGTTCGATTGAGTGGATGTGCGGCGCTGCCGCCGGTAAATCGCCAGTCGTAGCGGTAATAGGTTTGGTAGGTGATGCAGTTGATATAGGCGCTCATGCTGAAATCCTCTGTGAACAATCGATGTGCCGGAAAAACAAAACCCCCGGTCGGGAGGCCGACCGGGGGTTTCGAGAAACTGTCTGGTGGCGACCCTGAGTTGCTAGGGCGCCTGTGGGGTATCAGGCGCGCTTGTGGCTAAACCAATACCCATAAAAATACGCAGCAGCCGCCATCACAGACGTCTGGGCACGCGCGATGACGATGCAGGCTGCATCGAGGCGGGTGCTGTTCAGGATCAGGGTTGGCGACATGGGAAGCTCCGTTGAATGGTTCTGAAGGTAATTCAGGGGGCGGGACGATTGCAAGCCCTAGGCGCGCGCTAAAGCGCTTGCCGAGGGTTTTTACTCAGGTGTGGATTAGGTTTTTTTCATCCGTCCTTGCACTGACGTGTGTCGCATTTCGCTCCTAATACCCGGGTTTAGCGCTTGAGTTTCGCCACGCGCCAGCCTTGCCCAACCGCCGGCCATAGCAGAACAGCACAATGGGATTCGACGACCCGCTGTTACAATGCCGGCCTTTGCCCAGCCGGATTGCGCCATGACCGATACCGCCCATTTCCCTCTCGCTGCCGTGGTCGGCGCTGACGATCTCAAGCTGGCGTTGTGCCTGGCGGCGATTGATCCGGCGATTGGCGGCGTGCTGATCGAAGGGCCGCGCGGCATGGCTAAATCGACTCTGGCCCGTGGCCTGGCCGATCTGCTAGCCAGCGGCACCTTTGTCACCCTGCCGCTGGGCGCGAGTGAGGAGCGCATCGTCGGCACCCTCGATCTCGACGCCGCGCTGGGCGAGGGCCGCGCGCAGTTCAGCCCCGGCCTTTTGGCCAAGGCCAATGGCGGCGTGCTGTACGTGGATGAGGTCAACCTGCTGCCCGATCACCTGGTCGACCTGCTGCTGGATGCCGCCGCCAGCGGGGTCAACCATATCGAGCGCGACGGCATTTCCCATCGGCATGCCGCGCGCTTTGTGCTGATCGGCACCATGAACGCGGAAGAGGGCGAACTGCGCCCGCAGTTGCTCGACCGCTTCGGCCTTAATCTGGCCCTGGACGCCCAGCCGCAACCGGCGCAGCGCGCCGAGATTGTCCGCCGCCGACTGGCCTTTGATGCCGACCCGCAGGCGTTTCTGCAGCGTTGGCAGGTGCAACAAAACGAGCTGCGCGAGCGTTGCCAGAGTGCCCGTGAGCGCCTGGCGGCGATTCCCTTGGCTGACGCCGCGTTGGAGCAAATCAGCCAGCGTTGTTTTGCCGCCGCCGTCGATGGTTTGCGTGCTGATCTGGTCTGGCTGCGCGCCGCTCGGGCGCATGCCGCCTGGCGCGGCGTCGAGCAGATTGCCGCCGAGGATATCGACGCAGTGGCAGACTTCGTTCTGCGTCACCGTCGCCGGCAGAATCCGCCGCCTGCCGCGCAGCCGCCACACTCTCAGCCCGAATCTCAGCCAAACAACAGTGCGCCCAGCGAACAGCCACAAGCGCCGCAAGGCGAAGGCCAGTGGGGCGAGTTACCCGCCCAAGTGCAAAGCCTCGGCGTCCGGCGTGAACCGCCACGCTGGACAAAAAAGCCCTAGGCATCCGCCCGCGCACAGCCCCAGGCGCGGATGCCCGGGCCGCTCCCGGCACACTCGGCAATGGTCGCAGCGGTGCCAGTCGCAGTGGCACTGCGGGTCGTATCGACTGGCCGGCGAGCCTGCTTAAAGGGCGTCCGCGTACTCGACAGGATTTGCTATTACGTCCGAGCAGCAGCAAGCCGGCTGAACTCTGGCTGGTGATCGTCGATGCCTCGGCCTCGACTCGCCGCCATGGTGCACTGAGCAAGGCCAAAGGTCTGCTCAGTGAAGTATTCGAGCAGGCACGCCGGCAACGTGCGCGCCTGGCCTTGCTGCACGCCACTGGCCGCCAGGCGCAGTGGCTGTGGCAGGGGCAGAAAGCCTCCCAGGCCTTGCAAGATTGGCTTGCCGAATTGGGCGCGGGCGGCGGCACGCCGTTGCTTGCCGCTGTGCAGCAGGCCGCCAACTGGCAGGCGCGGCGTCAGCGCTTACACCCGGGCGAAACGCAGCGGTTGTTGATCATCACCGATGGCCGTCTGCGTGACTGGCCGGCGTTAGCGCCAAGCGTTTGCCCGGCGCTGCTGGTGGACATTGAAAGCGCGCCGATCCGCCTCGGCCGCGCCCGCCAACTGGCCGCTGAGCTGGGCGCAGACTACCGACATATCGATTCGCTGCCGCTGTTAGCTGGCAGCCTGGAGACAGCCTTATGAAAACCCTGTTGATAATCGGCATCGGTGCCGGCGACCCGGACTACCTGACCGTGCAGGCGATCAACGCGCTGAACCGCACGGACGTATTCTTCCTGATGGACAAGGGCAGCGCCAAGGACAGCCTGATCGGCCTGCGCAAGACCATCTGCGAGCGCTTTATCCAGGGCCGCGACTACCGCTTTGCCAGCGCCGAGTGCCCGGAGCGGGTGCGCGATTTGCCGGACTATCGCGGCAGCGTGGTCGACCTTAATCAGGACAAACAGCAGGTGTTTGAAGGAATGATTCGCGAGCAAATGGCCGACTGCGAAACCGGGGCCTTTCTGGTCTGGGGCGACCCGGCGCTGTACGACAGCACCCTGCGCATCGTCGAACAGATCGTCGCCAACAGCAGTGAGCAGATCGAATACGAAGTCATCCCCGGCATCACCAGCCTGCAAGCCTTGGCGGCCAAGCATAAGGTCTGCTTTAACAGCATCGGCCAGGCCTTCCAGATCACCCCGGCGCGGCGCTTGGCTGAAGGCGGCTTTCCCGAGGGCGTGGACAGCGTCCTGGTGATGCTCGACGCCCAGGACACCTACCAACGCTTTGTCGACCAGCCCATGCATATCTATTGGGGCGCTTATATCGGCACCCCGGATGAAGTGCTGATCGCCGGCCCGCTAAGCGAAGTCGCCGACACCATCCGTACCCGTCGCGCGCAGCTACGCGAGCAGCATGGCTGGATTATGGATAGTTATTTGCTGCGCAAGCTCGGCGCTTAAACCGGCCGATAAGCGCGCCGTCTGTCCTGCATACCAGCAACAACTGGCCGGATCACCCTTGAGGCCGTAAAATCCGCGGCCCTTGTTATCTCGCCACGCCTTACAGGGCATGGCTTTTGGGCCATTTATGAAAGTACAACGTCTACGCACCGATGTCCTGGCTGGGCTGACCACCTCATTCGCCCTGGTGCCCGAGTGCATCGCCTTCGCCCTGGTCGCCCAACTCAACCCGCTGATGGGGCTCTACGGCGCCTTTATCATCTGCACCCTGACTGCCCTATTTGGCGGGCGGCCGGGCATGGTGTCTGGTGCTGCCGGATCGATGGCCGTGGTGATCATCGCGCTGGTGGTGCAACACGGCGCGCAGTACCTGCTCGCTACCGTATTGTTGGGCGGATTGCTGATGATCGCCTTCGGTCTGCTGCGTCTGGGCAAGCTGATCCGCATGGTGCCGCACTCGGTGATGCTCGGCTTCGTTAACGGCCTGGCGATCATCATTGCCCTGGCCCAGCTGGAACACTTCAAGGACGGCGAGGCCTGGCTTAGCGGCAACGCGCTGTATTTGATGCTCGGGCTGGTGGCGTTGACCATGGCCATCGTCTACCTGTTGCCGCGCCTGACCCGTAGCGTGCCGCCAGCGCTGGTGGCGATCCTCGGCGTGGGCCTGGCGGTGTACCTGCTCGGCCTGCCGACCCACACCCTGGGCGATATGGCGCAGATTGCCGGCGGCCTGCCGGAGTTTGCCTTGCCGCAAGTGCCCTGGACCCTGGAAACCCTGCGCATCATCGCCCCCTACGCGATCTTGATGGCCCTGGTCGGTTTGCTGGAAACTCTGCTTACCCTGAACCTGACCGACGAAATTACCGAGAGCCGTGGCTACCCGGACCGCGAGTGCGTGACCCTGGGCGCGGCCAATATGGCCTCCGGGTTGTTCGGCGGCATGGGCGGCTGCGCGATGATCGGGCAGACCGTGATCAACCTCAGCTCCGGCGGGCGCGGCCGTCTTTCTGGCGTGGTGGCCGGGGTGATGATCCTGCTGTTCGTGCTGTTTCTCTCGCCGCTGATCGAGCGTATCCCGCTGGCTGCGTTGGTTGGGGTGATGTTCGTGGTGTCGCAGCAGACCTTCGCCTGGGCCTCGCTGCGTGTGCTGCACAAGGTGCCGCGCAACGATGTGCTGGTGATCATCGCCGTGACCACCATCACCGTGTTCACCGATCTGGCCACCGCCGTGCTCTGCGGCATCGTCATAGCCGCGCTCAACTTCGCCTGGCAGCACGCCCGCGAACTCTACGCCGAGAGCCATCTGCAGGCCGACGGCAGCAAACTCTACAGCCTGCACGGCACGCTGTTCTTCGCCTCGACCACGGCCTTTCTCAACCAGTTCGACCCGGCCAATGACCCGGCCGAGGTCACCCTGGACTGTCGCCACCTGAGCTTTGTCGACTACTCGGCCATCGCCGCGCTAAAAACCCTGCGCGAACGCTACAGCAAAGCCGGCAAACACCTGCGCGTGCTGCACCTGTCCGAACGCTGCAAGCAACTGCTTAAACGCTCGGGCACGCACCACGATTGAACTCGTAGGATGGGTTGAGCGCAGCGATACCCATGCTGCTGCCAACCCGTCATCTATGAGCCGTCGTAATCCATGATGGGTATCACAGGCTCAACCAGCGTGGTCCGACCACATCCTACAGCTGTGGATAACTCCTCGGCGTATACACCCACTCGCCACCCTCGGCACGGGGGAAACGGCAGGTTTGGCTGGAGCCGATGATCACCAGGGTGCGCATATCGACCATTTCTGGCGTGAGTTCGCCCAGCGTCAGGGTACGCAGGGTTTCGCCGGGGCGGCCGATATCGCGGCCGAGGACCACCAGGGTCTCGGGCGTGCGCTGCTGGCGGACGATCTCCAGGGCAGAACCGAGCTGCCAGGGGCGGGCTTTGGAGATGGGGTTGTAGAAGGCCATCACCAGATCGGCGGCGGCGGCGTGGGCCAGGCGCTTTTCGATAATGGCCCAGGGTTTGAGGTTGTCGGATAGCGAGATCAGGCAGAAGTCGTGGCCCAGCGGCGCGCCGGCCTTGGCGGCGGTGGCCAGGGCGGCGGAAACGCCGGGGAATACCTGTAGATCGACGCGCTGCCATTCGGCGTCGCACGACTCGTGCAGGGCTTCCAGCACGGCGGCGGCCATGGCGAATACGCCGGGGTCGCCGGACGACACCACCACCACCCGGCGGCCGCTGGCGGCCAACTCGAAGGCATGGCGGGCGCGCTGCATTTCTTCACGGTTATCGGTGCAGTGGCGCACCTGTTCCGGGCGTAACGGGCCGGCCATGTTGATGTAGGTTTCGTAGCCGAGCAGGTCTTGCGCTTCATCCAGCGCCTGACGCGCGGCGGGCACCATAAATTCCGCCGCGCCGGGGCCGAGGCCGATCACCGTGAGGCGACCACGCGGGCGGCCAAGCTGCGTGGCGTCGATGGGCGCAGCGGCCAGCAGCAGGTGCAGATTGGCGTGTTGGCTATGCAGCGGCGGCAGTTGGCTGGCGTCGTCGATAAAGCGCAGCGGCAGTTTGAGCTGCGCGGCGGCGCTGTGCAGTTCGGCGTTGGCCATCAGCTTTGGTGCGGCCAGCAGGCAGGCCAGGCTTTGCGCGGCCAGGTTGCTGCTGTGCAGGGCTTGCTGCAGTTCGCTAAGCAAATCGGTGCCGGCGCGCTCGACCCATACGGCGACTTGCTGCGGGTGGATCAGCAGTTCATCGGCATTGGCCGCGCGGCTGTGCGGGCTGATATGGATCACCCGCGCGGCGTGGTTATCCACCGGCAACTTGGCCTGGGCCAGCCAGGGTGCATCACCCTCGATACGCACGGCCTGGCCGCCGAGCAGGTCGCTGACAAAGCCTTTGCCCTGCTCCAAGTCGGCCAGCACATAGCCGGATGGCGGCTCCAGCAGGCAGGTGCCGAAGCGCAGTTCGCCGCTGGTGGTGATCGCCGCGCTGACCTCTAGGTGCGCGGCAAGCTCCCGCGCCATGCGGTTGACCCCGCCGAGACCGCCGAGCAGCGGCACCACGGCGCTGCCATCTTCAGCCACGGCCAGCACCGGCGGCTCGCTGTCTTTCTCGCCCAGTACAGCGGCCAGGCTGCGAATCACAATGCCGGCGGCGCACAGCACAATCAGCGGCGTGCCGGCGCGGTAGAGCGTGCGCAGGGTGTCGCCAAAGTCTGCATAGATGCGCTCAACGTCCGTCACCCGGCTGCGCAGGCCGTGGATCTCGGCCTGTGGATAAAGCACCTGGATACGCCGCGCGCAAGGCAGGGCGGAGGGGCCGAGGATGATGATGGCGGGAGCGGCGGTCATAAGGTGTTCCATAGTTGGCGGGGCGCGGTGGGCGGATCAACCGCGCCATTTCTCGCCGGGAATGACGATCATCGAGAAATACGGCGAGGACATCGGCTCCACTTCATCCAGCGGCACGATGCGTTGGTTGCCCATGGTGGCGCGTTCGACGTAATGGGCACGCTGATCGATGCCCAGCTCCTGCAACACGCGACGGACTTTCTCGAAGTTGCGCCCCAGCTTCATGATCACGGCGGCTTCGGCGTCGTGCAGACGCTGCTTGAGTTCGGCCTCGGGCAGCACGCCGGAGAGCACGCTCAGGCTTTGGTTGCGGTACACCAGCGGGGTGCCGAGCACCGAGGCGCAGCCGAGCATGGAGCACACGCCGGGCACCACTTCCACCTCGTATTGGCCGGCCAGGCGGTCGTGTAGGTACATATAGGAGCCGTAGAAGAACGGGTCGCCTTCGCAGATCACCGCGACGTCCTGGCCGGCGTCGAGCCGGGCGGCGATCTGCACCGCGCAGGTGTCGTAGAAATCGCTGATCACATCTTCATAGCTCAGCGGCGCGGCGAGTTTTTCTGTGGTCACCGGGTACACCAGTGGCAGGCGCTGCTGCGTATCGGTCAGGTGCTGCTCGATGATGCCGAAGGCGTTACCGCCCTGGCCCTGGCTGGCTTTGGCCTTGGCCACGAAGTAACCGACCACATCGGCCGATTGCAGCAGGCGCAGGGCCTTGAGGGTGATCAGTTCGGGGTCGCCGGGGCCGACGCCGATCCCAAGCAAGCGGCCTTTTTGTACGCTCATCACTCCACCTCCGTAGCCAGGGCGTTGACCGCCGCTACCGCCATGGCGCTACCGCCGCGACGGCCACGCACGATCACATAGGGCACGCCGCGGCTGTCGGCTGCCAGCGCATCCTTGGATTCCGCCGCGCCGATAAAGCCCACCGGCATGCCGATAATCAGCGCCGGTTTTGGCGCGCCGGCGTCGAGCATTTCCAGCAGGTAGAACAGCGCGGTGGGCGCGTTGCCGATCACCACCACGCTGCCTTGCAGGTGCTCGCGCCAATGTTCCAATGCGACTGCCGAACGGGTATTACCCAGTGCGCGGGCCTGCTCAATCACGCCGTCGTTATGCAGGGTGCAGATCACCGGGTTATTCGCGGCCAGGCGCGGGCGGGTGATGCCCTCGGCGACCATCCGCGCATCGCAGAGAATCGCCGCACCCTTGGCCAGTGCCGCGCGGCCAGCGGCGCCGGCACCGGGCGAGAAGCGCAGGTCCTGCACCACATCGACCATGCCGCAGGCGTGGATAATCCGCACGGCGAGCTTTTCCAGATCGGCCGGAATGGCACTGAGGTCGGCCTCGGCGCGGATGGTGGCGAACGATTGGCGGTAGATTTCCTGACCGTCGCGGATGTACTCAAGCATCGCTGTTTCCTGTTGCGCAGTGGGCGGCGAACCAGTCGCCGGCCTCGTCGATAGTCATGGCGCTGGCCAGCAGTTGGCCGAAACCGGCCGCCTCGGGCGTGCGTTGATAAAGCTGGTAATGCCCGGCGCTGCTGGCCAGCAGAGTAAAGGGCGCGGTATGCGCGGCGGCGCAGGAGCGTGGGCAGGCGCTGAGATGCACCTGCGGCCGCGCTGTGCTGGCGCGCAGGCGCTTGGCGAGCAGCAAGGCGTCGGCTTTGCTGTCGGCCAGGCCCTTGGCGCAGGCGGCTGAGCCGGTGCAGGCGATCAGATTGCTAAGTGGTTCCTGCGCATCGATCAGCAGGCCCAGTTCGGCCAGTTTGTGCAGCAGGTAGTCTGCCGAGTGCTCGGGGATATTTGGTAGCAGCAGACCCTGCCAGGGTGTCAGGCGCAGGCTGGCATCGCCGTAGTGCTCGGCCAAATCGGCCAGGGCGTTGAGTTGTGTGGCGTCAATCCGCCCCAAACGCACGGTGGCGGCGACCATGCACAGCCCCGTCTGCTGCTGTGGATAAATACCGATTGCAGCGTGCTGGCTAGCCGGTTGGCGCTGCCATTCCAGCGGGGCCGGCTGGATGGCGAAGGGCAGGCGCGCCTGTAGCTGTTGCAGCAGTTGGCTGTGGGAAATCACGCTGAGCAGTTGACGCATACGACTGTGCGCGCTGCCGGCCAGCTTGAGAAACAGCATCAGCAGCTGCTCGATCAGTTCAGCGGCCTGCTCGACCCGAATCGCCCCGAGTGGCGTATCCGTTGGGCAACCGGCCAACCCGAACGCCAGCCGCGCCGGCGTGCCGGGCAGGGCGCTGAGCCAGATATCGTGCGGGTGTTCGAGCATTGCCAAGGCTTCGCCGCCGTCCAGCTGCAGGGCGAACTTGGCCGACAGCCCATGCAGCGCCGGGGTGTTCTGCAGCAGCTCAAGCAACGCGGCGGCCAGTGGGCGGGTGTCGAGCAGGGCCTGCGGATCGAGGCCGGCAGCGGGGCTGAGCAGCAGGTTGCGCACATCGTCGGCGGCCGGGTTGCTGGGGCCGAGATCGGCGGCGAGCAGGCGCTCGATCAGCTCGGCCTGTTGGCCGGGCAATACGCCACGAATCTGCAGATTGCTGCGGTTGGTCAGCTCCAGCACGCCGCTGGCGCAGCGTTTGGCGGCCTCGGCGATGGCGCGTGCCTGATTGCTGCTGAGCACTCCGCCGGCCAGCTTGACCCGGCAGATACCACCGTCCAGCGCCTGAACGATACGCAGCAGGCCGGGGCACGCGCTGGGGCGTGGTAGTGACGGATCGACGGTGGTGGAATGGTCGCGCAACGGGTTCACCAGCAACTAAGACGCGGCGACCGAACCAGCAGAGTTCACCCTGGCACAGGGGAACTCAATGGCATCGGTACACCCCGCCCGATGTTGGCACTCGCGACTAGCGTCGTCGGCAGGTCTCCTGGCTGACAGGTCATCATCTGCCGCGGCCTTCCCGGTTACCCAGTGGCACAGTTGCGGCAGACTCGCTGTTTACAGTTGCGGGGGCAGCCACGGTTTAACCGTGTTCCCTCTTAGGCCCGTTAGGGCACCGACGAAGGCTGTATTATGCCCGCTTTGTCTAACGCGCAGACACCCTTGCTCGTTAGGCGGGTACAGAGGAGTGGCTATGACAGCCTGGTTAACCCTGGTTGGGATCGGTGAAGACGGCTACGCCGGCCTGGGCGACGCGGCGCGCCAGGCGTTGAGCGAGGCGCACTGCATCGTCGGCGGTGCCCGTCATTTGGCGCTATTGCCGGCCGATCTGCCAGGGCAGCACGAACTGTGGCCCAGCCCATTCAGCCTGGAGCCGGTGCTGGCGCGACGCGGTACGCCGGTGTGTGTGCTGGCCAGCGGTGATCCACTGTTCTACGGGGTGGGCGCGAGCCTGGCGCGGCAGTTGCCGGCTGAAGAATTGCGGGTGTTCTCGTCGCCCTCGTCAGTGTCACTGGCCGCCGCCTGTATGGGTTGGCCGTTGCAGGAGGTGACGGTGCTGTCGTTGGTGGCGCGGCCGTTGGCGGCGCTGCAGGCGCAGCTTTTCCCCGGCGCGCGCTTGTTGCTACTGAGCAACGACGGCGACAGCCCGGCAGCGGTGGCCGAACTGCTGCGCGCACGTGGTTTTGGCCCCAGTCGCTTGACCGTGCTGGAGCATCTGGGCGGCGCTCAGGAGCGGCGTATCGACGGCTTGGCCAGCGATTGGTCGCTGCCACGGGTGGCCGACCTCAACCTGCTGGCGGTCGACTGCCTGGCCGACGCTGATGCGCGCTTGTTGCCCGTCACGCCGGGTTTGCCGGATGCGCTTTATCAACACGACGGCCAACTGACCAAGCGCGATGTGCGCGCGATCACCCTGGCGCGTTTGGCCCCGCAACCCGGCGAGCTGCTTTGGGATGTGGGTGCCGGTTGCGGCTCCATCGGCATCGAGTGGATGCGCGCGCACCCTAGCTGCCGGGCCATCGCCATCGAGGCCGACGCTGGGCGTCAGGCGCATATCCAGCACAACCGCGACACGCTCGGCGTGCCGGCTTTGCAATTGGTCGCCGGTCGTGCGCCCGAAGCATTGGCCGGATTGGCCGCGCCGGATGCGATCTTTATCGGTGGCGGGGTGACCATCCCCGGCGTGCTCGAGCAGTGCTGGGCCAGCCTGAAACCGGGCGGTCGGCTGGTGGCCAATGCCGTGACCCTGCAAAGCGAAGCCGCGCTGGTGGCCTGGCGCGAGCAGATGGGCGGCGAGCTGACTCGCATCAGCGTGGCCCAGGCGCAGCCGCTGGGTGGTTTCGACACCTGGCGCAGCGCCTTGCCGATCACTTTGCTGGAAGTATGCAAACCGTGAACCCTCGTATTCTGCTGCTCGGCGGCACCACCGAGGCGTTACGTTTGGCGCGCCGCCTTGGCCCTGAAAGCATCTACAGCCTGGCGGGTTTGGGCCGGGTGCCGGATGACTTGCCCTGCCAGGTGCGCGTCGGTGGTTTTGGCGGGGCCGAAGGCTTGGCGGCGTTTATTTACGAGCAGAGCATCGAGCTGCTGCTCGATCTGACCCATCCCTATGCCGCGCAGATCAGCGCCAATGCCGCCCAAGCTGCTGCGTTGAGCGGGGTGGCATGCTGGGCGTTGCGTCGTCCCGGTTGGCAAGCAGGAGAGGGTGATGACTGGCGCGAGGTGGACGATTGGAACGGGCTGGTTGCTGCGCTGCAAGACTTCCGTCGCCCGTTGTTTACTCTTGGCCGTGAGCCGTTGGCGCATTTGCACGAAATTCCCGCCCATCAACAGTGGGTCGTGCGCTGCCTGACAGCGCAGGAAGCCGTGCCGCGTGCCACAGTTATCGGCGCACGCGGGCCGTTTGATCTACACGGCGAGCGCGCGCTATTCGCTCTGCTGGGCATCGATGTGCTGATCAGCAAGAACAGCGGCAGCGCCTCCACCGAGCCGAAATTGCAGGTCGCGCGGGAGCTGGGTTTGCCGGTCGTGCTGCTGCGCCGGCCCGAGCTGCCAACGGTAGAGCGCGAGTTTCTCCAGCCAGACGCCCTGTGGGAGGCGCTTCAGCGGCGATTGGCCTGAAACGTAGCCAGGTAGGGTGGATGACGCTGTTTTCATCCACCATCGCAGTTGGTGGATGGGTGACGCGTCATCCACCCTACGGGTTCTGGGTTGCCCACCGCAAAACATCGCCTGCTAGACTGCCGCCCCGCTTTGGAGGCCGCCATGACCACGCCCGTTTCCCCTTACGCTCGCATTCTGTTTATCGGCCCAGGCCTCAGCCGTGGTGCGTCGGCTGAGCGTTTGCGCCAGCGCGTCGAGGCGCTGCTTGGCGAGGCGCATGTGCATGACAGCGAGCAGGATCTACAGCCGTTCTGGCTTGCGCTGGATGAGTCGCCGCGACCCTTGCTGGTGGTAGATTTGGAGCCGCGTGCCGATGCTGCTCACCGTGATTGGCTACGTGAGCAAATTGCCGAGCGCACTGATGGCGCGTCGGTGTTTGTGGTCTGCACGGCGATGGAAGACGCCTGGCTCGATGGCCTGCCCGCGCTGCTTGAACGCACGCAGCTGCACATGGCCTGCAGTGATGTACCCGCCGTGCCGGCGCAGCACGCCTGGTCGCACATTCCGCCGCACGCCCAGCGTCTGCTGCTGTGTAACGGCCCGCGCTGCACGCGCAAGGGCGCGCTCAGCCTGTGGAAAACCCTGCGTCAGCGCCTCAAGGCCGCCGGCAAGCTGGAGTGTGAGGGCGGTGTGCATATCACCCGCAGTCAATGCCAGTTCCCTTGCGACAGGGGGCCGACCGCGAGCCTTTATCCACAGGGCGAGTGGTTCGGTATTCGTGACGAGGCGGCGGTGATCCGCCTGGTCGACGAGCGCCTGGTGGCTGGCCGCGCGGTGCCCGAGTTGCGCATCGATCAGGATTGAGTGCGCGCGGCTTTTTTTCATGGCCGCTGTAACGCCAGCGCACCTCGTCGCTCTAGTTGAATGCCGGCACGCAAAACCTTGCGTGCGGCCAACCACGATCACCTGAGGATACGCACATGACTATGAAAACGACCGCTGCTGGTGCTGCTATCGCCTTCGCTGCGGCTTCCCTGTTTGCTGGCCTGACCAGCACCGTTGCAGTGGCTGAAGAGGCGGCTGTGCATTGCTACGGCGTGACCTCCTGCAAAGGCCAGAACGACTGCAAGACTGCCGAGAACAGCTGCAAAGGTCAGGCTGTCTGCAAGGGCCACGGCTTCAAAGCCATGACCCAGGCCGAGTGCGATGCGGCGGGCGGTACTGTCGGCGAGTAAGTGAGCCGGGGCGACCGTTTGCGGTTGCCCCGCATCACCGCGCAAGGAGTCAGTGATGAATGCTCAACGCGGCAATCTGGGCTTTGGCCTGGGCCTGCGCAGTACCTATTACCAAGCCATTCTCGAACAACGCCCGGCGATCGACTGGTTTGAGATCGTCTCGGAAAATTACCTGGTAGAGGGCGGTAAAGCCCTCTACTTCCTCGATGCCATCGGCGAGCAGTACCCGCTGGTGATGCATGGTGTGTCGCTATCGATTGGCGGCCCGCACGAGCTAGATCGCGATTATCTGCGCCGCCTCAAACACCTCGCGCAACGGGTGCAGCCGGCATGGATCTCCGATCACCTGTGCTGGAGCCGCGGCAATGCCCACCAGTTGCACGACCTGCTGCCGCTGCCCTATACCGAAGAAAGCCTGCAGCATGTGGCCGCACGCGTGCGCCAGGTGCAGGACGTGATCGAGCGGCCGCTGGTGCTGGAAAACGTCTCCAGCTACCTGCGCTGCGCCGATGATCAATTCAGCGAATGGCAGTTTCTCGCTGCGCTGAGCGAGCTGAGCGGCTGCGAGCTGTTGCTCGACGTCAACAATGTCTACGTCAGCGCGCGCAACCATGGTTTCGATGCCTGGGCATTTATCAGCAGCCTGCCCAAGCAGCGTATTCGTCAGCTGCACTTGGCGGGCCATAGCGATTACGGCAACTACCTGATCGACACCCACGATCAGCCGGTCAGCGATCCTGTCTGGCAGCTTTACCAGCGCACCTTGCAGCACCTGGGCCCGGTGTCCACCCTGCTTGAGCGCGATGACCATTTCCCGGATTTGGACGAGTTGCTCGGCGAGCTGAACAAGGCCCGTCAGGTGGCTAACGAAGCACTTCAAGGGACTGCACGATGCGCCTGAGTGACTGGCAGCACGAGGTGCAGGCCTACCTGCTCAATCCCGATGCCCAGCCGAACCCAGCGCTACAGGCGAGCCTGTTGGGCAGCGCGGCGTTGAGTGCCGAGCAGGGCTTGGCGATTTACCACAATGCCTACCGTGCGCGGCTGTTGGAGGCGTTGCGCGGTGATTACCCGGCTGTGCATGGCTGGCTCGGTGACGCGGAGTTCGACGCCCTGGCGTTGGCCTATCTCAGCGCCCATCCGTCGCAGCACTTCAGCTTGCGTTGGCTCGGTGCGCAGCTGGCGGACTTTATCGACGGCTATCTGGTACCGGCCCAGGCTGCGCCGCTGAGTGAGCTGGCGCGGCTGGAGTGGGCGTTTACTTTGGCGTTTGATGCCGTCGACGCTGCGCCCTTGAGCCTGACGCAGATGGCCGAACTGCCTGCTGAAGACTGGCCGACCCTGCAGGTACGCCTGCTGCCTAGCGTGCAATGGCGTGAGTGCCGGCATAACAGCCTGGCGATTTGGCGCGCGTGTAAGGAGCAGGGCGAGTTCCCCGGTAGCCAGGTATTAAGCGAGGGCGAGGTCTGCCTGATCTGGCGTGAACAGTTGATTAGCCGCTACCGCAGCCTGGCGGCGGATGAAGCTACGGCGTTGCAGGGCATGACCGAGCAGGGTTGGAGTTTTGCCGAACTGTGCGGCGAGCTGAGTGGGTTGGGTGAGCAGGCGCCGATACAAGCCGTGAGCTGGTTGCGCCAGTGGTTGAGCGACGGCGTGCTGCAGCGGTTTTATCCGGCCTGATCGCGACAGGTGTTTTGCCTTACCATGCCGGTTCTGCCTCGTTGCGAGCCGTGCATGCCTGCCTTTTTGCTGCGTTACCGCGTTGTCCTAATTGTCTTGCTGATCCTGCTGGGTTTACTGGCGAGCATCTGGCTGGCCGGACGTTATGCCGAGCAGCGTGCCTGGCAGGAGCGCAGCCTGGAGGCGCGCGGGCAGTTGCAGCTGTATGCGCAGTCGATCCACACCCTAGTCGAGCGCTTTCGTTCGGTGCCCGAGGTGCTGGCGCTGGACAGCGATATCAAGTCGCTGCTGCGTGCCCCGGATGACCTTTTGCTGCGCCGCAAACTCAACGAGCGTCTGGAGCAGCTCAACACGGCCGCCGGCTCCAATGTGCTCTACCTGCTTAATACCCAGGGCGAAACGCTGGTGGCCAGCAACTGGCGCGACTGGAGCAGTTTTGTCGGCAATAACTACGCGTTTCGCCCGTACTTTCAGGATGCTGTGCGCCAGTCCTCCGGGCGTTATTTCGCGGTTGGCGTGACCACCGGCATCCCCGGTTATTTCCTTTCCCATGCGGTGCGCGACGAGCAGGGCGTGGTGCTCGGCGTGCTGGTGGTCAAGCTGGAGCTGGAAGAACTGCAGCGCGAATGGGTCAGCCAGCCTGGCGTACTGCTGGTGGCCGACAGCTACTCGGTGGTGATCCTCAGCAACCGCCCGGCTTGGCGCTTTCTTGCCCTTGATGGGGTGAGCGAGCAAGCCCGCGCGGAGCTGGTGGAAGTGCGCAAATACGCCGAACAGGCCTTGCAGCCGTTAAGCAGTAAGTTGCGCCGGCAGATTGATAGCGACAGCCAATGGCGTTGGGTCGAAGGCCCGGATGGCCCGCGCGATTACCTCTGGCAGCGTCAGGCGTTGGGTGACGAAGGCTGGACCCTGCACCTGCTGCACGAGCCGAAAAGCCTGGTCAACAGTGTGCGCAGTTATCGCCTGGCGGCTGCCGGGGTGTGGATGACCCTGGCCTTTCTGCTGCTTTACCTGGCCCAGCGGCGCAAAAACCAGCGCTTGCAAGCGGGCATCCGTGAGCGCCTTGAACGTGAGGTGGCGCTGCGCACCGCCGAGTTGCGCCAAGCCCAGGATGGCCTGGTGCATGCGGCGAAGATGGCCGCACTGGGGCAGATGTCAGCGGCCATGGCCCATGAAATCAACCAGCCGCTGACCGCCATGCAGATGCAGTTGGGCAGCTTACGTCTGTTGCTCGACAGCGGCCGCCAGGACGATGTGCGTGAAGGCTTGCAGCGTATCGATGGCTTGCTGCAACGCATCGCCGGGCTCACCGGTCACTTGAAAACCTTCGCGCGCAAAAGCCCGGCCGGCCTCAGCGAACGGCTGCGCCTGAGTGATGTACTGGAGCAGGCCCTGCAACTGCTGGCGCCGCGCCTGCGCAGCGAGCAGGTGCAGCTACACAGTGAGATCGACACGGATGCGCGGGTGTTAGGTGATGCGATTCGCCTGGAACAGGTGCTGCTCAACCTGCTCAATAACGCCCTGGATGCCATGGCCGCTAGCGAGTCGCGGCAGTTGCAGATTCGTATCGAGCAGCAGGCTGGGCAGTGCCTGCTGAGCATTGCCGACAGCGGCGGCGGGATTGCCGCGGATGTGCTCGCGCATGTATTCGAGCCATTCTTCACCACCAAGCCTGTGGGCAGCGGGTTGGGCCTGGGCCTGGCGGTGTCTTACGGCATTGTGCGCGAGCTGGGCGGCAGTCTGGAGGCGGCCAATGGCGAGCAGGGCGCGGTGTTTACCCTGCGCCTGCCGGCGGCACCAAACCAGTAGGGTGGATGGCGCTCTTTACATCCACCATTGGGTCAACCTTGGTGGATGGATAAAGCGCCAGCTTCGCGCCCCGATCCACCCTACAAATTTTCAAGGCGCTACACTGCCGCCGATTAATCAGGAGGTGATATGAGCGGGCAGGTAATAGTCGTCGATGATGAAGTGGCGATCCGCGAGGCCGTGCAGCAGTGGCTGGAGTTGTCCGGCTTTAGCGTGCACAGCTGTGCCACGGCGCAGGCTGCGCTGGCGCTGGTTGACCGTGATTACCCCGGCATCATCATCAGCGACGTGCGCATGCCCGGCACCGATGGCCTGCAGCTGCTCGACAGCGTGCTGGAGCGCGACCGCGAGCTGCCGGTGATTCTGATCACCGGGCATGGCGACGTGCCGATGGCAGTGCAGGCCTTGCGCCAAGGCGCCTATGACTTTATTGAGAAGCCATTCACCCCCGAGCGCCTGCTCGACAGCGTGCGCCGTGCGTTGGATAAGCGCCGCTTGGTCTGCGAGAACCGTCAGCTGCGCCAGCAGTTCGCCCTCAAGGACCATATCGAGGCGCAGCTCCTTGGCGTCTCGCGGCCGATGGAAACCCTGCGCCGGCAGATCCTCGAACTGGCCGGCACCTCGGTGAATATCCTTCTGCGTGGTGACACCGGCAGTGGCAAGGAGCGGGTTGCGCGCTGCCTGCATGATTTCAGTAGCCGCGCCGGCAAGCCGTTTGTCGCACTGAACTGCGCGGCAATTCCCGAGCACTTGTTCGAGAGTGAATTGTTCGGCCATGAAAGCGGCGCGTTTACCGGTGCCCAGGGCAAACGCATCGGTCGCATCGAACATGCAGACGGCGGCACGCTGTTTCTCGATGAAGTGGAAAGCCTGCCACTGGCTCAGCAGGTCAAATTACTGCGTGTGTTACAGGAGAAAACCCTGGAGCGTCTTGGCTCCAACCGCAGCATTCAGGTCGATCTGCGGGTGATCAGCGCGGTCAAACCGGACCTGCTCGATGAGGTCAAAGCCGGACGGTTTCGTGAGGATCTGTATTACCGCCTGAACGTCGCCACCTTGCGCATTCCGCCACTGCGCGAACGCCGCGAGGACATTCCGCTGTTGTTCGAGCACTTCGCCCATCAGGCTGCGCAACGCCATGGCCGTGAAACCCCGGCCCTGGCCCCCGCCGAACTGACCCGCCTGCTCGCACATGACTGGCCGGGCAACGTACGTGAACTGATCAACGCCGCCGAGCGTCACGCCCTAGGCATTAGTGGCGGGGTAGAACCTGCGGACGCGCTGCCGGTGCAGTCGCTGGCCGAGCAGATGGAAACCTTCGAGGCGCAATGCCTGCACCGTGCCCTGCAGCACTGCCAAGGCAATATCGCCGAGGTGATGGCGCTGCTGCAGCTGCCACGGCGCACCCTCAACGAGAAAATGCAGCGCCATGGTCTGCAGCGCAGCAGCTACCGTCCGGCCGGCAGCAGCGACGAGGACTAGGGCTTACTCGTCGCTGTTCGCGTACTTATGCTGTCCGGTCAGCCTTAGTCCGGATGTAGGGTGGATGACGCTTCACCCATCCACCAACTGCCATGGCGGATGAAAACAGCGTCATCCACCCTACGAAGTCACAGGATCTGCGGATAACCGTAGGCTCTACAACCGGAGCAGTCGGCGGAATCTCGCTTATCTATGTTTTTGCAGTGGCGGATTTCCGCTTGTTATCGCGGCTAGGTTGGCCTTGCCGCGCAATGTAACCGCTCTAGCGCGGGCTTTTCTTTCGCTGGCACGGCATCTGCTATAGCTCTTGTCAGCCGCGCACTCGATTGCGCTGGCACTCATAAGAAAGGCAAGAGATGAACCCCATGAACTGCCACGTTAAATCTGCACGTCCAGCCTCCCCGGCAGCATCATCCTCTCTCTTGTGCACGTGGCCCCGGTCGCGTGTAGGCATTGCCTCTTTCCGTCACTCAGCGAATCCAGGCTCTGCACGGCCCTAGTGCCGTATAGCGTCTACAGTGAAAACCTCTGCATAAAGCCATAACAACGACGGAGTTTCTTCCATGCGAATGACCAAACGTTTTAGCCTATTTGCTGCTGCCGCAGCCTTTACCGCGAGCACCGCCGTACTCGCCGCACCGACCTTTATCAATATCCTTACCGGTGGCACCAGTGGTGTGTACTACCCAATTGGTGTGGGCCTGTCGCAGCTGTACAGCAACGGCATCGAAGGCTCGAAGACCTCGGTACAGGCGACCAAAGCCTCGGTGGAAAACCTCAACCTGCTGCAAGCCGGTCGTGGTGAGCTGGCCCTGGCCCTGGGTGACTCCGTGGCCGATGCCTGGAATGGTGTGGAAGAAGCCGGTTTCAAGGCACCGCTGAAAAAACTGCGGGCGATTGCCGGCACCTACCCGAACTACATCCAGATCGTCGCCAGCAAGGAATCCGGGATCAAGACCCTGGCTGACCTCAAGGGCAAGACCATCTCCGTGGGCGCGCCGAAGTCCGGCACCGAGCTTAACGCTCGCGCCATCTTCAAGGCCGCGGGCCTGAGCTACGACGACATGGCCAAGGTTGAATTCCTGCCATACGCCGAGTCGGTTGAGCTGATCAAGAACCGCCAGCTGGATGCCACCCTGCAGTCTTCGGGTCTGGGCATGGCTGCTATTCGTGACCTGGCAGCCACCCTGCCAATCACCTTCGTCTCGGTACCGGCTGAAATCACCGCCAAGATCGGCAACGCGGCTTACCAGCCAGCGTCTATCCCGGCCGGCACCTATGACGGTCAGGATGCTGATGTGCCGACTGTGGCCATCACCAATATCCTGGTGAGCCATGAGGGCGTATCGGAAGAAGTGGCCTATCAGATGACCAAGCTGATGTTCGACAACCTGGAGCGCCTGGGTAACGCCCATTCCGCTGCCAAGGACATCAAGCTGGAAACTGCCGCGAAGAACCTGCCGATCCCGCTGCACCCAGGTGCTGAGCGCTTCTACAAAGAAGCCGGCGCACTGTAAGGCTGCTGAAGGGTTGGCTGTGTAGGATGGGTCGGGCCGCGCAGGCTGAGCAACGCGATACCCATGCTGCACGGCTCAAGTCTGGAGAGACGCTTCAGCAGCGTTTGATGGGTTACGCCGCTGCGCGGCTAACCTATCCTACCCAGGCTCCACTGTCAGTAGAGTTGCGAATAAAACCGCCGTGCGCGTCACGGCAGGTTTTGTTGGCGACTCTTGTGCCATCGACGTTGTAATGAGAGCGTGACCTCCCATGAGTGAGCAAAACCAAGGCCTTGCTGCCAACCCCGGCGATTGGCCAAAAGCGCTGTTTTATGTCGCGCTGCTGTTCTCCATTTTCCAGATCACCACCGCTGCTTTTCACCCGGTATCCAGTCAGATTTTGCGTGCGGTGCACGTGGGCTTTCTGTTGATGGTGGTGTTCCTCAGTTTTCCGCTGCGCGGCAACGCGCGCCCCTGGCAACCGATGGCCTGGCTGCTCGGTTTGGCCGGTATGGCCACGGCTGCCTACCAGTGGTATTTCGAGGCCGACCTGATCCAGCGTTCCGGTGATTTGACCCAGAGCGATATGGTGATTGGCCTGCTGTTGATCGTGTTGGTATTCGAGGCCGCGCGCCGTGTCATGGGCATCGCGCTACCGCTGATTTGCGCACTGTTTCTGGTCTATGGCCTGTTTGGCCAGTACCTGCCGGGCGACCTGATGCACCGTGGTTATGACCTCGACCAGATCGTCAACCAACTGTCTTTCGGCACCGAAGGGCTGTACGGCACGCCGACCTATGTTTCGGCCACCTACATCTTCCTGTTTATCCTGTTTGGCGCGTTTCTCGAACAGGCCGGGATGATCAAGCTGTTCACCGATTTCGCCATGGGCCTGTTC
Organism: Pseudomonas sp. GWSMS-1; assembly: GCF_049847425.1. Classification (NCBI taxonomy): domain Bacteria; kingdom Pseudomonadati; phylum Pseudomonadota; class Gammaproteobacteria; order Pseudomonadales; family Pseudomonadaceae; genus Pseudomonas; species Pseudomonas sp. GWSMS-1. The sequence continues at coordinate 3,876,462 of NZ_JBMHHV010000005.1, read as the reverse complement.
GGCCATAAGCTCGGCGGCCCGGCCAAGGTCTCGGTGGTGTCGTCAGCACTGATGGGCACTATCACCGGTTCCGGCGTGGCCAACGTGGTCACCACCGGCCAGTTCACCATTCCGTTGATGAAGCGCTTCGGCTACAAGTCGGCATTTGCTGGCGGTGTTGAGGCGACGTCCTCGATGGGCAGCCAGATCATGCCGCCGATCATGGGCGCCGTGGCGTTCATCATGGCCGAGACCATCAACGTACCGTTTTTTGAAGTGGCCAAGGCGGCGTTGGTACCGGCCTTGCTGTACTTCGGCTCGGTGTTCTGGATGGTTCACCTGGAAGCCAAGCGCGCCAACCTGCGTGGCCTGCCGAAGGACGAGTGCCCGAATCCCTGGGCGGCGATCAAGCAGCGCTGGTACCTGCTGATTCCGCTGCTCATCCTGATTTACCTGCTGTTCTCCGGGCGCACGCCGTTGTTCTCCGGGATGGTGGGTCTGGCCCTTACGGCCATTGTGATCCTCGGCTCGGCAATCATCCTGCGGGTGTCGTCCAAGGTCATGCGCTTTGCCTTCTGGATCGCCCTGGGTGTGCTCTGCGCCGGGTTCTTCCAGCTGGGTATCGCGGTGGTGTTTGGCGTGGTGGCGCTGTTGGTGGCGATCTGCTGGTTTATCAAGGGCGGCCGCGACACGCTGGTGATCTGCCTGCACGCCTTGGTAGAAGGCGCACGGCATGCGGTGCCGGTGGGCATTGCCTGCGCCCTGGTCGGGGTGATCATTGGTGTGGTCTCGCTGACGGGCGTGGCCTCGACTTTTGCCGGTTACATTCTGGCGATTGGTCAGGACAACCTGTTCCTCTCGCTGATCCTCACCATGCTCACCTGCTTGGTACTGGGCATGGGCATTCCGACCATTCCCAACTACATCATCACCAGCTCGATTGCCGCGCCAGCGCTGCTGGAGTTGGGTGTGCCGCTGATTGTCTCGCACATGTTTGTGTTCTATTTCGGCATCATGGCCGACCTCACGCCGCCGGTGGCGCTGGCCTGTTTCGCAGCCGCACCGATCGCCAAGGAAAGCGGCCTGAAGATCAGCCTGTGGGCCATTCGCATCGCCGTGGCCGGGTTTATCGTGCCGTTTATGGCGGTATACGAGCCGGCGTTGATGCTACAGGGCGATAGCCTGCTGGCGACGCTCTATGTGGTGTTCAAGGCCGCGCTTGCCATCGGCATCTGGGGCGCGATCTTTACCGGCTTCTTGCAGATCAAAATGCCGTGGTGGGAGCGTGCGCTGGGCTTTGCCGCCGGTGCCAGCCTGATTTTGGCGACGCCCATGAGTGATGAGATCGGCTTTGCTCTGGCCGCCGTGTTTATTGCCCAGCACCTGTGGCGTGCACGTAATGCGCAGGTGGCGACTGCATGATTGGCTTGTGCCTGGGCTTGGCGGGTGTGGTGTGGGCCGAAGTGCCCACGCCCGACTTCACCCTGGCCTGGAAGCACACCATCGAGAAAATTCGCTGGGAAGAGGATTACCGCGTGATGCCTGAGGGGTTGTTGCTCGGCGAGGCGCGGGTCAAGGGTTCCGGGGCCGGTATGGAGATTCCAGACGGCGCCGAACTGCGTGAGGGCAGCTGGCACTACCAGCGTCAGCTACCGCCTTTGCAACCACTGCGCTTGGGGCGAACCCCCGAAGCAGGGGACTACCAACTGTGTTTCAACCAGCGTTGTCACTCGATGAGTGAATGGCTCGGCCCGCCACAAGCGACCCAGCCGGCGTTGGAACTTTGGAGCTGTGAGCAAAGCTCCCCGGCCGCTTCGGCGGCAGGCCAGGACGACGGCTAACCCTGCGTCCGCTCCCAAGGTCACAAGCCCTGGTGTGTTGTAGAGGAGAGCCCCCATTTGGCGTAGCCGGTGGGGGTTTTGTTCATTTGTGCGGCGCAAATTAACCGGCGTTACCCAGCCGTAAAGCGGCAGTGGCTTCTCAGTAGCCGCTGAGCGGGTTGACGATGCCGTGACGCTCTTTGAGCTTTTGCACCCATTCGGCCTGGTTGGTGAGAAAGGCATCGAACTGCTTAATCACCTCTGGGTGTTTGATGCTCGACAGGAAGTAGTGATCATCCTGATAGGGCAGGTCGGGGTCGAACACCAGGGATTCATTCTTTCTACTGTTGTACAGCTGATGGCGGATCACTTGCGGGTTGAGGTAAACGCCGTCAACCCGGTCACTCATCGCCATGGCCAGCAGCGAGTCGATCTGATTGGCCTGGATCAGAATGATCCGCCCGTTTTTGATGTCTTCCAGGTAGGGCCATGGCGTGAAGCCGCGCTGGGTACCCATGCGGTACAGCCGCGCCTTGCCCTTGCCGAGGTACTGCGGTTTGACCAGTACGCCGTCGATGGCCGGTGCAGCCGCCTGGCTGTAATACAGGGTGTGGCCCTGCTTCTGGTCGGCGTTCCAGCGCGGGTTATCCGGGTATTTGAAATTCACCCTGTCCTCGAGAAAGTCACTGAGCAGGCGTCGCACCGGCAGTGGCTGGTAAATAAATACATGGCCCTGATACGCGGCAAAGGCGTCGAGCAGGTCACGGCCATAACCCAGGTACTGGCCATCCTGCACGTCGGAGTAAGGCATATACGACTGCAGCTCGACGCCGACCTTGAAGGTCTCCGCCTGTGCCGGCGACAGCAGCTGGAACAATAGGCATGCCAGCAAGGGCAGCAGGAGTCTCATGGACGGCATCTCGCGCAGTGACCGGAAGGCCTTAGCCCAACGATAGCTAATTGCCTGGACGAGGGGGAGCGCTTTACCGCTGAGAGACCCAATCTGAACTATAAGTTAGCGTCTGGTAAATGCCGCGATTGTCCGCCAATACTGGCTATGCGCCGGCACGCAAAGGCCATGGCTGTTACCCTGTACCCCGCAGTCGCCGGCATGGCGGCTGTACGAGTAGGGCAATCCCGTCCTCGTGCGCGTAAAGCGTGCCACACGTCAAAGGAGTCCCCCATGGGTCAAAAACCTTCGTCTGACACGACCCCGCAACCAGAAGCGGCAACTCTGGAAGGTATCCCGGCTCCCACCGGCGAAGCCAATCTGATCGACACGGACTACGTGATCGGTCAGGACAACATCAAAGGGCAGTTCTCATTTGCCCTGGATATCCACGGCAAAGTCTTCACCATTTCGGCGCTCACCATCGTGCTGTTTGTGGTGCTGACCCTGGCCCTGCAAAACCAGGTCGAGCCTTTATTCAGTGCTTTGCGTGGCTGGCTTACCAGCAACCTGGCCTGGTTCTTCATCGGCTCTGCCAACATCTTTGTGCTGCTTTGTCTGGGCTTGATCGTCTCGCCGCTGGGCAAGGTACGTATTGGCGGTATGCAGGCCACGCCTGATTACACCTACACCGGCTGGTTTTCCATGCTATTCGCTGCAGGTATGGGCATCGGTCTGATGTTCTATGGCGTGGCGGAGCCGATGTCGCATTTCTCCGCGGCGCTGGGTGGCGTCAGCGTGGGTGAGGATGGCGTGCGCACCGATTGGGCACCGTTGGGGGCTGCCGCCGGTGATACCGCAAATGCTGCGCGTCTGGGCATGGCCGCGACTATCTTCCACTGGGGTCTGCACCCTTGGGCAATCTACGCGATTGTCGCGTTGGCGCTGGCGTTGTTCTCGTTCAACAAAGGACTGCCGCTGTCGATTCGTTCGATCTTTTACCCAATTCTTGGTGAGCGGGTGTGGGGCTGGCCGGGGCATATCATCGATATCCTCGCGGTATTCGCCACCCTGTTTGGCCTCGCTACGTCCCTCGGCCTGGGTGCTGAACAAGCGGCGGCGGGGCTGGACCAACTGTTCGGCATTGCCGCGACAGATCTCAGCAAGGTGTTGCTGATCATCGGCATTACCGCGATTGCTCTGCTGTCGGTACTGGCGGGTTTGGACAAGGGCGTTAAGCGTCTGTCCGAGATCAACATGGGCCTGGCCATCCTGTTGCTGCTGTTTGTCATCATTGCCGGCCCGACGCTGGCTATCCTGACAGGGTTCTTTGATAACCTCGGCGCTTACCTGCAATACCTGCCGGCGCTGTCCAACCCGATTGGCCGTGAAGACGCCAACTTCAGCCAGGGCTGGACTGCCTTCTACTGGGCCTGGTGGATCAGCTGGTCGCCGTTTGTGGGCATGTTTATCGCGCGGGTCAGCCGTGGACGTACCGTGCGTGAATTCCTGATTGCCGTGCTGCTGGTGCCGTCCCTGGTGTCGGTGCTGTGGATGACGGCCTTCGGTGGCACCGGCATCAGTCAGCTGGTCGGCGACGGCTTTACTGGCGTGCAGGATGCCGCGCTGGAGCTGAAACTGTTCGCCATGCTGGCAGAGCTGCCGTGGTCGGCAATCAGCTCGTTTATCGGCATCGTGCTGGTGATCGTGTTCTTCGTCACCTCGTCGGACTCCGGTTCGCTGGTCATCGACACCATCACCGCTGGCGGCAAGGTCAACGCGCCCGTGCCGCAGCGGGTGTTCTGGGTGATTATCGAAGGCGTGATCGCCATCGCTCTATTGCTCGGCGGCGGATTGGTGGCCTTGCAGGCCATGGCGGTATCGACCGGTTTACCGTTCACCATCGTGCTGTTGGTGGGCTGCGTGTCGATCGTCAAAGGCTTGATGAGCGAACCGCGCTAACGGCTTGTTGTTAAGTCGTACAAGAGCGCGCCTTCGGGCGCGCTTTTTTGTGCCCGTATGGTCTGTGAGGCTGGAACAGGACACCTGTAGGAGCGGCGGGGGCGCCTAGCCTTGGCCGCGATGTTTTCTCCCTGGCCGGTTTGCGGGAGAGAGCAATCGTAGGATGGGTTGAGCTTGGCGATACCATCAGTTAGCTATTTGGCCGAGGTGTTCGGCATTGCACCGTGTGTGCTGATGGCTCGTGGTGCGCCTCTCGGGCACCTAATCTTTTTGCTCCCGGAACGCCGGCAGAGCAACGAAAATTAAGTAAAAGAAACACGCCCGGCATCTGGCCCTGCCTGCTTCGGTTGAGCCCAAAGTAGGCGCTGTCGCAAGTGCTTATGAGCGGTAAGAAAGGAATGTGTGGCTCAAAGGCCTTCTATTACAAGCTGATAGGTATAAATCAATTATCAGTGGTGGTGGTTAAGTCTTGAGTGGGTTCAGCTTCTGCTTTCAAGCGGTCGGCTTTACTGATGTATGCGGACTTACGTTTTGGCGCCAATTTGGCACTGGCTTTTTTGGCATGTGCTTGTAAGAGCTGTTTGATTTTTTTACGACGGTTCATGTGTTCTGCTCGGTGATAAATGGTTGAAAATTAGCAATTGGAGAGAAACACGACAGGACGTGCGGCAAGCCAGAGCTGCTGGCGAAATGCCGACAGGATTGCGCCAGAAGCTAATTCATTAGAGTCAATGCTGTCCATTGCGTCGTCGATGGCGAGAATACAGCCAGGCCTTGCTTTTACTTTTCTTAAGTCAGCCACCGAAACATCAGCGCTTAGGGTGGTGTACCGAGCGACGTTGTAATAGCCGAGTAATGATGGGTAACGCGACGCTCAACCCATCCTGCGGTGCTGCAGACGCGGCTAAAGCCCCTCCCACGGATATTCGATATACACGCTGTATTGCTGACCACCGAAGGGCTAATGAATCGCAGCTAAGGACTAGGCGTCCCCACCGCTCCTGCAAGCGCTCACCTCAACTCCACAATTCCCCAACCGGCGTATTCACCGTATACCGCGTCGCCACTTGCGCTTGCAGCAGCTCGGCCGTGGCCAGGGCATCGGTCAGTGCATGGTGTGCCTGGTAGGGCGGTAGGTTGTAACGCAGGCGGCTGTCGGCCAGGCGAATGGACACCGGCTGGCGCCGCAGCAAACGCTCCCACCAGTTTGGTTGGCGGTGTAGGCGGGCCTCAAGCTGCATGGTGTCGATCACCGGGAATTGCAGGCCTTCGCCCAGGTGCTCACGCACCGCCTGATCGAGAAAGCTGCGCTCGATCGTGCGGTAGTGCACCACCATTACTTTGCCGGCCATGACGGTCAGCAGTTCGTCGAGAATCTGCCCTAGGCGCGGGGCGTGGCGGATATCTGAGTGGGTGATGTGGTGGAAGGTCACCGACTCGCTGCTCAGTTCACTGGCCGGTTTGACCACCCAGTAACGCGCGTCGCCACAGCGGATGCGTTGCAGGTTGAAGGGCATCAGGCCGAGGCTGACGATGGCGTGCTGGTTGGCGTCGAGCCCGGTGGTTTCCACATCCAGGGCCAGCAGCGGCACCTGTTCCAACGGGGTATCGGCGGCGACGCAGCCTGCTTGGTAGAAGGCTTGCAGGCGCGGGTCTTTGGCGCTGGCGGCCAGCTCGGCAAAGCGCGCCGCCCAGTCCAGCGGCGTGGCGAGCACGCTCATAGGCTTTTACCCGGCTGCGCGGGATAGCGGAAGCGCAGGAATTTCTGTGCATTGCTGAGTATCTGAAAGGCTTCTTTGAGGTTGTGGCGGTCACTGGCCGAGACTTTTTCCGGCTCGATGTAGTTGTTCGGCTCGTGGCCTTCCGCCAGCGCATTGGCCTGATGGCGGATGCGCACCATGCTGAGAAACTCCAGGGCGTAGCGCAGTTGGCTGATGGCTTCGGGCTGTAGCAGTTTGGTTTTGGCGATGGCGTCTAGGCGTTCCAGCGAGTTTTGCGCCTTGCTGCCGCAGGCCAGTGCGTGCACGCGGATCAGGTCGGTGAGCGGCGCGGTGCCGCGGCCTTTGAGGTTGATGATGTGTTTCTGCTGGCCGTCGGTTTCCATCACAAAGGTGCGAAAGAAGCCCAGCGGCGGTGTGCGGTTCAGGGCGTTGCGCGCCAGAGCGGCGAGAAAGGCCGGGGCGTTGCTGGCTTTTTCGGCGAGCAGCTCCTTGAGGTTCTCCGCCAGTTCGACTTCACCATGCACGCCGTCGAGGTCAAAGAAGATGCAGCTATTGAGCAGGGTTTGCGGGTTGGGCCGGTCGATCCACTGGCTGAAATAGCCGCGCCAGACCTTGAGTGGCTGCCGCCATTGGCGATTAGTGGCCATGATCCCGCCCTTGCAGTAGCTGTAGCCACAGGCGGCCAGGCCATCGCTGACGAATTTCGCTAACTCGGCAAAGTAGCCGTCGTGCAGGTCGGGGTCGAAGCGGTCATCGAGAATCAGCGCGTTGTCCTGATCGGTGACCACCAGTTGTTCGTCACGGGCCATCGAGCCGGCAGCTAGGAAACAATAGGGCACCGGCGGCGGGCCGAGTTTCTGCTCCGCCAACTCCAACAGGCGCTGGCTAAAAGCGCGACCAATGCCGGCCATGGCGCTGCCGATCATGTGCGCGGTGGCATGCTCGTTGGCCATGCGCACGAAGGTGCCGCGCAAGTCCGGTAGCAGCCCCTGCAAGCCGGCGACATCGGGCTGGTTGAAGATCGAGTTGACCAGGTACAGGCTGCTTTGCGACTCGTAGCGGATGATGTCCGAGAGGTTGATCATCCCGACTGGGCGGCGGCGTTGGACCACCGGCAGGTAGTGAATGTTATGGCGCAGCATGCTCAGCATCGCTTCGAACACGCTGTCATCGGCCTGGATGGTGATGGGATCGGGCGACATGACCTGGCTGACCGGTGTGGCCGCATCCAGCCCGACGGCCAGCACGCGCGTGCGCAGGTCGCGGTCCGTGAGGATGCCGACCATGGCGGCGCCGGGCGCGTCTCCGTCGAGCAGTACCAGCGATGAAACGCTTTGCTCGGTCATCAGTTGCGCGGCCTGTTGCACCGGGGTGTCCTGGCTGGCGCAGACGGGCTGTCGCGAGATCAGGGTGCGCACTTTGATCTGCATCAGATCGCTGGCTTTGCCCTGGCTCTCCACGGCCGACTTGAGGCGTGACTGGCCTTCGGCCTCAACGAAATCGGCGAAGCTATCGTGTTGCTCACACAGCTGGGCGAACAGGGCGGCCGGAATAAAGTAGATCAGGCTGTCTTCAATCGCGCGGGCCGGGAAGCGTACCTTGTTGCTACGCAGCAGGCCTGCCTGGCCGAAGATGTCGCCTTCACTCAGGCGGTTGTATAACTCGCCATTGCGCCGGTAGATTTCCACCGCGCCGCTGCGCACGTAATGCAGGTCGTGGATGTCTGCGCCATACAGGAGGATGTCGGTGCCGGCCTTGAAGTAGGCCACCTCGACGTGGCTCGCGATGTTGTCGAGGCTGTCCTCGGGCAGGGCATCAAAGGGGGGGTAGCGATTGAGGTGATCGCGGATCTCCAGGAGTTCGATCTGCATGGGTGCCTCGCGCGTTGTGGCACTACAGGATACGAGCATCGCGCCGCGATGTCCGCCTTGCTGGCGTATGCGGGTAGGCCGGCGCGTCCGTTGAGTACGGCTAGGGTGAATTGGCGGACAGATGACTAATCAGGGAGGGGGGATGCAAGAGTTAGGACTTTGGTGGGTGTTGGCGCTGTTGCTGGTTGTGGCGGGCCTGGGGATTTATTACTACAACCGCCTGGTATTCAACCGCGCGCGGGTGGCCGAGGCCTGGAGCGGCATTGATGTGCAGCTCAAGCGCCGCGCCAGCCTGATTCCGGCGCTGGTCGAGTGTGTGCGCCAATACATGAACTATGAACAGGGCACGCTGCAGGCGCTGGTGCAGGAGCGCATGCGCGCAGTGCAGCTGGCCGATTCGCCGCTGGGTGAGCGGGCGCCGGTGGAGGCGCATTTGAGCACGCAGCTGCGCCAGCTATTTGCCCTGGTCGAGGACTACCCGGCGCTCAAGGCCGATGGTCAGTTTCTCGACTTGCAGCGCACTATCACCGACGTCGAGAACCAGATACAGATGGCGCGGCGTTACTACAACGGTGCGGTGCGCGAGCTGAATGTGTTGGTGGAGTCGGTGCCGAGCAACCTGGTGGCGCGGCCCTTTGCTTTTATGCAGGCCGAGTACTTCAGCCTGGATGACCCACGTGACGCCCAGTCGCCCAAAATGGAGTTTTGACATGCTGCGAGTGTTGCGTTTAGCCCTGTTGAGTCTATGCCTGCTGCCGCTGTGGGCCACGGCTGCTGAGGTGATTGAGGACTTTGCCGTAACCCTGCAGGTGCAACCGGATGGCAACCTGCTGGTGACCGAGCGGATTACCGTGCAGGCCGAGGGAGAGCAGATCAAGCGCGGTATCTACCGTGATCTGCCGGTCAGCTACAGCTTGCCCCTGGGCCTGTTGCAGAGCAGCCCGATCACCCTGCTTGGGGTGAGCCGCGATGGCCAGGCGGAGCGGGCGCGGGTCGAGCAGAACGGCAGCTGGGTGCGCTATTACCTTGGCTCGGCCGACCATCTGCTGCAGCCGGGGCGCTATCAGTACGAACTGCGTTACCGGGTTGAGCGCCAGCTGTTGCATCACGCCACTACCGACGAACTGTATTGGAACGTTACCGGTAATGGCTGGAGCTTCCCGATTCAGCAAGCTTCGGTGGAGGTGCTGTTGCCGAGGGGCGCGCGGATCGGTCAGCGTGCCGCCTACACCGGTGGCTGGGGAAGCCAGGACAAGGCCTATGAAGTGGTCGAACAGCGCGATGATTACCTGCGCCTGATAACCACGCAGGGCTTGGCGGCCTACCAGGGCCTGACGGTCGCTGTGGACTGGCAAGCCGGGTTGGTTACTCGGCCGGGCATGGTCGAACGAGGCGGTGCCTTGTTGCGCGATAACCTCGGCCTGTGTCTGGGCGCGCTTCTGTTGATCGGTCTGCTGCTGTTCTACCTGCGCGCCTGGGATCGGGTTGGCCGCGACCCTGAGAAAGGCCTGATCATTCCGCTGTTCGAGGCCCCGCAGGGCATGAGTGCGGTGCAGGCCGGTTACCTCTGGCATCGCGGTTTGCAGGGGGCTTATCAGGATGCGCGGGCGTTCAGTGTGTGGCTCACCGATATGGCCATCCGCAAGCACCTGCATATCGAAGACAAGCCGCGCGGCGGTGGTTTTACCCTGGCCCGTGGTACCGGTGAGCGTGCCGATTTCAGCGAGGCAGATCGCGAGCTGCGTAAACGCCTGTTCCCGGCCAATAAGGAAGGCATCGCCTTGGAAATTGGCAGCAGCTACGAGCCGCGCCTGGCTGACGCCGTAGGCGGACTGAAAACCCAGCTGCAAAAACAGGGCAAGGCCTGGTTCAGCAATAATCGGGGTATCTGGACCTGGGGTTTGGTGTGGGCGATTGTCGGCTGCCTGATCATGGTGCTAACCGGTGCGCGCAGCGAAGACGATATGGCCGCCGGCTTGGCTGGGGTGGTGTTCTCCATAGGTTTTGGCGTGCCGTCGCTGTTTGTGCTGTACATGGCCTGGCATCAGCCCAGCGTGGGTAAGCAGATCGGCCTGGGCCTGGCGGGGCTGATGTTTGTCTGGCCGGTGCCGGTTGGCCTGTGGATGCTCAGCGATGCGGCGTCGGTGCCAGCCTTGCTGCTGCTCTGCGTGTATGTGCTGGTGGTGGTGCTGTTTTATTACCTGTTGCCGGCACCATCGGTCGAAGGGCGGCGTTTGCTGGACCAGCTGGAAGGCTACCGCGACTACCTGCAACTGGCGGAGAGCGATGTGCTGGCATTGGCAGGCAATGCCCCGGCGATGAGCATTGCGCTGTACGAGAAACACCTGCCCTACGCCATGGCCATGGGCGTGGAGGACAAGTGGAGCGCGCGTTTCAGTACGGCGCTGGCCAATGGCCTGATCGACCCGGCGCAGCGTGACTATCAACCCGACTGGTACCACAGTCGCAGCTCATTCAGCACGCCGCTGGCGATGAGTACCGCCTTGGCTGCTGGCCTGAGCAGCGCCACAGCACTGGCCTCATCGCCACCGTCGAGCAGTTCTTCAGGCGGTGGCGGTTCATCCGGCGGCGGTTCGTCCGGTGGTGGCGGCGGTGGTGGGGGAGGCGGCGGTTGGTAGAGCGCAGCTCAGCTATGTAGCGCAAGCTTTTGTAGGAGCGGGCTTGCCCGCGATCACGGTCAATGCAACAACATCGCGGCCAAGGCCGCTCCAACCGGGTATGGGTTCGCGTCGTCTGATCGCGGCCAAGCCTTCGGGCTTAAGGTTTTCGCGTTTCCTGCAGCTTGGCCAGTAAGGCTTCACTTTGTGCCCGCTGCTCGGCTTCGCTGAGCTGTGGGTTTTCCAGCACGCTGTCGAGCTGCTCGATCAGCTCGCTTTGTCGGTTGATCCGCTCATCCAGTTTTTCCAACTTGCGCTGGTTATGCCAGGTCCACAGCGCCAGGGCGCAGGCGGCCAGCACAACGGCGGCCAGCACGATTATCGTCACGGTGTTCATCGCAGCTCCAGAGTTTTGCGCATCAGCATGCGCGGCAAAATAACAGCGTCGCGCGTCACCGTCTGTGCCTGCTGCACAGAAAATCCCTGGCGGGCAAAAAACGCCTGCGCCACCAAACTGGCCTCGGTAAACAGTTCGCGGGTGCCCACCGCCTGCAGACGTCGCTCCGCTGCGACATACAAGGCGCTGGCGACACCCTGACGGGCAAAGCCGGGTGCGGTAAATAGCAGATCGATATGGCCATCAAGGCTGAAGCCGATAAATCCGGCGATAAACGGACCATCTTCGGCGATAAGCAGCTCAAGTGAAGCAAGGCGTGTTTGCCAGGCAGGCATGTCCGCAGCCGCCGGAGCCCAGGCCTGACGCTGTCCTGCGTCGTAGTACTGGATGGTCAACTGGCTGACCGAGGCCTGAAACAGCACAACCATGGCCGGTAGGTCCTGGGCTTGATAGGCGCGCAAGGTAAGTTTTGGCGTTGGCATGGCTGGCATCGAAAAGGCAGTGAGCTGTAGCGACAAGCTTGTCAGATTCGTCAGGCTGTTGCGACTCAGCCACGGCTAGCGGTGCAGGCGGGAATGCCCTGGCGTATTTAATCGTTCCACGTGAAACCCCTATGGATACTGGCTCTCAGCCTGTTTTCGTGCGTTTAGTGCGAAAACAGGACAGGTCATTCAGCGGTCATCGAGGTTCTGTTAAACAAATTAAGTGTTATGTTATAACTAATTACTTGCCGTGTCTGATCAATGCTGGAGCTTCCTGTTATGCCCAATCGTCTTCCTGTCACCGTGCTGTCCGGCTTTCTCGGTGCCGGCAAAAGCACCTTGCTCAACGCCATCCTGAAAAACCGTCAGGGCCTGAAAGTGGCGGTGATCGTTAACGATATGAGCGAGATCAATATCGATGGCAGCGAAGTTCAGCGTGATGTCAGCCTGAACCGCGCCGAAGAAAAGCTTGTGGAGATGAGCAACGGCTGCATCTGCTGCACCCTGCGTGAAGACCTGCTGGAAGAAGTCGGTCGTCTGGCCCGTGATGGCCGCTTCGACTATCTGTTGATCGAATCCACCGGAATTTCCGAGCCGCTGCCGGTGGCCGAGACCTTTACCTTCCGTGGCGAAGATGGTCAGAGCCTGGCCGACGTGGCGCGCCTGGACTGCATGGTGACGGTGGTCGACGGGGTGAATTTCCTACGCGATTTCCACGAGGCCGAGAGCCTAGCCAGCCGTGGCGAAAGCCTGGGTGAAGAGGACGAGCGCTCAATCACCGACCTGCTGATCGAACAGGTGGAGTTCGCCGATGTGCTGCTGATCAGCAAGATCGACCTGATCAGCAGCCACGAGCGTGAAGAGCTGATGGCCATCCTCAATGGCCTGAATACCCACGCCGAAATCGTGCCGATGGCCATGGGCGCAGTGCCGCTGGAGAAGATCCTCAATACTGGTCGTTTTGACTTCGAGCGCGCCGCCCAGGCACCGGGCTGGCTCAAGGAGCTGCGCGGTGAGCATGTGCCGGAAACCGAGGAATACGGCATCGCCTCCAGCGCCTACCGTGCGCGTAAACCGCTGCATCCCGAGCGTTTCTTCAATTTCATCAACCGCGAATGGAGTAACGGCCGTCTGCTACGCAGCAAGGGTTTCTTCTGGCTGGCCAGCAAGTATCAGGAGGCCGACAGCTGGTCCCAGGCGGGCGGTTTGATGCGTCACGGTTTTGCCGGGCGCTGGTGGCGTTTTGTGCCGAAAAGCCAATGGCCAGAAGATGAGGAAGGCCTGCAGGCGATCATGAAAAACTGGCAAACCCAGACTGGCGACTGCCGCCAGGAGCTGGTGTTTATCGGCCAGAACATCGACTTCGCCCAACTGACCGCAGAGCTGGATGCCTGCCTGCTGACCGATGCGGAAATGGCCTTTGGCGTGGACGCCTGGCGAGCGCTACCCGACCCGTTTGGCCCCTGGCATGAGCAGGCCGCCTGATGCTGGCGCCGATGGTGCGCCAGCCATTGCAGCAGGTCAGCAGCGAGCAGATCGAGGTGCTCGGCGAGGTGCTGCGCGAAGAGGTCAACCTGGCCGTCTGGCAGCGCCAGTTGCCGGCGCAGATCAGTGATTTCGCCAGCGCCCTGTTAGCTCAGGGCGAGCCGCTGGGGCACTCCATCGTGCTGGAGCTGGCAAACCCGGAGAGCACACCGAGCCTCAGTGGCTTGGTCGATGGTTACAGCGATCTGCCGGGTCAGGCGGCTTTTCTGCAGGACTTGAGCTGGCTGGTCAGCGCGTATGCCTGCCTGTTCGATGCCAAACGCATCGGTCTACGCCTGCGCATTTTGGATAAGGCCATGTGCCCGCGCTTTCACGTTGATCATGTGCCGGTGCGGCTGATCACCAGCTACGCCGGGGTTGGCAGTGAGTGGCTGGCGGAAGGCGTGATGGCGCGCCATCGCCTCGGTGATCCGGCTGCCGAACCCAGCGATACTGCGTTGATCAAGCGCGCCGAGACCGGCCATGTGTTGCTGGCCAAGGGCGAGAAATGGAGCGGTAACGAGGGCGGTGGCTTGATCCATCGCTCGCCGCAACCACCGGCCGGTGAGCGGCGCTTGTTGCTGACGCTGGATTGGTTGGCTTGAATTCAGGCAAAAAAATAGGCTGCGGATAAAGCAGCCTTAAGTACCAGAAAGGCATACCGGCGCGTGACCCGGTATGCAGGGGAGAGGTACCCAAGACCACTAGAACATAGACAGGGTGACGCTTTGATGACGGTTAGCGCGCCATCCACACGCCCTTGCTCTGCTTTTCGCAGAAGGGCTTGAGGTAAGTTGCATCGCTGGCCACGCCGTAATAATGCACATCCTGCTTGTACGGCGTGCCGCCAACCGTGGAGTTTCGGCACACGCCGAAGGCCCCCATCGGACACTGCTCGACAAACTCCACGGCCACCTTCTGGCCTTTTAGCTGCGGCTGGCAGAAGCCAGTACGGAACAGGTTGGGCGGGATGCTGCGGTTCTGCTGGCAGACCTTCACATCCAGGCGCTCAGCCTGGCTATGCACCACACAGGCTTCGCCCCAGGCCAGGCTGGACAGTGAAAACAGGCTCAGCAGCAAAAAAGCGCGCATCAATTGACCCTCCAAAAATATGCCGGCGACTCTAGCATTTTAATCAGTCTGCGTAGGGCCGCATCCTCCGGTGCTGTAGACCGTTAGAATGGCCACAACCGAAATCTACTTCCTGATGGACAGTGGCAAGCGCCGATCATGCTGAAAAATATTCCCACCCATTTGATTGCCGGGCCGCTCGGTGCCGGCAAGACCAGCCTGATCCGTAACTTGTTAGCGCAGCGTCCTGCGCATGAACGCTGGGCGGTGCTGATCAATGAGTTTGGTCTGATCGGTCTGGACGCCGCGCTGCTGAGCACTGACGACGATGGCGTTGCCTTGGGTGAAGTGGCGGGCGGCTGCCTGTGTTGCGTCAACGGTGTGCCGTTCCAGGTCGGCCTGAGCCGCCTGCTGCGTCAGGCCAAACCGGATCGCTTGCTGATTGAACCGTCCGGCCTCGGCCACCCTCTGGTACTACTCGAACAGCTGCGCGAAATCCCCTGGGCTGGCGTGCTGGCGGTACAAGAGCCGTTACTGGTGCTGGACGCTCAGGCTCTGGCCGCAGGTGTTGCGCTGCCGGAGAGCCAGCGGGCGACGCTCAGCCGTGCCGGGCTGCTCCTGCTGAACAAGGCCGAAGGGCTGGATGATGCGGCCAAGGCGCGCATCCAAACGCAGCTGCCAACACGCCCGATCTACTGGACCCGTCAGGGCGCACTGCCGCTGGCAGCGCTGCCTGGCTTTAGCACCCAGGCCGATAGCGGCGGCACGCTGGATAATCTGCCTACGGCAGCGGCGCCATTGCCGCAGCTGTGGCGCAGTCCGAATGAGCCAATCTGCCAGATTCAGCAGCAGACCGAAGGCTGGAGCATCGGCTGGCGCTGGCACCCCAGCCAGCAGTTCGAGCTGATGCGCGTCCAGCAGTGGCTGAGCAGCTTGCCCTGGCGCCGCGCCAAGCTGGTGCTGCATACCAACGCCGGCAGGCTGTCCGCCAACGCCCTCAACGGTGATGCCCTGCATTGGCAAAACAGCGAATGGCGTAAGGACTCGCGACTGGAGCTGATTTTTAGCGAAGCGCAGGAGGCTGCTGCACTGCAGGTAGCGTTTGCACAATGCTTGCTGCCCTGAGGCGAAACGCCTGCGGGTGTTGATAAACTGCGCGCACTTTTTTCCGGATAACCACCATGCAACTGCTTCCCTGGTCCCATGACTGCTCTGCCGGTTTTACCCTGCGCGGTTGGCACACGCCGCCTTCAGGCAAGCCGGTGCTGCATTTTTTGCACGGTAACGGCTATTGCGGACGGGTTTATACGCCGTTGCTGCAGCTGCTCAGCGAGGATTTCGATCTGTGGCTGTGTGATGCTCAGGGCCATGGTGAGAGTGACCACGGCGGACGATTCCATGGCTGGAATCGCAATGCCGAGATGGCGGTGGAAGCCTTTTCCGCAGGGTGCGAGCGCTTTGCCGATGCTCCGGTGTTTGCTCTCGGCCACAGCTTTGGTGGTGTGCTGACCAGCCTGATGCTGGCCCAGCAGCCGCAGCTGTTTCAGCGCGCGGTATTGCTCGATCCGGTGTTGTTTAGCCCGGCGATGATCGGGGTGATGGCGCTGTCCGATGTGGTCGGCCTGAGCCGGCGTACCACCCTGGCGAGCAAAGCATTAAAGCGTCGCAGCAGTTGGCCAGACCGCGCGGCTGCACACGCTGCGTTGCATGGCCGGGGGATGTTTCGGGGTTGGACCGAAGAAGCCTTTAGTGCCTACATCCAGCACGCGCTAAAAGACAGCGAGAAGGGCGTTGAACTGAAATGCCGGCCAAGCCGTGAGGCGGATATTTTCAGCTCCATGCCCAAACGCTTATGGCCGTCGCTGGGCAAGGTGACGACGCCGACTCAGGTGCTTTACGGCCAGCGCAGCTATCCCTTTGTGGCTAAGTCGGTGTCGCGCTGGTGCGCCAGCAATGGCCATGTCAGTGCCCATGTGGTGCCGGGCGGGCATTGTTTTATGCAAGAGCAACCGGCCGACAGCGCCGCTCGCGTGGTGCACTTTTTATTGCAGCGTGATTAGCGATCAGTCGCGGCGGGGGATGAGGCGCTCTTAGTGGCGCGGCGTGCTGTCATCCGCGTCGTGCCGCTGGCTGCGCCATTGCTGCATTTCAATCACCTGAGCGCTGGGCGCCGGCGGTTCGCGAAACGGATGTGGGGCCAGTTCGATGCGCCCCAACTGCTTACCAAAGAGGGTGATGCTGCCGATATGCCGCTGCTCGCCTGTAACGGTGAACTCGAAGCCATACACCCGTGCCAGGCGTTTGCGGCCCCGGCCATCGGGCAACAGCGCGAGCCGGCGCAGCGCGACATTTTCATCAAGCAGCTCGATGTCGGCCTTGGCACAGTGCTGCTTTACCAAAGCCAGCGCGTGCTCACGCAGGCCATGGGCGTGCCACAGCCAGGCGCAGGCAGTGGCGAACAGCATCACGAGAAACACATCGAAGAGGTCGATCATGCGGGCTCCGGCAGCAGCAGGCTAATGGCTTAGGCTTCTGCTTGGTTAAGCGCCTGATAGCGCTGTTGCAGTTCGTGGCGAATCTGCCGGCGTTGCAGGCCTTGGCGCTGGCGGCGTAGGCCGTCCGGGGTGTCGGGGGTTAAGGTCGGAATAACCACGGGCTTACTTTGTTCATCCATCGCAACCATGGTGAAAAAGCAGCTGTTGGTATGGCGTACCGAGCGCTCGCGGATATTTTCTGTGATCACTTTGATGCCGACTTCCATCGAGGTGCGGCCGGTGTAGTTGACCGAGGCGAGGAAGGTCACCAGCTCACCGACATGGATCGGCTCGCGGAAAATCACCTGATCCACCGACAGGGTTACCACGTAGCAGCCGGCATAGCGGCTGGCGCAGGCGTAAGCGACTTCATCGAGGTATTTGAGCAGGGTGCCGCCGTGGACATTGCCAGAGAAATTGGCCATGTCCGGGGTCATCAGTACGGTCATCGACAGCTGGGCGGTTCCGGCTTGCATAGCATGCTCTGTGTAGGAGTTTGTCCAACCATATCAGCTGTCGTTGGCCGTTGGCTGTGTGTAAGAGGGTGTGGACCGTTGAAAAATTTTGCCGCGGCTGTTGGCGCAAGGCAAGGCAGGCGAAAAAACACGGTAAATGAGTATTTTGAGACGCCGTGCCCAGGCCTGTTTTTAGCACAGCTACTTCAAAGGTGGCCGTTCTAAAAAGCGGCTAAGGCAGGTTGAACTGCTGGCGCAGTTGACTTAACTGCGCGGCCTCCTCAAGCAGGAAAAGGTCAAAGCGTTTGATCAGGTCGGGGTGTTGGTGGCTACTCAGATGTAAGCGGGTATTGACCTGCGGCAGTTGCGGGTCGAGTTGCACGCGGCCTGGGTCGAGGCCCAGCTCGCGCAGCTGGTGTTGCACGACCTGCAGGTTGGCGTAAATAGCATCCAGGCGATTGCGCTCAAGCATGCGAATCAAGCTTTGGATGTCCTTAACCTCTACCAGTTCAACACCGCCCTGAGTCATGGCGCTGCGCCAGGCCTCAGCCGTAAAGCCCCGAATAATACCTAGGCGTTTGACTGCAGGCATACCTAGGCCCAGTCGCTCAGGACGCACCAATGTTGCTTCAACAACCTGCACCACTGGCTGGCTGTAATAAAGGGCCTTGCCGCTATTATCTGCGCGTGCCCATACCGGGTTATCAGGGAACAGTAGGTCAAGTTTTTGTTCGCCGAGCATGTTGCGGTATAGGCGATTGATCGGTTGCGGGTGCAGCTCCAGTTCCAGCCCTTCGCGCTTGGCAAAGGCGCGCAGCAGAGCGATGCAGTAGCCATCGAACCCTTGGCTTTCCACCGCACTGTAGAAGGGATAGTAGTCGTGATTCTCCAGGCCCACGCGCAACGTTTCGGCCGTTGCGAGTGCGCTGTACAGCCAGCAGGCCAGGATAATGCAGAGGCGCATGGGCCACTCCGGGGTGCTCATAATCTGTATAGCGTAGCGGGTATCGTTTAAGCCGTCAGGCGTGGGTTAGGTACCAACGCCAGTCCTGCTCGCCGACTTCGCCCATAAACTGGCGGAACTCGGCCCACTTGATCGCCAGGAATACTTTGAGGAACTCCTCGCCCAGTGCTTCCTTGGCCCAGGTCGATTGTTCCAGGGCGCGCAGGGCGGTCAACCAGTCGGTGGGCAGGGTTTCGCGTGCTTGCTCGTAGCCGTTGCCGATGATTTCTTCCCCCGGATCGATCTGGTTTTTGATGCCGTGATGGATACCAGAAAGGATCGCCGCCGCTGCCAGATATGGGTTGGCGTCGGCGCCGCAGATGCGGTGCTCCACATGCCGGCTCTTAGCTGGGCCACCGGGTACACGGAACGACACGGTGCGGTTATTCACACCCCAGCTCTTGGCCAGCGGCGCGTAGCTGTTCGCCTGGAAGCGGCGGTAGGAGTTGGCGTTGGGACAGAAGATCGCCAGAGCGTCATTCAGCGTGGCCATCATGCCGCCGATGGCATGCTTGAGCAGCGGCGTGCCATGCGGGTCTTCCGATGCCATCAAGTTATTGCCATGCTCATCAGCCAGGCTTACGTGCATGTGCATGCCGCTGCCGGCTAGGTCGCCGAATGGCTTGGCCATAAAGCAGGCTTGCAGCCCGTGCTTGTTGGCGACACCTTTGACCAGGCGTTTGTAGCGCACGCCTTCGTCGATGGCTTGTAACGCGTCAAAGCGATGCTCTAGGGTCAGCTCGACCTGGCCGGGGGCGTATTCGGAAATCGCCGTGCGCACCGGCAGACCCTGCACTTCGCAGGCGCTGTATAGGTCATCGAGGAACGGCTGCAGCTGCTCCAGTTCGTACACGCCATACACCTGCGGCGCTTGCGGGCGCACGCCGTTGGCTTGCAATGCGGGTTGCGGACGGCCATTGGCATCACGGTTTTTATCCAGCAGGTAGAACTCCAGCTCCACCGCCATGACCGGGTGGTAGCCGTCGGCCTTCAACCGGTCGATGGCGCGGATCAGCACATGCCGTGGATCAGCCGGCGCAGCGGGCAGGCCTTGGGTCGGGTGCATGCTTACCTGCAGCTGGCCGGTCGGTTTGCTACGCCAGGGTTGCAGGGTCAGGCTGCCGGGGATCGGGTAGGTCCAGCAGTCGGCGTCGGCCACTTCCCAGACCAGGCCGCTTTCTTCCACGTCCTCGCCCTGAATGGTCAGCGCCAGAATCGAGCTGGGCAGCGGTCGGCCGTTCTCGTAGATGGCCAGCAGTTCCTCGCGGTGCAGCAGCTTGCCGCGTGGGATGCCGTTGGCGTCGATCAGCATCAGCTCAATCAGACGCACTTCGGGGTGGGCGGCAAGGAAGTCGTGGGCTTCCTGGGGGTTGGCAAATTGCATGGTGGCGATCTCTGTAGGGTGGATGGCGCTTTATCCATCCACCGGGTGTCTCGATTGTCGGTGTGGCCTGTTGGTGGATGAAAAAGCGTCATCCACCCTACGGTCTATTCGCGGGCGCCGGGGATGGCCAGCAGCTCGGTGAGGGCCTGGTCGAGCATGCTGATCAACTGATCCACATCGTCCGCCGTGGTGCTTGTGCAGCACAGGGTCATGTTGTGGAACGGGGTGATCAGGATGCCGCGGTTGATCAGGTACAGGTGCAGGGCCATCTGCAGTTCGTCGTGGAACGCTGCTTCAGCCTCGGCGCCAGTCTTCGGCGACAAAGGGCAGAACTGAAATTCACTGCGTGCGCCCAGCTCGGTCACCGACCACTTGAGGTCGTGCTTTCCGATCAGCGAGCGGAAGCCATCGGCCAGGCGCTTGGCCAGCGGCAGCATGTGATCATAGGCGGCCTGGGTCATCACCTGTTCCAGGTTGGCGCGCATGCAGTGCATGGCTAGGGCGTTGGCGGACAGCGTGGTGCCCATACCGCTGTGGCCATGGCCGTGGCTGTTTTCGCTGGCGCGTTGACGAGCGGCAGTCATGGCCTCGGCCATCGCTGCGCTGCAGCCAAAGATGCCGCACGGCACGCCGCCTGCAATCGGTTTGCCGACCACGAAGAAGTCCGGCTCGAGGTTCCACAACGTGGTGCAGCCACCCATGTCGGTGGAGATGGTGTGGGTCTCGTCGATGATCAGCAGCGCACCGTATTTACGGGTCAGCTCGCGGCATTTCTGCATAAAGCCCGGCTCGGGCAGAACCATGCCGATATTGGTCATCGCCGGCTCGCAGAGCAGGGCGCAAACATCGCCTTGAGCCAATGCGGCTTCCAGCGCCGCCACATCGTTGAAGGGGATCGAGCGGCTGTGCTGGGTCAGGTCATAAGCTTGGCCGAGCAGACCGGAGCGCTGCACGGTTTCGCCATCGCGGTAACGCACCATCACATCATCCACGGTGCCGTGGTAGCAGCCGTCGAATACCAGCAGGGTGTTGCGCTCGGTAATCGCGCGGGCCCAGCGCAGCACGTAGCGGTTGGAGTCAGTGGCGGTAGCGGTGACTTGCCAGAACGGCAGGCCGAAACGCGCGGCTAGCAGCTCGCCGCAGACTACGGCGTCTTCACCCGGCAGCATGGTGGTCAAGCCGTTATTGCCTTGCTCGGCAATGGCCTTGGCGATCGGGTCCGGCGAGTGGCCGAACATGGTGCCGGTGTCGCCCAGGCAAAAATCAATGTATTCGTGGCCGTCGACGTCATAGAAGCGTGCGCCCTTGGCACGCTCGACGAACAGCGGCACCGGCGTCGACCAGTCGGCCATCCAGTGCATCGGCACGCCGCCGTACAGCGAGTTGCGCGCCCGTTCGGCCAGGGCCACGGATTTTGGATTACGCGCAATAAAACGCTCACGCTCGCGCTGGGCGAAAGCTTCTACGGCGGATGGGCTGATACCACTGGCAGTCATGTTGAACACCTCGTTCGAATATCTGCACATGCTATTTTGTGATCACAGAAAACTCAAGCGTTGGTTTGGTCAGGCTTTATTGCTAGATTAAACCCATATTTGTGATCACAGGATGTTGAGAAATGGTCTTTGAACAGCAAGTCGCGCTGATCAGCGGTGCGGGCAGTGAATCGGGCATCGGCCTGGCGATTGCCCGCCGCCTGGGCCGTGCCGGAGCGCGCGTGCTGCTGACGGCCAGCAGCGCGCGGGTCGAGCTACGCGCCGCGGAACTGTGTGCAGAAGGTATAGACGCACGCGCCAAGGCGGCGGACCTGACCGATGAGCAGCAGGTTGCCGAATTGCTCGACTGGGCGCAGGCGCAGTGGGGGCAGATCGACATTCTGGTGAACAACGCCGGTATGGCCATGCAAGGCAGCCCCGAGCCGTTCGCCGAGCTGGCGGACATGGAGCTGGCGACCTGGAACTTGTCCATCGCGCGCAACCTCGGCACTGCCTTTCTGCTCACCCGCGCGGTGCTGCCGGGCATGCGTACGCGTGGCTACGGGCGCATCGTCAATATCAGCTCGACCACTGGCACCCGCGGCAGCAACCCTGGTGAGGCGGCCTACAGCGCAGCCAAGGCCGGCATGCTTGGCCTGAGCATGGGCCTGGCGCTGGAAGTGGCCAAGCAGGGCATCACGGTCAACAGCGTGGCACCGGGTTGGATTGCTACGGGTTCCAGCACCGAGGAAGAGCGCCACGCCGCCGAGTACACACCTATGCGCCGCGCCGGACGACCTGAGGAAGTGGCGGCTGCGGTGGCTTTTTTGGCATCGCGCGAGGCCAGCTATATCACCGGCGAGGTTATCGTGGTGGATGGCGGTAACTGCCTGATCGAGAACAAAGCCCCCTGAGCGATTTTGCGTCGGTCAGGCGTTGTTGCAGGGATACTCGAAAATGCTCATTGACTGTTTTTCCAGTATCCCTGCGCCTAGCCTGCCTCTAGCAGCACCACTCAGGCCAATTTCCTGAATTTCGGAGAACCCCATGCATAACTGCTCGCTGACCCTCGCCCAACTCCCTGCACCGCCGGCACAAGGACGCTGCTGAACCATGGCCGACAACCTGCAGGATCAACTCTACCAACGTATTCGTGAAGGCCTGCTGGCTGGGCGTTTCCAGCCCGGCGAGCGCTTGAAAATCCGTGATCTGGCCGCTGAATGGGGCACCAGCCCGATGCCGGTACGCGCCGCTTTGCAGCGCCTGGTCGCCGAGGGCGCGCTGGAAGGCGAGCCGCAGCGCTCGGTGCGCGTACCGCCGATGACTCGCGAGCGTTACCAGCATATTTTTCAGGTGCGCTTAGGCCTTGAAGGCCTGGCCGTTGAGCTGGCCACGCCGCGCCTGACCCCAGCCGACCTGGCCGTGTTGCGTGACTGTGTGGTGCGTATGGATCAGGCCATCGAGCAGCGCCAGGTGCAGGCCTATCTGGATGCCAACAGCCAGTTCCACCTGCGCCTCTACAGCGCTTGCGGCAATCCGGTGCTGCTGCGCAGCATCGAGTCGCTGTGGCTGCAGGTCGGGCCGTTTTTCAATCGACTGTTCACCGAAGCTGACCTGTCGCTGCGCCTCAACGACTTCCATGAAGACGCCTTCAGTGCCATCGAAGCGGGCGATGGAAAAGCGGCGCGTGAGGCCATGGAGCAGGACCTGAACTACTTCGCGCGCTTTCTGCTTAACCTGCTGGATCTGGAGCAAACCGCCAAGCGGCCTGAGCGGCCTGAGCGCGCTTGACGGGCGGCGTGACGGCTTAGCTCTCCAACCACACGTCGCGCACCCAGTGCCAGACCGACTCCCAGGTTTCGTCTTCATTGATTTCAGTGGTGTCGGCTTCCCACAGCAGCACGGTGCCGTCTTCTTCCACTACGTAGTAGTTGCCGTGGTCTTCGCACAGCGGTACGAACTCGCGTGGTACGCCGAGGGACCAGGCGGTGGCAGCGACTTCTGGCAGGTAGGTGTGCGATTGCGGGTCGGCGGCGGTCACGGGCTCCAGGCGGCCGTAGACCACGTCGCTGACTTGCAGCAGGTATTCGCGCAGGGCATAGGGCAGGTGGATAAGGATCTGTTCCTGGATCTCCACCAGCACTTCTTCTTCCGGAAGTTCCAGCGGCACCGGCACGGGTTCGTTGAGTTCGCGCAGTTGTTCGATGACTTCTTCCACGGGCGTTGTCTCTTTTGCAGGTAATACGGGAGCGTCTTATACCCTAGACGGGTCTAAGCAAAAAGCTGGCAAAGTGCTATCGTCCAGCTCAGGTGGTCGTCAATTTTTTAACGTCACTAAATGGTCTAGCCATGAAAAGCCCAACGCAAGCGTCTGAAGACGGCGTCATCAGTGAGGAGCAGCGGCTGCAGTTGCTGACTGCGGCAGGCAAACGTAATCGTCTTTTCATTATTGGCGTGGCCGCGCTGCTCGGCACCCTTATGCTTATTTCGGCTGGGCTGAATATCTACAGCCTGTTCAGCGCCGATGATGCACCGCGTATTGAGGCACTGGAGCAACAGGTTCTAACGCTTGAGCAACGCTTGTCGGTGCAGCAAACCGCCCTGAGTAATCTGGAAGCGTTGCTGGCCAGTCAGCAAGCCTCGCAGCTGACCGGTTTGTTCGAGCGCGCGGAAAACCCTGACAGCATCGTTCAAGTGAGCAAGGTGTTGCAGGCTCAAGAACGTGACTATCAGCAGGTGATGCAAGGTTTAAAGGTGGGCATGCGCGACCTGGCCAATATGTTGCCGGGCTCACGTAGTTGGCTGGCGGATTACCAGGAAGTGATTGATCGGGCGCAGCTCAACAGCCGTAAGCGCAGTGAAGAGATTCAGGCCTGGAGCGATAAGGCCTTGCAACCGGTCCCGGCGGCCAAGCCGCCGGGCACAACTGTCGATCCGGGCTAAGGCGTTAGCCCATGTGGAAGAAGGCCAGCTTGTTGCCATCGTGGTCGCGGAAATAAGCGCCATAGAAGCCAGGCATGCGCTCGCCGGGTTCGCCTTCGCTGGTTGCGCCGAGCTCGATGGCCTTGGCATATAGCGTGTCGACGCCTTCGCGGGAACCGCCGGGCAAGGCGACCATGTTGCCGTTACCTGGGTTAGGTGCTTGCTTGTCATAGGGCACGCATACGGCAAACATCGGTTGGCCTTGGGCAACGCCATAGAACGCGGCGCGGCCAATATCCATGACGATTTTGGCACCCATTTCTGCCAGCAGCGGGGTGTAGAAAGCTTTGGCTTTTTCCATATCGGCGGTGCCGACCATTGCGTATCCGATCATTGCTCAATCCTCGTGGTGGTGATGCTTAGGCAGCGCTCAGCTTGCGCTCAGAGTGAATCCGGCGCCAGCCCATCTGTTTGCTGAATGAGCGTGCAGAAAAAACCCGGGCATGCCCGGGTTTTCGGTGTTGCAGTTGGTATTAGCCGTTCTGGCGGATACCCGCGACCAGCCATGGCTGGTTGTCACCGGCCGCACGCTCCATGCGCCAGCTTTCGCTGAACGCTTCGCCTTGGTCGAAGCGCGAGGTTTTGGCCACGCCAGTGAAGGTCAGAGTAGCGACGGTTTTGTCGCTGAGGTCATCGACACCATCCAGCTGCACGTCGAGATCGTCGACATAGGTGGACTGGAAGCCATCACCCAAGTCAGCACGTTCGCGGCTGAGGAATTCCAGCAGCTGCGGAGTGACGAATTCGGCGATTTTGTCCATTTCGTTAGCATCCCAGTGCTGCTGCAAGCTGAGGAAGTGCTCACGGCCGGCGCTGACAAAGCTCTGCTCGTTAAACCAGGCTGGCGCATTGATCACCGGCTTGATCGCGGCAGCGGCGCTGCTGCCACCAAAGATCGAGGCGGGTGCTGCGGGCATTTCACGCTGCATTGGCGCGCCGTTGGCGGTCGCTGGACCGGCCTGACGACGGCGGGCGGCGAGGAAGCGGAACAGCAGGAAGGCGATCAAACCGAAGATCAGCATGTCCATGATCTGCAGGCCTTCAAAGCCGTCACCCATAAACATCGACGCCAGCAAACCACCTGCTGCGATACCGGCCAATGGGCCTAACCAGCGCGATGCGCCGCTGGCTGCAGCCGGTTGACGACCGGCAGCTGCTGGAGCAGCCGATTGCTGGGCTGGCGCTTGACGTGCTTGATGGCTTGGCGCGGAGCCGAAGGATTTGCTGCCGCCAAAGCGCTTGGCTTCGGCGTCGAAGCTCATGGTCAGGCCGACGCTGAGGCACATGGCCAGGGCAATGCTAAGGAAACGCTGCATGATTGGCTGT
Organism: Pseudomonas sp. GWSMS-1; assembly: GCF_049847425.1. Lineage (NCBI taxonomy): Bacteria > Pseudomonadati > Pseudomonadota > Gammaproteobacteria > Pseudomonadales > Pseudomonadaceae > Pseudomonas > Pseudomonas sp. GWSMS-1. Next base: position 3,850,969 of record NZ_JBMHHV010000005.1, on the reverse strand, counting down.
CTCTTGGTTATTGGATCTACGCGCGGCATCTTGCCCGGCGTGGTTAGCGCTGGCTAGCCATAGAATGTTTCCGGCTTTTGCCTTGCTGCGCTGAAGTGGCGGGTGAGCTGTGGCGAAAACCGCAAGCGCAACCCAGGGGCTGCGCTTGCGGGCTTGAGATACTGGGCGTTAGCGCCAGTTGTACAGCTCTTTCTCCGACAGCTCATGCATCAGGCTGGCTTGGGCCTGGAAGGCTTGCATCGAGGCCCAGATACGCCCGTTCAGTTCGTTTTGCCCAGCCAGCTCACCCAGCACCACGGTGCTTTCATGTTGCATGGCGGCCAGCACTTCATCAGGGAAGCGCTTGAGCAGGGTGCCTTGCTGTTTCAACTGATCCAGCGCCAGGGCGTTGTTGTAGACGTAATCGTCGAGCATGTCCTGGTTCGCTGCGCGGGTGGCTTCCGTCAGGATCGCCTGCAGATCGGCCGGCAGGCTGTCATAGGCTTTTTGGTTGATCAGCAGTTCCAGCACCGCTTGCGGCTCTTGCCAGCCTGGGTAGTAGTAGAACTTGGCCGCTTTGTGCAGGCCAAAGGCCAGGTCGTTGTAGGGGCTGACCCAGTCGGTGGCGTCGATCGCATTGGTTTGCAGTGCGGTGAACACTTCGCCGCCGGGCAGGTTGACGGTGGTGGCGCCGAGCTTGCTCAGCACTTCGCCGCCCAGGCCGGGCATGCGGATCTTCAGGCCTTTGAGGTCATCCAGCGAGTTGATTTCCTTGTTGTACCAGCCGCCCATCTGCATGCCGGTGTTGCCCACGGCCATCGGCTTCACGCCGTGCGGGGCATAGGCTTCCTCCCACAATGCCTGACCGCCACCTTTGCTTAACCAGGCGTTCATTTCTGGCGTCGACAGGCCGAATGGCACGGCCGTAAAGAACTGTGCGGCCGGTACTTTGCCCTTCCAGTAATACGCCGCGCCATGGCCCAGCTCGGCAGTGCCGCGCGACACCGCGTCAAATACTTCCAGCGGCGGCACGAGCTCGCCACCGGCATACACCTTGATGGTCAGACGGCCATTGCTCATGGCCTTGACCCGCTCGGCCAAGCGCTCGGCTGACGTGCCCAGGCCTGGGTAGTTCTTCGGCCAGGCGGTGACCATCTTCCACTGGAAGTTTTCTGCGCCAGGCGATCCTGCGGCAGGTGTGGTTGCTGCTGCCTGTGGGGCGGCGGCTTCTTCCTTGCAACCGCTCAGGCCAAGGGCGGCGAGCAGGGCGCTGGCGAGCAGCAGAGGGCGGCGGATCATTGGGGTTCCTTATGAGTTGAATGGACGGTTGGTCACAGCGCTTCCAGCTTGGCGTAACTAAGCATCAGCCACTTGCTGCCTTCGCTCTCGAAATTCACCTGCACCCGGGCCTGCGCACCGCTGCCTTCGAAGTTGAGGATGGTGCCTTCGCCAAACAGCGAATGCTGCACGCGCTGGCCGAGGTTGAAGCCGGTGTCCGGCACGGCGCTGCCGGCGAACAGGTGGCTGTCGTTACCCGCGCCGCCCATGTTGCGGCTGACCGCGCCGAACGGCCGGCTGACGCTGTTGGACAGGCGCACTTCCTGAATCAGTTGCGGCGGAATCTCGCGGACGAAGCGCGACACCTTGTTGTAGGTTTCGCTGCCATACAGGCGGCGGGTTTCGGCATAGGTGATCACCAGCTTGCTCATGGCGCGGGTGATACCGACGTAAGCCAGGCGGCGCTCTTCCTCAAGACGGCCGGGTTCTTCCAGGCTCATCTTGTGCGGGAACAGGCCTTCTTCCATGCCCACCAGGAACACCTGGGGGAACTCCAGGCCCTTGGCGCTGTGCAGGGTCATCAGCTGCACACTGTCTTCGTTTTCTGCGGCCTGGGTGTCGCCGGCTTCCAGTGAGGCATGGCTGAGAAAGGCCTGCAGAGGGCTCAGTTCGTCGTCTTCGTTGTTGTCGAAGGTGCGCGCGGCGCTGACCAGTTCCTCAAGGTTTTCGATACGGGCCTGGGCTTTCTCGCCTTTCTCGGCCTTGTGATAAGCAATCAAGCCGCTCTGCTCGATCACCGTCTGGGTCATCAGGTGCAGGGGCATTTCCAGCACTTTGGCGGCGAGATTCTCGATCAATTCGATAAACCCGGCCAGCGCACCTGACGCGCGTCCTGGCAGAGTCTTGGCGGCAACCATCAGACGAATGGCTTCCCACATCGACACATCATGGGCGCGGGCGTATTCGCGCATGGTCTCCACGCTCTTCTCGCCGATGCCGCGCGCTGGCACGTTGATCACCCGCTCCAGTGCCGCATCGTTGCCACGGCCGTCGAGCAGGCGCAGGTAGGCCATGGCGTTCTTGATCTCGGCGCGTTCAAAGAAGCGCTGACCGCCGTAAATGCGGTAAGGAATTTTCTCGCGTAGCAGGGCTTCTTCGAGCACCCGCGACTGAGCGTTGGAACGGTAAAGAATGGCAATTTCGCTGCGCTTGAGGCCGTCCTTGCGCAGGGCGTCCTCGATCGACTCGACCACGTAACGCGCTTCGTCGTGCTCGTTGAACGCCGAATACAGATTGATCGGCTCACCGTCGCCGTCTTTGGTCCACAGCTCCTTGCCCAGGCGCCCCTGATTATTGGCAATCAGCGCGTTGGCGGCCTTGAGGATGCCAGCCGTGGAACGGTAGTTCTGCTCCAGGCGGATGACTTCGGCGTCGGCAAAATCATCGGAGAACTGTTGGATGTTCTCGATCTTCGCCCCACGCCAGCCGTAGATCGACTGATCGTCGTCACCGACCACCATCAGGCTGTCACCACCCTTGGCCAGCAGGCGCAACCAGGCGTACTGCACGGCGTTAGTGTCCTGGAACTCGTCGACCAGGATGTGCCGGAAGCGCCGCTGGTAATGCTCCAGCAGGCCCGGCTTGTCGCGCCACAGGTCGAGGGCACGCAGCAGCAGCTCGGAGAAGTCGATCACTCCGGCGCGTGCGCAAGCAGCCTCGTAGCCTTCATAGATTTTCAACATGGTGGCGAGGAACAGGTCGCCGCCGGGCTGGATGTTCTTCGGCCGCAGGCCTTCATCCTTCTGCCCGTTGATAAACCACTGGGCTTGCTTGGGCGGCCAGCGTTGTTCATCCAGGCCGAGCTCGCGGATCACCCGCTTAACGATGCGCTGCTGGTCGTCGGAATCGAGAATCTGAAAGTTCTCCGCCAGCCCGGCTTCCTGCCAGTGCGCACGCAACAGGCGATGGGCCAAGCCGTGAAAGGTGCCCACCCACATGCCAGCCGGGCTCTGCCCGAGCATCTGCTCGATGCGGTGGCGCATTTCGGCGGCGGCCTTGTTGGTAAAGGTCACCGACAGGATGCTGTGTGGCGAGACGTCCAGCCGCTGAATCAGAAAGGCAATACGGTGCACCAGCACGCGGGTCTTGCCGGAGCCGGCACCGGCCAGCACCAACTGATGGCCAGGCGGCGTAGTAACCGCATGGTGTTGGGCTGGGTTGAGGGAGGTGAGTCGCTGATCAAGGTCATTTTGCATCGCGGCATTCTAGGGGGCGCAGCTGGGCAGGGCAAACCAGGCTGTCACGCCGATTGTTTTGGACGACTGGTGAGTCAGCTCAACGGGCGCAGTCGGGGTATGGCCGGACGCGGCAGAAGTCAGCTATTTACCCTGTGTGTGAGTGCACTTCTGGCTTGGGCGATGCGTCTAGCTCGGGTATGCTGCGCCGATATTTAGGCAACCATTATAAGAAAATCGCCTATGACTTCTGCGATCCCATTGACTGATTTAAATGGCTTAAAAGCGACTTCCGGCCCGGAAGTGACTCAGCTGTTTGCCACTGATATTGCTGCCGAGCGCATCCGTATGCTCTACCAGGGCTCGCGGGTGCCGACTCTGTTTATGCTGCTCAGCGGTATGGCGTGCACGTTCCTGTTGTGGGGGGGGCTGCCGCCGTTGTTGCTCGTGGGTTGGTCGGTCTGGCTGGTGATTCTGGCCGTGCTGCGCCTGGTGCAGGTGCGTGCATTCAACCATGCCTTGCCCAGCCGCCAGGCCGAGCGCTATTGGCGGCGCCTGTTCCTGCTAGGGGCCGGGGCGTCCGGGTTGACCCTGGCGTTTGCTGCCATCGCCCTGGTGCCTGCCGATGTGTTTTACCTGCAGGCCCTGGTCTATGGCCTGATTGCGGCGGCGATTCTCTCTGCCAGCGTGGCTTACGCGATCAGTTTTTCGGCTTTTCTGACCTTTGCCTTGCCCTGTCTGCTGCCTTCGATGGGCTATCTGCTGTTTAGCAACAATGCGCTACAACAGGGCTGGGGCCTGCTTGCCAGCATCCTGCTGCTGACCTTGCTGGTGCTCGCCTGGCAGGTCAACCGCCTGGTACAGCGCAGCTTGCTGCAGCGTTTCCACAATCAGGCGTTGATCAGCAATCTGGAGCACGCCAAGCGCCAGGCCGAGGGGCTCAACAGTGAGCTGGTGCATGAGGTGGAACAGCGCCGCCGCGCCGAGCGTGAGTTGCGCCATGCCCATGATGACCTGGAAATGCGCGTGGCTGAGCGCACGCTTGAGTTGGATGAAACCACCTACGCGCTGAGCAAGAGCCGCGCACGCCTGACCCTGGCCATTGAGGCCAGCGAGCTGGGCCTGTGGGACTGGGACCTGCAGAGCGATAAGGTGCACCACTCGCGCCTCAAGGAGATCTTCGGTCTGGAGCCGCATGACGTGCAGGTGATGCTGCGCGACCTCAAGCCGCGTTTGCATCCGGATGACCTGCCGGTGCTGCGCCGCGCGCTGGTCGAGCACATGAAGGGGCGCAGTGACGATTACCAGGTCGAATACCGCATTAAACATGCACAGGGCCATTGGGTGTGGATCGCCGACCGTGGCCGCGCTGTCGAGCGCGACGCCAAGGGGCGCGTGCTGCGCATGCTGGGTACGCGCAGCGACATCACCACGCGCAAGCTGCACGAACAGCAGCAGCAACTGGCCGCCACGGTGTTCGAAGCCGCCAGTGAAGGCATCGTGATTCTCGATCCCGACTACCGCCTGCTGTCGGTCAATCAGGCCTTTAGTGAAGTCACCGGTTATCGTCAGGACGAGGTAGTCGGCAAAAGCGCGATCAGCCTGATGAACAGCGGCGATAGCCGCCGGCAGTACCAGATGATTCGTCTGGAGTTAGAGAGCAGGGGTAGCTGGCGCGGTGAGTTGATTGAAACGCGCAAGAACGGCGAGTTGTATCCGCAGTGGCTGCAACTCAATGTGGTGCGCGATGCGCGCGGTAGTGTCAGTCATATCGTCGGTTTCTTCGCTGACCTGTCCTCGCGGCGCGAGGCCGAGGAGCGCCTGCGCTACCTGTCTCACTATGACGAGTTGACGGGCCTGGCCAATCGCAGCCTGTTCAAGCAGCGGTTGCATGAGGCCAGCCAGCGTGCTCGGCAGAATGGGCGCAGCATCGCCTTGCTGCACATCGATCTGGATCGCTTCAAACTGCTCAACGACAGCCTCGGCCATGAAGTGGCTGACCAGCTGCTTCGGCAGGTCAGCCGCCGCCTGACTCAGGCGGTGCCGGAGGCCGACACCCTGGCGCGTTTGTCTGGTGACGAGTTTGCCATCCTCATTGACGCCTACGGCAGCCTCTCCAGCCTGGCGCGCCTGGCCAGTCGTCTGCTCAGCAAATTGCGTGTGCCCATGACGGTGGGCGGCCACGAGTTGGTGGTCAGTGCCTCGCTGGGGATTAGTTTGCTGCCAGACAACGCGCGGGAAATTTCCGCGCTGATCAGTCAGGCCAATATGGCCACGCAGCACGCCAAGCACCTGGGGGGTAACACCTTCCAGTTCTTCACCGACAACCTGCAAGCCTGCACGTTGGAGCGTCTGCAGCTGGAAAATCAGCTGCGCAAAGGCATCCAAGAAGGCCAATTGGAGGTGTTCTACCAGCCCAAACTAGGCCTGGCGGATGACAGCCTGCTGGCCGCCGAAGCCTTGGTGCGCTGGCGTCATCCGCAGCTGGGGCTGGTGCCGCCGAGCGACTTTATCGGCCTGGCCGAAGAAACCGGGTTGATCGGTGCGATTGGCGAGTTCGTGTTGCGTCAGGCGTGTAAACAAGCCTGTGCATGGCGCGATGAAGGCCTGGCGCAGATTCGCGTTTCGGTGAACCTTTCAGTGCACCAGGTGCGCCAAGGCAACCTGCTCAGCCTGGTGCGTCAGGTGCTAAAGGAAACCGGGCTGGATCCGCAGTTTCTCGAGCTAGAACTGACCGAAAGCCAGCTGCTGGATAATGTCGAAAGTGTGATTAGTACCTTCCAGCAATTGCGCGATTTGGGGGTCAAGCTGGCGATTGACGACTTCGGCACCGGCTACTCCTCGCTGAGCTACCTGAAGCGCTTCCCAGTGGATTACGTCAAGATCGACCAAACCTTTATCCGCGACCTCACGCCCGGCAGTGAAGACGCCGCGATCACCCGCGCGATCATCGCCATGGTCCACAGCCTGGAGCTCAAGGTGGTTGCCGAAGGTGTGGAAACCCAGGCGCAGCTGGACTTTCTAAAAAGCCACCAGTGCGATGAAGTTCAGGGCTACCTGATCAGCAAGCCCGTGCCAGCCGAGCAGTTTGCGCAGTTGCTGCGTGAGCAGGACGCTGGTGTATGAAGACCCGTTAACTGCCTACTTTGGCTAGGCGTTAAAAAATAGTCTGATAGACAGCGGCGATTGAGCGGGGCGCTATGGCCAAGTCGATAAAGCCGCTGTTCCTGCAACGGACAAGCGGCCGTTTTCCTCACGCCACAAACAATAGTTTTAATACTAAGGCGTCATTCGACGGTAAACCCGCTGCAAACAAGACCCGAAGGCCTGTTCGCAGCGGGGGGATGCTTACAGGCTTTCGAGCTCTGGGTTGAGACGTTCAAGCACGCGCTTGCCTTGTCTGGCGTTGTCTAGCTTGGCTAGATCGCTGAGGCGCACACTTTCTGTAGGCTCAATGCTCAGCACGATGCCACTGACTTTTTCCATCAGGACGTCCTCGAGCAGGTCGCAGCTGTTATCCATGCTCTTCGGCAGGTCCTTACTCTCACGCTGGCAGTTCTTCACGGTGCGCTCGACCATCTTTGTGTAGTGCTCGCTGCGCTGGCTGTCAGCACTACCGGCGGTCGGGTCTAGCGGTGTGTTGTAGCGCTGGTAGAGCGCAATGCTGCGTTCGAGCATGCCGCGGTCCTGCAGGCTAACGCGAACATTGGCGAGTTCGGCCCGCTCAATGCTCCCGGTCAGCTCTTGCAGCTTGGCAATGAGGCGGTATGGGTTGTCCTCGCCGTCAAGATCATCCTCCAGGCGTTTTAGTTTGCGGTTGAGATCACGCTGTTTGCTCAGGCTGTAGCTCATGCGGCTGTCGAACAGTTCCGGCAAGGCGATGGCGATTTCGGCTTCTACCGTTCCGGCATCGTCGTCGACGTCAACGAATAGCTCCAAATCAAAAGGCTTGAGCGTTGCCAGCCCACTGCTGAGTGCGGGTTCGAAGTTGTGACTTGCGCGCGCCAGTTCGCGATCAATATTTCTGCTGGCCAATGCACCTAGGCCGCGCAAACCGTTGATGGCTGACGTGTCGGCTTCTATACCCTTGAGTTGCAGGCGCAGGCGGCTTTGGTTCTCATCACTGATTCGCTCGCTGATGATCAGCTCGGCGGCGCGCAGGGCGGGCTCATTCTTGCCCAGTTCTAGCTCCACATCGCGAATGCTGACGCTGCCTCCGAAAGGGCTGGCAGAGACTGAGCGCCAGCTGAGTTTTTCATCCAGCGAGACTTCATACACCCAGTCTTCCAAGTGTTTCTGAGCCTGCTTACTGCTGTAGGCGCTCAGGCCGAAGTAGCCGGCGGCCAGGATTACCGTGGCACTGGCACCGACGATCAGAGGAAGGTGCTTGTTCATACATCATCTCCTTGCAGCTCGGCGCGCTCTGGCCAGGCTTGCTTGACCAGTTCTTTGGCCTGTTCCGGGGTCCACTCGGGATCTCCGATTTCGTGACGCAGTAGCTTCAGCGGGTCGCGCAAGTCGGCGCATTCGCTTTCGCTACAGGTCTGCAGGGTGTTAGCGGTGATCAAGGTCAGCGGAAGCTGTTGATCATCCTGGCGACTAGTGTCCAGTTGAGCTTTACCTTTGACCAAGAACCAACCTTTGTCGGCGTCCTGTTCGCTCTCCTCCGTGTTGAGAACGGCCTGGTAGGGATAGTCGATAGCCCAACCGCCCTCGGTCTTGCCGCTGATGTAAACAATCTGGCTGTAGTCGCTGGCGCCACCTTTCAGCATGCGGGCATAGCTGCCGCCATCGAAGGGCGAGTAACTGGCGTCGCGGCTGATGCGCTGGTAAAGCTCTTGGGGCTTGCGGGTTTCTCGGCGCAGTTGGCGATACAGTTGCAACTGCTGTTCGGCTTGCTGGCCAAGCAGTTCGCGTTGGCGCTGTTCTTCGGCCTGCCGCCGTAGTTCAGCTTGGCGCAGTTGCTCGGCTTCTTTACGCTCGAAGGCGAACAGGTGATTTTCGGCGCGCTGGGGGTTGTACTCCCACTGTTTGCTGCGGTAGTTGCGCCCTAGGTTGATTTCATACATCCAGTAATCACGCTTGCCCTCATGCAGCCCTTGTTGCAGGTCGCGTATGGCGTAAAAGCGAATGTCGTTGATTGCAGGCGCGCTCTGGTCCAGACGGGTGGTGGCCAGGTCGATGGTCCGGCGGATGTTTTCCAGGTCGCGGAACAGCTCGCGGTTCTCGGTGAGCGCGACAAGTCCAGTGCTACCCGCGTTCCAGTTATTCCGGTAGCTGCTGTAACCCACGCGCAGTAGGTAATGAACCTTGCTGGCGGGTTCGCTGTGCAGCAGCAGCAACAGGTTTTTGCGTTCGTCGAAGCCGACGATGGGCAGGCTGGGGGCTTTGCCGCTGAACTCTAAGCCGGCCAGGTAGCTGCCATTGAACTGATGCAGCAGTGCGCCGTCACGACGGTTGATCGTCAGCGTGCCAGTGCCTTGGGCATAGCCGTCTGGGCCGCAGGTAATCGCCTTAGACGTGGCGCTGACGTTTTTCACACCGTCTTCGAGGACGAATGCCAGGCGGAAGCGACAGCCGTTCTGGTCGACGATTTCGCTGAGGAAGTTGGCCTTGGCCAGTACGTCGCGCTGCAAGGGTGGTTGCCAGCCCGATACGGCGAAATCCACCGAGAGCGGTGCTGGCGCAACAGGCGCAGTGGGCGGCACTGTTGCAGGTTCCGGGGTGGCAGTGGTTGCAGGCGTCGCGGCGGGTGCAGTGGCCGCGATCACCGCTTCGGCAGCACCTTCTCTGACAGTATCGGGCGCTGCTGCTGGCGGGGCTGAAGGCTCGCTGACAGCTATCGACGCTTGGCTTTCAGCCTGAGGGCTGGCTGCCGGTGCAGTGGCGAGGGCCGCTGCAGGTACTGCCGCAATAGGTGCAGGTGCCGGGGCATTCACAACCGCCTGCCAGTTACCGGCCTGGGTTGCGCTGCCGCTGGCCAGGCGCTGCCCCTGGCTATCGACGGTGTGCCAGCTGAGTTGGCTGGCGTTGGCGCATTGGGTGCCGATCAAGCCACCCAGTTTGGGCAGCAGGCGTTGTACCGCCTCAGTGCTGGCGGCCGCTGTGAAGGCGAAGCGCAGTTGCAAGTTAGGGCTGCACCAAGGCTGGCCGTCTGCATGATCGACAAAGACCTCGACGTTCTCTGCTTTGGAATAAGCCAGGCGATGGCTGGCGGCTTCTGCCGTTACAGCCAGCGCCAGCAGGCTCAGGGTTAGTAGACTTCTCATGCACCGCTCCATCAGATCAGCTCCCAGGCACCGTCAGCCGCCTGACAGGCTTTGACTGTCTGCTGTTCGCTGCTGCCCTTGGCGGTGACGTCGTAGTTAAGTGTGCGGCAGGTGGCTTGGGCGGTGACTTGCTGTTCAAGCGGTATGGCATCGAGATCGATAGCGTCGAGGTCGATACCCTTGCTTGAGGCTGTGGCCAAGTCGAGGCTATCGAGGTCGGTGGCGACATCGGCGACCGCGCTGCCAGCGCTGGTTTGCGTCGGGCGGGCTTTGACCTGCTCGACCAGTGGGGCATAGACGTAGCCTATGGTGACACCACGACGGCCAACCATGATCCAGTCGTTATCGGTACGGCCGATGGCGGTAAAGGTGGTATCGACCGGAAGGCCAGCGACTTTCTCGGCGTTAAGGTTAGGGGCATTACGCACGTTGGCCGACTTCACCGCACGATAGGGTTGGTTGATCAGCGTCATATTGGCTACGGGATGCACCTTGGGGCTGCGTTTGACGGCCACCTGGCGCTGCACCGTCTCGGTCTTGACCGGCGTGATGGTAGCGGTGGCGCCGCTGTGGGCAGAGGTCCACTGGCTGCTTTGGCCGTCCTGAGCGTTTTGCAGGGCCTGCTGGGTCTGCTGGGCAAGCGCTTCGCGGTCGCGAGTATCTAGTTTGGCGCCGATGGTCTTGCCTAAATATCCGCCCGCTAGAGCGCCGGCAATCATAGCGGCTGTACGACCACTGCCATTACCGACCTGGCTGCCGATTAGCACGCCAGCCGTGACACCAACCAAAGTGCCGATGTTTTCCTTGTTGACCCACTGGTTCTCGGAGAGGTTGGCGCAGCCTGCAGCAAGAACGATGGCGCTGCCGAGCAGCAGCACACTGGTTTTTTTGACGAAGCCCATTGGACAGATCCCTAGGTAATTTCGAGTCGGAGCCATTTGACTCAGGGACGCTAGAGGTACGACCAAATTGGGTTGTAGAAGCAACTCTTCCCTGAGTGTGTCGATTACACATAAAGTTTGATGGCATAACAATGGCTTAGAGACGATATATAGCGTTTTGTCCTGTCCGGGCTGGGTTTACGTATCGGTACTCGGCAGGTATTTCTGCTTTCCGGGCACCGGGGGGGCGGTTGCCGTGACGGCCCTGTATGCATTTCTAGGGTAGAAAAATGGCATGACTAAACTGCTTTGCAGACTGGTGCTTATGCATGAAAAGATGCTGCGTTTTTGTCAGGCAGTGCTTGTAGGCGAGAGCGCTAATACAGTTCTGCTACCCATTCATTTCGCTGCCTGTTTTGTGAGACTCACCTGTTGATGCTGTCCAAATGTCGCCCAGCCAATGCCACCTTGATCCTATTGGCCTCGCTCTACTGCGCGCAGGGTTTGCCCTCGGGGCTATTGGCCCATTCGTTACCCGTGCTGCTGCGTCAGCACGGCGTCGATCTTGCGTTGATCGGCCTGCTCAAGTTGCTGGCATTGCCCTGGTTGCTCAAGGTGCTTTGGGCGCCGTGGGTGGATCGCTTGGCATCGCCGCGGCTGGGCCATCATCGGGGTTGGATTCTGCCGTTGCAGATGGTTGTTATCGCCATCGTTACGGGTTTGGCGCTGATCAATCCCGAGCGGCTGTTCGACAGCTACTTTTTGCTGCTGATTGGCTTGTTACTGCTAGTTAACCTGGCCGCCTCGACCCAGGACATCGCTACCGATGGCTTGGCTGTGAGGCTGCTGCCGGAGCGCTGGCGCGGGCTGGGTAACAGCCTGCAGGTCGGCGGTTACAAGGTCGGCATGTTGATAAGTGGCAGTGGTCTGTTACTGGCGATGGATACCTTGGGTTGGCACCTTAGTCTGGGACTCGTAGCGGCGCTGCTGGTGCTGATGACGGTGCCGATCTGGCGCTTTAACGAGCAGCGCGAACTGCCGTTCCAGCCGGCGCAGGCAGAGCCTGCTGGGCCAGGCCTGTTATTGCGGCATTATCGCGGCTTGCTGTTGCAGCCCGGCATGCTCTTTTGGATTGCGGTGCTGCTGAGCTTCAAGCTGGGTGATGCGCTGGGTTCACCGATGATCAAGCCGATGCTGGTGGATCAGGGCTGGAGTAATGCCGAGTTGGGCCAGTTGACCTTGATCAGCAGCCTTGCCGGCATCGCTGGCGCGTTTATCGGGGGGCTGTTGTATGCCCGGATTGGCGCGCAGCGTGCACTTTTCGGGTTCGGTCTGTTGCAGGCTGTCGGGATTGCGGCCATGGCCCTGCTGGTAAATGCCGGTGGCAACAGTGCGCTGGTTTACTCCGTGGCGTTGTTCGAGCAAGCCGCCGATGGCATGTCCACGGTCGCCTTGTTCGCGGTGATGATGCACCAGTGCCGGCCGGAGCATGAGGGCGCCGATTTTACCTTGCAGGCCAGTGTGCAGCTGTTGCTGGCCGGCCTGGTTGGCGCAACCAGTGGTTTGCTGGCTAAGTGGCTGGGTTATCAGGCGTTGTTTGTATGTGCCGGGGGCTTGGGCCTGCTGGCATTGCCGCTGGTGCTGCTGTACTTCCGTCGGGCGCGGCCTGCGGCTGCAGTTCAGGTTCAGTAAGCCATCACGGCAATGGCCGTGATGGCGAATGACCGTGATGGCGGGTGATGGGTATCGTTGCGCTCAACCCATCCTACGGGCTATGCGTTGGACTATTCCATCCACTGCCGTTCATGACGTTCAAGCAGGTTGCTGGCCTGTTCCGGGCCGTCGCTGCCTGCTGGGTAGGGGCGTGGGCTCTGGTAGTGCTGGTGCCAGCCCTTGATGATCGGGTCGACCCAGTTCCACGCTGCTTCAACTTCGTCGCGGCGCATAAACAGCGTTGAGTCGCCTTCGATCACGTCGAGCAGCAGGCGTTCGTAGGCGTCCCAGCGGCGCTGCTTGTGGAAGGCGTCGGCCAGGTTGAGGTCGAGTTCCACGGGTTGCAGGTGCATGCCCTTGCCGGGACTTTTGCCCATCAGTTGCAGGCTGATGCGTTCTTCCGGTTGCAGGCGAATCAGCAGGCGGTTGGCTTCGCCACCACCAAACAGTTGATGTGGTACCGGCTTGAACTGGATCAGAATTTCCGACGTCTTATGCCCCAGGCGTTTGCCGGTGCGCAGGTAGAACGGCACGCCGGCCCAGCGCCAGTTGTCGATCTCGGCTTGTACGGCGACAAAGGTTTCGGTGTCGCTGTCGTTGTCGACGTTTTTTTCGAAGTAGTAGGCCGGCACTTCCTGGCCGCCGATCTTGCCGGCTGTGTATTGGCCGCGCACGGTCTTGTCTTGCACGTCGAGGCCGGTAATGGGTTTCAGCGCTTCGAGGATTTTCACCTTCTCGTTGCGTACCGCTTCGGCGTCGAAGCGCACCGGCGCCTCCATGGCCACCAGGCAGAGCAACTGCAGCAGGTGGTTCTGCACCATATCACGCATGGCCCCGGCTTTTTCGTAGTAGGCGCCGCGGTTTTCCACGCCGAGGGTTTCGCACACGCTGATCTGCACGTGGTCGATATGCCCGGTGCGCCAGATCGGCTCGAACAGCGCGTTGGCGAAACGCAGCGCCATCAGGTTCTGCACCGTTTCCTTGCCCAGGTAGTGATCAATGCGGAACACCCGCGACTCATCGAACACCGCGCCGATGGCCGCGTTGATTGCCTGGGCTGACTGCAGTGAGTGGCCGATGGGTTTTTCCAGCACGATGCGCGCCTTGGGCCCGGCCAGGCGGGCGACCTTCAGGTGCGAGGCAATGTCTTCGAACAGGTCGGGCGCGGTGGCCAGGTAGTAGATGCGTACGCGCTCATGGTCTTCGCCTAGGCGTTTGCCTAGGCGGCCGAAGTCGGCGCTCTGGCTGGCGTCCATCGCAAAGTAGTCGAGGCGTGCAGCAAAGCTGGTCCAGGTCTCGTTGTCGAAGTCTTTACGCGCCACTTGAGCGCGGCAATGGCGCTCGGCCAGGGCTTGATAAGCGCTACGGCTGTGGGCGCTGCGGGCCAGGGCAAGAATACGCGTATCGACGTGCAGACGACCGGCGCGGTGCAGGTGGTAGAGCGCTGGCAGCAGTTTATGCAGGGCCAGATCGCCGGTGCCGCCAAACACCAGCATGTCGCAGGGAATGCTCAAGGTGGGAACTCCGACTTGGTTTAGCAGTGCGGGAAAGGCGGTCATGTAGTATAACTACAAGACCACTACAACCCGTCGTACGCCGATCATAACCGAGTCAATACTCAGATGCGGCGTGCTTGATGGATTCGTTAGCCAAATGTCGAGCCTAAACCTGTGAACCTGTTGCAACACATTGCCCAGTCGCGCGATCTACTTCGCAAATCAGAACTCAAAGTCGCTGAACATGTTCTGCTCGACCCTGCGTCAGTCATGCACAGCTCTATGGCCGAATTGGCGCACAGTGTTGGCATCAGCGAGCCGACTATCGTGCGCTTCTGCCGGGCGATCGGCTGCACCGGGTTTCAGGACCTAAAACTCAAGCTGGCGCAGAGCCTGGCTGCCGGTGCCAGCTTTGGCCAGTTCGCGATTCATGAAGATGACTCGGTCGCCGACTTCAGCCTGAAGATTTTTGACACCACCCTGCACACCTTGATCGAGGTGCGCGAGAAGCTCGACACTCAGGCCCTGCAAAAGGCCATCGCTGCTATCGCCAACGCCCAGCGCGTCGAGTTTTACGGTTTTGGTGCGTCCGGCGCGGTGGCGGCGGATGCGCAGCACAAATTCTTCCGTTTGCTGCTGACGGCCGCGGCTTATTCCGACCCGCATATGCAGGCGATGAGCGCGGTGACCTTGAAGCCGACTGACGTGGCCATCTGCATCTCCCAGTCCGGGCGCTCCAAGGATTTGCTGATCACCGCCAACCTGGTGCGTGAGACCGGCGCGACGCTGATTACGCTGTGCCCGAGCCAGACCCCGCTGGCCGATTTGGCCACGGTCAACCTGGCCATCGACGTGCAGGAAGACACTGAGATCTACACCCCGCTGACCTCGCGCATCGCTCACCTGGTGGTGATCGACGTGCTCGCCATGGGCGTGGCCATGGCCCGCGGCCCAGGCCTGGTTAACCACCTCAAGAGCGTTAAGCGCAGTCTGCGCAGTCTGCGGCTGTCGCCGAAGACGCATAAGAGCAGCGAAGACTGAGGCGCTGCAGGCCGTTCAGTTGGTCGTCCGAATACGTCCCGGCGTGATCCGCGAGCCCACTCGTAGGGTTGCGCAGCGCTGAGCCCGGTTTCGGCGCGCCGCGGCTGATGTCATCGCCCCGTTATCGCGCGGCCATCAAACCGTCATATCCAGAGTCGATGCTGGTACTCCCTTATTCAGCTTGGGAGTTGCCCCTATGTCTGGCTATCTGGATAAACCGCAGGCTCATGAAAATAGCGACGCCAAAGCACGGCGCAAGATCCTCGATCAACGCCGCATGGAATACCGTCGCGCCATCGAGGCGCATGCCGAGCAGCGCCGTTTACAGCAGCAGTGGGTGGATTACCCCGAGCTGATTGCCGCTAACTACCTGGCTGGGAAGCAGGCGCCGGCTCAGCGAAACGCTCTGCCAGGGCGTTGATCAGGCTGCGTTGATCGCGCACGAAGGCGAAAAACGCCTGGGCCACCGGTGACAAGTATTTGCCGCGCGGGTGCACCAGGCACCAGCTGCGCAGCAGCGGCAGCTCGGCCACCGGCAGTTCACGCAGGGCGCCGCACTCCAGCTCGCGGCGCACCGCGTGGCGTGGCAGTAGCGCCAGGCCGAGGCCGGCGATCACCCCTTCACACTGTCCTTCTATAGAGCCGACTTCCAGGGTGTGGGCGAAGTGCGCACGCTTCTGGTGGCAATACTCTTCGCAGGCCTGGCGGGTGCCCGAGCCGGCTTCGCGGATCAGCAGCGGGAAGGGTGTGAGGTCTGGCAGGCTCAAGGCGCCCTGGCTGCACAGGGGGTGATCGGGCGGCGCCACGGCGATGATCGGGTTATTCAGGAAGGGCAGAAACTCCAGATTCATGTCCGTGGGCACCCGCGACATGATCAGCAAATCATCGCGATTGGCGTTCAGGCGCTTGATCGCCTGGCTGTGATTGGTGACCACCAGTTGTAAGTTAACTTCCGGGTATTGCCGGCGAAAAGCGGCGAACAGGTGAGGAATGAAGTACTTGGCGCTGGATTCGACCGCCAGGCTCAATTGCCCTTGCAGTGAACCCTGCAGGTCGGACAGCTGCATGTCGAAGCTTTCCAAACGCCCGAAAATATCCGCGCTGGCGCGTTGCAGGGCTTCTGCAGCCTCGGTTAGGTAGAGCTTCTTGCCGACGTAATCAAACAGCGGCTGGCCTATCAGTTCCTCCAGTTGGCGAATCTGCAGGCTGACGGCGGGCTGGGTCAGGGCCATCTCCTCGGCCGCACGGCTGTAAGACAGATGGCTGCACACAGAGCGGAATACCCGAAGCTGACGAAATGTCATACGCAGCAAAGACTTACGCACGCTTATTACCTATATGGCTGGCTGTTCTGCGGGCAACTATAAGTCTTAGCTAATACTAAACCCAATAAATATTGATTTTGGTTATTCACCCGCTCGGCGTAGTTTGGGCGCCTGACCGCCGTTGCTGTTGTGGTCACACGTCGACCGCTTTGTCGGTTGCCTGTTCACGTGATCGAGGATGCTGGCTCGTGATCAAGAAAATCCTGATAGCCAACCGCGGTGAGATTGCCGTACGCATTGTGCGAGCCTGTGCCGAAATGAATATTCGTTCGGTCGCAGTGTATTCCGATGCCGACCGCCATGCCCTGCATGTCAAACGTGCAGACGAGGCGCATGGCATTGGTGAGGACCCGCTGGCGGGTTATCTGAACCCGCGCAAGCTGGTCAACCTGGCCGTGGAAACCGGCTGCGATGCCTTGCACCCGGGTTATGGCTTTCTCTCGGAAAACGCCGAGCTGGCGGAAATCTGCGCCGAGCGCGGGATCAAATTTATCGGCCCGAGCGCCGAAGTGATCCGCCGCATGGGCGACAAAACGGAAGCGCGGCGCAGCATGATCAAGGCCGGTGTACCGGTGACGCCGGGCACTGAGGGCAACGTGGCGGATATCGCCGAAGCCCTGAGCGAGGGCGACCGCATCGGGTACCCGGTGATGCTCAAGGCCACTTCCGGCGGTGGCGGTCGCGGTATTCGCCGCTGCAACAGCCGCGAAGAGCTCGAACAAGCCTTCCCTCGAGTGATTTCCGAAGCCACCAAGGCCTTCGGTTCGGCGGAAGTGTTCCTGGAAAAATGCATCGTTAATCCCAAGCACATCGAAGCGCAGATTCTCGGTGACAGCTTCGGCAATGTGGTGCACCTGTTCGAGCGCGATTGCTCGATCCAGCGGCGTAACCAGAAACTCATTGAAATTGCCCCCAGCCCGCAGCTGACCCCCGAACAGCGTGCCTATATCGGCGACCTGTCGGTGCGTGCGGCCAAGGCGGTGGGTTACGAGAACGCCGGTACCGTGGAGTTCCTGCTCGCCGAGGGCGAGGTGTACTTCATGGAGATGAACACGCGGGTGCAGGTGGAGCACACCATCACCGAGGAAATCACCGGTATCGACATCGTCCGCGAGCAGATCCGCATCGCCTCGGGCCTGGAGCTGTCGGTCAAGCAGGAAGACATCATCCACCGCGGCTTCGCCCTGCAGTTCCGCATCAATGCCGAAGACCCGAAGAACAACTTCCTGCCCTCGTTCGGCAAGATCACCCGCTACTACGCCCCTGGCGGTCCCGGCGTGCGCACAGACACGGCGATCTACACCGGCTATACCATTCCGCCGTATTACGACTCCATGTGCCTGAAGCTGGTGGTCTGGGCGCTGACCTGGGAAGAAGCCCTGGCCCGCGGCCTGCGCGCCCTGGACGACATGCGTGTGCAGGGGGTGAAAACCACCGCCGCCTATTACCAGGAAATTCTGCGTAACCCGGAATTCCGCAGTGGTCAGTTCAACACCAGTTTCGTCGAGGCGCACCCTGAGCTGACCGAGTACTCGATCAAGCGCAACCCGTCGCACCTGGCCATCGCCATCGCCACCGCCATTGCTGCCCACGCCGGCCTGTAAGGGAAGGATCAGAACATGAGCAAGCCCGTTACTCACAAAAAAATCACCGTCACTGACACCGTCCTGCGCGATGCCCACCAGTCGCTGCTTGCCACGCGCATGCGCACCGAGGACATGCTGCCGATCTGCGACAAGCTCGATCAGGTTGGCTACTGGTCGCTGGAAGTCTGGGGTGGCGCGACCTTCGACGCCTGCATTCGCTTCCTCAAGGAAGACCCGTGGGAGCGCCTGCGCAAACTCAAGGCAGCGCTGCCCAATACCCGGCTGCAGATGCTCCTGCGCGGGCAGAACCTGCTCGGCTACCGCCACTACAGCGACGATGTGGTCAAAGCCTTCGTGGCCAAGGCGGCGGTCAATGGCATCGATGTGTTCCGCATCTTCGACGCGATGAACGACGTGCGTAACCTGCGCGTATCGATCGAGGCGGTGAAAGCCGCCGGCAAGCATGCCCAAGGCACCCTGAGTTACACCGTCAGCCCGGTGCACACGGTCGAAGCCTACGTGAAGCAGGCCAAGGCCATGCAAGCCATGGGCATCGACTCGGTGGCGATCAAGGACATGGCCGGGCTGCTGACGCCCTATGCGGCCTTTGACCTGGTCACGGCGCTGAAAGCCGAGGTTGATCTGCCGGTGTTTATCCACAGCCACGACACTGCCGGCATGGGCGCGATGTGCCAGATGAAGGCGATTGAAGCCGGTGCCGACCATATCGACACCGCCATCTCCAGCATGGCCTGGGGCACCAGCCATCCGGGCACCGAGTCGATGGTGGCGGCGCTCAAGGGCAGCCCATACGACACCGGTTTGGACCTGGCACTGCTGCAAGACATCGGCCTGTACTTCCATGCGGTGCGCAAGAAGTACCACCAGTTTGAAAGCGAGTTCACCACCGTCGACACCCGGGTGCAGGTCAATCAGGTGCCGGGCGGGATGATGTCCAACCTGGCCAACCAGCTCAAAGAGCAGGGCGCGCTGAATCGCATCAACGAAGTGTTCGCGGAAATCCCGCGCGTGCGTGAAGACCTCGGCTTCCCACCGCTGGTGACGCCGACCTCGCAAATTGTCGGCACCCAGGCGGTGTTCAACGTGCTGGCCGGCGAGCGCTACAAGACCATCACCAACGAGGTGAAGCTCTACCTGCAGGGCCGTTATGGCCTGGCCCCGGGCAAGATCAACGAGCAGCTGCGCAAGCAGGCGATCGGCAGTGAAGACGTGATCGACGTGCGCCCGGCGGACCTGCTCAAGCCGGAAATGGCCAAGCTGCGTGAGGAAGTGGGCAGCCTGGCGCACTCCGAAGAAGACGTGCTGACCTATGCCATGTTCCCGGATATCGGGCGTAAGTTCCTCGAAGAGCGCGCCGCCGGCAGCCTGACCCCGGAAGTGCTGCTGCCCATTCCCGAAGCAGGCGGTGTGGCCCCAGCCGGTGGCGAAGGCGTGCCGACCGAGTTTGTGGTGGACGTGCACGGCGAAAGCTACCGCGTCGACATCACCGGTGTCGGCGTGAAGAGCGATGGCAAGCGCCACTTCTACCTGTCCATCGACGGCATGCCGGAAGAAGTGGTGTTCGAGCCGCTCAACGATTTTGTTGCCGGCAGTGGCAACAAGCGTAAGCAGGCCAGTGCGCCGGGCGATGTCAGCACCAGCATGCCGGGCAATATCGTCGACGTGCTGGTTAAGGTCGGTGATACGGTCAAGGCCGGCCAGGCGGTGCTGATCAGCGAAGCGATGAAGATGGAAACCGAAGTGCAGGCGCCGATTGCCGGTACCGTGAAAGCGGTGCATGTGGCCAAGGGCGACCGGGTCAACCCGGGTGATGTACTGGTGGAAATCGACGGTTAACCTCAGAAGCCCCGGCTGTTTGAACAGGCATTTGAATGGCTTTTTTGGGGCTTCTTTTTACATCGCCAGCGCGCGGCTAAAGCGTGCGGGCAAGGGTTTTGGGCCACGTGCCTGAGTCCCGAGGGAGCCTTAGGGCTCCCTTTTTTTCGGTTATGCCCCGCTACGCTCAGCAAGGCTCTGTAGTCTGGCTGGGCGCAAACTGCGAGTATCAGCACGCTTGCGGAGGGGCATGACCTTTTATGTACGGGGTATGACGACACTTGCGTCTACCTTCAGGTGAATCGGCAGAGGTATGCACTGTGAGTCTGGATCCGGTTGTGCTGTTTTTTGTCTTCGGGCTGGTTGCTGGCCTGCTAAAAAGTGAGCTGAAACTGCCGCCAGCCTTGTATGAAACCCTGTCGATCCTATTGCTGCTGGCGATTGGTCTGCACGGTGGCGTGGAGTTGGCCGAGCAAGCCAGCTGGCAATTGCTCGGCCAGGCGGGGTTGGTGCTGGGGCTCGGCGTGGTGTTACCGCTGCTGGCGTTTGCCGTATTGCGCGGCCTGGGCTTTGACCGGGTCAATGCGGCGGCCGTGGCGGCGCACTATGGTTCGGTCAGTGCCGGTACCTTTGCCGTGGTGGTGGCCTACATGCTGGCCAAGGGCATCGAGTTCGAAAGCTACATGCCGCTGTTTGTGGCGATTCTGGAGATCCCGGCGATTCTGGTCGGCATCCTCCTGGCCAAGGGGCTGGCGCGCGATACCGACTGGGGCGAACTGGGCCGGGAGATCTTCCTCGGCAAGAGCATCATGCTATTGCTCGGCGGCCTGATCATTGGCGCAATCGCTGGCAAAGAGGGCATCAAGCCGCTGGAGCCGCTCTACACCAGCATGTTCAAACCGGTGCTGGCGTTCTTTTTGTTGGAAATGGGCCTGATTGCCTCCGGTCAGCTCGGCGCGCTGAAACAGTTTGGTCTGCGCCTGCTGGGCTTTGCCTTGCTGATGCCGCTGTTGGGCGCGCTGATCGGTGCGCTGTTGGCTCGCTTTATGGGCCTAAGCCTGGGCGGTACGGCGGTGCTGGCGACGTTGGCCGCGTCGGCCTCTTACATCGCCGTGCCGGCGGCGCTGCGGCTGGCCTTGCCGCAAGCTAACCCGTCGCTGTCACTCACCGCTTCACTGGGTATCACCTTTCCCTTCAACATTCTGCTGGGCATCCCGCTGTACCTGATGCTGGCTGAACAGCTTATTGCCTGGGGGTTCTGATATGAACGCACATGTGCGCACCCTGCTGACCGTGATTTGTGAAGCGGCGCTGGAGAAAAAACTGGAGGCTGACCTACCTGCCCTTGGGGCGCCCGGCTGGACCATTTCCGATGCGCGTGGCCGCGGTGGCCGTGGCGTACGCAGCGCGGGCTGGGAAGCCGAGGGCAATATCCGCCTGGAGATCATCTGTGCGCGGGATGTGGCTGAGCGCATTGCCGAGCATCTGCAGGCTCGCTACTACGAGAATTTCGCCATGGTCTGCTACCTCACTCAGGTGGAAGTGCTGCGCCCGGAAAAGTTCTAGCCGGCGCGTTGAGGTACGCCAGGGCTGTGTCGTCAACCGAGGGCTAGGCGGCGGGGCGCCATTGCTATGTGATCCGCTATGCCGCGTTGGCGTCTACCTGCCATCGTCCGAGGTGCGCTCGGGCCTTGTGGTGAGCCTGAGCATGCAAGCGCTGTTGAATGAAATTCTCGATCAAGTCCGCCCACTGATTGGTCAGGGCAAAGTAGCCGACTACATTCCGGCGCTGGCCGACGTGCCGGCCAATCAGTTGGCTATTGCGGTGTACAGCAACGACGGCGAGCTCTACTGCGCCGGCGACGCGGATACGGCGTTTTCCGTGCAGAGCATCTCCAAAGTCTTCAGCCTGGTACAGGCCATTCAGCATTCCGGCGAGGATATCTGGCAGCGCCTGGGCCATGAGCCCTCCGGTCAGCCGTTTAACTCGTTGGTGCAGCTGGAGCTTGAGCGCGGTCGGCCACGTAATCCATTTATCAATGCTGGTGCGCTGGTGATCTGCGATATCAACCAGTCGCGCTTTGCCGCGCCCGTGCTGTCGATGCGCGATTTTGTTCGGCGCCTGGCCGGTAACCCTGAGGTGCTGGTGGACAGCCGGGTCGCCGACTCGGAATACCAGCACCGCGCGCGCAACGCCGCGGCGGCGTACCTGATGCAATCCTTCGGCAACTTCCATAACGACGTCGAGGCGGTGCTGCGCAGCTATTTCAGTTACTGCGCGCTGCGCATGAGTTGTGTCGATCTGGCGCGGGCGTTCGGTTTTCTGGCCAACGGTGGCTTTTGCAAACACAGTGGCGCGCAGATTCTTACGGCGCGGCAGAGCAAACAGGTCAACGCGATCATGGCCACCAGTGGCCTGTATGATGAGGCGGGTAACTTTGCTTACCGCGTCGGCTTGCCGGGAAAAAGTGGCGTTGGCGGCGGTATCGTCGCGGTAGTGCCGGGGCGTTTTAGCGTGTGCGTGTGGTCGCCGGAGCTGAATGCCGCCGGTAACTCTCTGGCCGGAATTAAAGCGCTGGAGTTGCTCAGCGAGCGGATTGGTTGGTCAGTGTTCTAGGGGCTGACTCGGATCTGCTGCGAGTGCGCAAATCGTAGGGTGGGTTAACGGCGCTAGCGACTCTCTACCAGACGGCTCGGTGGCAGTGCGGCGTGTAACCCACCAGGCGGTATCAGCCCATACGGTGGGTTACGGTGCAGCCAAAGGCGAGTTAGCCGATGCTGATGCACTCGGCACCTAACCCACCCTACGTGCCGTGGATTAGCCGATTACGCGATTCAGCCAGCAATCAGCTCCTTGGCAGCCTGACGGTGGTCGGCGATCAGCTGCGCCACATCCAGCCCTTCGATTTGCCCGTCGATCACCCGCCATTGGCCGCCGATCATCATCCGATCGGCCTTGTCGGCGCCGCACAGCAGCAATGCCGAGATTGGGTCGTGGCTGCCGGAGAAGCGCAGCTCATCCAGCTTGAAGAAGGCCAGGTCGGCCTGCTTGCCCACCGCCAGTTCACCAATGTCGCTGCGCCCCAGCAGCTTGGCCGAGCCCTTGCTGGCCCAACCCAGCACCAATTCCGGGGTGATTTTCTCGGCACCGTAGCGCAGGCGTTGGATGTACAGAGCCTGACGCGCTTCGAGAATCATGTTCGAGGCATCGTTGGAGGCAGAACCGTCGACACCGAGGCCGATGGGCGCGCCGGCGGCTTCCAGGTCGAGGGTCGGGCAGATGCCGGAGGCCAGGCGCATGTTCGAGCTTGGGCAATGGCAAATGCCGGTGCCGGCCGCGCCAAGGCGTTGGATTTCATCCGGGTTGAAGTGGATGCCGTGGGCCAGCCAGGTGCGCGAGCTGAGCCAGCCGACACTGTCCAGGTAATCCACGGTGCGCAGGCCGAAGCGCTGCAGGCAGAAGTCCTCTTCGTCGAGGGTTTCCGCCAGGTGGGTGTGCAGGCGTACGTCGAGTTCTGTGGCCAGTTCGGCGCTTTGGCGCATGATGTCTTGGGTCACCGAGAACGGTGAGCAGGGCGCCAGAGCGATCTGGATCTGCGCGCCGTCGCCGCGTTGGTGGTACTGCTTAATCAGGCGTTGGCTGTCGGCCAGGATCACCTCACCTTGCTGCACGGTTTGCTGTGGCGGCAGGCCACCGTCGGCCTCGCCCAAGCTCATCGAGCCACGGGTGAGCATGGCGCGCATGCCCAGTTCGCGTACCGCTTCGACCTGTACGTCGATGGCGTTTTCCAGGCCACCGGGGAACAGGTAGTGGTGGTCAGCGGCGGTGCTGCAGCCGGACAGCAACAGTTCGGCCAGCGCGACTTTACTGGCCAGGGCGAGTTTCTCTGGGGTCAGGCGCGCCCATACCGGATACAGGGTCTTTAGCCAGGGGAACAACGGTTGGTTGACCACCGGGCCCCAGGCACGGGTGAGGGTTTGATAGAAGTGGTGGTGGGTGTTGATCAGCCCCGGCAGAACCACATGCTCGCGGGCATCGAAGGTCTGATCGCAAGGCAGGGATGGCTGTTGGCCGGCCTTGAGCAGTTCGCTGATGACACCGTCTTCAATGACCAGGCCGCCGGCGGCGTCGAGGGTGTTGGCGGTAAAAATCGCGAGGGGGTTTTTGATCCAGATACGGGTAGCAGCCATTGAGTTGGCTCCTCTGAAGGTGGGTTCAGGTTAGCCAGCTCAGTGTTTACCCTGTCTGCTGATCCAGGTGCGCGTGTGGCTCAGTGGCCGGCGTGGCGCAGACGATAGCGCCATCATTTACCGGCGGCAAGACCAGGGTCAGAATTTCTGACCAGAAGGTCAGGGGCTTAAAACAGTTTGCGGTACTGGATAAACCCCGAGCGCTCGGCGATGCGTTCATACAGCAACATGGCGCGGCTATTGCTCTCATGGGTCAGCCAGTAGGTGCGTGAGCAGCCTTCGGCTTTGGCCTGCTGGTAGACGTGTTCGATCAGCTTACGACCGGCGCCGCTGCTGCGCACATCCTTACTGATAAACAGGTCCTGCAGGTAGCAGTAGTCGCCAACCGTCCAGGTCGAGCGGTGGTAGATCCAGTGCACCAGGCCAATGGCTTTGCCCTCGTGCCAGGCCAGCGCGGCATGCATCGGCTCGGCGGGGTCGAGAAAGCGCTGCCAGGTTATGTCGCTGGTCGCGGCGTTAATATCGGTCATGTAGAAACGCTGATAGCCCTGCCACAGGGGCAGCCAGGCGGCATGATCGGCGTCGGTTATCGGACGGATTTCGACGGGAATGCGGATGGGCATGCTGGCAACCTCGTTGGTTTAGTAAAGCCCTTACAGCCTAGCTGCAAGAGCCCAGCCTTCAATCGGCGCGTTCACCACAGACATCCAGGGCAAACCAGTGTTCCACTTCGGTTTGGCTCAGGCCCGCGCCGAGCAGGGCGAACAGTTTACCCAGTGCGGCTTCGCGGGTCATACCGCCCGCAGAGATCAGCCCCGCATTGGCCAGTTGACTGCCGGCGGCATACACGCCGAATTCAACATGCCCGTGCGGGCATTGGCTGATGGCGGCGAGCACCACGCCTCGATCATGCGCCGCCTTGAGCACACCGAGCAGCTCGGCATCATCCGCCGGCCCGGTGCCGCTGCCGTAGCATTCCAGCAGCAGACCTTGTACGCCGCTGTCGAGCAGGGCACGTACATGGCTGGCCTGGATGCCGGGATAAAACGGCAGTACGGCCAGGTTGACCGGCTGACGCGGCTGGCGATAGTCGATGCTGGTCGGGATGCTTTCGGCGCGTGCACTCTGGCGTTGGCGCGGCAGTACGTGGAAGGCGTCGAAGGCGTCGCTGCGCAGCTTGCTGACCCGTGCGCCATGCAGCAGCGCGCCATTGAAGTACAGGTGCACGCCCGGCGTGACGCCGGCTTGCAGCGCGCGCATGGCGCCGAACAGGTTGCCCCAGGCATCGCTGCCTTCGGCCCCGGCCGGCAGCATCGAGCCGCTGAGCATCACCGGCACCGGCAGGCCGAGCAGGAGAAAGCTCAGGGCGGCGGCGCTGTAGGCCAGGGTATCGGTGCCGTGCAGCAGCAATACGCCGTCGCAACCGTCGCGCTCGATACCGGTGCGAATCGCTGCGACCATCGCCAGCCAGTTGTGCTGGTTCATATTGGCGCTGTCGATGGGGGTAGCAGCTCGGCAAACGACCATTGCGGCAGTGGTTGGGCTTCCAGCGCTTGCTGGCTGCGCAAGCGCGCTTCGAAGCCGGACGCGGGGGCCAGGCCATTGGCGCTCATTTGCATACCGATGGTGCCGCCGGTGTACAGCACCAGGAGTTTTTTACAGCCCATCAGGGGTCTCCGTTTTCCTTGTTCTTATAAGAAAACAGGGGGCTAAGCCCCCTGTTTTTCATAGCCTGCGCAGCGTGTTAGCGCTGATGCACGCTGTTGCCGATTTCGGCTTGTTTGGCTGGCGACGTCGCGGTGTGCGCGTTAGCCGCCCAAACGGCTGGGTCGAGGTCCAGGTCGGCGAAGTTTTTCGCGTCCAGTACCGGCGACCCCACGCCTGCCTTGATCTGGCTGTCGTAATCGCGCATCAGACGCAGGCCGACCTTGAACAGCAGCGCCAGGGCAACCAGGTTGCAAATGGCCAGCAAGCCCATGGTCACATCCGCAAAGGCGAATACGGTGCCCAAATCCTGTACCGAGCCCCACAGTACCAGAGCGATGACCAGTACGCGGTAGACCATCACTGGAGCACGTTTCTTGCTGAAGAAGCCCAGGGCGTTTTCACCGAGGTAGTAGTTGTAGATCAGGGTGGTGAAGACGAACAGCAGCAGGGCGATGGTGACGAACACCCGGCCCCATTCGCCCACCACGCTGGCTACGGCCGTCTGGGTCAGGACTACACCGGCGATGTCCATGCCTGGCTGATAGACGCCCGACAGCAGGATGATCAGCGCGGTGCAGCTGCACAGGATGATGGTGTCGATAAACACGCTGAGCGACTGCACGATGCCCTGTGCAACCGGGTGCTTGACCTCGGCCACGGCGGCGACGTTCGGCGCACTGCCCAAGCCGGCTTCGTTGGAGAACAGGCCGCGCTTCACACCCATGATGATCGCCGCGCCAATGCCACCGGCAAACGCCGGCTCCAGGCCGAAGGCGCTGTTGAAGATCAGTTTGAGCGTGGCGGGGATCGCCTCAACGTTGCTGCCAATCACGAATACCGCCATGGCGATGTACGAGAAGGCCATCACGGGCACCAATACGTCGGCGAACTTAGCGATGCGCTTGATGCCGCCGAAGATGATCAGGCCGATGACCACGGTCAGGATCAGGCCGCTGACATAAGTCGGCATGCCAAAGGTGTCATGCATCGAACTGGCGACGGTGTAGGACTGCACCGCGTTGAAGCCGAAGCCGAAGGTCACCAGCAGTAGGATCGACACCACGATGCCCAACCAGCGCTGGCCGAGGCCGTGCTGGATGTAGAAGGCCGGGCCACCGCGGTAGGTGCCGTCGTCTTCGCGGCGCTTGTACAGCTGAGCGATGGAGCATTCGAAGTAGCTGGTGGCCATGCCGACCAGGGCTACGACCCACATCCAGAAGATCGCGCCTGGGCCACCGAGCATGATGGCCACCGAGACACCGGCGATGTTGCCGGCACCCACGCGGCCAGCGACTGAAAGCATCAGTGCCTGGAACGAGCTGAGCTGGCCTGGCTGGCGCTGGAAGGCTTCGGCGAAGATGCGGAACATGCTGCCAAAGTAACGAAACTGGACGAAACGCGAGGCGATGGTGAAGTACAGACCCAGGCCGATCAGCATTACGATCAGGAGCTTGCTCCAGATCAGGTCGTTGAGAATATCGAGCATGGCAGGGCAGTCTCTCTTGTTGTTGTGTGAGGGGAATTTGCTAGGGGCGGAATAGTTCAGCAGGCGCGTTCGTCATGCAATTTCGCAGGTGGCGGCGAGATGACGCGAGTTGATGCTAGAATCGCGTCGCTCGCATCACCGGAAAATCCACCATGTCCGACCATCTAGGGCTCAATCTCAAGCTGTTGTGCAGCCATTACCGGTCGATTGCCGAGGTGTGCCGCAAGCTGGCGATTAACCGTGCCCAGTTCAACAAATACCTCAGCGGGCAGAGTCGCCCAACGGCCTACAACCTCAAGCGCATTTGTGATTTTTTCGGGGTCGAGGGCTACGAGCTGAGCCTGCCGAGTGAGCAGTTTGCCGACCTGATCGGCGCGCGCAGCGGCAGTCAGGAAGCGCGGGTGGTCACCGATCCCTTGCTGGAGTTGTTCCAGCCCCTCGGCGCGCATTCCAGCAGCCTGTCGCGTTACTGCGGCTACTACTTTGAATACGCCAACTGCATGTCGGTGCCGGGGCAGATTCTGCTGTCGCTGGTGCACCTGCGCGAGGAGCGCGGCAGCTACCTGTTTGAGCGTCAGGAGCGTCAGGAGCCGTCACGCGCCGACAATGGCAAGGCCGAGGATTGGGTACGCTGCCGCTACCTGGGCGCGGCCTTCTACCTGCAGGATCGGTTGTTTCTGATCGACTACGAGTCGCTGACCGGCAACGAGATGAGCCAAACCATCCTGATCCCCAGCTTCAAGAGCCGCATCAGCCGCCTCAATGGCCTGAAAACCGGGGTCTCCAGCGGCGACTTACGCACCCCAGCCTGCACGCGGGTGGTCTGGGAGTTTCTTGGCAACGACATCAACCGGGTGAACGCCTACCGCCAGGTGATGCTCTACAGCCCGGATGACCCGCGCATCGATGCTGATATCCGGAAGCGTCTGGCCGGCGCGCAGATCCGTAACGGCCTGTTTGAGATCGAGTAAGGCGCAGCCGCTCAGCTCAAGCGTGCCGCGAGCGCCTGGTCTGCGGCGACAGAGCTGGCACTGAGGCCTTTATGCACGCCGTCGCGATCAGCGGCCGTGCGGTTCTGGCTGAGCTTCCATTGGCCCTCAAGGCGCTGGATCGGCAGGGCGAAGCCGACAATGGCGCGCAGCATCGTGTCGATATAGTCCGTGGGCGCATCACTGACCGCCCAGGGCCGCTCGCGTCCGGCCTCATGCTGGGCACTGAGACGGCTGACCAACTGCAGCAGCCCCGCGCTGTCTTCAATCAGCTGCGCCTGACCGCGAGCGTGCACGGCGATGTAGTTCCAAGTGGGCACGGCTTTGCCGTGTTCGACCTTGCTCGGATACCACGCGGGGCTGATGTAGGCCTGTGGCCCCTGGAAGATGGCCAGGGTTTCGCCCTGCAGCAGCTCACGCCAGTGTGGGTTGGCCCGGGCAAAGTGGCCGTAGAGGGTGCCGAATTCGCCCTCGTCGGCGGCCAGCAGGAGCGGTAGGTGGCTGGCCTGTAGGCCGTTTGCACCCTGGTTTACCAGCGTTGCCAGTGTGCAGGCGTTGATCTGCTGATGCAGCAGGGCGAGGTCGTTTTGGCGGAACGCGGGTGGCGTGTACATGGCGGGACTCCGGCGGCGAGGCCCCATCCTAGCGCGCGGTGCCGGGCCGGATAAGCGCCAGTTGCGGTGACTTTGACCGGCACAGTCTGCGTCGCGCGTTGAGTCAGCCGCTGGCCTTTAGCCAAGGGCGGTTTTATTCATGCGGGACGTCTTTATCGAGCAGATCATTGCCTGGGTCGGATTGGATTTCCGCGTCCACTTTCTGCTCCAGGTGTTTGTCTGGCGAGACATCCAGCACGCCATCCGCTTGCTCAGCGCGGCTTGCCGGGCGCTCTTCTTTGGCTGAACGGCTTGCAACCGGCGGGCTGCCGGCAGGCTTGGCATCCAGCGCGCTAAACAGCGCGGTGTTGACCTCGGGATCGAAGCGCAACCGATAGATCGGCTCCGGCAAGGTGAAGCCCTGTGCTTGCAGCGCACGCATGGCAGCGCGAATGGCCAGGCTACGGGCTTTGGCAAAATTGGTTTGGCGCTGATCGATCCAGGCGTAGAAGGTCAGCACGATGTTGGAGTCGCCCACCGTGTTGATCAGCGCGTCGGGCTCGGGCTCTTGCAGGATAAAGTCGAGGCTGCTGACAGCGTCCAGGCCCGCCTGCATCGCGGCCACTGGGTCATCGTCGGCATCCACGCCGAGTTCGAACTCAAAGCGCCGTTCCGGGTTGGTCGAGTAATTGAGGATGATGCCCTTGAACACTGCCGCATTGGGAATGCGCATATGGTTGCCGTCGAGGGTCATTAAAATCGTGGCGCGCGAGGTCAGGCGCACGACGATGCCCTCGATGTCATTGATGATCACGTGATCCTTGGCGCGGAACGGCTGGCGCAGGCTGAGCATCACGCTGGAGATGTAATTCTCCACCGTATCGCGCACGGCAAAACCGATGGCCAGGCCGATGACCCCGGCGCCGCCGAGAATGGTGGTAATAACCGCTGCAGCGCCCAATAAATTCAGCGCGAGGATAATCCCCAGCAACAGGATGACCACGCGCGTGGCCTGGGCCATAAGGTCAGCAAGAAAGGGATTGGGCGCTATTTTTCGCCATAAAAACTGCCGGCCGGCGATGAAGTTGCCCAGCAGGACAAAGGCGGTTAAAACCAGTAGCGCCAGGCCAATCAGCGGCAATGCTTTTATAAAGTTCACGCTTTGCGTGCGCAGGCGCTCAATCACCGGCCGCACGTTATCGGCCACGGCCAGGGTTCTGTTCATCTCGTCGGTTACCGTGACCACCCCGGCGAGCCGGCCTGCTAGGCGCTGGGCTTGCTGCGCCGCTATTTCATTGGCCACCTCGCCCCGCAGAATGACCACGCCGCCACCGACATACACCGTCACGCCGCGCAGCGGCTCCAGTTCGGTAAAAATATTCTCGATGCGCGCCTGAATCGTCTCATCGCTCTGCGTCGCCTCTGCTTCGATAGCCGCCGTGGCGACGGGCTCGGAAAGGCTCGCGTCTTCGCTTTGCGCCCAGGCAACGTGGCCCGGCAATAAAACAGTCAGCAGTGCTAATGCCAGCAGCGTATTGCGCGAGGGCAGGGTTGAGAACGTCATCGCAGGCGGCTCCGAAATAAGGCGACAGTAAAAACACTAGCCTACACGGATGCGCCAAACGCTGACTGACCCCGTGCACGGCGGGTCGAGAGGGCGGCGGCAAGTCAATAGCACAACGCCCCGTGAACACGAGGCTCACGGGGCGTTGTAGGGGCAGCGTTGGTCGCTTTACTGCGGGTTGTCGCTGTTATAGATGGTCTGATCCAGCTCGTTCTCGCTGCGCCCGACCAGGGTGGTGGTCATCAGGTCGCCGGCGACGTTGACCGTGGTGCGCGCCATGTCGAGGATGCGATCAATGCCAGCGATCAGCGCTACGCCTTCCAGCGGCAGGCCGACCGAAGTCAGCACCAAACCGAGCATGATCAGCCCAGCGCCCGGTACACCGGCAGTGCCCACCGACGCCAGGGTGGCGGTGAGGATAATCATCAGGTACTGCGCGCCATTCAGCTCAACCCCGAAGGCCTGGGCAATAAACAGGGCCAACACACCTTGGTAGATGGCCGTGCCATCCATGTTGATGGTGGCGCCTACCGGCAGCACGAAGCCCGCCACACCTTGCGATACACCGAGGTTTTTACGCGCGCATTCAATCGATACCGGCAGGGTGCCAGCGCTGCTGGAGGTGCTGAAGGCCACGGCCAGCGCGGGCGCCACGCCCTTGAAAAAGCGCAGCGGGCTGAGGCGCGCGAGCAATGCCAGCAGGCCGCCATAGACCAGCAGCATGTGGGCGATGCTGGCCAGGTAAATGACCCCGATCACCTCGGCCAACGGCAGCAACACTTCGATGCCATGGGAGGCCACCACGCCGGCGATCAGCGCGAACACGCCAATGGGCGCACAACGCATCACCAGGTCGGTGAGCTTGTAGAACACCTCGGCCAGACTGTTGAACAGCTTGACGGTCGGCGCCGCCTTTTCGCCAATCAGGTTCATGCTCACGCCCAGGGCAATGGCGAACACAATGATCTGCAGGATATTGCCTTCGGCAAAGGCGGCGACCGGATTGGTGGGTACGAGGCCGACCAGAATCTGTACCAGCGAGGGCGCCT
Source organism: Pseudomonas sp. GWSMS-1 (assembly GCF_049847425.1). Taxonomy (NCBI): domain Bacteria; kingdom Pseudomonadati; phylum Pseudomonadota; class Gammaproteobacteria; order Pseudomonadales; family Pseudomonadaceae; genus Pseudomonas; species Pseudomonas sp. GWSMS-1. The sequence goes on along the minus strand of NZ_JBMHHV010000005.1, from coordinate 3,819,752 downwards.
GCTTGGCTTCCTGCACGCCGCTGGCGACCATGTTCATGCCTTCGCCGGGGCTGAACAGGGCGCCGAAGAGCAGGCCGATGCTCACCGCAAAGGCGGTGGTGAGCAGGTAGATGCCGATGGTTTTAACGCTGATACGGCCGAGCTTGGCGCTGTCGCTCATGGCGGTGATGCCGGCCACCAGGGAGACGAATACCAGCGGCGCAATGAGCATCTTGATCGCGTTGAGGAACAGCGTACCAATCGGCGCGAGCAGCAGGGCGTTGCTCTTGAACAGCACGCCGGTGAGCACGCCAAGGCCGAGGCCGATAAGGATTTGTTGCCACAGCGGCATGCGCCCTAGGAAGCCTAGGGAGAAGGTGGTGTTCTGACTCATGGTGGTTACCCGGATTGTCGTTGTTGTGGGGCCGTCTGCTACGGCCTTGAGCGATGCCGTCCGGCTGGCTGGGGCGTAAAGGCCTGATCTATGGCCAAAAAAACGCGCCGCATCCTTACGGATGCGGCGCGTTGTGGTGCTCTGTGTGTCAGGTGGTTAGCGATACCTGTGGTGCAATGGTCACAGGTTTTGCTGGCTGTGGCGACTGTTGCGTTGTGCCGGGCAGGTTCTGGCTATAGAACACCGGCACGCTAGGCCACAGGCGGCGCGGCGGATGAATAGCGAGAAAGCCGATGGGCGCAGGTTGCTGGTGCATGACGACGCTCCTGGCTCAAGGCTTTAGGGGGACGAGACGTGGAGCAATCATGTTTTCCGGGCGCAGGATGTCGGCCAGTTCGGCGTCGCCCAGCAGCTTCTCTTCACGCACCAGCTCCAGCACGCTGCGACCACTTTCCAGCGCCACCTTGGCGATGCGCGTGGCGTTTTCGTAGCCGATGTAGGGGTTGAGTGCGGTGATCAGGCCGATGGAGTTTTCCATCAGTTCGCGGCAGCGCGCTTCGTTGGCCGTGATGCCGTCGATGCACAGCTCGCGCAGCATATCCATGGCGCGGGTCAGCAGGCGGATCGAGTCGAAGATCTTGTAGGCGATCAGCGGCTCCATCACGTTGAGCTGCAGTTGGCCCCCTTCGGCCGCCATGGTCAGCGCCAGGTCGTTGCCGATTACTTCAAACGCGACTTGGTTGACCGCTTCCGGGATAACCGGGTTGACCTTGCCGGGCATGATCGAGCTGCCTGGCTGGCGCGCCGGCAAGTTGATCTCGTTGATCCCGGTGCGTGGGCCGCTGGAGAGCAGGCGCAGGTCGTTGCACATCTTCGACATTTTTACCGCGGTGCGCTTGAGCATGCCGGAGAACAGCACGAACGCGCCCATGTCCGAGGTGGCTTCAATCAGGTCAGCGGCCGGGGTCAGCGGCTGGCCGCTGATGATCGCTAGGCGCTTTACGGCCATCAGCTGGTACTGCGGGTCGGCGTTGATGCCGGTGCCGATGGCGGTGCCACCCAAGTTGACTTCGGTGAGCAGGGTTGGCGCCAGCAGTTTGAGGTGCTGCAGGTCTTCGCTGAGGGTGGTGGCGAAGGCACGGAATTCCTGGCCGAGTGTCATCGGCACAGCGTCTTGCAGCTGGGTACGACCCATCTTCAACACGTGGTTGAACTCCAGGTGCTTTTTCGACAGCGACTGGATCAGCTTATCCAGCGCGGTCAGCAGGCTTTCGTGGCCCAGCAACAGGCCCAGGCGAATGGCGGTCGGGTAGGCGTCGTTGGTCGACTGCGCCATGTTTACGTCATTGTTCGGGTGCAGCTGCTTGTAGTCACCTTTTTCGAAGCCCATGGCCTCGAGCGCGATGTTGGCGATGACTTCGTTGGCGTTCATGTTGGTCGAGGTGCCGGCGCCGCCTTGAATCATGTCGACCACGAATTGATCGTGGAACTCGCCCTGAATGATGCGTGCGCAAGCGGTGCTGATCGCCGTGTGCTTGGCCGCAGATAGGTGGCCCAACTCGCGGTTGGCATCGGCTGCCGCCTGCTTGACCATGGCCAGTGCGACCACCAGCTTCGGGTAATGCGACAGCGTCACACCGGACAGGCGGAAGTTCTGCACGGCGCGCAGGGTCTGAATGCCGTAATAGGCTTCAGCGGGAACGTCGAGGGTGCCGAGCAGGTCTTTTTCAAGGCGGGTTGATGCAACAGCGGACATGATGGTTACTATCTCAGGAAGTGCGGCATAGGCCGCGATGCCCCGTAGGTTAGGGGCTGTGGCCTGATACTGGCCAATGCTGTTAATCGCTGGGTCATGCATAATCGGCATAATGTGAGTGTGACTCTTAGGCTCGCTCGGCGCATGAGCAGCCTAAAACTAGATACCTGAGGCAGTGCGACAGTTATCGAGAAAATTCCCTGAATTACCGAGCGTTTACGCGATTAAATCCGGATTACGGAATGAGCGATGAATCTAGAAAGTAAATGGCTGGAAGATTTTGTCACCCTGGCCGCCACCCGCAGTTTTTCCCAGGCGGCGCAAAAGCGCTTCGTCACCCAGCCGGCCTTCAGCCGGCGGATTCGCAGCCTGGAAAACATGCTCGGGCTGACCCTGGTGGATCGCAGCTGCACGCCAGTCGAGTTGACTGAGTCCGGCCAGCTGTTTCTGGTCACGGCGCGCAGCATCGTCGAGCAGTTGGGTGAGGTGGTGCGCCACCTGCACAACCTTGAAGGCCAGCAGGGCGAGGTGATGCAGATAGCCGCGGCGCATTCGTTGACCCTGGGGTTTTTCCCCCAATGGATCGCCCGCCTGCGTCGGGAAGGGTTGCCGTTGACTACCCGCCTGGTGGCGACCAACGTCGGCGAAGCGGTGCATGCGCTGCGTGACGGTGCCTGTGATCTGATTCTGGCCTTTTATGACCCGGACGCCGCCCTGCAAATGGACCCGGAGATTTTCCCTTCGCTGCACCTGGGCCGTACTGAAATGCTGCCGGTGTGTGCGGTGAGCGAAGACGGTGCGCCGCTGTTCGATCTCGACAATGGTCAGAGCGTGCCGTTACTGGCCTACAGTGCGGGCGCGTTTCTCGGGCGCTCGGTGAACCTGCTGCTGCGTCAGCGCGCGCTGCGTTCCACCACGGTGTATGAAACGGCAATGGCCGACAGCCTGAAAAGCATGGCCTTGCAGGGGATGGGCGTGGCCTGGGTGCCGCGCTTGTCGGTCAGCGGCGAGCTGGCCCGTGGTGAGTTGGTGGTGTGCGGTAATGAGCAGTGGCAGGTGCCGCTGGAAATACGCCTGTACCGCTGCGCCTTGGTGCGCAAGGCGTCGGTACGCTTGCTGTGGCGCAAGCTGGAAACTGGTGAGGTCGGTGGTTAACGCCGTGTGTTGAAGATCGCCGGCGCAGCCGATTAGCCGCTGCGCCGTGATGACCTCAGGTGCCGGATTTGATGGTGTTCCAGGCGCGGGTGCGAACGCGCTCAATCTTTTGCGGCAGCGGCTGCAGTACGTAAAGGGTCTTTTGCGCTTCGGCGGTTGGCGTCAGGCCAGGGTTGTCGCGGATCTCTGCGCCCACCAATGGCATGGCGGCCTTGTTCGGGTTGGGGTAGCCGAGGAAATCGCTGATCGGCGCGACGACCTTGGGATCAAGCAGGTTGTTGAGGAACTCGTGGGCCTCAGCAACGTTCTGCGCGCTTTTCGGAATAGCGAACGAGTCGTACCACAGCGGTGCGCCTTCTTTCGGCAAGCGCCAGTCGACCACCACGCCGTTGCCAGCCTCTTTGGCGCGGTTGGCGAACTGGTAGAAGCTGCCCGAGTAACCGATGGCCACGCAGATGTTGCCGTTGGCGATATCGGTCATGTACTTGGCGGAATGGAAATAGGCGATGTTGGGGCGAATTTTCAGCATCAGCTCGGTGGCTTTTTTGTAGTCATCCGGGTTTGTGCTATTCGGGTCCAGGCCCAGGTAGTGCAGGGCAATCGGCAGGATGTCGCCGGGCGAGTCGAGCATGGCCACGCCGCACTGCTTGAGTTTGCTGATGTTCTCTTCTTTGAAGATCAGGTCCCAGCTGTCCACAGGCGCATCGGCACCCAGCGCTTCTTTGACTTTGTCTACGTTGAAGCCGATCAGCACAGTGCCGTACATATAGGGTACGGCGTACTGGTTGCCGGGGTCGTTGGCGGTCATCAGTTCGAGCAGGCCGGGGTCGAGGTTTTGCCAATTTGGCAGCTTGCTCTTGTCCAGCTTCTGGAACACCCCAGCTTTGATTTCGTTCTCAAGGAAGGTGTTGGTCGGCACCACTAGGTCGTACCCGAGTTGCCGGTCAGCAGCTTGGCTTCCAGGCCTTCGTTGGTGTCGAAGATGTCCCAGGTCAGTTTGATGCCGGTGTTGGCGGCAAAGTCCTTGGGCACCGAGGGCAACATGTAGTCAGCCCAGTTGTACACGCGCAGTTCGCGTTGCGGCGTTGCGGTTTCGGCCTGCGCGGCGCTGGCCAATAGCGTTGCACCGCAGACAGCGGTGGCGAGTAGGTGTTTGATTGTTTTCATCGTTCTTCACCCTTTAGACATTGTGAAATATGTAGGGTGGATGGCGCTTTATCCATCCACCAGGCATTTGGCAAACCCTCATTGGCATTTATCGCGTTATCGGTGGACGAGAAGAGCGTCAGCTACGCGCCCCGATCCACCCTACGCGCCCTCGAAACCTTCCAGTACGTTGACGGCGTTGACGCCAATGGCCTCGACCGCATAACCCCCTTCCATGACAAACAACGTCGGCTTGCCCAAGGCGGCGATGCGCTTACCGATGGCCAGGTAATCCGGGCTGTCGAGTTTGAATTGGGAGATGGGGTCATCCTTGAAGGTGTCCACACCGAGCGATACCACAATGACCTCGGCGTCGTAGTCGGCGATGCGTTGGCAGGCCTCATCCAGCGCCGCGCTCCACACTGCCCAGGGGCTGCCCATGGCTAGCGGGTAGTTGAAGTTGCAGCCTTCACCGGCCCCTTCGCCGCGTTCATCGGCGTAGCCGAGGAAGAATGGGAATTCCTCGGCCGGGTCGCCATGAATCGAGGCGAAGAGCACGTCGTTGCGGGTATAGAAAATGTCCTGCGTACCGTTGCCGTGGTGATAGTCGACATCGAGGATCGCCACCCGTTGTTTGCCCTGGTCGATAAAGGCTTGGGCGGCGATGGCGGCATTGTTCAGGTAGCAGTAGCCGCCCATCAGCTCGCCGGCGGCGTGGTGGCCCGGCGGACGGCACAGGGCGAAGGCGCTGTGTGCACCGTTTGCGATGGCTTGTTGGGCGCTGAGGGCGACTTGCGCGGCGCTGTAGGCGGCTTGCCAGGTGCCAGCGGTAATCGGCGCGCCACCGTCGAAGCTGTAATAACCCAGCTGGCCGTGCAGGTCCTTGGGGATTACCGCGCGCAGGGTGCGGGCTGGCCAGGTGAAGGGCAGCAGGTCGCCGCTGCCGTTTTGTGCCTGCCAGCGGCTCCAGGCGCCCTGAAAGAAGTCCAAGTAGGCGGCGCTGTGGATGCGCTCAATTGGCGCACGGCCGAAATCCTGTGGTGGGCGCACCTCACCAAGCTGGCGAGCTTTGACGCGCTGCAGAATGTGATCGGCGCGTTGTGGCTTCTCGAAACAGGGCATCAACTGGCCATCGATCAGCTCGCAGCTGCCGTGGTGCAGGTGATGGTCGTCGCTGTAAAAGGTCAGCATGCAGGTGGCTCCCAGGCTTGTTGTTCTAGCCATCATTGTTCGCCGCTAATGCGCTGCGAAAGAACGCTGACAACGGCCAAAAGGGGATCGAAGTGGCCAGATTTAACGGCCATAAATGGCCAATGCAGCTATCTCGAGGGGCAGACTGTTCAAACTGTTACAAACCATGAACCTGCCGTTTCTATCGCGTGGATGGATGTCATTATCTCCGCCGCCACGCCACCGCCCTTTTTCGTGATAGAGGATGTAGAACATGTTTAACCAGGCCCGCAGGTTTGCACCTAAGTTGCTGCCGCTGGCATGTGCGTGGTGTGTCACGCCCGTGTTGGCCGATGTGCAATGTTCCAGTGCGGCGCGCGCGACCTGGATGGACGAATCAGATTTTCGTCAGCAGATGAAAAGCCAGGGCGTGCAAATCACCAAGTTCCGCATCACCCCGGGCAACTGCTACGAGATTTACGGGTTCGACGAAAACGGCAAGAAGGTTGAAATCTATTACAACCCGGTCAACGCCGCTCTGGTCGCTGAAATTACCCCGGTTGCGATGGCTGCACCATGATCAAGATCCGTGCAGTGCCTGCGTTGCTCATTGTTGCGGCCGTGGTATTTGCCGTTGCCTGGCAAGGCGCTCCGCCGCATAAGCTGGCCGATTTTGCGCCTGCCATCACCCCTTCGGTAACGGCCGCTACGCCGCAGATTACTGCGCACTTCGCCTCTTCTGATATGGAGGATTTCGTCCACTCCGCCTCGATTACCGGCTTGCCCGGCGGCGATCTGATGGCGGCCTGGTTCGCTGGCACCCGTGAAGGCGCCGCCGATGTGCAAATTCGCGCTGCTCGTTTTGACGCCGCCAGCGGCCAGTGGAGTGCAGAGCGCGTGTTGGCCAGTCGCGACTCCACCCAGCGTGCCGTGGGCAAGCACATTCGTAAGTTGGGTAATCCGGTGATCAGCCTGGCGCCGGATGACCGCCTCTGGTTGTTCTATGTCTCAGTATCGATTGGCGGCTGGGCTGGCAGTGCGGTCAACGCCATGGTCTCCGACGACCTCGGCGAAACGTGGTCGGCACCACGCCAACTGGTCACTAGCCCGTTCCTCAACATCAGTACCCTGGTGCGCGCCGCGCCGGTATTCCATGCCGACGGCAGCATCGGTTTGCCGGTGTACCACGAGTTTCTTGGCAAGTTTCCTGAGTACCTGCACCTGAGCGCCAGCGGCGAGGTGCTGGGTAAATACCGCATCGGTAAAGGCCGATACTCGCTGCAGCCAACCGTGGTGGCGTTGGATGAGCAGCGTGCGGTGGCGTTGCTGCGCTATGCCGGCGACCAGCATCACCGCGTGTTGGCTAGCCACACTAACGACAGAGGTCGCACGTGGAGCACGCCGCAACCGCTGGAGCCGAGTAACCCCAATTCGTCGCTGGCTGCAGTCGCTCGTCCAGACGGCAGCCTGCTGGTGGCGATGAACGATCTGGAGGACGGTCGCTTCCGCCTGACCCTCTACGCCACCGATAGCCAGCTGGAGAACTGGCGCACCCTCGGTGAGTTGGATGAGAGCCCTAACCCCTGGGGAGAACCCATCCCGCAAGCGGATTTTACCGCCGTTATCCGTGAGAAGTTCCGCGCCAGTGGCGGCACGCGTTTTACCGAGCCGGAATCGCTGTTTCTTGAGCGGGTCACTGCGCGCATGTGCAGCACCAATGGCTGCGACTTTGATTATGAATACCCCTACTTTGCCCGTGATCGCGCCGGCACCTACCATCTGGTCTACTCATGGAACGATATGTTCATCAAACACTTGGCTTTCAACGAAGCCTGGCTAGCGGAGCGCCGTCCGCATGACTGACTTTTGGATGCCCCATCTGGCCTTCACTCTGTTGGCATTTCTACTGCTCGCGCGCTTCGGTCGCAGTCGGCCACTCCAAGCCGGCAAGCTTTTCACTTGCCTGCTGTTGAGCCTGGTACCGTTGCAGGGCATCAGCCTGGCGCTGCAACTGCGCACTTACATTGGTGACTTGTCGATCAGCAGCCTGGTGCTACTGGCCTGGGCGACGCTAAGCCGGTTTGGTCTGGCGCCGGTAAGTAGCCAGGATCGTCTGGCCAGCCTGGCGCTATTCGCCGGCCTCGCTGTGCTGCTCTACCCGGCAGCGCTGGGCCTGAGTTACAGCGACCCCTACCAGCTTGGTTATGAGCCGCGCCCGATGTTGCTAGTAATGGGCCTGTTGTGTCTGGTGCTGATCATCCAGCGCAGCTGGCTCGGCGCCGTGGCGCTGGTGCTGGCGACTCTGGCTTTTGTCTTGCGTTTGAATGCCTCAGAAAACTACTGGGACTACCTGATCGACCCCTTACTGGCCTTCTACAGCCTGGGGGCGTTACTGAGCGCCGCCCTGGGCTGGCTGCTGGCACGCCGCCGGGCCGCTCTCGTATCTGACATAAGGACCACCGCATGAGTTGGCTGGGATCACGCCGCCTGCATTACCTGGTAGGCCTCACCGCTTTGTTGCTGGTTGTTTTCGTCAGTTTGCGGGCGCTGTTCGTGTTTGGGTTCTCTGGGGTGGAGAACCTCAGCGATCCGGACGTATTGCGCACCCTCGCCATTGGTGTGCGCTTTGACCTGCGCCTGGCTCTGCTGTTGATGCTGCCGGTTGGCCTGCTGCTGGCCCTGCCCAAATTGCGATTGGCACGCTTTCGCGCTGTGCGCTGGTTGATCCGCGGTTATCTGGGCCTGGCCATTGCAGCGCTGGGCCTGCTGTACATTATCGACTTTGGCCATTACGCCTACCTCGGCGTGCGCCTGAATGCCACCGTGCTGCGCTTTGTCGGCGATGCACAGACGTCAGCAGGCATGCTCTGGCAAACCTACCCGGTGCTCGGGATTACGGCAGCCTGGTTCGCGGGCGTGGCGCTTTGGCTATATGCCTTGCTGCGCCTGGAGCGCGTCACGCTGGATCGCCCCCAGGCGCGACAGGTTGGCGTATTGCCGGCGCTGGGGGAGCAGCGCTGGTGGGTGTGTTGGTGTTCTTTGGCTTGCTTGGCCGAGCGGCCGCGCTGAACCTGGAAAATCCGGTGCCACTGCGCTGGAGTGATGCCTTCTACAGCGGCAACAGTCAGGTCGCGGCCGTGGGCCTCAACCCGGTGCTGTTTTTCTACGACACTCTCAAGCTGGAACCCACCGCCTTTGATGAAGCCGCTACACGCGAGCATTACGATGTGGTGGCCGAATACTTGGGGGTGACTGCGCGCGACCGCGAGGCGCTGAGCTTCGTCCGTGAGCAAGGCGTGCAGCCGCACCGTCTGGTCACCGAGCGTCAGCCCAACGTCATTTTCGTCATGCTCGAATCGCTCGGTACCAGCGCCGTGGGGGCCTATGGCAACCCGCTTAATCCCACCCCCAATCTGGACCGTCTGGCTCAGGAAAGCTGGTTCTTCCGCCACTTCTACGTGCCCGTGACCGGCACTGCGAAAACCGTGTGGGCAAGCATCACCGGCATTCCAGACGTGTCGCGCCAGGAGACCGCCACACGCAACCCGTTGATCGCCCGCCAGCGCACGCTGATCAACGCGCTACAGGGCTACGAGAAGTTCTACATGATCGGCGGCAACGCCGGCTGGGCCAATATCAACGCGCTGATCCGCCAGAGCATCGATGGCGTGCAGCTCTACGAGGAGCGCCACTGGCAGTCGCCGCAGGTGGACGTGTGGGGTATCTCAGACTTGGACTTCTTTAAAGAGAGCAGTCGCATCCTCGGTGGCCTGCCCAAGGACCAGCCGTTCTTCGCCTACCTGCAGACTTCCGGCAATCACCGCCCCTTTACCATCCCCAAGGATAACGACGGCTTTGAGGCGCTCGACCTGCCGCTGGAGCAGGTGCAGCAGGCCGGTTCGCGTAGCGTGGAGCAGTACAACGCGGTGCGCTTGCTTGACTTCAACATAGGCCGCTTGATGGAGCTGGCCAAGGAGCAGGGCTTCTACGACAACACGATCTTTGTGTTCTTTGGTGACCACAACACCCGTATCAGCCAGATCCCGCACATGGCGCCAGCCTTCGAGCAACTTGGGCTCGAGAGCAACAACGTACCGCTGCTGATCCATGCGCCGCAGTGGTTGAAGCCACACACGTTTGATGAGGCTGTTGGGTTGTCTGACCTATTGCCTACTGTGGCTGGACTGCTGGGTGTGCCGTTCGAGAATGGCAGCCTGGGCCGCGATGTGCAGCAGCCAGCGCCGGAAGGCGAGCGGGTGGTACCGCTGGTGCTGCAAGAAGGCAGCTTCCCGGTAATTGGCGCGGTGACCCGTGAGTTCCTCTTGCAGATGCAGTACGACGGTGCGTCGCCGACGCTGCACGACCTGCGCTCGGTCACGCCGCGCGATAACGTGGCTGCCCAGCATCCTGCGGAGTTCCAGCGGCTGCTCGCTTTGAGTCGTGGTCTACACGAAGCCTCACGGCTGCAAATGTACCGTAACGTACGTGATGAAGACGGGCTCGCCAGTAGCGCGGACTAACGCTGCCACGTGGTGTTGGCGTGCGCAGGGCTCCTGAGCGCTGAGCACTGTCTCATCAGGCTCGAAAGCGACTGGGTGCTACACCGCTCCAGCGCTGGAAGGCATGGCGGAAACTGGCGGTTTCGCTGAAACCGAGGTGCTCGGCGATCCGGCAGATTGGCCAGTCTTCCTCGCTTAACAAGGTTTTTGCCCGCTCGAAGCGCAGCTCATCAAGCAGTTCCTGGTAGTGCGTGCCCTGCGCCTGCAGGTGCCTGCGCAGGGTGCGCGGCGAGCAATGCATCTGCTGCGCCAGCTGTTCTAAGCCGGGCGGTGCAGTGACTTGCTCAGCCAGCAATTGGTGGATGCGCCCGAGCCAGGCCTGGCGAGTGGTGAACTCGGTATTCTGCTTGCGGCAGCGGCTGAGCATTTCCCGGTGAGTGACCGCGTCGGCCAATGGCAAGGGGTGCTGCAGCAGATGCGCGGGGAAGGCGAACGCGTTGCGCGCGGCATTGAATTGCAGTGGGCAGGCGAAACTGTGTGGGTAGCGGTCGCTGTAATTCGGCTCGCTGTAGCAAAACTGCGCGGCACTCAGCTGTAGCGGCTGGCCGAGTAGGTCATCACTGATCAGTTTGAGCGAGGCCAGGCACATCTCCAGGTTGAACATCTCCAATTCAGGGCTGTGCTGGTAATCGCTGGCGCAGACCCAGGCCAGCTCGCCTTCGATGCACAAGTCCAGCTTGAAGTAGGTGCCGAGCAGTGCAGGGTACTGCAGCATCAGCCGCCAGGCGTCACCAAAGGTGGCACTCGACAGGGCGGCGTAACCGACCATGCCATAGGCTGATACATGCATGCGCCGGCCCAGCTCTAGGCCCAGGTCACTGCGCAGGTGCAGGGCATTGGCGCAGACTTGCAACTCCTGGGTGCGGGTGATGCGTGTATCGGCGCACGCCAGATCACTGGCCGCAATGGCACTGCCAGCCAGCAGTTGCTCGGTTAGCTCGGGCTGCTCGGCAAAGATCTCGAGAATTTGTGAGACCACATGCAGAGTGGTCAGGTGGGCATGCAACATCGTGATCGCTTCAGCAAGTGAGATGCCTGAGTAACGCAAAAACTATGCCGCATCATCGCGTTGGTCAGTGAGCAGTCGCCGTGTTGGCGCAGTGATTAGCTGCGCCGGTAAGCATGTTGAAAGATCGTTGGCGCGCTGAGTCGTTGTTGCACTTACGATGGCCTCAGGTGATTTATAAAAATAATAAATTATCATGGGCTAATAGTTCTGGCCTATTGAATTCATCCCTTGCTCTGCACATAGGCACGCCAGCCACCGTAGGCGCTGATATCTGTGGCACCTTCCAGCCCGTATGGCTCACAGATAAAACCGCTTTCCCAGACGCCGCTAGCCAGCTGTACTTTACCCAAGCCCAACGGTGCGGGAATGCCGGTGAGGAAGGAGCCCAACTCGCTGCTCGGTAGCTCCCAGACCTCCACGGGGATGGCCACGCCGTCCGCCGCGACGCGCACCATGCCCGGCCGAAACGGCGGGCCGCCGGCGAGGGCATACAGCTTGTAATCCGGCGAGCTTAGGGTCGCCTCGACCAAGTAGCCGCCGCGTTGCTTGAGTTGCCAGTTGAGCGGTAGGCCATCCAGATGCGCGCCGCAGACCACCACGCGGGCCATGTCGTTGCGTGCACTGCTGGCCGGTGCAGGCCCATTCAGGGTGCGTTCGCCGATGAGCGGCAACGCCTGCTGACGTTGCAGGGCATCAGCCAGACTCAGCAGGTATTGATCGGTAAACACCCGACCCAATAGGGTTACGCCCCACGGCAGGCCATTAGCCATAAAGCCGGCCGGCACCGCGACGGCGGCGTAATCGAGCATGTTCATAAAGTTGGTGTAATAACCGAGGTCGGAGTTGCGCTGCACGGGTTCGGCTTCTAGTTCGGCCAGGCTCACCGGGCGCGGATAAGCGGGTGTGAGTACACAATCCAATCCGGCCATGAGTTGATCGCATTGGGCTTTGAGGGCTTGCAGCTGGTACTGCGCCTCGAAGGTTTGCACGGCGCTAAAGCCGGCGGCTTTGCTCAACACATCTTTGATTACGGGCAATACAGCCTCTGGGTGCTGTTCGATCAGCGTCCCGGCCACGCTGTAGCGCTCGGCCACCCACGGCCCGGCATAGAGCAGGCGGGCGGCGGCGAGGAACGGCGCGAAGTCGATCTCCACTGGCTCACCGCCAAGGGCTTTTAGTTGTTCAATGGCATGGGCAAACAGCGCCGGGCTTTCTGGGCATCCAAGAAACTCCAGCTGCTCAGGCACGCCGAAACGAAAGCCTCGACGCGGCGCGCCAAAGGCGCTGGCATCGTTCCACAGTGGGTTGCTACGGCTGTATTGGTCTTGTGGGTCGAGCTTGGCGGTCAGGGCCAGCAATTGGCTGGCTTCCACTGCGCTGGCGGTGAAATAGGTCACGCAGTCTAGGCTGCGGCAGGCCGGTACTACGCCGGCGGTGGAGAGCAGGCCTTTACTGGCTTTGAGGCCGACTAAGTTGTTCAGCGCGGCCGGCACCCGGCCGGAGCCGGCGGTGTCGGTACCGAGGGCAAAGCTGGCCACGCCCAGCGCGACGGCCAGTGATGAACCAGCGCTGGAACCGCCAGATGGATAATCCGGGTGCACGCTGTTGCGGCAAGCGCCGTAGGGTGAGCGGGTGCCATTTAGGCCGGTGGCGAACTGGTCGAGGTTCGTTTTACCCAGCGGCACGGCTCCAAGTGCAATCAGTTGTGCGACCAAGGTGGCGCTGCGCTCGGGCGTATAGGCGTAGGCCGGGCAGGCCGCAGTGGTCGGGATGCCAGCCAGGTCGATATTGTCCTTGATCGCAAAGGGCACCCGAACAGCGGCAACTCGACCGGCGACTTGCCGTCCAGCGCGGTCAGATAGGGTTCCAGCTCGGCGGCGCTGAGCAGATGAATAAACAGATTGAACTCAGGATTCAGCGCGACGGCCTGTTCACGCAGGGCGAGAATCAGCTGGCGCGGGGTCAGGCTGCCGTCTGTGTAGGCGGTTTTCAGCGCGCCGAGGCGCAGGTCGAATGCGTGTTTCATAAACGCTTCCTTATGTAGGGTGGATGGCGCTTTATCCATCCACTGTCGATGCCGTGGTATCGCATATGGGTCGGCACGTTGGCCGAGTGTTAGGCCGGTCTGCGACCGGTTGGTAGGTCGGTAGAGCGTGACCCTCCCTACGATTTAACGCTCCTCCAATACCAACATCCGCTGGCCAGCACGGACCGGCGAACCGGGTTGCACGCGCACGTCGCGGACGATGCCGTCGCGCGGCGCGAGCAGGGGGATTTCCATTTTCATCGACTCGAGAATCACCAGCACATCGCCGGCTTTCACCACCGAGCCTTCCTCGACCTGCACCTGCCAGAGGTTGCCGGCGATATGGCTTTCGATGCTGTGCTGGCCGGCGCCCAGCGGGCTGTCTTCACCGATTTCCGCCGCTATTTCTTCGCTGTCGAAATGCGCTTGGCCGGAGGCGATCCAGCGTTGGCGTTCGGCGTCGAAAGCGCCCCGTTGCTGCCGGCGGAAGGCGTCGATAGCGTCCGCTTCCTTATCGAGAAAGCCTTGGTAGTCAGCCAGCGCCAGTTCGCTGTGTTCAATGCGCAAGTCATAACGCCCCAGCGGAAAGTCGCGGCGAATGTGCAGCAACTCTTCGGCAGACACCGGATAGAAACGAATCTGATCGAAGAAGCGCAGCAGCCACGGCTTGCCGTCGAACGCCGCGACTTCGCGGTAGCGGTTCCACATCTGCAGGGTGCGGCCGACGAATTGATAACCGCCGGGGCCTTCCATGCCGTACACGCACATATAGGCGCCGCCGATGCCCACCGAGTTTTCCGCAGTCCAAGTGCGCGCGGGGTTGTATTTGGTGGTGACCAGGCGATGACGCGGGTCCAGTGGCGTGGCCACGGGTGCACCGAGGTACACATCGCCCAAACCCATCACCAGATAACTGGCGTCGAACACGGTCTTGTAGACCTCATCGAGATTGGGCAGGTCGTTGATACGGCGGATGAACTCCAGGTTACTCGGGCACCAGGGCGCGTCTTTGCGCACCGTGATCATGTACTTGTCGATGGCAAGCTGGCAGGCCGGGTCGTCCCAGGACAGCGGTAGATGGACGATGCGCGAGGGCACGCGCAGGTCCTGGGCGTTGCACACGGCGTCCCACTCGCCGGCAACGATGCCGAGCAGTGCATTCAGGCTGAGGGTTTCCGGTTGATAGTGGACTTGCAGCGAGCGAATGCCGGGCGTCAGGTCGATCACGCCGTTGAGGCTCAATGCCTCCAGCGCCTGCATCAACGCGTGGCCACGAAAGCGCAGCACCAAGTCCAGCTCTGGCGCGCCGATTTCCAGCAGCAGGTGAGTGTCGCCGGATAGGCGAGCGACCAGGCGTTTATCGGCTTCACCGATGTCGAGAATGATCGGTGAGGTGAGGGCGGTCGTGGCTTTTGTGGGAGGGGCTTTAGCCGCGACATTGGTGGTGTCTGGATCGGGGCTGAAGCGGAGCGTCGCCCGGCTCCTCCCACAGAGATCGGCGCCCTCGAGATTTTTGGCTTTCGCCAACTGCCGTGCGACTTCGATGCTAACGGGGGCAAACCTGACTTTATCCCCAGCCTTAAGCTGCCCCAACTGCCACAGATCAGCCTCGATGATGGTCACCGGACAAACGAAGCCGCCCAGACTGGGGCCGTCGGGGCCGAGGATTACCGGCATGTCACCGGTAAAGTCCACTGCGCCAATCGCATACGGATTGTCATGGATATTGGAGGGGTGCAGGCCGGCTTCGCCGCCGCTGTCGCGCACCCACTCTGGTTTGGGGCCGATCAGGCGTACGCCGGTGCGGCTGGAGTTGAAGTGTACTTCCCAGTCGGTGGCGAAGAAGGTCTCAATGTAGTCCTCGGTGAAGTATTCAGGCGCGCCATGGGGGCCGTAGATCACGCGGATTTCGCGGACGGCGGGCAGGGCGCTGCACAGTTCGGCAGGTAGTTGCGCGCCGCTATCGAAGTTGTTCAGCGCCGGGATATGCAGCACATCACCGGCGCGCAGGGCACGGCCGCCGTGGCCGCCGAACTGGCCGAGGGTGAAGGTGCTTTTGCTGCCCAAATAGTCCGGCACTTGCAGGCCGCCGCGCAGGCACAGATAGCTGCGTGCGCCGCTGCCGGCGATGGTGCCGAGGCCCAGCGTGCTGCCGGCCTTGATCAGCAGCGCGCTGTTCATTGGTTGCTCGACGCCGTCCACACTGAGCGGAATGACTGCGCCGGTGACCGCAACCACCGCATCGGTGTTGAAGCGCAACAGCGGGCCGCTCATGGTGATTTCCAGCGCAGCGGCGCCTTCGTCATTACCCAGCAGGCGATTGCCTAGGCGCAGTGCACGATCATCCATCGGCCCCGATGGCGGTACGCCGACTGCCCAATAGCCGAGGCGGCCTGGGAAGTCTTGCACGGTGGTTTGGGTGCCGGCGCTGAGCACTTCGAAGGTGTCGGCCTTATACACCAAGCCTTCCAGGCAACGGGTCCAAGGGTTGCCGCTGGCGAACGGTGCATCGAGCAGAATCTGCCGCAGGTAATCACGGTTGGATTCCACGCCGTACAGCACTGAGTCAGCCAGTGCTTGGCCCAAGGCGGCGCTGGCTTGTTCGCGGGTCGGCTGCCAGCTGATCAGCTTGGCGATCATCGGGTCGAAGTAGGGTGGAATCTCGCAACCGGCTTCGACCCAGGTGTCGATGCGCAGGCTCTTGCCATCGGCAGTGGGGAAGTCCACGGCAGTCAGCAGGCCGGGGCTCGGCTGGAAGTCGCGGCCCGGGTCTTCAGCGTACAGCCGCGCTTGGATCGCGTGGCCGCTGGCTTTCAGGCCTTTGCCCAGCTCGCTCAGCGGGGCTAGATCGCCGGCCGCCAGTTCGATCATCCAGCGCACCAGATCGACGCCCCACACCTGCTCGGTGACGCCGTGTTCCACTTGCAGGCGGGTGTTCATTTCCAAAAAATAGAACTGGCAAGCGGCGCTGTCGTAGACAAATTCGACGGTGCCGGCGCTGCGGTAATTGACGGCCTTGGCCAGCTTGATTGCCGCCGCGCAGAGCTCTTCGGCCATACCGGCTGGCAGGTTCGGCGCTGGGGTTTCTTCCAGCACTTTCTGGTTGCGCCGCTGCACCGAGCAGTCACGCACGCCAAGGGCCAGCACGTCGCCCTGGCCGTCGCCAAACACCTGCACTTCGAGGTGGCGGGCGCGCTGGATGTACTTCTCGATAAACACGCCGCTGTCGCTGAAGTTGTTCTGCCCGAGGCGTTTGACTGCGTCGAAGGCCTCGCTCAACTCGGCAGCGCTGTTGCACACGCGCATACCAATACCGCCACCACCGGCAGTGCTTTTCAGCATCACGGGGTAGCCGACTACCTCGCCGGCGACCAGGGCGGCGTCGAGGTTTTCCAACAGCTCGGTGCCTTCCAGCATCGGCACCCCGTGTTGTTTGGCTAAGGCGCGGGCGGTGTGTTTGAGGCCGAAGACGCGCAGCTGCTCCGGCGTCGGGCCGACGAAGGCGATACCGGTGGCTTCGCAGGCTTCGGCAAACGCGGCGTTTTCCGATAGAAAGCCGTAGCCGGGGTGGATGGCGGTGGCGCCGGTTTGCTTGGCGATGGCGAGGATTTTCTCGACCACCAGATAAGTGTCAGCGGCCGGGCCTTCGCCGAGGCTGAAGGCTTCATCTGCTTGCTGGATATGCAGGCTGGCGGCGTCGGCCTCGGAGTACACGGCCACGCCACCTACGTGCAGTTCACGCAGCGTGCGCAGGATGCGGCAGGCGATGGCGCCACGGTTGGCGATCAGCAGTTTGTCGAACATGGATTTGCCCTCGGAAGGCAAGGCGGGCCGTCCCGCAGTATTCGGTCTGCACCACGGTCGTCCGTGGTCATGAATGTGTGCACGGTGCTGTTATGTTCTTCGTAGGAAGGGCTTTAGCCGCGATGCCTTCGTTCTAAGAACTCGCGGCTGAAGCCCCTCCTACGGTGTTGTGTCGCGCTTAGGCTTATCTTCCAACACCTGCCCCGAGCGGCTCTGGCACAGGTGAAACAGCCATGTGCGCAACGTGCGCAGGGCGGATAACCGCGAAGCGTTATCCACCGGGTGATCGATCAGTCCCATACCAGCACCTCGGCCGGGGTTGGGTTCCAGCCGTTGCACGGGTTGTTCAGTTGCGGGCAGTTGGAGATCAGTACGATGACGTCCATGTGCGCGACCAGTTCGACGTACTTGCCCGGTGCAGAGATGCCGTCCTCGAAGGTCAGGCCGCCGTCCGGCGTGACAGGTACGTTCATAAAAAAGTTGATGTTGGCGCCGATGTCACGCTTCTCCAGGCGGCCGTCGTGCAGGCTGGCGCGCAGGAAGTTATCGCGGCAGCTGTGCATATAGCGCTTATCCAGTGCGTAGCGAACGGTGTTGCTCTCCTGGGCGCAGGCGCCGCCGAGGGTGTCGTGGCGGCCACAGGTGTCGGCACTGATGGTCAGCAGCGGGTTGCCCAGGTTGGAGTAGAGAACGGTGCCGCTGGTTAGGTAGACGCTGTTCTGTTTGCGCAGGGTGCGTTGCGGGTCGAAACGCTCGCGTGGGTTGCGGGCGCTGAAGAACAGCGTATCGACCGCCTGATTACCTTCGAGGTCGAGCAGGCGTAAGGTTTGTCCGGCTTTGACTTCGCAGAGGAACGGTTCGCCGGCTGGGATTTCGTGGCGGTACAAAGCGGCTTCAGGCTGCAGAGGGCTTTCAATTAAATTCATGTGCGCAGCCCTCAGAGATACTGACGTTCGGTGTTATGGAAGCCACGCGCGTTTTCCGGGCGCGAAGTGCGGCAGAGCACGCTGATGCCGTCGCTCTCGACGCGGCTCCAGCGCAGTTGCACTGGCTTGGGCGCGTATTCGGGGTTGGGGTCCATGGGGTGTTGCAGGGCGGTGAGTACCACCAAGGTGTCCATCGGCGCGTATAGCTCGATGTAGTCGCCGGCCTTGGAGTTGCCGGGTTCGAAATGGAAGCGCCCATCCGCGTCGACGCTGACCTTGCTGAACAGGTTGAGGTTCATCAGCAGGTCTTGCAGGTTGAGGTTCCACTTGCCCATTTCCACCAGCAGGTTGTCCACGCCATTGCGGAAGAAGCCGTTGCGCAGTTCCTGGTAGCGCCCGGCGCCATATTTCTCGGCAACTTCAGCGGCGTTGAGTATGCCGCCGAAGCTGTCATGCCAGCCGCAGGTGTCAGCGGTGATGGCGGCCAGTACGCGGCCCATATCCGAGTACAGGCAATGGCCGGCGGTGAGCTTGGCGGTGTGTTGGCACTTGAGGGTGTCCGGTAGATTCAGCCGTTCGCTTTTCTCGCAGGCATTGAGCAGCAGCAGGCTGACGTTGGCGTTGCCTTCGAGGTCGGTGATGCGCAGCAGTTGGCCGCGCTTGAGGACGAAGGAGGTGTGGCCACCGCCGGGAACGAGTTCTTCATAAAGCGTGGGGCGCAGGCTAAGTGCGGCAGTCATGGGTTAACTCCTTGCAGGTGCGCGCCGAGATGCGCCGGCAGGCTGGCGACGGCGGCGCGGCGGTCGCTGTTCAGGGGAATGTCGTAGGTGATGCGCGCACCAAAGGCATTCGGTGCGTGCGGGTCGATGCGAGTCTTATCGAATACCAGTAGGCGCGTGCCTAGGCTGAAGCCTTCACTCAGGTCGTGGGTGACCATAAACACGGTCAGTTTGGTTTCGCGCCACAACTCCAGCAGCATTCGGTGCATGTCCTTACGGATACCCGGATCGAGCGCGCCGAAGGGTTCGTCGAGCAGCAGCACACGCGGCTGCATGATCAGCGCCTGGGCAATGGCCAGGCGTTGCTGCATGCCGCCTGAGAGTTGGCTGGGGTATTTATCCAGCGCGTGGCCGAGGCCGACTTTCGTGAGGATTGCTGCCGCCTGCTCGCGCGCTTCGCGTTTGGCGCTGCCGAACAGACGGCCGAGAAGCGGTGAGCGCGGCAGCTCCAGGCCGATGGTGACGTTGTTCAGCACGCTTAAATGTGGGAACACAGAGTAGCGCTGGAACACCACGCCGCGGCTGCTATCGGGTTCGCCGGCCAGCGGCTGTCCGGCGAGTAGAATTTCGCCACGGCTGGCGCGCTCCTGCCCCAGCAACAGGCGCAGGAAGGTCGACTTGCCGCAGCCGGAGGCCCCAACAAGCGTGCAGAACTCGCCTTCATTGATGCTCAGGTTCAGGCGCTCAAGTACCACTTGGTCGGCGTATTCCTGCCAGACGTTTTTCACTTCGATAAACGCGCTGCTTTTTAGAGTGCTCATGCCTTGCTCCCCTCAAACCAGGGGAAGCACAGCTGGGTCAGGCGGCGCAGCCCCAAGTCCATCAGCCAGGCGAGCAGGGTGATCCACGCCACGTAGGGCAGGATCACGTCCATCGCCATATAGCGACGTACGAGGAAGATGCGATAGCCGAGACCGTCCGTGCTGGCGATGGCTTCGGCGGCAATCAGGAACAGCCATGCGGAGCCCAGTACCAGGCGCAGGGCGATCAGCAGGCGCGGCAGCAGTTGTGGCAGTACCACACGCAGAATCAGGGTCCAGGTGCTGGCGCCGAGGGTCTGCGCCTTGATCAGGATTTCGGTAGGGATCTCGCGGGCGCGTTGTTCTAAGTCACGGGCCAGGATGGGGGTGATGCCGATCACGATCAGCATCACCTTAGACAGTTCGCCGAGGCCGAAGGTAATGAACAGAATGGGTAGAATCGCCAGCGGTGGGATCATTGATAACACGGTGAGTAACGGCGAAAGCGGTGCACTGAACAACGGCAAAATACCGGCGGTGATGCCTAGGCACAGCCCGGCTAGAGCAGCGATGCCGATGCCCATGCCGAGGCGCTTGAGGCTGGAGGCGCTGTCTTCCCAGAACAGGTACTTGCCGCTGCGCTTGTCCTCGGTGAAGGCCAGGCGATCAATTGCGCTGACCATTTGGCCGGCGCTGGGCAGCAGTTTGTCGTTGGGGTTTTCCGCCAAGCGCGCTGTTGAGCCTGCGAAGTAGGCAAACAGCAGCAGGGCGAACGGCAGCAGGATCAGCAGCAGGCGGCCGCTGCGATCCGGGTGGCGGTTGATCAGGCGCATAGTTATCTCGTCGTACGTAGTGCGTAGGGTGGATGACGCTTTTTTCATCCACCGTGGGGGCACCTCGTAGGGTGGATGGGGGAGGCGTCAGCTACGCGCCCCGATCCACCCTACGGGGTGCCGTTTACGCAAAAGCGCCTGGTTACAGCGTGCCGTCAGCCGCCATCTGCATATAGCTCGGGTCAAAGCGCAGCTTGAGGTTGGCCTTGTCGCCGGTGGCCACGCCTCTGGCAAAGCTCATGCCGATGGCGTCGGCACTCTTTGCACCTTCGCCGAGCAGGCCGTGGCCGAAGGAAAATTCCGCCACCTTGGTCATAGTCGCCGGCAGTTTCGGGCTGTTGGCGAAGGCCACGGCATCCTTGGCGCTGTAGAACATCTTGGTTGCGGCCAGTTGTGCGTCGTAGCCCGCGAGGTCGGTACCGGAGGCCTTGGCCATCTGCTCGCGCGCAGCAATGCCGGCTGGGGTATCGGCGCTCATGGTGGCCATGATTTCGTACCAGGCGCCGGTCAGCGCTTTGCCGAAAGCCGGGTTGTCCTTGAGTGTGTCGCTGTTGACCACCATCAGGTCGATGATTTCACCGGGGATCTGGCTGGAGTCAAACACCTTGGTGACGTTTGGGGTGGCTTCGATTTCCGCCAGCAGTGGGTTCCAGGTGGTCACAGCGGTGACGTCGTCGGTAGAGAAAGCAGCGACCAAGTCGGCGTCCGAGGTGTTGACCACGGTCAGGTCTTTTTCGCTGAGCCCGGCTTTTTCCAGGCCGCGCGCCAGCAGATAGTGCGACACGGACAGTTCGACCAGGTTGACGTTTTGGCCTTTGAGATCGCCCAGGGTTTTCTTCTCGCCTTTGACCACAATGCCGTCATTGCCATTGGAGAAGTCACCGATGATCAGTGCGGTGCTGTCCACGCCACCGGCCGCTGGAATGGTCAGGGCGTCCATATTGGTCATGGTGCAGCCGTCGAACTGCCCGGCGCTGTACTGGTTGATCGATTCGACGTAATCGTTGATCTGCACCACATCAATGTTGATGTCGTACTTTTTCGCCCACTTGTCGACAATGCCTTCTGCTGCGCCATATTCCCAGGGCATCCAGCCGGCGTAGATGGTCCAGCAGACGCTGAAGTCGGGCTTCGGCGCGGCGTGGCTATTGAGGCTGATGGCGGCAGCGAGGCCGGCGGCGAGCACTGAACACAGACGGGTCTTACGCATGGTGGAACCTCCAGTTCGAAATGAGCGGGCAGGAGTGCACTGCGGATCCCCACAAATGGGGCGCGTTCTCCCGGGCTTTTATCCCGCCGTGTAACCTCGAAGGAGGTCGCCAACTCTCGGACCAGTCATCCGCAGATCATTTGATCGCGGACCGGAACCCTAGTCGGCTATTGCAAATTGTGGTGCCGCTACCCCGAAGGGTTACTCCTGCATGTGGGAGTGGAAGCGAATTGCGTGCCAGTTCAATACATACCAGTTCTGTATCGTTTATCGCGTGAGCGGGGTGTGTGTAGAACGGAAGATGTGCGCTTTACTGGTGCGGTGCGCGATGCTTTGGTGCGTGTAGCGGGGCTGTAAGGTAGCCGCACCCGTGGTGAAGCTTTAAAAAGCTTTCGAGCTGTACCGCACCCTTTGCCTTACCGGAGGCAGAGTGGGAAGCCGGGACGACCAGCACGACGTGAGCGCCACCCAAGGAGGCTTTCGGCGGCACGGCGTAACAGACCATGCCATAGAGCGATACATGCAGTGTGGTCAGGTGGGCATGCAACATCAGTACGGCCGTAACGGTTCAGAATGCTCAGAACGGCGCAAGAATTATGCTGTGGGGTTGGCAGCGGCCCGTGATGCAGGCCACTGCCGGGGAAGGCCTAGCGGTTGCGCAGGAACGCGTTGATAAAATCGCCTTGGTTGGGGGCTTTTTCATGGGTGGTAAACACCAGGTTTGCATCCTTCTCGCGCAGCTTTAACGCGTCAGCAAAGCTGCACTGCACGCTGCTGAGCTGTTTGGCTTGGGTCTTGTAGTCAGCATTGTTTTCGCAGAGGTACGCCATCTGCCGCACGACTTCACCGCAGAAGCTCGGCACGCTGAGGCGTTTGAGCTTCTCGTCATCAAGCGCCTGCCAGTCAACCTGGGTGTGCAGCGCAGTGCCGCAGGTTTTCGAGGCGTCCTGATCGATTTGTTGCAATTGCGCGGTGAAGTCGGCCACGCGTTGTTCACGGTCAAAGCGGCTCAGCTGCTCCTGAATACCTTGTTTTTTCTGCTGCTCATAGAGCGCCAATAGGCTGGCCGGCTTGGCTGTCTTGCTCTTGTCTGCATCGAAGCCCAGCTCGAAACCGTCGGTATTCGGCAGGTAGAGTTTGACGCGCTCGCCACCCCAGTCTTGACGTTTGACCAGCATGTTGTAAGCGCTGCCATTGAGGGTGGTGCTGTAGTCGCGGTCATCGTTGCCGCGATCCTTGATGGTGGTGAGGATGACCACTTCATCAAGGGGGTGATTGATGCCGCTGACCTGAACCAGCGCCTGTGCGTTGTCGCTGCTGGGCGCCACGATGACGCTGATACCGTTGCCGGCATTGAACGCCTGCGGGTACTTGGCCAGTTCCATCGCGCTGGCGTTGAGGGTGAGCAGTGATGCACTGAGTAGCAGTGACAGCCTTGTCATGGTGGCGTCCTTGTTGGATGAAAAGGGCGCCCAGTATAGCCAGAGTCGTGCTGTCGATTTGTGCGCGGAGTCTGCTCGTGGTGCCTGCAAACGGGTGGTTTAGTGCACTGTGATGGGGTTCGGCGTGTGCTTCGACAAACGGTTGGCAGGGGTGCGCGCCTGCTGGGGCTTTACGGTATACTGCGCGGCCTTTGGCCGGTCGCACCGGTCGGAATTCGCACACAAGCCACGCCGGTTTTCCCGCGTGGCTTGTTGGTTTTTGCCGCGCCTGCGGGCGCATTTGAGAAGAGGCACGACGATGAGCGCACTGGTTGGCGTGATCATGGGCTCCAAGTCCGATTGGTCCACCCTTAGCCACACCGCCGAGATGCTGGATAAGCTAGGCATTCCGTACGAAGTGAAGGTGGTTTCTGCCCACCGCACCCCGGACCTGCTGTTCCAGTATGCCGAGCAAGCAGACGAGCGTGGCATTCAGGTGATCATCGCCGGTGCCGGCGGCGCGGCGCACCTGCCGGGCATGTGTGCGGCCAAGACCCACCTGCCGGTACTCGGCGTGCCTGTGCAAAGCGCTGTGCTCTCGGGTGTCGACTCGTTGCTGTCGATCGTGCAAATGCCAGCCGGTATTCCAGTCGCTACCTTGGCCATCGGCAAGGCAGGCGCGGTGAATGCGGCGCTGCTCGCGGCAAGCATTCTCGGTCACCAGCATCCGCAGTTCCACGCGGCGCTCAAGCAGTTCCGCCAGGAACAGACCGAAACCGTATTGGACAACCCGGACCCGCGTGAGGCCTAACCCATGAAGATCGGCATAATCGGTGGCGGCCAACTGGGCCGTATGATGGCGCTGGCAGGCACCCCACTGGGGATGAACTTCGCCTTCCTCGACCCCGCGCCGGACGCCTGCGCGCAAGCGTTGGTGAGCATATCCGCGCCGATTATGGCGATCAGGATCACCTGCGCCAGTTGGCTGACGAAGTCGACCTGGTGACCTTCGAGTTCGAGAGCGTACCGGCCGAAACCGTGGCCTTCCTCTCGCAGTTCGTCCCGGTCTACCCGAGCGCCGAAGCCCTGCGCATCGCCCGTGATCGCTGGTTTGAAAAGTCCATGTTCAAGGACCTGGGCATTCCCACCCCGGACTTCGCCGATATCCAGTCGCAAGCCGACCTGGATGCTGCCGTGGCCGCCATCGGTTTACCGGCGGTGATGAAGACCCGCACCCTGGGTTACGACGGTAAGGGCCAGAAGGTTCTGCGCAAGCCTGAGGACGTCACCGGCGCCTTTGCCGAACTGGGCAGCGTGCCGTGCATTCTTGAAGGCTTTGTACCGTTCACCGGCGAAGTCTCGTTGGTAGCGGTGCGCGCCCGTGGTGGTGAAACGCGTTTCTACCCGCTGGTGCACAACCGTCACGACAGCGGCGTGCTGGCCTTGTCGATCGCCAGCACCGATCACCCGTTGCAGGCGCTGGCCGAAGATTACGTCGGCCGTGTGCTGACTAAGCTCGACTACGTCGGCGTGCTGGCCTTCGAGTTCTTTGAAGTCGATGGCGGCCTGAAAGCCAACGAAATCGCCCCGCGCGTCCACAACTCGGGGCACTGGACCATCGAAGGCGCCGAGTGCAGCCAGTTCGAGAACCACCTGCGCGCCGTCGCCGGCCTGCCGCTGGGCTCGACCGCCAAAGTTGGCGAGAGTGCGATGCTCAACTTCCTCGGCAGCGTGCCGCCAGTTGAGCAGGTTATCGCTATCGATGGCTGCCGCTTGCACCACTATGGCAAGGCCTTCAAGGCCGGGCGCAAGGTTGGCCACGCCACCCTGCGCTGTGCGGATCGCGCCACCCTCGACAAGCAAATTGCTGCCGTCGAGGCGTTGATCACCAAGGCCTGAATCCGACTGACGCCGCCAGCGCGGCGGCGTCAGATGGAACCTTGGCGCATGATTTTCGTCTGATTGCCTAACGCCATTATTGGCATCCCTGTAACAGACGTGGAGTACAGCGTCATGAGCATTCTCGGCATTATCTTTATCGGCCTGATCGTCGGCTTGATCGCGCGCTTTATCAAACCTGGCAACGACAGCATGGGCTGGATCATGACCATCTTGCTCGGTGTCTGCGGCTCAATCGCTGCCACCTATGGCGGCCAGGCGCTGGGCATCTACAAAGTCGGTGAGTCTGCCGGCTTTATCGGCGCGGTGATCGGCGCAGTGGTGTTGCTGGTAATCTACGGCGCAGTCAAAAAGGGCTGATGCCCTTTCACTCCGCCGCCCTGTGAGCCCATCGATGCGTTATCTGTTGTTACCCTTGCTGTTTATCAGCACCCTGGCCTGTGCCGAGCTGCCGGAAACCGATTGGCTGGAGCTGATGCCGCCGCAAGACCGGGCGGCATTGGAAGCCATGCCGGAAATCGACCACCAGGGCGCCGAGCAAGACAGCGCGTTCTACAACCCCGGCGGCCTCAAACAGCAAGATAACAACCTACCCGCGGTGATGTACTCGACGAGCACCGTCGCCGCCCTGAATGGCAAAACGCTGCGCCTTGGCGGCTACCCCGTGCCGCTGGAAACTGACCGAGAAGGCCGCAGTACGCTGTTCTTTCTGGTGCCCTATCCTGGCGCTTGTATCCATGTCCCGCCACCGCCACCGAATCAGCTTGTACTCGTTCGCTACCCCAAAGGTATCGAACTGGAAGACATCTACGCACCGCTGTGGGTCAGCGGCACGCTGAAGGTCGAGCAGGTCAACAATGAACTGGCGGACGCCGCGTATGCCATGCAGGCGGACGCGGTCAGAGTGGTAACCGATGACGACCTATAAGCCTGGAGTTCCATCCATGAAAGCTGCTCTTGTTCTGCTGCTGTTCCTGATCTCTGCCAGCGCCATGGCCCTGGAAACCGGCGAGCGCCTAGCGCCCTGGACCCTGTTGGACCAGCATGACCAGGCCTACACCCTCGACAACCAACTGCAGGTGCTGCTGGTGGCTCAAAGCATGGGCGCCGCCAAACTGGTCGACGCCGCCTTGCAAGGCAAGCCCAAAGGCTATCTGGAACAGCGCCACACCGTCTTTCTCGCCGATATCAGCCGTATGCCCAAGGTGATTGCGACTCTGTTCGCCCTCCCCAAAATGCGCGACTACAACTACCGCATCCTCCTCGACCGCGACGCCCGCATCACCCCGCGCTACCCAGTAGACACCGCCAGCGTGCTGTGGCTCGACCTGCGAGACGGCAAGTTGCAGGGGCAGCGCAGCTTTACCGATGCTAGTGAGTTGGCGCAGGCGCTTGAAGCTGTAGCGCCGCAGTAAGCGTGGGCGGTCTTTGGCGTGTCATGTAGCTGACTACTTCAGCCCTCCAGCGGTTCAGCCCAGATACTGACGTTGAGCTGATGCTGTGCGCCTGCGGCCAGTAGGCAGATGTCGTCCATGACATTGGCGTGTTCGATACACAGCATGCCTTGCCAGGCATCGGCGGCAAATTGTGAGAGTCGTTGTGCCTTGTCGATCCAGGGGTTCCACAGCACCGCCGATTGCGAGCCGTGGCTATGCAGCTGAATGCGCCGTTGCCAGGTGGGGTCGAGGATGCTCAGTGATTCTGGCGTGTCTAGGTAGATGCGGTCGGTTTCGCGGTTGAACTGCAGCGGTCCCTCTTGCTGGCGAGTCTGCCAGTCTTCCAGGGTTTCGATATAGCGGCAGCCGTGCAGGCCCTCGACGCTGACCTGACGAATATCGCTGACGGCAAAATAGCTGTGCAGCGCCTGGCTGATGGCCAGTGGTGTGTCGCTCAGGTTGCGGCTAGTGAGTTCGAGGTGCAGGCGGCCATCCAGGCGAATACGCAGGTGCAGTTCAGCTGCGTGGGGCCAGTCAGTCAGTGGCTGATCTGCTGTGTTGAAGACAAAGTCGAGGCAGATACCGTCCTCGTTGCTATCAATCCCCTGTAGTTGCCAGTCGAGGCCTCGTATCAGGCCGTGGGCGGGTGCGTGTGCAGGTTGGCGGTGCATGGCCTGTACGGCCTGTGGATTGCGTTGCAGGCTGCCAAACCATGGCCAGCAAACGGGCACGCCGCCGCGTACGCCCTGGCCGCGCTTATAAGCGGCTTGCTCACTGAGCCAGATCAGCGGTGGTTGATCATCCTCCTGGTAGCTGAGGATCTGCGCGCCTTGCTGGCTGATCAGCAGTTCGGTACCCGCGTAGCGCGCGCGCCAGCCGGTCAGCTCATCCAGTTCGAGGCGTTCAACGTGGGACCTGGCCATTGGCATACTCGCATCAGAAGAAATAAAGACGGCTATTGGAGCCCAGCTTGCGCGCAGAAAGCAAAACGCCCGTCAGCGACGGGCGTTTTGTGATGGCGCATAGATTACTTACCGTAGACCTGCTCTGGCAGCCAGGTGATCAACCCTGGGAACTGGTAGGCGAGCACGAGCAGAAAGATCTGGATCAGGATAAATGGCAGCACACCCTTATAAATGGTGCTGGTTGGTACGGAGGCCGGGGTGACGCCACGCAGGTAGAACAGCGCGAAGCCGAACGGCGGGGTGAGGAAGGAGGTCTGCAGGTTAAGCGCGATCATCACGCCCAGCCATACCGGGTCCAGGCCCATGGCCAGCAATACCGGGCCGACAATCGGCACCACCACAAAGGTGATCTCGATAAAGTCGAGGATAAAGCCGAGCAGGAAGATCACCACCATCACCAGGAAGAACGCGCCGAGCACGCCACCGGGTAATTGGGCGAATACATCTTCGATCATCGCCTCGCCGCCGAAGCCGCGGAACACTAGGGAAA
The DNA here is from genome assembly GCF_049847425.1 of Pseudomonas sp. GWSMS-1. Lineage (NCBI taxonomy): Bacteria > Pseudomonadati > Pseudomonadota > Gammaproteobacteria > Pseudomonadales > Pseudomonadaceae > Pseudomonas > Pseudomonas sp. GWSMS-1. The sequence continues at coordinate 3,792,055 of NZ_JBMHHV010000005.1, read as the reverse complement.
ACAGTGACGCGCCAATCAGGATCATAAAGACCATGGCGCTGATTTCCGTGGTGCCAGAGGCCACTTCACGCAGTTGGCCGAAGTTCAGCTTGCCCTTGCAGAACGCCAGCACCATTGCGCCCAATGCGCCCAGCGCGGCGGCTTCGGTCGGGGTGGCGTAACCGGCAAGGATCGAGCCGAGTACTGCGCCGATCAGCAGCAGTGGTGGTACCAGCGCGTTGATCAGCTTGCCCCACTCAATCGGCCCGAGCTCCTCCTGTGGCAAGGCGGGCAGCTTCTTCGGCTGGAAGATCGCGACACCGATGATGTACACGATATACAGCCCCACCAGCAGCAAGCCGGGCAGCAGCGCGCCGACAAACAGGTCGCCCACCGAGACGGTCTTCGGCGAGAAAATACCCATCTTCAGCTGGGCTTGGGAGTAGGCGCTGGACATCACATCACCCAGCAGTACCAGCACGATAGACGGTGGAATGATCTGCCCTAATGTGCCGGTAGCCGCCAGGGTGCCGGTGGCAATCGCCGGGTCATAACCGCGCCGGAGCATGGTTGGCAGGGCCAGCAGGCCCATGGTTACTACGGTGGCGCCGACAATGCCGGTACTGGCGGCGAGCAGGGCGCCCACCACGCAGACGGAAATGGCCAGGCCGCCGCGCAAGGTGCCGAACAGCCGCGACATGGACTCCAGCAGGTCTTCGGCGACCCTGGACTTCTCCAGCATCACGCCCATAAACACGAACAGCGGCACCGCCAGCATCGTCTGGTTGTTCATGATGCCGAACAGCCGGTTAGGCAGCGCGCTCAGGTAGCTGCCATCGAAGGCGCCGATGAGGATGCCGATGCCGGCAAACAGCAGCGAGACGCCGCCGAGGGTGAAGGCCACCGGGTAGCCCGCCATCAAGGCTGCGCAGATACTGATAAACAGCAGAATTGCCATTAATTCAGCCATGGGTCACCTCCTCGGTAGGTAGGCGGCCGAGGAGGATATTGGCGAATTTGATCAAATCTGAAATGCCTTGCAAGACCAGGCTGATGATGAGGACCAAGATGATGCTCTTCTGCAAATAGACGAATTTCAGGCCACCAGATTCGCTGGAGCCTTCTAGGGTCGCCCACGAATTGCTGACGTAACCCCAACTGGCCCAGCCCAGAAACAGGCAGACCGGCAGCAGAAATAACAGCGTGCCGAGGCTGTCGACCAGGGCTTTACGGCGTGGGCTGAAGTTCTGATAGAAGATATCGACACGCACATGGCCGTTGCGCTGCAACACCCAGGCGGCGGCGCCCATAAAGACCAAGGCGTGGGCATACAGCACGGCTTCTTGCAGTGCGGTTGCACCGATGCCAAAACCGTAACGCAATACCACCACGATGGCGGTGCCGAGTACCAAAAACAGGGTCAGCCAGGCACAGGCTTTACCTAAATTGGCATTGAGTGAATCGATCAGACGAGCAAGGCCGAGCAGCAGAGGCGGTTTGTCGGACATCATAAGTCCTTATGGTTATGAGCTGTTTAAGCAGGCGGGGCGGCGATTTTAGGCAGGCCCGGGTATGTGCGGCAATGGCCCTGCAACTTTAGTCGTATCCGCTAGGCTTGAGAGGTTCTTAGGCCTATTTTAGTCAAGCGTGGTGGGTCCGCAGTGATCCTGTGGTCAAACCAATACAACAATAAAGGAGCATTGCATGAAACGTCGTCAAATTCTCGCAGCAGCAGGCGTAGGCCTCGCAGCCACCGCCCTGGCTGGCTGCAAGCAAGAAGCTGAAACTGCTGGTAAGCCCCAGGCAGGCGCTGACACTGAAACGTTTAACTGGAAAATGGTCACGTCCTGGCCGAAGAACTTCCCTGGCGTGGGTGTGGGTGCCGAGCGTTTCGCCACGCTGGTCAATGAAATGAGTAATGGCCGCTTGAAGGTCAAGGTGTATGCCGCGGGTGAGCTGGTGCCGGCGCTGGAAGTGTTTGATGCGGTCAGTCGCGGTACGGCCGAGATGGGCCACGGTGCACCTTATTACTGGAAGGGCAAAGTCCCGGCCGCACAGTTCTTCTGCGCCCTGCCATTTGGCCCGAATGCCCAGGAAATGAACGCCTGGCTGCACAAGGGCGGTGGTATGCAGCTGTGGGAAGAAACCTACAAGCCCTTCGGCGTACTGCCGATTGCCTGTGGTGCGACAGGCGTGCAGACCGCTGGTTGGTTCAATAAGGAAATCAACGGCGTTGATGACTTCAATGGCCTGAAGATGCGTACCCCAGGGCTGGGCGGCGAAGTGTTGACCAAAATGGGCGGTACGGTGGTTAACATGCCAGCGGGTGAAATCTTCACTGCGCTGCAAACCGGTGCGATCGATGCCACCGAGTGGATTGGCCCCTACAACGACCAGGCGCTGGGCCTGCACAAAGCCGCCAAGTACTACTACACCCCGGGCTGGCAAGAGCCGAACGTGACCTTCGAGTTGGATATCAACATCAAGGCCTGGGAAACCCTGCCGGCTGACTTGCAGGCCATCGTCCGTGCTGCTGCGCGCGATGTGAACGGTGACATGCTCGATGATTACAACGCCAAGAACATGGAAGCCATGGAGCAGCTCAAGAGTGAGGGCGTAGAGGTGCGCCGCCTGCCGGATGAAGTGTTGGCCAAACTTAAAGTGGTCGCCGCCGAAGTGGTCGACGCCAGCGCCGCAGCCGATCCAGTGGCGAGCAAGGTGTGGGCGCAGCAGAAGGCTTATCTGCAGCGTCTTTACGACTACGCCGAGTCGAACGAGAAGGATATCTACAACATTCGTGGCTGATTCTTAGCGCACAGCAAAACGCCGGCTCATAGCCGGCGTTTTTGTTTGCCATCTGCGCTCAGCGCCGTGCCGGAACTGGACGGGTACGGCCACTGCCATCGATGGCGACAAACACGAACACCGCTTCGGTGACCTTGCGCCATTCACTGGATAGCGGGTCATCGCTCCACACTTCAACCAGCATCTGGATCGAACTGCGGCCTACTTCCACGGTTTGCGTATAGAAGGACAATTGCGCACCCACCGCCACCGGCACCAGGAAGGCCATGCGGTCAATGGCCACGGTGGCCACGCGTCCGCCGGCCACTTTGCAGGCCATGGCGGTGCCGGCCAGGTCCATTTGCGAGACCAGCCAGCCGCCATAGATATCGCCAAAACCGTTGGTTTCGCGCGGCAGAGCGGTGATTTGCAAAGCCAGGTCGCCTTGCGGGATAGGGTCTTCCTGTTCGAAATCGTGCATCAGATAGGCTCACGGCGCGGTTGTTGTTATTGGCGCGGTGCGGGGCTTGGCGGTGGCGGCGAGTCAGGCTCTGCGGCTATCGCGGGGTCGCCCGCAGGCCCGCGGGACTGCGGGCGCAGCGAGTATAACGACTCAGCAGTCGCAGGGCGACCATCGCGCTTTGCTATTGGGTATCTGGTCTTTTCATCGGCACGGATAAAACATCGTGTCATTCATCTAACTGTCATATTGATTACATACAGTCGTCATGCGGCCTACAGATACTTGGCCCCGTTCAATCCAACACTAGTTTTTCAGGAGTAAGGCATGAAACTTAAGCGTTTGATGGCGGCCATGACTTTTGTCGCCGCTGGCGTGGCTACTGCCACTGCGGTTGCTGCTGTCGACCCGGCTCTGCCGAGCTACACCAAGACTTCCGGCGTATCGGGCAACTTGTCCAGCGTCGGTTCCGACTCCTTGGCCAACCTGATGACGCTGTGGGCTGAAGAGTTCAAAAAGGAATACCCAAACGTCAACATCCAGATTCAGGCTGCCGGCTCCTCTACCGCGCCACCTGCGTTGACTGAAGGCACCGCCAGCATGGGCCCGATGAGCCGTGCGATGAAGGATGCCGAGATCCAGGCGTTTGAAGAAAAGTATGGTTACAAGCCGACTGCCGTACCGGTGGCCATCGATGCCCTGGCGGTCTTCGTGCACAAAGATAACCCGATCAAGTCCCTGGACATGGCTCAGGTTGACGCCATCTTCTCCAGCACCCGTCTGTGCGGTGGCGCTACCGATATCAAAACCTGGGGCGATGTGGGCATGACTGGCGAGTGGGCGACCAAGCCGATCCAGCTGTTCGGTCGTAACTCGGTATCCGGTACCTACGGTTACTTCAAAGAAGAAGCCCTGTGCAAAGGCGACTTCAAGGCCAACGTCAACGAGCAGCCAGGTTCGGCTTCCGTGGTGCAGTCGATCTCCAGCACCATCAACGCCATCGGTTACTCGGGCATCGGCTACAAGACGTCCAGCGTGAAGACTGTGCCACTGTCGAAGAAAGGCGGCGAAGCTTTTGACGCCAACGAAGAAAACGCCCTGGCTGGTAAGTTCCCGCTGGCTCGCTTCTTCTATGTTTACGTTAACAAGGCTCCGAACAAGCCGCTGAGCCCGCTGGACGCTGAGTTCATCAAGCTGGTGCTGTCCAAGCAAGGCCAGGAAGTTGTCGTAAAAGACGGCTACATCCCGCTGCCGAGCAAAGTGGCTGCGAAAACCATGAAGGAACTGGGTCTGTAAGGACCGCTTAACTGGCAAGGACGCCAACAAATGGTCGCAAACCCTTTTTAACGTCGCGCAGCGACGGCCCGAAGGGTGATCGCCAGGGACGGCAGACCATTAAGTAATTCGCACGCCCACCTTCGTTTACGACAGGTGGGCGTTGCTTTGTCAAAGCGCTGTAACTTTTCTGTCATACAGTGGCGTTAGAGTTGGCGCCTCGTATAGCGACAGAACTCACTATGGCGCGCTCATGGCTGCGCAGAGGCGCTCTTACCTATGAATGACTTGGCTAGTGAAACCATGACCGCCACCTCTAAATCCCTCGGGCTGGACTTCAATACTCCGGCCTTGCAACGTAAGCGCCGTATCCGCGCGCTGAAAGATCGTTTCGCCCGCTGGGCGGTTTCCATCGGTGGTATGGCCGTGCTCGGCGCCATCACCCTGATCTTCTTCTACCTGGCCTATGTGGTGCTGCCAATGTTCCAGGGCGCCAGCCTGGACACTCGCAAGCCCGTGCAGGTTGCCTGGCTGAATGAAGCCGCCGCGCCGCTGCTGTTGACCCTGGAAGAGCAGAACCAGATGGCCATGCGCCTGGACCAGAGCGGCAAGGTGCAGTTCTTCGACGCGAAGAAGATGCAGCCGCTGAGCAGCGTGCAGCTGCCAATCCCTGCGGATGTGCGGATTGCTTCAGTCGGCCAGGACCAGCCCGGCAGCAACCGCGTCGCGCTGGGCCTATCCAACGGCCAGGTGCTGGTGTTCCAGCATGTTTACAAGCTCAGCTACCCGAATGATGTGCAAACCATCACGCCGAGCATCGAGTATCCGTTCGGCGAAGCGCCAATTGAACTCGACCCGCAGGGCCGCGAACTGGATCACGTGGGCGTCAGTCTGAACAGCGGTACCTTGATGCTCACTGGTTCCACCGGCACCGAGCTGCATGTGCTGAAGCTCGGTCGTGAAGAAAACATGATGACCGGCGAGGTAACCCTCAGCGAAGAGCGCGTTACCCTGCCGCAGATCGCCGAGCCAATCAAGGCGCTGATCATCGACCCTCGCCACCTGTGGCTTTATGTCGTCAATGGCCGCGCCACGGCCGATGTCTTCGACATGCGCAGCAACAGTCTCAACGGCCGCTACAAGCTGCTCGCTGATGCCAAGCTGGAAGTCAGCAACGCCACCTCGCTGCTCGGTGGTATCTCGCTGATGATCGGCGATAGCAGCGGCGGCATCGCCCAGTGGTTTATGGTGCGCCAGGAAGATGGCAAGACCTCACTGACCTCGATTCGCAGCTTCCAGCTGGCCGACAGTCCGATCGTGCAGATTCTCCCGGAAGAGCGCCGCAAGGGCTTCTTCGCCCTGGACGCCAAAGGCAACCTGGGTATCTTCCACAGCACCGCGCACCGCACCCTGCTGGTTGAGCCAGTAGCCGAAGGTCAGGCTCTGGCGGCCCTATCGCCGCGCGCCAACCGCTTGCTGGTGGAGAGCGATGGCCAGCTGCAGCGTTTGATCATCGACAACCCGCACCCGGAAATTTCCTGGAGCTCGTTGTGGGGCAAGGTTTGGTACGAGAACTATGACGCGCCTGGCCACGTCTGGCAGTCGACCTCTGCCAGCACCGACAACGAACCCAAGCTAAGCCTCGCGCCGCTGGCCTTCGGCACCCTGAAAGCGGCGTTCTACGCCATGCTCCTGGCTGCGCCGTTGGCCATTGCCGCCGCGCTCTACACCGCCTACTTCATGGCTCCGGTGCTGCGCCGCAAGGTCAAGCCGGTGATTGAGCTGATGGAAGCGCTGCCGACGGTGATTCTCGGTTTCTTCGCCGGCCTGTTCCTCGCGCCTTATGTCGAAGGGCACCTACCCGGCATTTTCAGCCTGCTGATCTTTACCCCGATTGGCATCATGTTGGCCGGCTACCTGTGGAGCCGCCTGCCAGAGTCGATCCGCCTGAGCGTGCCGGATGGCTGGGAGTCGGCGCTGCTGGTGCCGGTGATCCTGCTGGTGGGCTATGTCTCGCTGGCCATGAGTGGGCATCTGGAAAACTGGCTGTTCGACGGCAACATGCGCATGTGGCTGAGCAATGATCTGGGCATTCCGTTCGACCAGCGCAACGCCCTGGTGGTCGGCCTGGCCATGGGTTTTGCGGTGATCCCGACCATTTACTCGATTGCCGAAGACGCCGTGTTCAGCGTGCCGAAGAGCCTGACCTTTGGCTCCCTGGCCCTAGGTGCGACGCCCTGGCAGACCCTGACCCGCGTGGTGATTCTGACTGCGAGCCCGGGCATCTTCTCGGCGGTGATGATCGGCATGGGTCGCGCCGTTGGTGAAACCATGATCGTGCTGATGGCCACCGGTAACACCGCCATCATGGACATGAACATCTTTGAAGGTCTGCGCACCCTGGCCGCCAACGTGGCGGTGGAAATGCCTGAGTCGGAAGTCGGTGGTACTCACTACCGCGTGTTGTTCCTCTCGGCGCTGGTGCTGCTCGGCTTCACCTTTGTCATGAACACCCTGGCAGAACTGGTGCGCCAGCGTCTGCGCGTCAAGTACGCCTCGCTCTAAGGCTTGGGAAGGTATATGTCCGTGAAACAGAACAACCTGAAAACCTGGTTCAAGAGCGGTACGCCGTGGATCTGGATGAACGCCGGCGCGGTGTCGATCGCCGTGATCATGACCCTGGGCCTGATGATGGTGATCGCCGTGCGCGGCCTTGGCCACTTTTGGCCGGCGGATATCGTTGAGGCCGACTACCAGATCCCTGGTCAGCAAGCCAAGGTGATGGCCGGCGAGGTCACCCAGATCGAAGAAGTGCCGCGTGCGCGTCTGGCGGCTTCCGGCTTGCCGGTGGAGGCTGAAGGCGGCGAGTTTATGACCCGCGAGCTGTTCAAGGTGGGTAACCGTGACGTATATGGCGCGGACTTCACCTGGGTGGTCGGCGAATGGCTGAGCAACCTGCGCACCCCGGAAAACCTTACGGCCATTGAGCGTCGCGAGTGGGGCAACTTCTACGGCTATCTGGTCAACGTCAAAGAGGCGGGTGAGCTGGTGGCTGAAGGTGATGCCAGTTGGCCGGCCCTGCAAGAGCGCATCGAGCGTGTCGAGCAGCTGCACAGCCAGCTGGTGCGACTGGAGAAGAAGGACATCGGGCGGATCAACGCCGGGCTCGAACGTATTCGTCTACAAACCCGCCGGCTGGAGTTGCAGGGCAAGTTGGACGAGGTCGCCCAGGCCGAGCTGGATGCCGAGCGCGCGCAATGGGATGCTGAATATAAGGTCTTGGAAACCGAGTTGATCGCCCTCAACCAGGCGTTCAACCGTGACAGCGTGACGCTCAAGACGGTTGACGGTCGCGAAATCACCATCAGCCTGGGTAAAGTGGTGCGTGCCTTCCAGCCTAACGCCATGAGCAATCTGGACAAGCTGGGCTTCTACTTCATCAAGTTGTGGGAGTTTGTCAGCGACGACCCGCGTGAGGCCAACACCGAAGGCGGCATTTTCCCGGCCATCTTCGGTACCGTGATGATGACCCTGATCATGGCGGTGATCGTCACCCCGTTTGGTGTGGTGGCGGCCATCTACCTGCGTGAATACGCCAAGCAAGGGCCGCTGACCCGGGTGATCCGCATTGCGGTGAACAACCTGGCAGGCGTCCCGGCGATTGTTTACGGCGTGTTTGGCTTGGGCTTCTTCGTTTACGTATTGGGCGGCTCGCTGGATCAGATGTTCTTCCCGGAATCGGCACCGGCGCCGACCTTCGGTACGCCGGGCCTGCTCTGGGCCTCGCTGACCCTGGCGATTCTCACGTTGCCGGTGGTGATTGTCGCCACCGAAGAAGGCCTGGCACGGATTCCGCGTGCGGTGCGTGAAGGCTCGCTCGCCCTCGGTGCCACCAAGGTGGAAACTCTCTGGCGTGTGGTGCTGCCCATGGCTAGCCCGGCGATGATGACTGGCCTGATCCTCGCCGTAGCCCGCGCGGCCGGCGAAGTGGCGCCGCTGATGCTGGTGGGCGTAGTCAAGCTGGCGCCGAGCCTGCCGTTGGATGGCAACTACCCGTACCTGCACCTGGACCAGAAGATCATGCACCTGGGCTTCCATATCTACGACGTCGGCTTCCAGAGCCCCAACGTCGAGGCTGCGCGGCCGCTGGTGTACGCCACCGCGCTGCTGCTGGTGCTGGTCATCGTGGTGCTGAACTTCGCTGCGGTTTATATCCGCAACCACCTGCGCGAGAAGTACAAAGCGCTGGATCATTAATCACTTGTGCCCGCCCGGTCATTGCCGGGCGGGCAGGTACGAATTGTTAGCGTAGGGAGCATCCCATGCAGCACGAAGCACATACACACGGTATCGACATGGCGGCCCTGGGCCGCGAGCGCCAGGGCCTGAGCATGGCCAATGAGCAGGTGGCCATCGATGTGCCCGGCCTGAACCTGTTTTACGGCGACAAACAGGCGTTGTTCGACGTCAAAATGAGCATTCCCAACCAGCGCGTAACGGCGTTTATTGGTCCGTCCGGGTGCGGTAAGTCGACCCTGCTGCGCACCTTCAACCGGATGAACGACCTGGTCGATGGCTGCCGCGTAGAAGGCGAAATCAACCTCGACGGCAAGAACATCTATCGCAAGGGTGAGGATGTGACTGAGCTGCGTCGCCGCGTCGGTATGGTGTTCCAGAAGCCCAACCCGTTTCCCAAGAGCATCTACGAGAACGTGGTGTATGGCCTGCGCATTCAGGGCATTAACCAGAAGCGTGTGCTCGACGAAGCCGTCGAGTGGGCGCTGAAAAGCGCGGCGTTGTGGGACGAAGTTAAGGACCGCCTGCACGACTCAGCCCTTGGTCTGTCCGGTGGTCAGCAGCAGCGCCTGGTGATCGCCCGTACCGTGGCGGTTCAGCCGGAAGTGTTGCTGCTCGATGAGCCGTGCTCGGCCCTCGATCCGATTTCCACGCTGAAAGTCGAAGAGCTGATCTACGAACTGAAATCCAAGTACACCATCGTTATCGTGACCCACAACATGCAGCAGGCGGCGCGGGTATCGGATTACACGGCGTTTATGTACATGGGCAAGCTGATCGAGTTCGGTGACACCGATACGTTGTTCACCAACCCAGCGAAGAAGCAGACAGAAGACTACATCACCGGTCGTTACGGCTGATGGCCATGTCGGAGTGCGCTGGCCTGTGTCGGCGGAACTTGCCGTACTGATATGTACTGTCTGCGTTCCGCCTCCTTGGCCAGCACCTCCGCCAAAGTCCATCCACCTGAAAATTAGTAGGGTGCGCTGTGCGCACCATGGCCACCTGAGCCGGCAGCTTTCGCGGAGCGAATCATGATCAACAAAGAAAACCTCACCCAGCACATTTCCCAACAGTTCAACGCCGAGCTGGAGGAGGTGCGCAGCCACCTGCTGGCCATGGGCGGCCTGGTCGAGAAGCAGGTGAACGATGCGGTGACCGCGCTGATCGATGCCGACTCCGGTCTGGCTCAGCAGGTGCGTGAGATCGATGATCAGATCAATCAAATGGAGCGCAACATCGACGAAGAGTGCGTGCGCATTCTGGCTCGTCGTCAGCCGGCCGCGTCCGACCTGCGCTTGATCATCAGCATTTCCAAGTCGGTCATCGACCTTGAGCGCATCGGCGACGAAGCGACCAAGATCGCCAAGCGCGCGATCCTGCTGTGCGAAGAAGGCGAGGCCCCGCGTGGTTATGTGGAAGTGCGGCATATCGGTGATCAGGTGCGCCGCATGGTGCGCGAGGCGCTGGATGCCTTCGCACGCTTTGATGCCGACCTGGCGCTGTCCGTGGCGCAGTACGACAAGACCGTCGACCGTGAATACAAGAGCGCACTGCGTGAGCTGGTGACGTTCATGATGGAAGACCCGCGTTCCATCTCGCGCGTGCTCAACATCATCTGGGCCCTGCGCTCGCTGGAGCGCATCGGCGACCACGCGCGCAATATCGCCGAACTGGTGATCTACCTAGTACGTGGCACCGACGTGAAACACATCGGCCTGACGCGGATGAAGGAAGAAGTACAGGGCACTAAAAAAGACGACTGAGTGCAGCGGCTTTGGCCAGCGCGGGTACGCCCGCGCTGAACAATCTAGGTGGGCGCGACATTAGTTGTATTTGGGTTGGCCTTTGGCCAGTCGCCATGACTATGCTTAAAGGCATCAGAATGGGAGTGGCCGATGAGCAAAGTCAGTGTGCTGGTAGTGGACGACGCAACTTTTATCCGTGATCTGGTGAAAAAGGGGTTGCGCGACCACTTCCCCGGCATCCAGATCGAGGAAGCTATTAACGGGCGCAAAGCCCTGCAAATGCTGACACGCAAGCCGGTAGACCTGATTCTCTGCGACTGGGAAATGCCGGAAATGTCCGGCCTGGAACTGCTCAGTTGGTGCCGCGAACAAGACAGCCTGAAAATCGTCCCGTTTATCATGGTCACCAGCCGTGGCGACAAGGAAAATGTCGTGCAGGCGATTCAGGCCGGCGTCTCTGACTTTATCGGCAAGCCATTTTCCAACGAACAGCTGATCACCAAGGTAAAAAAGGCCCTGAGCCGCGCCGGTAAACTGCAAGCACTTGCCGCCAGCGCACCGCCGAAAATGCTCAGTACTGGCGCTTACGCCAACGATTCTCTATCGGCTCTGACTGGGGGTAAGGCCGATGCGCCCAAACCTGCGTCAGCCCCTGCCGTCCAAACTGTCCCTACGCCGGCAGCCAGTAAAACCGCAGCGCCAAGCGCGAGCAGTGGCCGTGGTCAGGGCCAGTTGCGTTTGCCGAGCGGCACCATGAGTTGCGTGATCAAGGCACTTAGCCTTAAAGAGGCCCTGCTGGTTGTGAAGCGCACCGAGGTACTGCCGCAGGTATTGGAAAGCGCGGTGCTCGATCTGGAGCAGGGCGAAGCGGCGGAAACTGCCCGGCTCAACGGTTATTTGCATGCGGTTGCTGCATTTGAGCCAAAGCCCGACAGTGAGTGGCTGCAGCTGACCTTCAAGTTTGTCGACCGCGACCCACAGAAGCTCGATTACCTCTCGCGGCTGATTGCTCATGGCACCGTACAGAAGCACTTCGTCCCTGGGGCTTGAGCGCTTCGCCATAACGACAACGGCGCCCTAGGGCGCCGTTGTGCATTCCGGGGTGCTGCTCAGCTCGCCAACATGCGCCCGCACTCTTCCAGGTTGATATGCCACTGCATGGCTTCGCGCAGGATATGCGGGGTATGGCCGCCCTTGGCACAGGCGCGCTCGAAGTAGTCATTCAGTTCGGCGCGGAAGTCCGGATGGACGCAGTTGTCGATCACCGCCCGGGCGCGTTCGCGCGGTGCCAGACCGCGCAGGTCGGCGAGGCCGATTTCGGTGACCAGGATGTCAACGTCATGCTCGGTGTGGTCGACGTGGCTGACCATCGGCACCACGCTGGAAATCGCCCCGCCCTTGGCGATCGACTTGGTGACGAAGATGGCCAGGTGCGCGTTGCGGGCGAAGTCACCGGAACCACCGATGCCGTTCATCATCTTGCTGCCGCCGACGTGCGTCGAATTGACGTTGCCGTAGATATCGAACTCCAGCGCCGTGTTGACGCCGATGATGCCCAGGCGGCGAACGATTTCCGGGTGGTTGGAAATTTCCTGCGGGCGTAGGACCAGCTTGTCTTTGTACTGCTCCAGGTTGCCGAACACGCGTTCGTTGCAGCGCTCCGAAAGGGTGATGGAGCAGCCCGAGGCGAAGCGCATCTTGCCCGCGTCAATCAGATCAAAGGTCGAGTCCTGCAGCACTTCGGAGTACATCACCAGGTCTTCGAACGGCGAGTTGAGCAGGCCGCACATCACCGCGTTGGCAATCGAACCGATGCCCGCTTGCAGCGGACCAAGGTTCTTCGGCAGGCGACCCAGCAGCACTTCGTTCTCGAAGAAGGCGATCAGGTGGTCGGCAATCCCCTGGGTCTCACTGTCCGGCGGGGTGGCCGTGGAGTAGGAGTCCGGCTGGTTGGTGATGACGATGGCAGCAATCTTCTCCGGCGGGATCGGAATGGCACCGCTGCCAATGCGCTGATCGGTCTGAACCAGCGGAATAGGCGTGCGGGTCGGCCGATAGGTCGGGATATAGATGTCGTGCAGCCCTTCCAGATTAGGGTTGTGCGCCATGTTGATCTCGACGATCACCTGGTCGGCGAAGATCGCAAAACTGGCGGAGTTGCCCACCGAGGTGGTCGGCACGATGTGCCCTTCTTCGGTGATGGCCACGGCTTCAATCACCGCGATGTCCGGCTTCTTCAGCTGCAGATTGCGAATCTGCTCGACGGTATCGGACAGGTGTTGGTCGATAAACATTACGTCGCCGGCGTTGATAGCCTTGCGCAGGGTGCTATCGACTTGGAATGGCATGCGCCGTGCCAGTACGCCGGCTTCGGTCAGCTGCTTGTCGAGGTCGTTGCCCAGGCTGGCGCCAGTCATCAGGCTGATCTGCAGCGGTTGGGTCTTGGCGCGTTCGGCCAAGGCGCGGGGTACAGCTTTGGCTTCGCCGGCGCGGGTGAAACCGCTCATGCCGACGGTCATGCCGTCTTCGATCAGGGCCGCAGCGTCGGCAGCACTCATGACTTTGCCCAGTAAAGCAGGCAGGCGAATGCGATCACGGTACATGGGGATCCTCGGGAAGGGGGTAGAGCGGCGCAAGAGTTTAGGCGTTGAACCGCGTGAGGCCAGTTCGACTAAGGTCGTATAGAGCTTGATTGAGCACTCCAGCCTGAACTCGGCTTAGACCGAAGCTGCTTCTGCGGCCTAGGCCACAGACCATTTCAGAGACGCTCGCGGAGAACAGGCTGGACTGCTAGTCTCGTTAGGTCAGCCATTGCACAAAAAATTAAAATTGAGTCGTTATGTTGGGGCGTTTATTGATCATTGGGACGTTGCTGTTTGCCAGTCAGGCCAGCGCGTTAACTATTTATAAGTACACCGACGCCAACGGTGTGGTCACTTATAGCGATCAGGCCGCGCCCGGTGCGCAAGTGTTTGTGTTTCGCGACCGCATGGTTGAGCGCCTGGATAACCAGGTAAAGCTGGAAACCAAGAAACACGAAGCTGGTGAAACGCTGCTGGTGCGCAACGACTTGTTCGCCCCCGTGCAGATCGAGTTACGCCTGCAAGCCACTGACAATATCACCGGTATTCCGGACGAGCCGATCAGTTGGGTGCTGCCGCCGCGCAGTAAAATTCGCTTGGTGACTCTGGCCCCGCGTGATGCCCGCAAACCCATGCGTTATACCCCCAAGCTGCGCTACGCCATGGGCGATCCGCGCTTGTTACCGACCCAGCAGCATTACCCGCTGCCTTGGCGCGGTGGACCCTTCCGTCTGACCCAGGGCGCTAACGGTAAATACAGCCATTTCACCCCCAAAGGCCGTTACGCCATGGATATCGCCATGCCTGAAGGCACGCCAATTGTCGCGGCGCGTGGCGGAATGGTGGTGAAAACCGAGAATCGGCAGAGTGGGCGCGGCAATAATCCGTCCGGCAACTATGTGCGCATCCTGCACGACGACGGCACCATGGGCGTCTACCTACACTTGATGCAAGGTTCGGTCGTCGTGCGCGAGGGCAGCCGAGTCAATGTTGGCAGCCTGCTCGCGCGCTCCGGTAACACCGGCAACAGCACCGGCCCGCACCTGCACTTTGTGGTGCAGCGCAACGTCGGATTAGCACTGGAATCGATCCCCTTCGACTTCGCCAAACCGGTTAACAGCCTGCCCAACTTTGCGGTAGGCGGCGAATAAACAACCTGTTGCCGACCTGCTTATAGTCGAGTGGGCAGCAGGTTTTTTATTGCCGGTGGCTCTGCGCGCTAACGGAAGGCCAGGTCGCGCAGCGTCGGTTAAATGCTGCGAGACCCATTATCTGCGCCTTAATCCAGCTTGAGCACCTTGGCCAGCACGACCTTCGGGCCTTTCATCTTTTTCACGATGATGCGCAGGCCGTCGACTTCCAGCACTTCCTCTTCTTCAGGCATGCGCTTGAGGGTTTCGTAGATCAAGCCGGCCAGGGTTTCTGCCTCGACATGATCAAGGTCGACCCCGAGCAGGCGCTCGACTTTGGCCAGCGGCGTGTCGCCGCGCACCAGCAGCTTGCCTGGCTGATAGGCGAGGATGCCGCGTTCGGTCTTGCGGTGTTCGTCCTGAATATCACCGACCAGGGCTTCCAGCACGTCCTCCATGGTCAGGTAGCCGATCACCTTGCCGTCCGCCTCTTCAACCAGGGCGAAGTGCGAGCCGCCCTGACGAAACTGCTCCAGCAGATTGGACAACGGCATATGTCGACCCACGCGCTCGATTGGGTGCATCAGGTCGGCCAGTTTCAGCGCCGAGGGCAGCATTTCCAGCAGGGACAGGTGCAGCAGCAGGTCTTTGATGTGCAGCACGCCGACAAATTCGCCGCTGGTGTCGTCATAGATCGGGTAGCGGCTGTACTTGTGCCGGCGGAACACGCCGAACACCTCATCCAGCGCGGCGCTCAGCGGTAGGGACACCAGGTCCTCGCGGGAGTTGGCCCAGTCCACCACTTCCAGTTCACCCAGTTCGACGGCCGAGGCGAGTACGCGCATGTCCTGATCGTTAGGGTCGCTGGCGCGCCGGGAATGCAGGATCAGTTTGAGTTCATCACGGCTGTAGTGGTGCTCATGGTGCGGCCCTGGCTCGCCCTGGCCGGCTACGCGCAGGATGGCGTTGGCGCTGGCGTTTAGCAGGAAGATCGCCGGGTACATTGCCCAGTAAAACAGGTACAGCGGCGCGGCTGTCCACAGCGACAGCAGCTCGGGTTTGCGGATGGCCCACGACTTGGGCGCGAGTTCGCCAATCACGATATGCAAGTAGGAAATGATAAAGAACGCGGTGAAGAAGGCGATGCCATGCACCAGCTTCGGCGACTCGATGCCGATAGCGGCCAGCAGCGGCTCGAGCAGGTGAGCAAAGGCCGGTTCGCCCACCCAGCCAAGGCCGAGGGAGGCCAGGGTAATACCCAGCTGGCAGGCGGAGAGGTAGGCGTCGAGCTGGTTGTGCACGGTGCGCAGGATATGCCCGCGCCAGCCATTCTTGGCGGCCAGGGCTTCAACCTTGGTGGCTCGCAGCTTGACGATGGCGAACTCGGCGGCGACGAAGAAGCCGTTGAGCAAGACCAGAAACAGGGCAAATAAAACCAGGCCGAAATCGGCGAAGTAAGTGGTAGCGGTGTAACTCGGGGAGGGGTCCATACAGGGTTCGGGTAGTGGATGAGCGCTACAAGGTGGGGGTTGATTGCCGGCTTTGCAAGTAGGGCGCGGCTACTGACCGCGGCGCACCATCTGCAAGGGCGGGAAGTGGCAGGTAAAGGTGCTGCCCTTGCCCAGCTGGCTGGTAATCGCCAAGCGGGCGCGATGGCGCAGTAACACATGCTTGACGATGGCCAGGCCCAGGCCGGTGCCGCCGGTGTTGCTGGCGCGGCTGGAGTCTACACGGTAGAAGCGTTCGGTCAGGCGCGGCAGGTGTTTGGCCTCGATGCCCAGGCCGGTGTCCTGCACGCTGAGGTGCGCGCCCTGTTCATCACTCCACCAGCGCACATGGATTTCACCTTCGTCGGGGGTGTATTTCACCGCGTTGAACACCAGGTTAGAGAACGCGCTGCGCAGCTCGGCCTCGCTGCCCTTGAGTTTGAGGTGCGGGTCTGCCTCCAGGCTAATGCGGTGGTGGCGCTCGCCGGACAGTGCTTGGGCATCGTTCTTGATGCTCAGCAGCAGCAGGTCAACCGCTATCGGTTGGTTGTCCGAGGGGTAATCGGTGGCTTCCAGCTTGGCCAGTAACAGCAGGTCGTTGAGCAGGTTCTGCATCCGCCCTCCTTGCTGCTGCATCTGTTGCAGGGCGCGCAGCCAGCGTGGATTAACGTTCTCGACGTTATCCAGCAGGGTTTCCAGGTAGCCGCTGATCACCGTGAGCGGGGTGCGCAGTTCGTGGGAGACGTTGGCCACGAAGTCTTTGCGCATTTGCTCCAGCTGATGCAGCCGGGTGATATCGCGCACCAGCATCAGGTGTTCACGGTTGCCGTAGCGGGTGATATGAAATTGCAGGCGCAGGTGGTTATTCACCGGCGATGGCAGCTCCAGCGGCTCGTTGTAATTGTGGTTGTCGAAATAGTCGATAAAGCGCGGGTCGCGTAGCAGGTTGGTGATTTGCTGGCCGCTGTCCTGTGGCGTTTGCAGGCCCAGGAGTTTCTCTGCGGCGATGTTCCACCACTCCAGGTTGCCGTCGCGGTCGAGCATTATCACCGCGTCTTTTAGCGCGGCCGTGGATTCTTGCACGCGGTCGATCACCGCCTGCAAACGCGCCCGGACTTTCTGGTCGCGGCGCTGCAGGTGATAAATGCTGTCGAGTACCTCGCCCCACAGGCCGTAGCCCTCCGGCGGTGCCTCATCACCCTCGCGGGTGCGCAGCCATTTGTGCAGGCGCAGCAGTTGCTGCAGATGCCAGCCGAGGTAGCCAGCCAGGCCGATTACCAAGGGCCAGGCGTATTCGCCGGTGATCAAGCCCAGTAGCAGGCAAACACCGCCGAGCAGTAACAATTGACGTATCAGGGAGCCGCGCCAGTCTTGATTCAATTCAAACTCATCCGCCAATCAATCCATGGTTGCCAGGTGCGAGTAGCGGCGCTGCCTAGCTTTTGGTGGAAAAACGGTAACCCGTGCCGCGTACAGTCTGCACCAGATTCTCGTAGACCTCGCCGAGGGCTTTGCGCAGGCGACGAATGTGCACGTCGACCGTGCGTTCTTCAACATAGACGTTGCCGCCCCACACCTGATCGAGCAATTGACCGCGGGTGTAGGCGCGTTCTTGGTGGGTCATAAAAAATTGCAGCAAGCGGTATTCGGTGGGGCCCATTTCAGCGGGTTTACCGTCGATGGTCACGCGGTGGCTGATTGGGTCGAGCAGCAGGCCGCCAACTTCGATCGGCCCTTCACTGTCAACGGGGCCTGCGCGGCGCAGCACGGCTTTCAGGCGCGCGACCAGTTCGCGCGGGGAGAACGGTTTGGTGATGTAGTCATCGGCACCGACTTCCAGGCCCTGGATCTTGTTGTCCTCTTCGCCCTTGGCGGTGAGCATGATGATCGGGATATCGTTGGTCAGCTCATCGCGCTTGAGCCGCCGCGCCAGCTCGATGCCGCTGGTGCCGGGCAACATCCAGTCGAGCAGAATCAGGTCGGGCTTGCGGTCGACAATGATGGCGTGGGCCTGCTGGGTGTTCTCCGCTTCCAGGCACTCGTAGCCGGCCATCTCCAGGGCCACGGCGATCATTTCACGGATCGGTGCTTCGTCATCGACGATCAGGATGTTCTTGCCAACCATGGATCAAACCTCAAGTCATCTCGCTGTAATGCACTGCATTAGATAACGGAATTATTGCAGCCATATGACAGTCGCGCGGCACCGCCTTGTAACGCGGCCCCTGCAGCGCGGTGTGCGCCCTCCTAGCCGCGCAAGGCGTAGTCGAGCACTAGGCCAAGAAAGATCGCCAGTCCGGCCCAGTGGTTGTGCAAAAAAGCATTGAAGCAGGCCATGGGTTGGCGGTTACGGGTGGCGTGGAATTGCCAGGCAAAGCAGCCGGCCGCTACAACTAGGCCGAGATGGAAGTACAGCCCCAGCTCAAAGCGCGCCGCCGCCAGCAGCAGGCAGAGCAGCGCCAGGCCTTGCAGGGTGAGGATGATTAAACGGTCGGCATCGCCAAACAGAATGGCGGTGGACTTCACCCCGATCTTCAGGTCGTCTTCGCGGTCGGCCATGGCGTAGTAGGTGTCATAGGCCACCGTCCACAGCAGGTTGGCGATGTACAACAGCCAGGCCTCGGGCGGCGGCATCTCTCCAGTCACCGCGCTGAAGGCCATCGGCATGCCCCAGGAAAACGCCGCCCCCAACACCACCTGTGGATAGAAGGTGTAGCGCTTCATAAAGGGGTAGCAGGCCGCCAGCGCCAGGCCGCCAAACGACAGCCAGATGGTCGTGGCATTGGTAAACAGCACCAAAACAAAGCTGGCCGCCACCAGGACGGCGAAGAGGATCAGCGCCTCGCGCGGCGTGACCTTGCCACTGGCCAGGGGCCGCGCTTGGGTACGGCTGACATGACCGTCGAAGTTGCGGTCGGCGTAGTCGTTGATCACGCAGCCGGCGGCGCGCATGAGGAATACACCGACGACGAAAATAACCAGGTTTTTTGCGCTCGGCACGCCTTCAGCCGCTACCCAGAGTGCCCACAGCGTTGGCCATAGCAGCAGATACATACCGATGGGTTTTTCCAGGCGCATCAGCTGGATAAAGTCCCAGGCGCGTGGGTGCAGGCGGTTGAGTGAGTGCAGCAGCTGGGTATACATCGAGCGCGTCTCCGTGCGGGTTGCGGCGGATTATACGGAGTCGGCGCGCGGGATGGGGTCAGGGTTGAGCTGTAGGATGGGTGGCACTGCTTATTGATGGGTTTTGCCTGCGGCTAAGCCCGCTTACGGCTCGATGGTCGCCGCTGCCCAGAAGGCTGGCAAGAACACTTCGGCCACCAGCACGTTCAGCGCGCCACGGCTAAAGCACGAGCGGCGCGCCCATAGGTTTTCCTCGCGCACCTGTTGCGGCAGCCAGGCGGCCGGGTAGTGGCAGGCTTGCAGCGGCCCTCGGGCGAAGGCGCGGTCGCTGAACAACAACTCGCCGAGGGAGCGGCTGCCAAGCTGGTCGAGGCTCATCTCGGAATCTTCCAGTGCGCTGCGTGCGGCCACGCTGCGGGCAAATACCCACGGCTGTTGATGGCCGCGCAGAAACACCTCGCGCACCCAGCCTTGGCTGCCTTCGGCAACATTCAAGGCGGCGCATTCATCACTGCGCAGGACCTGCCAGCCTTCGTTCAGCGGCAAGACGCTGAAGTGCTTGGCCGACAGTTCGACCAGGCGCTGGGTGAGCGAGTCCTGGTTGACGAACAACCAGCCGTAAACGCCTGCCGCCGGGGTCGGTTGCAATTGGCTGGCGCTGAGCCAGTGCGGCGGATAAGCGAGAGAGGCATCGGGCACGGTCGGGAAGTCACCACAAATCAAAGCGCGCGAGTGTAGCAAATGCCAGCGGCCATCCAGAGGGCCGCCATCAGCTGCTTGGCTCGATGTCGCTGGCGGGCCTGTTGGAACCGGGTCCTATGCCCAGCCTTCAAGGCGCATGGTCGCCCGAACCAGGCGTTGTTCTTCCTCTTCGATCTCCTTGAGGTTGTCGCGAATGCTGTGAATATGCTCGCGTGCCGCGCGTTGCGCCTGTTCTGGCAAGCGTTCGATCACCGCGTGGTAGAGCCGCGTGTGCTGGCGGTCGATCTGGCGTTTCTGCATGGGCCGGTGGTAGAGGTTGTTGACCGAGGCAAACACCGTACTGAGCATCAGGTCGGTCAACGATTGCAGCGTGTGCAGCAACACCGGGTTGTGTGACGCCTCGCAAACCGCCAGGTGGAAGGCGTGGTCGAGGCGTGCATGCTCGCGCGGATCGACCGGCACGGCCTGGCTGTGGGCGGCGAGCATTTCTTCGTAGCGCCGGGTGAGCAGAACGAAATCTGCCTCGGTGCCGCGCAAGGCGGCCAGGCGCGCCGATTCGGCTTCGAGCAGGGCGCGCACCTCAAGCAGGTCGAAGAGGGTGCGCGGCTGCGAGTTGAACAGGTGCATCAGCGGGCTGGCGTCGCGTGGGCCGTTGAGCGTGGCCACCCGCGAGTCGCGGCCCTGGGCGGTCTCGATGATGCCGCGACCGCGCAGCACCTTGAGCCCTTCGCGCAGGGCGGAGCGCGAGATCCCCAGTTTCTCGCACAGGCGGCGCTCCGAAGGCAGCGCTTGGCCGACCTTGAGCACGCCATCGACGATCAAACGTTCGATGCGTTCAGCGACCACATCACTGACCTGGCGGCGAATATCAGGTGTCTTTTCGAGCATGCTAAGTGCCTTTAATAACTGGTAGTACCAGTTGGTACGGGTCAACCATGTGCGTCTCAATATAGGTGTAAAGCGCCCTGTATGTAAGCCTCTTGGGCGGTTTTAGCTCGGTTGTGAATTTAAGAAACTGGTCATACCAGTGTGTTGATCGATAGACGTTGGGCGTGTAGGCCTCTACAACTACTGGATAACAAGCAGACCGGGTCGCTACCGGTGCTGCACAAGTTAGACAAAAGACAACGTCACGCGAGAACGCCTGCCATGAGTATTCTGTACGACGAGCGCGTCGATGGGCCGCTGCCCAAAGTCGATAAGCCAGCTTTGCTGGCTGCATTGCGTGAGCAGCTCCCCGATATGGAGGTTCTGCACACCGCAGAAAACCTCAAACCCTACGAATGCGATGGCCTTTCGGCCTACACCACCACGCCGATGCTGGTGGTCTTGCCTGAGCGCATTGAGCAAGTCGAGCAGCTGCTCAAGCTCTGTTATGAGCGCAATGTGCCTGTGGTCGCACGCGGCGCCGGCACCGGTTTGTCGGGCGGTGCGTTGCCGCTGGCGCAAGGCATTCTGCTGGTGATGGCGCGCTTCAAGCACATCCTCGAAGTGAATCCAGAGGGGCGTTTTGCGCGCGTCCAGCCGGGTGTGCGCAACCTGGCCATCTCCCAGGCCGCCGCCCCGTATGACCTGTACTACGCACCGGACCCGTCCTCGCAAATCGCCTGCTCGATCGGCGGCAACGTCGCCGAGAACGCCGGGGGTGTGCACTGCCTTAAATACGGTCTGACTGTGCACAACCTACTCAAGGTGGAGATTCTCACCGTCGAGGGTGAGCGCATGACCCTTGGCAGCGATGCCCTGGATTCACCGGGTTTCGACCTGCTCGCGCTGTTCACCGGCTCCGAAGGCATGCTCGGCATCATCACCGAGGTGACGGTCAAGCTGCTGCCCAAGCCGCAGGTGGCCAAAGTGTTGCTCGCCAGCTTCGACTCGGTGGAGAAAGCTGGTCGCGCAGTAGGTGAAATCATCGCGGCCGGGATCATCCCCGGCGGCCTGGAAATGATGGACAACCTGGCGATTCGCGCCGCCGAAGACTTTATCCACGCCGGCTACCCGGTAGAGGCCGAGGCCATTCTGCTGTGTGAGCTGGATGGCGTGGAAGCCGATGTGCATGACGAGTGCGTGCGCGTTGAAGCTGTGCTGACCCAGGCCGGCGCCACCGAAGTGCGCCTGGCCCGCGACGAGGCGGAGCGCATCAGATTCTGGGCCGGGCGCAAGAACGCCTTCCCCGCGGTGGGACGCCTGTCGCCGGACTATTACTGCATGGATGGCACCATCCCGCGCCGCGAGCTGCCGGGTGTGCTCAAGGGCATCAGCGACCTGTCTGAAGAGTTCGGTCTGCGCGTAGCCAACGTGTTCCATGCGGGTGACGGCAACATGCACCCACTGATCCTGTTTGATGCCAACCAGCCCGGCGAGCTGGAGCGCGCCGAGACCTTGGGCGGCAAGATTCTCGAACTCTGCGTCAAGGTCGGCGGCAGCATCACCGGCGAGCACGGCGTGGGCCGCGAGAAGATCAACCAGATGTGCTCCCAGTTCAACAGTGACGAGCTGACGTTGTTCCACGCGGTGAAAGCGGCCTTTGATCCACGCGGCCTGCTCAACCCCGGCAAGAACATTCCGACCCTGCACCGCTGCGCCGAATTCGGTTCCATGCATGTGCACCACGGCAAGCTGCCTTTCCCTGAACTGGAGCGTTTTTAATGGTTATGCGGCATGACGCAGATGCCAGTGCGGCGCTGCTGGAACAAGTCAATCACAGCCTCAACAGCTCGACTGCACTGCGCATTCAGGGCGGCAACAGCAAGGCGTTTCTCGGCCGTAAGGTTGAGGGCGAAGTGCTCGATACCCGCGCCCACCGTGGCATCGTCAGCTACGACCCGACCGAGCTGGTGATCACCGCGCGCGCCGGCACACCGCTGGCTGAGTTGGAAGCAGCACTCGATGAGGCCGGGCAGATGCTCACCTGCGAGCCTGCGCAATTCGGCGGTGCGGCGACCCTGGGCGGCATGGTGGCCGCCGGCCTGTCGGGGCCGCGTCGGCCCTGGTCCGGCGCGGTACGCGACCTGGTGCTGGGTGCGCGTCTGATCACCGGTATGGGCAAACACCTGCGTTTTGGTGGCGAGGTGATGAAGAACGTCGCCGGCTACGACCTGTCGCGCCTGCTCGCCGGCAGCTTCGGCTGCCTGGGGGTGATCACCGAAGTGTCGCTCAAGGTGCTGCCCAAGCCGCGCCAGTGCCTCAGCCTGCGTCTGGAAATGGACGCCGCCTTGGCCCTGCAAAAACTCGCTGAGTGGGGCCAGCAGCCGATTCCGCTGAGCGCCGCCAGCCACGACGGCCGGGCGCTGCATCTGCGCCTGGAAGGGGGCGAAGGCTCAGTCGCCGCCGCCCGTGAGCGCCTGGGTGGTGAGCTGCTCGACAGCGCATACTGGGCAGGCCTGCGCGAGCAGCGTTTGAGCTTCTTCGCCGATCCACGGCCGCTGTGGCGGTTGTCGGTGCCGAGCAGCACTGGCGTGCTGACGTTGCCTGGCGAGCAGTTGATCGACTGGGGCGGCGCACAGCGCTGGCTGAAATCCGATGCCGATGCGGCGCTGATCCGCCAGACCGTCGCCGCCGTCGGTGGCCATGCCACCTGCTTTACCGCCGGTCACTGCGACAGCCCCTTCCAGCCACTGGCCGCGCCGCTGCTGCGCTACCACCGCCAGCTGAAAACCCAGCTCGACCCCCAGGGCATTTTCAATCCTGGCCGCATGTATGCCGAGGTATAGCCGTGCAGACTAATCTGAGTGAACACGCCAAAAGTCTGCCGCGCGCCGAGGAAGCCGAACGCATCCTGCGCAGCTGCGTGCATTGTGGCTTTTGCAACGCCACCTGCCCGACCTATCAACTGCTCGGCGATGAGTTGGATGGGCCGCGAGGGCGTATCTACCTGATCAAGCAAGTGCTGGAAGGCAACGAAGTCACCGCCAAGACCCAGCTGCACCTGGACCGCTGCCTGACCTGCCGCAACTGTGAAACCACCTGCCCGTCGGGCGTGGAGTACCACAACCTGCTGGATATCGGCCGCGCCGTAGTGGATGCCGCCGTACCGCGCCCTTTGGCCCAGCGCGCGCTGCGTGAAAGCTTGCGCGCCGTGGTGCCGAACGCGGCTCTGTTCAAGGGGCTGGTTCAGATCGGCCAGGTGTTCCGTCCGATGTTGCCGGCGAGCCTCAAGAGTAAGCTGCCGCGCATCGCAAATGCCGCAAAGCCACGTCCTGCGCCGCGCCACGAGCGCCGTGTGCTGATGCTCGAAGGCTGCGTACAGCCTGGCCTGGCGCCCAACACCAATGCCGCCACGGCGCGGGTGCTGGATCGCTTGGGCATTAGCGTTACGCCGATCAATGAAGCCGGTTGCTGCGGCGCGGTGGACTACCACTTGAATGCCCAAGAGCAGGGGCTGCAACGTGCCCGGCAGAACATCGACGCCTGGTGGCCTGCCATCGAGCAGGGCGCCGAGGCCATCGTGCAAACGGCCAGCGGTTGCGGTGCCTTCGTCAAGGATTATGGGCACCTGCTGGCGCAGGATCCGGCCTATGCCGAGAAAGCCCAGCGCGTCAGTGAGCTGGCCAAGGACCTGATTGAAGTCTTCAGCGCCGAGCCCCTGGAGCAGCTCAATGTGCAGGCCGACAAGCGTTTGGCCTTCCATTGCCCCTGCACGCTGCAGCATGCGCAGAAGCTCGGCGGTGCGGTCGAGGGCGTGCTCGCGCGCCTGGGCTTCAACTTGACGGCAGTACCGGACAGCCACCTGTGCTGTGGTTCCGCCGGCAGCTACTCGCTGACTCAGCCGGAGCTGTCCAAGCAGCTGCGCGACAACAAATTAAATGCCCTGGAAAGCGGCAAGCCGGAGGTGATCGTCACCGCCAACATCGGCTGCCAAACCCACCTCGACGGCGCCGGTCGCACCCCTGTGCGGCACTGGATCGAACTCGTCGAAGAAGCCCTGAATTAATTGGAGAACAGCATGCTTAGCAAAGCCGTATTGAGCCAAACCGAAGTCAGCCGCATGCTCGCTGCTGCCCGCAGCGAGGCCGAGAAGAACCAGTGGGCCGTGACCATCAGCGTGGTCGATGACGGCGGTCACCCGCTGGCCTTGGAGCGCCTCGATGGTTGCGCGCCGATTGGTGGCTACATTGCCAGCGAAAAAGCGCGCAGCGCCGCCCTCGGCCGTCGTGAGACCAAGGGCTTTGAAGACATGGTCAACGGTGGGCGCACAGCCTTTTTGTCCGCACCACTGGTGACCTCGCTGGAAGGCGGCGTGCCGGTGATTGTTGACGGCCAAGTGGTTGGCGCAATCGGTGTGTCTGGGGTCAAGGCTGACCAGGACGCACAAGTGGCCAAAGCCGGCGTTGCCGCACTGAGCTGATTCGCCTCGCGAGGCGGTTCCTCAGTGAGCCGCCAGGCGCCTAGCGCCACACCTGTACTGATTTTTGGAGAGTGGGAAAATGACCGATCGCGTGAACTGCCAGCGCCTGCAAGTGGCCACCAATCTGCAACGTTTTGTCGACGAGGAAGTGCTGCCGGGCAGCGGTATTGAGCGCGAGGCGTTCTGGGCGGGTTTCGACGCCCTGGTACATGACCTGGCGCCGCAGAACCGTGCACTGCTGGCCGAGCGTGATGCCCTGCAAGTCCAGCTGGACACCTGGCACCGCGAGCATCCAGGGCCGATTAGCGACATGCCGGCGTATCGCACCTTCCTCGAATCCATCGGCTACCTGTTGCCGCAACCCGACAGCGTGCAAGCCAGCACCGCCAACGTCGACAGCGAAATCAGCAGCCAGGCCGGCCCGCAGCTGGTGGTGCCGGTGATGAATGCCCGCTACGCGCTGAACGCCGCCAACGCGCGCTGGGGTTCGCTGTATGACGCCCTGTACGGCACCGATGCGATCAGCGAAGACGGCGGCGCGCAGAAGGGCCCAGGCTACAACCAGGTGCGTGGTGACAAGGTGATTGCCTTTGCCCGTGCCTTCCTCGATCAGGCTGCGCCGTTGGCCAAAGGCTCGCACGTCGATTCGACCGGCTATCAAGTGGTTGCTGGTCAGCTGCACGTCAGTCTGAAAGACGGTAGCCAAACGGGCCTGGCTGAGGCTGCTAAGTTTGTCGGCTATCAGGGCGAGGCCAGCGCGCCGACCGCTGTGCTGCTGAAGAACAACGGCCTGCATGTGGAAATCCAGATCGATGCCAGCAGCCAGATTGGCGCCACCGACGCCGCTGGGGTCAAAGACCTGCTGATCGAGTCAGCGCTGTCGACCATTCTCGACTGTGAAGACTCCGTGGCCGCGGTCGACGCCGACGATAAGGTGGTGATTTACCGTAACTGGCTCGGCCTGATGAAGGGCGATCTCAGCGAAGAACTGGAGAAGGGCGGCAAGCGCATCGTCCGTCGCCTCAACCCGGACCGCACCTACACCGCCGCCGATGGTGGCGAGTTGACGCTGCACGGCCGTTCGCTGCTGTTCGTGCGTAACGTCGGCCACCTGATGAGCAACCCGGCGATCCTCGACGGCGAGGGTAACGAGATCCCAGAGGGCATTCTCGACGGCGTGATGACCAGTCTGTGCGCCCTGCATGACCTGCAGCGTCACGGCAACTCGCGCACTGGCAGCGTCTACATCGTTAAGCCGAAGATGCACGGGCCGGCCGAAGTGGCCTTTGCCGATCAGCTGTTCGGGCGTATTGAAGACCTGCTGCAGCTGCCGCGTCACACCCTGAAAATGGGCATCATGGACGAAGAGCGGCGCACCAGTATCAACCTCAAAGCCTGCATCGGCGCTGCCAGCGCGCGGGTGGCGTTTATCAACACCGGCTTCCTCGACCGTACCGGTGACGAGATGCACACCGCGATGGAAGCGGGCGCCATGTTGCGCAAGGGCGACATGAAAAGCAGCGCCTGGATTCAGGCCTATGAGCGCAACAACGTGCTGGTGGGTTTGAGCTGCGGCCTGCGTGGCCGGGCGCAGATCGGTAAGGGCATGTGGGCCATGCCGGACCTGATGGCCGCCATGCTGGAGCAGAAGATCGGCCACCCCAAAGCCGGTGCCAACACCGCCTGGGTACCGTCGCCGACGGCCGCCACCCTGCATGCCATGCATTACCACCAAGTGGATGTACAAGCGGTGCAGCGTGAACTGGAAGCCATCGACCTCAATAGCCAGCGTGACAGCCTGCTGAATGATCTACTCAGCGTGCCGGTGGCCGCCGAGCGTAACTGGAGCGCCAGCGAGATTCAGGAAGAGCTGGACAACAACTGCCAGGGCATCCTCGGTTACGTGGTGCGCTGGGTGGAGCAGGGCGTGGGTTGCTCCAAGGTGCCGGATATTCACAACGTGGGCCTGATGGAAGACCGTGCGACGCTGCGCATCTCCAGCCAGCACATTGCTAACTGGCTGCACCATGGGGTTATCGACGAGGCTCAGGTGCGCGAAAGTCTGGCGCGGATGGCCAAGGTGGTCGATCAGCAGAATAGCGGCGATGCGGCTTACCGGCCGATGGCAACCAACTATGCTCAGTCTGCAGCCTTCCAGGCCGCCAGTGATTTGGTATTCAAAGGGCGTGAGCAGCCGAGTGGCTACACCGAACCACTGCTGCATGCTTGGCGTCTGCGTTTCAAGCAATAAGAGGGCTGGCTAGACTCGATTAATTAACCGCCCCGTCAGGCTCAACCTGCCGGGGCGATTGAGCATTGATGCAGGTACGAGTTACTGCGTACCGGCATCAGGGGGGCTGCTTAGGGTTGGCTGAGCGTTGCTCGACCAACTCGGCAGGTCTACGTGCGTGGCGCCGGGTTTCCCGGGATATTCTGGTTCACAATAAAAAATAGGAACCAACACATGAGTCAAACACTGCTGTCGATACTGGCCTTTGTGCCGTTGGTGCTGGCGGGTGTGCTGCTGATCGGCTTTCGCTGGCCAGCCAAGTACGCCATGCCGGTGGTCTTTCTGCTCACCGCAATCATTGGCCTGACGGCCTGGGATATGTCCTTCAATCGGGTGCTGGCGTCCAGCCTGCAAGGCCTGATTCTCACCGCCGCGATCCTCTGGATCATCTTCGGCGCGATCCTGTTGCTCAACACCCTTAAACATTCCGGTGGCATTGCCGCCATCCGTCGTGGCTTCGCCACCATCACCCCGGACCGTCGGGTCCAGGCGCTGATCGTGGCCTGGCTGTTCGGCTGCTTTATCGAGGGCGCCTCGGGCTTTGGTACGCCGGCTGCCGTTGCGGCGCCGCTGTTGGTGGCCTTGGGGTTCCCAGCGCTGGCGGCAGTGGTGTTGGGCATGATGGTGCAATCCACACCGGTGTCTTTCGGCGCGGTGGGTACACCGATCCTGGTCGGCGTTGCTGGCGGTCTGGATCAGGCCGGTATGAGTGCGCAACTGGCCACAGTGGGCAGTAGCTGGGAGGTGTTCTTCCACCTGATCTTCTCGCGCGTGGCGATCACCCACGGCTTGATCGGCATCTTTATGCCACTGATCATGCTGTCGATCATGACGCGCTTCTTCGGCAAAAATCAGTCGTGGAAAGAAGGCTTGGAAATGGCCCCGTTTGCCATTTTCACCGGCTTGGCTTTCGTCATCCCTTACATCGCCGCCGGTGTCTTCCTCGGTCCGGAGTTCCCGTCGATGATCGGTGCGATGGTTGGCCTGGCGATTGTGATTCCAGCCGCCAAGGCAGGCTTCCTGCTGCCTAAGACCACCTGGGACTTTGCCCCGGCCAGCGAGTGGCCAGCCGAGTGGATGGGCAAGATCGAGATGAAGCTCGAAGACATCGCCGGTAAAACGCCGATCTCCGTGCGCATGGCCTGGGCACCTTACGTGCTGCTGGCGATCTTCCTGGTGGCGTCGCGGGTCTTCCCTGAGCTGAAGGCGGCCCTGCTGTCGGTCAGCATCGGTTGGATCGACATCCTCGGTGAGACGGGTATCTCCGGCAAACTTGAGCCGTTGTACCTGCCGGGCGGCATCCTGTGCATGGTGGTGCTGGTCACCGCACTGCTGCACCGTATGCGTCTGTCCGAGCTGGGGGCTGCGATCAATGAGTCGAGCCGTACCTTGCTGGGCGCGGGCTTCGTGCTGATCTTCACCATTCCGATGGTGCGGATTCTGATCAACTCCGGTGTCAACGGTGCGGACCTGGTGTCCATGCCAGTGGCCATGGCGCAGCTGGTGGCAGACAGCGTGGGCGGGGTTTATCCGTTCTTCGCGCCGGCCGTGGGTGCCCTGGGGGCCTTTATCGCCGGCTCCAACACCGTGTCCAACCTGATGCTGTCGCAGTTCCAGTTCAACGCGGCAGGCCTGCTTGGGGTTTCGGGCGCGATGATGGTGGCCGCGCAGTCGGTGGGTGCGGCGGCAGGTAACATGATTGCCATTCACAACGTGGTAGCGGCTTCGGCCACTGTGGGTCTGCTGGGGCGCGAAGGGATCACCCTGCGCAAAACCATTCTGCCGACCCTCTACTACCTCGTAGCGGCTGGCAGCATCACCATGATTGCCATGTACGGCATGGGGATTGGTGATCCGCTGATGCACGCGGCGGGTTAATACCCCATGTTCTGCCCGTCATGTGGCGGGCAGACGCTTATTTTGATTGGCCGCCCGCGAGGCGGCCTTTCTCGTCCTGCGGCTTGGCGCACCTGCGTATATACGGTAGTTTCCGCAGCGCGATAGCCGTGTGATCTCCTGAGGTAGTTATGAAGAAGTGGCAATGTGTAGTCTGTGGACTGATTTACGACGAGAGCCAGGGTTGGCCGGATGACGGCATCGCCGCCGGTACGCTGTGGCAGGATGTCCCCGAAGACTGGCTGTGCCCTGATTGCGGCGTCGGTAAGCTGGATTTTGAAATGATCGAAATCGGCTAATAGCCCTCTTCGATCTGCTGCGCGTCGGCGCTGCAGCGTTAGGAATGGCCTCGCGCGGGTTCGCGAAATCTGAAGCAGGTTCTAAGTTAAGGCTGCGCGTCGGCGACCTAAGGGTCGCCGTTTTGTTTAGTGAGTGCCCATACTGATTACCTCGAACGAGCTGGATGAGCGGCGAGGTGGTTATGCGTCAGTGGCAGTGTGTGGTGTGCGGTTTTTCTATGACGAAGCCCTCGGTTTACCCGCAAGGGCATCGCCCCTGGCACCGCCTGGCAGGACATTCCCGCCGACTGGCTGTGCCCCGATTGCGGCGTCGGCAAGCAGGATTTCGAGATGATCGAAATCGCCTGATAGCCCGTGCATGATCCGCTGTGCGTCGGCCTGCGGCCTTAACAACGAACTTGCAGGACTCTCGCTCGCCAGATCATGAGCAGAGTTTGATCGGCACGTTCGAAAATCAATTATGGCCGCCGCCCTGCGCCGGTCCGTGTGAGGAATGCAACATGAGCGCACCTGTCGTCATCGTCGGTACCGGCCTGGCCGGCTACAACCTGGCCCGTGAATTTCGCAAGCTGGACAGCGAAACCCCGCTGTTGCTGATCACCGCCGATGATGGCCGCTCGTATTCCAAACCGATGCTGTCCACCGGCTTTGCTAAAAACAAGGACGCCGATGGCCTGAGCATGGCCGAGCCGGGCGCCATGGCCGAGCAGCTCAAGGCGGAAGTGCGCACCCACACCCGCATCAGCGGGATCGACCCCGGCCACCAGCAGCTGTGGATTGGTGAAGAGGCTGTACCGTACCGCGACCTGGTGCTGGCCTTGGGGGCCGAGGTGGTTCGTGTGCCGGTGCCCGGTGATGCTGATGATGCGATCTTCTCGATCAATGACTTGGAAGATTACGCGCGCTTTCGCACGGCCGCGGCCGGCAAGCAACGGGTGCTGCTGCTGGGTGCCGGGCTGATCGGCTGCGAGTTTGCCAATGACCTGACCCTAGGCGGCTATCAGGTTGAGCTGGTGGCGCCTTGCGAGCAGGTCATGCCCGGTTTGCTGCATCCGTCTGCTGCCGCCGCCGTGCAGGCCGGGCTGGAGGGCTGGGCGCGCGCTTTCACCTTGGCCCCGTGCTGGCCAGCCTGAATCACCAGGGCGATGGGCTGGCAGCGCACCTGTCCAACGGCACGCTGATCAACTGTGATCTGGTGCTGTCGGCGGTGGGTTTACGACCACGCATCAACCTGGCGGCAGCTGCCGGGCTGGCAACCAATCGTGGCGTGGTAGTCGATCGCCAACTGCGCACGTCCCACGCCAATATCTATGCCTTGGGCGACTGCGCCGAGGTGGATGGGATCAACCTGCTCTATGTCATGCCGCTGATGGCCAGCGCCCGCGCGTTGGCCCAAACCCTGGCCGGTAACCCCAGTGCGGTGAGCTATGGCCCCATGCCGGTAACGGTTAAAACCCCGGTTTGCCCATTGGTGGTGTCGCCGCCACCGCAGGGCTTGCAAGGCGAGTGGAGCGTTGAAGGCAGTGGCGCGGACATCAAAGCGCTGTGCCATGACAGCAGCGGCGCACTGCTTGGTTACGCGCTCACCGGGGCGGCCGTTCAGGAAAAATTGGCCTTGAATAAGCGCCTGCCGGCGCTATTGGCTTAAACGGCGGCTGTTCTGTCGGGTATGCCATAAAGTTGCGCGGCTTAACTGTCTGACAAGGCTGGCGCAGGGCCCAATGCCATGCCATTCTCCCTCAGTCTGCCGCAGCCTAGAGCTGTTGCGGCGCCTTGGTATCTGCTCGCGCAGAGCAGCCCGGACACAACAACAAAAAACCGTAAAGAGGCATTTATGCGTAAACCGGAACTCGCCGCCGCCATCGCCGATAAGGCGGATCTGACTAAAGATCAGGCAAACCGTGTACTTAACGCGGTACTCGAAGAAATCACCAACGCCCTGAACCGTAAGGACAGCGTTACTCTGGTGGGCTTCGGTACATTCGTGCAACGCCACCGCGGTGCTCGCACCGGTAAAAATCCTCAAACGGGTGAACCGGTACAAATCAAGGCCAGCAACACCGTCGCTTTCAAACCGGGTAAGTCCCTGAAAGATGCTGTAAATTAAACAGAGAGTGTTTCATTTTCTGTGGATAAGTTCTGCAAAGCCCCGTGATTCGGGGCTTTGTACTATCTGAGGTAAGTGAAAATATCGAAACAGTGTTTCATTAAGTATTTAAAAGAAAAAGTGACCGCATTGAAGCAGTAGCGTTTCATTATTGACGCCCATTTAGCCTGTCTATAGGCTTCCGTGCTCGTGAAAAAAGCGCGGTGTTTCATTTGAAGAATTCAGTCTTTTCGCTCACTACCGTCGTCTTCGATAAATTGGGCGGGGCGGTTGCAGGGGCTGAGTGCAACACGGTTATTGAATTGAAGCAGGCGCATCATGCCGCATAGCCATGGCTTCCTGCATCACTTTGCCCATAACTTCAATTGGGCATTTGAAGTCGAAGCGCTTACGTGGGCGCATGTTCAGTTGCAGTGCGATGGCATCCAGTTCTTCCTGGCTGTGTACCGACAGGTCTGTGCCTTTGGGCAGGTACTGGCGGATCAAGCCATTGATGTTTTCGTTGCTGCCGCGCTGCCAAGGGCTGTGCGGGTCGCAGAAGTAAATGGCCACCCCGGTCTGCTGAGTGATTTCAGCATGCCGCGCCATTTCTCGGCCCTGGTCGTAGGTCATGCTCTTGCGCATCGCCAGCGGCATGCCATTGAGCGCTGCACTGAAGCCTTCCATCGCCGAGGTCGCCGTCGCGTCGTTCATCTTCACCAGCATCAGGTAGCCACTGGTGCGCTCCACCAGCGTACCTACAGACGAGGCGTTGGCCTTGCCCTTGATCAGGTCGCCTTCCCAATGCCCTGGCATCAGCCGGTCTTCGATCTCCGGCGGACGTACATGAATACTGACCATCTCAGGGATCTGACCGCGCCGATCCACACCGCCAGAGCGCGGCCTGCGCGTCGTCTTGCTTTGGCGCAGGCAGATGATCAGCTCCTTGCGCAGTTCACCGACCGGCAGGGCATAGATCGCGTTATAGATCGTCTCACGACAGACGTAGGCCTCTCTGAGGCTGGGAATGTTCATGCTGCGCAGCTTGCCGGCAATCTGCTCGGGAGACAAACGCTCACGCAGCATATGAACCACCAGCTCAAAGCGCTCGCTACCCGGCAACAGCTTTCGCATCGGTCGACACACCTGGCGGCGGGCTTGCATCTGCTGTTGGGCTACACGGGCCGAGTAGCCACCACAGGCATCTCGATTGCGGCGCAGCTCCCGGCTGATGGTCGAAGGGGATCGGTTGATCAAGCAGGCAATCCCACGCAGGCTGAAACCTTGGGCATGACCGATTTGAATGGTGGCGCGCTCTTCAACGCTGAGTTCGGTATAAGACATGGGGGCAGCACCGTACCGGAAAGGTCAGGTGTTGCACTCAGTTTTTGCCGCCGCCCGGTATAAAACTAAAGTTAGTAACTGAAAGTAGCCAGGTTGATATATTTGCCGGCGCGTATGCTTTGCAACGATTCGACAATGGCTCGAAGCCAAATACCATACGAGTTGATCAGAGTTCAATTCTGATCCTATATCGGTTCTGTGAAATTCAAAAAGTAGATTTGATTGAGCGCATCGCAAATCTTAATCCGCTTACTATCGGTGAAATTGAGTCTTTCTCATCGTATTGCGGCTTTGCTCAGCAGAGCGGCGAGCAGGTTAATCCGAATTGGTATGGTGCCCGCATGCGAGGCGCTAAAAAATTTATAGATTACCTATGGCTGTTCTATGAGGGGCGGTGCGCTCGAAACTTGGAGCAACTTAAAATTGCTAAGCGTTCGTATGAGAGGATGACTGCCGGCTTCAAGTTGTATATGAAAGCCCCTTACAGGGGCGATAAAAAAGACAGGGTCGGCCTTACTCCTGCGCTTCAGGCTAAGTTCATTGCTATTATTGACCCTGATGAGAGCAATAATTTAAATCCTTGGAAGATTTATAAGGTGCGATGGAGAAATTATATTCTCCTGCTTCTATTGATGTTGGGCGGAAATCGTAAAGGTGAGACGTTACTGTTGAAGCTGAATAATTTCCAGCTTACAGGAATGCGAAAATATTACGACATCGTCAAGAACAAAGATGTGATTGATTATCCTCGCGCTGAGTCCCCCTCAGTTAAAACACTCGGCCGGCAGGTGGTGTTGCATGATCAACTGGCCGCATTAGTTGAACACTACATTGTGAATGTCAGAAAAGAATTCATCGGCTGGCAGTCAACAAGCTATGTCTTCCTGTCTTACCGGGATGGGCGTCCTCTCTCAGTGCAGACTCCTAATTCAATCCTGAATGAACTTATAAAACAATATCCAGAGTTTGTGGGTCTTCTCAGCCCCCATCGCCTTCGCAATACGTTTCATGATCTTTTGAATCAGGCACTGGATAGAAAGTTTAAGGGTGAAAGTGGTTTAAGTCGTAAGATTTTAAAAGCACCTATTCAGGAAGCGGCAGGCGGTTGGGCTAAGAATAGTAATATGCCTGAGCATTATGCTAAAGGATCGATACAAGCCAAAGTTGCCGAGTTACAAGCCCTACTCCAGCAAGAAGCCCTTAAGCCACAACTGGTTGATTAAATGAAAGAACTCCAGATTCAGAGGGTGTTGTCCGGCAACGATGAACATTCATATTTTTTGCCGGGAGGCACTTTTGTAAAAAGTCGATTGGGCTATGACATCGAATTATTTGATGAGTATGGTGGCTTTCGATCTGCAATAAAATTGCCGGATGATACGGGTGAGTTTGTTTATCTTACATCACAGTATCTTAATCTGTTGGATTTTGAGTTAAGAGAGATTGCGAGGAGTTATCTAAGATATATCTTGGAGAGATATCACGCTTCAACTGTTAGAATTAAATATAAATTTCTTGATTTGTTTGCCCGTGAGATGTCCAAAGGAGTTCATATCAACGACTTCTTGGAAAGTCTTTCTGTGCTTGAAAATAAAGAAAAGGCAGCATATATCTCTGCTTGTAAGGAATTTTTGAAGTTTCTATTGCTTTGCGGCTATGAAGATCTTTCACTTGAAGTGTATGAGGATTTCCATAAGCTTCGAAATTATTCAGGTAAAGAAAATGCCTATTTAGCTCTATTTGTAATGGATGATGCCAGAGGACCATTTACTAGAGAGGAAGTTTCCGTACTGTCAGGTCAGGTTAATAACCAGGCACTTCCGTTGGAATTTCGCTTGGTGTTAGATCTGTGTTTGTGTTTTGGGTTGAGACCAATACAAATTTCTTTATTGAAAAGAAAAGATTTTATTAAAGATAGTAAGAGCGGATTATATTATCTTAACGTGCCGCGTGTGAAGCAAGATTCGCGAAATCGGCGAGTTCAATTCAGCTCTCGAATACTCACGGAAAGAACTGCAAGTCTTATTCAGTCTTACATAGATTCTGCAAAAAATCCCGATGGTATTGATCCTGCAGAGCTACCACTTCTTATTAACTCAAAATCGATAGATTTAGAAAGAGACGGAAATTCCTTAGGAAGTCACTACTGGGAAGATGCAGAGCGGTTGTCAAGTGACTATTTCTCAGATGAGTCAAAGCGGGCCATACTCTACCAAAAGTCGAGTGGCAAAATTAATTATATCCTTTGGGGAAATGAACATAGGCTGCCATTATCCCCTCGTACCGGAAAGAAATTCAGTTTATGTGCATATAGATTTCGTTACACGGTTGGCACGCAAGCAGTAATGTCCGGTTGTTCGCCAGAAGAGCTTGCCGATTTACTCGATCACAATGATACGAATAGCATTAAACACTACTTCAGGTTCACTCATGAAATGTGGGAGATTCTAGAAAATGCCACGTTGAGTCGCATTGAACAGAAGCAATTCACAGCTGCTTGGATGAGAGAAGGTGACCTTGTAAATAATATATATAGTCACGTATGTGAGCCAAGAAATTTCAATGTCATAGGAAAGTGTGCGTCTCAATCTATATGCTTCGAGGAACCGGCGGTATCTTGCTATTCGTGTGACAGATTTTGTCCTAATAAAGATGTTGTAGCACATGAAAGTGCTTTGGAGGGTTTGGTAGAGCGAAAAGATCGCTTGCTAACCGTCAGCACCGCTAATGTGGTTTCAGTTATAGACCAAGCCATAGCTGGTTGCCGTGCTGCAATCGCCTACTCTGAAGGGCAGGACGTGGTTCTAATTAATGTGAAGGAAGTCTGAGTGCAAAATATAATGGCACAGGATATTTTGCATGAGGAGCTTCGGATTAAGCTAAGCCGCCTTGCCAGCAAAGCCGAGCAGAGATTCTCAAAACTCAGTTGTTTCAATGGGTCAAAGTGGGAGGATTTATCTTGGTTATATAACGGAAGGCATAATATTTATTTGCTGGCTCGTGGAGAAACTAATGCAGAGTTAATGTTGCTTAATAAGGTCTTCTTGGTAAGTTATCTCTGGGACAGAAGGGCGGACCACAAGATGGTATCAGCCGGTCGAGTTATGGACTTATCGGCTGCGATAAAGTATATGGCTGCCCAGGGTGTTGTTAACCTTAGAGGGCTTGATCAATCTTCCTACATGACAACTTTTAAATACATTAAAACACGCTATAAATCACCTGCTAGTGCATGTAGATCGCTAAATTATTTTATCAGATTCATCTTTAATTCTTCCTTGGCCGTTAGCAATTTTGACCTCATCGGTACGCAGGATCTTCAAGAGAAAGATAAGTATGGCCGTGTTGCCCTTGGAGATAAACTGCCGCTTCCAGAATTGGTCAAAGCAATCATAGCGTTGAAGTGGGCAGTGCAAGACCAGTGGGATGGCAGCTTTCGTGCTCAGATGGATATGTTGTCGGTTCTGACTCAGGCATTTCAATATGGATTAGGCCTAAGAATCGGGGAGGTCCTGCGGTTACCTAAGAACTGCTTAGTTACAATAAACGGTGAGTTATATTGTCGAGTATGGACAGAAAAAGGTGCGGAGCCAATCGCTAGGTATGTCCCTACGATCTGGAGAGCCGCCCTCTGTGAAGCGGTTCTCCGAATTGATGCCATCTGCGAACCCTACAGAAAAAGGGCTTTGAGCATTGAAGATGGTTCCTATGCCGAGACTCTCGATTATCGCTTTCAGGGAAGAATAGAAGCAATTGGTCGGCATGTTGAATCTGCCCTAGACTGTCTATCTAAGAAAATAGAGTCTAATGTTTCAGCGTCTGAAAGACATTTGCGCCTCCTGAAGTATCTGCCGGATGAAGAACTTGTTGAGCTCAAGAATTTGCGTGAGTACTTACCATTTGCCTCAAATTCACACGACTCAACCTCACTCCTTAAGTTCTACAAAAAAAACGGTTTTAAGATAACTTCAAAATCACTCGGAAAGGTAAAGTGCATTTATTATGTACGAGGATTTGATGTTAAGCAGCGACTTGCTCAATTGATAGAGTTTCGCCGCAATATTGTTTTATATTCTGAGTTTTTTGAAGTGCTCCATAATCGACCACCTGTAGGAAGTCGTTCTAAGGATGTACATGCTCTAAAAGATAGGTTGCAGTCGCAAAGTCTGGCTTCTTTGGAAGCCTTTGCCTTGACGGGGGAGTCGTGTCTTTATGGCGCGAGGATAGTATATCTTAGTCGTGAAGATGCAGTTGCCGCAATAAGAACTATTGTCAGTGGTGGGTATAATTATCGCGCTTACATTCCGATATTAGATGCTGAGGAGCTTTATCCAGAGCTGTTCAACCAGAAGACCATGACCTACATTGCTAATGCAAATGCAGCTGGGTTCTACTCATTTCTTAGAATCTCGGAAGAACGAATCAATTTTTATAGACCGGTCACGAAAAGCAATAGAGTTAAGCATTCTGGCGTATCTGGGTTCTTAGTTGAACAGGCCAGCATTAAAAGTGCCGTCGTAGATGCTTTTGTTTCAGTTAATACGAAAGTTAAGTCTGAACTAATTCAGGAAATTAAAGAGGAGCTTCTAGCGGATGGAGTAGAGATTGGTTCGGCCACATTTGGGATAAATCAAAAGGTCTCTGATTATTTATTTGTTGTTCCAAGCAATCTTGGTGGTGTGTATAACGAACAAATTCCATCTATCCTTGGTTATTTCTCTGTTCTATATGCGATAAAACCAGCTAAGCAGGGGCAGTCAGCGTTTCTCCGTTACGGTGTTGTAGCCAATGAAGAGACTGTAAGTACGTTTCAGACCCACAAGGGACGACATTGGCAAACTAATTCACTTTTTCGGGCCGGCTTAGCTGCAAGTATTGTGAATAAGTGGATGGGAAGATCTGATAGTCAAGGTGATCATTACGATCATCAGACTGCTAAAGAACGTGCTGAGAAAGTCGGTGAGCTTATGCTCTCTGAGCAGTCCCGCTTTATTGGTGATCTGGCGAATAAGGTCAAGGCTTGGACTGACAACGATATCCCGACCCAGAATGTGCAGACCTTGTTGACTGATATGCTGCAAACCGTACATTACGGTCCGCTTGGACATTGTTTTCGTGATATTAATTTGAAGCCCTGCGAATTTCATCTGAAGTGTCTGACCGGAAATTCAGGAAAGGGCTGTAGAGAGTTCGTTGTAGATCTCTTAGATCCAGTTCAAATAAAGCAAGTCGAGTCAGAGCGTAATAGATCAGAAATTGAGTTGGCGCGGCTTTTTGAAGCCTTGAATAGACCCGGTATCCCGGTAGAGTCTGTTGAAATGCATATCGAACATCAAATGGCGATTTTTAGAAATTCTTCTTATATTTTAGATAATTCTGAGGTGGTGCTTAACGACATTCAAGTTGAAAAGAGTAAGGACTATCAGCCATTTAGGACCGATGGCTCTGTTCCAAGCGACTGTGTATTCCAATGTGGAGTAGCTTGATTGTGACTACGTCTACTGAGCAATGGGATAAAGCTTTTTCGGTATTGCAACAATTTGAAAGGCAGCTGATAGATCCTTCAAACTTTGGGTGGAAGTATATTACCGATAAGTCTGGTGTGTCTAAGCCGACTCTGTGGCGAAACAAAGAATTTGAAAAAGAGTTTCAACGTATTAAGGAAGTTGTCAAAAGTTATGCTCGTGGTGAGAAACAGTTCGATCAAGAGACTTCACTGAAAGCGGCCAGAGATCGTGATCGAGATCACCAGATCGAGGTGCTCAAGGCACAGGTTCAGGAGCTGACGAAGCAATTAAATAGGGAGCGAGAAAGACTCATTTACGCCTCTATGATTGCTCGCCGTAAGAATATCGATCCTGCGGAATTCTTAGATGAGAGCCCAGTGTTTCGTAAGCCTGCCAAAGGCGGCTCGGTGGTCAAGCTGCCGTCAAAGGGGGGCTAGCCAATGTCGGTTGCTATCAACTGGCGTTGTACCGGCTTTTAATGCCTGCATGAGCCGCCGCCGAATTGACTGGCAT
The DNA here is from genome assembly GCF_049847425.1 of Pseudomonas sp. GWSMS-1. NCBI lineage: Bacteria > Pseudomonadati > Pseudomonadota > Gammaproteobacteria > Pseudomonadales > Pseudomonadaceae > Pseudomonas > Pseudomonas sp. GWSMS-1. The sequence goes on along the minus strand of NZ_JBMHHV010000005.1, from coordinate 3,753,207 downwards.
CAATTTACCGATTGATGATTCTAGGTAACATGAGAGGATTCAGTTATCGTTCGGCCAGTCTCCAGAGTGGCATATCGCATGCGTCGACTTGGTTTTGTTCTAGCCCTGATTGTCAGCTTTATGCTCCCTTCTTTTGGCAGCATGGCTTCTGGCATCACGATGGAGCCTTGTCCGATGCAAAGCGCCATGGCCGATATGGATCATGCCGGCAGTGAGCCCCCTTGCTGTGAGGACATGAGCGACACTTCCAGTTCAGGCAACAAATCCCCCTGCAAGTCCGGCCAGGAATGCAAAACCAGTGGTCTCCTGCAAACGGTGGCGATCAAACCCTTCGCTCAATTGCATGCTTCCCCGCAAACAGCGCTGATCCAGCGGCTACTTCAACAAGAGTCTGCCGGTCTTTGGCGTCCACCCCGCGTCTCCTGATGCTCTGATCTGAAATGCGCTCCGCTAAGTGAGCGCTTTATTGCCGTCTGCATTTAGGCGGCATCGATCAACGTCATTGGAGACGAAAGCATGCCTGCTTTCCTTTTCGCACGCCGTGGTTGTTCGGGCGTGCTGGTTGTCGTGCTGTGGGTGAGTTCCTTTCTCACCGCGCAGGCGGAGCCACTTACGTTCGCCCGTGCTCAAACCCTGGCCGAACGTGCGGCCCCAGAGAATGTTGCCAGGCAGGCCCAAGTCGAGTCGGCACAACAGGCTGTGCTGCCGTCGGATGCCCTGCCCGATCCCAAGCTGATCCTGGGCGTGGATAACCTGCCGATTGAAGGCCCGGATCGCTACTCGCTTAATCGCGACTTTATGACCATGCGCCGCATTGGCCTGATGCAGGAAGTGCCTAACAGTCATAAGCGCCAGGCTCGCCGGCAACTGGCTGAGGCCACTGTTACCCGTGCCGAAGCGGAGCAACGCGCGATGCTCTTGGAGACCAAGCGGCAGACGGCGCTGAGCTGGCTCGATGTCTATTACGCCGAGCGCCGTGTTGAACTCTTCCATCAGTTGGATGAGCAGATCACCCTGCTGCGCTCAGCTGTTCAGGCCTTGATCGCCGGCAGTTCCGCGCGATCCAGTGAGCTTCTTCAGGCCGATCAGGACGCCTTAACGCTTGAGGACCGACGCGATGAGTTGGACCGTGATGTTGCGATTGCACGCGCCACGTTACGCCGCTGGGTAGGCGATGATGCGAGTCAGCCACTGGCCGGGACTCCACCTGTGCTTAGCTTGGAAGTACCGCACCTGCAGCATCGTCTGGGGGAACATCCAGATCTGCGGGCTGCGGCCGCCCGTGTGGGCGAAGCTAATGCTGAGCTGGCCGAGGCAGTTTCCGAGAAGAAGCCCGACTGGGGTGTGGAATTCGCCTACAACAACCGCGATAACCAGTTCGGTGACATGGTGATGCTGCAGTTCACCTTTGACCTGCCCATGTTCGTCGGCACTCGTCAGGGACCCAAGATCAACGCCAAGCAACACAGCGTGGCCCAGGTGGAGGCCGAACAGGAGGTGCTGCGGCGCACTCACCAAGCCGAACTGGAAAGCGGCCTCGCCGAGCTGGAGCAACTGCGCAAGACGTTGAACCGTACCGAACAACACCTTATCCCTTTGTCGAGTAAGCGCGTGGATCTGGAGCTTGCTGCCTACAAAGCGGGCAACAGTCAATTGGCAGCTGTGATCAATGCCCGTCGTGACTTGATTGAGGCAAAACTGCGGAAAATCGAACAACAGCGCCAGCTCAGCCAGCTCTCCGCAAGTTTGTATTACACCTATGTGGAGGGCCTGAAATGAAAGCGTCCGCTCTGAAGTATTGCCTAGTCGGGCTGGCCATTGCGGCAGCTGGAACCGCTGGTGGATTCTGGCTGGGCCAGCAAGGCTCATCCCATGATCAGATGCCAGCAGCAAAATCAGAAGATCGTCAGGTGCTCTACTGGTACGACCCGATGGTGCCGACTCAGCGCTTCGAGCAGCCAGGCAAGTCTCCCTTTATGGACATGGAACTGGTGCCCAAGTATGCCGGCACTGAGCAGGATACGACTGCTCTCAGCGTGCCTACGCAAGCAATTCAGAACCTAGGCATGCGCACTTCGACGGTCGTACGGCAGTACTACCGTCCGGTATCGATGCGGTAGGTTCACTGGCCTACAACCAGCGCGAAGTCGCTACTTTGCAGGCGCGCTCTGCCGGCTTTGTCGAGCGGGTATATGGCCGTGCCCCCGGAGATGTACTGCCTGCAGGAACTCCGTTGGCTGACCTGCTGATACCCGAGTGGTCTGCTGCCCAGCTTGAGTTCATCGCGGTATTGCAGAGCGGTGATGCTCGGCTGGTCGACGCCGCGCGTGAACGCCTGCGCCTGCTGGGTATGCCCAAAGGGTTGATCGATCATGTGCAACATACCCTTAAACCGAAGGCATTGCAGACATTGGTCACCCCAATTGGCGGTGAGTTGCTGTCCCTGGAGGTACGCGCTGGCATGGCGGTTTCGGCAGGCCAAGACCTGGCACGCCTCAATGGGCTGTCGAGCATCTGGCTCGACGCGGCCATCCCTGAGTCCCAGGCCGCAGCGGTTCAGCTTGGCGCGCAGATCAGTGCAAGCCTGACTGCTTTTCCAGGCCAAACTCTCAAAGGCCGAGTGATTGCACTATTGCCGAGTGCCGACGTGCAGACACGAACGCTGACCGTGCGCAGTGAGCTGCCCAATCCAGAAGGCAAGTTACGCCCCGGTATGTTTGCATCGGTGCGGCTCAATAGCGCAGACGAGCAGCCGGTGCTGCTTATTCCTAGCGAGGCGGTGATTCGCACCGGTAAACGCGCTCTGGTCATGCTAGCTGAAGGTGAAGGACGATACCGTCCTCATGAGATCCAGGTCGGGCGGGAAGCCGATGGCCGCTTCGAAGTGCTTGCGGGCCTCTCTGAGGGGCAGGCGGTGGTGACTTCAGGGCAGTTCCTGATTGATTCGGAAGCCAGTTTACAGGGGGTGATGGCACAGGTAGGCGACCCTGTTCCCGTGCAGGCCCCGCTGCATGAGTCCCAGGGTGTGATCCGCGAACTTGATGATCAAACGGTCACGCTGGAGCACGGCCCTTTCGAGAGCCTCGGTATGCCAGGCATGACCATGGTTTTTGATTTGGCCAAGCCAGAAGTCGCGGTTGGATTGAAGATAGGCGACGCCGTCCGCATTGGAGTACGACAAAGCGATGCCGGATTATTCGTTGAGCAGCTCAATAAACAAGGAGCGAGCCAATGATCGCGCGCTTGATCCATTGGTCAATTGGCAACCGCATTCTGGTCTTGTTGGCGACCCTGTTTATCACTGCCTGGGGCATCTGGTCTTTACGTAGCACACCGCTAGATGCCTTACCGGATCTCTCCGACACTCAGGTGATCATCCGCACCAGCTTCCCAGGCCAGGCCCCTCAGATCATCGAGAACCAGGTGACCTACCCGCTGGCTAGCACCATGCTTTCTGTGCCTGGGGCGAAGACCGTGCGTGGTTATTCGTTCTTCGGCGACTCGTTTGTCTACGTGTTATTCGAGGACGGCACAGACCTTTATTGGGCGCGTTCCCGCGTACTGGAGTACCTCAACCAGGCGCAGGATCGACTGCCTGAAGGGGTCACCACCACCCTTGGTCCCGACGCCACTGGCGTGGGCTGGATCTACCAATACGCCTTGGTGGATCGCAGCGGCAAACATGACCTCTCGCAGTTGCGCTCAATCCAGGATTGGTTTCTTAAGTACGAGCTGAAAAGCCTACCTAGCGTAGCGGAGGTCGCCACGTTAGGCGGCATGGTCAAGCAGTATCAGGTCGTGCTCGATCCGCAGAAGATGGTTGCCTACGGTGTGACTCAGCGGGAGATCGAGGTGGCGTTGCAGGGGGCGAATCAGGAAACCGGGGGGCCGTCCTTGAGTTAGCCGAGCGTGAATACATGGTGCGTGCCTCTGGCTATCTCGAAAGCCTGGAGGACTTTCGCAATGTACCGTTGCGTACGTCACAGACCGGCATACCGATTTTGCTTGGCCAGGTAGCAAGCATTCAGCTCGGCCCGGAGATGCGCCGTGGCATAGCCGAGCTAGATGGTGAAGGCGAAGTGGTCGGTGGTGTGGTGATCATGCGCTCGGACAAGAACGCTCGCGAGGTGATCAGCGCAGTAAAAGAGAAGCTGGACAGCTTGCGCGCAAGCTTACCCGCGGGCGTCGAGTTGGTGACAACCTATGACCGCTCCCAGTTAATTGACCGGGCCATAGACAACCTCAGCTTCAAGCTGCTGGAAGAGTTTGTGGTCGTCGCCCTGGTCTGCCTGATCTTTCTCTGGCACCTGCGCTCCTCGCTGGTGGCGATCATTACCCTGCCGCTCGGCATCCTTATGGCTTTTATCGTCATGCGTCATCAGGGCATCAACGCCAACATCATGTCCTTAGGTGGCATCGCCATCGCCATTGGTGCCATGGTCGATGCGGCCGTGGTGATGATTGAGAACGCCCACAAGCACATCGAAACGTGGAAAGAGCAGCATCCGAACGAGCGCCTGCAAGGCGACACGCATTGGCAGGTGATCGGCAAGGCGGCTGCTGAGGTTGGCCCTGCGCTGTTCTTCAGTTTGCTGATCATTACCCTGTCGTTTCTCCCGGTGTTTACCCTCGAAGCCCAGGAGGGCCGGCTGTTTGGTCCGCTGGCATTTACCAAAACCTATGCCATGGCTGCTGCTGCCGGGCTGTCAGTCACTCTGGTACCGGTGCTAATGGGCTACTGGATACGCGGACATATACCCAATGAGCAGAAAAACCCCCTGAACCGTTGGCTGATCGCGGCCTATCGGCCTGTACTTGAAGCGGTGCTGGCATGGCCGAAGACCACTTTGGCATTGGCATTACTGGTCTTCGTCTCCAGTCTCTGGCCGCTAAGTCGGCTTGGCGGTGAGTTTCTGCCAGCGATGGACGAAGGCGACCTGCTCTACATGCCCTCGGCATTGCCCGGCCTTCCAGCAAGTAAAGCAACTGAGCTGCTGCAACAGACTAACCGCATGATTCTCAGTGTGCCGGAAGTGGCGCAGGTGTTCGGCAAAGCAGGCCGAGCAGAGACCGCCACCGACCCCGCGCCACTGGAGATGTTCGAAACTACGGTGCAGTTCAAACCACGCGATCAGTGGCGCGATGGCATGACAGCGGAGAAGCTGATCGATGAGCTTGATCAAGCGGTAAAAGTCCCCGGGCTTTCGAACATCTGGGTACCACCGATCCGCAACCGCATCGACATGCTCGCCACCGGTATAAAGAGTCCTATCGGGGTGAAGGTTGCCGGCACTTCGTTGGTCGATATTGAGCGCATCACCCGTGAGATCGAAGGGGTGGCCAAACAGGTGCCGGGGGTGAGTTCGGCGCTGGCTGAACGACTGACTGGCGGGCGTTACGTGGATATAAAAATCAATCGCCTGGCCGCAGCGCGTTATGGCCTCAACGTCGATGAAATCCAGGCGGTGGTGTCAGGTGCTATTGGTGGCAGCAACATCGGTGAAACCGTAGAAGGGTTGGCGCGCTATCCGATCAATCTGCGTTATCCCCGCGAGTGGAGAGACAGCCCCGAGGCGTTGCAACGGCTGCCCATCCTTACGGCGGCAGGCCAGCAGATCACGCTCGGTTCTGTGGCCGACATAAGCCTGAGCGAAGGACCACCGATGCTGCGCAGCGAAAACGGGCGTCTTTCCGGTTGGGTCTATGTCGATGTCCGCGACCGTGACCTGGCGTCGACCGTACGTGAGCTCCAGCAGCGGGTGGCCGAGTCTGTGCAGCCCGATGCGGGCATGACCATTTCCTACTCCGGGCAGTTCGAGTTTTTGGAACGCGCCAATGCACGCCTAACCTGGGTGGTTCCGGCGACACTGCTGATTATCTTCGTGCTGCTCTATCTGACCTTCAATCGTTTGGCCGAGGCCTTGCTGATCATGGCCACCTTACCGTTCGCCCTGACAGGCGGTGTCTGGCTGCTCTACTGGCTGGGTTTCAACCTCTCGGTGGCCACTGGCGTCGGCTTTATTGCGCTGGCGGGAGTTTCGGCAGAGTTTGGGGTGATCATGCTGATCTATCTGCAGAACGCCTGGCATTCCCGAGTTGAAGCAGGGCGCACAGATAATCCTGCTTTGCTTGAGTCCATTCGAGAGGGGCGGTACTGCGCGTGAGGCCGAAGGTGATGACGGTCGCGGTGATCATTGCCGGACTATTGCCGATCCTCTGGGGCGATGGAGCGGGATCTGAAGTCATGAAGCGAATTGCCGCACCGATGGTCGGCGGGATGATCACCGCACCGTTGCTGTCGATGCTGGTGTTGCCGGCTGCCTACTGGTTGATGCGGCGCAAAGGGGAGGAGCATGATGTAGCAGGTCTGGGGATGACTCGGGGTAACTGGAGAGGAAGTCTGAGTTGCCCCTGTCATTTAATATTTTTGGGTATACGGATTTAATGGTTGATGGGGCACCTTCACCCCATCAATCTGATACCACCCTCAGATGGTTGATAGATCGACTCCGTAGTTGAGTTCCTCTGCGAAGTCCGGCAGTCCGTAACCGATGGTTTTCTTGTAGAAAGGAGAGACCTTCGCAGTCGGTGCCTTCTTCTTGTGCTTCGTGGTGTAGAGCATTCGTGCCCGCATCACCTCGAAGGAGTAACCGCGCCCTTCACGGTTCTTGTCCTTGGCCAGTCGGTTGATGGACTCCGTGTAAGCGTTGGTGACGGGCATGTCCGTCTCGAAGTAGGTCATGGTCTCTTCGCGCCAGTTTCCCACTGCCCTGACCAGATCGCTCCAGACTTCCTTTTGGCCCTTCGGGATGGTGGCTATCCACTCGTCCAGGGCGGCTTCTGCCTGGAGCCGTGTGGTGGCGTCCCAGATGCCGTAGAAGCGCTCCTTGTGCTCGTAGGCGGCCAGCAGTTGCGGGAACGCGCCTGTCCAAGTCTCCATGATGAGGCGCTCCCGGTCTGAGACTTCGTGAGCGCGTTTCAGCAGGATTTTCCGGTCTCCCTTGAGAGTCCGGCTCTGGGACGGTTTCAGCTCCTTTCTGAGGCCCTTGCGCACTCTCTCTAGGGCATCGTTGGCCATGCGCACCACATGGAACTTATCGACCACGATACGGGCCTGGGACAGCACAGCCTTGACCGCTGCCCGGTAGGGGTTCCACATGTCCATGCTGACGATCTCGACCTTCTGCCGGTCTTTCAGCTTCATCAGGTAGTTGGTCACCACGTCCTGGCGGCGGGTGGCCAGCAGGTCGAGCAGGGTTCGCTCCTCAATGTTGGTCAGAATGCAGCGGTAGCGCTTGTTCAGGTATAGCTCGTCAATGCCCAGGATGCGGGGCGTCTCGAAGCGGTGCCAGCGCCCCAGGAACTCGGCGCGGGCGTTGAAGATGTCGCGCACCGTCTTCTCGTCCAGGCCGGTCTGTGCCGCCACAAAGGTGTAGGGGTGGTTGAAGGATTCCTTCTCCACGTACTCATGCAGCCGCAGTGTCATACGGAATCCGTCCACCATCTCCGGTAGCTGGGGCCTGAATGTTGTCTTGCAGGCCCGGCAGGTGTATCGGCGGCGGACCACCCAGAGAGTGACCCGCTTGCCGTGGATGGGCAGATCACGATAGGGAACGTCACGCTTGCCGAACCGTACGAACTCACCCTGCACGCCGCATTCCTCGCAGGCGATGGGATCGGGCACGTCCACCTGGAAGTGCATTTCGTCGTCGGTAGATTTGCAGCCCAGTACTTGGTATTGCGGCAGGTGAAGGATGTTGTCGGGAAGTTCGGTCATGGTGTTGTATAGGCGTAGGTGTCAGTCAGATCCATCCGACTCGGCATTGGTGTTTGCTTTTTTACCCAACAAGCTGCTGGAAACTAAAAGTAAGGCACCGAGGACAATTGCAATATCAGCCAGGTTGAAGGCCGGCCAATGCCAGTCTCGCCAATAGAAATCAAAGGAATCCACAACATAGCCGCGAAAGACCCGGTCAATCAGGTTGCCCATGGCGCCACCGAGGATAAGACTGTAAGCGATGGCTTCTCCTTTATGACGATTTTCAAGGATCAGCTTGATCAGAAAAATCGAGACCACTACCGCGATTCCGATAAAAAAGTAGCGCTGCCAGCCTCCACCATTCGCAAAAAGACTGAATGCGGCACCGGTATTCCATACGTGTACCCAGTTAAAGAATGAGGTCACTGAAATAGACTCGCCATATGCCATTGATTGTTGCACCAGCCATTTTACGGCCTGATCAGACGCTGCCAGCAGGCCGGAGATGGACAACAGAGCGTACGGTGACAGATGTTTGCCAAAAATGGACATTGCTTAATCCTTGAGCGCCAGAATGCGTCTAGCACCGTTAAGCACAATTACCCCCGCGATGGTGCCGATAATCAGATCCGGATAATTGGACCCGGTCCACGCGACCAGAGCGCCGGCGGTGATGACCCCCAGGTTGATCACCACGTCGTTGGCCGAGAATATCCAGCTTGCCTTCATGTGCGCCCCGCCCTCCCGATGTTTGGATATGAGCAGCAGACAACTGGTATTGGCAATCAATGCGACGAATGCGATAGCCATCATCACCAGCGATTCAGGCTCACTACCGAATACAAAGCGTCTCACCACCTCTATGAGTACGCCCACAGCCAAGATCAGTTGCAGTACACCAGCAAGATGCGCGGCACGGGTAATCCCCCCTGAAATCAGTGCTCGTCAGAAGTAGAATTTTCTCCTAATCGGATCAAGGAAATTTTGCGTGAAGACATCGCGTTTTTCGGACAGCCAGATCATCGCCATCCTCAAGCAGGCCGAAGCCGGCAGCCCAGTTCCGGAGCTGTGCCGCGAGCATGGCATCAGCTCGGCGACCTTTTACAAGTGGCGCGCCAAGTTCGGCGGCATGGACGCCTCGTTAATGGCCCGGCTGCGTGAGCTGGAGGAGGAGAACCGCCGTCTCAAGAAGATGTATGCCGAAGAGCGCCTGAAGGCCGAGATCATTCAGGAGGCGATGGCAAAAAAGTGGTGAAGCCATCTCGGCGGCGAGAGATGGCGCAGCGTGCAGTTCGCTCGGGCCGGATCAGTATCAAGCAGGCGTGTCTGGCCTTCGAGGTCAGCGTCACCTGCTATCGCTACCAACCGCGGTTGTCCTCGGAGAATGCCGAGATCGCCGATCATCTGATCCGGCTTACGCACAGCCAGCGCAACTGGGGTTTCGGTCTGTGCTTCCTGTACCTGCGCAACGTGAAAGGTCACCGCTGGAATCACAAGCGGGTGTACCGGATCTATCGGGAGCTGGAGCTGAACCTACGAATCAAGCCGCGCAAGCGCATCGTGCGTGAGAAGCCCGAGCCACTGGCGGTGCCGGAAGCGATCAATCACTGCTGGTCGATGGACTTCATGCATGATCAGTTGGCCGATGGTCGCAGCTTCCGCCTGTTCAACCTGATCGACGACTTCAACCGTGAAGCCCTGGCCATGGATATCGACTTGTCTCTGCCGGCGGAACGTGTGGTGCGCGCACTGGATCAGGTCATCGAGTGGCGTGGCAAACCACGGGCCATTCGCAGCGACAACGGGCCGGAATACATCAGCAGCAAGCTCGTGCTGTGGGCAGAAAAGCATGGCATCCGTCTGGAACATATCCAGCCCGGGAATCCCCAGCAGAATGCCTACGTCGAGCGCTACAACCGCACGGTGCGTTACGACTGGCTTGGGCATTACCTGTTCGAATCCATCGCCGAGGTGCAAGAGCACGCCACTCGATGGGTCTGGACATACAATCACGAACGGCCAAATATGGCCCTGGGAGGCATCACCCCCAAACAGAAGTTGGCTCTCGTGGCCTGACCTCTACTTCTGGCAAGTACTAAAAATGGGGGGATTACCCACGTACCTGCATTTTCACGCTATGTCCAACCGCATAAAGGGCAAGCCCGTACACCGCCGCATCGGCAAAATTGTCCAGGGATTCTCCAATCAGGCCGGTGGACCGGGCGATCAGACCGGCAGTCATTTCCACCACGAACAGAAGTGCATTGATGCCGAGCAACCAGCGCAGGGTCCCGGATTCTTGCTTAGCAGAAGCTGCCGAAAACTCGGCGGCCTTGATGGTCTCCGGATTTGCAGCGACGGTTTCCTGAAGCGAGGCGCCTAGCCCCAAGGTCTTCAGTTTCGAGGTGACGGGCTCGACCTCGCCGTCATGCACGACCTTCAGCCGGCGGTTCGACAAGTCGAAGGACAGTGCCCGAATCCCCTCAACGCCGTTCAGGGCCAGGCGAATCATGCGCTCTTCTGATGGACAGTCCATCTTCGGCACGGCATAAACACTGACCCATCTCCCTGGCGCCTCGGAGGAGGCCTGTATATCGGTATCCGCTGCGGACGTTGCATCACCGCCACAGGCGCCACCACAGGATTTGCTCATGATACGACTCCACTTGAACAATGTTGTGGTGCCATTTAAAACTATAAAGCTACTATAAGGTCAATAGAGTAAAGAATCCGTTGGGGAGGAGGCTGATGCGCATTGGTCAGTTGGCGCAGTTGGTAGGGGTCGAAACACAGACGATCCGCTTCTATGAACAGCAGGGCTTGTTGCCGCCGCCTGATCGGCAGGACAACGGTTACCGTGTCTATACCGAGAAGCATGGTGAGGGGCTGGCCTTCATCCGTCGCTGCAGAATCCTGGGCCTGTCACTGGCTGAGATTCACGAACTACAGAGCTATCAGGACGACCCTCATCAGCCTTGTACCGCCGTCAACGCCTTGCTCGATGATCACATCTCTCATGTGCGGTCGCAGATAACCGCTCTGCAAGCGCTTGAGAAACAACTCGTTTCACTGAGAGCGAGTTGCAACGATGACCGGGAAGTTGAGGCGTGTGGGGTTCTTGCTGGAATTAGCGAAGGAAACATGCACCAGCAGTAGGTGAAGCATCAACCAGATAATCCGATGAGATGCCGGTCTGTCTCACTCTCATGCAAAGGTAAGATCAACCATTTAATCCGCTTACCCATATTTTTGAGCTACTAAAAAGCTCCCTAATACTGCAATTACGAAGATGTAATTTTCGCTTCACTTTGATGACAGGTGCCTACGTTTATATTTTCACTACAACCTAAGTAGAGGAATTAAACGTGAACATTCTTAAAGCTGTCTTGGCGGTATCTATTCTTTCTGCATCGTCCCTGGTTATGGCCGAAGGCGGCGGTGACCGCGTCTATGGTCGAATGATTCAGGATAATGAAAGAGCGATGCAGGAATACGCTGCTGCTCGTGGCAAGACTCCACCCGAGGTGACTCACTATCGCTACGGCATGAAGCTGGACATCGCGAAGGTTGTACATACGAGTCCTACAGGCTCTGGTTGCGAGGTAATGCCGGCTCAGATGACCTATGAGGACTCCAGCGGCGATTTGCAGACTATTGAATATCGGGCAATGGGTACAGCCTGCCGGAATCAAAACTGAGCTACATAGGAGCTTACAGGTCACTGACTTAAAAGTAATTTTCAAGTCACCCTGACGTTATTTGGCGTGTGGAAGTATGGCGTGAGCGCGCACGGGCGATGCCTGGCGCGCTACGGCAACTACTACAAGAAATCTCACCGAGATAAAACTGCCAAATAATTCAGGAGTGTCACATGAATAACCCCTTTTTTGCTTATCGCTGATAGCTCTGAGTATCGGCACCGGACAGGCTGCAATTGCCGCCGAAGAAAAGGCCGAAGGCTTCGTCGAGGGCAGCAGCCTCACTATTCTGAATCGCAACCTCTATTTCAATCGCGACTTTCGTAAGGGTCAGTCGAGCGGCACAGGTAATGGTTACTCGGAAGAGTGGGCCCATGGAATCATCGGGCAGTTTGAGTCTGGATTCACCGAGGGTACCGTTGGCTTTGGTATCGACGCGTTTGCGATGCTGGGCCTGAAACTCGACTCTGGTGATGGGCGATCTGGCGCAGGTGGCTCCGTTGATGTGATGCCTTACAACAGTGCAGGGCAACCCGAGGATGACTACTCCAAGGTGGGAGGTGCGGTTAAAGCCAGGTTCATGGATACAGTTATCAAAGCTGGCGATGTTTTCCCTGTCAGCCCCGTCGTTCAATACGGCGACTCGCGACTCCTGCCCGAAAGCTTCCGCGGTATCACCGTGGCCAACAACAGTATTGACGGCTTGGCCCTGCAAGGTGGCCGCCTGCATTCAATGAGCGAGCCCAACTCAAGCAGCATGCGCGATGGCTTCGCAACGTTCTATGCGGGCTCCGTCGACGCCCCCTGGATTGCCTATTTTGGTGGTGATTACTCGGTCAACGACAACGTCGGCATCAGCCTCTATACCAGCCGTCTCAAAGATGCTTGGAACCAGTACTACGCTGGTACCACGTTGAGCTATCCGCTCTCCGACGATGTTGCCTTGATCGGTGGACTTAATTACTACAAAGCTGTCGATGAGGGAAAACAGCATCTGGGCAGCTTCGATAACAACATCTGGAGCGGTAAGGCTGGAGTACAATTTGGTGCCCATACCGTCATGGTTGGCATTCAGCGCAATAACGGCGATGACGATTTCGATTACCTGCGTCAATCCGACTCGATCTACCTGGATAATTCCATCCAGTACAGCGACTTCAACTCGCCCAAGGAAAAGTCCTGGCAGGTGCGCTATGACTTGGACATGGAGCCTTTTGGTGTACCCGGCCTGAGCTTCATGACCCGCTACGCGCAGGGCTGGGATGCTGACTACACCAACGCCAACGAGGTTTACATGCGGCGCGGCGATGATGGTAATCCGCTGACCGATCAGAAACGGTGGGAGCGCGACATCGAAGCCAAGTACGTCGTGCAAGCCGGATCACTGAAAGACATGTCCTTCCGCATTCGCCAGGCAACGACCCGTGCAACCGACTTCGAGTCAGATTTGGATGAGGTTCGTCTCATCGTCGAGTACCCACTCGAAGTGCTTTAAAGCGTCATCGGCAAGTGCCCTGCGGCCCTCGCCTCGCTTCACTGCTGTCCCCTGTATTGCTCCTTTGGTTTGGAGACAGCCTTCGGCACCCTCGGGTGCCTTTTTTCATACGGATCTATGCGGCTAGTTGTGTTGCTAGTCGTAAAGGGCTGTATTGAGGGGAACAGAGGGCGCAGGAGTGAGAAATCGTTATTCCGAGCACTCACCTTTAAATGAAAAGTCTGAGTGCTCGGTTCTAGCTGGGAATATTACTGCGCGGGGTAGTCGGCAATAACTTGGTCAGTACCCGCCTTGGTCAACCCGATAACCTGATAGGAATGCTGCGTACCACCAACTTCCATACCAGGTGAGCCTGCCGGCATGCCGGGAACGGCGATACCAGCCAGATCATCACGTTTGGATAGTTCGATGATTTGCGCTGCTGGTACGTGACCTTCGACGAATTTGCCGTCGATCACGGCGGTGTGGCAGGACGCCAGTCGTGGTGCAACACCGAGTCGTTGCTTCACCGAGGTCATATCGCGCTCGACATGGTCGATGACGTTGAAGCCGTTCGCTTCCAAGTGCGAGATCCACTTCTTGCAGCATCCGCAATTTGCATCACGGTGTACGTCGATTGTCAGGGCATCAGCTGAATGAACTGCCGAGGTCATAAACAAGACGGCCAGCACCGTCACTCGCGCTCCGTTACGTTTAGCTGTCATGAAGGTGCTCTTTGCCATCGGCATGGGTGTGAGTGTTGGGAGTAGCGGCCGGGATCTGCTCCTTTTGAGCTGGCTCTGTTTCGTGATGACCAGCGCCACCTTCGGCTGTTGGGCCATCCGTCGCATGATGGTCTGCGCCGCTGCCTGATGGCGTCATATCTGCTGCGTGATGATCTGCACTGCTCGACGAATCACCGTGATGATCGGCACCTGCGTTCGCCTTTGAACTATCCGAAGCATGATGATCTGTCGCAGCCTCAGGCTCGGCGTGATGATCCGCCTTGGCGCTTCCATGTTGACCTTCGTGGTTATGCATCTGGGTCTCACCGCCGCCATGATCGTGACCGCCGCTCGATGCAACTAGGGCTTGATACTGCCCGGCATCCATTTTCGGCAGTTGATCGAGGAACGCGACCATGCCCCAGATGTACTGATCACCCATGCTCTTACCCCAGGCCGGCATGCCTGTGGCCTTGATACCGTGCTTGATCACCCAAAATGCAGCGGCTGGATTGCCATCGATGCCAACCTTGGTCAGGTTCGGCGGAGCGGGATACAGCGATTGGCTAAGTTCTGTTTCAGCAACACCCGGTGCCAAATGACAGCCGATGCACATAGAGTTGTAGTTGCCAGCCCCGGCTTTGATAAGCGCGTCATCATTGAGGTTGGGCACTTCTATATCTTTGGACCGCACTTCGATAGAGCGGTCTCTGGCCATTGTCAGGAAAGCATGTACTGCCGGGAAGTGAGGGTCATCGGCACCCACGTTGACCAAGCCCAAGTAGGCACCACCAACTAATGCAGCGCTTCCGACGACACCTGCTGCCACTAAGGTTTTAATTGTTCTTTTCATGTCAGGCTCTCAAAACCACATCCGAATACCGGCAACGAAGCGTGCCTCCTCAACATCATCACCCTCATCTCGCACCAAATCGGCCGTGTTGCCGAAGGAGCGACTCCAGGAAACGCCGATGTAGGGTGCGAACTGGCGAATGATCTCGTAACGCAGTCGCAGACCGACCTCGGCATTGGCCAGGCCGGAGCCGATGCCTCGCTCGGGATCGTTCTTGCCGTAGAAATTCACTTCAGCGGTCGGCTGAAGGATTAGGCGATTGGTCAGCAGGATGTCGTACTCGCCCTCTACGCGCGCAGCCGTCTGGCCGTTCTCGCCGACAAAGGCAGTGGCCTCCGCCTCGAAGGCATACAGCGCCATACCCTGGATGCCGAATGCGGCCCAAGTCTGTGGCGACTCTGGCTTGAAGTCTTGGCGAACGCCCGCGACTACATCCCACCAGGGACCAATCGAGCGGCCGTACAAGGCCTGCAATTCAGCATCCTCAGTGACGCCATTGGTGCGTTCACCTTCGGAGCGAAGCCAGAGACGATTGATGTCTCCGCCAATCCAGCCGGACGCATCCCAAGCCAAGGTGCTGCCTTCATCGGCATCTTGGTATTCGAGCTGGTCGAGCAGGAAAAAGCTGTTGATGGCGCTGTCGTGAACCTTGTGGCCTGGCAAAGGCGGGAACGCTGCTTCACGATCCGCATCTGTCAGCACTGGGATAGGCGTGCGACTGGTCGTTCTTGGGGCTTCAGCGGAGCCATGGTTCATCTTTGAATGATCCATACCTCCCATCTGCCCCTGCATAGCGCCGTGACCCATCTTGCTGTGGTCCATTGCCGGAGCCTTTTCTTGGCTCTGGCTATGGCCCATCTGGCTATGATCCATGCCCTCCATCGGCTCTTTGGCAGAACCGTGGTTCATCTTGCTATGGTCCATCGGCATGGAACCGTGGCCCATTGCCGAATGATCCATTTCTTCCGCAGCGAGGGTGAGCCCGCTGCCAAGCATGCTCAGCGACACTGCCAGTGCTGTTAGGGACGGACGTAAAAACCTAGTGGTCATGGTTCGAACCTGCTTCGGCTTCGGTGCCGCCATGCTTATCCATCATGCTTTCATGGTCCATGCCGCCATGGTTCATGTCCCCGTGATCCATCTGCTGACTAGCAGCCGTTTCCTTCGCTTGTGCGGCCTTCTTGTCAGGTACCGATTTGGGAGCCTGTGTCTCAGTAGCATGTTGTTCGTGCTCACTGTGATCTTTACCGGCCAACAACACCGGAGCATGCAGGGCAGCCAAAAGGCTCAACACGGTAGCGCTGCCAACCAGGGCCTTCCGCTTCATAAAAGTGCTCATCAAATATCTCCTTTACTCATCCACACGAACTTCACGGAACATGCCCATTTCCATGTGGAGTAGTAGGTGGCAGTGGTAAGCCCAGCGCCCCAATGCATCGGCAGTTACTCGATAACTGCGTTTGGAACCTGGCGGCATGTCGATGGTGTGTTTACGAACCATGAAGTTGCCGTTCGCATCCTCCAGATCACTCCACATGCCGTGAAGGTGGATGGGGTGAGTCATCATGGTGTCGTTGACCAGCGTGATGCGGACACGCTCGCCGTACTTAAGGCGCAAAGGCTCGGCATCCGAGAACTTGATGCCGTCGAAGGACCAGGAGAACTTCTCCATGTGCCCGGTGAGGTGCAGCTCAATAGTTCGGCTGGGTTCGCGGCCATCTGGGTCGGGGAAGATGCTTTTCAAGTCTGAATAGGTCAGCACGCGACGACCATTGTCGCGTAGGCCGATACCTGGATCGTCCAGCTTGTGGGTCGGAGTCATGGTTTGCATGTCGACCAGCGGGTTATTGGTTTCAGAGGCCGGATGCGATTGCATTGCTGCGCCCATACCCGCCATACCTGAATGGTCCATGCCGGCCATTTTGCTGTGGTCCATACCGGCCATATCACCTTGCATTCCGCCAGCGTCCATCCCGGCCATCTTGCTGTGATCCATGCCGCTCATGCCGCCTTGCATGCTGCTGTGGTCCATGCCCGCCATGCTGCCGTGATCCATACCCATGTCGCCCATGGCGATCAGGGGACGAGGATCGGTTTCGGGTACTGGCGCGCTCAAACCTTCACGTGTAGCCAAAGTGCCGCGGGCATAGCCGGTGCGATCCATGGACTGGGCGAAAATCGTGTAAGCCTCTTGGTCCGCGAGCTCGACAATCACGTCGTAGGTCTCGGCCACGGCGATGCGCAGCTCATCGACGCTGACTGGCTTGACGTGCAGGCCATCGGCCGCAACCACCGTCATCTTCAGGCCTGGAATTCGCACGTCGAAGTAGGTCATGGCCGAGCCGTTAATGAAGCGCAAACGGAGTTTTTCACCCGGTTTGAAGATACCTGTCCAGTTCCCATTAGGTGCCTGGCCATTCATCAGGTAGGTGTAGGTATAGGCACTGACGTCGGCAAGATCGGTGGGGCTCATCTTCATCTCGGCCCACATCTTGCGATCAGCAACTGCTGCCGACCAACCTTGCTCGCTCACGTCATTGATAAAGTCGCCTACGGTGCGCTTGTGCTGGTTGTAGTAGTCCGACTGCTTCTTGAGCTTGGCCAATAACCGGGTTGGGTCTTCATCCGTCCAATCAGTCAGCATCACCACGTAATCACGGTCATAGCTGAACGGCTCAGGCTCTTTGGCATCGATGACCAGGGCACCGTAAACGCCGATTTGCTCCTGCAATCCGGAGTGGCTGTGGTACCAGTAGGTACCATTTTGATTGACCTTGAATTTGTATTCGTACATGCCATCGGGCGCGATGCCGTGGAAGCTCAAGCCAGGCACACCGTCCATGTTCGCGGGCAAAATGATGCCGTGCCAGTGGATCGAGGTGTCTTCGGCTAAACGGTTTTTCACGCGCAGCGTGACGGTATCGCCTTCCCGCCAGCGCAAAATTGGCCCTGGAATGGACCCATTAATAGCCATCGCGGTCCGGGCTGCTCCGGTAATGTTCACTGGCGTTTCACCAATGAATAAGTCGAAGTCGGTGCCAGTCAATACGTTGGGCTGACCTGGGCTGGTCACCGCCCAAACGGGAGTGCGCCACAAGCCAAGGCCTCCGAGAATGCCGGTGGCGGCCAGGCCTTTAACGAAGGTTCGTCTTGAGGTTTTGCAGTGCATACCGTTATGTCCAATCAGTTGGAGGAACCAGGGTAAACAACCGTGAATTCAGGATGATTGTCAGCTTCATCCTGGGAGGGTTTCCCTATTAGCCTTGCCCACTGCCGTGACTTTTCAAATCGGTTCGACAGCGAGCTTGAGAAATTGCCATATCTCAACCGGCTAAGTGATTACATTTCTGTCAGGTTGGCCGTGTACTAGCAGTCGGCGTGGTCGGCTGTTTGGGTTTTATTACTTGCAACCGGCGACTCTTTTTTCTGTTGCTGGGCCAATTGATAGGCTTCCATCGATACCTTGCTGGCCTGTTCCATGCGAGCAAAAGTACGGTCGGCACCGCCTTCGGCCATCGCCAAAGAAGAAGCGGTAAGCGCGATAACCACGAACAGGGTTTTGATTGATTTCATCTGGAAAGTCCTCGATTTAGTTCAGTTAGCCTAGTGACCCTGAGTGGGTCGCCATCAGGCATTGAGCTTCAGGCTCGAAGTAACCTTAACCAGAGTGCCCTGTCATAAACCTGAGCTGAACATTACAGTTCTGTCAGGTTGCTACTTCTTTCTTGTGGAGACTCTGCAGGGCTCTGTAGTGTCTGTTCATGCCCGCTAATGAAGCCTGTGCGGATTCGTTTTATGGCATGCCTGGCAGCGATGCCTACGCTTCTTCGGGTCAGAGGCACTAAATAGTCCTGACCTCCACATAACGCTCAAGAGAGATTGCCACTATGTCGACCAAAAATACCGTTGCTACCGGTGCTGCATTGGCACTCGTTGCCGCCAGCCTATTTGCCACCCTGCCTGCACAAGCGGCTCAGGATGCAAAAACTGCCGAAGTAAAATGCTTTGGTGTGAATGGCTGCAAAGGTCAAAACGATTGCATGACTGCCAAGAACGCCTGCAAAGGCCAGGGAGAATGTAAAGGTCAGGGCTTCAACTTGATGACCCAAGAAAAATGCGATGAGGCCGGCGGTAAAACCAGCGAGTAAGCCCATCCAAGGGAGTGCAAGTCACTCCCTTGACTCGGAGTCCTAATGAGTAAAAGCAACATGCTGGGCTTTGGCCTGGGCTTGCGTAGCGACTACTACCAGCAGATTCTGGAGCAACGCCCCGCAGTCGACTGGTTCGAGATCATTTCCGAGAACTACATGGTCGGCGGGGGAAAAGCCCTCTACTTCCTCGATGCGATCAAAGAGCAATATCCGCTGGTCATGCACGGGGTTTCCCTGTCGATTGGCGGTCCTCATGAGATCGACGCTGAGTACTTACGCCAATTGAAAAATCTAGCCGACCGAGTTCAGCCCCGCTGGGTAGCTGACCATCTGTGTTGGAGCCGGGGTAGTGCTCACCAGCTGCATGATCTACTTCCAATGCCATTCACCCAGGACAGCCTGCTGCATGTGGCATCAAGGGTTCGGCTGGTTCAGGATGTGTTGCAGCGGCCCTTGGTGCTTGAGAACGTGTCGGCCTACGTGCAGTGGAAAACGTCCTGCATGAGCGAGTCTCAGTTTCTAGCCGAACTGAGCAGCCTGACCGGCTGCGAGCTGCTGCTCGATGTGAACAACGTCTACGTCAGTTCAAAAAACCAAGGGTTCGACCCTTGGCAATTCATCATGGAGTTACCCCGTGAGCGGATTCGCCAGATCCACCTGGCCGGCCATAGCGACTACGGCCACTACCTCATTGATACCCACGATCAGCCGATTGCTGACCCGGTCTGGACCCTGTATGGCAAAGCACTGAGCTACCTAGGTGCTACTGCCACCTTGATTGAGCGAGATGATCATTTCCCGCCCTTTGACGAGCTATTAGCGGAGCTGTCCAAGGCGCGCTCTATCTCCGCCAATGCTCTAAGGGCTGCCGCACCATGCGCCTGAGTGCTCAGCAGGAAGCGCTGGAGCGTTACCTGACCACAGGCGATACCGTTATCCCTCCTGAGCTGTTGGAGCAGATTCAAGGTAGCAATACGCTGCCTGCCGCAGATGGCCTGATGATTTACCAAAACGCTTATCGCGCCAGGCTTCTTTCCGTCATGAGGGAAGACTTCCCAGCGTTGCATCGCTGGATGGGTGATGAGTCATTTGCACAGTTGGCCATGGCTTATATCAGCGCG
Source organism: Pseudomonas sp. GWSMS-1 (assembly GCF_049847425.1). Taxonomy (NCBI): domain Bacteria; kingdom Pseudomonadati; phylum Pseudomonadota; class Gammaproteobacteria; order Pseudomonadales; family Pseudomonadaceae; genus Pseudomonas; species Pseudomonas sp. GWSMS-1. Next base: position 3,733,426 of record NZ_JBMHHV010000005.1, on the reverse strand, counting down.
TGGCCATCGAGACATTTCAGTTTGCGCTGGTTAGGCGAGAAGCTGCCGGAGTTCATCCGCGGCTATATTGCCGAGCCGCAACGTTCCCCGATGATAGAACTCGCCACACTTGAATGGGCCTTTACCCTGGCCTTCGACGCACCTGATACAGAGCCACTGTCGCTGGAAGTGATGAGTCGTTTTTCAGCTGATGACTGGGTCAATCTGCGGGTATACCTCACACCCTCGGTTCGTTGGTTGCAGCTACAGTACAACACCGTGGGCATGTGGGTGGCTGCCAAGGCCGAGGCCGATATTCCTGCTGTCGTTACGTTATCCGCGCCCCTGGATTGCTTGGTTTGGCGACATGAGTTGGTCTGTCAGTACCGTACTCTGGAGCCGGATGAAGCTTCGGCTTTGCGGTTACTTAGCGATGGAGGCTCGTTTGCTTCAATGTGCGAGAACCTCGTGGGTCAACACGGTGAACAGGCACCTCTGCGAGCGGCTACCTGGCTGAAGCAGTGGGTCGGTGAGGGACTGCTTCAGCGTCGATAAATAGTGCCGTGGATGTGCAGGGCGTGGTGCCATTGGCTGAGAGTTGCCTCTTCCGCCAGCTGACGGAAGAGGCAAAAACCTTAAATCACGCGTTTGACGCTCAGGTACTCGCCCTTGGTCTTCAGCGTGATGGTCACGTCGCTGTTGCTGCGGTTGCGCCAGAACCAGCCGTGGGTGCCGTCAAAGATGGCGGTGAACTCGCCTTTATCCCCCTTGATCTGTTTACCCTTGCTGTAGCTGTGGTAGTAGCCCTTTGGGCCGTTGTAGGGCTCGCCGTGGGTGTCGTGGTTGACCGGAATACCATTGGTCGTCCACTCGTAGCTGACAGTGGCCTTGTCCAGCATTTCCAGCTTGATTTCACTGGCTTCGCCCGGCTTCAGCGTGACAGTCACTTCATCCGACTTCAGGGCTGGCTCAGGCTCAGCTACGGGTTCGGCCACAGGTGCTGCTGCAACAGGCTCTTGAACTACCGGCTGAACAGGCGCGGGAGCTTGAGCGACTGGAGCCGCAGCTGGCTGAACCGCTGCATCCGCTACCGCTTCTTCGGCCAGGGTTATCTTCATTTCGCCCATCTGGGTCAGGCCGAGTACGCGACCAACACCCGTCGGGTCGATGGCGTACTCCGAAGGCATCACCACGGTGACCAGTAATGCTGCGGCAACACCCACGGCAATCACAGTGGAGCGCAGCAGTTGGCGGCTGGTCGGCAATTCATTGATGGTCGGAAGCTTGGTATTGAACATGCTGAAAATTCCTTACTGAGAGACGATCAGGCCGGTGAGCTGGTAACCCATCAAGAGGAAACCGGCGCTCATCATGGCGACGTTGGCGGTGTAGGCATGACGCCAGAAGCTGGCGGTGCGTCGCCAGTAGCCCATGACAATCAGGATGGCGCTCAGGGCCAGGAGCTGGCCGATTTCGACGCCGACGTTGAAGGCGATCAGGTTGGTGATCAGGCCGTCTGCCGAGATCTCGTACTCCTGGATCTTGGTCGCCAGACCAAAGCCATGCAGCAGGCCGAAAATCAGCGTGGCCGCTTTGGTGTTCGGCTGGTGGCCGAACCAGCGCTGGAATGCGCCTAGGTTATCCAGCGCCTTGTACACCACCGAGAAACCGATGATGGCGTCGATCACATAGGAGCTGATGTTGATTTCCGCCAGTACGCCCAATAGCAGCGTCACGGTGTGACCCAGGGCGAACAGGGTGACGTAGAGCCCCACGTCCTTCAGGCGGTAGAGAAAGAAGATCACCCCGAAGAGGAACAGCAGGTGGTCGTAGCCGGTGATCATGTGCTTAGCGCCCATGTAGATGAACGGCAGCACCATCACCCCGGAGCTTTCCTGGATAAAGCCCTTGTCGCCCTCGGCAACAGCGTGGGCCAGCGCATCAGGCATGCCGAGAAACAGCAATGCCGTGAACAGCAGCAGCAGTAGTAACGAGCGATTCGGGCGCACGACAGATGCGTCCATTGCGCCCATAGATAGCGAATGCATGGTTGAGTCCTAAATTAAAGGGGTCTTGGGCCGCACAGCGGCCTGTGTCAGAGCACGAATGTGGCGCGCGGTGGCCGCTCGATCAGAAAGATCGGGCTTGGAGGAATGGAGTAGCGAGGGGCGGGTATCGGCTGCGCACGTTCTGGCAGCGTGCTGATGCTCAGCAGCGCAGTCAGGTGTGGTGTTTCATGCAGATGGTCGGCGGTCAGCGGCGAGTGGCAGTGATCCCCGTACGCAGCACAGGCCAGCGTCTCGTCACCATGCGCATGCGAATGAGCACCGTCATTGCCACTCAAGGAAGGCTGGCTCGATCCCATAAACAGCGCAGAGGTATGTCCAGCCCAAGCCATCAATATGGCGAGAGCAAGGGCAAAAATCACCTTGGTGCTGATGGGATTGCTGAGCATGTTGTGGTTCTTTCGATGCCTAAGCGGGTGGCTTTTCTGGAGGGGTGGTCGGTTTGACCATATCCCCCCTGGGGGATAGCATGCGAGCGTAATTCATCGACGCACGAGACTCAAGACATGAGCGATCACGAACACGGCCACCAGCACCAAAGTCATGGCGACATCATCAAAAGGTTGAAGCGTGCGGAGGGCCACCTGCGCAGCATCGTCACCATGATCGAAGACAGCCGTGCCTGCGTAGACATCGCCCAGCAGCTGCATGCCGTGGAAAAAGCCGTCTGCCAGGCCAAGCGTGTGCTTATCCAAGACCATATCGACCACTGCCTGGAACATACGGTCGAAGCGCTTGCGATAGGCGAGCGCGCATCACTCGAAGACTTCAAGCAAATCACCAAGTACCTCTAGGCCCCTCCCATGTCGAGTTTCGCCGAACTGCTGCAACAGGGGGCCTCGCAGGCCTGGCTGTACTTCCCCAGCGCCATCCTGCTGGGTGCCTTGCACGGCCTGGAGCCTGGGCATTCGAAGACCATGATGGCGGCGTTTATCGTGGCCATTCGTGGCACGGTGAAGCAGGCCATTCTGCTGGGACTGGCCGCAACGCTTTCGCACACCGCCGTAGTCTGGCTGGTGGCCATGGGCGGCATGTACCTAGGGCAGAATTTAGATGCCGAAACTACCGAGCCTTATTTCCAGCTCGCGTCCGCCGCCATCATTATCACCATCGCCCTGTGGATGCTCTGGCGCACCTGGCGTGGCGAGCAGATGTGGCGCTTCGAGGAAGGTGATGAGCATCAACACGAGCACCACCACGATGAAACGCAGCGCATCGATACCGGGCACGGGCGTATCGAGCTGTCGATCTTCGAAGAAGGCATCCCTCCGCACTGGCGTCTGAAGGCCTTGAGTGGCCATGTCTGGCCGGCTGCCGAAGTGAGCCTGCTGACGACTCGCCACGATGGGTTGGCCCAGCAGTTTCGCTTCGTCGACCGGGGTGACTACCTGGAGTCACTGGACGAGGTTCCCGAGCCCCATGAGTTCACTGCGCGCCTGAGCCTCGGCCATGCTGATCACTCCCACGACTATGACCTGGAGTTCCGCGAGCACAGCCACGGTCATGAGCATGATCATTCCGAGTTGGAGGGACTGGAACTGTCGCTGGAGGGCTACCAGGATGCCCATGAACGGGCGCATGCCAACGACATCCGCAAGCGCTTCAGCAACCGCAATGTCACCACCGGCCAGATCATCCTGTTCGGTTTGACGGGCGGACTGATTCCCTGCCCGGCAGCGATCACCGTGCTGCTGCTCTGCCTGCAAGTGAAAGAAGTCGCCCTGGGTGCCGTCCTGGTGCTGTGTTTCAGCATCGGCCTGGCCATAACTCTGGTTACCGTTGGTGCTGCCGCTGCTATCGGCGCACGCCAGGCATCCAATCGTTGGCCCTGGCTGGGTGCTGTGGCGCGTCGCGCCCCTTACCTATCCAGCGTACTGATCATTGGTGTGGGGATTTACGTCGGCTTCCACGGCTGGGTCGGCCTGAACGCCTAGCCGATGTGGGCGTTATCCGGTTATTTCGGCCTGTTCCTCGCCGCCTTCGTTACTGGCATAGGACTGCTGGTACTTGGTTTTACTGGTAGTGCCCGCCTCGCTGGAGAACTTTGATTTTGTAGCCGTCGGGGTCCTGAATAAAAAAGGAGCGGGCCAGCAGCTCGTCTCCTCTTTTAAACTCCTTGATGGGTGCAGGCTTTAAACCGAGGTTGCAAAGCTGTTTGAAATGCAGGCCCAGATCGTCGACGACGAACGCGACCTGACCGTAACAACTGCCGTGGCTGTATTCGGCCTGTCCGCTGCTCCAAGTGAGTTCGATTTCAGCCTCGCTCTCGAAATTGCGCAGATAGACGAGGGAGAAATCGTCAAACTCAATGCGATGGGTTTCCTTGAGTCCAAAGGCTTGCTGGTAGAACCGCAGTGAAATATTGATATCCGTCACCCGGATCTCCGTGTGAATAAGTTTCGGCATGCAGTTCCTTCCTTAACCTGTATTGGTGTTCAGTGCAGAGGTGCTTCGGGCCAAGATCAGTGCTCGGACACCCGGCGTGACTTGGTCGATACCGCCAGGTTTACTGAGTTCGCGGTGCTGGTTTCGACCGTCATAGGTGCCCGGAAACGTTTGAGTCGGAGCGCGTTGCCGAGCACGAAGACACTGGAGAAGGCCATCGCGGCAGCAGCGAAGATCGGCGAAAGCAGCGTGCCGTTCACCGGGTAGAGCGCGCCCGCCGCGACCGGAATCAGCACGGCGTTGTAGGCGAAGGCCCAGAACAGGTTCTGCTTGATGTTGCGGATCGTTGCCTGGCTGATCGCGATGGCGTTCGGCACGCCACGCAGGTCGCCCGACATCAGTACTACGTCAGCTGCCTCGATCGCCACATCGGTTCCCGTTCCGATGGCCAGCCCAACGTCCGCTTCTGCGAGTGCCGGCGCGTCGTTGATACCGTCACCCACGAAGGCGACTCGCGCGCCATTGATCCGGAGCTTCTTCAGTGCTGCGACCTTGCCGTCGGGCAAGACCTCGGCAGCGACTTCATCGATGCCGAGCTGCTTGGCGATCGCCGCGGCTGTAGCTGTGTTGTCACCGGTGATCATCGCGACTTTGAGGCCGAGCGCGTGCAGCGCCTTAATCGCCGCGGGCGTCGTTTCCTTGATCGGATCGGCGACCGCGATAACCGCCGCCAAGCGGCCGTCGATCGCGGCATAGAGCGGACTCTTGCCTTGCTCGCCAAGACGCCGGGCGGTTGGCAGGAAACTCGACACATCAAGGCCGAGCTGCGTCATGAACCGGTCCGCGCCGACAGCTACTGTCCGACCGGCGACCTTTGCCGACACGCCGAAGCCTGGTGTCGCGTCGAAGCTCTCGATGGGTGCGAGCGTGAAACCCGCCTGCTTTGCGGCTGCGACGATCGCTTCGGCGATTGGATGCTCGGAGCGGGTCTCGACCGCCGCAACGAGAGCCAGCACTTCGTTGTATTCGAAACCCTCGGCGGGAACGAGGTCGGTGAGCTCGGGGCGTCCTTTAGTCAGTGTGCCGGTCTTATCGAGAGCGATCACGCTCACATCGCGCAGCGCCTGCAAGGCTTCGCCCTTGCGGAAGAGAATGCCGAATTCGGCCGCGCGGCCAGTACCGACCATGATCGAGGTCGGCGTGGCCAGCCCCATGGCGCAAGGACAGGCGATGATGAGAACCGCGACCGCATTCACGAGCGCGAAGGTCAGCGCCGGGTCCGGACCGAAGATCAGCCAGATCAGGAAAGTCAGCGCGGCCGCCGCCATCACGGCCGGGACGAACCACATGGTCACCTTGTCGACCAGCGCCTGTATCGGCAGCTTGGAACCCTGCGCTTCTTCGACGAGGCGGATGATCTGCGCGAGCATCGTGTTCGCGCCGACCTTGGTTACGCGGAAACTGAAAGCGCCCGTCTTGTTGATCGTGCCGCCGACGACCTCTGCCCCCGCTCCCTTCGACACGGGCACCGGCTCGCCGGTGATCATGCTCTCGTCAACATAAGAGGTGCCCTCGACGACCTCGCCGTCGACTGGAATCTTCTCGCCCGGACGAACGAGCACGACGTCACCTGTCGCCACTTGATCGAGCGCTATTTCGATCGTCTCGCCGTTGCGCTCGACGCGCGCGGTCTTGGCCTGAAGTCCGATTAGCCGCTTGATCGCCTGCGACGTTCGCCCCTTGGCGCGCGCCTCCAGCGTTCGTCCGAGCAGGATCAAGGTCACGATGACCACGGCAGCTTCGAAATAGACGTTGGCGGTACCTTGCGGGAGTACTTTGGGGATAAAGGTCGCGACCACCGAATAGCCGTAAGCAGCCGCAGTGCCGAGCGAGACCAGCGAGTTCATGTCGGGTGCAATGCGCAGCAACGCCGGTACGCCCTTGCGGAAGAAGCGCAGGCCTGGACCGAACAGGACCAGGGTGGCAAGAGCGAACTGGATATACCAGCTCGCCTGCTGACCCAGGACCCCCATCACCCAATGGTGCAGGGCGGGAATGAGGTGAGAGCCCATCTCAAGGATGAAGACTGGCAGGGTGAGGATGGATGCAACAAGCAGATCGCGCCGCAGCGCCCGAGCCTCACTCTCGCGACGCTCGGCGTCCTGATCGCCCGCAGTCGGCGTTTCGGCGGACAAGCGTCGGGACTTGTAACCCGCCTGTTCGACCGCTGCTTCAAGGTCGGCCGTGGAGGCGACACCGGCAAGGTGGCGCACCCGCGCGCGCTCTGTCGCCAGGTTGACAGTGGCCTCAAGCACGCCAGGGACTTTTGCGAGCGCCTTCTCAACCCGGCCCACACATGATGCGCAGGTCATGTCCTCGATCGCGAGCTCGGTGGTCTCTTCGCGAACGGTGTAGCCGGCGCTCTCGATGGCGTGTACAGCCGCCTGCGGGTCGGCCAACCCCGTGAAAGTGATGTCGGCGCGCTCGGTGGCCAGATTGACCGAGGCCATCTGCACGCCGGTGACCTCTTTCAGCGCGCGTTCGACGCGGCCGACACACGAAGCACACGTCATGCCTTCGACGGGCAGGCTCAGGCGAGTGACTGAGGACATGGATGGATTGACGTCTTGTTGGGCAACGGAAGCCATTGAAATATCCCTTGAATGTTTCTGTTGAAGAGAAGTTTCAAGCTTCCCTGTGTGGGAAGGTCAAGGCCTGTGGGCGATTTATTTCACGACGCTCCAGTTCGAACTGCCGCCGGCACTGTCGCAACCCGTATCAGCCTCTGGGCTGAGCCCGCACGCTAAGAACTTTTGGGTGACAGCTGCTCGCGCCTGTTCCACATGCGCGAGCAGCTATGCCGCTTTAGCCGTCGCACCGTTGTGACGTTCAGCGCGGCCTGGAACACCAGTAGCTCAATGAGAAAGAGCCGGTTAGCCCAACCCTGGGGATAGAAGATGAACGGCTGTTGCTCAAATGTCAGAAATATAATTAAATATCTGACATTGATATGAGCCGAGCTTTCATATGCGATCGATCCCGCAAGCGATCTTGGAGCGCAGCCAATCCCTAAGCGAGGGTGGAGTTCTTGCGCCCAAGGAATTTCTTCACCTTGGTAGTCGTGCGGCGGTTGATCAGGCGTTTTGTCGCTTGGCTAAAGCCGGGCAACTGATGCGAATAGCGCGCGGTATTTACGTTGCGCCGGTGCGTGAAAAAGACCAGGCCAGAGCCCCGTCGGCAGAGTCATTGGTGAAATCAATCGCCGCTCAGGGCAAGCAGTGCATCTCGCTCGATGGCGCACAGGCCGCGAAATCAATGGGGTTGACGCGAGTTGCTTCGAGTAAAGAGGTGTACCTCACCACAGGACGCAGTAAGCGGTTGGTAGTCGGCTCACGGACAATTTACTTCCAGCACGCACCCTACTGGCTGTTCTCCTTGGGGGCGACGCCAGCTGGGGATGCGCTCAGGGCGATGGCCTGGGTGGGTGAAGATCAGGCTGAAAATTCGGCCCAGAAACTTCGGCGGCACTTAGCGAAGGTGGAGTGGGAAAGCCTAGGTTCGGTCCGTGCGAGCCTTCCCAGCTGGATGGCCACCGCCCTTGGCAGGGCCGCGGTGTTAAATGAATTGCGTTGAACTCAGGCCAGACACTGATTGCTTGTGTGAATAAAAGTTGACGTATTCAAGGTCAGAAGCGGGTCTTAACGATTAAACTAACCCCTACGGGAAGGTAGAAACCATGGCTAGCGGCGAACAACTGAAAGCGCTTCTGCGCTCGCATATCAAGGGAGATGACACGCATTTCCTTGCCGTTGCTATGCAGATGGCGGCCCATGAGGCTAAGCAGGGTCACGGGAAGCTTGCAGAGGATTTGCGGGCCATAATTGATTCGGCCAAGAAAAATCGTCTGCCTTCCGGGCAGCCGGTGCCCATCGGCCAGCCTCGCGGCGAGCTGAGTAACCTACTGTCAGTAGCTCTTCCAAAGACCCGCTTCTCGGAAATGATTCTGGACGAGGCCACTCATGCCCGTCTTGGAAGAATCATCAATGAGCAGCGCAACTTCGAGAAGATTCGTGCACACGGCCTCTCCCCTCGCCGCAAGCTGCTTTTGGTTGGGCCACCTGGTACCGGCAAGACCATGACCGCCTCGGCGCTTGCCGGCGAGCTCGGGATTCCGCTGTACATCGTCCGCCTTGATAGCCTCATCACCAAGTACATGGGTGAAACCGCAGCCAAGCTGCGTCAGATTTTTGATGCCATTCGCGATACTCGCGGCATTTATTTCTTCGACGAGTTCGATGCCATCGGTTCCCAGCGTGGTCTTGCCAACGACGTGGGCGAAATCCGTCGCGTCCTGAACAGCTTTCTGCAGATGATCGAGCAGGACCAATCCAACAGCCTGATCATCGCTGCCACCAATCACCCTGAAATTCTTGACTACGCCTTGTTCCGACGCTTCGATGATGTTATCGAATACGGACTGCCCAATCAGGAACAGACCAAGGCTGTGCTCAAGAATCGACTAGCGAACTTTTCCAAGTCGATTCGCAGCTGGGACAAACTCTGCAAGGTCGCAGAGGGGCTCAGCCATGCAGAACTTGCGAGGGCGGCAGACGACGCGATCAAGGACACGATCATTCATGACCGTACCGAGATGGCGGTCAAGGACGTGGAAAGGCACCTTGAAGAACGGAAGACTTTCCACGGGAGACGGCACTCCTAACGTAGTTGAGCATTTAGATGACGGAATCGATCAACGGACAACGGCCTCACTTTCATCTCCAGGGACAGGGACTACCCGAACGGTTCCGATCCACAGCATCAGCAACACGAGACCCTCGCTACCCCACGCCAAATCGAGGGGCTCATGGCGGAAAGCTACTCGCTCAACTCCAACATGTAAGCGGTCAGATGGCCTCTGCAGTTCAGCTGCAGCGCGAAGCATCTGAAAGGCAAATGCGACAAGGAGACAGGCCCGAAGGTGGGTACGGCCTGCAAATCGAATTTCGGAGTGAGCCGGGTTACGCGCTTGCATTCGAAGGCCTTGCCCGAGGCGCTCAGCGCATTGAGCTCATGAACCTGCGTCATGACCCCGCCACGAATACTGACTTCGCCACGGTATTCGTTCCAGATGGTCAGCTCAAAGCCTTTGAGAACCTCGTCAGGCAATACCTGGAGGTGGAGACCTCCAAGGGGAGTCCGCGCAACGCTCCGCTCCTGAATCCAATCCAAGAAATCCGAGTCGCAGCTTTCAACGCCCTGTGGACTGATGATCCCGCAGTGTTGCCGCCAGATGAAAACGAAACCATTTGGTGGGAATTCTGGTTGCCTATCAGGGAAGGCCGTGAAGCAGTGCTGAACCGCTTTAAGTCGGTTGCCGAAGCATGTGGCTTTCATACATCCGAAAAAGTGCTGAAGTTTCCTGAGCGGACAGTCCTCAACGTCTACGCCTCGCGAGCAGCCATCACTCGGTCACTCTTGCTGCTCAACGAAGTCGCCGAGATTCGTAGAGCCAAGGACACCGCCGAGTTTTTTGATGCCCTTGCGCCGCTAGAACAAAGAGAATGGGTCGAGAACCTGCTTGAGCGAACCACCCCCGCAGGGGACGACAGTATCCGCGTCTGCCTTCTAGATACCGGCGTCAATCGGGGCCACCCACTCTTAGCTCAGCACATTGACGCGAATGACCTTTACACCGTCAACCACAACTGGGGTGTTGCGGATACTACGGGTCATGGCACACAGCTCGCAGGAATCGCCCTTTATGGTGATCTGTTTGACCCTCTCAATGGGCAGAACCCGATTTCGATCGAGCACCGCCTTGAGTCGGTGAAATTGCTCCCCGCTGCCCAGGGAAATCAAAAGGAGCCCTACGGCGCGTTGATGACCGACGCCGTAACCCAGCCGGATACCGCCAAGCCGGAAGTGCGCAGGGTCTACAGCATGGCGATCACCAGCCTCGACGACCGAGATCGCGGCCGCCCTTCTGCATGGTCAGCTGCAGTTGATGAACTCGCATCCGACGTATTGGGAGAGAGAGCTAACCCTCGACTGATCGTCGTGTCCGCCGGCAATGCGGACAAGAACCAGGCCACGCACTACCCGCATAACACCACCACCGACGGAATCCATGATCCGGCCCAGGCCTGGAACGCATTGTGCGTAGGCGCTTACACCCAGAAGGTCACTATCGACCCTCCCAACCCTGGGTTGCGCCCGATCGCTGCCGCAGGCAGCCTCAGCCCATACAGTACGACTTCGGGGACCTGGAGCAACTCGGCTTGGCCCTTGAAACCCGATGTAGTGTTCGAAGGAGGCAACCTGGCCACAGACGGGCAACAAGCCTACACCGAGCCTTGTCTTTCCCTTGTCACCACGGCACACGAACCAGAACAACGGCTTTTGACGACGACCAGCGCCACCAGCGCAGCATCCGCGCTAGCAGCTCGCATGGCCGCACAAGTATCGACGAACTACCCACAGTTATGGCCCGAGACTGTACGAGCTCTAATCGTGCACTCAGCTGAGTGGCCTGATCGTATGAGGCAGGATTTCCTTGCTGCTGGCACCAAGGCAGGCTACGAGAATCTGGTTAAACACTGCGGCTTTGGCGTACCAGATCTGAGTCGTGCCCTATGGAGTGCCGGCGACTCTTTGACCATGATTGTCGAGGACCATCTCAGGCCGTTCATGAGGCAGGGAACCAAGCCGCCCACCGCGCGGGATATGCATCTTCATCTGCTTCCCTGGCCGCAGGAGGAACTGCTCAACCTAGGCAACATCGAGGTGGAAATGCGAGTGACACTTTCCTACTTCGTAGAGCCAAACCCCGGCATAGCCGAGCGCGGTATCAAGGGGCGCTATCGGTACGAGTCGCACGGCTTACGCTTCGATGTCAGCCGCCCAAACGAAGATCGTGACCAGTTCCGCCAGCGCATCAACAAGCGTGCACGGGATGAAGAGGAAGGTGGTTACCAGGGCGGCGGCTCAGATCCGAACTGGCTGCTCGGAACCCAGACACGGCATCGAGGCTCTCTACACTCGGACATCTGGCGAGGCACTGCAGCTGAACTGGCAGGACGGGGAATGCTTGGTATCTATCCCGCACTGGGGTGGTGGAAAACGCTTGTTAAGCAGCAGCGATATGACGACACCGTAAGGTACAGTCTGGTGGTCTCGATCAAAACTCAGCAAACGGAAGTTGACCTCTATGCGGCAGTTGAAACTCTGATCGAGGCACAGACAGCGGTACTGGTCTGAGATCAAGGGTTTCAAATGAGGTCATGGCCCTGAAGCCATGACCTCATCGCTCGCAAAAGCTCGGATTGAGGGTGTCAAAAGGAGTCGATCACAACTCAGTCGGCTCTTACGGGCTGACCTGCGCGGTATAGCCCAGATCCTGAATCACCTTGCGGATAGATTCCGCGGGTTCTTGGCTGTCTACCGATACCTTACCGGCAGCACGGTCAATCTCCACTTTTGCGGTTTCATCTACCGCCTGAATTGCCTTTGTGATCTTGCTGACGCAACTGCCACAACCCATTCCTGATACCTGTAGAGCGAACATAAATCACCTCGTTGGTTAGGCGGCATAGATGCCGTAACCTGAGCATCGACCTTGACACGATGGTAAGGTCAAGCTTGTTTTTTAGCGCTGGTAGATGTCCTTTCGGAGTTGATGGAATTACTGATACCTGTCAACTGGCTTTAGATTCACGTTCATTTCAGTCGATGCGGATTTTCCGCAGTCTCAATGCGTTGAATACAACCGATGCTGAACTGACGCTCATAGCCAATGCCGCAATCATGGGCGACAGCAAGTGGCCAGTCAGGGGATAAAGCACCCCTGCTGCTAGTGGAATTCCCATGGCGTTATAGATGAAGGCAAAGGCTAGGTTCTGCCGCATGTTTTTTACCGTGGCCACGGACAATGTTCTTGCCCGTAAGATGCCCATCAGATCACCTTTGACTAAGGTCACCTGAGCACTGTTCATCGCCACATCTGTACCGGTTCCCATCGCGATACCCACATCGGCACGAGCCAGCGCAGGGGCGTCGTTGATGCCATCGCCAGCCATGGCTACTCGGCGGCCATAGCTCTGCAGATCGGCAACCAACTTTTCCTTGTCCTGAGGTTTAACCTCGCCATGGACTTCTTCGATACCCAACTCCCTGGCTACAGCCCTTGCGGTTGTAAGTCCATCGCCAGTGGCCATGATGACTTTCACATCGACCTCTTGAAGCCTGGTGACTGCTTGTTTGGAGGTTGGTTTGATCGGATCGGAGACCGCCAGAAGTCCTGCTAGAACGCCATCCACCGCCAAGAAGACAATGCTGATGCCCTCCAGGCGGAGCTGCTCTGCCCGGTTACTCAGAGGTGTGGCATCTACTCCGGCGTCTGCCATCAATGCTGTATTACCCAATTGCAGCTGCCGACCTTCCACTTGGCCGCGCACACCGATGCCGGAGCCCGACTCGAAAGAGTCCGGCTTGGCCAACTCAATACCCTGGGTGCGGGCGTAATCAACGATCGCATGGGCCAGCGGATGCTCACTGCCTTGATCAAGGCTTGCAGCCAATCGCAGCACCTCGTTCGGTTCGAATGGGCCGGCACCCTCTGCGCTGTGGAATACAGGCCGTCCCTCGGTCAGCGTGCCGGTTTTGTCGACGATCAGCGTATCGATCTTGCACAGGTTCTCTATGGCACTGGCATCGCGGAACAAGACACCACTGGTTGCAGCCTTGCCAGTCGAAACCATCACCGACATAGGGGTCGCAAGACCCAGTGCACAGGGACAGGCGATGATCAGTACGGCAACCGCGTTGATCAGACCAAATACCCAGCCCGACTCCGGACCGAACAAGCCCCAGCTGAAGAAGGTGAGGATCGCTATAGCGATCACGCCAAGCACGAAGTAGCCCGCCACGGCATCAGCCATACGCTGCATGGGTGCCTTGGAGCGCTGTGCTCTGGCGACCATCTGCACGATCTGGGACAGCATGGTATCGGCGCCCACCTTCTGCGCTTGCATGACCAGGCTGCCGTGGGTATTCATGGTCGCGCCAATCAGCGTATCGCCAACGCGCTTGGTCACCGGTAGCGGTTCGCCGGTCAGCATGGCTTCATCGACGGCGCTTTCGCCTTCGAGAACAGTACCGTCCACCGGGACTTTCTCGCCGGGGCGTACTCGCAGATGGTCGCCCAGGTGCACATGGGTCAATGGAATATCTTCTTCCTGGCCGTCAGGCTTGATGCGCCGCGCGGTTTTGGGTGCCAGGCCCAATAGCGATTTAATAGCGGCTGAGGTTTGTGAGCGAGCCTTGAGTTCGAGCATCTGGCCCAATAACGTCAGGGAGATGATTACCGCCGCAGCCTCGAAGTAGACACCAATGCGCCCGTCTTGGAAGAAGGCTTGGGGGAACAGCTGTGGGGCCAGGGTTGCGGCAACGCTGTAGAGGTAAGCTGCCGCTGTACCCAGGCCAATCAGTGTCCACATATTGGGGCTGCGATGACGGACTGAGTCGATGCCTCGGGCAAAGAATACCCAGCCGCCCCACAGCGTTACAGGCGTTGCCAAGGCAAGCTCCACCCAGTTCTGCGTTGCGCCATGGAATAGCGTTAACGAGTGGCCGGCCATAGCCAATACAGTCACGATGATCGTGAGAGGGAGCGTCCACCAGAAGCGCCGGGAGAAATCCTTGAGTTCTGAATTCTCCTCTTCCTCTAATTCCGGGATCACTGCCTCCAGGGTCATGCCGCAGATGGGGCAATTGCCAGGTTGTGGCTGACGTATTTCCGGATGCATCGGGCAGGTGTACTCCGCAGATCCAGAGGCTCCAGGTGCGGTAAGCGGTGTTTCATGATGTATATGTTCATCATGCTGGGGACGGTGCACGTAGCGGGTAGGGTCTGCGCGAAACTTCTCCTGGCATTTCGCGCTGCAGAAACGGTATGTCTGACCTTCGTGGCTCTCACTGAATGGGCTGTCTGGTTTGACGGCCATGCCGCACACCGGATCGTGCTGACTTCCATGCTGGTCTTCCTGATGCTTGGAATGCTCATGGTCGAGATGGCACTGGGTGGTGGGCATTAGGCTTACTTCCTATTGTCGTCCTTGGGAATATCGGTCTCGCTGCGATGGGAATGCCCGCCGTGGTTGTGGCCGAACATGTGCATCAGCGGGCACAGCAGCAGAATCAAGTAAGGCAGTACCTGGGAGATGTGGCCAAAATGCTCGCGGGCCACATAAAAAACGCCGATGACAGCCAGCATGATCAGCGCAATGCCAGTTTTGCGTTTCCAGAATGGCAATTCAGAGCCTGGGTGGTGGGAGTGGTCCATGGCTCGATCCTCGTTTGAGTTGAGGCAGTATTGGTGGGACAGCAAATGACAATAGTCTCTACTGCGTCCCAGCAATTGACGTATATCAATCCGAACTCAATGATTAGCGTACGTTCACTTTGCCGACCATTCCCGATTGATAATGGCCTGGGATGTTGCAGGCGAACTCAAGCCCCGTTGCGTTGGTAAAGGTCCATACCAGTTCTTCAGTGGCCCCCGGCTCGATCAAGACGCTGTTTGGATCGTCGTGTTTCATGCCGACCATCTTCATCCCGCCCATGGCATGATCCATGTTGCTCATGTCCTGTGCTCCAGTTGGAGAAAGCGTGCCGTTCTGAAACATTGCTGCCATTTCTTTTTGATGGGCGGCATGTGCGGCTGCCATGCCCAAGTTGAACTCGTGCAGCAGCGAGCCCTCATTCTTGAGTACGAAGCGGACGGTTTCTCCTGCTTTGATATCAATACTCTTCGGCTCGAAAAAGATATCGCCCATCCTGATTTCGATGGTTCGATCCGCTTTTGTGGAGCCCCCAGGCTGACCGATATCGCTTTTACTATGGTTCGGGCTAGCCATGGCTATAGAGGCGGAAAAAACCAGGGTTGTGGTAATAAACAAAGAAGCGAGTTTGGCTTTCATAATAAATCTCGAAAATGGAGTTGTTGGGAACGAGATTGATGTTAATCAGGCGGTGCTGTTAGTAGCCTTACGCGAAAACTACATATCTGAAAGATTCACTAAAGCCAGGTGCGGCCCGGCATTTGCCGGGGCACCGGCTTTTGATTCAACGCATGACGAACTCACCGACCATCCCTGCCTGATAATGTCCTGGGAGGGTGCAGGCGAAGTTGAGGTTAGCCGTGTCGTGGAAGGTCCAGACAAATTCCTTGGTAGTTCCGGGCTCAACAAGGATGGCGTTGGGATCATCATGTATCGCTTGAACGACTTCAGGAATGCCCGGTGGATTGGAGTCCCCTAAGCCTGATCGTTCACGCCAGACAATTGACGTTGCTTTGCCTGTTGGCGTCAGTGTGCCGTCTTTGAACAAAGCAGCCATTTCGCGTTGATGCTCCAGTTGCGATACGGCTTTACCGATATTGAATTCGTGCATCAGCGCTCCTTCATTCTTCAACACGAAGCGGACAGTTTCGCCAGGCTTCACATCGATAGATTTCTGGCCGTAGCTGATGTCATCCATCTTGATGAAAACGGTACGCGTAGCGGGGGTCGCTTGGGCCTGCTGGCCAATGCTGGGTGCGCTGCTGGAAGTTTGCGCAGAGGCTTGAGCTACAGCTGCGAAGAGAAGTGCTGTGACCAACAGTTGTGGGCGTGAACGTTTCATGATGAGACCTCACTGAGGTGGTTGGAAACCTCATGCTATTCCCCGCATCCTGCCGGGGGGCTTACCCCAAAACTACAAATTAGTCAGCTTGAAAAAAATGCGGCACCGTCAAGGTGCCGCTAGGCCAAAGGAGCAATCATGAAGGCCTTGAAGATGGGGAATCCTATGGATGGCACTCTTTATCAGCCATCATCAGCTTGTGCTCACGCATCATTTGCGCGAGGACGTCATCAACCAATTTGTCGTGCCGTTCCATCCACGCGAGATGTTCCTCCGTAGATATGCCGGGAGCAGGATGCTCGTTGTGAAGCTGGCTCATCATCTCGTCGAGCATTTTCATGTGCTCCTTCATATGCACATGGCGCTCGCTGGCGGGAGCCTTTTCCGCCTGAATCAGCACCGCTTCGGCTTTGTCGCGCATGCTCTCGATGCGTTCGAAGATGCGGTCGCTCCCTCCCTCTGCCAGAACAGCTGAAGAAAGCAGGAGCGAACCAGCCAGAAATAAGGGTTTAAGCAGTTTCATAGGGCAGTCTCCTCAGTTGACGCTGTGACTGGGCACCTCTGGTTGTTATTCATTCGAGGGCCAAGAGCACAACCTAGTGCTCATGTCTGCACCCTAGACAAGGCATCCTGACAGAGAGCTGAGGCTAGGATTACATTTGCGTAAGCTTCTGGTTGGGAGGGGGATTTGACTGCACACTCAGGCCACTCAAAATTTGGGAACAGCCCGCATGAAACTTCTGGTCGCTGAAGACGAACCAAAAACAGGCATTTACCTGCAACAGGGTCTCACTGAGGCTGGATTCAACGTCGACCGTGTTATGACGGGAACGGATGCGCTTCAGCATGCACTGAGCGAAGCCTATGACCTGCTGATTTTGGACGTAATGATGCCGGGTCTGGATGGCTGGGAAGTGCTGCGGATGATCCGGGCCGCAGGGAAGGATGTCCCGGTGTTATTTCTGACGGCACGTGACGGTGTTGAGGATCGTGTCAAAGGTCTAGAGCTGGGGGCGGACGATTACCTAGTCAAGCCATTCGCCTTCTCTGAGCTGTTAGCCCGCGTCAGGACATTGCTCCGCCGCGGTAATAGTTCGCCCACGCAGACCACCATGAAAATAGCCGACCTTGAGGTTGATCTGCTGAAGCGCCGTGCCGTACGCAGTGGCAAGCGAATTGACCTGACGGCGAAGGAGTTCGCGTTGCTCGAACTACTGCTGCGCCGGCGCGGCGAAGTCCTTCCGAAATCGTTGATCGCTTCCCAGGTTTGGGACATGAATTTCGACAGCGATACCAATGTTATCGAAGTTGCTGTCCGGCGCTTACGGGCGAAAATTGACGATGAATTCGAGCTGAAACTGATTCATACCGCTCGTGGCATGGGTTACATGCTTGATGCTCCGGAGTCGGAATGAAGCACCTGTCACTGACCGCGCGCATGAGCTTGATGTTCATGCTTGCGGTGATTGCAGTCCTCACAGTGGCAGGCCTGAGCTTCAATGAGCTCAGTCGACATCACTTCATGATGCTCGACCAGCAAACACTGGATGAGAAGCTCGAATCGACTCAGCAGATTCTGAGTAATACACGGAGTCATGCAGACCTTGAAGGAGTGCTGCCTCAGCTGAAAGCGCTATTAGGGGCTCACCACGATCTGGCGGCAGTCATCTTTGCAAACGACGGCACTGTACTTTTTGCCGAGCCACAGGCGTTCAATGTTCCAGAAAAGTACCGCCTCAACCCTGATCACGGTATGTGGGAGTGGGAGGAGAACGGGCACATGTACAGAGGTATGACTGCGCAGGTTTCGACCCCTGATCAGCCCGCGTTCCTTACGGCCCTATTGATCCTTGACGTGACCAATCACGTGCATTTCTTTGAAACGCTGCAGCGGTGGTTCTGGCTTGGCTTGGTCATTAGCGCATTGGTCAGCGCTGCGTTGGGCTGGGTTGTTGCGCGTAGTGGTTTGAGACCCCTGCGACAGGTGACCCTGGTTGCTACGTCAATGTCGGCGAGGTCGCTGAAAGAGCGTATCCCACTGGAGCCCGTCCCCCTTGAACTTCAGCAGTTGGTTACTTCGTTTAATGCGATGCTTGCCAGGCTCGACGACGCATTTGTTCGACTCTCAAATTTCTCTGCCGATATCGCTCATGAGTTACGCACACCTCTCAGCAACCTGATGACGCACACCGAAGTGGTACTCACCCAAAAACGCAACCTCGAAGCCTATGAAGAGAACCTCTACTCGAATCTAGAAGATCTGAAACGCATGTCGCGCATGATCGATGACATGCTGTTCCTGGCTAAATCGGACAACGGCTTGATCATTCCCGAGCAGACGCGCATTGAGTTCAGCGAGGTAGTCACCAAGCTGTTTGAGTACTACCACCTAATAGCTGATGAGCATGGCATCCAGTTGGTTGTGACCGGTTCAGGCAGCGTGCTGGGTGACAAGCTGATGCTGGATCGGGCGATCTCGAATCTGTTGTCGAATGCACTGCGCTATACACCTGCCGGGAAAACGATCTCGGTAACGATCAAGTCGACTGCAAGTGCTATCACGCTCATCGTCGAGAACCCCGGCGAAACCATCAAGCCGGAGCACCTGGATAAACTGTTCGATCGTTTCTATCGAGTAGACCCGGCTCGCCGTGAAGGCAGTCCGAGCAATGCCGGGCTTGGCTTGGCCATTACTCGATCAATTGTTGAGTCCCACAAAGGAAAGATCTGGTGTACCTCCGGCAATGGCATCACTGCCTTCCACATGGAATTTCCCCAGCAACCATCATAGGGGCGTCATGACCAAAGACGAGTTAAGAGCCGAACTTGAGCGACAAGCACAACGCTTTGTCGCTACCGCGGGCGGTGAAATTGTGTTGTACGCCGCGCAGCGCAAGCCTGACCGCCAGCCATGGCGCAAGAAGCCGAGCCTGCTCGATGAGGCTTTTCAGGCCGAAATCCGCAAAATCGAACATCAGCACGACACAAAGGCCTGAGGCGCTTAAATGGCCATTCCCGAGGGTGTCTGCTGGCGTGGAAAAGCTTGGGTGTCGCCAGGGCTGGGGATCTTCTTGGGGCACGCCGGCAGCCATGACCTACATCGACACATGGCGCACCAAGTGACCATTGGCCTTAGCGGTCAAGTGACGGTGCGTGGGCCGTGTCAGGCGCTTACTGCTCCGGCCATCTGCATACAGGCCGGCACGCTGCATCAGATTGAGGGCGCTGAAGTGCTTTCGATATACCTTGATGCGCTGTCGGAAGAGGCACGCGCCATGAGCTGTATATCGGCCGCTCAGTTGGTCTCGATTTCTGTCGGCAATACGTTTGCCATCGAGCGGGTACTTGAAACGCCGGAGGTATCTGCTCATCTGGTTCGTGAGGAGGTTAGGCGACTGCTGGGCCTGAAAACACCGCAGGCAGCTGAACCGCGTATGCGGGCAGTGCTTCAGGCGCTGGAGGAGCGACACGATGATCGGATACGACTGGCCGAGCTTGTGCATCTGTCGCCCACCCGGTTTTCTCATTGGTTCGTTGAGCAAACTGGTCTTCCACTGCGTAGCTATCGCAAGTGGAGCCGGCTAGTCGTGGCGCTACGGTTTGTGTCTATCGGCCACAATCTGACAGAGGCTGCCCATGCTTGCGGATTCCACGCCATTCGGACACTCAGCCCACGCTGATCCGGACACCTGTTCCACGATCATTCGGACAGGCAGTCGGAGCGCAGCGACGCAGGGGTTGCATTGTTAGTCTGAGGCGCCCGGCGCCGTCAATTTCTTCACCCGCTTTCTCATCGACTCGCCCTTGAGGTTGATCCGGTAGGCGTTGTGCACCAGGCGGTCGAGGATGGCATCGGCCAGGGTTGGATCGCCGATCAGTTCGTGCCAGTTGTCCACGGGCATTTGGCTGGTCACGAGGGTCGAGCGCTGGCCGTAGCGGTCGTCCAGTAGCTCCAGCATGTCGCGGCGCTGTTCGGCGGTGAACGGGGCCAGGCCCCAGTCATCAAGGATCAGCAGGTCGGTCTTGGCATAGCCGCTCATCAGCTTGGCGAAGCGCCCGTCGCCATGGGCTAGGCCCAACTCTTCCAACAGGCGCGGCAAGCGCAGGTAACGCACGCTGTAACCCTCTCGGCAGGCCTGGTGTGCCAGGGCGCAGGCCAGCCAGGTTTTACCCACGCCGGTGGGCCCGTTGATGATCAGGTTGAGTCCGTCGCGTAACCACTGACCGCTGCTCAGCTGGAGGATCAGCGCTGTTGCCGCTGACCGAAAACTGACCCAGTAGAGGCTGTTCTGCCGACTGAAAACTGACCCAGGTGTTCAACTGCTTCTGCTCAATTTTTGAGCAGGAGAACACAGGGTGATCAGTATGGAAATGATGGGCAAAATCCGCCGGATGTATTTCCGCGACAAGCTGTCGCTGCATGAGATAGCCAAGCGCACCGGGTTGGCGCGCAACACGATTCGCAAGTGGGTCAGAGCACCTGAGGCCAAGCCGCCGGTCTACCAACGCCGCGCGATCTTCAACAAACTCAGCCCTTTTCACGCCACGCTGGAGCAGGCGCTAAAAGCCGATTCGCTGCGGCCCAAGCAACAGCGGCGCAGTGCCAAGGCGCTGTTGGCGCAAATCAAAGCCGAAGGTTATGACGGTGGCTACAGCCAGCTCACCGCGTTTATCCGTGCCTGGCGAGGGGGACAGGGCAAGGCGTCGCAGGCCTTTGTGCCGCTGACCTTTGCTCTTGGCGAGGCGTTTCAGTTTGACTGGAGCGAGGAAGGCTTGCTGGTCGGCGGCATTTACCGGCGTATGCAGGTGGCACATCTGAAGCTGTGTGCCAGCCGTGCGTTCTGGCTTGTGGCGTATCCGAGCCAGGGCCATGAGATGTTATTTGACGCCCATACACGCTCGTTCGGCTCCTTGGGCGGCGTGCCGCGCCGGGGCATCTACGACAACATGAAGACCGCCGTCGACAAGGTCAATAAGGGCAAAGGCCCCCCGGTGTCAGGCTAGTTGTCGCCTGAGCTGATTTATCAAAACGATAGATCGGGGGCGTCAAAGAGAGCTGTAATGTCGAGCTATTCACCTGAGCGTAAAGCGGCCCTTATCCGTAAATTACTGCCGCCGCAAAACATGTCCGTGGCCGAGTTGTCGCGCCAAGAAGGCATCTCCCAAGCCACCCTGTATGCTTGGCGCACAAAGCTCAAAGCAGGAGGCGCGGTAGTGCCCGGAGACAAGAACAACGCCGATGACTGGCCGGCCGAAGCTAAGTTTGCGGCTGTGCTACATGCCGCTGCCTTGAGCGAGATCGAGCTCAGCGAATACTGCCGCAGCAAGGGCTTGTACCCCGAGCAAATCAGCGCGTGGCGCCAAGCCTGCATCACGGGCCAGATGTCCGCCAAAGCGCAGCTCAAGGCAGAGCGAGATCAAGCACGGGCCGACAAGAAACGCATTACCGAACTGGAGCGCGAGTTGCGGCGCAAGGACAAGGCGCTGGCGGAAACCGCCGCCATATTGGTACTGAGAAAAAAGATGAATGCCTTCTGGGGAAACGACAGCGAGGACGTTTGACCTCGCTGCCAGAACGGCAACAACTCGTTGAACGCTTTAACCATGCCGTCGCCTCTGGCGCGCGCAAGGCGGTGGCCTGCGCAGAGATTGGCCTGTCGCTGCGCAGCCTGCAACGCTGGGCGCTGATGCCTGTTATACAGGCCGATGAGCGCACGACCACGCTACGTCCACGGCCGCTCAACGCCCTGAGTCCTGATGAGCGCCGCGCCATTCTGGAGGTGTGCAACAGCCCGCCATTCGCCAGCTTGCCGCCGAGCCAGATCGTGCCAAGGCTGGCCGACCAAGGCCGTTACCTGGCCTCAGAGGCCACCTTTTACCGTGTCCTCAAGGCCGCCGATCAGCAGCACCAACGCGGCCGCAGCCATGCGCCGCAGAGGCACGCCGCGCCGACCACGCACAGTGCAACGAAGAGTAACCAGGTCTGGTCATGGGACATCACCTATCTGCAATCGCCGGTGCGCGGGCAGTATTACTACCTGTATTTGATCGAGGACATCTACAGCCGCAAGGCCGTGGGCTGGGAGGTTTACGAGCAAGAAAGCGGCGAGCGTGCGGCCGAACTGATGCAGCGTACCGTGCTCGGCGAGCGCTGCGTGGGCCAACCCTTGGTGCTGCACTCGGACAACGGCGCGCCGATGAAATCGGTGACACTGCTGAGCAAGTTGTACGATCTGGGCATCACCCCCTCGCGCGGACGACCGCGGGTGAGCAACGACAATCCCTACTCAGAATCGCTGTTTAGAACCCTGAAATACTGCCCGCAATGGCCGCAGGATGGCTTTGCCGATTTGGACGCAGCACGCAGCTGGGTGCGCGACTTTATCCGCTGGTACAACCATGAGCACCGCCACAGCCGCATCCGCTTCGTGACCCCGGCGCAGCGCCATCGTGGAGAGGATCAAGAGGTGCTGGCCAAGCGTCATGTGCTGTATCAGCAAGCCCGTTTTAAACACCCGCATCGCTGGTCAGGTGCAACGCGAAATTGGCAACCAATCGGCACCGTCACACTCAACCCGGAAAGGGAGCAGCCGGCACTGAAAATAGCAGCTTAAAAACACGGCTGACGCGACAACTACCTTGCAAAACGCCGAGGCCGGGCGGTGAATGCGCGCTTTGCGGTGATGTGCGCGCATTACCTGTTCGATCCGGACTTCTGCAACGTCGCCGCTGGTTGGGAAAAGGGCATCGTTGAAAAGAACGTGCAAGACAGCCGCAGGCGTATCTGGCTAGACGCCCAGGACTGCCAGTTTCACTCCTTCGAGGAACTCAATGCCTGGCTGGGCCAGCGCTGCCGCGCGCTTTGGAACGAGCTGACGCACCCTCAATACAGCGGGCTCAGTGTGGCCGAGGTACTGGAGTTGGAGCGCGCCGAACTGATGCCTGTGCCAGCGCCATTCGACGGTTACGTCGAGCGGCCTGCGCGGGTCTCCAGCACCTGCCTGGTCAGCGTCGGGCGCAACCGTTACTCGGTGCCGTGTGAGTACGCGGGTAAGTGGGTCAGCAGCCGTTTGTATCCGACCCGCATCGAGGTGGTGGCCGATGATGCGCTGATTGCCAGCCATGCGCGCTTGCTGGATCGCGAACAGGTCAGCTACGACTGGCAGCACTACATCCCGCTGATTGAGCGCAAGCCCGGCGCGCTGCGCAACGGAGCGCCCTTTACTGATCTGCCAGCGCCGCTGCGTCAGCTTAAGCACGGTCTGGGGCGTCATGCCGGCGGTGACCGGATCATGGCGCAAGTCCTGGCTGCCGTACCGGTCGCCGGACTCGATGCCGTGCTGGTAGCCGTTGAGCTGGTACTGGAGAGCGGCAGCCTGAGCGCCGAACACATCCTCAATGTCGTGGCACGGCTGACAGCATCCGAACCACCACCCAGCGTCGAAACCCACTTGTCGCTCAAGGAAGCCCCCGTCGCTAACACGGCGCGCTACGACCGCCTGCGTGGCCAGGCCGAGGAGGTCGGTCATGCGTGATTTGATGGCGGAACTCAAGGAGCTGCGCCTGCACGGCATGGCCACGGCCTGGGCGGAGTTAACTGCACAGGGTGAGTCGAACACAGCCTCGTCCAAGTGGCTGCTCGAACACCTGCTGGAACAAGAGCACACAGATCGCGCCATGCGCTCGGTGAGCCACCAGATGAACATGGCCAAGCTGCCGATGCACCGCGATCTGGCCGGCTTCGACTTCAGCGCCTCCAGCGCCGACGCTCGCTTGATCAGCGAGCTGGCCAATCTGAGCTTTACCGACACCGCGCAGAACGTGGTGCTGATCGGTGGGCCAGGCACCGGTAAAACCCACCTAGCCACCGCGCTGGCCGTGTCCGGCATCACCCGGCACGGTAAGCGCGTGCGCTTCTACTCCACGGTCGATCTGGTCAATCTGCTGGAGCGCGAAAAACACGACGGCAAAGCCGGGCGGATCGCCCAGGCACTGCTGCGCATGGATCTGGTCATCCTCGACGAACTGGGTTATCTGCCGTTCAGCCAGGCTGGCGGTGCGTTGCTGTTTCACCTGCTGTCCAAGCTGTACGAACACACCAGCGTGGTGATCACCACCAACCTGAGCTTCGCCGAATGGTCGAGCGTGTTCGGCGACGCCAAGATGACCACCGCCCTGCTGGATCGGCTGACCCACCACTGCCACATCGTCGAAACCGGTAACGAGTCCTATCGACTGCAACACAGTAGCTTGGCGGCCCAGGCCAAGATCAAATCACGGGAGCGAAAGCGTAAGGGCGGCCAAGAACCGGAGGACGATGAGCCGTTCTGATTTCATGGCGACGACGGCCTGCTACATGGCTGCATGTGGCAGGTCTTAAACAACTGAACTGGGCTAGCGAAGGAGTGGGGGCAACAGCAGCTGCGCTGGTAGACTTATCCACAGTTGCTGGTAACAAAATCAGCAATCCGCCCTGGGTCAAATTTCAATCGGCAGGGTGGGTCAATTTTCCATCAGCGCCAACAATCTGTAGTGTTTCAAGTTGAGGCTGTCCCGCTTGAGTCGTCAGCCAGTGCGGATCAGCATCTGGAAGCGCTCCACAAAGAAATCCGCTTGGACTTCCTGTCTTCAATGGGAGAGGCGGAGCGATTCAAGCTGCTCCTAGAAGACATGCCGCATTTGCGGGATAAGGTCGAAGACGAGTACCTGGAGGCCAGGGATCGCAGTTCACGTCTACTCGGACATCTTCGGGCCATCGAAAAGACCCTCAAGACGCTTGCTGCACGATGACCAGATCGCTACGAGACTGGCAACTCAGCTGCATCGACACGGCATTGGAGCACTTTGCCACTACACCGCACTTCTTCTGCCAGGCGACGCCGGGAGCTGGGAAGACACGCATGGCGGCAGAGTTAGCTAGTAGGTTGCTTAAGCAGGACAAAATCGATCTGGTGATGTGCTTCGCGCCATCCTGCCAGGTTGTCGATGGCTTCCGCTCAACCTTTGCAGAGGTACTTGGCAGGCGGCTGGATGGCCAGATAGGCGCTGTGGGAACGGCGTTTACCTACCAGGCCATGGAGCACCGAGATGAGGGGTTCTGGCAGCTTCTTGATGATTACCGTGTGCTTGTGGTCTTCGATGAGATTCACCATTGCGCTGGCCATGATCCGCTTCTCAGCAACGCCTGGGGGCAGCAGATATTGCATCGGATACAAGACCGCGCAGCCTTCACCTTGGCGCTCTCCGGTACGCCATGGCGCTCAGATGACCGGGCTATTGTCTTGGCCCGGTACTCGACGCCAGAAGGGCACTTGATCTGTGACTACCGATACGGACTGAAAGAGGCCATTGCCGATGCGGTATGCCGTTCTCCTCGTATTGTCTTGCTCGACAATCAGAAGGTAAAACTGACCGAGGAAATGGGTCCTGAGAGTACAGTCAGGATGTTTCCCAGCATTGCCAAACTCTTGGGGGAATCGCCTGTCACCTACGAAGAATTGCTGCGCCATGACGACGTGATCAATCAGCTACTCGATCTTGGCTGTAACAAGCTCAATGAGCTTCGCCAAATCAAGCCGAATGCTGCCGGTTTGGTTGTTGCCACTGACATTGAGCACGCTCAGCAAATTGCCCAGGCTCTGGAGTCCAGGGGTGGGGTTTGCTGCATTGTGACCAACAAAATCCCGGATGCGCAGCAGGTGATCAATGCCTTTAGGCAGAGCGCCTCTCCCTGGATTGTCGCTGTCGGAATGATCAGCGAAGGAACGGACATCCCCCGGCTTCAGGTGTGCTGCTATCTCAGCCGCATTCGCACCGAGTTGCATTACCGGCAAGTGCTTGGGCGAGTGCTTAGGCGTACAGGTGAGTCCGATGATCAAGCTTGGCTGTTCATGTTGGCGGAGCCGACGCTGCAGTGTTTGGCTGAGAGAATTGCGGATGACTTGCCGGAGGACTTGGCGGTACTAAACGAGGTACAGATGCCAGCTTCCACTTCAGGCTCAACGCCGAGCTCGATCGAGGCTGCGGACAATATCAATAATCTAGATAACAGTATTGGATGTGGCAAAGAGCAGGCTATTGGGGCTGGAGCTACGAGCACCATTTCACTAGAGGGCTTTTCAGTCGAGCCAAGTCATCAGGTGAGTTTTTCCCAGCATTACAGGCAGCAGTTGTTGGCTTGTTTTTGAAGTGTTGACGCCTAATGGGTCAGGTGAAGTGGGAGTTGCGAGTGTGTGGTTGACCATGTCATCGACTAAGAAATTAGGGGGCGTGGGCATTGATGTTAGGACTCAGACGTTGAGGCATGACTGATAAACGGATCTGCGACGGTTGCAGCGCTGTTGCGCGTGTTGCTTCGATCGGGTGCATGTACCGATTGCGAGGCTTGGTAGATGTTTACGCGCGCACATATGCCGAGGATTAACCTGATGCAAAAGAGAAAGACCCACAAGTATGCCTTGATAGCTAAGCTCTCAGACGAAGCGGTACGCTTGATGACGCCCACGCCAGAGTGGCAGCACAATATGTTCCGCGTTGCGGCGACTAAAGGACGGGAAAATGAGCCTGTTGGCTTCTTGGCCGAGGGCGCTCACCCAGGCAATATGGACACGCCCGGTCGTTAGGGTCGTCATCGTTCATAACGATCATGGGCAGTTTGACAGCCTTCACCTCATTGAGAAGGGCATCCCGGTCAGAAGAACCGTCTAAGCACTTCCTGCCCTCAGCGTATTAAGTAACGAACAAGTCATCGTTAAATTCGAAGAAATACCTTCATCACCAAGTCCGGCACCCATAGTCGGTGATAGGTGTACTAGGATGTTTTAAACGTTTAATTTGATAAAGTAAATCCGGTAAAGACGCGGCTTTCAATCCCGATATTTCGTAGAGGCTGGATTTTTAGAGCTTCAGAAAATTAACATTTTTTATCGAATTCTGTATTTGGTTAATGGAAGCTCTATACCCAACGCCTCGAACAGATTTTATACTCACATTTGATTCTTCGGCGCGTAGTCTTTTACGTAAATGAAAAACTAAGGACTCTACCGCATTATAAGGATTTATTGGCGGGCTCTTGTGTGAATATAGAACGTCTACGAAACATGCTTTGCTCACAACGCGAGGTGAGTTGCTGACAAGAGCATGAAGCACAATCATCTGTTTAAAAGGAAGGTTGAATTTTGTGAGGTTAATTCCTGTTGTCCCTGCCAATGCGTAGGCTGCGGGGCATACAAGCCTTAAATGCTCGATCTCAACAGAGGTCTTTATTAATTGATGTACATGCTTGGCTAGAGCGCTAGGTTTGAAAGGCTTATACAAGTAATCATCTAAGGCTGTGTTGAAATCTTTATCCGGCTTTCGAATAACCCGAGTTGTTGCAAGTACTATGCACGGGATATTAGAGTTTCCAGTAGCGCTCCGAGCGGAAAGTGGAGATGCAGCCTCATAATCAGCCATATCGTTATCGACAATTATTCCTGCGAAGGTGCAGGTATGCATGATTGCGATAGCCTCTCTACAGCTACCTGCTTCAACCACCGTGTATCCGGATGACTCCAGATGCTTGCGAGCCTGGGCGCGGAGGACGGGATGTTCGTGTATTACAAGCAGCTTTGGAGGCACCGATTTATCAAAACGTATCATTTTCTGGCAGCTCATAGATCGTGTTGGGGGAGTCACCGAGCGGTCGCTGTTTCAAAATCACGGCGATCCTGATCCCTCCGCAACGAATCTAGGGGGCTGAGGGGTTGAATTGAAACGATTAGCGCAGTAGCATGGATTTATACATTGTAAGTGCATGATTATGAATAAATAAATTGCAAAACGTGAATTTTGAAACGGTTTTCTGCGGGTTATTGAAAGACGCGGTTAACTGAGACCTCGAACCCGGGGCCATCGGCCCCGGACGACTGCGCCCAAGCCCGCGTGCTCACGCCCTTCTTGCGGCCAGATGTAGTCCCTGCGACAAACCGCTACAATGCGCCGCCTTTTCCTGACTCTTTGCGAGGCCTCGCGCATGAAATTCCGTTTTCTTCTGTGGATGCTGGGCCGCCTGATGGCTAAGGCCAGCCGTGAAAACCCGGCGTTCCAACAGCAATTGGTTGACCGCGACATGGTCTTCCAGCTGCACACCCTGGACGGCAAAGTAGCCCGTCACTTCATCGTTAAAGATCAGCGCATCACCAGCAAGCGTGGCCCTGTCAGCGAGCCAGCATTCGCCCTCGGCTTCAAGGATGCGGCTTATGGTTTCGCCACCATGAGCGCGAAAAACAAGCAGCTGGCCTTTATGCAGGGTATTCAGAACAAGGACATCCAGATCCAGGGCAACCCGGCGCTGGTGATCTGGTTCCAGGGCTTGACCAAATACCTGATGCCGAAGAAGAAAGACGCCGCCAAAAAAACTGCCTGATCCGCAGCTGTGCGCGTCGGCACTGGCCGCCGCGCATGCCTTTCGCTAGGCTGGGCGTAGCCATAATGAGAGCTTGCCCATGCGTTTGTTGCTGATCGCCCTGTTGTTTTCCTCCCTTGCCCACGCCGCGCCCCAGAAAACTGCAGCCTTTGCAGCGGTATTTGAGCTGGCCGGTATCCGTTTGCTCTGCGAACAGGCTGCGCCGCTGGTGCAGCGCGGTCTGCCGGATAAACAGCACGCGCAGTTGGCCAAGGTGTTTGCCGCTGATGGGCTGTGCTTGGACCTGGCCAAGCGCCTGGCCGATAAGCTCGAACAAGCCCAGTTGCAACAGGCTAAGAACCTACTCGAAAGCCCACTGGCGCAGGGTTTTACCGCCGCCGAGCGTTCTGTCGGGGAGGGCGGTGCAGAAGGCCTGGCGGCCTATCGCAAACAACTGGGCGAGCGTCCGCCGCGCGAGGAACGCATGGCTCTGGTACGGCGTCTGGATGCTGCCGCACACACCACCGCCCTGGCCACCCTGTTGCGCTATGAAGCCGGTAAGACCCAGGCGTTTCTGGCCTTGCAAGGCCGTGGCGAAAGTATCGACGAAAAAGCCCTGAGCACTCAGACCAAGACTCAGCAAGACGCGCTGCGCGCCTCCAGTGCCGAAGCTGTGGGGTCTTTTATGCTCTACGCCTACCGGCAGATGCCCAGCGAGCAACTGGCTGAATATGCGGCGTTATATGAGCAGCCCGCCGTAGCGCAGTTGCTTGATAGCAGCGCGCAGATATTGCCTGAGCTGTTCGCCGCACGACGTGCGCAGCTGAAAAAGTAGTCCTCGACTGAAACGGAAAAGGGGCCCGTAGGCCCCTTTGTGTTTTCTGCCGCTTTAGTGCGCGGGATGAAATTGCGCCGCCAGTTCGCGCAGCGCGACTTCGGCGGCCAGCACCTTGCTCACCGCGTCTTCGGCTTTTTCACGGCTGATCCCCAAATTATCGAACAGACTTTGCGGGATCTCGCTCTGCGGGCCGGCGCCGATGCCGCGGTTGCGCAGCAGGCTGACCGACAGGCACACCAGGTTTGGATAGGCCGCATGTGCGCCGGTGTACTCCGGGTCGTGCTGGAAGCGCAGGGCACTGACCAGCTCTTCCGGCATGTCCCAGTAGCGCATCAGCCAGGCGCCGATTTGCTCGCGGCTGATACCCAGCAGATGTTGCTCGATATAGCTGTGCGACAGGTGCGGGTTGACCTCCAGGTGGCGACAGATCAGCGAAAAATGTGGCGGGAACACATGCGCCAAGACCAGGTAGCCGAAATTATGCAGCAGGCCGGCGAGGTAGCTCAGGCCTGCTTCCGGGCGTTGCGCGCGAGGGATGGCGCGGGTTAGGCCTTCGATTACGGCAGCGCTATAAATCGCCTGTTGCCAGTAGGGCGTAGCGTGTTGTGGCTGGTCTTTGGGCAGGCTGAGGGTTTTACCCAGGGCCAGGCCCAGGGCCAGGTTGATCACCAGGTCAAAGCCCAGCACGCGGACGATGGCGTCTTCCACCGAACGGATTTTGCCGGGTGCGGCGTAGTAGGGCGAGGCTGCCCAGCTGACCACCTGAGCGGCCAGTGCCGGGTCGGTTTCGACCACGCCGGTGATGTCATCGACGGTGGCGTCCGGGTCGACGCGCAGCTTGATGATCTTCTGCGCGGTTTCCGGCAACGGTGGAATCTCGATGGTTTCTTCCAGCCGTTGCTGGATCCGCCGGGCGGTAAACGCCTGGACCGCCTGGGTGATTTCCGCACGGTCGTCGTCCGGGCGGTCGAGGTTCAGGTGAATATTACTCAGCGGCTCGCCGAAGCGTGCGGCGCTGGCCTTGCTCAGCAGGCTCTTGAACGTGTCGCTGGCGAGTTCGAGAAGAACCCCGGGCTGGCCTGAGGCGATATACAGGCTGGGGACGTCTAGCAGGCGCTCGTCATACAGGCACGGCGAGCTGGTCAGCGGCGGCAGGCCGGGTAGCGTTTTCAGGTTGTGCTTGCCGAGCATGCGCTCCAGGCGATCCGGTTTAACCGCCACCAGCTGGCGCCCGGTGAGTTCGGTCAGACGGTTGAGATCGAGCAGCTGATTTTGTGGATAGAGCACCAGCAGCGCACCCACGGCATCGTCGAGCAGCACCGCCTGCAAGCGTTGCGCGCTCGGTAGGCTCGGCTGGTCGTGGCAGATGCGGTACGGCAGGCCAAGCTTATCCAGCAATTGCAGAATCACCGCAGGCGGGTGCGGAGCAGTTTCGGGGGCAAGGGCAAGTTCAGTCATGGCGGTTTCCGGCAGAGGCGGCATTAAGGCGAGTATAAACAGCCGACTGGCGAAAATGCGGCACAGGTAGCAGTTGTCTTGTGCGCTGGGTCACACTTGCCCGTATTGTTGGCCGTGCCGTAGCCAGCGCTCAAGTAGCGGGCTGACATGCTGCGGCCAGTGTTCCAGCAGTGCTTGTGCGGCGTCGCGCACGGCGGGCAGCAGGTCGGCATCGCGCATCAGGTCTGCCACCTTGAACTGCAGCAGGCCGGTTTGGCGGGTGCCGAGCATCTCGCCGGGGCCGCGTAACTCCAGGTCTTTTTCGGCGATGACGAAGCCATCGCAGGTCTCGCGCATGATCGCTAGGCGCTGGCGACCCAATTGTGACAACGGTGCGTGATAGAGCAGCAAGCAATGGCTGGCGGCGCTGCCACGGCCGACCCGCCCACGCAGTTGGTGCAGCTGCGCCAGGCCCAGACGCTCAGGGTTTTCGATGATCATCAGACTGGCATTCGGTACGTCGACGCCCACCTCGATCACCGTGGTGGCGACCAGCAGCTGCAGCTGCCCCTGTTTGAACTGGTCCATCACTGCGGCTTTTTCCGCCGGTTTCATCCGCCCGTGGATCAGCCCGACATTCAGCCCGCCGAGCGCGGCGGTCAGATCTGCGAAGGTGGTTTCGGCGGCTTGGCAGGTCAGTTCTTCGGATTCCTCGATCAGCGTACACACCCAGTAAGCCTGGCGGCCTTCATTACAGGCCAGGCGCACGCGTTCGACCACTTCCAGGCGGCGGCTGTCGGCGATCACCAGGGTATTGACCGGGGTCCGGCCGGGCGGCAGTTCGTCGAGGATTGAAGTGTCGAGGTCGGCGTAGGCGCTCATCGCCAGGGTTCGCGGGATGGGCGTGGCGGTCATGATCAGCTGGTGCGGGCACATGCGCCCGCCGATACCTTTTTGGCGCAGGGCCAGGCGCTGCTGCACGCCGAAGCGGTGCTGTTCATCAATGATCACCAGGGCGAGCTTTTGGAACTGCACTTCATCCTGAAACAGCGCGTGGGTGCCGACCACCATAGGCGCGCCGCCAGCGATCTGCTCCAAAGCGCTGGCGCGGGCCTTGCCCTTGAGTTTGCCGGCCAGCCAAGCAACCTCCAGGCCCAGCGGCGCCAGCCATTTGCTGAAGTTGATAAAGTGCTGCTCGGCAAGAATCTCGGTAGGCGCCATCAGTGCCACCTGATAACCCGCTTCCAGCGCTTGCAGGGCGGCGAAGGCGGCGACCACAGTTTTGCCGGCACCTACATCGCCCTGCACCAGGCGCAGCATGGGCTCGTTCTGGCTGAGGTCGTAGGCGATTTCCGCGCCGACTCGCTGTTGCGCACCGGTGGGCGTGAAGCCCAGGTTGGCCAGGTATTGCTGCGGCAGGTTTTGCGCCAGGGGCAGTGCCGGTGCCTGCTGTGCACGCACGCTTTCGCGCAGGCGTTGCAGTGACAGTTGATGGGTCAGTAATTCCTCGAAGGCCAGGCGGTGTTGCGCCCAGTGACGGCCTTCGGCGAGTTCTTCCAAGTCGGCATCCGGTGGGGGGCGATGCAGGTAGCGAATGGCCTGGTCCAGTGGGCTGAGCTGGTAATCGTCAGCCAGTTCGCGCGGCAGCCAATCCGGCAGGCTGTGTGGGCCGAGGCGCGCCAGGGCCTGTTCGCTGAGCTGGCGCAGGCGCTGCTGGGTCAGGCCTTCGGTGGTCGGGTAGATCGGTGTCAGGGTCTGCTCGACGGCAATCGGCTCGCTGCCGGATAGCGCGCGGTATTCCGGGTGGTAAATCTCCAGCCCGGAGGAGCCGGGTCGTACTTCGCCGTAGCAACGCACCTGGGTGCCGCGCTTGAGGCCTTCTTTCTGCGCCTGGCTGAAATGGTAGAAGCGCAAGGAGAGGGTGCCGCTGCCGTCCTGCAGGCGCACCAGCAGACTGCGGCGGCGACCCATGACCACATCTGCGCCAGCAACTATGCCTTCAACCACCGCGTCCTGACCGGGGCGCAGGGCGCCAATCGGCACAATACGGGTACGGTCCTGGTAGCGCAGCGGCAGGTGGAACAGCACATCCTGCAGGGTTTCCAGGCCGACCTTGGCGAGCTTTTCGGCCAGGGCCGCACCCACGCCTTTCAGCGCTGTGACAGAAACCGCCGCCAGCTCGGTCATGGCCTGCCTTAGCTGCTCTTGGGCAGTGGTTTGGCCACCGAACAGAGGCGGATCGAGTCGGTCAGCACTTCGATGGCATTCGGGCGTGGGAAGCTGGCGCGCCAGGCGATGGCTACGGTGCGGAATGGTGCGGGCGGGCTGAGCGGGCGCACTTCAATCACGCCGGGAGCGTAATGGTGGCTGTCGACTGCGGAGAACGGCAGGATCGATACGCCAAGGCCCGAGGCGACCATATGGCGGATGGTTTCCAGTGAGCTGGATTCCACCGTGGTGTGCTTGGCGCTGTCTTCGCCACCCTTGCGCAGGGTCGGGCAGGCTTCCAGCACCTGATCGCGGAAGCAGTGGCCTTCGCCGAGCAGCAACAGGCTCTTGTCATTCAGTAGCTTGCTGTCGATTGTCTTCAGCTCAGCCCAGGGGTGGCCGGCCGGCAGTAGGGCGTAGAACGGCTCGTCATACAGTGGCTTGGTCAGCACATCGGCTTCGTGGAAGGGCAGGGCGATGATGATCGCGTCCAGCTCACCATTGCGCAGCTTGTCGCGCAGCACGTGGGTGAAGTTTTCCTCGATATACAGCGGCATCTCGGGTGCGACGCGGTGCAGTTGTGGAATCAGATGCGGGAACAGGTAAGGGCCGACGGTGTAGATCGCGCCGATTTTCAGCGGCGCAGCCATCTGGTTTTTACCGGCTTGGGCCAGCTCACGGATGCCCTGAGCCTGCTCCAGCACTTTCTGCGCCTGGGTGACGATGCCTTCCCCGACTGGCGTCAGGCGCACTGCGCTCTTGCTGCGCTCGAAGATCAGCACACCCAGTTCATCTTCGAGTTTCTTCACCCCGACCGACAGTGTCGGCTGGCTGACATGGCAACGTTCGGCCGCGCGGCCGAAGTGCTGCTCTTGAGCGAGGGTGACTATGTAGCGCAGTTCGGTGAGGGTCATAGTCTTTATCCATTGAGATGCAGCCAAGCATAGCGGCTGTCTTCAATGGAACCAACTGTTGATCCGGTTCCATGGCTGTGGCTGAGGGGTTAGAATGGTTTGGGTAATTGTCTACAAGTTAATGTCGCTTTGTAGACAAAAAATAATTAGTTACTAATGTGTTGTGCGCATAGAATTGCGGCCATACTTTGTCGGCGCCCCCAGTTGGGTTTTGCACGCGCCTCAATAAAACCATACAAGCCGTCCCTTTACCCAAGGAGTACCGGCATGCCTGATGCGGTAACGACCATGTCCCATAACTGGGCTTTTGCTGTGTTTTTGCTCGGAGTATTCGGGCTTATCGCCTTTATGCTCGGCCTGTCCAGCCTGCTGGGAAGTAAAGCCTGGGGGCGCAGCAAGAACGAACCTTTTGAGTCCGGTATGTTGCCCGTAGGCAGCGCGCGCCTGCGCCTGTCAGCTAAATTTTATCTGGTCGCGATGCTCTTCGTGATCTTCGATGTTGAAGCCCTCTTTCTCTTTGCTTGGGCCGTCTCGGTGCGCGAAAGCGGCTGGGCTGGGCTAATCGAAGCTACAGTCTTTATAGCAATTCTGTTGGCAGGTCTTGTCTACCTTTGGCGGATCGGGGCGCTCGATTGGGCACCTCAGGGACGTCGCGAGCGGCAGGCGAAGCTAAAACAATGAGGCTTTGGCAATGCAATACAAACTTACTCGGATCGATCCGGATGCGCCCAATGAGCGCTATCCGGTCGGCGAGCGGGAGACTGTTTCCGACCCGCTGCTAGACGATCAAGTCCACAAGAACATCTACATGGGCAAGCTCTCGGATGTTCTTAATGGCGCAGTGAACTGGGGGCGCAAGAACTCCCTATGGCCCTATAACTTTGGCCTGTCCTGCTGCTATGTGGAAATGACCACCGCCTTTACCGCGCCGCATGACGTTGCGCGTTTTGGTGCGGAAGTGATTCGAGCCTCCCCGCGCCAGGCAGACTTTATGGTCATTGCCGGCACCTGCTTTATCAAGATGGCGCCGGTCATCCAGCGTCTGTATGAACAGATGCTGGAACCCAAGTGGGTGATCTCCATGGGTTCGTGCGCCAACTCTGGCGGCATGTACGACATCTACTCGGTGGTCCAGGGTGTCGACAAGTTTCTGCCGGTCGACGTCTATATCCCCGGCTGCCCACCGCGTCCTGAGGCATTTCTGCAAGGCTTGATGCTGTTGCAGGAATCCATTGGCCAGGAGCGCCGGCCGTTGTCCTGGGTGGTTGGCGATCAAGGTGTTTACCGTGCCGACATGCCTTCGCAGAAAGAGCAGCGTCGCGCCGAGCGCATCGCCGTAACCAATCTGCGCAGCCCCGACGAAGTGTAAGCCTGGGCTCGCTTGAGCCCGCCTACTGACGCCGTTGACCGATAGCGACCGAGACCATGACTGCAGACAGCATTCTGTCCATACCGCCGTACAAGCCTGATGACCAAGATGTGGTCGTCGAACTGAATTCCCGTTTTGGCGCTGACGCCTTTACCGCGCAAAGCACTCGTACCGGCATGCCGGTATTGTGGGTGGCCCGCGAGCGGCTGGTCGAAATCCTGACCTTCCTGCGCCACCTGCCACGCCCTTACGTCATGCTGTATGACCTGCATGGCGTCGATGAGCGCCTGCGCACCCAGCGCCGTGGCTTGCCCGGTGCGGATTTCACCGTGTTCTACCACCTGATGTCGCTGGAGCGGAACAGCGACATCATGCTCAAGGTGGCGCTCAGTGAGCGTGACCTGAATATGCCCAGCGTCACCAGCATCTGGCCCAACGCCAACTGGTATGAGCGCGAAGTCTGGGACCTCTACGGCATCCATTTCACCGGTCACCCGCACCTGACCCGGATCATGATGCCGCCGACTTGGGAAGGTCACCCGCTGCGCAAGGATTACCCGGCGCGCGCAACCGAGTTCGACCCGTTTAGCCTGACCCTGGCCAAACAGCAGCACGAAGAAGAAGCGGCGCGCTTCAAGCCGGAAGACTGGGGCATGAAACGCGGCGGCGAGCACGAGGACTACATGTTCCTCAACCTTGGCCCGAATCACCCATCGGCCCACGGTGCGTTCCGCATCATTTTGCAGCTCGATGGTGAAGAGATCGTCGATTGCGTACCGGAGATCGGCTACCACCACCGTGGCGCCGAGAAGATGGCCGAACGGCAGAGCTGGCACAGCTTTATTCCCTACACCGACCGCATCGATTACCTCGGTGGGGTGATGAACAACCTGCCGTACGTATTGGCCGTGGAAAAGCTCGCGGGCATCACCGTGCCGCAGCGAGTCGACGTGATTCGCATCATGATGGCCGAGTTCTTCCGCATCACCAGCCACCTGCTGTTCCTCGGTACTTATATTCAAGACGTCGGTGCGATGACGCCGGTGTTTTTCACCTTCACCGACCGCCAGCGCGCTTATAAGGTGATCGAGGCCATTACCGGCTTCCGTCTGCACCCGGCGTGGTATCGCATCGGCGGCGTCGCTCACGACCTGCCGCGCGGCTGGGATCGTCTGGTCAAGGAATTCGTCGACTGGCTGCCCAAGCGCCTCGACGAGTACGAGAAAGCCGCGCTGAAGAACAGCATTCTCAAGGCGCGGACCATCGGTGTGGCGCAGTACAACACCAAAGAAGCGCTGGAGTGGGGCACCACCGGTGCCGGATTGCGTGCCACCGGCTGTGATTTTGACCTGCGCAAAGCGCGGCCGTATTCCGGTTACGAAAACTTCGAGTTCGAAGTGCCGCTGGCGGTCAATGGCGATGCCTATGACCGTTGCATGGTGCGAGTGGAGGAGATGCGTCAGAGCATCAAAATCATCGACCAGTGCCTGCGCAACATGCCGGCTGGCCCATACAAGGCGGATCATCCGCTGACCACGCCGCCGCCGAAAGAGCGCACGCTGCAGCACATTGAAACCCTGATCACCCACTTCCTGCAGGTTTCCTGGGGCCCGGTGATGCCGGCCAACGAGAGCTTCCAGATGATCGAGGCGACCAAGGGCATCAACAGTTATTACCTGACCAGCGACGGTAGCACCATGAGCTACCGCACGCGCATTCGTACGCCAAGCTTCCCGCACCTGCAGCAGATCCCTTCGGTGATTCGCGGCAGCATGGTGGCTGACCTGATCGCGTATCTGGGCAGTATCGACTTCGTTATGGCTGACGTGGACCGCTGATATGACCCAGACAACCAACAGCAGCACACTTATTCAGACTGACCGTTTTGCCCTGAGCGAAACCGAGCGCTCGGCCATCGAGCATGAAATGCATCACTACGAAGACCCGCGCGCGGCGTCGATCGAAGCGTTGAAAATTGTGCAGAAAGCCCGTGGTTGGGTGCCGGACGGCGCGGCGGATGCTATCGGCGAGATCCTCGGCATCCCGGCCAGCGACGTCGAAGGTGTGGCCACCTTCTATAGTCAGATCTTCCGCCAGCCGGTGGGGCGGCACATCATCCGCGTGTGCGACAGCATGACCTGCTATATCGGCGGCCATGAGTCGATTGTCGAGAGCATTCAGCAACAACTGGGTATTGGCCTCGGCCAAACCAGTGCAGACGGCCGCTTTACCCTGCTGCCAGTCTGCTGCCTAGGCAACTGCGACAAGGCGCCAGCGGTGATGATCGACGATGACACCTTTGGCAATCTGCAGGCCGACGGCGTCGCCAAACTGCTGGAGGCTTACGCATGACTACGCTGACGTCCATGGGGCCGGCTAACACCATCGCCCGCAGTGAAGAAACTCACCCGCTGACCTGGCGCCTGCGTGACGACGGCCAGCCGGTGTGGCTGGAGGAGTACCAGCAGAAGAACGGCTACGCCGCTGCGCGCAAAGCGCTGAGCGAAATGGCCCAGGCCGATATCGTGCAAACGGTGAAAGACGCCGGCCTCAAGGGTCGCGGTGGTGCGGGCTTCCCCACTGGGGTGAAGTGGGGCCTGATGCCCGCCGACGAGTCGATGAACATCCGCTACCTGCTGTGCAACGCGGATGAAATGGAGCCCAACACCTGGAAAGACCGCATGCTGATGGAGCAGCTGCCACACCTGCTGGTAGAAGGCATGCTGATTTCTGCGCGCGCGCTCAAGGCCTATCGCGGCTATATCTTCCTGCGCGGCGAGTACGTCGATGCGGCGGCGAATCTGAATCGCGCTATCGAGGAAGCCAAGGCCGCCGGCCTGCTGGGCAAGAACATCCTCGGCAGCGGTTTCGATTTCGAGCTGTTCGTCCACACCGGCGCCGGCCGTTATATCTGCGGTGAAGAAACTGCGCTGATCAACTCCCTTGAAGGCCGCCGCGCCAACCCGCGTGCCAAGCCGCCGTTCCCGGCCGCCGTCGGCGTATGGGGCAAGCCGACCTGCGTAAACAACGTCGAGACCCTGTGCAACGTGCCGGCCATCGTTGGCAATGGTGTGGATTGGTACAAGAGCCTGGCCCGCCCGGAAAGTGAAGACCACGGCACGAAGCTGATGGGCTTCTCCGGCAAGGTGAAGAACCCCGGCCTGTGGGAGCTGCCCTTTGGCATCAGCGCCCGGGAGCTCTTCGAAGACTATGCCGGCGGCATGCGCGATGGCTACACCCTCAAGTGCTGGCAACCCGGCGGTGCCGGCACCGGCTTTCTGCTGCCCGAGCACCTCGATGCGCTGATGTATGCCGGCGGTATCGGCAAGGTCGGTACGCGCATGGGCACCGGCCTGGCATTGGCGGTGGACGACAGCGTCAGCATGGTTTCGCTGCTGCGCAATATGGAAGAGTTCTTTTCGCGTGAATCCTGCGGCTGGTGCACCCCGTGCCGTGACGGCCTGCCGTGGAGCGTGAAGATTCTGCGTGCCCTGGAGCGCAAGCAAGGCACGCAGCAGGACATCGACACGCTGCTCGGTCTGGTCAACTTCCTTGGCCCCGGCAAAACCTTCTGCGCCCATGCACCGGGTGCGGTTGAGCCGCTGGGCAGCGCGATCAAGTATTTCCGTTCGGAGTTCGAGGCTGGCGTGGCCAGCTCGGCGGCTCCGGCAACGACGGGGCAATTCGTCCCCGCGTAAAAATTGGCGCTCTGGCGGCCACTGACCTGGCCCCGCAGCACACCGTGATTCCATTAGCCAAGCCCGCTTCGGTGGGCAAAGAAGAAACCTGAACCATGGCCACTATCCACGTAGACGGCAAAGATTTCGAAGTCGATGGGGCGGACAACCTGCTGCAGGCCTGCCTGTCCCTCGGTCTCGATATCCCTTACTTCTGCTGGCACCCGGCGCTCGGTAGCGTCGGCGCCTGCCGCCAGTGCGCGGTCAAGCAGTACACCGATGAAAACGATACGCGCGGGCGCATCGTCATGTCGTGCATGACGCCGGCCACCGACAACACCTGGATCAGCATCGACGATGAAGAATCCAAGGCGTTCCGCGCCAGCGTCGTCGAGTGGCTGATGACCAACCACCCGCACGACTGCCCGGTGTGTGAAGAAGGCGGCCATTGCCACCTGCAAGACATGACGGTGATGACCGGCCACAACCAGCGCCGTTATCGCTTTACCAAACGCACCCACCAGAACCAGCAGCTCGGGCCGTTTATTTCTCACGAGATGAACCGCTGCATCGCCTGCTACCGCTGTGTGCGTTATTACAAAGACTACGCCGGCGGCACTGACCTCGGTGTCTATGGCGCGCACGACAACGTGTACTTCGGCCGGGTCGAAGACGGCGTGCTGGAAAGCGAGTTCTCCGGCAACCTGGTCGAGGTCTGCCCGACTGGCGTGTTCACCGACAAAACCCACTCCGAGCGCTACAACCGCAAGTGGGACATGCAGTTCTCCCCGAGCATCTGCCACGGCTGCGCCAGCGGCTGCAACATCAGCCCCGGCGAGCGCTATGGCGAGCTACGGCGCATCGAGAACCGCTTCAACGGTGATGTGAACCAGTATTTCCTCTGTGACCGTGGCCGTTTCGGTTACGGCTATGTCAACCGCGCTGACCGTCCGCGTCAGCCGCTGCTGATCAGCGCCGATGGCAATCAGCAACTGGGCCTTGATGCGGCCCTAGACAAGGCCGCCGAGCTGCTCAAGGGCAAACGGCTGATCGGCATCGGTTCGCCGCGCGCCAGCCTGGAAAGCAACTTCGCCCTGCGTGAGCTGGTTGGTGAGGCCAACTACTTCAGCGGTATCGCCGCTGACGAGCTGGAGCATATTCAGCTGATCCGCGACATCCTGCAGAACGGCCCACTGCCCGTGCCGACCCTGCGTGAAGTGGAACAGCACGACGCGGTGTTTATTCTCGGCGAAGACCTAACCCAGACTGCTGCACGCCTGGCCCTGGCCCTGCGCCAGACGGTCAAAGGTAAAGCCACCGAGATCGCCGCCGGGGCGAAGATTCAAGAGTGGCATATGGCGGCGGTGCAAAACGTCGCGCAGGACGCGCTGAATCCGCTGTTTATCGCCAGCGTTACGACGACTCGCCTGGATGATATTGCCGAAGCGTGCGTGCATGCAGCGCCTGCCGATCTGGCGCGTATTGGTTTCGCTGTGGCCCATGCCATCGATCCGAGCGCCCCGGCTGTTAACGGTCTGGATGCAGACGTGGTCGAGTTGGTGGAGCTGATTGCCGAGGCCTTGCTCGAGGCCAAGCGTCCGCTGATCGTCTCTGGAGCCTCGCTGGGCAGCCGGGAAATCATCGAAGCCGCGGCCAATATCGCCAGCGCGCTGAAAAATCGCGAGAAGAACGCTTCCATCAGTTTGGTCGTGCCGGAAGCCAACAGCATGGGCTTGGCCCTGCTGCTAGGCGAAACCTTCGCCGGTAAGTCCGTCGATGACGCGCTGCAGGCGCTGACGACTGGTCAGGCTGACGCCGTGATCGTGCTGGAAAACGACCTCTATCGCCGCGCCGATAGCGCCAAGGTGGATGCCGCACTGGCCGCCGCCAAACTGGTAATTGTGGCGGATCACCAGATGACCGCCACCAGCGCCAAAGCCCATTTGCTGTTGCCTGCGGCCAGCTTTGCCGAAGGCGATGGCACCTTGGTCAGCTTCGAAGGCCGCGCCCAGCGCTTCTTCCAGGTGTTTGAGCCGAGCTACTACGACGGCAGTATCCTGATCCGCGAAGGCTGGCGCTGGCTGCATGCGCTGCACAGCACCCTGCAGGGCAAGCCGCTCGACTGGACCCAACTGGATGCGGTGACCGCTGCCGTTGCTGCCAGCAACAGCTTGCTGGCCCGCATCGGCGAAGCCGCGCCCAACGCCACCTTCCGCATCAAGGGCCTCAAGCTGGCCCGTGAGCCGCACCGTTACAGCGGTCGCACCGCCATGCGCGCCAATATCAGCGTGCACGAGCCGCGTCAGCCGCAGGACCAGGATTCGGCGTTTGCCTTCTCCATGGAAGGCTATTCCGGCAGCAAGGAAGACCGTCAGCAGATTCCATTCGCCTGGTCGCCGGGCTGGAACTCGCCGCAAGCCTGGAACAAGTTTCAGGACGAAGTCGGCGGCCACCTGCGTGCCGGCGACCCTGGAGTGCGCCTGCTCGCAGGCAACGGCGTTGCGCTGCCCTGGTTCAACATACCGCCAGCCTTTAACCCGGCTCCTGGCACGCTGCAGGCTGTAGCGTTGCATCATCTGTTTGGCAGCGAGGAAACCTCGGCTGGGGCTGCGCCGCTGCAGGAGCGCATTCCCGCCCCTTACGCATTGCTGGCCAAGGCCGAAGCGGATCGCTTGGGCGTAAATGACGGTGCGTTGCTTAGCCTGACAGTCGCTGGGCAGACTCTGCGCCTGCCGCTGCAGATCACCGAAGAGCTGGCCATCGGTGTGGTCGGCCTGCCAGTCGGTTTGGTGGGCATGCCGGCGCTGATCGCAGGTAGCGTGGTCACCCGCATTGAGGAGGCCGCGCAATGAGTTGGCTGACCCCCGAAGTGCTGGACGTGCTGATCGCCGTACTCAAGGCCATCGTGATTCTGCTGGTGGTGGTGGTCTGCGGCGCGCTGCTGAGCTTTGTCGAGCGGCGTTTGCTCGGTTGGTGGCAGGACCGCTACGGCCCGAATCGCGTCGGCCCGTTCGGCATGTTTCAGATCGCGGCTGACATGATCAAGATGTTCTTCAAGGAGGACTGGACGCCGCCGTTCGCCGACAAGTTCATCTTTATCCTGGCGCCGATGATCGCCTTCGCCGCCATGTTGATGGCCTTTGCGATCATCCCGATCACCCCGAACTGGGGCGTGGCTGACCTGAACATCGGCATCCTGTTCTTCTTCGCCATGGCTGGGCTGTCGGTGTATGCCGTGTTGTTCGCCGGCTGGGCGAGTAACAACAAGTTTGCCCTGCTCGGTGCGCTGCGCGCCTCGGCGCAGACGGTGTCCTACGAGGTGTTTCTGGCGCTGGCGCTGATGGGCATCGTCGCCCAGGTTGGCTCGTTCAACATGCGCGATATCGTCGATTACCAGGCGGAAAACCTCTGGTTCATCATTCCGCAGTTCTTCGGCTTCTGTACCTTCTTTATTGCTGGCGTGGCTGTGACTCACCGTCACCCCTTCGACCAGCCGGAAGCCGAGCAGGAGCTGGCGGACGGTTACCACATCGAATACGCCGGGATGAAATGGGGCATGTTCTTCGTCGGTGAAT
Organism: Pseudomonas sp. GWSMS-1; assembly: GCF_049847425.1. Lineage (NCBI taxonomy): Bacteria > Pseudomonadati > Pseudomonadota > Gammaproteobacteria > Pseudomonadales > Pseudomonadaceae > Pseudomonas > Pseudomonas sp. GWSMS-1. Next base: position 3,690,914 of record NZ_JBMHHV010000005.1, on the reverse strand, counting down.
ATGTCGCCATCGTCACCGTATCGGCGTTGCTGGTAACGCTGTTCTTCGGCGGCTGGCACGGCCCGTTCGGCATCCTGCCGCAGATCCCGTTCTTCTGGTTCGCTCTGAAAACCTGCTTCTTCATCATGATCTTCATCCTGCTGCGCGCCTCGATTCCACGGCCACGGTATGACCAAGTCATGGCCTTCAGCTGGAAGTTCTGCCTACCGCTGACCCTGATCAACCTGCTGGTGACCGGCGCAGTTGTGCTGGCTACGGCCCAGTAAGGAGAACCACAGAATGTTCAAATACATATGGGATGTGCTGGTCGGTACTGGCACCCAATTGCGCAGCATGACCATGGTGTTCAGCCACGGCTTCCGCAAGCGCGACACCCTGCAATACCCGGAAGAGGCGGTTTACCTGCCGCCGCGCTACCGCGGCCGCATCGTGCTGACCCGCGACCCCGATGGCGAAGAGCGCTGTGTGGCGTGCAACCTGTGTGCGGTGGCTTGCCCGGTGGGTTGCATCTCGCTGCAGAAAGCCGAAACCGAAGACGGTCGCTGGTATCCGGACTTTTTCCGCATCAACTTCTCGCGCTGCATTTTCTGCGGTTTGTGTGAAGAAGCCTGCCCGACCACGGCGATTCAGCTCACCCCGGATTTCGAGATGGGCGAGTTCAAACGGCAGGACCTGGTGTACGAGAAAGAAGACCTGCTGATTTCCGGTCCAGGCAAGAATCCGGACTACAACTTCTACCGCGTCGCCGGTATGGCCATTGCCGGCAAGCCGAAAGGCGCTGCGCAAAACGAAGCCGAACCTATCAACATCAAAGGCCTACTGCCCTAAGGAGCCCGTTTAATGTCTGCTGCGCTTGCTGATACTGCGTTGAAAACAGACTCGGAATGCTCATGTACAAAAGTACACTGCGCTTCCTCGCCTGTTTTCGCCTTGTCTCACCTGCGCTCGCGACGCCCTTAAACAGACTCCTGCGGAGATAAAGGATCTATATGGAATTTGCTTTCTACCTCGCCGCCGGCGTTGCCGTGGCGGCCACATTCAGGGTGATCACCGCGAGCAATCCGGTACACGCCCTGTTGTATCTGATTCTCTCGTTGTTGGCCGTGGCCATGACCTTCTTCGCCCTCGGTGCGCCGTTTGCCGGGGCGCTGGAAATCATTGTCTACGCCGGCGCGATCATGGTGCTGTTCGTGTTTGTGGTGATGATGCTCAACCTCGGCCCTCCAGCGGTCGAGCAAGAACGTCAGTGGCTGACGCCTGGCATCTGGACTGGCCCGGCAATTCTCTCGGCGCTGCTGCTGGGGCAATTGCTCTATGTGCTGTTCCAGTCGCCCAGTGGTGCGGCCCTCGGTTTGCAGACCATTGATGCCAAGGCCGTCGGCATTGCCCTGTACGGGCCTTACCTGCTGGCGGTGGAGCTAGCTTCGATGCTGTTGCTTGCCGCGTTGGTCGCGGCCTATCACCTCGGCCGTCACGATGCCAAGGAGCCAACTGCATGAGTGCGATTCCCATGGAACACGGCCTGGCATTGGCCGGCGTGTTGTTCAGCCTTGGCCTGATTGGCCTGATGGTGCGGCGCAACATCCTGTTTGTGCTGATGAGCCTAGAAGTGATGATGAATGCCACCGCCCTGGCCTTTGTGGTGGCCGGTAGCCGTTGGGCTCAGCCTGATGGCCAGGTGATGTTTATTCTGGTGATCACCCTGGCAGCCGCAGAGGCCAGTATTGGCTTGGCGATCCTGTTGCAGCTGTATCGCCGCTTCAACACCCTCGATGTCGACGCTGCCAGCGAGATGCGCGGATGAACCTTCTATTTCTGACTTGTGTGTTCCCGCTGCTGGGCTGGTTTCTGCTGGCCTTTTCGCGCGGGCGTTTCTCCGAAAACCTCTCCGCACTGATCGGTGTCGGCTCGGTGGGCCTATCCGCCCTGACTGCGGCTTGGGTGATTGTGCAGTTCAACCTCAACCCGCCGGAAAACGGCGTGTTTACCCAGGTGCTATGGCAGTGGATGAGCGTGGCCGGTTTTGCGCCGAGCTTCACCCTGTACCTGGATGGCCTGTCTGTGACCATGCTCGGTGTGGTGACTGGCGTAGGCTTCCTGATCCACCTATTCGCCAGTTGGTATATGCGCGGGGAGGAGGGCTATTCGCGCTTCTTTGCCTACACCAACCTGTTTATCTTCAGCATGTTGCTGCTGGTATTGGGTGACAACCTGCTGATGCTCTACTTCGGCTGGGAAGGCGTGGGGCTGTGTTCTTACCTGCTGATCGGCTTCTACTTTAAGCACACCGCCAACGGCAATGCGGCGCTCAAGGCGTTTATAGTCACCCGCATCGGCGATGTGTTTATGGCCATCGGCCTGTTTATCCTGTTCCTGCACCTAGGCACCCTGAATATTCAGGAACTGATGGTCCTGGCCCCGCAAAAGTATGTAGAAGGGGACAGCTGGCTGTGGATCGCCACCCTGATGCTGCTCGGCGGTGCGGTGGGTAAGTCCGCCCAGCTGCCGCTACAGACCTGGCTGGCGGATGCGATGGCCGGCCCGACCCCGGTGTCCGCCTTGATTCACGCTGCGACCATGGTCACTTCCGGTGTCTACCTGATCGCGCGGACCCACGGCCTATTCCTGCTGACCCCGGACATCCTCGAACTGGTCGGCATCGTTGGTGGCGTTACCTTGGTGCTGGCCGGCTTTGCCGCGCTGGTGCAGACCGACATCAAGCGCATCCTCGCTTACTCGACCATGAGCCAGATCGGCTACATGTTCCTTGCTCTGGGCGTGGGTGCCTGGGATGCGGCGATCTTCCACTTGATGACTCACGCCTTCTTCAAGGCGCTGCTGTTCCTTGCCTCCGGTGCGGTGATCAATGCCTGTCACCACGAGCAGAACATCTTCAAGATGGGCGGCCTGTGGAAAAAACTGCCACTGGCCTATGCCAGCTTTATCGTCGGCGGCGCGGCTCTGGCGGCATTGCCGTTGATCACTGCGGGCTTCTACTCGAAGGACGAAATCCTCTGGGAGGCCTTTGCCAGTGGTCACCAATGGCTGCTGTATGCCGGTTTGGCGGGCGCTTTCCTGACCTCGCTCTATACCTTCCGGTTGATCTTTGTCGCCTTCCATGGCGAGCAGAAGACTGAGGCCCATGCCGGTCATGGCATCGCCCACTGGCTGCCGTTGGTAACCCTGATTGTGCTGTCGACCTTTATCGGCGCGCTGATCAGCCCGCCGCTGGCCGGTGTGCTGCCGCAGAGCGTCGGGCATGCCGGTGGTGAAGCCAAACACAGCCTGGAGATCGCTTCCGGGGCCATCGCTATCATCGGCATCGTCCTGGCCGCGCTGCTGTTTCTCGGCAAGCGCCGGTTTGCCACAGCGGTGGCGCAGAGTGCGCCGGGGCGCTTCCTGTCGGCCTGGTGGTTTGCTGCCTGGGGCTTCGACTGGCTCTACGACAAGCTGTTTGTGCAGCCGTACCTGTTGCTTTGCCGGTTACTCGGGCGTGACCCGATTGACCGCAGCATTGGCTTGATTCCGTTTCTCGTGCGCGGTGGCCACGCGCTGCTGGCCAGTAGCGAGACGGGCCAGGTGCGCTGGTATGCCACTTCGATTGCCGGGGGCGCCGTGCTGGTGCTCGCCGTCCTCCTGTTTCTGAATTAAGGAAAATAGCCCGTCATGATTCTGCCTTGGCTAATCCTGATCCCCTTTATCGGTGGCCTGCTGTGCTGGCAGTGCGAGCGCTTCGGCAACCTCCTGCCGCGCTGGATCGCCCTGCTGACCATGGGCCTGTTGTTCGGCCTGGGCCTGTGGCTATGGGCCACGGGTGACTTCAGCCTGGCCCCGGCGCCTGGCGCGGCGCCGCAGTGGGCGGCCGAGTTCCAGGTGCCGTGGATCGAGCGTTTCGGTATCAGCATCCACTTGGCGCTGGATGGCCTGTCGGTGTTGATGATCAGCCTCACCGGTCTGCTTGGTGTGCTCTCGGTGCTTTGCTCGTGGAACGAGATCCAGAACCGCGTCGGCTTCTTCCACCTCAATCTGATGTGGATTCTTGGCGGTGTGGTCGGGGTATTCCTCGCCATCGACCTGTTCCTGTTCTTCTTCTTCTGGGAAATGATGCTGGTGCCGATGTACTTCCTCATCGCGCTCTGGGGGCATAGCGGCAGTGATGGCAAGACGCGTATCACTGCAGCGACCAAGTTTTTCATCTTCACCCAGGCCAGTGGCCTGATCATGTTGCTGGCGATCCTCGGCCTGGTCTTTGTGCACTTCGACCAGACTGGCGTGCTGACCTTCAACTACGCCGATTTGCTCAATACCAAGATGGCTGCCGGCACCGAGTACATCCTGATGCTCGGCTTCTTTATCGCCTTCGCGGTGAAGTTCCCGGTGGTGCCGTTTCACTCCTGGTTACCGGATGCGCATGCTCAGGCACCGACCGCCGGCTCGGTGGATTTGGCCGGTATCCTGCTGAAAACCGCAGCCTACGGCCTGATGCGCTTTGCCCTGCCGCTGTTCCCCAATGCCTCGGCCGAGTTCGCGCCGATTGCTCAGTGGTTGGGTGTTTTCGCCATCATCTACGGCGCGCTGCTGTCGTTCGCACAGACCGATATCAAGCGCCTGGTGGCCTACTCCAGCGTGTCGCACATGGGCTTTGTGCTGATCGCCATCTATTCCGCCAGCGAGATCGCCCTGCAGGGTGCGGTGGTGCAGATGATGGCTCACGGTCTTTCTGCGGCGGCGCTGTTTATCCTCTGCGGCCAACTGTATGAGCGCCTGCACACCCGTGACATGCGCGAGATGGGCGGCATCTGGGCGCGCATGCCCTGGCTGCCGGCGCTGAGCCTGTTCTTTGCCGCTGCGGCACTGGGTCTGCCGGGTACGGGTAACTTTGTTGGTGAGTTCCTGATTCTGGTCGGCAGCTTCCAGGCCGCGCCATGGGTCACCGTGTTGGCCGCCACGGGCCTGGTGTTTGGTTCTGTCTATTCGCTGATCATGATTCACCGCGCCTATTTCGGCCCGGCCAAGGCGGATACCGCATTGCCAGGCCTGCAGTTACGCGAGCTGAGCATGGTGCTTGGCCTTGCTGTACTACTGATCCTGCTTGGGGTTTACCCGCAGCCGGTGCTCGACACCTCTGCCGCCAGCATGCAAGGCGTGCAGCAGTGGCTGGGTAACGCCCTCAATCAACCTGTTCTGGCCCGGTAAGCGGCTTAATGGAAAGTCATGCTATGCAACTGACGACTCAACATTTCATCGCGCTGCTGCCGTTGCTGATCACCAGTGCCACGGTGGTGCTGGTGATGCTGGCCATCGCCTGGAAGCGCAATCACACCCTGACCTTCGGCCTGTCGGTGCTGGGCCTCAACCTGGCCTTTCTGTCGCTGCTGCCGGCTTTGGGGGTAACGCCTATCGAGGTTACGCCGCTGTTGCTGGTGGATAAATTCGCCTGCTACTACATGGCGCTGGTGCTGGCCGCGACGCTGGCGTGCGTCACGCTGACTCACGCCTATTTGGGCGGCGAGTCGGGCAAGGGTTATCCGGGCAACCGTGAAGAGCTGTACCTGCTGATGCTGCTGTCCGCTGCCGGTGGGTTGGTATTGGTCAGCGCGCAGCACCTAGCGGGGTTGTTTATCGGTTTGGAGCTGTTGTCGGTGCCGACCTACGGGATGATCGCCTACGCCTTTTTCAACAAGCGCTCGCTCGAAGCCGGTATCAAGTACATGGTGCTGTCAGCCGCAGGCTCAGCGTTTCTGCTGTTCGGCATGGCGCTGTTGTATGCCGAGTCGGGCAACCTGACCTTCGCCGGCATCGGCGCCCAGCTGGCCGCTGATGGCCTGCCGAGCATGCTCGCGCAGTTAGGCGTGGGCATGATGCTGATCGGCCTGGCGTTCAAGCTGTCGCTGGTGCCGTTCCACCTGTGGACGCCGGACGTCTACGAAGGCGCACCGGCGCCGGTGGCGGCGTTCCTCGCCACGGCCAGTAAGGTCGCGGTGTTCGCTGTGCTGCTGCGTTTGTATCAAATGTCGCCGGCTATGGCTGGCGGCTGGCTGAGTGACCTGCTGACACTGATTGCCATAGCCTCGATCATCTTCGGTAACCTGCTGGCATTGTTGCAGAACAACCTCAAGCGCCTGCTCGGTTATTCCTCCATCGCCCATTTCGGCTACCTGTTGGTGGCGTTGATTGCCAGTCAGGGCTTGGCCGTGGAAGCGGTTGGCGTGTACCTGGCGACCTATGTGCTGACCAGCCTCGGCGCGTTCGGCGTGATCACCTTGATGTCGACGCCCTACAACGGTCGTGATTGCGACGCGCTGTACGAATACCGCGGGCTATTCTGGCGCCGTCCGTATCTGACGGCCGTACTCACGGTGATGATGCTTTCGCTGGCCGGCATTCCGCTGACCGCCGGCTTTATCGGCAAGTTCTACGTGGTCGCTGCCGGCGTGCAATCGCAGCAGTGGTGGCTGCTCGGCGCGCTGGTGATTGGCAGTGCCATTGGCGTGTTCTATTACCTGCGGGTGATGGTCACCCTGTTTATGGTCGAGCCAAACCTGCGTCGTCACGATGCCCCGTTTGACTGGGCGCAGCGTGCCGGGGGCATCATGCTGCTGGTGGTGGCCGTGTTGGCCTTCGCCCTTGGCGTGTATCCGCAACCGCTGCTGGAGCTGGTGCAGCAGGCTGGATTAGTCGCCGTATTGCCATGATCGAGCTCAATAAGGAATGCGCATGACGCTGGGTAAAACGCTGCTAATCGCCGGCTGCGGTGATGTCGGTGGCCGTCTGGGGCAGCAGCTTAATGCTGATGGTTGGACGGTTTACGGTCTGCGCCGCAGCGTCGCCTTGCTCCCTGAAGGTATTCGCCCGGTTGCCGGTGATCTGCAGACGGATGCTTGCCCCTCTGCCTGGCCGAGTGAGCCGCTGGATTACCTGGTGTATTGCGCGGCAGCCACCGAGCGCGACGAAGCGGGCTATCGCGCCGCCTATGTGGACGGCTTGCGCCGTGTGCTGGGCTGGCTTGCGCAGCATGGGCAACAACCCAAGCGTGTGCTGTTTGTCTCCAGCACGGGTGTATACGGCCAATTGCAGGGCGAGTGGGTGGATGAAGCATCCCCTGCCGCAGCCGACAGCTACTCAGGCCGCATCATGCGTGAGGCGGAGCAGGTGGCCTTGCACAGTGGCCTGGAGGCCAGCGTGGTGCGCCTGACCGGGCTTTATGGGCCGGGGCGCGAATGGTTGCTGGGCCAAGTTCGTCAGGGCTATCGGGTCGCCAGCGAGCCGCCGCTGTACGGTAATCGCATTCATGTTGATGATGCCGCCGGGCTCTTGGCCTTTCTGCTGCAGGCTGATGCCCGCGGGGTGGCGTTGCAGGACTGCTATATCGGCGTCGACGATGAACCTGCGCCGCTGCACGAGGTAGTGGCCTGGTTACGTCAGCAGCTGGCGATCGAGCACTGGTCTGAGACCGCCACTGTGCGCCGCGCTGGCAGCAAGCGTTGCAGCAACGCCCTCGCCAAAGCCCTGGGCTGGCAGCCTCAGTACCCAAGTTATCGTGAGGGTTACCGGGCGATTCTGGCGCAGCTGTAAAGATGAGCGGCAATCGACTGCTCGCCAAAGCGTGGCTACCCGGTGTCGAGCTATTTCATGCCGATTTTTCCGGGCAGGCCTTCGGTCGCCATAGCCACGACGCCTTTGCTATTGGTGCCATTTTGCAAGGCGTAGGGGGTTATCAGTGCCGTGGTCAGCGCCATGCTCTGCCGGCCGGTACGCTGTCGCTGATGAATCCGGAGGAACCGCATACCGGTCATGCTGACTCCGCGCGACTGGTCTATCGCATGCTCTATGTCGAGGAGTCGCGCCTGCCGGCGTTGCTCGGGCGAAAACGCCTGCCTAGTGGCTTCCGGGCGCTTAATCCGAACGACGATGGTCAGGTGGCTGCGGGCCTGGCGCGCCTGGCGACTGAGTTCGAGCGTGGCGATGCGTTGACCCTGGAAAGTGAATTGCTCGCCGTGCTGGAGCTGGTATTTGTGCGCCATGGCGGGCTTCGCATCGCCTGTCCTGCCGCGCGTGATGGCGGCGTGACAGCCTTCTTGCGTGAATATCTGGAGGCGCACTACACGCAGGCGGTTAGCCTGGAACAGCTGGCCGGTTTGGTTCAGCGTCATCCGCGTCACGTGATTGAAGCTTTTCGCCGTGCCTATGGCGTGCCGCCACATACCTATCTGCTGCAGCGTCGCGTGCGCGAAGCTAAACGCCTGTTGTTAGGTGAGCAGGCTCCGCTGGAGGTGGCGCTGAGCTTGGGTTTCTATGACCAAGCGCACTTCTCCGGCACGTTCAAACGTTTCACCGGCGTCACCCCAGGCCAGTTTCGCCGTGGCGCGGTGACCTGAGTTTTCTCCAAGACCTTACAAGGCTGCTGCAGGGAAACTGACCTCCACCTTGGATGGAGGTCGATTGCCGATGCTTGGGTTATTTTTGCTGGTCGCCAGCACTCACTTTGCGGCCCTGCTGTCGCCAGGGCCGGATTTCTTTCTGCTGATCCGCACGGCGCTGACCCAGGGCAGGCGACAGGCTGACGGCTGTGCCGGAGGCATTACCCTGGCCAATCTGCTGAGCATGCTACTGGTGTTACTGGCGCTGGGGTTGCTGCCGGGCGACGGAGGTGTGTTGTGGCCGCTGCTACAGCTAATAGGTGGCGCCTACTTTGCTTGGATTGGGTTGCAGGCACTGCTGTCGCAGCGTGATCTTAATCTGCCTGTGGGCGAGCAAAGCATGACGGGGAGTTGGTGGTACGGGCTGCGCCAGGGGTTGCTGGCCAGTAGCTTCAACCCCAAGTTGCCGCTGTTCTATGCCGGGCTGTTTGGCGTCCTGCGTGAGGCGGCCGTGCCGAATTGGGGGCTGGCGCTGGCAATGCTGTGGATGACGATGGTGGTTTGGGTGTGGGACTTGGCGTTGGTGCGCCTGCTGGGTCATCGGCGCTGGCGTGCCTGGTTGCAACAGCAAATCCGCTGGTTGGATCGGGGCTGCGGCGCGTTGCTGCTGGCCCTGGGTGGCTGGTTGCTTATAAGTGCGCTGAAGGCCCTCGGGTGATGCGGACCCTTTTAACGCGTCAGCTTAGCGACGCTTGAGTAGCCAGCGCTGCTGACCCTTATAGAAGTCGGGCATTTCATCAATCTGCGCACGATTCAGGGCTTCAAAGACGCGCAACTGGTTACCTTCGCGCTCGAAAATCCAGCTCTGTCCCTGTTCGCCCAATTGCAGCCAAAGGCTATCGAACTCGCCGCTCATGGCGGCACAGTCGCCGGCCAGGCACAGGGCATAGCGTTCTGCGCCTGGTAGGCCTTGCACGCTGCCATCAGCGTTGAATAGCACCAGACCGCCTTCGCCCAAGCCTTCTTCGATCAACCAGGTGCCGCCTAGGTAGGCGCTGTACAAGGCGTGTTCGAAGCTGCTGCCGAGTGGCGCAAGCGGTGCGGGTGCTGCAGGTGCGCGGACAAAGCGTTGTTCCGGCCAGGTAGCGCTTTGTGCCTGCACCAGTTCGCTGCCGCTAAGGTTAAGAAACTCCTGAACATCACCGTAGTAATCTACGCGTAAGCGGCCGTCGGCCTGACGTTCAAACGTGCCCTCATCGCGCTCATAACCGTTGCTGAAACTGGCTAAACGGTGCTGGCTGTCAATCTGCCATTCCAGATTGGGCCCATAGGCGAGCAGGGCTTCGCGAAGGTTGCCACCTGCAGTGGCGGCATCAATGGCCGCTTGGTTGATCCACGTACCGCTAGGGTCGGACGGAGGGCTGGCGCAGCCACTGAGTAAGGCGCAGAACAACAGAGCAGCAGATAGGCTACGCATAGCGCGTCCTCGCAAGGAGAGGGCGGGGCAGCGGCCCCGCCAAGGGACTTATTCAATAACCAGAATAGCGTCCATTTCTACCTGCGAGCCGCGCGGCAAGGCGGCAACGCCGATGGCGGCGCGGGCTGGGTAAGGCTGCTCGAAGTAACGGCCCATGACTTCATTCACTTTGGCGAAGTGCGAAAGGTCAGTGAGGAAGATGTTCAGCTTGACGATGTCTTTGAACGAGCCGCCGGCGGCTTCGGCAACGGCTTTGAGGTTTTCGAATACTTGCACGGTCTGGGCTTCAAAGCCTTCCACCAGTTCCATGGTTTTTGGGTCCAGTGGAATTTGCCCGGACATGTAAACAGTGTTGCCCGCTTTGATGGCCTGGGAGTAAGTGCCGATAGCGGCCGGTGCTTTGTCGCTGGTGATAACGCTCTTGCTCATGGGTGCTCCTAAAGACGGTTGAGGGAAATCATGGGCGGCGCATGGCTCGCGCTGCCTGTTAGGCCGCCTAGGGTGGAGGAAAGCCACAGGCACTGTCAAAGTTCAGCTAACAGGCGTTGGGTGTGATCAGTTTTGCTCGCGCATCAACCGCGGGCGCGGGTGATGCGGATGACCCCGATCAGGCCGCGCAGCTTCCTGATCACGCGGGCCAGGTGTACGCGGTCATGTACGCTGACGACCAGCTGAACCACGCTGATGCGACCATCGCGTTCATCCATGCTGATTTTCTCGATATTGCCGTCGGCTGCATTGACGCTGCCGGCCAGTAGCGCAATCAGGCCGCGCTGGTGCTCCAGTTCGACGCGCAATTCGACATTAAACTCGCCGGTGACATCCTTGGCCCAGGACAGTTGGATGCATTTTTCCGGGTTATGGCGGATTTCGCCGATGTTCTTGCAGCTATCCAGGTGAACCACCATGCCTTTACCGGCAGACAGGTGACCAACAATCGGGTCGCCCGGAATCGGTGTGCAGCACTTGGCGTAACTCAACACCAAGCCCTCGGTACCACGGATTGCCAGCGGGCCTTCGCTGCTCGGCTGGGCTTCGCCATTGTCACTGAGCAGGCGGCGCGCCACCACGTAGGCCATACGATTGCCCAGGCCGATGTCTTCGAGCAGGTCTTCGAGCACGTCCTGATGGTATTCGGCGACGACGGCCTGAATCCGCTCAGCGGGAAGTTTGTCGAGATGGCTGTCGAAGCTGACGAGTACCTTGTTCAACAGGCGCTCGCCGAGGCTGATGGATTCCGAGCGACGCTGCAGTTTGAGCGCATGGCGGATGTGCGTACGGGCCTTGCCGGTGACCACGAAGTTCAACCAGGCCGGGTTAGGGCGGGCACCTGGCGCGCTGACGATTTCCACGGTTGAGCCGCTTTCCAGGGCTTGCGACAGCGGGGCCAGGCGGCGGTTGATACGACAAGCAATGCAGGTATTACCGACGTCGGTGTGCACCGCGTAGGCGAAATCGACCGCGGTAGAGCCTTTCGGCAGCTCCATGATACGGCCCTTGGGCGTGAACACGTAGACCTCGTCGGGGAACAGGTCGATTTTCACGCTTTCGATAAATTCCAACGAATTGCCGGCGCGTTGCTGCATTTCCAGCACACCCTTGACCCACTGGCGCGCGCGCGCGTGGCTGCCCTTGGGTTGGTCTTCCTCGTTGGATTTGTACAGCCAGTGTGCGGCAATACCGTTGTTGGCCAACTCTTCCATTTCACGAGTACGGATCTGGATCTCGATCGGTACGCCGTGCATGCCGAACAACGTGGTGTGCAGCGATTGATAGCCGTTGGCCTTGGGGATCGCGATGTAATCCTTAAAGCGCCCCGGCAGCGGTTTGTACAGGTTATGCACGGCGCCTAGCACGCGGTAGCAGGTGTCGACTTTGTCGACGACGATGCGGAAGGCGTAGACGTCCATGATTTCGTTGAACGCCCGGCGCTTGCCGCGCATCTTCTGATAAATGCCGTAGAGGTGCTTCTCGCGGCCCGAGACCTCGCCTTCCATGCCTTCGCGAGTAAGGCAGTGGGTAATCGACTCTTCGATCTTGTTGACGATTTCCTTGCGATTGCCCCGGGCGCGCTTGACCGCTGCGCGGATACGCTCGGAGCGCATCGGGTGCATGGCCTTGAAGCCCAGGTCCTCGAACTCGATGCGCATGCTGTGCATGCCCAGACGATTTGCGATCGGTGCGTAGATTTCCAGGGTTTCCTTGGCGATGCGCCGGCGTTTCTCGCCGGACAGCACTTCCAGGGTGCGCATGTTGTGCAGGCGGTCGGCCAGTTTTACCAGGATCACGCGGATGTCGCGCGCCATGGCCATGGCCATCTTCTGGAAGTTTTCCGCCTGCGCTTCGGCCTTGGTCTCGAAGTTCATCTGGGTCAATTTGCTGACCCCATCGACCAGCTCGGCCACGGACTCACCAAACTGGGTGTCCAGGGCTTCCTTGGCAATGCCGGTGTCTTCGATTACGTCATGCAGCATTGCGGCCATCAGGCTCTGATGGTCCATGTGCATATCAGCCAGGATGCATGCCACCGCGAGGGGATGGGTGACATAGGCTTCGCCGCTGCGGCGGCGTTGGCCGTCGTGGGCTTGTTCAGCGTAGAAATAGGCGCGACGAACCAGGTTTACCTGGTCGTCGTCGAGGTAGGTCGAAAGCCTCTCGGCGAGTACATCTATGCTCGGCATGGGAAACTCCCCTGCCGGTTCAGATGACCTTGCGCCTGACGACGTCGACCCGGCATAGGCTTACAGAGGCTCGTTAGCCTCTTCCTCGAATGCAGCAAACAGTGGCTCTTCCTCGACGATATCGTCTTGAGCGATGACGTCATAGCTCATCAGGCCCGCGGCGATTTCACGCAGCGCAACGACGGTCGGCTTGTCATTTTCCCAAGCGAGCTTCGGCTCTTTGCCACCGGTAGCCAGTTGGCGCGAGCGCTTGGTGGCGAGCATGACCAGTTCAAAGCGGTTATCAACGTGATCCAGGCAATCTTCGACTGTAACGCGGGCCATGGTGTTCCTCGTAGCAAATGCGTAATAGAGCTGGGCCCAAATGGGCGAGCGGACTGAATAGTCTAAAAAATCACCAGCCTTAAGGGAAGCATTGATTTACCAGTGCACGGTAAGTCAGACCAGTAACTCACTGAGCAACCCGCTGTGGCGTTGCTGTTGTGGGCCTTGCAGCAGCTGATTAGAGCGGAAAATAGCCTTTAGGTCGCTCAGCGCATGGGCAAAGTCATCATTGATCAGCAGGTAGTCATATTCGACGTAGTGGCTCATCTCGCTGACGGCTTCACGCATGCGCTGTTCGATGATCTCGCCGCTGTCCTGGCCACGATTGGTCAGGCGATGGCGTAGGGCTTCCTGGGTCGGCGGCAGAATAAAGATCGATTTCGACTCGGGCATCAGGCGGCGTACCTGTTGTGCGCCTTGCCAGTCAATCTCCAAAATCAGGTCGAAGCCTTCGCGTAGCGTTTGCTTAACCCACTCCTGTGAGGTGCCGTAGAGGTTGCCGAATACTTCTGCGTGTTCGAGGAATTCAGTCTTGTCGAGCATGGCGTGGAACTGCTCACGGCTGGCGAAGTGGTAATTCACCCCGTCCACTTCACCCGGACGCATGGCGCGAGTGGTGTGCGAGACGGACACGCGAATCTGCGCCTCGCTGTCGATCAGCGCCTTGACCAGGCTGGTTTTGCCCGCGCCGGAGGGGGCGGAAATAATGTACAGGGTACCGGTGGTGATGGTCATGGATCAGTCCTGAAGCGCGTTGTTCGAAGAGTAGCAGTAGCGGTTTGGCTTATTCGATGTTCTGTACTTGTTCGCGCATCTGTTCAATCAGCACTTTCAGGTTAACGGCGGCCTGAGTGCTGCGCGTGTCAAAGGCCTTGGAGCCGAGGGTGTTGGCTTCGCGGTTGAGCTCCTGCATGAGGAAGTCCAGGCGTCGGCCCGCTGCGCCGCCACTTTTTAGTACGCGGCGAACTTCACTGACATGGGTGACCAGTCGATCGAGTTCTTCTGCCACGTCGCTTTTCTGCGCGAGCATCACCAGCTCCTGCTCCAGGCGCTGCGGGTCGAGGTCGGCCTGCATCTCGGCGCAGCGGTCGAGAATCTTCTGGCGCTGGGCGGCGAGCATCTGCGGTACGAGTTCGCGCAGGGCGACGACTTCGGCAGCAATGCTGTCCAGGCGCTCGTTGAGAAGCTTGGCCAGTTCTGCGCCTTCACGTAAACGGCCTTGTTTCAGCTCGTCCAGTGCTTGGGTGAAGAGCGCCAGTGCGGTTTTATTGAGCGCCTGCGGGTCTGCGGCATCAGCGACCAGCACACCGGGCCAGCCCAGTACTTCTAGCGGGTTGAGTGCTGCGGGTTGCTTGATCAGGCCGGCAATGCTTTCGGCGGCGGCGACCAGCTGTGCGGCGCGCTCTAGGTCGACTTGCAGGGCTTTGCCGGCATTGTCATCACTAAAACGAAGGGTGCATTCGACTTTGCCACGGGAAAGACCATTGCGCAGCGCTTCGCGCACCGCGCCTTCGAGGTCACGGAAGGCTTCCGGCAGGCGCAAGTGCGGTTCCAGGTAGCGATGGTTGACCGAGCGCAGCTCCCAGCTCAGGGTGCCGTTGGCGCCTGCCTGTTCGGCGCGGGCGAAGGCAGTCATGCTGTGGATCATGGGGCGAACCTCGCGAAAAGTCGTAACGAAAGGCGCAGGATTGTAGCGCAGTGCGTCAGTGGCTCCCAATTCGGCATGTCACCACAGGCTTACGCCCCTATAATGGGCGGCAGATTTTTATTCAGAGTAGGTATTCCTAGATGAAACGTCCCAGTGGCCGCGCCGCCGATCAGTTGCGCTCGATTCGTATCACCCGCAACTACACCAAGCATGCCGAGGGTTCGGTGTTGGTGGAGTTTGGCGATACCAAAGTGATTTGCACGGTCAGTGTTGAGTCGGGCGTTCCGCGCTTCTTGAAAGGCCAGGGCCAGGGTTGGTTGACCGCCGAATACGGCATGCTGCCGCGTGCCACCGGTGACCGTAACCAGCGTGAAGCCAGCCGCGGCAAGCAGGGCGGTCGTACTCTGGAAATTCAGCGTTTGATTGGCCGTTCGCTGCGCGCGGCGCTGGATATGTCGAAACTGGGCGAAAACACCCTGTATGTCGACTGCGACGTGATCCAGGCCGATGGCGGCACCCGCACTGCCTCTATTACCGGTGCCATGGTGGCGGTTATTGATGCGCTGAAAGTGATCAAGAAGCGTGGCGGCCTGAAAAACGGTGATCCGCTCAAGCAGATGATTGCTGCTGTCTCGGTGGGCATGTATCAAGGCGAGCCAGTGCTGGACTTGGATTATCTGGAAGACTCCGCCGCTGAAACTGACCTCAATGTGGTGATGACCAACACTGGTGGTTTCATCGAAGTGCAAGGCACCGCCGAAGGCGCGCCCTTCCAGCCGGCTGAGCTGAACGCCATGCTGGCGTTGGCGCAGAAAGGCATGACAGAGCTGTTCGAGCTGCAGCAAGCGGCTCTGGCTGGCTGACTGATTGAGCTTTGCTGTAAGTCGATAACGCAAGGAGAAGCATCATGAGTGCCGAGACCCAAGTGCCACAGCCGGTTCCCGGCCCTGAAGCCCGCCAGTGGGCCATGTTGTGCCATTTCGCAGCTTTTGCTTGGGTTCTCGCGCCTATGGTCGGCAATGTTATCGGGCCGCTTATCGCTTGGCAGCTGAAGAAGGATCTCGACCCGTTTGTCGATCAGCAGGGCAAGGAGGCGCTGAATTTCCAGATCACTGTGAGCCTTGCATTGATGATCTGCGGTTTGCTGGCCTGGATACTGATCGGCTTTCCATTGATGCTGCTGGTCAGCATTGCTGCGCTGGTGTTGACCATCATCGCTGGAATCAAGGCCAATGAAGGCCAGGCCTATCGTTACCCCTTTGCCTGGCGCTTGGTGAAATAGGCGCTCCACAGCGGCTGCCATGGATGGCAGGCCACAAAAAAGCCGGCAGTTAGCCGGCTTTTTTATGTTTGCTGATCAGGCTATACGCTGAGAGTCCAGTCGTAATCGACGATCAAGGGCGCATGCTGCGAGAAGCGCGGCTGATGCGGCAAGCGGGCGCTGCGAATGCTGCGGCGCATGCCGGGGGTGAGCAATTGATAGTCGAAGCGGTAGCCCAGGTTGAGCAGCTCGGCCTGCTCGCTGTCTGGCCACCAGCTGAACTGGTCGCCTTCGCGGCTGACTTCGCGCAATGCATCGACATAGCCCATGGAGCCAATCACTTCATCCAGCCAAGCCCGCTCTGGGGCGAGGAATCCCGGTGATTGCTGGCAGTCGCGCCAGTTCTTCACGTCGAGCTTCTGGTGCGCCACGTAGAGTGAGCCGCAGTAGATGTACTCGCGGCGCTTGCGGCGCTGCTTGTCCAAATAATGGGTGAAGTCGTCCATAAACTTGAATTTCTGATTCAAGTTCTCGTCACCCTGCTGTCCCGAAGGCATCAGCAAGGTTGCAATACTTACTTTGTCAAAATCAGCTTGCAGGTAGCGCCCATAGCGATCAGCCATTTCAAAGCCGAGACCGCTGATTACCGCCTTGGGTTGCAACCGCGAATACAGCGCCACACCACCTTGGGTTGGCACTTCTGCATCGCAGGCATAGAGGAAATAGCCATCCAGTTGGAAGGCTTGGTCATCCAGTTCAAAGGCGGAGGCGCGGGTGTCCTGCAGGCAGATGACGTCGGCATTCTGTGCTTGCAGCCAACTGAGCAAACCGCGCTCGACTGCCGCATGAATACCATTCACGTTCACACTGATGATCCGCATAAATGGCCCCAAAAATCACGTGCGTGTATGATACCCGAGCTCGTGTCTAATGAGTAACTTCCTAGTAAAACCGTGCCGTTCGGGACTTTTTCATGCAAGCGTATCAGCGCGATTTCATCCGTTTTGCCATCGAGCGTGGGGTTCTACGCTTTGGTCAGTTCACGCTGAAATCCGGGCGCGTCAGCCCTTATTTCTTCAATGCAGGCTTGTTCGACAGCGGCCTAGCGCTGGCGCAACTCGGGCGGTTTTATGCTGCCGCAGTAGTGGACAGTGGTATCGACTTCGATGTGTTGTTCGGTCCGGCCTATAAAGGTATTCCGTTAGCCGCCACCACCGCCGTGGCGCTGGCTGAGCATCATCAGCGCGATATGCCTTGGTGCTTTAATCGTAAGGAGGCTAAGGATCACGGCGAAGGTGGTACGTTAGTCGGTGCACCCCTGGCCGGTCGCGTACTGATCATCGATGACGTGATTACCGCAGGTACTGCGATTCGTGAGGTGATGCAGATCATCCAGGCGCAGGGTGCACAGGCGGCTGGCGTGCTGATTGCGCTGAACCGTCAGGAGCGCGGCAAGGGTGAGCTGTCGGCGATTCAAGAAGTTGAGCGTGATTACGCGATGCCGGTGGTGAGCATTGTGTCACTCGAACAAGTACTGGAATATCTGGCAGAGGATGCTGAACTCAAGCAGTATCTCCCAGCGGTACAAGCCTATCGTGCCGAGTACGGAATCTAACCTGCTGATAAAGGTGCTGCATTGTGCATAAATCTGCCCTGACCCGCTGTTCGCTGTTGCTTGGCCTACTGTTGCCGGTTGTGGCAGGTGCAACTGAGTTGTACCGCTATGTTGATGACAGGGGCACCACGGTGCTCAGTCGCCAGGGCGTGCCGCCAGAGCACATCGGCAAAGGCTATGAGGTGCTGAACGATCAGGGGCGGGTGGTAAAAGTTATCCCGCCGGCCCCCAGCGCCGAAGAGATGAAGCACATTTTGGCGGAGAAGGCGCGGGCCAACTCTGATGCACAGCTGTTGCGCTTTTACAGCACCCCGGAAGACGTCGAGCGTGCGCGCCAGCGCAAGTTGGCCGAGCTGGATGGCCTGATTGGCGTGGCACGCGGCAACCTGCAGTCCGTTCGCACTCAGCAAGCCAACTTGCAAAGCCAGGCGGCCAATCATGAGCGCGCCGGGCGTGCAGTGCCGGCGAGCCTATTGGCGCAAATTGACAGCCAAAAGGTTGAGCAAGAACGCCTCAAAAGCGACATCTTGCGTTATCAAGCCATGCGCAAAGCGGCGGACAGCAGTTTCAATGCGGACCGTGATCGACTCAAGGTCCTGATGGGTCGCAATTAAAAGCCTATGTTTGCGGCGCGCAGCGCTCAAAGGCCAAAATCCTGTCTCTCAGCCATGCCGGCAGTGGGCTGCTGCTGCGGGTTATGTTGTCTGCGTGTACGTAAATCACTTCTCCGGCGGTCAGCGCCTGCTCCCCACACCAGATGCCCATGGCAAAGCTCAAGCTAGAGCCGCCCAGGCGGGCGACACGAATGCCAATCTGCAGTTCATCATCAAAACGAGCGGGAGCTAGGTACTCGAGCACGGTCTTGATCGCGAAGAAGTCGCCGCCGTCACGGCTTAAGTCATCAGGATAGCGAATGCCCAGCGCGCGGAAGTATTCGGTGATGGCGACATCGGCATAGGTCAGGTAATGACCGTTGAATACGATGCTTTGCGGGTCGACCTCTGCCCAGCGCACACGCAGCATATGGAAAAAACTGAAAGCTTCGCGAGAAGGCGCAGCTGGCATGGCGTACACCTCGGGCGTGCAGTGTGGGTTCACTGAGCTTCGGGCTAAGGCAGCCTGCTGCAAGGCTTGCAGCAGGCTATCACACGGGCGAATCAGCCTCGATCAACGGGGTGAGTCGCCCTGCGCATAGGTGCTAGGGGAGTTCGCGGTTGCAGATCAGGGTGCCTACGCCGCTGTCGGTGAAAATTTCCAGCAGTACGGCATTGGGCACTCGACCGTCAATAATGTGCGCGCTGGTTACGCCACCTTGTACCGCTTCTAGCGCGCAGCGAATTTTCGGCAGCATGCCGCCGTAGATGGTGCCGTCGGCGATCAGGCTGTCGACTTGCTCGGTGGTCAGGCCGGTGAGCACTTCACCCTGCTTGTCCATCAGGCCGGCGATGTTGGTCAGCAGCATCAGTTTTTCGGCCTTCAATGCTTCGGCAACTTTGCCAGCTACCAAGTCGGCATTGATGTTGTAAGACTCGCCGTTGGCACCGACGCCAATCGGCGCGATGACGGGGATAAAGTCGCCCTTGACCAGCATGTTGAGCAGGTCGGTATTGATTCCGGTGACTTCACCCACATGACCAATGTCGATGATTTCCGGCTGGGTCATCTCCGGTGTTTGTCGGCTGACCTTGAGCTTCTTCGCGCGGATCAGCTGAGCATCTTTACCGGTCAGGCCGATGGCGCTGCCGCCATGCTGGTTGATCAGGTTGACGATGCTTTTGTTGACCTGGCCGCCGAGCACCATCTCCACCACGTCCATAGTGGCGGTGTCGGTGACGCGCATGCCGTCGATAAAGTGGCTCTCGATGGACAGGCGTTTGAGTAGGTCACCGATTTGCGGGCCGCCGCCATGCACCACCACGGGGTTAATGCCCACAGCCTTCATCAGTACGATGTCACGGGCGAAGCCTTGCTTGAGTTCTTCGCTTTCCATGGCGTTGCCGCCGTATTTGATCACCAGGGTCTTGCCAACAAAGCGGCGGATATAGGGCAGCGCTTCGGACAATACCTTGGCGACGTTGGTGGCGGCATCACGTTCGAGGGTCATGCGGGGCTCCAGTAGAAAATTCACACATCAATCAGAACGGCAGGTCGAGGTCAGGTACGGCGCTGTAAAGCTGGGCGCGGAATACTTCTTTAATCCGTTCGAGTTCCTGTTCGGTTTCCGCCTCGAAGCGCAATACCAGCACTGGTGTGGTGTTGGACGCGCGCACCAGACCCCAGCCTTTGGGGTAGTCGACGCGTATGCCGTCGAGGGTGGTGATATTGCCTTCACCCCATATGCCATCGCGCTGCAGCCGTTCGATGATGCTGAACTTGCTCTGCTCGGTCACCTCGATATTGATTTCCGGGGTGGAAATATCATTGGGGAAGGCGCTGAACACGTGATCGGCGTCACGACGGTCCTGGCTGAGAATCTCCAACAGGCGGGCGGCGGCGTAGATGCCGTCGTCGAAGCCGAACCAGCGCTCCTTGAAGAAAATATGGCCACTCATTTCGCCTGCCAGCAGTGCGCCGGTTTCCTTCATTTTTTTCTTGATCAGTGAGTGGCCGGTTTTCCACATCACTGGACGACCACCGTAGCCGCTTATCAGTGGGGTCAGGCGGCGCGTACATTTGACGTCGAAAATGATGTCGGCACCTGGGTTACGCGAGACCACATCCTTAGCGAACAGCATCAGCAGTCGGTCTGGGTAGACGATGGCACCGGTATTGGTCACCACACCGACGCGGTCGCCATCGCCATCGAAGGCCAGGCCGATATCGGCGTTCTCGCTTTTCACCTTGGCGATCAGGTCTACCAGGTTTTCTGGCTTACCGGGGTCCGGGTGGTGGTTGGGGAAGTTGCCGTCGACTTCGCAGTACAACGGGATCACCGAACAGCCCAGCGCTTCGATCAGTTGTGGGGCAATCACCCCAGCTACGCCATTGCCGCAATCGACCACCACGCGCATGGGCTTGGCCATGGCGATGTCGTCGCGGATCTGCTTGAAGTAACGATCCAGCACATCAACCTGCTCGACCGTACCAACGCCGCTGGCCAGGTCGTTGTTGTCGATGCGTGCTTTCAGGGCCTGGATTTGTTCATTGGCGAGGGTGTCGCCGGCGATCACGATCTTGAAGCCGTTGTAGTCGCGCGGATTATGGCTGCCGGTGAGCATCACCGCTGATTTACCGGTGAGGATATGCCCGGCGTAATACACCACGGGCGTTGGAACCATACCTACATCGCTGACGTAGCAACCGCAATCGAGTAGGCCTTGGATCAGTTGTTGCGCCAGCTCTGGGCCGGACAGTCGACCATCACGGCCGACGGCGATGTTTGGTTCGCCCTGGGCAATGCTCTGCGAGCCGATGGCGCGGCCGATCCAGTAGGCGGTTTCGGCGTTCAGGGTGCGGCCAACCACGCCACGAATATCGTAGGCGCGGAAGATGTCAGCCGGTAATTTTGGCGCAACTTGCGGAGTATTCATCACGGGGGGTTGCTCCAGTCCCAGGAGATCCTGGTCTTCATCGAGAATATCGATATCGAGAATATCGGTGTCTTGAAACAGTGGATCAACCAGGCCTGCCGGTGTCGTTTGCAGCATATCGGGGTTGTTATTGGTGGTTTCCGCGGGTGGGCGGGCGATATTGTCACTGGCCCGGCGCGGCATTCGCGCCAGTGCGTGGGCCAAGCTGTCGAGTGCTGGAAGGCTCAGGCTGAAAGCTTTGACTGCTTTGCCCGCGGAGAGTTCTTTGATCAGTTGTGCCAGCTGGTTCACGTCCTGGAGCAGGCGCCGCTGCAGTTGGCCCTGCACTAAATACATGCCCAGCAATGCGCCGACCAGTACGATTAATCCGGCAACGGCCAGCAGCAGTGGCGAGAACACCGGGTTGGTCAGTGACGGGCCGGGGGTAAAGCTGACCGTCCAATTGGGGTTGCCGGTGTTGAATGATTGCGCTGCTGCACCGTCGGCCTGGCCGCGTTGGGCGAGCACCTGTGGGGCGGTGTTGTTGAACTGCTGGATCAGCTGAATCTGGCCGATTTCGGCGGGCATCACCGGCAGGCTGGCGAGCAGGCGCTCAAGGTCCACGGCCAGTAGCAGCGTGCCATGCAGCGGCTCACCGTCGCTCAGGCGCAGCGGCGCTGCGCTGTAGACCAGCCAGCGTTGGCCGACCTTGTAGGCTTCAGGCGCTGGCATTTGACCGTTTTCGGTGCGGCGCAGCATGTCCAGTGCGGCAAAGTTCATGGGCGCGCTGCGGCTCGTGTCTTGCACCGCCTGGTTGCGCGGATTGAGGTGGGCGTCGACTACACCGTGCCAGTAGGTGAGATTACGTTCGGCCGCACGAATTTGATTGATGTCCTGGCTTTGCAGGGCTTGCAGAAGTTGTGGGTTGCGCGCTGCTGCTTGAGTGTCAGCGCTGAGTTGTTGCAAGGCTTTCTGCAGTACGGTCGCCTGGCCGCCGCCCCAAGCCTGGCTGAGTTGCCGCAATTGCTGCTGATAGGCGCTGTCGAGCGGGCCAAACCAGAGCAGTGCGCCGGCCAGGATGATGCCGGCAACAGCCGCCAGTAACCCTGGTAGCAGGTTGTTGAGGTTGCTTTTGGCCGTTTTCGGTTCGGCGGGAGCACTGCTCATTTGGGCGCTAGGGGTTAGTACGTCAGCGTCCTTGGCCGTGCGGGTGAAGAGTTTCATGCCGCGTCTCCTCGAAATTCATCCTGGTACTAGGTTAGGGCGATCAATGGTTGCCGGAGTGGCCGAAGCCGCCTGCGCCGCGCTGGCTCTCATCAAATTGCTCGACCAGCTCGAAGTGTGCCTGCACCACCGGTACGAGGACCAGTTGGGCGATACGCTCACCGATGGCAATGGTGAAGGCGTTTTGTCCTCGGTTCCAGCAGGACACCATCAGTTCGCCCTGGTAGTCCGAATCGATCAGGCCGACGAGGTTGCCGAGAACAATGCCATGTTTGTGGCCCAGGCCCGAGCGCGGCAGGATCATCGCTGCGAGACCGGGGTCGCCAATGTAAATCGACAGGCCGGTGGGGATCAGCACGGTTTGCCCAGGCTCGAGAACCAGCTCTTGTTCAAGCATGGCGCGTAGATCGAGGCCCGCAGAGCCTGGGGTGGCGTAGTGCGGCAAAGGGAATTCGTTGCCCAGGCGTGGGTCGAGGATCTTGGCTTGTAAGGCGTGCATATCAGGCTCTGTAGTCGGTGAGTATGGCGTCAGTTGTGCGCCATGCGTTCGGCAATAAAACTCACCAGTTGGCGAGCAATCTTGCTTTTGCTGGTCTGCGCGAAGCTGCTCTGCTGGAGCTCACGGTCGATAATGGTGATGGCATTTTCTTCGCTGTTGAAGCCGATGCTGGGGTTAGCCACGTCATTGGCGACGATCAGGTCGAGGTTCTTGTCGCGCAGCTTGCGCGAGGCATATTCCAGTAGGTTCTCGGTTTCGGCGGCAAAGCCGACGCTGAACGGGCGGTCGCTGCGGCTTGCCAAGGTGGCGAGGATATCCGGGTTGCGCACCATTTGCAGGAGTAGACCGTCACCGCTGGCGGGGTCTTTTTTCAATTTGTGCTGGGCGACCACTTCCGGGCGGTAATCGGCCACCGCGGCGGCGGCAATCAGCAGGTCGCACGGCATCTCAGCCTCGCAAGCCGCGAGCATATCGCGCGCGCTGATCACGTTGACGCGGGTAACCCGCTCGGGCGTGGGCAAGTGCACCGGGCCACTGATCAGGGTGACCTTGGCGCCGGCTTCGGCGGCGGCTTCAGCGAGGGCAAAGCCCATCTTGCCGGAGCTGTGATTGGTGATGTAGCGCACCGGGTCGATGTTTTCTTGGGTTGGGCCGGCGGTAATTAGCACGTGCTTGCCGGTCAGCGCTTGATGCTGGAAACAATCCGCTGCGCATTGCACCAACTGCTCGGCTTCAAGCATGCGGCCCAGACCGACATCGCCGCAGGCCTGGCTGCCAGCCGCCGGCCCGAACAGGTGCAGGCCGCGGCTGGTGAGCAGTGCGGCGTTAGCTTGGGTGGCCGGGTCGCGCCACATCGCCTGGTTCATCGCTGGGGCCAGGGCAACGGGTGCATCGGTGGCCAGCACCAGGGTGGTCAGCAGGTCATCGGCCACGCCTTGGGCCAGGCGCGCCATCAGGTCGGCGGTGGCGGGAGCAATCAGAACCAGATCGGCCCAGCGCGCCAGTTCAATATGGCCCATAGCCGCTTCGGCCTCGGGGTCGAGCAGGTCAAGGTGAACCGGGTGCCCGGAGAGCGCTTGCAGGGTGAGCGGGGTAATGAACTCACGGCCGCCTTTGGTCATGACCACACGCACATCGGCGTCTTGGTCTTTGAGTCGGCGAATCAGCTCTGCACTTTTATATGCGGCAATACCGCCGCCTACGCCAACAATGATGCGTTTCCGATACAGCCGCTGCATAGGCCTGCCTTTTATAAAAATGGATTCACCGCCGCGCCGGCACCTCCCCAGGCCAAGCGCAGCGCAAAAGTTGGGCTACGATAGCACAGAGCCTGCACTCGAGTAGTACTGCCAAACGCTTGCCAGGCTTGGCTTTGCGGTGCATAGGTGAGGCGGTTTGCCGCGTCTGATAACACAAGGAGGTGTGATGAGTATTCGTGACTGGCCGGCGGCAGAGCGCCCGCGGGAGAAACTTTTGGCTCAGGGTGCCGGTACCCTGACCGATGCGGAATTGTTGGCCATTTTCCTGCGCACGGGGGTGGCCGGCCAAAGTGCGGTCGACTTGGCGCGCCATCTGCTCGGCGACTTTGGCAGCCTGCGCGCGTTGTTGCAGGCGGATTTGCCCTCGTTCAGCCAGCGTCTGGGATTGGGCCCGGCCAAGTTTGCCCAGTTGCAGGCGGTGCTAGAGATGGCGCGCCGACATCTGGCCGAACAGTTGCGCCGCGATTCGGCGCTGGAAAGCCCGCAGGCCGTGCGTGATTACCTAAAAGCGCTGTTACGCCATGAGCCCCACGAGGTGTTCGGCTGCCTGTTTCTCGATGCCAAGCACCGCGTGCTAGCGTTTGAGGCGCTGTTCCATGGGTCCGTTGACAGCGCCAGCGTCTATCCCCGCCAGGTGGTTAAGCGCGCGCTTGCACACAATGCGGCGGCGCTGATCTTGACCCATAACCATCCGTCAGGCGTCGCCGAACCCAGCCAGGCCGACCGGGTGCTGACCCGGCGCCTGAAAGAGGCGCTGGAGCTGGTGGATGTGCGCGTACTCGACCACTTTATCGTCGGCGATGGAGAGCCGCTGTCGATGGCCGAATACGGCTGGCTCTAAGTGTCAGGGGGTTAGGCGTACCTTGGCAAAGTCCTGGCGTCCGAAGGGGCTGACTTGATAGCCCTCGACCTGTTTGCGCGTTAGCGCGTAGGCCGTTGGATGAGCCAACGGTAGCCAAAGCGCTTGCTGCTGGATGATCTGCTGCGCTTGCTTGTACAGCTGGCTGCGTTGCGCCTGGTCGCTGGTGCGTTTGCCATCACTGATCAGCTTATCCAGTTGCGGGTCGCAATAGCGGGCGAAGTTCAGTCCGGACTCGACCGAAGCGCAGGAAAACTGTGGCGTGAGGAAGTTATCTGGGTCGCCGTTGTCACCCGCCCAGCCCATAAACAGCAGGTCATGCTCGCCGGCTTTGGCGCGGCGAATCAGTTCGCCCCACTCGATCACGCGGATCTCAGCCTTGATGCCAACATTGGCTAAATCGGCCTGCAGCAATTGCGCGCCGAGGCTTGGGTTGGGGTTGAGCACACTGCCGCTGGGGCGCGTCCAGATGGTGGTGCTGAACCCGTCGGCCAGACCGGCTGCGTTAAGCAGTTCTCGGGCCTTTTGTGGATCGTAAGCGTAGCCAGGTAGCTCGGCGGCGTAGCTCCACGTATTAGGCGGGTAGGGGCCATTGGCAGCCTCGGCGCTGTTTTCAAACACCGCTTGCAGGTAGCTGTTTTTATCAAAGGCCAGGTTGATCGCCTGGCGAACCGCAGCCTGGTCGAGTGGCGGGTGCTGGCTGTTGATAGCCACGAAGGCGCTCATAAAGGCGGCCGTGTGCACGCTCTTTAGGTTGTTATCACCGGCGATTGCCGTTACATCCTGCGGTTTGGGTGACAGGGCGATATGGCACTCGCCGCGTCGCAGCTTTTGCAGGCGTACGTTGGCGTCTGGGGTGATGGCAAAGATTAGGTTGTCGACCGCCGGTTTGCCGGCGAAGTAGGCTGGGTTGGCGCTGTAGCGCACGCTGGCATCTTTCTGGAAACGCTTGAAGATAAATGGACCGCTGCCAATTGGCTGGCTGTTGAGCTTTTCTGGCGTGCTGGCGGCCATGAGCTGCGCCGCGTATTCGGCAGAATAAATAGAGGCGAAGCCCATGCTGAGTGTCGCGAGGAAGGTCGCGTCGGGACGGTTTAGGGTAAAGCGCAGGCTGTGCTCGCCGGTTTTTTCAAGGCTTTTGATCAGGCTTGGCAGTTGCATTGACTGCGCATGCGGATAGCCACTGGGGGCGACCTTGTACCAGGCATGGCTCGGATCGAGCATGCGCTGGAAGCTAAACAGCACGTCATCGGCATTCAGCGTACGGCTGGGGGTGAAATAGTCAGTGCTGTGGAGGCTCACATCGGGCCTAAGGGTAAAGCTATAGCTCAGGCCGTCCGAGCTGACTTCCCAGGTTTGTGCGAGGCTTGGCTGCAGGGTGCCGCTGGCTGCGTCGAAATCCACCAGGCGATTCATTAGCACGTCAGCCGAGGCGTTGGTGGTGGTCAGGGAGTTGTACTGCACCACGTCGAAGCCGTCTGGGCTCGCTTCGGTGCAGACGCTGAGTGTGCTGGCCTGGGCCAGCGCAGGAGCCAATAGCGGGGCAAGCAGCAGCGGGAGAACGGCGAGGCGCATAACAAACTCCAGAGTCAGGTGGCGCGTTGGCGAAGGCTTTACCCTAGGCCATTACTCGGCAGCAGGGCAATGGATCTTGGCGACGAGCGGTTGATCTCTGCAATCCCTACCAATAGCTGGCTTTGCGGGGGTAAACGACGGCACAGCTTGGTTGAGGAAAGAACGTTTATTCTTGTTGCGCCTTAGGGTTTCTGGTATAAAGCAGCGCTCTTTTGTAGGGGCCCGGTTCTTGCGCTTTCAGGTACGGCCGGTAAGACCCTCGAGATACGCGGCGCTGCGCGCCAAGATTGAATATTAGCGGCCAACCCATGCCGGGTTGGGCATGTGGTTTTAGAGGGCTGAGGCATGTCGAGAGTCTGTCAAGTTACCGGTAAGGGTCCGGTAACTGGGAATAACATTTCCCACGCAAACAACAAAACCCGTCGTCGTTTCCTGCCGAACCTGCAGCATCACCGCTTCTGGGTCGAGTCTGAGAACCGTTTTGTCCGTCTGCGCGTTTCTGCTAAAGGCATGCGTTGCATCGACAAGCGTGGTATTGACGTCGTTCTGTCCGAGCTGCGTGCTCGCGGCGAAAAGGTTTAAGGGGAAAGTCATGCGTGAATTGATCCGTTTGATCTCGAGTGCCGGTACTGGTCATTTCTACACTACCGACAAAAACAAGCGCACCACTCCGGACAAAATCGAAATCAAAAAATTCGATCCGGTTGTGCGTAAGCACGTGATCTACAAGGAAGGCAAGATCAAGTAATTGATCAAGCGCCTTGTCGAAAAAGCCCGCCTTCTGGCGGGCTTTTTCTTGCCTGGGATTTAACCGAGTAAGCACCCAGGCATTAAAAGATTGCCTAGAGCTATTTTTAACCGCGCGTGGCGACGCCCTAAGGGTACGCCATGGAGGGCAGGCGATAAAAAGCCCGCGCAAGGCGGGCGAAGGGAGGGCGTATAAATTGCGCTTAGTGACTGGCTTGCTCGAAGATCACATAGACCTTGCGGCACGTTTCCAGTACTTCCCAGGTGCCGGAGAAGCCGGCTGGGATGACGAAGCGGTCGCCGGCGCGCAGGGTCTTGGCGTTGCCGTCCTGGTCACGTAACACCGAGACGCCTTGCAGAATTTCGCAGTACTCGTGCTCGGTGTAGTTAATGTTCCACTGGCCAACTGCACCCTCCCATATCCCCGCGTTGAATTGCCCGCATGGGCTGCCGTAGTGGTTACGCACGCTCTGTTCAGGGTCACCCTTGAGGACTTTTTCCGCGGCTGGGCGGTAGTGCTCTGCTGGGGTGGTGGCTTGGGCGAAGTCGACGATCTGCTCGATGTTCATAGGAGGGTCCAGTCAGGCGTGTGGTCAGTTGAGTGGCAATTTCGGCAGTCTATGTTTAATAAAGCGCACATAACAAGGTGGCTTTGCCGCTATTTGTAAAAAATATTGGAACTGTGCAGGCCGCTGGTTTAGTGTTGCCGGCACGATTGGGTTTGCTGACCCATGCACAATAATTGATAGCGCGTGCGGCCAAACTGCGGCGCCTTACTTGCGATAGAGGATGTTCGAATGACTAGCCTGACTCGTGCCGATTGGGAACAGCGCGCCAAAAACTTGAAGATCGAAGGGCGCGCCTTTGTTCATGGCGAGTACCGTGCGGCGGTTTCGGGTGACACCTTTGAGTGCATCAGCCCGGTTGATGGCCGTGTGCTCGGCCAGGTGGCCAGCTGTGATCTGGCCGATGTCGAGCTGGCTGTGGCAGATGCTCGGGCCACCTTCGAATCGGGTGTTTGGTCACGCATGGCACCGGCGCAGCGCAAGCGTGTGATGATTCGTTTCGCTGACTTGATGGATGCCCACGCCGAAGAGCTGGCGCTGCTGGAAACCCTGGACATGGGCAAGCCAATCAGCGACTCCCTGGGTGTTGATGTGCCGGGCGCTTCCCGCGCGATTCGCTGGAGCGGTGAAGCGGTCGACAAAATCTACGACGAAGTCGCGGCCACGCCGCATGACGAGCTAGGCCTGGTGACCCGTGAGCCGGTGGGGGTTGTCGCGGCCATCGTGCCGTGGAACTTCCCGATGATCATGACCTGCTGGAAGCTTGGTCCTGCGCTGTCCACGGGCAACTCGGTGATCGTCAAACCGTCCGAGAAATCGCCACTAACCGCGCTGCGTCTGGCCCAGTTGGCCCTTGAGGCCGGTATCCCGGCTGGCGTACTCAACGTGCTGCCAGGTTATGGCCACACCGTGGGTAAAGCGCTGGCGCTGCACATGGATGTCGACACCCTGGTGTTTACCGGTTCGACCAAGATCGCCAAGCAGCTGATGATTTACGCGGGTGAATCGAACATGAAGCGCGTATGGCTGGAAGCGGGCGGCAAGAGCGCTAACATCGTCTTCGCCGATGCACCAGACCTCAAGGCCGCAGCCGAGGCGGCCGCAGCGGCCATCTGCTTTAACCAGGGCGAAATGTGCACCGCCGGCTCACGCCTGCTGGTGGAGCGCTCGATCAAGGATCAGTTTATGCCCATGGTGGTTGAAGCCATGCAGGGCTGGAAAGCCGGCCATTCGCTGGACCCCGAGACCAAGGTTGGCGCGCTGGTCGATGCCGGCCACCTGAATGCCGTGCTCGGTTACATCGACGCCGGTCACAAGGATCAGGCCAAGTTGCTCTGCGGTGGTAAGCGTACCTTGGAGGAGACCGGTGGCCAGTATGTGGAACCGACCATTTTCGATGACGCGCACAACGCCATGCGCATTGCTCAGGAAGAGATCTTCGGCCCAGTGCTGACCGTCATTCCATTCGACAGCACCGAAGAAGCCATCCAGATCGCCAACGACAGCATCTATGGCCTGGCCGCCGCCATCTGGACCAGCAACCTGTCCAAGGCACACCTGGCCGCTAAAGCCCTGCGCGTTGGCAGCATGTGGGTCAACCAGTACGACGGTGGCGACATGACGGCGCCGTTTGGCGGTTATAAGCAGTCGGGCAACGGCCGCGATAAGTCGCTGCACGCCTTCGACAAGTACACCGAGATCAAGGCGACCTGGATCAAGTTGTAAGTCGAGAACACTCGGTCGGCCAGTGGCCGGCTTAGCAGAAGCAAGCCTGCGGCCGGGCTCCTCGTCAGGAGTCCGGCCGTTGCTTTTCTGCCGTGTTGCAGTGAGCCATTAGCGCCAAGGGATGGGGGTTGAGTAAATGAAATGGGCAACCTATTTCGCCGTCAGTGCGGCGGTGGTCGTTGTCGGGCTGGCGCTGGGGGTGACCCTGCCACTGGTGTCGTTTCGCCTAGAGTCGTGGGGCTATGGCCCCTTTGCGATTGGCGTGATGGCGGGCATGCCGGCTGTCGGTGTGTTGCTCGGTGCGCGCTTGACCGGGCACCTGGCCGGCTGGTTCGGTACGCCGCAGACGCTGCGGCTGTGCCTGCTCGCCAGTGCTGCATCGGTGGCTTTGCTCAGTGTCATGCCCAGCTATCCGTTGTGGCTGCTGTTGCGGTTGTTGATCGGCATCTCCCTGACCGTGGTGTTTGTACTCGGCGAAAGCTGGATTAATCAGCTGGTCGAGGACCGTCTGCGCGGCCGTTTAGTGGCCCTGTATGGCACCGGTTTTGCGCTCAGTCAGCTGTGTGGGCCATTGCTGCTGACCTTGCTGGGCACCGACAGTGACCGCGGCTTCTGGTTTTCGGCAGGCTTGTTGATCTTCGGCAGCCTGCTCCTGCTCGGTCGCGACGGGGCGCCCAAGGTTGATGCGCAAAGTGCCTCCGGGCGCGGTGTGCTGGCGTTTTGCCGAGCGTCGCCGGCGATTGCCTGGGCGGTGGTGCTGTTTGCCGCTTTCGAGGCCATGGTGCTGACCCTGCTGCCGGTGTACCTGGTGCGCGAAGGCTTTGCTCAGCAACTGGCGTTGATCATGGTCAGTGTGGTGGTGGTCGGCGATGCCGCGCTGCAGTTGCCGCTTGGCTGGATGGCCGACCGGGTGCCGCGGCAGATGCTGTTCCGCTGTTGTGGGGTGGTGTTGCTGATATCCAGCCTGAGCATTCCGCTGCTGCTGCACACGCCGCTGATCTGGTCTGTGTTGCTGTTGTTCGGTGCGAGCGCTGGCGGGTTGTACACCCTGTCGCTGATTCTGGTCGGTCAGCGCTACCGTGACGATGCCCTGGTGCGGGCCAATTCGCATATCGCCCTGCTCTGGGGGGCGGGCTGCCTGCTGGGGCCGCTGTCGACCGGGGCTGCTAGTCAGTGGGGCAGCGGCCATGCCTTGCCGATGCTGATGGCAATAGGCGCGGCTGGGTTTGTTTGGCTGGCATTTCGGCGGGGGGCGTTTAGCGAGGTGGCGGTGACGCGCTGAGCTGTTGGAAAGGGGCGTGACGATGGGTGTCGTCACGCCCCTTGGTCGTTAGACCAGTTCTTTCAGGCGGTGCCAGAGCATGCCTAGGGCCAGCAGGGGCGAGCGCAGGTGTTTGCCGCCCGGGAAGGTCATGTGCGGCACCTTGGCGAACAGGTCGAAGCCATTGCTTGCTTGGCCGGCAATGGCCTCGCCCAGCAGCTTGCCCGCCAGGTGCGTGGCGTTGACGCCGTGGCCCGAGTAAGCCTGGGCGTAAAACACGTTGGGCTGGTCTTTGAGGCGGCCGATTTGTGGCAGGCGGTTGGCGCCGATGCCGATCATGCCGCCCCACTGAAAGTCGATGCGCACGTCTTTCAGGTGCGGGAACACAGCCAGCATTTTTGGTCGCATATAGCCGGCGATGTCTGCCGGATCGCGACCAGAATAGTGGCAGGCACCACCGAATAGCAGGCGGCGATCGGCCGACAGGCGGTAATAATCGAGCGCCACGCGCTGGTCGCACAAGGCCATGTTCTGCGGGATGATCGCCCGCGCTTCGGCCTCGGACAGCGGTTCGGTGGCAATCACATAGCTGCCCGCAGGTAGCACTTTGCCGCCCAGGTTGTTGTTCAAGCCATTCAAATAAGCGTTACAACCCAGTACCAGGTTGGCCGCGCGCACCACGCCCCGGGCGGTGTGCACCTTCACCTCGTTGCCGTAGTCGATGCGCATAACTGCGGAATCTTCAAACAACTGCACCCCCAGGCTCTGCGCTGCTGCGGCTTCGCCGAGCGCCAGGTTGAGCGGGTGCAGGTGGCCGGAGCCCATGTCGATCATGCCGCCGACATAACGGTTGGAGCCGACCACTTCATGCATTTGCTGGGGTTGCAGCAGGCGCATTTCGTGGCGATAGCCCAGTTGCTTGAGTTCGGCCATGTCCTCGGCGAAATCGTCGAGGTGGCTGGGTTTGTTGGCCAGGTCGCAATAGCCCCAGGTCAGGTCGCAGTCGATATTGAAGTGCTCGATGCGCTGGCGGACGATTTCCACCGCTTCCAGGCCCATCAGTTTCAGGTCGCGTACGCCTTGGCTGCCGATCACCGACTCGAATTGTTCAACGCCGTGGCCGACGCCGCGAATTAGTTGCCCGCCGTTGCGCCCGCTGGCGCCCCAGCCAATTTTGTGGGCTTCCAGGAGCACCACCGAGAGGCCTTTCTGCGCCAGTTCGATGGCTGTGTTGAGGCCAGAGAACCCCCCGCCGACAATGCAAACATCAGCACGCAGCTCGCCCTCCAGGGTGGGGTAGGCCAGTTGGCGATTGCTGCTGGCGGCGTAATAGGAGTTGGCGTGTTGGCTGCTATGAGCGGGCTGGTGAACGCGGGCGTTCATGTGTGGAATCCTGATTATTATGTTTGGAAAATTTTACGAAGAATAAGCGCGGGGTTTAGCAAACGCCAAGAGGTAATCGGCAATTAACCGGCTTTTTGTCGATTAATCGGCCCCGCTTCCTCGAAATGGGCTGTCGTGCGGTTACTATGCCGGCCACTGTTTTAGGACCCTGCCCATGAGTTGCACCCGCCGCAAAATCGACCAGCTGCGTTTGCAGATTCCCAGTTTCGCCTGTGTGCCGGGTTGTCACGACTGCTGCGGTCCGGTGACGGCCTCGTCCGAAGAAATGTCGCGCCTGCCGGTAAAAAGCGACGCCGCGCACGACGCCGCCTTGGCCGAATTCAATTGCGTGCACCTGGGCCCGCAAGGCTGCACGGTATATGACCAGCGGCCGCTGATCTGCCGGCTGTTTGGTACCACGGCCAGCCTGCCGTGCCCGCGCGGCCAAGGCCCGGAGCAGATGATTGAGCCTGCAGTAGAGCGGCAGGTGCACAACCTGATTGCCAGCACGCGCCAGGTGCTGGTGTAGGTTGGGTTGAGCACAGCGATAGCCAAAAGCGCTAGATGCAACTTTGCAGGGGCGGCGCTACTCGGCAATCGGCAGGCTCAGGCTCTCTTTCACTTCTTCCATGACGATGTAGCTCTTCGACTCGCGCACGTGCGGCAGCTTGAGCAGGATGTCGCCGAGTAATTTGCGGTAGCTGGCCATTTCGTTGATCCGTGCCTTCACCAGGTAGTCGAAATCCCCGGACACCAGGTGGCACTCCAGCACGTGCGGCAGCTTCAGCACGGCGCGGCGGAACTCCTCAAAGGTATCGCCAGATTTGTAATCTAGGCTGATCTCGACGAACACCAGCAGGCTGGCCTTGAGCTGCTGTGGGTTAAGGCGGGCGTGGTAGCCCATGATGATGCCTTCACGCTCCAGACGGCGCACACGCTCGGTACAGGGCGTGGTCGACAGGCCAACCCGCTCGCCCAGCTCGGTAAAGCTGATACGCCCATCTTCCTGCAGGATGCGCAGGATGTTGCGGTCGATTTTGTCCAGTTCACGACGGCTCTGATGCTGAGTGCGCACGGTGGATACCCCTCTGTAGAAGGCGATATTACCAAGAATTGTCGCCAAATATAGCTATTTATATAGTGAAAAGCACTGCTGATCTCTTCCTATACTGCGCTCAATTATGATCTCAAGAATTATCCGTCGCGCTGGGTCGCGGCGAGGAGAGCGGCATGCGGGTTCTAGTTCTCGGTAGCGGTGTGATCGGTACAGCCAGTGCGTATTACCTGGCGCGTCAGGGCTTTGAAGTGGTGGTGGTCGATCGGCAGAACGCGCCGGCCATGGAAACCAGCTTCGCCAACGCCGGCCAGGTGTCCCCAGGTTACGCCTCGCCGTGGGCTGCGCCTGGCGTGCCGCTGAAAGCCATCAAGTGGTTGCTGCAGAAGCATGCGCCCCTGGCGATCAAAGCCACCACCGATATCGATCAATACCTGTGGATGGCGCAGATGCTGCGCAACTGCACTGCCAGCCGCTATGCGGTGAACAAAGAACGCATGGTGCGCCTATCCGAGTACAGCCGCGACTGTCTCGACGAACTGCGTTTTGAAACCGGCATCGCCTACGAAGGCCGTAGCCTGGGCACCACCCAGCTGTTCCGCACCCAGGCGCAACTGGACAACGCAGCGAAAGACATCGCCGTGCTGCAGCAATCCGGTGTGCCTTATGAAATGCTCGATCGCGCGGACATTGCCCGTGTTGAGCCGGCCCTGGCGGCTGTGACCCATAAGTTGGCCGGGGCGCTGCGCTTGCCCAACGACCAGACCGGCGACTGCCAGATGTTCACCACCAAACTCGCCGAGATGGCCAAGGCGCTGGGTGTGGAGTTCCGTTTCGGTCAGGACATTCAGCGCATTGAGGCCGTGGGCGACCGGGTTAATGGCGTTTGGATCGACGGCAAACTGGAAACCGCCGACCGTTACGTGTTGGCGCTCGGCAGCTTTAGCCCGCAACTGCTCAAACCGCTGGGGATCAAGGCGCCGGTGTACCCGCTCAAGGGCTACTCCTTGACGGTGCCGATCACCGACGCAGCCATGGCCCCGACCTCGACCATCCTCGATGAGACCTACAAAGTCGCCATCACCCGTTTCGACAACCGTATTCGCGTGGGCGGCATGGCGGAAATTGCCGGTTTCGACCTGAGCCTTAACCCCGTCGCCGTGAAACCCTGGAAATGATCACCGCCGATCTTTACCCACAAGGTGGCGATCTGACCCAGGCCGAATTCTGGACCGGTTTGCGGCCGGCCACCCCGGATGGCACGCCGATCATTGGGGCCACCCGCCTGCGTAATTTGTTCCTTAACACCGGTCACGGCACACTGGGTTGGACCATGGCCTGCGGCTCCGGCCGCCTGCTTGCTGATCTGATGGCGAAAAAACGTCCGCAGATCAGTGCCGAAGGTCTGGATATTTCCCGTTACAGCCGTTCCCAGGAGACTCACAAGCATGTCAGTACAGCGCCTGCTCACTGAAACCCGTCACAGCGAAATCGTTATCCATAACGGCACGGTCTACCTGGCCGGGCAATTGGCCGACGATTACAGCGGCGACATCGTGCAGCAAACCCGCGAAACCCTGGCCAGTACAGACCGTTTTTTGGCTGAGGCCGGCAGCGACAAGTCGAAAATCCTCTCCGTGACCATCTACTTAAAGGATATGGCGCGCGACTACGCGGGCTTCAATCAGGTCTGGGATGCTTGGGTCGCCCCTGGCGCTGCGCCAGCCAGGGCATGCGTGGAGGCGAATATGTACAAGCCTGAGGTGTTAGTCGAAATCACCGTGGTGGCAGCGCTATAGCGCCTGTTGCCCGAGACCGCCTTACGGGCCATTGCGGCGCAACGCTAAAATGGCTCCCGATCATTTTTAAGTCTGAAACCTGCTGACAGCCGAGAACCCCATGCGCCCCGCCCGTGCCCTGATTGACTTGCAAGCCCTGCGTCACAACTACCAGCTGGCCCGGGAGCTGAGCGGCGCGCGCGCCCTGGCAGTGATCAAGGCAGATGCCTATGGCCATGGCGCGGTGCGCTGTGCACAGGCACTGCAGGCGCAAGTGGATGGCTTTGCCGTAGCCTGTATCGAAGAGGCACTGCAGTTGCGCGAGGCCGGTATTGGCGGGCCGATTCTGTTGCTGGAGGGTTTTTTCGAGGCCGACGAGCTGCCGCTGATTGAACAACACGGGCTTTGGTGTGTGGTGCATTCGTGGTGGCAGCTTGAAGCGATTGAGCGCAGCACGCTGAGCAAGCCGCTGACGGTCTGGCTGAAAATGGACAGCGGCATGCACCGGGTCGGCTTTCACCCGGCGGAGTATCAGGCGGCGTATCAACGCCTGTTGGCCAGCGGCAAGGTGGCGAAGATCGTCTTGATGAGCCACTTCGCCCGCGCCGATGAGCTGGACTGTCCGCGCAGCGAGGAGCAGTTGGCGGTGTTTCAGCAGGCGCGCGAAGGGATTGCGGCCGAAGTCAGCCTGCGCAACTCGCCGGCACTCTTGGGCTGGCCAAGCGTGCCAAGTGATTGGGTGCGTCCCGGCATCATGCTCTACGGTGCCACCCCCTTTGAGCAGGCGCAGGCCGTGGCGGCGGGTTTGCAGCCGGTAATGACCCTGGAGTCGAAGGTGATCAGCGTGCGCGAACTGCCGGCCGGCGAGCCGGTGGGTTATGGCGCCCGCTTTGTTAGCGAGCGGCCGACCCGGGTCGGGGTGGTCGCCATGGGTTATGCCGATGGCTACCCGCGGCATGCGCCGACGGGCACGCCAGTGGCCGTGGACGGTCAGCTGACACGGCTGATCGGCCGGGTGTCGATGGACATGCTCACCGTTGACCTTACCGACTTGCCGCAGGCTGGCCTGGGCAGTCGGGTTGAACTCTGGGGCAAACAGGTGCTGGCCAGCGACGTGGCTACCCAAGCTGGCAGCATTCCCTACCAGCTGTTTTGCAATCTACGCCGGGTGCCGTTGCTTTACCTCGGGGACTAAGCGCCTGTTCAAAGGCTGCTGCGCGTCGGCCCTGCTGCTGTCCTCTAAACAGGCTCGGCAAGCCGCTAGTGGCTTGCGCACTCCGGTGCGGCCCAGCTGTTGCGCCAGGTTTCTCGCCTGTCTTTGCCGTGCATGGCTCTGCTCGCGAGCCTTTGAATAGGCTCTAACGCGTGCGCTGTAGACGAGTTTGAACGCGAGTGTTGTAAATTCTGAACGCTATGCCATGATACGGCCACATTTCCGTATCTTCCCGAGGGGGACTCCAGCATTGGACGTCGGTGTTCGACTGCAATCCATTCGTAAACTCAAAGGCCTTTCCCAGCGTGAACTCGCCAAGCGGGCAGGCGTCACCAACAGCACCATTTCGATGATCGAGAAGAACAGCGTAAGCCCCTCGATCAGTTCGTTGAAAAAGGTGCTGGCGGGTATCCCCATGTCGCTGGTGGAGTTCTTCTCCCTGGACGCGGAGCAGGATACCCAGACCCAGGTGGTCTATCGGGCCGCTGAACTCACTGATATCTGCAGCGGTGCCATCACCATGAAGTTGGTGGGTAAGGCGCACCCGAGCCGGGCCATTTCCTTCCTCGATGAAACCTACCCAGTGGGTTCAGATACGGGCGACGAGATGTATGCCCACGAAGGTGAGGAGGCGGGCATGCTGGTCTCCGGCCAGTTAGAACTGACCGTCGGCAGTGAGGTATTTATCCTCGAGCCGGGTGACAGTTACTACTTCGAGAGCAGTAAACCGCATCGCTTCCGTAATCCGTTCGAGCAGCCTGCGCGGTTGATCAGCGCGACTACGCCGGCCAACTTCTAAATAACACTGCGGCAATCTGGGCTGTTTCAGCGTTCGCGGCTTGCCGTTATACTGCGTTCTGCTCGCGAAACCGTGGCCGCGAGCGTGACTAGCCACGAAGAGGGTGTACCGTGAACCTGATTAAAAAAATCCTGGTAGCCCCTGCTACCGTATTGGCCCTGTGGGCAGTGACTGCTCAGGCCACGACCGACGATGCCATTGCCGAGCGACTGAAGCCGGTTGGCCAAGTCTGTGTGATGGGTGAAGAGTGCAAAGGTGTGGGTGCTGTCGCTGTTGCCGCTGGCGGCGGCGCGCGTACTGCCGATGACATCATTGCTAAGCACTGCGGTGCCTGCCATACCCCAGGTATTCTGGGCGCGCCGAAAATTGGCGATACCGCTGCATGGAAAGAGCGTGCTGACACCCAGGGCGGCCTCGACGGCATCCTGGCTAAGGCAATTTCCGGCATCAACGCCATGCCGCCTAAAGGCACCTGCGCAGATTGCTCGGATGACGAGCTGCGTGGTGCAATCCAGAAGATGTCTGGCCTGTAATACGCCTGACACTGCTGTAAAAAAGCCGCCTGATCAGGCGGCTTTTTTGTGCGTGCCATCCATGGCGGGTCATCCTGCAAGCCGTCGCACGCGACGGCGAAAATGACGCTCGGCCACGTTTATGGCGCGCAGTTGTTACTCGATAAAACTGACCTGACCATCCTTGAGCGAGCCGATGCGGGCCAGTGACTCAATGCGATAACCTTTTTCGTCCAGTTCAGCGCGGCCGCGCTGGAACGACTTTTCAATCACCACGCCAATGCCGGCGATGCTTGCGCCCGCCTGACCGATCAGGTCGATCAGGGCGTGGGCTGCATGGCCGTTGGCGAGAAAGTCGTCGATCAGCAGCACGTGATCATCGGCGCTCAGGTGCTTGGCCGAGATCGCCAGGGTGCTTTCGGTCTGCTTGGTGAAGGAAAACACCTTGGAGGTGTAGAGGTTGTCTGTGAGTGTCAGTGATTGGTACTTGCGGGCGAAAATCACCGGCACGCCCAGTTCCAAACCAGCCATAACCGCCGGGGCAATGCCGGAGGCTTCGATGGTGACAATCTTGGTGATGCCTAGGCCGGCGAAGCGCTTGGCAAACTCGTGACCGATCTGTTGCATCAGTGCCGGATCAATCTGGTGATTGAGAAAGGCATCGACCTTGAGTACGTGCTCTGAGAGCACGGTGCCTTCATCGCGAATCTTCTGTTTCAGCGCTTCCACGCGGTAACCCTCTTCAGTGATGTGGTGCCCGATGTGTCGAGCTGTATAGGTTGGCTTGAGCCGCGCCGCGGCGAAGCTCACGCTAAAAATTGACAGGTCGGTGAGCTTCGCGGTGCTGCGCGCCAACTGACCTGGTGGTTAATTACTTGTTTAACAGTGCGCGCATATTGGCCAATGCCGAGTTGCCGGTAGCCGCTTTAACCTCTGGGGGCGCGTCTTCCAGGCCCTCCCAAACCAGGTCTTCGGGCGGCAGTTCATCGAGAAAACGACTCGGTGAGCAGTCGATGATTTCGCCGTACTGCTTACGCTTGGCGGCGAAGGTCATGGTCAGGTTGCGCTTGGCGCGGGTGATGCCCACATAGGCCAGGCGCCGTTCTTCTTCGACCGTATCGGCCTCAATGCTGGAGCGGTGCGGGAGGATTTCCTCTTCTACGCCGAGGATATACACCGAGGGGTATTCCAGACCCTTGGAGGCGTGCAGCGTCATCATCTGCACACCCTCGGCGCCGTCTTCTTCCTCCTGCTGGCGTTCGAGCATGTCGCGCAGCACCAGTTTGCCGATGGCGTCCTCGATGGTCATGTCGCCGTCTTCGTCGCGCTCCAGAGTGTTCTTCAGCGCCTCGACGAGGAACCAGACGTTGCCCATCCGCGCGTCAGCGACTTTGTCGTTGGAGGCGTTCTGCCGCAGCCAGTTCTCGTAGTCGATGTCCATCACCATGCTGCGGATCGCGGCAATGGGGTCGTTCTGCGCACATTCCTGGCGCACCCGGTCCATCCACTTGGTGAAGCGTGCCAGGCGTTCGGTGTAGCGCGCGTCCAGGCTCTCGCCCAGGCCGATTTCGCCGGCGGCAGCGTACATGCTGATCTTGCGCTCGGTGGCGTAGTTGCCGAGCTTTTCCAGGGTGGTCGAGCCGATTTCGCGGCGCGGTACGTTGATCACCCGCAGGAAGGCGTTGTCGTCATCCGGGTTGACCAGCAGGCGGAAGTAACTCATCAGGTCCTTCACCTCCTGGCGGGCGAAGAAGCTGGTGCCGCCACTCAGGCGATAGGGAATCTGATGGTGCTGAAGCTTCAGCTCCATCAGCTTGGCCTGGTAGTTGCCGCGATAGAGGATCGCGTAGTCGCTGTAGGGGCGCTCGGTGCGCAGGTGCTCGGTGAGAATTTCCAGGGCTACGCGCTCGCACTCGGCGTCTTCGTTGCGGCAACGAATCACGCGGATCTCGTCGCCCATGCCCATTTCGCTCCACAGCTGCTTTTCAAACTCATGCGGGTTGTTAGCGATGAGGATGTTGGCGCACTTGAGGATGCGGCTGGTCGAGCGGTAGTTCTGCTCCAGCATCACCACCTTCAGCGACGGGTAATCCTCTTTCAGCAGCATCAGGTTTTCCGGGCGCGCGCCCCGCCAGGCGTAGATCGACTGGTCGTCGTCGCCAACCACGGTGAACTGATTGCGCATGCCCACCAGCAGCTTGACCAGCAGGTATTGGCTGGCGTTGGTGTCTTGGTATTCGTCGACCAACAGGTAGCGGATGCGGTTTTGCCACTTCTCCAGGATGTCTCGGCGTTCCTGGAACAGCTTCACCGGCATCAGGATCAGGTCGTCGAAATCCACCGCGTTATACGCCTTGAGCGTGCGCTGGTAGTGCAGGTAGACGATGGCCGCCGTCTGCTCTTTGGGATTGCGCGACTCGGCGAGGGCCTGTTCAGGTAGGACCAGGTCGTTTTTCCAGCTACCGATGTAGTTCTTGATCTCATCGATGCCGTCGTCGCCGGCATATTCCTTTTGCATGATGTCCGACAGCAGCGCCTTGATATCGCCCTCGTCGAAAATCGAGAAACCCGGCTTGTAGCCCAGCGCCGCATATTCCTTGCGGATGATGTTCATGCCCAGGTTGTGGAAGGTCGATACCGTCAGGCCGCGCGCCTCAGGGCCTTTGAGCAGCGTGCCGACACGCTCCTTCATCTCGCGCGCCGCCTTGTTGGTAAAGGTCATGGCGACGATGTGGCGGGCCTGGATGCCGCAGTTCTGCACCAGGTGAGCAATCTTGCGGGTGATCACGCTGGTCTTGCCGGAGCCAGCACCGGCGAGCACCAAAAGAGGGCCGCCGACATAATTCACGGCTTCCTGCTGCCGGGGGTTCAGTCGGGACATCAAATCATTCGTCAGGGGAAATGGGCGGGCATTTTAACAGGCCTGAGGCTTTCTGCCGTGACCATCTGGAAGTGTGTTGCAGTGCACGTAATGGCTAACCGCCAGGCTTGGCTAATTTGTGCAATCCAGTACTCTGGTGCCACTTCTGGCACCTTGCCTGGCCGCAGGATGCGCCGCAGACACATGGATGTGCGTAATTAGACGTCGATTACGACGCATTCGAGCGTTATTACTGCTCTTTATTTGTGCTGTGGGGGAAGTTGTTTGTCCGTGTTCGTCGAACCATTACGCCTGCTCCTGTTGGCGGAAACGCCCGCCTGGGCGCAGACCCTGCGCGAGCGCCTGAGTGCCTTGGGCAGTGGCTATGCGTTGATTACCGCGCCGTCTTGGGATGCGGCCAGCGCGCTGTTCGATAACCCCCATAACGCGTTGCTGCTGACCACTGCCGCCTGTCTGCCGGCCGCAGGGCACTGTGCCCTGCCCATTATCCTGCTGCTGGATAGCGAACCCAGTGCTGTGCCTGAGGGCGTGTGCGATTGGCTGGTGCACGACCAGCTCAGTGTCGAGGTGCTGCGCCGCTGCCTGCGCTATGGGCGCGAACGCGGTCGCCTTAACGCCGCCGTGCAGCGACTGGCTGAACAGGATGCACTGACCGGGATTGCCAATCGTCAGGGGTTTCAGGCCCTGCTCGCCGCTCGCTTGAGTGAGCAAGGTGGTCAGGGGCTAACCCTCGGCCATCTCGACCTGGATAACTTCCGCCGCGCCAACGATGCGCTTGGCTATCAGGGCGGGGACAGTTTGATTCTGCAGGTGGTGGCGCGGATCAAGGCGCAGCTGCAAGACACTGATCGGGTGGCGCGCCTGGGCAGTG
Source organism: Pseudomonas sp. GWSMS-1 (assembly GCF_049847425.1). Taxonomy (NCBI): domain Bacteria; kingdom Pseudomonadati; phylum Pseudomonadota; class Gammaproteobacteria; order Pseudomonadales; family Pseudomonadaceae; genus Pseudomonas; species Pseudomonas sp. GWSMS-1. Next base: position 3,649,833 of record NZ_JBMHHV010000005.1, on the reverse strand, counting down.
ATGAATTTGCCTTGTTGCTCGACAGTCGCCGCGACCCGCAGCGCGCCGAGCGCCTGGCCATGCAGCTGACTGAAGCCCTCGGCGAGCCTTACTGGATCAATGGCGAAAGCCTGCTGATTGGTTGCAGCTTGGGTCTGGCCCATTCCCGCCCCGGCAGCAGTGCGGACACGTTGATGTGGCATGCACACATCGCCATGCAACAGGCCAAAAGTCAGCAAGGCTGCAGCTTTTATTTATATGACGAGCGGGTCAACCGCAGTGCACGCAACCAGGCCGACCTGGAAAGCGAGCTGCGCCGTGCGCTGCGTCGCGATGAGTTGGAGCTGCACTACCAGCCGCGTTTGTGTTTGCAGAGCGGGCGCATCGTCGGCCTAGAAGCGCTGGTACGCTGGCAGCACAGCGAGCATGGCCTGTTGGCGCCCAACGAATTTATCCCGCTGGCCGAGGAAAGCGGGCTGATTGTGCCGCTGGGTTACTGGGTTATTTCGCGCGCCTTACGTGACATGCAATGGCTGCTCGGGCGGGGTGTGCCGCCGCTGCACATGGCGATCAACCTATCATTCCATCAGTTTCAGGACAGCCAGCTGCTACCCACGCTCAGCCGTCTGATCGAAGAGCGTGGCGTCGACGCACAATGGTTGGAGTTCGAACTGACGGAAACCGCCGTGATGCGCCGCAGCGATCAGGTGCAGCAGACCATGCTGGCCCTCGGGCGCCTCGGTGTGCGGTTCTCGCTCGACGATTTCGGCACCGGCTTCTCCTCCTTCGTGCACCTCAACAACCTGCCCATCACCTTGCTGAAAATCGACAAGAGTTTTGTCGGCGGTATGGATGAACGCGCAGAGAACCGTCAGCTGGTGCGGGCGATGATCAACCTGGCGCACAACCTTAATCTGCAGGTGGTCGGCGAGGGCGTGGAAAACGCCGAGCAGCTGGCGCTTCTGCGTGAGTATGGCTGTGATCAGGCGCAGGGTTATCTGATCAGTAAGGCCTTGCCGCTCAGCGAGCTGGCGCGGTTTTTGGTGTTTGGCCTGCGCCAGCCCCTGCTGGGTGGCATCTTGTAGGCTAACTGCTGCTACAAAGTTGCCCGCTTTTCGGTTACGCCATGCACCCAAGAGCACCAAAAGACCTTCCTGAACATTCAACGTCTGCCCAGTAGAAAGGCCAGGTATACGTTGCAGCGCTATCCCCATCCGTGAGTTTAAGGTGCCTGGCTGCCTCGGCGAGATGTAACGACAGTGCTTGTTGAGGGCTAAACGCTGCTCCCTCGCGCATTGTGCAGCAAGCGCTAGACTTCGCATTAGATTGCTCGTTGCTTTGTTTGGTCGGGGTGGCGGCGCTGCCAACGCTCTCCCTGAGGGTGAATATTTATAGCCTTAGTAATTTGCTCAAGTATTCTCCGCGTTCGCCGAATTAACCAAGACGAATACGCCGTTTATTACCCCATAACAGCCACTTTATGCCTTTGGAGGCATGTATGACCTCCCCACGTTCTCGAATTGCCTGGCAGTTGGCCACGGCATTGGCTCTGGTGCTGGTCCTTTTGATCAGCGTCAGCACCTTATTCGCTCTGCGCTCGTTGAGCGATGCCAACCTGGCCACACGGCAAGAGCATCTGGGCAGTGAAGCGCGCCTATTAGCCGATCAATTGAGCACCTTTCACGACAGTCTGCGTGAGAGCACCCAGCGTCTCGCGGGTTTGTTCGAGCGGCGTTTCAGCGGTGGTTTGAGTGTTCAAGCTGCCGAGCGGATAGCCGTGGCAGGCATGCAGACACCTGCGCTGTACCTGGGTCCTGCCCTGCTAAACAACAATTTTGACGAGGTCGATGAGTTTCGCCAGCTGACCGCAGGCGTGGCCACGGTCTTCGTGCGCGATGGCGATGAGTTCGTCCGTGTCAGCACGTCGCTGACCAAGCCAGATGGCACGCGTGCTATTGGCACGGTACTCGACCATCAGCATCCAGCCTATAACCGCCTGCTCGGAGGTGACGGTTATGTGGGGCGTGCGTTGCTGTTTGAGCGCTTCTACATGACTCAGTACACACCCGTGCGTGACGCCAGTGGCCGAGTGATTGCGGTGTTGTTCGTCGGCTTCGACTACACGGACGCACAGAACGGGCAGTTTGATAACCTCAAACGCTTTCGCATTGGCGCCACTGGCTCTTTGGCGCTGCTCGATGAGCAGGGCAAATGGTTGGTGCCTCCGGCTGGGGCGCGTGAGCCTGAAATAATCGTTGGCGGGCTGACTGATGTGTTGGCTGAGCCCGGTCGTGGGGCGTTCTGGAGTGACGGTGTCGAGGAGTTCTTCAGCGTAGCCATGCCATTTTCCGGCGGACCCTGGCAGGTGCTGGCGAGCATGCCGCGCGAAGAAATTCAGGCGGTGACCTGGCGCGTGGGCAGTCAGTTGGCTATCGGTAGTCTGGTGACGTTGTTGCTGGCTGTAGCGGCCGTGATCTGGTTGTTGCGGCGCAAGCTGCGCCCACTTGGTGATTTGGTGGCGCAGGTGCAGGCGTTAGGCGCTGGTGATTTGAGTGCGCGCCTGGACGTTACCAGCCAGGATGAAATCGGTGAGCTGGCGCGCAACTTCAATCAGATGGGGGACGCATTGTCGACCATGGTGGCGCGCATTCGCGGCGCCGCGCACAACGTCAGCAGCCGTGCTCAGGCTTTGTCTGGTTTGGCCAGTGGTGCCTATGAAGGCATTGAGCAGCAGTCTGGCGAGATCAGCAGCATGGCGGGTGCTGTGGAAGAGTTCAGTGCCACGTCGCTAGATATCGCCGATAACATGCGTAATACCGAGCGCTTGGCCAGCGACAATGCTCAGCAGACGCGTATTGGCCGCAGCGCGATGAGTGAAGCCTCTGGCGCCCTGGAGCAGATTGCCAACTCTCTCAATGACACGTCCGTCGTGGTCAACACCCTCGGTCAGCGCTCGCAGGAAATCGGTGGGATTGTCAGCGTGATCACCTCGATTGCCGACCAGACCAACCTCCTTGCACTCAATGCCGCTATTGAGGCCGCCCGCGCGGGTGAGCAGGGCCGTGGTTTTGCAGTGGTCGCCGATGAGGTGCGCAGCCTGGCTTCGCGCACCCGTGAGGCGACCAACGAAATCTCTGCAATGATTGGCAGTATTCAGGGTGAGACCAACAGTGCGATCAGCACCATGGAGCAGGGCAAACTGCTGATGCAGGATGGCCTGCAGCGCAATGCCAATGTTGCTGCTGCGCTGGGGCAGATCGCTGAGCAGAGTAATGCGGCGGGTGAGCAGTTCACTGCCATCACCACAGCCACCAGCGAGCAGAGCAGTACTGCGACGTTGCTCAGCAGTAACTTGCAAAGCATCGCACTGGCCAATAGCGAACAGCGCGAAGTGGTTGCCAATCTGGCACAAACTGCCCGCGAGCTTGATCAACTGGCTGAAGAGCTGCGCCAGGAGGTCGGGCGCTTCCAGTAACTCAATGGATACTAAAGCTGCGGTTACTCTCTGCTACGTACCGCTGCGTCACGAGCCGTGTGTCCACCTACGGAATCAACGTGTCGTCGATCACCCCGTAGGTGTACACCACTAGATGCAGGGTATTTCGTCTGGATCAAAACCACTGGGTGCGGTGCCGAGCGGCTGTGTTTATCCAGAGCACCCTACTGCGCCGCCATGGCCTTGCGTTGTGCCAGTTTCTCCTGGCGGTAGCTGATAGCGGCCGGCGGCACGGCGGTGACTTTGCCGGTTTCCAGCCAGCGCTTGAGGCGGTTGGCGTCGGCCATGTGGGTGTATTTGCCGAAGGCATCGAGTACCACGAACGCTACGGGGCGCTTGTTCATAACGGTGTTCATCACCAGGCAGCGGCCGGCCTCACCGGTGTAGCCGGTCTTGCTCAGCTGCACGCTCCAGCCGGGCTTACGCACGAGGTTGTTGGTGTTGCGAAACCCCAGGGTGTAGTTGGGTTTGCGGAACGCCTGGGTTTTTTCCGAGGTGGTGGTGAACTGGCGGATCAGCGGATATTGGTTCGCGGCCTTGAGCATCAGCACCAAGTCGCGGGCGTTGGAGACGTTGTGCTCCGAAAGCCCGGTCGGCTCGACGAAGTGCGAATGAGTCATGCCCAATGCTTTGGCCTTGGCATTCATCGCCGCGACAAAGGCCGTGTGCCCACCCGGGTAGTGGTGCGCCAGGCTCGATGCAGCGCGGTTCTCCGAGGCCATCAGGGCCAGCAGCAACATGTCGTGGCGGCTCAGCTCGCTGCCAATGCGCACGCGGGAGAACACCCCACGCATTTCCTGAGTATCGCGGATCATGATCGGCAGCATTTGCTTCAGCGGCAGCTTGGCGTCGAGGGTAACCATGGCGGTCATCAGTTTGCTTACCGAGGCAATCGGCACCACGCTGTCGGCATTCCGCTCGTAGAGCACCTGATTGGTCTGCAGGTCGACCAGCAGGGCACTGCCGGCTGCCAGGTCCTGTTGTTTTGGCGCGGCGGCCTGGGTATTCGATGCAACTACAACGCTGCTGCAGATCAGCAGCAGGCTTACGAGCGAATGGCGGATTTTCACGGAGGGCTTCACGGGCAGTTTGAGGGAGCGTAGCGCTGCCAAGTATACGGAAATCCGTGCCTGCGCTTGAGTGGCAGCAGCGTTAAATTGTCATCCGTGCGCGTTATAGTGCGCGCGCTTTTATGTGTGTGAGTTGCCCCCATGTCCGAGTCATCAGCCCCTACCCTGCCACCCGCGGTCAGCCTGCGCGAAGCCTTCTGGTTTTGGCTCAAGCTCGGCCTGATCAGCTTCGGCGGGCCGGCCGGGCAGATCGCGATCATGCACCAGGAGTTGGTGGAGAAACGCCGCTGGCTGTCCGAGCGGCGTTTTCTGCATGCGCTGAACTACTGCATGTTGCTGCCGGGGCCGGAGGCGCAGCAGTTGGCCACTTATATCGGTTGGCTGCTGCACCGCACCTGGGGCGGGGTGATTGCCGGGGTGCTGTTCGTGCTGCCGTCGCTGTTTATCCTCATCGGCCTTTCGTGGCTGTATATCGCCTTCGGCGATGTGCCGCTGGTGGCGGGGATTTTTTACGGGTTCAAGCCGGCGGTTACCGCGATTGTGCTGCAGGCGGCCTGGCGTATTGGTTCGCGGGCACTGCAGAACAACTGGCTGTGGGGGATTGCCGGGGCGTCTTTTGTGGCGATCTTTGCCTTCAACCTGCCGTTCCCCTTGATCGTGATTGGCGCGGCGCTGCTCGGCTACCTTGGTGGTCGTTTGCTACCTCAGCAGTTCAGCCTGGGTGGCGGGCATGCAACTCAAAACACGTCGTCCGGCCCAGCGTTGATTGATGACAACAGCCCGCCGGCGGCGCACACGCGCTTTAGCGCTTCGCGGCTGGCGCTGTTGTTGCTGAGTGGTGCGCTGCTCTGGTTGCTGCCGATGGGCCTGCTGACCTGGCTGTATGGCTGGGACGGCACGCTGACGCAGATGGCCTGGTTCTTTACCAAGGCCGCATTGCTGACCTTCGGTGGTGCCTATGCAGTGTTGCCCTATGTGTACCAGGGGGCCATCGACCATTACGGCTGGTTGACGCCGACGCAGATGATCGATGGGCTGGCGCTGGGGGAAACCACGCCGGGGCCGCTGATTATGGTGGTGGCGTTCGTGGCGTTTATCGGGGCGTATTTGCAGCCGGTATTCGGTGGCGATTCGGGCTTTGTCAGCGGCGCGCTGGCCGCGGCGCTGGTTACCTGGTTTACCTTTCTACCGTCGTTTCTGTTCATCCTCGCTGGCGGGCCGCTGGTGGAGTCGACCCACGGTGAGCTGAAATTCACCGCGCCACTGACCGCGATTACCGCTGCCGTGGTGGGGGTGATTCTTAATCTGGCGCTGTTCTTTGCCTACCACGTGCTGTGGCCGCAAGGCTTTGCTGGCGTTTTTGACTGGCCCTCGGCGCTGATCGCCTTGGCCGCGGCGCTGGCGTTGCTGCGCTTCAAACGTGGGGTGATGGAGGTGCTGCTGTTGTCGGCACTGGCTGGTCTGGCGGTGCATCTGCTGCGGTGAAGTCGCACAGGCACGAACTCCCCGTAGGGTGGGTTAGGCGCTTGTTGCGATTGGGGGCTATACGATCGACGCTGCGCCGTAACCCACCAAGACCACAACGCCAGCTAACGCCGGTGGGTTTGAGCCGCCGCGCCTGAGGGTGCGAAGCAGGGTGTCGCTAACCCACCCTACGAATTTTCACTACGACATGGCTGCGCTATCCGTTACAGAAACCAGCGGTACTCCCGCGCACTGACTTCCTGCATAAAGGCCAGGTGGTCTTGGCGCTTGTTCTCGCAGTAGACCATCACAAACTCTTCGCCTAGCCCTTGGTTGACCACTGGGTGCTCGCGCATGGCGGTGACGGCGCTGAGCATGTCCTGGGGGAAGTCGATGCCACTGCTGCGGTCGTCGTTAAGTGGGGTGATCGGCTCGTTGCCGGCAGCCAGGCCATGTTCCATGCCAATCAGAATCGCGGCGAGAACGAGGTAGGGGTTGGCATCGGCGCCGGCCAGGCGGTGTTCGATGCGCAGGTTTTTACCGTCCGATTCGGGGATACGGATGCACGCATCGCGGTCCTCATAACCCCAGCTGGCACGGCTGGCGGCGTTGACCATGGCGCCGTAGCGGCGGAAGGCATTGTGGTTGGCAGAGAAGATCGGCATGCAGTGCGGCAGTAACTCCAGGCACCCGGCCACCGCATGGCGCATTGGGCGCTGCTCGTCGGCGGCCAGCAGGTTGTTGCCGGCGGCGTCATACAGGCTGACGTGCACATGCATGCCGCTGCCCGGTGCGTGCAGGTAGGGCTTGCTCATAAAGCTGGCGCGCTGGCCGTGCTTGAGCGCCACGCCACGGGTGCTGCGGCAGAATAAAGCGGCCCAGTCGGCCGCGCGCAGGCCGTCGTCGCTATGGCCGAAGTTGATCTCGAACTGGCCGGGGCCGAGTTCGGCGGTGATCACGTTGGCGTCCACACCCTGTTCGTTGGCTGCATCGACAATCTCGTGCAGCACATCGGCGAAACGCGACAGACGTTCGATGTGCATATTCGGCTGGTCGTCTTCATCGCCGCACAGCGGGTCGCGGGGGAACTGCGGCAGGCCGTCTTGCAGCTTGCGGTCGAACAGGTAGAACTCCAGCTCGAAGGCTACCACCGGGCGAATGCCGCGTGCTTCGAGGCGTTTGAGCACACGGGCGAGCACTTCACGTGGCTCGAATTCGATCGGTGCCTCGGTGCCGTCGGAGCTGATCAGCATTTGCCCCAGCGGCTGGCTTTCCCAGCGCACCGGCTTCAGTGTGCCGGGGATCAGTCGGCGTGGCGCATCCGGGTCGCCGTCGTTGAAGCAGTAATCGCCAATCGGGTGCAGGCCGCCCTGTACGCCGAGCAACACACAGTTTTGCGGGATTTTCAGCGGGCTGCCGGCGGCCACTTTTTCGAGCATGTCGATGGGGTAGCGCTTGCCGTAGAAATGCCCGGGTATATCCAGGCTGATCAGGTCGACATAACGCACGTCTGGGTGCGCGGCGCGGAAGGCGCGGACTTCGCTAAGCAGGTCGGGGAATGCGGTTGTTATTGTCATGGCGGTATCTGCGCGGGTCAGTTGAAGACCCAGAGCACTCTGGTGAGGGAATCGGTTAGGTTGGCGTAGCGGAACTGCGCATGCGGCGGTAGCTGAAAGCTGTCATTGGGGCCGAGGGTGACCGGCTCGGCGTTGTCGCCGTACCAGATTGTCAGTTCGCCTTCGAGGACAAAGCCGCCTTGCTCGTCGCTGTCGTTGAGGTGGCCTTCGCCGCTGCTCGCCCCCGGTTGCAGGAAGCTTTCGAGCATGGAGAAACCGGCCGAGATGCTGGGGGAGGCCAGCACGTCGGTGATGCCGCCGGCGTAGTAGAGGGTACGGCGCTCATCTGGGCGGGTTACCCAGGGCACGGCGCGGGGTTTGCTCAGGCTGTAGAAATAGGTGGTCGGCACGCCCAGAGTTTCGCTGATGGCGGTGAGGTCGGCCACGGTAGGGCGTGACAGGCCGCGCTCGACTTGCGAGAGAAAACCCACCGAGCGGTCGATGCGTGCGGCCAGGTCACCGAGGGTGAGGTTTTTGTGCTTGCGCAGGTCGCGGATCAGGATCGCCAGACCTTCGACTTCTTCCTGCATGTCCATGGGTGTTCCTTATGGCGTAGCCCGGATGTAATCCGGGGAGGGTGGTCCCGGATTGCATCCGGGCTACGGGTTCAAATCACATCGCGCAGGCGATACCAGGCTTTGCCCACGGCTTCGATTGGCGCAGCCAGCAGGTCGCCACCCGGGAAGCGTGGGTTGCTCAGGCCCTGATACAGCTCAAGCAGGTCGCTGTCGCCGAGGATTGCATCGCTGACTGCGCGGGCGGCGGCTAGGGTCGGCAGGATGCCGTGGCCGGAGAAGCCCTGCAGCCAGTATTTCTGCCCATTGCGGCCGACATCCGGGGTGCGGTGCATGGTGCAGTCGATATGCCCGCCCCAGCCGTAGTCGATCTGCACGCCGCGCAGTTGCGGGAACACCCGCTCTAGGTAGGGGCGGGTAGCAGCGGGGACGTCGCTAGGGATGCCGCCGAGGTAAGTGCAGCCGCCGCCGAACAGCAGGCGGTTGTCCGGGGTGACGCGGAAGTAGTCCGGCACAAACTGGTTGTCGATGGTGCAGGTGCCGCGCGGGAACAGCGAGCGGGCCAGCTCAGGATCGAGTGGCGCGGTGGCCACTTGATAAGAGCCCACCGGCAGCAGGATTTTCGCCAGCGGCGGGTCGAGGCGGTCGATATAGGCGTTGCAGGCCAGTACCAGCACGTCGCTGCGAATCTCGCCTTCTTCAGTGCGGGCCACATAACCCCCAGCGGCCTCGTGGTAGTCCAACGCTTTGCTCTGCTCGAAAATCTGCCCGCCCGCCGCTTCGATGGCTGTCGCCAGGCCCTGAGCCAGTTTTAGCGGGTTGAGGTGGGCGGCACCGCTGTCATGCAGGGCGGCCAGGTAGCGCGGGCTGGCGATCCACTCGGGCAGTTCGTGCTTGGGGATAAAGCTCAGCTGCGAGTAGCCGTATTTCTGCTCGGCTTCTTCGAGGCTTTCTTGCAACTGCTTCACGCGGCGCGGCAACACGGCGGTGTAGATCGCGCCGGTGCGGTAATCGATATCGAAGTTGTGGCGCTGAGGCAGTTCGCGCATTTCCTCGGCGGCCCAGACCATGCTGTCCCATAGGCGGCGGGCGCGTTCCAAGCCCAGGGCCTTCTCGAAGGGCGGCATATCGCAGGACCAACCCGGCAGTGCCTGCCCGCCGTTACGCCCGGAGGCGGCCCAGGCCAGGCGGCTGGCTTCTAGTACGACGATCTTCTTGCCGGCCAGCGCCAGGCGCAGCGCGGTGTGCAAACCGCTGAAACCACCACCGATAATCAGTACATCGCACTGCAAGGCGGCCTGCAGGCGCGGGCGCAGCGGGATCGCCCCGGGGTAGGTGGCGGCATAGTAGGTGCCGATATGCTGGGCGGATTGCTTGAACATGGCGCGCCTCGTGAAATTATATTTAAATATTTTCATGAAAACTTACGCTATAAATTTCACAAAGCCAAGCTTGAGTGGTGTTCAGGGCTCACCCAATAAAAAGGCCGCCCCTAAAAGGGGCGGCCTTCGTGTGTTTCGCGAATGGCTAAGCCAGCTGTTACTTGGGCAGCACCACCGAGTCGATGACGTGAATCACGCCGTTGCTGGTCTCGATATCTGCCGCGACGACCGAGGCACCATCGACGCTGACGCCGTTGCTGGTATCCAGCATCAGCTCACCGCCTTGTACAGTTTTTAGCGCGGACTTACCGGCCAGGTCAGCCGCCATCAGCTTGCCTGGGACGACGTGGTAAGTGAGCACGGCCGTGAGCTTTTCCTTGTCGGCCAGCAAGGCGTCGAGGTCAGCCTTGGGAATCTTGGCGAATGCCGCATCATTGGGTGCGAAGACGGTGAAAGGCCCCTCGCCCTTGAGGGTTTCAACCAGGCCCGCGGCGGTTACGGCGGTGACTAGGGTGTTGAACTGGCCGGCGGCGACAGCGGTGTCGACGATATCTTTTTTATCACCGTGCATATCGGCAAAGGCCGGCATTGCCGCAACGGTAAGGGTGGCTGTCGCCAGCATCAGCGTGCGCTTAAGGCGTTGGGTGGTCGAACTGAGTTGAGCAAACATAAAAATCTCCTGATACAGGGTTATTTGTTTTGCACAACGTTTGTACAACAATTTTGCGCTGAGTTCCGGCTTCGACATGATTTGTAAAGCTTGAATGGCGCGCGCAGATGCCGGCAAACACTTTGCCAGCAGTCTTATGGGGCGCGGATTTAGGCTCGGCAGGCCGTTGGTTATAGGCCTAACGCACCTGATTACGGCCGCCATGTTTGGCGGCGTAAAGCGCTTGGTCGGCCTTTTCCAGCAGTTCGCTGGCGCTCGCGGGTGCAACTTCGGTGGAGGCGATGCCGGCGCTGAGGGTGACCGAGAATTCACTGCCGCCGGCGATAAATTTCAACTCGGCGAAGCGCTGGCGAATTTCATCGAGCACTCGTAGGGCTTGCTCTGCCGTGCAGTCAGGCAGCACCACGAGAAATTCCTCGCCGCCATAGCGGCCCAGGCTGTCGATACGGCGTAGGCGTTGGCGCAGCAGGTTGGCCAGAGCACGGATGACGTTGTCGCCGGCGGCATGGCCATGGCTGTCGTTGACCTTCTTGAAGAAGTCGATATCCAGCATGGCCACGCTGGCCGGTTTGCCGCTGCGCAGTGCGCGCTCCAGTTCGATGGCCGCTTGCTCTTTGATGTCGGCGTGTTTGAGCAGGCCGGTCAGGCTGTCGCGGGACAGGGCGTTGCTCAGCAGCCGTGCGCGTTGTGCGCGGGAGAATACGGCGGCGACCAGGGCGTTATCGGAAATGGGCTTGGTGACGAAATCATCGCCGGCTTTGATCAGGGCATTCATCTGCCGGTTGATATCGGTTTCCGCCGACAGGTAGATGATCGGCACGCGCAGCCAGTCGTCATTCATGCGGATGATCTGCGCCAGCTCGGGGCCGGTGCAGTTGGGCATGTTGACGTCCAGCAGGATCACTTCAGGGTTGAAGCTGCGCATATGGGTGAAGATTTCTGCTGGGTCATGCTGCATCTCCACCAGCATGTTGGCGCCACGCAGAATCAGGCTGAAACGGCTGGCCAGCTCGCGGTCATCATCGATGATCAGCACCCGGTAGGGTTCGCCTTGCTGCTGGGCGAAGCAGCGCTCCAGGCGATTTTCCAGCTGCGGGATGTCCACCGGTTTGGTGAAAAAGCCCATGGCACCGACCCGGACGGCCTCCAAGTGGGTGGCAAAGTCGTCTTGGGTGGTGGTTACCAGCAGGGGGAGCGGCTCGTCCAGGCGCTCTTGCAGGCTGGCAGCGTATGCCAGGCCAGTGAGGTTTTCGTCAGGCAGGTTAACGTCGAGGATCAGAGCGTCCGGGCGTTGCTGTTGCAAGGCATGATCGAGCTCGGCAATGCGGGTGAAGTGTTCGGCCTGGTAACCAAAGTTATTCAGGGTCAGGCGCATCGTTTCGCCGACAGCGTATTGATCTTCGAGGATGTAGATGCGCCGCTCACTCTGTGCTGATTTGCTCGGTGATGCGGTGGTGGGCGCGGGGCTTGGCTCCGGTTCGGGTTGGTACACCTGGCCGGCCAGTTGCTGCAGGCTCTTGCTGAAGTCCTGCAGGCTCTGTTGCTCTTGTTGCAGGGTAGTCAGCCATTGCTCGGCCTCCTGCTCCAGCTCGCGGGCGCGTTGGCCAAGGCGGCTGAAACCGAAGGTGCCAGCGGCGCCGGCGAGCTTGTGCAGTTGCTCACGTATGGTCTGCAGGCAGTGCAGCTGTTCGTGCGGATCAACGGCGTGTAGCAGGTGTTCGGCGTCCTGCCCCAGTGCGGGCAAGTCTTCCTGCAGGCGCAAGGCGAAGGTCTCACTGAGTCGCTGCAGGTGTTGCTGCAGCTCTTGCGCCGGCGTTTTGATTTTACTCATGGGCCCGATTCCAGATAGTGCGCACCTGCGACGCCAGTTGCATGGGGTCGAAGGGTTTGATGATCACGTCACGGGCGCCAAGGCTGCAGTAATAGGCGATCTCTGCCGGCTGTACTTTGGCCGTCATAAAGGCCACGGGCACCTGGTTGATATCGATCAGCCGGGCGATTTGCGCCAGGGTTTGTGGGCCGTCCATGCCCGGCATCATCACGTCCAGCAGGATAAAGTCCGGCGCAAAGCCTTGCAGTTGGTCCAGGGCGTCCTGGCCGGAGGCGCAGCTGAGCACCTGAAAACCGCCTACAACCTCCAGGGCCAGCTTGGTCACTGCCTGGATCGAGGGGTCATCTTCCACATGCAGGATGCGTCGTAGGTCAGGCATGCGGGGCGTCCTCGGGGCGGGGCGGTAAGTCGAGCGTGGTTGCCAGTGGCAGAGTAGTCAGTTCAAACCAGAAAGTCGCGCCATGACCGGGGCTTGAGTCGAAGCCAATCTGCCCGCCCATGCGCTCGATGATTTCCTTGCTGATCGCCAGGCCCAGGCCCGTGCCGCCTTTTTGCCGGGTGTCGGTGGCGTCGGCTTGGGAGAATTTGCTGAAGATCCGCGCCTGGAAGTTCTCCGGCACACCGGGGCCATGGTCGGTCACGCTGATGCGCACACGGTCGTCGTGTTGCTGCACGCGCACCTCCACTGTCTGCCCTTCGGGCGAGAGCTTGGCCGCGTTCGATAGCAGGTTGGCCAGCACCTGGGCCAGGCGCAATGTGTCGACCTTTACCCGGGCCTGAGTGGCTGGGCCAAGGAGCTGCAGCTGCACGTGGTAATGGTTGGCGTACGGCTGGTTTTCTTTGATGGCTTGGTCAAGCAGGGGTTGCAAGGCGGCATCGTGCAGCTCGAAGAGCATCTTGCCGGCGACCAGTTTTTCCATGTCGAGCAGGTCATTGATCAGCAGGTTGAGGCGTTGGCTGTTGTCCTGGGCGATCTGCAGCATCTGCTGCATGCTGGCGGGCACTGCGCCCAGGGCGCCGCCGTTAACCAGGCCAAGGGAACCGGCGATGGCCGTCAGCGGGGTGCGCAGCTCATGGCTGACGGTGGAGACGAACTCGTCTTTCATCCGCTCAATGCGTTTGCGTTCTTCGATATCGCGGATCACCGCAATAAAGCGCCGTTCGCCCTGGTGGCTGATCTGCGAGACGGCCAGCTCGATGGTGAAGGTTTCGCCGTTTTTGCGCCTGGCGGTGAGCTCGATGTCCTTGCCAAGCATCTGCTGGATGCCGGTTTTCAGGAAATGGCTGAGGTAGCGGGCGCGCATTGAACGTTGCGGTTCAGGCAGCAGCAGGGTGCGCGGTGCCCGGAGACTTCCAGGTGGCTGTAGCCGAAGATGCGTTCGGCGGCATGGTTGAAGGTTTCGATATAGCCCTGCTGGTCGATGGTTATGATGGCATCGAGCACGTTGTCGAGCAGGGTGCTCAGGTAATCCTCGCGTTCGCGGATGGCCATTTCGCTGGCGATACGCTCACTGAAGTCTTGAATCTGCGAGACGAAATGCACGGGGTGGTTATTGCTGTCGCGTACCAGGGCCACGCTGAGCAACACCCAGATGATCCGGCCCTGGCTGTCCAGGTAGCGTTTTTCCATCTGATAGCTGTTGATCTCTCCGGCGACGAGCTCCTCGATATTGTGCAGGTCGGCATCCAGGTCATCAGGGTGGGTGATCTGCTGAAAGTCGCAGCACAGCAGCTGTTCGCGGCTATAGCCGAGCATCTCGCAGAGCTGATCGTTAACTACCAGCCACTGGCCTTGCAGGGACACCAGCGCCATCCCCTGGGGGGCCAGGCTGAAGGCGTTGCTGAAGCGTTGTTGGCTGACCCGCAGTTGGTCTTCCACCGCCTTGCGGTCGCTGATATCCCAGATAAACCCGGAGATCCACTGCAGTTTGCCGTCGCTGTCGTATTCGCCACGACCCTTCTCGCGCACCCAGACACTGTGGCCGTTGGCGTGTTGCAGGCGGTAGGTCAGCTCGAAGGATTCCTGGTGCTCGATGGCGGTCACGGCCTGGTAGGTGATGGCCAGGTCATCGGGGTGTATCACACTGGAGAAACTGCGTACGCGGTTGTTGATAAAGTCGCTGGCCGGATAGCCGCTGAGGGCCAGGATCTCCTCGCTCAGGTAGCTCATGCTCCAGTCGGCATCGTTGCGGCAGCGATAGACGGCACCGGGTAGGTTGGCCACCAGGCCGCGAAAGCGACTCTCGCTCTTTTGCAGGGCGCGGGTGGTTTGCTGTAGGTCGTTGATGTCGCTGGCGATACCCAGGTAGCCGTTGATGGCGCCATGGCTGTCACGCATGGCGCTGACGGTGAGGTTGATGGTGCGCGGTTCGCCGTTCTTGCACACATAGGTCCACTGGCGGGTTTCTGGCTCGCCCTTGGCGGGTATCCAGGTGAATACGGCCCAACCGCTAATCTCGTGGCCTTCCTCGCGGCTGAGCTCAGCGCCGCGGGCCTGGATTTCATCGGCCCGGTGGAACAGTGCCGGGCTGTGTTGACCAATCACTTCCGCGCTGCGGTAGCCCAGCAAACGCTCGGCCCCGGAGTTGAACAGGGTGATCAAACCATCGGTGTCACTGGTGATGATCGACACTCCGGTCGCGGAGTCGAGTACGGCCTGCAGAAAGCGCCGCGCCTCAAGGGTTTGTTCTTCGTGCTGCAGGCGCTCCAAGGTGGCGCCGACCCAGCGGGCGAACAGCCGCAGGAATTCTTCATCGGCCTCATCGAAGGCGCTCGGGCGTGCCTCGCTGGAGGCATAGCACAGGGTGCCGAAACGCCGGCCGGCGACCCAGATGCTGGTGCCGATATAGCTTTCCAGGGCAAACAGCGGGTAGCAGGGGTGCGCGGCATGGTCACTCTCGGCCATGTGCGCAATGGCGAGTACATCGTTGCCGCGTAGGGCGATGCTGCAGTAGGTGTCACCCAGGGCAAAGCACTGGTCGTCCTGCAGGCTGTCGGGCGGTGATACCTGGGCCATCACCCGGTAATTTTGCGCCTCGATCTGGCTGATGATACCGATCGGCATGCCATAGAAATCAGCCCCCAGTTGCAGGGCCTGACGTAGCTGTTCTTTCGTGCTCAGTTTAGGCAGCGCGGCGATTTCGTTGAGTGCGCGCAGGGCCGCCTGTTGGCGCTGCATGCGTTGTTGGGTGAGTTCCCGCTGGCTGTCACGGCGCAGCGCGTCAAGCACTTGGCCCAAGGTGGTCAGCAGCGGTTGCAGCTGGGTGAAGAAATCGGCGCTGTAACCGCCCTCGCGGTTGGCCAAACCGAGCATGCCGAGCAACTCGCCGTTGGCGTGAATCGGTAGGCCTGCAAACGCCAGCAATGGCGGGTGCCCCGGTGGGAGGCCAGCGCTCTTGGGGTGGTTGGCGGGGTCATTGGTGATCAGCGGCTGGCCGCTGCGAATCACTTGGCCAAACAAGCTGTCGAGGTTGCGAAACTCCAGACCCTGCGGCGCGTGGGCGTCATAGAAGGCGCGGGTGTCTGCGTCCCAGGCGATATTGCTGATGGCGAAGGTGCGCAGAAAGCGCGCGCCGCGATCGTCGAGGAGAATTTCACCGACAAAGCCGAACTGGCTGGCGCTGACCTTGAGTGGCGCACTAGCAGCTTGTCGAACGCTTCGCGCTGGTTGTCTGCGTTGATGTAAGCCGCTTGCGCCTCAGCGATTAGCGCCAGCAGTTGGCGCGATTCTTCTGTTTGCTGATTTTGCTCTTGTAAGTCGGCGTTGTGCCGGCGTATCACCTTCAGGCTGCTGTGCCGGGTGGCTTGCAGCAGCAATAGCAGCAGCGCTTCGGCGGCGAGCCAGGCCAGCAGCCATTTACCCACCAGCCAACGCTTGTCGCTTTGGTGCTGGCTGTGCAGGGGGCTGATATCACGCCAGGTCAGGGCCCGTATTGGGCTATCGATACCGCCCGCGCCGGGCGGGTAGCCACTCAAGCTGACCTGGTTGAGCAGGTAGGTGCGGCCTTGGTCGTCCAGTAACTTAAAGGTATCGCCGGCCTCGGGCGCCGGCAGGCGTTGCTGCGCTTGCCAGTGCTGCACCTGAACCTGGGAGAAGCCTGCCAGATGCCAGTAATCAGCCGCTGTAGAGAGGGCGTGCAGCCGCTCATTGCTGCCTGACGCGCGCAGCGGACGTTTGAGCAGCAGGGCAACCCCGGCATCCAGTTCGTGGTCCAGCTGTTGCAAGTTCTTCAGCACGTCGAGGCTGACTTCCAGCGCGCCGACGTTGGTCGGCCCCTCAAGGCTGTCTACGCGCAGCGGCACGATGGCGCGCATGCTCAGGCTTTGCTCATTACTCACCAAGCCGGCGGTCGTGGCGGATTGGCGCAGGCTGTCGAGCAGCATGGGCCGCTGCGTTGCGGGGCGGTCGCCAAACCATTGCGGCTTGTGCACCCGCAGCAGCACCTCGGCGGCCGGGGCCAGATGCACGTATAGGCTAAACGCGCGTGTGCCCTGCAGGCTGCGCCAGCGTGGAGCAAGGCGGGTATAGAGCTGGTTGCGAATGGCGTTAAGGCTCTGTATGTCGGGCTGCTCACGGCTTTGCAGTGCATAAGCCTGGCGCACCAGTTCGACCAGCCAGGCGTCGGCGGCGATGGTCTCGGCGAGCAATTGCGCCTGTTGCTGCAGCTCTTGCTGGCTGTTGCGCAGGGTCAGGCTTTGCAGCTCATGCTGCTTGGCAATTTGCAGGGTCCAGAGGGTTTGCTGCTGGTTTAACGCAAGGCCGCCCAGCACGCTGAAAAAGATCGCCAAACCGAGGCTGCCGAGGCCGACAACCCAGTTGATTGCGCTGGGTTTGCTCTGCTTATCCATTTATCAGCACCCTTGCGCGCTTACGCCTTAATACAGGCATTTAGGCGAGGCCTGCCAATCTGCGCAAGCGGGCCAGCTCGGGGCTGTCGTCGGCGCTGTTGAGCTCGCAAGCGGCTAAGCGCATGAGGATATTCTCGCGTTTGACGTTACTGCTGGACAGGCTGTAGCACGCACCGATCAGCTCGCGCAGGTGCATCGGCAGTTGCCATTGGGCCTTGATGCTGATGGCAAAGGGACCGCTGAACTGGTCGAGGGCCTGCATAATTTGGTCTTCGCTGAAGCTCTGGCCGCTGTCCTGCCACACCTGTGTCTGGTACAGCACACACAACTCACCCATGCGGTGCAGCAGGGCGGCACAGTGGAAGGGCGCCGGGTCCATGGCGCATTGTCGGGCGAGGCTGGTGCTGCGCTCGATCAGCTGTTCGGTGCTGTCCAGGTGCGCCTGGGCAAACAGGCTCAGCATGGGGTTCTCCAGTGCACTGGATTGGCGCAGCGCCAGGCCCATGGCCAGGTTGAGGCTGTTGTTCGCACCCAGTTTTTGCAGGGCTTCGAGCAAATTGGAACAGGGCTTGCCGCCTGGGTTGTAAGCGCTGCTATTGGCGACGCCAAGCAGGCGGCCGCTGAGCGCCGGGTCGTGTTGCCATTCACTGGCCAGCTTGCGCAGATCAATTGGCTCGCCTTTGAAGCTTTGCAGGAGGCGGTCGCGCACATGCGCCTTGAGCGGTAATTGCAGTTCGCTACCGGACAGGCTGTGCAGGTGGGCAAGCAAGTCGTTCTGCGTGTCGCTGGCCCGCGGCGGTTGCCCGTCAATATCGGGCGGCAGCAGGGTTTCCAGGCTGGCGGCAACGTGCGCCGCCTGGAAGGGCTTGCTGATAAAGGCGCTGATCTTCAGGGCACGCACGGCCAGTACGCTGGCGCGGTCGGAGCGCCCGGTAATGACCACCAGCGGGGTGCTGCTGTTATCGCGGCGTACCTGCTCAAGCAATCGGGTGCCGGGTCCGTCGGGCAGGTTCCAGTCACTGATCACCACGTCAGCCGGGCGTTGCTGCCATTCCTGTAGGGCGGCGCTAACACTGTCCAGGCAGACCACTTGGCAGCCGGGCCGCAAGCTGAGGACGATCTGTTTAAGCAGATCGGCGATCCAGCTGTCGTCTTCAAGAATCATTACAAGCATGCGTTAGGCCTAAGTGTGTGGCGTGTCAGAGCGGGATGCTAAACGTGCGGCCAGTTGGTCTGCAGGTTGAGGACGCCCGAAATAATAGCCTTGGGCATGGTCACAGCCGAGTTGTTGCAGTAATTCGACTTGCTCGACCTGCTCAATGCCCTCGGCCAACACCTTAAGCCCAAGGCTATGGCCAAGGGCAATTACTGTACGGGTGATCGCGACATCGCTCGGATCGTGCGGCAGACCGCTAATAAAGCTCTGGTCGATTTTTAGCTTGTGCACTGGCAGGCGCTTGAGCCGCGCCAGGGAGCTGTAGCCGGTGCCGAAGTCATCGATGGCCAGGCGTATACCGAGTGCGCGTAAACGCTGGAGCAAGGCCAGCGCCGCATCGGGGTTATCTATCACCGCGCTTTCGGTCACTTCCAGCTCCAGGCAGGCGGGGTCGAGGCCGGTATCGCGCAGCACCTCGGCCACTCGTTGGTCCAATCCCCCGCGGCTGAACAGCCGGCTGGAGACATTCACCGCCACAAACTTCAGCGCGTAACCGGCGGCTTGCCAAGCCACCATCTGCCGGCAACTGTGCTCCAGCACCCAGGCATCGATAGCACTGATCAACCCTGTTTCTTCGGCAACCGGAATAAATTCGCCCGGCGCGACTAGCCCGCGCTGCGGATGCTGCCAGCGCACCAGGGCTTCGACGCCGATGACGTGCTGGTTGCGCAGGCAGATTAGGGGTTGGTAATAGACGCGCAGCTCTTGGTGATCCAGGGCGTGGCGCAGGGCACTGGCCAGTTCGACACGCTGATGCGCGTGAGCGGTCAGTTCCTGGCTGTAAAATGCATAGCTTTCTCGGCCGCTGTTCTTGGCCTTGAACAGTGCCGAATCGGCATTGCGCAGTATCTGCCCTACATCGTCGGCGTCGTGGGGGTACAGGCTGATGCCGATGCTGGCGGTGATAAACAGCTCTTGCTGATGAATCTTGAAGGCCGCACCCATGCACGTCTGCAGGCGCTGCGCCAGCACTGCCGCCTGCTCGGCGCTGCCGCAGCTTTCGTCGAGCAGGCCGAATTCGTCACCGCCCAGGCGCGCCAGGGTCATGCGTTTACCGAGTTGCTGGCTAAGGCGCTCACCGACATCCTTGAGCAGCAGATCACCGATGTTGTGGCCGAGGCTTTCATTGATGTGCTTGAAGTGATCAAGATCGATCAGCAGCACCGCACCCGAATACCCGTCAATGCGCCCACGCTCCAGGGCATGCTCGACGCGTTCGGTAAACAGTAAGCGGTTGGGCAGGTTGCTCAGCGGGTCGTGGTGCGCCAGGTAGTCCAGCTCCTGTTGCGAACGCTTCAGGGCGGTGATGTCGGAGAACACGGCCACGTAGTGGCTGACTTCGCCCTGTTCGTCGCGAATCTCGCGGATGCATTGCCACTGCGGGTAGATTTCGCCGCTCTTGCGCCGATTCCACACCTCACCGCTCCAAGCACCGCGATTTTTCAGGGCTTGCCAGAGGCTGCTGTAGAAATCTTTATCGTGGCGCCCGGATTTAAGGATGCTCGGCGACTGCCCTAGAATTTCCGCTTCGCTGTAGCCGGTGATGCGAGTGAACGCCGGGTTGCAGTGCACAACATGCTGCTGGGCATCGGTGACCAGAACGCCTTCCTGAGTGGCGTCGAACACGACAGCGGCCTGGCGCAGGCTGTCTTCGTCCTTGCGCCGCTGGGTGATGTCGCTGGCCGTGCCGATCAGGCGCTCAGGCTTACCGTGTTTGTCGAGCAGCAAACGCCCGCGCGCTTGAATCCAACGGTAGCTGCCGTCCTGGTGTTGCAGCCGATAGCTGACCTCGTAAGGCGCTGTGCTGAGCGAGCTTAGGCGGCGCTGGAAATTACGCTGGAAGATCTCCCTATCATCTATATGCAGGCGTTGTTGCCAATCCTGCCGGTCATCGAGGGCACTCGGGGGAAGACCCAGCAATGCGTTGTAGCCGGGAGAAAAGTAGATGTTGTGGTGTTGCAGGTCCCAGTCCCAAATCCCACCCTCGGCGGCCTCCAGCGCTTGGTGTAGGCGCTTTTCACTGCGCTGCAGGGCGCGATGCCCTTGCTGCTGGTGCTGCTGATGGCTACGCAAGATCGAATACAGCAGGGCCGAAGTCAGCAGTACAAACGCCAACCCTTTGAGCAGCTGCACGCGCTCCTGTTGCACCGCTGAAAGTTCCAGGGTCATCAGAAGTCCATCGCTTAACAGCACCCAAATAGCTGCGCCAAACGCATAGCTGAGGGTCAGGCGCCAAGCGCCTTGTGGAGCATTCATGGGATAAAAGTCAGTCCTTTTTCTAGGGCTGGGATTATAGATGCTAAGAAGGGGGCGGCATTCTTATGCAAAAGACCAACTGGTTTTCTGATCCGGGTCAGGGATAATGCGAGTCGACGTGTGCTAATAATGGGCGGCGTCTTTACTTCTGCACGAGGCACACAGTCCATGTGGTACAACGGTTTTCTTGATCTGTCGGTCTGGCAGTTGGTCGCAGTCACCCTGCTGATGACGCACGTTACCATCGTTAGCGTCACGGTTTATCTGCATCGCTACTCGGCGCACCGCGCGCTGGAGTTGCATCCGGCACTGAAACACTTCTTCCGCTTCTGGCTGTGGCTGACAACTGCGCAGAACACCCGCGAATGGACGGCCATTCACCGCAAACACCACGCCAAGTGCGAAACCGTCGATGACCCGCACAGCCCAGTGATTAAAGGCTTGGGCACCGTGCTGCGTACCGGTGCTGAGCTATACGCCGAAGAGGCGAAGAACCCGGAAACCCTGCGCATTTATGGCAAGAACTGCCCGGAAGACTGGATCGAGCGTAATCTCTATTCGCGGTTCCCGCTTGCCGGCGTGATGCTGATGGGCTTTATCGACCTGGCCTTATTCGGTGTTGCGGGTATCACGATCTGGGCGATCCAGATGATGTGGATCCCGGTATGGGCCGCGGGCGTAATCAACGGCCTCGGCCATGCGGTCGGTTACCGCAACTTCGAGTGCCGCGATGCCGCGACCAACCTTGTGCCGTGGGGCATCTTGATTGGCGGCGAAGAGCTGCATAACAACCACCACACCTACCCGAACAGCGCCAAGTTGTCGGTGAAGAAGTGGGAGTTCGATATGGGCTGGTTCTGGATCAAGCTGTTCAGCCTGTTCGGTTTGGCCAAGGTGCAGCGTGTTGCGCCCATCGCCCACCGGGTGGCCGGCAAGCGCAGCCTGGACATGGACACTGCCATGGCCATCCTTAACAACCGTTTCCAGATCATGGCGCAGTACCGCAAGTTGGTGATCGCACCGCTGGTGCAGCAGGAGCTGGCCAAGGCCGATGCCTCCGTGCGTCACCACTTTCATCGCGCCAAGCGCTTGTTGTCGCGTGAGCCGAGCCTACTCGATGACGGCCACCATGCACGCATTCAGCGCATGCTGGAGCAGAGCCACGCGCTGAAGGTGATCTACGAGAAGCGCCTGGCCCTGCAGCAGATCTGGGTCAAGACCAGCAGTAATGGCCACGACATGCTTGAGGCCATCAAGCTCTGGGTTAGCGACGCTGAGGCCAGCGGTATTCAGTCGCTGCGCGAGTTCGCCGAGCAGCTGAAAACCTATTCGCTGCGTCCGGCTAACGCCGCTTAATCTGCCGCCGAGCTCCTCATTCTAGCCACTCGGCGGGTATGAGCAGGCTTGGTATTAAAGGTGGAATACCTCCGGGCTGCTGGCGGTAATCCGCCTTTTTGTATTTTCAGGTAGGCAGAAAACCGCTTATTGCGGCCTCCGCGGCCCTTTCAGCGTCACCTTAATTGCCCGCAGCGCTCAGTTATATGAGGCTTCGCGCGCGGCTTTAGAGTAGCTGGCACAGTATCTGCCTAGGACTCAGCGCATAACGGCTGGGACCACCGGCTGATAATAAAAATGAAGAGACCTGCACCATGATCTGCACCTGCCTGTTGTTCTGTCCTCATTCCCCGGCTCGCGCCGAGTGCTTTCACGCGCTCACCTAATTTTGGTTATTGCACGGTCGGCCCTTGGTCGCAGCGCGCGTGCGCCTGCCTGCCCCCGACCCTGCAATAACCCCCGAATTCGGTGCGCACCTGCCGCTTCACGTGTTGAAGTCTGTTAGCGCGCCGATATGCAACCCACACACCACTGGAGAAATATAATGAGAAAGACCTCCCTGGCACTGGCTGTTGCGGCCAGCACCTTGGGCTTGTCCCTTAGCCAAGCTGCGTTTGCCGACTTTATCGGTGACAGCAAAGCGACAATTGAAGCGCGTAACTTCTACTTCAATCGCGATTTCCGTCAGGGCAATAGCAACACCCCGACCCCGAGCCAGTCTAAGAGCGAAGAGTGGGCCCAAGGTTTTATCCTGCGTGCTAACTCGGGCTTCACCGAAGGCACGGTAGGCTTTGGCGCCGATGCCATTGGCATGTTCGGTTTCAAACTGGACTCCGGTGACGGTACTGCCGGCAGCGGTCTGTTGGTTCCCGATGCCTCCTCAAAAGGCTCGCAGGACAATAATTCTGATTTAGCTGTTGCCGCCAAGGTGAAAGTTTCCAATAGCACCCTGCGTGTTGGTCAAATGCAGTTCAAGAACGCTGCCATCGCCTCCAGCGACGGTCGCCTGCTGCCGCAGGTGTTTGAGGCAGGGCACTTGGTCTCCCAGGAAATCGACGGCCTGATGCTTGAAGCGGCGCACATCCGCGAGGTGAATAACCGTAACTCCAACGATTACGAAGACATCTCTATCATCAGTGGCGGTCAGCGTGGCATTAAAACCACAGGCGGCACTACCAGCGATTCGTTCGACTTTATCGGTGGCACCTACAAGGTCAGCAAAGACCTGACCGCCGGCTACTACTATTCCAACCTGGACGAGCTGTACAAGCAGCACTCCTTCAACGCTGTGCATGTATTGCCGCTGGGCGACAAGCAAAGCCTGAAGACCGACCTGCGCTACGCCCGCTCCACTGACGATGGCCGCCGCAGCAACGTCGACAACACCGCCATCGGTGCCATGGTCACCTACGGTCTGGGCGGCCACGCCTTCGGTCTGGGTTACCAGAAGATGAGCGGCGACACTGGCTTTGCCTATCTCAACAACACCGATCCGTTCCTGGTCAACTATGTGCAGATCAGCGACTTTGGTAACAAGGACGAGAAGTCCTACCAGGCTCGCTACGACTACAACTTCGCCTCTATCGGGATTCCGGGTCTGACCTTTATGACCCGTTACCTGACCGGCGACAACGTCGATCGCGGTCGTAACCTGTCCGAAGGCAAAGAGTGGGAACGCAACACCGAGCTGATGTATGTGTTCCAGGAAGGCGCGTTGAAGAACCTCGGCGTGCGCTGGCGCAACGCGTCTGTGCGTTCGAACTTCGCCAACGATCTCGACGAAAACCGCCTGATCGTCAGCTACACCCTGCCGCTGCTTTGATCGCACGGTAACAGGCTAAGCGGTTATCCCCGCGCAGCCTAAGCAGAACAAAAAACCCGGACCTTGTTCCGGGTTTTTTGTGCGTGTCATTCAGTCATGAGCAGGCTGCGTAGCGGCACGGCTCAGGGTTCGGGTGGATGTACATAGGCTTGGCGGAAGGGGCTTGCTATTCAATATATAAAAGAATAGATTGTTTTTATCTTAATTGAGTTGCACGCCATGAACGCAGACCAAGCCCCATTCGATATTCAGCAGTTGCGCGCCAATGCAGATGCTGCAGGGCAATTACTCAAAGCCCTGGGCAATCCGGATCGGCTGTTGTTGTTGTGTCAGCTGTCCCAGGGCGAGCGCAATGTCAGCGAGTTGGAGGCGCTGCTCGGTATTCAGCAGCCCACCTTGTCGCAGCAGTTAGCCGTACTGCGCCGTGAGGGCCTCGTGGAGACCCGTCGCGAGGGCAAGCTAATCTACTACTGCATCAGCAGCCCGGCGGCGTTAGCGGTGATCAATACCCTTTATCAATTGTTCTGCGCAGGTAACGAATAATGACGATTGACTGGTACAACTTCACGCCCTGGAGCGCCTTGGCCGGCGGCGCGCTGATCGGCCTGGCGGCGAGTCTGTTTGCCGTGATGAATGGCCGGGTAGCAGGTATTAGCGGTCTGCTAGGCAGCCTGCTGGGCGCCGGTGAGGGGCGCGGCGAAAAGGCCCTGTTTCTGCTCGGCATCCTGCTTGCGCCGTTGCTTTGGCAGCTGTTTAGCGTGCTGCCTGCCATTGAGATTCATACGGGCTGGTTGGCACTGATAGTCGCTGGTTTTCTGGTCGGCATCGGCACCCGCTATGGCTCAGGTTGCACCAGTGGCCATGGCGTTTGCGGCTTGTCGCGGTTATCGCCACGTTCATTGGCGGCCACTCTGAGTTTTATGGCGGCGGGCTTTGCCACCGTGTTTGTCTTACGTCACCTGCTAGGAGCCTGAGCATGCGCAAATTGATGGCGTTTCTCGCCGGTGTGATTTTCGGCATCGGCCTGCTGACAGCGGGTATGGCTAACCCGGCCAAAGTACTGGCCTTTCTCGACTTGGCTGGCGCTTGGGATCCTTCGCTGGCGCTGGTCATGGCGGCGGCCATTGGCGTGGCTTTTTTGCCCTTCAGCTGGGCGCGCATGCAGCGCACCAGTCTGCTTGGTGCGCCGATGCAGTTACCCGGCAAGCGCGAGTTGGACCGCCGGTTGATCGGCGGCAGTCTGCTGTTTGGCATGGGCTGGGGGGTTGCTGGGATCTGCCCAGGGCCCGCCGTGGCACTGCTGTTGACCGGGCATTGGCAGGTGCTGGTGTTCGTGGCCGCGATGCTGGCGGGAATGATTGTGTTTGCTGCGCTGGAACGCCAGCGCAGCTGAGTGAAGATCGGGAGATCACGATGAAAACAAATATTGGCACCTTCGACCGCGCCCTACGCATTGCCGTAGGCCTTATTCTAATCGGCTTGGGCCTGAGCGGCGTGATTGGCTGGCGGGGCCTGATTGGCCTCGTACCGCTTGCCACTGGGCTGTTTCGATCGTGTCCGGCGTATTCGCTGTTAGGCATCAATACCTGCACGACCAAGCGTTAACCCACCGCGATACTGACCGGCTTAGCCGGTCGGGCTGGAGTTGCCATGTCACCGCTTATCCAGGCTTTTTTCGACCCCAGTACATCCACTTACAGCTATATCGTCAGCGACCCGGCCACCGCGCAGTGCGCGATTATCGACTCGGTGCTCGACTATGACGCGGCTTCCGGGCGTACCGACTATGCCAGTGCCGATAAGCTGATCAGCGTCGTGCGCGAGCAGGGCCTTAGTGTGCAGTGGCTGCTGGAAACCCACGTGCATGCCGACCACCTGTCGGCTGCGCCCTATCTCAAGGCGGCTCTGGGCGGCCGCTTGGCGATTGGCGAAGAGATCCGCACCGTGCAAAACACCTTCGGTAAGTTGTTCAACGCCGGTAGTGAGTTTGCCGTTGATGGCCGCCAATTTGATCAATTGCTCCAAGATGGCCAGACCTTTCAGATCGGCACACTGCACGCCCGCGCCCTGCATACGCCTGGGCACACGCCGGCCTGCATGACCTACTTGGTCGGCGATGCGGCATTCGTCGGCGACACCCTGTTTATGCCGGATTACGGCACCGCTCGATGTGATTTCCCCGGTGGTGATGCGCGCACGCTGTACCGCTCGATAGCCAAGCTGTTTGCCCTGCCGGGCAGCACTCGGCTGTTTATGTGCCACGATTACCTGGCCCCCGGACGTGAGCAGCACTGTTATCAAACCACAGTGGCTGAGCAGCGCGAGCACAATGTGCATGTGCATCAAGGTATCGATGAAGAGGCATTTGTCGCCATGCGCCAAGCGCGCGATGCCACCCTGGGGATGCCGGCGCTGATGTTGCCGGCGGTGCAGGTGAATATGCGCGCCGGCCACTTGCCGCCTGCCGAAGACAATGGCGTGCGTTACCTCAAGGTACCGTTGAATGTTTTATAAATGGCCGCTGCTGAAAACCCTGCGTGAATACGACCGCAGCCAGGCGGTTCGTGATCTATTGGCGGCCTGCCTTGTTTGCCTGTTATTGGTGCCGCAGGCGTTGGCCTATGCGCAGTTGGCCGGGTTGCCGGCCGTGGCGGGGATGTACGCGAGTATTTTGCCGTTGGTGGTGTATGCGCTGATTGGCGCAAGCCCTGGTGTGGCCCTGTCATTCGGGCCGGTGGCCGTCTTGGCGTTGATGACGGCGGCAGCCCTGGCACCGATCGCGGTCGCCGGCAGTGCGGCCTACAGCGCCGCCGCCGTGGGGCTAACCCTGTTGGTGGGGGCGCTGCTGCTGTTGATGGGGCTATTGCGTCTGGGCTTTGTGGCCAACTTTCTCAGCCATCCGGTGATCTCCGGGTTTGTCAGTGGTGCCGCGGTGCTCATAGCCGTGAGCCAGCTGCGCTATATCCTGGGCGTATCAGCCGATGGCCTGACCCTGCCGCAGGTGCTGCCGGCGTTGTATGCCCAGCTGCCAGCCGTCCATCGCCCGACGCTGTTATTGGGTGTGCTGAGCCTGGTGCTGCTGGTGCTGCTGCGAAACCTCAGTGTGTTAGGCGTGCCGACCGCTTGGGCGTTGCGGGTCAAACAACTGAGCGCCTTGCTGGTGATGCTGTTAGCGATGGCCTTGGGGGCGCTGCTGCAGCTGGAAGAGCACGGGGTCAAAGTGGTGGGGCAGGTGCCGGTCGGGTTGCCGACCTTGGGCCTGCCAAACTTGCAGCTGGGCTTGTTGCGTGAACTGCTGCCCGCCGCGCTGCTGATTGCTCTGGTGGGGTTTGTTGAGTCAATCTCGATTGCCCAGAGTTTAGCCATGCGCAAGCGTCAGCTGATCAGCCCTGATCTGGAGTTGCTCGGCCAGGGCGCAGCCAACGTGGCCTCGGCTTTCAGTGGCGGGATGCCGGTGGCAGCGAGCTTTTCCCGCTCGGCGGTGGCGCGGCAAAGCAATATGGCCACGCCGCTGGTGGGGATTTTTGCTGCGGGCTTGATGCTGGCAGCAGTGTTGGGCCTGGCTCCGGTATTGCGCCACCTGCCGCAGGCGGTTTTGGCGGCGAGTATTCTGGTGGCGGTGATCGGCCTGGTGGATGTGTCGACCCTGCGCCACACCTGGCGTTACTCAAAAGCCGAGGGTGGGGCGCTGTTGGCCACCTTTTTCGGTGTTCTGCTGCAAGGGGTCGAGGCTGGCATCATGCTCGGCGTCTGCCTGTCGCTGTTGTTGTTTCTGTGGCGCACCAGCCGGCCGCACATGGCGGTGGTTGGGCAGGTGCCGGGGAGCCAGCATTTCCGCAATGTTCAGCGTTATGACACGGTGCAGAGCCCGAGCGTGCTGTCGTTACGGGTTGATGAAAGCCTGTACTTCCCGAATGCCCGTTATCTGGAAGCGCGCATCGGTGAGCTGATTGCCGTGAGCCCTGAAGTGCGCCATTTGGTGTTGATCTGCTCCGGGGTCAACCAGATTGATGCCAGTGCGCTGGACGCGTTGGAGGCGATCGCCGAGCAACTGAAGAGTGCCGAGGTGCAACTGCATCTGTCTGAAGTCAAAGGCCCGGTAATGGATCGCTTGCAGCGTTCGGACTTTCTAGAACGCTTTGGCGGGCAAGTGTTCCTCAGTCAGTACCAAGCGCTCTGTACCCTTGATCCGGAAAGCGTCCTGCGTGCCCTAGAGTCTTAGTGAAACTGGGCTACATATTATGAGTGGCCGGTCGATAGCTTGATTAACTGCGGGCTGTGACCAAGCGCCACCGTGTCCTGCAGGACTTTTGTTCTTCTTGAGGTCGATATGTTCGGATCGCGTCTTCGCGGTGAGTTACAGCAGTGCCAACAGGACTTGGTAGTGAGCAAAGAGGTAATAGGTGCGATCCGCCGCACCTTTGCGATGATCGAATTCATCGTTCACGGTGAGATTATCGATGCCAATGAGCCTTTTCTTGCCGTCATGGGCTATCGCCTGGAGGAGCTGCGCGGCCAGCATCATCGTTTGTTCTGTTCCAAAGAGCAGCTGGGCAGCCCGGCCTACACGCAGTTCTGGCGGCGTTTGGCCAATGGCGAGAGTTTCAGTGATCGCTATCTGCGAATTGCCAAGGATGGGCGCGAAGTCTGGCTGGAGGCCAGCTACCTGCCTGTGCGCAATGCTCAGGGGCAGGTGAGCAAAGTGATTAAGTTGGCCGCCGATATCACCGCGCGCATGCACGCCGAGCATCAGCACGAAAGCTATCTGAATGCGATCAACCGCTCCACCGCCGTGGTCGAGTTCAACCTGGCTGGCGAGGTGCAGCATGCCAATGATAATTTCCTCGCCACCATGGGCTATCGCCTCGAAGAGATCCGTGGCAAGCACCATCGCCAGTTTTGCGACCGTGAAGAGGCCGGCAGCGAGGGCTATAAACGCTTCTGGCAACGCCTGAATCGCGGTGAGTTTATCTCTGACCTCTTTAAGCGGGTGTCCAAGAGCGGGCGGGTGGTGTGGTTACGCGCGACCTACAACCCGCTGTATGACGCCGCTGGCCGGCTCTATGGGGTGGTCAAGTTTGCCAGTGATGTCACTGCTCAGATTGAGCACCGGGAGGCGGAATCGGCAGCAGCCCAGTTGGCCTTCGATATTGCCCAGGAAACCGATGCGAGTGCGATCAAAGGCTCGGAAACGGTAGAGCAAACCGTACAGATGGTGCGCGGGATTGCCGATGAGCTGGCGCGGGTTGCCAGCAGCATCGAAGCCCTGAGTACGCAGTCAGAACGTATCGGCAGTATCGTTCAGGTGATCCGTGGGATTGCCGAGCAAACCAATCTGCTGGCGCTAAATGCGGCCATCGAAGCGGCACGCGCGGGTGAGCAAGGCCGTGGTTTTGCGGTGGTGGCCGATGAGGTGCGTAACCTGGCGGCGCGAACCAGCCAGGCCACCGTCGAGATCAATGAGGTGGTGCGCCTGAACCATGAGCTGGCCCTGCAGGCAGTTGAGGGCATGGATGGCAGCAAGCAGAGGGCGGAACAGGGGGTGCTGCTGGCCAGCAAAGCCGGTGAGGTGATGCTGGAAATCCGCGATGAAGCGCAGCGTGTGGTTGACGCCATCGGCCAGTTTACCCAGGCCATGAAGGACTAAAGAAAACGCCCAGCATAAGCTGGGCGTTTTCTTGTGGGGGCGTTACTGGCCATGGCGGCGTCCGGCTAGAGCAGCAACACCGTGGCCAGGCCGAGAAAGGCGAAGAAGCCGACGACATCAGTCACCGTGGTCAGAATCACGCTGCCAGCCAAGGCGGGGTCGATGCCCATGCGATCCAGCAACAGCGGTATCGCCCAGCCCGCGAGGGCGGCGCACAGCAGGTTGAGCAGAATGGCCGCGCCGAGTACGGCGCCAATCCCCCAATTGCCGAACCACCACACCGACAGCAGGGCGATGACGATCGACCACAAGATGCCGTTGAGTATCGAGATGCCCAGTTCGCGGTTGAGCAGGATGCGGATATTGCCTTTCTGCACTTGGCCGAGGGCCAGGCCGCGGATCACCAGGGTCAAGGTCTGGCTGCCGGCAATGCCGCCCATGCTGGCGACAATCGGCATCAGCACGGCCAGGGCCACGAGTTGTTCAAGGGTGGCCTGAAACAAGCCAATCACCCAGGCGGCACTGAACGCGGTGAGTAGGTTGATACCCAACCACACGGCGCGGCGGCGTGAGCTGACCAGCACCGGGGCGAAGATGTCGGCTTCATCGTTCAAACCGGCCATGTGCATCAGGGCGCGGTCGGAGTCTTCGCGGATCAAGTCGATGACATCGTCCACGGTGATGCGCCCGAGCAACCGGTTGTGTTCATCCACCACGGGTGCAGAAAGCAGGTCATGGTCCTGGAACAGCTGGGCCACCTCATTGCCGCTGGTGGTCACGGCAATGCCGGCGATGTCGGGGTGCATCAGCTCGCTGACCCGTTGCTCAAGATCGGCCGTGACCAGTTCGCTAAGGCGCAAGGCGCCTTGGTAATGGCCCTTGCGGTCAACCACCATCAACAGGTCAGTTTGCGGCGGTAAGCGCTCGAGCAGGCGCAGGTAGCGCAGCACTGCGCTGGCGGTAACATCGGCGCGCACCTGAATCGGGTCGGCGTTCATCAGGCCGCCGGCCGAGTCCTCGGGGTAGGACAGCATCGACTCAAGCTGCTGGCGCTGCGCCGTGCTACTGGCATGCAGCAACTGGTTACCCAGATCGGCAGGCAAGGCCTGGATCAGGTCGACGCGGTCATCCAGCTCAAGCTCAGCGGTTGCGGCGATCAGGTCTTCCGGGTCGAGTTCCCGGGCCAGTGCGGTGCGGATCTCGTCATGCAGGTAGGTGAGGACTTTGCCCGCCCGCTCGGTCTCTACCATGCTCCAGGCGTGATGGCGCTCTACCGGGGGCAAGGCTTCCAGCAAGCCGGCGACTTTGGCGGGGTGCATGCGGTGCAGCACTTTGCCCAGGCGTTTGAGTTTGCCCTGAGCCAGCGCCTGGCGCACCGCTTCCAGTTGGCTGCTCGCGGCGCTGTCAGTTTCGTCGTGGGGGTTCATGGCCTCAGCCGAGTCGCCGGCTAACTGCGCCCGCAGGCTGGGGCTCAGGTGCTGCAGGGTGCGCTCTTCCAGCTCGGGGCCGGTTTGTTGCCAGAGCTTCTGGCGCTGCTCAGTATCAAGCAGCTCCAACAGCGCCGCGATTTTGCCGGGGTGCATACGCACCAGCAGTTTACGCACGCGTTTATTCTTGCCGCTGCCCAGCGCCTGAATGATGGCGTTGGAGTCTGTGAGGCTGGAGTGGGACGCGTTGTCACTGGAAGGGGGCGAGGGTGATTTCATGCGTGTGAGAATAACACTCACATTGTGACGCAGGCATTTGCTTGCGCAACGGCTGCCCATCGGCCTTTACCAAACGCCCGGCCTAGACCGGGCGTTTGTGCTTAGCCGTGTTGCGGCGCAGGTTGCTGCTGGGTAATGCAGTGGATATTGCCGCCGCCCAAGAGGATCTCCCGGCCCGGAACCATGACGACCCGGTGCTGCGGGAACAGGCGCTGCAGGATCGCTTCTGCTTCGGCGTCCATCGGGTCGTCAAAGCTGGGCGCGATGATGCCGCCGTTGACGATCAGGAAGTTGACGTAGGAACCCGCAAGGCGGATTGACGGGTCGCGTTCCTGGCTGCCTGCGACCAGATCGACACCTTCACATTCTTCGGCGCTCGCATGCAGCGGCCCAGGAATCGGCATCTTGTGCACGATCAGCTGGCGGCCCTTGGCATCACGGGCGCTCTCCAGCACGCGCATGGCGGCCTGGCAGCGCGGGTAGTTGGCGTCGTTTGCATCGTCAGTCCAGGCCAGCAGCACTTCGCCGGGGCGCACGTAGCAGCAGAAGTTGTCGACGTGGCCGTCGGTTTCGTCGTTGAACAGGCCGTCTGGCAGCCAGATCACCGTGTCGATGGCCAGGTGATCGGCCAGGTACTGTTCAACCTGTTCGCGGCTCAGGTGCGGGTTGCGGTTCGGGTTGAGCAGGCATTCCTCGGTGGTGATCAGGGTGCCTTCACCATCCACGTGGATGGAGCCGCCTTCGAGGATCAGCTCATCGGTGCGGTAGCGCGCGCAGCCTTCGAGCTGCAGGATCTTGCGCGCCACTTGGTCATCACGTACCCAGCTGGCGTACAGGCCGCCATTCAGCCCGCCCCAGGCATTGAACGCCCAGTCCACGCCGCGCACGCCGCCGCTGTTATTGGTCACGAAGGTCGGCCCGGTGTCACGTACCCAGGCGTCGTCGGTGGTGATTTCCACTACGCGGATATTGCTGTGGCTCAGGCGCTCGCAGGCGTTTTCGTACTGCCCGGCGGATACACCAACGGTCACCGGCTCGAATTCGGCAATCGCTCTGGCTACGGCGGTAAACGCGGCTTGCGCCGGCTTGCCGCCCAGGCGCCAGTTGTCCGGGCGTTCGGGCCAGACCATCCACGTCTGGCTATGGGGTTCCCACTCGGCAGGCATGCGGAAACCGTCGGCGCGTGGGGTGCTGTTCAGGGTTGTCATTGGTTCACCAAAACATTGAGCGTAATCGGATGGGGTTAGCTTAGCGCTAGCCATCGTGGGTCATCATGGGTATCGCGCGCTGCGCGGCTGGGTCCATCCTACAGTGTGGTCTTAGTCGCAGGCCAGGTGGCCGTCGAGGGTCTTCAGCGGGCCATAGAGGTTGGGCCGACGGTCGCGGAAGCTGCCCCAGGCGCTGCGGATATGCTCCAGCTGATCCAGGTCAAAACTGTGCACGAGCACCGCCTCGTCGGTTTCGTAGGCCTCCTCAACCTTGGCGCCGAACGGGTCGGCAATAAACGACGAACCGTAGAAGGTGATGTGCGAGTCGTTTTGCTCTTCGCGGCCAATACGGTTGCTGGCAATCACCGGCATCAGGTTCGCCCCAGCATGGCCTTGCTGCACACGCTGCCAATGATCGCGCGAGCTGATGCTCGGGTCATGTGGCTCACTGCCGATGGCGGTCGGGTAGAAGAGGATTTCCGCACCGAGCAGCGCCATGCTGCGCGCGCACTCGGGGAACCACTGATCCCAACAGATGCCCACGCCAATCTTGGCGTAGCGGGTGTCCCACACCTTGAAACCGGTATCGCCGGGGTTGAAGTAATACTTCTCGTGGTAGCCCGGGCCATCTGGGATATGACTTTTCCGATAAATCCCGAGGTTGCTGCCGTCGGCGTCGATGATTGCGATGCTGTTGAAGCGTGCGCGACCGGCCAGCTCGTAGAAGCTGATTGGCAGTACCACCTGCAATTCCTTGGCGACTTTCTGGAAGTGCAGAATCGCCGGGTTGCGCTCGGCCGGGGTGGCCAGTTGCAGGTAATCCGGGTTGGGCTTCTGGCAGAAGTACGGGGTTTCGAACAGTTCCTGCAGCAGGATGATCTGCGCGCCCTTGGCGGCGGCTTGGCGCACCAGCTGCTCGGCCTTGGCGAGATTCGCGGCACTGTCCCAGGAGCAGGCCATTTGGGTGGCGGCGACGGTAACGATACGGGGCATTTCTTACACCTCAGGAGCCGTTGGGGCGTTTATCTGACGCTAGCGCAGGCCTGCGGCGGCGAAATAGCGCGCGGTGAGGCACTGTGGCTGGCGGGCTATTTATAGCCGATAAAAATCGGCTATAAAAGTGTTATTAATGCGTCTTGTCGCTTTTTTAGCGATTTATATCGAATAAAAATCGAGATAAGCCGACACCGAAGGCTGCTGAGCGCTAGTGTGGGTGTGTGGGGGCGTGTTGTGGCGGGACGTTCAGGCGCTGTGGCGTTTATGCAGCTCGAATTGTTCGTGGCCGTCATCCCAGCCCGCTTCCCAGGCGGCGATCAGCACATCGGCAGCGAGTGCGCGTGGGACATTGGTTTGCCCGGTCAGCCCTGCCATATAGCCCTGTTGGTACGCCTTGTTGAGGCTTTCCAGGCTCCAGTGCTGGTCATCTTCCGTGTTGAGATCGGTGCAGCCCATGGTGGCAGCTCGCAGTGAATTGACCTGGCTAATGCTAGTCGGATCACTCCGGTCGGACTGTGCCGCCGATCCTGCTTTTGCCACCGCTGGCAGCTTATGTGAGGCAGTTGGCGAAACGCTGGCGGCAGGCCGGCCAGCGTGTCTTCATGGCCGCAGGCTAGTTTGTCGGCGCGAGGATGCTGGCTTGATAGGCCGCGGCAAAACTGTCGAAGTCGCCTTCGTCCTGGGCCTCCAGCTCGGCTTGGTCTTGCAGTGACTGCGCTGCGCGGGCTTCGAAGGCCGCTTGCTGTTCAGCGCTCAGCGGCTGGCTGCGGAAGTACTCGGCGTGCTGCTTGCTTTGGCGCAAGGCAAACTCGCTAAAGCTCAGGCCCTGTTGCAGCTGCGCGAGCACCTGCGCAGACGGCGTCAGGCTTGGGTCGGCGACTTTGGCCTGTTGCACCTGCAACGCTTGGCTGTGAGCGTTGCTGCCCAGGTTTTGATCGAGCAGCTCGGCCAGCGGCAGAATCTGCTCAAGCAGTTCGCTGGCCCAGCTCTGTAGCGCCACCGGCTGGCCGTTGCGCTGCAGTTGCAGGCCTGGGAGGCGGCCTTCCTTAACCACACTGAGGAAGTTGTCGGTGCAGGCATGGCACTCGTCACTTTCCAGCAACGGGCTGTCCTGCAGGGCACAGAACAGCAAGAAGGCATCCAGGAAGCGCGACTCCGTCAGGTCGATACCCAGCGGCAGGAAGGGGTTGATGTCCAGGCAGCGCACTTCGACATATTGCACGCCACGCGCCACCAGCGCCTGGATCGGCCGCTCGCCGCTATCGGTCACGCGCTTGGGGCGGATATTCGAGTAGTACTCGTTTTCGATCTGCAGGATATGGGTGTTGAGTTGCAGCCACTCGCCATCCTGCTTCGCGCCGATCTCCACATAGGGCGGGTAGGGCGTGCCAACGGCTTGCCGCAGGCTGTCGGTATAGCTGTGCAGGTCGTTGTAGCAGGGCGTCAGGCCAGCCTGGGCGCTGCTCTGGTAGCCCAGGTCGCTCATGCGCAGGCTGGTGGCATACGGCAGGTACAGGGTCTCTGCGTCCAGTTCCTGAAGCTGATGCGGGTTACCGCGCATAAAGCCTTTGTGCAGTGCCGGTGAGGCGCCGAACAGGTACATCAATAACCAGCTGTAGCGGCGGAAGTTACGGATCAACGCGATATAGCGGGCCGATTGATAATCCTGCGCGCTGCGTGTATCGCCTTCGGCCTGTTGCAGGCGCTGCCACAGCGCATCCGGCAGGGAGAAGTTGTAATGGATGCCGGCGATGCATTGCATGGTCTTGCCATAACGCAGGGCCAGGCCTTTGCGATACACGTACTTAAGTTCGCCGATATTCGAGTGGCCGTAACGCGCGATGGGGATCGTTTCTTCGTCCGGCAGGGCGCAGGGCATCGACGCGCTCCACAGGTATTCGCCGTCGAGCTTGTTGTAGGCGAAGCGGTGGATCTGTTCCAGGTCTGCCAGGGTCGCCGTTGGGTCAGCCTCGGCCGGAGTAATGAACTCCAGCAACGATTCAGAATAGTCGGTGGTGATCTGTGTGTGGGTCAGCGCCGAGCCGAGCGTCGCTGGGTGCGGGGTCAGCGCGAGCTGGCCATCACCATCAACACGCAGGCATTCACGCTCAATACCGTGTAGGCATTTTGACAGTAGAGAAAGGTTGGCCGGCTCAGCCAGGAGGGTCATGCGGCGGGTAAGAAGATCGCTCAAGGTACTTTCCTAGCTGGCAGACGCCGCAAAAAATGGGGCAATTTCCACAATATGGGGTGCAGTTGCGCACTCTTCAAGTGGGCGGCGTTCTCCCGCAGTGTTCAGGATCGATTAGCCGGGGCGTACTCGCCCCGGCCACGGCTCAGATACAGGCGAAGGTGCCTTGCGCCTTGGCGATCAGCTTGTCTTCCTGCCATACCTCGGCTTCGACCACCTGGGTGCGGCGCCCGGCGTGCAGCACTTTGGCATGGCACAGCACGCTGCCATCAGCCACCGGGCGGATGTAGTTGATCTTGCACTCCAGCGTGACACTGCTGGGGCCGCCGTCGCCCAGGCTATGGCTGGCCTGGCCCATCGCGGTATCAATCAGCGAGAACAGTGCGCCGCCATGCAATTTGCCGTGCAGGTTACGCAGGTCATTGGTGAGGGCCAGGCGCACGCGCGCTTCGCCGCCACCGACCTGGAGAATATCCAGGCCGAGCAGGCGGGAGAAGGCGCTGCTGGCGCCGGTCGAGGTGGTTTCGTTCATTTCTTCAACTGCTTGGCATTGGCGAACAGGGCGGCCATACCGCCGCTGGCGGGTGCGGGTTTGTCCTGGCTGGAATGACGCTCGCTACGCGGTGCATTGCCGGCTGGCTTGCCGCCACGGGATTGCCCGCCACGCGGCCCTTCGACTTTTTCGCCTGGGGTGTCGCCCATGCGCATCGACAGGGCGATACGGTTACGCGGGATGTCCACTTCCATGACCTTGACCTTGACCACATCGCCGGCCTTGACCGCCTCATGCGGGTCTTTGATGAACTTCTCCGACAGCGCCGAGATGTGCACCAGGCCGTCCTGGTGCACGCCGATGTCGACGAAGGCGCCGAAGTTGGTGACGTTGGTCACCACGCCTTCGAGCATCATCCCCAGTTGCAGGTCGTTGAGGGTTTCTACACCTTCCTGAAACTCGGCGGTCTTGAACTCCGGGCGTGGGTCGCGGCCGGGTTTTTCCAGCTCGCTGAGGATGTCGCCGATGGTCACCAGGCCGAATTTGTCGTCGGTGAACTGCTTGGGGTCGAGGCGTTTGAGGAAGCCCGAATCGCCGATCAGCGAGCGAATATCGCGGCCGGTGTCGGCGGCGATGCGTTGTACCAGCGGGTAGGTTTCCGGGTGCACGGCGGATGCGTCCAGCGGGTTGCTGCCGTTCATTACACGCAGAAAGCCAGCAGCCTGTTCAAAGGTTTTATCACCCAGGCGCGGCACTTTGAGCAGCTCGGCGCGGCTGTTGAACGCGCCGTTGGCATCGCGGAAGGCGACAATATTCTGCGCCAGCGTAGTGTTAAGGCCGGAGATGCGCGCCAGCAGCGCGGCGGAGGCGGTGTTCACATCCACGCCGACGGCGTTTACGCAGTCCTCGACCACCGCATCCAGCGAGCGCGCCAGCTTGAGCTGCGACACGTCGTGCTGGTATTGGCCGACACCGATGGATTTCGGGTCGATTTTCACCAGCTCGGCCAGCGGGTCTTGCAGGCGGCGTGCGATGGATACGGCGCCGCGCAGCGACACGTCCATGTCCGGAAACTCTTTGGCGGCCAACTCGGACGCCGAGTACACCGAGGCGCCGGCCTCGGAGACCATGACCTTGGTCAGATTCAGGCCCGGCAGCTTCTTGATCAAGTCAGCAGCCAGCTTGTCGGTCTCGCGGCTGGCAGTGCCGTTGCCGATGGAGATCAGGTCGACCGCGTGTTTGGCGCACAGCTTGGCGAGGATCGCCAATGTGCCGTCCCAGTCATTGCGTGGCGCGTGCGGGTACACCGTGGAGGTTTCCAGCACTTTGCCGGTGGCATCGACCACGGCCACCTTGCAGCCGGTGCGCAGGCCCGGGTCCAGCGCCAGGGTGGCGCGTGGGCCGGCCGGCGCTGCCAACAGCAGGTCGTGCAGGTTGCGGGCGAAGACGTTGATCGCCTCGTCCTCGGCGCCTTCGCGCAGCTCGCCGAACAGGTCGGTTTCCAGGTGGGTGTAGAGCTTGACCTTCCAGGTCCAGCGCACCACTTCGCCCAGCCATTTATCAGCGGCGCGGCCACGGGCGCTGATGCCGAAGCGCTCGCCGATCATGCCTTCGCACGGGTGCATGGCGCCAGGCAGCTCATCGCCGACTTTCAGGCTGGCACTGAGGATGCCTTCGTTACGGCCACGGAAGATCGCCAGGGCACGGTGTGAGGGCGCGCCCTTGAGCTTCTCGTCGTGCTCGAAGTAATCGCGGAATTTGGCGCCTTCGTTCTCTTTGCCGGCGACTACGCGGGCGCTGAGGATGGCGTTGTCCTTGAGGTAGCTGCGCAGGCTGGCCAGCAGGTTGGCATCCTCGGCGAAGCGCTCCATGAGGATGTACTTGGCGCCTTCGAGCACGGCCTTGATGTCGGCAAAGCCTTTTTCCGCATCGATAAAACGCTCGGCTTGGCTTTCCGGGGTCAGTGTTGGGTCGTTGAACAGTGCATCGGCCAGTTCGCCGAGGCCGGCTTCCAGGGCGATCTGGCCCTTGGTGCGGCGCTTCTGTTTAAACGGCAGGTACAGGTCTTCCAGGCGGGTCTTTGTTTCGGCCAGGTTGATCTCACGGCTCAGCTCAGGCGTTAGTTTGCCCTGCTCCTCAATGCTGGCGAGGATGCTGACGCGGCGTTCGTCGAGTTCGCGCAGGTAGCGCAGGCGCTCTTCCAAGTTACGCAACTGCGTGTCATCCAGGCTACCGGTCACCTCTTTGCGGTAACGGGCGATAAACGGCACGGTTGAGCCTTCATCGAGCAGCGCCACAGCGGCGGCGACTTGTTGCGGGCGTATGCCCAGTTCTTCGGCGATGCGGTTGTTGATGCTGAGCATATGAAAAGCTACCCACACTGAAACGAAAAACCAGCCACGCAGACCACGGGCCAGACACGAAAGACGCGCATTATAAACACTGCCCAGCAGCGCGCCGGGAACCACTCGGGGAAAAATCTGCTAACAATGGGCTGCACGTCGGATTCGACAGCTGAGCCATAATGCTGGTAATTGCACTGCCCGCGCTCGCCCGAGCCCGGTGGGTGCCTGGCCAAGGAGCCCTGAATGAGCAGCACTGCACTTCCCGCTGAAGGCGAAAAAATCCTCATCGTCGACGATGATCCCGGCCTGCGCCGCCTGCTTGAGCGTTTTCTCGACGAGCAAGGCTACCGCGTGCGCACCGTGGAAAACGTTGAACAGATGGACCGTCTGCTGGCTCGCGAGTTGTTCCAGCTGGTGGTGCTGGACTTGATGCTGCCCGGCGAAGACGGTTTGTCCGCCTGCAAACGCCTGCGCGAAGCGAACAATCAGGTGCCGATCATCATGCTCACCGCCAAGGGTGATGAATCCAGCCGGATTCTCGGGCTGGAGCTGGGTGCCGATGATTACCTGGCCAAGCCGTTTAACCCGCGCGAGTTGTTGGCGCGGATCAAGGCGGTGCTGCGTCGGCAGGCCCCGGTAGTGCCAGGTGCGCCGGGCAGTGAGGACGAAAGTGTGAGCTTCGGCGAGTACGAATTGTCCCTGGCCACCCGCGAGCTGAAGAAGGGTGATGAGGTGCATATGCTCACCACCGGCGAGTTCGCCGTGCTCAAGGCGCTGGTGCAGCATGCGCGTGAGCCGCTGACCCGCGACAAGCTGATGAACCTGGCCCGTGGCCGCGAGTGGGATGCGTTGGAGCGTTCCATCGATGTGCAGATATCGCGCTTGCGCCGGCTGATCGAGCCGGACCCGTCCAAGCCGCGCTATATCCAGACGGTCTGGGGTGTGGGTTATGTGTTCGTCCCGGACGGCAACAAATAGCCTGCGGGTGGATGACGCTGTTTGCATCCGCCTGAGTCCTTTGTGGGTCGTGCTGAACGACCCAGCCAGCGCTTGGTGCTTCTGCCGCGCGCGCCTCTTACAGGTGTTGTGCCCCTCCGAATGAATATCCCGTTGTGGTTCCCGCAAAGTTTCTTCGCTCGCACCCTCTGGCTGGTGCTGATCGTGGTGCTGTTTTCCAAGGCGCTGACCTTGGTTTATCTGATGATGAACGAGGACGTGCTGGTCGACCGCCAGTACAGCCATGGCGCGGCGCTGACCCTGCGCGCCTATTGGGCGGCGGACCCCGAGGACCGCGAAACCATTGCCGCCGCTGCCGGACTCAAACGGGTACCCAAGGCAGCAGTGCCCCCCAACGAGCAGCATTGGCCCTACAGTGAGATTTTTCAGCGGCAGATGCAGACCGAATTGGGCCCGGACACGGAGGTGCATGTCAGCGCCAAGAGCCCGCCGGCGCTGTGGGTGCATGCGCCAGCGCTGGGCGATGACTGGCTGCGGGTGCCGTTGTACCCGCACCCGTTGCGTGGGCAGCGGATTTGGAGTGTGCTCGGCTGGTTCCTGGCCATCGGTTTGTTGTCGACGGCCGCCGCGTGGATTTTCGTGCGCCAGCTCAGCGCGCCACTGAAGCGCCTGGTGTTCGCCGCCCGGCAAATCGGTAAGGGCCGTAGCGTGCGCTTGCCGGTCAGTGATACGCCGAGCGAGATGGCTGAGGTGTACCGCGCCTTTAACCAGATGGCCGAGGATGTTGAGCAGGCCGCTCGCGAACGCGAGTTGATGCTCGCCGGGGTGTCGCACGATTTGCGCACGCCGCTGACTCGTCTGCGTCTATCCATGGAGTTTTTGCACACCGATTCGGAGCTGACTGAAGACATGGTGCGCGACATTGAGGACATGGATGCGATCCTCGATCAGTTCCTGGCCTTTATTCGTGATGGTCGCGACGAGCCACTGGAGCAACTCGATCTGCTTGAGCTGGTGCGTGAAGTAGTCGCGCCCTACAACCAGAAGCAGGAGGTGGTGCGCTTGTGCCTGGAGCCGGTGCCGGCGTTTCCCCTGCGGCGGGTGTCGCTTAAACGATTGCTGGTCAACCTGATCGAAAACGCCCTGCGCTATGGCGGCAGTGCGGTTGAGGTGGCAGTTTCCCTGTCGGGCGATCACAGCGCGCCTTATGTAGTGCTCAGTGTGCTGGACCGCGGTGCGGGCATCGACACGGCGGAACTGAGCAGCGTCTTCAACCCGTTCATGCGCGGCGATCGCGCCCGTGGCGGTCAGGGGGCTGGGCTGGGGCTGGCCATCGTCAAGCGTATCGCCGCGTTGCATGGCGGCAGTATTGAGTTGCGTAACCGCTCGGGCGGTGGCCTAGAGGCCAGGGTATGTTTGCCACTGGGGCTGCTGTTGCCGCGCGACGCGGCTTAGCGAGCACTGGCATACTGGCATCACTGCGTTGAACTATGCTTTATCAGCGCCATGACATGAGGTCAGCATGCCTGTAGTTCCGCACCGCCTCCCTTTATGGACTTGGTTGCTGCCGCTGCCATTGCTCCATCTGACCACTTGGCTTTCCTTGGCGACTCAGTTCGCCGCTGGGGCGGCGCTCTGGTACCCGCCGTTTGCCTTGGCGCTGGTCTGTACCCTGTGGTGGGGCCCGCGCGTGCTGTTGGCGGTGTACCTCAATGCGATGTTGTCTGTTCCACTGTGGGGGTTGGAGTGGCAGTGGGCACCCTTGTATGCCTTGCCGGAAACCTTCGGTGTAGCGCTGGCCTGGCTGCTGTTGCGCCAGCGCCCGTTTGACCCGGCCTTGCCCGACCTCAGCCATTTGCTGCGTTTTGTGCTGCTTGGCGTGCTGCTGCCCATCATCCCCATGGCGCTTGGGGTGCAAGGCAACCTCTGGTTACTCGGCCACGCCCCCTTGCAGGATGTGCCAGCGGGCAGCGCGACCCTGTGGCTGGCCGACAGCCTGACCGCTTTGGCCATCACTATCCCGTTGCTGGTTTATCTGACCCCGTGGCTGCGTCGTCGCGGTTGGTTGGCTGCGCCAGCCCTCAGCGGCTACCAGCAGGTGCCCGAGGTGTTGCGGCGGTTACCGCCCTGGCCATTGTTGCTCATGCTGTTAGGCGGCTTGCCCTGGTTACTCGGGTTGCTGCCACTGACCCTGAACCTGCCGTTGGTTGGCGCGATGATGCTGGCTCTGGCACTGGTTTGGGGCTTTGCCGGCGGCATCTGCGGTGCACTGCTCTGCATGGTGTTGGTGTTGATCCTGCCGTTGCTGCGTGGCTTGGAAGGGGCCGGGGTCTGGCTTGATCTGCAGCGCATGGAGCTGCACGTCAGCGTGCTGCTATTTATGCTCGCCACGCTGTTGGTGGGGCGTAGCCTCAGTGACTTGCGTCAGGCACTGGCGCGTAGCGCGCAGATGCAGCAGCAGCTGGCGCTGGCCAACTTGGCTCTGGAGGCCAGCCCGCTGGGTGTGGTCATTGCCGATGCCCGCCAGCCTGAGTTGCCGCTGATTTACGGTAACTCGGCCTTCGCCTCGATTAGCGGCTACAGCCGCGAGGAAACCCTGGGCAACAGTTGGAACTTCCTGCTGCGCGATGACCAGCAGCAAGTGGGACTCAACCGTCTGCAACAGGCAATGCGCGAGGGCGTGGGCTGTGATGTGGTGCTGCGCAATTACCGCAAAAACGGCCAGCAGTTCTGGAATCAGATCACCCTCGCGCCCATGCGGGATGAGCAGGGCATCAGCCACTTCGTTGCCTTGCAGACTGATGTGACTGCCCGCGAGCAACTGGCCACCCAGGTGCGCTCGCAGAGTAATGAACTGCTCAAACAGAGCTACCTGTTTAGCCAAACCGAGCACATCGCCAGCCTGGGTGGCTGGGTGTTGAATATGCCGCAACAGGATATGGACTGGAGCGCCGGCTGCTTTCGGATCTACGAGCTGGACCCGAAAAGCGGTGCGCCTGATTTAAGCGGCGCCCTAAGTTACCTGGATGCCAGTGGCCGGTTATTGGTCGAGCAGGTGTTGCAGCAGCTGCTTGATGGTGAGGAGCAATTCGACATCGAGGTGCGCCTGCTTACCGCCAAGGGCAAGACGCGCTGGATACGCATCCGCGGCATTACCGAGCGCGACGGCACTCAGCTGGTGCGGGTGTATGGGGCGGTGCAAGATGTCACTGCGCGCCGATATACCGAGCAGCAGCTGCGTGAGCGCGACGAGCACCTGCGCCTGTTCTTCGAGGCCCCGTTAATTGGCATGGCGATGACCAGTCCGGCCTTCGCCTGGGAAGAGGTCAACCACAAACTCTGCAGCATTCTTGGGCGCAGCCGGGAGCAACTGTTGGCGTGTAGCTGGCAAGAGCTGTCGTTGGAGGACGACCTGCCCGTCGAGCAGGCCCTGCTTGATCAGGTGCTCAGCGGCAGCCGTGAAGGTTTCGAGCTGGAAAAGCGCTTTCGCCGCGCCGATGACAGTCTGGTGTACACGCGGGTCAGCCTGCGCGCGGTGCGCCACAACAATGGGCGGATACGCATGTTCCTGCTCTTGGTCGAGGACATCAGTGAGCGTCTGCAGGCTGAGGCGCGCTATCGCACCATTGTCGAAAATGCCCCCGAGGCCATTCTGCTGTTTGACCTGCGCGGCACGCTGGTCGAGTGCAACGACAACGCCCTGCGTCTGCTGCGCTATAGCCGCGAGGAGATTGCCAGCAAGCAAGTATTTGACCTGAGCCCGAATAAACAGGCTGACGGTCAGTTGACCTCCGAGGTGGGACCGCTCTATCTGCAACGCGCGATGAACGGCGAGACTCCGGTATTCGAGTGGCTGCACCGTGATAGCAAGGGGCGGCAGATCCCCTGTGAGGTGCGGTTGGTACGCATGCCCGGTGAGCCGGTGCTGATTCGCGGCAGCGTTACCGATATTTCCGAGCGTCAGCGCTATCAGCGCGAGATCGAACGGCTGGCCTTCAGTGACGAACTGACCGGCCTGCCCAACCGCCGCTTGTTGCTTGACCGCCTGCAGCACGCGATGAATCGTGAGCAGCGCGAGGACACCCTCGGCGCGCTGCTGTTTATCGACCTCGATCACTTCAAAACAGTCAACGACAGCCTTGGTCACTTAGTCGGCGATGCTTTGTTGCGTGAGGTCACTACGCGGCTGGGCAGCGGCTTGCGTGCTGAAGACACCCTGGCGCGGATGGGCGGTGACGAATTTGTGGTGCTGCTGGAAGGGCTCGACAGTAACCCGCAACTGGCCGCCGAGGCGGCGGCGAGCACGGCGGAAAAACTGCTGAAAAGTCTGGTTGGCAGCTGTTGGGTTGATGGTCATGAGTTGTCGATCAGCGCCAGTATCGGCATCGCCTTGCATCCGTTTGGCAGCCCGCTGGCCGCCGATGTGCTGAAGCAGGCGGATACCGCCATGTACCGGGCCAAACAGGGTGGGCGCAATGCCTTGCACTTTTTTGCGCCGGAGATGCAGGTGGCCATCGACCAGCGTTTGCAATTGCAGAGCGAGCTGCGCCAGGCGGTGCAGCGTGACCAGC
The DNA here is from genome assembly GCF_049847425.1 of Pseudomonas sp. GWSMS-1. Taxonomy (NCBI): domain Bacteria; kingdom Pseudomonadati; phylum Pseudomonadota; class Gammaproteobacteria; order Pseudomonadales; family Pseudomonadaceae; genus Pseudomonas; species Pseudomonas sp. GWSMS-1. The sequence continues at coordinate 3,606,219 of NZ_JBMHHV010000005.1, read as the reverse complement.
TGTACCTGGTGTTTCAGCCCCAGCTGACCCTGGCCACCGAACGTATTACGGGTGCGGAAGTGCTGCTGCGCTGGGTACACCCGGAGCGTGGCGAGATCATGCCTGGCGATTTTATCCCGCTGGCGGAAGAAACCGGGTTGATCGAGGAGCTAGGTAGTTGGGTACTGGAGCAGGCCTGCGCGGCGCTCGCACGTTGGTTACCGCAGCGGCCGCAACTGGTGTTGGCGGTCAACCTCAGCCCGCGCGAGCTGCGTCAGCGCAGCTGCGTGGCGCGTATCAGTGAGTGTCTACAGCGGCATCAGGTGCCGGCCACGGCGTTGGAGCTGGAGATCACTGAGGGCGTGTTGCTGGAGGATGTCGAGCAGTGCATCAGCAATATGCAGGCGCTCAAGGCGCTCGGGGTGCGCTTTGCCATCGATGACTTTGGCACCGGCTACTCCTCGCTGACCTACCTCAAGCGCTTGCCACTGGACCGCCTGAAAATCGACCGCAGTTTTACCTGGGATATTGACGGTGCAGATGGCAGCGGCCTGATGCTGGTGCAGACTATCCTCGTGATCGCCCGCAACCTGGGCCTGGAATGCATTGCCGAAGGCATCGAAAGTCAGGCGCAATTTGATTGCCTGCGCGAGCATGGCTGTTCGTTGGGGCAGGGCTATCACTTCAGCCCGCCGCTGCGCGAGGCGGAGTTTCTGGCCTGGATGCAGCAGCGCGGTTAGCGGCGCCGGCGGAGTGCTTGAGTCTGCACATCGGCATCCTGAGCGTGGCCAGTGGTTATCGACACCCAGGCCCGGCCAGTTCTGGGCCGGCGCTCATTGGGATGAAACCGGCGCTTGTGTTTCAGCCCTTGCCTTTGGTGCGGGTCAGGTGCGGACCGCCGTTCTTCTCGATGTACTGGATGATGATCCCGGCGACATCTTTACCAGTGGTGGTCTCGATGCCTTCCAGGCCTGGTGAAGAGTTGACCTCCATCACCAGTGGGCCGTGGTTGGAGCGCAGGATATCCACGCCGGCAACACTCAAACCCATGACCTTGGCCGCCCGGATCGCGGTCATGCGCTCTTCCGGGGTGATCTTGATCAGGCTGGCACTACCGCCGCGGTGCAGGTTGGAGCGGAATTCGCCGGGCTTGGCCTGGCGCTTCATTGCCGCGATCACCTTGTCACCGACCACGAAGCAGCGAATGTCCGCACCGCCGGCTTCCTTGATGTACTCCTGCACCATGATGTCCTGCTTGAGGCCCATAAAGGCCTCAATCACCGACTCGGCAGCGGTGGCGGTTTCACATAGCACCACGCCGATGCCTTGAGTGCCTTCCAGTACCTTGATCACCAGCGGTGCACCGTTGACCATCTGGATCAGGTCCTCGATATCGTCCGGGGAGTGGGCAAAACCGGTGACCGGCAGGCCGATGCCGCGGCGTGACAGCAGTTGCAGTGAACGCAGCTTGTCGCGCGAGCGGGCGATGGCCACCGATTCGTTGAGGGGAAATACCCCCATCATTTCAAACTGGCGCAACACCGCGCAGCCATAGAAAGTTACCGATGCGCCGATGCGCGGGATCACCGCATCGAAACCTTCCAGCGGTTTACCGCGGTAATGGATTTGCGGCTTGTGGCTGGCGATGTTCATGTAGGCGCGCAGTGTGTCGATCACCACCATCTCATGGCCGCGTAACTCTCCGGCTTCAACCAGGCGGCGGGTGGAATACAAGCGCGGGTTGCGCGACAGCACAGCGATCTTCATGGGGCACCAAGGGAGTCAGCAAGGGTAGGTTTGTTTTGTACGTAGGTCAGCGCCGGATTGACCAGCCACTGGCCGGTGATCAGCGCTTTGGAACCAAGCAATACGCGGTAGCGCATGGTTTTACGGCAGGTCAGGGTGAATTCGACCGGCCATTCACGCTGGCCCAGGGTCAGCTGAGTGCGGATCACATAGCGTGACTGGCTGTGGCCGTTGGAGCTTTTGATGGTCTTCACTGAGACCACCTGTGCTTCGCAGCTGTGGCGACGTTGCACCAGGGTGCCGAGGTGCGCGGTAAAGCGCACCCAGGGCTGGCCATCGCGGTCGAACGGCTGGATATCGCTGGCGTGCAGGCAGGACGTGCTGGCCCCGGTGTCGATCTTGGCGCGCAGGCCGATCATCCCCAGTCCTGGCAGGTTGATCCATTCACGCAGGCCGATGACGCCGAGTTGGTCGAAGGCATTCAAAATAGCGGGCTTCTCTGATTTGCGGGCATTCTAGTTGGCCCGTGAGACAACTGCATCAGGCAAAATGTCCGTTAATCAGTTGGCGGGTTGAACAGGCGATGAACAGTAAAGACGACGACAAGGTACGCCTGGATAAGTGGCTGTGGGCGGCGCGCTTTTACAAGACCCGGGCGCTGGCCAAGGCGGCCATTGAAGGCGGCAAGGTGCATTGCCGGGGCGAGCGCTGCAAGCCGAGTAAGGAGCCGCGAGTCGGTGACGAATACCTGATTCGCAACGGCTTTGACGAACGCACAGTGACGGTACTGGCCTTGTCTGGGGTGCGCCGGGGTGCGCCTGAAGCGCAATTGCTCTACGCGGAAACCGCCGAGAGCATCGAACGCCGTGAACAGGCAGCCGCGCAGCGCAAAGCCGGAGCCCTGGGCGTGCAAACGGATGGCCGGCCCAGCAAGAAACAGCGTCGCCAGCTGCATCAGTTTCGCGGTAATCAGGGCGAATAATCGCGCCACGTTTGCCGGTCCAGGCCTGTATCTGCTGCTGCCTCCTCCGCCAATGTCCATGTTGGCGTGCTGAGCGGCTGTTACTTACGTCGCGCCTTGCATGGCTCTAACCGTGAGCCTGTAAACAGGTTCTAAGCCTTGCTACCTCCTGCATTCCTGCGGGCAGCTATCTGTTACCGCTGCCAGCGGAGACCCACGCATCCGAAATAAATTCCCTCTACCTATCTAAATCGACGGGGCCAGCATTTGGCCGCCATGGAAAGATTGACCGGGTTCACAGATTGCGCTGATACGCCGCACCTCTGTCCCGCGCTGCAAGGTGGGCATGTTGAAGCTGGTAGAGCGACGTCGGCGGTTCTCTTCCATGACTCCACATTCGCTGCAAAGGTAGTTCCGTATGAAGGATCTCAAACAGTTTTCGAGTAGCCGCCGGCAGGCAGGTTTTACCCTGGTCGAAATGGCCGTGGTACTGGTCATCATTGGCCTGATTCTGGGAGCCGTGATGATTGGCAAGGATGTGCAACGCAACGCCGAGTACACCAAGGTTAAGCAGAAATTCGTCGACCAGTGGGCGGTAGGCTACAACGCCTTTCACCAGCGCACAGGTGCTCCGTTGGGCGACAACCAGACCGCACCACGGCTGATGGTCAATGGCGCCAGCTACACGGTGGCGGTCAACCAGCCGCTGTCCGGCGGCAATATGACCGGCATTACCGGTCCCGCGCCAATCTGTCGCGGCAGCGCGCCAGCTGGTGTCACGGCGATGCAGGTCGGGGCCGAGTTCGACTTGCGCGGCATCATGCAGCGCGCCGGTATCCGTATGCCGCCGGGCCGTGGCGAGGGCATGGAAGATCGCTACGTGTATCTGGACAGCAACGGCAACCCGCAGGAAATCCAGGTGTGCTTTCAGTGGAATGCACCAGGTTCGCCCTCGGGCTCCGGCAACGTCATGGTTATCAGCGGCCTAACGCCAGATCTGGCGCGTTCGTTGGATCAGATGGTTGACGGTAAGCCGGATGCTCAGGAGGGGCTGTTCCGGCAGTCCACCGTGGTCAACGGTACGGCCAATGCTCCGGGCGTCGAGTGGGCGGCCAACAACACCTTTGCTCAGGGTGCAACCAGCCCCGGCGGCACCGGTGTTGGTGCTGGGTTGGACGAAGATCAGGTGATCACCGTAATCGCTCACTACAAGATGAATCAGTAAGGATCACTCCCATGAATAGTTCCAATCGCCTGGCGGCGCACCGCCAGGGCGGCTTCACCCTGGTCGAGATGGCGGTGGTGCTGGTAATCATCGGCCTGATTCTGGGGGCCGTGATGGTCGGCAAAGACGTGCAGCGCAACGCCGAGTACCAGAAGGCGGCGAATAAGTACGCCTTCGAGTGGAAGAAAGCCTACGACCACTACTACCAGCGCGCCGGCGTGGTGCTGGGCGATAGTCAGGTGGCACCGACCTATATGGTCAACGGCAACGAGACCTCGATCGGCGGTGCCCTGGCCTCCAGCGGCAACCTCAATGGCACCCTGGCCGGGATTCCAGAGAACTACAGCAACACCGGGCTGCGCATCTGCAACGGTCAGGGCTACACGGCCAACAGCGTGGGCGCCGGCGACAGCAACCTGGCGGTGCAGAACCTGCGCGAGCTGATGCAGCGCATCGGCATCCGTATGCCGGCCGGTCGCGGTGAGGGCAAGGAAGACCGCTATGTCTACAACGACACCAACGGCAACGCCACCGAGTTGCAGGTGTGCTTCCAGCTGAACCCGCCGGGCACCATCAGCGGTGCCGGCAACGTCATGGTGATCCGCGGTCTGACCCCGGATCTGGCACGCTTTCTCGACCAGATGGTGGACGGCAAGGCCGACGCTCTGGAAGGACGTTTCCGTGCGCAGAACAGTGGCAATAACAGCGCTGAGCTGAGCAGTCAGCGGCCGGGCCACGAATGGGCGGCGAACAATACTTTCGCCCTCGGCCAGGCACCGGGTGTCGGCACCGCTGGAGGCCAGGGTACCGGGCAAAACCGTGACGAAGACCGGGTGATCCTGCTGACTGCGCATTGGGTAATGGACCAATGACCGCTCGACAGCTCGCGTCGACTCGCCAGCACCGCCATCTGCTGCTGTTCGGTGGTGCCGGCCTGGCTCTGCTGGCCGCGCTGTCCTTTGCCGGCTACGCCCAGGCCCGGCTGAACGCCGCCCAGCAGGCCGGGTTACAGGCCCAAGTGCAGCAGCAACAGGCTCAGCAGCACCTGCAGCAGGTCCAAATGCAGGTCCAGGCGGCTCAGGTCGGTGTGCAGTTGTTGGCTGAAGCCGCGCGGCTCGGCGTACAGCCGGCTGCCTGGGCCGAGCGCCGTACCAACCTGCGGCAGGCGTTGTTGCCGCGTGAAGCGGCCGAGGCCTTGTTACTGACCAGTGCTCGTCATTCGGGCCGGGTGTTCGGTGCCGAGGAATTCGAACTATCAGTCACTCGCCCCGATGAGGGGCTGTTCACTGTGCCCGGCGAGCAGGCGGCACCGCTGCGCATGACCCTGCGCGGCCTGGCGTTGTTGCGTACGGAGGTGGCCCCATGACGGCCGTGGTATTGCATGTCGAAGACGGTTGGTTTGCCTTTGAGGGCGGCCGGCTGACGCCGCTGCCGGCCTATCCGGAACTCAGTGCGGCAACTCTGGTGATCAGTGATTTCCATGGTGCCAGCAGCGATGTCATGGCCCTCGACGAGAAGCCGGCGTTTGCGGAGGCTGTGATCGAGCGGCGCTTGCGGCGCGAGGGTCAAGTGGATGGTGAATGCAAGGTCCTGATCCATCAACAAGTGGCAATTGGCGAGGGCTTTCAGGCGCTTTACACCGCGGTGCCGATTGAACAATGGCAGCGTTTGCTCAACTGGTCGCGGCAGCAGTCCGAGTCTTGCTTGATCGTACCGCTGGCCTCGCTGCTGTGGCGCAAATTGGCCAATGGCCAGGGTGTGGTGCTGCACAGCAGACGGCGTTTGATTTTTAGTGCCCGTGTCCAGAATCGCCTGCTGTATGCCACCACGGTGGTGTTCAGCGACCGACAGCAAGACCGCCTTGATGCAGTCAACACTTTAGCCCTGCGGGTTGCCGAGCAGCGTGGTAGTAACAACAAAGTGCTGAGCCTCGGTTGGTGCGCGTTGCAGGAGCAGGCCGCTGATGAGCTGGAGCAACTGACCAGCCAGTTTGTCGCCCGTTGCGGCTCAGGTGTGTTGGTCGAGCCGGTTCAGCCAGGAGCCACGCAGCATCTGAGCCAACTATTGGGCAAGGTCTCGGTGCGCGATGCGGTTAATCCGCTACCGGCACGTCTGGCTTTCGTGGCGCAACAAGCCTTACCGGCGCTGGCGGCGGTAAGCGCCGGCTTGTCCCTGCTGTTGGTGCTACTTGGTGGTTACTGGTGGGCTCAGGCCGCCGAGGCCGATCGGCAGGCGCAGGACTACCAGGTGCGGGCGCAGCAGTTGTTGGCTAGCGCCACCCAGTTGAACGCTGAGCAGGTTCCTGTGGCCGAGGTGGAACCGGTGCGTCAGTTGGTCGCGCGGCTGCACGAGGTGCAAGCCCTAGCGGACCCCCATGGCGAGTTGCAACTGATCCGTCAGGCGGCGGCCGATGTGCGCATCCTGCGTTTGCGCAGTGGTCTTGAACCGGCGGGTGTGTACCTGCGAGTTGAAGGTGTGGCACCGCACGGCGACCGCCAGCTCAGTGGCTTCTTGCAGGGCCTGCGCCGAGCTGGCTACGCAGTGACCGCCATCGACTCTGCAGACAACAGTCAGCCGGCCGGTTTCTTTAGTTACCAACTTAATCCTATCGGAGCGCGCCCATGAAGCATGCCGCTAGCCTGTCTATCGCCCTGTGGGTCATGGCGCTCGCTACAGGCCTGGTGTGGTTGGGTCAATACGCTCAGCCGCGTCTGCTCTTACCCTACAACGAGCCATCAGATGCTACTGCAGGGGCCATTGAACTGGCTCAACTGCAGGCTGGCCTGAGTCAGCTGCGCGCGTTGGTCGGGCCGCTCAGTCAGGCGCCGAGCGCCGGTGCGCTGCTCGCCCTGGCGCCCGGTGCAGGCTCAGCTTCCTTGGCCACATCGGCAGCGCAGACTCAAGGCGCAGTGCCACTGCGAGCGGTGTTGCCGAAGCGCAACGTATCCCTGGTGTATGTCGCAGCGGGCTTCAGGCGCGCAGTGATTGATGGCCTTTATGTGCAACCGGGCTCGGTTTTGCCGGGCAACGCTCGGGTGTTGGAGATCCAGCGCGAAGCGGTGGTGATCACTGAGGGCGGCATGCGCCGCGTGCTCAAGGTCGATGTACAAGCCAACGCGATCGGCCACGTCAGTCCGGCCGGTTCCTGATGCTCTGTTTGTCTGTTTTCTGGAGTTGCTATGCGTAATCTCACTCTGCCTCTGACCTTCGTCGCGGGTCTTGCGCTGAGCGCCGCCATTGCTTGGTGTCTGTGGCCGGTCACGCCGCTGCATGTACCTGCGGCCTCACCGTCGCTGCCCAGCGCGCCAGCGAGTTTGGCTGAGACGCCGGTGCTAACCAGCTCGCCGCAGAGCGAGGCCAGTCCACCTTGGGCCGGAGCACCAATCTCCGGCGCCCCTGGCGTTGTGCCGCCCGCGACATCGACCGTAACGCCGAGTCCGGATCGACCGCAAAACATTGCGCAACTGGACGCAATGCTTGATGCGATGCAGCGTGAGAATGGCAGCAGCGTGGTCGGAGGGGTCAAGATTGACGTGCTCCGCGCCAACCTGGCCAAGGCCGAACAACTACAGGCGTTGGCTAAGCAGATTGAGGCCGAGAGCCTCAAGCCAAACGGCGGCGATCTGCAGGTCATGCAGGGTTATCTCAAGCAGTTGCAGGCGTTGCAGGGCCAGTTGCGCATGGACTTTATGGCCGAGCCTGCGCCCGCTGCCGAGGAGCCATGAGTCGTTGCCGTCTGCCCCAGGCTTCAAGGCAGCAGCAAGGCTTTAGCCTGCTGGAGCTAAGCCTGTGCTTGGTGGTGGTAGGGCTACTTGGTGTGTTGGTCAGTAATGCTTATGGCACTGCCGCCAACGACCAGGCCCACCAGCAAGCCCGTGCCGCCGGTGCACAGCTGCAGCAGGCGGTGCTGACTTTTAGCCTGCGTCAGCGCCGCCTGCCGTGCCCGGACAGCTCCGGTGACGGGCGCGAAGGTGATGCCAATGGCAACTGCCCGGCCGGCCTGGTTCTGGGCCGGGTGCCCTATCTGAGTCTAGGGCTGAGCCTGCCAGTGCCGGCTCAGCGCGGCTTGCTGGGGGTGTACCGCAGTGCCGCTGTGGACCTGGCGCAGAACGTTGAGCGCTCTGGCGATGCCCCCACTTCACCCCGCTACCACAGCCTAGGTGACCTGATGCTGGGCTTGGTGTTGGCGGCGGCGCAGCCGGTCACGCAGGCCGCCCCTTTTCTCACCGGCAACGATGCCGAAGCTGGTGCGCAGGACTGCGCAGGGCGACATCTGAGTAATCCAGCCTTCGTCCTGGTGCTGCCGGCCAGTGACCGCAACGCGAGCGGGCAGGGCTTTGAGGGGCCGCATGCTGACCTGTTGGCGGGGCAGACGTGTGTGATTTCACCGGGGCGCGCGAGCGACTTGGGCTACGACGATGTGGTGCTAGCGCAGAGCCTGCACTCCCTGATGGGCTGGCTAGCCCCTTACAACCATTGATTCGGAATTGTTTATGAGCAGTCAGACTTCAGCCGTTGTTTTCCCTTCCCGCACCCGCCGCTGCAGCGGTTTTGCCCTTGGTCTGCTGGGCCTGGCGATCCTCGCCGGCTGCGGCACTACGCCGCCTAGTGTCAAGCACCTGCAACCGGAGACTGGCGAGGCACTGACAGCCTTGAGTGAGCACCTGGAAAACAGTTCCCAGCTGCTGACCGCCAACCAGGATCGCCTCAACCGCAACCTCAACCGACCTGCACCGGCTAAGCCCCCGAGCTTGGTGGCCCCCGCCTATGACCCGTTGGAAGACAAACTCATCAACATCAACATGAGCGACGCCGATGTTGGCATGTTTCTCTGGGCGCTGGCCGATCAGTTGGGGATGAACCTGATTGTCGAGCCTGAGGTGTTGCAGCTGAACAAACGCGCCAACTTGTCACTGAAAAACGTTACCGCTCGCGAGGTGTTCGACAACATCCTGCGCGCCTTCGACCTGAGCGGCAAAGTCACCGGCACCACTTTGGTGGTGGGGCTGATGGATGAGCAGATCTTCAACGTCGACTTCGTCAACGCGCACATGGCGGTAGACATCAGCACCGGCGGCAACGTGTTCGGCTCTGAAGGCAGTAACACCGAAGGCAGCGGCGGTGGTAATCAGTTGCAGGGCAACTTCAGCCTCAGTGGTGGCAGCGGCAAGGAAAACGACCCTTACGAATTTCTCGAAAAATCCGTGGAAAGCATCCTCGGCCAGGAGAAGGGCCAGCGCGGATCGGCGCAGAGCGGGGAGGGCGAGGCGAAAACTGCCTTCAGTCTGAACCGGGTCACCGGCGGCCTGTTTGTGCGCGGCCGGCCGTCTCAGGTGCGCGCCGTGGAGGAGATGATCCGCTACAGCCGTGCGGTGATGACCCGTCAGGTCCAGATTGAGGCGCAGATCATCGACGTTAGTCTCAACGACGGCTTCGAATACGGGGTGGACTGGAAGCTGTTGCGCAGCCAGGTAGCCGGCACCGTCGGTACCAGCCCGCTAGAGTTGGGGCCAGCCACCGGCACCCTGCCGGGTGACAATGCCCTGTCGCGGGTATTGACCATTCCCCAGCAATTGCTCGGCTCGGCGACCGGAAACTCGGCCGGCCTGGGTTATTTCGATGACAGCTTCAGCGTTGCGCTGACGGCTCTGCGTTCGTTTGGCGACCTCAATGTGCTGTCCAACCCGAGCGTGCGGGTGCGTAACGGCGCGCCGGCCATGCTCAGCGTTGGTACCAGCGTGCGCTATGTGTCGAAAATCTCCTCGACTCTGACGAACCCGGGTGGTGGGGCATCGACCACCAGCTCCGACGTGCAGACCGATTCGCTGTTTGCCGGTGTGGTATTCGGCGTGATTCCGCGCATCGACAAGGACGGTCGCGTCGAGCTACTGATTCACCCAATGCAGACGGATGTTGAGCCCGCCAGTCTGGCGCTGACTGATGTCGGCAACGGCAATCGGGTGACCCTGCCGGTGATCAATTACAAGGGCATGACCACCACCCTCAACCTCGCTGATGGCGACACGGTGTTGATCGGTGGTCTGATCGACCAGCGTGTGAGCAACAACAATGGTGGTATCCCCTTCCTCTCCGACATCCCTGGCCTGGGCCTGCTGTTTGACCAGCAGAATGACAGCAAGGGCAGCCGCGAGTTGGTTGTCGTGCTGCGGGCCACCGTGTTGTGAGCCTGATCTACGCTGCGCTCAAGGAGCTTGATCGCCAAGAGCAGACCCCTGACGTAGCGGCCGCACCGGCCCCGCTGCCGGCGCGCGTGCGCCCGGCTTATGGCCGGTATTTGGCACTGGCGCTGTGTGTTGGAGTCGGCACCAGCCTGCTTTGGCCTCGCGTTGGCGTAGAGGTGGACGCGGTCCTGGCGGTGAGCGAGGGCGAGCCGACAGTGCCTGAGCGAGCGGTGTTAGCGCCGGTGATCGTTGAGCCGATAGCCGAGCACACGGCGGTCAATCCGGCAGCCGCGTTGGCAACAGCGGTGCCAGTAGCTGTTGACTCGGTCGCTGTAAAGGTAGCGCTGCAGCCTGAGCTGGCGACCCCTACAAATGAGCCAGAAGTGACGCCGCTCGCGGCACGGCCGCTGCCAGCAGTCGTGCAGCCAGCATCAGCTAACCCACCGAGCACGGTGACCCAACTGGCAGCGGTCAGCCAGCCAGTCACCGTAGCCCTCGACCACCTGCCGTCGGACCCACCGCCTGAGAGTGTCAGCCCTCTGTCGGCTGACGCACCGAGCCTAGGCCTGCCGCAGGTGCTCGCCACTGCGTCAATACCGAGCGCGCCGCCCGCGATCAGTCGCGAGCAGCGCCTGCAGGCCGCGCGTGATGGCATCCAGGTGCAGGCGCGCCGCGAGCCGGCCAGCACCACAGTGGAGGCCGAGCGCGCGGTGGAACAGGCCGTTGCCCGTTTTACTGCCGCGATGCAGGCCCAGGACCCTACAGCCGCCGAGCCCCAGTTGCTGGCGCTGGAGGCCTTGTTGCCGGCCCAGAGCCTGACCCGCTTGCGCATGCGCGCCTGGTGGTTGAGTACCAGTGCGCGTGCCGAGGAAGCGGCTGGCCTCTACGAACAGATCTTGGCGCGGCGTCCAGGTGACGCCGGTGCCAGTATCAACCTGGCGCTACTGCAGGCCGATATTGGGCACTTCGGGCAGGCTCGCCACACTCTGGCGCGACTGCCCGACAGCCACCCGGAGCAACTGCGGGTCGAACGCTATATCCGCACCCGTGAAGGGGGGCGCTGATGGACGCCGAACGCCATTTGCAGCATTTGGGTTTGACGCGGCATCCATTCCCGCCAACCCCAGACGCTGGCCGTTACTTCTATACGGCGCACCTAGAACAGGAATTTGCCGAGGCGCTGCACTGCCTGCTGGCGCGCAAGGGTTTCGTGTTGCTCAGTGGCGAAGTGGGTCTGGGCAAGAGCACCTTTCTGCGCCACCTGATTGAGGCTTTGCAGGGCCAAGGTGCGAGCGTGGCGCTGGTGCTTAACACCTTTCTGCAGGGGCTCGACTTACTCAATGCGATCAACCGTGATTTCGGCCTGGTGCCGGGCGCGGACTTCGCCGAGAGCCTGGAGACCCTCAACCAGTTTTTGCTGGAGCGCCATCAAGCGGGCAGCACCTGTGTATTGCTGATTGACGATGCGCAGAATCTCAGCCTGGAGAGTCTGGAGCTGGTGCGGCTGCTGACCAACCTGGAGACGGGGCAGCACAAGCTGTTGCAAATCGTCCTTGCCGGTCAGCCGGAACTGCAAGACAGCCTAGCGCGCCCGCAGATCCGCCAATTGGCCAGTCGCATCGTCAAGCACTTGCAACTGGGACCGTTGAGCGCCGAGGAACTGGGGCGTTATGTGGACTTTCGCCTGGGCGGTGACGCGGCCGGCGTGCGTTTGACGGCCGCCGGGCTGCGCGAGCTGCGTGCTTGCAGCGGCGGCAACCCGCGGCGCATCCATCTGATTATGGATCGCTGCCTGTATGGCGTGCTGCTGCGCAACGACAGCCTGATCGATGCCGCTCTGGTCGGCAAGGCTACGGCGGAGGCTGGCTTTCGCCGCGCGCCGTCGCGGCGCCTGCACCTGGTGGCATTGGTGCTGCTCGCGGGCGTGCTGCTGAGCGGCAGCGGGCTGCTGGGCTGGTCGCAGTTAGTCGCGGCGACCCAGGTCACCCAGGCGGTCGCCTTCGCTGAACCGGCCCAGGCTCCGGACCAACTGGACCTTTCGGTGGGCTCGGCTTGGGCGCGCTGTCAGACGCAGCTGGCCGTGAGTGAGCCCGCGCCGGCGCTGCGCAGTCTGCGTGTCCCCCAAGCGCAGCTGGCCGCTGTGTTGGCTGGCGGTGCCTGCCTGCTGGATGCTCAGGAGCCGGCCCTGGTGCTGTGGCGCCCGAGCTTGCGTGGCGAGTGGATCAGCAGCCCGCAGGCCAACCCCGAGGCGCTACACCTACAAACTCTGCTCAGCAGCCTGGCCCTTTATCACGGCGAACTGGATGGTCGCTGGGGGCCCTTGACGCGCACTGCCCTGAGCGAATTCCAGACCCGGATGGGGTTGAGCCCCAGCGGTATTCCCGATGATTTAACGCTTAGCCTGCTACCGGCGTTTGTCGCCTCGGTCGCGTCTGAGCGCAGTGAGGAGCAACAGCATGGCGAAGGTTGAACTGGTAGTGGTCGACAGCGCAGAGAGCCCTGTCCGGCTAGGCGAGGCGCTGTGTGAGCGCGGTCAGTTGACGGCGGTACAGCTCGAATACGCAGTGCAGAAGCAGCGGGTCGAGTCGGGCAAGTTAGGCCAGATTTTGTTGCGCCACGGTTTGACCTCCGAGCTCAACCTGGCGCTGCTGTTGGCCGAGCAAATGGACATTGGTTTCGTCGCGGTGGACAAGTGCCCGACACCCGAGCTGGCGCTGCTGGAGCTGTTCAACCGTGAGCTGTGCCTGATGCACGGCTTCCTGCCACTGAGTCGGGCCGATGGCGAACTGCACGTATTGCTGGGCGACGGCTCAATCGAGCGGGTGGCCGAACTGGTGTTCCAGCGCACCGGCTGGCGCTGCAGTTTCGTGCAGGGCGAATTTACCAAGGTCGCCCAACTGATCCGGCAAACCTACTACTTCGCTAGCCACCCCGTGGAGTCGCTGATCGAGCGTGAAGTACGCCGCCTGTCCGGTGACAGCGACCACGCCTATGGCCCGCAGCAACTGCTGGAGTACTTGCTGCACCTGGCGGTGCGCGAGCGCGCCACCGACATTCACATCGCTCCGGCCAGTGACAGCCTGCACGTGCTGTTCCGCATCGACGGCGTACTGCGTCCGATGTTCGGCCTGCCACCACAACTGGCGCGCTTACTGGTGTTTATCAAGCTGGAAGCCGAGATGAACATTTCCGAGCAGCGTCTACCCCAGGACGGCAGTTTTTACACTCGGGTGCTGGACCAGGCGTTTACCTTGCGCGTCTCAACCCTGGTCAGCATCCACGGCGAGCGCATGGTGTTGCGCTTGCTGCCCGAACGCAGCGAATTCGGCGGACTGGTCGAGTTGGGGTTTCTGGAAAAAGATGTGGTGGTGCTTGAGCAACTGTTTGCCCGGCCGGCCGGTATGGTGCTGATTACCGGCCCCACCGGCTCGGGTAAGAGCACCAGCCTGCATTCGGCGCTGCGCATGCAGTCGCTGATCGAGCGTAACGTACTGACCGTCGAGGACCCGGTGGAGTACCGGGTGCCCACCGCCGGCCAGACCGAGGTCAATCGTCGTGCCGGTTACGATTTCGGTAACGCCCTGCGGCACTTTCTGCGTCACGACCCAGATGTGTTGCTGATCGGCGAAATTCGTGACGAGGAAACCGCCCGCGCGGCAGTCGACTCGGCATCCACCGGCCACCTAGTGCTGTCCACCCTGCACGTGAGCAACGTGTTCGGTGCAGTGCCGCGCCTTAATGTGCTGGGTCTGGATCGTCAGACCATCGCCGATAACCTGCTGGCAGTGATCAACCAGCGCCTGCTGCGGCAAAACTGCCCGTTCTGTAGCACTGCGGTGGCGTTCAGTGCCGCTGAGCGGCGTTGGTTGGCTGCTGACGCGCCGAGCCATGGCCGCCGCGGCCAGGGTTGCCCGCGTTGTGCTGGGACCGGTTTCTACGGCCGTCTGCCGGTCTACGAGGTATTGCTGGTGTCGGCGGCGGTGGCCGAGGGTATTACTGAGGGCGAAGGACGCAATAAGTTGCTGGAGCGAGTGGCCGCTAACAGTTTCACCGACATTGCCCAGCTGGCGCGGTGGCGGGTAGCTCAGGGCCAGACCACCATGGACGAGGTAATTCGCACCTTAGGCGGGGAGGTGCAGGCGTGAGTACCTACTTCTATCGCCTGCTGGGTGACGATGGACGGGTAAGTCGTGGCTTTGTCAGCCTGAGTGTGGGCAAAGACTTCTCCGCCAAGTTGTGGCTGGAGCGCCGCCATGACGCCGTGGTGCTAAGTCTGCACCGGCTGCCGAGCTGGGCCGCGCCGCTGCAGTGGCTGAGCGCGCAGCTGCAGCGTAATCGCGTCACCCAACAGGATGTCAGTGCCTTTCTGCGTGACATGTCGGTGATGCTGGGCAGTGGCGTGCCGATGTTCGATGCCCTACAGACCCTGGCCGAAGAAGCCGAGCTGGGCGAGCAGCTGCGTATCGGCGCGATCGCCCGCGCGGTGCTGGAGGACCTCAATACGGGGGCCTCGGTCAGCGAAGCGTTCGAGCGTCACTCTGACCTGTTCCCTGAGACTATCCGCAACTTGGTGCTGCTGGGCGAGGAGAGCGGTGAGCTGCACCGCATGTTTCTTGAGGGGGCCTTGCACCTGGAGCGTGTGCACAAGATGAATCAGGACGCACGCGCGGCCATGATCTATCCCAGCTTCGTGCTGTCGGCGATCTTTGCGGCGGCGGCGTTCTGGGTGTTTTATGTGATCCCCAGCATGACCCAACTGTTCGCCCAGATGAACGTCAAACTGCCGGCCATCACCCTCGGCGTGCTGGCGGCGGCCGACTGGCTGACCGAACACCTGGGCCTGACTCTGCTGTTGCTGAGCCTGCTGCTGGTCGGCGGTTGGCTGACAGTCAGTCGTAGCCGCTGGGCCCGTCGCCACCTGCACCTGCTGCTGCACAAGTTACCAATCGCCCGGGTACTGATGCACTCGTCCGGTATGGCGCGCCTCACCGAACACCTAGCGCTGCTGATCCGTGCGGGGCTGGATACGGTGCGCAGTTTGGAAATTCTAGAACGCTCCACCGGCGACGAATATTTTCGTGAGCGCTTGGCCGCTTTGCGCACTGCAGTGGCTCGTGGCGAGCGTATCGGCACGGCTATGCGCCAGGTCGGCGGCTTCCCGCCCATGGCGGTACGCATGATCGCTGTCGGCGAAGAGACCGGTACCTTGGACAAGCAGTTGGCGCACCTGGCCGGTGAGTATCGCGGCCGGCTTGATCACCTTATTACCTCCCTGGCGGAGGTGATCAAACCGGCGGTGATCCTGCTGGCTGGCGCGTTGTTCATGCTGCTGGTGGTGGCACTGTTTCTGCCGGTCTACGACCTGGTCAAACAGGCGGTGGCGATATGAGTGGTAGGCAAAACCGGCGCGCCAGGATAACGGCGCGCATGGCCGGTTTCGGCCTGCTGGAGAGCATGCTGCTGGTGCTACTACTGGGCGGCCTACTGATGGCCGGCTACACCTGGCTGCTGGCCGAGCAGACCCGCGAGCATGCCGAGCAGCAGGCGGCCTTCCTCGCCCTGGCAGACCGCCAGGTGGCCGGCTTTGCCGAAGTGCAGCAGCGCCTGCCGTGTGTAGATGTGGATGGCGACGGTTATGAAGACTGTGCCAACCTGAGCAACAAGGGCTGGTTGCCCGTACATACCCTAGGTTTGACGAGCGAGGGTGCTCAGCCTGGTATGCCGCGTCTGCGTTATATCGTTTACCGCAGTGGCAATGACCTGGCGCTGCTGACCAACAATTTCAACCCGGGCAACTGGGATCATTCCGAGGTGTATCCCTTCACCGCGGCCAACGCCTTCGACTTCTGCAGCGTGCTGGATGGGGCCATGGTTGCCTCTGCCGCTACAGCAGCGCAGAACGCGGCGCATTTCAATACCACCGCCGGGGTGCGGCGTAACGTCGCTTATGGCCTGGCCCTGGGCGGTGATGTCGATCGTAGCGGCAGTGGTGAGTTATTTGATGGCGACAACGCTGTTACCGCCGATCCGCTGTTAAGCGCACCCTACCGGGGAGCGGACGCCAACTATGACGATGCGGTGCGCTTGCGCACCTTCTCCAGCCTGGCAGGTGCTCTCAATTGTCCCGGTAACCTTGGCGCCCTGCGCGCCATGGCCCTGGCCGCCGACGTGATCGTCGAGGTCAACAGCGATCTGGAAGAACTCAAGGGCAACGCGACCATGGCCAGCATCACTACCGGCCTGCAGTTGGCCAAGAGCATCGTCGACGTGGTAATCGCCGGCATCGGCATGACCAAGGCCATCACCAGCCTGACCATCGCCAGTGCGCAGCTGGCGGCGGCCATCGCCCTGTGCGCGATCCTGATCGGCTGCGCCGACATTCCCCGGGCGGCGGCCGCGGTGGGGTTTGCCACTGCGGCGGTGGTGTTGCAAGGGGTGACCATCGGCCTCAACGTGGCCGCCACCGTGGCCGTCACCGTGGCCTTCGCTAAGGTGGTCAATGTCGCGCGCAAGCTGGGGGCCATCGTCGACCCCGATGTGCAGGCCGAGATCGACCAGATCACCGAGGGCAAGAACCTGTATCAGAGCGCTCTGGACGAGATCAACGCCTCCCTGGCCAAGGCCCGGGCCGACCTGGCCACGGCGCAGAACAAGGAGGCCGCGGCGCTCAACAAGTACAAAACCAGCGTCAATGATCGTAACAATTGGACCACGGATGCCTATGCCAATGTCGATGCCTTGCATAGCGACGCCGATGCCCGCGCGGCCGGCCGCGCGGCCTTGCTGGCCTACACCCAGGCGGTCGACTTCCGGGTGCTGCGCGATGCCACGCTGGCCAAGGCGGAGAACGAGCTCAGCAGCCTGAACGATCAGAGCACGATGTTGACCAACAACCGTGAGGATCTGGTGACTAAACGCGCCGGCGAAAGCAATCCAGACAAACAGAAGTCGTTGGACCGGCAGATTGCCATCCTGCAAGAGCAGCTCACTGAGCTGACGCCCAAGGTGACCAGCGCCACCAGCGCGGTCAACGCGGCGCTGAGCGCGAAGAACACGGCGGACGCGGTCGAGTCGGCGGCGTTGAGCGAGGCCTACAACAAGAACCCCAGCTTGTGGTTTGCTTTCAACCTGAGCGCCTACGGGAGCCGGGCCGACAAGGTGCAGGTCAATCTGTACGCGCTGCAGCAGGCCCAGGAGGAGACTCGGGCGCTGAACAAGTTGATCAACGATCCGGACGACGGCCTGCTGGCGGCCAAGGCGCAGATGGAGGGGATCATCGCCGGCACCGTGCCCGACGCGGGAGGTTCGCTGGTGGAGGTCTGGGGGGCGCGGTGGACATCCTCCGGGCGATGGACGCCAAGGGGGTGACGCGATGAACCCGCTCGCTCGCAGCCAGCGCGGCTTCTCCCTGCTCGAGATGGCGGTGGTGCTGTTGATCGCCGGCCTGCTGGGCGCGGCGCTGTGGAAGTTGCTGCCCCTGCTGCGCCCGCTGGAGAGCCGCGCGGCGGTGCAGGCCCAGCTTACAGCGGCGGAGCAGGCACTCGGCGGCTTCGCCCTGACCCAGCACCGTTTGCCCTGTCCGGCGACGCAGCCCGGCGGGCTGGAGACCTGTGCCCAGGCCGGCCGCTGGCTGCCCCAGGCAACCTTGGGACTGAGCGGCCCGCCCCTGCGTTATGGGGTCTACCGGGCGCCGGGCGCCACGGCCCTGGCTGATGCCGATCTGGCGCTCAGCCTGGATCGCTTCGAACCCCGCCTGCCGCCAGATGGCCCGCGCGCGCTCACCGCGGTCAACGGCCTGGACCTGTGCAAGGCGCTGCACAACGGCCAACTGAACCCCCAGTCCGGCCGCGTGGACGGCGGCAGTCCGGCGGTGGCGGTGGCCTTCGCCCTGGCCCATCCCAGCGGGGGGGATGCCGACAACGACGGCGATGCCTTCGACGGCCTGAATGCCGGCGTCGGCTTCGAACCGAGCGATCGACCGCAGCGGCTGGACTACGACGACGCTACCTTGCTGGTCGGCTTTGCCGAGCTGGCAGGACGCCTGGGCTGCCCCGCAGCGATTAGCCGCGCCGATGGTGCTGCGCGCAGCGCCTATGTGGGCTACGACAACCGGCGTTTCGCTGAGCTGTACCACGAGTTCCGCATCCTGGGGCATCACGTGCGTCGGCAGAACACCGTGATGGCCACCGCGGCCCTGGGCCTGGCCACCGCCGAGCTGGTCATCACCCTAGGTACCACGGCCTCGGCGGTCTACCAGGCCGCGGCTACCGCGGGTATCGGCGCGGTGGTGGTAGTCAAAGCGGGGGTCGCCGTGGGCCTGGCGATCAAGGGCGTGCAGAGCGCGACCTCGAAGCTGCTGGGTGCGCAGGAGGCGGAGGAGCTCGCTCAAGAGCAGAAGGCGGCAGCGGTTCTCGAACTGGCCCGGTTTGTCGAGGCAGAGACTCTGGCGCTGGCCGCGGCCGTGCTTCAACACAATCGAGGGTTGCTGCCATGAGGCGTAATGAGCGTGGTTTTTCCCTGCTGGAGCTGGCCATCGCGATTGCGGTGATCGGCGTGATGGCGGTCCTGCTGCTGACCTTCGTCCAGCGCCAGAACCTGCAGGCCCAGGCCAGCGCCCAGCGCAGCCTGTTGGAGCGGGCGGACCAGGCCCTGACGGGCTTCGTGCTCACGCACAACCGTCTGCCCTGCGCCGACACCGATGGCGACGGCCTGGAGAACTGCGGGGCCGCTGGCGCCGGGGTGAGCAAGCGCCTGCCGGCCCGCACCCTAGGCATGGCCAGCTTCCAGGCCGCCCAGGTGCGCTACCAGGTCTACCAGGCCCCGCTGCCGGGAGCCCTGGACCGTGACCTGGGCGTGGCCAAAGACCGCTTCTCGCCCCTGGTCGCCCAGGTGGTGCCGGGCGCGGTGCTGGCCACCGCGACGCTGCTGGGGCAGAACACCCTGTTGGACTTTTGCAGCGGTCTGAACACCGGCGCCCGCGCGCCCTTCTCCGCCGCCCAGGTGCACACGGTGGGGCCGGCGGGCTCGACCAACGTGGCCTACGGCCTGGCACTGGGTGGGGTGCGCGACCGCGACGGCGATGGCACGCCGGCCGATGGCCTGCAGGCCCAGGGCGTCGGGTTCGATGCGCCGACCCAGGCCCACAGTCTGAACAACGACGATCGGGTGCGCGCCGTGGGCTTCGCCCAGCTGTACGCGCGACTGGCCTGCAGCGAGGTGCTGGCGGCGGCGGGCAGCGCGCACTTCAACGTAGGCACTGCCGCCCTGACCCTGCAGCGTGGCGCCATTGATTACGCGGTGTTGCAGGATCTCAACGACGAACTGGCCGAGGCCAATGTCGCCATGGGTACCGCCAGCACGCTCAGCGCGGTGGCCGGGGTGTCCCAGGCCGCCACCGACATGCAGATCGCCCTGGCCGACTCGCTGATCACCTATGGCCTGATGGGCGTCAACGTGCCCATCGCTGTCATCGATATCGTCACCAACGCCGCCGGCGTGCCGGGGGCAGCCACCGGGCTGGCCTTCGCCGTCTGCGCCAAGATCGGCACCGAGGCGCTCAAGGACCACTCAGTTCATTACCGCGATCTGGCCATCCGCTACACCGATGCGATCCAGGCCAACGCGGTGCGCGGCGACCGCGCACAGTGGTGGAACACCGTTGCCGAGGTCGACATGCCGCCGCAGGTCATCGCCCCCATCGCCGTGAACCCCTTTAGCCTCAACTTCTGCTCGGTGGAGGACATCGATGTGCCGGACGATCCGCGCTGAGTCCCCCGACACCACGCCCGGGGCACCGAATGCTCCGGACCCCGCTTCCATAGGAATTGCCATGCCTTCGTCTATGTCGTCCCCCCGCGTCCAGCGCGGTTTCTCCATGCTGGAAATGTCAGTGGTGTTGGTGGTTATCGGCCTGATCCTCAGTGCGGTCAGCATCGGCCGCAATGTCTACCAGGCTGCACAGATGCAGCGGGTCGCCAGCGACTTTGTGCAGGGCTGGGCGTTGGCCTACGATGCCTATCTCAGTGGCAGTGGCCATGTTCCCGGTGACCAACCGGCTTCGCCCAGCGGGCGTGTCAACAATGGCGGCGTGGCGCTATGTGGCCAGGCCCTACGCGATGCCATGCAGGCCGCGGGCGTGGACTTGCCGGCCGGTCGAGCTGAGGGCCTGGAAGACCTGTATGTGTATCAGGACGGTAATGGCAACCCGCAGCAGTTGGCGGTGTGCTTTCAGAGTGTGGCTTGGGCTGAGCCGGGTGCGACCTCTGGCAGCTACCAATTACGTAACCGTAACGTAATGACCCTGGATGGCCTGACCCCGGCCATGGCCAGCACTCTGGATCAGTATTTCGACGGCCATATCGATGCCAGCTTTGGCCGCCTGCGCGAGACGCTCCAGGCCAGCCAGGCCGCGCCGCGCTCGAGTCTGTGGAGCGCGGACGAGCGCGACGGCATGACCGGGCTGGGGCGGTCCTTCGACGAAGATCAGATCGTGGTGCTTAATGGCTTGCTGTTGATGGTGCGTTGAGTCGACGTCTTGGGGCGATAGTCATGACCCCGCGCGGCCGATAGACAAGAGGCGCTTGGTCATGCGGGCATTTGCGCCTAAAATCACGGGCCGAGTCACCTTTAGTGAAGTTGGCATGCCTGATTTTTCCCAGCGTTTTTTGTTCGATGACAGTGATATTCGTGGTGAGTTGGTCGGCCTGACCGACAGCTACACCCATGTCCTGGCTAAGCACACCTACCCACAACCTGTCGCCCAGCTGTTGGGTGAGCTGCTGGCGGCCGCCTCCCTGCTGATTGGCACGCTGAAGTTTGAGGGGCTGCTGGTTCTCCAGGCGCGCTCCTCCGGTGCCGTGCCGTTGCTGATGGTCGAGTGCTCCAGTGAAGGTGAGTTGCGCGGCATTGCGCATTATCACGCCGAACAGATTGGCGCCGATGCCAGCCTGCGTGAGCTGATGCCCGATGGCGTGCTGGCGATGACGGTTGAGCCGAAATCCGGGCAGCGTTATCAGGGCATCGTTGACCTGGAAGGCGACACCCTGGCTGACTGCCTGAGCAATTACTTCGCCACCTCCGAGCAGTTGCCGACGCGCTTCTGGCTCAGCGCCGATGGCCAGCGTGCCCGTGGCCTGTTGTTGCAGCAGTTGCCGGCGGATCGGATCAAAGACGATGAAGAGCGAGCAGCGAGCTGGCAGCATGCCCTGGCGTTGGCCGATACCTTGAAGGTCGAAGAGCTGCTGGGCCTGGATAACGAAACCCTGCTGCACCGTCTGTATCACCAGGACCCGCTGCGACTGTTTGACCCGCGTGCGCTGCAGTTTCGTTGCAGCTGCTCGCGTGAACGCTCCAGCCGGGCGCTGATCAGTCTGGGCCAGGCGGATGCCGAAGTGCTGGTGCAGGAACACGGTGGTCACGTGGAAATCGATTGCCAGTTCTGCAACGAGCGCTACCTGTTCGATGCCGCCGATGTGCTGCAGTTGTTTATCGATGGCAGCAGTGACGCACCATCGGATACGCGTCACTGAGGCAAATAGCCGCAAACCACGCCGTGATGATTTGATCAGAGGCTGCACTCGCAGCCTGCTTTTTCTGGCATAATCCGGCGCACTTTTTTCTCTGTAGTAGAGCTTTGTTTCTACTACAAAACGTTCGGAGACTCGGCCGTATGGCCGATGGGGACCCACATGACGCAAGCCAAAAACGCCGTGTACACCGACATCAGCGCCGCCCAACTGGTCGAAGAAGCTCTTCGTCGCAGTGAAGGCGAGCTGGCCGCCAACGGCTCGCTGGTTGTCCGTACTGGCCATCGCACGGGTCGCTCGCCGGCTGACCGGTTCATCGTGCAAGAGCCGAGCACCGAGGCGAAAATCGCCTGGGGCGCGATCAACCGTCCGTTCCCAGCCGACAAGTTTGATGCCCTGTGGGACCGCGTACAGGCGTTCTCCGATGCCCAGGACAGCTTCGTTTCCTATGTACATGTAGGGTCTGCCGACGCGCACTACCTGCCGGTTAAGATGACCACCGCCACCGCTTGGCAGAACCTGTTCGGCCGTTGCCTGTTTATCAACCCAGAGCAGTACAACCCGGCTGGTAAAGACCAGTGGCAGATCCTCAACGTGGCCAACTTCGAGTGCGTGCCCGAGCGTGATGGCACCAACTCCGACGGTTGCGTGATCCTCAACTTCGCCGCCAAGAAAGTCCTGATCGCCGGTATGCGTTACGCCGGTGAGATGAAAAAGGCCATGTTCAGCGTGCAGAACTTCCTGCTGCCGGACGCCGACGTGCTGCCGATGCACTGTGCCGCCAACATCGGTGAAGAAGGCGACGTGACCCTGTTCTTCGGCCTGTCCGGTACCGGCAAGACCACCCTGTCCGCCGACCCGAGCCGTTACCTGATCGGTGACGACGAGCACGGCTGGGGCGTGGGCGTGGTGTTCAACATCGAAGGCGGTTGCTACGCCAAGTGCATCGACCTGTCCGAGAAGAACGAGCCAGTAATCTGGAAAGCCATTCAATTTGGTGCTGTGCTGGAGAACGTCGTTCTCGATGAGAACCGTGTACCTAACTACGCCGATGACAGCCTGACCCAGAACAGCCGGGCGGCTTACCCGCTGGAGCTGATCGAAAAGCGCAGCGAGAAGAACCTCGGTGGCGAGCCGAACGCGGTAATCTTCCTGACTTGCGACCTGACGGGCGTGCTGCCACCGGTGTCGATCCTCAACGAAGAGCAAGCGGCCTACCACTTCCTCTCCGGTTACACCGCGCTGGTCGGTTCCACCGAAATGGGCAGCGGCGGCGGCATCAAGTCGACCTTTTCCACCTGCTTCGGCGCGCCATTCTTCCCGCGTCCGGCTGGCGAGTACGCTGAGCTGTTGATCAAGCGTATCCGCGGTTTCGGCTCCAAGGTCTATCTGGTCAACACCGGTTGGACTGGTGGTGGCTACGGCGTCGGCAAGCGCTTCAATATCCCCACCACCCGTGGCGTGATCGCGGCGATTCAGAGCGGCGCGCTGATCGGTGCCGAAACTGAGCAACTGCCGATCATCAACCTGAGCGTGCCGAAGTCGGTGCCTGGTGTTGAAACCAATCTGCTCAACCCACGCAACACTTGGGCAGATCAGAGCGCCTACGATGAAGCGGCCAAAGGCCTGGCTGGACTGTTCATTGAGAACTTCAAAAAGTTCGATGTGTCCGATGCCATCCGTAATGCCGGTCCGCAGCTCTAAGCGGCAGCCGTTGTGAAAAAACCGCCTTGATCGGCGGTTTTTTTATGCCTATGGCAGTCACGCTCTGACAGGTCAGACATGTAGGGGGCGCTTTGCCGGCGCGGCAAGAAACGGAAAAGCCGCCCGGAGGCGGCTTTTTGTGCGTATCTGCAAACAGATCAGGCACGTGGTGCAGTTGTGTTGTAACGCTACTCAGGTGACCGCTCTACACGGCCTCAGGTGTTGCTATGTAGCTGAGTTTTGCCACAGATCTAACGGGTTAGCAGCTCAGGCGATTTCCAGTGGCCTGACCTACAACTGTCGACTTCAGCATGGCTGGCTACTGCCAGGTAGGTGTCGATATGTTGCTGGTGGCGCTGGCGCTTTCGAGTTGCATGGCGGCGTTAGGCCTAGGGACTGCACAGCTCACGGCGAACGTGGACGCTACCAACCGGTGTACTCATCAGCCCGCTTTGGCGGTCACTACCCCGGGTATCCGGAGCTTTTTGGTGCGGCCATCTGGCCCTGACGAGCGATCTAGCTGGTAACCGGCAAGCTGCCGTTGAAACCAGATACCTGCATACTCATCTCCTTTTCCACCGTCTATGGATTGACTGTACGCCTCTGTGGCCGCTGGTGTTAGTTGGATTGGCGATAGCGGATTACGCTTGTAAGTCTTAATCGTTGTTTGCCGCTGTGGCGGTCAATGGAGTCGCAGTTATGAGTACCCTTGAGCGCGTGTTCGGCTTCCAGCAGTTACGTCCTGGCCAGGAGCGGGTGGTCAGTGCAGTGCTGGCCGGGCGTTCGGCGGCGGCCATTTTCCCCACCGGTTCGGGCAAGTCGTTGTGCTACCAGTTGCCAGCGCTGCACCTGCCGCACCTGACCTTGGTGGTATCGCCACTGTTGGCCTTGATGCAGGATCAGCTGGCGTTTCTGCATGCCCGCGGCATTAGCGCGGCCAGTATCGATTCGGCGCAAAGCCGCGAGGCTGCCAGTGCAGTGATGGCCCGGGCGAAATCCGGCGAGCTGAAGATTCTGATGATCTCGGTCGAGCGCTTGAAGAACGAGCGCTTCCGTAATTTTATCGGCCAGGTGCCGATCTCCTTGTTAGTGATCGATGAGGCCCACTGCATCTCCGAGTGGGGGCATAACTTCCGCCCGGATTACCTCAAGCTGCCGGACTATCAGCGCCAGTTCAACATTGCCCAGGTGCTGTTGCTGACCGCTACGGCGACGCCACCGGTAATCGCCGACATGCAGGCAAAATTTGCCATCGCTCCAGACGATGTGGTCACCACTGGCTTCTACCGCGCTAACCTCAACGTGCTGGTCGAGCCGGTCAGCGGAGCCGACAAACAGCGCCGTCTGGAGCAGTGGTTGGGGGCCAAGGGCAGTGAGCCGAGCATCGTTTACGTCACTCAGCAGAAGACCGCCGAGCAGGTGGCCGCGCGCCTGAGCCAGCGTGGTATTGCCGCCAGCGCTTACCATGCGGGCATGCCCCATGAATCGCGCGAGGCGATTCAGCGCCAGTTTATGGCCGGGCAGATCAATTGCATCGTCGCCACCATCGCCTTCGGCATGGGCATCGACAAGAGTGATATCCGCAACGTGGTGCACTTTGACCTGCCCAAATCCATCGAGAACTACAGCCAGGAAATCGGCCGGGCCGGGCGTGACGGTCAGCCTTCGGACTGTTTGGTACTGGCCAACCGCGACAGCCTCAATGTGCTGGAAAACTTCGTCTACGGTGATACGCCGGAGCGGGATGGCATTCGTTGCGTGCTGGATGAGTTGCTGCACAACAGCCAGGGCGGCGAGTGGGAGCTGATGCTGAATGCCCTCAGTGAGCAGAGCAATATCCGTCAGCTGCCGCTGAAAACCCTGCTGGTGCAGCTGGAGCTACGCGGCATCATCGCCCCGCGTTACGCCTACTTTGCCGAGTACCGCTTTAAATACCTGCTAGAGCCTGAGGCACTGGTGAGTAAGTTCGCTGGTGAGCGGCGGCAGTTCGTTGAGGCATTGATCAGCACCTCGCAGCGTGCACGTACCTGGAGCACGGTAGATTTCGACCAGCTCTATCAACACCATCAGGCCGAACGCAGCCGGGTGGTTAAGGCGCTGGACTACTTCCAGGAGCAGGGCTGGATCGAGCTGGAAAGCAAGCAGATGACCGAGGTCTACGCGTTGCTCGACCCAGGCTTTGATCCGGTGGCGTTAAGCGCCGAATTGCATGACTATTTCAGTCAGCAGGAAGCCAGCGAAATTCAGCGGATTCACGCCATGCTCGCGCTGTTCGCCAGTGAGCAGTGCCTGAGTCAGCGCCTAGCTGGCTATTTTGGTGACGGCAACGCGCCGCAGCAGTGCGGGCATTGTTCGGTGTGTCGCGGCCAGGTTGCCCAGCTGCCGGCACCGCCGGCCTTGCCGCCGCTGGCGGAACAGGACTTGTGGAGCTTATGCAGTGGGTTCAGGCAGAAATACCGCGACTTGAAAGGTGCCGAGCCCAGCGCCGAGTGCCTAACGCGCTTCCTTTGCGGCATTAGCGTGCCGCTGTTCACCAAGCTCAAGGCACGCCAACTCGGCGGCTTTGCCGCGTTGGAGAACTATCCCTATGCCGAGGTGCGGAGGCGGTTGGTATAAGTGGCGGCTAACGGTCAATTTCCCCTGCGACTGAATGCCCACGAGGCGCAGGCGTGCCATTGTGGTTCTCGTCGCCGGTGCCAGCAGTTACAGCGCGCGCAACCAGGCGAGGTGCGGTGCGTTGTGCAATGTGGGTTCGGGGCGGGTTTGTTGCTGGCGGGCGACGCGCGGGCTGAGCCCGAAGGCCTGATTGAATAGGCGGCTGAAGGTTTCCGGTTGCAGCCCATGGTTGCGGGCAACTTGGGCGATCTGCAGGTGTTTGTAGCGGGGGTCGAGCAGTTGCCGGCGGGCTCGGTCCAGGCGGCGCTGGCGAATAAATTGAGCGACGCCGCCAAGGGGCTCGAATAGGCGGTACAGCCCCGTGCGTGAGAGGGCGAAATGTTGGCATAGTTGCTCCTGGCCCAGCGTAGATTGGGCAAGGTGTTGTTCGATGTACAGGCACAACTGGCTGAGCAGGCTGTGGCCCTGATCTGCCCCGCTCAGACCTCGACAGGTGGACAGCGCATGGACCAGCAGGGCCCGGCTCGCCTCGCCGAAGGCCAGGGCTTCGCCTGGGCTCAACGCATGGCTGCAGGCCATCAGCGTTTGCAGGTGAGTACCGAGCAGCTTGCCAATTGGCGAGGCGCCACGCAGGACCAATCCGTGCAGGTGCTGCGGGTTTTGGGTAGCGGGAAATGCCGAACGCGGCAGTAGACCGGCGATTAGTGTAGTGGGCTGATCAAGGCAGACTTCTCCGGCCTGGAGTTGGTCGTTGAGCAGCAGATCGCCTGGACTGGCGCTGAACGTCCCCCGTGCAGTGCTACCGCGCAAGCCGCCGGACAGCACTAGCAGTACATGCAAGCTATCAACATGCCCGCGGTTCAAGTTGTCAGTGGCACGGCTGAAGCGTTGTGGGCTGAGCTGCGCCCAGATGCCGAGCAGGCAGCCGAAATGGTGGACTTCAATACCCCAGGCCAACTGCTGCGCTTGTTCTGGTGCCAAGACACTGTCGAGCAGCAAGCTCTGGCGCAGTCGTGAACGCCAGGTTGCCACCCTGCTGTTGTCACTGGACAGCGTCAGGGAGGAGTCATAAGCGATGCGCTTGGCCGGTATCACGGCGAGTCCTGCTATTTGGAGGACTGTGGATAATCCGGTGTTTATGCCGCAAAGGGAAGGTACTTGTACGCGGGTGCTAAGTTTAGAAAGCGTTGTAAATGTTCCTAATACCAGTAAAAACGTCCCAGAAAACTAAAAAACGACCAGCGAGCTGTTACAACGACGCCGCCCAGTCATGACGTGTGAGCCTCGTGGGTTTATAGGCGAGAGAACTGGCACTGCTGTCACCTAGTGGCGTTCGAAGCCTAATTATTGCGGTTTAGGCGTACGGCGAATTCGACTAAGCTGTTATCAACCTAGGCAGCATCAGCAGTCAGTGCATGGCAGACGCGCAATGAAAAATAAGAGCTGCATCCCGTGCAGCCGAACCAAGTTCGCCTCAACGTGTTGAGCGTGGCGCTGTTTTATTTCGAGGGGAATATGGTGGCGACGAGTGAGCTTTTCTCAGCTAAAGGTCCGCGTTCCGGTACGTGCCTACTCACGTTGGGGCGTGAATTTTTCCGGTCTGGCCTAGTATTTATTATGTGCTTAGTGACCTCGACGGCCTTGTTGGCCGCGCCTGAAACGCCCCCGCTGCCGACCCCGTTGCTGACCGTGCAAAGCACCGGGCAGAGCCTTGAATTGACCCTGGAACAACTGCTGACATTGCCTCAGCAGCGGGTTACCACCACCACGGCCTGGACGAGCGGGGTCAAGGTCTTCGAGGGGCCGTTGGTGCGTGATGTACTGGCGCTGCTAGCCGTCGCCCCGGCCACTACCGCGAGCGCCACGCTGCGGGCCTGGAATGACTATGAAGTGGCTGTTGGCATCGCCGACTATTACCAGTGGGATGCGATTCTCGCTCACAGCATGGACGGTACGGGCCTGACGCTGCTTGACCATGGCCCGCTCTGGGTCGTGTATCCCCGCGACCAACACGTCGAGTTGCAGGATTCGCGTTTCGATTATCGTTGGGCCTGGATGCTGCGCAGCATTACGGTTGACCCTTGAGCTGAGGCAGAACCCAGTATGTCAGCCTGTATTTTGTGCATCGAAGATGAGGCCACGTTGCTGGGCGACTTGGTTGATGAGTTGAACGCCGCCGGCTACCGGGTGATCGCGGCGAACTCTGCTGAGCAGGCGCTGTTGCAGTTGGAGCAACAACGTCCTGACCTGGTGTTGTGTGATGTCATGCTCGGCGGTGACAGTACCCGTGATGGCTATTTTATCCACCGGTACATCCGTGAACAGCGCCCGGACCTGGCGGATCTACCGTTCATACTCCTCACTGCACTGGGGCAGCGCAACGCCCAGCTGGAAGCCAAGCGTCTGGGTGTCGACGATTATCTGGTTAAACCGGTCGACTACGACATGTTATTGGCCACCGTAGGTTCCCGCCTGGCCCAGGTTGAGCGGTTGCGCGGGTATGCTCGGAGCAATCAGAACCGTTTTATCGAGCACCTGCAGAGCATTTTTTCGCAGTTGCCGGGGGCGGTACTGCTGTGTGACCCGGACGGCCAATTGCTGTATGCAAACCCGAAAGCGCAGCGTCTGGCCCTGGAAGAGGGCATCTGGGCACAGGACAGCCGCGGGCGGCTGAGTTGGCTTGAGGTCAAACCCTCGGCGCTACGAACCTTCCGGCAGTATGCCCAGGAGCTGCATGCGGGGGTGGGCGAGCGCCGCGTGCTGGCGTTGGAGCGCGCGAGCAGTGCTGGCGCCGTGTTCGTCAGCTTACTGAGCCTGGCTCCGGGCACACCGCCACTGTCCGAATCGGCGGGCAACCTGCTGGCGATCTTCTTGTCCAGCGCGCAAAGCCGTTCGCTGCCGGAGTTGGAAACCCTACGGTTGATTTTTGCCCTGACCCCGACTGAAGCGCGAGTTGCGCTGTTGCTGGCGCAAGGCCGGCGTAGCGATGAAGTGGCGCTGGAGTTGGATGTCTCGGCCAGTACTGTGGCCTTTCATCTGCGCAACCTGTTCGCGAAGACCGGGGTTGCTCGTCAGGCGGACCTTGTTGCCTTAGTGCTCAGTGCCGGTTCGGCGCTGCCAGACTTGTCGATGGTCGTAGAGACCACGGCGTGAGCCCGTCGCCCCAGCGCAATCGGCGTGTCCAAGTCATAGCCCTGGCGGCGGTGCTCTGCTTCGCCTCGCTGCTCGGCTATGCACTTTACAAACTCTCCGGCTTGCAGGAGGAACTGCGCACCGATGTCGGTGAAAACATGGTCTGGGCAATGAGTCAGGCGGTCTACCAAAGTGGCCGGCTGTACCAGGCCGCCCTGACGACGCCGCCAACTGTGGCCAGCGATACCGGGCAAATTCTGCACCGCAATCTGCTCAAGGCGCGGCTGGCAATGCTCTCCACGGGCGCGCAGCGCCACTATATGCAGCGACTCGGGGTCTTGCCCGAGTTGATTGAGTGCATGGCTATGCTCGACCAGCCGCAGTTGGATTATGACGGCATCCAGCAGGCCCTGTTGCGGATCAGCAATCAGGTGATGCTCGCCGATCGCGAGTTGATCGGCGCGCAGCGCGATGCTCACCGGCGGCTGATGGTGCAGGTGATGTTTGCGGTGCTCGGGGTGTTACTGGCCGGCGCACTGCTGTGCTGGCAGTTGCTGGGTAGCCTGAGGCGCGCCAACCTTAGCCATGCCGAAGTGGTCCAGCAGCACGAAAAGACTCGCGAGTTGCTGGGTGCCCTGCAGCAAGAGCGGCTGACCACGCTGCGCTACCGTGACTTTGTTTCGCTGATGTCACACCAGTTGCGTACCCCGCTGGCGGTGATCGACTCCAGCGCGCAACGTCTGCTGCGGCAACGGCATGATGGCGACCTGGTACACAACGTCAGTGAGCGTGCACAACGAGTGCGCAAGTCGGTCCAGCAATTGAATCAGCTGATCGGACGGGTGCTAGAAGGGCTGCGCCTCGATGAAGGGGTAGTCGGCGGCAGCGATCTGGGGGCTTTGGAGTTGCTCCGTTGTAACTGGCGCGAGGTGGTCGCGGAAGCGCTTGAGCGCTTTGCTGACTTGGCCGCGCAGCGCTCAGTGGTAATGCACTGGCCGCTT
Organism: Pseudomonas sp. GWSMS-1; assembly: GCF_049847425.1. NCBI lineage: Bacteria > Pseudomonadati > Pseudomonadota > Gammaproteobacteria > Pseudomonadales > Pseudomonadaceae > Pseudomonas > Pseudomonas sp. GWSMS-1. The sequence goes on along the minus strand of NZ_JBMHHV010000005.1, from coordinate 3,576,148 downwards.
GCTGGCAGCGCGCCGCTGTGGGTCGAGTGTGATCGTATGTGGTGTGTGGAAATTCTCTGCAACCTGTTGTCCAACGCCGACAAGTACAGCCCTGCCATGCAGCCGATCGAAGTGACAGTGGACGTGCGCGAGGACATGCTCTATTGCAGTGTGCGCGACTACGGCCAAGGCATCGCCGAAGAGGAATTAGAGCAAGTGTTCGAGCGCTTTTATCGTAGCGAGAGCACTCAAAGCATCGTTGGTATTGGCCTGGGGCTGGCAATTGCGCGGACACTCGCGCAGTGGCACGGCGGTAGCCTGACGGCGTGCAATGCCAGTCAGGGCGGCGCGTGCTTTACCCTGTGCATACCGCTGTGTGGCCTCGACAGCCCTGCGCCTTTACCGCAATTGGTTACCTAGGGCAGCTTGCAGCAAGTGCTCATCGCGCTGTAACGCTATCGGGTAAGTCACTGTTTATGGCGCGCTGCGCGGCCTGGCCTTGGTTCAGGGTCCATTCCAGTACCTCGCGGGCCAGTTGGTCGCCGGCCTGGCCGAAGGCGTTGACCACGGCCGGCACCGAGGTGTCGCCGGCCACTTGGCTGACGCTGAAACGCTTGCTGGCGATGATGCGCAGGCTGCCGCTTTGCACCAGGCGCGCTTCAAACAGAATGCGGGCGGCGGGACGGCCGTTCTGGTATTCGCTGTGGAATGCGCGCAGGTCGCCGTCCAGTTCCAGGTCGGCGTGCAGGCGGCTGTCATCGCTGCTGACCGCCTTGAGGCGGCCGTCATCAAGGAAGGCATCAACTAGGCGGTCGCGTAGCAGCAGCGGCGCGCGGTCACTCCAGCGTACGCCCTGGTATGCACTGATCTGGTCGCCCGGAGGCACTACAGCAATCCGCGTGCTGTCGAGCAGTTGGCTGCTATGGGGTTTGTTCACCCGCAACGCCCAGTCGGCGCTGGCGTGCTGGCTGGGCAGGCTGCTGGCCGGCAGGCGATAGATGCTCAGCACCTGGCTTTTCGGCAATACCGAGCAGGCGGCCAGGCTGCCGGTCAGCAGCAGGGCGGCGAACAGGCGGAGACGGCTCATGGTTGAAACTCCTTGATGGTTTCGCTGCGCAACAGGTAGCCGGCTGGATCTTCCTCCAGGCGGCGGGCGAAGGAGCGCAGGGCGCTGAGGGTTTCGCGCAGTTCGATAATGGTTGGGCCGAGTTCGGCCACCCCCTGCATGCCACCGTCGAGTGAGCTGCGGTTGTCGACCAGCAGCTGTTCGACGGTGCTGCTGCTGCGCTCCAGTGAGGCCATCAGGCGACTGGCGCTGTCCATCGCGTCGCGGCCCTGGCCGCTGAGCAGCTGGTTGGCGTTGCGCATCAGGTCAGCAGCTTCCTGACTGGCTTTACTCATCTGTTGCAGGGCCTGACGCAGTTCATCGCGCTGGCCGGCGACGCTGGCGCTGGTTTGCTCGATGTTTTCCAGGGTGCGCGAAATACGCCCGACATTCTCGCGGGAGAACAGCTGGTTGGCGCGGTTGAGCAAGCGCGTGACGCTGATTACCAGGTCTTCACCATTGGTCATCAGGCGCGCCAGCGGTGAGCGATCGGCGATGATTACAGGACGTGCGTTGCCCTGGCCTTCGAGTATCGGGCTCTCCGGGGTGCCACCGTGCAGCTGGATCAGCGCCGCGCCGGTAATCCCGGTGATCGACAGGCGGGCGTGGGTGTCCTGCTTGATCGGGGTACTGGCGGTGACACGGATATGCGCGCGGACTTTGCGCGGGTCTTCTGGGTCAAGGCGCAGGCTGATGACATCACCGACTTTGATCCCGCTGTACTGCACCACGCTGCCTTGGGATAGGCCGCTGACGGCCTCATTGAAGATCACGTCATAGTCGCGCAGTTCCTGGTCCGAACTGGCTTGGTTCAGCCACAGGGCAAAGCCCAAAGCAGCCGCAGCCATGAGTACGGTAAACAGGCCAATCAATACGTGGTGGGCACGCGGTTCCATTCAGTTTCTCCCTGGCGCGCCGTTGGCCGCCTGTTCGGCTGCGCGTCCACGCGGGCCGTGAAAGTAGTCGTGAATCCAAGGGTTGTCGGTGGCGGCCACCACGTCCAGGCGGTCGGCCACCAGCACGCGTTTTTCCGCCAGCACGGCGACCCGGTCACAGATGGTGTAGAGCGTGTCGAGATCATGGGTGACCAAGAACACGCTGAGACCCAGGGCATCGCGCAGGGTCAGAATCAGTTGGTCGAAGGCGGCCGCGCCAATCGGATCGAGCCCAGCGGTGGGCTCATCGAGAAACAGAATGTCCGGTTCCAGGGCAAGGGCGCGAGCCAGCGCGGCGCGCTTGATCATGCCGCCAGACAGCTCGGTGGGGTATTTGTCGCCCGCTCCGCGCGGCAGACCGACCAGTGCCAGCTTGACCTGGGCCAGGCGTTCGGCTGCCGGGCGGCTGAGGTTGGCATGTTCGATCAGCGGCAGGGCGACGTTTTCGGTCACCGTCAGTGAGGAAAACAGCGCGCCGCGTTGATACAGCACGCCGAAACGCCGCTCCAGTTGCGAGCGCCGCTCGGGCGGCAGGCTCAGCAGTTCCTCACCGAATACCCGCACGGTGCCGGCGTTGGCGTGGCGCAGGCCAAGAATACTGCGCAATAGCACCGATTTACCGGTGCCCGAACCGCCGACCACACCGAGCACTTCGCCGCGGTACAGGTCCAGATCGAGGTTCTGGTGCACGGTCTGTGCGCCGAAGCGGTTGACCAGATTGCGTACCTCGATAATCGCTTCGCCCGTCACCAGCCCATCTCCATTAGAAACAGCGCCGCCAGGGCATCGAGCACGATCACTACGAAGATCGACTGGACCACGCTGGAGGTGGTGCGCTCGCCCACCGACTGCGCGCTGCCCGTGACCTTGAAGCCTTCCAGGCAGCCGATCACGGCGATCAGGAAGGCAAACAGCGGGGCTTTGGCCATACCAACCAGGAAATGTTTGAGGGCGATGTTTTCCTGCAGCATGGCCAGGTACATGGCCGGCGAGATGTCCAGGCTCAGGGCGCAGACCACCGCCCCGCCAAGGATGCCGCTGAGCATGGCGATAAAGGTCAGGATCGGCAGGGCGATCAGCAGGGCAAACACCCGCGGCAGTACCAGCATCTCCATGGGGCTCAAGCCCAGGGTGCGGATGGCGTCGATTTCCTCGTTGGCCTTCATCGAGCCGATCTGCGCGGTAAACGCACTGGCCGTGCGCCCGGCCATGAGAATGGCCGTAAGCAGCACGCCAAACTCACGCAGGAAGGAGAACGCCACCAGGTCAACCGTGTAGATGCTCGCGCCAAAATCGGCAAGCACCGTGGCACCGAGGAAGGCCACCACCGCGCCAACCAGGAAGGTCAGCAGGGCAACAATGGGCACGGCATTCAGGCCACTCTGCTGCAGGTGGGCGACCAGTGAGGTCATGCGCCAGCGGCTGGGGCGCAGGATGATGGAGGCCATCGCTGCCAGGGTCAGGCCGATAAAGCCAAGTAGCGCGACACCTTGCTGCCAGAGCTCTTCCAGCGCTTGGCCGATCTGCCCAAAGAATTCGCGCCAGGCGGGTATGTGTTTGCCCGGCGCGGCATCACCGGACTCGGCAATGGCGCTGCCCACCGCTTGCAGCAGGGCGCGGCGTTCGCTGGCAAGGCCCGGCGCATCCTTGGCCAGCTGGGCCAGACGCTGGCTGCCTAGCAATTCCACCAGCAACGCGGCACCGGCGGTGTCCAGCGCGCCCAGGTCTTTTAGGTCAATGCTGGCCGCGCTGTGCAAGGTGCCACGCAACTGCAGCACGTCGGCTTCCAGGTGGGCGTAATGTGCCAGCGTCCAGTCGCCACCGATGCGCAAGCCTGAGGGCGCATCCGTGCGGTTGGGTTCAAGCGGCGTGATATAGGGGGCTGTGCTCATGGGCACAGCTTAACCTTGTCGCAGGTGTTACGCCCATATCCACGTGGGGCGTGCATCATCACGCGGGTTCGCTGGGGCCGATTGATCTGCGCCCCCGCGATATCTTTATTAGCGCACGATGGATGAGGGAACCATGGTGCAGCACTGCAGCTGTTGGCTGCAGTGCTGGGCTTCAACGTTTGAAGTCGCGGGCGTCTTTGGCCCAGGTGTCCAGCGCCGGGGTGATGTCATCGAGGCGCAGCTGGGTGCTGTTGTTCTCCAACTGCAGGCCATGGCCTTTGCGCACTACGCGGGCCATCGGTTTGCTGTTGCTGCCATCGATGGCTTCCAGCTCAACATAAATTTCCGTGTTCAGGTCGCGCGTGCCGGCTGCGGTGCTGGCGGCCGCGGCAACCAGGGCAATAGGGATCACTTCATAAACCTTGAGCCCCTCCGGTGAGAGGTTCACCGCGGTGATTGCGCTGCGCAGCACCAGGGTGTCCCGATCGGCCTGCTCGACAATTCGCATGCGTGGTGCCAACTCAAGGCGTATGGCTTGTTGCAGGTAGCTGGCGATGTCATTCAACGTTTGCTGGCTGACCTGCGCGCTGGGTGTGGGTGCGGGGTAGAACAGCGGTTTTTCCACCAGTACCGAGCTGTAATTAGCGAGTTGGAAGTCAGGCGCTACCCAGCGCATCACCGTGGCGCCGCTGGGCGATTGCGTTGGTTGCAGTTGTGAATAGTCGCTGAGAAAGCCCGAATATTGCGAAGGGGTTGGGGTTTTGCTGGCACAACCGGCCAGTAAAACGCTGGCAGACAGGACAAGGCCGAGGGTTTTGAGCGTCATCGCGGTGATCTCATAAGGGCTGGTTGCCTAACTGTAGACCAGCCCTCAACCGTCTCCACTGCGAGATGCTTGCAGGCCCGCGCCCTAGGCTTTGCGGAACACCAAGGCCTTTAGCGCGCTGTCTGGCTGACTGTCGGGGAATTCCGGTGGGTTACTCAGGCGTTCGTGAAAGCGCAGCTCAGGGGCCTCGCTGGCCATGGCTTGGACCAGGTAGTCGGGGCCGATCTCCGGCTCGTTGCTGCAGGCCAGCACCGTGCCATGGGCGTTGAGCAACTCGGGCAGGCGGCGCAGGACTTTTGGGTAGTCTTTGCTGAGCACGAAGCTGCCGCGCTGAAAAGACGGTGGGTCGATGATGATCAGGTCGTAGGGGCCGTACTTGGCCACCTTGCCCCAAGACTTGAACAGGTCATGCCCCAGAAATACCACCTGGCTCAGGTCGTGCTGATTCAGCCGGTGATTGTCGCGGCCACGGCTGAGTGCCGCCTTGGCCATGTCTAGATTGACCACGTGCGTGGCACCACCGGCCAGCGCGGCCACCGAGAAACCGCAGGTGTAGGCGAACAGGTTAAGCACGCGTTTGCCGGCGGCCTGGGTGTGTACCCATTGGCGGCCGTGGCGCATGTCGAGAAACAGCCCGGTGTTCTGCTTGCGGCCCAGATCGAGGCGGTAATGCAGGCCGTGCTCGCAGATGTCCCAGTGCTCAACCGGCTCACCAAGCAGCCACTGTGTGGGGCTTTCGGGCAGGTAGCGCTGCTGTAATAACAGGCTGTGCGCACCGCTTTGTTGCCAGGCCGTGCTCTGGCTGAGGTCCAGCAGCATGGCATTTAGCGCCTGCAGCTCGGCGTCGCTCAGCGGTTTGAACAGGGCGACCAGCAGCACACCTTGCAGCCAATCCACCGTGACTTGCTCAAGGCCCGGCCAGCAGCGCCCGCGGCCGTGAAACAGGCGGCGGGTTTCCTCGGGCGCAGGATTCAGGGCGGTGAGCAGGTGCTGGTGCAGGGTGGCGAGAGCGTCGGGAGTCATGGCTGGCGGTCGGTCAAAGAAGGCGGCGATTTTACAGGCAGCCGACCCGCTCGTGGCGCTGGGATCGTTGTTGTCGATGAATGTTATCGGTAAAGGCGTGTGGTATTCGCCCTGACAGCTGCCTAGCATGAGCGCTTTCCGAGCCATGTTGAAGGTACTCCCATGCATATCGATGAAGCCATTCGCAGCCGCCGCGCCGTCAAAGGCTATGACCCGGCATTCACCCTCAGCAGCGCCGAGAAGGACGAACTGCTGCAACTGGCACTGCTCGCCCCGTCGGCGTTCAATCTGCAACATGTGCGTCTGGTCGAGGTCAGCGACCCGGCCCTGCGTCAGCAGCTGCGTGACGTGGCCTGGGGCCAAGCGCAGGTGACGGATGCCTCGATGTTGGTGGTGGTCTGCGCCCAAATTGATAGCTGGGAGCAAAATGTCGGCCGTGTCTGGGACGGTGCGCCCGAGGAGGTACAGGCCTATATGACCGGTGCTATCGATACCTATTACCGCGATAAACCGCAGGTGCAGCGCGACGAAACCATGCGCAGCTGTGGCTTGCTGGCACAAACACTGATGCTGGCCGCGCGCGGCAAGGGCCTGGACTCCTGCCCAATGGACGGTTTCGATTTCGATGCCGTGGCCAAGCTGATCAATCTGCCGGCCAACCATGTGATTGCCTTGATGGTCGCGGTCGGCAAGAAAACCATCGAGCCGAAACCGCGTATCGGCAAGCTACCGTTTAACGAGGTGGTGCTGCGTAACACCTTCTAATAATCGCTATTGGCGCTCACGCTTCACTCATTAGTGGGCGCCGTCTGCGGTTATTCACAGCCGAAAGATGGGGTGACAAAAGCGCTGCTTGAGGTGACTCTGGCAAGCACGACGGGCTGACAGCGAGTGGCCCCTCGAGCATAAGAAGAAGCCCAAGGAGCCCCCATGTCTGCCGAACACCTGGATGTTTTGATCATTGGCGCTGGCCTGTCCGGCATCGGTGCGGCCTACCATCTGATGACCCATTGCCCCGGCAAGCGCTTCGCCATCCTCGAAGGCCGGCCAGCGCTGGGCGGCACCTGGGACTTGTTTCGTTATCCGGGTATCCGTTCCGATTCGGACATGTTCACCCTCGGCTACAACTTCAAACCCTGGACCAACCCGCAGGCCATCGCTGACGGCCCGTCGATCCGCCGTTATATCGAGGAGACCGCCCAGGAAAACGGCATTCAGGAAAAAATTCGATTTCAGCACCGGGTGCTCAAGGCCGACTGGTGCAGCGAGCGTGCCATCTGGACTCTGCAGGTGCAGCGTGGCGAGGACGCTGAACCGCTCAAAATCAGCTGCCAACACCTGCTGATGTGCACCGGTTATTACCGTTACGAGGCGGGCTACACCCCTGAATTCAAAGGCCGTGAACAGTTCCAGGGGGTGTTTATTCATCCGCAGTTATGGCCGGAGAATTTCGACTACAGCGGAAAAAACATCGTGGTGATCGGCAGCGGTGCGACGGCCGTCACTCTGGTACCGGCGATGACCGATAAGGCCAAGCACGTGACTATGCTGCAACGCTCGCCGAGCTATGTGGTGAGCCTGCCGCAGGGCGATCCGCTTTCCGCCTTCCTGCGCCGCTTTCTGCCGCAAGCCTGGGTTTACCGGCTGGCCCGCACGCGCAATGTGGCCATGCAGATGGCTTTCTACAGCCTCGCCAAAGTCTGGCCCAGCCTGGTGCGCAAGTTGCTGCTGGGGCTGGCTAAGCGCCAGCTCGGCGCGGATTTCGACATGCGCCATTTCAGCCCGCGCTACAAACCTTGGGATGAGCGGGTGTGTGTCGTACCCAATGGTGACTTGTTCACGGTGCTGCGAGAAGGCAAAGCCTCGGTAGTGACCGAGCACATTGATGGTCTTACCGCTAAGGGCATCCGCCTGAAAACCGGTGAGGAGCTGCCCGCGGATGTGATCATCAGTGCCACAGGGTTGGAGTTGCAGCTGTTCGGCGGCATACAGGTGGCGGTGGATGGCGTGCCCTTTGAGGCGGCCGAGAGCATGGGTTATCGCGGCATTATGCTGCGTGATCTGCCGAATGTTGCGGTGGTACTGGGTTACACCAACGCCAGCTGGACGCTCAAGGCGGACCTTTCCAGCGAGTATTACTGCCGCCTGATCAACCACATGGACGCCACCGGTATGCGCCAGTGCACGCCGCGCGATCCGGCGCGGCAGGTCAACGCGGCGCCGTTCCTCGACCTGGCTTCGGGCTATATCCAGCGTGCGGTCGGCAAGATTCCCAGTCAGGGCGACCGCGCCCCCTGGAAGCTCTACCAAAACTACCTGCTGGATTTGGCGCTGCTGCGCTATGGCAAGGTTGAGGACGATTACCTGGTGTTCAGCTCAGCGCGGGTCGATCCAGCCAATACCAGCGCCACAGCGGTCTAAACTCAATGGCAATGTAAGCCAAACGCTATAACTCGATGGTGCGTTATGCCTACAGAGATGTGGCTTGATACCGCTTTAGTTGCTGGCATTTAGCCGTTATTATTTCGGCTGTGTTGACGAACGAATGGCCGGGCGTGCCGGGTTGTTGTTGCAGAAAACGCCTTTAGAGGATGAGTGGAATGGAATCGATTCAGCAAGAACAACGCTATCTACCCGAGCTGCGGGCTTATATAGACCAGCTGCTGGCCAAGGGCTGGGTGATTGCCGAGCGTAATCCGTTGACTCTACAGTCCGGTCGCAAGAGCTACAGGGTCATGCACGGCATGTTGATTGGTGACGGTACGTTCTAGACTTGGTCAAGGTTTCCCAGGCCGCTGCTGATCATCGCTGATCGGCAGCGGCCTTTTTTCTGGCCATCGTCTTTATCTACCGGCGTTATTGCGCTACAGGCGGCTCAGTGAGGCTGGGCAATGGCGCTGATCTGCTCGATCAACCAATGCAGCGCCGGGTCGCGCTGGCGTTGGGCCAGGCTGATGATCTCCAAGTGAAACGGGCCGAGGGCAAACGGCAGCTCGAATAACTGCAACGGCAGCAGGCGGGCAAAGTGGCGCGCCAGTTGAGTCGGCAGCACCGCCGCCAGCTCGCTGCTGGCAACCACGTGCGCGGCCTGCAGGTAGTTGGGCGTGCTGTAGAGGATCTCCCGGCACAGGCCCTGTTCGCCCAGCCACTGGTCAACCATGCCGCGAGTCTGGCCGCCGTGGACCCATAGATGGCGCAGTTGCAGGAAGGCCGGTAGATCCATGGGGCCGGTCGCCAGCGGATGATCACGGCGCACCGCCAGTTGCAGGGTTTCGCTCATCCAGTGCTGCCGAGCAAAGCGCGCCGGCATTTCTTCGAAGCGGCCCACGACCACGTCCAGCTCACCTTTATCCAACGCTTCGGCTGGTAGGTTTGGTGTGAGGTGGCGGATGTCGATGCGCATGCCGGGTGCTTGCTGGCTGAGCTGCTCCAGTAATCGCGGCATACAGATCAATTCGACGTAATCAGTGACCGCGATATTGAAGTGCTGCCGGCTGCTGGCCGGGTCGAACACCTCGCCGGCGTTTAGGCTCTGCTCGATCTGCTGCAGCGCAGCGCGTATCGGTGTCTCCAGTGCCTGCGCTCGCGGTGTCGGTTGCATGCTGCGGCCAACCCGGACTAACAGCGGGTCATCGAGCAGCTCGCGCAGGCGGCCCAAGGCGTTACTCACGGCGGGTTGGCTCAGCGCCAAACGCTCGGCTGCGCGAGACACATTCTGCTCGCGCATCAGTGCATCGAACACGCGCAGGAGGTTGAGGTCGAAGGTTGAGATATTCATATGCTGAATACGACTTATCACAAGACTAAATTTCAAAAATAGTAACGCCTTGCCTATGGTGGCAGACGAATTTATTTCGCCCGCGCGGGTTTTCTGTCACCGCCACTAAGAGGATTGGCCATGAGCAAGGTAGTCAGCATTCAGCAGGTCGCCGTGATCGGCGCCGGAACCATGGGCCGCGGTATTGTCATGAGCCTGGCCAACGCCGGGCTTCAGGTGCTGTGGCTGGACAACAACCCTCAAATGCTCGAACAGGCCATGGCTGTGGTGGCCGAGACCAATGCGCATAACCTCAAGCTCGGGCGGATCAGCGCCGAACAGGCGGCCGCACGGCTGGCCTGCGTTACTCCGGTGGGCGAGTACGCCGCGCTGGCCGATGTCGACCTGGTGATTGAGGCGGTGTACGAGAACCTCGAACTCAAGCAGCAGATCTTCCGCACCCTCGACGCTACCCTGAAGCCGGGCGCGATACTCGCCAGCAACACTTCAGCATTGGATATCGACGCGATTGCCGCTGTGACCAAGCGCCCCGAGCAGGTGCTGGGCCTGCATTTCTTCAGCCCGGCGCACATCATGAAACTGCTGGAAATCGTCCGTGGTGGGCAAACTTCCCCTGCGGTGCTGGACGCGGCTGTGGCCCTGGGCCAGCGCATCGGCAAAGTCAGCGTGGTGGCCGGCAACTGCGATGGCTTTATCGGCAACCGCATGCTGCACACCTATGTGCGTGAGGCGCGCATGCTGCTGCTCGAAGGCGCCTATCCGCATCAGGTGGATGCCGCGTTGCAGGGCTTCGGCTTCGCCATGGGGCCGTTTCGCATGTACGACGTGGTCGGCATCGATCTGGAATGGCGCGCCCGCGAGCTGGCCGGTCAAGGCCAGGATGATCCGACTGTGCAGGTGGATAACCGTCTGTGCAGCCTCGGCCGTTTCGGCCAGAAGGTACGCATGGGTTATTACCTCTACGCCGAAGGCAGCCGCCAGGCCGAGCACGACCCTGAGGTGGATGCGCTGGTGCTGCAGGTGTCCGAGCAGCTAGGCTTTGTCCGCCGCGAGATTGGCCCTGAGGAAAACCTCGAACGCTGCCTGCTGGCGCTGATCAACGAGGGCGCGAAAATCCTCGAAGAAAATATCGCCGCCAATAGCCACGACATCGACCTGGTCTACCTCAACGGTTACGGCTTCCCGGCCGACAAGGGCGGGCCGATGAGCTGGGCTGACAGTCAGGGTGTGGCCGATATTCTGGTGCGTTTGCAGCACCTGCAAACGCACTTCGGTCAACACTGGCAGCCGGCTGCATTGATCGCCAAGCTCGCTGCCAGCGGTAAGCGTTTTGCTGACGTGCGGGTTTCCGACGTGCAGGAGGGCCGGGTATGAGCTATCAAGCCCCGCTGCGTGATATGCGCTTTGTGTTGCACGAACTGTTTGATATCAGCAGCCACTGCGAGCTGCTCGGTAACGGTCTTGATCGCGAGTTGATCGACGGCGTGCTGGAAGAGGGCGCGCGTTATACCGCCGAGGTGGTGGCGCCGTTGAATCGCAACAGTGACGAACAGGGTTGTCAGCTGAGTGACGGCCAGGTGAGCACGCCGGACGGCTTTGCCGAGGCCTATCAGCAATACGTTGATAACGGCTGGGCGAGCATGACCGGGCCGAGCGAGTACGGTGGCCAGGCGCTGCCGCAGATGCTCGCGTGCAACTTCCACGAGATGCTGATGGGCGCTTCGCTGTCGTTCCGCGTGTATTCCGGGCTGACCGAGGGTGCGGTGCTGGCGCTGTACAAACATGGCAGCGAAACGCTGAAAGACACTTACCTGCATAAGCTGGTTAGTGGCCAATGGGCCGGCACCATGTGCCTCACCGAGCCGCAGGCCGGCACCGACCTGGCCTTGCTGCGTACCAAGGCCGAGCCGCAAGCCGACGGCAGCTTCAAGGTCAGCGGCAGCAAGATTTTTATCAGCGGCGGCGAGCAGGACCTTTCGGAAAACATCATTCATCTGGTGCTGGTGCGTCTGCCGGATGCGCCAGCCGGGGTGAAGGGTATCAGCCTGCTGCTGGTGCCGAAATTTATCGCCGCTGTCGACGGCACGCCGGGCGCGCGCAACGCGCTGTCCTGTGGGGCCATCGAGCACAAGATGGGCATCAAGGGCGCGTCCACCTGCGTGATGAACTTCGACGGCGCCACCGGCTGGCTGATTGGCGAAGCCAACCAGGGCCTGGCCTGCATGTTCACCATGATGAACGACGCACGCTTTCAGGTCGGTTTGCAGGGCTTGGGCATTGGCGAAGCAGCCTTCCAGGGCGCGCTGCGTTATGCCCGTGAGCGCCTGCAGTCGCGTGCCCTGAGTGGTCCGGCCGAGCCGGGCAAGGCGGCAGACCCGATCATCGTTCACCCTGATGTGCGGCGCATGCTGCTGACGCAAAAGAGCCTGGTCGAAGGCAGCCGTATGCTCGCTGCTTACTGCGCGCGCCAGCTCGACCTTGAGCACGGCCATCCGGACGCCGCCGCACGCAAGGCCGCCAGCAAGCGCGCGGCGCTACTGATCCCGATCGTCAAAGCCTTCTTTACCGACATGGGCCAGGAAGTCGCCAGCCACGCCGTGCAGGTGTACGGCGGCCACGGTTTCATCCGCGAGTGGGGCATCGAGCAACTGATGCGCGACAGCCGCATTACCCAACTCTACGAAGGTACCAACGGCATTCAGGCGCTGGACTATATTCGCCGCAAGGTGCTCGGTGACGGCGGTGCCGAACTGTCGGCGTTGCAGGCCGAATTCAGCGAGCTATGCGATGCCCAGGTTGGTCGCCCGGCAATGGCCGCGCTGGCCAAAAGTGTGCAGGCACGTCTGGGCGAGTGGCGCGAACTGAGCAGTGAGGTGATTGCTGCCAGCCAGCGCGATGTGCAGGAGATCGGCGCGATGTCGGTGGATTTCCTCCAGTATTCGGCCTATGTGCTGCTGGCCGGCTTCTGGCTGCAGGCTGCAGCGCGGGCGCAGGATGCCCTGGAAGCTGGCAGCGGTGAGGCCGCCTTCTATCAGGCCAAGCTGCAGTGCGCCGATTTCTACCTGCGCCGGGTGTTGCCGCGGGCCAGCGCCCATCGCGAGTCCTTGCTGGGCGGTGCCGACTGCCTGATGGCCATGGATGAGGCGAGTTTCGCCTTCTGACCGAAGCGCGTAGCGTGGGTGCAATCCACGCTGCTGCGCGAGCCATTTATTACAACAAGAGGATCACCCCATGCTGCCCTTTAGCTTTGCCACCACCGCGCAGATTCTTTGCGTGATCGGCGCGTCGCGGCGCTTGGCTGACCTTTGCCGCGAGCGCGGCGCGCAGCGGGTGCTGATCATCACTGATCCGGGTATCAGCAAACTCGGCCTGCTCGGCGAGGTGCTGCCGGGCTTTGTCCGTACCGAGCTGACGGTCGAGGTATTTGATCAGGTGGTCGCCGATCCGCCCGAGGCCATTCTGCTGGCGGCAGTGGAGCAGGCCAAGGCGCTCAAGGCGCAGCTGATTGTCGGCTTTGGCGGCGGCAGTTCGATGGATGTGGCCAAGCTGGTGGCGCTGCTGGCTCATCCCGACTGCGGCCAAGAGTTGGCGCAGATCTACGGCGTCGGCAATGCCCGGGGGCAGCGCCTGCCGCTGATCCTCGTGCCGACCACCGCCGGCACCGGTTCGGAAGTCACGCAGATTTCCATTATCACTACCGGTGCAACCACCAAGATGGGCGTTGTTTCGCCGTTGCTGCTACCGGACCTGGCGCTGCTCGATGCCGAACTAACCCTCGGCTTGCCGCCGGCAGTTACCGCTGCCACAGGTATCGACGCCATGGTCCATGCCATCGAGGCTTACACCAGTGCGCTGAAAAAGAATCCGCTGTCCGACCTGTTGGCGCGCGAGGCACTGCGCCTACTGGCGGCCAATCTGGATGAAGTGGTGCACAACGGTGGCAATCGCGAAGCGCGACAGGCCATGCTGCTGGGTTCCTGCCTAGCCGGTCAGGCGTTTGCCAATGCGCCGGTGGCGGCGGTGCATGCGCTGGCCTATCCGTTGGGCGGACACTTCCATATTCCCCACGGTCTGAGTAACGCTTTGGTGCTGCCGCATGTGCTGGGCTTCAACGCCAATGCGGCCGCGCCGCTGTATGCCGAGCTGGCACCGCTGGTGCTGGGTGAGCAGCTGCGCGCCGGCAGCGTGTTGCAACAGACCGAGCAGTTTATCGGCGCAATGGCCGATTTCAGTGCGCGCAGTGGCCTGCCGTCGCGTCTGCGCGATGCCGGTGTGCCGCAAGACATGCTGCCGACCCTGGCCCGTGACGCCATGCAGCAACAGCGCCTGCTGGTGAATAACCCGAAGGAAATGACCGAGACCCATGCACTGGCCATCTACCAGGTGGCCTATTAAGACCGCTTGGTGCCTGTAAGTGTTCTCGACTTGTAGCAGCGGCCTTGGCCGCGATTGGTGGTCAAGGCACTACGGAAATTCGCGGGCAAGCCGGAGTGCCGCCCAGCCGTTCCTACAAAAGCATGGATGTTTGTGTTTTCCGCTAACTTCAAGGACTCCAAATGAGCCAGCCCCAACACCTGCGCAGCGATTACCGGCACTTCCAGCCGATCACCACGCGCTGGCACGACAACGATGTCTACGGCCATGTAAACAACGTCACCTACTACAGCTTCTTCGACAGTGCGGTGAACACCTACCTGATCGAAGTCGGTGGCTTGGATATTCATAACGGTGCTGTAGTGGGTTTTGTGGTCAGCTCCAGCTGCGACTACTTCGCCTCCATCGCCTTCCCGGAGCGGATTGAGATCGGCCTGCGGGTCGGCAAACTGGGCAACAGTTCGGTGCAGTACGAGCTGGCGGTGTTCAAGGAGGGCGAGGATGAAGCCTGCGCGGCTGGACGTTTCGTGCATGTCTTTGTTGATCGCAGCAGCAATCGCCCGCTGAGCATTCCCGAAAACCTGCGCGCGGCGCTGATGGTGTTGTTGATCGAGCCGGCTGCCTAGGCGGCGCTTTAGCGGTGACCTTCTACGCTGCAGTCGCGGCTAAACGGCGTATCGCCCAGCCCCACACATACGTAAAAAGCCGCTGTTAGGCGGCTTTTTTGCGGTCAGTAGTCGGCGCTTAGTCGTGCTTATGCTTTTTATGCTTCTTGTGTTTCTTGCCGTTGTAATGGCCGCGATCACGCTCGCTGCCGCCGGCGTATTCATTGGCTAAAGCGCCACCGGCTGCGCCACCCAAGCCAGCACCAATGGTCGAACCGGTGCTGCCGCCGACCTTGTTACCCAATACGGAGCCACCGGCGGCGCCCAGGCCACCGCCGAGTGCGGCTTCGGTCTTGTTGCCATCGCGGGCGGTCACTACGCCGCCCGCTGCGCCACCTAAACCTGCGCCGATGGCTGCGCCTGTGCTGCCGCCGACCTGTTGGCCGATCACATTGCCTAAAGCGCCGCCAAGGCCGCTGCCGATGGCAACTTTACCGGTATCACCCGCCAAGACGAGTGGGGAGGCGAGGGCGCTGAACAACACCACAGAAAATAATGTACGCATACGGCAGACCTTCTTAAATATAGGGGCAGACGGTTTTTAACTCACTGATTTTTCAGGGCAATAAAGCCGTACCGCAGCCACGTTATACCGTGTTTGCGGTATGGCTTTAGAGCTTATTTTTCCGAAAAATTCCCTGCCGTTGGTCGCCGTTGTGATCGCCGCCACACAACCCGCGATTAAAGAATGCGTGCCTCGGCGTGATGCGCCTGCAGGCGGATCGCCACGTACTTCGAGGTTGGGGTGAAACTGCCCGCGCCAAAGCTCTGCAGCGGCACCAGCGGATTGGCCTCCGGGTAGTAAGCCGCCGCCTGGCCAGCGGGAATATCGAAAGCCAGCAGGGTGAAGCCAACGACCTTGCGCTCAATGCCGTCATCCCAAATGGACTGAATATCGACCTTTTGCCCCGGCTGAAAGCCCAGGCGCAGGATGTCGGCTTCGTTGACGAACAGCACCTGCCGCTGGCCTTTGACCCCACGGTAGCGGTCATCCAGGCCATAAATGGTGGTGTTGTACTGGTCGTGCGAGCGCAGGGTTTGCAGGATCAGGTCCGGCGTCTGCCCGGTGTTGCGCACCTGCGGTGGCAGCAGGTCGGTGGGCAGTGGGTTGGCCTTGAAGTTGGCCTTGTGGTTGGCGGTCAGCCAGCGGCGTTCGCCGGCCGCATTGCCCAGGTAGAAACCACCGGGGTGCTGCACGCGCTGGTTAAAGTCGCTGAAGCCAGGGATGGTGTCGGCAATCAGGTTGCGGATGCGGCTGTAGTCAGCAATCAGTGCCTCCCACTCCACGGGATGGTTGCCCAGGGTGGCTTTGGCGATACCGGCAATGATCGCCGGCTCCGAACGCATCTGTGGCGACAGCGGTTCAAGCTGGCCGTAGGAGGCGTGGATCATGCTGAATGAGTCTTCCACGGTCACGGCTTGCGGGCCGTCGGCCTGGTGATCGATGTCGGTGCGGCCGAGGCACGGCAGAATCAGCGCATCCGTGCCGGTGGTCAGGTGGCTGCGGTTGAGCTTGGTGCTGATCTGCACGGTCAGCGCGCAGCGACTCAGCGCTACATGGCTGCGTGGGCTGTCCGGGGTAGCTTGGGCGAAGTTGCCGCCCAGGCCGATGAATACCTTGGCTTGGCCATCAAGCATGGCGTTGATCGCCTCGACGGTGTTGTGGCCCTGCGCACGCGGAACCTGAAACTGAAAGCGCTGCTCCAGTGCATCGAGAAACGCCGCGGCTGGCCGTTCATTGATGCCCATGGTGCGGTCGCCCTGCACGTTGCTGTGGCCGCGCACCGGGCACAGGCCTGCACCGGGCCGCCCGAGGTTGCCGCGCAATAGCTGCAGGTTGACGATCTCCTGGATGGTCGCGACCGAGTTGTGGTGCTGGGTGATGCCCATGGCCCAGCAGATGATCACCCGTTCAGCGCGGCGGTAGAGCAGGGCGGCATGCTGCAAATCATCCAGGCTCAGGCCGGATTGCTCGACCAGCGACTCCCAGCTGCTGGCATCCAGCAGTGCCAGGTAGTCATCCATGCCGTCTGTGTGTTCGGCAATAAACGCCAGGTCAAACACGGCTGGCTCGCCGTTGGCCAGCGCTTCGCGATGCCACTGCAGGAGGAATTTGGCCATGCCGCGCAGAGCCGCTAAATCACCGCCCAGGGCCGGGCGGAAGAACGCGGTGTTCAACGGCTCGGAGCCGTTGGTGAGCATTTCCAGGGCGTCTTGCGGATGCTGAAAACGCTCCAGCCCGCGCTCTTTTAGCGGGTTAAAACACACCACCTGGGCGCCACGTTTGACCGCCTCACGCAGCGGTTCGAGCATGCGCGGGTGGTTGGTGCCGGGGTTTTGCCCGAGCACGAAGATCGCATCGCTGTGTTCAAAGTCGGCAAAGGTCACGCTGCCCTTGCCTACGCCGACGCTCTGGCCGAGGGCCACGCCGCTGGCTTCGTGGCACATGTTTGAGCAGTCAGGGAAGTTGTTGCTGCCAAAGGCGCGGACGAACAGCTGATACAAGTAGGCCGCTTCGTTGCTGGCGCGGCCGGAGGTGTAGAACTCAGCCTGGTTGGGGCTTTCCAGCTGTTTCAGGTGCTCGGCGATCAGGGCAAAGGCGGCGTCCCAACTAACCGGCAGGTAATGATCGCTGGCGGCGTCATAGCGCATCGGCTCAGTCAGACGACCCTGGTATTCAAGCCAGTAATCGCTCTGTTCACGCAACTGGCTGACGCTGTAACGGGCGAAGAAGGCGGCATCCACGCGGCGTTTGGTGGCTTCCCAGTTGACCGCTTTGGCGCCGTTCTCACAAAACTTGATGTGGCCGTCTTCCGGCGAATCGCCCCAGGCGCAGCCGGGGCAGTCAAAGCCACCATGCTGATTGGTCTTGAGCAGGGCCCGGAGGTTTTTGAACGGCTGCTTACTGTCCAGCCAGAAGTGCGTGACGCTGCGCAGTGCGCCCCAGCCGGCAGCGGCGCCTTTGTAAGGTTGATAGCGTGGTTTTATCGGTTGCAGGCTCATGGCTGTTTGGCTCCGGGCGCTGCAGGGCTATAAACCCGTGGTGCGCTCTGCTGGGGAATGTGGATCAGGTTGAGGTTGTGCTGACGTGCCCACTGCACGCTCAGGCTGGTCGGTGCGGAAAGGCTGACCAGGGTGCCGATACCCGCGCGCAACGCCTTGTGGATCAGCTCCAGGCTGCAGCGGCTGGTGACCACGGCAAAGCCCAGGCGCAGGTCTTCACCGTTGCGATGGAGGGCGCCGAGCAGCTTGTCGAGGGCGTTATGCCGGCCGATGTCTTCGCGGCACAGGCGGATCTGCCCCTGAGCATCGACAAACAATGCCGCGTGCACGGCGCCGCTGTGGCGAGCCAGAGTCTGTACTGTTTGAATCCGTTGGCGCAGGCCCTGCAGGTGAGCCGGCGCGGGCAGTGGGCTGGGCGGCAGGTTTTGCAGCTGCGGCAGCGCCTGTTCCAGTGCTTCGACCCCGCACAGGCCGCAACCGCTGTTACCGGCTAAGGTGCGGCGCTGCTGCTTGAGCGCCCAGAAGGCGCGGTTACTGACCTGCACGTCAGCGCTGATGGCGCTGTCGTGCTGTTGGAGGCTGATGTCGTAGATGTCATCGAGCGAATCGATCAGGCCGGCGCTCAGGCTGAAGCCGTAGATAAAGTCTTCTAGATCGCTGGGCGAAACCATCATCACGCTGTGGCTGATGCCGTTGTAGCTGATCGCCAAGGCGGCCTCGCTGGCCAGTGCGGCCGCGCCTTCCAGCGGTTCGTTTGCCAGTTCGACATAGCTGTAAGTGGGCGCAGGCACTGGCGCGGCATTCGCTTGCTGGGCGCTGAGTGGAGCGTGGCGTGGCATGGGCAGAGCTTCCCGGCGACAAAGTATCTCTGCCAGCGTAGGCCGCTCTGATGTGGGCGTCTAATCGCTGTCGCCGATGGAGTGATCGATTCGCTCTATCAATGCGTCAAGCATCGGTCTTTCAGGCGGTTGCGGGCGGCAAAAAGTGCTGTGCTTCGGCAAAACAGGCTTCGGCCAGGGCCGAGCGGGGCGCGCTGCGGCGCATGATCAAGCCCAGTGGCGCGAGGGTGTGGGCGTCTTCGATGGGCGTCAGCGCCAGGTGTTCGGTGAACTCCGCCAGGCCACTGTTGAGCGGCATGATCGCGCAGCACAGGCCGGCGCTGACGGCTTGCAGCAGCTGGTGCACGGCATCGGTTTCCAACCGTGGGGTAGGCGTCAGGCCCCGCGAACGGAAGCTGTGGTCGATCGACTGGCGAAAATGCATGCCCGCCGAGAGCAGGCCCAGCGGCAGCTCGATCAGGCTTTCCCAGCGTAGGGCCGGACGAGTGAACTGGAAATGACGGCGGTCGTACAGCAGGCCCATGCGCGTTTCCGCCAGCTCAAGGCTGTCAAAATGCTCGCGGTCCAAGCGGTCGAGGTAGGACAGGCCGAGGTCGAGCTGATTACGCCCCAGCCGTTCGAGAATCTGCTCACTGCTCAGGGCAAACAGCTGAAAACGTAAGCCAGCATGTTGTTCGGCAAAAAACTGCACCAGGCGCATCGGGTCGAAACCGGCCAGCGGCACTACGCCTAAGCGCAGGGTGCCGACCAGCTGGCCACGGCAGGCGGCTGCTTCGGCATACAGGCCGTCGTGCGCGGCCATCAGGCTTCGCGCCCAAGCCAGGATGCGCTCGCCTTCGGCGCTGAAGCCCTCGAAGCGCTGACCACGGCGGACCAGCTCCAGGCCCAGCTCATCTTCCAGTTGGCGCAGGCGCATCGACAGGGTCGGCTGGGTGATATGGCAACGCGCGGCGGCCTGGCCGAAATGGCGGGTTTCATCCAGGGCGATAAGGAACTTCAGCTGTTTGATATCCATGATGTGTCCTAAACCCTGAATTGCGCCGATTCTAGCAGGCACCTGATGGATGTCTGGCGCTGAATCGGCCCTGCAACGCCAGCGCCGTTGTCACGAATCAGGGGCTAGACTTCGAACTCCGGGCAGCGTTGCCCGGCCACTTTCCAAGGAATAAGAGGACGCCTTATGAGTCTGTTTGCCTTTGTCAAAGAAGCCGGTACGAAACTCTGGGAATCACTGGTCGGCCAGGAGGCCCAGGCGGCCGAGTCGCTGACGGCGCACGTTGCCAAGGTGGGGTTGGGTAACCCAAATATTCAGGTCAGCGTCGAAGGTGAGAAGGTCATCGCCCGTGGTGAAGTGGCCAGCCAGGAGGAGAAAGAGAAAATCCTCCTGGCCTTGGGCAATGTCGCCGGTGTGGCCGAAGTGGAAGACCATATCAGCGTGACTACGCCGGCACCGGCGGCGCGCTTTGTCACGGTGAAGAAGGGCGACACCCTGAGCGCGATTGCCAAGGCCGAATACGGCAACGCCAATGCTTACCCGAAAATCTTTGAAGCCAACAAGCCGATGCTCAGCCACCCGGACAAGATCTATCCGGGCCAGGTGCTGCGTATTCCCGAGGAATAAACGACTGGCTTGTCGGGCGGCTGCAAGGGCCGCCCGATGCGGTTACAGCCCCTGCAACAACTCCCGGTAATCTTCCACGGCAGCAAATTCCTCGGTGTCCTTCGGTCCCGCCTGGCTATCGGGTTGGCGTACGGCGAGCAGATGGCCGATGCCAAAGCGCCCGGCGCTGCGCAGGATCGGCAGGCTGTCATCGATAAACAGGCTGCGCGCCGGTGCAAAGTCGATGTCCTGCTGCAGGGCGTGCCAGAACTGCTGGTCTTCCTTGGGGAAGCCATAGTCGTGGGAGCTGATCAGTCGGTCGAAGTAGGGCGCCAGTTCGATGCGTTCCAGCTTCAATGACAGTGAATCGCGGTGCGCGTTGGTGATCATCACCACCTGCTTGCCGGCTTGGCGCAGGGCTTGGATAAAGGTGTCGGCGTCTGGGCGCAGGGCGATCAGGTGCGCCACTTCACGCTTAAGGTCGCGGATCGACAGCTTTAGCTCGCGGGTCCAGAAATCCGTGCAATACCAATTCAACGTACCGGCGTGCTCGCGGAACAGCGGCAGCAATTCGGCATCGGCCAGCGCGCGGCTGATGCCATGGTGCTCGGCATAGCGCTGCGGCAGGTGCTGCAACCAAAAGTGGTTGTCGAAGTGCAAGTCGAGCAGGGTGCCGTCCATATCCAGCAAGACGGTGTCGATGGTGTTCCAGAGCAAGGCGGGCATGCGAGGTCTTCGGGCTGATGCGCAGGGGCGCGATTTGCGCCCTGGGCGTCGAGATCGCGCAATCTCCTACGCGGATAATAGGAAGTCGGGTAGCCCCGGATCATTACTGATCCGGGGCCCCCTAAGAACCGTACGTGCGAGTTTCCCCGCATACGGCTCAAGCTTACATAAAGCCAGCGTAGGCTGGCCGGCAACTATTTACGTGCGACCTTAATACTTCAAGCCGCTATATCGCAGAGCCACTTTAAGTTGCTGGCTGTGTGCCAGCGCATGGCAGTTGGGGTGAAGCAGCGCACGATTGCTCAGATTGTCCGATCCACCGTCCACCCGTCTGATGACGTGGTGGTCGTGCCAACCGGTTTCCTTGCTGATCGCTTGCCCGCAATGGGCGCAGAGCCCTCGCTGTCTGCGAAAGATGCTGAGTATCTGTCCCCGGTAACGCAGCTTATGCTGCATCCGTTGAACTCTCAGCGCCTCCCACTTCAACTCGTGCTGAGCATCATAAGGATGATAATCACCCGGCAGACGCTTGTGGCGCACGATTGCGGTGTCCGCCAGCGTGTATAGCTGACGATGTTGCTTTTCTCCCTTGCCATTCTTAAAGGGGTACGCAAACACCCAGTTCCGACTACCTATTGATTGGAAGTATCGCTTCCTAATCCATTCGGCGGACTTTCTTGGATGCCTTCGTTTCGCCCATCTCCATAGTCGCCAGTGGATCAGATGATCCAGCCGGCTGAAGATTTGCTTTGCCACGACTGGTGAGTGGTATTGCGCCCACCCTTTCAGTACCGGGTTCAGTTGACCGATCAACGCTTCCTGCGTCATGGCTCCGCTGTTTTTGATGATCTCACGCACCTTCCGATAAAACGCCGAAGCGTTCTTCTTTGATGGTTTGATCAGCAGCTTGGCCTTCCTGTGAGGCGATTTCGGTACATATTTCCTGAAATGCCACCCGAGAAAATCAAATCCGGTCGTGATGCTGGTTATCCGGGTTTTTTCCTGAGACAGCGCAACCCCTCGTGCAGACAGAAATTGCTCTACCCAGGACTTGATCTCGATCTCTAGGAACTCTTTCGAGTCAGCCAAAATCACGAAATCATCCGCATAGCGCACCACGTGAACTCTTCTTTTTCTGGCAGCCCCTATCCCAAGTTTCTTGGCTAAATAGGCTTTGAGTTGAGTTTCGAGGCCATTCAAAGTGGCATTAGCCAAACAGGGCGAAATGATTCCGCCCTGTGGCGTCCCGGCCTCCGTGGCCATGAGTTGTCTCCGGTCGACTACCCCGGCTTTCAACCATTTGCGCAGCACCGTCCTGTCCATGCAGACGTTTTGGCACAGCCACTCATGGTTGATATTGTCGAAGAACCCTTTGATGTCCCCTTCCATAACCCACGCAGGCCCATAGGAAGGTGCCAGCAGGTGGAACAGTTCAACCATTGCGTCAGCGGTCGATCGGTCAGGCCTGAAGCCAAAACTTTTCGGATCGCTGGTGCTTTCCACAACAGGTTCTAGCGCTTGAAGAAATAATGCCTGCATGGCCCGATCCAACATCGTCGGGATGCCCAGCGGGCGTTTCTCCTGCTTACCTGGTTTCGGTATCCATACTCGCCGTAGCGGTTTGGGCCGATAACCTCGTTGTTTCGACAGACTTCCCACGGCACGGAGTTTGGCCTGGGGCGACCCCCAAGTTTCTCCGTCGACTCCCGGCGTCTTGCGACCCCGATTTTCCGTGACTCGCCTTACAGCCAAACAGCGGCCATAAAACGAGTGGGTCAGCATCCGTTGCAGGCGTTTAACCTTGCGCCAGTTACCTTCCAGTGTTGCCTGCGCAATCTTTAGCTGCGTTTTCCGAACAGAGCGCTGAATGATGGCCCAATCGAGATCATGCCAATTCAGTGCTGTGCTGGAGGGCGCAGCCGTAACCAGTAGTTCTGGTTGCGTTTTCATACAGTCCTCCCGAGGTCATGCGACATTCAGGACGGACTACTCCCCTAGGGGCAGTAATCCACCCCTAGGGTTGCTTTGTTTTCGCTGGAATCAGCGGTTAGTCATGCGCTCGTAAACCAGATGCATGTCAGCCAGAGTTGCCTCTGCCGATAATGTTTCAATCGGTATGCCACCCATTACAGGCAGCCGTTCGCTTTTTGCATCCTCCTATTCCCCACATTCATCAGCGCCCCTTGCGGTTTGCCTGCCTTGCCTGTTTAACCAGCAAGGCGAATGGTCGGGATTGCCACGTTCTCCGAGTCACATCAATTCCCCGTGTAGGCTTCGTCTTTCCCCCGGCAGTTTTTAGGTATCGCGCCCCTTCAGCTCACAGGGACGACCAACTGCGTTGCCATTTTGGCTGAGGCCAATAATTGCCGTAGGCCCATCCATAGTTACGAGGGTTCGGTCGACGATTCACATGTGTTAGCCATGCGGGTTAGGTCACTAGCCTCCATACGTCCGTGCAATTCGGACATATCACGCGCGCCGTCACCGGAGCGTGTTTCTCGCGAAAGAAGAGACATTGTTAATCGGGCTTCACACCCCAGGGTTGGACCCCGGCGCATGCCGATCTAGTGAACTGATGGATACACATCAGGCTCGTTACTCCATGAACAATCAGAGTTGAGCAATGTGATTCGGAACTAGCGTTCCGTGCTTGGTCAATGCACCTCCTACGTCTCTCGACGGTGGCGAGGGGCCTTAATAGCCAAGCGCCAGAAAGGAAGTGCCCAAGGGGCAGACTTCCCCTATGGGTTTGACATATTTAGTAACAATCCAGTCTGGCCGGAAAGCTACCTGAGGCTCTAATTGCGCCGATTTCAATGTCCTTTTGGACCCAAAATGGCACATTTCTTTAACCGATCAACAGAAACGCAAGCGCGCCATCAACCGGAATAGTGCTGGAAAGCCCAGCTGCATTGACTGCTTTTTCAGGCTTCAACCCTTTGAAACAAAGGGTTTTGGTGCCAAGGCGCAGTGGCCAGACCAAGCACGACACGTCATCGTGTCGCACAAGCCGCGCTATGATAACCCGCTATGTCTCGCCCAGGAGCCGCCCCATGCGCCAGAAACCCACTGTACTCGCTCGCGAAATTGTCGCCAGCAGCCGCCTGTTCCGCGTTGAGGAGCTGCAGTTGCGCTTCAGCAACGGTGTGGAGCGCACCTATGAACGGTTGGTGGGCAAGGGCGCAGGCTATGGCGCGGTGATGATTGTGGCGATGCAGGATGCCGAGCATGCCCTGCTGGTCGAGGAATATTGCGGCGGCACCGATGATTACCAGTTGTCACTGCCCAAAGGGCTGATCGAGCCGGGTGAGAACGTATTGGATGCGGCCAACCGCGAGCTCAAGGAAGAAGCCGGTTTTGGCGCGCGGCACCTGGAGCATCTGGCTGAGCTGAGCCTGTCGCCAGGCTATATGAGCCAGAAGATTCAGGTGGTACTGGCCTGGGACCTCTATGAAGAGCGTTTGCCCGGTGATGAGCCAGAGCCGATGCGGGTCGATAAAGCCAATCTGCGCGAGCTGTCGAGCCTGATCCAGCAGCCGCAATTCACTGAGGGGCGTGCTTTAGCGGCGCTTTACCTGGCCCGCGATGTGCTGACTCAGCGTGGGAGCTTTAAACCATGAGCCACCCTCTGATCCCAGCGGTGATTGAGCTGGTGCGCCAGGCTGGCGCGGCGACGCTGCCATTCTGGCGCGCCGATGTCACGGTGAATGAGAAAGCCGATGCCTCACCGGTCACCGCTGCCGATATGGCCGCGCACCATATCCTTAACGATGGCCTGCTGGCGCTGGCGCCGGATATTCCCGTGCTCTCGGAAGAAGCCGCTGATATTGCCCTGAGCGAACGCGGGCAATGGAGCCGCTGGTGGCTGGTCGATCCGCTGGATGGCACCAAGGAGTTTATTGCCGGCAGCGAGGAGTTCACCGTCAACGTCGCGCTGATCGAGCAAGGCCGCGTGGTCTTCGGTGTGGTCGGTATTCCGGCCACCGGCCAGTGCTATTACGGCGGTGCTGGCCTGGGTGCGTGGCGCGCGGATGCTGCGGGCGAAAGCGAGGCGATCAGTGTGCGTCTGGCCCCGCAGGAGGCCTTTACCTTGGTGGCCAGTCGCCGTCATTCCAGCCCCGCGCAAGAGGCGTTGCTGGCAGGCTTGAGTGAGCGTTTCGGTGATCTGCAACTGGCCAGTGTCGGCAGCTCGTTGAAGTTCTGCCAGTTGGCCGAGGGCAATGCCGATTGCTACCCGCGCCTTGCACCGACTTCACAGTGGGACACGGCAGCGGCGCAGGGCGTATTGGAAGGGGCGGGTGGTGAAGTGCTGACGCTCAAGGGCAAGGCGCTGACCTATGAGGCGCGTGAGTCGTTGCTTAATCCGTATTTTCTGGCGTTGCCGGCTGCTGCCGCCTGGCGTGATGAGCTGATCCAGCTGGCTCGCGCGTTGGATTAAGCAGCAGTCTTCCGGTGCGTGATGGGTATCGCTGCGCTCCACCCATCCTACGTAGCCCACGATCTGTAGGAGCGGGCCTTGCCCGCGATAGATTTCGGATCTGATCGCGGGCAAGCCCGCTCCTACATTCTCGGCGGTGGTTCGGCTCAGCCGAGCATATCGCCGTAACGTTCGTCCTTCTTGAACACCAGTGGCTGGGCAAAGCCCGGCACCGTGATCTGCTGCGGATTGATGTCAATCTGCTGGTCGTCGATCAGGTCGTTGCCGAAGTTGTAGATAATCCCCAAATCGCCCAGCAGTGCTTGCGCATCATATGCTTGGGCAGCCGCGCGGGTGGCCTCGCGGCGTTGCAGGTAGGCGCTAAACGCCGCCTCGCCATGACGCTTGCGCAACATCCGCTCGGCCACATGCGGGGCCAGCAGCAGGGCGCTGGCGTTGTTGCCGCCAAAACCTTTGGAGTTGATAAAGCACATGTCCAGCTGTTCGGGCGCGCGCGCACGGTCGGTGGTGGCGAAGCTCAGATGTTGCTGGTGCACGTCCTCGGCCACTGCATCGATGGTCTTGATGCCGGGAATGATGCCGTACTTGAAACTGCCCAAGGCGGAGATCACCTGATCGCCACTGGCGGTGGCCAGGGAGTGGCCGACAAAGGCTTTCACGGCGGTGACGGGCCACTGCTCAATGGCAAAGGCGCTGGCAATGCGGTCGAGGATGACCGATTCGGTCACTCGGTTAGCCGGCGTGCTGGAGCCGTGGGCATGCACAAAGCTGCGCTCACGCACCGCATCGATACCGAGCAGTTGCACGGCGCTGGCCACGGCCTTGGCCACGGTCAGGTAGTTGCCCGGGCCGGGCGCGGAGATCGACTTCTTGAAACCATCGGCGTTGATAAACACATCCGGCACCGCGCCGTGGATGTCAGCGCCCAGCTCCAGCGCCAGCTCATCGTCCATCAGCACCACGAACTGGCAGGCCTCGGCCAGGGTGAAGCCGCAGTTCTCGCCAAACGGGCGGCTGGCGCGGCGGAAGTCGGCCTGATCTTTGCCCTCAATCTGGCGCAGGCCATCCTCGGTTGCCAGGGCGCCCATGGCGCCGTAACCCTCGATGCATTCCTGAGTGATCGGCGCTTCGCTGTTGCCAACGATGGCCACCCGCGCCTTGCCCGAACTGATCAGTTCGATGCCTTTTTGCAGGTTGTAGAGGAAGGTGGCGCACGCGCCGGTGACGCTGCCGGTGCTGCCGACGCTGCCCAATACATAGGCGTTGATAAAGTCCGCCGGCATGGTGTTGAGACCCAGCGCCAGCTGTTTAGCGGTAACGCGACCGCCCTTGAGGCGTGACTGCATCAGGCCGCCGAAACCGTTTTCATCGAGCTGGCTCATGACGCTGCCGGCAAACACGGCAACTTCGTCTGGCGCCACGTGCTGCATGATGGTCTGCCACTCAATGCCGGTGGCGCGCAGGGCATCGGTGACACCAACGATGGTCATGGCCAGGCCACGCGGGTGGAAGCGCGCGTTGTACAGCTCGCTCGGCTCGAAGCCGGTGGGCAGCTGGCCGGCGGATTTCACCGGCAGGGCGCGGTAACTGTCGACCTTGAACTCGCAGTTGTCATGCAGGGTGACCAGCACTTCAGTGGCGTTCAATTCGTCCACCGCCCAATCCGACGGTAGCGGGTCCGGCAGGTGTTTGCGCAGGGTGATAAAGCTCAGCGGCTGGCCCGCGGTAGCGCTGATGTCGATGGTCTTTTGCCAGTGCGCGGCGTCGGGATCCAGGTGCTGCTTTTCGATGCGTCGCACCAGGGTCGAGGCGAGAATCTGCTCGGCGAAGCGCTTGTCGATTTCGGCCAGGCTGAGTGGGTTGCCCTTGTCATCCTGATAGTCGCCGTCGACCACCTTGACCAGTTTCATCATCACCGCCAGGCCAGCCAGGGTTTGCTGGCGGGCTGGCGTGTCCATGCATTCCAGCACGGTGCGGCGGAAACCATGGTGGAAGGAGCTGCGCCCGGCCGCGTTATAGCCACCAAAACCAACGATCACAGGTAAACGTGAGGTCACTCGATAACTCCTTGAAAAGATGACGGCGGACAAGCGGAGATAAGGCTGTGGCTGCTTGTCGTGCTGCTGGCACGCTCTGCGACGGGGATTGCTCCGCGCTTTAGCGCCCAGCATGGCTGAACGGGTGCCTATGGTGACGTGGTTACTGACTTGCAAGTCACGGTTTCGACCAAGGTAGCGCATCCTTAAAACCTTACCGCTGCTATGGTTTCTCCAGCCCAAGGTCCTGCTGGAGAACAACAATGCACAGCGTTAATCCTTACGAATACGGCATGCCGCGCGATGCGGCAAATTTTCAGGCGCTCAGCCCATTGGGCTTTCTTGAGCGCGCCGCCAGCGTGTACCCGCAGCGCTTGGCGCTGATCAATGGCAGTCTGCGCCAAACTTGGGGTGAAACCTACGCCCGCAGCATTCGTTTGGCCTCGGCCCTGGCCCAGCGTGGCATTGGCTTGGGCGATACCGTTGCCGTCATCGCGCCGAACGGCCCGGCGATGTTCGAAGCGCATTTTGGCGTGCCGATGTGCGGCGCGGTGCTGAATGCCATCAATACGCGTCTGGATGCCGAAGCCATCGCCTTTATCCTGCAGCACGGCGAGGCCAAAGTGCTGCTGGTGGACAAGGAGTTCGGAGAGCTGGCGCAGCGGGTGGTCGGCCACTTGCCGCAGCCGCCCTTGGTGATCGGTATTGATGACCCGGAATATGCTGACGGTCTGTTGATCGGTCAGTTGGATTACGAGGCGCTGCTGGCCGAAGGCGATGCCGATTACGCCTGGCAAATGCCGGCAGACGAATGGCAGGCAATTTCGCTCAACTACACCTCCGGCACCACCGGCAATCCCAAAGGCGTGGTTTATCACCACCGCGGTGCGCACCTGAATGCGCTGTCCAATGCCATGTGCTGGGACATGAGCCGCTTCCCGGTGTACCTGTGGACGCTGCCGATGTTCCACTGCAACGGCTGGTGCTTCCCTTGGGCGCTGGCCGCCTATGTTGGGGTCAATGTGTGCCTACGCCATGTGCGCGCCGAGGCGATCTATCCGGCGATTGCCGAGCATGGCGTTGATCATTTCTGTGGCGCGCCCATCGTGCTGAATATGCTGGCCAACGCCTGCGATGAGCTGAAGGCGCTGAAGACTCAGCCGGTAAAAGTATTGACCGCAGGTGCTGCGCCACCCGCCGCCGTGATCGAAGCCATGGAAGCCCTGGAGTTTCGTGTCACCCACGTTTATGGCCTGACCGAAACCTACGGCCCTAGCGTGGCTTGCGAGTGGAAGAACGAGTGGGATGGCGAAACCCCGGAGCAGCGTGCCCGCCTGAAATCCCGCCAGGGCGTGCGTGCGCCATTGCTCGATGGCCTGATGGTGGCGGATCCGGACACCCTGCAGCCGGTGCCGAAGGATGGCCAGACCATCGGCGAAATCATGATGCGCGGCAATGTGGTGATGAAGGGTTACTTGAAGAACCCATCGGCCACCGCCGAGGCCTTTGCCGGTGGCTGGTTCCACTCGGGTGACTTGGCGGTGTGGCATGCCGACGGCTACGTGGAGATCAAGGACCGCAGCAAAGACATCATCATCTCCGGTGGCGAGAACATCTCCTCCATCGAGGTGGAAGATGTGCTGTACCGCCATCCGCTGATCCTTGAGGCCGCCGTGGTGGCCATGGCTCATGCCAAGTGGGGCGAGACGCCCTGCGCCTTCATCACCCTCAAGCCAGGTGCCGAACTGGCGACCGAAGACGTGATCGCCTTCTGTCAGCAGCGTCTGGCGCGCTTCAAGGTGCCGGGTTGTGTGGTGTTTACCAGCCTGCCGAAAACCAGCACCGGCAAGGTGCAGAAGTTTGTGTTGCGTGAGCAGGCCAAGGCACTCGCCGAGCAACAAGCGGTGGCCTGAGAGCCTGTCACGGCTTCGCTGCGTCAAACCCGGGTTCTGCCTCTGCGCTTCAAGCCCTCGTGATATGAGGAGGGCTTGAAGGCGCTTGTTACAGGTTTGAACGGATAACGAGTTGAGAAACTAAATGCCATTCACTACTATTTGGAAACTTAACTCGTCTATACCAAGAGGCAGTCTATATGCAGGTTAGTAAGCGTCTGTTAGCCGCACTTTCTCTCACGGCGTTAGCCGGCACTGTGCAGGCCGCTGATGAAGTGGTGGTTTACTCCTCGCGTATCGACGAGCTGATCAAGCCGGTTTTTGATGCCTACACGGCCAAGACTGGTGTGCCGGTCAAGTTCATCACCGACAAGGAAGCGCCGCTGATGGCGCGCCTGAAAGCGGAAGGTGAAAATACCCCAGCCGACATGCTGCTCACCGTGGATGCCGGCAACCTATGGCAGGCCGAGCAGATGGGCATTCTGCAGCCGGTCACCTCGCCGCTGATCGACGCCAATATCCCACCGCAGTACCGCTCTTCCACGGGTGCCTGGACCGGCCTGTCGCTGCGTGCGCGGACAATCTTCTACTCCACCGAGCGGGTTCAACCGAGCGAGTTGTCGACGTACGAAGCCCTGGCCGACGCGAACTGGGAAGGCCGTTTGTGCCTGCGTACCAGCAAGAAGGTCTACAACCAGTCGCTGACGGCCACTCTGATCGAAACTCACGGTGCAGAGAAAACCGAAGCAATCGTCAAAGGTTGGGTCAATAACCTCGCTACCGACGTGTTCGCCGATGATACGGCGCTGTTGCAGGCTATTGATGCGGGCCAGTGCGATGTCGGCATCACCAACACCTATTACTACGGGCGCTTGCACCAGCAACAGCCGGATCTGAAAGTGAAGCCATTCTGGCCAAACCAGAATGACCGTGGCGTGCACGTCAACCTCGCCGGTGCCGGTATAACCAAGCACGCACCGCATGCCGAAGCGGCGCAAAAACTGCTGGAGTGGATGACCACCGAAGAAGCGCAGGCACTGTTCGCCGGCCTCAATCAGGAATTCCCGGCAAACCCGAAAGTGCCAGCTTCCGAGGAAGTGCAGGCCTGGGGCAGTTTCAAGGCTGATGCGATCCCGGTTGAAGTGGCCGGTAAGCGCCAGGCAGAAGCCATCATGCTGATGGATCGCGCCGGCTGGAACTGATTCAGTTTCAGCGTAACGCTGCAGTTATACTCGACGCCCCGGCTTAGCCCGGGGCGTTGTGTTTTTGCTGTCGAGTAACCTGTTCGAGGATTTTGCGTGGCCCATCCCGCCCAGCGCCGTTGGTATCCCATCGCCTTTGCCGTTGCCCTGCTGGTACTGCTGCCGTTGAGCGTGCTGCTGTTCAGCTGGCATGAGATTGACCAGAAAATCTGGGCGCACTTGTGGCAAACCCAGCTGCCGCGCCTGCTCGGCAATACCTTGGTATTGGTGCTGGGGGTGGGCGTTGGGGTGACGCTGCTCGGCGTCAGCCTGGCCTGGCTCACCAGCCTGTGCGAGTTTCCGGGGCGACGCTGGCTGGACTGGGCGCTGATGTTGCCGTTTGCCATTCCCGCCTATGTGCTGGCGTTTGTGTTTGTCGGCTTGCTGGATTTTTCCGGCCCGTTGCAAAGCCTGCTGCGCGAGTGGTTTGGCAGCGCTGTGCGCTTCCCACGGGTGCGCTCCACCGGCGGCGTGATCATCGTGCTGGTGCTGGTGTTTTATCCCTATGTCTACCTGCTGGCGCGCAATGCCTTCCTGGCTCAGGGCAAGGGGTTGATGGAGGCGGCGCGGGTGCTTGGCCTGAGCCCTTGGCGAGCCTTCTGGCGGGTTGCCTTGCCGATGGCGCGTCCTGCCATTGGTGCCGGCTTGGCCCTGGCGATTATGGAAACCCTGGCGGATTTCGGCGCGGTGTCGGTATTCAATTTCGATACCTTTACCACCGCGATTTATAAGACCTGGTATGGCTTTTACAGCCTGACCAGTGCCACTCAGCTGGCCAGCCTGCTGCTGCTGGCGGTGATGCTGGTGTTGTATGGCGAGCGCCGCGCACGCGGTGCCGTGCGGCCGACGAATGAGCGCCCGCGCGGCAAAGCGCTGTATCACCTGCGCGGTGGTAAGGCGCTGGCGGCCAGCGCCTGGTGTGGCCTGGTGTTCGCCTGCGGCTTTGTCATTCCGGTCATGCAGCTGGTTGTCTGGTTCTGGCAGCGCGGCCGCTTCGATCTGGATGAGCGCTACAGCGCCTTGATTCTGCACACGCTTTATTTAGGCGCGCTGGCGGCATTGATCACGGTCAGCGTGGCGCTGCTACTGGCCTTCGCCCGGCGTCTGGCGCCGACTCGGCTGATGCGCTCAACCGTTGGTTTGGCCAACCTGGGCTATGCCTTGCCCGGCTCGATGCTGGCGGTGGCGATCATGCTGGCCTTCAGTTACCTCGACCGCGAATTGGTGATTCCGCTGTCCAGCTGGCTCGGTGGCGCGGGCAAGCCGGTATTACTGGGCAGCCTCTCGGCCCTTTTGCTGGCCTACCTGATCCGCTTTATGGCGGTGGCCTATGGGCCGTTGGAGAACAGCCTGGCGCGTATTCGTCCGTCGCTACCTGAGGCATCGCGCAGCCTGGGGGTTGGCGGCGTCGGGCTGTTCTTCAAGGTTTACCTGCCGTTGCTGGTGCCGGGGGCGTTGTCGGCTGCGCTGCTGGTGTTTGTTGATGTGCTCAAGGAAATGCCCGCCACGCTGCTGATGCGTCCCTTTGGCTGGGACACCCTGTCGGTACGGGTGTTTGAGATGACCAGTGAAGGCGAGTGGGCGCGTGCGGCGTTGCCGGCGCTGACCCTGGTTATGGTGGGCCTGTTGCCAGTAATTCTGCTGATCCGTCGCTCGGCGCGTCGCCTGGGCTAGTGCCTTGGGATGACCGCCCCCGGTGTTGCGGCTACAATGCGCGCCATTCGCAGCGGCCCAGCCTTTTATAGCCTGTGTTGATGCCCTTTTTTAGGGGCCAGCCGGGTTGCCGCTGCACTGCCCAGCCCGCAAGGAGACACTTATGGGACAGCGCACACCGCTCTACGACTTGCACCTCGCGTTGGGTGCCAAGATGGTCGACTTCGGCGGTTGGGACATGCCGTTGCACTATGGCTCGCAGGTCGAGGAGCACCACGAGGTGCGTCGCGATTGTGGGGTCTTCGATGTGTCGCACATGACCGTGGTGGATGTCAGCGGCAGCCAGGCCAAGGCCTACCTGCAACACCTGCTGGCGAATGATATCGAGCGCCTGCAAAGCATCGGCAAAGCCCTTTACAGCCCCATGCTCAATGACCAAGGCGGGGTGGTGGACGACTTGCTGGTCTACCTGATGGACGTTGGCTACCGCGTGGTGAGCAACGCCTCTACCCGGGACAAGGACCTGGCCTGGATGCGTCTGCAGAGCGTCGACTTCGATGTGCAACTACAAGAGCGCAGCGAGCTGGCCATGTTGGCGATCCAAGGGCCGCATGCGCGCAGCAAGACGGCCGAGCTGGTCACTTCATCCCGTGCCAACCTGATCCAGAGCCTCAAGCCTTTTGAAGGTCAGCCGGACGGCGACTGGTTTATCGCCCGCACCGGTTACACCGGCGAGGACGGACTGGAAATCATCTTGCCGGCTGGCCAAGTGGTGGCCTTTCTCAATGACCTGGTAGGGGCCGGTATTTCGCCGATTGGCCTCGGTGCGCGCGATACCCTGCGCCTGGAAGCCGGGCTGAACTTGTATGGCCAGGACATGGACGAAAGTGTCACCCCGCTGGTCGCCAACATGGCCTGGACCATCGCCTGGGAGCCCGCCAGCCGTGGCTTTATCGGCCGTAGTGCGCTGCAAAAGCAAAAGGCCGAGGGTGTCAGCGCCAAGCTGGTTGGCCTGGTGCTGGAAGAGCGCGGCGTGCTGCGTGCTCATCAAGTGGTGCGGGTTGAAGGGATTGGCGACGGTGAAATCACCAGCGGCAGCTTCTCGCCAACCCTGGGTAAATCAATCGCCTTGGCCCGCGTGCCGGCGGCGACCAGTGAGCGTGCCGAGGTGGAAATTCGCGGTAAGTGGTACCCGGTGCGGGTGGTCAAACCGAGCTTTGTGCGTAACGGTAAAGCCCTGATCTAACCCCTGATTTGGCCATGGATGGTCGAGAGCGTCTGCGCGGCTGCGGTTCGCTAGGTTTTTAAAGACTTTCTTTCGGTATGGCCAAGGCCTGCTAAATTTCCATGACGGCGTGGTCGCCGTCATGCCAGATGAGGAACGACACATGAGCACTATCCCCGCCGATCTGCGTTACGCCGCCAGCCATGAATGGGCGCGCCTGGAGGCCGATGGCAGCGTTACCGTCGGTATTTCTGATCACGCCCAGGAAGCCTTGGGTGATGTGGTATTTATCGAGCTGCCGGAAGTCGGTAAAACCCTGAATGCCGGTCAGGAAGCGGGTGTGGTTGAATCGGTCAAGGCCGCCTCCGACATCTACGCGCCGGTTTCCGGTGAAGTCATCGCGATTAACGATGGCCTGTCCGACAGCCCGGAAAGCGTTAACAGCGACCCTTATGGCAGCTGGTTCTTCAAGCTCAAACCAAGCGATGCTGGCGAGTTGGATAAGCTGCTGGATGCTGCTGCTTATGAAGCTACGGCTGACAGCGACGCATAAGCCCCAGCGCTTAGCTGCAAACAAAGCCCCGCCTAGAGCGGGGCTTTGTCGTTGTGCGCCAGGCATGGCGCGTTGCGCGCAAGCGCAACCAGCTTGGCTGTGGTGGCCTCGCTGGTGACTTGGAGGTGAAAGTCCTCTACACACCCGGCAAGGGGAAGTGTTAGCCAGAGGCAAGGGTGTCGCGGGTGACCGCGAATCTGAAGGAAGCCCGAGGCAAAATGCTGGCCTGACGTACAGGAAGCGGATAGAGGCGTCGTAGTGGGGTGAGGTCGCAATGACAGCCAAAGCCCAATACTTGCACGGAACACTACGGCGTAAATCCGACAGGCATAAGCAGGAAGGTCGCGCGAATTACCCTGGGAGATCTGTAGGTTTGCCACTGGGCTACCAAGCGTCGCGAGGCGCTGGGATGAATCTACAGAAGTCAGCCGAAGCCGTAGTAAGTGACGAATGACCGCGTCACCAAGGGCCGAACAGGTTATGCCGCCAGTAGGCGTCAGAGTCTCGTCGAATGTCGAAAAGCAGAAAATTCTCCGAGGGAGAACTGTGAACCTAAGTTCCGGACGGTATCCGCGGACGACGGTTGGCAGTGCGCAGGCATCGGCGTCGTCTGTGACGTGGACGAACGCGGAGCCGGACACGCTGATGGAGCGGGTGCTTACACCGGCCAACCTCAAGCGTGCGTACCAACGCGTAGTCAGCAACAAGGGAGCGCCGGGTGCCGATGGCATGACGGTCGACGAATTGGCGGGTTACGTAAAACAGTATTGGTCAACCCTCAAGGCGAGACTGCTAGCCGGCGAGTATCACCCACAAGGTGTTCGCGCCGTCGACATCCCCAAGCCCAAAGGCGGCACCCGACAGCTGGGTATCCCTAGCGTCGTGGATCGCCTGATCCAACAGGCATTGCTGCAACAGCTCACGCCGATCTTCGATCCGCTGTTCTCGAACTACAGCTACGGTTTTCGTCCGGACAGAAGCGCCCACCAGGCCATTGAAACAGCCCGTGCCCATGTGGCGGCGGGTCACCGTTGGTGCGTGGAACTCGATCTTGAGAAGTTCTTTGACCGAGTCAATCACGACATCCTGATGGCCCATGTGCAGCGTTATGTCGAGGACAAACGCGTGCTCAGGCTGATCCGTCGCTACCTCGAAGTCGGAGTCATGTCGGGCGGGATCGTCAGCCAGCGACAAGAGGGGACGCCGCAAGGCGGCCCGCTCTCGCCGTTGCTGTCGAACATTTTGCTCAATGAGCTCGATCGAGAGCTTGAGCGACGGGGCCATCGCTTCGTGCGTTATGCCGATGATGCGAACATTTATGTACGTAGCCGTCGTGCTGGCGAGCGAGTGATGAACAGCGTCGAGCGCTTCCTGAGCAGGCGTCTGAAACTGACGCTGAATCGGGAAAAGAGCCGGGTGGCAAGGCCGTGGGTCTGTGACTATTTGGGTTATGGGATGAGCTGGCATCAACAGCCGAGACTAAGAGTGGCGACGATGAGTTTGAGTCGCTTGCGTGCCCGGCTCAAAGGGCTTCTAAGCGGAGCGCGTGGACGCAAGATGTCGGATGTCATCGAGCGAATAAACCCTGCGCTGCGTGGCTGGGCGGGCTACTTCAAGTTGAGCCAGAGTAAGCGACCACTTGAAGAGCTGGATGGCTGGGTGCGTCACAAACTTCGCTGCGCTGTATGGCGTCAATGGAAGCAATCCGCAACGAGGGTTCGCAACCTGATGCGCCTGGGACTCAGCGAGGCCCGCGCATCCAAGTCTGCGTCTAATGGCCGTGGCCCATGGTGGAACTCGGGAGCGGCGCATATGAATCAGGCGCTGCCGAAGAAGCTATGGGATCGCCTGGGGCTGGTCTCAATACTGGATACGATCAACCGGCTTAGCCGCATAACCTGAACCGCCGTATACGGAACCGTACGTACGGTGGTGTGAGAGGACGGCGGATGTGAATCCGCCTCCTACTCGATTTTGGAACCAACCTGAGTGGGCAACTCAGGCGGTTACAGCAGTTCTTTCGCCCGGCTTGTGCGGCTGAGTCGAAAGTTAGCGTTTTTACTCAAGCTGACTAGTCTGATGACTCATGTCACAAAATGTGTACTCGCCAAGTTCATAGTAGAGGCTTGGCTTTAAACCTGTGTTTCAGCTTCTGTGCGCAGGGCTCTGCCACCTTGGGTGGTTTCTAGGGTGTATTGAGGGCATTGCTGCTGCGTTTCTGGCAAAGGATGGTGGAGGCGGCTTGATGATTGGACGCACGAATAAACAACTGAAAATGCGCGTGCTGATGGTCGATGACGACCTGGGCAACCCCAACAGCATGCGCGGCCGGGTGCTGACGGCGTTGGTGGACGAGTTCCACAGCCGCAACACCGAACTGGTCAAAGCCACGTCCTACGAGGATGGATTAGCCGCGGTTATCTCCGATGCGGCCCTGCATTGCATTTGTGTCGATTGGACCCTGGGTAAGAACGACGCCACAACTCACGCCCAGGCGCTTGAGCTGCTCCGTAGCATTCGCCAGCGTAACGAAAATGTACCGGTGTTTCTGATGGCCGACCGTGATGCGAAAAAAAGCATCACCGTGGAGGCCATGGAGCTGGCAGACGAATTTGTCTGGATGCTTGAGGACACGGCGCCCTTTATTGTTGGGCGGGTTGTTGCGGCGATCCAGCGTTATCTGGAACACCTGCTGCCGCCTTTCACCGATGCGCTGATCCGCTACACCCTGAAAGAAGAGCATTCGTGGGCCGCTCCAGGTCATCAGGGGGGTGTCGCCTTTACCAAGTCGCCAGTGGGGCGGGTGTTCTTCGATTTCTTCGGGGAGAACCTGTTCCGCTCCGACAGTGGTATCGAGCGCGGTAATCTCGGTTCTGTGCTCGACCATAGCGGCCCTGTGGGCGACTCCGAGGCTTATGTGGCGCGGATATTTGGCTCCCACGCCAGCTATTCGGTACTCAACGGCACCTCGGGTTCCAACCGCGCAATCTTTATGGCGTGTGTGGGCGAAAACCAGTACGCCTTGTGTGATCGCAACTGCCACAAATCAATCGAGCAAGGCTTGGTGCTCACCGGCGGCCTGCCGCTGTACATGACGCCGACGCGTAACCGCTACGGCATCATCGGGCCCTTGCTGCCGAGCCAGTTTGATCCGCAGCGCATCGCGGCGGCTATCGCCAACTATCCCCTGAAAGCCCAGGCCAAAAGCAGCAAGCCGGTGTATGCGGTGGTCACCAACTGCACCTACGACGGCATGTGCCTGCACGCCGAGCGCGCTGAAGGGCTGCTGGCGCAGAGCAGTGATCGCATCCATTTCGACGAAGCCTGGTACGGTTATGCCCGCTTCAATCCGCTGTACCAAGGGCGCTACGCCATGCGCGGCGATCCGGCTCAGCATCAGCCCGACGCCCCCACGGTGTTTGCCACCCACTCCACGCATAAACTGTTGGCGGCGTTATCGCAGTCCTCGTTTATCCATATTCGCAACGGTCGCAATCCGGTCGAGCACAGCCGCTTCAACGAGTCCTTTGTGATCCAGGCCAGTACGTCGCCGATGTATGCGCTTTTTGCTTCTAACGAGGTCGGCGCGGCGATGATGGAGGGCAAGGGCGGCCTTAGCCTGACCCAGGACTCGATTCGCGAGGCGGTGGATTTCCGTCAGGCCCTGGCCCGCACCCACCGCGAGTTTGCCAGCCGTGGCGACTGGTTCTTCCAACCGTGGAACGCACCGCAGGTCACCGACAGGCAGACAGGCAAGCGGGTCGATTTTGCCGACGCCGACGCCGAGCAACTGGCCTCAGACCCCAGCTGCTGGGAGCTCGAGCCGGGCGCCGAATGGCACGGTTTCGCCGGGCTGGAAAAAGGCTGGTGCATGCTCGACCCGATCAAGGTCGGCATCATGGTGCCGGGCATGGGGGCGGATGGTCATCTGCTGGCGGAGGGCATTCCGGCACCGGTTCTCGGCGCCTTCCTCTATCGCAACAATATTGTGCCGTCACGCATCACTGACTTCATGGTGCTGTGCCTGTTCAGCATCGGCGTGACCAAGGGCAAGTGGGGCACGCTGATCAATGTGCTGCTGGCCTTCAAGCGCCACTACGACAACAACGCTGCGTTGGAGCGGGTGCTACCCGATCTAGTGGCCCAGGCGCCTGAGCGTTATCGCGGCATGGGCTTGCGTGACCTCAGCAGCGAGATGTTCGAGTACATGCGCAGCAGCCGCATGGACGCCCTACAGGCTGACGCCTTCGGCAATCTACCGCTGATCGAGAAAACCCCACGCGAGGCGTTTCAGGCCCTGCAGGCCGGCGAGGCGGAGTTGTTGCCGCTCAGCCAGGCCGCCGGTCGGGTCACCGGGGTTGGCATCATGCCCTATCCGCCGGGCATTCCGATTGTGATGCCGGGCGAGAACCTCGGTCCGGTGGACGGCCCTTGGGTTCGTTATATCCAGGCGCTGCAGGACTGGGGCAATAACTTTCCCGGTTTTGAGAAAGAAGTGGAGGGCGCCGTACACAAGGACGGCGATTACCATTTCTGGTGCCTTAAATAGGGATTCAGCCGTGAGGTATGGCGCGCGCCATGCTTCGCGCTCGCTGAGCGAGACTGTCGTTTCATTATAAGGAGTACATCATGACTCAGGCAAAAGTGCCTTTGCCGGCGTTCTTGGCGCAGCGTTACCCCGTGTTGATTGTGGTCAACACCCAGCAGCAACCGGACAGCATCGTCTTGCGCAGCGCCGAGGCTGTTGCTCAGGCGCTACAGCAGCATGGCCTTGACGTGGAGCGCGTCAGTTCGCTGAGTGACGCTGAAATCGCCTTCCGGGCTAACCCGGCCTACTGCTGTGTAATCCTTGGCTGGGGGGCCTGCGAAGCCAACCCGAGTCAGGCGTCTAGTCTGATCCAGCTGATTCGTCAGCGCACCGCGCAACTGCCCATCATGCTGGGTATGAGCCAGGCCCATCATAGTCAGGTGCCGTTGGAGATCGTCGAGCACATCGACGGTTTTATTTGGCAGCCGGAAGACAGCCCAGCGTTTGTCGCAGGGCGCATTGAAGCGGCTGCACGGCGTTATTTGGATAGCATCCTGCCGCCATTTTTCGGTGCGCTGGTTAATTTTGCCGGCACCCACGAGTACTCCTGGCACACCCCAGGCCATACCGGCGGCACCGCTTTTATGAAAACCGCAGTGGGGCGTAGTTTCCTCGATTTTTATGGCGAGCAGATGCTGCGTTCTGACCTGAGCGTATCGGTCGGTGAGCTGGGCTCGTTGAATGATCACACCGGGCCAATCGCCGCTGCGGAGAAAAATGCCGCACGGGTGTTCGGTGCCGATTTCACCTTTTTCTCCGTGGGGGGAAGTTCGGCCAGTAACGAAATCGTCCTGCACTCAGCCGTCACCGACGGCGACGCCGTACTGGTCGACCGTAACTGCCACAAATCGCTGAACTATGCGCTGAACATGTCCGGTGCGGTGCCGCTGTACCTGCGCCCGCGGCGCAATGCCCGCGGTCTGATCGGGCCAGTGCCCAGCAGCGAAATGACTCCCGAGGCCGTGGCGCAGAAAATCGCTGAAAGCCCGCTGATGGCGGATAAACAAGCCCGCCCGGTATTAGCGGTGCTGACCAACTCGACCTACGACGGCCTCTGCTACAACGTGCAGACCACCACCCGTGAGCTGAGCCGTAGCGTCGACCGCATTCATTACGACGAAGCCTGGTACGCCTATGCACGGTTCAACCCGTTGTATGAAGGGCGCTATGGCATGCACCGTGGCGAGCGGCATGCCGATGACGCCACGGTGACCGTTACCCACTCGACCCACAAGTTGCTGGCGGCCCTGTCGCAGGCATCGATGATCCATATCCGTTCGGGCAAGGTGCCGATCAAACCGGCGCTGTTTAACGAAGCCTTTATGATGCACACCTCGACTTCGCCGCAGTACAGCATCATTGCCTCTACCGATGTATCGGCCAAGATGATGGACGATGCCGGCGAGTACCTTACCGATGAGTCGATTGGCGAGGCCATCGCCTTTCGCCAGGCCATGGTTCGTTTGGGCAATGAGGTGCGCAAGCGCAATGCGCAGGATTGGTGGTTTGGCGTGTGGCAGCCGGATGAAGTCAACGGCGTGCCTTTTGCTGAACTCGACCCGCAGGCGCTGCGTAACGGTGATGCCTGGGTGCTCAAGCCAACCGCCAGCTGGCATGGCTTTGGTGACCTGGGCAGTGATTACTGCATGCTCGACCCGATCAAAGTCACCGTGCTAACCCCGGGGCAGTCCCTTGAAGGTGATATGCAAGCCAGTGGCATTCCGGCACCGCTGGTGTCGTCGTTCCTCGCCAGCCGCGGCATCGTGGTGGAGAAGACCGAGCCGTATTCGATCCTGCTGCTGTTTAGCCTTGGCGTGACCAAAGGCAAGTGGGGCTCCCTAGTGGCCGGGCTGATGGAGTTCAAGACGCACTATGACGACAACACGGCGCTGGATCGGATAATGCCCGATTTGGTCGCCAGCCATGGCGAGCGCTATGCCGGTATGGGTCTCAAGGACCTGGCCACCGCCATGCACCAGGACATGCTGGCCTCGCAGTTGCTGCACAACATGGATGCGGCCTTTAGCTTGCTGCCGGACGTTGTCAGTTCACCACGGCAGACCTTCGCCAGGTTGGTAAAAGGTGAGATCGAACAGATTGCCGTGCGCGACATGCGTGATCGCACTGTGGCTGTGCAGGTCGTGCCGTATCCGCCGGGTATCCCGCTGATGATGCCGGGCGAGAAAGCCGGCGCCGACAAGCAGGCCATTATCGACTACCTGCTGGCAATGGAGCTGTTCGACAGCCACTTCCCAGGCTTTGAGCATGACAACCATGGCGTCGAGATCGAGCGCGACAGCCTCGGCGGGCTGACGTACATGATCTATGTAGTCAAACAGTAACGCTTAGCCATCCCTGCGTTCGGCAACAGGCTGCGCGTTGTTGGGCGCAGGGACAGTGCTTTGAAAGGTACAAGGAGAGGTCGATGGCTGAGTCAAGCAAGAAGATGAGCCTGGTAGGGCTTACCACACTGGTGGCGGTCAACATGATGGGCTCCGGCATCATCATGTTGCCGTCGAGCATGGCCCAGCTCGGGGCTGTATCGCTGTTGTCATGGATCATCACCGCCGCCGGCTCCATGGCCATCGCCTACTGTTTTGCTCAGTGCGGGATCTATTGTCCACGTTCGGGCGGCATGTCGGCCTATACCGAGGAGGCGCATGGTAAGTCGGCGTTCTTCCTGTGTTCGTTTCTGTATTTTTTATCCTTGGCCATCGGCAATGTGGCCATTGGTATTTCAGCGGTGGGCTATCTGACGCCGTTCTTCCCTTGGCTGGGTAGCGGCGCTATTCCGCTGTTCGTCGGCACTGTTGGGTTGATCTGGCTGACCACGGCGGCCAACTTTGGCGGCCCCAGCATCACTGGGAAAATTGGTGCAATCACCGTCTGGGGCGTGATTATCCCGGTGGCCGGCTTGAGCGTGATTGGTTGGTTCTGGTTCGATCCGGCGGTTTTAAGAGAGGCCTGGAACCCACACAACCTGAAGATCGGCGATGCCATCGCGCAGAGTATTCCACTGACCTTGTGGGCCTTCCTGGGCATGGAGTCCGCGGCGCAGAACTCCGATGCGGTCGACAACCCCAAGCGCAACGTGCCGCTGGCTTGTCTGTTTGGCACCCTCGGTGCGGCGGTGGTGTACGTGTTGTCGACCACGGTCATCCAGGGCATCGTGCCCAACGCTGAATTGGCTAACTCCACCGCGCCGTTTGCTTATGTCTACGCGCAGATGTTTAACCCCTTTATTGGCAACATCATCATGGCGCTGGCGGTCATGGCTTGTATCGGTTCCCTGCTAGGGTGGCAGTTCACCTTGGCACAAACCGCCAAGGTCACGGCCGACCAGGGCATGTTTCCAAAGCTGTTCAGTAAGGTCAGTGCGATGAATGCGCCCATCATCGGCATGATCGTCTGCGGCATTTTGCAAACCTTGATGGCCCTCTCAACCATCTCGCCGAATGCCAGTGCGCAGTTCAGCAAACTGGTCAATCTGGCGGCGGTGACCAACCTTATTCCCTATGTTACGGCGCTCTCCGGCCTGTTGGTGATCATGTACAAGGCTAACGTCAGCCCGGCAATTTTCAGACGCAATGTGGCAGTGCTGATGGTGGCCATGGCGTACTCGTTCTATGCCCTGTACGCCTCCGGTAAGGATGCGGTGTTCGGCGCGATGATCGTGCTGGCCGTCGGCTACCTGCTCTATGGCTTTATCGCCAAGAACTTTGTCGATCAGCCGCCAGCGTCCGAGCGGGCTTAGGGCATCTCCAGGATTGCCAAGACATCTGAATGTGGGGAACAGAATATGAACATGCAACTGCCCAAATCGTTAAACCTGCTGCTGGCCTGTCTGGTTATGCTGCCGGGGCTGGCGAGCGCGAGTTCCAGCACCCTGGAGCGCGTGCGCGGCAGCAACAGCTTCACCCTTGGGTTTATGCCGGACATGGCGCCCTTCAGCAGCCAGAAAGGCGACCAGGTCAGCGGCTACGGCATCGAGCTGTGTCGCAAGGTCGCCGCGCGAGTCAAAAGCGAGTTGGGCCTGAGTGAACTGCAGGTCCGTTATCAGGCGCTCAAGGATGCTGAGGGCCTTGCTGCCGTCCGCTCGGGCAAGGTTGATCTCCTCTGTACGCCAACCTTGGAAACGCTGGACGCGCGTAAGTCAGTCAGTTTCTCGCTGCCGATCTACACCGCTGGCCTGGCTGCACTGGTGCGTGAAGATGCGCCGCCCATGCTAATCAACGTGCTCAATGGCAA
This sequence comes from Pseudomonas sp. GWSMS-1, assembly GCF_049847425.1. NCBI lineage: Bacteria > Pseudomonadati > Pseudomonadota > Gammaproteobacteria > Pseudomonadales > Pseudomonadaceae > Pseudomonas > Pseudomonas sp. GWSMS-1. The sequence continues at coordinate 3,533,529 of NZ_JBMHHV010000005.1, read as the reverse complement.
GGTCGCGCACACAGGGCCGACCTGGCGGGCGACTATCAATCGTGGCTTGGCTAACCACACCTATGTGGTGACCCAGGGCGGCGCAACCGAAGCCTGGGTTCGTAAGCAGCAGAGCAAGCTCGGTGTGGTGGCAACGCTGGTGACCGTTGCCAGTCAGGAGGAGGGCGTGCGGTTAGTTGCCGAGGGCAAGGCTGATGCCTTCTTCTCCGAGCGCATCCTGCTGAAGAACTACCTGGCGCAGAACAAAGGTGCCGGTGCGCCGATGATAGTGCTGGAGCGCATTTATGAATTTGCCCCGGTCGCCATGGCGCTGCAGCGCGGCGATGAAGACTTCAGGCTGTTGGTGGACACCGCGTTGAGCGAGGCTTATCGCTCCGGTGAACTGGAGAAAATCTACAGCCAATACTTGGGTGAGCCGAGCGCCACGGTGAAGATGTTGTTCAAGGTCTACTCGCTGCCGTAATCGCAGCTGCGGTTTCACACCACTCACCAGGCCGCCTTCGGGCGGCCTGGTTTTTGGCGCTCTTGGCTGAGCGTCAGTCTGTCGTCGTGCCGCCCACGTGTTCGGCTTCAACCCGCAGTAATACGCCGTCTTGACCTACAACGCGCACTGCTGTGCCGGCCGGCAGGTCTTCACCGATCACCAACCATAGGCTGTCACCGGCCTTGATCTTGCCGCGGCCGCCGTTGATCGCCTCATGCAGGGCGAAGGTGCGACCGACGAATTCGCTGCCGCGGTGGTTTAGCCCTGGCTGGTCAGACGGTTTGCTGGCGCTGCGCTGGCGCTGCCACCAGAACACCGCCGTGAGCACTGAAAGCAGGCCGAACAGGATGAACTGCGCAGCCCAAGGCAGGCCTGGGAAGATAAACGTCAGTAGGCCGACGCTGGCCGCCGCCAACCCGATCCACAGCAAATAACCGCCCGCACCGAAGACTTCGAGAATCAGCAACAGCGTGCCGAAGGCCAACCAGTTCCAGTACGACAGGTGCTGTAAAAAGTCCCACATGGCTTAACCCTTGTTCTCGCCGAAGGTGGCTTTGACGATTTCCCCAATGCCGCCCACTGCGCCGATGACCTGACTGGCCTCCAGCGGCATCAAAATGACTTTGCTGTTGTTAGCGCTGGCCAATTGGCCAAGGGCCTCGATGTACTTTTGCGCGACGAAGTAGTTGACCGCCTGTACGTTACCGCTGGCAATGGCTTCGGACACCATGCGTGTGGCTTCGGCTTCTGCCTGGGCGGCTCGCTCGCGCGCTTCGGCTTCGAGGAAGGCGGCCTGGCGCTGACCTTCGGCCTTGAGGATGTCGCCCTGTTTCTGCCCTTCTGCGGTGAGGATGGCGGCCTGACGCATGCCTTCGGCTTCAAGAATCTGCGCACGCTTGATCCGCTCGGCTTTCATCTGCCCGGACATAGCGGCCATCAGGTCGGCGGGTGGGCTGATGTCTTTGATCTCGATGCGAGTGATCTTGATGCCCCAGGGCGCGGTGGCTTCATCGACGGTGCGCAGCAGGCGTTCGTTGATCGCGTCGCGCTGGCCGAGCATGGCGTCCAGCTCCATGGAGCCCAGCACGGTACGAATGTTGGTCATCACCAGGTTGCGAATGGCATGTTCGAGGTTGTTCACCTCGTAGGCCGCCTGGGCCGCGTTGATGATCTGAAAGAAGCAAATCGCGTCGATCTGCACGGTGGCGTTATCAGCGGTGATCACTTCCTGCGGCGGAATATCCAGTACGTTTTCCATTACGTTGAGCTTGCGACCAATCTTGTCCATCACCGGGACAATAATGTTCAAACCCGGCTTGAGGGTGTTGGTGTAGCGGCCGAAGCGCTCGACCGTCCATTCTGAGCCCTGTGGAACAACCTTGAAGCCCATAAATACGATGGCGACGGCGAGGCCGACAAACAGAAAAATGACGCTGCCGATTTCCATGTGGTGTAGCTCCTTGCTGAATGAGGATTGCTGATGAGTTATCTAAGCACAGTTGCTGCCGACGCGGCTGTCGATGCTGTTGCAAGGTGCGCCGATCAACCCGCGTATCTGGCGATCAGGGCACAGGCTGAGCGAGAGCTTTGATCAGGAGACCGTCGCGCCCATAGATGTCCGGGTAATAGTGCAGGGCACCATCGGCGCTGGCCTCTGCTGTCCAGTAGGCGATCAGTAACGGCGCTGGGTGTTGCAGGCGGTATTGCTGGGTATCGCCGCTGGCGATGCGCGCTTGTACCGTCTTCAGTTCATCCGGCGTGAGCAGCCAGGCGAGTAGGCTGTCGACGGCCTCAACGCGCACACAGCCGGAGCTGAAGGCGCGCGGTGCTTTGCTGAACAGGTGCTGGCTAGGGGTGTCGTGCAGGTACACCGCGAAGGGGTTGGCGAAGCGCAGCACAACCCGGCCCAGCGGGTTGTGGCTACCGGCCGACTGGCGCAGGAGAATCGCCCCGGGCCGCTCCCAGTTAATGGTGCTGGGGTCGAGTAGGTTGCCGGCGTGGTCGAGTACGCTTATCTGGTGGCGTTCGAGGTAGCTGATGTCATCGCGAATGGCAGGCAGTTTGTCTTCGCGCAGGATGGTCGGCGGCACGGTCCAGGTCGGGTTGAGCGTCAGCCGCTCAATGCGTGAGGCGAGCAGTGGCGTTTGCCGTTCGGCGCGGCCGACTTGGGTGCGGCTGCGCCAGAGCAGTTGGTTGTCCCGCACTACCTGCAACTCGCCCGCCGCCACATTGATCAGCACTTCGGCGCCGCGCATGTCGTCGGCCAGCCAGCGCAGGCGTTCGAGATTGGCGCGCAGCTGCTCGCGGCGCATCTGCGCGCTGATATTCAGCTCCGTTAGGCTGGCGGGGCCAAGAATACCGTCTGGGTTGAGGCCGTGGTCGCGCTGAAAGTTCTCCAGGGCCGACTGGGTGACCCCGTCATAGGCGTTGCCCAGTGCCTCGCCTGGCGTCGCCAGATAACCCTGAGCGAACAGCCGCGCGCGCAGTGCCGGCAACCGCGCATCCTGGCGCTCGGGCTTGAGCAGTGGGCCGCTGGGCAGTGTCGCCCACGGGGTGAGCGGTCGCAGGCGTTGCTGCGCATAGGCGCTGCGCAGTTGTTGGTATTGCACGGTGGCTGGCCGCGCGTTGGCAAAGGCCGCTGCTGGGGCTTGCAGGTGCAGCAGGGCCAGCGACAAGGTCGCCATGTTTGGGTCTGGGTTAGTCTGCCCGGGCGCCTGCCACAGCGGTTCTAGGCGCTGCTGCAGCAAACGACCACGACGCAGGTGAAGCAAGGCTTGCAAATAACTGTGGCTGGTCAGTACGTCTGCGCAGTCGCGCTGTGCGGCGGCGCGTTCCTCGATCCAGCTGGGCAGCCCATATTCGCTGGGCTGTAAGCCGTCATCAGCCAACTGCGTAAGCTGTTCACGCAATTGCAGCCGTTGCTCATTGCTTTGCCAGGCGCGCTGGCCGTCGCGTTGAGCATAGAAAGCTCGCAACAGGCGCTGAGCGTTCTCGTCTAGGCTTGCTGGTAATGCGCTGCAGTGGTGTCTTAGCTCAGCCAGCAATGGCCGCAGATCGGCGCTGGTGGCGAAAGGCGCATCGGCGGCATTCGCGACCAGTGGCAGGGTGAGCAGGGCAGCGCTCAGGTAGAGTGTGCGTTTTTTGAACAATCTACTGCTCCAGTCCTTGGCCTAAATACGGGTTTGTCGCTGCCAGTATAGGCGCGTCATGGCTGGATCTTGTTACAGGACTGAGGTCCTAGAGGTATGTGCGCTTATGTTTGGACGTCTTGGCAGGCTCTGCCTTGTGGGGTTTTGGTTGGTTTGCATGCCGCTGTCGGCAATGGCGGCGGAGCAGGATGGCCAGCTCAGGGATCTGGCGCGGATTGCCCCGGGGCTTAACCAGCAGGCGTTGCGGCATGCACTGGCGGCGATGCAGTGTGCGGTCAATCATGGCGCTGAACCGGCTCGTCGCCTCGCCGTGATTGATTATTCGCGCCCCTCCACCGAGCGCCGCCTGTGGATCTTCGATCTGCAGCGCAAGCGTCTCTTGTTGCGCGACTTTGTCGCCCACGGTCGCCAGTCGGGGGAGAACTTCGCCAAGAGCTTCTCGAATCGCCTGGGCAGCAACCAGACCAGTCTCGGGCTATTTCGGACCGCCGAAAGCTACCGTGGTAAGCACGGCTATTCCTTACGCATGGATGGCTTGGAACCGGGGCTGAACGACCTGGCCCGCGAGCGTGCCATCGTCATTCACGGTGCGGACTATGTCAGCCCACGCCTGGTGCAGAGCCAGGGGCGCATTGGCCGTAGCCTGGGTTGCCCAGCGGTGCGTCCAGAAGTGGCGCGGATGGTGGTCGACCAGCTCAAGGGTGGGCAGTTTCTCTTCGCCTGGCATTCCAATCAGCGCTGGTTGCAGGGCTCGGCGTATCTGGACTGCAAGCCCCAGCGGGTGGCAAGTACCCAGGCCCGCCAGCAGCGCTTACCGCGCAGCTGAAACTCGCGGGCTAAGGCTATTTTTGCTCACTCTGCGGAGTGACCCGCAGCACTTCCTCGATAGTGGTCAGGCCGGCGGCGACCTTCTGCGCGCCTGACAGGCGCAGACTACGCATGCCCTCCTTGAAGGCATGCCGGCGTAGGGCAATCAGGTCAGTGTCGGCGGTGATCAATGGTTTCATCGCATCATTAATCAGCATGATTTCATACACCCCGGCGCGGCCGCGGTAGCCCGTGTCGCGGCACTCCAGGCAGCCCACGGCGCGGCAGGCCTGAGTCGGCATCGGTGCGCTCCAGGGTTTGGTCAGGCTCTGCCAGCCGTCCTCGTCCAAGTCCTGGGGCGCTTTGCAGTGCGGGCACAGGGTGCGCACCAGGCGCTGGGCCATAACGCCGAGCAGGGTGGCCTTGAGCAGGTAGTGCGGCACGCCCAGTTCCAGCAGGCGGGTAATAGCGCTTGGTGCGTCGTTGGTGTGCAGGGTCGACAGCACCAGGTGGCCGGTCAGCGCCGCCTGGATCGCCATCTCGGCAGTTTCCAGGTCGCGGATTTCGCCGACCATGATGATGTCCGGGTCCTGACGCATCAGGGCGCGCACACCGCTGGCAAAGGTCAGGTCGATATTGTGTTGCACCTGCATCTGGTTGAAGGCGCCTTCGATCATCTCGATTGGGTCTTCGATGGTGCACACGTTGACTTCCTGGGTCGCCAGTTGCTTGAGCGTGGTGTACAGCGTGGTGGTTTTGCCTGAACCGGTGGGGCCTGTGACTAGGATGATGCCGTTGGGCTGGCTGGTCATGCCTTGCCAGCGCCTAAGGTCATCGGCGGAAAAGCCCAGCTGGTCGAAGCTTTTCAGCAGCACTTCGGGGTCGAAAATCCGCATGACCATTTTTTCGCCGAATGCCGTGGGCATGGTCGACAGGCGCAGCTCGACTTCACCGCCGTCTGGGGTCTTGGTCTTGACCCGGCCATCCTGAGGTTTGCGTTTTTCCGCCACGTTCATCCGCCCGAGGCTTTTCAGGCGGCTGACGATGGCCATGGTCACCTGTGGCGGGAATTGATAGACGGTGTGCAGCACGCCGTCGATGCGAAAGCGCACGCTGCCCTGTTCGCGGCGCGGCTCGATATGAATATCACTGGCGCGCTGGGTGAAGGCGTACTGGAACAGCCAGTCGACGATATTGACGATATGCGCGTCGTTGGCGTCGGGCTCCTGATCCTGGGCGCCGAGGTTCAGCAGTTGCTCGAAGTTTCCGCTGCCGCTGATCTTCGTATCGCCGGCCGAGGCGCCACTGACCGATTTGGCCAGGCGGTAAAACTCTACGGTAAAGCGCTGAATATCCGCTGGGCTGGCCACCACGCGCTTGATCGGGCGCTTGAGTACATGGGTCAGGTTGGCTTCCCAGCTGTGCACCAGGGGTTGGCTGCTGGCGATGGTGACGCTGTCGCTATCCACCGCCACGGCGAGAATTTTGTGGCGCTGGGCGAAAGCGTAGGACATCAGTGGGGTAATGGCGGCGACATCGATCTTTAGCGGGTCGATGCGCAGAAAGGGTTGCCCGCATTGTTCTGCCAGCCAGCTCGTCAGCCCTTCCAGTTCGAGTTTTTTACCCGGATGTTTGAGGTCGTCGAGTTGCTGGGCGGCAAGAAACTCTAGCGGGTGTAGCTGGTTATTGACCGAGCTACGGCGGATTGCCAGGCATTGTTCGGCGCTGTCCTGATGGGTCCGGCCCTGGGCGACCAGCTCACGCAACAGGTCGGCGAGTTCCAGTTGGCGATCATGGGCGGACGAGGCAAATACGGACATAAAACTCCCTGGCAATCCTGGTAACTAAGCAATGTCGGCAGCATGACGCCAAGTAGACGGACTGTCTGCCGACTTAATCCATTTTCGAGTGGCTGCTAGAGGCTCGCGCAGCGTCGTAGAGCGTGTTCAACGTCTCGCGAGCCAGAGTCATGCGCGTCAAAACAGGCGAGGCGCGGCGTTTACTGCTGCCCGTGCGCACGACCCATTTCACTCGCCCTCCGGGTCGCGCCAGAGCGCGTTAGCCACAGCTGGCATAACAAGCCTGTTTTTAGGTTTTTAGGCGCGCTTGAGGGTTTTGACCCCTTCGGCGGTGCCGAGCAGAAGCAGGTCGGCCGGGCGCGCGGCAAACAGGCCATTGGTGACCACGCCGACGATGGCGTTGATCTGGCTTTCCAGCTCGGCTGGGTTGGTGATCGACAGGTTGAACACGTCGAGGATGATATTGCCGTTGTCGGTCACCACGCCCTCGCGGTACACCGGGTCACCGCCGAGTTTGACCAGCTGGCGGGCGACATGGCTGCGCGCCATTGGGATGACTTCCACCGGCAGCGGGAAGGTACCAAGTAGCGGCACCAGCTTGCTGGCGTCGGCGATGCAGATAAAGGTTTGCGCTACGGCGGCAACGATCTTCTCGCGGGTCAGGGCTGCGCCACCGCCCTTGATCAGGTTGAGGTGCTCGTCGCTCTCGTCGGCGCCGTCGACATAAAACTCCAGGTCGCTGACGCTGTTCAGCTCATACACCGGAATACCGTGGCCTTTGAGGCGAGTGGCGGTGGCTTCGGAGCTGGCCACGGCACCGTCGAATTCCATTTTGTGTTTGGCCAGGGCGTCGATAAAGCAGTTGGCGGTGGAGCCGGTGCCGACGCCGATCACACTTTTGGCGTCGAGCTTGGGCAGAATAAAGTCGACGGCAGCTTGCGCGACGGCTTGCTTGAGTTGATCTTGATTCATCATGGGACACCTGGCGTGGGAGTGAGGGAGGGGGCGCAAATTATAGCGCGCCTGCGCCGCCAGTGAGTTGGCGGCCGGGAAAAGCCCTGTGTTGTGTGGTCGTGCGGCGCGGCCCTGGGGTAGACTCGTTGGCTCCCCGAAAAGCCGCCTGCGATCACGCCATGCTCGAACAGTACGTTAAAAAGATCCTCACCTCACGTGTCTACGATGTGGCGGTGGAAACCCCGCTGCACGCCGCTAACCAGCTTTCCGAGCGCCTGGGTAACCAGATTTTGCTCAAGCGCGAAGACCTGCAGCCGGTGTACTCGTTCAAGATTCGCGGCGCTTACAACAAGCTGGCGCAGCTCTCGAGTGAGGAGCAGGCGCGTGGCGTGGTCACCGCATCGGCCGGCAACCATGCTCAGGGCCTGGCGCTGGCCGCCAAGGTGTTGGGGGTTGAGGCCACGATTGTGATGCCCAAGACCACCCCTGAGATCAAGGTGCAGGGCGTGCGCTCGCGCGGCGGCAAAGTGGTGTTGCATGGCGACAGCTTCCCTGAGGCGCTGGCCTATTCGCTGAAGCTGGTGGATGAGAAGGGTTATATCTATATCCACCCTACGATGACCCTCACACCATCGCCGGCCAGGGCACTATCGCCATGGAAATCCTCCGTCAGCAGCCAGGCAAGCTGGATGCGATCTTCGTCCCAGTTGGTGGCGGCGGACTGATCGCCGGGATCGCCGCCTATGTGAAATACCTGCGCCCGGAAATCAAGATCATCGGCGTCGAGCCGGATGACTCCAACTGCCTGCAGGCGGCTATGGCCGCTGGTGAACGGGTGGTGTTACCGCAAGTCGGGCTGTTTGCTGACGGCGTGGCCGTGGCGCAAATTGGCCAGCACACCTTCGATGTGTGCAAGGACCATGTCGATGAGGTGATCACCGTCAGCACTGACGAAATCTGCGCAGCAATCAAGGACATCTACGACGATACCCGCTCGATCACCGAACCTGCCGGCGCGCTGAGTGTGGCCGGGATCAAGAAGTACGTGGAGCGTGAAGGGTGCCGTGATCAGGTATTGGTCGGTATCGACTCAGGCGCTAACGTCAACTTCGACCGCCTGCGTCACGTGGCCGAACGTGCCGAGCTGGGTGAGAAGCGCGAAGCGATCATCGCGGTGACCATCCCTGAGCATCCGGGCAGCTTCAAAGCGTTCTGCGAAGCCATCGGTAAGCGCCAGATCACCGAGTTCAACTATCGGTTTCATCAGAACAAAGAGGCGCACATCTTTGTTGGCGTGCAGACCCACCCGGAAAACGATCCGCGTGCAGCCCTGGTGCAGGGCCTGCGTGATCAAGGCTTCCCGGTGCTGGACCTGACCGATAACGAACTGGCCAAGCTGCATATCCGCCATATGGTCGGCGGCCATGCGGCGGCGGTGCCGGATGAATGTGTATTCCGCTTCGAGTTCCCCGAGCGCCCGGGTGCACTGTTTAATTTCTTACAAAAACTCGGTGGCCGCTGGAATATCTCGATGTTCCACTACCGCAACCACGGCGCTGCCGATGGGCGTGTGGTCGCAGGCTTGCAAGTGCCGAGTGGCGAGCGCCATCTGCTGCCGGCGGCGCTGGATGCCATCGGTTACCGCTACTGGGATGAGAGCGATAACCCGGCGTACACACTCTTTCTTGGATAAGCCGGATAACCGGTAGGGCTGAATAAATGGAACATTACCCGTTGCTGAAAATGCTGCACATGCTGCCTGGGATCGTCTTGCTGCTGGGGGTGCTGGCCCACGTGTTTATGCTGTGGAAGGCGTCGCGCAGCGGCGATGCAGCCATTCTGCAGCGCAAGCTAAAGCGTACGCGCCTGATCAGTCTGCCGGTGTTGGGCCTGCTGGCCCTAAGCTTGCCAGTCACGGGCTGGTGGCTGGTTGATTTAGCGGGTTTGCCGCTCAGCCAAACATGGCTGCTGGCCAGCAGCGTGTTGTTCGGCGTGCTGGTGGTGTTCGGCTTGCTACTCAATGGTCGTCTGGCCGCTTGGCAGGCTTTGGGTGAAAGCCCCGCACCGGCAAACCTGAAGCGTCTTGCCGCCGTTTATGCGGTCCTGATTGTTGTGCTGTTGCTGGTGATTATGGGCCTGATGGGTGCCAAGCCGGCTTGATCAAACCCCCATATAAAAACGCCGCCTGATCAGGCGGCGTTTTTATATGGGGTATTTAGCGCAGCGAGATAACCGGCCAGCCGCGCTGTTCGGCCTCGGCGCGGAGTTTCGGGTCGGGGTCGACGGCAAACGGGTGGCTGACCTGTTCCAGCAGTGGCAGGTCGTTCAGCGAGTCGCTGTAAAAATAGCTGTCGTGCAGGCTCAGGCTGGTTTCGCCGAGCCAGCGGTTGAGGCGAGTGACTTTGCCCTCCTTGAAGCACGGCGTGTCGGTCGTGCGACCGGTGTAGCGGCCGTCGGCCATTTCACACTCAGTGGCGAGCAGGGTGTCGACACCCAGGCGCGCGGCAATTGGCGCAGTGACGAAGCGGTTGGTGGCGGTGATGATCAGCAGCTTGTCGCCGGCTTCGCGGTGCTCGGCGAGCAGGGCTTCGCCTTTGGCGAGAATGATCGGCTCAACGCAATCATGCATAAATTCGCGGTGCCACTGCTCAAGCTGGGCCATTTCCGTGCGGCCGAGGATTTCCAGGCTGAAATTCAGGTAGTCGGTAATGTTCAGGCGCCCGGCCAGGTAATCCTGATAGAACGCGTCGTTGCGCGCCTTGTAGGCCATCCCGTCGAGGATGCCGCGCTCACACAGATAATCGCCCCAGGCGTGATCGCTGTCGCCGCCGAGTAGGGTGTTGTCGAGATCGAATAAAGCCAAACGCACAGGACACCTATCTTCGCAAAGGTCTGAGAGGGCTGAGGATAACGGCTTTTAAAGGTCATTCCCATTACGCGACCCGCTCGCGTTGCTGCTGCGACGGCCTTTGTGGAACAATGCCAAAACATGCGTTTACGAGGTTGTGCGCCGTGATCGATTCTGATGGTTTTCGCCCTAATGTCGGCATCATTCTGACCAATGATGACGGCCAGGTGCTGTGGGCGCGTCGGATAAACCAGGACGCTTGGCAGTTCCCGCAAGGCGGGATTAATGACCATGAGTCGCCGGAAGACGCGTTGTACCGCGAATTGAACGAAGAAGTCGGTCTAGAGCAGCAGGATGTGAAAATTCTCGCCTGCACCCGGGGTTGGTTGCGTTATCGTCTGCCTCAGCGTTTGGTGCGCACGCACAGCCAGCCGCTGTGCATCGGGCAGAAACAGAAGTGGTTTCTCCTGCGCCTAACCGGAGCAGAAGACCGTGTGCGTATGGACCTGACCGGCAAGCCGGAATTCGACGGTTGGCGTTGGGTCAGTTACTGGTACCCATTGGGCCAGGTGGTCACCTTCAAGCGCGAGGTTTACCGTCGCGCCCTAAAAGAACTCGCCCCGCGCCTCTTGGCGCGGGACTGACACAGGCTAGAGCCAAGCATGCTCAATACGCTGCGCAAGATTGTCCAGGAAGTAAATGCCGCCAAGGACCTCAACGCGGCGTTGGGCATTATCGTGCAGCGGGTGCGCGAGGCCATGGGCAGCCAGGTCTGCTCGGTCTATCTGCTGGACCCGGAAACCAACCGCTTTGTGCTGATGGCCACCGAGGGCTTGAACAAGAAAGCCATTGGCAAGGTCAGCATGGCGCCCAACGAGGGCCTGGTCGGCTTGGTCGGCACCCGCGAAGAGCCGCTCAACCTCGAACACGCCTCTGAGCACCCGCGCTACCGCTACTTTGCTGAAACCGGCGAAGAGCGTTACGCCTCCTTCCTCGGCTCGCCGATCATCCACCACCGCCGGGTGATGGGTGTATTGGTCGTGCAGCAAAAAGAACGTCGGCAGTTTGATGAGGGCGAAGAAGCCTTCCTGGTCACCATGAGTGCCCAGCTTGCTGGCGTTATCGCCCACGCGGAAGCCACCGGCTCAATCCGCGGCCTGGGGCGTCAGGGTAAGGGCATTCAGGAAGCCAAGTTTATCGGGGTGCCGGGCTCGCCCGGTGCAGCGGTGGGCACGGCTGTGGTGGTGCTGCCGCCGGCCGATCTGGACGTGGTACCAGACAAATCCGTCGACGACATAGTCGCCGAGCTGACCCTGTTCAATAACGCCCTCGAAGGTGTGCGCGCGGACATGCGCGCGCTGTCGGCGAAGATGGCTACTCAGTTGCGCCCGGAAGAGCGCGCGCTGTTCGATGTCTACCTGATGATGCTGGAAGACGCCGCCCTGGGTAACGAGGTGGTCAAGGTCATCCGTACGGGTCAATGGGCCCAGGGCGCACTGCGCCAGGTGATTGGCGAGCACATCAACCGTTTCGAGTTGATGGACGACGCTTACCTGCGCGAGCGCGCCAGCGATGTCAAAGACCTCGGCCGGCGCTTGCTCGCCTATTTGCAGCAGGCGCGACAGCAAACGCTGGTGTACCCAGACAACTGCATCCTGGTCAGCGAAGAGCTGTCGCCGGCGATGCTCGGCGAGGTGCCGGAAGGCAAGCTGGTCGGCCTGGTCTCGGTGCAGGGCTCGGGCAACTCGCACGTGGCGATCTTTGCCCGCGCCATGGGCATTCCTACGGTGATGGGTGCGGTTGACCTGCCGTATTCGAAGATTGATGGCATCCAGTTAATCGTCGACGGCTACCACGGTGAGGTCTTCACCAACCCCAGTGAAATATTGCGCAAGCAATACGCCGAAGTGGTTGAGGAAGAGCGCCAGCTGGCCCAAGGCCTGGATGCATTGCGCGGCTTGCCCTGTGAAACCCTCGACGGCCACCGCATGCCGCTGTGGGTCAACACCGGCCTGCTCGCCGATGTAAAGCGCGCCCAGGAGCGCGGTGCTGAAGGCGTTGGCCTGTACCGCACCGAAGTGCCGTTTATGATCAAGGAGCGCTTCCCCAGCGAGAAGGAGCAATTGGCGATATATCGCGAGCAGTTGGTGGCCTTCCATCCGCTGCCGGTGACCATGCGCAGCCTGGATATCGGTGGCGACAAAGCGCTGAGCTATTTCCCGATCAAGGAAGACAACCCCTTCCTCGGCTGGCGCGGTATCCGCGTGACCCTCGATCACCCGGAAATCTTCCTGGTGCAGACCCGCGCCATGCTCAAGGCCAGTGAAGGCTTGAACAACCTGCGCATCCTGCTGCCGATGATTTCCGGTATTCAGGAGCTAGAAGAGGCGCTGCACTTGATTCACCGTGCCTGGGGCGAGGTGCGCGATGAAGGCACCGACGTGCCGCTGCCGCCCATCGGTGTGATGATCGAGATTCCTGCGGCGGTTTATCAGGTGCGCGAGTTGGCGCGTCAGGTCGACTTCCTCTCGGTTGGCTCCAACGACCTGACCCAGTACTTGCTAGCCGTGGACCGTAATAATCCCCGGGTTGCTGACCTGTATGACTTCCTCCACCCAGCCGTGCTGCAGGCGTTGCAGATCGTGGTGGCAGGCGGGCATGCCGAAGGCAAACCCGTGACCATTTGCGGCGAGATGGCCGGCGACCCAGCGGCGGCGGTATTGCTGATGGCCATGGGCTTTGATGGCCTGTCGATGAACGCCACCAACCTGCCCAAGGTGAAATGGCTGCTGCGGCAGATCAGCATGGGTAAGGCGCAGGAGTTGCTCAGCCAGGTGATGAGCATCGACAGCCCGCAGGTGATCCACAGCACCTTGCAACTGGCCCTGCGCAACCTCGGCCTGGGACGCATGATCAATCCGGCCTCGGATATTCAGGCCTGACAGGCCCGGCGCTGTTGATGCTGGTCAGCAGCTCAGCGCCACCTCGCCCAGATACGCCCCATTGACCCCAAAACTACGCTCCAGCAAATGGCGGCTACCGTCGGCATTGACGATCAATACCGTGCTGGCCCGTGTGCCGTAAGCCGGGCTGGCAATGAAGGCGCTGGACAGTAGACGTTCGCTAGTCAGGCCGATACCGGTTTGGGGCAGCTCAGTGTCTGCGGCTTGGGTTGGGTCTGCCAGCAGGCTGAACAGACGCTGCGGGTGTGGCGCCGTCAGTTCGCGTTGCAACGCGTGTTTAGTTCGCAACAGCTTGGGCCAGGGCGTGTTTAGGTCGGCATTCGAGACCCCATGCACGCCCTCAGTCAACGCGGTGGCGCGCTGCTCCTGGGAGTTGAAATGCCAGAGCTGCTGGCTGTCACCCAGCAGCAAATTGAAACCGCTGTAGTGCGCGCTCTGCGCCTTCAGGTGCTGAAGGAAGTCGGCTGTATTCAGGTCGCCGCCCAGAAACGCCAGCGGCAGCTCACCCCGCGAGCGTGCGCCCATGGGCAGGCTCAGGTTGCGAATGTTGGTGATGGCGGCAAAGCGTCCGTTCGGGCCAACCCCCAGCCAGGTGCCGCCGGCTTGTAAATCGCGCCCGGCAAACACCCCCGGTGCATCGGGCCACTCGTCCAGTGGCTGGCTCGGCCTGGCATAGAACTCATCGCGGTTAGCCGCTACCAGTAGCGGCTGGGCATGACCGGGCCGCCACGCCAGAACAATCAGGCACATGGCTTAGCTCCTCAGTTTCGCCAGTACCCCGGCGCTGTCCAGTTCAGGTCCCATATGCAGGCGCACCTTGCGTGCGCCGCACCCCAGGCCAAGCTCCAGTAAAATGCGTTCCTCGACCTGCGACAGGCCACCTTCCAGGCGCTCCAGTGGTTGAATCAGTAACTGTGGTGGCACGCTCAGGCGCAGGAAGCGCTTGGGCAGTAATTCATCGAGACCACGCTGCAGCAGGTGCTCGGCCGCGGCAAAATCCGCCACCAGCAAGCGCTGACTGCTGAACGGCGGGTCGGCTTGCAGGTGCAGCTCGCGGCCACTTTGCAGGTGCATCTGGTTACAGCTCAGCTTGAGGTACAGGGTCGGGCGCACAGTGCTCTATTCCTTAGAGAGTTCTGGCACTGTACGCAAAGCCCACGAGGACATCCATCGCCCGAAGTAGAGTCCGGCCCTGTGCATCCGTTACCATGCGGGATTGTTTGCGGGGGTGCTGATGGAACTGTTGCTGTATTTAGTCTTGGGGGTTGCTTCTGGAACCTTGGCCGGATTATTCGGCGTGGGTGGCGGCATCATTATCGTGCCGGTACTGGTGCTGAGTTTTGCCGCGCAGGGGTTCGATGCTGCGTTCTTGACGCACTTGGCTGTCGGCACGTCGCTGGCGACCATTATCTTTACGTCGATCAATTCGGTGCTCGAACACCAGCGTAAAGGTGCGGTGCTGTGGCCAGTGTTTGCCTGGATGACCCTCGGCATTCTGTTCGGCGCGGCCATTGGCGCGATGACCGCTACGGCCATTCAGGGGCCGATGCTGCAGAAGATCATCGGGGTATTTGCCATCATCATTGCCATACAGATGGCCCTTGAGCTGAAACCCAACGCCAGCCGTACAGTCCCAGGCAAGCCGGGCCTGACCTTAGCGGGCGTAGTGATTGGCTGGGCGTCGGCCATCTTTGGCATTGGTGGTGGCTCACTGAGCGTGCCGTTCCTGACCTGGCGCAGCGTGCCCATGCAGAAAGCCGTGGCCACCTCCTCAGCCTGTGGCCTGCCGATTGCCGTGGCCAGCGCCCTGAGCTTTATCTGGCTGGGTTGGCATAAGCCTGAGCTGCCGGAGTGGAGCCTGGGGTTTGTTTACCTGCCCGCGCTGGTCGGGATTGCCATTCCCAGCATGTTCTTTGCCCGAGTGGGTGCCCGCTTGGCGCACAAGCTGTCGCCGCGCCTGCTTAAGCGTCTGTTTGCTCTGCTGTTGTTCAGCGTGGGCCTGAGTTTTCTGATTTGAGGAATTGAAATGCTGCCTTACCCGCAGATCGACCCGGTGGCTTTGGACCTGGGGTTAATAAAAATTCATTGGTACGGCCTGATGTACCTGGTCGGCATTGGCGGTGCGTGGCTGCTGGCTTCGCGCCGGTTAGAGCGTTTCGACTCAAGCTGGAGCAAGGAAAAGCTCTCCGACCTGGTGTTCTGGGTGGCCATGGGGGTGATTCTCGGCGGCCGTCTGGGCTACGTGCTGTTCTACGACTTGGCGGCCTATGTTGCTGAACCGATCCGCATGCTGCGTATCTGGGAAGGCGGCATGTCGTTCCATGGCGGTCTGATTGGCGTGATGCTGGCTACTTGGTGGTTCGGCAAGCGCAACAACAAAAGCTTCTTCGAGCTGATGGACTTTATCGCGCCGCTGGTGCCGATCGGTCTCGGGGCTGGGCGCATCGGTAACTTCATCAATGCCGAACTGTGGGGCAAAGCGACCGACTTGCCATGGGCGATGGTCTTCCCCACCGATCCGCAGCAACTGGCGCGGCATCCCTCGCAGCTGTATCAGTTCGCGCTGGAAGGCGTGGCGCTGTTTGCCATCCTCTGGTTCTACTCGCGCAAACCACGGCCGACCATGGCGGTTTCTGGCATGTTCGCCATGTGCTACGGGATCTTCCGGTTTATCGTTGAATTTGTCCGCGTGCCGGATGCCCAGATCGGCTACCTGGCTGGCGGCTGGCTGACCATGGGCCAGGTGCTCTGCGTACCGATGGTGCTCGGCGGCCTGGGTCTTATCGCCTATGCCTACAAACGTCAGGCTGCCCAGGAGGCCGTGCAATGAAACAGTACCTCGACTTAATGCGCCTGGTGCGCGAGACCGGCACCTTCAAGAGTGACCGCACCGGCACGGGGACTTACAGCCTGTTTGCCCACCAGATGCGTTTTAACCTGGCCGATGGTTTCCCGCTGGTGACCACCAAGAAGTGCCACCTGAAATCAATCATTCACGAGCTGCTGTGGTTTCTGCAGGGCGACACCAACATCAAGTACCTGAAGGACAACGGCGTGCGTATCTGGGACGAATGGGCCGACGAAAACGGCGACCTCGGCCCGGTGTACGGTTATCAGTGGCGCAGCTGGCCGGCGCCGAACGGCGAGTCGATCGACCAGATCAGCAAACTGATCGAGATGATCAAAAAGAACCCGGACTCGCGGCGCTTGATCGTTTCGGCCTGGAACCCGGCGCTGGTCGAGCAGATGGCGCTGCCGCCTTGCCACGCGCTGTTCCAGTTCTATGTGGCCGACGGCAAACTCAGCTGCCAGCTGTATCAGCGCTCGGCGGACATCTTCCTGGGGGTGCCGTTTAACATCGCCAGCTATGCCTTGCTGACTCTGATGGTCGCTCAGGTCTGCGGCTTGCAGCCGGGTGATTTCATCTGGACCGGCGGCGACTGCCACCTGTATGCCAACCATATCGAGCAGACCGATTTGCAGCTGAGCCGCGAGCCGCTGCCGTTGCCGACCATGAAGATCAACCCAGAGGTGAAGGACATTCTGGCCTTCAAATTCGAGGACTTCGAACTGCTGGGTTATCAGGCACATCCGCACATCAGTGCGCCGGTGGCGGTCTGATCACGGGGTGAGACGGCCGTATTTGTTACCCTGAGGCGTCTTTTAGTTGGGGGAACAACGCATGCCGAGAGTTCTGATCGCCTTGTGGCTGATGCTGCTGGGGTTAAATGCAGCGGCCGCCGAGCCAAATGAACCGGTCCTGCGGGTGGGCATCAGCGAGGTGCCGCCATTCGTGATCAAAGAGCCGGATGGTAGCTGGCGCGGCATCAGCATCGATTTGTGGAGTACGGTGGCCAGCGCCGCGGGCTACCGTTTCGAGCTGCTGCCCATGCCGTTCGAGCGCTTGCTGCCGAGCCTTGAAGAGGGCCAATTGGACGTGGTGGTGGGCGCGCTGACCATGACCGCCGAGCGTGAGGAACGCTTCGACTTTACCCACCCTTTTTATCGCACCGGCCTGGCCATTGGCGTACAGCGTGATGGCGACAAAAGTGGCTGGATGGCGCTCAGAGGGCTGTTGTCTTGGCAGTTTCTCAGTCTGATCGGCGGCTTGGCCGTGTTGTTGCTGTTGGTGGGGGCGTTGCTCTGGCTGTTTGAGCGGCGCAATAACCAGGAGCAGTTTGGCGGTACGCCGGTGCAAGGCCTGGGCTCCAGTTTCTGGTGGGCAGCAGTCACCATGACCACCGTCGGCTATGGCGATAAAGCCCCGGTCACCTTGGGCGGGCGTTTGGTAGGGCTGGTGTGGATGTTTGCCGGTTTGATCATGGTGTCGACCTTCACCGCCGCGGTTGCCAGCATGCTCACCGTGGGTAATTTACAAGGGGGTATTCAGAGCGTTGAAGACCTGCGCCGCGCCCATGTGGCCAGCGTCGATAACACCTCCGGCGCGCTCTATCTGGAAAGCCAGCGTATTCGTCACAGCACTTACCCCAGCGTGATGAGCGCCATGCAGGCGGTTCAGCGAGGAGAGGCGGAGGCGGTGGTGTATGACTTGCCGATCATGCAGTACCGCAACGGTGAGCTGAATCAAGGCGGCCTGCGCTTGCTGCCTGGTACGTTCGAGAACCAGTCTTACGCGTTTGCGCTGGCCAGTGGCAGCCCCTACCGTGAACCCCTCAACCTGGAGCTGTTGCGCGCCCTGGGCGAGGACGAGTGGGGCAAGGTTCAGCGGCTATATCTGGGCGAGCCCTGAGCCAGGGCTGCTATTCGCTGTTTAGCAGCGTGGCGACCAGTGTGTTGAGTTGAATTTCCCGCTCGCTGTGCTGAAGTTGCGCGCCGGGGTTGAGCGATGACCATTCAGGGTGGGCGCGGGCTTTGTGCAGAGCCTCCGGCAGCTTGCCTTCGCGCCAGCTGGCGTCCTGCGGCGCGGCCAGGTTGATGGCTTCGACGGCCGCATGGCCGCGCGCTTCCAGTGCTTGCAGCAGCAGTTGTTGGCGCAGGGCGAGCAGGCGCAGCACGGCATTGTCCACGCTCAGTTCGCGCTGGCCTTTGAGTTTGCCTTTCAGCCGTTCGCCGTAGTTGCGTAAGGTCTGTGCGCTGCCGCCGATCAGCGCGCCGAGAGCCGCCGCGGCGCCCAGGGTGATGCCGCCGACCAGCAGATCAACACCCACGCCGGTGGCGGCGCCTGCCGCCATACCGCCGCCGACTTTGACGCCAAGTTGTTTGAGGGTTTCTGGGTTAAATAGATCGTCGCCCCAGCGGCCGTCGAGCAAGGGCAGGTCGGCGGCCTTGGCGTCATCCTGACGGAAGCCATACAGGCGCAGCAGAGCCTCTACGCAGCCTTGCTCGCGTTGGCGAATGCTCTGGTGCAGTTCACGGATCGCTTCTTGCTCCGGCAGGCTTTGCACCGCCACGCTGCGGCGGCAGGCCGCGCAATCGAGGAGCAACTCCGCGATCAGCCGTGCGCCGCAGCTGCGGCGCAGTTGCCGTTGCGCCTGGTGGTCGTCGATCAGCCGTTGCAGTTGCGGTCGGGCTTTTTCCAGCAGCAGGGCGAGGCTGTCGTATAGACGGCGCTCGCCATCCAGCGGCGGGGCCACGCTGTCGAAGCACACCAGTGCATGCAGGCCTAAGCGGGCGAGGGCGTCGCGCCAGTCCTGCTCGCGGTGCTGGTGGCTGCTAACGAAATTCAGCACTGGTAACAGCGGCCGGCCGCACATGCTCAGCACGGCCAGCTCGTCGCGGTATTTAGCCAGCACCGGCTCGCGGGCGTCGATCACATACAGGCCGGCGTCGGAAGCGAGCAGTTGCCGCAGTACCTTGGCTTCCTGTTCGAAGCGCTGGCGCGCTTCGCTGCCGTCGAGAAAACGTGTCAGGCGCGCGGGGCCGTCCAAGCGTTCGCCGGGGCGATCCAGGCGCTCCAGATAATCGAGTAGGGCGATGGCGTCTTCCAGGCCCGGCGTGTCGTAAAGCTCCAGCAACGCTTGGCCGTCTACTGACAGGCGCGCGCCCTCGACATGCTGGGTGGTGCTGGGGCGATGGGAGACTTCGCCGAAGCCGACATCGCGGGTCAGGGTGCGTAGCAACGAGGTTTTGCCGACATTGGTGTGGCCGACCACGGCCAGTTTCAGCGGTTTAGTCATGGCCATGCTCCAGCCAGCTGAGCGGTAGGCTGTCGCTATGCGGCAGTTGCAGTTGATCCAATGCGCGGTGCCAATCGCCCAAGCGGGCGCTGTCGAGGGCTTCACCCGGCGCCGGCGGTAGTAGCCAGATACGTGTGCTGCCTGCCGTGCGCGCCAGCTCGCCGAGCAACGCCAGGCTGCCACGGTCTGGCGAGCGGCGTGGGTCACAGGCAATCAGCAGGCGTGCCGGAGGGAAGCGGCTGAGTTGCTCGAGGAGCTGTTTGCGTTGTTCGCGGCTGTCGATCACGCCGGCATGGCCGATGGTTTTGGGTAGCGCGGGGGGCCAGTTGCGTTGTGGGTCCAGCTCGACCCCAACGAGCAACGCGCCCTGACTGTCGAATGCGTTGTGACCGGCCAGGGGCTGATGCAGCTGCGTGGGCACGGCATCGCATACGCCGAGGCGTTCGCTGCTCGGTTGCAGGCGCTCACGCAGTAGGCTGTAGCCGGGCAAGTTGAGGTCCAGGCTCAGCGCGGCATAGCCACGTCGCCAGCGCCACAGGCAAAACAGCAACAATCCCAGGCGTGGCAGCAGACCGTAAACCACCAGTACGCCGACCAACCAGCCGGCCCAGCTCAGCCGCGCACTTTCGTTGGCCAGCGCGTTGTCACCGCTGGCGCGGATCAGATCGGCATCCGGCAGGCTGAAACCGAGCAGCGCCGGCAGGCTGCCGAGAGCTTGGGTGAGGGCAATAAAACTGTCGCCACCGAGCAGGGTGCTTTCCCAAACAAAGCCGTAACGCCGAGTGGCCAGCAAGGCCAGCAGGGTTAGCAGCGCAGTGAGCAGGGTCAGCAGCCAGAAGCCGTGCACCAGCATGCCCAGGCCCCAGCGGCTCAAGCGTTGGCGTTGCAGCATCAGCAGTAATGCCGGCGCCAGCTGCACCGCTTGGGCATCGCGGGCGAGCTTGGCACTCAGCCACAACCACAGATGCCCGAGTGCGCCAGCACTGTCGCGGCTCAGCAGCAGGCCCATCGCCCAGCCCAGCAGCAGGATTAGGTTGAGCCCGAGTAGGCTGCCCAAGGCCCAGAACACATTGACCGGGCGCAAACCGTCGCCCAAGGCCGCCACCGCCAGGCCGCTGCCGCTGAGTATGGCCAGCAGTAAAAACAGCAGCCCGGCCAGGCGCGCACCGTGCAGCCAATGTTGCAGCGCCTGCACCTGACCGTCGCGTTCGCCCAGCAACCAGGCGCGGGTTTGGATACGTTCGCTGAGTTCGCCGCCTTGGGCCTGTGCGCGGCGATTGGCCTCGCTGTCTTCCAGTGGCCCGGCATGCGCTTCACGCAGGCGGATGGTTTCGCTTAGCCAGAGGCGCTGCAGGCGGCTGGGTGGGGGTATCGAGTGGTCGCACGCGATGTTCCGTTGGCGAGTGGTAAACAGAGGATAACCTCAGCCGCTGGTGTATGGCACAGTTGTGCGCGTGTACGCACGCGGCCAGTCCAGCTAGGCTGGTGCAAGCACAGTGGCGGTCTGTCCCGGTGATGGCCCCATGGATGAATAACAATAAAAGCGAGTGCCATCGTGAAGTTACCGCACCTGGAGTGGGTTAATCAGGATTCACCGTACCTGCGTCAGCATCAGCAGGGCTTTCGTTCGCTGAGTTTTGACGGCGAGTTGGAGCAGGCGTTCAAGCGTTATCACGCCAATGTGTTCCTGCGCCGTATGCGCTGGGCACTGCTGGTGGCGACGCTGCTGGCGCTGCTGTTTGTGGCGCTGGATGCGATCAACATGCCCGACCCGCTGCGCGGTCAGGTGCTGGCGCTGCGCCTGGGGGTGATTCAACCGCTGCTGTTACTGGCCTGGCTGGCGACCTATCGGCGTGGTCTGCGTGATCATCTGCAGCTGATTGGCGGCGCTGTGGCGTTGCTCTGCGGGCTGGCCGTGGCGGCCATTATCGGCTTGGCGCGCTATCACAACTTTGCCCTGCCTTATGAAGGCATCATCCTGGTCACGGTGTTCTTCTATTTCCTCACCGGATTGCGTTTTAGCACGGCCGTGCTGTGCGGCTGGCTGACCTTTTTGGCTTACCTGATGGTGGAACTGAGTGTTGGTTTGACCGGTGAGTGGCTGGTGAGCAATGCCCTGTTCTTGGCCCTGGCCAATGTCATCGGCTCGGTGGGCTGTTACTCACTGGAATACGCCACACGGCAGAATTTCCTCGCCCATGGCTTGCTGCAGGACCTGGCCGAAAAGGACTTTTTGACCGGGCTGCTCAACCGCCGCGCCTTCACCGAGCGCGCCGAACGCAGTTGGCGTCAGGCACAGCGGGAAAAGCAGGCGCTGGGTGTGGTGATGATGGATATCGACTTCTTCAAGCGCTACAACGACCACTACGGCCACGCAGCGGGTGATGAGGCATTGCGTCAGGTCGCCCGAGTGATTGGTGAGCACGCCCGGCGGCCGCTGGACTGTGCTGCGCGTTATGGCGGCGAGGAGTTTGTCGGGGTTTGGTATGGCCTGGGTGAAGAGCAGTTGCTGGCCATTTTGCAGGACATCTGCAATGCGACCGAGGCGCTGGCGCTGAGCCATGCGCACTCGGATGCCGCCGGGGTGGTCACACTCAGCATCGGCCTGGCCTACCTGACCCCACAGCCGCACCAGAGTTTGGCTGATGCCCTGCGTCTGGCGGATGTCGCCCTCTACCTGGCCAAGGAGCAGGGGCGTAACCGCGTAGTGGGTAAGCGTCAGGACGGTTGAGTGAACTGAACGCAGGCAAGACTTCAATGATCGCCGCGCAGGCGGTATTCTCGCCGCTATGAAAAATTCCCTGCCCCTTTGCCTGATTGCGGCCCTCGCGGAAAACCGCGTGATCGGCCGCGATAACCAATTGCCCTGGCACTTGCCAGCGGACCTTAAACACTTCAAAGCCCTGACCCTGGGTAAGCCGATCATCATGGGTCGCAAAACCTGGGATTCACTCGGCCGGCCGCTGCCGGGCCGCCTCAACCTAGTGGTCAGCCGCCAGCCCGGCTTGCAGCTGGAGGGGGCGGAAGTGTTCGCCAGCCTGGAAGCTGCAATGGAGCGTGCCGAGGCCTGGGCGCACGCCAATGGTGCCGAGGAATTGATGCTGATCGGCGGCGCGCAACTGTATGAGCTGGGCTTGGCTCAGGCTACGCGGTTGTACCTGACGCGGGTTGCGCTCAGCCCTGAGGGCGACGCTTATTTCCCTGAACTCAGCGCGGCGCAGTGGCAGCTCAGCGAACAGGCCGCCCATGCCGCGACGGCTGAAACCCCTGCCTATGTCTTCGAAACCTGGGCGCGCAAGTAGCCGCAGGTGCTTGAAGCATCACCTGTGTTACTCGAAGTGTCCCGCATGTTGTAAGCCCGCGAAGGCTTGGCGGAAATCCGTGCGACCTTGTTCATCCGTCTTGCAGCAGGTCGGGTCATCGGGCGGAGCCGGCCAGGTACTCCGCCCTCCGGTGGTTACACCTTGAAGTGACTTACCAACTGCTGCAGCTGGTTACCCAGGCGCGCCAGCTCAACACTGGATGCAGCGGTTTCTTCACTGGCGGCGGCGGTCTGTTCGGACACGTCACGCACATTCAGAATGCTGCGGCTGATTTCTTCTGCCACCGAGCTTTGTTGTTCGGCGGCCGCCGCGATCTGCTGGTTCATGGCCTGGATGCCGGAAACCGTTTGGGTGATGTTGCCCAGGGACGTACCCGCCTTGCGCGCCAACGCCACGCTGCTGTTAGTCAGCTCGCGGCTGCTCTGCATGATGCTCGATACCTGGCGAGTACCACTCTGCAAGCCCGCGACTAGGCTCTCAATTTCTTCGGTGGACTTCTGGGTGCGTTGAGCCAGGCCGCGTACTTCGTCGGCGACCACGGCAAAACCACGGCCTGCCTCACCGGCGCGAGCGGCCTCGATGGCGGCGTTGAGTGCCAGCAGGTTGGTTTGCTCGGCCACCGCCTTGATCACGTCCATGACTTTGCCGATGCGCGCGCTTTCCTGCTCCAGCTCGTCCATGGCAACAGCTGAACGGCCCACTTCGTCGGTCAGGCGCTCAATCTGAATAATGGCTTCTGTCACCACGGTGTCGCCTGCACGAGCTTGCTTATCGGCTTCGGTTGCGGCGGCCGAAGCTTCTTCGGCATTGCGTGCGACTTCATGCACCGTGGCGGACATTTCATGCATGGCGGTGGCCACTTGGTCGGTCTCGGTCTTCTGGCTATTGACGCCGGCGCTGGTCTGCTCGGTAACGGCCGAGAGTTCTTCGGCGGCGCTGGCAATCTGGGTCACGCCGTCGCGAATGCCGCCAATCAGGTTGCGCAAGGTGCTGCCCATGCGTTGGATGCCTTGCTGTAAGGCCCCCAGTTCGTCGCGGCGGGTCACGTTCATGTCCTGCGTGAGGTCGCCGGCAGCAATGCGTTCAACCACGGCGAGGGTGTCCTGCAGTGGGCGCGTAATCTGCTGGGTGATGATCAGTGCCGCAAAGAGACCCAGAACCATCGCCAGGGCGGTGCCGCTCAATTGCAGGGTCTGGACCTGGGCGATGTCGTCGTCACGGGCGGCCAATTGGCTGGCGTACATATCCTTGGTCAGGAGGGTGATGGATTCCCCAGCGTCAATGGTGCTTTGCACGGCATTGTCGATTTCGCGGCTGGTGGTGGTGAAGTTTTGCACCGCGCGTTGATAGCCCAGCAGTGCAGCCTCCAGTTGAGTGATGCTGTCGGCATGAGCTGCGCCGAATACGCCATTGAGGGTTGCGATGCCCTTGAGCGCAATATCGAGCCGCCGCGCGGCCGCTTGTTCGGTGCTGCTATTGGGGTTGCCGGTGTAGCCGCGAACTTCATAACGCAGCAGGATCAGGTCTTCCTTGGCCTTGATGATGGCCTTATAGCGGTCATAGCGGCGCTCGTCCGATGCGGGCATGGCTTCGACGTCATCGATGATCTTAGCGATCAAGGCGGCACCTTTAACCGCATTCACCCCCATCTCTTTTCGCGTGGCAGCGTCGTTGCGATAAGCCTCACGCATGGCGTTCAGAGCCATCTGATACTTCGCGCTGGCCTGCTCAACTTGGTCAAGTTTGCGCAGGTTTGCAGGGGTCTTCAGCTCGTCTACTAGGCGTTTTTGCTTGGCGATGAACTGATCCAGTGCCGTCTGGATCAGCGCACCTTTTTGCTCGTCGCCTTTTTCCACTTCGTACTCGAGGCGAGCGCTGCGCAGTTGATCCAGGCGGTCGCTCAGCTCGGTAATGCTGCTCATTCGGTCACTGCGATAGATCAGGGTGTCCAGGCCGGTCCAGCCAGTTATGGCAAGGGCGGCCGTCAGAAGCAGCACGACGGCAAAGCCCAGGGCCAGTTTGAGCATAACGCTGATGTTTGCGAACCAAGAGTTCATGGCATTCCTTTGGTAATAAGCCGCATACGTCAGAAAATGACGCGGTCATCTGGGAAAGCGCATAGTTTAGCTAAAAATTGATATAGATGATTGTATGAATTAAGGCTTATATTGTTGACCGCCAGTGAGTGGTTATATGGCTTATTACGGTTTGGGATGCTGGGTTTCAGGCAGGAACCAGTTCATCAGCAGGGCGCAGATACCGCCGGTGGCAACGCCGGACTCCAGTACATTGCGCAGGGCTGCTGGCATGTGTGCGAGGAATTCCGGCACCTGCGACACGCCGAGGCCCAGGGCCAGGGACACCGAGATGATCAGCAGGGCGCGGCGATCCAGTTGCACGCCGGCAATGATGTTGATCCCCGCGGCGGCGACTGCGCCGAACATCACCAGTGCCGCGCCACCCAGTACCGGTTCAGGCACGGCTTGAATCACCCCGGCCACGCTGGGGAACAAGCCGAGAATCACCAGCATCGCGGCAATCCATAGGCCGATGTGGCGGCTGGCAATACCGGTCAGCTGAATGACCCCGTTGTTCTGCGCAAACACCGAGCTGGGGAAGGTATTGAACAGCCCAGCCAGCAACGAGTTGGCGCCGTTGACCAATACGCCGCCCTTGATCCGCTGCATCCACAGCGGGCCTTCGACCGGCTGACGGGAGATTTTGCTGGTGGCGGTGACATCGCCAATCGCTTCCAGGGACGTCACCAGGTAGATCACCAACATGGGGATGAACAGGCTCCAGGAAAAGCTCAGGCCAAAATGCAGCGGCATCGGCACCTGGAACAACTCGGCCTCGTGCATGCCGGTGAAGTCCAGGCGACCGAGGTAACCGGCCAGGGCATAGCCGACCGCTAGGGCGATGACGATGGCGCAGCTGCGCATCCACACCAGTGGAATGCGGTTGAGCACCACGATCACACCCAGCACCACACCGGACAGCATCAGGTTTTCAGCGTTGGCAAAAGTGCCGTCGGCCATCGCCGAGAAGCCGCCGCCCATGCTGATCAAGCCCACTTTAATCAGGGTCAGGCCAATCATCAGCACCACGATGCCGGTGACCAGCGGCGAGATCAGCCGTTTGACGAAAGGCAGGATGCGCGACACGCCCATTTCGACAAACGAGCCGGCGATCACCACGCCGAAGATCGCCGCCATCACGGCTTCCACAGGCGTGCCTTGCTGCACCATCAATGCGCCACCGGCAATCAGCGGGCCGACAAAGTTGAAGCTGGTGCCTTGCACGATTAGCAGCCCGGCACCGAAGGGGCCAAAGCGTTTGCACTGAACAAAGGTGGCGATGCCGGAAATCACCAGCGACATCGAGACGATCAGGTTAGTGTCGCGCGCCGATACGCCCAGCGCCTGGCAGATCAACAGGCCCGGGGTGACGATCGGTACGATGATCGCCAGCAGATGCTGCAAGGCCGCCAGAAGGCTGATCAGGGGCTTGGGACGGTCTTCCAGGCCGAACACCAGTTCGTCGGTGACGGGCGGCTTGTCGAGTGCGCTCATGGTGGTGCTCCGGAAAAAAGAGCGCGATTCTACTGAGCAATACCCGTCACGCCCAGCGTTGGCTGTTAACTAGCTGCGGGCGTGGCGGGTGGCGGGGCGGCGATATTGCCTGCGGTTTAGCACCGCGAGGCATACCCGGGGCATAAAAAACCCGGCGCAGAGGCCGGGTTTTTGTTGGGCTGGGGCTTAGGGTACCAGTTTCTCTAGCAGCGCTTTGTCGCGTACAGCGCCTTTGTCGGCGCTGGTGGCGAGCAGGGCGTAGGCCTTGAGCGCCGTGGTGACTTTGCGCGGACGCTGTTCCACGGGCTTCCAGCCTTTTTTGTCCTGCTCGTGGCGGCGATGGGCGATTTCTTCGTCGCTGACCAGCAGGTTGATGGTGCGCTCGTGGATGTTGATCAGGATCTTGTCACCCTCCTGCACCAAACCGATGGCACCGCCTGCGGCGGCTTCTGGCGAAGCGTGGCCGATGGACAGGCCCGAGGTGCCGCCGGAGAAGCGGCCGTCGGTGAGCAGGGCACAGGCTTTGCCCAGGCCTTTGGATTTCAGGTAGGAGGTCGGGTAGAGCATCTCCTGCATGCCCGGGCCGCCTTTCGGGCCTTCGTAACGGATGATGACAATGTCGCCTTCTTTTACTTCGTCGGCGAGGATGCCGCGCACTGCGCTGTCCTGGCTCTCGAAGATTTTCGCGTTGCCTTCGAAGACGTGGATCGACTCATCAACACCGGCGGTTTTCACCACGCAACCGTCGAGGGCGATATTGCCGTACAGCACGGCCAGGCCACCTTCCTGCGAGTACGCGTGTTCGACGCTGCGGATGCAACCGTTCTCACGGTCGTCGTCGAGGGTTTCCCAGCGGGTGCTCTGGCTGAAGGCGGTCTGCGTCGGGATGCCGGCCGGGCCTGCGCGGAAGAAGGTGTGCACGGCTTCATCGTCAGTCTGGGTGATGTCCCATTTGGCGATGGCCTCTTCCATGCTGCGGCTGTGTACGGTCGGCAGGTCGGTGTGCAGCAGGCCGCCACGGGCCAGCGAGCCGAGGATGCTGAAGATGCCGCCTGCGCGGTGGACGTCTTCCATGTGGTACTTCTGGATGTTTGGCGCGACCTTGCACAGCTGCGGCACTTTGCGTGAAAGGCGGTCGATGTCGCGCAGGTCGAAGTCGATCTCGGCTTCCTGGGCGGCGGCCAGCAGGTGCAGGATGGTGTTGGTTGAACCACCCATGGCGATGTCCAGGCTCATGGCATTCTCGAACGCCTTGAAGTTGGCAATATTGCGCGGCAGAACCGACTCGTCGCCTTCGCCGTAGTAGCGTTTGCACAGCTCGACCACGGTGCGGCCGGCCTGCAGGAACAGCTGCTCGCGGTCGCTGTGGGTAGCCAGGGTCGAACCGTTACCCGGCAGGGCCAGGCCCAGGGCTTCCATCAGGCAGTTCATCGAGTTAGCGGTAAACATGCCGGAGCAGCTGCCGCAGGTCGGGCAAGCGCTGCGCTCGTATTCGGCAACCTTTTCATCGCTGGCGCTCTCGTCAGCGGCGATCACCATGGCATCGACCAAGTCCAGACCATGGCTGGCCAGCTTGGTTTTGCCGGCTTCCATCGGCCCACCGGAAACAAAGATCACTGGGATGTTCAGGCGCAAAGCAGCCATCAGCATGCCAGGAGTGATTTTGTCGCAGTTGCTGATGCAAACAATCGCGTCGGCACAGTGAGCGTTGACCATGTACTCGACGGAGTCGGCAATGATCTCGCGGCTCGGCAGCGAATAAAGCATGCCGTCGTGACCCATGGCGATGCCGTCATCGACCGCGATGGTGTTGAATTCTTTCGCCACGCCACCGGCCCGCTCGATTTCGCGGGCGACCAGTTGCCCCATGTCTTTCAGGTGCACGTGGCCGGGTACGAACTGGGTGAAGGAGTTGGCAACGGCAATGATCGGCTTTTTGAAGTCTTCGTCCTTCATCCCGGTAGCACGCCACAGGGCGCGGGCGCCGGCCATGTTACGGCCGTGGGTGGAGGTCTTTGAGCGGTAGTCAGGCATGGTGATAAATCCTGCAAAGGCTAATCAGGTTACGCGTTCACAGACACTAGTGCTGTGCTGGCAACGGGCTGTTGGTGCGTATGTTGAGCCGGGTTCAGGCCCAAGGCAAACGCGAGTGAGCATCTGCTGGGCTGGGGCGCTGCTTGGCGCGGTGTGGGCGCTGGCGTGGCCGGGCTACAAGTCCGCCTGGGATGTGGCAGGAGAGTGGCGATTCTAATCCCAGGCGGCGTGAGGCGAAAGCGCGGGGTGCTTATTCAATCTGCTCAATACCGCGCATGCGGGTGGCGCGGCGGCGCAGCAGCTCGATGGTGATCAGCAGCACAATCGACATCAGGATCAGTAGGGTGGCGATGGCCAGGATGCTCGGGTTGATCTGCTCGCGCAGGCCCGAGAACATTTGCCGGGGAATGGTGCGTTGCTGCGGCCCGGCCATAAACAGGATCACCACCACTTCATCGAAAGAGGTGATAAAGGCGAACAGCGCGCCGGAGATCACGCCTGGGCGAATCAGCGGCATGATGATGTCGAAGAACACCCGCAGTGGCGTGGCACCCAGATTCAGCGCCGCGCGGGCCAGGCTGTAGTCGAAACCCGTCAGGGTGGCGGTGACGGTGATGATCACAAATGGTGTGCCGAGGGCCGCGTGGGCGATGATGATGCCCAAGTAGTTACCGGCCAGGCCAAGGTCGGAGTAGAAGAAGAACATCCCGGCGGCAGTGATGATTAGCGGCACGATCATCGGCGACAGCAGCAGGGCGGTAATCAGGCGGCGCATCGGCATATCGTCGCGCGCCAGGCCCACGGCGGCGCAAGTGCCTAGCACGGTGGCCAGCAGGGTGGCGAAGAAACCAATGAAAAAGCTGTTCTTGATTGCCAGCAGCCATTTGTCATCGCTGAAGATGGCGCTGTACCAGCGCAGCGAATAGGCCTCAGGCTGGAAGGTGAGCATGCCTTCGGTAAAGCTGAAGAAGGGCTCGACGTTGAATGACAGCGGAATGATCACCAGGATCGGCATGATCAAAAACAGCAGCACCAGCCAGGAGCTGGTCTTTAACAGCCAGCTACCCAGGTGATACCAAAAACCGTAATAGGCGGGAATCTTGGACATATCAGCTCATCCCAGTTTGATATTGCTGGCACCAACGAAGCGGTCGTAGAGCCAGTACAGCAGCAGGATCAGCGCGAGCAGTAAGGAGCCTAGCGCGGCGGCCAGTTCCCAGTTGTTCGAGCGCTGCATATGGAAGGCGATGATGTTACTGATCATCTGCCCATCGGTGCCGCCGACCAGTGCCGGGGTGATGTAGTAACCCACCGAGATGATGAACACCAGCAGCGCCCCGGCGCTCAGCCCCGGCAGGGTCATCGGGAAATAGATGCGGGCGAAGGCCGGTATCGGTCGTGCACCTAACGACAGCGCTGCACGCAGGTAGCTGGGGTCGATACCGCGCATCACGCTGTACAGCGGCAAAATCATAAACGGCAGCAAGATATGGGTCATCGCGACCACGGTGGCGAACGAGGTGTAGAGCATTTCAATTGGCTCGCCGATCACGCCGACGCCGAGCAGGAAGGAGTTGATCACCCCGTTGGTTTGCAGCAGTGCGATCCAGGCGGTGGTGCGCACCAGCAGCGAGGTCCAGAACGGTAACAGCACCAGCACCAACAACAAGTTGGCGCGGTTTTCCGGCAGACGAGCCAGGTAATAGGCCAGCGGGTAGCCAAGCAGGGCGCAGAAAATGGTGATGACTAGCGCCATGCTCAGGGTCTTGCTGTACAGCTGCAGATAGATCTGCGTGTCTTCGCGTACCTGAATACCGTGCTCTTGGTCGAGTTCAAGGTCGAGCGCGGTCAGGTAGTAATCATAAGTGTAGGGTTTGCCTGCGCGTTGGATGGCGAACCAGATGTCCGGCCTGCTCCATTTGCGGTTGGATTTGAGCAGGATCTCGGCGCCTTGCTGTGCCAACTGCTCGCTATCCAGGCGCGAAAGTTTACGGGCGGTGGATTTGACCACACTGGACATGCCCGCTGAGGCGCGGTTGAACTCTTCGGCGAGTTTGCCGGACTGGCGCACTTTGGCCAGGTCGTGCAGTTCTTGGGCAAAGACGCTCAGGGTTTGTTGATCAGGAACCGTTTTGCCGTCCCAGCGTTGCAGCTCGCTCAGGGTCAGCGGAATCAGGGTGGCCACCGTGGGGTGGTGGACACTGCGCCAGAGCATGCTGGCAATTGGTGCAACAAAACTCAGCAGGATGAAGATCAGCAACGGCACGACAAATAGAAAGGCCGTGAGGCGTTTCTTGTTGCGGGCGCTGGAGGCTTGGCTGGCTTCGGTGCGGGTGAGTGAGGACAAGCGTTAACTCCTTTGCAACCTGAAAGCGACACCCCGCGCCAATGCGACGCGAGGTGTCCGAGGCATTACTTCAACAGCCACTCGTTGAATTTCTCGCCGAGCGATTCGCCGTAGTCCGCCCAGAAGTCCGAGCCGGCCTGGATGCCTTTATCCAGGTGCGCGGTCGGCAGGTGCGGTGCGGCGCTCTGATCGGCCAACGGCATGGAAGACTTGCGGGTCGGGCCGTAGGCTACATCTGGCATGCCGGCCAGTGGCTTGGAACCAGTGGCGTAGGCAATGAACTTCAGCGCGAGGTCTTTCTTCTTCGAGCCTTTGACGATGGCCCAGGCGTCGAGGTCGTAGACGTGGCCGTCCCAGACGATGACGAAAGGTTTTTTCTCCTGGCGGATGGCGTCATAGAAGCGCCCGTTGGCCGACTGCACCAGCACGGCGCCACCGTCGTTGAGTAGCTGCGGGGCTTGCGACCAGGAATCGAACCAGACGATGTCTTGCTTGATGGTGTCTAGTTTGGCAAAGGCGCGGGCCTGGCCTTCCGGCGTGGAGAGCACCTCATAAACGTCGCCCGGCGCTACGCCGTCAGCTAGCAGGGCCCATTCCATGTTCACTTGCGGGCGTTTGCGCAGGGCGCGCTTGCCAGGAATCTTCGTGGTGTCGAAGAAGTCGTTGATGCTGGCAGCCTTGGTGCCACCGATGGTTTTCTCGTTGTAGGCGAACACCACTGACCAGACGATGTTGCCGACCGCGCACTCACTGGCCAGTGCTTCGGGGATAAAGTCTTTAGCGGCAGGGACACCATCGATACCGGCCGGCAGAATGTCGCGCGGGATGGTTTCCAGTAAGCCTTCAGAGCAAGCGCGTTCGAGGTCGATCACTTCGAAGTCGACCACGTCCCACTGGATATTGCCGGATTCGACCTGGGCTTTGATCTCCGCCACGCCGCCGGTGTAATCCTCGAACAGTACCTTGTTGCCGGTGTCTTTCTGGAACGGATCAATCACATGCTTTTGCTGGGCTGCGCCATAGGCACCGCCCCAGGATACGACGGTCAGGGTTTCCTCGGCGCTGGCGGCGAAACTTGCCGTACCCAGTGCAGCTGCGAGGGCGAAGGTGGAAAAGCGGGTGGTCAGTGTTCTAGCCATTGCTGAGCTCCATTGCTTCTTATCGTTCAGGGTGTCGTGACGACGGGGCGATCCAGGGCCTGGCTGTCTTGCGGCTGCCAGGCCAGGGCGACTTCTTCCTTGGCACTGAGTTGCGGGGCGCTGCTGTCATTCATGTTCTTAACCACCAGCTCGGTGCCGTCAGCGGTGATGAAGTGATAGCGGATGTACTCGCCGACATAGTGGCGGGTGACGAACCGTGCCATGACCTGATTGCCGGTGCTGCCAAGGCGTTCGGTAAAGCTGAGCTTCTCCGGGCGAATCGATACGGTGGTGGGCAGGCCGACTTCCGTGCAGTTGGCTTTTAGCGCGCGGACCAAACCGCCGGCGTCCAGGCGCACTTGGACGCTGTCCTCGCTGACGGCTTCGATCACGCCCTTGAGCTTGTTGCTCTCGCCAATAAAATCGGCGACGAACAGATTGGCCGGGCGTTCGTAAAGCACATGGGGTGCCGCGCATTGCTGGACGATGCCGCTTTCGAATACGGCAATCCTGTCGCTCATGGTCAGGGCTTCGGTCTGGTCGTGGGTCACGTAGATCACGGTGAAGCCGAGCTGCTCGTGCAGGCGTTTGATCTCGAACTGCATCTGCTCGCGCAGTTTTTTGTCGAGCGCGCCAAGCGGTTCGTCCATTAATACGATGTCTGGGGCGAAGATCAGCGCGCGGGCTAAGGCCACCCGTTGGCGTTGGCCTCCGGACAGTTGACCAGGGAAGCGGTTGCCGAAATCCAGTAACTCGACCAGCGACAGGTATTCATCGACCTTGGCGCGAATCACGTCTTTGGGCTGCTTACGGATCTTCAGCGGGTAGGCGAGGTTTTCGCGCAGGGTCATGTGCGGAAACAGTGCGTACTGCTGGAACACCATGCCGATATTGCGCTGGTAAGGCGCGATGCTGGTGACCGAGCGGCCATTGATCAGGATCTCGCCACTGGTCACGTCTTCGAAGCCCGCAAGCATCATCAGGCAGGTGGTTTTACCCGAGCCGGAAGGGCCGAGCAGGGTGATAAATTCGCCCTTGGCCACATCCAGGTTGAAGTCCTTGACCACTAGGTTCTTGTGGTCATAAGTTTTTTTCACGTTGGTGAATTGCAGGAACGGTTTGTCCCCTGCTAGGTCAGCCATACCCCTCCCCAATTGTGTGCGTAATAGATAACGGCTTGTGGCCGTTAGCTGAATGCTTGAGTCCGTTGGCCACGGTGTTGATGTGGCGGGCAACGCGTTTGAGTGTTCAAGCAACGCAAGCACTGTGCCATCACTGCTGCAGGGCATCGTAATCACAGCAGTACTGGGGTTTGAGCCTAGCGCAGTGGCGCGGTTGCGCCAGGCGGGTGTGGGGAGTGGTAACAGTGCGGGGTAGAAGGAAGCACCTGCCAAGATGCACTCGGCAGGTGCGCACGCTTAGGCGTGATTGATATATCGGTGCACGTGCTGCGGCATTTAACTGTTGGGCAGCAGGCGCACAGTGAGGCTTTTGATATAGCGGGTTTCGGCAATCGCCGGGTGCACCGGATGGTCCGGGCCTTGGGCGCCGCGTTCGAGCAGCTGGATGTTGCGATCCAGGTGGCGCGCACTGGTCAGTAGGATGTTCTGCAGGTTGTCCTCTTCCAAGTGCATGGAGCAGCTGGCGCTGATCAGGATGCCGTCCTTGTTGAGCAGGCGCATAGCTTGCTCGTTGAGGCGGCGGTAGGCGCCTTCGCCGTTTTTCTGGTCTTTCTTGCGTTTGATAAAGGCGGGCGGGTCGGCGACGATCACGTCGAAGCGCTCTTCTGATGCCTTGAGCTGTTTCAGAGCTTCGAAGACATCGCCTTCAACACAGGCGACTTTATCGGTCAGGCCGTTCAGCGCGGCGTTGCGCTCAACCCCGTCGAGGGCGAAGCCGGAGGCGTCCACACACATCACGTCGCTGGCACCGAAAGCTGCCGCTTGCACACCCCAGCCGCCGATATAGCTGAACAGGTCGAGTACGCGCTTGCCTTTGACGTAGGGCGCCAGGCGTGCACGGTTCATGCGGTGGTCGTAGAACCAGCCGGTTTTCTGCCCTTCAATGACCGGGGCTTCAAACTT
The DNA here is from genome assembly GCF_049847425.1 of Pseudomonas sp. GWSMS-1. Taxonomy (NCBI): domain Bacteria; kingdom Pseudomonadati; phylum Pseudomonadota; class Gammaproteobacteria; order Pseudomonadales; family Pseudomonadaceae; genus Pseudomonas; species Pseudomonas sp. GWSMS-1. The sequence goes on along the minus strand of NZ_JBMHHV010000005.1, from coordinate 3,499,889 downwards.
CACGCCGTTCTCTTCCAGCGCGACCCACTCCGGGACCACACCAAATGGCGTTTCAACGTAACGCGGCAGGCCTTCGGCGTCGCGTGCGGCGGAGTCATTCTTGAGCAGGATGCCGCTGGGCTTGCACACCTGAATCAGCGCGGCGAGCACCTCATCTTTATGGCGTTCCATGGTGGCGGAGGCCAGCTGCACCACCAGAATGTCGAAGAAACGGTCGACCACCAGGCCCGGCAGCAGGTCGGAGTCGCCGAATACCAAACGGTAGCAGGGCTTGTCGAACAGGCGCTCGCGCAGCGACAGGGCCACGTTGAGGCGGTGAACCAATAGGGATTTGTCCAGCACATGCTTGAGGTCACGCGACAGCAGGCGCGCACAGATCAGGTTGTTCGGGCTCATCGCTACGACGCCCAGCGCTTTACCGCCGGCCGCTTCGAGGATGGCCTGGTCGCCGGCCACAAAGCCGCTCAGTGGCGTGGCGGTGACGTCGATTTCGTTGCTGTAGACCCACAGGTGGCCGGCGCGCAGGCGTCGGTCGGCGTTGGCTTTCAGGCGCAGGCTGGGCAGGGACATGCTGGGGACTCCGAAAAAAGAGCGGAATTATAGCTGGTTCATCAGGCTCTGTTGGCGTTTCCGCTGCGGTCGCGCTGAAAGGTCAACAAACCCTAGCGTCGCGACGGTTACAAAACGCGACTGTGGAAGTGTTGGGGGAATCGCTAAACTGTGGCACACCTCTCATTTCGGTTTTCCCTGTCATGTCTCAAGAGCTCTCCGCCGACTATATCCGGCAAGTACTGCAAGGCATCAGCGTGCCGCCGCAGCCGCAGATCATGGTGGATTTGCAGATGGAGCAGGTGATGCCCGATCCGGACCTGCGCGCCATCGCCAAACTGATTAGCCAGGACCCGGGGTTGTCCGGCGCGCTGCTTAAACTGGTGAACTCGCCGTTCTTCGGCCTGGCCAACCGCATCGCCTCGATCCAGCAGGCGGTCAACTTGCTGGGCTGCAATACGGTGATCAACCTGATCAATGCGCAGTCGATTCGTGGCGAGCTGACGGATGAGGCCATCGTCACCCTCAACCGCTTTTGGGACACTGCTCAAGACGTGGCCATGACCTGCCTGAGCCTGGCCAAACGTATCGGTTACCACTCGCCGGATGAGGCCTACGCGCTGGGCCTGTTTCACAATTGCGGCATCCCGCTGATGCTCAAGCGTTTCCCCCATTACATGAGCGTGCTGGAAGAAGCCTATGCCAGCGCCACCGATGAGCGCCGGGTGGTGGATACCGAAAATCGTCTGCTGAATACCAACCATGCGGTGGTTGGCTACTTCACCGCCAAGTCGTGGAACCTGCCGCTGCACCTGTGCGAAGCGATTGCCAGCCACCACAATGCGCTGGCGATTTTTAGCGAAGACGCCAGCCGCGATGCGCAGCTGAAAACTCTGCTGGCGATTCTGAAGATGGCGGAGCACATCTGTGCCAGCCATCGGGTGCTTGGCAATCAGGCTGAAGACCATGAATGGCAAAGCATTGAGCAGCTGGTGCTGGAGTATGTCGGGCTGTCGGAGTATGACTTCGAGAACCTGCGCGAGAGCATTCGCGACCTGGGGGCACGCTAGCCTGTGGCGTCGTTTTCGGGGCATTCCTGATAAGGTAAGCGCCCGCTCCAATTGCTCAGCTGATGATTCGGTATGCCAGAACTTCCAGAAGTAGAAACCACCCGCCGCGGCATTGCGCCCTTCCTTGAAGGTCAGTGCGTTAGCCGGGTGATCGTGCGTGAGCGCCGGCTGCGCTGGCCGATCCCCGAGGACCTGGATATCCAGCTGTCCGGGCAGCGTATCGAATGCGTCGAACGCCGCGCCAAGTACCTGCTAATCAAGGCCGAAACGGGCAGCTTGATAAGCCACCTGGGCATGTCTGGCAGCCTGCGCCTGGTCGAGTGCGGCCTGCCGGCGGCTAAGCATGAGCATGTGGATATCGAGCTAGAGTCCGGCCTGGCCTTACGCTACACCGACCCCCGGCGTTTCGGTGCACTGCTCTGGAGTGCCGACCCATTGAGCCATGTGCTGTTGAGCAAGCTAGGGCCGGAGCCCTTGACCGAACTGTTTGACGGCGAGCGGTTGTTTCAGCAGTCGCGTAGCCGGGTCATGGCGGTTAAGCCCTTTATCATGGACAACGCCGTGGTGGTCGGTGTGGGCAATATCTATGCCTCGGAGGCGCTGTTTGCGGCGGGCATTGATCCGCGTCGCGAAGCCGGTTCCGTGTCGCGGGCGCGCTACCTAAAGCTGGCGGTTGAGATCAAACGCATTCTCGCTCACGCGATTGAGCGCGGCGGCACCACCCTGCGCGACTTTGTCGGTGGTGATGGTCAGCCGGGGTATTTCCAGCAGGAACTGTTCGTCTATGGCCGTGGCGGTGAGTTCTGCAAGCACTGCGGCAGCACCCTGCGCGAGGTTAAGCTGGGCCAGCGCGCCAGCGTGTATTGCCCGCGCTGCCAGCGCTAAGGTATTTGCGGCGCGTTGAGATTTGACTGCTCGGCCGCAACTGGCAGGCGCTGAGCACATAACAATAAGAAAGACCGAGGTATTGATGTCCGGTAACTATCTACCCCGCAACCGGCTGGCCGAATGGGTGGGCCGCGTGGCGCTGAAACTGATGGGTTGGCGTATCGAAGGCCAGCTGCCGAAACTCGACAAGTTTGTCGTCATCGGCGCGCACCACACCTCCAACTGGGACTTTGTGATTTTTATCGCAGTGAAATTTGTGCTGCGCCTGAATGCCCGCTGGTTCGGTAAGCACACGATCTTTCGCTGGCCCTTTGGTGCGCTGATGCGTTTGTGGGGCGGTATTGCCATTCGTCGTGAGCGCCAGGGCAATACCGTCGAGCAGGCCATACGGGCCTTCAGCGAGCATGAGCATTTTATGTTGATACTCTCGCCCGAAGGCACGCGCAAGAAGGTCGAACGCTGGAAAATGGGCTTCTATCACATTGCCCTGGGAGCCGGCGTGCCGATCGTGATGGGTGCGCTGGACTATCAGAATCGGCGCGTGTTTATCGGGCCGACTTTTATGCCGACGGGGGACGAAACAGCGGATCTCAATGCGATCCTGGCGTTTTACCGGCCCTTTATCCCGAAAAAACCTGAATATGCCTTTTATGGGGATTGACGGGCGTCACGCTGACAATTATCAATGCGCTGTTATAGTTAGTCTCACTGCCTCCTAAACACTGAAGGATCGCCCCATGAAACTGTTCCGCTCAACCGCTGCTGCTCTGGCGCTGACCACTGGCCTGCTGGCGTTGCCAGCCCATGCTGAGGTAGCGCAGCAGAACACTAGCGGCGACCCTCTCTACACCGCCAATGCGCCAAAAGCTTATTCGATGCTGGGTGATCTGCTGATCGCGCGGCCATTGCTGATCGGGGCAACGGCTATTGGCGTTGTAGCCTTTGTTGTCAGCCTGCCGTTTACTGCTTTGGGTGGCAATGTGGGCGAAGCCGCTCAAGCGATGGTCGTTGAACCTGGCAAAGAAGCTTTCGTACGCTGCTTGGGTTGCACCACCAGCGGTTACCGCCAGAACTAATAGCGTTGACAACGCCTGGCTACCGATTCGGGCTGGCGGCCAGGTGTAATGTAAACAAGCTCCGCCAGTAAGCGAATTACTGCGGTGCGGCTGGTTTGACTACCGCCGTGCCGATGCCTCTCGGGTCACTGGCCGCCTCAACCCCTCCGCCTTGTTTGTCCCAGAACAGCACCTGCTGATTCCCGTATTGCCGCCCCGTCGATTTCAATTGATGCCCCAGTGCGTTTAGCGCCGCGCGTTGTGCAGCGCTGAATGTGTTTGGCTCGTGCTCGATCAGGTCCGGGCGGAACTGATGGTGGTAGCGCGCGACACTGGGCCAGCGTTCGATGGGTTGTTGATCCAAGTACTCGAGCATCGCCAGCAGCACCATGCTGGGAATCCGGCTGCCGCCTGGCGTGCCGAAGCTGGCGAAGTCCTCAGGGCTTTCGATAAAGCTCGGGCTCATGCTCGACAGGGGCCGTTTACCGGCGGCAATGCTGTTGGCCTGGCTGCCACTCAGGCCGTAGGCGTTACTGCCTTGTATGTCGGCGGCAAAGTCATCCATTTCGTTGTTCAGCAATACGCCGGTGCCGGGCACGGTGAAGGCGGCGCCGAAGGGCAGGTTGACCGACAGTGTGGCGGCCACTGCATTGCCCTCGGTGTCGAGCACCGTGAAATGCGTGGTGTGATCGCCTTCTTTCCAGGGGCTGCTCGGTGGCAGGCTGTCGCTTGGTGTGGCGTGTTGCGGGTCGATGCTGCTGGCCAGTTGCTTCAGGTAGTCAGGCGCAAGCAGTTGGGCGGCGGGGTTGTTCACAAAGTCGGGGTCGCCGAGTAGACCGCGGTCGCGGTAAGCACGGCGCAGTGTCTCGACCACGAGGTGGGTGCGCTGTACGGCATCACCCTGCTGCCAGGGCAGTTGCTGCAGCATCAGCAGGCTTTGCCCCAAGGCAATGCCGCCCGCTGACGGTGGCGGTGCGCTGATCAGCTCGCGGCCTTGATCAAGCTGGACGCGCAACGGCTTGCGCTCAACGATGCAATAGTCGGCCAAGTCGTTGAGCGACCAGATACCACCTGCCGCCTGTACCGCCTGGACGAGTGTTTCGGCGACCTTGCCGCCGTAAAAGCCTTGATGACCCTGAACGGCCAGTTGCTCCAGTGTCAGGGCCAGTTCGGGTTGACGCAGTAAGTTGAACTCTTGCGGTATGTCGCCTTTTTCGAGGAACAGTCGCGCGGTTTCTGCATCATTGCGCATGGCCTCAAGGCGCCAGCCTGCGCGCTCGCGGTAAACCCGGTCGATGCTGACGCCGCTGCGGGCCAGGCGAATAGCCGGGGCCAGCGAGTCACGCAGCGGTAGGCGGCCGAAACGCTCTGCCAGTTGCACCAACGCCGCTGGCAAGCCGGGAATAGCAGCCGCCAGTGCGCCGTTCAGAGACAGCTGTTTGTGTACTTCGCCATCGACTTTATAGAGGTCGGTGTGGGCCGCCAGTGGCGCACGCTCGCGGGCATCGAGAAAGCGATAGGTGGGCGATTCGCCGGCTTCTCGCAGTAAAAAGAAGCCGCCGCCGCCGAGTCCGGAACCGTAAGGTTCGACTACCGCGAGAGCGGCGCTGATGGCGACGGCCGCATCGAAGGCATTGCCGCCCAGCGCCAGGGTTTCCTGGCCCGCGACGGTAGCGGCGGGGTGCGCCGTGGCAACCGCAATGCGTTCGGGCAGGGCGGCGGCATGCAGCTCAAGGGCGCAGAGTAGGGCAAGCGCACCGAAAAGGGCGCGCCAGGGAAGATGGCCGCGGATCAGGCGGCCGGTCTTCATGCTTTACCGGTAATGATCAGGTACTTCTGCATCAAATCATCCTTGCTCTCGACATTGTTCTCATCGAGCGGGATGCAATCGACCGGACAGACCTGCTGGCATTGCGGCTCATCGTAATGGCCGACGCATTCCGTACACAGGTTGGGGTCGATCTCGTAGATTTCTTCGCCCTGGGAAATTGCCGCGTTAGGGCACTCGGGTTCGCAGACGTCGCAGTTAATGCAGTCGTCGGTGATGATCAGTGACATGTGTAACCACTCCCGCTGCAAACCGATGGCGCAGCCTAGATGTGTACAGAAAGACGTTGGCGCAAATTGTGCCGCATCGGGGCCACGCATGCACGTGGCCATGCGGTAATGACTTAGCGCTTGAAGCGTTCAGTCAGCGCGGCGGCTACGGCCGGGTGTACGAAGTTGGAGATATCACCACCCAGGGCGGCGATCTCACGCACCAGTGTTGAGGAGATAAACGAGTACTTTTCCGACGGCGTTAGGAACAGGCTTTCCACGTCAGGGGCCAGTTGACGGTTCATATTGGCCAGTTGGAACTCGTATTCGAAGTCGGACACCGCCCGCAGGCCGCGCAGAAATACATTCGCACCCTGTTCCTTGGCGAAATGCGCCAGCAGGGTTGAGAAACCCACTACTTCAACGTTGGGCAGGTGTTGGGTGACCTCCCGAGCCAGTTCGACGCGTTGTTCCAGGCTGAACAGCGGGTTCTTCTTCGGGCTGGCGGCGACTGCAATGATCACGCTGTCGAACAGCCGTGCCGCGCGCTCGACCAAGTCGCCGTGCCCCTTGGTGATGGGGTCGAAGGTGCCTGGGTATAACACTCGATTCATCGTGACGTCCTGGCGGGTTCGTTGGGGAGACGGATGGTAGCGCAGCGCTTCACCGTGGCCAAGTCGGGCACGGCGGATCGCCGTGATTCACGGGCGCAGAATGGCCCGTGAATACCCTGTCATCAGGCGTGCTTGAGACGTTCGGCGAGTTTTGTCGCGAGTTTGGCGGTCAGGCCGTAGATCGACAGCTGCGGGTTGGCGCCGATACTGGTGGGGAACAACGAGCCGTCATGGATCGACAGGTTACTCAGTTGGTGATGGCGGCCAAGGCTGTCAGTCACGGCATGCTGTGGGTCTTCGCCCATGGCGCAGCCACCCATGACGTGGGCGCTGCCCAGGCGTGTGCGATACAGCTCCAGGCTGAAGCTGTCGATCAGGCGTTTTGCCTCCGCCAGGGTGTTCACGTAACCGGCATCGGCGTGCAGCGGCAGTACCGCTTTGGCACCAGCGGCAAACTGAATTTCGGCCATGGTATGGAAGGCGCGGCGTATGCCGTCCCAGGTGTAATCGGTCATTTGGTAGTCGAGCACCGGGCTACCGTCGCCGCGCAGCTCAACTTTGCCTTCGGCGCTGTCTGGGTGAAAACCATCGCGCATCAACGCCAGCATCACGTTGGTGTGGGGCAGCTGCTCCATGCGCATGGCGTTGTCGATGCCAAAACGCCCGAGCATTGTGGCGGTGATGGCGGGTTGCAGCGGCGGCACTTCGAGCTTGTAAGAGAGGCGACCTGCCGCACCGTCATCCCATTGGAAGTGGTCGGAATAGATCGATTGCGGCGCGCCATAGAACGGGTTGATCACCTGTTCGAACAGCGCGGCCGAGAAGTTCACCAGGTGCAGATAGGTGCGTTTGCCGGTGCGCTGATGGGGGTCTGGGGCGCCGGAGCGCAGGAGAATGCCCGGCGTGTTGATTCCGCCGCCGGACAGTACGTAATGCTTGGCTTTAACGGTAATTTTGCGGCCATTGGGCGCGACACTGCGCGCGTCCATGCCCAGGCACTCGATGCCCGTGACTGTGTCGCCATCCAGTAGCAAACGTTCGGCGCGCGCCAGATAGAGCAGTTCGCCGCCCTTTTCCAGGGTCGCTGGAATGGTGGTGACCAGCATCGACTGTTTGGCGTTGGTCGGGCAGCCCAGGCCGCAATAGCCGAGGTTCCAGCAGCCGCGCACGTTGCGCGGAATCACTTGCCACTCGTAGCCGAGCTTGCTGCAGCCGGTGCGAATCACCTCGTTATTGGCATTCGGCGGTACGGCCCAAGGGGCAACGCCCAGGCGTTGTTCCATCTGCGCAAACCAGGGCTCCATGTCTTCGGCGCTGTGGCCTTGGACACCATGCTCCTTGGCCCAGTGTTCCAGGGTCGGCGTGGGCGTGCGGAAACTGGAGGTCCAGTTGATCAGGGTGGTGCCACCGACCGCACGGCCTTGCATGATGGTGATCGCGCCATCCTTGCTCATGCGCCCGATGCCTTCCTGATACAGCTCAGCATAGGCCTTGTCTTCGAGCATCTTGAAGTCATCGCTGGTTTTCAGCGGGCCTTCTTCAATCAGCAGCACCTTAAAGCCGGCTGCGCTGAGGATTTCAGCCGTAGTGCCGCCGCCCGCGCCGCTGCCGACGATGGCGACGTCCGCTTCGAGGGTCAGGTCGTTGTCTAGCTGCGAACCGTTGTAGGTCTTCCAGCCACGGGCCAGGCCTTCTTTGAAACTATCGGGTACGGGCATTTGAGGTGCTCTCAGGCGAATTCTTATTAGCGTCCAGCGGTTCCGCTCATTGACGATCTCGCGGCATGGCCGACGCGCAGCAGGTCGTGGTCAAACAGTTGGCGGGCCGGGGTAGCCGCAGTGCGCCCACGACTCGGCGCGGCTGTACCAACTCATCATGACTAACTGCAGCAGCGAGGCTTGGCCCATTTTCAGCAGCGCCAACGAGCTGTTTTGCCAGCGCTCAAAAAACGCCTGTATATCGGCAGCCGAGGCGTTCTGCCAGCTGCCCCAAACCCCGGTCAGTGGGCCGCGGGTGATGGGCAGGGCCAGCACATCGAACAGCTGCACGGTCAGCTTGAGCAGTTCGGGCGATAGATGATTGAGGCTGTAGTCGAGGTTCTCCAGGGTGCCGCTGATGGCCTGCGGCATCTGCGCCGGGGGTACCGCGCCCGCGAGCATCACCGGGATCAGCGCCTGCAGGAAGGGCAGGTCGGTTTCGCGAATTACCGCAAAACCGGCTTTCGGTGTGCTGGCCGAGCAGCCGCTGAGGGTGGCGGTCAGGCCGGCCGTGCCGAGCAGGGCAGTGCCCAGTAGGCCGACTTTGAGCAGGCTGCGGCGTGACAGGTTAGGTGCTTCAAGTGTGCGGGTGTGCATTTTATTGTTATCACCGAATCAGGCTGTGGGCGGGCGCAGGGCGACTGAGCCCGCCCGGATCAGGTCAGCGTACGAACAGCTTGTAGATCAGTTTTTGCAGGGTTTTGCCATAGGGTGGGTAGATCGTTTTGGCGGCGTTGAAGCGCTGCTTGATAAACACCCCCTTGGCCTTGCTAAAGGTCAGAAAACCTTCATGGCCGTGGTAATGGCCCATGCCGGAAGGGCCGACGCCGCCGAATGGCATGTCGTCCTGGGCCACATGCAGCAGGGTGTCGTTGATGCACACACCGCCGGAGTGGGTTTCGTGCAGGACACGCTGCTGCTCGCTCTTGTCGTAACCGAAGTAGTACAGCGCCAGCGGCCGATCGCGCTGATTGATATAGGCAAAGGCGTCTTCCAGTTTGTCGTACGGGATGATCGGCAGCAGCGGGCCGAAGATCTCGTCCTGCATCACCTTCATCTCATCCGTCACATTCAGCAGCACGGCCTGTGGCATGCGTCGGTCCTGGGCTTCTGGGTACAGCGAGATAACGGTTGCGCCCTTGCTTTCGGCGTCCTTCAGATAGCTGTTGAGGCGCTGTTGCTGGCGTTCATTGATGATGGCGGTGTAGTCCGGGTTGTCCGCAAGCGTCGGGAAGAAGCTTTGCACCGCGTGGCGGTAAGCCTCGACAAAGCCGTCCACGCGGTCCTTCGGCACCAGCACATAATCCGGGGCCACGCAGGTTTGACCGGCGTTCATGGTCTTGCCGAAGGCGATGCGTTCGGCGGCGTCACTCAGCGGTACGTCGGCGGAGACAATGGCCGGCGACTTGCCGCCCAGCTCCAGGGTGACTGGGGTGAGGTTTTCGGCGGCGGCACGCATCACGTGTTTGCCGATGCTGGTGGCACCGGTGAACAGCAGGTGGTCGAACGGCAGTTTGGAGAAGGCCATGCCCACTTCCGCCTCACCCAACACCACGGTGACCAGGTCTTCGGGGAAGACCTTGGCCAGCAGGTCCTTGACCAGTTGCGAGGTGGCCGGGGTCGACTCGCTCATCTTGATCATCACCCGGTTACCGGCCGACAGCGCGCCCACCAGCGGGCCGACGGCGAGAAACAGCGGGTAGTTCCACGGCACGATCACCCCAACCACGCCCAGCGGTTGATAGATCACCTTGGCGGCTGCGGGCATAAATTGCATGCCGACGCTGCGCCGTGACGGCTTCATCCATTTTTTGATGCGCTTGGTCGCGTAATGGATGCCATGCAGGCTGGGCATCAGCTCGGCGAGCAGGGTTTCATCGGCGCTGCGGTTGCTGAAGTCCTGGCTGATGGCGCTGATCAAGGCTTCCCGCTCGTTGCTGAGCAGCTCGCGCAGCGCGTTGAGCCACTGCATGCGTTGTTCCGCCGAGGGCATTGTGTTGGCGTTGTATGCCTGGCGCTGACGGGCAAAGCTGCTCTCCAGCTGGCTGATCTGCTGTTGGCTGTTGTGCAGGCTTTGTTCGAGGTAAGAGACGTCGGCGACCATCATGCTGCTCCTTGGCGTTCCGGCAATGCAGTGCATCAGATGAGTGAGGCCACTGCAGAAAAGGGATGCTGGATTTTTAGAGCAATTGCTCTAATCTGTCAAATCGCAGGATACGATCAACCGGCTGGCGCATGCCCGCAGAGTTTAAGCGCGTGATCTGGCTCGGCGCTGGGTAGCTCTTTATGCGGTTGAACGTGTACTTTTGCCGGGCTTTGAATTGAGAACGAGCCGCTATGTCAGCCCCACTTAAAACCCGCGAACGCATCATTCAAGAGAGCCTGGCGCTGTTTAACGCCCAGGGCGAGCGCAACGTCAGCACTAACCACATCGCGGCGCACCTGGGGATTTCACCGGGCAATCTGTATTACCACTTCCGCAATAAGCAGGCGATCATCGCCGAACTGTTTGCCCTGTACGAAAGCCAGGTGGATATCTTCCTGCGTCGTCCGGAAGGTCGGGCGTTGACCGTGCAAGACAAAACCTTCTACCTGGAGGCGCTGCTCGCGGCCATGTGGCACTACCGGTTTTTGCACCGCGACCTCGAGCATTTGCTCGAAAGCGATGCGGCGTTGGCTGAGCGCTACCGGCAATTTGCCCAGCGCTGCTTGGCGCAGGCGCAGGCGATTTATCAGGGCTTTGTCGAGGCCGGCATCCTGCTGATGGATGCGTCGCAAATTGAGGCGTTGACCCTCAATAGCTGGATCATCATGACGTCTTGGGTGCGCTTCCTTTGCACCACGCGCGGCAGCCCCGACGACCTCAGTGAGGACATGCTGCGCCGTGGCATCTACCAGGTGCTGGCGCTGGAAGGCGGCTACACTGCACCGCAAGCACGCGAGGCCGTGGAGGCGTTGTACGCCAAGCTGCATGTGCCGCTTGAACAGGTGATCTGAGTTGTAGCCACCCTACAGTGGCTTGGCCGCCTGCTCGGCCAACCACTGCGGAATGCGCCGCTCCAGGTAATAACCCGGTTTACCCAGGCTGCCTTCGACAAAACCGACATGGCCGCCGTGGGCGTGCAGTTCGAATTCGATGCTGGGCGACAGTTCGCTGGCTTCGGGCAGGCTGTGGGGGAACACGAAGGGATCGTCAGCGGCCTGGATAATCAGCGTCGGTGTTTCGATCTGGCCGAGGAAATAGCGGCTGGACGCGCGGCGGTAGTAGTCCTCGGCATCGGCGTAGCCATGCAGCGGTGCGGTAATGCGGCCGTCGAAGTCCCAGAAAGTGCGCATATTGTCCAGTGGGCCGAGCTTCTCCAGGGTGGACAGGCGATCACTCATGCCCTGATGAGCGAACAGGCGCTGCTTGTCCTTCACGTAGGCGACCATCTCGCGCATGAAATGGCTTTGATAAACCCGAGAAAAGCCCATGCCGATGCGGTCAGCGCACTGATCCAGGCGAAACGGCACCGAGACTGCCGCTGCGCCCTGCAAATGGCTGTCGGCGCCGGTTTCCCCCAGATACTTGAGCAGCACATTGCCGCCTAGCGAATAACCCACCGCATACAGCGGTGCCATGGGGCGCTGGGCGCGCAGGTGGCGCACGGTTTCCGCCAAATCCTCACTGGCGCCGGAGTGATACCCCCGTGCCAGCAGATTGGGCTCACCCGAACAACCGCGCCAGTTCAGCGCCACGCTGGCCCAGCCCTGCGCCGCCAGTGTCTGCTGCAAGCCCAGTACATACAGCGAATCGGATGAACCGGTCAGGCCATGCAACACTAACACCAGCGGGGTATTGGCTTCATGCGGGCCATGCCAGTCCAGATCGAGAAAGTCGCCATCCTCCAGCCACAGCCGTTCGCGTGTGCGTGCCAGTTTCGCCGGTTGGCGACACATCGGGTTCCACAGCGTTTGCAGGTGCGGGCCGGGCAGCCACCACGCGGGTTTGAAGGACGTGCTCATGGTTGCGGTATCAAGAGGGTAAGCGCTCAGGCTAGGGCCTGAGGCGGTGAAACGGAAGCTAAATGCAGCGGCTGAATGGCGGAACCCGACTTAGGTTGGCCTTGCTCTCAGCTTGGTGGGTTACGCCGCGTCTGGCCCAGCGTGGCGGCAGACTGATTTGGCGCGGCTAACCCACCCTACAAAAGCCTTAAGCTGCTGCCGTTCGCTGCCACAACGCGTAATACACCTGTCCCGCTTTTTGCTCGCGGTGCAGGCGCCAGTTGCCGGGCATGCCGAGGCTGGAGGGTGAGTTCTCGCTTTCGGTATAAACCCAGGCATCGGCGGCCAGCCAGCCGTTGTTTTCTAAGGACTGGCAGGCTGGGAGCAGCAGGCTCTGGTTGAACGGCGGGTCGAGAAACACCAGATCGAACGGCGTTGCTGTCGGGTTCTGCAGGTAGAGCAGGGCGTCAGTCTGCTGCAGCTGGCCGTTGTCGCAGTTCAGCGTTTGCAGGTGCCCGCGCAGGCTGTTGATGGCGGCTGGATTGAGGTCCAAGGCCAGGGCGCTGCCGGCACCGCGCGACAGGGCTTCAAGAAACAGTGCGCCGCTGCCGGCGAACAGGTCGAGCACCTTGGCCCCTTCAACGTAGGGCGCCAGCCAGTTGAACAGGGTCTCGCGGACACGGTTCGGTGTTGGCCGCAGCCCGGCAGCCATGGGGAAGTTGAACTGGCGCGAGCGCCATTGCCCGCCGATGATCCGCAGCTGGCCATCGCCACTATGGGCGGGGTTGGCTTTCGGCGGTTTGGGTCGCTTGCTCATTAATGCTCCGGTACTGCAGAAGGTTGCTCGGCGGGGGTGTCGGTGGGCGGTGGCAGTTCTTTCTGCGCCACGGTCGGGCCAGCAGTGACGATCACCAGGGCTTCTGGGTCGAGGTGTCTGGCCATGGCCGCTTTGACCAGCGCCACGTCCAGCGCCTGCACATCACGCATAAAGTCTTCCAGGTAGCTCAGCGGCAGGTCGTAAAACCCCATCGAACCCAGCTGGCCGACGATGGCGGCGTTACTGGCGGTGGACAGCGGGAAGCTGCCGGCCAGCTCGCGTTTGGCGTTGTTCAACTCGTCAGCGGTCGGGCCATCCTTGATAAAGTCGGCCAGCATGCTTTTGACCAGTTGCAGGGTGCCATCGCTGAGTTCGGCGCGGGTCTGCAGGTTGATCATAAATGGGCCGCGCGCCTGCATGGCGCTGAAGCCTGAGTAGACGCCGTAGGTCAGGCCGCGTTTCTCGCGCACTTCGGTCATCAGGCGCGTGCCAAAACCACCGCCGCCGAATACCTGGTTACCCAGGTAAAGCGCGGCGTAGTCCGGGTCGCGGCGGTCAATGCCGAGCTGGGCGATCATCAGGTGAGTCTGGTTCGAGGGGAACTCGATGTGCTGCAAGCCGGCCTTGGGCTCTTGCGGCTGGGCGATGCGTGGCAGCGCCGGGCCTTTAGGCAGGGCGGCGGACACCGCATTGGCTAGAGCTTCGGCATCACTGCGCGAGAGGTCGCCGACCAGTGCGATGATCGCGTTATTGGCGGTGTAGGCTTTGGCGTGGAAGGCTTGCAGCTGTTCACGGCTGATTGCCGGAATCGACTCGGCATTGCCGTCGCTGGGATGCGCGTAAGGGTGCGTGCCGTACAGCCGCTCGAACAGTGCCAGGCTGGCCAGTTTGCCCGGGTTCTGCTTCTGGTATTCGAAGCCAGCCAGTAGCTGGTTCTTGATCCGCGCCAGCGAGTCTTCTGGGAAGGTCGGCTGGCCGATGACCTGATTGAACAGCTGCATGGCCGGTTCGCGTTTGTCCGCAGCGCTGAGGCTGCGCAAGCTAGTAATGGCCATGTCGCGGTAAGCGCCGTTACCAAAGTTGGCGCCGAGGTTTTCGAAGCCTGCTGCAATCGCGCCAACATCCTTACCCGGTACGCCTTCGTTGAGCATGGCATTGGTCAGCATGGCCAAGCCGGCGATGCCGTCGTCATGGCTGCTGCCGGCGGCAAAGGTCAGTTGCAGGTCGAACATCGGCAGCTCGCGGGCTTCAACGAACAGCACCTTGGCGCCTTCGGCGGTTTGCCAGGTCTGGATGTTCAGGTCGCGGCGACTTGGCGCCTGGTCACCCAGCGCAGCCAGGGACTCAATGCTGTCCGACTCGACGGCCGCAGCGGGTGTTGGGCTGCTATCCGGGCGGTTGATCACCAGGGCCAGCAGCGCCAGCAATATCAGTAGCGCTAGGCCGAGCAGGCCGTAACGTAGGCCGTTGCGCTCACTCATTGCCCTTCTCCTCAGGTAGAACATGGGCGACGCTCAGGCGGTCGCGGGTAAAGAAGGTGCTGGCGGCTTTTTGAATATCCGCAGGGGTGACGGCTTCCAGTTCAGCCAGCTCCTGATCGATCAGCTTCCATGACAGACCGACGGTTTCCAGCTGGCCAATGGCGGTGGCTTGGCTGGTGATGGAGTCGCGCTCGTAGACCAGCCCAGCAATCACTTGCGCCCGCACGCGGGCCAGTTCCTCGGCGCTCGGTGGAGTGTTCTGCAGGTCCTCTAGTTCACGCCATAAGCCGGCCTCCACTTGCTCCAGGGTTTTGCCAGTCTGCACGTTAGGCGTGGCGGAGAGGATGAACAGGCTGTCACCACGGGAGAAGCCGTCGTACCAGGCCGACGCACCGGATACCAGTTCCTCGCCGCGCTCCAGGCGCGTCGGTAGGCGGGCGCTGTAGCCGCCATCGAGCAGGGCAGCGGCCAGGCGTAGGGCGTGCACCTGACGCGGTTGTTCGGCGGTGGCCAGGCCGGGCACGTTGAAGCCCATCATCAGGCTCGGTAGCTGGGTTTTCAGGTGCAGGGTAATGCGCCGCTCACCCGGTGCGGCCAGTTCACGCGGGGCTTTGGCGGTGGGCACGCTGCGCTTGGGAATGGCACCGAAATAACGTTCGGCGAGGGTCTTCACTTCGCTGGCACTGACGTCGCCGACCACTACCAGGGTGGCGTTGTTCGGCGCGTACCAGGCCTCATACCAGGCGCGCAGCTCCTCGACGGTCATGCGCTCGAGATCGGCCATCCAGCCGATGGTCGGCGTGTGGTAACCGCTGGCGGGGTAGGCCATGGCCTTGAAGCGCTCGTAGGCCAGGCTCGACGGCTTGTCGTCGGTGCGCAGGCGGCGCTCTTCCTTGATGACCTCGATTTCTTTAGCGAACTCGTCGGCCGGCAGCTTGAGGCTGGCCAGGCGGTCAGCTTCCAGCTCCAGGGCGACGGCCAGGCGGTCACGCGCCAGCACTTGGTAATAGGCGGTGTAATCGTCGCTAGTAAAGGCGTTTTCCTCGGCGCCCAGCTCGCGCAGGATGCGTGATGCTTCGCCGGGGCCAAGCTTGCGGCTGCCCTTGAACATCATGTGTTCGAGGGCATGGGACAGGCCGGTCTGGCCGGGCGTCTCGTAGCTGGAGCCAGCTTTGTACCAAAGCTGGGAGACCACCACGGGCGCACGGTGGTCCTCGCGCACGATGACTTTAAGGCCATTGTCCAGGCTGAATTCGTGAGTCGGCTGCGGCGCGGCGGCAAAGGCCAGCAGCGGTGTGCAGAGCACGCCCAGCAATAAAGCGGCAGTGCGTTGGGCAATTATTGACATAGATTCTCGACCTGTCGGACGGGCCCGCTTGGTCTTAGCGTCGGCGGGCGCGGAGGTGCTAGGATACGCATCCGTTTTACTGACGACCACGCCTACTAAGGCATCTGATTGTTACTGCGTACACTCTTCAGCTTTTAATGCTGCGTGAGTAATGCCTTCAGAGCCTGTTGCTGCGCGCGTCGCTCCTTTGAGATAGCCGTCCTCCATGTTTGGTTCCAACGACGACAAGAAGACCCCCACTCCTTCTGGCGACAAGCCTGCGGAGAAGAAAGACCTGTTCGGCTGGCTGCGTAAAAAGCCGCAAGCGCCGGCCAGCCCTGCGCCGCAACCCGCGCCTGTTAGCGAACAACCGGCTATCCCGGTTGCTCCAGAGGTTGCCGCCCCTGCACCGTTTGAGCCCGTCAACGATGCGCCGGTGCCCGCTGAAAAACCACTCGACACGCCTGTGGCTGAGCCGCAGGTTGCTCCGGTTGCTCCGGTTGCTCCGGTTGAGCAGGCCGCGCCGGCCGTAGCTGCACAGCCTGAAGCCAGCGAAGCGAGCCCGTTGCCACGGCCGTCACGGTTCCGCATCAATGCCGGCAGCGAAGTGCTGCATGCCCATGTTGAGCAGCCGGTGGTGGTGGAGCCGGTCGTTGAGCCGCTAGCGCCAGTGGTTGAGCCGGTCAAGGTAGAGGCGGCGGTCAAAAGTACTGAAGAAAATCGTGCCGGCTTTCTTGAGCGCCTCAAGCAAGGCTTGTCAAAAACCAGCGCCAGCCTTGGCGAAGGCATGGCCAGCCTATTCCTTGGCAAGAAAGTCATCGACGATGACCTGCTGGAAGACATCGAAACCCGCCTGCTAACCGCCGACGTGGGCGTCGAGGCCACCACCGCCATTGTGCAGAACCTCACCAAACGCGTGGCGCGCAAGGAGCTGGCCGACAGTGGTGCGCTCTATAAAGCCTTGCAGGAAGAATTGACCACGCTGCTCAAGCCGGTCGAGCAACCGCTGAAAATCGACAGCAGCAAGCAGCCCTACGTGATTCTGGTAGTCGGCGTGAATGGTGCGGGCAAGACCACCACCATCGGCAAACTGGCGAAAAAACTCCAGCAGGATGGCAAGAAAGTCATGCTGGCCGCCGGTGACACCTTCCGCGCAGCGGCTGTCGAGCAGCTGCAGGTGTGGGGGGAGCGCAACCAGATCGCGGTGATCGCTCAGCACACCGGCGCTGACTCTGCTTCGGTGATCTTCGATGCTGTGCAAGCGGCGAAATCGCGCGGGATGGATGTGCTGATCGCCGATACCGCTGGCCGTCTGCACACCAAAGACAACCTGATGGAAGAGTTGAAGAAGGTACGCCGGGTGATCGGCAAACTGGATGACACCGCACCGCACGAGGTGTTGCTGGTGCTGGATGCTGGCACCGGGCAGAACGCGATCAATCAGGCCAAGCAGTTCAACCAGACCGTCAGCCTCACCGGCCTGGCCCTTACCAAGTTGGACGGCACCGCTAAAGGCGGGGTGATTTTCGCCCTGGCCAAGCAGTTCGCCCTGCCGATTCGCTATATCGGCGTCGGTGAGGGCATCGACGACCTGCGTACCTTCGAGGCCGAAGCCTTCGTTCAGGCGCTGTTCGCGGAGAAATAGGATGATCAAATTCGAGCAGGTCGGTAAACGCTACCCCAACGGCCACGTCGGGCTGCACGAACTGAGTTTCCATGTGCGCCGTGGCGAGTTTCTGTTCGTCACCGGCCACTCCGGCGCGGGCAAAAGTACCTTGCTGCGCCTGCTGCTGGCGATGGAACGGCCGAGTAGCGGCAAATTGCTGCTGGCCGGGCAGGATTTGTCGCATATCACCAATGCGCAGATTCCCTTTCTGCGCCGGCAAATCGGTGTGGTGTTCCAGAATCACCAATTGCTCTTCGACCGCAGCGTGTTCGACAACGTAGCGCTGCCCTTGCAGATTCTGGGGTTGTCCAAGGACGAAATCGGCAGCCGTGTGCGCACCGCCCTAGAGCGCGTATCGCTGGCCGACAAAGCCGAGCAATTCCCCGGCGACCTGTCCACCGGTCAGCAGCAGCGCGTTGGTATTGCTCGCGCTGTGGTGCACCGTCCGGCCTTGTTGTTGGCGGACGAGCCCACCGGCAACCTTGACCCGCGTCTGGCCGCCGAGATCATGGGCGTGTTTGAAGACATCAACCGCCTGGGCACCACGGTGCTGATTGCCAGTCACGATTTGGCGCTGATCGCCCGCATGCGCCACCGTATGTTGACCTTGCAGCGTGGCCGCTTGATCGGCGACGGGGAGGCGGCATGAGCGCCACCCGTATGCCACCGCCGCAACCGGCGCAGCGCGTTGGTGCCGCGGCGAAAAAAAACGAGCCGCCAACCCCGGATGACGGTCCAAGCTTTTCCCATCAGTTGCATGCCTGGTTGGAAAGCCACCGCGCCAGCCTGGTCGACAGCCTGCGCCGGCTGGGCAAACAGCCCATTGGCAGCTTTTTCACCTGCCTGGTGATGGCGGTGGCGCTGAGCCTGCCCATGGGGCTGGCCTTGCTGCTGGATAATGTCGAGCGCCTCGGTGTGTCTTGGCAGCGTGCGGCGCAGATTTCCCTGTTTTTACAGATCGATGCCACTGAGTCTCAGGGGCAGGCACTGCGCGAGCAAATCGCCGAAATGGATGATGTGGCCGAGGCGGAATGGATCAGCCGTGAGCAGGCGCTGGCCGAGTTTCAGCAGCAGTCAGGGTTGGGCGAGGCGCTGAAAGAACTGCCGGATAACCCGCTGCCGGGCGTGATTGTGGTCACCCCGCAGGAAGTCGATAAAGTTGCTCTGGAAGCCTTGCGCTTGCGCCTGGCCGAGTTGCCGCGGGTGCAGCAGGCGCAGTTGGATCTGCTTTGGGTCGAGCGCCTTAGCGCGATGCTTAAGCTGGGCGAGCGCTTTGTCTTCGGTCTGACGCTGCTGCTGGTGATGGCCCTGCTGCTGGTGATCGGCAACACCATTCGTCTGCATATCGAAAACCGCCGCACTGAGATCGAAGTGATCAAGCTGGTCGGCGGTACCGACAGCTATGTGCGCCGGCCCTTTCTTTATATGGGCACACTCTACGGTTTAGGCGCTGGGTTGCTGGCTTGGTTGCTACTGGCCTATGGCCTGGGCTGGCTGAATGACGCCGTGGTGCGCCTGGCAGGTTTGTACGGCAGCGACTTCGCCCTAGATGGCGTGCCGATGGCCGATGGTCTATCCCTACTGCTCGGCGCGGTACTGTTGGGCTATATTGGCGCTTGGCTGGCCGTAGCAAGGCACTTGAACGAGCTTGCCCCAAGGTAGTAAGTTATTGTTTTGCTTGATATTGACTATGTGTAAGGGAACTTGTAGATAGGCACAACGTCTTATTGAGCAGTGCTAGACTGCCACACGATTTCGTAAGTAGGAGGATCCAAATGTCCACTTCCATGCAACCTGTTCATGCTTTGGTTCCGGGTGCCAACCTGGAAGCTTACGTGCATGCGGTAAACGGCATCCCGCTGTTGACCCCCGAGCAGGAGCGTGAGCTGGCGGAGAATCTCTTCTACAGGCAAGACCTCGAAGCCGCCCGGCAAATGGTCTTGGCGCACCTGCGCTTTGTGGTGCATATCGCCCGTAGCTACTCCGGTTACGGCTTGGCCCAGGCTGACCTGATTCAGGAAGGCAATGTTGGCCTGATGAAGGCGGTCAAGCGCTTCAACCCGGAAATGGGTGTACGCTTGGTGTCGTTCGCCGTGCACTGGATCCGCGCCGAGATTCACGAGTTCATCCTGCGCAACTGGCGCATCGTTAAGGTGGCCACCACCAAGGCGCAGCGTAAGCTGTTCTTCAACCTGCGCAGCCAGAAGAAGCGTTTGGCCTGGCTGAACAACGATGAAGTGCACGCCGTGGCCGAAAGCCTAGGTGTTGAGCCGCGCGAAGTACGCGAGATGGAAAGCCGTCTGACTGGGCATGACATGGCTTTCGACCCCGCTGCCGAGGCGGATGACGAAAGCGCGTTCAAGTCGCCGGCCAATTACCTGGAAGACCATCGCTACGACCCGGCGCGTCAGCTGGAGGATTCAGACTGGACCGACAGCTCTAGTGCCAACCTGCACGAAGCGTTGGAAGGACTGGACGAGCGCAGCCGTGACATCCTTTACCAGCGCTGGCTGGCCGAAGAAAAAGCCACGCTGCATGACTTGGCGGCTAAGTACAACGTGTCGGCCGAGCGCATTCGTCAGCTGGAAAAAAACGCGATGAACAAGCTCAAGGGTTCGATCGCCGCGTAAATCGCGCTACTGTCAAAAGCCGCACCTAGGTGCGGCTTTTTTATGGCCGAGCATCACTGGCGGCCACCCTTCGGACCATCGCTGCGCGACGTTAAAAATCGCTTTTGGCGATTTTTATGGTCAAGGAAAACTCGATGAAATTACCGCCCATACGCCCGCAGCACTGGCTGATCTTTGCCGTGGTTGCTGCCCTGTTCTTTGCTTGGGGATCCTGGTTGATGCGTCCGCAGCCGGCCGCGCAACCTTTGCCCTGGCTGGCGCAATGGCAAGCTGAGGTGCTGACGCCCCTGGCCGATGATCGGCTGAGCGTGGTGCACCTGCGTGATGCCCTGGAGGGCGAGCTGTGGCTGCAGCCCAGCCTGGATGGTGCGCGCCTGCTCTATCGCGGTGAATTGCAGGACGGCAATGAAGCGTGGTCGTTGGAGGCGGAGGTGGGGCTGGAGGCCGCTGAGCGCGAGAGCTTGCTGGCGGCCGCGGGGCTAAAACCGACGGATAAGGCGCAGCCACTGGGCAGTCAGCTGCTGGTGTCTTTGGCGAATCGGCCGATTATTGCGCTGACTCTGTTGCCGCCTGCGCCGCTTGATGCGGCGCGGTTAGCGGCCAGCATCGGCCAGCCGCGCCTGACGCTGGAGCTGGCCGAGGGGCAGGCTTGGGTGTATCCCGAGTTGGGCATGACCGCGCACCTGCAGGATGGCGAGCTGTATTTTCTCTACGCCGTACCGCGCCATCTACTCAAGCAGCGCTAGTTTAGAGCCCGCTGGGGAGCCACTCACGCAACCACTCGGGACGGCTTGGCTGTAAACGACTGAGGTAATGATTGCCGCCCAGTTGGCGCATTTGTTGGCGAATCCAGCTGGCACGGCGGCTGATGTGAGCGCTGGGTCGGCTGGCGCTCCATTCGCGCGGGTTGGGCAGTACTGCGGCGAGCAAGCTGGCCTGCTGGCGTGACAGATAAGGGGCGCCGATGTTGAAGTGATGCTGCGCCGCCGCCTCTGCGCCGAATACGCCATCACCCCATTCAACGCTATTAAGGTACACCTCAAGAATCCGCTGCTTCGGCCAAAGCAGTTCGACCAGCCCGGTGAACCACACTTCAATGCCCTTGCGCAGCCAACTGCGGCCGGACCAGAGGAACAGATTTTTCGCCACCTGTTGGCTGAGGGTGCTTGCACCCCGCAGTGAGCCGCCTTGCTGGTTGTGCGCCAAAGCGGCCTGGATCGCGGCGATATCGAAGCCCCAGTGCTCGGCAAATTTTTGATCTTCGCCGGCGATAACGGCCATCTTCAAGTCGTCAGGCAGTTCATTCCAGGGGCGCCAGTTGCGCTGCAGGTCGATGGGCTGGTCGTGGAGCCAGGATTCGACCTTGCGCTCGACCATCAGGGCAGTGCCGGGCGGTGGCATCCAGCGCAGCAATAGCACCAGCAATACCGAGGCGATCATCAACCAGAGCAGGAGTTTGAGCAGTCGGCGGAAGAGGGAGCGAACCATGCGTGCTTGGCCAGGACGAATTTGCCGGCCATTATAGCCAGCCTTGTCTTTATCGCTGGAGTGATGGATGGCGCGTCTGTGGTTATTACTGTCTGGGTGTGCCGGCTTTACCGGTGTTGCCCTGGGCGCTTTTGCTGCGCATGGCTTGAAGAGTCAGCTGACGCCGGCGTATCTCGCGGTGTTCCAGACCGGCACGCAGTATCAGTTGGTGCACGCCTTGGCGCTGTTTGGCGTCGGCCTGCTGGCCTTGCTGCGCCCGGCGCGCCTGGTCAGCTGCGCGGGCAGCTTATTTGCCCTCGGCATCCTGTTGTTCTCTGGCAGCCTCTATGCGTTGACCTTGAGTGGTATCAGTGCGCTGGGCATAGTTACCCCCTTGGGCGGCGTAGCGTTTCTCGCGGGTTGGGCATGTCTGGGTGTCGCTGCCTGGCAGCTGCCGGAGCGCAGCGAGCCCTGACCCGTAAGTCAGAAAACGTGACGGGCAGCAGCCTTTAGCCTTGGTCAACGCCGGTGATCAGGCTAGAATGCCGGCCCTTTTCCCGTTGGGAGCGAGCCGTCATGCGTATTCTGTTAAACGGTGAACCATTCGAATTGCCCGAGGGCGCAACCGTCGACGGGTTGATTGAGCGCCTGGATCTGGCCGGCCGCCGCGTCGCGGTAGAGCTTAATCTGGATATCGTGCCGCGCAGCCAGCACTGCGCCACCGCCCTGCGCGAGGGTGACCAGGTTGAGGTGGTGCATGCCATTGGTGGTGGTTGAAGGGCGTTATCGTCCGCAGCCTGCCCGCCCATTTCAAGAGGATTACCCATGAGCCACGTTCCCAACGACAAACCCTTTACCCTGGCTGGCCGTACCTACCAGTCGCGCTTGCTGGTCGGTACCGGCAAGTACAAAGGCCTCGAAGAAACCCGTCTGGCCATTGAAGCCTCGGGTGCCGAGATCGTTACCGTTGCGGTGCGCCGTACCAATATCGGGCAGAACCCGGGCGAGCCGAACCTGTTGGATGTGATCAGCCCCGAGCGCTACACCATCCTGCCAAACACTGCCGGTTGTTACGACGCCGTTGAGGCGGTGCGCACATGCCGTCTGGCCCGTGAGCTGCTCGACGGCCATAAGCTGGTCAAGCTGGAAGTGCTGGCCGACCAGAAGACCCTGTTCCCTAACGTGATCGAAACCCTCAAGGCCGCCGAAGTGCTGGTCAAGGACGGTTTCGACGTGATGGTGTACACCAGCGATGACCCGATCATCGCCCGCGAACTGGCGGCCATGGGCTGCATCGCGGTCATGCCGTTGGCCGGCCTGATTGGCACCGGTCTGGGCATCTGCAACCCCTACAACCTGCGCATCATCCTCGAAGAAGCCACGGTGCCGGTGCTGGTCGATGCCGGCGTGGGCACGGCTTCGGATGCCACCATCGCCATGGAGCTGGGCTGCGAGGCAGTATTGATGAACAGCGCGATTGCCCATGCACAAAACCCGATTCTGATGGGCGAGGCGATGAAGCACGCCATCATCGCCGGGCGTATGGCCTATCTGGCCGGACGCATGCCGAAGAAACTCTATGCCAGCGCTTCGTCGCCGCTGGACGGCCTGATCAAGTAAGAGCGCGTTTACGCTTTGCTGCGCTTCGGCCCTGCTGCGTTAAAAACAGGCTCGGAATGCTCATTTACAACTCGTAAACTCCGCTTCCTCGCCTGTTTTTGCCTTGCATGGCTCTAGCTCGCGAAATCATAAAAGCACTCTAAAAGCACTTTAAGAGCACAGCATGACTGACTTGCCACAACAGCCCGAGCCGGCTGAAGACACTTCCAAGCACCGCGCGATCAAAAGTTTTGTCATGCGTGCCGGGCGCATGACTGAAGGGCAGCAGCGCGGCCTCGATCAAGGCTGGCCGAAATTCGGCCTGCAACTGGAGGATGGCCTGCGCGACTTCGACCAGCTGTTTGGTCGCAGTGCGCCGCGCACGTTCGAGATCGGCTTTGGCATGGGCCACTCGACCCTGGAAATGGCCGCTGCAGCGCCTGAGCAGGACTTTATCGGGGTTGAGGTGCACCGTCCCGGTGTTGGTGCGTTGCTCAACGGCCTGATGACGCAAAACCTCAACAACATGCGCGTGTACAGCTGCGATGCCATGGAAGTGCTGCGTGACTGTGTGGCTGATGCCAGCCTTGACCGCGTGCTGCTGTTCTTCCCGGACCCATGGCACAAGGCCAAACATAACAAGCGTCGGATCGTCCAGCCGGCGTTTGCCGAACTGGTGCGGCAAAAGCTCAAGGTCGGCGGTGTGCTGCACATGGCCACCGATTGGCAGCCCTATGCCGAGTACATGCTCGAGGTGATGAGTGCCGCCCCCGGCTATCAGAACCTGGCTGAAGATGGCCAGTATGTGCCGCGCCCGACAGAGCGCCCGACCACCAAATTTGAACGCCGCGGCGAGCGCCTTGGGCATGGCGTGTGGGACTTGAAGTTCCAACGCATCAGCTGACTTCCCCGCGCTGCAGCGACAGTGCCGCAAGACCATAAGCCAAGGATGATTGCACTAGATCGGAATAATCCGGCATTCGCCAGGACGGCTCCTCACTAAGACAGCACTTACACCTGGGCAGGATTGCCCGAGCCATAACAACAGCAGCCCTGCCACTGGCCAGGCTGCGAGGAGATCGCTGTGTTGAGAGTATTTACAATTCTGCTACTGGCAGCCTGCACGCTGCAGGCGCAAGCCAAGGTCGACAGTGCCCAGGCCGCCCGCCTGGGCCAGGACCTGACCCCGCTGGGTGGTGAGCGCGCAGGTAATGCCGCTGGCACTATTCCGGCTTGGAGCGGTGGCTTGGCGCAACCGCCGGCCAACTACCAGTCGGGCATGCATCATCCCGATCCTTTCAGCGGCGACCCCGTGCTGTACCAGGTCAACAGTCAGAACCTGGCGCAATATCAGGCGCTGCTGCCGGCTGGGTTGCAGGCGTTGTTGGAAAAGAACCCCGAGTACTTCCTGCGGGTGTTTCCGACCCGTCGCAGTGCCGCCGCACCACAGCGCATCTATGACGCCACGCGTTTCAACGCGCAGGCTGCCGAGCTGATTTCCGGCGGTAATGGGGTCGATGGTGTGGCGGCCGGCATTCCTTTCCCTCTGCCGAAAACTGGCCAGGAAGCCATCTGGAACCACATCATGCGTTACCGTGGCGACCAGATCAGCTTTGTCACCAACCAGGCGGCCGTGCTGTCTAACGGTGCCTACAACCTGCTCAAGCTGGAACGTGATATTTACTTCCTCTACGGTCGTGAAGGCGTCACGCCGCAGGACCTGGATAACACCCTGTTCTACTACAAGTACAAGGTCGTCGCTCCGGCCAAGCTATCTGGCTCGGCACTGGTGGTGCAAGAAACCCTCGATCAGGTGCTGGCGATCCGCAAGGCCTGGCGCTTCAACCGTGGCGAGCGCCGCGTGCGCCGCTTGCCGATGCTGGCCTATGACACCCTGCAGCCCGACACCAACGGCATGGCCACTGCCGACGTGGTCGACGCCTACAACGGTGCGCCGGACCGCTACGAGTGGACGCTGGTCGGCAAGCAAGAAAAACTGGTGCCGTACAACAGCTATGCCGTCCACCAGAAGGGCATCCCCTACGACAATATCCTGCGGCGCAACACCGTTAACCCTGACCTGTTGCGTTACGAGTTGCACCGCGTGTGGATAGTCGACGCCCAGCTGCGTAAAGGCTTCAGCCATCCGTACGCCAAGCGCCGTTTCTATATCGACGAGGACAGCTGGCAGGTGCTTGCCGTCGACTTGTATGACAAGAGCGGTGAGCTGAGTGGCGTGCAGGAAAGCCACCCGATCAGCTACTACAACATGCCGATGTTCGGCAGCACCTTGGAAACCATCTACGACTTCAAAGGCGAGCGTTACTTCGTCGACGGGATGGATAACAACGAGCCGATGTACAACTTCAACGCCAAGCTGACGCCGCGCGATTTCACCCCACAAGCGCTGCGCCGCGAAGGTAACTAAGCCGACGCCCTGGCAATAGCGCAAAGCCGCCCTTGTTGGGCGGCTTTTTTATGCCTGGCAGAAAGCCGGGTGTTGATGCACGGCAGCTCGGGTTTGCTGTACCTGGACTACAGTGATTTCTCCTTACAGGCGGTAATGGAGAACGTTCATGAGCATGATGAAAGCAGCAGTGTTTATCGAACCTGGGCGCATCGAATTGGTGGATAAGCCGATTCCGCCGGTCGGCGCTAACGACGCCTTGGTGCGCATTACCACCACTACTATTTGCGGCACTGATGTGCACATCCTCAAGGGCGCGTATCCGGTCGCCAGGGGCCTGACCATTGGCCATGAGCCCGTCGGTATCATTGAGAAGCTGGGCAGTAATGTGCAGGGCTATACAGAAGGCCAGCGGGTGATTGCCGGTGCTATTTGCCCGAGCTTTACCTCGTATGCATGCCAGGATGGCGTCCCCTCGCAGGATGGCGGTTGCGCCTGCCACGGTTATAAACCCATGGGCGGCTGGCGGTTTGGCAACACAATCGACGGCACTCAGGCCGAGTATGTGCTGGTGCCTGACGCGCAGGCCAACCTGGCGCCGGTGCCTGATGGGTTGACCGATGAACAGGTGCTGATGTGTCCGGACATCATGTCCACCGGCTTTGCCGGGGCCGAGGCGGCGAATATCAAGATTGGCGACGTGGTGGTGGTGTTTGCCCAGGGCCCCATCGGCCTGTGCGCCACGGCTGGGGCCAAGCTGCGCGGTGCCAGTACCATCATTGCCGTCGACGGTGTCGATAAGCGCCTGCAAATCGCCCACAAGATGGGCGCGGATGTCACCCTCAATTTCAATCAGGTCGATGTGGTTGAGGAGATCCTGCGCCTGACCGGTGGGCGCGGCGTGGATGTGGCGATCGAGGCGCTTGGCCTGCAATCCACCTTCGAGAATGCCCTGCGGGTGCTTAAACCCGGCGGGACCTTGTCCAGCCTGGGCGTTTACTCAACCGATCTGGTGATTCCGCTGAGCGCCTTTCATGCCGGCCTGGGTGATAACAAAATCATCACCTCGCTGTGCCCGGGCGGCAAAGAGCGCATGCGCCGCTTGCTGAGCGTGGTGGCCTCGGGGCGGGTTGATCTCGGCGCGCTGGTCACCCACGAGTACCCGCTGGATGACATCGTCGCGGCTTACGAACTGTTCAGCCATCAGCGTGATGGCGTGCTCAAGGTGGCGATCAAACCGTTTTGACGCGTTGCCCCGTCAGCCCAGGCTGGTGGGGCGTCAGTTACGGTCGGCCAGGATGCCGATGATAAAGAACACCAGGATCAGTATTGGCGCCAGGGTGAAGTTGTTGAAGAAGCCCAGGCCCTTGGCCAGGTACGGCGTGGCGAAGATGATCAGCAGGCCGTAGCCGACGGCACAGAGCAGCACGAAGATCAGCGTGCGCAAGATGAAGTTCATGCTGCTGGTATTACGTTGCACCCAGGCATTGATGCCGGGTCCAAATAGCACCAGCAGGGTGGCCATGATGGTCAGTGAAATGTCGTAGAGGTGGCTGCGGCTCCAGCGTGACAGGGTAACGATCAGGTCAAGTAGCAGGTCCATCAAGGTTTCCTTAGCCGTGTGGGCGCATGCGTTAGGGTAGAAAGTGTTGCAGCAGGTCATTGAGAAACAGCTGGCCTTCGCGGGTGGCGCTTAGGCGCGCGGGGTCGCTGTGGAGCAGGCCGCGCTGCTGAGCTTCAAGGCGTGCCGCTGCGAGTTGGCTCAGCGGCAGGCCGGTGCGCTGAGTGAACAGTTCGCTGGCGACGCCGTCGGTGAGGCGCAGCACATTCATCAGAAACTCGAAGGGCAGCTCCTCGGCACTCAGCACCCGTTCGCCCGCATTGAAGCGTTTACTGCTGTCCAGGTAGTCCTTGGGCAGGCGGGTTTTCCAGCTGCGGCTGATGCGCCCGTCCGGGCTGCTCAGCTTGGCGTGAGCGCCGGCGCCGATGCCGAGAAAGTCGCCAAAGGTCCAGTAATTCAGGTTGTGCCGCGCCGCCTTGCCGGCCTGGGCATAAGCCGAGACTTCATACTGCGCGTAGCCTTCGGCGGCCAGCAGGGCCTGGCCGGCTTCCTGAATGTCCCAGAGAATGTCGTCTTCGGGCATCACCGGCGGCTGGTTCCAGAACACTGTATTGGGCTCAACCGTCAGCTGATACCAGGACAGGTGCGTCGGCTGCTGGGCGATGGCGATGCGCAAGTCACCCAGCGCGTCCTCGATGGACTGGTCCGGCAGGCCGTGCATCAGGTCCAGATTGAAATTATCGAAACCAGCGGCGCGGGCCATGTCGGCAGCGTGCACGGCTTCATCGCCATCGTGGATGCGCCCTAGGGCGATCAGCTTGGGTGCCTGGAAGCTCTGCACGCCAATCGACAGGCGATTGATGCCCAGGCTGCGGTAGTCGCGAAATTTGGCTTGCTCGAAGGTGCCGGGGTTGGCTTCCAGGGTGATTTCAATGTCCGGTGCAAACGCCACGCGCTGCTCGACGCCTTGCAGCAAGCGCCCCAGCGCCTTGGCTGAAAACAGGCTGGGGGTGCCGCCGCCGAAGAAAATCGAGGTCAGCGGCCGGCCATGTACCTGCGCCAAATCGGCTTCAAGGTCAGCCAGAAGGGCATCAACATAGGCCTCTTCCGGCAAGTTTGGCCCGGCGGTGTGGGAGTTGAAGTCGCAATACGGACACTTCTTCACGCACCAGGGGATGTGTATATAGAGCGCCAGTGGCGGCAGTTCGAAGCCGCCGCCGGAGGTGTGGCTCATGCCAGCCCCAGCCGTTGTTTCAGCAGGGCCATGGCGCGGGCGCGGTGGCTGATCTGGTTTTTCTCGGCGGCCGGCAACTCGGCGCTGGAGCAGTCGCGTTCGGGCACCCAGAACAGCGGGTCATAGCCGAAGCCTTCCACACCTTGCGCCGCGTGGAGGATGCGCCCGTGCCAGAGGCCTTCGCAGATGATCGGCAGCGGGTCGTCGGCATGCCGCACCAGCGCCAGGCAGCAAACGAACTGCGCGCCGCGTTCGGCATCCGGCACGGCCTTCATCACCTCGAGCAGCTTGGCGTTATTCGCCGCATCGCCCTGGCCATCGGCATAGCGGGCTGAATAGATACCCGGCGCGCCGCCGAGAAAGTCCACCGCTAGCCCGGAATCGTCGGCCAAGGCCGATAAGCCGGAAACACGCGCCGCGTTACGCGCCTTGAGAATGGCGTTTTCGATAAACGATAGGCCGGTTTCTTCCGGCTCGATGGATGAGAACTCACCCACCGAGCGTACGCGCACACTGCTGCCAAGCATGGCTTGCAGCTCTTTGAGTTTGCCGGCGTTATGGCTGGCCAGCACCAATTCGTTGAAGTGGATCATCGGTCTGGGAAAAATTCCTGATTGAAGTCGACGCTGTGCGCTACGCCATCGGCCGCGCGAACAGTGATGGTGAAGCGCAGCATTTCTTGCTGAGTGAAGGGGAACTGCGCCAGGTAATAGATGGCTTCGCCTTCAGTCACCTGCTTGAAGGTCAGCGGCTGGCTGCGCCCGACCAAGTCTTTGACCTCACCGCTGACGCTGGCGTTGCTGGCCTTGCCGTCCTTGAGTACGGAAATGTTGACCACGCCCAGGGTTTTGCTGCGGATCAGGCCGTTGGCGGCGGCAATGTCTGGCTGCAGGAAGCTGGAGTTGAAGGCAATGTAGTGCACATCCAAATCGCCAAAGCTCTGCTTGCGTTCAGCGAGCGCAGGCAGACTTAGGCACAGGGCGATAAACAACAGGGCAATGCGATGCATGGGGAATCTCCTGATTCAATCTGAACAACAGCCCGTTCAGCGGTTGGCGTTTACGCCTAGAGTGTTGCGCCGCTAATCCGGTAAATGCCGATTTCACCTAATAGATTAGGCCAGATACGACTGGCCCAGCCGTGCCGATGGTCGCGATCCACAGCCAGGCGGTCTTTGATTTTGGCGCCCTGGTCGTGGCACAGGTTTTCGAAGTCTTCGAAGGTGCAGAAGTGGATGTTCGGCGTGTTGAACCAGGTGTACGGCAAAAAGTCCGACACCGGCATGCGGCCCTTGCTGGTGAGGTACCAGCGGCAGCGCCAGTGGGCGAAGTTGGGGAAGGTAATGATGCAGGTTTTGCCGACCCGGAGCATTTCCGCCAACACCTTGTCGGGGTAGTGCAGGGCTTGCAGCGACTGGGTCATCACCACCACGTCGAAACTGCTGCTGGCGAAGTTGCTCAGGCCTTTATCGAGGTTTTGCTCGATCACGTTAACGCCCTTGCTGACGCACTGGGCGATGTTGTCCGCATCGATTTCCAGGCCGTAGCCGCTAACCTGCTTGTGCTCGGTCAGCCAGGCGAGCAACTCGCCGTTGCCGCAACCGAGGTCCAGCACGCGACTGCCGGCGGGAATCCACTCTTGGATGATTTCGAGATCCGCGCGCATGACTACACCTTAATCCGTTTCATATAACTGTCGAACGCCTGCAGGTAGCGCGGAATGGGGATCAGGAAGGCGTCGTGGCCCTGCGGCGCGTCAATTTCCAGGTAGCAGACGTTCTTGCGTGCGGCGGTCAGGGCGTCGACGATCTCGCGCGAGCGCGCCGGCGAAAAGCGCCAGTCAGTGGTGAAGGACATCACACAGAAGTCGGCGCTGACCCCGGCCAAGGTTTTGGCCAGGTCGCCATCGTGCTGAGCCGCCGGGTCGAAGTAATCGAGCGCCTTGGTCATCAGCAGGTAGGTGTTGGCATCGAAGCGCGTGGAGAACTCTTCGCCCTGATAGCGTAGGTAGCTTTCCACCTGGAACTCGACACTGTGGAAGTCGTAGTTGAGCTTCTCACTCTTCAGTCCACGGCCGAATTTCTCGCCCATGGCGTCGTCCGACAGGTAGGTGATGTGGCCGACCATGCGCGCCAGCATCAAGCCGCGCTTGGGGATCACGCCTTGTTCCTGGAAGTGCCCGCCATGAAATTGCGGGTCGGTGAGGATCGCCTGGCGCGCGACTTCGTTGAAGGCGATGTTTTGCGCCGACAACTTGGGTGCCGAGGCAATGGCCAGGCAGTGGCGCACGCGCTCGGGGTAGCTGATGGTCCACTGCATGGCTTGCATGCCACCGAGGCTGCCGCCAACCACCGCGGCCCATTGCTGGATGCCGAGGCTGTCGGCCAGGCGCGCCTGGCTGTGCACCCAGTCTTCCACGGTCATCACCGGAAAGTCCGCGCCAAACGGCTTGCCGGTGGCCGGGTTAAGGCTGCTGGGGCCGGTAGAACCGTTGCAGCCGCCGAGATTATTCAGGCTGACCACAAAGAACTTATTGGTATCGATAGGTTTGCCGGGGCCGATGCAACTGTCCCACCAGCCGGGCTTGCGGTCATCCACGCTGTGGTAGCCCGCGGCGTGATGATGGCCGGACAGAGCATGGCAGATCAATACGGCGTTACTGGCCGTGGCGTTGAGCTCGCCATAAGTTTCGAAGATCAGCTGATAGTCAGCCAGGCTGCGCCCGCAAGCCAGCGCCAGAGGTTCTGCGAAGTGCAGTACTTGCGGAGTGACCAGGCCAACAGAGTCTTGGGGGAAAACAATCGACATCGACCCTGCTCGCAATAAAGGAAGAGCCGCAGTCTAAAGAGCGCCGCCCCGTGCGGCAAGCACGCGGGGCGGCGGGTGTATGGCGGATAAGGCGCTGTTGGCTGCGGTTATTCGCCCATGCTCTGCGGCCGGCTAAGCCCTGGCAGGCTGACCACCTTAGCCTGCCGTTGCGCGGGGCCGGGCGGCGCAGAATGCGCAACATGTCGCTGGCCTGCGCCAGTTGCTGCTCCAGCTCGGCGCTGTACCGCGCTAATTGCTGGCCGCGCTGGCGTGCTTGTTGGGTTTCCTGCGCCAGGGCCTTGAGCCGCAGCATGTGGGTTTCCAGCAGTTGTTTGTGTTCCAGGGTGTGCTGCATCAAGGGCATTAGCGCATCGTTGGCCCACTGCTCGGCGTCTTGGCGCATGCGTTGATGCAAGCCGATGACTTCCTGCACCAGGGTGGCGAAGAAGCGTTTGCTCAGGCTGCGCTGTTCGGTCAGCAGGGTTTTCAGCTGCAGGCGGAACTGGTCGGCTTTGCGCTGCTGCTGTTCGAGTTCACGCTTGTAGCGGTTGACGTTGAACTGCGGGGCGTCGACGCCATGCAGTGGGTTTTCCTCGTTGTGCCGCCGGTAGATGGCGGCCACCATGGTGTTGGCCATCTCAGCTTCCTGGCTCAGGTTGTGCAGGTCCTGCTCCACGCTGCGGAAGAAATCCAGGATCGCCTGGTTGATGCCCAGGGTGGTCCAGCTGCCAGTGAGGTCCCGGCGTACGGTGTTGAGGTGTTCATCCAGGCGCTCGCTGCGTGAAGCATGGCGTAGCAAGTCGCCCTGGCGCTTGAGCAGGCGCTGGTTGGTTTTAAGGCCAAGTAGACGTTTGTGGTGCTGGCTGTGGTCGTCCTTGGTCTTAGCGGTCAGCTCAAAGAGCATCTGGCCATTGTCGTGCTGGTGGTTACTCAGCAGTGCCTGCTGCTCGTTGACCTTCTCCAGGCGCAGGTTGAGCAGGTGTTGGCTGTTCTGCAGCAGGGCCATTACCTGAAAGACCACACGGTCTTCGAGCAGGCGCTCTTTCTGCGCGATGATGCGCTCGCACAGCAGGTTTTCCAGGTTGCTTATCTGGCTGCGCGTCAGCAGGTCGGCGTCTTTGCGCACCTTGGCCAGCATGGCCTGTTTGGCCGACAACGGCAGTACGTCTTCAGGCCGGATGCCCAACTGCTTGGCAGTGTTGGTCTGAATGATGCGGATGGCGTTTTGCACAAAGCTCTCGCCCGCCAGGTCATCCCACAGCACGTCGATCTTATTCAGCACGGCGAACAGGCAAG
Source organism: Pseudomonas sp. GWSMS-1 (assembly GCF_049847425.1). Classification (NCBI taxonomy): domain Bacteria; kingdom Pseudomonadati; phylum Pseudomonadota; class Gammaproteobacteria; order Pseudomonadales; family Pseudomonadaceae; genus Pseudomonas; species Pseudomonas sp. GWSMS-1. The sequence continues at coordinate 3,467,643 of NZ_JBMHHV010000005.1, read as the reverse complement.
TCTGGGTGTCTTCGTCTAGCTGGCGGATGTGCTGCTGCCACACGGCCATGTCGCTGGCGGTGACGCCGGTGTCGGCGGACAGCAGAAAGATGATCGCCTGGGCGTTGGGCAGCATCGACAGAGTCAGTTCCGGCTCGCTGCCGAGGGCATTCAGGCCGGGAGTGTCGAGGATGCGCAAGCCCTGACGCAGCAGCGGATGGTCGAAGTTGACCATGGCATGGCGCCAGGCCGGCACCAGCACTTCGCCCGGGCGGTGGGTGCTTTCCAGCATGTCCGGGTGAAAGCCCAGGGCTATGGCTTGCTCAACCGGCATGGGCTTGCTGCGGGCCACTTGATTAAAGGCCTGGACCATGTTGTCCGGGTCGCTGAGGTCCAGGGTGATATTCACCCAGTGGCGAGGAGCGCGCTTGAACTGCGCGATGCTGGCTTCGGACACCCGTGTTTCGATGGGCAGCAAGCGAATATATGAGCGTTCCGACTGCGGGTCGAAGAACAGCTCAGTGGGGCACATGGTGGTGCGCCCGGCCTGGGACGGCAGCATGCGCTGGCCATAGGACGAGAAGAACAGGCTGTTGATTAACTCGGTTTTACCGCGCGAGAACTCGCCGACAAATGCCAGGGTAATGTGGTCGGTGCGCAGCAGTTTCAGCGCCCGTTCAAGCTTGCCTTCTACGGCCTCGGAGTTCAGTCGATTGCTCACCAGCCAGCTGCGGTAGCGGGTGATTTCGCGCATCAACTCGCGCTTCCAGGTGACGTAGGCGTCGACCTGCTCACTGAGACGTTGCATGCTCATCCTTGGCTTTCCTCTAGTTGGTTCATCCATTGTGGGGCGGTTGTGTCGCCCGGATGAAACCGTGCACCGATTCAACGATGCCGCGCCTCAGGCTGGCGTGGCCGGCAATGTTTTAACACCTATGGAGTGGCGTCAGGCCCACCCAATCCATGAATAGGCCTGTCGGGCATTATGCGGGTCGCAGCTGTGGCGTCAATTGCATGCCGTCGCACGCCCGCCTTATGGTCGCTCAGGATGGCTGAATGGTTAGTTCGAGTGCGTCAGGTAGTTGCTGCGGCTGTTTGATCCGCACGCGTTTTTGCCGACTCTGCTGGCCGCTTTCCAGGCTGACCTGGCTTTTACTGACGGCCAAGGCGCTGGCCAGAAAGGCCAGCAGGTGGGCGTTGGCTTTGCCGTCTACGGGCGGTGCGGTGAGGCGAATCTTCAAACGATCACCATGCAGCCCGGCGAACTCGTCACGGCTCGCCTTGGGCTGCAGATGGCATTCAAGGATCAGGTCGTTGCCGTCCCAGCGGAAATGACTCATCTGTCGGTTAGATCGCCAGGCTCAAGCCTTTGAGCATGCCGGTCATGATCGCCAGATTGCGGATCACCATCATGTCGATCAGGTTGAGAATTAAGAACGCCACGATCGGCGACAGATCCAGCCCACCCATGCTTGGCAGGATGCGACGAATCGGCGACAGCAAGGGCTCGCATATTTGGTTGACCAAGCCTACCGCGGGGTTTTGGCTGCCTTGTGCGACCCAGGAGAGAATCACGCTGATGATCAAGGCAAAGAAGAACACCTTGAGGAACAGCGCGGTGACGCCAATGATCGACCAGACCAGCAGCTGCACAGGGTTATCCAGGCCATAGCCGAGCAGCATCAGGGTCAGTGCCATCAGCACCAGCTGCACCAGAATCGCTAACACCAGCGACGCCAGGTCCAGCCCGGCCAGGCTGGGGATGACCTTGCGCAGGGGTTTTAGCAGCGGGTGAGTGGCGCGCACGATAAATTGGCTGAGCGGATTGTAGAAGTCCGCACGAACCAATTGCAGGATAAAGCGCAGCAAGACGATCAGCAGGTACAGGCTGCCAATGGTTTGCAGGATATAAACAGCGGCGGTGTTGAGTCCGATCATTTTCGTTCCTTATTGGCCCAGTTGTTCGGCCAGCTCGGCAGAACGGTGGGCGGCAGCGTTAAGTGCTTTTTCGACCAATGCTTCGAAACCATCGGCCTGGAAACTCTTGATGGCGGCTTCGGTGGTGCCGGCAGGCGAGGTGACGCGGCGGCGCAGCTCGCTGGCATCGACATCGCTGGCCACGGCCATGCGCGCCGCCCCAAGGGCGGTGTGCAGGGTCAGTTGGGCGGCGGTATCACGCGGCAGGCCGAGCTTTTCGCCGGCAGCGGTCATGGCCTCGATCAGCAGGAAGAAGTAGGCCGGGCCGCTACCCGATACGGCCGTAACGGCGTCGATCTGCTCTTCTTTATCCAGCCACAGGGCCAGGCCTACGGCGCTGAGCAGCTGTTCGGCCTGCTGGCGCTGGTTTGGTGAGACCTGGGCGTTGCTATACAGGCCGCTGACGCCTTGGCGCAGCAAGGCTGGGGTGTTGGGCATGCAGCGCACGATGGCGCGTGGGCCGAGCCAGTTTTCCAGGCTGGCGCAGCTGATGCCGGCGGCAATGGAAACCACCAGCTGCTGCTCGCCGACATGCGCGGCGAGGTCCAGGCAGACATCTTTCATGACTTGCGGCTTTACCGAGAGCACGATGATGTCGGCATCTTTGATCGCGTCGGCGTTGGCGGCGAAGGTTTCGATGCCATGCTCGGTGCTGATTTTACTGCGCTGTTCGGCTCCACGGTCACTGGCGCGAATGGCGCTGGCGTCGATGCCTTGCGCGCGCAGACCGCCGATCAAACTAGCGGCCATATTGCCTGCGCCGATAAAGGCAATGCGGGGAGTGGTCATAACGGGTTTCCTCAATAAGGCTCAAGACAAGTTCAATCAGGTCTTGCTGTAATCACGTGCGCCGAACAGTGCAGTGCCAATGCGCACCCAGGTTGCACCTTCGGCAATGGCCGCTTCCAGGTCATGGCTCATGCCCATGGACAAAGTGTCGAGGCCCAGGTTCAGGCCTTGCTGCAGTTCGCGCAAACGGGCGAAGGCGGCGCGTTGTTCAATGGGGTCGTCAGTGGGCTCGGGAATGGTCATCAATCCGCGCAGGCGCAGGTTGGGCAGTTGTGTAACCGCTTGTGCCAGGGCCGGGAGTTCATCGGGGTGGCAGCCGGACTTGCTGGCTTCACCGCTGACATTGACCTGCAGGCAGATATTCAGCGCCGGCAAGTGTGCCGGTCGCTGCGCCGACAGCCGTTCGGCGATTTTCAGGCGGTCCACCGAATGTACCCAGCTGAAGTGCTCGGCAATGGCCTTGGTTTTGTTCGACTGGATCGGGCCAATGAAGTGCCAGGTCAGTGGCAGGTCATACAGCTCTGCCTTTTTATCCAGCGCTTCCTGCAGGTAGTTCTCGCCGAAGTCCTGGGCGCCGGCGGCAAATGCTTCACGCACCGCCGCAGCCGGTTTGGTTTTGCTCACCGCGAGCAGGCCGATAGACCCACAATCTCGCTGTGAGGCTTGCGCCGCCTCACGTATGCGCACTCCGACCTTTGCAATATTCTCTGCTATCGTGGACATTACTCGCGCCCGCCGCCTGGGTTTTGCGGCATTCTACCTGCTTGTTTGTCATTAGGGAGTCCCATGGATATCACTGAATTGCTGGCCTTCAGCGCCAAGCAAGGTGCATCGGACCTGCACCTCTCCGCTGGCCTGCCTCCGATGATTCGGGTTGACGGTGATGTCCGCCGGATCAACTTGCCTGCGCTGGACCATAAACAAGTGCATGCGCTGATCTACGACATCATGAACGACAAGCAGCGTAAGGATTTCGAGGAGTTCCTCGAGACCGACTTTTCCTTCGAAGTGCCGGGTGTGGCGCGTTTCCGGGTTAACGCCTTCAACCAGAACCGCGGTTCTGGTGCGGTATTCCGGACGATTCCGTCGAAAGTGCTGAGCATGGAAGACCTCGGCATGGGTGAGATCTTCCGTAAGATTTCCGATGTGCCGCGTGGGCTGGTGTTGGTCACCGGGCCCACGGGCTCCGGTAAGTCGACCACCCTGGCGGCGATGCTCGACTATATAAACAGCAACAAGTACCACCACATCCTTACGGTCGAAGACCCGATAGAATTTGTGCATGAGTCGAAAAAGTGCCTGATCAACCAACGTGAGGTGCACCGCGACACCCTCGGCTTCTCCGAGGCCCTGCGCTCGGCGCTGCGCGAAGACCCGGACATTATCCTGGTTGGCGAGATGCGTGACCTGGAAACCATCCGCCTGGCCCTGACCGCCGCGGAAACCGGCCACCTGGTCTTCGGCACCCTGCACACCACCTCGGCGGCCAAGACCATCGACCGCGTGGTAGACGTATTCCCGGCCGAAGAGAAGTCCATGGTCCGCTCCATGCTCTCCGAGTCCTTGCAGTCGGTGATCTCGCAGACCCTGCTGAAGAAAGTTGGCGGCGGTCGCGTGGCAGCCCACGAAATCATGATTGGCACCCCGGCCATCCGTAACCTGATTCGTGAGGACAAGGTCGCGCAGATGTACTCGGCTATTCAGACTGGTGGTTCGCTGGGCATGCAGACCCTGGATTCCTGCCTGAAGACTCTAGTTTCCAAGGGCATCGTCAGCCGTGAAGCGGCGCGCGAGAAGGCCAAGACCCCGGAAAACTTCTAAATCGACAGCGCTTGGCAGGCTGTCGCCTGTCGGGTTCAGCCCAGCGGCAATACACGCGCCTGCCGCTGGCGCTTGCATAACCGCGTGATGCACATGGGCGAACAAAGATGGAATTCGAAAAACTGCTGCGCCTGATGGTCGAAAAGGGCGGCTCTGACCTGTTTATTACCGCTGGTGTGCCGCCGTCGATGAAGGTCAACGGCAAGATTATGCCGATCACCAAGACGCCCATGTCGCCTGAGCAGACCCGTGAAACCGTGCATGCGGTGATGAACGAACAACAGCGCCGCGACTTTACCGAGAATCACGAGTGCAACTTCGCCATCAGCGCTCGTGGTATTGGCCGTTTCCGCGTCAGTGCCTTTTACCAGCGTAATCTGGCCGGCATGGTGTTGCGCCGTATCGAAACCAATATCCCGACACTCGATGAGCTGAAACTGCCGGAGATTCTCAAGAAACTGGCACTGACCAAGCGCGGATTGGTGTTGTTTGTCGGTGCTACCGGTACCGGTAAATCGACCTCGCTGGCAGCGATGATTGGCTACCGCAACAAGAACAGCAGCGGCCATATCATCTCTATCGAAGACCCGATCGAATACATCCACCAGCATCAGAGCTGCATCGTTACTCAGCGCGAAGTGGGCATCGACACCGAATCTTTCGAAGTGGCGCTGAAGAACACTCTGCGTCAGGCACCGGATGTGATTCTGATCGGTGAGGTGCGCACCCGTGAAACCATGGACCATGCGGTAGCCTTCGCTGAAACGGGCCACTTGTGTCTGGCCACCTTGCACGCTAACAACGCTAACCAGGCGCTGGACCGGATCATCAACTTCTTCCCGGCGGACCGGCAGAATCAGGTGTGGATGGACTTGTCGCTGAACCTCAAGGCCATCGTTGCCCAGCAATTGATCCCGACCCCCGACGGCAAGGGTCGTCGCGCGGTGATCGAGGTGCTGATCAACACCCCGCTGGCCGCCGACCTGATCCGCAAGGGCGATGTGCACGAACTCAAAGCACTGATGAAGCGCTCCACCGAACAGGGCATGCAAACCTTCGATCAGGCGCTTTATACCCTCTATAGCCAGGGTGAGATCACCTACGAAGATGCGCTGCTATATGCGGATTCGGCCAACGACCTGCGTCTGATGATCAAGCTCGGTTCGGAAACCGATGGCGATCACCTGAGCAGCATGAGCCAGGGCTTGTCGCTGGAAGTCAGCGAGGATGATCCGGGTCGACGTTTTCGCTGACTTGCGGCACCTTTGCTGCGCTACGGCGAATGCTTTTGCCGGCCTGCTGGGCGACGGCGGCAGCCTGACCGTCGCGCTGTGCACCGGCGCGGGCCTGGCTCATGAGTTGGGGAATCAGCGGGCCTTCCGGCAGGTTTTTCCAGAAGCGCACCGGCAGGCTGTTCTCCAGCGCGCTGCGGTTTAGCCGCGCTGGATTAAAGGTGCTGCCGTAATAGGCCAGCCACAAGGCTTGCCCGTTATCTTCAGGCGTTTGCGCCAGGCGCTGCCACTCATCCGGGCAGGGGCGCTGATAGTGCAAATGCTGGCCATCCCAGTAGATGCCGTCATCTGGTGTAGCAATTAGCCAGGTGCTGCGGCCTAGGCGTTCCGCGAAGTGCTCGCTGGCGCTGTGCAGAATGTCATGGGCGGGTTCGTGCCAAGCCACCAGGTGCGGGCCTTCGGCATGTTCCGGGCGGGGATGAAAGCGCACAAATGCATGCAGGTGATGGGCTTCGCGGCGCACCGCTTTGAGTCGCTTATGCAGCTGGCTGCCGTCGATATCTCCGGGCAGCATGGCGGCGCGATCACCCTGGGCGACGCGCCAGAGAATTCGGTACAACAGGCTCCAGCGGTCCTCCACCCGAAAGCATGCCGCGCTCTGCAGCAGCGCGAGTAGTTGCCTGGGGATGCGCGGCGCCTCAGCTGCAGGCGTTGTATTTACTGGGCTGGGTGCTTGGTCAAACAGGCCGCCGCGGTCGCCGTCCCCCCGCCAGTTGACTTGATGCGGCGCCAGACCCTGGCGCAGCAGCGCGCGGGCCGTATCACGCCAGCCAGCAAAGCTGCCATCGAAATGCGCGCTGTGCATTACCACAGTGCCATCTGGGCCGGTGTTTCACTCAATTGCTGGCGCAAGAGCAGTGATTCGCGGCTGGCCTGCAGTGGCCGATAGTCTTGGGTGACGATAAACGGCTTGGCTTTTTCCAGGGCGCAGCGCAAACGCGTGAGGTCTTCAAAGCGGATACGTCGCTGGCGGCGCAGCGCGACCAAGCGTTTTGCGCTGAGTACGCCGATGCCGGGCACGCGGGCAATCATGGCGGGTTCGGCGCGGTTGAGGTCAACCGGGAAATGCTCGCGGTTGTTCAGTGCCCAGGCCAGTTTCGGGTCGATATCCAGCGCCAGATTACCGGGGCCGGTGAGCAGCTCGCTGGCCTCGAAACCATAACCGCGCATGAGGAAATCCGCCTGATACAGGCGATGTTCGCGAAGCAGCGGCGGCGCTTCGAAGGGCACGGTATTGGGGCTTTGCGGGATCGGGCTGAAGGCCGAGTAGTAAACGCGGCGCAGCCGGTAATTGTCATAAAGCGAGGCGGCGGTGTGCAGGATGGTGCTGTCATCGGTGGCGTCGGCGCCAATAATCATCTGTGTGCTTTGCCCGGCGGGTGCGAAGCGTGGCGCACGTACTTCAGTGCGGGCTTCGCTTTCACCCAGATGAATCGAGTGCATGGCCTGCTTGATGGTGCGCACCTGTTTCTCCGGTGCTAGGCGGACTAGGCTGGCCTCGGTGGGCAACTCGATGTTCACGCTGAGGCGGTCTGCATAGCGTCCGGCTTCGGCAATCAACAACGGGTCGGCGTCGGGAATGGTTTTGAGGTGGATATAGCCGCGAAACTCATGCTCTTCGCGCAGCAATTTAGCCACGCGGATGAGCTGCTCCATGGTGTAGTCGGCGGAGCGGATGATCCCGGAGCTGAGAAACAGCCCGCTGATGCAGTTGCGTTTATAGAAGTCGATAGTCAGGGTCACCACTTCTTCTGGGGTAAAGCGCGCGCGCGGCACGTCGCTGGAGCGGCGGTTAACGCAGTACTGGCAGTCATACAGACAGAAGTTGGTCAGCAGGATTTTCAGCAGGGCCACGCAGCGACCATCAGGGGTGAAGCTGTGGCATATACCCATGCCGCTGGTTGAGCCGATGCCGCTCTTGCCTTTTGAACTGCGTGTGGGCGCGCCGCTGCTGGCGCAGGACGCGTCATACTTGGCGGCGTCGGCGAGCACGGTGAGTTTCTCGATCAGCTGCATGGTAGTGCCTGAAATAGCTGTTTATGCATACAGTATTTAATAATCTTAGGCAGGCAGCAAGCGCTGCTTTTGCAGTCTGCTCAGCGGATTGCCCCGCTCGGCGAACCTTGCGTAGAGTGTGGCGTCAAAGCGTTATCAGCCATCAGGAGGCACGCATATGCAGCGACAGGACACGCACAGCAAACTCATCGGCTATTTGCTGTGGATTTTCGGCTTTCTCGGCGCACACCGTTTCTACTACGGCAAACCGGTCACCGGGACCATCTGGTTTTTCACCTTCGGCTTGCTGTTTATCGGCTGGATCGTTGACCTGTTTCTGATCCCGGCCATGGATCGAGAAGCGGATCTGCGTTTTACTGCCGGTGATACCGATTACAACGTGGCGTGGATTCTGTTGACCTTTCTCGGTATTTTCGGCGTGCACCGTATGTACCAAGGCAAGTGGATTACCGGGATCATTTACCTATTTACCGGCGGCCTGTTTCTGTTGGGCGTGCTGTATGACTTCTGGACATTGAATACCCAGGTGTCGATTAAAAACGCCGAACGCGGCTAAGGTCTTGATACGAAAAAGCCCGCCAATTGGCGGGCTTTTTCATGCTGCGCGGCTTACGCCTGGTAGCTGATGTGCCCATCAACCAGGGTGTAGCGCACCGCACCGGGTAGACAGTGGCCCATAAACGGGCAGTTACTGCCTTTTGAAAACCAGCTTTCTCCAGCCAGCGTCGATGCCTGTGGGTCGAACAGCAGCAGGTCGGCCGCAGCGCCGACCGTGAGCCGACCAAGCGGTAGGCCCAGCGCATCGGCCGGGCCGTTGCTTAGGCGTGCCAGTAGGGTCGGTAGGTCGAGCAAACCGTCTTGTACCAGGCTCATGGCCAATGGTAGAAGCAGTTGCACGCTGCTGATACCCGGCTCTGTCGCGCCGAACGGGGCCAGTTTGGCGTCGCGTTCGTGCGGCTGGTGGTGGCTGGCAATGGCGCTAATTACGCCGCTTTTTACCGCGGCACGCAGGCCGTCACGATCACGGGCGGTGCGCAGTGGCGGTTGCACGTGATACAGGCTGGAGAAGCCTTCCAGTGCTTCGTCGGTGAGAATCAGTTGGTACAGCGCCACATCGGCAGTCACTGGCAGGCCGCGGGCCTGCGCGTCGGCGATCAGCTGGGCGCCACGGGCGCTGGTCAGTTGACTGAAGTGCGCGCGTACACCGGTCTGCTCAACCAGCAGCAGATCGCGGGCCAGAGCCACGGTTTCCGCGCTTTCCGGAATGCCCGGTAGGCCGAGGAAGCTGGCCATTGCGCCTTCGTGGGCCAGGCCGCCTTCGGCGAGGTCATGGTCTTGCGAGTGGAAGACCACCGTCAGGTCGAAGGTGGCTGCATATTCCAGCGCGCGGCGCAGGGTACGGTTGTTGCGAAAGCTATCGAGGCCGTTGCCGAAGGCCACGCAACCGGCGTCACGTAGCGCGACCAGTTCGGCCAACTGCTCGCCTTCCAGGCCTTTGCTCAGGGCGCCAATCGGGAACACCTTGGTGTGCCCGGCTTCGCGAGCACGGTCAAGAATCAGCTCGGCCACCGCCGGGGTGTCCAGTACTGGCTTGGTAAAGGGCGGGCAGCACAGGCTGGTGACGCCGCCAGCGGCTGCCGCCAGAGTTTCCGTGGCGATGCTGCCTTTGCGGCTATAACCCGGCTCGCGCAGGGCGACGTTCAGATCGACCAGACCTGGGGCGGCCACAAGGCCTTGGGCATCGATGCTTTGCTCGACGACAAAGCCGGCTGGCGCCTGGCCAATGGCGACGATCTTGCCGCTTTCAATAAAGATATCGGCGAGCTGATCGAAGTGGTTGCTGGGGTCAATTACCCGGGCGCCGAGGATACGCATACGCATCAGTTCTGCTCCTCAGCGTCTTGATTGAGTTGGCGTTGGGCGTTCTGCCCGCTCATGGTCATGGACAGCACGGCCATGCGGATGGCGATGCCGTAGGTCACCTGATTGAGAATTACTGATTGCGGGCCATCGGCTACGGCCGATTCGATCTCAACCCCCCGGTTGATGGGGCCTGGGTGCATGACCAAGGCATCGGGTTTGGCCAATTTCAAGCGCTGCTCGGTGAGACCGAACAGGCGGTAGAACTCGCCCTCGCTGGGCAGCAGGCCGCCGCTCATGCGCTCACGTTGCAGGCGCAGCATGATCACCACGTCGACATCTTTGAGGCCTTTGGCCATGTCGCTGTACACGGTGACGCCGTATTGCTCGATGCCGACCGGTAGCAGGGTTTTCGGCGCGATCACGCGGATATCCGGGCAGCCGAGGGTCTTCAGCGCGAGCATGTTGGAGCGTGCCACCCGTGAGTGCAGGATGTCACCGACGATGGCCACCGAGAGGTTCTCGAAGCTGCCTTTGTGGCGGCGGATGGTCAGCATGTCGAGCATGCCCTGGGTCGGGTGCGCGTGGCGCCCGTCGCCGCCGTTGATAATCGCCAGGTTCGGGCACACGTGCTCGGCGATAAAGTGCGCTGCGCCGGAGTCCGCATGGCGCACGACAAAGATGTCGGCGGCCATGGCTTCGAGGTTGCGCAACGTGTCGAACAGGGTTTCGCCCTTGCTGGTCGAACTGGTCGATACGTTAAGGCTGATGACGTCAGCCGACAGGCGCTGAGCCGCCAGTTCGAAAGTGGTACGGGTGCGCGTGGAGTTCTCAAAGAACACGTTGCACACGGTCTTGCCGCGCAACAGCGGAACTTTTTTCACCGCACGGGCGCCGACTTCGAGGAAGGAGTCAGCGGTGTCGAGAATTTCGGTCAGCAGTTCGCGCGGCAGGCCATCGATGGAGAGGAAATGGCGCAGCTGGCCTTGGTCGTTAAGCTGCAGCGGGCGCTTGGCGGCTTGGGTCGTCATCGGGCGAGTCTCAGTTGGCAAGCGTCTGGAGTTCGAGGGTCAGGGGCGTGGGGCCGGATAATTTTACCCGTTGATCCACCGCCAGTGACAGGGTTGCACCGACTACATCCGGGCGGATCGGCAGTTCGCGGGCATTCAGGTCGAGCAGGCTGACCAGGGTCACGCTGGCCGGGCGGCCGTAGTCGAACAGTTCATTGAGTGCGGCGCGGATAGTGCGGCCGCTCATCAGTACATCGTCGATCAGCACCAGGTGCTGGCCTTCGATCTCGAACGGCAACTCGGACGGCTGCACCTGCGGGTGCAGTCCGTTCTGGGTGAAGTCGTCACGGTAGAAGGACACATCGAGAATGCCCAGCGCGTCCTGGCGGCCTAGAGCTTCAAGCAGCGCCTGGGCAACCCAGACGCCGCCGGTGCGGATGCCGATAAAGCGCGGCTCGCTGATCTGGCGCTGGTTCAGATGGCTGGTCAGGGCCGTGGCCATTTGCGGTAGCAATTCAGCGGGGTTGGGTAAGCTCATGGCAACACTCCAGATGCAATCTCAGTGGGGGTTAGCCCAGGCAATTTTCTTCAAGCCAACCTTGTAGCAGTAGGGCGGCAGCAAGCGCATCGACCGGGCGCTCACGGTAGCCGCTGCTCTGGCCTTGTTGCAGCCGCTGGCCCTTGGCTTCATAGGTGGTCAGGCGTTCGTCATGGGTGTGCACGGGCAGGTTGAAGCGGCCATTGAGGCGCCGGGCGAATTTCTCAGCGCGCTCGCTCATCTCGCTTTTTGTGCCGTCCATGTTCAGCGGCAGGCCGACGACGATGGCGTCTGGTTGCCACTCCTTAATCAGCGCTTCTACCTTCAGCCAGTCAGGTACGCCGTTTTGTGCCTTGAGGATGCACAGCTCACGAGCCTGACCGGTGATGACCTGTCCGACCGCAACGCCGATCTGTTTGCTGCCGTAATCGAAGCCCAGCAGCAGGCGCAGCGGCTTGGCCTTTGACTCGGCCATTAGGCGTGCCCAGCTTGTGAGGTAAGCAGGCTGAGATTGACGCCCAGGCGCGCGGCTGCGGCATTCAGGCGTTGGTCGAAGGGCAAGTCGAAAAGGATGGCGTTGTCGGCTGGGCAGGTTAACCAGGCATTGTCGGCCAGTTCTGCTTCGAGCTGGCCAGCCTCCCAGCCGGCGTAGCCGAGGGTGATCAGGTATTTGTCCGGGCCGCTGCCGTCGGCAATCGCAAACAGCACGTCCTGCGAGGTCGACAGGCTCAGCTCGCCCAGCTCTAGGGTGGCCTGAAACTGCGGGCCGCTGGGATGCAGCACAAAGCCGCGGTCAGTCTGCACCGGACCGCCGGTAAAGATCGGCAGGCTCTGGCACATCACGGGCGGCTCGTCATCTGGGCGCAGTTGTTCGAGTACATCGGCCAGGTTGAGGCCGTTGGGTTTGTTGATCACCAGGCCCATGGCGCCGAACTCGTTATGGTCGATCAGGTAGGTGACGGTCTGCGCGAAATGCGGATCGGCCATGTGCGGCATGGCAATCAGGAAATGGTGCTTGAGGTAGCTGGGGCTGGCGTCTTTCATGGGGGGTAGTTTGGAGCTTTGCGTGGCAAGCCTCAAGCCCATACGTTGAGCCGTGATGGTCCCTGGCTGGTTTTGCGTCGCTGCTCAGTTACTCGACAGGCGGTCGCCGCGGGCGAAGCGCCAGGTACGGATGATTTCCAGGCGGTCGACATCAGCCAGGTCTCCGGTGAACGGCGCGAACGGTGCGGCTAGGCGCACGATACGCAGTGCTGCCTGATCGAGCAGGCGCTGTCCGGAGGATTCCAGTACTTGCACTTCGTACAGCGTGCCATCGCGGTTGATCGATACCAGTAAGCGCAGGTTGCCGTAGATGCCCTGGCGGCGTGCTTCATCGGGGTAGTTGAGGTTGCCGACGCGCTCAACTTTTTTGCGCCACTCATCTTTATACCAGGCACCTTTGTCGCGCATGGTTGAGGCCGCGCTGATGCGATGGACCTTCGGGCGTTTGGCGTACTGCTGCACTTCCAAGGCCAGTTCAGCCTCTAGGCTGGCAATCTCCGACGACAGTTGAGCGCTGTCAAACACCGGCGCTGGTCGGGTTTGCGGCGTGGGCTTGGCTTCTTCGCGTTTGACCGGGGTTTTCTGTTGTTGCGGGGCGCGCGTGGCGACAGCTGCTTTAGGGGCTTGCTGGCGCACGGCGGGCTGTTGCGGCGCGGCGGGTGGGGTTACGCGCTTCACCTCGCTGTCCTGGAACAGCGCCTGCTCAGTGGTTTTCGGCGCGGCTTTGTGTTCCAGGGTGCCGCTGCCCTGTTGATTGTCCTGGGCGAGGAAGTCCGCCTCTTTAGGCTTTTCTTCGCTTTTGAAGGTGGAGAGGGTGATCTCCAGGGTTTTGCTGATCTGGCTGGGCTCGGCCAGGGTAAACCCCAGGCCAAGAATCAGTGCGGCATGCAGCGCGGCAGCGAGGAACAGGGTAAAGCCCAAGCGGTCCGCCGGCTGTACGCCGGCGCTGGGAAGTTCTGGGAGTTGGGCTGTTGCGTTCATTGCATGCCGGGTCTGCTCAGGTTGCCGCGCAGTCTGCCGAGGGTGCATGGAAAAGTCTATGAAGCACTGCGCGCATTGAGCTTCTCGGCAATTTTGTCCATCAGGCGCTCGCCGATACGTGTATCGAAGGCCGTATCGATCTCGCGGATGCAGGTCGGGCTGGTGACGTTGATCTCGGTCAGGTGTTCACCAATCACGTCCAGGCCGACGAACAGCAGGCCTTTCTCACGCAGGGTTGGCCCGACGGCGGCAGCGATTTCACGGTCGCGTTCGCTCAAAGGTCTGGCTTCGCCGCGGCCACCGGCGGCGAGGTTGCCACGGGTTTCGCCGGCCGCTGGAATCCGTGCCAGGCAATAAGGCACGGGTTCGCCGTCAATCATCAGGATGCGCTTGTCGCCATCCTTGATCGCCGGCAGATAGCCCTGAGCCATAATCTGCTGCTGGCCGTGATTGGTCAGGGTCTCGAGAATCACCGAAAGATTGGGATCGCCTTCGCGATGGCGAAATATCATCGATCCGCCCATGCCATCGAGTGGTTTGAGAATGATGTCACGCTGCTCTTTGGCAAACTCGCGCAGAATGTCGGCTCTACGGCTGACCACGGTCGGCGGGGTGTATTGGCTGAACTGGGTGGCAAAGTACTTTTCATTGCAGTCGCGCAGACTTTGCGGGCGGTTGACCACCAGCGTGCCGGCTTGCTCGGCTTGCTCCAGCAGGTAGGTGGAGTAGACGAACTCGTTGTCGAAGGGCGGATCCTTGCGCATCAGGATCACATCCAGCTCGCTTAGCGCGACATCCTGCTCACTGCCCAGCTCGAACCAGCGTTGCGGATCGTTGAATACCTTAAGCTCTGAAAGCCGAGCGCGTGCGACACCCTTGGCTTGGTAAAGATCTTTCTGTTCCATATAGAAGAGGGTCCAGCCGCGCGCTTGCGCGGCCAGTAACATGGCCAGCGAGCTGTCCTTCTTGAAGGCGATCTGGGCGATGGGATCCATGACAATGCCGAGGCGGACGCTCATGGCGGTGTTCTCCGTAAATGGTAGCGATTAGGGTGTGACTGGACGCGATATGGCGTCAGGGTGGCGTTGACAAGCCAGGTGGTCAAGGAAAAATCTTGGCCCAGCCGGCTTATAGATTGCATCTGGAGAGTGTGCTAAAAAGGCCCGACGATTGGGAGGTAGCCCGTCGGTGACAGGGTCTCAGGCGCACTGATATAACGCAAAAATAACGACTCACCGAGGCGATGGTAGGGCAAACATGGAACAGCATTCCGAGGGCTTGAGGGTGATGGTGATCGACGACTCGAAAACGATTCGTCGCACCGCGGAAACCCTGCTGAAAAAGGTGGGCTGCGAGGTAATTACCGCAGTTGACGGCTTCGATGCTTTGGCAAAGATCGCCGATACTCACCCAAATATCATTTTTGTCGACATTATGATGCCGCGACTCGATGGCTATCAGACCTGCGCCTTGATCAAGAACAACAGCGCTTTCAAATCCACCCCGGTGATCATGCTGTCTTCTAAAGATGGTTTGTTCGATAAAGCCAAAGGGCGCATCGTCGGCTCCGATCAATACCTGACCAAGCCCTTCAGCAAAGAAGAGCTGCTTGGGGCGATCAAGGCTCATGTGCCCGACTTTATTCCGGTGGAACAAGCGTCCTGACGCCGGCTGACCAGCTGCGCGTCTTTTTAAAGTATTGGGAAACACCATGGCTCGAATTCTGATTGTTGATGACTCGCCGACTGAAATGTACAAACTGACCGCCATGCTGGAAAAGCACGGTCATCAAGTACTTAAAGCGGAAAATGGCGCCGATGGCGTTGCCCTGGCACGCCAGGAAAAGCCGGATGCGGTGCTGATGGATATCGTTATGCCTGGCCTCAATGGCTTTCAGGCGACCCGCCAGCTGACCAAAGATGCCGACACCAGCCATATCCCGGTGATCATCGTCACCACCAAGGATCAAGAAACCGACAAGGTCTGGGGCAAGCGCCAGGGTGCGAAGGATTACCTGACCAAGCCGGTTGATGAAGACACCCTGGTTAAAACCTTGAATGCAGTATTGGCCGGTTAAACCGAGTCAGTCGGCAATTAAAAAACAATAAGGCCGCAGCTGGCATGTCGGACGCGCAAACACCTTTTCAAACCCTTCTGGATATCGACGCGCTTTGTCGTTCGCTGGCGGCTGGCTTGCCTTCGCAGCAAGCGGTCGTGCAAACCTGGAGCGGTATCGGTTTTCGCATGGGCGAGCGCTTTTTTGTTGCGCCCATGGGTGAGGTCGGCGAGGTTCTGCATGAGCCGCGTCACACCCTGTTGCCCGGCGTGAAAAGCTGGGTGAAGGGCGTAGCCAACGTGCGCGGACGCTTGCTGCCGGTCATGGATCTGTGCGGTTTCTTCGGCAATGAGTTGTCGCCGCTGCGCAAAAAACGCCGAGTGTTAGTCGTCGATCACCAAGAGGTCTTTGCGGGTCTTACGGTCGATGAAGTGTTTGGCATGCAGCATTTTCCAGTGGACACCTTCTCCGAGCAGCTGCCGCCGCTCGAGGCGTCCATCACACCTTTTATCCACGGAGTATTTCAACGTGAACAGCCCTGGCTGGTGTTCAGCCCACACGCGCTGGCCCAGAACGCGGGTTTTCTCGACGTGGCGTATTAACAGTTTATCGGTGGGGTCGGCATTGCCGGCCTTTTGGCGTTACATGGGAACCGTAGTGCGGTCGGTCCAGGCGGGGGCCAGTAAATGAAAAAACTAAATGCAGGTAATTTGTTAGCAGGTGCGCGCAGTAGCACATTGATCGCAGGGCTGTTTATTGTCCTGATCGTGTCGATCGTTTTGTTGTTCGCCAACTTCGCCTACATCAACACCCAATCCAACTACGACACGGAATACATCGGCCACGCCGGTGAGCTGCGCGTACTGTCCCAGCGTATTGCCAAGAACTCCTCTGAAGCTGCCGCCGGTACGCCAGAAGCGTTCGGTTTGCTGCGTGATGCCCGTAACGACTTTCAGGCGCGTTGGGGCTATCTGACTGACGGTAACGAAGAGACCGGTCTGCCAGCTGCTCCAGAGGCCCTGCAGCCGCAGATGACTGCGGTGCAGCAGGACTGGGATACGCTGCGGCAAAACACCGACGCCATTCTGGCCAACGAACAGACTGTTCTGTCGTTGCACCAGGTAGCCGCCACGCTCGCTGAAACCATTCCGCAGCTGCAGGTCGAGTACGAAGAAGTGGTCGACATTCTGCTGGAAAGCGGCGCGCCGGCGGCTCAGGTCTCGGTTGCTCAGCGTCAATCCTTGCTGGCAGAACGTATCCTCGGTTCGGTCAACAAGGTACTGGCCGGCGACCAAGACTCGGTACAAGCCGCTGACATGTTCGGCCGTGACGCCAGCCTGTTCGGGCGTGTGTTGAGCGCGATGCTTGAAGGCAACGCGGCCATGGAAATTACCCAAGTGGGCGACGCGGAGGCTCTTGAGCGTCTCGCGGAAATTTCCGAGCTGTTTGAGTTCGTTTCCGGCTCGGTGGACGAGATTCTCGAAACCTCACCTGAGCTGTTCCAGGTACGTGAGTCGGCTAACGTGATCTTCAGCGTTTCGCAGACCCTGTTGGACAAAGCGTCTGAATTGGCTGTCGGCTTTGAAGCGCAGTCCAGTGGCCGCGCGATCAACACCCTGATCGGTTATGTGCTGGGTGCTTTGGCACTGGCTTCGATCATCCTGATCGGTTTGGTGATGGTGCGCGAAACCAACAGTCGCTTGGCCTCCACCGCCGAGAAGAACGAACGTAACCAAACAGCGATTTTGCGCCTGCTCGACGAAATTGCCGACCTCGCCGATGGTGACTTGACCGTAGCCGCGACGGTAACCGAAGACTTCACCGGTGCCATTGCTGACTCCATCAACTACTCCATCGACCAGCTGCGTGATCTGGTAGCCACGATTAACCTGACCGCCGTTCAGGTAGCCGGTGCGGCCCAGGAAACCCAGGCCACGGCGATGCACCTGGCCGAGGCTTCCGAGCACCAGGCCCAGGAAATTGCCGGTGCTTCTGCGGCGATCAACGAAATGGCCGTGTCGATTGACCAGGTATCGGCGAACGCCTCGGAGTCCTCCGCGGTAGCGGAACGTTCCGTAGCCATCGCCAACAAAGGCAACGAAGTGGTGCACAACACCATCACCGGCATGGATAACATCCGTGAACAGATCCAGGACACCTCCAAGCGTATTAAACGCCTCGGTGAATCGTCCCAGGAGATCGGTGACATCGTTAGCCTGATTAACGACATTGCTGACCAGACCAACATCCTCGCACTGAACGCCGCGATTCAGGCCTCCATGGCCGGTGATGCGGGTCGAGGCTTCGCTGTGGTAGCGGACGAAGTACAACGCCTTGCAGAACGTTCCTCGGCTGCGACCAAGCAGATCGAGGCACTGGTTAAGACGATTCAGACCGACACCAACGAAGCCGTTATCTCGATGGAACAAACGACTTCCGAAGTGGTGCGCGGTGCGCGTCTGGCGCAGGACGCCGGGGTTGCACTGGAAGAGATCGAGAAGGTATCCAAGACCCTCGCGGCCTTGATTCAGAACATCTCTAACGCGGCACGCCAGCAGGCCTCTTCGGCAGGCCACATTTCCAACACGATGAACGTGATCCAAGAGATCACCTCGCAAACTTCCTCCGGTACCACTGCCACCGCCAAGAGCATTGGTAACCTGGCCAAGATGGCCAGTGAGATGCGTAAGTCGGTATCCGGTTTTACCTTGCCGGGTGGTGAACAGGCTTAATTGGTTGCTGTGCAACAGGCTGGAAGCCTGTTGCACAGTGGGCTATGGCCGTAAGCGAGGGGCACGACATGCAGTCAGGCGTTTGGGCCTTGCAGCCTCTGGCAGACATGACAGCCACGGAGTTTCGTGACTGGCAGGTGCTGCTTGAGGAACGTACTGGGGTCGTTCTCAATGAACGGCGGCAGGCGTTTTTGCAAACCAATCTGAGTGCGCGGATGCGTGAGCTGGGCGTAACGGATTACGCCACGTACTACCAGCAGGTCACCGATGGTCCCCGCGGTGCCGTGGAGTGGTCGACCCTGCTGGATCGGCTGACGGTGCAAGAAACCCGTTTTTTCCGCCATCGGCCGTCATTTGATGTGCTTGAGGGCTATTTGCGTGAGCGCTTGCAGCAAGGCATGACAGAGCCATGGGCGCTCTGGAGCGTGGGCTGTGCCAGCGGCGAAGAGCCTTATTCACTGGCCATTAGCGCTGCAGAAGTCTTACGCGAAAGTGAGTATTCGGAGCATTTTGGCGTAACGGGCACCGATATCAGCCTGAATGCGCTGAATAAAGCGCGCGATGGCCAATACGGTGCGCGCCGTCTGGAACAGTTGGATGCTGACCTGTGCCAGCGCTACTTCCTGGCCCAGGATGATGGACGTTTCAAAGTGCTGCCGAACCTGGCCGCACGCGTGTGTTGCGCCCGGCTCAATGTATTGGAGCTGGCCAAGGCGCCCATGTCCGGTATGGACGTTATTTTTTGTCAGAACTTGTTGATCTATTTTCGTCGCTGGCGGCGCCGCGAGATCCTTAATCGCCTGGCTGAGCGCTTGGTGCCCGGAGGGCTGCTGGTGGTCGGAGTAGGTGAAGTAGCGGGTTGGCAGCATCCGGAGTTGATTCCGGTGGCCGACGAGCGAGTGCTGGCGTTTACCCGCAAGGGATAACAGGTTGTTGATAAACGTAAGCGAGGCAGCCAGTGCAAGGCAAAAGCAGGCGAGAACGCGACTGGGGTCGCATTCGACTTTACGAGCTGTAAATGAGCAGTTCGAGCCTACTTTTAACGCAGCAATGGCAACGCAGGTAGTTTTTCAGCAGCTTGATAAGGCAGAAGAGCCAAGTATATGAGTGGAGTGGCTATGGGTGATCGGCACGATTATGTCGCCCTGGAATGGGTTAAAGGCGAGATCGCGGAAACCCTGAAACAGGCGCGTCAGGCGCTGGAGGCGTTCGTTGAGAACCCCCAGGACGCTACGCGCATGCGTTTCTGCCAGACCTATGTGCATCAGGTGCTGGGCACCTTGCAGATGGTCGAGTTTTTCGGCGCGGCGCTGCTCGCTGAGGAAATGGAGCAGCTGGCTGGTGCGCTGATTGATGGCCGGGTGAGCAACCAGGGCGAAGCCTTGGAAGTGCTGATGCAGTCGATTTTGCAACTGCCGGTATACCTCGACCGCATCCAGACTGCGCGCCGCGACCTGCCGATGGTCGTGCTGCCGCTACTCAATGACCTGCGCGCTGCGCGTGGGGAAAAACTGCTCTCGGAGACCAGCCTGTTTGCCCCGGATATGTCCGGACGCAATCCGGCGCTGTCCAATGATTCAATCGCACAGCTAAGTACCGCCGAGTTACCAGGGCTGTTACGTAAGCTGCGGCAGATGCTGCAGATGGCCTTGGTGGGGGTGATCCGCAATCAGGACTTACCGACCAACCTAGGTTATATGGCACGGGTGTTCGCCCGCCTGGAAAACCTGTGCAAAGACTCGCCCCTTGGCCCACTGTGGCAGATCGCCTCGGGCGTGGTCGAAGGCCTGGCCAACGGCAGCGTAGCCAATGGCTCTTCTGTGCGTACCTTGTTGCGCCAGGTGGACAAAGAACTCAAGCGTCTGCTTGAACAGGGGGCTGAAGGCCTGAATCAGCCGGCGCCTGATGAGCTGAGTAAGAACCTGCTGTTCTATGTGGCGAAATCCACGGCTCAATCGCCGCGCGTGCGTGGCCTTAAAGACCAATACCGCCTCGACGATGCACTGCCGGACAACGATGTTGTCGATGAAGAACGTGCGCGCCTGGCCGGTCCTGACCGCGACGCGATGCGCTCGGTGGTGGCCGCGCTCTGTGAAGAGCTGGTTCGCGTTAAAGACAGCCTCGATCTATTTGTCCGCAGCGACCGCACCCAGGTGGCTGATCTGGAGGCGCTGGCGGCACCGCTCAAACAAATTGCCGACACCCTTGCGGTTTTGGGCTTTAGCCAGCCCCGTAAAGTGATTGTCGACCAACTCGATGTGATCAACGGCTTGGCCAAAGGCCAGGGCGAGCCCAGCGATGCGGTATTGATGGATGTTGCCGGTGCCCTGCTGTACGTAGAGGCCACTCTGGCCGGCATGGTTGGCCCCGCACAGGACGGCGGCCGTGAAGAAAGCCACCTGCCGACCACCGACGTGGCGCAGATTCACCAGCTGGTGATCAAAGAAGCGCGCACCGGCCTGGAGCAGGCCAAAGACGCGATTATCGAATTTATCGCCTCGCAGTGGAACCATGAACACTTGGCCCGCGTGCCCGAGCTACTGACTCAGGTGCGTGGCGGTCTGGCGATGATTCCGCTGCAGCGCGCCGCCGACCTGCTCAATGCCTGCAACCGCTACATCCAAGAACAACTGCTGGCGCGCAAGGCCGTGCCCAACTGGCAAAACCTCGACACCCTGGCGGACGCCATTACCAGTGTTGAGTATTACCTCGAACGCCTGGCTGAAGACCATGCCAGCCAAGGCGATCTGATCCTTGATGTGGCCGAGGAAAGCCTCGACAGCCTGGGTTATCCGCTTAAAGAAAAGCCGTCGATTCTTGACCGCATTGACACGCCTGCAGAAACCTTCGCGCCATTGGCTGATCCGCTGCTCGATATAGAGGTGTTGCGTGACGAGCCCGAGCCCGAGCCCGAAGTCAGTCCGCCGGCGCTTGACGATGAACCGCTGAGCCTGGATTTGACGGATGACTTCAGTGCCGAGTTTGCGGATCTAGATTCGACCGCCCTGGATGCGCCGTCGGCTGAGCTTGAGCTGATCGACTTCAGTAGTGATCTGAGTGACGCCGAGCTATTGCCACAGGCGGAAACCGCGGAAGAGCCGTCATTACCCAGCGAAGAGTTGTCGCTCGACAGCTTTGAGCTGGATGACAGCGATAGCCCAGCCAATTGGGGTGAAGACGAGCTGGCCGCGCTGGAGTTACCTGAAGTTGACCTGCCGAGCCCCCCGCCAAGCGAGGAGTCGGCGCCGCCTGTTGCTGAAAAAGCGCTGTCGATGGCCGATGTCATGGCCGCTCCCGTGCAGGCGATCAACCCACCCGCGCACGATGTACCGCCAAGCCTGCTACCGCCGCCGGCCGATGAAGAACCGATTGATGAAGAGCTTATGGAGGTCTTTATCGAAGAGGTGGGCGAGGTGCTGGAAACCATCGCGGAGTATTTTCCGCAGTGGTGCGCGGACACCGATAACAAAGATGCCCTGAGCGAAATTCGCCGCGCCTTCCACACCCTCAAGGGCAGTGGTCGCATGGTCCGCGCGTTGGTGATCGGTGAGTTGGGCTGGTCGATTGAGAACCTGCTCAACCGCGTGCTCGACCGCAGCATTCAGCCGGGTGCCGAAGTGCAGCAGGTGATTGCCGACGTGGTCGCCCTGATGCCGGCCTTGGTCGATGAGTTTGCTAATAAGGCACAACGTCAGCGTGATGATGTCGACCATTTGGCCGCCACGGCCCATGCCTTGGCCAAAGGCCGAAGTCTCCCAAAACCTCAAGCCTCGGTTGAGCAGGTAGCTGAGCCCGAGGGTCTGTCTAGCGCTACCGACGAGAGCGGCGCAGACGCTGAAGGTCTGGACCCGCAGTTGCTGGAGATTTTCCGCAACGAAGCGGAGATGCACCTCGATACGTTGGTTGGCTTCCTGGCTGACTGTGCTCAGGAGCTGCCGCAGCCTGTAACCGACGACTTGCAACGGGCCTTGCACACCCTTAAAGGTAGCGCTTCGATGGCCGGCATTCTGCCGGTGGCTGAGATCGCTTCGCCATTAGAGAAGCTGGTTAAGGAATTTAAAGCCAACCTGATCCCTATGGACCTGGCCGAAGCGGAATTGCTCAGCAGCGCTGAGAAGCTCTTCCGCCTCGGGCTTGAGCAGCTTGAAAGTCAACCGCTGGGCGTATTGCCGGGTGCTGCCGAATTCCTTGAGCGCGTGCAGAAACTGCACAATGAGCGCCTCGAACAGGCGGAAAACAGCCGGCAGAGCGAGCAGGGTGGGGAAAAGCGCGACCCGCAGATGATCAGCATCTTCCTCGCTGAAGGCATGGATATCCTGCTGGATGCCGAAGGTCTACTGCGCCAGTGGCGTGAGCATCCGTCCGAACGCCAGGAACTCAACTCACTGTTGGATGAGTTGACTACCTTGGGCCGCGGTGCCGAAATGGCCGACCTGCCGCAGATCGACGAACTCTGCGAAGCCTTGCTCGACCTTTATGGCGCCGTGGAAGAAGGTCGCCTGGCTGTCAGCGAGCGCTTCTTCAGCGAAGCTGAGCAAGCTCACGAAGCCCTGATCGGCATGATGGATCAGGTGGCTGCGGGCTTGCAGGTAAGTGCTGCCCCTGAGCGCGTGCAAGCCCTGCGTGATTTGATGATGGAGGCGCTGGATCCTAATACCCTGGCGCTGTTGTCCAACAACGGTACTGCCGGTATCGAGATTGTTGAACTGACAGACGCCACTGCTGCGTTGGCAGAACTCAGCCTGGGCGAGCCGGATGAAGTGATTGAGCCGTTGTCGCTCGATGTGCTGTCTGAATCTACTGAGCCTGTTAGCGAGCCGCTGGCTGAACAGCCTAGTGCTTCGCTGTACGAATCGCTCGACGAAGAAATGGTGTCGATCTTCCTCGAAGAAGCCGTGGATATTCTGGACAGTGCCGGCCAGGCGCTGGAGCGCTGGTTGGCAGACCCAGACAACAAAGCCGCACTGTCATCCCTGCAGCGTGATCTGCACACCCTCAAAGGTGGTGCGCGCATGGCCGAAATTCGTCCGATTGGCGATCTCGCCCATGAACTCGAATCGCTGTATGAAGGCTTGGTCGATCGCCGTTACAGCGCCTCCCCGGCGTTGGCGAGTCTCCTGCAGCAAAGCCATGACAGCTTGGCGCAATTGCTCGAGCAGTTGCAGGCCCGCGCGGCGATGCCTTCCCCGGTGGCGTTGATTGAGGCCATTCGCAACTTCCGCCAGAGTGGTGGGCAACGCTTGCCGGTCAGCCCCACGATGCCCGAACCTGCTGCCGAAGCCGAAGCCGAAGCCGAAGCCGAAGCCGAAGCCGAAGCCGAAGCCGAAGCCGAAGCCGAAGCCGATGAAGAAATCGACTTCGGTATTCTCACCGATGAGCCGCAAGACGCGCTGGACAGCGAGCCATTAGCGGCTGAGTCGCTAGACATCGAGGTGACCGAGCTGCCTGCCGTCGAGTTCGACGATCCCGAATTGCTCGATCCCGAGCCTGAAACGGACGCGGTTGAACTTGCGGATATTGCGCCCGAGCAGCTCGATACAGCGCCGGCCCCCACGGCCATTGAAGACGAACGCGATCCAGAGTTGGTGGAGATCTTCCTGGAGGAAGGTTTCGACATCATCGACAGCGCTGGTGCGGCGTTGCAGCGCTGGATGGACGACGTCAACAACAGCCTTGAACTGGAATCGCTGCAGCGTGATCTGCACACCCTCAAGGGTGGTGCGCGCATGGCTGAAATCCGTGAAATCGGTGACTTGGCCCACGAGCTGGAATTCCTCTATGAAGGCCTTGGCGATGGCCGTTTGCGCGCCAGTCAAGAGTTGTTCAGCCTGCTACAGGCCTGTCACGACAGCCTGGCGGAGATGCTCGAAGCTGTGCGCGGCAAGCACAGCGTGCCAAGTGGTGAGGTGCTGATCGACACCATCAAGCGCTTCCGCGCCAACCCGGATGAGCAGCTGAGTATGCCGTCTGCGGTTGCGCTTAAAGCCGCCGAAGACCAGCCCGATGAGGGTGAGTCAGACATCCTCGATATCTTCCTTGAGGAAGCGGATGACCTGCTGGAAGCCATGGAAGTTTCGATTGGCCGCTGGGAAGCTGATCGCGAAGACGCCAGCGCCATCGATGATATGTTGCGCACCCTGCACACCCTCAAAGGCGGTGCACGTCTCGCCGGGCAAAAGCGTTTGGGCGACCTTAGTCACGACCTCGAACAGCATCTAACCGAAGCACAGGTTCAGGGCGCACCTTGGCCGCAGAGCCTGTTTGTCGATGTGCAGTCGGGCTTTGAAGGGTTGCAGCAGGAGCTCGAGGTTCTGCGCCAGCGCTTGGATGACAGCCTGCTTGACGACGCCGCCAGTGCACACACACCTGCGCCAGCAGCTCGCCTGCCGGAGTTGAGCACACCGATTGTGGCAGCCAGTGTGCTGCCTGCGCAGGAGCTGGTGGCCAAGGTGCTGCCATTCGTGCGCCGCGCACAAGAAGCCGCGCAGGAAGCGGCATCGCGCCGTGCGCCGCAGGAGCTGGTCAAGGTACCCGCCGAATTGCTTGAAGGCCTGGTTAACCTGGCGGGTGAAACCTCGATTTTCCGTGGCCGAGTCGAGCAACAGGTCAGTGACTTTGGTTTCACCCTGAGTGAAATGGAAGCCACCATTGACCGTGTACGCGACCAGCTGCGCCGCCTCGATACCGAAACCCAAGCGCAGATCCTCAGCCGTATCGAGGCTGAAGCCGAGCGTATGGGTTATGAAGATTTTGACCCGCTGGAAATGGATCGTCATTCCCAGTTACAGCAGCTGTCGCGCGCCCTGTTTGAGTCGGCGTCCGACTTGCTCGACCTGAAAGAAACCCTGGCGGCGCGTAACCGCGATGCGGAAACCCTGTTGCTACAACAAGCGCGGGTCAACTCGGAGCTGCAGGAAGGCCTTATGCGCACGCGCATGGTTCCGTTCGATCGCCTGGTGCCGCGTTTGCGCCGTATCGTGCGGCAGATCTCCGGTGAGCTGGGCAAGCAGGTTGAGTTTGTCGTCGGTAACGCCGATGGCGAGATGGACCGTACCGTCCTCGAGCGTATCGTCGCGCCGCTGGAGCACATGCTGCGTAACGCCGTCGACCACGGTATTGAGGCCGCTGATGTGCGGCGTGCTGCCGGTAAGCCTGAGCAGGGCACCATTCGCCTGGCGCTCGGCCGTGAGGGTGGCGATATCGTCATGACCCTGGCGGATGACGGCGGCGGTATTCGCCTTGATGCGGTCAAGCGCAAAGCCATTGAGCGCGGCTTGATGGACGCAGACTCCGACCTGAGCGATTACGAAATCCTGCAATTTATTCTCGAGGCCGGCTTCTCCACGGCTGAGAAGGTCACGCAGATCTCCGGCCGTGGCGTTGGCATGGACGTGGTGCACTCGGAAGTGAAGCAGCTGGGTGGCTCGATGAGCATCGAGTCGCTGCCGGGCACCGGCACCACCTTTACCATTCGCCTGCCGTTCACCGTGTCGGTTAACCGCGCGCTGATGGTGTTGTCCGGTGAAGACCTCTACGCCATTCCGTTGAACACCATTGAAGGTATCGTGCGGGTTTCCCCCTACGAGCTGGAAGCCTATTACGCTCCTGACGCACCGCGCTTCGAGTATGCCGGGCAGAGCTATGAACTGCGCTACCTGGGCGACCTGCTCAACAACGGGCAGCAGCCTAAACTGGTTGGCCAGAGCCTACCGTTGCCGGTGATTCTGGTGCGTTCCAAGGAGCACGCGGTGGCGGTACAGGTTGACTCCCTGGCCGGTTCCCGCGAGATCGTGGTGAAGAGCCTCGGCCCGCAGTTTGCCGGTGTGCACGGGATCTCCGGTGCGACCATTCTGGGTGACGGCCGCGTGGTGGTGATTCTTGACCTGCTGGCGACCATCCGTGTGCTGCACGCGCATCTACTTACCCAGTTGCAGCCGCGCCAGCTCAGGCAATCAGCCAGCGCTGCCGAGATTGAAGCGGATCGGCCAACGCTGGTCATGGTGGTCGATGACTCGGTCACCGTGCGCAAGGTCACCAGCCGTCTGCTTGAGCGCAACGGCATGAACGTGCTGACCGCTAAAGACGGTGTCGATGCCATCTCGCAACTGCAGGAGCGCAAGCCCGACATCATGCTGCTGGATATTGAAATGCCGCGCATGGACGGCTTTGAAGTGGCGACCCTGGTGCGCCATGACGAAGGCCTGAAAGACCTGCCAATCATCATGATTACCTCGCGTACTGGTGAGAAGCACCGTGAGCGGGCCATGAGCCTCGGCGTCAACGAATACCTGGGTAAGCCTTACCAAGAGTCCTTGTTGCTTGAAACCATTCAGCAGCTGGTGGGCCGTCAGCCGGTAAACCGCACATGACCGATAAAACTGCAGCCCGCATCGCGGTGATTGCTGACACCTCATTGCAACGCCATGTGCTGCAGCAAGCGCTGACGGGTAGCGGCTATCAGGTGGTGATGAACAGTGATCCGGCGCGTCTCGATCAGGCCACCCTGAGTGCGTGCGAGACCGATCTATGGCTGGTCGATCTGGCGCAGTCGGATGATTCGCCGCTGATCGATAACCTGATGGAAAATGCCGTGGTTCCCGTGCTGTTTGGCGAAGGCCATGCGCCTGAGCGTCATTCGGAAAACTACCCACGCTGGGAGCGGCGGCTGTTCGGCAAGCTGAAGAAGCTGGTGGGCGACCCGTCGCAAGCCGTTGGTCCTAGCTTGGAAGCCTTGCTGGCCGAAGCGCAGCGGCCGTCGCGTCTGGATTTACCGGCTGTTCTAGCGGACACCCCGCTAGTCGCCGGCGAACCGGCGCGTCAGGTTTGGTTACTGGCCGCTTCTTTGGGTGGCCCTGCGGCGGTAAAGGCCTTTCTCGATGCCTTGCCAGGCGGTTTGCCGATAGGCTTCGTCTACGCCCAACATATTGCTGCCAGTTTTGAGAGTTCGCTGCCGCAGGCTGTGGGCCGCCACAGTCAATGGCACGTTAACCCGGCCCGTCACGGCGATGCCGTGCGCTGCGGTGAAGTGGTGGTGGTGCCGATCAGCCATGAGCTGGGCTTCAACGATCAAGGTCAGATGCAGATAGCCGAACGCGGCTGGCCGGAACCCTACAGCCCGTCGATCGACCAGATGATGCTTAATCTGGCTCAGCACTTTGCGGCGCTGAGTGGCGTGATTGCCTTCAGCGGGATGGGCAGCGACGGCAGCGCCGCCGCCGCCTATGTGCGCCGTCAGGGTGGCTTGATCTGGACCCAGCGGGCCGACAGTTGCGCCTGCCCGAGCATGCCCGACAGTCTGCGCGAAGGCGGTTACAGCAGCTTTAGCGGTGACCCGCGCGAGTTGGCCGGTGCATTGGTCAACCACTTGGCCGAGCAGTGCCGTTAATCCGGGGCCGTGCCCTGTACAGGATAAATTTATGAGCCAAGCCGTCGCCACGCAGAACAGCGTCACTAGCCTGACCGGCCTGCTGATGCCGTTGACTGATCGCACTTTGCTGCTGCCCAACGTGGCGGTCGCCGAGCTAATCCCTTACCGCGCGCCGCAGGTCAGTGAAGGGTTGCCCAGCTGGTTCCTCGGGCAGATTGCCTGGCGTGATCTACGCCTGCCGCTGTTGTCGTTCGAGGCCGCGTCGGATGGCCAGGCGACTGTTAGCTCGGGCTCGCGGGTGGCGGTGATCAATGCCTTGGGCGGTCGCCCGGCGGTCAAGTTTATTGCCGTACTGGTGCAAGGTATTCCACGTTCGATCAAGGTCGGTGCCGAGCTGGTGCGTGCCGATGTCGCGTTGTCGCCACTGGAGTTGGACGCGGTGCAGTTCGGTGACACGGTGCTCAAGATTCCCGACCTGCTCGGGCTGGAACAGAAGCTGGCTGACGCTGGATTGATCTGACCGTTAAAAACCGAAAAGCCCGCATCAGCGGGCTTTTTTATGCCGGGGGCTTAGAAGTCGCCCCACAACTGTTGCGCCACACTCAGCGCCACCACCGGCGCGGTTTCGGTGCGCAGGACCCGCGGGCCGAGGCGCGCGGCATGAAAGCTGTGATGCTTGGCCAGTGCCACTTCGTTGTCGCTGAGGCCGCCTTCCGGGCCGATCAGGAACGCCAAGGACTGAGGCTGCGGGTGGCTGGCCCAAGGTTCGGCGACCGGGTGCAACACCAACTTCAACTCGGCGCGGGTCTGCACCAGCCATTCGTTGAGGCTGATGGGCGGGTGAATGATCGGCAGCACCGAGCGGCCGCATTGTTCGCAGGCGCTGATTGCCACTTGTCGCCAGTGGGCCATGCGTTTGTCAGCACGTTCGTCCTTGAGGCGCACCTCACAGCGCTCGCTGACGATCAGGCTGATTTCATTGGCGCCTAGCTCGGTGGCCTTCTGGATCGCCCAGTCCATCCGCTCGCCGCGCGATAAGCCCTGACCGAGGTGAATACGCAAGGGGGATTCGGCCTGGCCGGTGAATGCCTCGCGCAACTCGACGCGCACATTCTTTTTACCAACCTCAATCAGTTCGCCCAGGTACTCCTGGCCACTGCCGTCGAACAATTGCACCGTATCGCCGACGGCGTGACGCAGCACACGCCCGATATAGTGGGCCTGGGCTTCTGGCAGCTCGTGCTGGCCGAGGGAGAGGGGGGCGTCGATAAAGAATCGGGATAGGCGCATAAGACGTGAACCTAGAGTAAAGGCGCGAATTCTAGCCGCAGAGCGCGTGGTGCGCATGGATATCCGTAGGGTGGATGACAAGCGCGTCATCCACCCCGCTGCTGTATTTAGCCCGGATCGCGAAAGCCTGGATAGTTGGCGTTGCCCATTGCCACGCTGACCGAGTTACGGGTGGCGATATCGATGCCTTCACTGGCTACTTCCGCGAGGAAGTCGATCTGCTCAGGGGTAATCACATAAGGCGGCAGGAAGTACACCACGCTGCCCAGCGGACGCAGCAGTGCGCCGCGCTTGAGGGCGTGCTGGAATACTTTGAGGCCGCGGCGTTCCTGCCAGGGGTAGGCGGTTTTACTGGCCTTGTCCTGCACCATCTCGATGGCCAGCGCCATGCCTGTTTGGCGAACCTCGGCGACATGCGGGTGGTCGACCAGGTGCGCGGTGGCGCTGGCCATCCGTGCGGCCAAGGCTTTGTTGGCCTCGATTACATTGTCCTGCTCGAAGATGTCCAGGGTTGCCAGGGCCGCCGCGCAGGCCAGCGGGTTACCGGTGTAACTGTGTGAATGCAGGAAGGCGCGCAGGGTCGAATAGTCGTCATAGAACGCTTCATACACCTCGTTGGTGGTCAGACACGCTGCCATGGGTAGATAGCCGCCGGTGAGGGCTTTCGACAGGCAGAGGAAGTCCGGACGGATACCGGCCTGTTCGCAGGCGAACATCGTCCCGGTGCGGCCAAAGCCCACGGCGATCTCGTCATGGATCAGGTGCACGCCGTAGCGGTCGCAGGCTTCACGCAGCAGCTTGAGGTAGATCGGGTGGTACATGCGCATGCCGCCGGCGCCCTGGATCAGCGGCTCGACAATTACCGCCGCGACTTCATGACCATGCTCGGCCAGGGTCTGCTCCATGTGGGCGAACATAGTGCGTGAGTGCGCTTCCCAGCTTATGCCGTCGGGGCGGTGGTAGCAGTCCGGACTGGGCACCTTGATAGTGTCCAGCAGTAGTGCTTTATAGGTGTCGGTGAACAGCGCCACATCGCCCACCGACATCGCCGCGATGGTTTCGCCGTGGTAGCTGTTGCTCAAGGTGACGAAGCGTTTCTTCGCTGGTTTACCGACGTTGAGCCAGTAGTGAAAGCTCATCTTCAGTGCGACTTCGATGCAGGATGAGCCGTTGTCGGCGTAGAACACCCGGTCGAGTCCGGCCGGGGTCATGTTGACCAAGCGCTCGGAGAGTTCGATCACCGGTTGATGGCTGAAGCCCGCGAGAATCACATGCTCCAGTTGGTCGACCTGATCTTTGATGCGCTGGTTGATGCGCGGGTTGGCATGGCCGAAGACGTTGACCCACCAGGAGCTTACCGCGTCGATATAGCGTTTGCCGTCGAAGTCTTCCAGCCACACGCCTTCACCGCGTTTGATCGGTACCAGGGGCAGTTGTTCGTGATCCTTCATTTGCGTGCAGGGGTGCCACAGCACCTTCAGGTCACGTTGCATCCACTGGTCATTCAGGCTCATCGCGGGTCTCCCATGAAAATCTGCGCCAAGCCTATCAGAAGCACCGTGGACGATGAGCGGCACACGCATGTCGGTATTCCTCTGGCAGCCCGCCGATTGGCTCTATCATGGCGCCTGCAGAGCGGTCGCGGAACGTTGTGGCGCGCCGCTAGACTAATGACTCTGCGTAAGAGACTCGAATGAAGTATCGTATTTCTCGATATTTCAAAGCGAAAAATTCCGCTTTTAGTCGATAGGTTTGTTGCTAGTCTTGCTCGATTCGCGGCCCCGACCTTTATTTTTTGGAACCTTTGCAATGCAATGGCGCAATAGCTCTTCTCACTACGGCCTTGTCAGCATCCTGATGCACTGGCTGGTGGCGCTGGCCGTGTTCGGCCTGTTTGCCTTGGGTTACTGGATGGTCGGGCTGGACTATTACAGTGGCTGGTACAAGACCGCGCCGGACCTGCATAAAAGTATCGGCCTGGTGTTGTTTACTGTGATGCTGGCTCGGGTGCTGTGGCGCTGTTTCAGCCCGCCGCCGGCGAGCTTGCCCGACCATGGGCGGTTGACTCGCCTGGCCAGCAAGTTAGGTCACAGCTTTCTCTACCTGGGGCTGTTTGTGCTAATGCTGTCCGGCTACCTGATCTCTACAGCTGACGGACGCGGCATCCCGGTATTCGGCTTGTTTGAAGTGCCGGCCAGCCTGACCAGCATTCCTGACCAGGAAGACGTGGCCGGGTTGGTGCATGAGTATCTGGCGTGGGCGCTGATGATCTTTGCCGGCATTCATGCCCTGGCTGCTTTGAAACATCACTTTATTGATCGCGACCGTACGCTGATGCGGATGTTCGGTCGCTAGTTGCGTTTGCTGTTTCCGGGGCTGGACTGGCCCCATCCCACACTCACAAGGAGTATGCCGATGTTGAAGAAAACCCTCGTAGCCCTGGCACTGGGTGGCGCATTGATGGGCGCTGGTCAGGCGATGGCTGCTGATTACGCCATCGACAAGCAGGGCCAGCACGCCTTCGTCAATTTCAAGATCAGCCACCTGGGCTACAGCTGGTTGTACGGCACGTTCAAGGACTTCGACGGCAGCTTCAGCTTCGACGCTGCCAAGCCGCAGGACAGCAAGGTCAACGTGACGCTGAATACCACCAGCGTCGACACCAACCATGCTGAGCGTGACAAGCACCTGCGCAGCGCTGACTTCCTCAACGTCAGCAAGCATCCAACCGCGACCTTCGCCTCCACCGCTGTTACCTCCACTGGCGAAGGCACGGCTGATATCGCCGGCGACCTGACCCTCAATGGCGTGACCAAGCCGGTGGTGATTGCTGCCACCTTTATTGGTGAAGGCAAAGACCCGTGGGGCGGCTACCGTGCCGGCTTTGCAGGCAGCACCACGCTGAAGCTGAAAGACTTCGGCATCACCAAGGACCTAGGCCCGGCGTCGGAAAGCGTCGAGCTGATCATCTCGGTTGAAGGCGTACGCCAGTAAGCTCGTAGGATGGGTTAGCCGCGCAGCGGCGTAACCCATCGCTGAGCGAATGCAGCACCAACAAAAACGCCGCCCAATGGGCGGCGTTTTTGTGTGCGACTAACTGACTATGACTCTTCGCGGTTGCGTGTCAGCAGGGCCGGTTTTTCGCCGCGCGGACGTGCACTCGCCAGTTCGTCGAGTTGCTCCGCCGTTGGCAGGCGATCCAGGCGTGAGCCCTTGTGCACGATTACCGGCTGCTTATCGCGTGGGCTTTTCACTGCCGCTTCCTGGCGTGGCAGCTCATCGCGGTTCAGCGAGGTGGTACGGGTGTCGCGCGCTGGGCGTGCACGGCCGGAGCCATTACGGCCCTGGCCGCCGTTGGCCGCCGCGCCAGCACCCTGGCGACGGCCTTGGCCGCCGGCACCCGCGCCGCCAGCATTACTGCGTGGCTTATTGGCTGGACGCGCACCTTGGCCGACACCATTGCTGGCGCTTGGCCCGGTAGCAGGCGCACCGGGCCGACGGCCACGGTTCTGCTGCTTATTCTGGTTAGGGCTTACATAGTCGACACGGTTGCCGAAATTATCGATTTCATCGTCGCGGAACTCGTCCGGCGCGCGATCCGGAGGGAGTGCGGGCACGGCCGGTGTGCTGGTGCGGGCCGCTGATGCGCTGCGTGGCTGCTGGCTACGACCGCCCTGCGGCTTGCTGCGGCTGTTGTTGTCACGGCCGCTGTCTTTGCCTTTGTCTTTACGACCGCCGCCATGGCGTTCGCCTTCTGGCTTTGCGCCGCGCGGTGCGCGTGGCTTCTGCGGCTCACGCACTTCCGGACGCTCGGCCTCAACGGTGCTGGCATCAAAGCCGAGCAGGTCGCCGTCAGCGATCTTCTGCTTGGTCATGCGCTCAATGCCCTTGAGCAGCTTCTCTTCATCCGGGGCAACCATGGAGATTGCTTCACCGCTACGGCCGGCACGACCGGTACGGCCAATGCGGTGCACGTAGTCTTCTTCGATGTTAGGCAGCTCGAAGTTGACCACATGCGGCAGCTGGTCGATATCCAGGCCGCGTGCGGCGATATCGGTGGCAACCAATACGCGGACCTTGCTGGCCTTGAAGTCAGCCAAGGCTTTGGTGCGAGCGTTCTGGCTTTTGTTACCGTGGATCGCCACAGCCGGCAGGCCGTGCTTATCGAGGTATTCGGCCAGGCGGTTGGCGCCGTGCTTGGTACGGGTGAACACCAGTACCTGTTCCCAGGCGCCAGCGGTGATCAGGTGGGCGAGCAGGGCGCGCTTGTGGCTGGCCTGAACGCGGAACACGCGTTGTTCGATGCGCTCGACCGTGGTGTTCGGCGGCGTCACTTCGATGCGTTCCGGGTTGTGCAGCAGCTTACCGGCCAGATCGGTGATGTCTTTCGAGAAGGTCGCCGAGAACAGCAGGTTCTGGCGCTTGGCCGGAAGCTTGGCGAGGACCTTCTTCACGTCATGGATAAAGCCCATGTCGAGCATGCGGTCGGCTTCATCGAGGACGAGGATTTCCACGTGCGAGAGGTCGATGGCACGTTGGTTGGCCAGGTCGAGCAGGCGTCCGGGGCAAGCCACCAGTACGTCGACGCCTTTGGCTAGGGCCTGGACCTGCGGGTTCATGCCAACGCCGCCGAAGATGCAGGCGCTGACGAATTTCAAATCGCGGGCATACAGCTTGAAGCTGTCATGCACCTGGGCGGCCAGTTCGCGGGTGGGGGTCAACACCAGCACGCGCGGTTGTTTCGGGCCGTGACGCTGTTCGCGATCCGGGTGACCGTTGGGGAACAGTCGCTCAAGGATCGGCAGGGCAAAGCCGCCTGTCTTACCTGTACCCGTCTGGGCTGCAACCATCAGGTCGCGACCTTGCAACGCGGCGGGGATGGCCCGCTGTTGCACCGGAGTGGGTTGGGTGTAGCCGGCGGATTCGACCGCACGGACTAAAGCCTCGGAGAGACCGAGGGAGGCAAAGGACATGTGTAATCCTGTCTAGTGAGGGCGCAGCCCTATGGGGTGTATTGCCTGGCTTGAATCACGCTTGGGGGGCGCAATCCCGTCCGGTACTACTGGCCTCTGGGGGCTAGCATCCGGGCGCAAGCCTGGCGGGAAGGCCCGAGTATAACAGAGCTGGGTCGATCTGCAGCATTCGCCTGCTTAACGGGCTGCAGGGGTTTTGGGCGCGGGTTATAGGTACAGCGGTATGGCTCAGCGGGTGTAGCGGGCGCTGAGGGCAGCATAAGCCGGTTCACGTTTAAAACGGCGCAGCGCGTTGCTGAAGCGCTGGGCGAATGCTTCCAGACCGGCGCTGCGGCGTAGGCCCAGATACAGCTGGTCGCGGCTAATCACTTGGGAGTGATGGCCAATGTCATTCTGGATGCCCATCTGCTGGGCCAGAAATAGGCCGCCGCGTCTGTCGTTGATCACCAGGTCGACCCGGTCGCGCAGCAGCTTGCCGAAGTTCGCGATATGGCTGGGCGCGGGCTCACGGGTGAACAGGTCGGACTCGCGAAACGCGCGATTGGCATACCAATAGCCAGCGGATACACCGACTTTCAGGCCTTGCAGGTCCTCTAACTGGCTGAACGGGTAAGGCCTGGCGCTGGCGTAGAACAGCACGAACTCGATCTGCGACATGGGCTCGTCTGGGTAAAGGATGCTGGTTTCGCGTTCAGGGGTGCGGAAGATATCCAGGATGGCGTCGGCCTGCCCCTGTTCAATTGCCGCTAGGCAGCGCTTCCATGGCAGGAGCTGCCATTCAGCCTCGACGCCCAGGCGCTGCAGGACGATTTGTGTGGCCTCGTAGTCGAGGCCTTTTACTGTACCTTGCTCTTCATACACATAGGGCGCCCAGCTTTCACTGACGATGCGCAGTGTCTGGGCGTGAGCGCAGAGGCTCAGGCCCATCAGGCACAGTGCAGCGATCATGTGGCGCGGGGAGGTTGGCATGTGGCCAGAGTAGCGACTTGGATCGACTCTGAGTAGTCAGGGTGCGATGAATAGTTGCGCTCAGGTACTCGCCCGTCACAACCGCTGACGGCGCTGCCCATGCAGCGCCGTTCAGCCTACTGACTGTGCAACCTGGAGGCTATTTGGTCAGACGGTAGCAGGGCTCATAGGCGCTGTTGCCCGGCAGTTTCATCCGGTGTTGATCAACGAAGGCCTGCAGCAGCGTATCGAGCTGCTGCATGATGTCGCGGTCACCGGTGATTTCGTAGGGGCCATGTTGTTCGATCAGGCGAATGCCCTTGTCCTTGACGTTACCCGCGACAATTCCGGAAAACGCCCGGCGCAGGTTGGCCGCCAGTTCGTGTGCGGGTTGCTCGCGGGTCAGCTTGAGGCTGGCCATGTGGGCGTGCGTCGGCTCGAAGGGGTGCTGGAAGCTTTCGTCGATCTTCAGCAGCCAGTTGAAGTGGAACGCATCGTTATGTTCACGGCGGAATTGTTTGACTGCCTTGATCCCGGCGGCCATTTCCCGGGCGACCTGCTCGGGGTCGTTGATGATGATGCTGTAGCGCTGCTGCGCCGCTTCGCCCAGGGTCGCGCCGATAAACTCATGCAGCTGTTCGAGGTAGGCGGCGGCGCTACTTGGCCCGGTCATGATCAACGGGAAGGGGATGTTCTGGTTGTCCGGGTGCATGAGGATGCCGAGGAAATACAGCAGCTCTTCGGCTGTGCCCGCGCCGCCGGGGAAGATGATGATGCCGTGGCCAATGCGCACGAAGGCTTCCAGGCGCTTTTCGATATCCGGCAGGATCACCAGCTCATTGACGATCGGATTCGGCGCTTCGGCGGCGATGATCCCCGGCTCGGTCAGGCCCAAGTAGCGGCCATGCACGTTGCGCTGTTTGGCGTGGGAAATGGTCGCGCCTTTCATCGGCCCCTTCATCACGCCGGGGCCGCAGCCGGTGCAGATATCCAGCCCGCGTAGGCCCAGCTCGTGGCCGACTTTCTTGGTGTATTTGTATTCCTCGGTGCTGATCGAGTGGCCGCCCCAGCACACCACGATCTTCGGCTCGGCACCGGCCCGCAGGGTGTGAGCGTTGCGCAGCAGGTGGAAGACGTAGTCGGTGATGCCTTGGGAGCTGCTGAAGTCGACCCGCTTGTTCTCCAGCTCGCTCTGCGTGTAGACGATGTCGCGCAGGGCGCTGAACAGCATTTCGCGGGTGCTGGCGATCATCTCGCCATCGACGAAGGCGTCGGCCGGGGCATTGAACAGCTCCAGGCGAATGCCACGGTCTTGCTGCACGATGCGGATTTCGAAGTCCGGGTAGGCTTCCAGAATGGTCTTGGCGTTGTCGCTGTGCGAACCGGTGTTGAGGATCGCCAGGGCGCACTGACGAAACAGCGCATAGACGCTGCCTGAGCCGGTTTCGCGCAGCTGCTGCACTTCACGCTGCGAAAGGGTTTCCAGGCTGCCTTTGGGGTTAACTGAGGCATTGATGGTTTTTCGTGCGGCCATTGCGGCGCTCCATGGTTGTCATATCGCGTAAGCCGTACATGGCTAAACGCTTGCTGAAAATAGTGGGGGCGGTTAAGTGCCTTGGCCTGTGCGTTGAGCAGGCCTTGCGTTGCAAAAGGCTACCCCGGTTTGTCGGGGCGATGGAAAAAAACTGCAACCGAGGATCGGTGAGTCATGCCGAATGGCGGGTGAAAGTATCGACACCCGCAAGACGCAGGTGCCGATGTAGCGGGTGTTAAAACTTAACGAGGCAGCTTGAGGTTGTTCCAGATCGCCAGGCTTGGTTCAGCCTGGTTCATGCTGTAAAAGTGCAAGCCCGGGGCGCCGCCTTGCAGCAGGCGCTCGCACATTTCAGTAATGACCTGCTCGCCATACGCCTGGATGCTGTCGGTATCGTCACCGTAAGCCTCCAGTTGCTTGCGCACCCAACGCGGGATCTCCGCACCGCAGGCGTCGGAGAAGCGTGCCAGCTTGCTGTAGTTAGTGATCGGCATAATGCCTGGCACCACTGGGATATCCACACCCAGCTTTTGCACGCGTTCGACGAAGTAGAAGTAGCAGTCGGCGTTGAAAAAGTACTGCGTAATCGCACTGTCAGCGCCGGCCTTGGCCTTACGCACGAAGTTGGCTATGTCGTCTTCGAAGTTGCGTGCCTGCGGGTGCATTTCCGGGTAGGCGGCCACTTCTATATGGAAGTGGTCACCGGTTTCTTCGCGGATAAAGCTGACCAGCTCGTTGGCGTAGCGCAGCTCGCCGCTGGCCATGCCCATGCCGGATGGCAGGTCACCACGCAGGGCGACGATGCGCTTGATCCCGGCGCTTTTGTACAGGGTCAGCAGGTCGCGCAGTTCGGCCTTGCTGTCACCGACGCAGGACAAGTGCGGCGCGGCCGGCACTTTGATCTCGCCATCGAGTTGCAGCACTGTGTTCAGCGTGCGGTCGCGGGTGGAGCCACCGGCACCGTAAGTGCAGGAGAAGAAATCGGGGTTGTAGGTCGCCAGTTGGCGCGCCACATTCATCAGCTTTTCGTGCCCGGCTTCGGTCTTGGTAGGGAAGAACTCGAAGCTGTAACGGCGTTCTTGAGACATGGAGAAGGTTCCGTTCAAACGAAGGGTGGGTTAACCGCGCACGGCTAACCCACCCTGCGGGCTGCTAGTTAGTAACGGTAAGCGTCTGGCTTGAATGGGCCTTCAACAGTTACACCGATGTAGTCGGCCTGAGTCTTGGTCAGCTGAGTGACTACGCCACCGAAGCCTTTGACCATTTCCAGGGCTACTTCTTCGTCGAGCTTCTTCGGCAGCACTTCCACGGTCAGGCGCTCAGCTTTCTGTGCAGGCGACAGGTCGGCGTACTTCTGGCCGAACAGGAAGATCTGCGCCAGTACCTGATTGGCGAAGGAACCGTCCATGATGCGGCTTGGGTGGCCAGTGGCGTTACCCAGGTTTACCAGGCGGCCTTCCGACAGCAGGATCAGGTAGTCATCATTCTGCGCGTCGAATGCGCCTGGGCCGGTGCGGTGGATCTTGTGCACCTGCGGCTTCACTTCTTCCCATGCCCAGTTCTTGCGCATAAAGGCCGTGTCGATCTCGTTGTCGAAGTGGCCGATGTTGCACACCACAGCGCGTTTTTTCAGCGCTTTGAGCATGTTCGAGTCGCAGACGTTGAAGTTACCGGTGGTGGTCACCAGCAGGTCGATCTTACCCAGCAGTTGTGCGTCGATGCAGGCTTCGCTGCCGTCGTTGATGCCGTCTTTGAATGGCGAAACCACTTCATAGCCATCCATGCAGGCTTGCATGGCGCAGATTGGGTCGACTTCAGTGACGCGTACGATCATGCCTTCCTGGCGCAGCGACTGTGCCGAGCCCTTGCCCACGTCGCCGTAGCCGATGACCAGCGCTTGCTTGCCGGACAGCAGGTGGTCGGTGCCGCGCTTGATCGCGTCGTTCAGGCTGTGACGGCAGCCGTACTTGTTGTCGTTCTTGCTCTTGGTGACCGAGTCGTTGACGTTGATCGCCGGGATTTTCAGCTCGCCCTTGGCCAGCATGTCCAGTAGGCGGTGTACGCCAGTGGTGGTCTCTTCGGTGACGCCGTGGATGCGTTCCAGCATCTGTGGGTATTTCTTGTGCAGGATCTCGGTCAG
Organism: Pseudomonas sp. GWSMS-1; assembly: GCF_049847425.1. NCBI lineage: Bacteria > Pseudomonadati > Pseudomonadota > Gammaproteobacteria > Pseudomonadales > Pseudomonadaceae > Pseudomonas > Pseudomonas sp. GWSMS-1. Next base: position 3,429,296 of record NZ_JBMHHV010000005.1, on the reverse strand, counting down.
GTCGCCGCCGTCGTCGAGGATCATGTTGGCATCCCACGGCTGGCCATCCTTGAGGATGGTCTGCTCGATGCACCACTCGTATTCTTCTTCAGTCTCGCCTTTCCAGGCGAATACCGGGATACCGGCGGCCGCGATGGCCGCAGCGGCCTGGTCCTGAGTGGAGAAGATGTTGCACGACGACCAGCGTACTTCGGCGCCCAGTGCAGTCAGGGTTTCGATCAGCACGGCGGTCTGGATGGTCATGTGGATGCAGCCGATGATCTTCGCGCCTTTCAGCGGTTGCTCGCCGGCATACTTGCGGCGCATGCCCATCAGGGCTGGCATTTCGGATTCGGCGATGATGGTTTCGCGACGGCCCCAGGCAGCTAGGGAAATATCGGCGACTTTGTAATCGGTGAAACCGGCAGGCGTCAGTACAGCGCTCATAAATGAGTTCTCCATTCGTTTGTGTCGAATGGGCGCCGTTGATGCGTATGGTTAACGCCCCATCCGAGCCTGACAGGCGGAAGTCTGATTTGAATCCGCCTGATTGCATTGCTGGAATGCAGAGCTTGGGGATTCACAACAAACTTACCGCGTGCTGCAGCGCCCCTCGGACAGGTGGCGGGAGCGACCGGAGCTGTGCCGGTTGCGTGAAGCGGTGATGATTATAGCCATGCTGAGGATTTAGCCCAAGGCTTTCCGTCGCCCAGCCTCGACGCGGATGGTAGCCTTGCTGCATCGCGTAGTTATGGACCTGTCATGGCCAATCACAAAATCGAGATTCGCCGCCGCAACGTTGAAAAGATTCTGCTGGCTGCGGAAAAGGTCTTCGCCGAAAAGGGCCATGGCGGCACGTCCATGGGCGATATCGCCGCAGAGGTCGAGCTGCCGCGCTCCAACCTGCATTACTACTTCAGCACCAAAGACGAATTGTACCGCGCGGTGCTGCTCGACCTGCTGGAGGTGTGGAAGCAGGACGCGCTGTGCTTCGAGATGTATGACGATCCGCGCGTGGTGCTGAGTACCTATATCCGCGCCAAGATGAACCACTCGCGCAGTCGGCCGCACGGTTCCAAAGTCTGGGCCAACGAGATCATCCATGGTGCGCCGATGCTCGGCGCAACCCTTGATGACAGCCTGTATACCTGGGCCAAGATGAAGGAAGCGAAGATCCGCCAATGGGTCGAAGACAAACGCATCCTCGCCGTCGAGCCGTCCGCGTTGCTGTATATGATTTGGGCGTCAACCCAGCACTACGCCGACTTTAGCCATCAGGTCAGCGTGCTGAACGAGCACCAGGCGCTGTCCGAGCTGCAGTTCGAGCGCGCAGTGCAGACGGTGACCAGCGTGATATTGCGTGGGATTGGCTTGGAGCCATAGCCGCAGTCACTGCCTGTCGCGGCTAAAACGGAACGCCGTCCGGCCCTTCCCACGGCCCGAGTGTAATTCGTGGGAGGGGCTTTAGCCGCGATCCGTTTTAGCAGCGAGTCTGTTAACTGGCCACGCGATACGGATTGCGCGGGTCGTGGTTCCAGTCGAGGAAGGGCTTGCCGGTGTCCTGAGTCACCATTTCAATGCAGTTTTCCACCGGGCAGGTGATTTGACACAGGTTGCAGCCCACACACTCGTCGTCGATCACCTCATATTTATGCGTGCCGTCGGCCTGGGTCAGGCTGGCGATGGCTTGGTGCGAGGTGTCTTCGCAGGCGATATGGCAGCGGCCGCAGCCGATGCAGGCGTCCTGATCGATCTTGGCGATCACCTGATAGTTGATGTCCAGGTACTTCCAGTCGGTGGTGTTGCCCACCGCGCGGCCTGAGAAGTCCGCGAGGCTGTCGTAGCCCTGACTGTCCATCCAGCGCGACAGGCCGTCTTTCATCTCCTCGACAATGCGAAAGCCATGCAGCATGGCCGCCGTGCATACCTGTACCGCGCCGCAGCCCAAGGCGACAAACTCCGCCGCATCGCGCCAGCTGCCGATGCCGCCGATACCGCAGATCGGCAGGCCTTGGGTTTCCGGGTCGCGGGCGATTTCCGCGACCATGTTCAGGGCGATGGGTTTGACTGCCGAGCCGCAATAACCGCCATGGGTGCTTTGATTGCCGACGATAGGGTGGGCGACCATGCGATCGAGATCGACGCTGGTGATTGAGTTGATGGTGTTGATCAGCGACACCGCATCCGCGCCGCCACGATGAGCCGCGCGGGCGGACAGGCGCACGTCGGTGATATTCGGCGTCAGCTTGACGATCACCGGCAGCGAGCTGTAGGTCTTGCACCAGCGGGTGACCATTTCCACGTATTCCGGCACTTGGCCGACCGCCGCGCCCATGCCGCGCTCGGGCATGCCGTGGGGGCAGCCGAAGTTCAGTTCGATGCCGTCGCAGCCGGTGGCTTCCACCAACGGCAGAATGGCTTTCCAGGATTCTTCGACGCACGGCACCATCAGCGACACGATCATCGCGCGGTCCGGCCAGTCCTTCTTCACCTGGGTAATTTCACGCAGGTTGATTTCCAGCGAGCGGTCGGTGATTAGTTCGATGTTATTGATGCCCTGCACTTGGCGGTTCGGGCCGAAGTGCGCGGAGTAACGCGACGAGACGTTGACCGCCGCCGGGTCTTCGCCGAGGGTTTTCCACACCACGCCGCCCCAGCCGGCTTCAAAGGCGCGGACCACGTTGTAGGCTTTGTCGGTCGGCGGCGCGCTGGCCAGCCAGAACGGGTTGGGAGCTTTGATACCGGCGAATTCGATAGATAAATCGGCCATTTATGCGGCCTCCACATTGAGCATCAGATGAGAGTGGATGGCCTCGGCGGCCAGCTTGCCGTGCTGCACGGCTTGTACGGTGAGGTCCTGACCTAGCGCAGTGCAGTCGCCGCCGGCATAGATGCCGGGCACGCTGGTTTGCTGCTGGGCATCGACCCAGATGCGCTCGCCCTCGCGCTTCAGTTCGCTGGCCAGCGGATCACTCAGGGCTTGGCCGTCAAAGGCTTGGCCAATGGCGCTGAAGATGGCGTCGGCGGCCAGCTCGAAGGTTTGCCCGGTGCTCTGCAGTCGGCCGTTCTCAACGCGGGTACGGGCGAAGCGCATACCGCGTACTTGGCCCTGTTCATTAAGCAGAACGTCTTGCGGCTGTGCCCAGGTCAGCAGACGCACCTGATTGGCTTTGGCGATGTCTTGTTCATGTTCGGTGGCGCCCATTTCCTCGAAGCCACGGCGATAGACCAGGTTGACGTCGCGGGCGCCGAGCTTGCTCATCTGCACCGCCATGTCGATGGCGGTATTGCCGGCGCCGAGGACGATGCAGCGCTCGGCCACGGGCAGTTGGCTAAGGTCATCGCTCTGGCGTAGCTCGCGGATGTAGTCGGTGGCGGCGAGCAGCCCCGGCGCGTCTTCGCCAGCCAGGCCGAGGCGTTTGCTGGCGGCCAGGCCGATGCCGAGAAACACCGCGTCGAACTGCTGGTGCAGCTCGCTCAAGCTGAGGTCGTCACCGAGCTTGTGGCCGTGGCGAATCTCGATGCCGCCGATCTGCAGGAGAAAGTCCACTTCGCGTTGAGCGAAATCGTCCACCAGCTTGTAGGCGGCGATGCCGTATTCGTTGAGGCCGCCGGCTTTCTCGCGCGCCTCGAAGATCACCACGTCGTGACCATGCATGGCCAGGCGGTGGGCGCAGGACAAACCTGCAGGCCCGGCGCCGACTACGGCGATGCGTTTACCGCTGGCTGGGGCGCGTTTAAACGGGTGCTCGTTGAACTGCGCGTTGTCGATGGCGTAACGCTGCAGCAGCCCGATCAGCACTGGCGCGCATTCCTCGGCGTTATTACGCACGCAAGCCTGCTGGCAGAGAATTTCGGTTGGGCAAACGCGGGCGCAGCTGCCTCCGAGGATATTCGCCGAGAGAATTTTCTCGGCGGCGCCCTGAACGTTTTCATGGCTGATATTGCGAATAAATGAGGGGATGTCGATCTCGCTCGGGCAAGCATTGATGCAGGGCGCGTCATAGCAGTACAGGCAACGGGCGCTTTCCAGTGCGGCTTGGCGAGCGTTAAGCGGCGGGGCCAGATCGCTGAAACGATCGGCCAGTTCGGCAGCGTCGGCATCCGGTCGTGGTAAATGGCTGAGGGTGTCTATCACGGTTATTGCCTCACGGTTTTGTGGCTTTTATTGGGCAGTTAACAGCTGATAAGCGGCCGTCCGGCCTCTGTGGGTCGGTGCGGCTAAGTCATGTGTGGTGCCTGGGCGCGGGTTTAGCGCTCAACGGCGATCGGGCGATTGTTTTCGGCGCGTTTACTCAGCAGGTCGAATACCGCCGGGTACGCCGGGCGCTCGACATAGCGGCCGGCGCCACGTTCGGCGCGCAGGTCGCCATCGACCCAGACCAGCTTGCCCTGGCTGATGGTGTGGCTGGGCACGCCGCGCACGGTCTTGCCTTCGAAGATGTTGAAGTCGACCTGCTGGTGATGCGTTTTGGCCGAAATGGTGCGCGTGCCCTGTGGGTCCCAGAGCACCAGGTCAGCATCGGCGCCTAAGCGTAGCGCGCCCTTGCGTGGGAACAGGTTGAAGATCTTCGCCGTATTGGTGCTGGTCAGCGCGACGAAGTCGGTGATCGACAGCTTGCCGCTGTTGACCCCTTCGTCCCACAGCACGGCCATACGGTCTTCAATACCGGCAGTGCCGTTGGGGATTTTGCTGAAATCGTCACGACCGGCGGCTTTCTGCTCGGCGCAGAAACAGCAGTGATCGGTGGCGGTGGTGTGCAGATTGCCCGACTGCAGGCCGCGCCATAGCGCTGCTTGATGCTCCTTGGGGCGGAACGGCGGGCTCATCACGTAACCGGCGGCCATCTGCCAATCGGGGTGGCGATAGACGCTGTCATCGAGCAGCAGGTGGCCGGCTAATACTTCGCCGTACACCGGCTGGCCTTTAGCGCGGGCATAGGTGATTTCATCCAGGGCTTCCTGGGTGGAAACATGCACCAGGTACAACGGTGTACCCAGGGTTTCAGCAATGCGGATGGCGCGACTGGCGGCTTCGCCTTCGACCTGCGAAGGACGTGACAGCGGATGCGCTTCTGGCCCGGTCATGCCCTGAGCCAGCAGTTTTTGTTGCAGGTGATAGACCAACTCGCCGTTTTCCGCGTGCACGGTGGGCACTGCGCCCAGTTGCAGGCAGCGCTCGAAGCTGGCGACCAGGGTGTCGTCGGCGGCCATGATGGCGTTTTTGTAGGCCATAAAGTGCTTGAAGCTGTTGACCCCGAACTTCGCCACCAGCTCGCCCATCTCGGCGGCAACCTGCTCGCTCCACCAGGTGATGGCGACATGGAAGCCGTAGTCGGATGCGGACTTCTCCGCCCAGCCGCGCCAGGTGTGGAAGGCTTCGAGCAGCGATTGCTGCGGGTTGGGAATGACGAAGTCGATGATCGAGGTGGTGCCGCCGGCCAGGCCTGCTGCCGTGCCGCTGAAAAAGTCTTCGCTGGCCACGGTGCCCATGAACGGCAATTGCATATGGGTGTGCGGATCGATGCCGCCGGGCATCAGGTACTGGCCGCTGCCGTCGAGTACTTGGCAACCGGCGGGGGCGTCGAGGTTGTCGCCAATGGCCTGGATCAGACCGTTGGCACAGAGCACGTCAGCGCGGTAGCTCTCTTCATGGGTGACCAGGGTGGCACCGCGTATCAACAGCGACATAGCGAGTTCCTCTCAGGCTGACCGGTGCATGCCGGTTCTTAGTGTTATGACCTGTCAGGTGAGAGGTTTTATTCCTGTCACTGCTGACAGGAATTGAATCTAGTCGCTGCTCAATGATTGATCAAGAATATTTTTAAATACTCTTTTTGTATTTTAAGTTATTGAAAATAAAGGAAAAAATAAAGAAATAAACAAAATGGTGCAGGCCCTAACCATTTTGACGCACTTGACAAGAACCAAATATGAGCAAGATTTCCTATGCAAAATCAGGCGTTTGAACCCGACGCAGGGTCCGCGCTGCGGGCGCAAAAAATATTTGCCTGCACCACTTTGAATCCTGACGGGTGAGACAGGCTTGTTGGTGGCGGAAAAAGCCGGCATGTGAGGTGCAGAGGGAGAATCTAGCAGTTGATATAAAGTCCATATAAATCAGCTATTTATGCGTTTTATTGGCAAGCAATGCATGAGTTGAACAGGTTCCCGGCACGCTTATTGATAGCCGTCGCTATCGAGCTGGCCGGCCGAGATGAACGCGTACTCCGGCCATCGCGAACGGCCTTTGCCAGTGCCGCCCCTGGCAAATGGTTGGTAATCCCGATGAGCAAATAATCAGAACAATCACTGGAGAGGCCCCATGCAACAGAGCAGATCGCAAGTGACTGAGCGCGATGGCTTGTACGAACTGGCCGCTGGCCCCGACGTACTCGACAGCCCGCGTTATAACCATGACATCGCTCCGACCCAGGTCCATGAGCGCACTTGGAACAAGTGGCACATCACCGCCCTATGGGTCGGTATGTCGATCTGCGTGCCGACCTATACCCTGGGCGGCGTGCTGACCGCCTACTTCGGGTTGTCGGTGAGCGAGGCGCTGCTGGCGATCTTGCTGGCCAATATCATTGTGTTGGTTCCACTGACGCTGAATGCCTTTCCCGGCACCAAGTACGGCATTCCCTTTCCGGTCTTGCTGCGATCATCGTTCGGGGTGATCGGCTCCAACGTGCCCTGTCTGATTCGCGCGGTCGTGGCCTGTGGTTGGTTTGGTATTCAGACCATGTTCGGCGGCCTGGCCATTCACTTGCTGCTCGGCTCGATCTTCGAGGGCTGGAAAAGCCTCGGTGGCACCGGTGAGGTGATCGGCTTTATGGTCTTCTGGACCCTCAACCTGTGGGTGGTATTACGCGGAGCCGAATCGATCAAGTGGCTGGAAACCCTGTCCGCGCCGCTGCTGGTGCTGGTCGGTGCCGGCTTGCTGGTGTGGGCGCTGCCCAATGTATCGATGAGCGAACTGCTGGCGCAGCCGGCCAACCGTCCTGAGGGCGCCGGTGTCACCAGTTACTTCCTGGCCGGGCTGACCGCCATGGTTGGTTTCTGGGCCACCTTGTCGTTGAACATTCCCGACTTCAGCCGTTACGCCAAGAGCCAGAAAGATCAGATCGTCGGCCAGATCATTGGTCTGCCGCTGACCATGTTCCTGTTCGCCGCCCTCGGTGTGGTGATGACTGCCGCGTCGGCCTCGCTGGTCGGTGAAACCGTGTCGGACCCGGTCACCCTGATCGGCCATATCCAGAGCCCAGGCTGGGTCGCCTTGGCCATGGCATTGATCATTGTCGCCACGCTATCGACCAATACGGCGGCGAATATCGTTTCGCCCACCAATGACTTCCAGAATATCGCGCCCAAGCTGATCAACCGTACCAAGGCGGTGATGCTCACCGGCCTGATTGGCCTGGGCCTGATGGGCCACGAGTTGCTGAAGAAGCTCGGCCTGCTGGTCTCGGACCTGAGCCTGGAAAGCGTCTATTCCAACTGGTTGCTGGGCTACTCCAGCCTGCTCGGGCCGATCGCCGGGATCATGGTGGTGGACTACTTCCTGATCAAGAAACAGCGCCTCGACCTGGCCGGCCTGTACCGCGATGACGTGTACCCAGCGTGGAACTGGATCGGTTTTGTTGCCTTCGCGGTGCCAGTGGCGCTGACCCTGTTGTCGCTAGGCAGCAACGCCTTCAGCTGGTTCTACGACTACGGCTGGTTTACCGGCTCGTTCTTCGGCGGCTTGATTTATTTCGGCCTCTGCAGCCTGCGCAATACGCAGCCGGTGGTGGTTGATAGCGCCGCCTAGAGCAGTCATCTGGCGGGCTAGCACAGCTGCGCGTGCTGGCCCGCAAAGCCACCCAATATGCTCGCCGTTCTGTCAGGCGGGTCAAACATGATCGACAAGGAGAACGCCATGAACACGGTTAGCGAGGTTCTGCAATCCACTCAACCGCACATCAACAGTGAGCGTCTGTGGCAATCGCTAATGGAGCTGGCGCAGCTTGGTGCCACGGTTAAAGGCGGTGTCTGCCGGCTGGCGCTGACCTACCTCGACCGCCAAGCGCGTGACCTGTTTGTGCGCTGGTGCGAGGACGCCGGCTGTACCGTGACGGTTGATGGGGTTGGCAACATCTTTGCCCGCCGCCCCGGGCGTAATGCGGCACTGCCTCCGGTGATGACCGGCAGCCATATCGACACCCAGCCCACTGGCGGCAAGTTTGACGGCTGCTTTGGCGTGCTGGCTGGCGTCGAGGTGCTGCGTACCCTGAATGATCTGGGCGTACAGACCGAAGCGCCGCTGGAGGTGGTGGTGTGGACCAACGAGGAGGGCTCGCGCTTCGCCCCGTGCATGATGGGCTCCGGGGTGTTCGCCGAGAAATTCACCCTGGAAGAAACCCTGGCCAAGCGCGATGCCGAAGGCGTCAGTGTCGGTGAGGCACTGAATGCCATCGGCTATGCCGGCAGCCGTGCGGTGACCGGGCATCCGGTCGGTGCTTATTTCGAGGCGCATATCGAGCAGGGGCCAATTCTTGAAGATCAGAAGAAAACCATCGGCGTGGTGCTCGGCGCACTCGGGCAGAAGTGGTTCGATCTGAATCTCAAGGGCGTTGAAGCGCATGCCGGCCCAACGCCGATGCACCTGCGCAAGGACGCCCTGGTCGGTGCGGCCGCAGTGGTAGCGGCGGTCAATCGGGTGGCGTTGGAGCATCAGCCGCATGCCTGTGGCACGGTCGGTTGTCTGCAGGCCTACCCCGGTTCGCGCAACGTGATTCCCGGCGAGGTGCGCATGACCCTGGATTTCCGTCATCTCGAACCGGCACGGCTGGATTCGATGATCGAAGAGGTGCGTGGAGTGATTGATGAGACCTGCGCCAAGCATGGCCTGAGCTTCGAGCTAACGCCGACGGCAGACTTCCCGCCGCTGTATTTCGAGCAGGGCTGCGTTGAGGCGGTACGCAGTGCTGCACTGGGACTGGGTCTGTCGCACATGGATATCGTCAGCGGCGCTGGGCATGACGCGATCTTTCTCGCTGAGCTGGGCCCGGCGGGGATGATTTTTGTGCCGTGCGAGGGCGGCATCAGCCACAACGAGATCGAGAATGCCGCGCCGGGTGATCTCGCTGCCGGCTGCGCGGTATTGCTGCGTGCCATGCTCGCAGCCTCTGTGGCGCTGGCCAACGGAAAACTGGCGGCATGATTGGCTGAATTGCCGCCGCATTTCACGCTGGGGTCATGGACGCGGGCTAAGGTTGCAGGCCAAGCTGCAGCCTTGTTGTCCTGACCCTAGGAGTTGCTATGACCGTTGCTTACTGGTGTGTGTTGATTGCGCTGTTTCTGCCTTACCTGTCGACCGTTACGGCGAAAGCCGTCAGTGGCGGCTTCAGCCCCCGGCACAATCATGACCCGCGTGCCCTGTTGGACAACCTCAGCGGTCTCGGCCGCCGCGCCAACAATGCCCAGCTTAATAGCTTCGAAATCACCCCGGCATTTTCTGCGGCGGTGATCATTGCGCACCTGGCGGGTGGTGCCGAGCAGGCATTGCTCGACCAATTGGCCATGGCGTTTATTGCCAGTCGTATCCTCTATTTCATCTTCTATGCGGCCGACTGGGCGACCCTGCGTTCGCTGGTGTGGTTCGTCAACATGGGCCTGATAATCAGCCTGTTTGTAGTCTCCGCCTAAGAACCTGTGCAAAGCCTGCTGCGCTTCGGCCCTGCTGCGTTAAAAACAGATTCGGTACGCCGCTTGCGGCTAACGCGCTTTAGCGCGACCCGAAGGGCGAGTGAAGCGAGTAATGCTCATGTTCAAAAGTACACTCGCATGCGAGCCCACTCCGCTTGATTCGCTGCGCTCACCCTGCGGACCAGCCTACGGCTGTTACTTCGCTACGCTACATTTCTCGTCTGTTTTGACCCGCCTGAGGCTGTTACTAACGTAGCGCCTTGCATGGCTCTCGCTCGCCAGCCGTTACATCAGGTTCTGCTCTCTGCGGCAAAACACCACGCTTGGCCGTTGGCGGGTGGGTGGCGATACTGTCACCCGTTATCCACCCGGTTGTTGGCATTGAAGGTGTTATGAAGCTTAAAACCCTGTTCCTCGTTTTATTGGCGCTGACCATGAGTGGTTGTGGCGGTGTCGATCCCAATTCGCCGCAAGGCCAGCGCCAAGCGCTTTTCAAGCAGATGCTCAAGGTCAGCGAAAACCTGGGGGGCATGCTGCGCGGACGGGTGGCGTTCAAGGAGGAGGCGTTTGTTGCCGGTGCAGCCGAGCTTGACCAGCTGACGCGTAAGCCTTGGCAGCACTTCCCGCAGGTGCGTGAAGAGGGTGGCGAGACTCGCGCCAAGGATGAAGTGTGGCAGCGTCAAGCGCGCTTCCAGGAGCTGGCGCGCGCGATGGAAGCCAGCACCGCAGCGCTGGTTAGCGCCACCCAAGCTCCGCCATTAACCCCGGAGTTGCTGGCGGCGCCGATGCAGCGTGTTGAAGACAGCTGCAAGGCGTGCCATGAAGAGTTCCGCGCCTTCTAAGTCAAGGCGCACAGCCTGTGCGTAGCGGCGCCGCTCGATTTAACAGGCGCAAGGCCCGTTAAGCGAGTAGTGCCCAAGGGCGGACGCGCGCCTGTATTCGGTCGCTGCGCCCCGCCCGGCATGGCTTTAGTTGAGCCGTCATACGCGCGTTATTTGTTGAGTTCTTCGCGGGCTTGCTGCAGCTCTGTACGCGATTCCTGAAGTTTGCGCTGGCGTTTGCTGATGTCGTCCTGATCGCCGTCGGCCTGTGCTTCACGCAGATCCTGCTCGCGCTCTGCAACTTCTTCCTCGGCTTTGCTCACCTTGGCTTCGCGCTTGGCGCGCAGGTCGGCATCGTTGCAGTTGCTTTCAACTTCCTTCAGGGCTTTCTCCAGGCCGGCTTGCTGGTTGCTATTGCCGTGGCTTTTGGCGATTTCGAGTTGCGCGGCGATGGCCTGAAGTTTGGCCGCACAGCCAGTGAGCGGTGTTGCGCTTTGATCGGCGTGGACCAGTGTGCCGGTCAGCAGTAGGGCGCTCAGGAGCAAGGTTCTGTGCATGGGTATTCCTCGATATGGGGTGTGCAACCGACAGTTCAGTCGGGGCAAAGTTTATCGGCAGTTTAGAAGCCAGCGATTTGCGCTGTGCGCAGCTGTGTAAGCAGGGCTTGTACTTCCGGGTGTTGAAAAAACGCCTGCAGCTGCGCAGCCCGCTGTGGGCCGACGCCGGGCTGGTGCTGCCAGTCGGTGATGCTGCGTTGCGCCAGGGTGTCCCAGTCGGCGTCCAATGTCACGTTGCCCGGCACGCCCAGGGCGCGCAGCCAGGCCTGCTGCGGGCGTTGGCGCGCCAGGTTGAAACTCTGTTGCAGGGTGGCGGCGCTGCGTGGGCCAAGGCCTGGCACGCGCCTGAGCTGCTCGGTCGAGAGGTCTAGCCAGTCGGTGAGGCTGTTGATCTGTTGGGCGCGCAGCAGCTTATCCCAGGTGCCGGGGCCCACACCCGGTAACGCCAGACCCTGTTTGCCGCTGAGCCAGACCAGGCGTGCGCGAAACTGACTGGCGCACGCCGCCGTGGCGCGCCAGCAACTGAGGCTGTGATAGGCCTTGGCATCCGGCACCTGCAGTTCGGCGCGCTGCTGGGTGCGCCAGAGCACGCTGTCCAGCGCGGGGATAGTCAGCCCGGCCAGGCGAATTACTACCTGATCACCGGGGCGAATATCCAGGGTTTGCCAGCGTTGCAGGGAGCCGGCGCTGACATACTCGATGCGTCGGTCATCCAGTTTCACCGGTTGTACGCGTAGCACGGGGGTGATGCGCCCGCTGCGGCCGATGCGAAAATCTACCGCTTGCACCACGGCCAATGCCTGGCTGGCCGGGTACTTCCAGGCGACGGCCCAGTGCGGCGGTTCGGCTTGCCAGCGGGCGGCGGCTGGACGTTTGCCTTGACGCAACACGACCCCGTCAGTCGCGAAGGGCAGGGGGCTGTTGTACCACTGTGCGCGCCAGTGGCTGGCATCGGTCAGCGTGTGGATCGGTTGGCTGAAGTTCAAACTGTCGGCAAAGCCCAGTGTGCTGAGCCGCTGCAGGCGTTCGCTGATGTTGCTCGGGCCGTCGGGCCAGTCCCAGATAAACAGGCCGATGCCCGCGCTTTCCTCGGCCGTTAGCGTCTGTCGGGCCAGCAGTCCGGCGACCTTGCTTCGCGCACCCAGGCTGCCGGCCTGGTGCTGAATATGAGCAGGCATGCGCCAATACAGCTCGCCCTGTAATACCAGGTCCAGTTGGCTGGGCAATTGTTTGGGAATGGCTGGCAGCTGGCGCGCCTGGGTGGTCCAGTCCTGGCCGCTGCGGCCGTCGCCGCGACTAATCAATTGCGCCAGCTGACCCTGGCGATAGACCAGGCTAACGGCCACGCCATCAACCTTGGGTTGAACCCAGAGGTCTTCTCGGCTGGCGATCCAGTTGGCGACGGCGCGGCTGTCCGCGAGCTTACGCAGCCCGGTTTGTGCAACCGGGTGGGGGACTGGGCCGGTACTGCTATAGAGCGGGTTTTCTACCGCCGGGCCGGCGCCGGGGAAGCAGCGTCGCCAGTGTTGCAGGTTGGCGCTGGCCTGATCGTAGAGCTCATCGGCAACCAGGCTCTGGCCTTGGCGGTGGTAGGCGTCGTCCCAGGTGTTTAATTGCTGGGCCAGGGCGTTCAGTTCGCGTTCGGCGCGTTGCGCTGGCCAGTCCGGGCAGGCGGCCCACAAGGGTTGGCTGAGTAGCAGTAGGCCGACGATTAGCGCTTTCATCATGAGCATCCTTGCTCGGCGGGTGGCCAGGTAAGGCTAGTTGCTTTTTTATCCGGCGTTTAACGTGCACACAATAAAAAGCCCCGCACTGGGCGGGGCTTGTGGTGTTGCCGTGAGGCTTACAGGCCGGCAGCCGCGCGCAGTTCGGCAGCTTTGTCGGTCTTTTCCCAGGTGAAGGTGGTGAAGGTATCGTCGCCAACCGTCTTTTGCGCAGGGGTACGACCGAAGTGGCCGTAGGCGGCGGTTTCCTGGTACATCGGGTGCAGCAGGTCGAGCATCTTGGTGATGGCGTATGGGCGCAGGTCGAAGAGCTCGCGCACCAGCTTGATGATCAGCTCTTCAGCCACCTTGTTGGTGCCAAAGGTGTTCAGCGAGATCGAGGTTGGCTGAGCCACGCCGATGGCGTAAGACACCTGAATTTCGCAGCGCTCAGCGAGGCCGGCGGCGACGATGTTCTTCGCCACGTAACGACCGGCGTAGGCGGCCGAACGGTCAACCTTGGACGGGTCCTTGCCAGAGAACGCACCGCCGCCGTGACGGGCCATGCCGCCGTAGGAGTCGACGATGATCTTACGGCCGGTCAGGCCGCAGTCGCCCACCGGGCCACCGATAACAAAGTTGCCGGTTGGGTTGATGTGGAACTGAGTGTCCTTGTGCAGCAATTCAGCCGGCAGGGTGTGCTTGATGATCAGCTCCATCACCGCTTCGCGCAGGTCGGGCAGCGAAACATCCGGGTTGTGCTGGGTGGACAGCACCACGGCGTCGATGCCGACGACCTTGCCGCCGTCATAGCGGCAGGTGACCTGGGACTTGGCGTCCGGGCGCAGCCACGGCAGCAGACCGGATTTGCGTGCTTCGGCTTGACGCTCAACCAGGCGGTGGCTGAACACGATTGGCGCGGGCATCAGCACGTCGGTTTCGTTGCTTGCATAGCCAAACATCAGGCCCTGGTCGCCAGCGCCCTGATCTTCTGGTTTGGCGCGGTCAACACCCTGGTTGATGTCCGGGGACTGCTTGCCAATGATGTTGATGATGCCGCAGGTGTTGCCGTCGAAGCCGACGTCGGAGCTGGTGTAGCCGATGTCGCAGATCACCTTGCGGGTGATTTCTTCCAGGTCGACCCAGGCGCTGGTGGTGACTTCGCCAGAAACAATAGCCACACCGGTCTTAACCATGGTTTCACAGGCGACGCGGGCATGTTTGTCCTGGGTGATGATGGCGTCGAGCACGGCATCGGAAATCTGGTCGGCGATCTTGTCGGGATGGCCTTCGGAGACGGACTCGGAGGTAAAGAGGGAGTATTCGCTCATCGTTCGGGTTCCTGTGAGTGATCGTTGATTGCGGCCCTTGGGCCATAAGGTGTTGAAGGTTTGGCGAAGTGCCGCACCTGAATCTGAAAGCCGTTGCGTAGGCCCACATACAGGCTTTCGCAGGTGGTCAAGCCGGCGGCGGCGGCCCAGCGCGCCAGGTCGTCTTGTTCGAAGCCCAGCCACAAGTCGCCGCAGGCCTCGCGGGCCCAGCTCTGGTTGTGGCTGCACAGCTCGGTAATCAGCAGGCTGCCGCCAGGTTTCAAGTGCTGTGCAAGCTGCTTGAGTGCCTCGGCGGGGGCAGCGAAGTGGTGCAAAACCATGTTCAGCACCAGGCAATCGGCCGCTGGGTAGTCGTCATGCAGGGCATCGGCAAGTTGCAGCGCAACGTTATCCAGGCCTTCCTCGGCGCAGCGCAGGCGTGCCAGTTCGAGCATGGCAGCGCTGTTATCCAGCGCCAGCACCCGCCGAAAACGCCGCGACAGCTCCGGCAGGAAGCCACCATCGCCGGGGCCGACTTCCACCGCGCTGGCGTCACTGGCAAAGCCCAGGGAGTCGAGTAGGGCCAGCACGCTGTCACGGTATTGCGGCAGCCCGGCGATCAAGTCCTGTTGCGCCTGGAAGCTCGCGGCGCTGCGGGTGAAAAAAGCTTGGCTGGCGGCGGCGCGTTGGCTGTGTACGGCGGCGATGCGCTGTTGTATCTCGGCCGGCAGCTGCAACTGGTCGACTTCATCCAGCAGGGCACTGTGCAGGCGGCTGCCCAATTGCTCGGCCTGAGCCAGGGCGCGGCGGTAGAAAATCGCATTGCCTTCGCGGCGCGTGGCCACCAGCCCGGCTTGTGCCAGCACTTTAAGGTGGTGGCTGATGCCGGATTGGCCGGTGGCGAAGATCTGCGCCAGCTCGAGCACGCCGAATGAGTCGTTGGCCAGGGCGCGCAGGATATTCAGGCGCAACGCATCACCACTGGCCTTACACAGGGCAGCGAGGGCGTCGACGGGCTGAAAGGCCAAATGGGAGGCGCGCATATTCATAGGTTGGGCAGTCTAATCGGTCATTTTTTATCCAGCAAGACCAATATCAAAAAGTTTTGATATTGGTCTTGCTGGCGTTCAGAGCGTCTTGCACTTGGTTGAGCAGGGCTTCGGCCGCTGGGCTCAGGCAGTGTTCACGGCGCCAGACCGCATGCAGGTCGCGGTTGATGCGCATGTCGGTAACGGCCAGGCAGCACAACTGGCCGTTGCGCAGTTCCTCCTGCACCGCCAGCTCGGAGATCCAGGCGATGGCTTGCCCGGCGACGAGGCTGCGCTTGAGGGCTTCGCTATTGCCCAGCGCCATGGCGATGCACGGTTGCAGGTCACGTGCCTGGTAGGCCTGTTCCAGGCTGGCGCGGGTGCCGGAACCCAGCTCGCGGATCAGCAGCGGGGCGGCCGTCAGTTCGGCGGGGCTCACTTCGCGGCATCCTGCCAACGGGTGGTGCGGGCTGGCCACCGGCAGTAGGGCATCAGTACCGAGGTGGCGGTGGTTAAAGTGCTCGCGCTCAAACGGGCCTTCGATAAAGGCCAGAGTGGTTTCATTGTTCTGCAGTTGCCGCAGGCTGGCGGCGGTGTTGCCGATTTGCAGGCTGAGCTGAAGCTGTGGGTACTGCTGGTGAAAGTGGGCGATCAGCGGCGGCAGTAGGTAGCTACCAAGCGTGGCGCTGGCGCCCAGCTGCAGCTCGCCGCAGCTCAGGTTGGCAAAGGCCTGCAGGTCGCGTTCAGCGGCCTGCTCCAGGGCAAAGATGCGTTCGGCGTAAGGCAGTAGGCGCTGTCCGGCGGCGGTCAGGCTGACGCCACGGCTCTGGCGATCAAACAGGCGTAGCTGCAGGCGCGCTTCCAGTTCGCGAATTTCCCGCGTGACGGCGGGCTGGCTGATAAACAGGCGTGCGGCGCCGGCGCTGATGCTGCCGGTTTCAGCGATGGCGAGAAACACCTTGAGGTGATGTAGGTTCATAAATAGAAGGTATGCCTTGTATCTTTTATATGTATTTTACCTATAGCACGCTGCGCCCTAACCTCACAGGTATAGACCGCTGACTCGGTCCCTTGTGAGGAATGCCGTGATGCTGCGCCCTTTTACTCGTTTGCATGAACCGCTGGCGTTCGTGCGTCAGTTCACCCCCAACTGGTTTGCCATGACCATGGGTACCGGCGTGTTGGCCCAGGTAGTGGCCAGGCTGCCCGTGTCATTCACTGGGCAGTTGTGGCTGGCCGAAGGCCTATGGCTGCTGACGGTGCTGCTGTTTGGGCTGTTCAGCCTGTTGTTTGTCGCGCGCTTGCTGCTGTTTCGCGACACCCTGTGGCCGATGCTGGATCACCCGGTGCAGTCGATGTTCCTGGGCGCGATTCCCATGGGGCTGGTGCAGGTGGTCAATGGCCTGCTGTTATTTGCCGAGCCTATGTATGGCGCGGTGGTGGTGCAGTTGGCGCACGGCCTGTGGTGGCTGGCGCTGGGCTTGGCCCTTGGGGTGGCGCTGGGCGTGCCGTACCTGATGTTCACCCGGCAAAAGCATGTGCTGGAGACCCTGACGGGGGTTTGGCTGCTGCCGATTGTCGCCCCTGAAGTGGTTGCCAGTGGTGCCGCGGTGCTGGCGCCGCATCTGCCTGCTGAGACCGCGCAGTTACTGCTGAGCCTTGGCTATGTACTGTGGGGTTTGTCCCTGAGCCTGGCGTTTGCCCTGATCGCCCTGGTGCTATTGCGACTGGCCTTGCACAAACTGCCGGACATGGATTTTGCCGCCAGCAGCTGGTTGCCACTGGGGCCGTTGGCCACTGGTTGTCTGGGTCTGATCGGTCTGGGCCAGGCTGCACCGCAGGCCTGGCAGGGAACCGCGTTACAGGGAGCGGCCGAGATGGCGCAGCAGCTTGGGCTGGTGGGTGGTCTGGCGCTGTGGGGCGCAGGCCTCTGGTGGTTGGTGGCGGCCAGTCTGTTTACCCAGCATTACATGCGTCGCGAGTTGCCTTTCAACTTGGGCTGGTGGGGTTTTACCTTCCCGCTGGGGGTGTTTACCTTGGCCACCTTTGCCTTGCAGCAGTTAACCGGGCTGGCGTTTTTCACCTGGGTGGGACTGTTGCTGGCGGCCAAACTAACGCTTATCTGGTTGCTGGTGATGCGTCACACCCTGCGTGGCCTCTGGCATGGCGAGCTGTTTCAGGCACCCTGTTTATGCACGGCGAAGCCCGTCTGAGGTGCGCGGTGAGGCGGTTATTGCCAATTGTCTTGACGCAACGACCATCTGTGATTGCCCCCATGGCCCCCGCTGGGCGAAAATAGCCGCCTTTTCGACCCCCAGTTGCCCAAGCAGCCCCGTAGGAGATTCAGTGATGCCCAGCCGTCGTGAGCGAGCCAATGCCATTCGTGCCCTCAGCATGGATGCCGTGCAGAAGGCCAACAGCGGCCATCCGGGTGCCCCGATGGGCATGGCGGATATCGCCGAAGTCCTGTGGCGCGACTTCCTCAAGCACAACCCGAGCAACCCGGAATTCGCCGACCGTGACCGCTTTGTGCTGTCCAACGGTCACGGTTCGATGCTGATCTATTCGCTGCTGCACCTGACCGGTTACGAGCTGTCGATCGACGACCTGAAGAACTTCCGTCAGTTGCACAGCAAGACTCCGGGTCACCCGGAATACGGCTACACCCCAGGCGTTGAGACCACCACTGGCCCGCTCGGCCAGGGCATCGCCAACGCCGTCGGTTTCGCCATTGCCGAGAAAGTGCTGGGCGCGCAGTTCAACCGCGACGGCCACCAGATCGTTGACCACTTCACCTACGCCTTCCTCGGCGACGGTTGCATGATGGAAGGCATCAGCCATGAAGTCTGCTCGCTGGCCGGCACCCTGGGCTTGGGCAAGCTGGTTGCCTTCTACGATGACAACGGCATCTCCATCGACGGCGAAGTCGAAGGCTGGTTCACCGACGACACCCCGGCGCGCTTCGAAGCCTATGGCTGGCAAGTGATTCGCAATGTCGACGGTCACGATGCCGACGAGATCAAGATGGCCATCGAGACCGCGCGTAAAACCGACGACCGTCCGACCCTGATCTGCTGCAAAACCACCATCGGCTTTGGCTCGCCAAACAAAGGCGGCAAGGAAGATTGCCACGGTGCGCCACTGGGCCTCGAAGAAATCGCCCTGACCCGCGCCACCCTTGGCTGGAACCACGGCCCGTTCGAAATTCCGGCCGATATCTACGCCGAGTGGGACGCCAAACAAGCCGGTGCCGCCGCTGAAGCCGAGTGGGATCAGCGTTTCGCTGCCTATGCTGCTGCCTTCCCCGAGCTGGCCAGCGAGTTCAAGCGCCGTGTCGCGGGTGAGCTGCCAGCCGACTTCGCCGAGAAAACCGCTGCCTATATCCAGGAAGTGGCCGCCAAAGGCGAAACCATCGCCAGCCGCAAGGCCAGCCAGAACACCCTGAACGCGTTTGGTCCGTTGCTGCCGGAATTCCTGGGTGGCTCTGCCGACCTCGCTGGCTCCAACCTGACCCTGTGGAAAGGCTGCAAGGGCGTGTCGGCTGACGATGCATCCGGCAACTACATGTTCTACGGCGTGCGCGAATTCGGCATGAGCGCGATCATGAACGGTGTGGCTCTGCACGGCGGCTTCGTGCCGTACGGCGCGACCTTCCTGATCTTTATGGAATACGCGCGCAACGCAGTACGTATGGCCTCGCTGATGAAACAGCGCGTGCTGTTCGTCTACACCCACGACTCCATCGGTCTCGGTGAAGACGGCCCGACGCACCAGCCGATCGAGCAGTTGGCCAGCCTGCGTGGCACGCCGAACCTCGACACCTGGCGCCCATGCGACGCCGTGGAATCGGCGGTGGCCTGGAAGTACGCCATTGAGCGTAATGACGGCCCATCCGCGCTGATCTTCAGCCGGCAGAACCTGCCGCACCAGAACCGCGATGCCCAGCAACTGGCGGACGTGGCCCGTGGTGGTTATGTGCTGAAAGACTGCGCTGGCGAGCCGGAACTGATCCTGATCTCTACCGGTTCGGAAATCGGCCTGACGGTCGCCGCTTTTGAGAAGCTGACTGCCGAAGGCCGTAAGGTGCGTGTGGTATCGATGCCGTCCACCAGCGTGTTCGACCAGCAGGACGCCGGCTACAAGCAGGCCGTGCTGCCGGTGCAGGTCGGTGCACGGATCGCCATCGAAGCCTCGCATGCAGACTACTGGTACAAGTACGTTGGCCTGGAAGGCCGCATCATCGGCATGACCACCTTTGGTGAGTCGGCCCCAGCCCCTGCGCTGTTCGAGGAGTTCGGCTTCACCGTCGAAAACGTCCTGGAAACTGCCGCCGAGCTGCTGGAAGCCTGAGTCAGAACGACGCCGTAGGGTGGATGACGTTCTTTTCATCCACCGTTACACCGCCGGTGGATCGGTGAAGCGCGATCCACCCTACGCTCACCCGAGATACCCGATGCCCAAGCGTCCCTATCGAATTGCCCTCAACGGCTACGGCCGTATCGGCCGCTGCGTGCTGCGTGCGTTACATGAGCGTGGCGCGGGGGCGCAGCTGGAAATCGTCGCACTGAATGACCTGGCCGATCAGGCCAGTATCGAATACCTGACGCGCTTCGACTCCACCCACGGGCGTTTTCCCGGCGAGGTGCGCGTCGATGGCGATTGTCTGCATATCAATGGCGACTGCGTGAAGGTGCTGCGCCAGGCGACCCCGGAAGGTGTCGACTGGGCGGCGCTGGATATTGACCTGCTGCTCGAATGCTCCGGTCAATACACCACGCGTGCCGCTGCACAGCGCTTTATCGACGCCGGCGCACCGCGGGTGTTGCTCTCGCAGCCTATGGCCGGTGAGGCGGATATCGACGCCACGGTGGTGTTCGGGGTCAATCAGAATTGCCTGACGGGCAGCGAACAGCTGGTATCGAACGCTTCTTGCACTACCAACTGTGGTGTGCCGCTGCTCAAATTACTGAATGAAACGGTGGGCATCGAGTACGTGTCGATTACCACCATCCACTCAGCGATGAACGATCAGCCGGTGATCGACGCCTACCACCACGAAGACCTGCGCCGCACGCGCTCGGCCTTTCAATCGGTGATTCCGGTGTCTACTGGCCTGGCGCGCGGTATCGAACGCTTGCTGCCGGAACTAAGCGGGCGCATCCAGGCCAAAGCCATACGCGTACCGACGGTGAATGTGTCCTGTCTGGATATCACCTTGCAAACTGCGCGTGATACTTCGGCGGCCGAGATTAATGCGGTGTTACGCCAGGCGGCTGAGAGCGGTCCGCTCAAAGGCTTGCTGGCGTATACCGAGCTGCCGCACGCCAGTTGTGATTTCAACCATGACCCGCATTCGGCCATTGTCGATGGCAGCCAAACGCGTGTCTCCGGCCCGCGTTTGGTGAATCTGCTGGCCTGGTTCGACAACGAGTGGGGGTTTGCCAACCGCATGCTCGATGTCGCCGAAAACTTCCTTTTAAAAGCCTGCCCAACTCCGTTCAACCAGCCCCCCGTGAAGGACTGATTTAATGACTGTTCTGAAGATGACCGACCTCGATCTCGCCGGTAAGCGCGTGCTGATCCGCGAAGACCTCAACGTGCCGGTAAAAGACGGTGTGGTGAAGAGTGACGCGCGCATCCTCGCGTCCCTGCCGACCATCAAGCTGGCGCTGGAGAAGGGCGCAGCCGTGATGGTCTGCTCGCACTTGGGTCGCCCTACTGAAGGTGAGTTCAGTGCAGAGAACAGCCTCAAGCCAGTCGCCGACTACCTGAGCAAGGCGCTCGGTCGTGACGTGCCGCTGGTTGCCGACTACCTGGGCGGCGTCGAAGTCGCTGCTGGCGAGATCGTGCTGTTCGAAAACGTGCGCTTTAACAAGGGCGAGAAGAAAAACGCTGACGAACTGGCCCAGCAATACGCCGCCCTGTGCGACGTATTCGTGATGGACGCCTTTGGCACCGCTCACCGCGCCGAGGGTTCGACCCATGGCGTGGCCAAGTTCGCCAAGGTGGCCTGTGCCGGCCCGTTGTTGGCGGCCGAACTGGACGCACTGGGCAAGGCGCTGGGTAATCCGGCTAAGCCGATGGCGGCGATTGTTGCGGGCTCCAAGGTGTCGACCAAGCTCGACGTGCTGAATAGCCTGAGCCAGATCTGCGACCAGCTGATCGTCGGCGGCGGCATCGCCAATACCTTCCTCGCGGCTGCTGGTTTCCCGGTCGGTAAGTCGCTGTATGAAGCTGATCTGGTTGAGACAGCCAAGGCCATCGCGGCCAAGGTTAGCGTGCCGTTGCCGGTTGATGTGGTGGTGGCCAAGGCCTTTGCCGAAGACGCTGAAGCCACTGTCAAACTGGTCGCCGATGTGGCTGAAGACGACATGATTCTGGATATCGGCCCACAGACCGCTGCGCAGTTTGCTGAGTTGTTGAAATCCTCGAAGACCATCCTGTGGAACGGCCCGGTCGGCGTATTCGAGTTCGATCAGTTCGGCAATGGCACCAAGGTACTGGCTCAGGCTATCGCCGACAGCCCGGCGTTCTCCATCGCCGGTGGTGGCGACACCCTGGCGGCTATCGACAAGTACGGCATTGGCGCGCAGATCAGCTACATCTCCACCGGTGGCGGCGCGTTCCTTGAGTTCGTCGAGGGCAAGGTGCTGCCGGCTGTAGCCATGCTGGAACAACGCGCCAATGGTTAAGCCAATCAGCCTGCTGGCGTTGCTCAGCCTGCTTGGCGCGTGCGCCAGTCAGCCGGCACCGTCGGATAACTGGACGCGTTGGGTGTGCGACAGCCAGGCCGAAGTGCTCTGGCGTTTCGCCGACAGCAGCCGCGAGTCGGTTGATGTACGTCTGGGTGGTGGCGATATTGTCTATCGCTTGAATCAGCAAGTATCAGGTTCGGGCGCGCTGTACAGCGACGGTTTGCTGTCCTTTCATACCAAGGGTGAGGAAGGGCTGGTCTACTGGACGGCTAACGATGACCTGATTGGCCGTGGCTGCAAGGCACCTTAGTAACCCATTAAATACAGAGCAGGCTTACCCCTGATCTGAATGACTTGAATAGCGCCTGCCCCTGCGGCAGGCTTGCACGATTAACGACCCCCACCGGGAGAAAGAACACCATGGCACTTATCAGCATGCGCCAGATGCTCGACCACGCCGCCGAATTCGGCTACGGCGTGCCGGCCTTCAACGTAAACAACCTTGAACAGATGCGCGCGATCATGGAAGCGGCCGACAAGACCGATTCCCCGGTGATCGTTCAGGCTTCCGCCGGTGCGCGTAAATACGCCGGTGCACCGTTCCTGCGCCACCTGATCCTGGCCGCTATCGAAGAGTTCCCGCATATCCCGGTGTGTATGCACCAGGACCACGGCACCAGCCCTGACGTCTGCCAACGCTCGATCCAGCTGGGCTTCAGCTCGGTGATGATGGACGGCTCGCTTAAAGAAGACGGCAAAACCCCGGCTGACTACGACTACAACGTGCGTGTCACCCAGCAGACCGTCGCCTTTGCCCACGCCTGCGGCGTGTCGGTGGAAGGTGAGTTGGGTTGCCTGGGCAGCCTGGAAACTGGCATGGCCGGCGAAGAAGACGGCGTTGGCGCAGAAGGCGTGCTCGATCACAGCCAGATGCTGACCGACCCGGAAGAGGCGGCTGACTTCGTTAAGCAGACTCAGGTCGATGCCCTGGCCATCGCCATCGGCACCAGCCACGGCGCGTACAAGTTCACCAAGCCGCCTACTGGCGATATCCTTGCTATCGACCGCATCAAGGCGATCCATGCGCGCATCCCCAATACTCACCTGGTGATGCACGGCTCCAGCTCGGTACCGCAAGAGTGGCTGGCGATCATCAACCAGTACGGCGGCGACATCAAAGAAACCTACGGTGTGCCGGTTGAAGAAATTGTCGAAGGCATCAAGCACGGCGTGCGCAAGGTCAACATCGACACCGACCTGCGTCTGGCCTCTACAGGTGCCATGCGCCGCATGATGGCTGAGCACCCGAGCGAGTTCGACCCGCGTAAGTTCTTCTCCGCGACCGTGACCGCCATGCGTGATATCTGCATTGCCCGTTACGAAGCGTTCGGCACTGCCGGTAACGCGTCGAAGATCAAACCGATGAATCTTGAAGCCATGTTCCAGCGTTATGCCAAGGGTGAGCTGGCCGCCAAGGTCAACTAAGCCTGGGATCAGTCCCATCGCCTGCAAAAAGCCCGCTCATTGAGCGGGCTTTTTGCTTCAGCTATTGCTGATGGGGAGTGGGCGATGCTCAACCTTCAGCCTGTAGAACGTCGCGCTGCCGGCTTCGGTTTCATAACCGGTGTTGTCCTGGGTATAAACCCCGGCCTTGAAATACAGCAGTCGGGTGGCCCAACCGCCATCCAGGCGGGCATTCCATTTTTCTTTGTTGACGGTCAGCCCCAAGGTGCCGCTCGGGGTCAGGTGGATGCTGTACTTGAGCTCCTGGTTGAGCGGGATGCCGCTGGCCAGGAAGACCGTCTGCACGACGCCGTCAGGAATCATGCGTAATTTGGCCACCACCGTGCCGGTGGCGGTGCTCGCCTTGTACTGGTACTCAAGCTTGAGCATGGGCATGTCGTTCTTGTAGCCATGGATCTGGCCGATCACCACCCGGCCGGACGAGGGCACCTGGTTGAGTTTGAGGGTGGCGCTCAGGTAGTTGTCGGCACTCGGGTAGGTCCAGTTGTGCAGTTTGCCGTCGGCAAAGGTCTCGCGCAGTTCGCTGCGCGGGTAGCTTGAGCCGCTGGTGGTACTGCCATTGACGGGCGCCCAGAAAAATATGCTGGCAGCATCGGACTGGAAGTAGTGGTCCTGATAACCACCGACCAGCAGGGGGGTGGCGATGGTGGTTGCCGGTACGCCGACAGGAATGGTGAGGTTCCAGGTTGCAAGGTCGATCATTGACTGAGTTCTCTATTGAGAACTTTCAGTCGGGCATATCTCATCCGCGAGTTAGTAGCTATGTACTCGGCATTCCGGCCTGTGCGCTCGAACTAAAAGTTAGGGCTAGGGGGAAGCGGCAGTGTTGCCACCTCGCTCGAAGACCAAGAGGTCGTCGAACAGGGGGCTTTATACGTGGGAAGACCGGGATTGTTAATTTTTTCTTGGCGCCAATAAAGTGCTGTTTTTTCGCGTGGCCATTATCTGGCCAGTAATAAAAGGCGCACAAAAAATGGCGCAGAAAAATTCGTACCTTGATAACTAAGGAGAGTTTTTTGCGAGAAGCGTCAGTTTTTTGGAAGAAACATGCAGATGAGCGTTTTTTCGTGCGGAACTATCCGACGAGTGGATGGCGTGCGGGCGAGGATCTGCCGCGTAACTTCGGCGGTTCCCCGTGGTTTCTGTGTGGCAAGGCCGTGTTGCGCCACCCAGTCGATGTGCCCGCCACGGATTGGCTGGCGTTGTATATCCGCCTGGCCGAAGCCGAGCAAAGCGCCTTTGCCTTCAATGCGCAGTGCCGGGCGCAGGCTTGTCGCCTTACGGTCGAGCAACTGCTGCAGATCTACCGCAGACAAACCCTGTGCCTTTAACGCGGCGTTTTGCCGTTTCGACTAGCGCTTA
Source organism: Pseudomonas sp. GWSMS-1 (assembly GCF_049847425.1). Classification (NCBI taxonomy): domain Bacteria; kingdom Pseudomonadati; phylum Pseudomonadota; class Gammaproteobacteria; order Pseudomonadales; family Pseudomonadaceae; genus Pseudomonas; species Pseudomonas sp. GWSMS-1. The sequence goes on along the minus strand of NZ_JBMHHV010000005.1, from coordinate 3,404,627 downwards.
GGGTTTGGCCGGCAAACTGGCCAGAAACGCCAGAATCGCGGCCTGCACACGTGGTGTGTCATTCGGCGAGAGAATGTCGCCAGCCAGCACGTGGTGGGATGGGTCCTGGGTGTCCGTAAGGGCGATCAGTTGCTTGTGCGCCGAGCCAAAGCGGGCAAAGGCCGCTTCGATGGCCGGTGCTTGGTAAAACCATGTAAAACACCCAGCGTATGCCGCTCCGCATGCTGGTCCATACTCGGGCCACTGTCGTTTCTGGATACCCGTTTGCATGCCGAGTAAATCGCGCACCTTGCTGTATTTTCTTTTGGCTGTGCTGCTGACGAGTGTGTTGGGGGCTGTGCTGCAGACGCAGTTCAATCTGGCCAACCTGCAAGCCCTCGGTGCGCCAGTGCCGCTGACGGTGCGCTTGCACACCACTGGCTTGGACCTGCTGGGCTTCAGCCCGACTTTCGCGGTGCTGGTGATCCTCGGCTTTATCTGTGCGCTGCCGGTGGCGAGTCGATTCGCGCGCGCCTGGCCGAGTGGCCGCTGGCTGTTGTTTGCTCTGGCAGGCGCGCTGGCGGTGTGGTCAGCGCTGGCGCTGGCTAATGCGCTACTGCCGATGCCGACGCTGATTGCGGCTAATCGCAGCCTGGGCGGCACCGCTGGGCTAATGGCCTGCGGCAGCCTGGGGGCGTTGTTGTTTGCGCGGCTGTGGCAGCGTGCCGCGCCTGCCCAACTCTGACTTGTTTACCTTCGTGCAAAAGGCCCGTGCCATGTTGAAGACATCCCGCGCTCTGTTATTCCTCGGTCTGCTGGGCAGCAGCCTGGCGCATGCCATGGATTACCGCATCGAAACCGTGACCGGTGGCCTGGAGCATCCATGGTCGCTGGCCTTTCTGCCGGACGGGCGCATGTTGGTGACCGAGCGAGTAGGGCGCCTGCGCATCATCGAAGCGGATGGCCGCCTTAACCCGCAACCGGTCGGCGGCGTACCAGAGGGGTTTGTCGCTGCGCAGGCGGGACTGATGGAGGTCATGCTTGATCCGCAATTCGCCAGCAATCAGCAGCTCTACCTGAGCTACGCCTACGGCACCGCCCAGGCCAACAACACGCGTTTGGCCAAGGCGCGGCTGGTCGACGGGCAGTTGCAGGATGTCCAGGTGCTGTTCAGTGCGCTGCCGGCCAAAGCCGGGGCCGCGCATTACGGCGGGCGCATGGCCTTTCTCCCGGATAACACCCTGCTGCTGACCCTCGGCGATGGCTTTGACCTGCGCGAGCAGGCGCAGAACACGAGTAACCACCTGGGCAAAATTGTCCGGCTTAATCGCGATGGCAGCATCCCCCAGGACAACCCGCTGGTGGGGCAAGCCGGTGCCGCAGCGGAGATTTATAGCCTGGGTCATCGCAACGTGCAGGGCATCGTCTATGACGCCGAGCGGCAGCGCCTGTACAGCCACGAACATGGCCCGCGTGGTGGCGACGAGTTGAACCTGATTAAACCGGGCAACAACTATGGCTGGCCGCTGATCACCTACGGCATCGACTACAGCGGTGCGCAGATTTCCCCTTACACCGAACTAACGGGCTTGCAGCAGCCGCTGCTGCACTGGACACCGTCGGTAGCGCCGTCGAGCCTGACGCTGTACCGCGGCGCGTTATTCCCGCAGTGGCAGGGCGACCTGTTCGCCTCAACCCTGGCCGAGCGCAGCGTGCGACGTATTCGTTTGCAGAACGGCAAGCTGGCAGGGCAGGAGGTGCTGTTCGAAGAGCTTGGCGAGCGCATCCGGGATGTACGCAGCGGTCCGGATGGCGCGCTGTACCTGCTCACTGACAATGCCGATGGGCGCTTGCTGCGCGTTGTGCCGGCTACCGAATGACGCTAAAAGCCGCCCCCCGTCGCGGGCGGCTTGCGGCATAATCGCGGGCCTTAATGTGCCCGCGTCACTTCGCCCATGACCCCGCTTAAATATCTGCAAGGCTATCCAGCTCCGCTGCAAGAGAAGATTCGTCAGCTGATTGCCGAGCAGCGCTTGGGCGATTATCTGGCGCGGTCCTACAGTGGCAAGCACGCGATTCAGAGCGATAAGGCGCTGTACGCCTATATCCAGGGCCTTAAGCAGGAGCACCTGCGCAATGCGCCGGCCATCGACAAGGTGCTCTACGACAATCGCCTCGATTTGACCCATCGCGCGCTCGGCCTGCACACGGCGATTTCACGCGTGCAGGGCGGCAAGCTCAAAGCGAAGAAGGAAATCCGCGTGGCCTCGTTGTTTCGCGAGGCGGCGCCGGAGTTTCTGCAGATGATTGTGGTGCACGAGCTGGCGCACTTGAAGGAGGCTGAGCACAACAAAGCCTTCTACAAGCTCTGCGAATACATGCTGCCTGGCTACCATCAGCTGGAGTTCGACCTACGGGTTTACCTGACCTGGCGCGAGCTGGTGGGGGCCGCCGGCACGTTGTCAGCCTCGCAGCATTAGGTTGAGCTGGTCGACGACCTCGGCCCAGTCGGCGTCTTCACGAATCTCTTCACGCAGAAAAGCCGCCTGAGCGTTGTCCCAGAAGGGGGCGTCGGCGAGTTTGCAGCCTTCAGCCAGGGGTGAGTGTTGCTCGATAAATCGCTCAATGGCGGCGTCGTCATTGGGCAGGCCGAGTTGTTTGAAGAGGCTGGCAAGGTCGTGCGTCTGCGGGTACATGGCGGTCTCCTGAGACTGTGCGGGGCGGTCTTTCAGTTATAGCTGCTATCAGTCGACCGAGAGAATCGCCAACAGTTGCACGCCACTGGCGACCCGCAGGGTGATCTCATCGTCGACGCCCTTGCCGAGCAAGAGTTGCCCCAGCGGCGCTTGTGGGCCAATCACCTGCACCGTCTGGCCGTCCTGTTGCAGCTTCATGGCCGCACCGTCTGGGCCGAGGAACAAGCATTGACGCCTATCCTCGTCGTCGCTCAGCGCGATAAGGGCGCCGAGCTGAATCCCCAGTTGCGGGTCAAAGCTACGCAGCACCAGCTGTTTCCAGTTCGCCAGGGTCTGGCGAATGGCTGCTGCCCGACGCGCTTGGCCGGTTGCCAAGTAGGAGGCTTCCAGGCCGAGGGTGTCGTATTTGTTCTCGGCGATGTTCTCTTTAGCGGTGGCAGTTTCGTAGGCGGTTAATGCCGCCTGCTGGGCTTGCAAGTGGTCATCTTCAAGGCGCTTGAGCACCTGTTGCAGCAGTTCAGTCTTGTTCATGGCGGGCACTGTGTGGGCAGCTGTGCAGGGTAGCGGAAAAGCGCCAGGGCAGGGCCGCGATCCCGCACGATCGAGCGTTGCATGCATCGCCAGGCACAGCGCGAGGCGGCGCCGGGGGTTTAATCCTGAGCCTGGCCCCTGAGCAGGTGCGCGGCGAGTGTGCGCAGTGGCCCGAGCTGCCGGCAGATCAGCGCCAGCTGGGTCTGTAGCAGCCGATGTGGGTCATCCAGCTCGTCGCTGAGCGCTTCCAGCTCGCTGGCAAGCTGCTCTTCCGCATCGCTGTGAATCGCCACCGGGCGCTCGTCATGCAGGCAGCTGGCAATCTCATCCAGGCTGGCCGCTAACTGGCTGGCGCTGGCCAGCAGTAGGTGGTCGCTGCCGCTCAGGCTAGCCTCGCCGCGGTGGGCGCCGAGGCCCGAGAGGTAGCTCAAGAGGGTGTGCGACAGCACCAGAAAGCGAAAGCCGACATCTGCTTGCTTACGAAAATGCCCCGGCTCCATCAGCATATTGCCGAGCGCGGTCGACAGCGTGGCATCGGCGTTGTGGGCGTTGCGCCGGGCCAGGCGATAGCTCAGGTCGTCACGCTTGCCGCTGGCGTATTGCTGGATGATTTGCTGCAAGTAACGGCTGTTGCAGCTCAGGGTATTGGCCAGCAGGCGATTGAGGCGGCGGCCTTGCCAGTCCGGCAGGATTAACAGCACCGCCAAACCGGCGATCAGGCTGCCCAGCAGGGTGTCGACCAGCCGTGGAATAAACAGCCCATAGCCATTGCCCAACTGATTGAAGCAGAACAGCACCAGCAGGGTGATCGCCGCTGTGGCCAGGGTGTAGCGGCTGCTGCGCAGGGCAAAGAACACCACGCCGGCGACCACCGCAAACAGCGCTTGTACCAGCTGATTGGGAAACAGGTCGAACAGCGCCCAGCCCAGCAACAGGCCAAGCACGGTGCCGCTGATGCGCTGCACCAGCTTGCGCCGGGTGGCGCCGTAGTTCGGCTGGCAGACAAACAGCGTGGTCAGCAGAATCCAGTAACCCTGGGTTGGGTGAATCCAGTGCAGCACGCCGTAGCCGGCGGCCAGGGCGATAGACAGGCGCAGGGCGTGGCGAAACAGCAGCGAGGTGGGGGTTAGCTGCAGGCGCAGGCGTTCCCAGACATCCTTGAGCGACTGCGGCTCACGGTCGAGCAGGCTGCTGTCCTGTTCTTCGGCCATGGCATCAGGGTTGCTGGCGTTGCCCAGTAGCGTATCCAGGCTGCGCAGGTTGCCGGCCAGGGCTCCGAGCGAGCGCAGTAGGTGGCGCCAGGCCGGATTGCTCTGCAGCCGCAGGTGTTCGAGGGAGTCGTGCAGGTCGGTCAGCGCCTGGCGGCATAGCTCGCGGTATTCAAACGGTTGACGCAGTTCGATGGCCTGGGCCAAGCGCTGGCAGGCTTCACCATGCAAATGCAGCAGGCGTTGGCAGCGAAACATCACATCGCTATGGAAGAACGCTTCGGCCAGCTCGTTGTAAGGGTAGTGCGAGGAGCTGGCGCGCTCGTGGATATCCTGAGCGAGGAAGTACAGCTTGAGGTAGCGGCTGACTTTTGGCCCTGGCCGGCCATTGCCTACGCGGTGCAGGATGATTTCCTTGGCCGCATTCAGCGCTGCGACCACGCGACCATTTTGTTTGGCCAGGGCCAGGCGCCGCTCTTCTACATCCAGCTGGCGTAGCGGCTCGAACAGTGCCGCTTTGAGCTTGAGATACTGGCCCAGCTCACGAAAAAGCCGGGCCAGGCTGTGTTGCACCGGCTGGTTGGCGAACAGCGCATTCCACAGTACCGACAGCACGCCGTACCAGGCGGCGCCGGCGACCAGCAGCAAGGGTTCCTGCCACAGACCGGCGGCACCGCCGCGCTGCTCCACGCCGATCATGCTGTACACCGCGAGAATCAAGGTCGCCGAGCCGAGTGTGGCGTAGCGTTCGCCGAGTGCGCCGAGCATGGTCAGGGCAAAACTGGCCAGGGCCAGAGCGATGACGAACAGCCAGGGGTAGGGGAACAGGAACTCCACCGCATAGGCCGCCACGCTGAAGCAGCCGAGGGTCACCAGCAGCGCCACCAAGCGGCCCTGCCAGCTGTCGTCGGTTTCCGCCAGGGCGCTGGCGATCACCCCGAGAAACAGCGGGATCAGCGCATGCATCCAGCCTTGCGACCAGCACAGCAGCAAGACGCCGCTGAGGGCGATAAACACCCGCAGGCTGTAGCTGAATTTGTCCTGCGCCCAGAGGCGCCGCAGCGAGTGGCGTAGCGAAGGTGACGACATCAAACAGGGGCCTTGGACGTGAGACGTGCGCTCAAGACTAATGCAATAGCCTGCCCGGCGGCACGCTCTGTCGCTATCAGTCCAGGCCAAAGGCTAAATCGGCCGGCTTAACCCGTATGGTCTGGCCGCGACATCGCCTGCGCGACGCGGTAAGAGGCCTGCGGTTACAGCGGCCAGACCACGAGCAACAGCGGCACGCTGACCAGCACCACGAGGATTTCCATCGGTAGGCCGAGGCGCCAGTAGTCGCCGAAGCGGAAGCCGCCTGGGCTGAGAATTAGCGTGTTGTTCTGGTGGCCAATCGGGGTGAGGAATGAGCAGGAGGCGCCGATCGCCACCGCCATCAACAACGAGTCTGGGCTGACCCCGAGTTGGCTGGCCGCGCTTAAGGCGATTTGGCACATCACCGCAGCGGTGGCGGCATTGTTCATAAAGTCCGAGAGGGTCATGGTCACCACCAGGATCAGCGTCAGCACCACCACCGGATTGCCCTGCGCGACATGCTCCATCAGCAGGCGCGCCAGCAGGTCGGCCGCGCCGGTCGCAGACATGGCGCCAGCGACGGGGATCATCGCACCCAGCAGGACGATCACCGGCCAGTCGATGGATTGATAGAGCAGGCGCAGGGGCACGATCCGCGCCACCATAAACACCAGCACGCCAGCGGCGAAGGCCACGGCTGCCGACAGTACGCCGAACGCGGCGAGGATCACCGCCAGCACCATTACGCCAGCGGCGAAGCCGGCTTGGGCCGGGTTAGGAATGCTGATGGCGCGGTCGGCCAGCGGCACACAGGCATAGTCGTTGGCAAAGTCGTTGATGTCCGCAGAATCGCCTTGCATGAGCAGCACATCGCCGCGCTCAAATATGGTCGAGCGCAGGCGTTTGATCGAGCGGTGACTCTGCTGCGAGATCGCCAGCAGGTTGATGTTGTAACGGTGACGCAGGCGGATATTGCTGGCTGATCGGCCAATCAACTGGGAGTCCGGGCGGACCAGCAGTTCCTGCAGCACCCTGTCGTCATTGTTGCTGTCCTTCTTTTCCTCGGTCTTTTTCTCGGCTGAGGCCTCGTCGTCTTTCTCGTCCTTATCCGGCGTCGGCTTATGCGCGGCTTCCAGCTGCAACCCCAGTTTGCTGAGCACTTCGCCGAGGGATTCAGGCTCGGCCTCGATCACCAATACGTCATCGGCCTGGAGGATGCGTCGCGGGTTGGGGGCTGATAGACGCAGTTTGTTGCGCACCATGCCCACCACTTGGGCATCGGCCTCTTCGAGCAGTTGTTCGACTTCGCGCAGGCTTTTGCCATCGGCCTTGGCGCCTTCTTTGACGCGGGCCTCGGTGATGTAGGTGCCGGTGTCAAAGCTGGCGACGCCGACCACTTCCCGGCGCGGCACCAGCCGCCAGCCGATCAGCGTAATGAAAAGCACACCGGTCAGCGCCACGGCGACGCCCACGGGGCTGAAATCGAACATGGCGAACGGCCCGGCGCCGCTCTGCGCGCGGAAGCTGGAGACGATCAAGTTGGGCGGTGTGCCGATCAACGTGGTCATGCCGCCGAGAATGGTGCCGAAGGCCAGCGGCATCAGCAAACGCCCCGGCGGCAGCTCTTGTTTGCTGGCGATCTTCAGGGCAATCGGCATCAGCAGGGCGAGTGCGCCAACGTTGTTCATAAAGGCCGATAACACCGCACCAAGCCCGGTCAGGGCGGCAATCGAAAGCATGGGCCCGGCATTGGCGGGCAATACCCGTTGCGCCATGGCGTCCACCGCGCCGGTCCGCTGCAAGCCGAAGCTGAGTACCAGCACGCAGGCCACGGTAATGACCGCTGGATGGCCGAAGCCGGCAAAGGCTTCCTGATCAGGCACCAGGCCGGCGATGACGCAGGCCAGGAGGGCGCCGAGCGCGACAATGTCATGCCGCCAGCGGCCCCAGAGGAACAGCCCCATGGTGGCGGCAAGGATGGCGAATATCAGGCCTTGGTCTTGGGTCATGCGGGCAAACCATCCTTAGAGTGGGGGCGCAGGGCGCGCGACTTAATCGTGCGCAGTGCTCATGCTAGGCGCCGCACATGCGGATAGCCGCTTATACATAGTGCGCCGCCGCGTAGCCCGACGCCCAGGCCCATTGAAAGTTAAAGCCGCCCAGGTGGCCGCTGACATCGAGTACTTCACCGACAAAATACAGCCCCGGTGATTTCAACGACTCCATGGTTTTCGACGACACTTCGCGGGTATCGACCCCGCCCAGGGTAACTTCGGCGGTGCGGTAGCCTTCGGTGCCGGCGGGCACCAGCTGCCAGTCACTCAACTGCTCGGCAAGCGCCTTGAGTTCGGCGTGGGTGTACTGCTTCATCGGCTTGGAGGCGAACCAGTTGTCGGCCAGCAGCCCGGCCATTTTCTTGGTAAACAGTTCGGCCAGCAGGGTTTTCAGCTCGCTGTTCGGCCGCTCGCGTTGCTGCTGCTCCAGCCACTCGGGCAGGTCGATATGCGGCAGCAGGTTGATGCTGATAGCGTCACCAGGTTGCCAGAACGAGGAAATCTGCAAAATTGCCGGGCCGCTAAGGCCGCGGTGGGTAAACAGGATGTTTTCCTTGAAGCTCTGGCCGTTGCAGCTCACCAGGCAGTCTTCCACCGAGGTGCCGGACAGCTCAGTGCACAGCGCTTTGAGCTGCGGGTCCGTGAGGGTGAAGGGCACCAGGCCGGCGCGGGTCGGCAGCAGCTCGTGGCCGAATTGCTTGGCCACCTGATAGCCAAAGCCGGTGGCGCCCAGAGTTGGAATCGACAGGCCGCCAGTGGCGATCACCAGCGACTCGCAGCGCACTGTGCCGGCGCTGGTCTGCAGCTGATAGCCGCTGTCCAGTTTGCTGATCTCGCTCACCGAGGTGTCCAGGCGCAGCTCGACGCCGGCGTCGTCGCACTCGCTGAGTAGCAGGCCAAGAATGTCGCTGGCCTTGTTGTCGCAAAACAGCTGGCCGAGCTTCTTCTCGTGGTACGGCACGCCATGCTTGGCCACCAGGCCGATAAAGTCCCACTGGGTGTAGCGCGCCAGGGCGGATTTGCAGAAGTGCGGGTTCTGCGAGAGAAAGTTGCCGGGTTCGCAGTACATATTGGTGAAATTGCAGCGCCCACCGCCGGACATCAGGATCTTTTTACCTGGCTTGTTGGCGTGGTCAATCAACAGTACCTGGCGTCCGCGCGCTGCCGCTGTCAGCGCACACATAAGCCCGGCGGCGCCGGCTCCGATAATCACGACCTGGGGTGTAAGCACAACTATTTCCTCGACATGCGGCGCGCGCCAAGGCTGGCGCAAAACAGCGCGCATCTTAACTGATGGCTCTGCCGCCGGTAGCGTTTCAGGGTGGGGTTACTGCGGGCTATTGCGCCACGGGAGTGATGCTTAGCCCTATAAAAAACAGGCCGGACTGGTGATTCGGCGGGCGCATCAGGACCGTCAGCGCCAGGCAAACAGTGCGGCATCACCGCCACACTGCAGCCCTAGGCAGGGGTGACTAGAGCGAGCGTACGCGCAGCGAGCGACCTTTGATTTTGCCTTCGCTGAGGCAGTTGAGCGCCTTCAGTGCCAAGCTGCGCTCAACCGCGACATAGGCTTGGAAGTCGAAGATGGCGATCTTGCCGACCTGTGCGCCGGGGATGCCAGTTTCGCCCGTCAGCGCGCCGAGAATATCGCCGGGGCGCAGTTTGTCTTTGCGCCCCGCGCCAATGCACAGGGTGATCATCGGCGGCTGCAGCGGCGCGCCACCCTGATTTTTCAAGCTGCTCAGTGGGTGCCAGTTGAGCGGCGCCTTTTGCAGGGTTTCGATGGCCTGGGCGCGATGGCCTTCGGCCGGTGCCACCAGGCTCATGGCCAGACCCTTTTCACCGGCACGCCCGGTACGGCCGACGCGGTGAATGTGAATTTCCGAGTCGCGCGCCAGTTCGACGTTGATCACCATGTCTAGCGCGTCGATATCCAGGCCGCGGGCAGCGACATCGGTGGCCACCAGTACCGACAGACTGCGGTTGGCGAACATCGCCAGCACTTGATCGCGGTCGCGTTGTTCCAGGTCACCGTTCAGCGCGGCGGCCGAGATGCCTTTGGCGGTGAGGTGGTCGACCACTTCCTGGCACTGCTGCTTGGTAAAGCAGAAGGCTACGCAGGATTGCGGGCGGTAGCAGTTGAGCAGCTTGACCACGGCGTCCATGCGCTCTTCCGGGGCTATCTCGTAGAAACGCTGTTCGATTTGCGTGTCATCGTGAAAGGCGTCGGCTTTGACCTGTTGCGGATCACGCATGAACTTCGCGGACAGCTGCTTGATGCTGCTCGGGTAGGTGGCGGAGAACAGCAGGGTTTGCCGGCGGCTTGGCGTCTGCTCGATGATCTCGGCGATGCTGTCGTAGAAGCCCATGTCGAGCATGCGGTCGGCTTCATCTAGGACCAGCGTATTGAGGCCGTCGAGTTTCAGCGTCTCTTTGCGCAGGTGCTGTTGGATGCGCCCCGGGGTGCCGACGATGATCTGTGCACCATGCTCCAGCGAGGCAATCTGCGGGCCGAACGGCACGCCGCCGCACAGGGTAAGAATTTTGATGTTGTCGGCAGAACGCGCCAGGCGGCGCAGTTCTTTGGCCACTTGGTCAGCCAGCTCACGCGTCGGGCAGATTACCAGTGCCTGGCAGCCAAAGTAGCGCGGGTTAAGCGGGTTGAGCAGGCCAATGCCGAAGGCGGCGGTCTTGCCGCTGCCGGTTTTGGCTTGGGCAATCAGGTCCATGCCCTTGAGCATTACCGGCAGGCTCTGCGCCTGAATCGGGGTCATCTCGCTGTAACCGAGGGACTCGAGGTTCGCCAGCATGGCGGCGGAAAGCGGCAGAGAAGAGAAAGCGGTGTTGGTCACGGTACAGGCCTGCTAAACGAAATGGCGTGCAGTGTAACAGGCTAGATGCGGCGGCTTAGCTCTAACGGTCAGCCGGTCTTTACAGTGGTCATAACCTATTTACGATCTCGCGAGCTAGAGCACTGCAAGGCAAAAACAGGCGAGGAAGCGGAGTTTACTTGTGTAAATGAGCATTCCGAGTCGGTTTTTAACGCAGCAGGGCCGACGCGTAGCAGATCGTATATAGGTTCTAGAACAGGTCGATGGGGTCGACGTCTAGCGACCAACGCACCGCGCGGCCGCTGGGCATCTGCTCCAACGCGTGCATCCATGTATTGAGCAAACGGTGCAGCGGCGCGCGGGCGTTGGCTTGTACCAGCAGTTGTGCGCGATAACGCCCGGCGCGGCGCTCCATCGGCGCGGGGATCGGGCCGAGCAGTTCGATGCCGCTGAGTTTCAGCTCATCCAAGAGCAGCTCGGCTTCCGTGCAGGCATCGTCGAGAAAGCCTTCTGCTTGACCTGGTTTGTGTGCCTCGGCGCGCAGCAGGGCAAGGTGGCAGAACGGCGGCAGGCCCGCGCTGCGGCGCTCGCTCAGGGCCTGCTCGGCGAAGGCGAAGTAGCCTTGCTCAGTCAACTGCACCAAGAGCGGGTGGTCAGCCAGATGGCTTTGGATAATCACTTTGCCAGGCTCTTCGGCCCGCCCGGCCCGCCCAGCCACCTGCACGATCAACTGAGCCATGCGTTCGCTGGCGCGAAAATCTGCCGAAAACAGCCCGCCGTCGGCATCGAGAATCGCCACCAGGGTCACGCGCGGGAAGTGATGGCCCTTGGCGAGCATTTGGGTGCCGACCAGAATGCACGGCTCGCCGCGTTGCACGGTGTTGAACAGGGTGGTCATGGCCTCTTTGCGCGAGGTGCTGTCGCGGTCCACGCGTAGTACCGGTACATCGGGGAAGAGAATCTCCAGGCGCTCTTCGGCGCGCTCGGTGCCAGCACCCACTGGGCGCAGGTCGACGTTGTTGCATTTCGGGCAGTTGCTCGGCTGATGCTCGGCGTGGCCGCAGTGGTGGCAGCGCAACTCGCGCGAGCGCTGGTGCACGGTCATGCGTGCGTCACAGCGCGGGCATTCCGACAACCAGCCGCAGTCATGGCACAGCAGCGTCGGGGCGAACCCGCGACGGTTAAGGAAGACCAGCACCTGCTGGCCGGCTTTTAAGGTCTGGGCGATGGCTTGTTGCATTGGGCCGGAGATGCCGGAATCCAGCGGCCGGCTTTTAACATCCAGGCGCAGAAAACGCGGCTGCTTGGCGCCGCCGGCGCGCTCATGCAGGTGCAGCATGGCGTAGCGGCCGCTGTGGGCGTTGTGCAGGCTTTCCAGGGAGGGGGTAGCCGAGCCGAGGACTATCGGGATGTTTTCCTGATGCGCACGCACCACGGCCAAATCACGCGCGTGATAGCGCAAACCTTCCTGCTGTTTATAGGAGGCGTCGTGCTCTTCATCGATGATGATCAACCCTGGACGCTGCATCGGCGTAAACAATGCTGAGCGGGTGCCGATGATGATGTCGGCCTCGCCATCACGGGCAGCCAGCCAGGCGTCCAGGCGTTCGCGGTCATTTACCGCCGAGTGCAGCAGGGCGATACGGGCGTTGAAGCGCTGCTCGAAGCGCGCCAGGGTCTGCGGGCCGAGGTTGATCTCTGGGATCAGCACCAGCGCCTGCTTGCCGGCTTCCAGGGTTTCGCGGATCAGCTGCAGGTAAACCTCGGTTTTGCCGCTGCCGGTAACGCCTGCCAGGAGAAAGGCGTTAAAGCTGTCGAAGCCTGAACGGATGGCTTCGGAGGCCGCGCGTTGTTCGGCATTCAGCGGCAACTCTGGTTGCGCGAGCCAGTTAGCGTGGCGCTTGCTCGGGGCGTGCCGACGCACCTCCACCTGGACCAAGCCTTTTTCCAGTAACAGGTCGAGGCTGTCTTTGTTCAGTTGCAGCTTGCTCAGCAATTGATGAGCAACGCCATGCGGATGCTGGGCGAGGGTCTTCAGGGCATCACGTTGGCGCGGCGCGCGGCTCAGGCGCGGATCATCGAGCTGCGCCCCTTCAGTGATCGACCAGAAGCGCTCCTGACGCGCTTCTGCCGGCTCGCCCTGGCGCAGCAGCACAGGCAGCGCCCAGCTTAGGGTGTCGCCAAGGCTGTGCTGGTAGTACTGGGCGGTCCATAGGCACAGCTTAAAAAACGCCGGCGGCAGTGGTGATTGCGCGTCAAGCAGTTGCAGAGCCGGCTTGAGTTTGTCTGCGGGCACCTCGCTGTGATCCGTCACCTCAATCAAGATGCCGATCATTTCCCGTCGCCCAAACGGCACGCGCAGCCGCGCGCCCGGCTGCAACGCGCTGCGCGGCACACCGGCGGGGGCGCGGTAGTCGAACAGGCGGCGCAGCGGCGAGGGCAGGGCGAGGCGCAAAATGACGTCGGACAAACAATGGCTCCCGTGATCAGCCGCGGTCGGCGAGGCGCGATCTTAGCATGCAGCCAGTCGACGGCCGGCCTTGCGTCGCGGTGGTGCTCTGGTATTATCGCCGGCCTAATTCCGTGCGGTACCTGACAATAGTGTCTGGTGGCGGCGCGACAGCCCTGAGGAATCACCATGAAAGCCGATATCCACCCGAACTATGTAGCCATCACCGCCACTTGCAGCTGTGGCAACGTGATCGAAACTCGCTCCACCCTGGGCAAAGCGCTGCCTCTGGACGTGTGCAACGAGTGCCACCCGTTCTACACCGGTAAGCAGAAAATGCTGGATACCGGCGGCCGTGTTGATCGCTTCAAGCAGCGTTTCGGCATGTTCGGCGCTAAGCAAGAAGCATAAGTGCAGCGCCAAGCCTAATGGCTGGTCATGCATTATTGAAAAAGGCGTCCCTTGTGGGCGCCTTTTTCGTTTTCGGCTTTTACGTAGGCGCCGCACTGGCGTTCTGCCCGGCCCCGGGCAAGCTGCCCAGCGTTAAGGTGCAGCGTGTTGTCGACGGCGACACCCTGCGCCTGGTGGATGGGCGTAACGTGCGCTTGATTGGCCTGAATACGCCGGAGATCGGCCGCCAAGGGCGTGCCAACGAACCCTTTGCCGACGCCGCCCGCAAGCGTTTGCAGGCTCTGGTAGCCGCCAGCGATGGTCAGGTTTCGTTGCGCTACGGTCAGCAAACCAAGGATCACTACGGGCGCACCCTGGCGCATGCCTATGACAACCGTGGGCGCAATTTGGAGGCGCAGTTACTCGGCGAAGGCCTGGGCTATCAGGTGGCCGTTGCGCCTAATCTGGCTCTTGTGCACTGCCAGCAAGCGGCCGAGCGCAGTGCGCGGCAGGCCCGTGTTGGGCTGTGGCAGCGCTCGCCGGTGAAGTCCCCCGCGCAGCTGACGCAGGGCGGGTTTGCTCTGCTACGGGGGCGCGTCGAGCATGTCGAGCGTAATGCGGGCGGGGTATGGCTGGAAATGGCTGATGGCCTGGTACTGCATATCGCACCGCGCGCGCTGGCTAATTTCGACTTGCGCGCTGTCCAACGGCTTGAGGGGCGTAAGGTCGAGGCGCGGGGTTGGGTGATTGATCGCGCCAAGCGTGGCGGCTTGCGTAAGGGGCAGGCGCGCTGGATGCTGCCGTTGACCGATAAGGCCATGTTGGAGGTGCTGCCATGATTGTGCGTGTGCTGCTATTGCTGGTGCTGCTGCAACTGGCGGGTTGCGCGGTCAACCCGGCCACCGGGCGCAGCAACTTCGTGATGATGAGCGAGCAGCAAGAGCTTGACCTCGGCCGTCGCTACAACCAGCAAATCCTCAAGGAAAACCCGCGCTACGCCGATGAGAAACTGCAGGCTTATGTGCAGCAGGTCGGTGAGCGCGTGGCCAAGAGCAGTCACCGCGCCCAGCTGGCCTATCAGTTCACGGTGGTCGACAGCCCCGATATCAATGCCTTTGCCTTGCCGGGTGGCTATATCTACATCCATCGCGGGCTGTTGGCGTACCTCAGCTCTGAAGCCGAGCTGGCTGCCGTACTGGGCCATGAAGTGGGGCACGTGACGGCGCGCCACAGTGTGCAGCAACAAAGTCAGTCAACTGCTTGGGGCTTGCTGGGCCAGGCGGTGGCGATTGGTACGGGTGTTGGTGCGGCCGCCGATGTCACCGGTGTAGTGGGTAACGCTTTTGTCCGTGGTTATGGCCGCGACATGGAGCTTGAGGCTGATGGCCTGGGCGCTCAATACCTGGCGCGCAGCGGTTATGACCCGCAGGCGATGATCGAAGTGGTCAAGGTGCTGAAGAATCAGGAAGACTTCGCCCGCGACCAAGCGGCTGCGCGCGGAGAAGCGCAGCCGGCTGGCGGCTACCATGGGTTGTTTGATACCCATCCGGATAACGACCGACGTTTGCAGCAGGTACTGGGTCCCGCGCGGGCCTTGGCCACAGGCCGGCAGGAGGTTAATCGCGAAGTCTTTCTTAAGCGCTTGGAGGGGCTACCCTTCGGAGACTCTGCCGAAACTGGGGTGCGCCGTGGTCAGCGCTTTTACCATGCGGATTTGAATTTCACCCTGATGTTTCCCAAGGGCTGGAGCCTGATCAATCGTGCGGATGCGCTTATTGGCCACACCGAGGATCAGCAAGCGTTTATTGCGATGACGCTGGAGGACAATCCGCAACAATTGTCGCCAGCTGAACTGCTGCGCCAGCGCGTTGGCGGCCAGCGGCTGGTGGCTGGCGTCGAGTTGCAGCAGGCTGGCCTCAAGGGCTATAGCGCGGTCATCCCCGGCAATGCCGCCAAGCGCGTGGCGGTGATTCAGCATGGTCCGCAGGTTTATTTGTTTGTGGCGGCGGTGCGTGGTCGGGCCTCGCTGGAAAGTCAGGACGAGCAGTTTTTGAGCGTGATCAAAAGCTTTCGGCCGATGACCCGCGCCGAGCGCAAAGAGGCGCAGCCCTTGCGGTTGCACATGGTCAAGGTCAAGCCGGGGCAAACCTTGGAGGCGCTAGCCAAGCACAGCAAGTTGCCCGGTGATGCGCTGAAGGCGTTGCGCTTGCTGAATAACCTCTACCCCGCAGGGCAGCCGCGAGCTGGTGATTGGCTGAAGGTCGTGCGCTAGGGCCTGCGTGCGCATACCGACTCGTCAGTCTTGTGCAGTTGTATACAACTTGCGTATCCTCGGCCGCCTGCCTGTTCAACAGCCCAAAGCGGAAATGCCCATATGTCTGATTTGAAAACAGCCGCTCTCGATTATCACGCCAATCCCCGTCCGGGTAAGCTGAGTGTCGAGCTCACCAAGCCAACCGCAACCGCCCGCGATCTAGCCCTGGCTTATAGCCCGGGTGTCGCTGAGCCTGTGCGCGAAATCGCGCGTGATCCGGAGTTGGCGTATCGCTACACCGGTAAAGGCAACCTGGTGGCAGTGATCTCTGACGGTACCGCTATTCTCGGTCTTGGCGATCTCGGTCCGTTGGCTTCCAAGCCCGTTATGGAAGGTAAGGGCGTACTGTTCAAGCGCTTTGCCGGTATCGACGTATTCGACATTGAAGTCGAGTCCGAGAGCCCGCAGGCCTTTATCGACACTGTACGCCGTATCTCCATTACCTTCGGCGGCATCAACCTGGAAGACATCAAGGCACCTGAGTGCTTTGAAATCGAACGCACGTTGATCGAACAGTGCGATATCCCGGTATTCCACGATGACCAGCACGGCACCGCGATCGTGACGGCTGCGGGCATGCTGAATGCCTTGGAAATCGCCGGTAAAACCCTGCCAGACGCCAAGATTGTGTGCCTGGGCGCTGGTGCAGCCGCGATCTCCTGCATGCGCTTGCTGGTGAGCATGGGTGCCAAGGTTGAGAATATCTTTATGGTCGACCGCAAAGGCGTGATCCACGCTGGCCGCGATGACCTGAACCAGTACAAGGCGGTCTTCGCCAGCGAAACGGACAAGCGCACCCTGTCGGACGCGCTGGATGGTGCTGACGTATTTGTTGGTTTGTCTGGTGCTAACCTGCTGGCCCCTGAAGACCTCAAGCGCATGGCGGCAAGCCCGATCGTGTTCGCCTGCTCCAACCCGGATCCGGAAATTCAGCCAGAGCTGGCCCATCAAGTGCGTGATGACGTGATCATGGCCACCGGTCGTTCCGACTACCCGAATCAGGTCAACAACGTACTGGGCTTCCCGTTCATTTTCCGTGGTGCTCTGGACGTTCGTGCGACCCGCATCAACGAAGAGATGAAAATCGCGGCTGCTCTGGCGCTGCGTGACCTGGCCAAGTTGCCGGTGCCGCAGGAAGTCTGTGATGCTTACGGCGGCATTGCCCTGTCGTTTGGTCGCGAGTACATCATTCCGAAGCCAATGGATCCACGTCTGATCACGTTGGTCTGCGACGCTGTGGCCAAGGCTGCGATTGAAAGCGGTGTGGCGACGTTGCCCTATCCGAAGCATTATCCGTTGCAGTCGGTAAACGACGTGTTCAACGGCTAAGCGCTTAGCTAAAACGCAATAAAAAACCCGCTTCGGCGGGTTTTTTATGGTCGCTAGTTCGGCTCGATAAAGCGTACGTGCTTGCCGTTATGGGCTTTAGAACAGGTCTATCGGCGCAATTTCATCGGCGGGCAGCGGGCTGCCTGGGATGTAGGTGCCCGGCTCGAACTCGCCTATTGGTGGCGGGGAGTCTTCACTCTTGAAGAGTTCGAAGTACGCGTTCGGAGTGTCCGGGGAGGCCGCGCGACCGCTGTGTGGATCGATGCGCAGGGTCAGTATGCCTTTAGGTTCGGGCAGTACGTGGCTGGGTTTGTCTTTCAGTGCAGCGGCCATGTAGCTCATCCAGATCGGCAGGGCCACGGTGCCGCCATATTCATTGCGGCCCAGGCTTTCCGGTTGGTCGAAACCGGCCCAGACAGTGGTGATGTAGTCTGCGTTATAGCCGGAAAACCAGCTGTCTTTCGACTCGTTGGTGGTGCCGGTTTTGCCCGCGAGGTCATCACGACCCAGTGCCAGGGCGCGGCGGCCGGTGCCGCGCTTGATCACATCCTGGAGCAGGCTGGTCATGATGTAGGCCGTGCGTTCATCGATGACTTGCTCAGCAAGCACCGGCTCAGCCGGTAGCGGCGAGTCGCCTGCGCTGAGTTGTACCGCGTTACTCAACTCGGCGCGCAGGGCAATGCCTGCTGGCGATTGAGCTGGGTTAGCGTTGAACAGTTGTTTGCCATCACGGTCTTCGATCCGCTCAATCAAATACGGCTCGGTCTTATAGCCGCCACTGGCGAAAACACTCCAACCCTCGGCGATTTCCATGGGCGTGAGGCTTGCGGTACCCAGGGCCAGAGAAAGATTGGGCGGTAGGTCCTTTTTCTCAAAACCGAAGCGCTCGATGTAGTTCAGGGTGCTGTCGATGCCGAGGTCTTGCAGTAGGCGAATAGAGACCAGGTTGCGCGAGCGGTACAAGGCTTCACGCAGGCGGATCGGGCCGAGGAAGGTGTTGTTATCGTTCTTTGGTCGCCAGGTTTGCGAGCGAGGGTCTTCGGCAAGCACGATCGGCGCATCATTGATCAGGGAGGCTGCGGTGTAGCCGTTATCTAACGCGGCGCTGTAAACAAATGGCTTAAAGCTTGAGCCTGGTTGGCGCTTGGCCTGTGCGGCACGGTTGTAGTTGCTCTGCTCGAAAGAGAAGCCGCCGACCAGCGCACGAATTGCACCGCTGTTAGGGTCTAGCGAGACCAGAGCGCTCTGCGCCGCAGGGAGTTGAACGAAGCGCAAAGTGTCGTCTGCTTGGCGCTGCACGCGGACCAGGTCGCCGATCTGGCTAACATCCGCAGGTTGCTGTGGGCGAGGCCCGAGGCTGTTGGTATTAAGGAAGGGGCGTGCCCATTTCATGCTGTCCCAGGTCACGACGTGCTCTTCGCCGTTACGCAGCAGGACCATGATGCCGCTCTTCTCAACGCTTGTGACAATGGCTGGGTCTAGGCCGCCGAGCGATGACTGCTTGTTTAGTTCGCTCAGCCAATGTTCTTTGGTCATGCCCGGAAGGCGGCTTTCTGGGCCGCGATAACCGTGGCGTTGATCGTAACTAATCAGTCCTTCACGGACTGCGCTATTGGCCGCCTGTTGCAGGTCGCTGGGCACCGTTGTGGTGACGTTAAATCCCTCGGTGTATGCCTCGCCACCATAGCGGCCGACCATTTCAGCGCGCGCCATTTCAGCAATGTAAGGGGCGGCCAGTTCGGGGGTTGATACGTGATAGCTGACATTGATCGGTTCGGCCAGCGCTTCTTCATAGCGCTGCTTGTCGATGCGTCCCAGGCTGTACATGCGCCCGAGAATCCAGTCGCGGCGCTCCATCGAACGGGTCGGATTGACCAGTGGGTTGAAGCGTGAAGGGGCTTTAGGCAGGCCGGCAATCATTGCCATTTGCGCAAGGCTGGTCTCGCGAATGGATTTTCCATAATAAACCTGTGCTGCGGCTTCGATACCGTAGGCTCGGTTGCCCAGATAAATCTTGTTCACATAAAGTTCAAGGATTTCGTTTTTACTGAGCTCCCGTTCAATTTGTAGCGCAAGAAGTATCTCGTTGATCTTGCGCGAAAAACTTTTCTCACTCGTGAGGAAAAAGTTCTTCGCCACTTGCATGGTAATGGTGCTGCCGCCCGATTGAATCTGCCCGCTTTTCAAGATTTGCGTTGCAGCGCGCATCAGGCTGCTAAGGTCGACGCCATAATGGTTGGCAAAATTGTCGTCTTCGGCGGATAGCAATGCGCCTATGAAGTCCGGTGGGATATCAGCGAACGCTATAGGCGAGCGACGCATTTCACCGAATTCGGCAATCAGTTTGGCGTCGCTGCTGTAAATACGCAGGGGAATCTGCAGCTGAATGCTGCGCAACGATTCGACGGACGGGAGGCTGGGGCTAAGATAGAGAAAGGCCCCGCTGAAACTGAGTACCACCCCACAAAAAACAGCGAGGCAAGACCAGCAAAAAAAACGCAAAAGACGCATCAAGATTTTTGGATTTCCAGATAAAAGAACGAGTTAAGCGAAACACGAGGTTAAAAGAGAAAAACTGATCACATTATAAGCGGTTTTTTTGCCGGGTAGCCATTTGCGCTTCTGTCAAGACTGTTATTTAATGTGAAAAAACATAAATAGTCCGTAAGTCGCGGATGCCAATAGGAAATCGGTCGTGCTAGGGCTCTTCAATAAGAAAGCGAATACGCTACTCGGGATCGATATCAGTTCGACCTCCGTCAAGCTCCTCGAATTGAGCCGCTCCGGAAGCCGCTATAAGGTAGAGGCTTACGCAGTCGAGCCACTCCCGCCAAACGCGGTGGTCGAAAAGAACATCGCCGATCTGGAGGGTGTGGGGCAGGCCCTTTCACGCGTGCTTGTTAAAGCCAAGAGCGGTGTGAAAACCGTCGCTGTGGCAGTGGCGGGATCTGCAGTGATTACCAAGACCATCGAAATGGAAGCTGGGCTTTCTGATGATGAGTTGGAAAATCAGCTGAAGATCGAAGCCGACCAGTACATTCCTTACCCGTTGGAAGAAGTAGCAATTGACTTCGAAGTGCAGGGCGCGTCTGCGCGCAATGCAGATCGTGTCGAGGTGCTGTTGGCCGCGTGTCGCAAAGAAAATGTTGAAGTCCGCGAGGCCGCTTTGGCGCTTGCCGGTCTTACCGCCAAAGTGGTTGATGTCGAGGCTTATGCGCTTGAGCGAGCCTACAGCTTGCTGATTGATCAGCTTGGTGGAGGTCGTGATGAGCTGACCGTCGCGGTTGTCGATATCGGCGCAACGATGACCACGCTCAGCGTTTTGCACAACGGTCGCACTATTTATACGCGTGAGCAGTTGTTCGGCGGCAAGCAGCTCACGGAGGAAATTCAGCGTCGCTATGGTCTATCTGTTGAAGAGGCCGGTCTCGCCAAGAAGCAAGGCGGATTGCCAGACGACTATGACAGCGAAGTGCTGCAGCCCTTCAAAGAAGCGGTGGTTCAGCAGGTGGCTCGATCCCTGCAGTTCTTCTTCGCTGCAGGCCAGTTCAACGATGTCGATTACATCCTGTTAGCCGGCGGCACTGCGTCAATTCAAGATCTTGATCGCTTGATCCAGCAGAAAATAGGCACCCAGACATTGGTTGCCAATCCATTCGCTGAGATGGCCTTGAGTGGCAAGGTTAATGCGGGTGCACTCGCCAGTGATGCGCCGGCCTTGATGATTGCCTGTGGTCTGGCGATGAGGAGTTTCGACTAATGGCGCGGATTAACTTACTCCCGTGGCGTGAACAATTACGTGAAGAGCGTAAACAGCGCTTTTTAGTGACACTCGCTGGCGTATTCATTGTTGCGGCCGGTGCTGTGTTTCTGGGTGACCAGTACCTCAACAGCGCTATCGAGCAACAAACGGCTCGAAATGAATTCGTACGCAAAGAAATCGCGGTTCTCGATGCTCGGATCAAAGAAATCAGTGAGCTTAAAACCCGTCGGCAGCAGCTTCTTGAGCGAATGAAGATTATTCAAGATCTGCAGGGTAATCGGCCGATTATCGGCCGTGTGTTCGATCAATTGGTTCGAACGTTGCCCGATGGTGTGCATTTTACTGGCGTGAAGATGACAGCGAAAAATATCGCTATTGTGGGTGCCGCAGAATCAAACAATCGTGTATCGAACCTCATGCGTAATTTGGATTCGTCGGAGTGGTTGACTGCGCCAAACCTCACCGAGGTTAAATCTGTCACGGCAGGGGCGATTGATCAGGCGAATGTCTTTCAATTGAGTGTTCAGCAGACCCAGCCTGCGCTCGCAGCAGAGGAGGCTAAGCAATGAGTCTTAATGATTCCTTAGAAAGTCTGCGCCAGATTGATTTAAATGATCTTGACTTCAATAACGTTGGCTCATGGCCTGCTGCAGTAAAATTTATTGCAGGTGCTTTGTTATTGGTGGTCGTCGTAGCGTTGGGCTACAACTTTCATCTCAAAGACTTGCAAGCCAGCCTTGAGGGTAAACAGGCTGAAGAGCTTGTTCTCAAAGAGCAGTTCTCAAGTAAAGCTTTCCAAGCTGCAAACCTAGACGCCTATAAAGAGCAAATGAAAGAGATGGAAGTTTCATTTGGTGCGCTTTTGAAGCAGCTACCAAGTGATACGGAGGTTCCAGGCTTGCTTGAAGACATAACCCGCACAGGGTTGGGAAGCGGTCTGGAGTTTGAGGAGATTAAACTTTTGCCCGAGGCGGCTCAGCAGTTTTATATAGAGCTTCCTATACAGATCACTGTTGTGGGTGCCTATCACGATCTGGCTACCTTCGTCAGTGGTGTTGCGAGTCTTCCGCGGATTGTTACGCTGCATGACTTTGATCTTGTCCCGGCCAACGACAGTGGCTCATCTAAGTTGCGCATGAGCATATTGGCCAAGACTTATCGTTATAACGATAAGGGGGGAGTGCAGTGAGATTTCTTAAGCTTGTATTGGTCTTATCGTTTTTGCTCGTCTCTGGCTGTGATGGCCATGGTAATTTTTCTGATCTTCAAGCTTATATGGACGAAGTGCGCGCTCGCCCTAAGGGTGAGATTGAGCCGCTGCCAACGTTTCAGCCCTATGAGAGCTTTACCTATAGCGCTGCTGCACTGAGAAGTCCATTTCAACCCCCAGTTAAGCTAGAGATGGCTGAGAGGCAAAAGGGTTCTAAGGATGTGAAGCCAGATGAGGCGCGCACAAAGCAGTTTCTTGAAGGTTTTAATATAGAAACTTTTATCATGGTCGGTACCTTGGCGAATGATTCCGGTGCTTTTGCTTTGGTGAGTGGTGCAGGTGGCGTTCATCGGGTTCGAGTCGGTGATTATCTGGGTCGTAACCATGGCCGGATAATTGCCATAGACGAATCAAGAGTTGATGTAATTGAAATCGTTCCGGATGGCGAGGGTGGTTGGTTGGAGCGGCCGCGCAGCTTGTCCCTTAAGGAGCGCTCTTAAAAGAGCGGAGTGACTATGAAAAAATATAACCGATCTGCTCAGTGGAATATGATCATGAACATATCCCCCTCTTTTTTAGGGCTTTCACTTTTGGCGGCGCTTTTTTCGCCATCTTTAATGGCTGCTGACCTGCAAACGCTTGATGTGTCTGCGTTGCCCGGAGATCGTGTCGAATTAAAATTAACATTTGACGAGCCTGTCCTCGCTCCACGCGGCTATACCATTGAGCAGCCCGCGCGTATTGCGCTTGATTTGCCGGGGGTTTCTAACAAGCTCGGTGCAAAGACCAGAGAGCTCGGCGTAGGTAATGCGCGCAGTGTCACCGTTGTTGAGGCGAAAGACCGCACGCGCCTGATCATAAACCTGACCAACCTGTCTCCATATAGCACCCGTTCAGAGGGGAGCAGCATTTTTGTGGTGGTTGGAGAAGGGGGCGCTAATACTGCAGCTAACGTTCAGTCCGCGCCTTCTGCGCCAGTTGCGACGGCTAAAAAATATGTGCCTCAGTCAAACGCGATTAGCAATATTGACTTTCAGCGCGGAGAATTAGGTGAGGGTAATGTTGTTATTACGCTGTCCGACGCTTCTGTCAGTCCTGATATACAAGACCAAGGCGGAAAAATCCGCTTAGATTTTGCCGGCACGCAGTTACCTGAGTCGCTCAGGGTCAAACTTGATGTGAAGGATTTTGCGACACCCGTTCAGTTTGTCAGTGCGACAGGCACCGCCAATAAGGCAAGTATTCTTATTGAGCCGTCGGGCGTTTATGACTACCTGGCTTACCAGGCCGATAATAAACTCACTATCAGTGTGAAGCCGTTGACCCAAGATCAAGCTGAGCAGCGTAAAGCTGATAGCTTCTCTTACACGGGTGAAAAGCTTTCGCTTAACTTCCAAGATATCGATGTCCGTTCTGTTTTGCAGTTAATTGCAGACTTTACTGATCTGAATTTGGTTGCTAGTGATACGGTTGCTGGGAATATTACGTTGCGCCTGCAAAACGTGCCGTGGGATCAGGCCCTTGATCTTGTGCTCAAGACTAAGGGTCTGGATAAGCGGAAAATTGGTAATGTGTTGCTGGTTGCGCCGGCTGATGAAATAGCTGCGCGTGAGCGTCAAGAGCTTGAATCAAAGAAGCAGGTTGCAGACCTTGCGCCTTTGCGCCGTGAGCTGATTCAAGTCAACTACGCCAAGGCCTCTGATATGGCCCAACTTTTCCAGTCCGTGACCAGTGCAGACGGTGCTGTGGCTGATCGTGGTTCGGTGACTGTTGATGATCGGACCAACAGTATTATCGCCTACCAAACCCAAGAGCGACTTGATGAGTTGCGACGTATTATTGCGCAGCTTGATGTGGCTGTGCGACAGGTCATGATTGAGGCTCGTATTGTCGAGGCCAATGTTGACTATGACAAAGCGCTCGGTGTTCGCTGGGGTGGAAGCGCAAGAAACGGGCGCTGGGATGTTAGCGGTAAAGATGGTGTTCAGGGATTTGATGACGAAACTGGTCTGCGAGCCCCCTTCATTGGGACCGATACAGTGGGTAGCACCACCTTGGAAGATGGTTTAGCGCGCTTGCCTTTTGTTGATATGGGCGTTGCGAGCAGTACTTCAGGTATAGGGATAGGTTATCTCGGTAGTAATGTTGTGCTTGATCTGCAACTCTCCGCCATGGAAAAAACCGGTAATGGTGAAATTATTTCTCAGCCCAAGGTTGTGACCTCTGATAAGGAAACAGCGAAGATCCTCAAAGGGGCAGAAATTCCTTACCAACAGGCAAGTTCTAGCGGTGCAACCACAACGTCTTTTAAAGAGGCGGCTTTATCTCTTGAGGTCACGCCACAGATCACTCCTGATAATCGAATTATCATGGAGGTAAAGGTCACCAAAGATGCGCCGGACTTTGCCCGAGCGTTGAATGGTGTGCCGCCGATTAACAAGAACGAAGTTAACGCTAAGGTTCTCGTGAGCGATGGTGAGACAATTGTCCTCGGTGGCGTGTTCTCAAATACCCAAACTAAAGGCGTTGAGAAGGTTCCTTTTCTGGGAGATCTGCCGTATTTAGGGCGTTTGTTCCGTCGCGATATTGTTCAGGATAATAAATCTGAACTCTTGGTGTTTCTCACTCCGCGCATCATAAATAGCCAAGCTGTTGCGGTGAGCCGTTGATCTAGTGCGTAATTTGATCCTCGTTGGCCCTATGGGTGCTGGTAAAAGCACCATCGGGCGCTTGCTTGCCAAAGAGCTGCGCTTGCCGTTCAAGGACTCTGATAAAGAGATTGAGCAGCGTACAGGTGCGGATATTCCCTGGATTTTTGACGTGGAAGGTGAGCAGGGTTTCCGTGAGCGTGAGCAGGCGGTAATCGAAGCGCTTTGTGATGTAGAGGGTATGGTCTTGGCAACGGGTGGTGGGGCGGTAATGCGCGCCGAAAATCGTGTTGCTTTGAGGCGGGGTGGTCATGTGGTTTATCTGCATGCTTCTGTTGAGCAGCAGATAGATCGTACCTCACGTGACCGTAATCGCCCTCTACTACGCTCAGCAGATCCCGGCAAAATATTGGCTGAACTGTTCGCGCTGCGTGATCCGCTTTACCGCGAAATTGCCGACGTGGTGGTCGAAACTGACGAGCGTCCGCCGCGGCTGGTGGTGCAAGAGATCCTTGAGCGTCTCGAGGCGCTTTCTCCCCGTTAAAGCGCAGGCTGAACTGCGCTATTCTAGGTCCCTTTGTAGCTTGGGGGCTTTATGCAGACTCTTCATGTCGATCTTGGTGAACGCAGCTACCCGATCTATATCGGGGCTGAGATGTTGGCTCGTGGTGATTTGCTGGCAACGCACATCATTGGTCGGCAAGTTGCGATAGTGACGAATGAGACAGTGGCGCCTTTGTATCTGGCGGCACTTGAGCGTTCACTTGCAGATCGTGTGATTGCCACGGTGGTTTTGCCCGATGGCGAAAGCTAT
The DNA here is from genome assembly GCF_049847425.1 of Pseudomonas sp. GWSMS-1. Lineage (NCBI taxonomy): Bacteria > Pseudomonadati > Pseudomonadota > Gammaproteobacteria > Pseudomonadales > Pseudomonadaceae > Pseudomonas > Pseudomonas sp. GWSMS-1. The sequence goes on along the minus strand of NZ_JBMHHV010000005.1, from coordinate 3,379,340 downwards.
AAAACGTGGGAAACCCTGCAGCTGATTTTTGATGGGCTGCTGGGTGCGCGGCATGATCGGCGCACCACGGTAATCGCCTTGGGTGGCGGTGTAATTGGCGATATGGCGGGATTTGCGGCGGCTTGCTACCAGCGCGGCGTGAATTTTATCCAAGTGCCGACCACGCTGTTGTCGCAGGTCGACTCATCCGTCGGTGGTAAAACCGGCATTAATCATCCGCTGGGCAAAAATATGGTCGGGGCCTTTTATCAGCCGCAAGCGGTGTTGATCGACACCAATACCTTGGCCACTTTGCCCGCTCGCGAGCTTTCTGCTGGATTGGCCGAGGTGATCAAGTACGGCTTGATCTGCGATGAATCATTCTTGTCCTGGCTCGAGGTGCATATGCCTGCCCTGCGTGCCCTTGATCAGGAGGCGCTGACTGCTGCGATTGCGCATTCGTGCGCTGCTAAAGCCCGCGTTGTGGCAGCTGATGAGCGTGAGTCGGGGGTGCGTGCGACTTTGAATCTGGGGCACACCTTTGGTCATGCCATTGAGACGCATCAGGGGTATGGTGTCTGGCTGCATGGGGAAGCGGTTGCTGCGGGTACGGTCATGGCGTTGGATATGTCGGAGCGTCTGGGCTGGATTACACGGGCTGAGCGTGAGCGTGCAGTGCGGTTGTTTATAGCTGCGGGCTTGCCGGTGGTCCCGCCTGAGGATATGACTCCGGAGCACTTTATGGAGCATATGGCGGTCGACAAGAAGGTGCTGGATGGCAAGTTGCGCCTGGTCTTATTGCGCGGCTTGGGGCAGGCGACTGTAACCGGTGATTTCCCCCGCGAAATTTTGAATGCCACGCTGAGTGCAGACTATGCGGCGCAGCTGGCTCAGCTTAAAAATTAACGAGTACCCCATGACAAGTTTGCATGCTGACCAGGCGTTTCTCGACCATTACCAGTTCACTCACGATCCCTTTGCTTCGCGGGTTCCGGGGTTCAAGTTCTTTCCGGCGCAGCGTAAGCCTGTGCTGGGTCAGCTGCACCATCTAGCACGCTACAGCCAGTTGTTGTTGGTGGTGAGCGGTCCGGAGGGCAGTGGTAAAACGCTGCTGCGCCAGGCGCTGGTGGCGAGCACCAACAAACAGGCGGTGCAGAGTGTGGTGGTGTCCGCTAAAGGCGCGTCTGACCCCTCAAGCATTTTGCGCCAGGTCGCTCAGGGCATTCAGGTGCAGCGTCCGGAGTTGTCGGCCATTCTTGCTCAGGTTGGGCAGTTGGCGCTAACTGGGCAGGAGGTTTACGTACTGGTTGATGATGCTGAGGAGCTTAGTGATGCTGCGCTGAGCGCTCTGCTAAGCCTCGCTGCGGGGAGTGCCGAGGGGCGTCCGCATGTGTTTCTGTTTGCCGAGACGCAGCTGCTGTCGCGTCTTGAGCAGTTGGCGGCAGGCGAGGAATGTTTTCATGTCATCGAGTTGCAGCCCTACAGCGAGGACGAAACGCGCGAGTACTTGGCTCAGCGCCTTGAGGGTGCGGCGCAGGGTCTTGAGGTGCTTAGTGACGATCAGGTCGCTGAGATTTACGCGCAGTCTGAGGGTTGGCCGGGGTTAATCAATCAAGTGGCGCGGGAGTCGTTGGTTGAGGCGATGCTGGCGCAGCGCAGTGCGGCAAGCCGCGGTGGTTTTTCTTTCAGCTTGCCGCGTAAGCATCTGCTTGCCCTGTTTGTGGTCGCTATCGGGGTCCTGGCTGCTTGGCTTATGCAGGGTCGGGTCGATAAGGATGTTGATGCGCCAACCATTGCTCAGTTGCCCCTTGGTGGTGCTGCACCTCCTGCGGTGGTTGCGCCGGCTGCGACTGAAGCGGTTGCACCTGCAATCCAGTTCGAGGGTGCAAGCCAGCCATTGCCGCTGCCTCTGGTGGGCGAGGCGCAGCCTGTTATTCGTGAGCCTTTGGCGCAAGCGGCAGGCTTGAGTAGTGCGGAAGAGGCTGAGGGCGCTTCGGATGCTGCGAACGTCGCAATGGAGCCAGCATCTGTGGGGGTGGCGAGCGTTCCGGTTGCACCTGTGGTTGCTGAAGTGGCGAAGGTTGCGCCGCCAGTTGCGCCGCCTGCCGCCCCCGCAATCAAGCCTGTTGCGCCTAAAGCGGCTGTGGTGCCTGCTCCTGTTAAGCCTGTTGTCGCCGGTGGTTGGTATGCCAGCCAGGCGGGCACGCGCTTTACCTTGCAGATACTCGGTGCTCGTTCGGAAAGCGCTGCGCAAGCGTTTGTAAAAGCCAATGGTGCGGATTATCACTATTTCAAGAAGCAGCATCAGGGTAAGCCGCTTTATGTGGTTACCTATGGCAGCTTCAGCACCCGAGACGCGGCGCAAGCGGCCTTGCGAGCTTTGCCGGCCAAAATTCAGGCGGGTAAGCCGTGGCCGCGTAACTTCGCCGGCATCCAGCAGGAGATTGCTCAGGCGCGTTAATCTAGAGCTGACTCGCTAGTCGATAGCACGACCTTGCGGTCTTATCCTTCGCTTTAGCGACATAAGCTTTCATATTTTCGCCAGCTGGGTTTGTGGCGGCCTGAGTGGATATGTACAATGGCTGCCCTTTCGCCTGCGCAAAGCTGGTGCTTTGTCCTGCGCGCACGGTAAGTTATTGAATTAGAAAGTAATTGCCTTGCAAAAGGCCGTCTGGTGAGAGTCCCTATGAAAGCAGGTTTGTACCGTCCTGATGAGTTCAAGGATAACTGCGGCTTCGGCCTAATCGCCCATATGCAGGGTGAGGCTAGCCATCACCTGCTGCAGACCGCGATTGAAGCCCTGACATGCATGACCCACCGTGGCGGCATCAACGCCGACGGTAAAACCGGTGACGGTTGCGGTCTGCTGATTCAGAAGCCTGATACTTTCCTGCGGGCCATGGCCCAGCAGCACTTTGCCGCCGAGCTGCCCAAGCAGTACGCCGTGGGCATGGTGTTCCTTAACCAAGACCCGGTGAAAGCAGAGGCTGCCCGCCAGAACATGAATCGCGAGATTCTCGCTGCCGGGCTGAGTCTGGTTGGCTGGCGCAAAGTGCCGATCGATACCAGCGTGCTCGGGCGTCTTGCCCTTGAGCGCCTGCCGCAGATCGAACAGGTGTTTATCGGCGGCGAAGGCCTGTCCGATCAGCAGTTCGCGATCAAGCTGTTCAGTGCCCGTCGTCGTTCGTCGGTGGCCAACGCCGCGGATAGCGATCACTACATCTGCAGCTTTTCGCACAAGACCATCATCTACAAAGGCCTGATGATGCCGGCCGACCTGCAGCAGTTCTACCCGGACCTGGGTGATGAGCGCCTGCAGACCGCCATTTGCGTATTCCACCAGCGCTTCTCGACCAACACCTTGCCGAAGTGGCCGCTGGCTCAGCCGTTCCGCTTTCTCGCGCACAACGGCGAAATCAACACCATCACCGGTAACCGCAACTGGGCGCAGGCACGCCGCCTGAAGTTCGCCAACGATCAGATCTTTGATCTGGACGACCTCGGCCCATTGGTTAACCGCGTCGGTTCCGACTCCTCGAGCATGGACAACATGCTCGAGCTGATGGTCACCGGTGGTATCGACCTGTTCCGTGGCGTGCGCATGCTTATTCCGCCAGCCTGGCAGAACGTCGAGACCATGGACGCCGACCTGCGTGCGTTCTACGAATACAACTCCATGCACATGGAGCCTTGGGATGGTCCGGCCGGTGTAGTACTCACCGACGGTCGTCATGCGGTCTGCCTGCTTGACCGTAATGGCCTGCGCCCGGCGCGCTGGGTCACCACCAAGAATGGCTACATCACCCTGGCCTCTGAAATTGGCGTGTGGAACTACCAGCCTGAAGATGTGCTTGCCAAGGGCCGTGTTGGCCCGGGGCAGATCTTGGCGGTGGACACCGAGACCGGGCAAATCCTCGGCAGTGACGACATCGACAACCGCCTGAAGTCGTGTCATCCCTACAAGCAGTGGATGCGCAAGAGTGCCCAGCGCATTCGCGCGACCCTGGAAGACCGCGACCACGGTTCGGCGTTCTACGACCAGAACCAGCTCAAGCAGTACATGAAGATGTACCAGGTCACCTTTGAGGAGCGTGACCAGGTCCTGCGCCCGCTGGGTGAACAAGGCCAGGAAGCAGTCGGTTCGATGGGTGACGATACGCCGATGGCTGTGCTCAGCCAGCGCGTGCGTTCGCCGTACGACTACTTCCGCCAGCAGTTCGCGCAAGTCACCAATCCGCCGATCGACCCGCTGCGTGAAGCCATCGTCATGTCGCTGGAGATCTGCCTCGGTGCCGAGCGCAATATCTTCGAAGAGTCACCCGAGCACGCTGCGCGGGTGATTCTCAGCAGCCCGGTGATCTCGCCGGCCAAGTGGCGCGCATTGATGAGCCTGGATCGCCCGGGTTTTGAGCGTCATTTGATCGACATGAACTACGACGAGTCGATGGGCCTGGAAGCCGCCGTGCGCAACATGGCCGATCAGGCTGAGGAAGCGGTGCGCGCCGGCAAGGTGCTGCTGGTCCTGTCTGATCGCCATATCGCGCCTGGCAAGTTGCCGGCTCACGCCTCCCTGGTTACCGGTGCGATTCACCACCGTCTGACCGAGAAAGGCCTGCGTTGCGACTGCAACATTCTGGTCGAGACCGCCACCGCCCGCGACCCGCACCACTATGCGGTGCTGCTCGGTTTCGGCGCGTCAGCGATCTACCCGTTCCTCGCGTACGAAGTGCTGGGTGATCTGATTCGCACCGGCGAAGTGCTGGGCGATCTGTATGAAGTGTTTAAGTACTACCGCAAAGGCATCTCCAAAGGCCTGCTGAAGATCCTCTCGAAGATGGGTATCTCCACGGTCGCGTCGTACCGCGGCGCGCAGCTGTTTGAGGCAGTCGGCCTGGCCGATGACGTCACTGAACTGTGCTTCCGTGGTGTCGCCAGCCGCATCAAGGGTGCGCGCTTCGTCGATATCGAAGCCGAGCAGAAGTTGCTGGCGGTTGAAGCGTGGAATGCGCGTAAGTCGATCCAGCAGGGTGGTTTGCTCAAGTTCGTCTACGGCGGTGAATACCACGCCTATAACCCGGATGTGGTGAACACGCTGCAAGCTGCTGTGCAGCAGGGCAGCTACGAGAAGTTCAAGGAATACACGACGCTGGTTGATACCCGTCCGGTGTCGATGCTGCGTGACTTGCTGCAGTTGAAACTGGCCGACCAGCCGTTGCCGCTGGAGCAGGTTGAGCCGCTGGGTGAGATTCTCAAGCGCTTCGACTCCGCCGGTATTTCCCTGGGTGCGCTGTCGCCGGAAGCCCACGAAGCCATTGCTGAGGCCATGAACCGCCTAGGCGCGCGCTCCAACTCCGGTGAGGGCGGTGAAGACCCGGCCCGTTACGGCACCGTGCGCAGCTCGAAAATCAAGCAGGTGGCCACTGGTCGTTTCGGTGTCACGCCGGAATACCTGGTAAACGCTGAAGTGCTGCAGATCAAAGTGGCCCAGGGCGCCAAGCCCGGTGAGGGCGGTCAGCTGCCGGGTGGCAAGGTCAACGGCCTGATCGCCAAGCTGCGTTATGCGGTGCCGGGTGTGACCCTGATTTCGCCGCCGCCGCACCACGATATCTATTCCATTGAAGACCTGGCGCAGCTGATCTATGACCTCAAACAGGTCAATCCGCAGGCGCTGGTGTCGGTCAAGCTGGTAGCGGAGGCCGGTGTCGGCACCATCGCCGCCGGTGTGGCCAAGGCTTATGCCGACCTGATCACCATCTCTGGGTATGACGGTGGTACCGGCGCTTCGCCGCTGACCTCGATCAAGTACGCCGGCGCGCCGTGGGAACTCGGCCTGGCCGAGACCCACCAGACCCTGCGTGGCAACGATCTGCGCGGCAAGGTGCGGGTACAGACCGACGGCGGCCTGAAAACCGGCCTGGACGTGATCAAAGCCGCAATCCTTGGCGCCGAGAGCTTCGGCTTCGGCACTGCACCAATGATTGCTCTGGGTTGTAAGTACCTGCGTATCTGTCACCTGAACAACTGCGCCACCGGCGTGGCGACGCAGAACGATAAGCTGCGTAAGGATCACTTCATCGGCACCGTCGAAATGGTGATGAACTTCTTCACCTACGTCGCCGAAGAAACCCGCGAGTGGCTGGCCAAGCTCGGTGTGCGCAGCCTGGAAGAGCTGATCGGGCGTACCGATCTGCTCGACATGCTGCCGGGTGAGACTGACAAACAGCAGCACCTGGACCTGACGCCGCTGCTGGGCAGCGACCACATCCCGGCCGACAAGCCGCAGTTCTGTCTGGTTGACCGCAATCCGCCCTTCGACCAAGGCCTGCTGGCCGAGAAGATGGTCGAGATGGCTAAGCCCGCGATTGATGCGGCGAGCGGTGCTGAGTTCGACCTGGACATCTGTAACTGTGACCGTTCCATTGGTGCCCGTGTCTCCGGGGAAATCGCCCGCGTACACGGCAACCAGGGCATGGCTAAAGCGCCGATCACCTTCCGCTTCAAGGGCACTGCGGGTCAGAGCTTCGGTGTGTGGAACGCCGGTGGTCTGAACCTCTACCTGCAAGGCGACGCCAACGACTACGTCGGCAAGGGTATGACCGGCGGCAAGCTGGTGATCACCCCGCCGCAAGGCAGCCCGTTCAAGACCCAGGACAGCGCCATTATCGGCAACACCTGCCTGTACGGCGCCACCGGCGGCAAGCTGTTCGCAGCGGGTACGGCGGGCGAGCGCTTCGCCGTGCGTAACTCCGGTGCTCACACCGTCGTTGAAGGCACCGGTGACCACTGCTGTGAATACATGACTGGCGGCTTTGTCTGCGTGCTGGGCAAGACCGGCTACAACTTCGGCTCGGGTATGACCGGTGGTTTCGCCTATGTGCTTGACCAAGACAACAGCTTCTACGACCGGGTGAACCACGAGCTGGTGGAGATTCAGCGGATCAGTAACGAGGCGATGGAAGCCTACCGCACTCACCTGCAGCAGGTGCTGACCGAGTATGTGCAAGAAACATCGAGCGAGTGGGGCCAAAACCTGCTGGAAAACCTGGACGACTACCTGCGCAAGTTCTGGCTGGTCAAGCCGAAGGCGGCAAGCCTGAAGTCGTTGCTCTCCAGCACCCGTGCCAACCCGCAATAAGAATGCGCCTGAAGTGGTTTGATGAGGTATTGCAATGACTGAACGTCTGAATAACGACTTCCAGTTCATCGAAGTCGGGCGCAAAGACCCGAAGAAGAAACTGTTGCGTCAGCGTAAGAAAGAGTTCGTCGAGATCTACGACAACTTCAAGCCGGCGCAAGCCGCGGACCAGGCGCATCGCTGCCTGGGTTGCGGTAATCCGTATTGCGAGTGGAAGTGCCCGGTGCACAATTTCATTCCCAACTGGCTGAAGCTGGTGTCCGAGGGCAACATCCTCGCCGCCGCCGAACTGAGCCACCAGACCAACACCCTGCCGGAAGTCTGCGGCCGGGTGTGCCCGCAGGACCGTCTGTGCGAGGGTGCTTGCACCCTTAACGACGGCTTCGGCGCGGTGACCATCGGTTCGGTGGAGAAGTACATCACCGACACGGCCTTCGCCATGGGCTGGCGTCCGGACATGTCCGGCGTTGTGCCGACGGGCAAGCGTGTGGCGGTGATCGGTTCCGGCCCCGCCGGCCTGGGCTGCGCCGATGTTCTGGTGCGCAACGGTGTGACGCCGGTGGTGTTCGACAAGAACCCAGAAATCGGCGGCCTGCTGACCTTCGGTATCCCCGAGTTCAAGCTGGAAAAGACCGTACTCAGCCATCGCCGCGAAGTCTTTACCGGCATGGGCGTCGAGTTCCGCCTGAACACCGAGATCGGCAAAGATATCAGCATGGAGCAGCTGCTCGATGAGTACGATGCCGTCTTTATGGGCATGGGTACTTACACCTACATGAAGGGCGGCTTCCCCGGTGAAGACTTGCCGGGTGTGCATGATGCGCTGGACTTCCTGATCGCCAACGTCAACCGCAACCTCGGTTTCGAGAAGTCGCCGGAAGACTTTATCGACATGAAAGGCAAGCGCATCGTCGTACTCGGCGGTGGTGACACGGCGATGGACTGCAACCGCACCTCCATCCGCCAGAACGCCAAGAGCGTGACCTGCGCCTATCGCCGCGACGAAGAAAACATGCCGGGCTCGCGCAAGGAAGTGAAGAACGCCAAAGAAGAGGGAGTGAAGTTCCTCTTTAACCGTCAGCCCATCGCCATTGTGGGTGAAGACAAGGTCGAAGGCGTGAAGGTGGTCGAGACCCGTCTCGGCGAGCCGGATGCCCGTGGCCGTCGCAGCCCCGAGCCGATTCCGGGTTCCGAGGAAATCATCCCGGCGGAAGCCGTGCTGATCGCCTTCGGTTTCCGTCCAAGCCCGGCCGCCTGGTTCAGCGATTTCACCATCGACACTGACAGTCAGGGCCGTGTGGTGGCACCGGAGCAAAGCCAGTTCAAGCACCAGACCAGCAACCCGAAGATCTTCGCCGGTGGCGACATGGTCCGTGGTTCTGACTTGGTGGTGACGGCGATCTTCGAAGGGCGTAACGCCGCCGAAGGCATCCTCGACTACCTTGGGGTCTAAGCCACTGCGCTAAGCGTTGGGCCGAGGCAAATCGTCGCAATGGATAAAAGGCACGGCACCCGCCGTGCCTTTTGTTATGCGCTTTGCGACAATGTCGCATCATTTCGCCTGCGGGCGGTGAACGGGCTCGTATTGCAGCGCGTTGACCGTGCGGGGTGCTCACACTTTTGTCGGATGCCACCATGACCGTCTTGAAGAACGACCGTTTCCTTCGTGCCCTGCTCAAGCAACCTGTCGACGTCACCCCGGTGTGGATGATGCGTCAGGCCGGTCGTTACCTGCCCGAATACCGCGCCACCCGCGCCAAGGCGGGGAATTTCGTCAAGCTGATGAAGAATCCTGAGCTGGCCTGCGAGGTCACGCTGCAGCCGCTGGATCGTTACCCACAGCTGGATGCGGCGATTCTGTTCTCGGACATCCTGACCATTCCCGACGCCATGGGCCAAGGTCTGTATTTTGAAACCGGCGAAGGCCCGCGTTTCAATAAAGTCATCAGTTCCATGGCCGATATCGAAGCGCTGCCTATCCCTGATCCCGAGCAGGACCTTGGCTATGTGATGGACGCCGTGCGCACCATTCGCCGCGAGCTGAATGGCCGCGTGCCGTTGATCGGCTTCTCCGGCAGCCCCTGGACCCTGGCCACTTACATGGTCGAAGGCGGCTCCTCCAAGGATTTCCGCAAGTCCAAGGCCATGCTCTACGACAACCCGCAGGCCATGCATGCGTTGCTCGACAAGCTGGCGCAGTCGGTTACCGCCTACCTTAACGGCCAGATCAAGGCTGGCGCGCAAGCGGTGCAAATCTTCGATTCCTGGGGTGGTTCGCTGTCGGCAGCGGCCTATCAGGAGTTTTCCCTGGCCTATATGCAGAAGATTGTCGACGGCTTGATCCGCGAGCACGACGGTCGTCGCGTGCCGGTGATCCTGTTCACCAAAGGCGGCGGTCTGTGGCTGGAGTCTATGGCTGATACCGGTGCCGAGGCGCTGGGCCTGGATTGGACCTGTGATATCCGCAGCGCCCGCGCCCGCGTCGGCGACAAGGTCGCCTTGCAGGGCAACATGGACCCGAGCGTGCTGTACGCTAACCCGGCGGCGATCCGCGCTGAAGTTGGGCGCATCCTCGCGGCCTACGGCCATGGCAACGGTCAGGTGTTCAACCTCGGCCACGGCATCACCCCAGAAGTGGACCCGGCGCATGCTGGGGCGTTCTTCGAAGCGGTGCATGAGTTGTCGGCGCAATACCACGCGTAGATGTATAAAAGGGCCGCACTTGCGGCCCTTTTGCATTGTGTGGGTTGGCGATGGCATGGCCATTCTCATCCTCGGCGGGCCTGAGGGTTTGCATTTACCCTGCGCAGCAACGCATGGGATGAATGCCTAGCTCTCGTTGGCGCCTGTGCATAGAATCGAGCAGTCTGCTATCAGGGAGGTATTTTATGCGGCGCGTAATTTTCAATCAGAAGGGCGGTGTGGGTAAGTCCAGCATTGCCTGCAACCTGGCCGCAGTCAGCGCTTCCCAGGGCTATCGCACGCTGTTGATCGACTTGGACGCACAGGCCAACTCGACGCATTACCTCACCGGCTTGACCGGCGATGAGATTCCTATGGGGATCGCCGAGTTCTTCAAGAACACCTTGTCGTCCGCGCCCTTCGGCAAGAAAGGCCGTGTTGATATCTACGAAACGCCGTTCGACAACCTGCATGTGGTCACCGCCACCGCTGAGCTGGCTGACCTGCAGCCCAAGCTTGAGCAGAAGCACAAGATCAACAAGCTGCGCAAATTGCTCGAAGAGCTGGGCGAGGATTACGAGCGCATCTACCTGGATACCCCGCCTGCACTGAATTTTTACACCGTTTCAGCGTTGATCGCGGCCGACCGGGTACTGATTCCCTTTGACTGCGACAGCTTCTCGCGTCAGGCGCTGTATGGCTTATTGCGGGAAATTGAAGAACTCAAGGAAGACCACAACGAGGGGCTTGAGGTTGAAGGCATTGTGGTTAACCAGTTCCAGCCGCGCGCTACCTTGCCGCAGCAACTGCTCGATGAGTTGGTTGCCGAAGGCTTGCCGGTGTTGCCGGTCAATTTGATGAGTTCGGTGAAGATGCGCGAGTCACACCAGGCCTGCATGCCGCTGGTTTATCTGGATCGCAACCATAAGCTGACCCAGCAGTTTGTCGAGCTGCATGACCTGCTCAATGCCCGCTGATCGTTACGCGGCCAACAAAAAAGCTGCCTAGGCAGCTTTTTTTGTTGGCGGGGTTCAGAGTCTCATGGCGATCTCGCGACCTAAAGGCGTAACCCGCCAACACGCGATTCAGCGTTGGCGGGTTACGCTGCTGCGCAGCTAACCCACCCTAGCGCACCACATAGATATCGCAGGGTGCCTTGTGCAGGAAGTGCTGCGCCAGGCTGCCGAGCAGGGCTTGCGACAGTGCGCTGCGGCCGTGGCTGCCGAGTACCAGCAATTCGGTATCGGTGCTTTTCAGGTGGGCTTGCAGGCAACGCAGAATGCCGCCTTGTTCTACCGAGTGACTGAGCGTCGGGCCCTTTTTCGGCAGGTTCTGCGCTTCATCTTCCAGCAGCTGGTTGATCAGGGCTTTCTGCGTGGCCAGTTGCGCCTCGACCTGCTTGGCTGTGCCCTTGTCGGGCTCAAACACGTGCAAGGCATGTAGTTCAGCGGCTTCTGGCAGCAGCCGGTAGGCCTGGCCGAGCGCGCTGCAGGCGCAGAGCGAAAAGTCGATGGCCGCTAGGGCACGTTTATACGGGCTGGAATCATTGCGTGCGACCAGCAACAACGGCACCGGGCAGTTGCGGGCGATGCGGTCGAGGCTGGTGCCAGAGAAGAAATCGTGGCGCTGGTGATGGGCGCCGAGGACCAGCAGGTCGCAACCCAGTTCATTGAGCTGCTGCAGCACGGTGTCCGAGGGCTTGCTGCCACTGCGGATCAGCAGTTGCGTGCCAGCCGGTGCATAGGTGGTGAGGCTGCGATCCAGAGCCTGTTTGGCCTGGTCATGCTCCTGGCTGCTTTTGCTCGGGTCGAGCACATGCAGCAGGGTCAGTTTGGCGTTGAACTGTTTGGCCAGTTGCGCGGCGCGGCACAGCGCCATATCAGCGGTATCGCGCAGGTCGTGAGCAATGAGGATATGACTGGGCATGGTCGGCACTCTCCTGCCGATGCATGTCGGCACATTTATTGTGACCTCGAGTCATAGCTGGACTTTTGACCTAGGGCAAGGTCATGCGTCAGCGTCTACGCAATTGGTACAGGCCACGACTCTCGACCACTACTTCACCACTGTCGTCGGTTAGCTGCAACTCTAAAAGGTATTCAGCCTTGCCTTGGTCTGTTGCCTGGTTTTGCAGGCGCTGGATTTCCTCGGCGCTAAGGCGTGCCTCGACCCGAATCGCGCCGGTAGCGGGGCGGCGAAAGCGCAGGTTCATCTCCTTGATGATGGGATAAAAATGCTGGGTATCGAAGCTGGTGAGAAATAACGCGCCGCCGGGAATCTCCGCCAGGGTGAACAGCGCGCCGGCATACATGCTGCCGATATGGTTCTGGTTGCCCTCTAGAGGCATCCGCAGGCGCACCCAGCCAGGCTCAAGGACTTCGGCCTTGAGGCCGCTGCGCTGAACAAAGGCGATCTGTTCTTCGGTGAGCTGGCGCACCAGTTCAAGGGGCATCGGCATGGCTTGGCTCCACAGGTTGTGAGTGTGCAGCCAGCCTAATGCGTGCTTAAGAGCAGGGTAATGACCGCGCTGGCATCGCGGCATTGACTGAATCGCTCAGCGCCGCAGCTCAGATGCCGTGCTGACGTAGCCAGCCGAGCAGTTGTGGCAATGGCAGTGCGCCACTCTGGCGGGCGATTTCCACGCCGCCCTTAAGCAGGATCAGGCTCGGGATCGAGCGAATGCCCATCTCGGTGGACAGTTGCGGGTTGGCTTCGCTGTCCAGTTTTGCCAGGCGACAGCGGCCCTGCAATTGGCTGGCGGCCTGGGTAAAAATTGGCGCGAAACTGCGGCATGGGCCGCACCAGCTGGCCCAGACGTCAATCAGCAAGGGTAAATCGCCTTTGTTCTGCGCGGCGAAGCTGGCCTGACTCAGCTCGAAGGGCGTGCTCGGCAGCACTTCAGCCTTGCAGCGGCCACAGCGCGGCGCATCGCCCAGGCGTTCAGAGGGAATACGGTTGAGGCCATTGCAGTGCGGGCAGGGGATCAGCAGGGGATTGGACATGGGCGACTCCAGACGCGGGATAGTCCTAATCTGGAGTCGCTGACGCCGATATCAAGTGCGCGGGTGTGCCTTAAACGATTTGTGCGGCCTGCAACGCCTGGCTGAGGTCGGCGAGAATGTCATCGCTGTGTTCGATGCCAATCGATAGGCGCACCATGTCGCGCGGTACACCGGCGCGTTCCAGCTCTTCGTCATTCAGTTGGCGATGGGTGGTCGAGGCCGGGTGGCAGGCGAGCGATTTAGCATCGCCGATATTCACCAGGCGCACCACCAGCTGGAGCGCGTCGATAAAGCGCGCCCCGGCTTCCTGACCGCCGACAATGCCGAACGACAGGATCGACGCAGGCTTGCCTGCGCAATATTTCTGCGCCAAGGCATGCTCGGGATGATCCGGCAGGCCGGCATATTTGACCCAAGCCACCTGCGGGTGGTTTTGCAGGTAATGGGCGACCTTCAGCGCGTTCTCGCAGTGGCGCTCCATGCGCAGCGCGAGCGTCTCCAAACCTTGCAGGATCAAAAAGGCGTTGAACGGCGACAGCGCCGCACCGGTATTGCGCAGTGGCACCACGCGGCAGCGGCCGATAAAGGCGGCAGGCCCGAAGGCTTCGGTGTAGGTCACGCCGTGGTAGGACGGGTCCGGCGTATTGAGCAGGGCAAAGCGCTGTTTATTGTCAGCCCAGGGGAATTTGCCGGAGTCGACGACAATGCCGCCGATGCTGGTGCCGTGGCCGCCGATGTATTTGGTCAGTGAGTGCACGACGATGTCGGCGCCGTGTTCAAACGGCCGGCAGAGCATCGGCGTGGCCACCGTGTTGTCGACGATCAGCGGCACGCCATGGCGGTGTGCGGCGTCAGCCAGTGCTTGCAGGTCAACGATATTGCCCGCCGGGTTGCCGATGGATTCGCAGAATACCGCCTTGGTCTTGTCGTCGATCAGCGCTTCCAGGGCGGCGATGTCGTCGTGCGCGGCGAAGCGCGTCTGGATGCCAAAGCGCGGCAGGGTGTGGGCCAGCAGGTTGTAGGTGCCGCCGTACAGCTTGGCCACCGAGACGATGTTGTCACCGGCTTCGGCCACAGTCTGGATGGCGTAGGTGATCGCGGCCATACCCGAGGCCACAGCCAGTGCACCGACGCCACCTTCCAGCGCGGCGACGCGCTCTTCGAGCACGGCGTTGGTCGGGTTCATGATTCGTGAATAGATATTGCCGGCGACCTTCAGGTCGAACAGATCGGCCCCGTGCTGGGTGTCGTCGAAGGCAAAGGAGCTGGTCTGGTAGATCGGCACGGCCACCGCCTTGGTGGTCGGGTCAGGGCTGTAGCCGGCGTGGATGGCCAGGGTTTCCAATTTCATACGCACGTTCCTTCGGGGCAGATGGCAAGGTACGCAGCATGGCCAAAGCAGCACCGCCTGGTCAATGCACCGGCGCATTCAGCGCAAAGTGTGCGGGCCGAGGCCGGTGCCGAGCGCGTGCTTAGACCGGTACCAGTGGCCAGAACCAGGGGATCACCACACTGGCAACCGCCCACAGCAACAGGTTGAGCGGTATGCCGACCTTCATAAAGTCGGTGAAGCGATAGCCGCCGGCGTTGTATACGAAGGTATTGGTTTGATAGCCGATGGGGGTGGCAAAGCTGGCGCTGGCGGCAAACATCACGGCGACCACAAAGGCGCGCGGATCCACCCCCAGGTGCTGAGCCAGGCCGATGGCAATCGGCGTGACCAGTACCGCGACGGCGTTGTTCGAGAGCATCTCGGTGAGGATCGAGGTCAGCAAGTAAATCAGCGACAGCATCAGCAGCGGCCCGGCCCAGGGCAGCCAGCCCATCACGCTTTCCACCAGCAGTTTGACCAGGCCGACTTTGTCCATGGCGATGCTGATGGCCAGCATGCCGAAGATCAGGCTGAGGATCTTCCAGTCCACCGCTTTGTAGGCGTCTTCCACATCCAGGCAGCGGGTCGCCAGCACGGTCACCGCGCCGATGATCGCCAGGCCTTCGATGGGCATCACGCCAAAGGCCGCCAGCAGCATTACCGCCAGGGTGGCGATGATCGCAATCGGCGCTTTGTCGCGGCGGAATGCGCGCTCCTGCACGGCGTTAAGGCTGATCAGCTCGCCGTTGTCGGCAAAGCGTTTGATTTGCGTCGGCGTGCCTTCGACCAGCATCACGTCGCCGAACTGCAACTCGAAGTCATCCAGGTTGCCCTGGATGTTCTCGTCCTGGCGGTGCACGGCGAGCACGGCGATGCCATAGCGCGCGGTGAGGTCTAGGTCGCGCATGGGCCGGTGGCTGTAGCGCGAGTTACGTCCGACGATGGCCTCGGCGAGGATCACATCGTGGCTGCTGATGGTTTCAAAGGCATCGCTGCGGTTGAAGATCAGGTGGCCGCTTTCGCGCAGCTCGACCACATCCTTGACCTGGCCGTGCAGCACCAACTGATCGCCGGCCAGCAGCAGGGTGTCGTGGGCGGGCTCGGTGAGCTCCTGCTCGTCGCGGAAAATTTTCAGCACCTGCAGGCCGCTGCCACCGTTGAGATGGGCTTCGTGCAGGGTTTTGCCGATCACCGGGGAGTCGTGCGGCACCAGCAGTTCGGTCATAAAGGTGCGCGCAAGATCCGGGCGCAGCTGCTTGGACAGGGTTTCGCGGTCGGGCAACAAGTGCCGGCCAATGGTCAGCAGATAAGCCATACCGGCGGCGGCGAGGATCAGCCCGGCGCCGGTAATTTCGAACATGCCGAAGGGCTCCAGGCCCGCCTTGCGCGCCACCCCATCGACCAGAATATTGGTCGAGGTGCCGATCATGGTCAGCGTGCCGCCAAGGATGGTCGCGTAGGACAGCGGAATCAGCAGTTTCGACGGCAGGGTGCCGGCACGCCGGGCCAGGGAGATCGCCACCGGGGTGAGAATGGCCACCACCGGGGTGTTATTCAGAAAGGCCGAAATGACCAGGGCGGTAATCGTCAGACCGGTGAGCACGCGGATCGGGCTGGTGCCGACCAGATCGCCCAGCCAGTTGCCGAGGGCGTCGATACAGCCGGTGCGCTCTAAAGCGGCGGACAGCACAAACATACAGGCGATGGTCACCGGGGCCGAGTTGCTCAGTACGCTGAGCACTTCGGTTGGGGTCAGCAGCTGGGTAATCAGCAGCGCGGCCACGGCAATGGCGGCGACTATATCCGGGCTCCACTTCTCGCGTACAAACGCGTACAGCACCCAAACCAACAGGGCGCCAACAAACAGCAGGGGCAGCGGTAGTGAATCCCAGAACATGAACGTCCTTTTGAGCTATCGGCGTGCCGACCTATGGGGGCTATGGCGGCGCAAGGCGCAGAAGATAAGGGTTGCTGCTTAGAGAGTCTAAGAATGTTTGGGAAGGTTTATATGCCTTTTCGATTTAACAGATAAGGCTGTACGGACCGCTCTGCTGGCCACTGTGCCTGTGCGGCGGCGCCTGGGCGAATTAGGCTCAAGGCTTTGTCGGAAGGGGATCGCTATGCGTCAGTTAGGCATCTTGGGCGGCATGAGCTGGGAATCTACGGCCAGTTATTACCGTTTGCTCAATCAGGGCGTGCGCGAGCAGTTGGGCGGCCTGCACTCGGCGCCGCTGTTGCTGCATTCCGTGGACTTCGCTGAAGTGGCCGAGCTGCAGCAACGTGGCGACTGGCAGGCCGCCGGCGAGCTTTTGGCCAGGGCCGCACAGGGCTTGCAGCAGGCTGGGGCGACCGCTTTGCTGCTCGCCACCAATACCATGCACAAGGTCGCGCCGGCGCTGGAGGCCGCGATCGATATCCCGTTGCTGCATATCGGCGATGCGGTTGGTCAGGCCTTGCAGCGTCAAGGGATCAAGCGCGCTGCCTTGCTTGGGACGCGTTTTACTATGCAGGAGGCCTTCTACCGTCAGCGGTTGGCCGAGCGTTTTGCGATTGAGGTGATCACCCCTGAGCCTGTGCACATGGAGGAAGTCGACCGGGTGATCTTTGCCGAGCTGTGTCAGGGCCAGTTCCTCGCGCCGGCGCGCGACTTCTACTTGGATTGCTTGCGCACGCTGAAAGAGCAGGGCGCCGAGGTGGCGATTCTTGGTTGCACCGAAATTGGTTTGTTACTGGAGGGCGTGGACGCACCGCTGCCGTTGCTCGACAGCGCCGAGTTGCATGTGGCGATGGGGCTGGAGTGGATGTTGGGGGTGTAGGAAATCCTGTGGGAGGCGCTTTAGCGGCGATTGTCGCGGCTAAAGCCCCTCCCACGGCTGGCTACGAGGAACAGCTGATTTCCAGGTGCTTACCCCACTCCGGTGGACGCTGGGCGTAGCGCTCGAAGCCCGGCTGCTCGTCGAAGGGCTGTGACAGCACCTGATGCAGTTCGCGCACCGGGGCATAATCGCCCTGCTCGGCGGCTTCGATCGCCTGCTGCGCTAAGTAGTTGCGCAGGATGTATTTGGGGTTGACCGCCTGCATGCGCGCCTGGCGCTGCACCTGGTCAGCGCCGTCCTGAGCGCTGCGTATTAGGTAGTCGGCGGCCCAGGTGTCGAAGCCGGCGAGGTCGGTAAAGTCATCACGCAGGCGCGCCACAGCCTCGGCCGCTGGGCTGTCGCCGAGCTCGCGGAAGAAGTTGGTGTAGTCCACCGCGCTGCTTTGCATCAGTTGCAGCAAGCGCTGCACCCGGGCTTCATCGCCCTCATCGGCGCTCAGTAGGCCTAGGCGTTTACGCATCAGATCGAGGTAGTGCGCCTGATACAGCGGCAGGAACAGGCCGAGGCTTTCGCGCAGGGCATCGACCTCGACCAGTGGCACCAGCGCTTGACCGAGGGCAGCGAGGTTCCATTGGGCGATGGGCACCTGATTGCTGAAGCTGTAGCGCCCGGTGTCATCCGAATGGTTGCAGATGTGCTGGGCGTCGAAATCGTCGAGGAAGGCATAGGGACCGTAGTCGAAGGTGATGCCGAGGATCGACATGTTGTCGGTGTTCATCACCCCGTGACAGAAACCGTACGCCTGCCAGTAGGCGATCATCGTGGCGTTACGCTCGATGATCTCGCGGAACATCGCCAGATAGGGCTGCGCGTCTTGTAGGCACTCGGCGTAGTGGCTGTGCAACACATGCTCGGCCAGTTGCTTCAGCTGGTCGTGCTGCTGGGTGTAATAGAAGTATTCGAAGTGGCCGAAGCGCACATGGCTGGGCGCCAGGCGCAGCACCATCGCCGCGCTTTCTTGCTTCTCGCGCCACACCGGGGTGCTGGAGCCGGTCACGCACAGCGCCCGCGAGGACGGAATACCAAGGGCGTGCAGGTGCTCGCTGGCGAGAAATTCACGGATCGAGGAGCGCAGTACCGCGCGGCCATCGCCCATGCGTGAGTAGGGGGTTTGCCCGGCGCCTTTGAGGTGCAGGTCCCAGTACTCGCCGGCTTCGTTGAGCACCTCGCCCAGCAGCAGGCCGCGGCCATCGCCCAGGCGCGGGTTGTAACCGCCGAACTGATGCCCGGAATAAACCATGGCCCGTGGCTCGGCCGTACTCCAGAGCTTGTGCCCGCTGAAAATCTGCGCAAATACGGCACTCTCGGCCTCGCTCGGGTCGAGGTCGAGCAACGCCATCGCCGCTGTGCTGGCCACCACTAAGCGCGGCTCGGCAATCGGCTCGGGCAATACGTGGCTAGAAAAGGCGTCGCCAAGGCGGGCGAAACGGTTGTCGAATTGCAACTCGATGAGCGACTTCACGTTCAGGCTCCAGCCAGGCACAGCGGCCCGGCGGTGGTGAGGGGCTGGCCCGCATGTGCGGGCGAGTAACTGATTTACTGCGGATCTAGAGGCGGCTCGGGCGGCGACTGTTGTTGCTTAGCCGTAGCCGCGACCCCGGCTTGTATCAGTTCTCCGCTGCTCAGATTGAGCTCATGGCCCTGCAGGTTTTTGATCAACACATCGACCTGATTGAATGCCATCTCGACGTTATGTTCGCGGAAGCTCAGGGCGATGCGCGTGAGGATTTCGTCGGTGGCGGCGTTGCGGTCGCCCAGCTCACGGACATGGAAGCGCAGCTCGTAGTCGAAGGTGCTGGCGCTGATCGTCAGGAAGAACAGCAAGGGCTCCGGGTCGCGCAGTACCCGTGGGTTCTCTATCGCGGCTTGCATCATCAGCTTGCGCGCCAGGGCCAGGTCCGACTCGTAGGCCAGGCCGATTTTCACAATGACGCGGGTGACGGTGTCGTTCAGCGACCAGTTGATCAGTTGGTCGGTGACGAAGGTTTTGTTCGGCACGATGATTTCTTTGCGGTCGAAATCGGTGATGGTGGTGGCGCGAATACGGATTTTACTGACCGTGCCGGACAGGTTGCCGATCGTCACCACGTCGCCAATGCGAACCGGCCGCTCGAACAGGATGATCAGGCCGGAGATAAAGTTGGCGAAGATTTCCTGCAGGCCGAAGCCCAGGCCCACCGACAGGGCGGCGACCAACCATTGCAACTTGTCCCAACTGACCCCGAGGGTCGACAGGGTGATGACAAAGCCGATGCCGAAAATGGCGTAGGACAGCAGCGTGGTGGTGGCGTAGGCGCTGCCTTGGGCCAGTTTGAGCCGCGACAGCACCAGCACCTCAAGCAGGCCGGGTAAGTTGCGCCCCAGGGCCAATGTGATGCCAATAATGATCAGCGCGCCGAGTACATCGCTGAGGCTGATGGGCACCAGCACGGCGGCATCGCCGGTACCGCTGCTGTACTCATACAGTGCGATGTTATCCAGGTAGGCAAATACTGAGATCAGATCCGCCCACACCCAATACAGGCTGAAGATAAAGGCGCCGAGTAGGGACAGGCGAATCAGCCGCAGCGATTGTTGATTGACCTGCTCAATATCCAGTGTCGGCTCTTCAATGACGATATCCGTGCCTTCACCGCCCTCTTTGCTGCTTTGTGCCTGGCGCTTGCTCAGGGCGCGTTGGTAAGCCAGGCGTCGTGCCGCCACAGACAAACCGCGGATAAAGGTGGCTTCGATGATCAGCCAGATCATCAGCAGGTACAGGGTGGTGATCAGGCGGTCACTGAGTTTCAGCGCGGTGTAGTAGTAACCAAACCCGACCGCAATGATCAGCGCCAGGGGCAGCAGACTGAGGGCGATACCGATAAGCAGGCGAAACGCCGAGCCATGCTCGCGGGCCGGGCCGGTGAGCAGGGTTTTGTACAGCAACCAGACCATCAGGGCGTAGCAACTCAGCACCACGGTCAGGCCGATGACGTCATCGCCAAGGCCGGCGGGCTGGTGTTTAGCCACTGTGACGACGGCGACCAAGGCCATCACCACCAAGCCCAAACGGCGCACTTGCTTGTGCAGGAAGGCCACCTGCGCGTGCCCCCAGCGGAAGTGCAACTCGGCCACGCCGCCATCGGCAAGGATGCGGTAGACGGTATAGAACACCAGCCAGGCCTGAGCCATCTGGAACAGCGCCTCGCCCAGGTTGGCGTTCTGCCCGCGGGCATCCATTTGCAGGGCGAAGCCGCAGAGCGCCAGGAGCAAGGTGCCGGGTAATGCCAGTAGCACGTTAAGCATGATCGCCATGGGCGTATGCAGCTGGCTGTCACGCTTGAAGTGGCCAATGTCCTGGTGCAGTTCGCCGAGCTTGCGGTACAGGTAGCTGCGGCGCCACAGCAACACGGTAATCAGCAGCAGTAGCGGCAGGAACAACAGCGGTCGCTCGGTTAGGCCGGCCGCCAGTTGACGCAAATTAGCGCCCCAGGGCAGTTCGGCAATCTGCCGCTCCAGCAAATGCGGCACCGACTTGAACCATTCCAGGTCCAGCGGCTTGTTGCTGGGGATCCAGAACATCTGCTCGTCGAGGGTGGCCCGCAGGGTTTCGGCGGTGGTTTGTAGCTGTTTCTGGTTGAGCTGCAGGGTGATCGACTCGTTGAGCAGCGTATTTAATTCGCGGTTCAGGCGGTCGATCAGCTCGCGGCGGGTGTTGATGATATCCAGCAGGTCGGTGCGCAAGGCCGGGGTATTCGCATCTTCCGTGTGGTTGCTGAGCAGTTTGTCGACGTAGACGCTGGGGTTGTTGATGGCCTCGCGCTGCTGGTTCAGCTCAAACTGATACAGGCGCAGGTCAGCGATTTGGTCTGGCAGGCTGCTGTCGATCTGCAACGTTGGCAGGGCCTGCTGCTGTTTATAGAGAATGCGTGAGAGCAGCAGGCTGCCTTGCAGTACGCTGATTTGTTCCGCCAGGGCTTGGTCGCTCTGGCTCAGGCTGTCGAGCTGCTGCTTGGTCTGCAGGTTGAGGCGGGTCAGTTCATTGAGGCGGTCGGTGGCGTTCAGCAGGTAGTCGGACAGCTTCAGATTCATTGCGCTTTCACGCGCCAGCAGGGTGTCGCTGCCGGCTTTCTCGGCTTCGCGCGATTGTTCGGCCACCGCCTGTTCAGACAGGTTGCGGCGTTTTTCGTTGATCAGGTTCTGCAGGTCGAGGAGTTCTTGCTCGAGGCGTTTGATCCGTTCATCGAGCAAGGTTCGGCGGCTATTGCCGAGGTCCTGCAGCAGGCTATTGCCGGCCAGCTCCTGACGCCGCAGCTGGGTTTGTGCGTCGAGCTTGGCCAGTTCGGCATTCAACTGGTCACGGCGCTCATTGCTCAGCGGTTTACTGCCGTCGCGGCCGTTTTTCAGGAGGTTGTTGATCTCCAGGCTACGGGTCTGGTTGCTGCTGATTTCCGCCTGGGCGCGCTCTGGGCGGGTCTGCGCGGTGATCACCAGGCTATTGGCCTCGATGATCTGCTTTTGCCATTCGTTGAGTTGCGCGTTGCGCTCGGCCAGTAGCTGCTCAAGCTGTGGCAGGGCGCTTTTGCCGTAGCGCAGGTTGACCTGAGTGGGGGGCTGTTTTTCAGCCGCTCGTAATCGCGCTGGGCTTCGCTAATCTGCCGTGGGGCATCCTCTAGCTGCTTTTCCAGGGCGGCCAGGCGCTGTTCGCTGTCGGCTGTCTCGACCAGCAGCGCCAGGGTTTTCTCCAGTGTCTGCTTGACGGCCTGCTGCTCGGCTTCCGGCAGCTTGCGCTCTGCCAGGCTGTCGAGGCTGCTTTGTACGGCAGCGCTGCTCGGTGGCTCAGCGGCGTGCAACTGGGGGACGCTCAGGCAAAGCCCGAGCAGGGCAACGGCTAGATAGGTGCGCAGAGAGGGCATAGTGGCAGTCGTTGGCTCGATAAAGAAGCTGAGTTTAACAGGCGTCTGGTTAACTGCCTGGGCCGCACGCAATGGCCTTTAGTGGGTTAAGGCTGGCGTGCAGCCGGGCGTAAACAGACTGTTAGAGGAAGAGCCCAGGGCCTGGGCGGCTGCCTTCGGGGAATCTGACGCCGACTTTGCGGATCTTGTTCCCTTCCATTGCGGCCACTGTCCAGGTCAGGCCTTGCCATTCCACCTGGTCGCCGATCACCGGCTCGCCGCCAATCTTATGGGCAATAAAGCGGCCCAGGTGCAGTTGGCCTTCGGCACCCTCCAGTTTCAAACCGTACAACGCGGCAACGGCAGCCAGTTCAGCATCGCCTTCAAGCACGAAGTCACCGAAAAAGCGCAGGTCCTGGCCGCGTTTCGGGGCCTGGCTGAACAGTTTGCCGAGTGCGGGCAGGTTATTTTCGTGGCCCACCACACAGAGCAAATCGCCGGCTTCCAGGGTCGTGCTGCCGGAAGGGTGCAGCAGTTCCATACCACGGAACAGCGCGGCGATACGTGTGCCTTCAGGCATTTTCAGCTCACGCAGCGCCGCGCCAATGCACCATTTTTCCGCGCCGAGGCGATAGATAAACAGCTCCCACTGGCTGGTCGGGTGCACGTCCAGGCCGGCACGTGATACTGGCGCAGGCTCCGGCGGCACGGTCACCCGCAGTAGCTTGGCGGCCCATGGCAGGCTGGTGCCTTGCAGCAACAATGAGACCAGTACGATAAAGAACGCCACATTGAAGAACAGCTGGGCATTCGGCAGCCCGGCCATCAGCGGGAACACCGCGAGAATAATCGGCACCGCGCCGCGTAGGCCTACCCAGGCGATAAAGACCCGCTCGCGGTCATGGAAGGCGCGGAACGGTAGTAGGCCGAGGAACACCGACAACGGCCGCGCGAAGAGGATCATCCACAGCGCTAAGCCCAGTGCCGGCAAGGCAATCGGCAGCAATTCGTGCGGGGTGACCAGCAGGCCGAGGACCAGGAACATACCGATCTGCGCCAGCCAGGTCAGGCCGTCGAGCATATGCAGAATGCCGTGGCGCGAGCGGATCGGCCGGTTGCCCAGCAGCAGGCCGCACAGGTAGATCGACAGAATGCCGCTGCCGCCCACCGCCGTGGTGATGGCAAAGATGATCAGGCCGCCGCTGACCACCAGCAGTGGGTACAGGCCCTTGGCCAGCTCCATGCGGTTAATCAGGTTGAGCAGCAGCCAGCCACCCCCTAAGCCGAGCAGTGCGCCAATGCCGAACTGTTGCACCAGCTGGATCAGCAGATTCCAGCTAATGCCGTCCTGGCCGCTGCCGAGCATGGCGATCAGGGTAACGGTAAGAAACACCGCCATCGGGTCGTTACTGCCGGACTCGATTTCCAGGGTGGCGCTGACCCGTTCGTTGAGGCCACGCCCGCCGAGCAGGCTGAATACGGCGGCGGCATCGGTGGAGCCGACGATGGCACCAATCAGCAAGCCTTCCATCCAGGTCAGGTCGAACAGCCAGGCCGCGGCAATGCCGGTCAGGCCTGCGGTTATCAGGACCCCCAGCGTGGCCAGGGAAAGCGAGGGCCATAACGCCACGCGAAAACTCGACACGCGGGTGCGCATGCCACCGTCGAGCAGGATGATTGCCAGTGCCAAGTTGCCGACCAGGTAGGCCAGCGGGTAGTTGTTGAAGATGATGCCGCCCGGCCCGTCGGTGCCGGCGAGCATGCCGACGCCGAGAAAGATCACCAAAATGGGGATGCCAAAGCGCGAGCCGAATGCGCTGACGAGAATACTCATTGCGACCAGCACACCACCGACCAAAAACAGATTATTGATGGTGCTGGCATCCAAGGCGCGTACTCCGTGCGGGTTGGTGAGCGTGCCACTATGCATGGCGCGTGCCAGCGATTCTAACCGTTGCCCGAATTTTCCGCTGAAAAAAACGCCCGGCATCGGCCGGGCGTGTTGTAACAGCATGCTATGCGCTTAGAACCAGGCATCCTGCATGCCTAGGCACGTATCGTCGCGGGCTTCGAGGATGGCCAGGTCGTGGTGGCAGCTCGGCACTTCCCAGGTGAGGAAGTAACGTGCGGCCTGCAGCTTGCCTTGGTAGAAGTCGACATCGGCGGCGTTGCCCTCTTTATCGCTCAGGCGCGCCAGGCCTTCTTCCGCACGGATCGCCTGTTCCAGCCAGCGCCAGCCGATCACGGTATGGCCGAACACCTTGAGGTACAGCGCCGAGTTGGCCAGCCCTTCATTCACCTTGCCGGCCATCAGGTCGCCGAGCAGCGCCAGGGTCACCGCCTGCAAGCGTGCCAGCAGTTGTTCCAGCGGCTGGCGCAGTGTCGTCAGCGAAGCATGAGCTTCAGCGCGTTGGCAGGTGCCGTGGATCAGCTTGAGCAACTGCTTGAGCGCCGCGCCGCCATTCATCGAGACCTTGCGCCCGAGCAGGTCGAGGGACTGGATGCCGTGGGTGCCTTCGTGGATCGGGTTGAGGCGGTTATCGCGGTAGTACTGCTCAACCGGGTAATCGCGGGTGTAGCCGTGGCCGCCGAGAATCTGGATTGCCAGTTCGTTAGCCTTGAGGCAGAACTCAGACGGCCATGATTTGACGATAGGGGTCAGCAGGTCGAGCAACTCCAGGGCGCTGCTGCGCTCTTCCTCGGTCTCCAGTGTCAGGGTGTCGTCGAACAGCCGTGCAGCGTACAGGCCGAGGTCGAAAGAACTCTCCACATAGGCTTTCTGCGTCAGCAACATGCGCCGCACATCCGCGTGCTCGATGATCGCCACTTGGCCGGAGGTCGGGTCCTTGCCGTCGGGCAGGCGGCCTTGCGGGCGCTGACGGGCGTAGTCCAGCGAGTACAGGTAGCCGGCGTAGCCGAGCATGACCGCACCCATGCCGACGCCGATACGCGCCTCGTTCATCATCTGGAACATGTAGCTCAGGCCGTGGTGCGGCTTGCCCACCAGGTAGGCGACACAATCGCCGTTGTCACCGAAGTTCAACGCGGTGGAGGTGGTGCCGCGCCAGCCCATCTTATGGAACAGGCCCGCTAGAACCACGTCATTGCGCCTGCCCAGGTTGCCGTCATCGTTAACCAGAAATTTGGGCACGATAAACAGGCTGATGCCCTTCACCCCGGCAGGTGCGTCCGGCAGCTTGGCCAGCACCATGTGTACGATGTTTTCGCTGAGCGGGTGATCGCCGCCGGAGATAAAGATCTTGTTGCCCTTGAGCCGGTAGGTGCCGTCTTCGGCCGGTTCCGCGCGGGTGCGGATATCCGACAGGGAGGAGCCCGCATGTGGCTCGGTCAGCGCCATGGTGCCGAAGAAGCGGCCGTCGATCATCGGCTGCAGGAAGCGCTGCTTCTGCTCTGCGCTGCCAAAATTCTCGATCAGGTTGGCCGCACCCATGGTCAGGAACGGGTACGAGGTAGTCGCCGCGTTGGCTGACTGGAAGTGCGCAAAGCACGCTTGCGACAGCAAGTTAGGCAGCTGCATGCCGCCGACCTCGAACTCGCGCGTGGCATTGAGGAAGCCGGCTTCGAGGAAGGCGTCTACCGCTGGCTTAACCTCGGGGATCAGCACCGCTGCGCCGTCGACATACTCGGGCTCGTGTTCGTCGTTTTTGCGGTTGTGCGGGGCGAACAGGTTCTCGGCGATGCTGCGCGCGGTGTCGATGGCGGCATCGAAGGTTTCGCGGTTGTGTTCGGCGAAGCGCTCGCGCTGGGTCAGGCCTTCGGCGTCCAGCACTTCATACAGCTCGAAGGCCAGGTTACGGGAACTGAGCAGGGACTCGGACATGCTTATACCTCCGGTTGCAATGGGCCGAGTCTAAGCAGACTGCGGCACAGCTCCCAGCACTATCAATAAGCGTGATAACGGCGCGTTGGACCGGGGCGGTCGAGTAGGGTGGATGGCGCTTTATCCATCCACCATATCGCAAGGGTGGATGAAAAAGACGTCATCCACCCTACGAGGTTGTGTAGTAAAGGTCGTGCTTATTGGATAAAGCCCTGAGCCAGCTCACGGGTTAGCTCAGTGGCGCCAATATTCTTGCAGCCACTGACATTCTGCCCCGCCCAGAGCGGGGAGAAATCGCCGCTGCCCTGGCTCTCTGCCTGGCTGCGCAGCGGCGCAATCGCGCTGGTCGCCAACGGGAAGGCTGGCGCCAGTGGGCTGATTGGGCCTAGCTCACGCATCACTCGGTTAACGATGCCGCGCGCCGGGCGCCCGCTGAACAGGTTGGTCAGGGCGGTATGCCGCGCCGCCGGGCTGAGCAGGGCGGCGCGGTGGATCGCGCTGGTGCTGGCCTCATCGCAACACAGGTAAGCGGTACCGATCTGCACGCCGCTCGCGCCGAGGGCCATGGCCGCGCGCACGCCTTGAGCATCGGCAATTCCGCCGGCCGCGATCACGGGCACATGCACGGCCTGGACGATCTGCGGCAGCAAGGCGAAGGTGCCGAGCTGGTTGTTGAGGTCTTCGCTCAGGAACATGCCGCGATGGCCACCGGCTTCCAGGCCCTGGGCGATGATCGCATCAGCGCCATGGGCTTCTAGCCAGCGTGCTTCCTCGACCATGGTCGCGGAACTGAGCACCTTGGCGCCGCACGCCTTAACCCGCGCGAGCAACTCGGCGCCGGGCAGGCCGAAGTGAAAACTCACCACGGCCGGGCGGAACTCATCGAGCACGTCGGCCATCTCGGCGCTAAACGGAAGGCGACCGGGCCCGCTGCTGATGCTGGCCGGGTCGATGTCGAGTTCGGCGTAGTAAGGGCTTAGCGCTTTGCGCCAGGCCGCTTCGCGTGCAGTGTCGACGGCTGGCGGGGTGTGGCAGAAGAAGTTCAGGTTGAACGGTTGCGTGGTTTTGCGTGTGAGGGCTTCCAGCTCGCGGCGTAACGCCTGGGCATCGAACAGCGCGCAGGCGAGCGAGCCAAGGCCGCCGGCATTGCACACGGCGGCAGTCAGTGTGTGGTTGTGCGAGCCGGCCATGGGGGCCTGGATCAGCGGCAGGGTGCAGCCGAGTAGCGATTGCAGGGTCATGGATGCGGCGCTCCAGAGGTAGGGTTGGCAGTGGGGGTGTACCAGGTCCAGGCGAGTGCCCAGAGCATGGCGGCAACGCCTAGGGCGAAACTTTGCGTGAGGCTGCCGCCGAAGGTCAGCCACATCCCTGCGAGCCAGGGGCCTGCCAATTGCGCGCCGCCGTATAAGGCGATCAGGGCCGCCGACAGCCGAGGGCCTTGATGCGGTTGTAGGGTGCGCGCCAGGCGTTGAGTCAGCAGCACGCTGCCCATAAAGCTGCCTCCCACGAGTACGGCGCACAGCAGGACACCGCCGGCGCTGGGGAACAGCCAGGGCGCGGCGCAGCCCACCGCTTGCAGCAGGTAGGTGGCCAGCAAGGCATGACGGTCGCCGAAGCGCGCGCCCAGCGCATTCCATAGCGGGATCGAAATCAGGCAGGCCAGGGCCGTCCAGCGCCAGGCGCCGCTGATCAGGCTGTGCCCAGGCGGTAATTGCTCCTGCGCCAGGGTCGGCAGGAAGGTCATCGGCAGGATGTAACCCAGGCCCGCGCCGGCATAGGCGAGAAACAGCGGAGTGCTGGCACGGTCAAACAAGCGGCTGCGGTTGGCGACCGGCGCGCTATGCCGCTGGTGCAGCTGCAGGCGGCTAAGTAGCCAGGCGCTGAGCAAGGCCAGCGGCAGGGCAATAGCTGCCATCGGCCACCAGCGTTCGGGGCCGTGCAGCCAGGACGCCGGTGCGTCGGCCAGCCAACCGGCCAGCGACAGCCCGGCGGCGAAACCCAGGTAGACCAGGCCACTGAGGCTGGCCCGTTGGCGTGCGGCGAGCCATTCCAGCACCAGCGCAGGGGCCAGTACAAAGACCACGCCGTTGCTAATGCCATTGGCCAGGCGCAGCCCCTGCAGCAGCAGGATGTCATCGCAGAAGCCCTGTGCCAGAGTCAGCAGGGCATTGAGCAGCAGTGCCAGCGGCAACGCCAGGCGTAAACGTGCTGGCGTGTACAGGGGCAATGCCAACAATGCACCGAGCAGGTAGCCGAGGTAGTTCCAGCTGGCCAGCTGCGCACCCTGTTCCAGGCTGAACAGCTGGTCGGCGAGGAAGTGCGGCAGCAGTGGGGTGAACGCGAAGCGGCCCAGTGCGTGTACCACCACCAACGCAGCACCGCCGGCGAACAGGGCAAGGAAAATCTGGCGTGGGGAGGCAGGTTGCATGGGGGCTCTCTTTGGCGGGCTGGCGCTACATTAACGGTTGCCGCTTAACGACTGCCAGTGAAGAATATTGAGCATGATTTTCACTTTAAGTGAGCATTGAGCTCTGCAGAGGTCGCCGTGTCATCTTGGCAACGCTTGAACCCGCAACTGCTTCGGCACTTTTTGGCGGTCAGTCGCAGCGGCTCGTTAACAGCCGCGGCGCAGTCATTGCATTGCGTGCCGTCGAATGTCTCGGCGCGTCTGCGGCAGTTGGAACAACAACTGGGTGTCGGCTTGTTTCAGCGTCAGGCGCAGCGTTTGCGCCTGACGCCAGCGGGTGAGCGCTTGCTGCCGCATGCCGAAGCCTTAGAGCAGCTCTGTCGCGAGGCCTGGAGCGCAGTGCAGGACGACAGCTGGAGCGGTGAGCTGCGCATCGGGGCCATGGAGACCACGGCGGCTGTTCGCTTACCAGAAGTGTTGGCGGCGTTTCACCGGGATGCCCCACGAGTCAGCCTGAGCCTGCAAACGGGGACTAGCCAGTATCTGATCAATGAGGTCTTGGCCGGGCGTCTAGAGGCTGCGCTGATCGGCGGGCCCTATAGCCATCCGCTGCTCAGCGATGAAGTGCTCTGGGCGGAGGAGTTGGTGCTGGTTCTGCCGCCCGAAACAACGCTGCCGGTGATGCTACAAAGCCCCGTGACCCTGCTAGGGTTCCCCAGTGGTTGCCATTACCGCGCCCGGCTGGAGCGATGGTGCGACGAGCAGGGCGTAGAGGTGGCCGCGCGGCAGAGCTATGGCTCGATAGAGGCGATACTCGGTGGCATTGCCGCCGGTATGGGACTTGGCTTGCTGCCGCGTAGCCTGCTGGAGCAGCACCCACGAGGCAATTTGGTGGCGTGGCAGCGTGTCGCTGCGCACCTGGCGGCGGCGCCGACCCTGCTAGTGCGCTGCCGTGATGCTGCGCCGCACCCGGCGCTGGAGCGCTTGTCGGCACTGCTGCGTGAACCATTGCCTAGCGCTAACCATTTGCAGGCCGTACGAAGCGGTTAAACTGTGCGGCCACAGGAGTCCGCCCAATGAACTACCGCCACGCCTTCCACGCCGGCAACCATGCCGATGTACTGAAACACTATGTCCTCAGCCGCCTGATTGCCTTGCTGTCACGCAAGGAGGCGCCCTTTGCCTACCTCGACAGTCATGCCGGCATTGGCTTGTATGACCTGCGCGGCGACCAGGCCAGCCGCACCGGCGAATGGCTCGAAGGCATCGCCCGGCTGTGGCAGGCCACGGACGTGCCAGACCCTCTGCTGGATTATCTGGAAGTGATCCGTGCGATGAATCCGGATGGCGAGCTGCGCCATTATCCAGGCTCGCCGGAACTGGCGCGCTTGCTGACCCGCGAGCAGGACCGTTTACACCTTAATGAGAAGCACCCGGAAGACGGCCGCTTGCTCAAGGAAAATATGCGGGGCGATCGCCGCGTGGCCGTGCACCTGGGCGAAGGCTGGCATGTGCCACGCGCCTTGCTGCCGACCCGTGAGAAACGCGCGTTGCTGTTGATTGATCCGCCGTTCGAGCAGGCCGATGAAATGGAGCGCTGCGCCCAGTCGTTGAGCGAAGCGATCAGCCGTATGCGCCAAGCCGTGGTCGCGATCTGGTACCCGATCAAGGACCTACGTCAGCTGCGCCGCTTTTACAGTGGCGTAGAAAAGAGCAAAGCGCCGACGCTGCTGCGTGTGGAGCTCTATGTGCATTCCACCGATGAGCCGACGCGGCTTAATGGCTCTGGCCTGGTGATCAGCAATCCGCCATGGGGCCTGGAAGATGAGCTTAAGCAGATTCTGCCCTGGCTGGCCAAGTTGCTCGGACAAACGCAGGGCGGCTGGCGCATGGATTGGCTGATTGAGGAAAAAATCGCCTAAGACCTACTGGTGCAGGCCTGGTCGTCTGACGTTTTGCAACACCGCATACCGCAAGGAGCTTGTATGAGTTTGTCGCTGCTGAACCGCTACGCCTTTTTTGCCTTCTGCGTGCTCTTCACCCTCGGTGGTTTGCCGTTTGTGGCAGGGCATGCCTGGCTATGGGCGGTGTTATTGATCACCGCGCTGCTCAGCGCGGTGGGCCTCAACGACCTGCTGCAGAGTCGCCATGCGGTGCGGCGCAACTACCCGATCCTCGGCAACATCCGTTACCTGGTTGAAGCGATTCGCCCGGAGATTCGCCAATACCTGCTGGAGTCCGATAGCGAGCAGCTGCCGTTCTCGCGGGCGCAGCGCTCGCTGGTGTATGCGCGGGCGAAAAATGAGAGTGCGGACAAGGCCTTTGGCACTCTAACGGATGTGTACCAGAGCGGTTTTGAGTTTATCGGCCACTCGATGCTGCCGGCGGCGCATGTCGACCCCAGCGGATTTCGCGTCAGTGTGGGCGGCCCGCAGTGCACCCAGCCTTACTCGGCATCGGTGTTCAATATCTCGGCCATGAGCTTTGGCTCGCTCAGCGCCAATGCCATTCGCGCGTTGAACCAAGGCGCCAAGCTCGGCGGTTTTTATCACGACACCGGCGAGGGCAGCATCAGCCCTTATCACCGTGAGCATGGCGGCGATCTGGTTTGGGAATTGGGCAGCGGTTACTTCGGCTGTCGTCAGGACAATGGCCAGTTTGACCCGCAGCGGTTTGCCGCGCAGGCCGCCAACCCACAGGTGAAGATGATTGAGATCAAACTCAGTCAGGGCGCTAAACCGGGGCACGGGGGGATTCTGCCGAAGCACAAGATCACCGCCGAAATCTCCCAGACCCGTGGCGTGCCCATGGGCCAGGATTGTGTCTCGCCGGCCAGCCACAGTGCGTTTTCCACACCCATTGAATTGCTGCAGTTTGTCGCCCAGTTGCGCGAGCTGTCAGCGGGCAAACCGGTGGGCTTCAAGTTCTGCCTGGGCCACCCGTGGGAGTTTATGGGGATTGCCAAGGCCATGCTGGAAACCGGGATTCTGCCGGACTTTATCGTGGTGGATGGCAAGGAAGGCGGCACTGGCGCCGCGCCTGTGGAATTCACCGATCACATTGGCGTGCCACTGCGTGAGGGGGTGCTATTTGTGCATAACACCCTGGTTGGCATTGGCTTGCGCGACAAAATCCGCATCGGCGCCAGCGGCAAGATCGTCAGCGCCTTCGATATCGCCAGTGTGCTGGCGTTGGGGGCCGATTGGGCCAACTCGGCGCGGGGCTTTATGTTTGCCATCGGCTGCATTCAGAGCCAGTCGTGCCACACCAACAAATGCCCGACCGGCGTGGCCACCCAAGACCCCTTGCGCCAGCGCGCGTTAGTGGTGCCGGACAAGGCCGAGCGTGTGCACAGCTTTCACCACAACACCCTCAAAGCGTTGGCGGAGATGCTCGCCGCAGCCGGCCTTGAGCATCCTTCGCAGGTTGAAGCCAAGCACTTGGTACGGCGCATGTCTGCGAGCGAGATCAAGCTCTACTCGCAGTTGCACGTCTTCCTCAAACCGGGCGAACTGCTCAGTGGTGAGGTGTCCGGGGAGTTCTATTCGCGAATGTGG
Source organism: Pseudomonas sp. GWSMS-1 (assembly GCF_049847425.1). Taxonomy (NCBI): domain Bacteria; kingdom Pseudomonadati; phylum Pseudomonadota; class Gammaproteobacteria; order Pseudomonadales; family Pseudomonadaceae; genus Pseudomonas; species Pseudomonas sp. GWSMS-1. The sequence continues at coordinate 3,347,615 of NZ_JBMHHV010000005.1, read as the reverse complement.
CACATGGCGCAGGCAGGCAGCTTCGCGCCGGCCTGAGCACCCCGCGCCAACTCAGGCCGGCAGGCACACGCCCGTGCCGCCGAGGCCGCAATAGCCGCCGGGATTTTTCGCCAGGTACTGCTGGTGGTAGCTTTCGGCATAGTAGAACGGCGGCGCTTCACGCACTTCTGTGGTGATCGGGCCGAAACCGGCCTTTTCCAGCTCGGCCTGGAACGCGACTTGGCTAGCCTGAGCTGCCGCCAACTGTTCGGCGCCGTAGCAGTAGATCGCTGAGCGGTACTGGCTGCCGGTGTCGTTACCCTGGCGCATGCCCTGAGTGGGATTGTGCGCTTCCCAGAACACTTTCAGCAGTGCGTCATAGCTGGTCAGTTGCGGGTCGAAGATCACCAGTACGACCTCTGTGTGACCGGTCAGGCCTGAGCACGTTTCGTCATAGGTCGGGTTGGGCGTATGGCCACCGGCATAGCCCGCTGCGGTGGTCCAGACGCCGGGTTGCTGCCAGAAACGCCGCTCAGCGCCCCAGAAACACCCCAGCGCAAACACCGCCTGTTGCAAGCCGGCCGGGAAGGGTGCCTGCAGTGCATTGCCATTGACGAAATGCGCGGCGGGCACCGCCATAGCTTCGGCGCGGCCCGGCAGCGCTTGTTCGGCAGTGGGCAGTTCGAGTTTGTGGGCGAGAATTTGCGAGCGCAGAACCATGAGCCATTTCCTCAGCAGATGCATGTGTGTCATAGACCGTTAACCAGCGGGCTTGTTACAAGCTGAATTAGCCGCGATGTGGGTAGCGCTTCAGGCTTTCCAGCAGGTCGCGCCCGGCGATGGGTTTATCGAACAGGTAGCCCTGACCGATATCGCAGTGTTGGCGGCGTAGGAAGTTGAGCTGCGCGGCCGTCTCGATACCCTCGGCCACCACCTTGAGTTTCAGTTTATGGGCCATGGCAATCACCGCGGAGGTGATTTCCATGTCGTCCTGGTTGTCGGGAATATCCTTGATAAAGCTGCGATCAATTTTGATCACATCGATGGGGAATTTCTTCAGGTAGCTGAGCGAGGAATAACCCGTGCCGAAGTCGTCCATGGCCAGGGTCAGGCCCAAGCTTTTCAGGCTGTTGAGTTGCTGGCGCGTATCGTCGGTGGCTTCCAGCAGCAGGCTTTCTGTGAGTTCAAGCTCCAGCAGGGCTGGGTCGAGTTGTTCTTCGCGCAGGATGGTGGCGATCTCTCCGACCAGATCAGGGTCAGAGAACTGCTTGGGTGACAGGTTGATGGCTATTTGCATTGGCGTATGACCCACGGCGATCAGCTGTTTGCTCATGCGGCAGGCTTGGCGTGCCACCCACTTGCCAATGGGGATGATCAAGCCGGTTTCTTCCGCCACGCTGATGAATTTATCCGGGCTGATCATGCCTTTTTCCGGGTGATGCCAGCGCAACAGTGCCTCCAGGCCCAACAGTTTGCCGCTCTTCAGGCACAGCTTGGGCTGGTAGAACACTTCCAGTTCGTTCTGCATCAGCGCCCGGCGCAGGTTGCTCTCGACAAACAGCTTGTAATGCGCTTCGGCATTTAGCGCGTCGGTAAACACCTGCAGCTGGTTCTTGCCGTTGGCCTTGGCTTTGTGCAGCGCCAGGCCACTGTGTTTCATCAGCGTCTGTGGGTCATCGCCGTGCTCAGGCGCGCAGGCCAGGCCGATAGAGCCGGTGACGCTGATCAGCTGGTTGTCGACGAACAGCGGCTTGTCCAGGGTGTGGAGCAGCCTCTGCGCCATCAACTGGCTTTCGGCTTGATTGGTCTCGAGTAGCACGGCAAATTCGTTGCTGGCAAAGCGTGCCAGCACGCTGCTCGGCGACAGGGTATTGCGCAAGCGTCGCGCCAGGCTGATCAGCAGTTTGTCGCCAGTCTGGTGGCCGAGGCTGTCGTTGATCCGCTTGAAATTATCGATATCCACCAGCAGCAAGCTGATGGGTTTGCCGGGGTTTTCGCGAAAATGGTTTTCGAGCGAGCGAATAAAGGCATAGCGATTACCCAGCCCGGTGAGGTTGTCGCGAAAGGCCAGACGCTCGATATGCTGCTGCGCCTGCTTACTGGCGGTAATATCTTCGTAGATGCCGATGTAGTGGGTCAAGCTGCCGTCGTCGGCATACACCTTGGACAGCGATAACTGCCCCCAATAAGGGTCGAGGTTTTTCCGCCGGCTCTTGAATTCGCCCTGCCAGCTGTTGTGTTCGGCCAGGCTGGATGTGGCGTCGAACAGCAGGTCGCTGAGGTTTTCCAACGCGGGTATTTCGGAGAGGCGGCGGCCCTGCACTTCGCTGGCGCTGTACAGGGTGATGGCGGTAAAGCTCGGGTTGACGTACTCCACCAAACCGTCGCGGTCGAGCAGGATAAAGGCGCTGGAACTCTGTTCGACGGCGCGCTGGAACAGGTGCAGGGCATTGGTGGCGGAGCGCCGTTGCTGGTTCGCCAGGACGTGCGCGTATTGGTCAGCCAGCTCACCGGCAAAAGCAATTTCGTCGGCCTGCCAGGTGCGCGCTGAGCCGATATGTTCCAGGCACAGCACGCCCACCACTTCGCCGGCGATGCGGATGCTGGCGTCGAGCATGGCGGTGATGCCCATGGGGTGGAGGTAGCTGTCGCTAAGCTCACGTGTGCGTGGGTCTTGCTGCGCATTGTGGGCGTCCAGCGCGCGGCCGCTGTGCAGGGCTTGCAGGTAAGCGGGGTAAGGGCTGGCATCAATGTCCGCCTGCGGGATATGGCCCTCGTCCCGTTGATACAGGGCCATTGGCTGCAGCATGTGCCCTTTGAGGTTCCAGATGCCGACGCGGTTGACCCCATACAACTCGCAGGCGCGTTGGCTGATCAGTTCGGCCGCTTCACGCAGCGGTTCTTTGTCGCCGTAATGATGCCGTGCGAGGCTGACAATCAGCTGTTGCTGGGCTTGCGTGCGGCGCTGCTGGGCCTGCAGTTCGGCCTGGCTGCGCTGGTACAGTTCGAGTGTCTGCGGTGAGGCGGCGTTCTGCTCGGTCATCACCAGCAGGTAGCCGCGCAGCAGATGCCGGCCGCGCTGTTTAAAGGCTTCGCCGGTTTCCATCAGGGTCAGGCTGCCGCGCGGGGTGTGCAGGTGGTATTGCACGTTGTAATGCCGATGCTCGGCCAACTGCTGCTGGATGCTGTCATGCAACTGGTAGCGAGCCGTGGGCTCCATCAGGCTGGCGTAGGGGGCATCGAGCAGGGAGCAGAGCTCCTGAGCGGGCAGGCCGAATTGTCGCTCACAACCAGAATCGAGGTACAGCAGGGACCAGCTGGCCTCATTCAAACGCTCGAAACGCAGCAAGCCAAGGCGCGAAGGCACTGGCAACTGCGTCACAACCTCGGCCGCTAAACGACTCGCGGCATCGGGATGGTTTTTCATTCGATGGCTGGCTTCCAGTATGCTGATCGAGGCGGCAATCGACTCACTTTATTTACAGCGTCGGGTAAGGGTGCATCATGCAATTGCGACTGACAAGAAAACTAATATCCGCCACGCTGTTGGCCAGCGCGATAGCCGCCTCGCCGGTATTTGCTGCTGAATCCGGCGCGGGGTTGAGCAGTGCTGAGCAGGGCAATTACCTGCTTGAACTGAAGCGCCTGTACTTGACCGAAAATGAGCGGCAAGCGCTGCTGGCCCATTGCAATGATTTACTCAAAACCTATGCCCTGCGCGCGGCGTATCAGGTCGGCCAGTCGCAGCGTCAAGACATGCTCTATCAAGTGCGTGAAGGTTCGCCCGGCGAACTGCTGCTGCGTGAGGAAGTCCGTGGCCAGCACGGCACCGATTTAGCCGTGCGCAACCAGCGGGTGGCGCTGTTCGGGGTCGACCCGTTTGTGCGTTACAAGTGCCCGAGCAGCGGCGTCAGCTGTGTGCTGCACAACCCCAATGATGGCAGCCCGCTGCTAAGTATCGTTCGTGATCACCAGGGCGCCGCCGAGCTGGCCAAAGCCCTGAGCTTTCTGATCCGTAACTTGCAAAAAGGCTAAGCCGCTGTTGTTCATTGCGCCGTGTAAAGGTTGAGGCAAAAAAAACCCCGCCTATAAGGGCGGGGTCGAGGTTACGAGCGTGGCGGCTCGAAAGTTGAAGCGTTACAGCAGCATGGTGCGGATGTCCGCGAGCACATCACCCAGGCGCTTGGTGAAGCGCGCCGCCGCGGCACCGTTGATCACCCGGTGGTCGTAGGACAGTGACAGCGGCAGCATCAGCTTGGGCTGGAAGGCTTTGCCGTCCCAGACCGGTTGGATGGTCGCCTTGCTCACGCCAAGAATCGCCACTTCCGGCGCGTTGACGATCGGCGTAAAGCCGGTGCCGCCAATGTGCCCGAGGCTGGAGATGGTGAAGCAGGCGCCCTGCATGTCGTCAGCGGAGAGCTTCTTGGTGCGTGCTTTTTCCGCCAGTGCGGCGGCTTCGGCAGCCAGTTGCAGCAAGCTCTTCTGATCGACGTTCTTGATCACAGGAACCAGCAGCCCATCCGGGGTGTCCACGGCGAAGCCAATGTGCACGTACTTCTTGCGGATGATCGCCTTGCCGCTCGGCGCCAGTGAGCTGTTGAAGTCCGGCAGTTCCTTAAGCAGGAAGGCGCAGGCCTTGAGCAGCAGTGGCAGTACGGTGAGTTTGACCCCTGCCTTTTCTGCCACCGCTTTTTGCGCAACGCGGAAGGCTTCCAGTTCGGTGATATCGGCCGAGTCGAACTGAGTCACGTGAGGCACGTTGAGCCAGCTGCGATGCAGGTTGTTGGCGCCGACCTGCATCAGGCGGGTCATTGCCACTTCTTCGATTTCACCAAACTTGCTGAAGTCCACCACCGGGATCGGTGGGATGCCGGCACCACCGGATGCACCGGCGGCTGGGGCTTCTTTGGCCTTCTGCATCATCGCTTTGACGTAAGCCTGCACGTCCTCTTTGAGTACGCGGCCTTTCGGCCCGCTGCCCGGTACGACCGCCAGCTCGACACCAAACTCGCGAGCGAGCAAGCGTACGGCCGGCCCCGCATGCACCTTGGCACCATCGCGCTTCGGCATGGCTGCCACATTGGCGGCCGCGGCGGAGAGCGAGGCAATGGCGCTTACTTCAGCGGCAATTGCTGGGCTGGCGCCGGCAGGCACCTTGTGGGTTTCGCTAGCGCTTGAGGCAGCGGGCGCTGTGCTCTGGCTTGGTTTTTCAGCGGCTGCTGCTGGGGCGTCAGCCCCGGCAACCTTGAGCTTGAGGATCAGGTCGCCAGTGCCAACATCGGCATCCAGTTGCACCTCAATGCTTTCCACTACGCCGGCAGCCGGCGAGGGGATTTCCATGCTCGCCTTGTCCGACTCCAGGGTGATCAGCGACTGGTCGGCTTCGACCGTATCGCCAACCTTGACCAGCACTTCGATGACCTTAGCCTTGCTGTCCGAACCGATATCCGGCACATGGATATCCTGCACGCTGCTGCTCGCCGGCTTGGCGGCGGGCGCTGCAGCAGCGGGTGCTGGCGCGTCGGCTGCTTTGGCCGCTGGCGCGGGCGTCGCTTCTGCAGGCTTTTCTGTGGCCGCTTCAGCATCGCCTTCAACGTCCAGCTCAAGCAGCTCGTCGCCTTCTTTCAGGGTATCGCCGAGCTTCACTTTCAGGCTTTTCACCACGCCGGCTTTCGGCGCGGGGATTTCCATGCTGGCCTTATCCGACTCCAGAGTCAGCAGGCTCTGATCAGCCTCGATGCGATCACCGACCTTGACCATCAGCTCAATTACTTCACCCTCACCACCACCGATGTCGGGTACGCGAATCAATTCACTCATCGTTTCGCTCCTTAGCAGTCCAGTGGGTTGAGTTTTTCCGGGTTGATGCCGAACTTGGCGATGGCTTCAGCCACCACTTTAGGTTCGATATCGCCACGGTCGGCGAGGGCTTCCAGGGCAGCCAGGACAACCCAGTTGCGGTCCACTTCAAAGAAGTGGCGCAGCTTCTTGCGGCTGTCGCTGCGGCCAAAGCCGTCGGTGCCCAGGACTTTGAATTCCTTGCTCGGTACCCACTGGCGAATCTGCTCGGCGAACAGCTTCATGTAGTCGGTTGAGGCAATCACTGGGCCTTTACGGCCGCCCAGGCATTCTTCCACGTAGGTCTGCTTAGGCTTCTGGCCCGGGTGCAGACGGTTGCTGCGCTCTACGGCCAGGCCATCACGGCGCAGTTCGTTGAAGCTGGTGACGCTCCAGACATCTGCCGCGACGTTGAACTCATCACGCAGGATCTTCGCCGCCTCGCGGACTTCACGCAGGATGGTGCCGGAACCGAGGAGCTGCACGTGGTGCGCCGCTTCCTTCTTGTCCTCTTCGAGCAGGTACATGCCCTTGATGATGCCTTCTTCAACACCCAGCGGAATGGCCGGCTGCTGGTAGGACTCGTTCATCACGGTGATGTAGTAGAAGACGTCCTGTTGCTCTTCGGTCATCTTCTTCATGCCGTCCTGGATGATCACCGCCAGCTCATAGCCGTAGGTGGGATCGTAGGTGCGGCAGTTAGGGATGGTCGCCGCCAGCATGTGGCTGTGGCCGTCTTCGTGCTGCAGGCCTTCGCCGTTTAGCGTGGTACGGCCGGCGGTGCCACCGATCAGGAAACCGCGGGTGCGGCTGTCGCCAGCGGCCCAGGCCAGGTCACCAATACGCTGGAAACCGAACATCGAGTAGAAGATGTAGAACGGCAGCATCGGCTGGTTGTGGCTGGAGTACGAGGTACCCGCCGCAATAAACGAGCTCATGGCGCCGGCTTCGTTGATGCCTTCTTCGAGAATCTGGCCCTTCTTATCCTCGCGGTAGAACATCACCTGGTCTTTATCGACTGGCTCGTAGAGCTGGCCGACCGATGAGTAGATGCCCAGTTGGCGGAACATGCCTTCCATACCGAAGGTACGGGCTTCGTCCGGGATGATCGGGACGATACGCGAGCCAATGTCCTTGTCCTTGACCAGCTGCGCGAGGATCCGCACGAAGGCCATGGTGGTGGAGATTTCACGGTCGCCCGAGCCATCGAGGATGGCCTTGAGGGTTTCCAGTGGCGGCGTTGGGATGCTGAAACTCTTGGCTCGGCGCTGTGGCACGAAACCGCCCAATGCTTCGCGGCGCTCGCTCAGGTAGCGCGCTTCGGCGCTGCCGGCTTCTGGCTTGATAAACGGCAGGTTTTCCAGCTCGTCATCTTTAACCGGAATATCGAAGCGGTCGCGGAACTGCTTAAGGCTGTCGACATCGACTTTTTTGGTGTTGTGCGCGGTGTTCTTCGCTTCGCCGGCACCGGTGCCATAACCTTTAACAGTCTTGGCCAAGATGACAGTTGGCTGGTCTTTATGGTTGACCGCCTGGTGGTAGGCCGCATACATCTTGTACGGGTCATGACCGCCACGGTTGAGCTTCCAGATCTCGTCGTCGGAGAGATCAGCCACCATCGCCTTGAGTTCTGGCGAGTTGAAGAAGTGCTCACGGACGAACGCGCCGTCCTTAGCCTTGTAGTTCTGGTATTCGCCGTCGATGACTTCGTCCATGCGGCGCTGCAGGATGCCGTCGACGTCTTTGGCCAGCAGTGGGTCCCAGAAACGGCCCCAGACCACTTTGTTGACGTTCCAGCCACCGCCACGGAACACGCCTTCGAGTTCCTGGATGATCTTGCCGTTGCCGCGTACCGGGCCGTCGAGGCGCTGCAGGTTGCAGTTGATGACGAAGATCAGGTTGTCCAGCTTCTCGCGGCCAGCCAGGGAGATCGCGCCGAGGGATTCCGGCTCGTCGCACTCGCCGTCACCCATAAAGCACCAGACTTTCTGCTTGCCGGCGGGGATAAAGCCACGGGCTTCCAGGTACTTCATAAAGCGTGCCTGGTAGATCGCCTGGATCGGGCCGAGACCCATGGACACAGTCGGGAACTGCCAGAAGTCCGGCATCAACCACGGGTGCGGGTAGGACGAGAGGCCTTGACCATCGACTTCCTGACGGAAGTTGTTCATCTGGTCTTCAGTGATGCGGCCTTCCATAAAGGCACGGGCATAAATGCCGGGTGAAGCGTGGCCCTGGAAGAAGATCAGGTCGCCGCCGTGCTCCTCGGTAGGGGCCTGGAAGAAGTAGTTGAAACCGATGTCATACAGCGTCGCAGAGGACGCGAAGCTGGAAATGTGACCACCCAGATCGGAGTCTTTCAGGTTGGTACGCATGACCATGGCCAGGGCGTTCCAGCGCACCAGCGAGCGAATGCGGCGTTCCATGTACAGGTCGCCAGGCATGCGTGCTTCGTGGGTGAGCGGGATGGTGTTGCGGTACGGCGTGGTGATCGCGTAAGGCAACTGCGAACCGCTGCGGGTCGCGAGTTCACCCATACGGGTCATCAGGTAATGGGCACGGTCTTCGCCTTCTTTGTCGAGAACCGATTCCAGGGCGTCCAGCCATTCCTGGGTTTCGACGGGATCGAGGTCTTGCATGGCTTGCTCCAGGGCGGAAAGGCTTCCAGAATCGGAGGCCAGGTTTCGCGGACGACTTCGTGAGTGGCCGCGTGAATTCTTGGATTGACCGGGGTAGGACCGGCCGCGTGTAGTTTTACTACATTCCGGCGCCGATTTCAGCCTTTTGGATACAATCTTTGGTAGTAAAACTACAATTATTTTCTGCTAGTGCCGCTTCAGGCTCTTTGAGTGGGGTTTCCCGTCGAGGTTCGGCGCACTGGCAGATCGTTAAAAAGGATAGACCATGAGCCTGCCCGCGCTGGCCTCTTTACCTGCTGCCTTAGCCCCTCTTGCAACACGTGCCGAGCAGTCTCTGCAGCAGGCATTTGCCGGGCTCTCCCACGCCGCTTCGGCGGCTTACGCGGGTTGGCCGAGTGCGCGTCGCGCGGCCTTGCAGCGTGTGGTGGCGGCCAGTGATTTTGTGGTGCTGCAAGGCGAGCGTGATCCGCAGATGCTGCTTGACCTGGCGGCCAGTGGTGAGCTGGAGCGCAGCCTTGGCGCGGGCGAGCTGCGCAGTCAACTGGCGCACGCATTGGCGGAGTGCGGCAATGAGGAGGAGCTGGGGCGCCGCCTGCGGCGTTTCCGTAATCGTCAGCAGGTGCGCCTTATTTGGCGTGATATCAGCCGCCAGGCTGACCTGATTGAAACCTGCCGCGACCTATCCGATTTAGCCGATGCCTGTATCGATCTGGCCTATCAGTGGCTCTATACCGGCCATTGTGTGCAATTCGGTACGCCCATTGGTCGGCACACTGGGCAGGCGCAACAGATGGTGATTTTGGGGATGGGCAAGCTCGGGGCCCATGAGCTCAATTTGTCGTCGGACATCGACCTGATCTTCGGTTACCCCGAAGGTGGCGAGACCGAAGGCGTGAAGCGTCCGCTGGATAATCAGGAGTTCTTTATTCGTCTCGGCCAGAAGCTGATCAAGGCGCTGGACGTGATCACCGTCGATGGTTTCGTCTTTCGCACCGATATGCGTTTGCGCCCCTACGGTTCTTCCGGTTCGCTGGTGTTCAGCTTTAACGCGCTGGAGCAGTACTACCAGGACCAGGGCCGCGACTGGGAGCGCTACGCGATGATCAAGGCGCGTGTGGTCGGTGGTGATCAGGCCGCCGGCGCGCAGCTGCTGGAGATGCTGCGGCCGTTCGTTTATCGGCGTTATCTGGACTTCTCGGCGATTGAAGCGCTGCGCGCGATGAAGCAGTTGATTCAGCAGGAAGTGCGGCGTAAAGGCATGGCTGAGAACATCAAGCTGGGCTCCGGCGGTATCCGCGAGGTGGAGTTTATCGCCCAGGCCTTCCAGCTGATCCATGGCGGGCGCGACCTTAGCCTGCAGCAGCGCTCGCTGTTCGCGGTGCTCAATACCCTGCGTGACCAAGGCTACTTGCCGGCGGCGGTGACCGATGAGCTGCGTGATGGCTATGCCTTCTTGCGCTATGCCGAGCATGCCCTGCAGGCCATCGACGACCGGCAGACGCAGATGCTGCCGGACAACGATCAAGACCGCGCGCGCGTGGCTTTTATCATGGGCTTCGACAGCTGGCAGGCGTTCCATGAACAGTTGATGTACTGGCGTGGCCGGGTCGACTGGCACTTCCGTCAGGTCATTGCTGATCCTGACGAGGAAGAGGGTGCATCGACCGAAGAGGCTGTTGGCTGTGAATGGCTGCCGCTCTGGGATGATGTGCAGGACGAAGAGTCAGCGTGTCGGCAATTGGCTGAGGCTGGCTTTGCCGAGCCGCAAGCAGCCTGGCGGCGACTACTGGGGCTGCGCAACGGTAATCAGGTGCGTGCCATGCAGCGTCTCGGGCGTGAGCGCCTGGATGCGTTTATTCCGCGCTTGCTGGCCCAGACCGTTGAGCATGCCAATCCGGACTTGGTCTTGGAGCGTGTATTGCCGCTGATTGAGGCCGTGGCGCGGCGCTCGGCGTACTTGGTGCTGCTCACGGAAAACCCCAGTGCGTTGCAACGACTGTTAGCTCTATGTGCCGCCAGTCCGTGGATCGCCGAGCAGATCACCCGCTTCCCGCTGTTGCTCGATGAACTGCTTAACGAGGGGCGCTTGTTCAATCCGCCGCTGGCCCCTGAGTTGGCAGCTGAGTTGCGCGAACGGTTGATGCGGATTCCCGAGGAGGACCTGGAGCAGCAGATGGAGGCGCTGCGCCATTTCAAGCTGGCGCATCGTTTGCGCGTAGCGGCCTCGGAAATTTCCGGCAGCCTGCCATTAATGAAAGTCAGCGATTACCTGACCTGGCTGGCCGAGACCATTCTCGATCAGGTGCTCGCCCTGGCCTGGCACCACACCGTGAGCCGCTACGGTGTACCGCGTCGGGCCGATGGCAGTCTGTGTGATCCGGATTTCGTCATCGTTGGCTACGGCAAGGTCGGTGGAATCGAGCTGGGGCATGGCTCGGACCTCGATTTGGTGTTTATCCATGACGGCGACCCGCATGCGGAAACCGATGGTGAAAAGTCCATCGATGGCGCGCAATTTTTCAATCGCCTGGGCCAACGCATCATTCATCTACTGACCACGCAGACCAACTCCGGTCAGCTTTATGAGGTGGACATGCGCTTGCGGCCTTCTGGTGCGGCCGGCCTGCTGGTCAGCTCGCTGGGCGCGTTCGAGCGCTATCAGCAAGGCGAGGCCTGGACCTGGGAGCACCAGGCGCTGGTGCGGGCGCGGGTGCTGGTGGGCTGTGCGCGGGTGGGCAAGGCGTTTGAGGCGGTGCGCGCGGCCGTGCTGGGGCGTGAGCGCGACCTGAATACGCTGCGCACTGAAGTTGGCGAGATGCGCGCGAAGATGCGTGACAACCTCGGCAGCAAGGCCACGGCGGCCGGCACCGCGGCGAATGCCTTCGAGGCCACGGCCCCGTTCGACCTCAAGCAGGACGCCGGAGGTATCGTCGATATTGAATTTATGGTGCAATACGCGGCCCTGGCCTGGTCGCGCCAGTACCCGGAATTGCTTGAGTTCACGGACAATATTCGCATTCTGGAAGGGCTGGAGCGGGCCGGTTTGTTGCCGGGCGAAGACGCCCGCTTGCTGCAGGATATTTACAAGGCTTACCGTTCAGCGGCACATCGCCAGGCTCTGCAAAAGCAACCTGGGGTGGTCAGTGGTGAGCAGTTTGCCGAGGAGCGGCGCACGGTGATGCGCATCTGGCGAACGCTGGGTTTGAGCTGAATATAAGGATGTCGGGCACCCAGGGTGGCCGGCCAACGTTGTACCAATCGAGTTTGAGGAGCAGGCAACTATGTCGATGGCTGATCGTGATGGCGTGATCTGGTATGACGGCGAGCTGGTGCCGTGGCGCAACGCGACCACTCACGTGCTGACCCATACCCTGCACTACGGCATGGGCGTGTTCGAGGGCGTGCGCGCCTACAACACCCCGCAGGGCACGGCGATCTTCCGCCTGCAGGCGCACACCGACCGCCTGTTCGACTCGGCCCACATCATGGGCATGAAGATTCCGTACAGCAAAGACGAAATCAACGAAGCCACCCGCGCCGCCGTGCGTGAAAACAACCTGGAAAGCGCCTATATCCGCCCGATGGTGTTCTACGGATCTGAAGCCATGGGCCTGCGTGCCAGCGGCTTGAAAACCCAGGTGATTGTCGCGGCCTGGAGCTGGGGCGCCTACATGGGCGATGAAGCCTTGCAGGTGGGTATTAAGGTGCGCACCAGCTCCTTTACCCGTCACCACGTGAATATTTCGATGACTCGCGCCAAGGCTAACGGCAACTACATCAACTCGATGCTGGCCCTGCAGGAAGCTGTCTCCGGTGGCGCCGATGAAGCCATGCTGCTGGATACCGAGGGTTATGTCGCCGAAGGCTCTGGGGAGAACATTTTCCTGGTGCGCAATGGCGTGATCTACACCCCGGAAGTGACCTCCTGCCTGAACGGGATTACCCGCAACACCATCCTGACCCTGGCGGCCGAACACGGTATTGAAGTGGTCGAGAAGCGCATCACCCGCGATGAGGTGTATATCGCTGACGAAGCCTTCTTCACCGGCACGGCTGCCGAAGTCACGCCGATTCGCGAAGTTGATGGTCGGCAGATCGGTGCAGGCCGCCGTGGGCCGGTCACCGAAAAACTGCAAACCGCCTATTTCGACCTGGTGGCGGGTAAAACCGATGCCCACGCTGAGTGGCGCACCCTGGTCAAGTAAGCGACATACTTCGCCGGACGGGTTAAGCACAGTGCAACCCATCCGGCGATGAAGGCTTGGCGGCTAGCCGAGCGTGAGTCTGTCCGGGAGGCGAAAGCCTCCTTGGTCGTTTCTGGAAGTGGCATGAAAATACTGATCGTAGGCCCCAGCTGGGTGGGTGACATGGTGATGGCGCAGACGCTGTTTCAGTGCCTGCAGCAGCGCCACCCTGGCTGTGAAATCGATGTGCTGGCACCCGAGTGGAGTCGGCCGATACTTGAACGCATGCCCGAAGTGCGTCAGGCCCTGAGCTTCCCGCTCGGCCATGGCGTGCTGGAGTTGGCGACGCGGCGCAAGATCGGCAAGTCCCTGGCGGGCCAGTACGATCAGGCGATTCTGCTGCCCAATTCGCTCAAATCCGCGTTGGTGCCATTCTTCGCCGGCATCCCCACGCGCACCGGCTGGAAAGGCGAGCTGCGTTACGGCCTGCTCAATGACATTCGCATTCTGGACAAAGAACGCTACCCGCTGATGATTGAGCGCTTTATGGTGCTGGCTTTCGAACAAGGTGCTGAACTGCCGAAGCCGTATCCGCGCCCGGCGCTACAGATCAATGCGCAGAGCCGCGATGCCGCCCTGGCCAAGTTCGGTTTAAGCCTGGATCGGCCGGTGCTGGCGCTGTGTCCCGGTGCCGAGTTCGGTGAAGCCAAGCGCTGGCCGAGCGAGCACTACGCCAAGGTCGCTGAACTGAAGATCCGTGCAGGGTGGCAGGTCTGGATATTTGGCTCGAAGAATGATCATGCGGTCGGTGAAGATATTCGCGGTCGGCTGATTCCTGGCTTGCGTGAAGAAGCCAGCAACCTGGCCGGCGAAACCAGCCTGGCCGAGGCAATCGACCTGATGTCGTGTGCGGGCGCCGTGGTCTCCAACGACTCCGGCCTGATGCATGTGGCTGCGGCGTTGAATCGCCCGCTGGTGGCGGTCTACGGTTCAACCTCGCCGGGCTTCACCCCGCCGCTGGCTGAGCATGTGGAAATCGTGCGTCTGGGCTTGGAATGCAGCCCCTGTTTCGACCGCACCTGCCGTTTCGGCCATTACAACTGCCTGGGCCAGCTTAAGCCGCGCCCAGTGATCGAGGCGTTGGATCGCCTGGTCAGTGATCCGGTTGAGGTTGAATAGTTTGCGGGTACTGTTGATCAAAACCTCCTCGCTGGGCGATGTGGTACACACCTTGCCGGCGCTCACCGATGCTGCGCGCGCCATTCCCGGCATTCAGTTCGACTGGGTGGTGGAAGAAGGCTTTGCCGAGATTCCGGCTTGGCATCCGGCCGTCGCGCAAGTGATCCCGGTGGCGATTCGCCGCTGGCGCAAGCACCTCTGGCAGACGCTCAAGAATGGTGATTGGCAGCGCTTTAAGCAGCGCCTCGGTGAAACCCAGTACGACTTGGTGATTGACGCCCAGGGCCTGCTGAAAAGTGCCTGGCTGACCCGTTACGTCAAAGCGCCCGTGGCTGGCTTAGACCGCGACTCCGCGCGTGAGCCGCTGGCCAGCCGTTTCTATGATCGCCGCTATGCCGTGCCGCGTGAGCAGCATGCGCTTGAGCGTACCCGTCAGCTCTTTGCCCAGGCGTTGGGGTATGCGCTGCCGGCAGGTGTCGGCGACTACGGCCTCAATCGCGCGCAGCTCGCCGATGCTGCGCCGCAGCCTTACCTGCTGTTTCTGCACGGCACCACCTGGCCAAGCAAGCATTGGCCAGAAGCCGACTGGCGCCAGCTGGCTGAGCAAATGAGTGCCCAGGGTTGGGCGATCCGTCTGCCTTGGGGTAACGCCAGCGAGAAAGCCCGCGCCGAGCGAATTGCTGCCGGTATTGAAAACGCTGCCGTGTTGCCCAAATTGAATCTGGCGGGTGTGGCCAAGGTGATTGCCGGCGCCAGTGCCTGTGTGGCGGTGGACACCGGCCTGGGTCACTTGGCCGCCGCGCTGGATGTGCCGAGTATCTCCCTATACGGCCCAACACTGCCCGGACGGGTGGGGGCCTATGGCCGTGGCCAAGTGCACCTGTGCGCCACCGGGCCGAACGCCGGTTCGGGCGATCGACATAAACCCTGTTTCGAGGGCCTAGGCGCTGAGCGTGTTGCCGCGCAATTACAGGCCCTGTTGCTGGCCGAGGGCGTTGTCTGATGCAGCTCGCATTTATCCTTTACAAGTACTTCCCATTTGGCGGCCTGCAGCGTGACTTTATGCGCATTGCCCTGGAGTGCCAGGCGCGCGGCCATGCGATTCGCGTGTATACGCCGATCTGGGAAGGCGAGGTGCCGGCGGGCTTCGAGGTTGTAGTGGTGCCGGTCAAGGCGCTGTTCAACCACAAGCGCAATGAAAAGCTCACGGCGTGGGTCGAGGCCGACCTGGCCAAGCGTCCGGTGGATCGGGTGATCGGCTTCAACAAAATGCCCGGCCTGGATGTCTATTACGCCGCCGATGGCTGTTATGAAGACAAGGCGCAGACCCTGCGTAACCCGCTGTACAAGTACTGGGGGCGCTACAAGCACTTCGCCGATTACGAGCGGGCGGTGTTTGCCCCCGAGTCGAAGACTGAGATTTTGATGATCTCCGAAGTGCAGCAGCCGCTCTTCATCAAGCATTACCACACCCCGCTGCAGCGCTTTCACCTGCTGCCACCAGGTATCGCCCAAGACCGCCGTGCGCCGGCCAATGCTGCCGAGATTCGTGCTGAGTTCCGGGCCGAGTTCAAGCTGGCGGATAACGACCTGCTTCTGGTGCAGATCGGCTCCGGCTTCAAGACCAAGGGCCTGGATCGTAGCCTCAAGGCCCTGGCCGCCTTGCCGCGCGAATTGAAACAACGCACGCGACTTATTGCCATTGGTCAGGATGATCCGCGTTCATTTCAGTTGCAGGCCAAGGCGCTGGGCGTGTCCGATCAGGTGCAGATTCTCAAGGGCCGCAGCGATATTCCGCGTTTCCTGCTCGGTGCCGATCTGCTGATTCATCCGGCCTATAACGAAAACACCGGCACCGTACTCCTGGAAGCGCTGGTCTCCGGCTTGCCAGTGCTGGTGACGGATGTTTGCGGCTATGCCCATTACATCGCCGAGGCGGATGCCGGGCGGGTGCTAAGCGGGCCATTCGAGCAGGAGCGGCTTAATCATCTGCTCGCCGACATGCTGGCCGACGACTCGCGTCGTGCCCTCTGGTCACGCAATGGTCTGGCTTACGCCGACCGCGCGGACCTGTATTCCATGCCGCAACATGCGGCCGACATCATCCTGGCGGCGCGTCCATGAAGTTGCATTTGGCTGAACCCTTTAAAAGTCTGTGGGCCGGTCGCGATGCATTTGCTGCCGTTGAGGCCCTGCAAGGGCAGGTGTACCGCGAGTTGGAAGGGCGTCGCACGCTGCGTACCGAAGTCGATGGGCGTGGCTACTTTGTGAAGATCCACCGTGGCATTGGTTGGGGCGAGATCATCAAGAATCTGCTCACCGCCAAACTACCGGTGCTCGGTGCGCGCCAGGAGTGGCAAGCGATTAAGCGCCTGACTGACGTCGGCGTAGCCACCATGACTGCCGTGGCCTATGGCGAGCGCGGCCGCAATCCGGCGGCGCAGCATTCGTTTATCGTCACCGAAGAGTTGGCGCCGACTACCGACCTTGAGCAGCTCAGTCTGAACTGGGCGAAACAGCCGCCTGAACCGAGGCTCAAGTGGGCGTTGATCAATGAAGTGGCGAGCATGGTTGGCAGCATGCACCGCGCCGGGGTCAATCATCGCGACTGTTACATCTGCCACTTCCTGCTGCATACCGATAAGCCGGTCACGGCGGATGATTTCCGCCTGTCAGTGATCGACCTGCACCGCGCCCAGGTCCGCAGTCAGTTGCCCATACGCTGGCGCAATAAGGACTTGGCCGCGTTGTATTTCTCGGTGCTGGATATCGGCCTGACCCGACGCGACAAGCTGCGCTTTTTGCGCCGCTACTTTGCCGTGCTGAACGGGCAGCAGCCGTTGCGCCAAACGCTCAGCACCGAACGCCCGCTACTGGCGTGGCTGGAGCGTAAGGCGGACGCGCTGTATGCGCGCAAGCAGCGTTACGGGGATGCGCTCTGATGGCTGGGTGGACGCTGGATGCACAGTACCAAGAGCTAGCAGAGGATTTTGGCAGCTTGCAGGCAGTGTTTGCGTTGCAGGGTGAACGCTTGACCACGGACCCGCTGTCTGAGGTCATCCGCATTGAGCGCGCGGGCGTGCGTTACTACGTCAAGCGCTAC
Organism: Pseudomonas sp. GWSMS-1; assembly: GCF_049847425.1. NCBI lineage: Bacteria > Pseudomonadati > Pseudomonadota > Gammaproteobacteria > Pseudomonadales > Pseudomonadaceae > Pseudomonas > Pseudomonas sp. GWSMS-1. The sequence goes on along the minus strand of NZ_JBMHHV010000005.1, from coordinate 3,330,693 downwards.
TGGGGCGGTGGCAAGGGCCTGCGCCGCTACATCGGTCGGCCACGGGTCAAGGCGGAATGGCAGAACCTGAAATACTTCGCCAAGTGGGGCGTGGCTACGGCGCCGATTGTGGCGTTCGGTCTGGAGCGTCAGTTCGGGCGTTTTGTCCGTGGGGCGTTGATTACCCGCGAGTTGAGCAATACCGAAGACCTGGGCTTGCTGGCCAATAACGATGATCCACGCCTGCAGGATCGCCATTGGGTTGATACCGTCAGCCTTCAGCTGGCCCGCGCCACGCGGACCTTGCATGAGCATCACTTCACTCATAACGATCTCAAATGGCGCAACTTGCTGGTTAACGATCGGGTGGAGTTGTTTCTGATCGATTGCCCAACGGGGACGTTCTGGTGGGGCCGTTATTACGCTATCGCATCATCAAGGACTTGGCTTGCCTGGATAAGGTGGCTAAGTACAAATTGTCGCGTACTCAGCGTTTGCGCTTTTATCTGCAATACCGAGGTCGCAGTCGTTTGAGCACCGCCGACAAGCATCGCGTTCGTCGAGTTGTGGGCTTCTTTGAGGGCCGTGAATGATGGACTTTATCGCGTCGCAGGATCGCGACCTGCTTGAACAGCACGGCCTGGCCAGTTTTGATGCGCTGTGGGCGCTAAAGCTTGAAGCTGTTGATGAGCCCAATACCGAGCGCGGTGGCTGGAGCAGTGTCTATCGCCTGGACCTTGGTGAGGCGGCTTTTTACCTGAAGCGTCAGAGCAACCATCTGACCCGCAGCCTGTTGCGCCCGTTTGGTGAACCGACCTTTGCCCGTGAGTTTCGCAATATTCAGCGCTATCAGCGCCTGGCTATTCCGGCGTTGCAGGCGGCGTTTTTCGCCCAGCGGCGAGTCGCGGGCGAGCGGCGGGCAATCTTGCTGACGCGCGCGTTGGATGGTTGGAACGACTTGGATAGCTTGCTGGCGGAGTGGCGCGCACGCAGCGAATCGCAGCGCAGCGCTATTTTGCAGGCGTGCGGTACGTTGGCTCGGCAACTGCACGGCGCTGGGCAGATGCATGGCTGTTTTTATCCCAAGCATATTTTCCTGCGCGAAACTGCAGCTGGCTTTGATGCGCAGCTCATCGATCTGGAAAAGACCCGGCCGCTGCTGTTCGGGCGGCGTGATCGGATCAAAGATCTGGAGCCCCTGTTGCGCCGCGCCAGTGTCTGGAATGACGCTGAGGTGGCTGTATTGCTGGCCGCTTATCTAGATGGGAGTTCTGATCTAGATGCCTGGAGTGCGCAGCTCGGGGCTCGCCGGCGCAACAAGGAGGCGCGCTGATGAGCTTGGCGGGCCTTAGTCAGGCCGGACGTTCGCCGTCTCTGCCGCTGACCCTGGGGCTGGCCGATGCGGCGGGCTCGGCAGCGTTGACTCTGCAGCGGCTGCTGCGTGTCCTGCCTGGGCAGCGCTATGTGGGTCTGGCCGAGTGGCGCGGGCGCCCGGTGCTGGCCAAGTTGTTGGTCGGCGCCAAGGCCGCGCGGCATTTCCAGCGTGAGCTTGAAGGTGCGCGTCTGCTGGCTGAACAGGACTTGCCTACACCGAAATTGCTGGCCGACGGCTTGCGCGAAGGCGAGGGCGGTTGGCTGTTATTTGAGTATTTGGACGGGGCCGAGAGCTTGTGGGATGCCTGGCGTGCGGTGGAAAACCAGGCGTTGCTCAGTAGCGATCAACAAGCCGTATTAGCTGAAGCCTTGACGTGTATTGCGCACATGCACGCCAAGGGGCTCTGGCAGGCTGACCTGCACCTGGATAATCTATTGCGGTACAACGGCCAATTGTTCGTTATCGATGGCGGCGGTGTTCAGGTTGAGGTGGCAGGGCAGCCGTTGTCGCGCAGCAAGGTGCTGGAAAACCTTGGCGTATTCTTCGCCCAGTTGCCCGTCGAGCTGACGCCCTTTATCGAAGAGCTGCTGGTGCATTACCTGCTGGCTAACGGCGAGCATGCCTTGCCGCTGGAAGCGCTGCTCAACGAGGTGGCCAAGGTCCGTAAGTGGCGTGTGCGCGATTATCTGCGCAAAGTCGCCCGTGATTGCAGCCTGTTCGCCGCTAAAGTAGGTGCCTTTGGCCTGCGCGTGGTGCGCCGTGAAGATGAGGCCGCCTTGCAGCCCTTGCTGGCGAATCTGGATCGGCTCACCGAGCAAGGTCATATCTACAAGACCGGTGGCGCCGCGACTGTGGCGCGGGTCGAGCTGAATGGGCGGCCCTTGGTGGTCAAGCGCTACAACGTAAAGAGCATCGCCCATTGGCTGAAACGTTTCTGGCGGCCCAGTCGCGCGTGGCATAGCTGGGTTGAGGGTAACCGCCTGCAATTGTTGGGCATTGCTACCCCGCGACCATTGGCCGTCGTGGAGCAGCGCTGGTGCTGGTTGCGCGGGCGTGCCTACCTGATTACCGAATACTGCGGCGGGCAGGATATAATCGCGCGCTTTAACAGCTGCCACGACGGATCACCCCCGGAAACTGAGCTGTTAGCGCTGGATCGTTTGTTCGCTGCCTTGCTGCGCGAGCGCATCAGCCACGGCGATTTCAAAGGGCACAATCTGTTTTGGGATGAAGACTTGGCTCGCTGGTCGTTGATCGACCTCGACGCCATGCAGCAGCACCGCAGTGCACGCAGTTTCGCCAGGGCTTATGCCCGCGACCGTGCCCGTTTTCTGCGCAACTGGCCTGCCGACTCGGCGCTGCACCAGTTGCTCAACCAACGTATACCGCTGACGCCCGCCGTCGGCTCAGCAGACTAAAAGAGGCAAACTCAGTGGCATTGACCATTCTCGGCCTGTCCGGCGCCCTCAGCCATGACCCTTCCGCCGCCCTGTACATCGACGGCAAGCTGATCGCCGCCGTCGAAGAAGAGCGCTTCGTGCGCGACAAGCACGCGAAGAACCGCATGCCCTACGAGTCGGCCAAGTTCTGCCTGGAGCAGGCTGGGATCAAGCCGTCTGATGTTGATGTGGTGGCGATCCCGTTTGCCCCGATCAGCATCTTCGAAAAGGCCCGTTGGCAGTACGCCAAGCGCTACTGGTATGCGCCGGATCGTGCCCTTGACGCGATCCTCATGGGCAATCGCCGCTACAAGCGCTACTACAAGCACATTCAATGGTGCTTGCAGCAGCTGGGCTTTGATCTGAAGAAAATCAAGATCGAGCCGGTTGAGCACCACCTGGCCCACGCCGCCAGCGCTTACCACTGTTCGGGCTTTACCGAGAAGACCGCCATTCTTGGCATTGACGGCAAGGGCGAATACGCCACCACCTTCTTCGGCTACGGCGAGAACGGCAAGATCCACAAGATCAAAGAATTCTTTGATCCGGATTCGCTGGGCGGCCTGTATGGCGCGATTACTGAATTCCTCGGCTTTGAGATGCTCGACGGCGAGTTCAAAGTAATGGGCATGGCCCCTTACGGCGACGCCAGCAAGTACGACTTCTCGCGCTTGGCCAAATTCGAGAATGGCGAGTTGGTGATTAACACCGAGTACGCCAACGTCATCGGCCTGCGCCGCTACAAAGAAAACGGTAAGGGCTTCTACTTCTCCAAGAAGCTGATCGAGTGGCTGGGGCCTAAGCGCGAAGGCGACATTGCCGACGACCCTTACATCCACTACGCCGCCAGCATGCAGGCGCTGTTCGAGAAGTTGGCGCTGCAGATGATGGAGCACTACCTCGGTGACATCATCCGCGAAACCGGCAAGATCGCTTTCGCCGGCGGCTGCGCACTGAACGTTAAGCTCAACCAGAAAATCATTGCCCGCGACGACGTGAAGGAGCTGTTCGTCCAGCCCGCTTCTGGCGATGCTGGTACTGCGGTGGGGGCGGCGGCTTACATCTCGCACCAGCGCGGTGTGCCGGTGGAGAAGATGGAGCACGTTTACCTCGGCCCGTCCTACACCAACGAAGACGTGATCGCCGCTTGTGCCCGTCATCCGAGCAAGCCGGTGTTCAAGCAGATCGACAACATGCCGCAGCGCATCGCCAAGATCATGGTCGACGCCAACCCGGTGGCCTGGTTCCAGGGGCGCATGGAATTCGGCCCGCGTGCCCTCGGTGGTCGTTCGATCATCGGTTGCCCTAGCGTGCCGGGTGTAGCGGATCGGATTAATGAACAGATCAAGTTCCGCGAGCGCTGGAGGCCTTTCTGCCCGTCGATGCTCGATACTGTCGGCCCGCAAATGCTCAAGGTCGATCACCCGAGCCCGTTTATGACCTTCACCTTCGAAGTGAATGAAGAGTGGAAAACCCGCGTTAGTGAGGTGGTGCACGAAGACGGCACCTCGCGCGCCCAGGTGCTCAAGCGCGAATACAACCCGCGCTACTACGCCATGATGCTGGAGCTGGAAAAACTCACGGGCAACGGCGTGTCGCTGAACACCTCGCTCAACCGTCGTGGCGAACCGATGATTTGCTCGCCGACCGACGCGCTGAACATGTTCTACGGCTCCGACCTGCAGTACCTGATCATGGAAGACATCCTCGTGGTCAAGGATGGCAAGGATTGGTATGACAACGTCTGAGGCCCCCGGAGCTGATCAGCCGTGGGTATTGCAGTTCTGCCACGGCTACGACGGCCCCTTCCTCGATTGTGCGCGGCAGTATGCCGCGTTGTTTGCCGGCACCCGTTATAAGGTTTGTACGGTCTACCTGACCGGCAAACCGAGTGCAGAGGTCGAGCACGGCTCGGCTTCTGACGAGGTGATGTTTCTCGACTACTCCAGTCGTGAAGTGCGCGGCCTCAAGCTCAAGGCGATTCGCGACCTCAAGCGCATCGTCGCTTCGCACGATTTTAGGCTGTGTATCGCCCATCGCTTCAAGCCGATTTATATCGCCTTGCTGAGCAGCGATTTGCCGGTGATCGGCGTGCACCATGCGTTTGGTGATTATCAACGCTTCTCGCGTCGGCTGTTCGCCAATGCTTTCAAGAAACGCTTGGCGCTACTCGGCGTATCCGATGCGGTGCGTGATGACATGCGTGCCTGCTTACCGAACTGGCCGGTTGAGCGTATCCAGACCCTGTACAACCGTATCGACATTGCCGCTGTGCAGGCTGGGCAGGTCTCCCGTCGCGACGCCCGCGAGTACTTAGGCTTACCGCAGGATGCCTGGGTTGTCGGCAATGTTGGTCGCCTGCATCCAGATAAGGATCAGGCTACGTTGATCCGTGGGTTTGCTCAGGCGTTGCCGCAGCTGCCGGAGGGCAGCCTATTGGTCATCATGGGCAGTGGCCGGCTGGAAGCCGCGCTGAAAGCACTCGCTGATGAGCTGGCGGTTGCCTGCTCGGTACGCTTTCTTGGTCAGGTCGCTGATGGCCGGCGTTATTTCAAAGCGTTCGATACCTTTGCGCTGACCTCCGATCACGAGCCCTTCGGCATGGTGTTGCTGGAGGCGATGGCGGCTGGTGTGCCGGTGATCGGCAGCGACTGTGGTGGCGGGCGTGAGGTGGTCGAGGGCGTCGGTGTACTGTTTCCGCTTGGCGATACCTTGGCGCTGGCTGCCGCCATGCGCCACATGGCTGAGCTGGATATCGAGCAGCGCGAGCGGTGCGCTTTGATCATGTTGCAACGGCTCGAATCTGGCTTCTCCGATACTGCCGTGCGCGAGGCGTTCTGGCGCCTCGGTCTGCTAGGCGGCTAACGGCAACATACAAACCGCAAGCCCAAGGGCTTAGCGGGCGATAGGTACGCTATGACGACGCAGCCAAGTATATGTTTCGTAATCCCCTATTTCGGGCGCTGGCCTTTCTGGATGCAGTTTTTCCTCGAGAGCTGCCGCCGCAATCCAGATGTAGACTGGTTGCTGTTCAGTGACTGTGGCGTGCCGTCTGAGCTGCCTAGCAATGTGCGGATTGAAAGCATCAGCTATGCCGACTATTGCGCACTGGTTGGTAAGCGTCTGGGGATTCCGTTTGCGCCAGAGAATGCATACAAGCTCTGCGATATCAAACCGGCATTGGGCTTTATTCATGAAGACCGTCTGCAGGGCTATGACTTCTGGGCCTTCGGTGACATCGATCTGGTCTTCGGCCAGTTACGCGATTATTTCACCGCCGAGCGGCTCGCGCGATTCGATCTGTTCTCTACCCACGAGCGGCGAGTGTCTGGGCATTTATGCCTTATCCGTAATGTACCGCGTATGCGCGAAGCCTTTATGCGGATGCCAAACTGGCAGACGCGTTTCTGTGATCAGCAGCATCATGCGCTGGACGAGGGGGCTTTCAGCCGGATTTTTCTATGGCGTAAGAACTTCCCGCAGCCATTGTTTCGCCTCGTCGGGCTTTTCAATCCGTGGCGCCGTCGTAGCGAGTTCGTCGAGGCTTTCAGTACGCCTTCTGGCTGTATTCCTTGGATCGATGGCAGTACTGAGTTTCCGACCTGCTGGTATTGGCGCGAGGGACGCTTGAGCAACGACCTTGATCAAGGGCGTGAGTTTCCTTATTTCCATTTCGTCGTGTGGAAGCGTGATGCCTGGCCGGCACTTGGCGAGCCATCGGCCGATACACTGCAAGCGTTGGCAAAACAGCCGGAATGGCGGATCAGCTCACAGGGGTTTGCTCAGGATTATCGATGAACAGACGAATAAAGGTTTTACAGCTGCAGCCCGATTACAACGTTAAATCGCATGACTTCGCCGATTTGGCCGAGCAGATCGTTAAGGCGTTACCGAGTGAGCGTTATGAGGTGGTCGCGGCATTCTTGCGTGGTAAGCCGCAGCCGGGAGAGCCGGGAGAGCCGGTAAGCCGGGCTGCCCGCTCGGTATATTTTGAGTTCGCCGATAAGCAACTTAAAGGGTTGCGGCTGCGGGCGATGTGGCAGCTCTATCAGCTTTGCCGCGCCGAGCAGTTCGATGTGGTGATCTGCAACCGCTTTAAACCGGTCAACATGATGTTGCAGTTGAACCGCTGGTTAAAGGTGCCGTTGTGCATCGGTATCTCTCACGGGTTTGGCGAGTACGATCGTTTTTACCGGCGCCGGCAAGCGTCGCGCCTGATCGACAAGGCTTGGCGTTTTGTGGGTGTATCGCCTGCTGTCAAGCAATACCTGCTGGACTGTGCGTGCGGCTTTACCGAGCACAATACGGTTGCTATCACTAACGCCATTGATATTGAACAGGCCACCGCCTTGCAGCATTCGCGCGAAGATGCTCGCCGCCTGCTAGGGCTTGACCCCAATGTGCGTCTGGTGGGTGCACTTGGGCGTTTGGTACCAGTTAAAGGACATATCTATCTGCTTCAGGCGTTTGCCAAGCTCAAAGACCTTTTCCCGCAGGTGCAGCTGGCGATTATTGGCAAAGGTCGCGAAGAGTCGCGGCTTTTGGCTGAGGTTGAGCGGCTTGGTCTCGGTGGGCGTGTTCACCTGCTCGGCTTTCGTGAAAACGCTCTGCAGTATGTCCGTGCTTTTGATATTTGGACCATGCCGTCTCTGGCTGAAGGCCTGGGCTTGGCCTTGCTGGAGGGGATGAGCGGGCACTTGCCGGTAATCGCCACGAATGTGCCGGCAATGCTGCCGCTGATCGAGGGGGCTGGCGGGCTGGCAGTGCCTCCGGCTGACGTTGAGGCGTTGAGTCAGGCTTTAAACAGTTATTTAAATTTGAGCGATCAGCAGTTGCAGGAAAAGGGTGAGCGGGCTTTTGCCTACCTGTGTGCCCATCACGATATTGAAACCTTCCGTCAGCAGTATCGGCAACTCATTGACGAGTCGCTGAGTCAGGCGAGTGCCTCCTAATGAGTCAGAGTTCCGAGCTGGTCAGCGTCATCATCGCCTCCTATAACCACGCGCCTTATATTGAGGAGTGCATTCTCAGTGTGCTGGGGCAAACCTACCCGCATGTCGAGCTTTTGGTCGTGGATGATGGTTCGACCGACGACAGCGTTGAGCGTATTCAGCGCTTGCAGGCCGAGCATGGCTTCGATTTTCAAATGCAGCAAAACCAGGGGCTGACCCGCACGCTGAACTCGGCAATTGCTCGAGCCAAAGGTGAGTTGATTGTGCCGTTCGGTTCGGATGATGTGATGCTACCTGAGCGCCTGGCCAAGCAGGTGGCCTATATGGCGGATAAGCCTGGCGTTGGGATATGTGCCGGCAATATCGAACTGATCGATTCGCAGGGCACACTATTTCCCGAGACTCGCCAGCGTCGCGATGTCCCGTTTCGGCGGATGGACTTCGATGATGTGTTTATGGAGCGTAAGCCCTATGCGCCCGCCACAACCTTGATGATCCGCAAAGAAGCCTTGGATAAAGTAGGTGGTTTTGACCCTGAAATTCGCCTGGAGGATCTGGCGATTGAGTTGAAGATTACCCATGCCGGTTACACCATCGACTGCTTGGGTGAGGTGTTGGCGCGTTACCGCAAGCACGCCACTAATTCGTACAAGAACCACCGTTTTATGATCGATAGCATCCTGCGTATTTATGCGTTGTACAGCGACCATCCGCAGTATGAGTTTGTCCGTACGCGCTTTCTCAGCTCCATGTTCCTCAAATGCTCCAACCGTGATCGCCAGTTGGCGCGCGAGTTGTTGGCGCAGATTCCGTTTAAACAGTGGTCGAAGAAAACCTGGCGTGGCTTGGCGCGCCTGTATTTCTCACCTTTGGAAAAGGGCTGAATCGTATGGGTTTCTGGCAACGGTTCTTGGAAAAGCGCGCCAAAAAGCAGATTCGCCGGCTGCCCAAGTTCGAGCGTGGTCCCGCAAGGTTCCTGCAGCGCTATCCGCAGTATGAGGTAGGTGTTGGTACCTATGGTGTGCCCGCCGTGCATGACTGGCAGGACGGAACATCACTCAAGATCGGCAGCTATACATCAATTGCCATGAGCGTGGAGATATTTCTTGGCGGCCACCACCGCACTGAATGGGTCAGTACTTACCCTTTTCCTGCCCTGATCTCAGAGGCATCCGGAATTAAAGACTATGCAGTGAGCCGAGGGAATGTAGTAATCGGCAGTGATGTATGGCTGTGCACTAATTGCGTGATCTTGTCAGGCGTCACGGTAGGGCATGGCGCCGTGGTTGCAGCCGGTGCTGTGGTGAGCCGAGATGTAGCCCCTTACTCGATAGTGGCAGGTAATCCGGCGCGGCACGTACGCTGGCGTTTTTCACCTGAGGTCTGCGCGGCGCTGCTTGAGGCCGCTTGGTGGGAGTGGCCGGAGCAAGAGGTGCGTAGCATCAGCCCACTGTTGTGCAGTGACCAGCTCGATAGCTTTCTGCAGTATGCCTGGCAGCGTGCGGCGCAGAAGGCTAAAGCGCTGTAGGTTTGTACGGATTACGTAAACAGCTTGAGTGCCTGCTGCTTGGCGATGCGGCTATAGCCTGCTTTTAGTGCGTCACGGTGTTCTTCGAACAGCCACTTCTGGTCGTCGACATAGCGGCGCATGTGCTTCAGATTACGCTTGCGTTTATGCAGGCTGAGTGCGAAATGGCTGATGCGCATGTCTGCGAGGTCAATCAAACCCAGCTGTCCGTCAGGTTGCACCAGTACGTTGCCCAGGTGCACCGAGCGGAAGTAGACGCCGCTGCCATGCAGTTTGGCCAGCAGCTCGCCAAACTGCTCCACAAGCTCCTGGCGTCGCTCGCCAGAGCTGTGACTCAGTACGTGGCGCAAGGTTTGCCCGGGGAGTGGCCAGTAATGCACAGCAGTTTTATTGATCGGATCAATCAGCCAATACACGTGGATGATTTTCGGGCTGCTAAAGCCTAAGTCCTTTAGACGTACTGCGTTCTCTGCAAAGCGTTTGGCGTAAGGCTTGAGGGTTTCGCGGGAAAATGCTGAGCGTTTACGGAACAGTTTGAGAAAACTGCCGTCTGCTAACTTCAGCACTTTTGGCCCAAGGCCGTCGAGTTCAAGCACGCTGGCGTTGGCTGAGAGTGCGGTCAGCTCGGGCCGGGAAAGCGTTTGCATCAGCGCAGGGCTCCTTGTGTTTGCTGCGTGCGTATAGTCAGAGCGGCAATCAGCGCCAAGGGAATCCAGGTTACCAGCCAGTGTTCTTTGGGTCTCGGCAGGATGCCGCCTCCCTCCGTTAGGCCAGCACCGATGCCGTAAACCAGCAGCGCCCCACAAACGATGAACAAGTAGTTGTTTCGGTGCTTCCAGCACTGGAAGAGGGCCAGTCCGTGCATGGCGAGCCAAAGGGCGAGACCGATAATGCCGGTGTAATACAGCACCCCTAGGGCAAAACTATGAGGCTCGCGAAAGCTATAAGGTATTCCAGATAGAAACAGCTCTAGGTGTGCACCAAAGCCGAGTCCTTGCCAAGGTTGTTGAGCAACCATGCTGAGAGTGTTGGCCCACAGTTCGGGCCGATAAGACAGGCCGCGATTGGATAAAACTTCCGGGTAGAGCAGGACGAGGGCTAACACAGCCAATACGCCAGAGAGCAATAGCCAGATTGAGCGTTTATTCCAGCACGCGACTATCAACCAGGCGCAGGTCAGTGCAGTTGCCACAAATGGCGTGCGTGAGCCGGTGGCCAGTAATGCCATTCCCATCAGTAAGGCTGCGGCTAGTGCGAGCCCGCTGTGGCTAGGATTTACGGTCATGCTCAGTGCCAGCCAAAACGCGCAAAAAAAACCGAACACATGCGAACTCAGCAGGGGATTGTCTAGTGCGCCGTAGCCAATCAGCCGTTCGCCCGGAGTTGCGTTGGCCATGAACATCATCAGGCTATAAGCGGTTAGCGGCAGCATCAATACGGCCGCGAGCAGTGTGCTTTGAGCGAGTCGCGTATTGGCTTGCAGGGCTATCAGCGCACAGGCGGCAAACAGCATCAGAATATAGAGCGGGCGCTTGAATAGCGTGCCGAAGGACCGCTCGGTGTCTGACCAGCTAATGCTGATCAAGGCCCAGGTCGAGAACATGAATAAGGCGATGGTCACGGGGTCTCGCAAGAGCGCTAGGCAGATACGGGGACGCAACGCCAGGGCGATTAAAGTGGGCGCGGCTATCAGCGCGTAGAAGGCCTTGTGATAAAGGCTGCGCTCAGGCAGGGCGGCCAGCCCTGTAAGCAGCACGACAAACCCTAGCGGCAGTAACCAGTTGCATATAAATGCGTACGTTCGCTGCGTCCATGAGTCGATTTGTATGTGCATCTAGATGTAGGTCCAGTCAGGCAGTTGAGCCGCGATTCTACAGGATCAAGGCTGGCCTTTCCTTGGCGCAACCTACTTTCATCCAGACTGACGTTTGTCGATAGACAGTTGCTGCCTGGTTAGGCGCGCGGCCCAGTACTGAGGCGGTACGTTGCCGAAGGAGGTTCCGAACCAACATCTGTAAATCTATGGGGCGGCCGCTAACCTGCCTCGGCAGGCTTAATCGCAGGCTGGGTGGGCTATGTTAATATTCCGCTTTTACTGAGAGTGGGCGGGTTTATGAGTGGAAAAGCTGCAAGCCAAGACGCGTCATCGAGCCTGAAAATCTATCTGCGCTTGCTCTCCTATATTCGTCCTTATCTTGGTTTTTTTGCGCTGAGTATTGTGGGCTTTTTGATCTTTGCCTCGACTCAGCCGATGCTCGGTTACATCCTCAAGTATTTTGTTGATGGCCTTTCTAATCCTGACGCAAGCTTGTTCCCTCGCGTGCCCTACCTTCGGGATTTGCAATTGGTGCAGGCTGTGCCGCTGCTGATTGTATTGATCGCCTTTTGGCAAGGGGTCGGCTCTTTCCTGGGGAACTACTTCCTGGCCAAGGTTTCGCTGGGGCTGGTGCATGACCTGCGTGTGGCGCTGTTCAATAATTTACTGACGCTGCCCAATCGTTATTTTGATAGCCACAATTCCGGGCATGTGATCTCACGGATTACCTTTAACGTGACCATGGTCACCGGGGCTGCTACGGATGCGATCAAAGTGGTCATCCGTGAAGGCATGACGGTGGTTTTCTTGTTCGCCACCTTGTTATGGATGAACTGGATGTTGACCTTGGTAATGGTCGCCATTCTGCCAGTGATCGGGCTCATGGTGAGTAGTGCGAGCAAGAAATTCCGCAAGCAAAGCAAGAAAATTCAAGTGGCTATGGGGGATGTCACCCATGTTGCCTCAGAAACCATTCAAGGGTACCGGGTCGTGCGCAGTTTTGGCGGCGAAGCCTACGAGCAACAACGGTTTCTCGGCGCGAGCAGCAGTAATACGGACAAGCAGCTGCGCATGACCAAGACATCAGCGGTTTATACACCGATGCTACAGCTTGTGATTTACAGCGCTATGGCCGTGCTGATGTTTCTGGTGTTGTTTATGCGTGGTGATGCCAGTGCCGGCGATTTGGTCGCTTACATCACTCTGGCCGGCCTGCTGCCTAAGCCGATTCGCCAGCTTTCCGAGGTCAGTTCGACTATTCAGAAAGGCGTGGCGGGAGCGGAGAGTATTTTTGAACAGTTGGATGAAGTCCCTGAAGTGGATCACGGCACTCAGGAGCGTGAACGGGTAAGCGGGCGGTTGGAGGTGAGCAACCTGAGTTTTCAGTATGACGGTAGCGATAAGCCCGTTCTGAATGACATCAGCTTCGTCGCCGAGCCTGGGCAAATGGTCGCTCTCGTGGGGCGATCGGGTAGTGGTAAGTCGACATTGGCGAATCTTATTCCGCGCTTTTACCACCATGATCAGGGCCAGATTTTGCTCGACGGTCTGGATGTTGAAGACTACAAACTGTTAAACCTGCGCCGCCATATCGCTTTGGTTACTCAGCACGTGACCCTGTTTAACGACACGGTGGCCAATAACATCGCCTATGGCGATTTGCAGGGTGCGCCGCTGGAAGAAGTTCGTAAGGCGGCGGAGGCCGCTTATGCAGCCGAGTTTATTGAGAAGATGCCGCAAGGCTATGACACCCTAGTCGGTGAAAATGGCGTGCTGCTGTCGGGTGGTCAGCGTCAGCGTCTGGCGATTGCTCGGGCATTGTTGAAAAACGCCCCGCTATTGATTCTCGATGAGGCCACCTCTGCTCTCGATACCGAGTCGGAGCGGCATATTCAGGCCGCGCTGGATGAAGTGATGAAGGGCCGTACGACCCTGGTAATCGCCCACCGGCTGTCCACTATCGAGAAGGCTGACCTGATTTTGGTGATGGATCAGGGGCGCATCGTCGAGCGTGGCACTCATACCGAGCTGCTGGCGCAGAATGGTTACTACGCACGCCTGCATGAAAAAGATTTTGTTGAGGGCGATGGCGCTGTGTCGTTGGAGCACGACGCCTGATGCTCAGTCATTTACGCGCCTGGCGTGAGCGCGGCTGGACGCCTATCGATGCTGTCACTTATGCCGAGACCTGGCAGCGCTTTGGCGGCAGTGTGGCCACGCATCCGCAGGTCATTGAGCGTCTGGCGGGCCTTGCTGGCTTGCCGGTGCGCTATTTGGGCTGGTTTGAGCAGGGCGAGATACGTGCGGCCCTGCCCGTCTGGGGCCGTCATCTGGTGTTGTCCAAGGATGTGCTTAAACAGCGCGGTAAGCGCGGCCTGTTTGATTTGGGTAACGCTGAAATCATCCTGCCTATGGCCTGCGACGTGCGCGTCCCGTTGCGTCACAAAGTCCGCTACCTGTCGCCCTTAAATGCCGAGCAGGTGCTCGGCCGTCGTGAGCAGCCGGAAGGTTTGGCGTTGGCCCGCGAGCCTGAGGAATACAGCAAGAAATTCCGCTACAACCAGCGCCGCGAGCAGCGGTTGCTGGAGGAGGCCGGTGGTGTTGTGCGGCCTATGCTGGAGTTGTCCGCCGCCGAGCAGGCACTTATTTACGCCGATCTATTTCAGCGTCGCTGGGGTTTTGAGGCGACTGGCAAAGCCCATCTCGCCGAGGTGTTCGGCTTAATGCGCGAGTTTATGGCCGGATCGCTCATCTACCTGAATGATCAGCCGGTGGCTATCCAGATACTCTACCGCGTCGAGGCCCCGCAATGGGTCAGCCTGGAGTACATCAACGGCGGCGTTGACCCGCAAAACCGCGAGTTCAGCCCTGGCAGCGTACTCAGCTTTATCAACACCCAAACGGCCTGGGCCGAAGCGCGAGCGCTGTGTAAGCCGCTGCGCTATTCCTTTGGTCGTGCTGATCGCGAATATAAAGATCGCTGGTGCAACCGTGTGCCGGTCTATCAGGTCTGACTATGTCTGCACGCAAGCAAACCCTGCTCAAACGGCATCGTCGGCAAAAACGCATCGCTCTGCTACTGGCTTTGGTCGTACTGCTGGTGATGGCCGTTGTGGTCGCCTGGTGGTGGCTGCCATTGCTCCTGTTACTGGGCTGGGTGGCGCATGAAGCGTGGTTTGCTGATCACCTGTTTTATGCCCCGAGTGATGACTACAGCTACAACTTTACTGACGGAGTGCCCGCGTTTGCAGGGCGGATCGAGGCAGGCTGCCTGCGGTTGGATGCAGATATTATTGCGGCCGATGCCCTGATTCTCCAAGTGCAGCTCAAGACCAGCTGGCTAGGCCGCTGGCTGGACCCTTTTGTGCTGGTGGGGGCGGATCGGCAGGACTTTGAGCGCGGCGTGAATGGCCGCCGCTACCTGAACCTGTCAGGTCAAAACGCGCTGTTGAACAGCGGCACGCTGCAGGTGCGAGGTCGATTCTGCAGCATTGAACCGATGGTCACTCTGTATGCCCTGAGCAACCCGGATTACGCCGCGCAACGGCTGATGGTCATAGCCCCGCATGCCGATGACGCGGAGTTGGCGGCGTTCGGGCTCTACAGCCGAGCAGCGGATGTCAGCATTGTGACCCTGACCCAGGGCGAGATTGAGGCTAAGCCCTATGAAGCGTTGGGCCTTGATCAGGCCGGTGCGGCCCGCCTCAAAGGGCGCCTGCGTGCCTGGGATAGCCTGGCAGTTCCGCTGTGGGGCGGCGTGCCGCAGAGCCGATGTGTGCAGCTGGGTTATTACTGCCTGCAATTACCTGCGATGCAGGCGCAGCCTGAGCTGGGCGTTGGTTCGCGTGAGTCCGGTGAGAGTGATATCCGTAGCGTGCGTGCTGCCAACGCTATCCAGTTGCCCGGCGATGCCGACGGCGTGCCTAGCTGGCGCAACCTATTGGCCGATTTAGCGGCGAGCCTTGAGCACTTTCGGCCAGAGGTGGTGGTCACACCGCATCCGCAGCTGGACCCACACAGCGATCATGTGGCCAGCACCCAGGCACTGCTGGAGGCGATTGAACTGAGCGCCTGGAAGCCGAAAGCGCTACTGCTGTACGCCAACCACTTGCATGACAACGATCGCTGGCCCATGGGCCCGGCGGGCTTCGGGATTGCCTTGCCGCCGGCCATTGAAGCGCTGCCGGCAGATGGTTTGTGGAGCCCAGTTCTGAATGCTGCGCAGCAGTTGGATAAGGCCATGGCCCTGGCCATGCAGCATGACTTACAAGGCGCATTACCGCTCAAGCGGCGCATCCGCCGACTGATTCAGCGCGTACTGGTGGGGCGCCGTTGGCCGGCAACCGGTGACGATGAGTTCTTCCGCAAGGCAGTGCGCCGCCATGAATTATTTTGGGTGCGTACGCTCGGCGGCTAGCCGGCGTGTTAGCCCGCAAATGTTATGATCTGCGGCGATTTGCATCAGCCGCTTCTGGAGTTTTTATGAAATTGTCCATGCCACGTTTCGACCAGGCCGCCGTTCTGGTGGTGGGCGATGTCATGCTCGATCGCTATTGGCATGGCGGCACTTCGCGAATCTCGCCGGAAGCGCCAGTGCCGGTGGTGAAGGTCGAACAGATTGAGGATCGTCCTGGTGGTGCCGCCAACGTGGCGTTGAACATTGCTGCCCTCGGTGCGCCGGCAGTCTTGATCGGCGTGACCGGTCAGGATGAGGCCGCTGATAGCCTGAGCAACAGCTTGCACGCGGTCGGCGTGAAAACCCTGTTTCAGTGCATCAAAGATCAGCCCACCATCGTCAAATTGCGCGTCATGAGCCGCCATCAGCAGTTGCTGCGCATGGACTTCGAAGAGGCGTTTCGCACCGACTGTGCCGCGTTGGCCGCCAGCGTCGAGGCGCAGCTTGATGGTATCAAGGTGTTGATCCTCTCCGACTACGGCAAGGGCGCGCTGCAAAATCATCAGGCCCTGGTGCAGCTGGCGCGTAGCAAAGGCATTGCTGTGCTGGCTGACCCTAAAGGTAAGGATTTTTCAATCTACCGCGGCGCCAGCCTGATTACCCCGAACCTCAGCGAGTTCGAGGCCATCGTCGGCCAGTGTCATGATGAGGCCGAGTTGGTGGCCAAGGGCGCGGCATTGATGACCGAGCTGGAGTTGGGGGCTCTGCTGGTCACCCGTGGCGAGCACGGTATGACCCTGCTGCGCCCGCAGCATCCGGCTCTGCATCTGCCGGCGCGTGCGCGGGAAGTATTTGATGTCACCGGTGCCGGCGATACGGTGATTTCCACCCTTGCGGCCAGCCTTGCCGCTGGCGAAGAGCTGCCGCATGCCGTGGCGCTAGCCAACCTGGCCGCCGGTATTGTGGTGGGCAAATTGGGTACGGCTGCGATTAGCGCGCCCGAGCTGCGTCGTGCGATTCAGCGTGAGGCCGGCTCCGAGCGCGGCGTGTTGAGCCTTGATCAATTGCTGTTGGCCATCGAAGACGCCCGCGCCCATGGCGAGAAGATCGTCTTCACCAACGGCTGCTTTGACATCCTGCATGCCGGTCATGTGACCTACCTGGAACAGGCGCGCGCGCAGGGCAATCGCCTGGTGCTGGCGGTCAACGATGACGCTTCGGTCAGCCGCCTGAAGGGCCCGGGTCGGCCGATTAATGCCGTAGACCGACGCATGGCCGTGTTGGCTGGCCTTGGCGCCGTTGATTGGGTGGTGAGCTTCAGTGAAGACACGCCGGAAAACCTGTTGCGTGCGGTCAAGCCGGATGTGCTGGTCAAGGGCGGTGATTACGGTATTGAACAGGTGGTGGGCGCCGACATTGTCACGGCCTACGGTGGTGAAGTGCGGGTACTTGGGCTGGTGGAAAACAGCTCGACCACCGCGATTGTCGAAAAAATCCGCAGCAAGTAAGCCTCTGCTGCCGATGAAGCCCTGCCTAGGCAGGGCTTTTTTGTGGCATACCGTTTTGCAGGGCCAGCCAATCTTTCCAGCGGATGCGCTCATCGCGCACCAGCCAGCCGTCTTGAGGCGCAAAGCTTTCCGCCAGCCACAGGCCGCGGGTGCTGGCAGGTACCAGTTGGCCCTGTTTCAGGGTCAGCAGTTCGGCCGTTGGCCGGCCCTGGTTCAGCGGGATCAGAAACAGGTCGGGGCGGGCGCGGTTGAGGCGGGCGATCAGCTGGCCATCTTCCAGGTGTTCATCGACATGCAGCAGACTGAGCTGGTGAGTTTCCTTGGGCAGATCCAGGCGCAGGTCGTACACCAGCTGCAGCGAGGCGGTCGGCAGGTGCACATAGGCGCGGGGGCGTTCGAGCAGTTTGAGGTTGCCGCATTGCACCGGTCGCGCCGCACCCGATAGCGCGCTGAGGTTGAAATGCGTGCTTTCCCGATAGTGCAGGCTCTTTTGGTAGGGCGTTGGCAGCCAAGTGTCGCCAAAGCGTCCGCCCAGCCAACCATCGGGGGTTTCCAGCAGGCACTCTTCGGCGACTTCCTGGATCACGGTGAGCAAGGGCAGGTTGAGTTCATGGGCCGGTACGTAGCCTGAGATCAGCTTGAGCACCACATCGCCACGGTCGGCGCGGCGTTGGCGCACCAGTACCCAGTAATCGCGACCTTGCCAGTTGAGGGTTAGGCGCACTGAAACCCCCAGGTTTGCCAGTTCCACGGCAAAGCGTTGGGTGTCGGCGACTGTTACCGGCTTGCGCTTTTCCAGCATCTGCGCAAAGTTCAGCGGCATGCCCAGGCTCTGGTAACTCAGGCCTTCCGGGCTGGCCTCGACCAATAGCTGCAGGGTTTTAAAGGTGCTGGGGTCTTTGCGGATCAGGGTGCGCGGCATGGCAACTCCTCGCGGCGGGTAAGGCCAGAGAGCTTGGCACAGATAGAGGGTTGTGCGCGGTCAGGCAATATCCTGAATTACAGCCGCCGCGGTGGCGACGTTATGCGCCAGGTGGTGCGGGTTGATGGTGCCGATGATCGCGCTGGTGGCTGCCGGGTGGCCGAAAATCAGTTCGAAGCTAGCGCGTACCGGGTCTTCGCCTGCCAGGCACGCGTGGCCGCTGGCCAGGGCCTTTTTGACCAGAATGCCTTTGCCGTGCAGTTCGGCGTAGTCCAGCACGGCCAGCTCGGTCTGCTCATTGAGGTTGTAGGTGACCATGGCGCAATCGCCCGTTTCCAGCGCCAGCAGGCCGCCCTCAAGGGTTTTGCCGGAGAGGCCGAAGCCGCGAATCTTACCCTCGCGCTTAAGCTCTGCCAGCGTCTCGTACACGCCGCTGTCACGCAGGATCGCCACATCGTTGCCGTCTGAATGCACCAATACCAGGTCGATAAAATCGGTTTCCAGGCGCTTGAGGCTGCGCTCTACGGAGAGGCGTGTATGCGCCGGGCTAAAGTCGAAGTGCGACTGGCCGTTGTCGAACTCTTCACCCACCTTGCTAACGATGACCCATTGCTGGCGCTGGCCGCGTAGTAGCGGGCCAAGGCGGGTTTCGCTGCTGCCATAGGCCGGTGCGGTGTCGATCAGGTTAATGCCCAGATCATGGGCCTGGGCCAGCAGCTCACGGGCGGCGGCGTCATCGGGAATTGTGAAGCCGTTGGGGTACTTCACGCCCTGATCACGGCCTAGCTTGACCGTGCCCAACCCCAGCGGCGAAACCAGCAGCTCGGTGGCGCCCAGCGGGCGGTGTAAGTTGTGCAGGCTGTGCAGTGGATGCATCAGAACAGTTCCTCCCAGGCAGGTGCTGCAATGGCCGGACGTGGCAGCTCGGGCAGCGGTGCGTGCGGCGTCGGCTGAATACCGTCACGACTGAGTGCGGCCAGCACGCGATCAGCAAAGTCTGGCGCCAGAGCCAGTTTAGTTGGCCAACCGACCAACAGATTGTTTTGCTCATGCAAGAAGGCGTTATCTGGGCGCACCAGGCCGGATTGTGACGGCTCTGCACGTTCCACCCGTAGTGTGGCCCACTGGGCGGCAGACAGGTCGACCCAAGGCAGCAAGTCGCTGAGTTCTTTCTGTGCTGCTTTGACCTGGCTGGCCTCATCACGGGCGACGCCATCGGCTTCGGCCAGATCCCCCCCAGGTACCAGACCCATTGGCCGTCGGCAGCCGGGTGCGTGGTGACAGTCACGCGCGGCTTCGGTCCACCACCCAGGCAGTGGGCGTACAGTGGTTTTAGGGTCGGCCCTTTGACCAGCACCATATGCAGCGGGCGCAGTTGTTGCGCGGGTTGGCTCAGACCGAGGCTGCTCAGTAGCTCGGCGTTGCCGCGGCCGGCGCTAAGGATGATGCGCTGGGCGCGAATCTCGCGGCCATCGACGCGCAGGCCAACCAGCGCGCCATTTTCCTGCAGCGGTTCGATGCGCTCGGCGGCCAGCAAGCCATCGCCGGCCAGCTCGCTCAGGCGGCTGATCAGGCTGGGGACATCCAGCACCAGCTCGGCCAGTCGGTAGACCTTGCCCTTGAATTTCGGGTGCTGCAGGGCCGGTGGCAGTTGCTCGCCCTTGACCTGATCGACCCGGCCGCGTACGGCCTTGCTGGCGAAGAAGCTGGTGATGTTGCCGGCCAGGCTGCCGGGCGACCACAGGTAGTGGGCATCGGAAAGCAGGCGCACGCCGGTGAGGTCCAGTTCGCCGTTGCCGGCTAAGGCTTCGCGCCAGCGCCGGGGCATGTCGGCGATGGCTTCGGAGGCGCCGGTGAGTGCGCCGTGTAGGGCGTATTTGGCACCGCCGTGGATGATGCCTTGGGATTTCACGCTCTGTCCGCCGCCGAGACTGGCATTTTCCACCAGCACAGTGGCAAAGCCCTGGCGGCGCAAGCGCGCATTCAGCCAAAGGCCAGCAACACCGCCGCCAACGATCAAAACATCAGTGCTTAATGCTTGGGACATGCATGCGTCTCACCGGGAAAACAGGTGCGCAGTATAACCCGCCAGCGTCTGGGTCAATGGCCGACGCTTTGCGAGAACATCTGAATCACTACCACTCCGGCAACGATCAGCCCCATGCCGAGTATGGCTGGCAGGTCGAGGCGCTGCTGATAGAGAAATACAGCTGCGATGCTCACCAGCACAATGCCCATGCCCGCCCACACCGCATAAGCGACGCCAACCGGGATGGTTTTTACCACCAGGCTGAGCATCCAGAACGATAGGCCGTAACCGACTACGACCAGTAGCAGCGGTAAGGGTTTATTGAAGCCATCCAGGGCCTTCATCGAGGTGGTGGCAATGACTTCAGCCGTGATGGCAATGGCGAGGTAGAGGTAGCCGCCCATGGTATGGACTCCTGTGTGATCTGCGCGCCATTCTAGGCCTATGCCAGATGGGATAAAGTGATTGCCTATCTGAATGGGAGATAGGTTGTGCAGTGGAGCCTGGATCAGATTCGCCTGTTTGTCAGCGTCGCCGATGGCCAGTCGTTCTCTGCCGTGGGGCGGCAGATGCAGCGCGCGCAATCGGCGGTGAGCCATGCGATTGCCTTGTTGGAGGCCGACCTTGGCGTGCGCCTGTTCGAGCGTAGCAGCGGCCGCCAGCCGCGCCTGACCGATGCCGGCGCAGCCCTGCTGGAAGAGGCGCGCGAGGTGTTGCGTCAGTGTCAGCGTCTTGAGGGCCGGGCGCTGGGGCTCGTGCGTGGTGAGGAAGTGTGTCTGCGCCTGGCTCAAGATGAGGCCATGCCCTATCAGCCGGTACTCGACAGCCTCGAGGCGCTGGCCCAGCAGTTCCCGCTACTGGAGGTGCAGCTGGCCAGCGGTGCTCAGGGCGATGTGGCGCGCAAGCTGCTGGAGCATCGCGCCGATCTCGGCCTGCTGTTTCACCATGAGCAGATGCCTGATGCATTGGAGCGCCAACGCCTGGGCACCATCGAGATGGTGACGGTGTGTGGCGCCGGGCATGCGTTAGCGCATTTCGGGCATGTTGATCGGCGAGAGCTGGCACGCCATCGGCAGCTGTTGATGGCCCCGCAGGACAGCCACTACCCCGGCGGTGAGCAGCTCAGCCCCTCGGTTTGGCGCACCGACAGTTTCTACGCCATGGCCGAGCTGCTGATGCGCAATTTGGGCTGGGCCTGGTTGCCGCGCCATGTGGTGCAGTACCCAACCTATCAAGGCCAGCTGGTTGAGCTGAACAGTGATTGGACCCCGCCGCCGCTGGTGGTTGAGCTGGTTTGTCGGCGTGATGAAGCGCTGGGGCCGGCGGCGTTGTGGTTGGCTGAGTGCTTCGCCGAGCATTTGCGGGCTATCGGTTGAGGTCGGTTGGCGCGTGACTCGACGATGTTTGCCAAAGTGCATAAGCTGCGCGCCATGAATAGAAGCCTCTACACCCTGTTGTTTCATCTCGGTCTGCCACTGGTGGCCGGGCGACTGGCCTGGCGCGCTTGGCGTGCGCCGGCCTATGCCCAGCGCATCGGTGAGCGTTTTGCCTTCGGCCTACCGCCGCTCAAACCGGGCGGTATTTGGCTGCATGCCGTGTCGGTGGGTGAAAGCATTGCTGCCGCGCCACTGGTGCGAGAATTGCTGGCGCGTTACCCCGATAGGCCGATCACCATGACCTGCATGACGCCCACCGGTTCGGAGCGCATTCAGGCCATGTTCGGCACGGCCGAATACGCCGGGCGTGTGCAGCATTGCTACCTGCCGTATGACCTGCCTTGGGCGGCAGCGCGCTTTCTCGATCGCGCGCAGCCCAAGCTCGCGGTGATCATGGAGACCGAATTGTGGCCCAACCATATTCACCAGTGCGCCAAGCGTGGCATCCCAGTGGCGGTGGCTAATGCGCGATTGTCTGAGCGTTCGGCGCGGGGTTATGCGCGCTTTGCCAAGCTGACTGCGCCGATGCTCGCCGAGTTGGATTTGATTGCCGTGCAAACGGCAGTAGAGGCCGAACGCTTCAAAAGCCTTGGTGCGCGCGAGGCGTGCGTCGAGGTGACCGGGTCGATCAAGTTTGATTTAACCATTGACCCTGATTTGCTCGAACGTGCCGCGCTGCTGCGCGAGCAATGGCATGCCGAGTCGCGCCCGGTATGGATCGCCGCAAGCACCCACGCCGGTGAGGATGAAATTGTCCTGGCGGCCCATCGTGAGCTGCTCAAACAGCTGCCTGATGCCTTGCTGATCCTGGTGCCGCGACACCCTGAGCGCTTCAACTCGGTGTTCGAGTTGTGTCAGCGCCAAGGCTTTAGCACGCGGCGACGTTCTTCTGGTGAGCCCCTTCAGGCAACTGATCAGGTGCTGCTTGGCGATACCATGGGCGAGCTGTTGTTTCTCTATGCCCTGGCGGACATCGCCTTTGTCGGCGGCAGCTTGGTGGCCAATGGCGGGCATAACCTGCTCGAACCTGCCGCCTTGGGCAAGCCGGTGCTGAGCGGCCCGCACCTGTTCAACTTCCTGGAGATTGCTGCGCAGTTGCGGGCTGCCGGTGCGCTGAGCGAGGTGGCAGATGCCGTCGCTTTGGCGCAGCGCGTGGCGCAGTTGTGGCACGAGCCTGAGGCGGCGCAAGCGATGCGCGCGGCCGGGCAGGGCGTGATGCAGGCTAATCAGGGCGCACTGGCGCGCTTGCTGGCTGGGCTGGAGCGATTACTGAATAAGTAATCTGCAGCGTTAATCGCAGCCAATAAAAAGCCCGCTGATTTTAGCGGGCTTTTTATTGGGCCTAACTCAGTACTGCGGGTTGCCACGTAGTTGGGCTTCGGCCGCTTTGGCCAGGTCCGGCGGGAGGAAGTCTTTGTCCGGGTTGTAGTCGGATTTCAGGTACTGCTCCAGCGCAGCCAGATCATCTGGGCTAAGGGTGCCAGCGGCTTGCTTCAAGCGCAGGTTGTTGAGGATGTAGTCATAGCGCGCGTTGTTGTAGTTGCGTACCGAGCTGTACAGCTGACGTTGAGCATCGAGTACGTCAACGATGTTACGCGTACCAACCTGGTAGCCGATTTCGGTGGCTTCCAGGGCGCTCTGGTTGGAGATGATCGACTGCTTACGTGCCTGCACAGTTTCCACGTCGGTGTTGACCGCGCGGTGCAGGTTGCGGGTGTTCTGCACCACCTGGCGGCGCAGGCTTTCACGCAATTGCTCGCTCTGATTCAGGCGCTGGTAGGACTCGCGCACCTGCGAGCTGGTCAGGCCGCCGCTGTACAGCGGGATATTCAGTTGCAGGCCGATTGAGCGCTGCTCGACATCACCGCTGAAGCGGTTGGCGGAGGCTGCGTTGTTGCTGAAGCCGAGGCTGTCGTTATCGCCTTTCTGGTAGCTGGCGACCGCATCCAGGGTGGGCGCGTGGCCAGATTTACGCTGGCGCAGGGTTTCTTCAGCGGCTTCAACCGCGTAGTTGCTGGCTTGCAGGTTGAGGTTCTGCGCGGCGGCGGTGTCGACCCAGGCTTTGGCGTCGTTCGGCGTCGGGGCGAGAATTGGCAGGCTGTGCTCAATGCCTTCGAGGGCATTGAAGTCACGGTTGGTCAGGGTGATCAGGGCCTGGAAGGCGTCTTCAACCTGACGCTGGGCGATGATGCGGTTGGCGCGGGCGGTGTCGAAACCGGCCTGGGCTTCCAGCACGTCGGTTTTATCTGACAGACCGACATCGAAACGCTCATTGGCCTGGTCCAGCTGGCGCTTGAATGCGGCTTCTTCGGCCTTGGTCGAGGCCAGGTTGTCCTGGGCGCGCAGCACGGCAAAGTAGCTTTCGGCGCTTTGCAGAATCAGGTTCTGCTCGGTGGCCGAGAGTTCCAGAGCGGCTTGCTCATCGGCGGCTTGAGCGGCCTGCAACTGGAACCAGCGATCAGCGCGGAACAGCGGCTGGCTGAGGTTGGCCTGATAGACCATGCCACTGCGCGAGCTGGTATTGGCAGGCGAGTCGACTTGAGTGCGGGTGTCGCTCAGGTTGGCACCGGCCGAGAGATTTGGCAGCAGGCCTGCACGGGCCTGGGGCACAACTTCGCTGCGCGCTTTGTAGTCGGCGCGGGCGGCAGCTAAGTCGGCGTTATTGGCGGCGGCCTCTTGATACACCGTGACCAGGTCAGTTTTGGTGGACAGCGGGGCTTGTTCAGCCCAGGCCATTGCGGTCGGCGCGGCGGCCACAGCAAGAGCCAAAGAAAGTCTGCGCAGCATTAGGGTGATCCTGGTTTTGGCGGTAATCGGCAAGGCTAAGGGGCCGTGCCCAAGGGGTCAAGGGCCGTGGTGGCAGCGGTAGTGTAGTTTGCAACAAGCTATGTTGCCTGGATGCAACAATGCAGCTGCGCATGCCGCTTCGTCACAAGCCGACGCGACGGTCATGTTTTTTGACTCGCGGGTTGGTTTTATTGCCTGGGGTTGATTAGACTGGCCGGGTTCTTGTCGGGGTGCCCTAATTGAGGGGCTGAGATTGGCTACTGCCGGATCCCGTTGAACCTGATCAGGTTAAAGCCTGCGTAGGGAACAAGATGTGCTCGCCTTTCCCCTGGCGAGCCTCTGGCACCGCCCCAGGTGCGCCTCTCGCCGCTCATCCGTCCAGGTTCGCTCCGACATTCAGCCCTGGAGAGCCGCCGATGAGCACACAACAACAAAATCTGAACCCGATGCTGAGTGAGTCAGCCCAGGTCGACCAGCAGTCGATCCAACCCTTTCCGCGTTCGCAGAAAATTTATGTGCAAGGCTCGCGCCCGGACATTCAAGTGCCGATGCGTGAAATCAGCCTGGATGTCACGCCCACTGACTTCGGCGGCGAGGTCAACGCCCCGGTCATGGTCTACGACACCTCCGGTCCCTACACCGACCCCAAGGTGATCATCGATGTGCGCAAAGGCCTGGCCGATGTGCGCTCGCCATGGATTGAGGCGCGTGGCGACACCGAGCGTCTGCCCGGCCTGAGTTCCAACTTCGGTCAGCAACGCCTGGCCGACGCCGAGCTGACCAAACTGCGTTTTGCCCACGTGAATAATCCGCGCCGCGCCAAGGCCGGGGCTAACGTCAGCCAGATGCACTACGCGCGCCAAGGCATCATCACTGCCGAGATGGAATACGTCGCCATCCGCGAGAACATGAAGCTGGAAGTGGCGCGTGCCGCTGGCCTGCTTGATCAACAGCATCCCGGCCACAGTTTCGGCGCCAGTGTGCCGAAAATCATCACCCCGGAATTTGTCCGTGACGAGATCGCCCGCGGTCGCGCGATCATTCCGGCCAACATCAACCACACTGAACTGGAACCGATGATCATCGGCCGTAACTTCCTGGTGAAGATTAACGGCAACATCGGTAACTCGGCGCTGGGTTCTTCAATTGAAGAAGAAGTGGCCAAGCTGACCTGGGGTATTCGTTGGGGCTCGGACACGGTCATGGACCTCTCCACCGGCAAGCACATCCACGAAACCCGCGAGTGGATCATTCGCAACTCGCCGGTGCCAATCGGCACCGTGCCGATCTATCAGGCGCTGGAAAAAGTCGGCGGCGCGGCCGAAGAGCTGACCTGGGAACTGTTCCGCGACACCCTGATCGAGCAGGCCGAGCAGGGCGTGGATTACTTCACCATCCACGCGGGGGTGTTGCTGCGCTATGTACCGATGACCGCCAAGCGCGTCACGGGCATCGTTTCGCGGGGCGGTTCGATCATGGCCAAGTGGTGCCTGGCGCACCATAAAGAGAACTTCCTCTACACCCACTTCGAAGACATCTGCGAAATCATGAAGGCCTATGACGTCAGCTTCTCGCTGGGCGATGGCTTGCGTCCGGGCTCGATTGCCGACGCCAACGACGAAGCGCAGTTTGGTGAGCTGGAAACCCTCGGCGAGCTAACCAAGATCGCTTGGAAGCACGACGTGCAGTGCATGATCGAGGGCCCGGGCCACGTGCCGATGCAGTTGATCAAAGAGAACATGGACAAGCAGCTGGAGTGCTGCGACGAGGCGCCGTTCTACACCCTCGGCCCACTGACCACCGACATCGCGCCAGGCTACGACCACATCACCAGCGGCATTGGTGCGGCGATGATCGGCTGGTTCGGCTGCGCCATGCTCTGCTACGTCACGCCTAAGGAGCACCTGGGGCTGCCAAATAAGGATGACGTGAAAACCGGCATCATCACCTACAAGATCGCCGCGCATGCTGCGGACTTGGCCAAAGGTCATCCGGGCGCGCAGATTCGCGACAACGCACTGTCCAAGGCGCGCTTTGAATTCCGTTGGGAAGACCAGTTCAACCTCGGTCTCGACCCTGACACGGCGCGCTCGTATCACGACGAAACCCTGCCGAAGGATTCGGCCAAAGTCGCGCATTTCTGCTCCATGTGCGGGCCGAAGTTCTGCTCGATGAAGATCACCCAAGAGGTGCGGGTCTACGCCGAAGAGCAGCGTATCGCCGCGCTAGAGCTGGATGAGGCGGAATTAGGCATGCAGGCCAAGGCCGCTGAGTTCAAGTCGCAGGGCAGTGAGCTGTACCACAAGGTCTGAGATACAGCGTCGGTTTGACCGAAGTACCACCCAGGGTTTGCGCCCTGGGTGGTTTTTATTTTTTCTGAGGCGTTTTTTATCGTGATGACGACCAACACCTATTCGCCCCACCAAAGCGTGGGCAGTAATCAGCGCGTGCTGGGTGCGCGGGACATGTTCTCGCTGTGGTTCTCCCTGGGTATCGGCTTGATGGTCTTGCAGCTGGGGCCTTGCTGGCGCCGGGGCTGGGCATGAGTGGCGCGTTACTGGCGATTGTTTGTGGTACGGCTGTCGGCGTGCTGTTGCTTGGCGCCGTTGCCGTGATCGGCAGTGACACCGGACGTTCCAGCATGGCGGCTTTGAAGCTCAGCCTGGGCAGTAAGGGCGCGTTGCTGCCGGCCCTGCTCAATGTGCTGCAGCTGGTTGGCTGGGGCGCGTTCGAGATCATCGTGATGCGCGATGCCGCCGGCGTTTTGGCCGAGCGCGCATTCGGTGCGGGTAGCGGCTGGAGTAATCCACTGCTGTGGACCTTGTTCTTCGGCACGCTAGCGACCCTGCTGGCAGTCACCGGGCCGCTGACCTTTGTGCGTAAAATATTGCGCAAGTGGGGCATCTGGTTGCTGCTCGGCGCCTGCCTGTGGCTGACCTGGAACCTGTTTGATAAGGCCGATCTGGCCCGTATCTGGGCGCGCGGTGGCGATGGTTCGATGCCCTTTGCGCTGGGCTTTGACATTGCGATTGCCATGCCACTGTCTTGGTTGCCGCTGATTGCCGACTACTCGCGCTTCGGCAAGAGCGCGGCGCGAGTGTTTGGTGGTACGGCGTTGGGCTTCTTCCTCGGCAATGTTTGGCTGATGAGCCTGGGCGTGGCCTACACCTTGGCCTTTGCGACCGGTGCTGAGGCCAACGCGTTGCTACTGGCCCTGGCCGGTGCAGGCTTGGGCATCCCGCTGCTGCTGATTTTGCTCGATGAGTCGGAAAACGCCTTTGCGGATATCCACTCTGCTGCGGTGTCTGCCGGTATCGTGCTGCCGCTGCGGGTTGAACCGTTGGCCTTGGCGATTGGCGTGCTGTGCACCCTAATTGCCTGGTTGGCGCCGCTGGCCGAGTATCAGAACTTCCTGCTACTTATCGGCTCGGTGTTTGCGCCGCTGTTTGGCGTAGTGCTGGTTGATCACTTTATTTTGCGCCGTCGCCGCGCGGAGCTGGCTCCCGTGTGCGCCTGGCGTGGCGATACCTTGCTGGCATGGGGCAGTGGCGCCGCGGTGTATCACCTGCTCAGCCATTATTCGCCAGAAATCGGCGCCACCCTGCCGGCGTTCTTGTTGGCCGCAGGGCTGCAGTTGCTGCTGGGCGGGTTGAGTCGCAAGCGCCTGGCGGCGATCAGCTGAGAGGCAGGCCTTGGCCGCGATAACCGTGCGGCAGCGCTGCGCCGCTGTTTGCCGGGCAGGTGCAATGGAGGCTTGCCAGGCGCCTAGAAACAGCGTGTAAGCTGTGCTGAATGCGCGGGCCGGCAATGCCGTCGCCGGTCGCGTCAGTAACGTTTTTGGAGTGCGCGATGAATGCTCAAGATGATGTTCAAGTAATCGAGCGCGAGGCCTGTTTCAGCGGTTTCTATAAGCTTGACCGGCTGCGTTTGCGCCATCGCCAGTTTGCCGGTGAGATGGGCCCTGAGCTGAGTCGCGAATTGTTCGTACGCCGCGACGCGGTGTGTGTGCTGCCCTACGACCCGCAGCGCGACTGCGTGGTGCTGATTGAGCAGTTTCGCATCGGGGCGCTGTATAAAAGCGCTAATCCCTGGCTGCTGGAGCTGGTGGCTGGGCTGATCGATAAAGACGAGGTGCCAGAAGAGGTGGCGCGCCGAGAAGCGCTAGAAGAAGCCAATCTGCCGCTGAGCTCTTTATGGCCCATCACGCAGTATTACCCCTCGCCTGGTGGCTCGGATGAGCGTGTGCATCTGTTTGTCGGGCGTTGCGACAGCGCCGGTGCGGGTGGTGTGCATGGGTTGGCGGAAGAGGGGGAGGACATTCGGGTGCATGTTTGGCCGTTGGAAGATGCCCTAGATGCAGTCAAGGACGGGCGTATCGACAATGCCGCGAGCATTATGGCGTTGCAGTGGTTGGCGCTGAACCGCGTTGAAGTCAGGGGCCTGTGGTCATGAACCTGCTGCGCGAGCGCTACCGGGTCGACCTGGTCGAGCTGCAAGCCGCTTGTGAGGCTAACTATGCGCGCCTGATGCAGCTGTTGCCGGCGATGCGTGAGAGCGGTGAAGCGCGGCGGGTCGCGCTAAGTCAAGGTGAGCAGCAGCTCGGCGTGCTGGCGCTGGACGTGCTGGAAACGTGCCCTTACACCTCGACCCTCTCCGTGCGCCAAGAGCTCGGCCTGGCCTGGTTGCCATTGCCGCAGCTGGAGGTGCGGGTGTATCACGATGCGCGCATGGCGGAAGTCGTGGGCGCACAAAGCGCGCGACGGTTTCATGGCCGCTACCCGTACCCGAATGCGGCGATGCATCAGCCGGATGAAAAGACCCAGCTCAATCTGTTTCTCGGCGAATGGCTCAGCCATTGCCTGGCTTACGGCCATGAGTTAGCGCCGGTCCGCTAGTGTTCGCGCGCGATTGGCTGACTCCTGCTGCGGGTGTACGCGTCTCGACTGCGCTAGCCTTTGCTGCACGTGCTGGATTTACAGCGGGCGTTCTGTGACCTATTCCCCTTTAGCGGGTTTACCGTCGGCCGGGCTGCCAGCATAATTCATGCATTCCGCCCAAGGAGAAGGTCTTGCCGGACGCACTGAATAAAAGCACTGCTGTTGATCGCTCGGTCCTGCTGGTGCAGTTATCCGACAGCCATCTATTTGCCGATGCAGCAGGCAGACTATTGGGTATGGATACCCAGGACAGCTTGCAGCGGGTGATTGAACGCGTGCTGCAAGAACAGCCGCAGATCGACCTGGTGCTGGCCAGTGGCGACCTCTCGCAGGATGGCAGCGTTGAGTCCTACCAGCGCTTTCGTGACATGACCGCGGCCATTCCCGCGCCGGCGCGTTGGTTTCCCGGTAACCATGATGAAGTGCCCGCCATGCAGGCCGCCTGTGTCGGCACGGATCTGCTCAATCCGGTGATCGATCTGGGTAACTGGCGGGTGACGCTGCTTGATTCCTCTATCCCAGGCGCCGTGCCGGGCTATCTCGATGATCAGCAACTGGCGCTGTTGGAGCGCGCGTTGAGCGAAGCGCCAGATCGCCATCATCTGATTTGTCTGCACCATCATCCGGTGTCCATCGGCTGCAAATGGATGGAGCCGATCGGGGTGCGCAATCGCGATGCCCTGTTTGCCGTGCTGGAGCGTTTCAGCAATGTGCGTGCGCTGCTTTGGGGGCATATCCATCAGGAACTCGACCAGCAGCGCGGGCCGATTCGTCTATTAGCGTCGCCTTCTACCTGCGTGCAGTTCGTCCCCGGTAGTGAAGAGTTCCAAGTCGATAAGAGCGCGCCCGGCTATCGCTGGCTGCGCTTGTTTGACGATGGCCGCCTGGAAACGGGCGTGTCACGGGTTACGGGCATCACGTTCGAAATCGATTACACCATCAAAGGCTATTAAGGCGTTGCCTGGCGCGGCGGCGAAGCGGTTGCAGCCGGTCGCCGCTAACGGTTAGCCTCCCGCCCATGACCCCATCCATACTTTATCTCCACGGGCTTAACAGCTCGCCGGCGTCGCTCAAGGCCAGCCTGTTGCTGCGCGCCATGCAGCAGCTGGGCTTGGCCGCGCAGTTGCGTGTGCCTGCGTTGCACCATCATCCACGGCAGGCGCTTGCCCAACTCGACGCGTTGATTAGCGAGCTTGGTCGCCCCGTGCTGGTTGGCAGCTCGCTGGGCGGCTACTATGCGACCCATCTGGCTGAGCGACATGGGCTGCCGGCGCTGTTGATCAACCCCGCCGTGCGCCCGCACCTGCGTTTCGAGGGCTACCTGGGCCCGCAGAAGAATTATTACAACGATGAAACCTGGGAGCTAACCGCCGACCATGTGGCGGCGCTGGCCGAGTTGGACGTCGCCATGCTGCAAGATCCCGCACGTTATCAGGTGTGGCTGCAGACCGCCGATGAAACCCTCGATTACCGTGACGCCCAGGCGTATTACCGGGGCAGCGCGCTGCGTATCCAGGCCGGTGGCAATCATGGCTTTCAGGGTTTTGCCGAGCGCCTGCCTATGCTTTTCGCTTTCGCCGGTATTCCTCGCCATTTGTGGCAGGATATCGACTTTTCCGCT
Source organism: Pseudomonas sp. GWSMS-1 (assembly GCF_049847425.1). NCBI lineage: Bacteria > Pseudomonadati > Pseudomonadota > Gammaproteobacteria > Pseudomonadales > Pseudomonadaceae > Pseudomonas > Pseudomonas sp. GWSMS-1. The sequence continues at coordinate 3,299,968 of NZ_JBMHHV010000005.1, read as the reverse complement.
CTCAATTGACGAACACGAGACCCCATGGCCCAGCAAGGTTCTAGTTCTTACAACGCCGATGCCATCGAAGTCCTTTCCGGCCTCGACCCGGTGCGCAAACGCCCGGGCATGTATACCGACACCAGCCGGCCCAACCACCTGGCTCAGGAGGTCATCGACAATAGCGTCGACGAAGCGCTGGCCGGGCACGCTAAATCGATCCAGGTGATCCTGCATGAGGACAATTCCCTGGAGGTGCTCGACGACGGTCGCGGCATGCCGGTGGACATTCACCCAGAAGAGGGCGTGCCTGGGGTCGAGCTGATCCTGACCAAGCTGCATGCCGGTGGCAAGTTCAGCAACAAGAACTACCAGTTCTCCGGTGGCCTGCATGGCGTGGGTATCTCGGTGGTCAACGCGCTGTCGACCCGCGTGCTGGTTACGGTCAAACGCGACGGCAATGAGTACCAAATGAGCTTCGCCGACGGCTACAAGGCCAGCGATCTGGCCGTAGTCGGCACGGTGGGCAAGCGCAACACCGGGACCAGCGTGCACTTCTGGCCCGATCCCAAGTATTTCGATGCGTTCAAGTTTTCGGTCAGCCGCCTCAAACATGTGCTTAAGGCCAAAGCCGTGCTCTGTCCGGGGCTGGCCGTCAGCTTTGAAGACAAAGCCAGTGGCGAGAAAGTCGAGTGGCTGTATGAAGACGGCCTGCGTTCTTACCTGGTCGATGCGGTCAGCGAGTTTGAACGCCTGCCCAATGAACCTTTCTGCGGCAGCCTGGCGGGCAACAAAGAGGCCGTGGACTGGGCGTTGCTGTGGCTGCCGGAAGGTGGCGACGCGGTGCAGGAAAGCTACGTCAACCTGATTCCTACGGCCCAGGGCGGCACCCACGTGAACGGGCTGCGCCAGGGCCTGTTGGATGCCATGCGCGAGTTCTGCGAGTTCCGCAGTCTGCTACCGCGGGGGTCAAGCTGGCGCCGGAAGATATCTGGGAGCGCATCGCCTTCGTGCTGTCGATGAAGATGCAGGACGCGCAGTTCTCCGGGCAGACCAAAGAGCGCCTGTCGTCCCGTGAGGCGGCCGCGTTCGTCTCCGGCGTGGTGAAGGATGCCTTTAGCCTATGGCTTAACGCACACCCTGAACTCGGTCAGCAGCTTGCCGAATTGGCCATCAGCAACGCCAATCGTCGCCTTAAAGCCGGCAAGAAGGTTGAGCGCAAACGCGTTACCCAAGGGCCGGCGTTGCCCGGCAAGCTGGCCGATTGTGCCGGCCAAGATCCAATGCGCTCAGAACTGTTCCTGGTCGAGGGTGATTCCGCCGGCGGCTCGGCCAAGCAGGCGCGCGATAAAGAATTCCAAGCGATTCTGCCGCTGCGCGGGAAGATTCTAAATACCTGGGAAGTCGATGGCAGTGAAGTGCTGGCCAGTCAGGAGGTGCACAACATCGCCGTGGCGGTTGGTCTCGATCCGGGCTCCAGTGACCTTTCGCAGCTGCGCTACGGCAAGATCTGTATCCTCGCCGATGCCGACTCCGACGGCCTGCACATCGCCACCTTGCTCTGCGCCTTGTTCGTCCAGCATTTCCGCCCGTTGGTGGACGCGGGTCACGTCTATGTCGCCATGCCGCCGCTGTACCGTATCGATTTGGGCAAAGAGATTTTCTACGCCCTGGATGAAGGCGAGCGCGATGGCATTCTCGACCGTCTGGTGGCCGAGAAACGCCGAGGCAAGCCGCAGGTCACGCGCTTTAAAGGCCTCGGTGAGATGAACCCGCCGCAGCTGCGTGAAACCACCATGGACCCCAATACCCGGCGTCTGGTGCAGTTGACGCTGGAGGACTACCCCGGCACCCAGGAAGTGATGGACATGCTGCTGGCGAAGAAACGCGCCGGCGACCGTAAATCCTGGCTGGAGTCCAAGGGCAACCTGGCCGAGGTGTTGCTCTGATGCAGCGGTTGTTGGCTGTCTGCCTATTGCTTTGCTCACCTTTGCTGGCGAGTGCGGCGGCGCTGGAAGAGCTGAAATTGCTCAACGAACAGCCGGTCAGTGGCGTCAGCGGCGGCAACCTGTCCGGGCTGGCCTGGTGCGATGGCGCGCTGTGGGCGGTTTCTGATCGTGATGATCAGGAGCTGTATCGCCTGCAATCGGATGAGTCGCAGTGGCAAGCCACGGCCGAGACCTTTGTCGCGCCGCCCGTGCCGGACGTAGCGTTGCCCTGGGGGCTACGCGTGCGCAGTTGGGGCGCTGGGCTGGTGCGTGGTGGCGAGCTGGATTTCGAGGGCATCAGTTGTGATGCCGCCGGTAATCGCTACCTGGTCAGTGAGGCCCATGCCGCGGTGCTGCAGCTGCCCGTCATAGGCGAGCCCAACTGGCTGAAACTGCCTCAAGGGTTGGTGCGTCAGGCACGTGCGAGCGGCATGTTGCTGCATTTCAACTCATTGCTGGAGGGCATTGCCGTTGATCCAGCAGGCGAGCGTTTGTACTTGGCGGCCGAGCGCATGCGCCGTGGTTTGCTGGTGGTGCACAAGCAGCGCTCCATCTGGCGCTGCACCGGCGGCTGCGTGTTGTTCAGCGAGGCGGGCACCGAGCCCGCGCCCGAACAATTGGGGGCCGAAGAACAGCCCCGGGACTTCTCTGGCCTGGCCTTCCACAACGAAAAACTCTTCACCCTTGAGCGTCAGGCACACCGTATTTGCCGGCGTAACCTGAGTAATGCTGAGGTCGAGCGCTGCTGGTCGTTTGCCGCTGAGGCGCTGACGCCCGAGCGGCGCTATCCGCCGGCCTATGGCATGGCTGAAGCGTTGTGGGTGGATCAGGACGGTGCCTGGGTCGGTGTCGACAATGGCCGTTTCAGTCGCGCCGATGGTGAGTCGCGGCCGATTATCTGGCGATTTGCCGCGCCCAAAGGCGGTTGGGGCGGTAAGCCTTGAGCAGCCAGCCTGCAGGTAAGCGCGCCGGACGGGTGATGCTGGTGCTGGCCTGGGGCGCGGCGTTGTTGCTGGCGACCAAGTTCTTCGGCGATTGGGAAGACGCGCAGCGCAATCCCAATCGCACACCGGAGTCGCTGCACGGCAGTGGCTATGTGGAAGTGCGCCTGGCCAGCAGTCGGCAGGGCCACTACATGGCCGGCGGCACGATCAATGGCGAGGAGGTGACCTTTCTTCTCGATACCGGTGCGACGCAGGTTGCGGTGCCGATTGAGGTGGCGCAGCGCCTGGGTTTGCAGGCCGGAGCGGCGATTATTATCAGCACGGCCAACGGCCGCGCCACGGCGCACCGTACGCGGCTGCAGCGTTTGCAGCTGGGCGATATCGTACTGACCGATGTAGACGCCTTGATTGCCCCCGGGATGGGCGGCGATGACGTATTACTGGGCATGAGTGCCCTGAAACAACTCGAATTTACCCAGCGCGGCGGCACCTTGCTGCTGCGCCAGTCAACTTCGCAATAATCCATTTTGCAGCAACCCACTTTGCAATGAGGCACGCATGAGCGACTCCCTCGATTTGAGCCTGGACGGTGTTGAACGCCGTTCCCTTGCCGACTTTACCGAGCAGGCTTACCTCAACTACTCCATGTACGTGATCATGGACCGTGCGCTGCCGCATATTGGTGACGGCCTCAAACCCGTGCAGCGCCGCATCATCTACGCCATGAGCGAGCTGGGTCTGGACGCCGATTCCAAGCACAAGAAGTCGGCGCGTACCGTCGGCGACGTGCTTGGTAAATTCCACCCGCACGGCGACAGCGCCTGCTACGAAGCGATGGTGCTGATGGCGCAGCCGTTCAGCTACCGCTACACCCTGGTCGACGGGCAGGGTAACTGGGGGGCACCGGACGATCCCAAATCCTTCGCTGCCATGCGTTACACCGAGGCGCGCTTGTCGCGTTACGCCGAAGTGCTGCTCACCGAGCTGGGCCAGGGCACTGTCGACTGGGTGCCAAACTTCGACGGCACCATGAACGAGCCGGCTACGCTGCCGGCGCGCTTGCCCAACCTGCTGCTCAACGGCACCACCGGCATCGCCGTGGGCATGGCCACCGACGTGCCGCCGCACAACTTGCGCGAAGTCGCGACGGCCTGCATTCGCTTGCTGGACGAGCCGAATGCCACGGTTGAGCAGCTTTGCGAGCATGTGCTCGGCCCGGATTACCCGACCGAGGCGGAGATCATCACCCCGCGCGCGGACCTGCTGAAAATCTATGAGACCGGTAAGGGCTCGGTGCGCATGCGCGCCGTATACCGCGTCGAGGATGGCGATATCGTCGTCACCTCGTTGCCGCATCAAGTCTCCGGGGCCAAGGTGCTGGAGCAGATTGCCGCGCAGATGCAAGCCAAGAAGCTGCCGATGGTCGCCGACCTGCGCGACGAGTCGGACCACGAACACCCGTGCCGTATCGTCATCATTCCGCGCTCCAACCGGGTGGATGCCGACGAGCTGATGCAGCATTTGTTCGCCACCACCGAGCTGGAGTCCAGCTACCGGGTCAACACCAACGTGATTGGCCTGGACGGCAAACCGTCGGTGAAAAACCTGCGCACCCTGCTGACGGAGTGGTTGGTGTTCCGGGTGAATACCGTGCGCCGCCGCTTGCAGTTCCGCTTGGACAAGGTTGAGCGGCGCCTGCACCTGTTGGAAGGCTTGCTGACAGCTTTCCTTAATCTGGATGAAGTGATCCACATCATCCGCACCGAGGACCAGCCCAAGCCGGTGCTGATGGCGCGCTTCGGCCTCGACGATATTCAGGCCGACTACATCCTCGATACCCGTCTGCGCCAGCTCGCGCGGCTTGAGGAAATGAAGATCCGCGGTGAGCAGGACGAGCTGGCCAAGGAGCGCGACAAGCTGCAAGCCTTGCTCGGCAGCGAAGCCAAGCTGAAGAAGCTGGTGCGCAAGGAAATTCTTGAAGATGCCGAGAAGTACGGCGATGACCGTCGCTCACCGATCGTTGCTCGCGCCGAAGCCAAAGCGCTGAGCGAAACCGAGCTGATGCCGACCGAGCCGGTCACCGTGGTGATCTCGGAGAAAGGCTGGGTGCGTTGCGGCAAAGGCCATGATATCGATGCGACTGGCCTGTCATACAAAGCCGGCGATGGCTTCAAGACGGCGGCGCCAGGCCGCTCCAATCAGTTTGCGGTGTTTATCGACTCCACCGGGCGCAGTTACTCGCTGGCCGCGCATTCGCTGCCGTCCGCCCGTGGTCAGGGCGAGCCGCTGACCGGGCGGCTAACCCCACCGCCGGGCGCGACCTTCGAGTGTGTGCTGTTGCCGGAGGACAATGCGCTGTTTGTGATTGCCTCCGATGCTGGTTACGGCTTTGTGGTTAAGGGTGAAGACCTGCAAGCCAAGAACAAGGCCGGCAAGGCGCTGCTGAGCCTGCCAGCCGGTGCGCGAGTGGTCCCGCCCAAGCCGCTGGGTAACCGCGAAGAGGACTGGCTGGCAGCGGTGACCACCGAAGGGCGACTGCTGTTGTTCAAGGTCGCGGATCTGCCTCAGCTGGGTAAGGGCAAGGGCAATAAAATCATCGGCATTCCGGGTGAGCGGGTGGCTTCGCGTGAGGAATACCTCAGCGATCTAGCCGTGCTACCGCCAGGCAGCACCCTCGTACTTCAGGCTGGCAAGCGCACGCTGTCGCTCAAGTCCGATGATCTCGAACACTACAAGGGCGAGCGCGGGCGGCGCGGTAATAAGCTGCCGCGTGGTTTCCAGCGCGTCGATAGTTTGTTGGTTGAAGTTCAGGGCTAAGTGTTGGCGGCCAACCCAGCGTTCCACCCTGTGGCGCTGGAGTCGTGAGTGGCTTTCAAGGATGATACTCAGCCGCAACGCGGGTTGGCTTAAGCAACCCGCCTGCCCCTAATTTGTATGCGCGCCGGCAAATTTACCGGCTGGATGAATGAGATGACTGCACTGCGTTTTCCTGGGATTTTGCTGCTGGCTGGTGTGCTCAGCCTAGCGGGTTGTGTGCGCTATCAACAAGCGCCGCTGTACCAGCTCGACAGCGGCGATATCCGCGTACCTGCTGGCGAGCAGGGCATTGCCGTGTTGCTTGGGCCGGTGGCGATTGCTGATTATCTGCAGCGTGAGGCGCTGTTGCAGCGTCAGGCCGATGGCAGCCTGACTGCCGCAGAGAATGCGAGCTGGGCCGGTAGTCTGGCGTCTGATATCGACCAGCAGTTGGTGCGCCAGCTGGCCTCGCGTCTGGACAGTCAGCGCTTGGTGTTGGCGCCGACTACGGCGGGGTTCGTGCCGCAGGTGCGCCTGGGCTTGTCGATCACCCGTCTGGACTCCGGTCCGCAGCGACCGGCCGTGCTGGAAGCGCAATGGCGGCTGGCGGGGGCGGACGGCAAGTTGCTGGATGGGCGTTTGGTACATCTAGAAGAAGGCCACAATGGCAGCATTGTCGACCAGGTGCGGGCACAGAGTCTGGTGGTGCAGCAGTTGGTCGAGCAGCTGGCCGTGGCCGTCGAAACCCAGGGCATGCCCGCGCCTAAGGCACCAGCGCCGGTGCGTAAGCCCGCGCCGGTAAAGCCTGAACCGCCAGCTCCGCCGCGTATTCCAGTGGTTGAACCGATGCGTGGGGAAAGCGAAGTGTTCCGCTTCTAGCGATACAGCGTAGGCGCCGGTCTAGGTTTCACCGGCGTCTAGTTGCTTTCGTGCATGTGCGCCAGTTGGCGCTCCAGCAGTGATGGGTAAGGCTCTAGCAGGCGCTCCACACAGCACGCACCTTGCGGGCTGGCGATGGCGCGAATACGCGCCCGTTGGCTGATCAGCGCATCATCGGCAACCCTGCGTTCGACCAGCAACAGGTTGCGACTGTGCTGTGACAGCGCCAGCGCACTTTGGGCTGTTTCACTCAGCAGCAGGTCGCCCTGGCTAAGGTTGCTAAGGTGCTCGCCGAGCGTCAGGCCAAGTTGCAGTTGCAGGGTGATACCGCTGTCTGCCACTTCGATTTGCAAGGCATGGCCGAGGGCGCGCATCAGCTCGCCGCAGCAGATGGCGTGGGTCAGGTAATCTTCACCGCAGTCCAGTTGGTGGAACAGCATCAGGCTGCTGCCATCGCTGAGGGTGTGCAGCTCGCCCTGATAGAGCTTGGCGGCCTGGTCCAGGCAGTCGCGGTAGCGTTGCAGTAACTCCATCAGGCGTGCGCGGGGCAAGCGGCGCAGCTGTTCCTGGGCGCCTAGCTGTATCGCTAATACCGCGCTGGGTAGCGGTTGCTGTGGCGCTGGCGGTGCTGCAGGTGTGTGCTCGTCGTTATCGCGCAGCTCGGAAAACGGGTCGTCCACTGCGTTGTCGGTGCTGGTGTGCGCTGATTCGACGGTTTCGTCGAACTCATCAAAACGCTCATCGTGCAGGTTGCGCACTTCAAAATCGGGTTCGTCATCGAACGACTCATCAAGGTAGTCGTCGGCGTCTCCGCTGATCGGCTGCTCGTCGTAGAGTGGCTGCTCTTCTGGCTGTGCAGGTTTTTCTGGCACCAGGCGAGCTTGCAGCTGACGCGCCAGGTCGCCGATTTCATCCTGGCGGCCGCTACCCGGCGCCGGATCATCCGGGTCGCGCAGCCAGACGCGCAGTTGCAGCAGTGGCGTGGAAATATGCCGCCCTAGGCGCATGCTCAGTGACAGGGCCAGGGCCAGCAAAATCAGGCTGAGAATGCCCATGCTTTGCAGGCTGATGGTCATCGGTTGCTGGAACTGCTGCATGTCCAGGCTGATGCGCAATTGCCCGGCGATCACTTCCTGAAAGGTGATCGGCGTGGAGTACAGCCCTTCGGTTTCGCCGAGCATGCTCTGGGTTGGGCGTGAGCCAGCCTCCGCAAGGATGCGGTTGTCCACGCTGTAGATCGCGGCATGGGCCACCAGCGGGTTTTTCACCAAATTATTCAGCAGCACATTGAGGCTGAGGATGTCGTTGGACACCAGCAGTTCGGTGGCTGACGTGGCCGTCTGGGTAATCAGGCTGGTGCCCAGGGCTTCGGCTTGCTGCTGCATGGCATATTTAAATTGCATACCGATCACCCAGCCATAAATCACCAGGGCCAGGGCCACCAGCAATAGGCTGTGGCAGACGATACGCAGCGCCAGGGGGATGCGCTTTTGGCGCAGGGCCTGGAACAACAGCAGGAAGAAATTATCGGATTTAACGGGGGCGGGCCGGTTCACAGAGCTCGGCTCATGTCGACTGTAGGTGGCGCGCAGTATAGCGGCGCCTCGGCAGTGGGCAAAGCACCGTGCGTGGCTGTTTATCGGTGTAAATGGGTAGAATGTGCGCCTTTGCGCTGCTTGTGGTCTGTTCTGCAAGCCGCTGCCCCTTTCGCTTTAGTGGAGACCGAGCCTTGCGCGAAATCGTCCTGATCAATATCACCGGTGAAGACCGTCCCGGTTTGACCGCCGCCATCACCGGCGTACTGGCCCAGGGTGGGGTGAATATCCTCGATATTGGCCAGGCGGTGATCCATGACACGCTGTCATTCGGCATCCTGGTCGAGATACCGGATAACGAGCGCGCCTCGTCGGTGCTCAAGGACATTCTGTTTACCGCTTACAAACTCGACCAGCAGGTGCGTTTTACCCCGGTATCCGAGGCGGATTACCAGCAGTGGGTCAGCGGCCAGGGCAAGGCCCGGCATATCGTCACTTTGCTCACGCGTAAGGTCACGGCTGAACAGCTGCAGCGTGTCAGCGCGATTACTGCGCGTTATGACCTGAATATCGACCATATCGATCGCCTTTCCGGGCGGATGCCGTTGGATATGCCAGCCGAGCAGGGCAAAGGCTGCATCGAGTTTTCGGTGCGCGGCGAACCGGCCGATCCGGCGACTTTGCGTGCCGAGTTCCTTAGCGTGGCGCAGGAATTGAATGTTGATATCGCCTTCCAGCGTGATTCGTTGTATCGCCGCAATCGCCGCCTGGCGGTATTTGACATGGACTCGACGCTGATCGAGGCCGAGGTGATCGACGAGCTGGCCAAGGCGGCGGGCGTGGGTGAACAGGTCTCGGCCATTACTGAGCGTGCGATGCGCGGTGAGCTGGACTTTGCCGCCAGCTTCCGCGAGCGCCTGGCGCTGCTCAAAGGCCTGCCAGAAACCGTGCTGGCGGACATCGGTGCTTCGCTGCGCCTGACCGAGGGTGCAGAAACTCTGTTCAGCGAGCTGCGTCGCCTGGGTTACAAGACCGCGATCCTGTCCGGTGGCTTCACTTACTTCGCTAAGCAACTGCAGGCCAAGCTCGGTATCGACTACGTCTTCGCCAATGAGTTGCAGATTGTTGATGGTCTGGTCACTGGCGTGGCGGTGGAGCCAATCGTCGATGCGCAGCGCAAAGCCGATCTGCTGCGCCAGCTGGCTGCTAAAGAGGGTTTGCGTCTGGAGCAGACGATTGCCGTGGGTGATGGCGCCAATGATCTACCCATGCTGGCGATCGCCGGGTTGGGCGTGGCCTTCCGTGCCAAGCCGCTGGTCAAACAATCGGCTAAACAAGCGATCTCGACCCTGGGGTTGGACGGCATTTTGTACCTGCTCGGCTTTCGCGATCGCGACGGTCTGGAGTAAATAGCAGGTCAATAAAAAGCCGCCTTTGGGCGGCTTTTTGATTTTTGCGAAGGCTACTCGTCGTCGGCGGCGAAGTCGTAATCCATCGACTGGCTCGGGCCCTGCAAGTAGTGGCCCTGGATGTAATTGACCCCCGCTTGCCAGAGCGTGGCCAGCACGCTGGCCGTTTCGACGAAAGGCACAATGGTCAGCTTCGCCTGGGCGTGCAGGCTGGCCAACAAGGTTTTCAGCGCCTCTTGGTTCTCCGCGTTGCTCAGGTCCTGAGAGAAGGAACTGTCGACTTTGACGAAGTCGACGTGCAAGTGCTTGAGGGTGTTGAAGGGGTTCAGCGAGCAGCCAAACTGGGTCAGTGCGGTTTTGCAGTGCAGCTCGTTGAGGCCTTGCGTGATCGCCTTGGCTTGTTTCAGGTAGGCAATCGCCTCGGGCTCGCTGAACTGGAATACCAGTGAGTCCGACGGCAGGCGGGCGGCTTTCAAGGCGACGCTGAGCCACGGCAGTAGGGTTTGATCCTGCAGGCTGGCGCTCGACAAGTGCACAAATAAGCGCGTGTTGTGGCCTTTGCTGCGGTGGTCAGCGAGCAGTTTGATCGAGTTAAGAATCACCCAGCGATCAATCTTCTCCGCAAGTCCGGCATCTGTCGCCGCGTTAAACAGTTCCTTCGGTGGGATCTCTTCGCCTTGTGGGTTGATCAGGCGTAACAGCGCTTCATAGTGTTCAAAACTATCGCCGCGTAGGCTGATGATCGGCTGGAACAGCAGGCGGAAGCTGTTTTTCTCCAGCGCCTGTTGAATCATCGCAGCGATGTTGCCGCGGTTGGCTGCGGCAGCCAGTTCGTCGGCAGGGTTGAACAGTTTGATGGCGTTGCCATCAGTTAGCTCATCGGCGCAGCGGTGGGCACGGTTGACCACTTCCTGGGCCTTGGTCGTGGTCTCGTTGAGCCCGGCGACACCAACCGACAGGGTGCTTTGTACGGTGCGGCCGCTGACCTCGAACAGATGGCCTTCGACTTTTTTCAGCAAGCTGCTCAGGTGCTCGCGGCTGCTTTCTGGGCTGACGCCAGGCTGCAGCACGGTAAACACATCATCACCAAAGCGAGCCAGCTGCGCATCCGCATTGAAGTGCGCGCGCAGCAGGTTGGCCAGGTCGGTAAGTAGGATGTCGATACCCGCCAAACCGATGTCGGCGAGCAGGCTGGCGTAGTGATCAACGCGGATATACGCCAGGGTCGATGGCTGGCCCGCATTCACGGCCCGCTCGGCGGCGTGATCCATCAGCTCAAGGAAGTGGGTGCGGTTGAACAGGCCGGTGACCAGGTCCTGACTGCTGATTTCGCGCAGTTTTTCTTCCAGCTCTGCATTGCTGGTTTCGGCGCGAATCACCACTTGAATGCACGGCTCACCATCATAGGTGGCGGGGAGAAGCTCATTTGCGCCGCAAAGCGCTGGCCGTTGGCCTTCATCCCGTTGCACTTCAGTTCGGCATGACCTTCGGCGCTGTGATAACTCTTCAGGAAGTCCTTGAAGCTGGCCTGGTCGCTGCTGCTGATCAGGTCGATCATTGGCATGCCTTCCAGTTCGTCAGCATCTACGTAGGCGAACAGCTCAAGGTAAGCGCGGTTGGCATAGATGTGCATGCCTTCGTGCACGTAGGTGATGGCGTCGACGGAGCTTTCGAGCAACAGCTGGCAGCGTTTTTCGGCTTCGCGCAGGGCCACTTCCGAGGCGCGGCGAGCTCGGCGCTCTTCCAGGTTGGCCAGTTCGCGTTTAGCCACCAAGACCAGGCGCTCGTCTTCACCTTGCGGCAGGGCGTCCTGAGCGCCGAGCATCAGCGCTTCGGTGATGCTGTCAGAGTCGTTGTCGGCGAGCAGTTGGATCACCGGAATGTCTTTTGCCTGGCGGCGGATCGCGCCAATCGCCTCGCTGGGGGCAAGCTGTTCGCTGCTCGGTGCGCAAATCAGCAGGTCCCAGCTTTGCTGCAGGGCCTCGTTCAGATCATCGCTGGAGCTCAGGCGATGCACCCGTGTTGCCCGGCCTGCGTTGCGAAACAGGCTGACCAGGCGCTCGGCCTCATTTTGTGAGTCTTCGAGTATCAGTAGCCGAATGGTTTTTTTTTCAATGGCCATGGTTGGGTATCAAATCTGCGCCGAACGGGCGCGAAAAGGCGACAAAAGGGAGTGCGTCGGCAATCTACAGCGACTTCCAGAGTGAGTCAAAGTCTTCCTCCCCGCCTGGCGTGCGACCTTTCGGCGCTGTGACAGGCTTCCCTTGCTCGCTGCCGGCCTGTTCGACACCGCGGTATTCGAACTGATTGAAACTGCCGGTGCTGGTTTGTCGACGGCTGAGTACCGCGCGGTGTTCGCTGCCGTTTAGGTTGATGCTGACCTTGTTGCCTTCCTGGAAGGGGAGGCGGGCGGTAATCAGGCTTGCCGGCCGTGAAATCGCACTGATTTCCGGCAGTAAAAGTGCGCGCAGGTACTGGCTGTTCTGTTCGGCCTTGCGCACCAGCTGCAGGCCGCAGGCCTGGGCGTGCGGCGCGATCAGTTCGATACCCATTTGTGTACCGCCGCCGCGCACCTGGCGAATCCAGCGCACCACGGCAATGCTCCAGCCTTGTTGCGGCAGGCCTTGCACGCCGAGCAGTTCGCCGGCCTGGAGTTGGTTGGGTACCTCCTTCGGCCATGACAGGCAATAGCCGCCGGGGCTGATGTTGATAATGGACACTTCGAAGGTCGGGTAGCTTTCAACAGCGTTGCTTTCCGGGGTGTCGGTGCTTTTCCCGGGCTTGCTGTATTGGATCTCCTCGAAGGGCAGGCCATTTTCCCAGTGGTTGTGTTTCTGCGCATCGAAGGCATTTGACCAGATGTCCTGCGGCCCAGTGTCAGCTTTAAATACGGCGACATTGACTTCAACGGGCAGCTGCAGCACTTCATTGAACGGGCGCTTACCGGCCAGGTAGAAGTGCAGCGCACTCATGCCGATGCACAGGGTCAATGCGCCCTGGCCCTGGCTGCGTTGAAAGGTACGCTCGGCGATATCGCCCCAGGCCGCGGCTAGGTGCTGAAGCATGTCGTGGCTGAATCCCTCGGGGACGGTCAAGCGCGACTGGTTCAGGTTTTCCGCAGGCAGCAGTAAATGTTCCTTGATGGCGTCCACCAAGTGGCCGGGGTCGATCCCTAGGGCGTTGTGCAGTTCGCTCTTTTGGAACAGCGAGATGTAGCGGGGGGGCCGTCCAGTTGCGGAGCAACCGCGAACAAACTGGAGGGTTCGTCGCCCGCCTGCAGGGTGACCAGCGTACTCCACGGTTCGAGCACTTCGGCCAGGCGTGCAATGGCGCTCTGGCGCATTTGGTTGCAGCGTGCGCAGCCGAGCAGCAGGGCAACCAGGTAGCTTTGCTCGGTACTCAGGCCTTGGGTGTGTAGGGCTTGGTTGTCACGAATCATGGCCTTGTGCAGGTCGCGCTTAAGGGCTATCTGGTACAGCTGGTGCAGCTCAAGCCAGAGCCCCTCGGGAACCGGGCAGTACAGTTGGCTGGCGCGAATCAGTGGCCCGCACAGGCTGTGTGTGGCGCGCTGCAGGGCGATGGCAAGCAGCTGCTGGCGCTCGCGGCCAAGTTGGGTCGCCTGGCGCGCGACGATCAGTTTGTAGCCAATGGCCAGGTGGTTTTGCAGGGCCTGGCAGAGGTTGGCAACCTTGCGCGGACGCTCATCAAGAACAATGGCTTGCTTAAGAAAGTGTTTTTCCAACTGCTTGCAAACGAAGTAAACCTCTGGGCGAAGGATCTCCAGCAGTTGCAGGCGATTTTCCGAGGGCGTCAGCAACTGATTGAGTTCGACTAAGGCTTGGTAGAGCTGGCGTGCAGTTTCACCAATATTGGCTTTGGGCAGACCATCGACCCATTTCTTCACGTCACGAGGGCTGGCGTCGCAGAATGACAGGCTTTGCTTGTCCGGCGTGGTGACACGCAGCAGCAAGTGAGAATTCTGTTTATCCATCTAAATCGAATACTCCAGCGCACAGGCAAAACTGATCGGGTTATCAATTATGGTTCGACTCTAGCAGCATCTCGCCCGCCCCGCAGCCATGTCCTTGGCCGTATTGCCAGGCTGGCGCGGGTTGCTAATCAGTCGGAATTCGTTGGTGTGCCTGGTCTTCGTGAGCCAAGGCCCACTCTGCTCAGTCGCTCCTGCACTGTCTGCGTCTGCTGGCAGTGCAGGCTGCACATGTCAGGCGCTTGGTGAGGCGAGGCGCTGGCCCATCAGGACTGGGCTGTTGGCCGTCAGCTCTGCGGCCCATTGCACCTGTTCCGGGCCAAACAGCACGATAGCCGTGGATCCCAGCTTGAAGCGGCCCAGCTCAGCGCCTTTCTCCAGGCGGATCGGCGCGCGTGCGGCGTCATCGTACTTGAACGTCTTCAATTCGCGCTTGGGTGGGGTGACCAATCCTGCCCAGACGGTCTCGATTGATGCCACGATCATCGCCCCGACCAGCACCACCGCCATCGGGCCGCGCTCGGTGTCAAACAGGCAAACCACCCGCTCATTGCGGGCAAACAGTTCAGGCACATTCTCTGCCGTGGTTTGATTGACCGAGAACAGCCGGCCAGGCACGTAGACCATCTCTTTCAGCGTGCCGGCCAACGGCATGTGAACGCGGTGGTAGTCCTTGGGCGACAGGTAAACAGTGGCGAAATCACCGCCCATAAAGGCTGCCGCGCGCTGGGTATCACCACCCAGCAACTCGATCACGCTGAAGCTATGGCCCTTGGCCTGGAAAACCCGACCTTGTTCGATTTTGCCGAGCTGGCTGATTGCGCCGTCAGCAGGGCTGAGCACTGCACCAGGGCTGCTGTCGAGTGGGCGTGCATCCTCTTTCAAGGCGCGAGTGAAGAAATCATTGAAGTGAGCAAAGGCCGTCAGGTCTTCGACCTGGGCTTCGCTCATGTTGACCTGGTACTGCTTGGCGAACCAGCCGATCAGGCGGTTCTTGAACCAGCCAGCGCGGCATTCGGCGGCGCAGCCGATCAGGCGTGAGAGCAGATGGTGCGGCAGCAAGTACTGGCTGAGGATGAACAGGCGATCTTTCATTGGGTTTCCTTAAAAGTGGTAGGCGGTCTGGCGGGGCTCAGCGCTCGACCGGAGTGTCCGGATGGTTGCCCCACTCGCCCCAGGAGCCGGCATAGGCTTTTACCCGTGGATAACCAAGGATCTTGGCGACCAGGTAGGTAAAGCCAGAGCGGTGGTGGGTCTGGCAGTGGGTAATGATTTCTTTGTCGGGCGTGATGCCGAGGCTGTCGAGTTGCGCCTGGATGTCCTGACGAATGCGCAGTGCGCGGGACGGGTCCATGCCCGCGGTCCATTCAAAATTGACCGCGCCGGGGACATGCCCGGCTTTCTGCGCTAGGATTTTCTCGCCGCTGTATTCGCCGGGCGAGCGGGCATCCCAGATCGCCAAATCGGTGGCGCCGAGACGGCTTTGCAGGTATTCGCGGGTGGCCGTGGGTGTGGGGTCGATATTCAAACGTATGGCTTGCGTGCCGGCTGGCGGCACAGCGGTACTCAGCTCGCGTTTTTCTGCCTGCCAGGCCAGCAGGCCGCCGTCTAGGTAGTGATAGTGGCGATGGCCGATTACATCCAGCAGCCAGATAAAGCGTCCGGCCCAGCCGCCGCCCTCATCGTCATACACCACGTAGACAGCATCGGGATTATGTCCCAGCTCGCCGAACAGTTGCTCAAGCTGCGCCTGCTCAGGCAGCAAGCCGGGAGCTGGCTGCTGGCCCAGCTGAGTACGCTTGGGGTCGACAAAGCGTGCGCCAAGGATGTGGCCAGCGGCGTAGCGCGCCTGGCTGGTCAGGTCGACCAGAATCAGCTCGGGCGCCTCCAAGCGGCTGGCCAGTTGGGCGGGTTCGATCAGCAAGGGCAACTCAGCGAAGGCGGTCATGCCGGGCCTCTTTCGACGGGAAAGGACGGATTGTAGCGGAAAGCCTATCGCCCGCGGTTGGCAAAGCTGGCGAGGGCACGCTCAATGCATTGCACGGTTTTGCCGAAGCCCTGCACGCTGGTGTCGCTCAGCGCCCGGCCACCCTGGTCTGCGAAGATCAGCATGACCACGCGGTTGTTGCTGGCGATCGAGCGAATCAGCAGGTGTTCGCTGGGGAACAGGTTTTTCAACGTGCCCGGTAGTAGGGCGGAAAACTGCGCGATGTTGGCGGGGCTCAGCTTCAATTGCGCCGGGGCGCTCAGCAAGCGGCGCAGCACCTGGCTTTGCTGTGGGTCGAGGCTGAGGCTGGCTGCTGCCTTGTCTAGGCCGCTCTGCTGCTGGGCGATTAAACGGGTGTGGTTGCGATCCGCCAGCAGGATCAACACGCGCTGCATGCCGCAGGCTTGAAGGGCTTGATTGGCGCAGGCGGTGAGTTGCAGCACATTGGTAAAGGCGCTGGGTTGGGCGAGCAACTGCGCGCAATGCTGGCGCCACTCGCTGACGAGTGCGGCGCTGGGTTGTGTGGCAGTGGCTTGCAGGTGCCGCGCCGACCACGGCCACAGCAAGGCTTCGGCCGGGTGCCAGAGGTCTGAGCTGGGCATCAGGCGGGCGCTGCTGACGGCGTTCTGGTGCAACAGTTGCTGCACGTTATCGAGTGGCAGCTGCAGGAATAAGCCGGTCAGGCGCTGCCAGCGCAGGCTATGCGGGCCGTTCCAGGCATAGTGCCCAGAAATCGCCAGGCCATTGGCCAAGAGAATACTGTTGGCTGGCAGGGTCAGCCAGCGGCGCAGGTTGCTATCCGCGTCCAGGCACTGTTGCTGATGCAGCGGATGTTGATTGTCACGGGCGATGTGCAGGGCTTTGACCAGTAAGCGCCTGTCGTTGACCAGTAAGCGATACCCCTGGGTTATCCATTCCGGCAGGTTCCACTGCTCGCTCAGCGCCAGGCATAGTTTCAGCAGAGGCACGCCGAGCAACTCCTGCTCAACCTTGGTCGCCGCTTCACCGTTGACCAGCACCCGCTGTTCCCATTTATCGAACAGTTCCGGGTGAGCGGCCAGCAGGGTCCAGATTGGTGCGAGAAACAGCAGGCTGCCCCAGTGCACTTCCTGCCACAGGCGCGCCAGGCGGCCGGCGAACAGGCCGTTGGCCTGCTGGCAGGCATGCTGGCTGACCAGCAGGATCTGCCGGAGTGCCTTTGGTAGCTCCTGCTCGGGCAACGCAGGCAGGCGATTAAGCAACTCTTCGGTGCGTTTGATGCCGAGACGGCTGATGGCGGCTTCGAGGCTTTCAGTCCGCTCGCTGAGCCCGCTGCTCTTGCGGTTGGCCTCGCGCATGACGTTGAGCGCCAGGGCCGGGCAACTCTGCATTAACTCCGCCAGTTCGCGCATCGAGCGATTACTGTCCGCCAGGGCACGACGCAGCTGCTGTTGGCTGTCGGTTGAGGCAGGCAATAGCTGGCTGTCTAGCTGCTTGAGCCAGTCTGTCAGGTTGCGCGGATGGTGGGTGGGCTTAGGCATGTGTATTGAGACAAGCTGGCTTTTGACCTTAACTGGCTATAGTCTCGCGCAAAACTTCCGATAAATAGAAGGGTTGTTTTGCAAAGCCCCTTCTACCCTCTCTGGCAAGTGTCTTTCTATGGCAAAAATCATCGGCATCATTGTTGTATTCGCCAGCGTACTGGGAGGGTTTATCCTCTCGGGCGGCAAATTTATGGCGTTGGTCCATCCCTTCGAAGTGATGATCATTGGCGGCGCTGCATTGGGGGCCTTTCTGCAGGCCAACCCCGGCAGCATGTTTATGCAAGTGTTCAAGAAGTCGCTGAGCATGTTCAGCTCCCGCTTCACCCATCACTATTACCTGGATGTGCTTAAGCTGCTTTACGAAATTCTCAACAAGAGTCGCCGTGAAGGCATGATGGCCATCGAGGCTGATGTTGAAGACCCTGCCGCCAGCCCGATATTCAGCAAGTACCCCGGCATCCTCAAAGATCAGCGGATGACCGCTTTTATCTGTGATTACCTGCGCATCATGTCGTCCGGCAACATGGCCCCGCACGAGCTTGAGGGGTTGTTTGACATGGAAATCACCAGCCTCAAAGAAGAACTCGAGCACCCAGCGCATGCCGTGGCGAAGATTGCCGACGGCATGCCCGCGATGGGGATCGTGGCCGCGGTACTGGGTATTGTGATTACCATGTCGATCCTGGCCGAGGCGGATAACGCCGAGATCGGCGAGAAGGTTGGCACCGCACTGGTCGGCACCTTCCTCGGGATCCTCGCATCCTATGGCTTCTTCGGCCCACTGGCTGGCTCGCTGGAACACGATGCCAAAGAAGAACTGAACGTCTATGAGGCAATCAAGGCGGGCTTGGTGGCTTCGGCCTCAGGCATGCCGCCATCGCTGGCCGTCGAATTCTCGCGCAAAGTGTTGTTTCCGGCGCATCGGCCAAGCTTTTCCGAGCTTGAGCAAGCCATGCGTGGGAGCTAGAGCGCCGCATGGAAAACAACCAGCCGATCATCGTCAAACGCGTCAAAAAGGTTGCTGGCGGCCACCATGGTGGTGCTTGGAAAATCGCCTTTGCTGACTTCGCCACGGCGATGATGGCGTTCTTTATGGTGATGTGGCTGATGTCATCGGCCACGCCAGAGCAGAAAAAACTTATCTCCGGCTATTTTCAAGACCCCGTCGGCTTTTCCGAAAGTGCCAGCCCTTATGTGATCGACCTTGGCGGTACGCCTACCCCCGCGCCTGATAAAACGCTTAATGATGTTCCGCAGGATGAAGGTACTCCTGCCGAGGATGCGCGGGCGGATGTGGATAAGCTGCAAGCTGAGTCGATAGCCGAGGAAGTTGAGCGTGAGCGCCTGGAGTTGCTGCTGCAAGAGCTGCAAAACAAAGTGGAGGAAAACCCTCAGCTGCAGAACTTTAAGGATCAGATTCTTTTCGAAATCACCCAGGACGGCTTGCGCATCCAGATTATGGATGCTGCTAATCGGCCGATGTTTGCCTCTGGCAGTGCACGGTTGCAGCCTTATTTCGAGGACATTCTGCTGGCCATGACGGACACGATTGCGGCGGTGCCGAACAAAATCAGCGTCAGTGGCCACACGGATGCTCAGCCCTTTGCAGGGCGCGGTGGTTATGGCAACTGGGAGCTGTCCGCGGATCGCGCAAATGCGGCGCGGCGAGTCTTGGTGGCGGGTGGCTATGATGATGCGCAGGTGGCGCGTGTCGTGGGGTATGCCTCGTCGGCGTTGTTTGATCGCGAGAACCCGCTCAACCCGGTTAATCGCCGTATCGATATAGTGGTGCTGACGAAGAAGGCCCAGCGGGCCATTGAGGGCGCGCAGAGTGATGTCAGTGCAGGCGATGCGCTAGTCGCGCCTGGCGAGCCCGATGCGGCGGCGCCTAGCGCGCCGGGTGATCCGTTGCCCGATGGGCAGCTACGCGAGCGACTGAATATCTTCGAAGACGGTGTGCTGCAGTTCGATCAGCCTACCGAGTGAGCTGGCGTTTTACAGAAGGCCGCGACATGTCGCGGCCTTTTTTGTTGATGGCCTGCCATCCCTGGCGGCCACCTTGCGGGTCGTCGCGGCGCGATGTTAAAAAACGCTCCGGCGATTTTTCAGTAATCGGCTTCCGGCAGGCTCGCCAGGATTTGCCGGTAGCTGGCCATGCGTTGCGGGTGCAAGCGACCATCTTCCAGTGCCTTGAGCAGGGCGCAGCCCGGTTCGCGGTCATGTTTGCAATCGCGGAAACGGCATTGCCCGATCAGCTCACCGAACTCAATAAAGCCGGCTTCAACGTCATCGCGGCTGACGTGCACCAGACCAAACTCACGAATCCCCGGGGAGTCGATCAACTCGCCGCCGCCGGGGAAGTGGAACAGGCGTGCCGTGGTGGTGGTGTGAGTGCCGAGGCCGGAAAGCTCCGAAAGCGGCCCGACGCGGGTGTCTACATCCGGTAGCAGGGTGTTGACCAGCGATGATTTGCCGACCCCCGACTGGCCGACGAAGACGCTGACGTTGCCATCGAGCTGTTGCTTGAGCTGATCCATGCCGTCGCCGTGATGCGCCGACACTTCCAGCAGTGGGTAACCCAGTTGGCGGTAGACGTCGAGCATGGCGTTTAGCGCGATGCCATTCTGCTCGTCGATCAGGTCGGCCTTGTTCAGCAGCAGCAGTGGGCGGATGCCGGCGTGCTCGGCGGCCACCAGGTAGCGATCGATTAGGTTGGCGTGTGGCTCGGGCAGCGGGGCGAAGACGATCACGATCAGGTCAACGTTGGCCGCCACCGGTTTCAACTGGCCGCGGGTGTCCGGGCGGCAAAGTTCAGTGCTGCGTGGCAGCTGCGCAACAATGACCCCAATGCCTTGATTGCCGGCGCGCCACACCACCTGGTCGCCAGTCACCATGGTGGGCAGGTTAGCGCGTAAGTGGCAGCGGAATACCTGGCCGGCCAGCTCGCCGTCCAGTGCTTCAACCTCGACCTGCACGCCGAAGTGGGCGATCACCAGGCCGGTTTGTTCCGGGCCTAAATCGCCGCCTTCGAGAATTTGTACAGCCTGCGATTCGCGCTTGGCGGCGCGGGCGGCACGCTCGCCCTGAATTTTTTCGATACGCCAGTTTTGCCGGCGGTTGAGTTGGCGTTTGGCCATGGGTCTTCCGAGAGTTGAATTGCGCAATAAACGGTCGCGAGTCTAGCACGGGCTGCCAATTGCGCTGCTGACGCGGCTACACTGCGGCGCATTATTGGTCGGTCTGGTCAGGAGTCTGCATGCTGCGCGTTGTCCGGCGATACCCGGCGCTGCTGGCTTTAGGCGCGCAGCTGGGCGCGACGTTGTTGGTCGGCGTGGCCCTGTATCTGGCCGCGCAGGTGGCTCCCTGGCGGCCAACTTGGCTGGCTGTTGGGCTGAGCCAGGGATTGATCGCCGCCGCGCTGGCCCGCTACCTAGGCTTGTCGCGCTGGTGGTGCGGGTTGAACCTGCTGTTTGCGCCGGCGTTGCTGTTGGCGAGCGGTGCGCCTCTTCCGTCCTGGTTTTTTCTGGGCGGGTTTGTCCTGGTGTTGCTGCTCAACTGGAACAGTTTTACCGAGCAGGTGCCGCTGTACCTGACCGGAGCCGGTACCCGGCAGCATCTGGTGCAGGTGTTGCGCGAGCAGCCCGAGCATTTTCGTTTTATCGACCTGGGGTGTGGCCCGGCCGGCATGCTACTGAGCCTGGCCCGGCAGTTCCCGCAGGCACATTTTGTTGGCGTAGAAACGGCGCCGTTGTCCTTTGCCATCGCTTGGTTGCGCGCCTTGCGCCGGGGTAATTGTCAGGTTCGCTATCAAAGCCTCTGGCGCACGGACTTGTCTGTATTCGATGTGGTGTATTGCTTTCTCTC
This sequence comes from Pseudomonas sp. GWSMS-1, assembly GCF_049847425.1. NCBI lineage: Bacteria > Pseudomonadati > Pseudomonadota > Gammaproteobacteria > Pseudomonadales > Pseudomonadaceae > Pseudomonas > Pseudomonas sp. GWSMS-1. Next base: position 3,279,076 of record NZ_JBMHHV010000005.1, on the reverse strand, counting down.
GCCTGCGCCCATGGCAGCGTTGTGGGTTCAGGCCTGCGAGCAGATGCCGGCTGGCAGTCTGCTGATCAGTAATACCTTCGAGGTGCCTGGTCAGTTAGCGGATCAGCTGATCGAGCTGCACGACTGGCGTAACTCGCAATTGCTGGTGTGGCGCATGCGCGGCTGATTTATTCGCTAAACTGTCGGCCTTAGCCGAGGATCCCCGCATGCAGAACCCGCAGAATCTAATCTGGATCGACCTGGAAATGACCGGTCTGGAGCCCGAAACGGACGTCATCATCGAGATGGCCACCATCGTTACCGACAGCGACCTGAATATCCTCGCCGAAGGTCCGGTGATCGCCGTCCATCAGAGTGATGAGTTGCTCGCCGGTATGGACGAGTGGAATACCCGCACTCACGGTGGCAGCGGTCTGACCCAGCGTGTACGCGAGAGCAAAATCAGCCCCGCCGAGGCCGAGGCCATGACCATTGCCTTCCTTGAGCAATGGGTGCCAAAAGGCAAGTCACCGATCTGCGGCAACAGCATTGGCCAGGATCGGCGCTTCCTGTGTAAGTACATGCAGAACTTGGACGCCTACTTCCATTACCGCGCACTGGATGTGTCGACCCTGAAAATCCTCGCTGGGATGTGGGCGCCACAGGTCAAAGAGTCGTTCCAGAAGCAAGGCACGCATCAGGCACTGGACGATATCCGTGAGTCCATCGCCGAGCTGCGTCATTACCGCGAGCATTTCATCAAGGTCTAGGGCGTCGACTGCGCATTAAGCAACGCCTGTACGCGCCTAGCGGTCTGCCCGTAGCGTGTGTCGTGGTTTTTAGGTGCCCGCATGCTCTCGCGGGCATGTAGACTGCGCGCCTTTTGGCAGGGGCTGATCGATGTTGCTGACTGTGTTGTACCTCATAGCGATCACCGCCGAAGCCATGACCGGTGCGCTATCGGCCGGGCGGCGCGGCATGGACTGGTTCGGCGTGGCGTTGATCGCCTGCATTACCGCCCTGGGGGGCGGCTCGGTGCGTGACATGCTGCTGGGGCACTACCCGCTGACGTGGGTCAAGCATCCCGAATACCTGGTGCTGACCACCTTCGCCGCGCTGGTCACGGTGTTTATCGCGCCCCTGATGCGGCATCTGCGCTCGCTGTTTCTGGTGCTGGACGCCATGGGGCTGGTGGCCTTCACCCTGATTGGCTGCCAGATTGCCCTGGACATGGGGCACGGCCCACTGATCGCAGCGGTCAGTGGGGTTATTACCGGCGTATTCGGCGGCATTTTGCGGGATATCTTCTGCAACGACGTGCCCCTGATTTTTCGCCGCGAACTGTATGCCAGCGTGTCGTTTGCCTGCGCTTGGTGCTTTCTCGGCTGCGCCTACCTAGGGCTGGGCAACGAGCAGTCACTGCTGATCAGCCTGTTCGGCGGTCTGCTGTTTCGGTTGCTATCGATCCGCTATCACTGGGAGATGCCCAAATTCGTCTATCGGGACGATCCTCAGGGCTGAGGTGTTAGGTCGCGCTGCGCATGTTGCTCGAGTGCCCACTCGACATGCTCGCGCACCAGGGCGGAGGGGTGCTCGCGGCGTGCTTTAAGTGCTTCCAGTACCGGGATCGTCGAGGGCGCATTGCCCAGGCCGACCGCCAGGTTGCGCAGCCAGCGTTCGTAGCCGGCGCGGCGCAGGGGTGAGCCTTCGGTGCGGCTGAGAAACTCGTCCTCACTCCAGCCGAACAGTGCGGCCAATTCGGCATTGTCTAGGCTATGGCGGGGCTGGAAGTCACTTTGCTCGGTGGGTTTGGCGAAGCGATTCCACGGGCAGACCATTTGGCAGTCGTCACAGCCGAACACACGGTTGCCAATGGGCGCACGCAGCTCAATAGGGATCGAACCTTTGAGCTCGATGGTTAGGTAGGAAATGCAGCGCCGCGCATCCAGCACATAGGGGCCGACAAAGGCCGCGGTCGGGCAGATGTCCATGCAGGCGGTGCAACGCCCGCAGTGCTCGCTGCTGTGGGGCGGGTCGACCGGCAGCGGCAGGTCGACGAACAGTTCGCCGAGGAAAAAATAACTGCCGGCCTTGCGGTTGAGTACCAGGGTGTTCTTGCCGATCCAGCCGAGGCCGGCCTGTTCAGCGATGGCTTTTTCCAACACCGGTGCGCTGTCGACAAAGGCGCGGTAGCCGAACGGGCCGATCTGTTGCTGAATGCGCTCGGCCAGCTGCTGCAGGCGTTTGCGGATCAGCTTGTGATAGTCACGCCCTAGGGCGTAGCGCGACACGTAGGCTTTTGCCGGCTGGGCAAGCTGCTGCGCCATCTGCGTGTCGCCGGGCAGGTAGTCCATGCGCAGCGATACCACGCGCAGGGTGCCGGGTATCAGTTGTTCTGGGTGTGAACGTTTGCTGCCGTGGGCGGCCATGTAGTCCATCTCGCCCTGATAGCCGGCGTCCAGCCAGCGCTGCAGGTGCGCTTCGTGTTCGCCCAGCTGCACATCGGCAATCCCGACCTGCTGAAAGCCCAGCTCGCGGCCCCAGTCTTTGATTGACTGGGCGAGAGCGGCAAGGTCGAGGGCGTCAGTGTTCATATGAAGGCGGGTAACCGGAGCGGAGGTGAGTATAATTCTGCCAGACAACGGAGCCCGCGCATGCTGCATTCACCTGACAATCTTCCTCTGCCGCTGTTTAGCGCCGCACAAGTGCGTGAGCTGGATGCGCGGCTGATTGCTGCCGGCACCCCGGGGTTTGAGCTGATGAGCCGCGCCGCGCATGCCATCTGGCGTGCCCTGCGTCGGCGCTGGCCGGATGCCGGGGTGCTGACTGTGCTGGCTGGACGCGGCAACAATGCCGGTGATGGTTACCTGGTCGCGGCTCTGGCGCTTCGCGCCGGTTGGCAGGTGCGCGTGCTGGCGGTCGGTGATCCCGCGCAATTGCAAGACGATGCGGCGCTGGCGCGTGATCAGGCGCTGGCTGCCGGCGTGTCCATTCAGTTATGGGAGGAGCGTGCTGAGTTGCGCGGCGTGGTGCTCGATGCCTTGCTCGGTACCGGTCTGCAGGGGGCTGTGCGCGAACCGTATGCGCAGGTTATCCGCCTGCTGAATGCCAGTGGTTTGCCGGTCCTGGCGGTGGATATTCCATCCGGGCTCTGCGCCGATACCGGTCAGGCGTTGGGTGAGGCGGTGCGTGCAGGGCTGACGGTGACCCTGATTGGGTTGAAGCTGGGCCTGTTTACTGGCCAGTCTGCGGATTTTCGGGGCGCGTTGCAGTTTGATGACCTTCAGGCCGATCCCGCGCTGGTGGCCGCTCAGGCTTTTACCGCGCAGCGCCTTGTGCCAATCAGTTTGCCGCACCTGGCTGCGCGCTCACCTCTTGTGCACAAGGGGCAGTTGGGGCATGTGCTGGTGGTCGGCGGGGATCGTGGCTTTGCCGGTGCCGGCCTGCTGGCGGCGCAGAGTGCGCTGCGTGCCGGGGCTGGGCTCGTTAGCCTGGCGACCCGTGGTGAGCATGTGTCTGCCGCGCAGGCGCGCCTGCCTGAAGTCATGGCGGCAGGCGTGGCGTCGGCTAATCAATTAATGGCGCTGGGCGCTAATGCCAGTGTCTGGGTCGTCGGGCCTGGTCTCGGTCAAGGTGCGTGGGGGCGTAGCCTGTTATCGGCGGCGGCGGCCAGTGATGCTGTGCAGGTCTGGGATGCCGACGCGCTGAACCTGCTGGCGCAGGCTGTGGTCCAGTTACCTGCTGGCGTGGTGCTGACGCCACACCCGGGTGAGGCCGCGCGGTTGTTGGGTATCAGCAGTGCCGAGGTGCAGGCGGATCGCCCAGCGGCGGCTCGCGCTCTGGCGCAGCGCTATCAGGCGGTTTGCGTGCTAAAGGGCGCAGGTACTTTGATCGCCGCGCCGGACGGTGGCCTATGGTTGTGTGATCGTGGCCATCCGGCCATGGCTGGCGCAGGGTTAGGTGATGTCCTGGCCGGCTTTATAGGTGCCCTGCTGGCGCAAGGGCTGGCTGCGTTGCCGGCGGCCCAGCTGGCGGTTTATCTGCATGCGTGTGCCGGTGAGCGCTTGGCGCTGCAGGGCCGAGGTTTAGCAGCCAGTGATTTGTGTGCGGTTATTCGTGAATTATTGCAGGAGCAGTCTGCGTGTCTGAATTAGAGCTGTTTGCCGCCGACGAAGAGGCGATGCTGGTGCTGGGAGCGCAGATCGCTCAGGTGACGGGCGGTAAAGGTGTGATCTACCTACATGGTGATCTGGGCGCAGGTAAAACCACCCTGTCGCGCGGCATTATTCGCGGCCTTGGGCATGTTGGCGCGGTCAAAAGTCCGACGTTTACCCTAGTAGAGCCCTACGAAATTGGTGCGTTGCGTGCTTTTCACTTCGATCTTTACCGCCTGGTGGATGCCGAAGAGTTGGAGTACCTGGGTATCCGCGATTATTTCGACGGTGATGCCCTATGTCTGGTCGAGTGGCCGCAGCGCGGTGCAGGCGTTTTGCCAAAGGCTGACCTGGATATTACCATTAGCCCGCATGGGGCCGGCCGCGCGCTGCGCTTGCAGGCGCAAGGCGAGCGCGGCTCCTCCTGGTGCGCCGCTTTGGCCGTCAGGGCATGAATTAATTATGGGGTTGGCTATGCGCATAGGCGCGCGTTTCATCGCAGTTGGAGTGGTATTGGTCGGCTTGGCCGCCAATGTAATGGCCGCTTCGGATGTGCGCAGTGTGCGGCTCTGGCGTGCACCGGATAACACCCGCCTGGTGTTTGACTTGTCCGGCCCGGTGCAACACAGCGTTTTCCAGCTGTCTGCGCCAAATCGCATCGTTATTGATGTAAATGGCGCCAAGTTAGCCACCAACCTTAATCAGCTGGCCCTCAGCAACACGCCTATCACCGGGGTGCGCTCGGCGCAGCGCACACCGGAAGAGTTGCGCGTGGTCATTGACCTGTCGGCAGCGGTCACGCCGAAAAGTTTTACCCTGGCCCCCAATCAGCAGTACGGCCATCGCCTGGTTGTCGACCTGTTTGACCAGGAGAGCGGCGCTGCACCAAGCCTGCCGACCACCGCCGTGACTACCGCGCCTCAGTTGCCAGTAACGCCGACGCAGGCCCCGCCCAAGCTGACGCCGGTGCCCAATGGCAAGCGCGATATTGTGATTGCCATCGATGCGGGGCATGGTGGTGAAGACCCGGGTGCGCTGTCGCCGGTCAAAGGCCAGTTTGAAAAGCATGTGACCCTGGCGATTGCCAAAGAACTGCAGCGCCAGGTGAATGCCGAGAAAGGCTTCCGCGCAGAGCTGGTGCGCACGGGCGACTACTTTATCCCGCTGCGTAAGCGCACCGAGATTGCGCGCAAGAAGGGCGCCGATCTGTTCGTCTCCATCCATGCCGATGCCGCTCCGCGGGCAGCGGCCTTCGGCGCCTCGGTGTATGCCCTGTCGGACCGCGGTGCCACCTCGGAAACCGCACGCTGGCTGGCTGACTCGGAAAACCAGTCCGACCTGATCGGTGGTGCAGGTAACGTCAGTCTGGATGACAAGGACCGCATGCTTGCCGGTGTGTTGCTTGATCTGTCGATGACCGCATCGCTGTCGTCCAGTCTCAACGTTGGCAACAAGGTGCTGGGCAATATGGGGCGCATCACCCCGCTGCATAAGCGTCGAGTGGAGCAGGCGGGCTTTATGGTGCTGAAATCGCCGGATATTCCCTCGATCCTGGTGGAGACCGGGTTTATCTCCAACCCTAATGAAGCCCGCAAACTGGCCAGTGCGAGCCACCAGCAGGCTCTGGGGCGCTCAATAGTCAGTGGCGTGCGGCAGTTTTTCCATGAGAACCCGCCGCCCGGTACTTACGTAGCCTGGCTGCGCGATAACGGCAAAATCGCCCTCGGGCCGCGTGAGCATGTTGTGAGCTCGGGTGAGAGTCTGGCGCTGATTGCTCAGCGTTATCAGATCAGCCTGGCGGCGCTGCGCAGTGCAAATTCGCTAAAAAGTGACGTAATCAAAGTGGGGCAGCGTATCCAGATTCCAGCTACTGCTCTGGCTGCACAGCCATGAGTGACGTTTCGCGTATCCAACTGCTTAGTCCGCGGTTGGCCAACCAGATTGCTGCCGGTGAGGTGGTTGAGCGTCCGGCTTCGGTGATCAAGGAGCTGTTGGAAAACAGCCTGGATTCCGGTGCAAAACGTATTGAAGTGGATGTCGAGCAGGGCGGTGTCAAGCTGCTCAAGGTGCGTGACAACGGCAGTGGCATCTCTCCAGATGATTTGCCGCTGGCACTGGCGCGACATGCCACCAGCAAGATCCGCGAGCTAGAAGACCTTGAGCAGGTGATGAGCCTGGGCTTTCGCGGGGAGGCGTTGGCCTCAATCAGTTCGGTGGCGCGTCTGACCCTGACTTCGCGCACCGAAGGGGCCGAGCAGGCCTGGCAGGTGGAAACCGAAGGGCGCGACATGCATCCGCGCGTGCAGCCCGCAGCGCATCCGGTCGGCACCTCGGTAGAGGTGCGCGATCTGTTCTTCAATACCCCGGCGCGGCGCAAATTTCTCAAAACCGAGAAGACTGAATTCGACCATCTGCAGGAAGTGATCAAACGCTTGGCGTTGGCGCGCTTCGACGTGGCCTTTCATCTGCGTCACAACGGTAAGACTGTGCTCGGTTTGCATGAGGCTCCCGATGAAATTACGCGCGCGCGGCGGGTGGCGTCGGTTTGTGGCGCGGCATTTCTGGAGCAGGCGTTGCCGATCGATATCGAGCGCAATGGTCTGCATTTGTGGGGCTGGGTTGGGCTTCCGACATTCTCACGGAGCCAGGCCGACCTGCAGTACTTCTATGTGAACGGTCGTATGGTGCGCGACAAGTTGGTCGCCCATGCGGTGCGTCAGGCCTACCGCGATGTGCTGTTTAATGGTCGTCATCCGACCTTTGTGCTGTTTCTGGAAATTGATCCGGCGGTGGTCGATGTCAATGTGCACCCGACCAAGCATGAGGTGCGCTTCCGTGATGGGCGCATGGTGCATGACTTCCTTTATGGCACCTTGCACCGTGCCTTGGGTGAGGTGCGCCCCGAAGATCAGTTGGCTGCCCCTGCGGCGGTCAGCGAGATGGTGCGTCCGAGCGGTCAGGCAGCTGGCGAGTTTGGCCCGCAAGGTGAAATCGGCTTAGCGGCCAGTCTGCTGCAGTCGACGCCCAGTACATCGGTTTGGCGTTCGCCGGGGGCTGGCTATCAGGGTTCTCGTCCGGAGGTCGCTTTGCCCGCGGCTGAAGCCCAAGGCGCGTACCGCGAGTTTTTCTCGCCGATGGCGACTGTGCCGGCTGCTCTCCCTGAGGCGCAAGGTGATATTCCGCCGCTGGGCTACGCCATCGCGCAGCTCAAGGGGGTCTATATCCTCGCCGAGAACGTTCAGGGGCTGGTGGTGGTGGATATGCATGCGGCGCATGAGCGCATTACCTATGAGCGGCTGAAAGTGGCCATGGCCAGTGAAGGCCTGCGCGGCCAGCCGCTGCTGGTGCCAGAGTCGATTGCCGTGAGCCAGCGTGAGGCTGATTGTGCTGAAGAGCATGCCGAGTGGTTCCAGCGGCTTGGCTTTGAGTTGCAACGTTTGGGGCCGGAAACCCTGGCGATCCGTCAGATACCCGCGTTGCTCAAGCAGGCCGAGGCCACTCGCCTGGTGCACGATGTGCTGGGCGATCTGCTCGAATACGGCACCACCGATCGTATTCAAGCGCACCTCAATGAGCTGCTGGGCACCATGGCCTGTCACGGTGCTGTGCGTGCCAATCGACGGCTAACCCTGCCGGAAATGAACGGCTTGCTGCGCGACATGGAAAGTACTGAGCGCAGCGGTCAATGCAATCATGGTCGTCCAACGTGGACGCAGATGGGCATGGATGACCTCGACAAGCTGTTCCTGCGCGGCCGTTAAAGTTGTCGCGCCCTTTTATTTAGAGATTTTTTGAGCATGTCCGAGCGTCTGCCTCCGGCGATTTTTCTGATGGGGCCGACGGCGGCCGGCAAGACCGATCTGGCTATTGAGCTGGCGCGGGTGCTGCCCTGCGAGTTGATCAGCGTCGACTCTGCCTTGGTCTACCGTGGCATGGATATTGGGACGGCCAAGCCGGATAAGGCGACGTTGGCTGAGTTTCCTCATCGTTTGATCGATATTCGAGACCCGGCCGAGAGCTATTCGGCAGCGGATTTTCGCCGTGACGCGTTGGCTGCGATGGCCGAGATCACTGCGCGCGGGCGTATTCCGCTGCTGGTGGGTGGCACCATGCTGTATTTTAAGGCGCTGCTTGAGGGGCTGGCTGAAATGCCCAGCGCCAATGCACCGTTGCGAGCAGCGCTGGAGGCGCGTGGCCAAGCTGAAGGCTGGCAGGCGTTGCACGCCGAGTTGCGTGCGGTTGACCCTGAGTCGGCCGCGCGCATCCACCCCAATGACCCGCAGCGCTTGATTCGTGCCCTTGAGGTCTATCATGTGAGCGGTAAAAGCATGACCGCTCATCGCCAGCGCCAGGCTGCAGAAAATACTGTCAGTGGCGCATCGGTCGGCGGGCAATTCCCCTATACTGTCGCGCAATTGGCCATCGCTCCGGCGCAACGGCAGCTGTTACATGAGCGAATTGCCCTGCGATTTCGTTTGATGTTGGAACAGGGGCTGGTTGCCGAGGTCGAAGCTCTGCATCAGAGAAGTGACTTGCACGTTGGCTTGCCGTCTATACGATCAGTAGGTTACCGGCAGGTCTGGGAGTTTCTGGACGGCAACCTTGGCGCTGAACAAATGCAGGAGCGCGGCATTATCGCCACGCGCCAGCTGGCCAAGCGACAGTTCACCTGGTTACGTGGTTGGCAGCAAGATGTGCATTGGTTAGATAGCGCTGATTGCAACAATCTGCCGCGTGCCTTGAAATACTTGGCAGCGGTCTCCATATTGACCTGAGATATTGCCGCTGGCCGTCTATCCTTGGGGTATGACGGCTTTGAGCCGTTCGTTTGTTTACTTAAATTATTGAAAATTGATCCTTAAAGGAGTGCGGCACATGTCAAAAGGGCATTCGCTACAAGACCCTTACCTGAACACCTTGCGTAAAGAGCGCGTCCCGGTGTCTATTTATTTGGTTAACGGCATCAAGCTGCAAGGCCAAATCGAATCCTTCGACCAGTTCGTGATTTTGCTGAAAAACACTGTCAGCCAAATGGTTTACAAGCACGCCATTTCTACCGTGGTTCCTAGCCGCCCGGTGCGTCTGCCGAGCGCAAGTGAAACTGAACAAGCTGAAGCTGAACTTGGTAATGCCTGATTTAGGAGGCTGTATTGTTCTTCGAGCGTCATGAAGGTGGGGATCGGGCTATCCTGGTGCATCTGGACGGCCAAAACTCCGAGGCGCGTGAAGATCCGCAGGAGTTTCAGGAGCTGGCGCTTTCCGCTGGCGCTGAAACTGTTGCGTTTTTCAGCATTCCGAGTAATCGGCTGACGGCCAAATACCTGATAGGCAGTGGCAAAGTTGAAGAGTTGCGTGACCAGGTCAAGGCCTGCGAGGCGGATCTGGTTATCTTCAACCACGTGCTTACGCCGAGCCAGGAACGCAACCTTGAGCGTGCTTTCGAATGTCGAGTATTGGACCGTACCGGCCTGATTCTCGACATTTTTGCTCAGCGCGCGCGTACTCATGAAGGCAAATTGCAGGTCGAGCTGGCACAGCTTGATCACATGAGTACACGGCTGGTGCGTGGCTGGACTCACCTTGAGCGGCAAAAAGGTGGTATCGGTCTACGCGGCCCCGGTGAGACCCAGCTAGAAACTGACCGCCGCCTGTTGCGGGTGCGCATTCGTCAGATCAAGCAAAAGCTTGAAAAAGTGCGCAGTCAGCGCGATCAAGCACGTCGCGGGCGACAGCGTGCTGATATCCCTTCTGTGTCGTTGGTGGGTTACACCAACGCCGGCAAGTCGACGCTGTTCAATGCGTTGACCTCCTCGGATGTTTACGCGGCCGATCAGTTGTTTGCCACCCTTGACCCGACTCTGCGTCGTTTGGATCTAGATGATCTGGGCCCGATTGTGCTCGCCGATACCGTGGGCTTTATCCGTCATTTGCCGCACAAGCTGGTTGAAGCGTTTCGCGCGACCCTTGAAGAGTCGAGCAACTCCGATCTGCTGTTACATGTGATCGACTCCCACGAGCCGGAGCGTGATCAGCAGATTGAGCAGGTACTGGCCGTGCTGGGTGAAATCGGTGCGCAGGATCTGCCGATGCTTGAGGTCTACAACAAACTTGATTTGCTGGAAGGCGTGGAGCCGCAGATTCAGCGTGATGCCAATGGTAAGCCTCAGCGGGTTTGGCTGTCGGCGCGCGATGGGCGCGGCTTGCCGTTATTGCGTCAGGCCATAGCGGAGCTGTTGGGTGATGACCTGTTTGTCGGTACATTGCAGTTGCCGCAACGGCTTGCCCGCATGCGTGCGCAGCTTTTTGATTTGGGCGTAGTGCAGAGCGAGTCGTACAGTGAGGATGGTAGTAGCCTGCTGGCGGTGCGTTTGCCGCGTATCGAGCTGAACCGACTGGTCAGTCGTGCCGGGCTCGAGCCGCAAGAATTTATTGAGCAACACACTTTGCAATAAAGCCTGTACCAGCGGCTTTGCCGCTGGGTGCATGCATTCTGTAGCATTGGCGGACGCGCCGTGGGTGCGTCTTTGCTTTATCAGATGGAGAGCGCTATGGCTTGGAATGAGCCGGGTGGCAACTCGAATAATCAGGATCCATGGGGTGGCCGTAAGAACGGTGATCGCAAGGGGCCGCCGGATATCGATGAGGCCTTCCGCAAGCTGCAAGAGAGCCTGAATGGGCTGTTTGGTGGCGGCAAAAAACGAGGCAGCGACGCTGGCTCAGGCGGTGGTGGTGGTTTCGGTCTGCTGTTCGTAGGCCTTGGCTTGCTCGCTGCAGTCTGGCTGTACAGCGCGATCTATGTCGTCGATGAGCAGGAGCAGGCAGTCGTACTGCGCTTCGGCAAATACTACGAAACAGTCGGCCCGGGCCTGAATATCTATTTCCCGCCGATTGATCGCAAATTCCAGGAAAACGTCACCCGCGAGCGTGCTTACAGCAAGCAGGGGCAGATGTTGACCGAGGACGAGAACATCATCGAAGTGCCGTTGACCGTGCAGTACAAGATCAGCAACTTGCAAGATTTCGTACTCAACGTCGACCAGCCGGAAATCAGCCTGCAGCATGCCACTGACAGTGCCGTGCGCCATGTCGTGGGCTCCACCGAGATGGACCAGGTGCTGACCGAAGGGCGCGAGTTGATGGCCAGTGAGGTTAAGGAGCGCTTGCAGCGGTTCCTCGACAACTACCGCACCGGTATTGCGGTCACTCAGGTCAACTTGCAGAGCGCAGCTGCGCCGCGTGAAGTGCAGGAAGCCTTTGATGACGTGATCCGTGCCCGTGAAGACGAGCAGCGTGAGAAGAACCAAGCTGAAACCTACGCCAACGGTGTAGTGCCAGAGGCTCGTGGTCAGGCCCAGCGTCTGATTGAGGATGCCAGCGGTTACCGTGATGAAGTGGTTTCGCGCGCACAGGGTGAGGCGGATCGCTTCACTGCATTGGTCACCGAGTACCGTAAGGCGCCCGAGGTGACGCGTGAGCGTCTGTATCTGGACACCATGCAAGAGCTGATGACCAATACCAGCAAGGTGCTGGTGACGGGTGATAAAGGCCAGAACAACCTGCTGTACCTGCCGCTGGACAAGATGATCGATGGTCGCAGTGCGTCTGCGCCTAGCTCGATCTCCGGTTCGGTGAGTGCGTCGGATGCAGGGTCGCGTGTAAGTATTGATCCGCGTCAGGTTGAGCTGCGTACAAGGGAGAGTCGCTGATGAGCAATAAATCACTGATTGCCCTGATTGTTGGCGTGGTACTGGCGATCGTCGCCTGGAACAGCTTCTATATCGTGGCGCAGACTGAGCGGGCGGTGCTGCTGCAGTTCGGTCGTATCGTTCAGCCTGATGTGCAGCCAGGTCTGCATGTGAAGATTCCATACGTCAACCAGGTGCGTAAATTTGATGCGCGCTTGCTGACGCTGGACTCCACCAGCTCGCGATTCCTCACGCTGGAAAAGAAAGCATTGATGGTTGATGCCTTCGCCAAGTGGCGCGTACTGGATGCTGAGCGCTACTACACCGCGACCTCTGGTATTAAGCAGATTGCCGACGAGCGTCTAGCACGTCGTCTTGAGGCTTCGCTGCGTGACCAGTTCGGTAAGCGTACCCTGCATGAGTCGGTGTCGGGTGAGCGTGATGCCTTGATGGCTGACGTGACGGCGTCCTTGAATCGGGCTGCGCAGAAGGAGCTGGGTATCGAGGTGGTGGATGTGCGCGTCAAGGCCATCGATCTGCCGAAAGAAGTCAATCGCAGCGTATTTGATCGTATGGGTTCAGAGCGTGAGCGCGAAGCGCGTGAGCATCGCGCCAAAGGTCGTGAACTTGCTGAGGGCATTCGTGCCGATGCGGATCGTCAGCGTCGCGTGTTGCTGGCTGATGCTTACCGTCAGGCCGAAGAATTGCGCGGTGAGGGTGATGCCCAGGCTGCTGCAATCTATTCCAAGGCCTATGGCATGGACCAGGAGTTCTACTCGTTCTATCGCAGCTTGAGAGCCTATCGCGAGAGTTTCGCCGATAAGCGTGATGTGCTGGTGCTGGATCCGAGCAGTGACTTCTTCCGTTACCTCGAGAAATCTAAGCCCTAAGTCATCACCCCGGCGGGCAGCCGTCGGGGTGATCCTTATTGAAAACGTGATATGATGCGGCAGCCGGGGAAATCCCGGCTTTTTTGCGTCTGTGGGAAGCATGTGGCAGGAATTGGTCATCGCATTGTGTCTTGTGCTGGTGCTAGAGGGCATCCTGCCCTTCCTGGGGCCGCGCCTTTGGCGTGACACGCTTTTACAACTGACGTAGTTGTCTGCAAACGACAGCTGCGTCTGATCGGGTTAGCCAGCAGGTTGCTGGGAACAACTGTCCTTACCGGCTTCACTGAGCGCTTGTGCGGCCCGATCCAAGAGGGGAATGGCGAAATGGCAACGGTAGACCGCTGGCTGCTGCCAGATGGCATCGAAGAAGTACTGCCGCCGTACGCGGGGCGTATTGAAGTGGCGCGCCGTCAGGTGCTGGATCTGTTCCAGTGCTGGGGCTATGAGTTCGTGGTGACGCCGCACATCGAATATCTTGAGTCTCTGCTCACGGGCGCAGGCCAAGATCTTGATTTGCGTACCTTCAAGGTGACCGACCCGCTGTCCGGGCGGCAGATGGGCTTTCGCGCCGATATCACGCCGCAAGTGGCGCGCATTGATGCGCATACCTTGCGTCGCGAGGGGCCGAGCCGTCTGTGCTACGCCGGTAGTGTGGTGCATGCTCAGCCGCGTGCGCTGACCACTTCGCGTAGCCCGATTCAGCTGGGCGCCGAGCTGTATGGCGATGCCAGCCCGGCCAGCGATGTTGAGGTGATCAGCCTACTGGTCAGCACTCTTGAGCTGGCGGCGGTGCCGGACGTGCACATGGACCTTGGCCATGTTGGTATCTACCGTGGTTTGGCGCGTGCCGCTGCGCTGTCTGGCGAAGTTGAGCAGCAGTTGTTCGATGCGCTGCAGCGCAAGGCGATGGATGAGGTGGCTGAGCTGACCGAAACCCTGCCGGATGACCTGCGCAAGATGCTGCGCGCGCTCAGCGAGCTGTGCGGCGGGCGTGAGGTGTTGGATCTGGCTCAGGCCTGCCTGGTCGATGCGCCTGACGACGTACATGCTGCGCTGGATGACCTAATGGCGATTGCTGATGCATTGAGCTTGCGCTATCCCGAATTACCGCTGTACTTCGATCTCGGTGAGCTGCGCGGCTATCACTATCACACCGGTGTTGTGTTTGCGGCCTTTGTTCCGGGTGTTGGCTATGCCATTGCTCAGGGCGGTCGGTATGACGACATCGGTGCCGATTTTGGTCGCGCGCGTCCGGCAACAGGCTTCTCCACTGACCTGAAAACCCTAGTCAGTCTGGGGCAGATGCAGTTGGGTGATGTGCCGGCCGGTATCTGGGCGCCAGATAACCATGATGTGTTCTTGTGGCAAACCATTCAGCGTTTGCGCCAGGCCGGCCAGCGTGTGGTTCAGGCATTGCCTGGGCAGGTCGCGGCTGATGCCGAGGTGGCAGGTTGTGATCGTCAGTTGCTGTTGCGCGATGGTCGCTGGCAGCTGGCTGAGCTAACAGCTTAAGCGGTCGTACCAAAAGTTTCCGCCGGCAGTGGCCGGCATCCAGTTTGCGAAGAGGGTTAGTGTTATGGGTAAGAATGTCGTAGTCCTGGGCACCCAGTGGGGCGATGAAGGTAAAGGCAAGATCGTCGACCTGCTGACCGAACAGGCTGCAGCTGTTGTGCGTTATCAGGGTGGTCACAATGCTGGCCATACCCTGGTGATCGACGGCGAAAAAACCGTTCTGCACCTCATCCCCTCCGGCATCCTGCGCGAAAACGTGCAGTGCCTGATCGGCAATGGCGTGGTGGTGGCGCCCGATGCGCTGATGCGTGAAATCCTCAAGCTGGAAGAGAAGGGCGTGCCGGTGCGCGAGCGTCTACGCATCAGCCCGTCCTGTCCGCTGATTCTGCAATATCACGTGGCCCTTGATCAGGCGCGTGAGAAAGCCCGTGGCGATGACAAAATTGGCACCACGGGTCGTGGCATTGGCCCGGCCTATGAAGACAAAGTGGCGCGTCGCGGTCTGCGCATTGGTGACTTGTTTAACCCGGAGCGTTTCGCCGTCAAGCTTGCCGAATTGCTGGATTACCACAACTTCGTGCTGGTCAATTACTACAAAGAGCCGGCTATCGACTTCCAGAACACGCTCGACGAGTGCATGGAATACGCCGAGCTGCTCAAGCCGATGATGACCGACGTGACGGCGGTGCTGCACGAGATGCGTCGTGAGGGTCAGGACATCATGTTCGAGGGCGCTCAGGGTTCGTTGCTGGACATCGATCACGGCACCTACCCCTACGTCACCAGCTCCAACACCACAGCTGGCGGCATCGCGACCGGTTCCGGTTTTGGTCCGATGTACCTGGATTACATCCTCGGTATCACCAAGGCTTACACCACGCGCGTAGGCTCCGGCCCGTTCCCAACTGAGTTGTTCGATGAAACTGGCGCGTTCCTCGCCAAGCGCGGCCACGAGTTCGGTTCTACTACCGGTCGCGCCCGTCGTTGCGGCTGGTTTGATGCCGTGATTCTGCGTCGCGCCATCGAGATCAACAGCATCTCGGGTCTGTGCTTGACCAAGCTGGATGTGCTCGACGGCCTGGAAACCATCCGTATCTGTGTTGGCTATAAAGACCAGGATGGTGCTGTATTGGTTGATGCGCCGACGGATGCCGACAGCTACCTGGGCTTGCAGCCAGTTTACGAAGAGCTGCCGGGCTGGAGTGAGTCGACGCTGGGGGCGAAAACCCTGGAAGAGCTGCCGGCTGCTGCACGTGCCTATATCAAACGCGTGGAGGAGTTAGTCGGTGCGCCGGTTGATATCGTCTCCACCGGGCCGGATCGCAACGAGACTATTGTGTTGCGTCATCCGTTTGCCTGATAGTCATGAGCAATGCACAAAGGGTCGCCATTTGGCGGCCCTTTGTCGTTTTTGGCGCAGGTGAAAAATATCTGGGCTGGCCTTCATAAGTCAGTGTTCCCGCCGTTATAGGTAGTACCGTTGTCAGGAGTGTCTGCCGTGTTTGCCATTATTTCTGTGTTGCGCAGTCGTTTATTGTTACCGGTGTTTCTGGCGTTGGGCGTGGCCCTGTTGGTCCAGGTCGTAGTGGCGGTGGCGTTGACGCGTACCACGGTGGCAGCGCTTGAGGCTGATCTGGCCAGTGGCATGCAGGCTGATACGGCGCGCTTGGTGGAAGAGCTAACGAAGGCGGGTGAGGAGGTCAGTGGTGGGCTCAATAGTCTTTCGGCGAATACTCAGGCGCAGTTAGCTAAAGGCCTTTCCGCTCGATTGGGTGAGGAGCAGGGGCAGATCCGTGCGGTGCTGGATAGCAATCTCAAGCGCTCCGCCGATGAGCTGGCGCAGTTGTTGTCGGCGGTTGCGCCCAAGGCGATTTGGGATGCAGATGTGCCAGCGTTGACCGAGTTGGTGCGTGGTGCGCACCGCAATCCGGCCGTGCTGTTTGCGGTGTATCTCGATGCGCAGGGCGCGCGCCTTACGCGTCACCTCAATCGCCAGGACTCACGCGTGCGGGCGCTGCTGGCCAGGGGCGAAGGCAGTGGTGCGCTGGATAAAGTGCTGCAGGCTGCCGCCAGTGATCCAGGCGTATATATCGCCGAAGCGGCAATCAGCCCAATGGGCTCGGACATCGGCAAGGTTTTGCTCGGGGTTTCCACAGCGTCGGTGGATGACGAGTTGGCGAAGCTGGATGCGCGTTTCGTTGAGCTGATCGGCAGTAGTGGGCAGTTGGTTTCCGACAGTCTGAGTGGTGCGGCTACCAGCAGTGCAGAGGCCTTGGCGGCGCGTTTGAGTGTTGCTCGTGATGCCGCTGGAGCGATGCAGCAGGGCAGTCGTGAGGTGGTGCGGCAGGCGGCGGCCGGGTTGCGCTGGAATATCAGTGTGGGGCTTGTGGTGGTGGCGCTGGTCATTCTGCTGGTGTTGGCGCTGGTGCTGGGGCGGCGAGTGGTCAGCAAGCTGCATACCTTGATTGCGGTGTTGAATGACTGGGCGGCGGGCGAGGGGGATCTGACTCGCCGGGTGGAGCTCAATAGTCGTGATGAAATTGGCGACATGGCGGCGGCGGTCAATCGCTTTGTCGCCAAGCTGCAGCCGATTGTGCGCGAGGCGGGTGAGGTGGCGTCGTTAACCGGGCAGGAAATTGCCCATCTGGCTTCGCGCAGTGCTGCGGCCGAGTCAGCGGCTGAGCGTCAGCGCGATGAAGTGGCGGGTAGTCTGCAGGCTCTGGCGGAGATGGCGGGTGAGGCGCAGGCGGAAAGTCAGGCCATGCGTGAGGCGTTGCAGCGTGTCGGGGCGATTCGTCAGGCTGCGGATGAGAACGCTGCGATTGCCCTGCGTGTGGGTGGCTCAATCGAAGAGTTAGTGCGGCGTGTGGAAACAGGCTCGGCGGTGATCGAGCGCCTGGCCAAGCAAAGCGAGCAGATTGAGGTGGTGTTGACGGTGATTCGTTCAATTGCCGAACAGACCAATTTGCTTGCTCTGAACGCCGCGATTGAGGCTGCGCGAGCAGGCGAGAGCGGGCGCGGTTTTGCTGTCGTGGCGGATGAGGTGCGAGCGTTGGCCAGTAAGACGCATCAGTCCACCGGCGATATCCAGGCTCATATCGGTGCGTTGCAGTTGGGGGCGCGTGAGGCTGTTGAGGCGATCGGTCAGGCTGGCAGGCAAGCCGATCAGGGGCTGGCGGCTTTGCGTGAAAGTGCGCAGGTGCAGCAATCGGTGCGCGATGCGGTGGAGGAGGTGCATGGTGCAATCAATGGTGCGACCGAGGCGGCAGCCCATCAGGCTGCCGGTGCTGATGCAGTGCGTGGTCGTGTCGAGGTGATTCATGTCGAGGCGCAGCGTGCGGCAGAGGCTGTGGCGGCGACGGCGAGCAGTGGGCGTGTGTTGGATGGGTTGGCGAAGAGGCTTAAGGCCAGCTTGGGGCAGTTTCGCGTTTAGCGCTGGTCGGGGCGGGCATGCGTAAGTGCCCGCCGGATCGAGTTGGCGTTGAGTGCCAAATCGCAGGCAATAAAAACCGAGCCAGTGGCTCGGTTTTTTGAATTGGTGCCCAGGAGAAGACTCGAACTTCCACGACCGTAAGGTCACCAGCACCTGAAGCTGGCGTGTCTACCAATTTCACCACCTGGGCATTGATTGCAAAACTTGCTTATTTGCGATCAACTACAACTTGGTTAACTTCGTTTCCCGTCGTTGTGGCGCGCATAATACGGATCGTGTTTTTACTTGTAAACCCCTGTTGTTAAAATATTTTATTCTGTGTGCTGTGCTGACCTGGACAGTGGTTTCGCGCTTCAATAGGCACATGGCAAACCGAATTTGTGTAGATAAGGTGAATTACCTCTAATGGCCGATTGGCAATCCCTCGATCCCGAGGCCGCTCGTGAAGCGGAAAAATACGAAAATCCCATCCCCAGTCGCGAGCTGATCCTGCAGCACTTGTCTGACCGTGGCTCCCCGGCGAGCCGGGAAGAGCTGGCCGATGAGTTCGGCATGGCCACTGATGAGCAGCTCGAAGCGCTGCGTCGCCGTTTACGCGCCATGGAGCGCGATGGTCAGCTGATCTATACCCGCCGTGGTACTTATGCGCCGGTAGACAAGCTTGATTTGATTTTGGGTCGCGTCAGTGGTCATCGGGATGGCTTTGGCTTTCTCGTGCCGGATGACGGCAGCGATGATCTGTTCTTAAGTCCTGCGCAAATGCGCTTGGTGTTTGATGGCGACCGTGCCCTGGCGCGGGTTTCCGGTCTCGACCGTCGTGGTCGTCGCGAAGGTGCTGTGGTTGAAGTCATCTCCCGCGCCCACGAAAGCATCGTCGGCCGCTATTACGAAGAAAGCGGCGTTGGCTTTGTCGTTGCGGACAACCCGAAGATCCAGCAGGAAGTGCTGGTAACCCCGGGGCGTAATGCGGGCGCCAAGCAAGGGCAGTTCGTTGAGGTGAAAATCACCCACTGGCCGACGACGCGCTTCCAGCCTCAAGGCGATGTTATTGAGGTTGTTGGTAACTACATGGCGCCGGGTATGGAAATCGATGTTGCATTGCGCAGCTACGATATTCCTCATGTCTGGCCTGAGGCTGTGGTGAAAGAGGCGAGCAAGCTCAAGCCCGAAGTCGAAGAGAAGGACAAAGAGAAGCGTATCGATCTACGCCATCTGCCGTTCGTGACCATCGATGGCGAAGATGCGCGTGACTTTGATGACGCGGTGTACTGCGAGAAGAACGGCAGCAACTGGCGGTTGTTCTCCGGTGGCTGGAAGCTCTATGTCGCCATCGCTGACGTTTCTCATTATGTGAAAATCGATTCGGCGCTGGATACTGAGGCGCAGGTGCGTGGCAACTCGGTGTATTTCCCCGAGCGCGTTATCCCAATGCTGCCAGAAGAGCTCTCCAACGGTCTCTGCTCGCTGAATCCGCATGTGGATCGTTTGGCCATGGTTTGCGAGATCAGTATCTCGAAAACCGGCAAGATGACCGACTATCAGTTCTATGAAGCGGTGATCCATTCCCATGCGCGCCTGACCTACAACAAGGTCAGCGCCATGCTTGAGCAGCCGAAAAGCACTGAAGGCAAAGCCCTGCGTGGCGAATACAAAGAGGTGCTGCCGCATCTCAAGCAGCTGTATTCGCTGTACCAAGTCTTGCTGGCAGCGCGACATGAGCGCGGCGCCATCGACTTTGAAACCCAGGAAACTCGGATCATCTTCGGTGCAGATCGCAAGATTTCGGATATTTGCCCAACTCAGCGCAACGATGCGCACAAGTTGATCGAAGAGTGCATGCTCGCCGCCAACGTCGCTACCGCAGCGTTTATGCAGAAGCATGAAGTCCCTGCGCTGTATCGTGTGCATGACGGTCCGCCACCAGAGCGTGTTGAGAAACTTAAGGCATTCCTCACCGAGTTGGGGCTGTCGCTGCACCGCGGTAAATCCAAGGACGGTCCGACGCCGAAGGATTATCAGCAGCTGCTGGAAAGCATTCGCGGGCGCCCGGATTACCATCTGATTCAGACCGTGATGCTGCGCTCGCTCAGTCAGGCCGTGTATAGCGCGGACAATCAGGGCCACTTCGGTCTGAATTATGAGGCCTACGCACACTTCACCTCGCCGATTCGTCGCTACCCGGATCTGCTGATCCATCGGGCGATTCGCAGTGTGATTCGCTCCAAGCTCGACACCCCGCACGTAAAGCGCGCAGGGGCGGCCATCATGCCGCGTGCACGTATTTATCCTTACGATGATGCAATTCTTGAGCAGCTCGGCGAGCAGTGCTCGATGTCTGAGCGGCGCGCCGATGAGGCAACGCGCGATGTGGTGAACTGGCTCAAGTGCGAGTTTATGAAAGATCGCGTCGGTGAAACCTTCCCGGGTGTGATTACCGCAGTGACCGGTTTTGGTTTGTTCGTCGAATTGAAAGACATCTACGTTGAAGGGTTGGTGCACGTCACCGCCTTGCCGGGTGATTACTATCACTTCGACCCCGTGCATCACCGTTTGGCGGGCGAGCGCAGTGGGCGCAGCTTCCGTCTGGGCGATAGCATTGAGGTCAAGGTCATGCGCGTCGATCTTGATGAGCGCAAGATCGATTTCGAGCTGGCTGAAGAAAAGGTTGCAGCGCCGGCTGGTACGCGTCGCGGCGGTTTTGAATCGGCAGCGGGCAAGACCGGGCGTCGCAGCGAGCGTAAAGCGCCGGCTGGCTCTGATGTAGACAAGAGTCGCGCGCTGAAAAAGTCGCTGCTCAATGATTCAAAGAGCAAACCCGCCAAGGGTTCGCCCAAAGGCGAGTCGGCGGCAAAACCGGGTAAGTCGAGCTCCCATCGTAAGGGTGCTGCTGCGGGTGGTGCGCCATCGTCGAGTGGGCCGCGCAAGCGTAAGGCGAAGTCATGAGTCAGCTGGAAAAAATCTACGGTGTGCATGCGGTAGAGGCGCTGTTGCGTCATCACCCTAAGCGCGTCAAGCAAGTCTGGTTAGCCGAGGGGCGTAATGACCCTCGCGTGCAGGTGCTCCTGGCCTTGGCCGCGGATTCGCGGGTTGCGGTCGGTCAGTGCGAGCGTCGTGAGATGGATTCTTGGGTCGAGGGCGTGCATCAGGGCGTTGTGGCAGATGTTAGCCCTAGCCAGGTCTGGGGCGAGGCGATGCTCGATGAGCTGCTTGATCGCACCGAAGGGGCGCCTTTGTTGTTGGTGCTCGACGGCGTGACTGATCCGCATAACCTCGGTGCCTGTTTGCGCACCGCCGATGCGGCGGGTGCGCTGGCGGTGATCGTGCCGAAGGACAAGTCCGCCACGCTCAACGCTACCGTGCGCAAAGTGGCTTGCGGTGCTGCTGAGGTGATTCCCCTGGTGGCGGTGACCAACTTGGCGCGCAGCCTGGAGAAGCTCCAGCAGCGCGGCCTATGGGTTGTCGGTACCGCCGGCGAGGCGGAGATGGAGTTGTACGAGCATGACCTGACCGGGCCGACCGTGTTGATCATGGGGGCAGAAGGCAAGGGTATGCGCCGTTTGACCCGTGAGCATTGCGATTATCTGGTCAAATTACCGATGGCAGGCAGCGTCAGCAGCCTCAATGTCTCGGTGGCGACCGGTGTTTGCCTGTTCGAGGCACTGCGTCAGCGCAAGGCTGGCAGCAAGAAGAAGTAGCGCCTGCCCATAACGAGCGCTCCAGGGCGCTCATTATGCCGAGTGACCGGCGGTTTAGGTGTCTCGCGGGCGCTAGATTGTTCAAATAATCACCAGTTCGCCTTGCGTGTGGCAGGGGGCTTCACTAGAATGTCGCCCCTTGCCGCTACGGCAGGCGTTTTTGCGCCTTTCTGTTTCAGCAAGACAAACAAGTGAAATTCACTCCTTGCCTGACCGCATTTAGCGGCAGGCTACAACCCGTAAGGAGCATTTATGCGTCATTACGAAATCATCTTTCTGGTTCACCCGGACCAGAGCGAGCAAGTCGGCGGCATGGTTGAGCGTTACACCAAGCTGATCGAAGAAGACGGCGGCAAGATTCACCGCCTGGAAGATTGGGGTCGTCGTCAGCTGGCTTACGCCATCAACAACGTCCACAAAGCTCACTACGTGATGCTTAACGTTGAGTGCACTGGCAAAGCCCTGGCTGAGCTGGAAGACAACTTCCGTTACAACGATGCCGTGATCCGTAACTTGGTCATCCGTCGCGACGAGGCCGTTATCGACCAGTCCGAGATGCTCAAGGCCGAAGAAAACCGCAGTGAGCGCCGTGAGCGTCGTGACCGTCCTGAAAACGCCGATGCTACTGATGGCGATGACAGCGACAACAACGACAGCGACAACGCTGACGAGTAATCCACGGATCTATTGAGGAGCCACTCTCATGGCACGTTTCTTCCGTCGTCGTAAATTCTGCCGTTTCACCGCAGAAGAAGTGAAAGAGATCGATTTCAAAGATCTCAACACGCTGAAAGCTTACATCTCGGAAACCGGCAAGATCGTTCCTAGCCGTATCACCGGTACTAAGGCTCGTTATCAGCGTCAGCTGGCTACCGCTATCAAGCGCGCCCGCTTCCTGGCCCTGCTGCCTTACACCGACAGCCACGGCCGCTGAGACCGGATGTTCGACAAGAAGTAAGGGATTAATCGCATGCGCGCCTTAGCTGAATTCATTATGCGCGGCCGTATGCAGGCCACTCTCGTGGTGGTGGTTTCTGCGGCATTGCCGCTGTTGTTCTGGTTAAGTGCTGCCGCTGGAAGCCTGGTGCTTCTGCGGCGCGGTTGGAGTGATGCTGTTGGCATCCTCGCCTGGGCACTGCTGCCGGCTATTGGCTGGTGGTATTTTGGTGAGCCGCGCACCCTCTTGGTGTTGCTCGGTGCGCTGGGGTTGGCGTTGTTGTTGCGCGCTAACCTGTCCTGGAATCGTGTGCTGCTTTGCAGTGTGGCATTGGGCCTGGTGTATGGGCTGGTCTTGGGTGCGGTATTCCGCGAACCCATTGAGGCAATGGCGCTTGAGCTGCAAAAGCTCATGCCGCAAATGCTCGATGGGGTTCACCAGCAGATGTCGGTGGATGAGCGAGCGCGTCTGGATAGCCTCATTGCACCGGTGCTGACCGGTTTGATCGCGGCGTTGTTGCAGATAGTCAGCCTGTTGAGCCTGATGCTTGGGCGTTTCTGGCAGGCGCAGTTGTATAACCCGGGTGGTTTTGGTCGCGAGTTTCGTGCCCTACGCCTCCCACCATCGCTGGCGATGTTGCTGCTTGTCGGCATGCTGTTGGGGCCCAATCTGGGTCCGCAAATGGCCATGTTGACGCCGTTGTGCAGTGTGCCGTTGGCGTTTGCGGGCATCGCCCTGTTGCATGGGATGGTGGCGCAAGGTCGGCTGGGCAAGTTCTGGCTGGTTGGGTTGTACATCACGCTGTTGCTGTTTATGCAGCTGACTTATCCGTTACTGGTGGTTTTGGCCATTGTCGACAGTCTGTTTGATTTTCGTGGTCGCTTTGAGCGTAAACAAGGCTCGGGCCCGCGGACGGTGAAGGTTAAAAGTTAAGAGGTTATTACCAAATGGAACTGATCCTGCTGGAAAAAATCGCCAACCTGGGCAACCTGGGCGATAAAGTGAATGTTAAGGCCGGTTACGGTCGTAACTTCCTGCTGCCGCAAGGCAAAGCGACTGCTGCTACCGCTGCAAACATTGCAACGTTTGAAGCGCGTCGCGCCGAGCTGGAAAAACTGGCTACCGAGAAGAAAGCGTACGCTGAATCCCGTGCTGCTCAGTTGGCTGAACTGGAAGTCACCATCACCGCTACTGCGGGCGATGAAGGCAAACTGTTCGGTTCCATCGGTACTCACGACATCGCTGAAGCCCTGACCGCCTCCGGCGTTGAAGTGGCTAAAGCTGAAGTGCGTCTGCCGAACGGCACCATTCGCCAAGTTGGCGAATACGACGTAGCCGTGCACCTGCACAGCGACGTTGAAGCAACCGTTAAGGTTGTTGTTGTAGCCGCCGTTTAACTGGCTGCTCAACGGGCTTGCACTTAGGTGCAGGCTCGCTAACATCGGGCACGGCCTTGCGAAAGCGATGCCGTGCCCTTTGTTTTTCAAATACAGAATTCTTTTCCCGAGCCCTATGAACGACATCAGCCTGCCCGAACAGTACGACCTGCAAACCTCAGCCCTGAAGGTGCCGCCGCACTCGATCGAGGCTGAGCAAGCCGTGCTGGGGGGCTTGATGCTCGACAACAACGCCTGGGAGCGGGTGCTCGATGCGGTCTCCGACGGTGACTTCTATCGGCACGATCACCGCCTGATCTTCCGTGCGGTTTTCAAACTGGCCGAGCGCAATCAGCCCTTTGATGTGGTTACCGTATCCGAGCAGTTGGACCAAGAAGGCCAGCTGTCGCAAGTCGGTGGGTTGGCTTACCTTGGCGAGTTGGCGAAAAACATCCCCTCGGTGGCCAACATCAAGGCCTATGCGCGGATCATTCGTGAGCGCGCCACCTTGCGCCAGTTGATCGGTATCAGCGGCGAAATTGCCGACAGTGCCTATATGCCGCAAGGTCGCACCGGGGTAGAAATTCTCGATGAGGCCGAGCGCCTGATCTTTCAGATCGCCGAGGCGCGGCCGAAGACCGGTGGTCCAGTAGGGATCAACGATATTCTGGTCAAGGCTATTGACCGTATCGACACCCTATTCAATAGCGGTGATGCGATCACGGGCTTGTCCACCGGGTTTAATGACCTAGACGACCTGACCAGTGGCTTGCAGCCGGCCGACCTGATTATCGTTGCCGGCCGACCGTCCATGGGTAAGACCACCTTCGCCATGAACCTGGTGGAAAACGCCTTGATGCGCAGCGACAAGGTGGTGATGGTGTACTCCCTGGAGATGCCATCCGATTCCATCGTCATGCGTATGCTGGCGTCCCTGGGGCGTATCGATCAGACCAAGGTGCGTGCGGGGCGGCTGGATGATGATGATTGGCCGCGCCTGACGTCGGCGGTCAATCTGCTCAATGACCGTAAGCTGTTTATCGACGACACCGCCGGTATTTCGCCTTCGGAAATGCGCGCGCGCACGCGTCGTTTGGCCCGTGAGCACGGCGAGATTGGCCTGATCATGGTCGACTACCTGCAGCTGATGCAGATCCCGGGCTCCAGTGGTGACAGTCGAGTCAATGAGATTTCCGAAATTTCCCGCTCGCTGAAGGCCCTGGCCAAAGAGTTCAACTGCCCGGTGATTGCCTTGTCACAGCTTAACCGGGGGCTCGAGCAGCGCCCGAACAAGCGCCCGATCAACTCCGACTTGCGTGAATCCGGCGCGATCGAGCAGGACGCCGATATCATCATGTTCGTTTACCGCGACGAGGTGTATCACCCCGAAACGGAATATAAGGGCGTGGCTGAAATCATCATCGGTAAGCAACGTAACGGTCCTTTGGGTACCGCACGGCTGGCGTTTCTTGGTAAGTATTCGCGCTTCGAGAACTTGGCGCCGGGCAGCTACCAGTTCGACGACGAGTAAGGCGACCACGAGCAACGCAACGAGTTATCGCGCTAGATCAATAAAAACGGGCGGCCAGTGGGTAAACTGGTCGCCCGTTTTGCTTTAAGGACATTGCCTCCATGCGCCCGCTTGTTGCCACCATCGATTTGTCTGCGATTACTCAGAACTATGCCGTGGCAAAACGCTGCGCGCCCGGCCGGCAGGCGTTTGCGGTGGTCAAGGCGAATGCCTATGGGCATGGCGTGCGTGAGGTGGTGACGGCGCTGCATAATCTGGCTGACGGCTTTGCTGTGGCCTGCTTGGAGGAGGCCGCCGAGGTGCGAGCGCTGCAGGGTGAGGCGCGCATTCTGCTGCTGGAAGGCTGCTTTGATGCAAACGAATACCAGTTTGCCGCGCAACTGGGGCTGGATGTGGTGCTGCACAGTGAGCAGCAAGCGCAGCAGTTGCTTGCGGCCACGTTGAGCCGGCCGCTGAATGTCTGGTTGAAACTCGACAGCGGCATGCATCGCCTGGGCTTCAATGCCGCACAACTGCGCGACTGGCACGGGTGTTTACACGGTGCGGAACAAGTCGCTGAGTTGAACCTGATTAGCCACTTTGCCTGCGCAGATGAGCGCGGCAGTGAAGCCACCGAGCTGCAGCTTGAGCAGTTTCTCGAACTGTTGGATCTGGACTTTGCCCAGCGCTCACTGGCCAACTCCGCGGCGATTTTGACCATTCCAGCGGCGCATATGGATTGGCTGCGCCCCGGCATCATGCTGTACGGCGCGACGCCATTTGCCGACTTGACGGCAAAAGAGTTGGGCGTACGCCCGGCGATGAGTCTGACGGCCCAACTGATTGCCTGTCGTGATGTGGCCGTCGATGAGGCCGTTGGTTATGGCGGTAGCTGGCGCGCTGAGCGGCCTTCACGTATCGGTACGGTGAGTTGCGGTTATGCCGATGGTTATCCGCGGCATGCGCCGGCCGGTACACCGGTAATTGTGGGTGGTCAGCGCGTGGCGCTGGTTGGGCGAGTTTCCATGGATATGCTGACCGTTGACCTGACGGACGCACCTGACGCGGCCATAGGCGATGCGGTGGAGTTGTGGGGTGCGCAGTTGCCGGTCGATGAAGTGGCGCTGGCTGCTGGCACCATTGGCTACGAGTTACTCAGCAAGGTTACGGCGCGGGTGTCGCGGCGTTATTGCAGTCGCTAAGTCAGGCTAGACCGCTTGGCACATTGAGCACATCCAGTCGCAGTCGCTCGTTACTGTTCAGCGTGCCATCTTCCCCGCACACGGCGGAGCCCGAGCGGCCTTGGCCTTTGACCTTGTACAGCATTTCGTCAGCGGCCTTGTACAGCGTGGTGAAGTCATTGGCGTGGCGCGGGTAGAGCGCCACGCCAATGCTAATGGTCACGGTTAGGCGCTCAGCCCCGTAGGTGACCGGCCTGGCCAGTTCATCCAGCAGGCGGCGGGCAATGTCGCGCGCATGTTGTTCGGCATCTTCCCCGCAGATCAGTACCGCAAATTCGTCGCCGCCCAGGCGCGCCACCGCATCCCCGAGCGCACATGTTCGCGTAGACGCTGGGCGATGCTTTGCAGCATCAGGTCACCGGCGTCGTGGCCATATCTGTCGTTGATCGGTTTGAAATGGTCGAGATCAATCAGCAGCAAGGCAGTGGCTTCGTTGTGTCGGCGGGCGTTAGCCAGTGCGGCCTCACAGCGATCGACCAGAAAACGCCGATTGGGCAGCTCGGTCAAAGGGTCGTGGAAGGCGGCATGCTGCAGTTCGCGTTCACGCTCACTGAGCTGCTGATTGGCCAGTGCCAACTCTGCGGTGCGCAGTTTGACCGCGCTTTGCAGTTCGTCGGCGCTGCCCTGCATCTGCGCCATACGTGCGGTCTTTTCGCGGTCGGCCTGTTCCAGGGCATCGGCTCTTTCCTGCTTGAGCGTTTGGATGCGATAGGCCAATGCAAAAGAGAACAGAATTGATTCGGCGGCAACCGAGAGCGGGAATACATAGGCATTCCACGTTGCCGGTTGCACCAAGCCGGTGGCGCGCATCAGGGCCAGGCTGATGCTGCCGAGGATAAGGCCATAGCCACAAAGATAGAGAAAAGCCGGAAAGTAACCCTGGCGCCAGCGAATCAATGCCGAGCCCAGGGCCGCTGGGATACTGGTCAGCGATAGCAGGGCAATGATCCAGGCTGCAATATGGCGTTGCCCTAGGCCATCCAGAGCGACCGCAATGACATAGCAGGCGCAGGCAAAGTTCAGCAGGTGATGGGCCCAGCGCACATGTGTGCGGGTTTGCATCAGGCACTGGGTAAAGCGCGTGGCGCAGAAGCCCCAGAGCGAGGGTAGGGTGATGCGGTCCAGCCAGAATGGCACGGGGTTATCCAGCCATAGGTATTGGAAGCCATGGCCGCTCATGCTGAGAATCATCAGCAGAGCGCCGGCGGTGGTCAGCACATACCAAAAGTAGGCTGAGTCGCGCAGGCTGCAGAAGATGAACAGGTTATAGAGCAGCAGCGCCGCAATGATCCCGTAGATCACGCCGAGGGCAATGTTTTCTTCCGCCGCTTTCTGGCTCAAATCGTCCAGTTGCCAGGCGCGCATGGGAAATGAGTTGCCGGCCGGGTCATAGCTGCGCATGTAAAAGGTCGTGGGCTCTGGTCGAGCGTGGGCAGCCTGAACAGCATGTGCCGGAAGTCGTGGTCACGCCCTTCGCGGTGGGCGACGCGTTCGCCCGATTGGCGTTCCTGCCAGTTGCCGTCTGGGCCTGGCCAATACAAACGCAGGTCCAGCTGGGTCACGGAGCTGACCTCTAACCACCACTGGGCGGGCGCATCGGCTGTGCGCTGCAGGGTGACTTTGATCCACCAAGGGTTAAGGCTTTGGCCAACGCTGGCGCGGCCATTGGCCGGTTGAAAGCGGCGTTGTACGGCTGGGTCTGCCATGTCGCGGATGGTCAGTTGAGCGCCGACATCTTCAAGCAGTTCTATCTGATTGTTGAGAGTGGTGCCGCTGCTTGTGGCGGTCAGCTCGATGGCGGCATGTGCCAAGCCACTGGACAGGGCCAGGCTCAACACGAATAGGGTCGAAAAAGCTAAGCGTCGTGGCACATGTGCTCCTGATCCCGGCTATTGGCTGCCGATGTTATGTGCTCGAGTATAGCCGTAAGCCATTACCTTGCCGCGACACCTTCAAGGTGCAATTTGGCCATTAAACCTAGCGTTTGAGTCGGGTTTGGTTAAATTTTGTGCTATATTCCTCGGCCGCGATTTACCATCCCTGTTCGTCAACGCCGGTCACTTTCCATGTCCATGCAAACCGCCAAGCCGTTATTCGATTATCCAA
This sequence comes from Pseudomonas sp. GWSMS-1, assembly GCF_049847425.1. Classification (NCBI taxonomy): domain Bacteria; kingdom Pseudomonadati; phylum Pseudomonadota; class Gammaproteobacteria; order Pseudomonadales; family Pseudomonadaceae; genus Pseudomonas; species Pseudomonas sp. GWSMS-1. The sequence continues at coordinate 3,250,558 of NZ_JBMHHV010000005.1, read as the reverse complement.
AGTACTGGGCCGAGTGTTTCGGGCCAGCGCCTTTCTTGCCGATGAGTCGGGAAGAGATGGATCAGCTTGGCTGGGACAGCTGCGACATCATCATTGTTACCGGTGATGCCTATGTCGATCATCCCTCGTTTGGTATGGCGATCATCGGTCGGCTGCTAGAGTCCCAAGGCTTTCGCGTCGGCATCATCGCGCAGCCAAATTGGCAGTCGAAAGACGATTTCATGAAGCTCGGCGAGCCGAACCTGTTTTTCGGCGTCGCGGCCGGCAACATGGACTCGATGATCAACCGTTACACCGCCGACAAGAAGATCCGCTCCGACGACGCCTACACCCCAGGTGGCATGGCCGGAAAGCGCCCGGATCGTGCGAGCTTGGTGTACAGCCAGCGTTGCAAAGAAGCCTATAAAAACGTGCCGATCGTGCTTGGCGGTATCGAGGCCTCACTGCGCCGTATCGCCCACTATGACTATTGGCAAGACCGTGTGCGTAACTCGATCCTGATCGACGCCAGCGCCGACATCCTGCTGTACGGCAACGCCGAGCGCGCCATCGTTGAAGTGGCCCAGCGCTTGTCCTATGGGCAGAAGGTTGAAGACATCACCGACGTGCGCGGCACTGCGTTTATTCGCCGCGATACACCGCAGGGCTGGTACGAGGTGGACTCCACCCGCATCGACCGGCCGGGCAAGGTCGACAAGATCATCAACCCGTACGTCAACACCCAGTACACCCAGGCCTGCGCCATCGAGCAAGAGAAAGGTCCCGCTGAGGACCCGAACGAGCCGCAGGTTGTGCAGATATTGGCCAGCCCGCGCATGACCCGCGACAAGACGGTAATCCGTCTGCCGTCGATGGAAAAAGTGCGCAACGACCCGGTACTGTATGCCCACGCCAACCGCGTGCTGCACCTGGAAACCAACCCGGGCAACGCCCGCGCGCTGGTACAGAAGCATGGCGAAGTGGACGTGTGGTTCAATCCGCCACCCATTCCCATGACCACCGAAGAAATGGACTACGTGTTCGGCATGCCTTATGCGCGCATCCCGCACCCGGTTTACGGCAAGGAGAAAATCCCGGCCTACGACATGATCCGTTTCTCGGTGAACATTATGCGTGGCTGCTTCGGCGGCTGCACCTTCTGCTCGATCACCGAGCACGAAGGCCGAATCATCCAGAACCGTTCGGAAGAGTCGATCATCCGCGAGATCGAAGAGATCCGCGACAAGGTGCCGGGCTTTACCGGGGTGATCTCCGACCTCGGCGGGCCGACTGCGAACATGTACCGCATTGCCTGCAAGAGCCCGGAGATCGAATCCGCGTGCCGCAAGCCGTCCTGCGTGTTCCCGGGCATCTGCCCGAACCTGAATACCGACCATTCGTCGTTGATCCAGCTCTATCGCAGCGCCCGTGCGTTGCCGGGCGTGAAGAAGATTCTGATCGCTTCCGGTCTGCGCTATGACCTCGCTGTCGAGTCGCCGGAGTACGTGAAAGAGCTGGTCACCCACCACGTCGGTGGTTACCTGAAGATCGCCCCGGAACACACCGAGGAAGGTCCGCTCAATCAGATGATGAAGCCGGGCATTGGCAGCTATGACAAGTTCAAGCGCATGTTCGAGAAGTACTCGAAAGAGGCGGGCAAAGAGCAATACCTGATCCCGTACTTCATCGCGGCGCACCCGGGTACCACTGACGAAGACATGATGAACCTGGCACTGTGGCTCAAGGGCAATGGTTTCCGTGCCGACCAGGTGCAGGCGTTCTACCCGTCGCCGATGGCGACAGCCACGGCCATGTATCACTCGGGCAAGAACCCGCTGCGCAAGGTCAGCTACAAAAGCGACGGCGTGGCCATTGTAAAAAGCGAAGATCAGCGCCGCCTGCACAAGGCCTTCCTGCGTTATCACGACCCGAAAGGCTGGCCGATGTTGCGTGAGGCGCTGACCCGTATGGGCCGTGCCGACCTGATCGGGCCGGGCAAGAATCAGCTGATCCCACTGCATCAGCCTGCTACCGACGGCTACCAAAGTGCGCGGCGGAAAAACTCGACGCCGGCCGGTAGTAAGAAAGTGGCGGGCGCTTCCGCTGTCAAGAGCAAGCCGATGCTGACTCAGCACACCGGCTTGCCGCCGCGCGACACCGGCGCGGCGGGTGGCAACCCGTGGGACAAGCGCGAGCAGGCCAAAGCGGCCGCGCAGGCGCGTAACCAGCAAGCGGCCAAAGAACGTTCCGATGCCGCCAAGGGTAAGGGCAAGAAACCCGTGAAGAAGCCGGCCGTGCCGCGCTGAGTTTGCGCAAATAAAAAACGCCAGCTTCGTGCTGGCGTTTTTTATGGTGCAGATAAGGGCTGCGGATCAACTGTGTAGGGTGGATGACGCTGTTCTCATCCACCACCGTGCAGCTGATGGTGGATGGATAAAACGTCATCCACCCTACGGCTTAATAACTGCCGTAGCGTTTCATCGCTTCAATCGCCAGGCCGCTGCCGATGCTGCCGAAGGTGTTGCCTTCCACGTGGTGGGCATTCGGCAGCATGGCCGCAACGCTCTGGCGCAACGCCGGAATGCCGCTCGAGCCACCGGTAAAGAACACTGTATTGACCTGCTCGACGCCCACACCGGCATCGCCGAGCAGCTGGGTGACACTGGCGCGCACCCGCTCCAGCAAGGGCTCAATGGCGTCCTCAAACAGTTCGCGCGTCAGTTCGGCGACCAGCCCGGCTTCCAGGCGGCTGAGGTCAATGGGGCGCGCCTCCTGCTCGGTGAGGGCAATCTTGCTGTCTTCCACTTGCATGGCCAGCCAATGGCCGTCGCGACGCTCAATCAGCTGGAACAGGCGGTCAATGCCCGTGGGGTCGACAATGTCGTAGCGCATGCTTTGCAGCTGGCGCTGCGACTGCGCCGAATACACCGCGTTGATGGTGTGCCAGGTCGCCAGATTGAGGTGGGTGCTGGTGGGCATCGGTGCGGCGCTTTTCATCCGGCTGCCATAGCCAAACAGCGGCATCACGCCGGCCAGTGAAAGCTGCTTGTCGAAGTCAGTACCGCCGATATGCACGCCGCCGGTGGCGAGAATGTCGCTGCTGCGGTCGGCGACGTTACGCCGTTCCGGTGCCAGGCGCACCAGGGAGAAGTCTGAGGTACCCCCGCCAATGTCGACGATCAGCACCAGCTCTTCCTGGCTAATACCCGACTCGTAGTCGAAAGCGGCGGCAATCGGCTCGTACTGGAACGATACGTCCTTGAAACCGAGCTTGTGCGCAACGGCGACCAAGGTGTTCTGTGCTTCCAGGTCGGCCACCGGGTCGTCATCCACGAAGAACACTGGGCGGCCTAGCACCACTTCTTCAAACGGCCGGTCGGCGGCGTGCTCGGCGCGCTTTTTCAGCTCACCGATAAAGAAACCGAGCAGGTCCTTGAACGGCAGGGCGCTGCCGAGCACAGTGGTTTCGCTTTTCAGCAACTTGCTGCCCAGCAGGCTTTTCAGCGAGCGCATCAGGCGGCCTTCATAGCCTTCCAAGTATTCCTGCAGCGCCAAGCGGCCATACACCGGGCGGCGCTCCTCCATATTGAAAAACACCACCGATGGCAGGGTGATTTTGCCGTCCTCAAGCGGGATCAGCGTCTCGGCGTCCGGCCGTAGCCAGCCGACAGTGGAGTTGGAAGTGCCGAAATCGATGCCGCAGGCGCGGGCGGGAGTAGAGAGAATCATGCGGCGCGCTGTTCCTGAAAAATGACCGGGAGATTGTGATAGTGCGAGCGATGGCTCAAGGCATGGCCGCCATGCATGGCAGGCCATAAAAATGCCGGGAGCGGTTTGGCGCACAAGCCCCGAAGAGGGTGACGCACAAGGATGTGCTGAACACAAAAAACGGCCGCGCATTCTATGCGAGTGCGCCGCGCAATGCTGCCCCCGGTTATCCACTTCGCGTTTTTGCTTGTTTGCTTCGTTACGTTGTCAGTGCGAGTGCGCCAGTGGTTGCCGGCGGGCGTGAGTTGCGCGGCCGGGTGCTAGCGCCAGCCGAGAGTGAGGGCAGCCAATACAGCATAACGGGCGGTTTTCGCCAGGCTGACGATCAGCAGGAAGACCCACAACCGTTCGCGCATGACCCCGGCCACCAGGGTCAGTGGATCACCGATCACCGGTACCCAGCTCAACAGCAGCGACCAGCGGCCGTAACGCGCATAACCGCGTTGCGCTTGTTGCAGGCGCGCGTCGCTGACCGGGAACCAGGTTTTATGACGAAAGTGTTCGAGGTAGCGGCCGAGTAGCCAGTTGAGCAGCGCGCCGAGGACGTTACCCACGCTAGCAACGGCCACGAGCATCCAGGGCAAGTAGGCGTCGCTCAGCAGCAGCGCCACCAGCACGCTTTCCGATTGCAGCGGCAGCAATGTGGCGGCACCCAGCGCCGAAATAAACAGGCCCAGATAGGCTGAAAGGGTCAGCATCGGTTCAGTGCCGGGCAGCGTCGCTTAAGGCTGCTTTTCCTGTTCCGCATTGGCCATGACATCTTCCAGTTTGAGGCCGGTGAGGCCGTGGATGGTGCGCCACAGGTAATAGAAGATGGCCATCAGCATGATCATCGAGGGGATCGCAATCATCGGGTAGCTGAGCAGGTTCATCCGCCCCAGTTCGTCATTGAACGCCTCGCTACCTGCCGGGCTGATGACAATCCACTTAGCCAGTACGTAGTTCATCGCCGACGAAAAGAAGAAGGTGCCGCTTAGCCAGTAGGTGGCCCGAAGCAGGCGTGCTTCGAACTGCGGAGTATTGCCCGCCTGTTCCAGGCACTCATGAATCTTGTCGACATTGAGTACGGTTTTGTTAAACAGCATGGTGCGGATCAGCGGGTAGCGGGTGCGGGTTGAAACCAGCACGGCGATACCGATGATTCCTGGGATTGCCGCTTCTTTGATTGCCAACCACTGGTTGTCCAATTTGAGCAGGCCGATACCGCCGGTAAGCATCACGCTGACGAGGCCGAGCAGGGCAATAAAGTTGAATTTGCGGTACTTGAGCAGCTCGAAGCTGCCCCAACCCAGCGGGAAGGCCAGTGCCAGTATCAGCGCACCATCGGCCCCCAGCCTGCTCTCGCTACTGAGCTTCATTAGGATCAGCGAGGGAATCACAATGCTGACTAGCAAATCGATCAGCGGACGGGGTTTATGTGCGGCTTGATTGCTTGGCGTGGTATCGGTCATGTCGTTCAAGGTGCAGGAAAGATGCGCGATCATCGCCTGCTTGAGCGGCGGCTACCAGCCCAGCCGTCGCCTTGAGTGTGAAAAAGTGTGAGTGGTGGGGCGATTGCAGTGGTCATCTGCGAATTCTGGCAGATGACCGCACGCCCAGCGTTTGGCGAGGTTAAGCGTCTGATACTAAGGTGATATCGAAAGCGCGGCGGTTAGGCTTTATTGTGGCCGGCTGGGCGCAAGGCATCGCTAGGCTTTTGGTGTGATGCTGATGAACCGCCGTATGTCTGTCTAAATAGTTGCTGTTGCAGCTGGCGTATCCCCCTAATAGCACCGGTGTGCGCCGCGCTGGCTCGCGGCGATGGTTTTATGGGGGTGGTTTTTTAAGTTTTTCAGGTAGTGCTCCATGAGGTTGACGTTCTGGCTGGGTGTGCTGGTGTTTGGCTTTGGTGCATCCGCGTCAGCTAGTGAGTTGCGCCTGTATACCGAGGAATACCGCCCGCTGAGCTATAGCGACAACGGCCGGCTAACCGGTATGGCGGTGGAAGTGGTCGAGTTGCTGGTTCAGCGGACCGGGCAGGCCACTCGGATCGAGTTGGTTCCCTGGACCCGTGGTTATCATCAGGTACGCCGTGAGGCTAATAGCGGCTTGTTCGCCATGGTGCGTACGCCTGAGCGCGAGGCGCTGTTCCAGTGGGTTGGGCCGATTGCGCAGGGGCGTACCAGCTTCTATGCCCGGCGTGGGGCTGGGTTGGCGATACATGAGCTAAAGGATGTCGAACGGTTTAGTTCACTGGTGCTGCCAAAGCGCTGGTATTCCTACGAGTATCTTCGCGGGCAGGGGTTGAAAAACCTCTACGGCGTGCCGACGCCACAGCACATGGTGAAGATGTTTAAGCATGGCCGCAGCGAGTTACTGGTGGCGAGTAACCTGGTGTTGGCTGAGATGCTCGCGGAGCAAGGTATGCGCCCTGAAGAGGTTGAGTTGCAGTTCACCTTTATGGCTAACAATTCCTATATTGGCTTTTCCAAGAGCACCGCCCCGTCGCTGGTGCGGCGTTGGCAGCAGGCGCTTGAGCAGGCTGATCGTGATGGCAGTTTGCAGCGGATTCACCAGCGCTGGTTTAGCGAGCCCTTCAGTTTGGAGGCCTTGGCGCCCGTGCCCGCCCTTAGCCACGACTAGCCGGGCAGTGATGGCCGGTGCACATACCTTGGGCCGGATTATGCCCCGTCGCCTGTCCTGCTAAACCGCGGTGTGTACGCCGCGTTGTTGTCCTAATCTGATCGCGTTGAGAGCGCTGGCGTGCCCGTCGAATGGGCATAGGCTACTAGTCGTTGCGGTTTGCACTGTGCGCTAGGCGTAAGGTCAGCTGGCTGATTATGTAGTTTTACTACATAATTGACCGCCAAAATCAAAGATAAGCAATGGTGCACTTCCATGCAAAGAGCCTCGCATCATGACCTTCGCGCGCAGTTTCGTGCGCTTCTTGCCTCAAATAGCTGCTATCACACGGCCTCGGTGTTCGATCCGATGGCGGCGCGTATCGCTGCCGATCTCGGCTTTGAAGTGGGTATCCTGGGCGGTTCTGTAGCTTCACTACAAGTTCTGGCTGCGCCGGACTTTGCCCTTATCACCCTCAGCGAGTTTGTCGAGCAGGCTACCCGTATTGGCCGAGTCAGCCGCTTGCCGGTGATCGCCGATGCCGACCACGGCTATGGCAATGCACTCAACGTGATGCGCACAGTAGTTGAATTGGAGCGCGCCGGGATTGCCGCGTTGACCATCGAGGATACCTTGTTGCCGGCTCAGTTTGGGCGCAAGTCCACGGACCTAATCAGCGTGGCGGAAGGTGTCGGCAAGATCCGTGCTGCGCTGGAGGCGCGGATCGACCCGGACCTGGCCATTATCGCGCGTACCCATGCTGGCGTGCTCAGCGTTGAGCAAGCGATACAGCGCACCCAGGCCTATCAGGCGGCCGGTGCCGATGCCATCTGCATTGTCGGTGTTGAGGATTTTGCTCATCTGGAGCAGATATCCGCCGCCTTGAGCGTGCCACTGATGTTGGTGACCTACGGCAACCCAAAACTGCGTGACAACGAGCGTCTGGCCAAGCTCGGCGTGCGCATTGTGGTCAATGGTCATGCGGCCTATTTCGCCGCCATCAAGGCGACCTATGACTGCCTGCGTGAGCAGCGTGGGGCGCAGTCCAGTGATCTCAGTGCGACCGAGTTGACGCACACCTACACCCAGCCCGAGGACTACATCGTCTGGGCTGAAGAGTTTATGAATGTGAACGAATAGGCCGCCGATCAACTGCGCTTGTAATGAGGCTCCGTGACGTCCATATCTGCTACTCAGTGCAGCGCATGTGGGAGGTGATCATGGCCGGTGGTTGGAGCAATGACGGCGCGGTACAGGAACAGATCGACAGCACTATCGAGGACGCCGTCCAGCGCGCCCGCAGCCAGCTGCCCAGTGGCGAGAGCCTGACGCACTGCGAGGTGTGCGATGCGCGCATTCCTGAAGCGCGACGCCAGGCTGTGCCCGGCGTGAGGTTATGCGTGGTCTGCCAGGGCGCGGACGATCAACAGCAGAAGGCTAGCGCGGGCTACAACCGGCGCGGTAGCAAAGACAGTCAGCTGCGCTGATTGAGCGGGTATTGGGTGAGCCACATCCCGCCGCTCTGTTTCGGGCGTGGCGCTGCTCTGAAGTCATCACAGTGTTCATCTATACTTCCGCCAATAATGACCTTCTGCTAGAGGCCGCTTGATGGGGACTGCTGTGCGTGACTCTATCCTGACGGGTTACCCGCGCTACGCCCGCGCATGGTGGGCGATGTTGATGCACCGCAGCGCCTTGTGCGCGTGTTTGTGGATGTCGGGTATGGCGTTGTCGTCAGCGGCTGAGTTGCAGTTGTACACCGAAGAAAGCCCGCCCTTGAATTTCAGCCGCGATGGCCTTGTCACGGGCTTTTCTACTGAGCTTATTCGCCAGCTAGCCGTGCTGACCGGGGATGTTACACGCATCAAGTTAGCGCCTTGGACGCGCGGTTATGCCAAGGCACAGGACGCCCCGAATGTCGGTGTTTTCACCATGGCGCGGATTGCCGAGAGGGAAAAGTCGTTCCAGTGGGTCGGGCCCATCTCCCTTTCGCTGAACCGCTTTTATACCCGTAAAGGCTCAGGTGTTCGGGTTGAAAGTATTGCCGCAGCGCAAGCCAGGCAACTGGTCCTGCCGCGCCAGTGGTACAGCTACCAATACCTGGCGGATAGAGGCTTCAGCAATATTTATACGGTGACCTCTGCTGAGCGGATGATGCAGATGTTCCGCAATGGCCGTGGCGATATGCTGGCGGTCAGCGACATCGCCTTACCTGCACTTTTGGATCTGGCTGGTATGACGTCTGATCAGCTCGAACCGCAGTTGGTTTTTCTGCAGCACGAGTCCTACCTGGCATTCTCTTTGGCCACTGAGCCGGCGGTGGTTAGCCGTTGGCAAGGGGCGCTGGATGAGATGAAGCGTGATGGCAGCTTCGCGCGTCTCTTCCAGCATTGGTTCCCCAGCCGGAACTTACCGCCCCGGCTGCTGGAGGTCGGGCCCTAGCTCAAAACAGAAAATAACGCTGCGCCATCGGTAACACATCCGCCGGTTCGCACCAGAGCAGCTGGCCGTCGGCCTTGACCTGATAGTTCTGCGCATCCACCTCAATGTTCGGCAGGTAGTCGTTGTGGATCAGGTCGGTCTTCTGCACTTCGCGACAGCCTTTAACCACACCAATCTTCTTCTTCAGCCCGAGTTGCTCAGGCACTCCGGCATCGAACGCCGCCTGGCTGATAAAGGTGAAGCTGGTGGCGTGACGGCTGCCGCCATAGCTGGCGAACATCGGTCGGTAGTGCACCGGCTGCGGTGTCGGAATCGAGGCATTGGCGTCGCCCATCAGGCTGGCAGCAATGGCGCCGCCCTTCAAAATCAGCGTCGGTTTCACCCCGAAGAACGCCGGTCGCCAGAGCACCAAGTCCGCCCATTTCCCGACCTCAATTGAACCCACTTCATGGCTGATGCCGTGGGTAATCGCTGGGTTGATGGTGTACTTGGCAATATAGCGTTTGACCCGGAAGTTGCTGTTGCCTTCACCGTCGCCGTCCAGCGGGCCGCGCTGCTTGTGCATCTTGTCGGCGGTCTGCCAGGTGCGCGTGATCACTTCGCCAACGCGGCCCATAGCCTGGCTGTCGGAGCTGATCATGCTGAACGCGCCGAGGTCATGCAGGATGTCTTCGGCGGCGATGGTCTCGCGGCGGATACGACTTTCAGCAAACGCCACGTCTTCGGCAATGCTCGGGTCCAAGTGGTGGCAGACCATCAGCATGTCCAAGTGTTCATCGATGGTGTTCTTGGTGAACGGCCGGGTCGGGTTGGTCGAGCTGGGCAGCACATTGGGGAAGCCGCAGGCCTTGATGATGTCTGGCGCGTGGCCGCCACCAGCACCTTCGGTGTGATAGGTATGAATGGTACGGCCCTTGAACGCGGCCAAGGTGGTTTCAACAAAACCCGACTCGTTCAGCGTGTCGGTGTGGATCGCCACCTGCACATCGAACTGGTCGGCCACGCTCAGGCAATTGTCGATGGCAGCTGGAGTGGTGCCCCAGTCTTCATGCAGCTTGAGGCCGATGGCGCCGGCTTTGACTTGCTCGATCAGCGGCTCTGGCAGCGAGGCGTTACCTTTGCCGGTAAAACCCAGGTTCATCGGGAAGGCATCGGCGGCCTGGAGCATACGCGCCATATGCCAGGGGCCCGATGTGCAGGTGGTGGCGTTGGTGCCTGTGGCCGGCCCGGTGCCGCCACCAATCATGGTGGTGACGCCGCTCATCAAGGCTTCTTCGATCTGCTGTGGGCAGATGAAGTGGATATGCGTATCGATACCACCGGCGGTGAGGATCATGCCCTCACCGGCGATTACCTCAGTGCCGGCGCCAATGGCGATGGTTACGTCGGGTTGGATGTCCGGGTTGCCGGCCTTGCCAATGGCAGCGATGCGGCCGTCCTTGAGACCCACGTCAGCTTTGACGATGCCCCAGTGATCGATGATCAGTGCGTTGGTAATCAGTGTGTCGACCACATCGGCGGCGCACAGTTGGCCCTGGCCCATGCCGTCGCGGATCACCTTGCCGCCGCCAAATTTCACTTCTTCGCCGTAGGTGGTGAAGTCCTTTTCCACTTCAATCCACAGCTCGGTATCGGCCAGGCGCACCTTGTCGCCGACGGTGGGGCCGAACATATCGGCATAGGCTTGGCGGGAGATTTTCATGCGGTGAGTCCTGTCCGTGGGATGGGTTAGGCGCAGAGCGGCGTAACCCATCAGGGATATCGAACGATGGGTGTCGCTGCGCTCGACGGAGCGCCGCCCGACCCATCCTACAAATTTATGTTGAGGTCAGAGGTCGCCCATGACGCGGCCGGCAAAACCGAATACGCGGCGATGGCCGGCCAAGTCGACCAGTTCGACTTCTCGCGCTTGCCCTGGCTCGAAGCGCACCGCAGTGCCTGCTGGGATATTCAGGCGCATGCCGCGTGTGGCAGCGCGGTCAAAGGCCAGCGCGTCGTTGGTTTCGAAAAAGTGAAAGTGCGAGCCAACCTGAATCGGTCGGTCGCCGCTGTTCGCTACGGTCAGGCTAAGGGTTCGGCGGCCGGCATTGAGTTCAATCTCGCCGTCCTGGATCTGGTATTCGCCGGGAATCATGCAAGTTGCTCCAGGGTCTTGAAGTAGATGGCGGTCGGGCTGTAGCGCCCGTCCGGGCTTTGGCAGTAATCGGGCAATTCACCGGCTTTGGTGTAGTGCAGCGCCCGATAGAAGGCTTCGGCTGCGGAGCCGACTTCGGTGTCCATGTACAGCAGGCCGCGTTTGTGCTGGCGTGCGGCGAGTTCAAGGGTGTTCATCAACTGTTGGCCCAAGCCATGGCGCTGCGCGCTGCTGTGCACCAGCAGTTTTTGCACTTCGGCGCGGTTCAGGCCGTTGGCCTTCTGGCACAGTGCCAACTGCGCGCTGGCGATGACCTGTTCGTCGCGCACCACCACCCAGAGCAGCAGGCTAGCGTCTGCAATGTTGGCCTGGACGCCGTGCAAATAGGTGCGGGCCTGGGCCTCATCGAAGTCGGCCATGAAACCCACCGACGCGCCGTGCCTGACTGCGTCTAGCAGTAGCTCGATCAAGCCCGGGCGGTAATGGGCGAAACTTTCAGCATTGACTCGACGCAGTTGCGTAGTGCTCATCGATCTCACTCCTGGGGCGGTTCCGTGCCCGGATTCAAGGTCAGTTGCATAAAGGTCAGGTCGAGCCAGCGGCCGAACTTACGTCCCACTTGCGGCATTTGCCCGGTAGTGACGAAGCCGAGACGTTCGTGCAGGCGGATCGAGGCGCTGTTGCCGCTCTCGATAGCGGCGATCATTACGTGCAGGTCGGCCGTCCGTGCGCGTTGGATCAGCGCTTGCATCAGCTGTGGGCCGAGGCCTTGGCCGCGTTGGTCGCTACGCACGTAAACCGAGTGCTCGACGCTATGGCGAAAGCCTTCGATGCTGCGCCAGGTGCCGTAGCTGCTGTAGCCGACGACTTCTCCAGCAGCATCATGGGCCACCAGCACGGGGAATCCAGCCGCGTTACGTTCGTTCAGCCAGGCCTGGCGGTTGGCCAGATCGACCTGGGTTTCATTCCAGATCGCCGTAGTGTTGAGCACGGCATCGTTGTAGATGGCCAGGATGGCGGGCAGATCGTCTGCAGTGGCGTCTTGAATTTTCATGTGTTTTTCCAGGAATCCATTCAAGGCCGTAGCGAGTGCAGCTCAGGCAAGGCGTAAGTTGGCGAGGATGCGCAGTTGACGTCTGTCAATGAGCAATCCGAGCCGACTTGCAACGCAGCATGAGCAAGCGCAGTAGGCATTGGATGGGTTCCTCAGGCGATCGGTTGGTGGACGGTTACTAGCTTGGTGCCATCCGGGAAAGTCGCTTCGACCTGAATCTCCGGGATCATTTCCGGGATGCCTTCCATCACCTGATCACGGCTGAGCAGCGTGGTGCCGAAGTGCATCAGGTCGGCCACGGTCTGGCCGTCGCGCGCGCCTTCCAGCAGGGCGGCAGAGATATAGGCCATGGCTTCCGGGTAGTTGAGTTTCACCCCACGGGCCAGGCGGCGTTCGGCCACCAGGCCAGCGGTAAAAATCAGCAGTTTGTCTTTTTCGCGGGGCGTCAGGTCCATCAGTCAGGTACTCCAGATTCGTGGGGGCACAGCAATGCGCCCGAGCAATTCAGGGCGCAGCAGGCGCCAGAGTTCGATTAGCCAGGCGCGGGCATGCAGCGCTTCACTGGCCAGGCAACGGGCCACGAGTAGGCCCGGTAGTTGAGTCAGATCGCCGTGTACCGGTGTGGTCAGATTGCGGCAGCGCTCCAGCAATTCGCTGTTGATTTCGCCAGTGATCAGTAGGGTGGCAAATACCGGTTTGCCGTCCAGACCGATGGGCGAGTCGAGCAGACCGTCAGCGCCGGTAACCCGCTGGCGTTCATGCCAGAGCAACTGGCCGTCGCGGCGGATATTCAATTGGGCTTGGAAGTGCCCAGTATCGAAGCGCTCACCACTGGCCGGGCGACCGAGGGCGATGATGTCCCAATAGAGAAGCTTGGCATCGCCGAGCAGGTCGACCTCGGTGCTCAGTTCGGCCTGGGCGCCGGCGTAGACGATGGTTTCCTGTGGCAGCCACTCCAGGGTGGCGCCCGCTTCAACACGCAGTTTGAGGTGCTGGTAGGCGGTGCCGGCGGCGCGGTACCACTTGGCCGCACCGGGGCTAGTCAGCTGAGCCCAAGCGTTAGCGCCAACTGCGGCGGAAATATCCAGGCGATCACCACCGGCAATCCCGCCGGGCGGGTGCACGATGATGTGCTGACACACTTCTGGGCCTTCGGCATACAGATGCTTTTGCACCCGCAGCGGGCCTTTATGGCGGCGCAGAGTCGGCCGCGTACAATCGCCGTCGCGGCCATAGCCCAGCTCCAGCTCGGCGTGCCAGCTGGGGGTAAATACGGAGACGGGTACGGATGCGTTCATAGGGTCTTATCGTAGGGTGGATGACGCTTTACCCATCCACCAGCGGTTTGCTAAGTGGTGGATGAGCTGCGCGTCATCCACCCTACAGTGCGTTTCATATGGCCACCAGTCCGCGAACGCCATCCGATTCCATGGTTTCACCGCGGCCTTGCTGGACGATCTCACCCCGGCTCATTACCAGGTACTGATCGGCCAGCTCAGCGGCAAAATCATAAAACTGCTCGACCAGCAGGATGGCCATGTCACCACGCTCGGCGAGCTTTTTGATCACCACGCCGATCTCCTTGATCACCGAAGGCTGAATACCTTCGGTGGGTTCGTCGAGGATCAGCAGGCGCGGTTTGCTGGCCAGTGCGCGGCCGATGGCCAGCTGTTGCTGCTGGCCGCCGGAGAGGTCGCCGCCGCGGCGCAGCTTCATCTCGCGCAGCACCGGGAACAGTTCGTAGATAAACTCCGGCACCACCTTGGCCTCGCTGCCGGGGAAGCGTGACAAGCCCATCAGCAGGTTCTCTTCCACGGTCAGGCGGCCAAAAATCTCACGGCCTTGCGGTACGTAAGCGATACCGGCATGCACGCGCTGGTGCGGTTTGAAACCGGTGATGGGCTGGCCTTCCCACTGCACGGCACCTTCTTTGGCCGGGATCAGGCCCATCAGGCATTTCAACAGAGTGGTTTTACCCACGCCGTTTCTGCCGAGCAGGCAGGTGACTTCGCCGACCTTCACGTCGAACGACAAGCCACGGAGGATATGGCTGCCGCCGTAGTACTGATGCAGTTGCTCAACTTGCAGCATGGTTGTGTCCTTGTAGGGTGGATCACGTTTTACCGATCCACCGTGCGATGTCATTGGTGGATGAAAACGGCGTCATCCACCCTACGTCTTGCCCATCAACGGCGACCGGCTCAGCGACCGAGGTAAACCTCGATCACTCGCTCATCAGCCTGAACCTGTTCCAGCGAGCCTTCTGCCAGCACGCTGCCCTGGTGCAGCACGGTGACGTGGTCGGCAATGCTGCCGACAAAGCCCATATCGTGCTCAACCACCATCAGCGAGTGCTTGCGCGCCAGCGACTTGAACAGTTCGGCAGTGAACTCGGTTTCCGCATCGGTCATGCCCGCTACTGGCTCATCAAGCAGCAGCAGTTGTGGGTCTTGCACCAGCAGCATGCCGATCTCCAGAAACTGCTTCTGCCCGTGCGAGAGCAACCCGGCTGGGCGTGAACGCGAGGCATCGAGCTTGATCGTCTGCAGCACTTCATCAATGCGGTCTTGCTGCTCGCCGCTGAGTTTGGCGCGTAAGCTGGCCCATACCGACTTGTTGGTTTTCTGCGCCAGCTCGAGGTTTTCGAACACGCTGAGCGCCTCGAACACCGTGGGTTTCTGAAACTTGCGGCCGATACCGGACTGGGCGATTTCCACCTCGCTCATCTGCGTCAGGTCGAGGGTTTCGCCGAAGTAGGCGACGCCGTTGTCAGGGCGGGTCTTGCCGGTGATCACGTCCATCATGGTGGTCTTGCCGGCACCATTGGGGCCGATGATGCAGCGCAACTCACCGACACCGATATACAGGGTCAGGTTGGTCAGCGCCTTGAAGCCATCGAAGCTGACGTTGATGTCTTCCAGGGTCAGGATGGTGCCGTGGCGGATATTCAAGCCCTTGTTGGCCAGGGTACTGGCGCCGATCGCATCGCGGCCGCTGCCCGCGGGATCGAAGGCCGGTTCGAGCATCATTTCGGGTACGGGAGCTGCGCGCATCATTGCTCTCCTGTGGAAGTCGTTATGGACGCGTCGCGAGCAATTTCATCTGCAAGGCGCACGGAGCGCAGCGACGAGACAGTACGAATGTGTACGGCGAGGAGCGAGCACCGCGCAACGCCGCAGATGGAATGCACAGCAGCGGTCATGATGACTTCCTGCGTAGTAGGCCGATCACGCCTTTCGGTAAGAACAGCGTCACGACGATAAACAGGAAGCCCAGGGCGAATAGCCAGTACTCGGGGAAGGCCACGGTGAACCAGCTCTTCATACCGTTGACCAGCCCGGCACCGAGCAGCGGGCCGATCAGCGTGCCACGCCCGCCGAGGGCGACCCACACAGCCGCCTCGATGGAGTTGGTGGGCGACATTTCGCTGGGGTTGATGATGCCCACCTGCGGCACATACAGCGCGCCCGCCAGGCCGCAGAGCACGGCGCTCAATACCCAGATAAACAGCTTGTAGCCGCGTGGGTCGTAGCCGCAGAACATCAGGCGGTTTTCCGCATCACGCAGGGCGGTCAGCACCCGGCCGAACTTGCTGCGGGCAAGCCGCCAGCCCAGGTACAAGCTGGCTACCAGTAGCACCACGGTGGCGAAGAACAGCGCCGCGCGGGTGTGCGCCGAGGTGATGTCGAAGCCGAGAATGGTGCGGAAGTTGGTAAAGCCGTTGTTGCCGCCAAAGCCGGTTTCGTTGCGAAAGAACAGCAGCATGCCGGCGAAGGTCAACGCCTGGGTCATGATCGAGAAGTACACGCCCTTGATTCGCGACTTGAAGGCAAAGTAGCCGAACACCAGAGCCAACAGGCCGGGCGCCAGTACGACCAGGCACATTGCCCAGAGGAAGCTGTCGGTGCCGTACCAGTACCAGGGCAGCTCGGTCCAAGCGAGGAAACTCATAAAGGCCGGCAGGCCATCGCCCGCCGCTTCACGCATCAGGTACATGCCCATGGCGTAACCGCCGAGGGCGAAGAACAGGCCGTGGCCGAGCGACAGCAGGCCGGCGTAACCCCAAACCAGATCAAGCGCCAGGGCGACGATGCAGTAGCAGAGGATTTTGCCGACCAGGGTCAGGGTGTAGGCCGAGACGTGCAGGGCGTTGTCCGCCGGCAGCAGGTGCAGCAGCGGCATGGCGATTAGCACGGCCAGCACCAGCAGACCGATGGCCATCGAGACTTGCGGGCCAAGCTTGGCGCTGGCGCGTGCCAATAGCGTTTGATTCAGGGGCATAGTCATCAGTCGATCACCCGTCCTTTCAGTGCGAAGAGACCTTGCGGGCGTTTCTGAATAAACAGAATGATCAGCGCGAGGATAAGGATCTTGCCGAGTACGGCACCGATCTGCGGTTCGAGAATCTTGTTGGCGATCCCCAAACCGAAGGCGGCCATCACGCTACCGGCGAGCTGACCGACGCCACCAAGCACGACCACCAGGAACGAGTCGATGATGTAGCTCTGGCCGAGATCCGGGCCGACGTTGCCGATCTGGCTGAGGGCCACGCCGCCGAGGCCGGCGATGCCCGAGCCGAGGCCGAAGGCGAGCATGTCCACGCGGCCCGTCGGCACGCCGCAGCAGGCGGCCATATTGCGGTTCTGGGTGACTGCGCGGACGTTAAGGCCGAGGCGGGTTTTGTTCAGCAACAGCCAGGTCAGCAGCACGACAAACAGGGCGAAACCGATAATCACGATGCGGTTATACGGCAGCACCAGATTGGGCAGCACTTGAATACCGCCGGACAGCCAGTAAGGGTTGGCCACTTCTACGTTCTGCGCGCCGAAGATCACCCGCACCAGCTGGATCAGAATCAGGCTAATGCCCCAAGTGGCCAGCAGGGTTTCCAGCGGGCGGCCGTAGAGGTGACGAATCACTGTGCGTTCCAGCGCCATGCCGATAGCCGCGGTGACGAAGAACGCCACCGGCAGCGCCACCAGTGGGTAGAGCGCCAGGGCTTCCGGGGCGAAACGCTGGAACAGCACCTGCACCATGTAGGTGGAATAGGCGCCGAGCATCAGCATCTCGCCGTGGGCCATGTTGATCACCCCGAGCAGGCCGAAAGTGATGGCCAGGCCCAAGGCGGCCAACAGCAGAATGCTGCCAAGGCTTAGGCCGCTAAAGGCCTGGCCAAGCAGTTCACCGATCAGCAGCTTGCGTTTGACCTGGGCCAGGCTGGTTTCGGCTGCGGTGCGCACGCCTGGGTCGCTTTCTACGGTGGGGTCGAGCAGGGTTTCCAGGCGGGTGCGGGCCAGTGGGTCGCCGGTTTCACCGAGCAAACGCACTGCTGCCAGCCGCACGGCAGGGTCGCTGTCGACCAGTTGTAGGTTGGCCAGCGCCAGGGTCAAGGCGTCACGCACAGTCTCGTCGGTTTCGCGGGCGACGCTGGCTTCCAACAACGGCAGTTGCGCCGGTTTGGCGCTCTTTTGCAGTTGCTGGGCCGCGGCCAGGCGCAGTGCAGGATCGTCCGCGAGCAGTTGGTGGCTGGCCATGGTGCTGCTGATCAGGCCGCGCAGGCGGTTATTCAGACGCAGTTTCTTGGGCGTACTGGTTGGGCGCGCGTCACCTTCCAATGCTTGGTAAGTGCCGGCGTTTTCAATAAACGCCTGCTTGCTCTTGTCAGTCGCGACGCGGCCCTGCTGCAAGGCTTCGAGCAGTGGCAGGCGTGCAGCATCAGGGGCGGCCGACCAGTTTTGCAGCAGCTTGGCCTGCTTAGCGGGGTTGGCGGCGGCAAAATCTTGCGCGTCACCGGAGTGCGCGGCCAGGGGCAGCAGCAACAGCAGGCTCAGCAGAATTCGGGTAAGGGCAGTGGGCATGGGGATTCCTTGGCGTAGCCCGGATGCAATCCGAGAGCGGTCTTCCCGGATCACCTCCGGGCTCCAGCGACCCTCTCCCTGCGTGGCTGAGCCAACCCATCTCTGACAAGGGGGTTGGTCAGCACACGCGGCGTGTCATCACGCTCGAGGGGAGGGCTTTTGCCTTAGTTGGACTTGACTGCGTAATCCGGCTTTTTGTCGTTGCCCTCGATGTACGGGCTCCACGGTTGGGCGCGGATCGGCCCTTCGGTCTGCCAGACCACGGAGAACTGCCCGTCTTCCTGCACTTCACCGATCATCACGGGTTTGTGCAGGTGATGGTTGGTTTTGTCCATGGTCAGGGTGAAGCCACTCGGCGCAGCAAAGGTCTGCCCGGCCATGGCCTCGCGGACCTTATCAACATCGGTGGTGCCGGCTTTCTCAACGGCCTGGGCCCACATGTGGATGCCCACGTAAGTGGCTTCCATTGGGTCATTGGTCACCACGGTGTCGGCGTTCGGCAGCTTCTTGGTTTGGGCGTAGGCTTTCCAGTCAGCGACGAACTTCTCGTTAACCGGGTTCTCCACGGACTGGAAGTAGTTCCAGGCGGCCAGTTGACCAACCAGCGGCTTGGTGTCGATGCCGCGCAGTTCTTCCTCGCCCACCGAGAAAGCCACGACTGGGATGTCGGTCGCTTCGATGCCCTGGTTGGCCAGCTCTTTGTAGAACGGCACGTTGGAGTCGCCGTTAACGGTGGAGATCACCGCGGTTTTACCGCCAGCGGAGAACTTCTTGATATTGGCGACGATGGTTTGATAGTCGCTATGGCCGAATGGGGTGTAGACCTCTTCGATGTCTTTATCGGCCACGCCCTTGCTGACCAAGAAGGCGCGCAGGATCTTGTTAGTGGTACGCGGGTAAACGTAGTCAGTACCCAGCAGGAAGTAGCGCTTGGCTGCGCCGCCGTCTTCGCTCATCAGGTACTCGACCGCCGGGATGGCCTGCTGGTTTGGCGCCGCGCCGGTGTAGAAGACGTTTGGCGACATTTCTTCGCCTTCGTACTGCACGGGGTAGAACAGCAGACCGTTGAGTTCTTCATAGACCGGTAGCACGGATTTGCGCGATACCGACGTCCAGCAGCCGAAGGTCACGTCGACCTTGTCCTGGGTCAGTAGCTGGCGGCCGCGTTCGGCGAACAGCGGCCAGTTGGACGCCGGGTCAACCACCACAGGCTCAAGCTGTTTACCGAGTACGCCACCCTTGGCGTTGATCTCGTCGATGGTCATCAGCGCCATGTCTTTCAGCGACGTTTCCGAGATGGCCATGGTGCCGGACAATGAGTGCAGGATGCCGACCTTGATGGTTTCCGCGGCTTGCACGGTCCAGGTCATGCCCATGGCGGCGATGGACGCGGACAGGGTGAAGGCCTTGATCAGATTGCGACGTTGCATGGTGCGATCTCCATTCACAAAGGTACTGTGTTAACTGCTGATTTGGGCTTATTGGTCTTGGCAGTGAAACAACGGGGCACAAGCTGCGCCCGGAAACGTCGACAGCGCTGCGCTGTCCTCGACAGGACTAGAGCAATTGCTGTGCCTGTTTGCGTTACGCCAGGCAGATTGCACCCGGCAACACGCGCAGATAGGCCCCCTGAGGTGCGCTATGGCCTAGGGCGCGCCTTTTTTAGCGGGCAGCCGCAGGTGTTGCGCCCCAGCTGTGCAGCCGGGGCGCGGCGTGATGGTTTTCGGTGTGGTTGCACCATACAGGTGCGAAGGGCGGGGTGTGGTGCGTGGGTGTGTGCTGTGCTGGGGCGTTAAGGCTGGGGGTCAACTGATCAGGTAGTTTTTTACCCCTGTAAAGATGATCTGCGCGGCCAAGGCGCAAACGAACAGCCCCATCAGGCGGCTGACGATCTGCAGGCCCTGATCACCGAGCAAGCGTTCGAACTGGTTGGACATATACAGCACCACGCCCACGGTGAAGCTGGCCAGGGCGATGCCCAGCACGGCCACGGCCTTGTCACTCCAGTCCGGTTGGCTGGCGCCCATCAGCAGTAGGGCACCGATGGTGCCGGGGCCGACGGTCAGCGGGATGGTCAGCGGCACGATAGTCACGTCTTGCTGCACGTTATCGCTTTGCACCGCCGACTTGCCCTGGGCCATGCCCAGCGCCGAGATAAATAGCACACTGCCGGCCCCGATGCGGAAGGCATCAATGGTGATGCCGAACAGGGTGAAGATGTGTTTGCCGAACAGGTACAGCAGCACGCTGGCGATCAGTACGCCAAGCGCCACCTTCCAGGCCAGGCGCTTGCGCTCCTTGACCGTGTAACCACGGCTCAAACCAATAAAGCACGACAGCACGAAGAAGGGGCTATAGAGCACCAGCAGTTTCAAATACAGGCTGAACAGCGCGGACGCCATGACTAGGACTCGTCTCGATCAATAAGGGGAGGCAGGGTACGAGTGTAGAGGCCGCCGGGCAATCCCGACGACCCTATCAGGATGGCAAGGCGGCGCGCTTGAGGCGGATTTCCCGCTCGGCCACCCAGTGCTCAATCAGTTCACGCAACTGCGACATTTCCACTGGTTTGGACATGTGCCCGTCCATGCCCACTTGGCGCGCGCGCTCTTTGTGTTCATTGAGGATGTGCGCGGTCAGCGCCACCACTGGGGTGCGCGGGCGCTGCTCGGCGGCTTCCCATGCGCGCAGCTGTTCGGTGGCGGAGAAGCCATCGAGCACGGGCATTTCGCAATCCATCAGCACCAGATCGTACTGCTGCGCTTTCATCGCGCTGAGTGCTTCTTCACCGTTGCTCGCGGTATCAGGCTGCAGGTTGAGCTTGCCGAGCATGCCGCGAATCACTTTGGTGGAAATGGTGTTGTCTTCGGCGACCAGAATGCGGAAGTCACTGGGGGCGTTAAGGGGGGCACTGACCGGTGCGGGGCTGAACATCGGCGATTCACCCTTGCCGCGCTGCGCCAGCTCGTCAGCCAGGGTGGTTTTCAGGGTGTAGCCGGCCACCGGCTTGGCCAGAATGCGTTTGATCCCGGCGTTGCGCGCAATGATCTTGCTCGGGGCCTGGCTGATACCTGTGAGCATGATCAGCAGGATGTCGTGGTTGATGTTGGCGTCTTCTTTGATGCGAGCCGCCAGCTGCATGCCGGTCATGCCGGGCATTTCTTGGTCCAGCAGCACGGCATCGAAGTACTCGTGCAGGTGCGCCTTGGTGCGCAGCAGGGCCAGCGCTTCTTTACCCGACGGCACCGCGCTGACGCGCATGCCCCAGGCGCTGCATTGCTGCACCAGGACTTTGCGGCAGGTGTCGTTGTCGTCCACCACCAGCAGGCGTGCGCCTTGCAGCGAGGCGTCGAGGTCGGCGGTGGGTAGCTCCAGGCGTGCGGCATCCAGCGGCAGGGTCAGCCATAGGGTTGAGCCCCGGCTGTTTCCACCCTGGATACCAAACTCGCCGCCCATCAGGCGGATTAGCTGGCGGGCGATGATCAGGCCAAGGCGGCCGCCCAGCTTTGTTGCCGCGAGGAAGTCTTTGCTGTGCAGTTCGGCGTTGAGGAGGGCGTCGCGTTCGCTGGCATCCAGTGGCTTGCCGCTGTCCTGCACAGCAATCCGTAGGCGTGCGGTGTCGCTATTGTTGTCGAGCGCCACCACCAGCAGAATTTCGCCTTCATCGGTTTGCTTGAAGGCGTTGTCCAGCAGGCTCAGTAGGGTCTGGCGCAGGCGCGTGGGGTCACCGCTAATCACGCGTGGCACTTGCGGTTGGATAAAACTGATCAGCTCAACCTTCTGCTGCTCGGCCTTGGCGCGGAAGATGTCTAGGCAGTCTTCAATCAGCGCGTTGAGGTCGAACTGCACGTCATCCAGTTCAATCTGCCCGGATTCCAGCTTGGAGATGTCGAGAATCTCGTTGATCAGGGTCAGCAGTTCATTACCCGCGCTGTGGATGGTTTGCACATAGTCGCGCTGCTTAGCGGACAGCGGCGTGCCGAGCAGCAGCTCAGTCATGCCGAGCACGCCATTCATCGGTGTGCGGATTTCGTGGCTGATCTTGGCGAGAAACTCGGCTTTGGCTTTTAGTTCGGCCGTGCTGGCGGCGAGCGCGCTGCTGGTGCTGAAGTGCTCCTGCAGAATGCGGCGTTGGCGTTCGCTCATGGCCATGCTGAGGATAAAACCGCTAACGACAGTGGCGCCCAGTAGGGCGTAGGCGATCGATTCGCTCTGCACTGACCCGTAGCCAAAGAAAACGGGCAGGGCGCAGATAAAGGCCGCGCAGAACACCAGCGCCGCCAGGCTGAACAAGCGCGCGGGTTGGTAACCATGCCGCCAGTGGGTGAGCGCGACCAGCAGGATGCTCAAGCCGGCAATCGCGTTGAGCAGGTAGACCATCTGGTTGAGCTGCAGGTTGGTTGCGACCAGTAGAACCGCGCATACCACGGCGATCAGCGCCACTTCGCCGCCAAGCAGATAGTTCAGCAGCGTGTTGGGGCAAACCTTATGGAAGAAGCTGGCGGTAAAACACAGCGCGCAGAGTGCCACCAGCAGCATCGACAGGTTGACGATCTGTGGCTGCAGGCTTTGCCACTCACCCAGCCAGGGCGTGCTGATGCCCAGCAGGCTTATCGCCACGATCACTTGGCAGGTTTGCATCGCGGCCAACCAGAGGCTGCTGTTGGCACGAATGTACGCATAGCGCACAAGGTTATAAGCCACCAGCATGAGCAGGCAGCCGATTAACAGACCGAAGAGCAACGGGCGATTATCATCGGCCGCTAAGGCTTGGGCGCTCTGCAGGGTGATGGTAGGGCGCAAGGCATGATCGGAGGCCATGCGCAGATATAGGTCTAGCGGTTGCTCGCTGATCGGCAGCGGCAAGAGAAAGTCGCGGCTGGCCAGTGGCCGGCTGGAGAGCGGTAGGTTGCTACCGGTATGGGCCTGCGCGATGAGCTCATCGTTTTGCAGCACATAGAGGTCAAGGTAGGCCAGGTAAGGGGCGAACAAACGCAGCATCTGCGCATCGGTATTCGCTGGCAGGCGGTGGTGCAGCCACAGTGTGCTGTTGCCGCCTGGTGTGTAGAGCTGGGTGAGGTCAATGGGCTGGAACTGCGCTCGGCGTTCGGCGCTGCGCACGTCATTGAGTTGTAGCTCGGCGCCCGGGTCGCTAAGGCTTGACCAGGCAACCTGTGCGTCTGCTTGAGCTGACGCTACGGTGAGCGCCATCAGCAGGGTGCTGAGTAGCAGGTAGGTGGCAATCCTCAGCCGGCGCACAATGAGTTCCCTTCAATATTAGGTGGGCAGATTATAGCCAAGCTGTTTGTCTGGGTAATATGACAATGATGGCCATTTAGCCACCATTGTCGTCTTTACGTTTACTTTTCTGCGTGTTCGCGGGCAATCGCGCGGTAACCGATGTCGTTGCGGTAGAAGCTACCGTTCCAGCGGATCTTCTCGGCCAGGCGGTAGGCCTGCTGCTGAGCCTCTTCCACGGTACGGCCGATGGCGGTGGCACACAGCACGCGGCCACCAGCGGTAATGACCTGGCCGTCCTTCAGTGCCGTGCCGGCGTGGAAGACTTTGCCTTCCAGTTGCGCGGCATCCTCCAGCCCTTCGATCACATCACCCTTGGCGTAATCAGCGGGGTAGCCGCCGGCAGCGATCACCACACCTACTGTCGGGCGTGGGTCCCAGGTGGCTTCGACCTTGTCCAGTGCCTTGGCCAGTGCGGCTTCGACCAGCAACACTAGGGAAGATTCCAGGCGAACCATGATCGGCTGGGTTTCCGGGTCGCCGAAGCGGCAGTTGAATTCGATCACCTTCGGCTTGCCAGCCTGGTCGATCATCAGCCCGGCGTAGAGGAAGCCGGTGTAAACATTGCCTTCGCTGGCCATGCCGCGCACGGTCGGATAAATCACTTCATCCATCACGCGCTTGTGCACGTCTGCGGTGACCACCGGGGCGGGCGAGTAAGCGCCCATGCCGCCGGTGTTCGGGCCTGTGTCGGCGTCGCCGACACGCTTGTGGTCCTGGCTGGTGGCCATCGGCAGCACGTTCGCGCCATCGACCATGACGATAAAGCTGGCTTCTTCGCCGTCGAGGAATTCTTCGATCACCACGCGTGAACCAGCCTCGCCAAACGCGTTGCCGGCGAGCATGTCGCGCACGGCGTCTTCCGCTTCCTGCAGGGTCATGGCGACGATCACGCCTTTGCCCGCCGCGAGGCCGTCGGCCTTGATCACGATGGGTGCGCCGACTTTTTGCAGGTAAGCCAGGGCCGGTTCAACTTCGGTGAAGTTCTGGTAATCGGCAGTTGGAATCGCGTGACGGGCGAGGAAGTCCTTGGTGAAGGCCTTGGAACCTTCCAGCTGCGCGGCGGCAGCGGTGGGGCCAAAGATGTCCAGTTTGCGCGTGCGGAACAGGTCAACCACGCCCGCTACCAGCGGCGCTTCCGGGCCGACGATGGTCAGCTGCACGTTTTGCTCGGCGAAGTCGGCCAGCGCTTGGATATCAAGCACGTCGATGGCGACGTTCTCGCACTTGGCTTCTGTCGCGGTGCCGGCGTTGCCCGGGGCCACGAAGACTTTGGTGACGCGCTTGTCTTGCGCGACTTTCCAGGCCAGGGCGTGTTCACGACCGCCGCTGCCGATGATCAATACATTCATGTTTCTCTCCCTGTGGAGGCGGGCCTTGGGCCCGTTCGGTGGATAGAAAAAACGCTATCCACCCTACAAAATCGGTGCGATGTAGGGTGGATGGCCGCAGCCATCCACCACGCCATCAATGACGGAAATGGCGCATTCCGGTAAACACCATGGCAATCCCGGCTTCGTCGGCGGCGGCAATCACTTCTGCGTCGCGCATCGATCCACCCGGCTGGATCACCGCGGTGACGCCATTAGCCGCCGCGTTATCCAAACCATCGCGGAACGGGAAGAAGGCGTCGGAGGCCATCACCGAGCCCGCCACTTGTAGGCCAGCATGCTCGGCTTTGATTGCAGCAATGCGTGCGGAGTTGACGCGGCTCATCTGGCCGGCGCCGACACCGATAGTCTGGCGGCCTTTGGCGTAGACGATGGCGTTGGATTTGACGAACTTGGCCACTTTCCAGGCGAAGATCAGGTCGTGCACTTCCTGCTCGCTCGGCGCGCGCTGGGTGACGATCTTCAGGTCGTCGGCGGTGATCATGCCGATGTCGCGGCTCTGTACCAGCAGGCCGCCATTGACGCGTTTGAAGTCCCAACCGGTGCTGCGCTCAGCCGGCCATTCGCCGCACTCGAGCAGGCGGACGTTGGCTTTGGCAGCGACTACAGCGCGTGCTTCAGCGCTGATTTTCGGCGCAATGATCACTTCGACAAACTGACGCTCAACGATGGCTTGGGCGGTGGCACCGTCCAGCTCGCGGTTGAAGGCGATGATGCCGCCGAAGGCCGACTCGGTGTCGGTGGCGTAGGCCAGCTCGTAGGCCTGGCGAATCCCACCTTCGCTGTCCAGGGCGACGGCCACACCACATGGGTTGGCGTGCTTGACGATGACGCAGGCCGGTTTAACGAAGCTCTTCACGCATTCCAGCGCTGCGTCGGTGTCGGCCACGTTGTTGAACGACAGCTCTTTGCCCTGCAGCTGCACGGCGGTCGCCACGCAGGCTTCGTCGGCATGCTCGACGTAGAACGCGGCTTTCTGGTGCGGGTTTTCACCGTAGCGCATGTCTTGCGCCTTGATGAACTGGGTATTGAAGGTGCGCGGGAACAGATTGCGCTCGGCAGTCGACAGCGTATCGCGGCTCTGTTCGATGGTGCCCAGGTAGTTGGCGATCATGCCGTCGTAGGCCGCGGTGTGCTCGAAGGCTTTCAGCGCCAGGTCGAAGCGCTGGGCGTAGCTCAGGCCGCCGGCTTTCAGAGAGTCGACGATGCCGGCGTAGTCGCCAGCGTTGACCACGATGGCCACGTCTTTGTGGTTCTTCGCCGCGGAGCGGACCATGGTCGGGCCGCCGATGTCGATGTTTTCGATGGCGTCGGCGAGGTCACAGCCCGGCTTGGCCACGGTGGCGGCGAACGGGTAGAGATTGACCGCGACCAGGTCGATCGGCTTGATGCCGTGCTCGTCCATGACGGCGCCGTCGAGGGCGCGACGGCCGAGAATGCCGCCGTGAATTTTCGGGTGCAGGGTCTTGACGCGACCGTCCATCATTTCCGGGAAGCCAGTGTAGTCAGCCACTTCCACGGCTTGTACGCCGTTGTCTTTGAGCAGTTTGTAGGTGCCACCGGTGGACAGGATCTCCACATTGAGGGCGACGAGCTCACGGGCAAACTCAAGGATGCCGGTCTTGTCGGAAACACTGATCAAGGCACGGCGAACGGGGAGGCGGGTGGTCTGGTCGGTCATTTCAGAGTCCATCAGGGCGGTGGTTTCAGCAAAAAGGGCGGCTCATGTGGGCCGCCCTTTTCGGGAGTTGGGGGTTACAGCAGGTCGTATTGCTTGAGTTTCTTACGCAGGGTGCCGCGATTCAGGCCGAGCAGCTCGGAGGCCTTGGTCTGGTTGCCCTTGACGTAATTCATCACGGTTTCCAGCAGCGGCGCTTCCACTTCGGTCAGCACCAGGTTGTAGACGTCACAGACGTCGGCGCCCTCTAGGTGGGCGAAGTAGTTATGCAAGGCTTTCTCAACGCTGCCACGCAGGGTTTGCCCTTCTTCGCTTGGCGTATTGAGGTGCTGCTTCAAACTACTGTTGTCACTCGCAGGAGCCATTTCACTTCCTAAAGTCTCAGTCAACATCGTCATGCGGCCACCCCTTCTCCATTGTTATGCCGTTCGCTGAAAAACTCGCGAACGTTGGCGCACTGCGCGTCCTTACTGTCCAGACGATTGAATTGGGCGCGAAACTCCTTGGCGCCCGGCAAGGTTGCGAGATACCAACTGACATGCTTGCGGGCGATACGCACGCCCATTACATCGCCGTAGAAGGCGTGCAGTGCAGCCAGGTGTTCAAGCAGAATATGTTCCACTTCGAGCAGGCCAAGTGCCGGGAGGTGTTCACCGGTACGCAGGTAATGCTCGATTTCACGGAATATCCACGGCCGCCCTTGCGCTGCACGGCCGATCAGCAGGCCATCGGCGCCGGTGGCCATTAACACGGCCTTGGCTTTTTCTGGCGAGTCGATATCGCCATTGGCCAGCACCGGGATCGACACCGCCTGCTTAATCGCGGCAATGGTGTCGTATTCGGCCTCGCCCATGTACAGGTCGGCGCGGGTGCGGCCATGCACGGCCAGCGCAACGATGCCGGCGTCTTCGGCGATTTTCGCTACGGTGACGCCGTTCTTGTTCTCGCGGTCCCAGCCGGTGCGGATTTTCAGGGTCACCGGCACATCGACGGCGGCGACCACGGCCTGAACAATCTCGCGAACCAACGCTTCATCTTTCAGCAGGGCGGAGCCGGCAGCCTTATTGCAGACTTTCTTGGCCGGGCAGCCCATGTTGATGTCGATAATCTGTGCGCCCATTTCGACGTTCTTGCGCGCCGCCTCGGCAAGCATCTGCGGATCACCGCCGGCGATCTGCACCGAGCGCGGCTCGGGATCACCGCTGTGCATCATGCGCAGGCTCGATTTGCGGGTGTGCCACAGGCGCATGTCGCTGGTGACCATTTCCGACACCACCAAACCAGCACCCATGCGCTTGCACAGCTGACGAAACGGCTGGTCCGTGACGCCCGCCATGGGGGCGAGGATCAGCGAGTTTGGCAATGTGTAAGGGCCGATGCGTAGCGCCGACATAGGGCTTCCCTGCTCAAGAGACGTGCTGTTGAGACCAATAGGAGAGTGCGAAAAAGGGTGGGCATGATACCCGCTCTGGATGACCGGAGAAAGGCTGTTTTGAACAAATTATGAACAGCTCTGAGCTTATCGCGATGGGTTTGGTTGTGGCGGATCCGCCAGCAAACCTCATGGTCTCGGCTATTCCGGCGAGTGGAAGCTCAGGCTGTAATTCACCGCCTGGGTGCCTGGGTCGAGGATGTCCAGAGAGATGTGAATCGGCGTCTGCGGTGGCATTTCGGCGTTGCCGGCCAGCTCGCCGGCGAGGTATTCGCTGGGTTTGAAACGGCGGCTGGCGAGCAGTTGGCCATTGATGTCGGCAAAGCGTATTTCCAGCAGCGGGAAGGGCTGCGAGAAGGGCGCGCGGTTGTAAAGAATGGCATCGACCACCAGTGCACCGCTGAACTCGGGGTGGCTGCGCACCACCAGGTTGCTGCTTTTGATTTGGCTGATATCGACCTTGGATGGCAGCTGGCAGCCGACCGCCGGGCACAGCTGTTCAAACCAGGGGCGGTACTGATCTTGGCGCGCCAGTTCGTCGAAGTGATAGATCACGTATTGGCCGGCCAAGGCGCTGGCGCCAAGCAGGTTCAGCACGGTCCAGCCAATCCAGCGGCCCCAGGGCTTCTTCGGCGGCTGCCAGTCCAGTTCTAATGGCTCGTCATCCAGCTCGAACAGGTGCTCGTCACGCAATTGCGGCTCGTTGCGCTCGGCTTTTTTCGGTGCGGCTAAGCCCGGTTCTTCATCAATGGAACTGTCTGCGTGCGCGGTAAAACTGTCGCGCTGGGCGTGCAGTTCAATATGTTCGATTTCAGGTTCTAGGCGGCGTTCGCTGGTGCTGATGTTGAGCGCAGGTTCGTCCTCAATCGTACTGAGCGGCGCGGGCGTCGGCTGCTGGCTGGCGGTCGGTGTGTTCAGCTCGTCATGCAGCAGGGCTTCGGCCCAGCGCTCGTCGTGCGGGTCGCGCTCTACGGGTTCGGGTGCCAGAAAGGTTTCGGCGTACTTTGGGGCGCTATCAATCGCCAGAAACTGCTTGGACATCTGCTGTTCCTGGGCTTCGAGCTTGGCCAGCTCTTCATCCAGGTCGAGGCTGTCGAGGTCCAGGTCGTCGTGAATCCACAAGGTGTCGCTGGCTATGTTGCTGGCTGGTGCGGGGGCTGCTGCGCTGGGCTCGGCCGCTTGTGGTGCGGGCGTTACGGGCAAAGGCTGCGGTTTTATCGCGGGTGCTGGCGCCGGCGCGCTGGCGGGTAGCTGTTGGCCTTGTTCGCGCAGCTGTTGCGCGGCGTTGAACACATGCAGGCAGGCTCCGCAGCGCACGGCACCATGGGCAGCGCCCAGCTGCGTGAGGTTCACGCGAAAGCTGGTGCGGCAATGGAGGCACTGGGTGACGAAGCTCTGGGTCATGCGGCAATCCGAATAAACAAGGCGGTTAGTCTAACGCAAGCGCTCGGCAATGCAGCGGTGCCTAGCGGCGTACGCCGCTGATGCGGACCCAGCCATCTTTGTCGGCTGTTGGGTCGAGGTCAAAGGCGTCGGCATAGGCGGCGCGCACTTCTTCGGCCTGTTCGGCGAGGATGCCTGACAGCGCCAGGCGGCCACCGGCTTTAACCAGGCGGGTGATCTGCGGCGCCAGTGCCACCAGCGGGCCGGCGAGGATGTTGGCGACCACCACGTCCGCCGGCGCCTGCGGCATGTCTTCGGGCAGGTAGAGTGGGAAACGCGCCGGGTCGATGTTGTTGCGTCCGGCGTTATCGCGCGAGGCTTCGATGGCCTGGATGTCGATATCGGTGCCAACAGCCTGTGGTGCGCCAAGCAGCAGGGCGGCAATGGCGAGGATGCCCGAGCCGCAACCGAAGTCGATCACGCTGCAATCGTGCAGGTTTTGCCCATCCAGCCACTCCAGGCACAGCGCGGTGGTTGGGTGAGTACCGGTGCCGAAGGCCAGGCCTGGGTCGAGCAGCAGGTTGACGGCGTCAGGCTCGGGTGCTGCATGCCAGCTGGGCACGATCCACAGGCGCTGGCCGAAACGCATCGGCTGAAAACCGTCCATCCAGCTGCGTTCCCAGTCCTGGTCAGCAATCACTTCAGCCTGGTGCTCCGGCAGCTCAGTGCCGGTCAGCAACTGCAGGTGGGCAAATACTGCATTGGCGTCGGTGTCGGCTTCAAACAGGGCCAGCAGGTGGGTATGCGACCACAGCGGCGTGGTGCCCAGGTCGGGTTCGAAAATTGGCTGGTCTTCAGCATCCATAAAGGTCACTGATACGGCGCCGACTTCCAGCAGGGCATCTTCGTAGGTTTCCGCCTGCTCAGGAGTGATGGCGAGACGGACTTGTAACCAGGGCATGGGAAACCTCGTGAGCGTTGTGGCGGGATGGCGCAAATTGGCGCGCAGCTTACTTGAAGCGGTGGTGCGGCTGCCACCGCCTCGCGACTGGAAACAACAAGGGCCGCCTAATGGCAGCCCTTGTTTAG
This sequence comes from Pseudomonas sp. GWSMS-1, assembly GCF_049847425.1. NCBI lineage: Bacteria > Pseudomonadati > Pseudomonadota > Gammaproteobacteria > Pseudomonadales > Pseudomonadaceae > Pseudomonas > Pseudomonas sp. GWSMS-1. The sequence goes on along the minus strand of NZ_JBMHHV010000005.1, from coordinate 3,220,451 downwards.
CATTTCAGTAGCGCTGACAGGCAGCGGTTCTTAATGCTTATCCATACCCAGTTTTTTCTCTAGGTAGTGGATATTCACGCCGCCTTGGCAGAAGCCCTTGTCACGTACCAGCATGCGGTGCAGCGGTACGTTGGTCTTGATGCCGTCAACCACGATCTCGTCCAGGGCATTGCGCATGCGCGCCATGGCTTCTTCGCGGGTGGCGCCGTAGGTGATGACCTTGCCGATCAGCGAGTCGTAATGCGGCGGTACGGTGTAGCCGCTGTACAGGTGCGAATCCACCCGCACGCCATTACCGCCAGGGGCATGGAAGTGCTTGACCTTGCCGGGGCAGGGCATGAAGTTGTCCGGGTCTTCGGCGTTGATTCGGCATTCCAGCGAGTGGCCACGAATCACAACGTCTTCCTGGGTAAACGACAGCTTGTTGCCTGCGGCAATGCTGAGCATCTCCTTGACAATATCGATGCCGGTGACCATTTCCGATACCGGATGCTCAACCTGTACGCGGGTGTTCATCTCGATAAAGTAGAAGCGACCGTCTTCGTAGAGAAACTCGAAGGTGCCAGCGCCGCGATAGCCGATCTCGATGCAGGCATCGACGCAGCGTTGCAGCACTTCGGTACGGGCTTTTTCATCGATGCCCGGTGCCGGCGCTTCTTCCAATACCTTCTGGTGGCGGCGCTGCAGCGAGCAGTCACGGTCACCCAGGTGGATGGCATTGCCCTGGCCGTCGGAGAGGACTTGGACTTCGACGTGGCGCGGGTTACCGAGGAATTTTTCCAGGTAGACCATCGGGTTACCGAACACCGAACCGGCTTCGCTGCGGGTCAGCTTGGCCGACTTGATCAGGTCTTCTTCCTTGTACACCACGCGCATGCCGCGACCACCGCCGCCGCCAGCGGCTTTGATGATCACCGGGTAACCCACTTCGCGGGCAATCTGCAGGGCGGTTTCTTCGTCTTCCGGCAGCGGGCCGTCGGAGCCAGGTACCACAGGTACACCGGCCTTGATCATGGCGTGCTTGGCCGACACTTTGTCGCCCATCAGGCGGATGGTCTCAGCGGTCGGGCCGACAAAGGCGAAGCCTGAGTTTTCCACCTGTTCGGCGAAATCGGCGTTTTCCGCAAGGAAGCCGTAACCGGGGTGAATGGCCGTTGCGCCAGTCACTTCGGCAGCGGCGATGATCGCCGGAATCTGCAAGTAAGACAGCGCCCCGGAAGCCGGGCCGATGCACACCGACTCGTCGGCCAGGCCCAGGTGCATCAACTCGCGATCGGCGGTGGAGTGCACCGCGACGGTCTTGATGCCCAGTTCTTTACAGGCGCGCAGGATGCGCAAGGCAATCTCGCCGCGGTTGGCGATCAGAACTTTTTCCAACATCGCTGGCTCTCCTCGGTTCAAACGATGGTGAACAGAGGCTGGTCGTATTCCACCGGCTGACCGTTCTCGCCCAGGATGGATTCGATCACGCCGCTGGTTTCGGCCTCGATGTGGTTCATCATCTTCATCGCTTCAACGATGCAGAGGATATCTCCTTTCTTCACGCTCGAACCGACTTCGACGAAGTTCGCCGAGGTTGGGCCGGAAGCGCGGTAGAAGGTGCCGACCATTGGCGAACGCACGACGGTGCCGTTCAGCTTGGCTGCGGCAGGGGCCGCGGCTTCGGCAGCTGGTGCAGCAGCAACCGGTGCGGCTGCTGGTGCAGGCGCCGGAGCGTACATCGGCTGTTGCATAAAGGCCGGCTGCTTGCTGTGGCGGCTGATGCGCACGGACTCTTCGCCTTCGCGAATCTCCAGCTCGTCGATGCCGGATTCTTCCAGCAGCTCGATCAGTTTTTTGACTTTACGAATATCCATAGTGGTTCAACTCCCGGTGAGGTCAGGGGCGCTTAAGTTCAAGTTGTTCGAGTGCAGCCTCCAGGGCCAGCCTATAACCGCTGGCGCCAAGGCCGCAGATCACCCCTACAGCAACATCGGAAAAGTAGGAGTGATGGCGGAAAGCTTCGCGTTTGTGCACGTTGGACAAATGCACTTCGATGAATGGGATGCTCACCGCCAGCAATGCGTCACGTAATGCGACGCTGGTGTGAGTAAAAGCGGCAGGATTGATCAGAATAAAGTCGACCCCTTCGCTTTGAGCGGCGTGAATGCGCTCGATCAACTCATATTCGGCATTGCTCTGCAGGTAGAGCAAATGGTGGCCGGCCTCGCGGGCGCGGCGTTCCAGGTCGAGGTTGATCTGCTCCAGGGTGACGGCGCCGTAAACCCCCGGCTCGCGAGTGCCGAGCAGGTTGAGGTTAGGGCCGTGCAATACCAGTAGGGTCGCCATGGCGGTGCTTCCTTGTTTTTCTACTGCGCAGGACTATGCCGCGACAGCGTCTGGCTGTCTAGTTCTCTGCAATAGTCAGCACGATGGCTGCATATTGCGGCAAATATATGACTGCAGGTGCTAAAAACGTTCGCGCGCTGCACTCAAACGGGCGGCGAAGGTTGCGGCATCCACCTCACCTACGACTCGCAGGTCGTGCCATTCGTCACCCTTGCCGTCGAATAACAGGATCGCTGGCGGCCCGAACAGTTGGTAGCGATCAAGCAGCGCGCGCTGCGCAGGGTTGCTCTCGGTGATGTCGAAGCGCACCAACGTATAGTCGCCCAACTGGCGGCCGACCTCGGGAGCGGTGAGCACCTCGCGCTCAATAACTTTGCAGCTGATGCACCAGTCGGCGTACCAGTCGAGCAGCAGCGGTTGGCCGCTGCTCTGTGCGGCGAGTAAAACTGCATCGAGCTGGGCCGGAGTCGTAACGGTTTGCCATTGGCCTGATTGCACCTGCTGCGTTGCTTCTGCGCTGCTCAGCAGCGCGCGCCCGAGTGGGCGCAGCGGGTCATCCTGGCCTTGCAGTGCGCCGACCCAGGCAACCAATGCATACACCAGTAAGGGGAGGCCAAGCAGTTGCGCGAATTTTTGGTGGTGGGTTTTCGGCGTCAGTTCCAGTACGCCGAGCCAGAGCGCCACGCCTGCGGCCAGCAAACCCCACAGCGCCAGGCTGATTGGGCCGGGCAGGACGCGCTCCAGCAGCCAGATGGCCACCGCCATCAGCAGTGCGCCGAACAGGTTGCGTACCGTAATCATCCAGGTGCCGGATCTTGGCAGTAAGGCGCCGCCGCCGACTGCGAACAGTACCAGGGGCGCACCCATACCCAGGCCTAGGGCCAGCAGTTTGAGGCCGCCACCGAGGGCGTCGCCGCTGGCGCTGATATACAACAGTGCGCCGGCCAATGGCGCCGAGACGCACGGTGAAACCAGTACGCTGGAGAGCACGCCGAGGGCCGCTGCGCTGAATACCGTACCGCCCTGCAGGCGTTGGCTCAGGCGCTGCAGCGGGCCATCGATGGCTGCCGGTAGACGCAGTTCGAGAAAGCCCAGGCTGGCCGCGCCGAACAGCGCGAAGAAGACCGCAAAAGGCACCAGCACCCAGGGCGATTGCAGGCGCGCTTGAAGATTAAGTTCGGCACCGAACAGGCCCATCAATGCGCCGAGGATGGCAAAGCTCAGGGCCATCGGCAGCACATAAGCCAGCGACAGCACCAGGCTGCGCAGCCCGCCCGGCTGGCCGCGTAATACCACGCCGGTGAGAATCGGCAGCATTGGCAGTACGCAGGGGGTGAAGGTCAGCGCCAGGCCGCCAAGGAAAAACAGTGCCAGGTCGGTCCAGCTCCAAGGTGTTGTGGCCGTGGGGTTGGCCGCGCTCGGCGTTGCGCCGCCGCCAATGGCCAGCACGTTGGTTTCCGGCGGATAGCACAGGCCTTTGTCGGCGCAACCCTGGTAGCTGACATTGAGGTTGAAGGGGCGATTATCCGGGTTGCTGACCGGCACCTCGACATCCAGCACCTCGTAGTACACCTCAACATCGCCGAAGAATTCATCATGCTTGGCCTTGCCTGGCGGCAGAATCGCCTGGCCCAGGCTGATATCAGCCGGCTCGCTGCTGAAGCTGAAGCGGTGCCGATACAGGTAATAGCCTTCTGCAGCGACAAAGCGCAATTTGACCGAGGTGCTGGAGCTGTCGATCAAGCTCAGCTTGAACGCCTCGCTTACCGGCAGGAAGTCGGCGCTGTTGTTTAGCGGCGTGCCCAGTTGTGCGGGCGCGGGCGGCTTATCGAACAGGCCGGCGCTGGCAGGCAGTGCGACCAAAAGCAGAAGCAGGCAGAGTAAACGGTGCATGGCAGGCTCGTGATGCGGGAGTCGCCGCATCATAACGGAGGCGGGTGACTCAGGGCACGGTCAAGGCTGTAAGCGGTGTTGTCTGCCGGTTAAATGGCCGCGACAGATTGCCGCGTTACACCCGAAACGCCTGCACCGCGGTGTGCAGTTGGCCGCCGAGTTGCAGCAGCTGCTCGCCCTGCTGGCGCCCTTCGCCAATGCGCTGCAGGTTGTCGCCGCCCAGCGTATGGATGCGCTCGCTGTGTCCGCGAATGTCGCTGACGGCGTCGCTCTGCTGCGCTGTGGCATCGGCGATGCGCTCGGCCATGCTGGCGATAGTGCGAATGGCTGCGACAATCGCATCCAGTGCGCCGTCAGCCGCTTCGGCTTGGCTGGCAGTGGCTTCGGCGTGTTCGACCTGGGTGCGCATGGCTTGCACCGATTGTCGGGCGGCCTGTTGCAGACGGCCGATCAGCTCCTGAATCTCAGCGGTCGCGCCGCTGGTGCGTTGCGACAGCGAGCGCACCTCGTCGGCCACCACGGCAAAGCCGCGCCCCAGCTCTCCGGCGCGCGCCGCTTCGATGGCCGCGTTTAGGGCCAGCAGGTTGGTCTGTTCGGCGATGCCGCGAATGACCGTCAGCACATTACCAATGGTGGCGGTTTCCTCAGCCAGGCGTTCGATGGCCTGGGCGTTACCCTGTACTTCATCGACCAGCGAATGCAGGCCGGTAAGGCTTTGGCCAATCACCTGCTGACCTTGTTCCAGGGCGCGGTTGGCATCGCGGCTGGCGTCGGCGGCCTGGCTGGCGTCGCCCGCTACCTGCTGAATAGTGGCCTGCAATTCGCCGAGGGCGTCACGAATCTGCGCGGTATCCCCGGCCTGGCGCTCAGCGCCCTCATGCAGGCCACCATTGAGGTGTGCCAGGGTGTGGCTGGAGCTGACCACCTGCTCGGCGTTTTGGCGAATAGTGCCCACTAGGTCAACCAGATAAACCCGCAAGCGATTGAGCGACTCTTCGATATCGCGCAACTCCTGTGTGCGTGAGTCGAGATGGATGTCGGCCGCGAAGTCGCCCTGGGCCCAGGTCGACAAGGCTGGCGCCAGGCGGGAAAGGACACGGGTGAGGCGGCGCTGCAGGGTGTCAATAATCAAGGCGATCAGCAGGATCAGGCCGATCATCAGGCCCAGTATCAACTGCACTTCGCCCTGGATACGCCCGTGCTCGGCGCGCACTTGAGGCTCCAGCGCGGCGAGCGCCTGTTGTACCTGATCGACTTGCACGCGGGTGCTGCTGGCAAGGGCCGCGCGTGCCTCGATCAGCTCGCGGGTGCGCTGCAGTTCGGCGGGGTAGCGTTTGAGCAGCGACATCAGGTCGCGCTTGAGGGCGATGCCGCGGTCTTCGGCCTGGCTGCTTTCAGCGCCGGCGTCCAGTCCCAGCAAGTCAGCAAAGGCGTTACTGGGCGACTGATTGGCGTCGGCCACGTCGAGCAACGGCAGGTCGTTAAGCTGCTGCGTTTGTTTGCCCAGTGCCGCCAGCTCGCGCTCGACCTCACTCGCCAGCTCGCTGCGGCCGCTGCGCACCAGCTTGTCGCGGGCATGGGCCAGGCGCGTGAGGTGGCGAGCGGCGTTGAACAGCGGCCGACGATAGCTCGCAGCGGCGCTTGTTGCGCCACTGTCGGCATAGTCCGCCAGTTGCTCGAGGGTCGCCTCTATTTCACGCTCGGCCTGCACGAGCAGGCCTTGCGGGTCTGCGGAGAGCTTGCCTGCGGCCAGCAGTTCGTGGGCGCTGAAGGCCGTGAGAGCGTTGATGCTTGGGAGAACGTCGTTGGCCAGCTGTTCGGGCAGCTCGGCAATCGATTGCTCCAGTGTCGCCAGCGCCTGTAGCGCTGCACTGTGGCGCAGGGCATCGCCCGTTTTCAGGTAGGCATTGATATTCAATGCGGCATCGTTCTGGAATTGTTGCGACAGGCTGAGGTATTGCGTCATCAGCAGATACGGCCGTTCGAGGGCGCGCTGCGACCACCAGAGCGTGACAGCCAAGGCGGCGCACACGGTGACCAGTAGCAGGGTATTGAAATTAGTCAGGAATTTAAGGCGCATAGGGCTCGACCGGCTGAAGAACGGTGCGGGCTACCGACGCTTGGCGTCTGGCAGCCACTAAGCCTCAGAATTTATTGCTCTTTCATGACCGTAATATGACGGTGCGAGCAACGTCACAGTTTTCTATCACGCGCTGACGCTAAGCCAGGCGCCTATAACCGCTTATCAACCGCTTATCTGTGGTTCAGTCGCCCTGATAGATCGCGACCTGGTTGCGCCCACTGTGCTTGGCCACATACAGCGCCTGGTCGGCCTGTTGCGAGAGCAGTTTGCTATCCAGGTTCGGGGCCAGTTGGGCGATGCCGCCGCTGAAGGTGCAGGACAGGTCATGCGGCTGCGCCGAGTATTGGATTTCCGCAAAGCGCTGGCGAATGTCATCTAGCACGCGCTTAGCCGACTCGGCGTCGGTGTTGGGCATAACCACGGCGAACTCTTCACCGCCGTAGCGGCCGATATGGTCGGTCTTACGCAGGCGTTGCTTGAGAAACAGCGCCAGGCTCTTGATCACCCGATCGCCCATCGGGTGGCCATAGGTGTCGTTGACCTTCTTGAAAAAGTCGATGTCGATCATCGCAAAGCTCAGCGGCTGGCCGTCGCGCTCGGCGCGAAAGCGCGCGTCTTCAAGCAGTTGCAGGGTGTGGGTGTGGTTGTACAGGCCGGTCAGGCTGTCGCGCACCATACGTGCCTTGAGGCTGCGTGCACGGGCGGCGCGGTTGCGCACGGTGGCGATCAGGTGGCGTGGCTTGATCGGTTTGGTGAGGAAGTCATCGCCGCCTTCACTCATGGCGTCGAGCTGCTTGTCGAGGTCGTCTTCGGCGGACAGGTAGATGATCGGCACGCTGACGTAGCGGTCATTGTGGCGGATCACCTGAGCCAGTTCCGGGCCGTTGCACTCGGGCATGTACATGTCGAGGATGATCAGGTCGGGCTGAAAGTCGGCCAGCTGGCTCATTGCCTGAATCGGCTCGACCAGGGTGCGGGTGACGATGCCGGCACTGTTGAGCACGCGCTCGGTGTGTGTGACCTGCGCCCGCGAGTCGTCGATGATCAGCACCTTGTAGGGTTCGTACTGCGAGACATGCGTCAGCACCTCGATGCGTTCGAACAGGTTCGAGGCGTCCAGGCTGCCGGTGAAGAACTCCTGGCCGCCGGCGCGCACGGCCTTCAGGCGGGTCAGGGTGTCAGTGTCTTCGGCGCTAAAGAACAGCAGCGGGATCTTATGCTTGAGGCCTTCCTGCACGCTCTGCGCAAGCTGCAGGCCGCAGCCGGGGCCGGAGAAGTCGACCTCCATCAGGATCGCGGCGGGGTGACGTTCCAGTATGGCGTCGCGAAACGCATTGGCTGTGTCCATGGCAATGGCCGTCATGCCAAAGAACTCCAGGCGCTGGGCCAATTGCTCGGCGCGCTCGATATGCTGCAAGGCCAGGTAGACCGGTTTGCGCAGCGGTGGCAGCACAGTTTGTTCGAAGCGATCACCGTGGCGCAGGCCGGTGCGTGACAGGCGCTGCAGCAGCAGGTTGAGCTGGCTGATCAGTTGGCTGTTAAGGCGCCCGCGGTTATCGGCGACCTGTTGCAGGCTGTTATTGATCTCCTCGGCCAGTTGGCGGTGCTCGGCCTGGTCGAAGCGTTCGGCGTAGCGCTGCAGCAGCTGCGTGGCTTCGCGCAACTCGGCCATGCCGGTGTCGTTCCATTCACTGCGTTGCAGGCGCTGCCATACTTCCAGTACTTGGCGTGCCTGATTGATTACGCGCTGGGCGAAGTGCTGCTTGAGGCGGTCGCTGCTGGGGTCTTCGTGCTCGATCATGGCGCGGGTTCGATTTGGTCGGCTTATGCTGGGAAAGTGATGGCTTATTGCTAGTAATCGTACCACCGACGAACGGTTTTGCTAGCGCCGTCGATCTATTGGCGTCGGCCTTCTGTCGATCTCGTCACAGGTGGCAGATTGACTCAGTCGCGCTAAGTTTGCCGATCTTCGCTGCGCAGCAAGCCGCGCTTCACTTATAGTTAAAGCCAGTCGCGCAACCCTGCGAGGGGATTGTGGTCGAACGAGAGCCTGCGGGCCGCGCTGCCTCAGCGCAGTACCGTCCGCTGTGGCCTCGCTACTTGAGTAAAAAAGGACAACGCCATGCTGGATTGGAAGAATCGAACTGCCGCTGCGTCTGCTGGCGCCACCGGCTCAGCTGACAGTACCCCCAACAAGTCCTCCGCTAACTGGGTTGTACGCACCGTGGGCGGATTGCTCGGGCTCTTTCTGCTGTTGGCGCTGGTCGTCGGCTGGTACTGGAGCCAGGAGCCGGCGCAGTTTTCAGTGCAACAACGCGCCGAAGCCGCGGCCCAAGCCCGCGGGCATAAGCTGGTGAACGGCTACACCACCGGGGAAACCCTCAAACAGGTCGCCAGTACTCTGCTGAATAAGCCGGGTGGCTATCTGTCTAACGACCTCGCGCCGCCTGGCCTGTGGCTGGACAATATGCCGAGCTGGGAGTTTGGTGTGCTGGTGCAGGTGCGCGACATGTCGCGGGCGATGCGCAAAGACTTCACCCGCTCGCAGTCACAATCCACCGAAGACCCAGATTTGGCCAAAGCCGAACCACGCTTTCACTTCGACCACAAAAGCTGGGCGCTGCCGGCCTCGGAGGCTGAGTACGCTGAAGGCATCAAGTCACTGGATCGCTACTTGGAGCGTTTATCCGATCCGAGCCGCTCCGGTTCGCAGTTCTACACCCGTGCGGACAACCTGAATAATTGGCTGGGCGATGCCGCTACGCGGCTGGGCTCGTTGTCGCAGCGTCTCTCGGCCAGCGTTGGCCAGGTGCGTTTGAACACCAACGAAGTTGATCTGGGTCTGGTGGGTAGTGCCTCACAGGAAAACTTTGTCGAAGGCGTTAACTACGAAACACCATGGTTGCAGATCGACAACGTGTTCTACGAAGCCCGTGGCCAGGCGTGGGCGCTGGCGCACCTGTTACGCGCCATTGAAGTGGACTTCGCCGATGTGCTGGCGAAGAAAAACGCCACCGTCAGCGTGCGGCAGATTATTCGTGAGTTGGAGGCTGCGCAGGAAACCCTGTGGAGCCCGATGATCCTTAACGGCAGCGGTTATGGTTTGCTGGCCAACCACTCGCTGGTGATGGCTAACTATATTTCGCGGGCCAATGCCGGCCTGATCGATCTACGCCAACTGTTGTCGCAGGGCTGATCGGTGGCCTGGTCTGACGCTGAGGTGGCGCACCGCGCTGCCTCGGACAGTGAGCGCATCGCCTGGGTCGACGAGGATGACCAGTTGCTGGGTGGCGTGCTGCGCAGCGAACTGCGTCAGCGCCATTTACGCGGCCGGGGCACCTATATCCTGCTGTTCAACAGTGCCGGCCTGCTCTGCGTGCATCGCCGTACCCTGAGTAAGGCGCTGTATCCAGGTTACTGGGATGTGGCTGCCGGCGGCATGGTGCTGGCCGATGAAAGCTATGCCGAATCTGCCGCGCGCGAACTGGCGGAAGAGCTGGGCATCGGTGATGCGGTGCTGGTTGAGCATGCTCATTTTCGTTACGACTCGCCGGAAAGTCGCCTGTGGTGCATGGCGTATTCGGCGGTCTCCGATGCGCCGCTGGTGTTGCAGCCGGAAGAAGTGTTGGAGGCGCGATTTATCTCCATCGAGCAGGCCTTGGCGGAGACCCAGCACTTGCCCTATTGCCCCGATTCGCTGGCCGCCTTGCAGCGTTATTTGGAGGTCGTTGCTTAACATGGTTGAGCGAAGCGCTACCCATGCCGCCTGATTGACGGGTATCGCAGGCTCAACCCAGCCTAAGGCCTTAACCTGTGGTGCCAAAGCCACGCCGTTTAAGGCTTTGTGCAGGATATGTGGGCGTTTTGTTCGGCATCCTGCACAGCGTCGCTTATGCGCCGAGTAATGGCGCATTTTTACCCTTAGCAGCAGCGTTTTTTGCCGTTACACTGCGCCGCCTTCAAGCCTTGGCCGTAAAGCCTAGGTGCGCTGCCCCTGCCAGAGTGGGGCTTCGCGGTCGACGCCTTAACCGGTATTCAGTCGGCCAGTCGCTATCCTGACCCCTTCGAGGACAAACCGGTGGTCAAGAAAGCTTCCTCATTTGCCGCCCTTGGCGGCCTGGTGTATTCCACTGATAGCGGTCGGCATTGCCCTGACTGCAGTCAACCGGTGGACGCCTGCACCTGTAAACAGACCCAGATTCCCCAAGGGGATGGCATTGCCCGCGTGCGCCGTGAAACCAAAGGCCGTGGCGGCAAAACCGTAACCAGCATCAGCGGTGTGCCGTTGGCCGAAGAGCCGCTGAAAGAGCTGGTAGCGGCGCTTAAAAAGCGCTGCGGCTGCGGTGGTTCGCTCAAAGACGGGGTGATCGAGATCCAGGGTGATCACGTCGAACTGCTGATTGCCGAGCTAATCAAGCGTGGCTTCAAGGCCAAGAAGTCCGGCGGTTGATCATTTTTCTAAACTTGCCGGGCGGTTGCACTGTCAATTGCCCGGCTATCGTCATATCCAGACTTTAATCTGTACGCGCCTTGGCCATGCCAGGGCCACTATCGCCAGTAAGGGAGACTTCGATGTCTGCACGACGCACACGCAAAGATGACGGCAGCCAGTGGACCGTTGCGGACAGCCGCAGTGTTTACGGTATTCGTCATTGGGGCGCGGGTTATTTCGCGATCAATGAAAAAGGTCGTGTCGAAGTGCGCCCGAATGGCCCGCAAAGCATGCCGATCGATCTCTACGAGCAGCTCGATGATCTGCGTTCCAGCGGTCTGTCGCTGCCGTTGCTGGTGCGCTTTCCGGATATCCTGCAAGACCGCGTGCGCCAGCTGACTGGCGCCTTTGACGCCAATATCGCGCGCTTGGAATACCAGAGCCCGTATACCGCGTTGTACCCGATCAAGGTCAACCAGCAGGAAGCGGTGGTGGAAAACATCATTGCTACACAGAACGTTTCCATTGGCCTGGAAGCCGGCTCCAAGCCGGAACTGATGGCCGTGCTGGCGCTGGCACCGAAGGGCGGCACCATTGTCTGCAACGGTTACAAAGACCGCGAGTTCATCAAGCTGGCGCTGATGGGGCAGAAGCTCGGTCACAACGTGTTTATCGTGATCGAGAAAGAATCCGAAGTGCAGCTGGTGATCGAGGAGGCAGCCGAACTCAAGGTCGCCCCACAGATCGGCCTGCGCGTGCGCCTGTCGTCGCTGGCATCGAGCAAGTGGGCTGACACCGGCGGCGAGAAATCCAAGTTCGGCCTGTCGGCGGCGCAGTTGCTCTCGGTGGTTGAGCGCTTCCGCGCGGCGGGGCTGGATCAGGGCATCCGTTTGCTGCATTTCCATATGGGCTCGCAGATCGCCAACCTGTCCGACTACCAGCACGGTTTCAAGGAAGCCATCCGCTACTACGGCGAACTGCGTGGTCTGGGCCTGCCGGTCGACCATATCGACGTCGGCGGCGGCCTGGGTGTGGATTACGACGGTACTCACTCGCGCAACGCCAGCTCGATCAACTACGACATGGATGACTACGCCGGTGTTGTGGTTGGCATGCTTAAAGAGTTCTGTGACGCGCAAGAGCTGCCGCATCCGCACATCTTCTCCGAGAGCGGCCGCTCGTTGACCGCGCACCACGCCATGCTGGTGGTGCAGGTCACGGACGTGGAAAAACACAACGACGAGATCCCCAAGATCGAAGACGTCACCAGCCTGCCGGAAACCGTGCGTTACCTGGTTGAGCTGCTGGGCCCGACCGATATCGAGATGGTCACCGAAACCTACTGGCGCGCCACCCACTACATGAGCGATGTGGCCAGCCAGTACGCCGACGGCAAGCTCAGCCTGACCGAAAAGGCTTTAGCCGAGCAGTGCTACTTCGCCGTTTGCCGCCGCCTGCATAACTCGCTGAAGGCGCGTCAGCGTTCGCACCGTCAGGTGCTGGATGAGCTGAACGACAAGCTGGCCGACAAGTACATCTGCAACTTCTCGGTGTTCCAGAGCCTGCCGGACACCTGGGCCATCGGCCAGGTGCTGCCAATTCTGCCGCTCAATCGTCTCGACGAAGAGCCGATGCGCCGCGCGGTGCTGCAGGATCTGACCTGTGACTCAGACGGTAAAATCCGTCAGTACGTCGATGAGCAGAGCATCGAGACCAGCCTGCCGGTGCATGAAGTGCGCGAGGGTGAGGACTACCTGCTGGGGATCTTCCTGGTCGGCGCCTATCAGGAAATTCTCGGCGATATGCACAACCTGTTCGGCGACACCGACTCGGTGAACATCTACCAGAACGCCGATGGCAGTGTGTACCACGCCGGTATCGAGACCCACGACACCATCGAGGACATGCTGCGCTACGTGCACCTGTCGCCGGAGGAGTTGATGACCCACTACCGCGACAAGGTGGCCAGCGCCAAGATCACCCCGCGTGAGCGTACCCAGTTCCTCGACGCCCTGCGTTTGGGCCTGACTCGTTCGTCCTACCTGTCGTAATACGCATCTGCTGAATGCAAAGGCCCCGCAATGCGGGGCCTTTTGCTATGGCGCGGCTTCACGCTTAAGCAGCGCGGTCTTGCGCTCCAGTCCCCAGCGGTAGCCGCCGAGGCTGCCGTTGCTGGCAATTACCCGGTGGCAGGGTATGAGCAGCCCCAGCGGATTGCTGGCGCAGGCGCGCGCCACGGCGCGCGGGTGGCTGTCGAGTTGCGCAGCCAGTTCGGCGTAGCTGCGCGTCTGCCCTGTGGGGATCTGCTGCAGCGCGCGCCACACCTGCTGCTGAAATACCGTGCCACGCATATCCAGCGGCAGGTGGGCGGCGCGCTGTGGCTCGCGTATCTGTGCGAGTAGCTGGCCCAGCCAGTCGCCCAGCCCCAAGTCATCACGCTGAAGAACCGCAGCGGCAAAGCGCTGTTGCAGTTCGGCCTGCAAGGTGGCCGGCTCGTCAGCCAACAGCACGGCGCAGACACCGTTGGTGCTACTGGCCAGCATTATCTGGCCAAGCGGGCAGGGCGCAATGGTGTAGCGCAGGCGTTCACCGGCGGCTTGTTTGCGGCGCTGGGCGGGGCTCAGGGCGGTGGCGTGCTGATACAGGTTACGGGTACTGGTGTAGCCGGCGGTTAAGGCGGCATCCAACACGCTGTGTGCGTGGGGCAGGTGCTGCTCTAATTGGTTCTGGCGGTACGCGGCGCTCCACGCACGCGGCGTCATGCCGGTGCGTAGTTTGAAGGCGCGGGCTAGGTGGGAGGCGGACAGGCCGATGTGTGCTGCCAGTTGGGCAAGTGTCAGGCGTTGCTCGCTGTCTGCCAGTCGCTGGCAGGCGGCAATCACCAGTGCGTCGAGTTGCTCCGCCGGGCTTTGCCCTTGCGGTGAGCAGCGTTTGCACGGGCGGAAACCGGCTGTTGCCGCGCTGTCCGGGTCGGCATAAAAGCTGACGTTGTCACGCTTAGGCCGTCGTGCCGGGCAACTGGGCCGGCAATATATTCCCGTGCTGTGCACGGCGAACACAAAGGCGCCATCCTGAGCGGCGTCGCGGTTACATATGGCGTGCCAGCACTGTTCGGTGTCGAGCATCGGTAAGTCTCCCTGATGTCGGGTGGATTGTCGGCTGCGGCGGCAGAGCTGCCAATCCACTTGTGACTTTCAAACAGCGCGGAGTGCACGATCAGTGCGCAGGTTTTTCTTGCGCGTATGGCGGCGCAACCCGGCCAAGGCCATTGATTCGCGCCGCTTAGCGGCACATTTATGCATCTGTTAAGCCTCAGCTGTGCTCACGAGGGTGGGCGCTTGGCTTGGATTGACGTATAACGGGCGGCAGAGCCGACTTGGGCAACACAGGACCCCTGATTAAAGCTGATGAAGACGCCAAAACGTATTGAGCCCCTGGTCGAAGCCGGGCTGGTCGATGAAGTGATACGCCCGCTGATGAGCGGTAAAGAAGCTGCGGTCTATGTGGTGCGCTGTGGCGAAGAACTGCGCGTCGCCAAGGTTTATAAAGAAGCCAACAAACGCAGCTTCCGTCAGGCCGCCGAGTACCAGGAAGGCCGCAAGGTGCGTAACAGCCGTGATGCCAGGGCCATGGCCAAGGGCTCGAAGTACGGTCGCAAGGGGCAGGAAGATGCCTGGCAGAATGCTGAAGTGGCGGCGCTGTTCCGTCTGGCCAACGCCGGCGTGCGCGTACCCAAACCGTACGACTTCCTCGAAGGCGTGCTGCTGATGGAGCTGGTCGATGACGGCGAGGGCGATGCTGCTCCGCGCCTAAACGATGTCGACCTGCACCCGGACGATGCCCGCGAATTCCATGCCTTCATGATTCGTGAAGTGGTGAAAATGCTCTGCGCCGGTCTGGTGCATGGCGACTTGTCGGAGTTCAACGTACTGCTTGATCCAGGTGGCCCGGTGATTATCGACCTGCCCCAGGCGGTGGATGCGGCCGGCAATAACCATGCGCTCAAGATGCTTGAGCGTGATGTCGGTAACATGTCCGCCTACTTCGGCCAGTTCGCCCCGGAATTGAAGTTCACCAAGTACGCCAAGGAAATGTGGGCGCTGTATGAGGCCGGTGAGCTGACCCCGGACACCCCGCTGACCGGTGAATTTGATGACCCGGAAGAAGAAGCTGATATCGACGCGGTGATGCGTGAAATCAAGGCCGCACTGGCTGATGAGGAGCGGCGCCAGGCGTTGCTGAATGCCGAAGATGCGCCCAAGGGTGAAGAGCCTCCGCCTCCTTGGGCGCAATAGGCTGAGAGTGCTGTAAAGAAGAATGCCGCTTACCTGATCAGGTCAGCGGCATTTTTTATGTCAGTTACCCATCACGGGCAGCGTTCAGTCTGTAGGGTGGATAACGTTTTTTCATCCACCATCGGGAGGCGCGGTGGTGGATGGGTGGAGCGACATCCACCCTACGGGGCCGCACCATGAGCCTAAGGCTATAGCCGCGCAGCCTTAAAGGTATCGCAGCTGCCAACATTGCCTTGGGCAAAGCCGGTTTTAAACCAGCGCACGCGTTGCTCCGAGGTGCCATGGGTGAAGGAGTCTGGCACCACTTGGCCGCGCGCCTGCTTCTGCAAGCGGTCATCGCCGATGGCGTTGGCGGCGTTCAGCGCCTCTTCAATATCCCCCGGTTCCAACCAGTCATTGCGGCGCTGGCCGTGGTAGGCCCATACGCCTGCCAGGCAGTCGGCTTGCAATTCCTGACGCACCAGCAAGCCGGTGGCGCCTTCCACACGCTCGCCCCGTTGCCGCGCCGCGTTGACCTTGGCCGAGACGCCGAGCAGGGTTTGTACGTGGTGGCCGACTTCATGAGCAATCACATAAGCCTGGGCAAAATCCCCCGCAGCGCCAAAGCGTTGTTCCAGCTCGCGGAAAAACGCCAGGTCGATATACACCCGCTGATCGCCCGGGCAATAGAACGGCCCGACCGCTGAGTTAGCGAAGCCGCAGGCCGAGTTCACCCCGCCGCGAAACAACACCAGCGTTGGGTCGCGGTACTGCCGATTGGCGCCCTGGAAGATTTCACGCCAGGTGTCCTCGGTGTCGCCCAACACGGCGCGCACAAATTCCGACTGCTCATCATTGCTTGCCGGCGCGGAGCTTTGTGGTGCGCTGACCGAGCCACCCTGCATGGCTTGCCCGGCCAACTGGCCGAGGATCTGCATGGGGTCCTGGCCGCTAAGCAGTCCAATGACGACCACAATGGCCACGCCGCCCAAGGTCAGCCCTTTGCCGCCGCCCATCCGTGAGCTGCTGCCGCGCGCGTCCACCACGTTGTCACTGCGTCTTCCACGTTTCCAGCGCATGGTTGTCGTCCTGTAATAAGTGGCGGGCGTGTGGGCTGGCTCGCCTTAGGCCCGTTATCCGTGGCTCAGTTGGCCGGATAGTCGCTGATAATCTGCTCTGCGCCTTGCTTATCCAGGCCGATCACCTGGTAAGCATCACGCACATTGCCGTATTCCATGCCGGGCGAGCCGGTCGGCATGCCCGGTACGGCGGCGCCGAGCAGGTCAGGCTGTTTGCGCAACTTGAGGATGTCGGCGGCCGGTACATGGCCTTCGATAAACTGGCCGTCAATGACCCCGGTGTGGCAGGACGCGAGGCGGGGTGGTACGCCCAGGCGCTGTTTTACCGCGCTCATGTCGTTCTCGACATGGTCGTTGACGGTAAAGCCGTTGTCTTGCAAGTGGCTGATCCAGGCTTTGCAGCAGCCGCAATTGGGGTCGCGGTGGACGTCAATGGTCAGCGGTTCGGCAGCAACGCTCAGGCTGCTGAGTAGGCCGGCGAGAAGAATAAGCGGGCGCATAAGTGGGCTCCTAGAGTGATGCTGGAAGCTTACCGCCCAATCTGCAGAGCAACCACAGTGGATTTCCGAAACGCACGAAGTCCGCTTATGCTGCAAAGCCGATCCCCGGGCTAAGGATGCTGTTCATGCTATTTGCACGCGTAATTCTGCTGATTCAATTGCTGGCATTGGCTGGCCTGGGTTTGGCTTATTTCATCAACCCCCATGAAATGGCCAACCTCAGCGGCATGCTGCTGATGTCGCCCGCGGCGGCGACCGACATGCGCGCGTTTTACGGCGGATTGCAGATCGGCCTGGCGGCGTTTATTGGGCTGTCACTCAGCCGCCTGGACCTGACCCGCGCCGCCTTGACCCTGCTGGTGCTGCTGTACAGCTCGTTGGCGTTGGCGCGTATCGGCGGCCTGTGGCTGGATGGCGGCGCGCAGCAGACCTTCAACTTCTACGCGCTGCTGCTGGAAGTGGTGTCTGTGGGGTTGTGCTTCTGGGCGCTGCGCGGGTTGCCGCGCCAGTAAAACTAGCGGCGCTCCAGCAGCACACCTGACTCCATGTGGTGGGTATAGGGGAACTGGTCGAACAGCGCGCAGCGCGTCACTTTGTGGGTGTCGCTGAGTTGCGCGATGTTAGCGGCCAGGGTCTCCGGGTTGCAGGAGATATAAAGAATGCGCTCAAAGCGCCGGGTCAGCTCGCAGGTGTCCGGGTCCATGCCGGCACGTGGCGGGTCGACGAAGACGCAGCCAAAGTTATAGCTTTTCAGGTCGATACCGGCCAGGCGGCGGAACGGGCGCACTTCATTTAGCGCTTCGGTCAGTTCTTCGGCGGACAGGCGCACCAGGGTGATGTTGTCTACGCCGTTGTCTTCCAGGTTGGCCAGGGCGGCATTCACCGAGGACTTGCTGATCTCCGTGGCCAGCACTTTACGTACACGGGTGGCCAGTGGCAGGGTGAAGTTGCCGTTGCCGCAATACAGCTCCAGCAAGTCGTCCTGGCGTTCACCGAGCGCTTCATAGGCCCAATTCAGCATCTTCTGGTTCACTTCGCCGTTGGGCTGGGTGAAGGCACCTTCTGGTTGGCGATAGCTGAATGTGCGACCGGCAACGTTGAATTTCTCCTCAACATAATCCCTGCCGATGACGATGCGCTTACCCTTGGAGCGGCCGATGATGCTCACCTGCAGTTCGGCGGCGAGCTGCTCGGCTGCGGCTTGCCAGACGTCATCCAGCGGGCGGTGGTAGCACAGGGTGATCAGCCCGTCGCCGGCCAGGGTGGTGAGGAATTCGACCTGAAACAGCTTGAAGCTCAGCGCACTGCTGGCCTGCCACGCCGCCTTCAGCTTTGGCATCAGCGCATTGATCTGCGCGCTGGCAATGGGGAAGTCTTCAAAGAAAATCGGCGTGTGTTTATCACCCGCTTCGAACATGGCGTAGTGACGGTCATCGCCCTCGCGCCACAGGCGAAATTCAGCACGCAAGCGATAGTGCTCACGTGCAGACTCGAATACCTCGGGCGCGGGGGCATGAAAAGGCGCAAGCAGCTCGATCAGGCGCTGCTGCTTTTCAGCAAGCTGGACGGCGTAGCTGGCGGGATCGAACTGGGAACGGCTCATGCAAGACTCTTTTCAAAAAAGGCGCGGGTGAGCCATGGCCACCCGCAAGGTATCAGGCGAAGTACGCCAGTTTGATCACAAACAACGCCGACAACACCACCAAGGCGGGGTTGAGGTCGCGCCAGCGGCCCGCCAGCAGCTTGATCACGGTCCAGGCGATAAAACCAAAGGCAATGCCATTGGCAATCGAGAAGGTCAGTGGCATGGCCAGGGCAGCGATGACGACCGGTGCGGCGACGGTGAGGTCGTCCCAGTCGATCTGCGCCAGGCTGCTCATCATCAGCACGGCGACAAACATCAGCGCTGGGGCGGTGGCGAAGGCCGGTACGGCGCCGGCCAACGGTGCGAAGAACAGGCTCAGCAGAAACAGAGCAGCAACCACACAAGCCGTCAGGCCGGTACGGCCGCCGGCGCTGATGCCCGCCGCGGATTCGATATAGCTGGTGGTGGTCGAGGTGCCCATTGCGGCGCCGGCCATGGTCGCGGTGCTGTCCGCCAGCAGGGCGCGGCCGAGCTTGGGCATTTTGCCGTCTTTATCCAGCAGGTTGGCTTTCTGCGCGACGCCGACCAGGGTGCCGGAGGTGTCGAACAGATCAACGAAGAGGAAGGCGAAGATCACGCTGAGCAGGCCGATATCCAGCGCGCCCATGATGTCCAGTTGCAGCAGCGTCGGCATCAGCGACGGCGGCATCGAGACCACGCTGTCGAGCTGCGACAGGCCGAACACAATCGACAGGCCAGTGACCAGCAAAATGCCGATCATCACCGCACCGGTGACGCGGCGGTAAGCCAGTGCGGCGATCACGAAGAAGCCCAGGCAGGCGAGCAACGGGGCGCCTTGGCTGAGGTCGCCGAGGCCCACCAGGGTGGCAGGGTTGTCGACTACGATACCGGCGTTTTTCAGCGCGATGATCGCCAGGAACAAGCCAATACCGGCAGCAACGCCGGCCCGCAGCTCCATCGGGATGCTGTTGATGATCCACTCGCGAATCTTGAAGATCGACAGCAAAAAGAAGATCACACCGGAGAGGAACACCGCGCCCAATGCCACCTGCCAGGTGTGGCCCGTGGTCAGCACCACGGTGTAAGTAAAGAAAGCGTTGAGGCCCATGCCCGGCGCCAGGGCGATCGGGTAGTTGGCGACCAGGCCCATGATGGCCGAGCCGATGGCGGCAGCCAGACACGTAGCGACAAACACAGCGCCTTTATCCATGCCGGTTTCGGCAAGGATGTTGGGGTTGACGAAGAGGATGTAGGCCATCGTCAGGAAGGTGGTCAGCCCCGCCAGCATCTCGGTGCGCACCGTGGTGTTGTGGGCTTTGAGTTGGAACAATCTTTCCAGCATGTGCAGCTCCCCGATAACGGCGTTCTGTGCCGTGTTTATGCAAACCGAAAGCAAAGCACATCCACATGGTTGTGCATGTTTTTGCTGGCGATCTGGAAAAAGGCGCGCATCATATCAGCTCGTCTGGGTGCGGTGAATTTATGACCGATCAGGCAGTTTATGCATTGCACCAATAAGGAGAATGGGATGACTGCGCGAGCCCTGATTAGCGTCGCCGATGGTGTCGAAGACCTTGAGTGCGTGACCCTGATCGATGTGTTGCGGCGTGCCGAGGTTGAGGTGGTCGTGGCGAGCATTGAGAGCCGGCGGATGATCACCTGCGCCCGTGGCACGCGCCTGACCGCCGACACCATGTTGACGGATGTGCTGGCGCAGCCCTTTGACCTGATCGTGTTGCCCGGTGGCATGCCGGGTGCGCAGCATTTGGCCGAGCATGAGCCGCTGGCCGAACGGGTGCGTGAGCAGGCCAAGGCCGGCAAGTTGTTTGCCGGTATCTGCGCCGCGCCTGCCTTGGCGTTGCAGCAGTACGGTGTGCTCAAACAACGGCGCATGACCTGCTACCCAGCCTTCAGTGATCACTTGAGCGGCTGTGTGTTTGTCGATCAGCCGGTGGTGGTCGATGGCAACTGCATCACCAGTCAAGGCCCTGGTACTGCGCTGGAGTTCGCCTTAACGCTGGTCGAGCAGCTGTGCGGCAAGGCGCGGCGCAAGCAAGTGGCCGAGGCCATGCTGGTGCGCTAAACGCCGCGCGCAACGGGCTGCAACCCTTGTGGCAGGCTGTCACGCGACAATCAACCACAGCGGAACTTGCACGTGCTGGGGATACTCTTCAAGTAAGCCTTGACCTAGATCAAGGCTGTCGGATTCGTCATGTGGCCGAGCTGTTGTCGGCGAAAGGCGCTCTGTCCGACGGTTGCCCGCGGCGTATCCGCTGGGCAGCAGGCTGTTTTACCTGACTGAGGAAGCACCATGTTCGGATTAGAGGTACTCGACCTCGCCCGTATCCAGTTTGCTTTTACCATCTCTTTCCACATCATTTTTCCGGCCATCACCATCGGCCTGGCCAGTTACTTGGCGGTGCTTGAAGGGCTCTGGCTGAAAACCGGGCAGGAGGTGTACCGCGACCTGTATCACTTCTGGGCGAAGATATTTGCGGTCAACTTCGGCATGGGCGTGGTCTCTGGTTTGGTTATGGCCTACCAGTTCGGCACCAATTGGAGTGCCTTTTCCGACTTTGCCGGGGCGGTCACCGGGCCGTTGCTGACTTATGAAGTGCTCACGGCATTCTTCCTTGAGGCGGGCTTCCTCGGGGTCATGTTGTTTGGCTGGAACCGCGTCGGCCCTGGGCTGCACTTCTTTTCCACGGTGATGGTGGCGGTCGGTACGCTGATTTCGACCTTCTGGATTCTCGCCTCCAACAGCTGGATGCACACCCCGCAGGGTTTCGAAATTATCGACGGTCGGGTAATCCCGGTGGACTGGTTCGCCGTGGTGTTCAACCCCTCGTTCCCTTACCGGCTGGCGCATACGGCGACGGCGGCGTTTCTCTCCACGGCGTTCTTCGTCGGCGCCTCGGCGGCCTGGCACTTGCTGCGCGGCCGCGACAACCCGGCAATTCGCAAGATGCTCTCGATGGCCATGTGGATGGCGTTGATTGTGGCGCCTATTCAGGCGGTGATCGGTGACTTTCACGGCCTCAATACGCTTAAGTATCAGCCGGCGAAAATCGCCGCAATCGAAGGCCACTGGGAAAACCAGGGTGACGAGCCAACGCCGCTGATTCTGTTCGGCTGGCCAGATATGGAGCGCGAGGAAACCCGCTTCAAGATTGAGATCCCCGCGCTGGGCAGCCTGATCCTGACCCACAGCCTGGATAAGCAGGTGCCGGCGCTCAAGGAATTTGCCAAAGAAGATCGGCCTAATTCGACCGTGGTGTTCTGGACCTTCCGGGTCATGGTTGGTATTGGCATGCTGATGATTCTCACCGGCCTCTGGGCTCTGTGGCTGCGCGCGCGCGGCAAGCTGTTCCAGGCGAGGCCGTTCCTGCACTTGGCGGTGTGGATGGGGCCGTCGGGCATCATCGCCCTGCTTGCCGGTTGGTACACCACCGAAATTGGCCGGCAGCCGTGGGTGGTCCAGGGGTTGATGCGCACCGCGGATGCCTCCTCCGGGCACAGTTTTGCGCAGATGAGCCTGACCTTGGCGTTGTTTGTGGTGGTGTACTTCGCCCTGTTTGGCGCTGGCCTCGGCTACATGATGCGGCTGGTGCGTAAAGGCCCGGTTACCGATGAAGGCAAGGAAGTTGCCGAGGGTGGCCCAGGCCAGAAACGTACGCCGTCACGCCCACTGTCTGCGGCCGAAGAAGGCTTCGACGAAGGCGAAACCGACTCACTGGCGGAGAGGAATTGAACATGGGTATTGATCTCTCGCTGATCTGGGCCGTGATCATTGCCTTCGGGGTGATGATGTATGTGGTCATGGACGGTTTCGATTTAGGCATCGGCATTCTCTTTCCCTTTGTCAAAAGTGAAGGCGAACGCGATGTGATGATGAACACGGTGGCGCCGGTCTGGGACGGTAACGAAACCTGGCTGGTGCTCGGCGGTGCGGCGTTGTTCGGCGCGTTTCCGCTGGCCTATGCCGTGGTGCTCAACGCGCTCTACCTGCCGCTGATTTTTATGCTGCTGGGGCTGATCTTCCGTGGCGTGGCGTTTGAGTTCCGTTTCAAGGCTAAGGCGGCCAAGCGGCATCTCTGGGACAAGGCATTTATCGGTGGCTCGCTGGCCGCGACCTTCTTTCAGGGGGTGGCGCTGGGGGCGTATATCGACGGCTTCGAGGTGGTTGATCGGGCCTATGCCGGTGGCGCGCTGGACTGGCTTACGCCGTTCTCGCTGTTCTGCGGCCTGGCGCTGATTGCGGCCTACGCCTTGCTCGGCTGTACCTGGCTGATCATGAAGACTGAGGGGCGCTTGCAGGAGCAGATGCACAACATGGCGCGGCCGTTGGTATTCGTCCTGCTGGGCGTCACCGGCATTGTCAGCCTGTGGACGCCGCTGGCCCACGCCGACATCGCCGAGCGCTGGTTCAGCTTGCCGAATATCTTCTGGTTTATGCCGGTGCCGCTGCTGGTGTTGCTGTGCACCTGGGCGCTGCTGCGTGCGGTGGCGCGCAACGCCAACTACGCGCCGTTTCTGCTGACCTTGACGCTGATTTTCCTCGGTTACAGCGGCCTGGGCATTAGCCTGTGGCCGAATATCATCCCGCCGTCGATCAGTATCTGGGAGGCCGCCGCGCCGCCGCAGAGCCAGGGTTTCATTCTGGTCGGGGCGCTGTTCATCATCCCGTTTATCCTGATGTACACCGCCTGGAGCTACTACGTGTTCCGCGGCAAGGTGACGGAAGAAGATGGCTATCACTGAGACCATATGCTCGGTCTGCTGCGCGTCGGCCCTGCGGCGTTAAAAACAGTCTCGGAAAGCCGCTTGCGGCTAACGCGCTTCAGCGCGGCCCGCAGGGCGAGTGAAACGAGTAATGCTCATGTGCAAAAGCTCTCGCCTGCTTTGACCAGCCGGAGGCTGTTACTAACGTAGCGCCTTGCAGGACTCTAGCTCGCGAGACCTCAGGTCAGTAATGAGGGCGCAAAATGAACCACATAGATGAGAAAAAGCCGCTGTGGCAGCGCCTCGGCTGGCTGGTAGCGATCTGGGCTGGCAGCGTGCTGGCTTTAGGCGCGGTGTCTTATTTGCTGCGTTTGTTTATGCAGGCGGCGGGGATGGGGACGCCGTAACGCCGTTGGCCGGCGCTAATGTGCTTAGCGCCGGCTCACACACGCGCGGCTTAGCCTCTGCCGCGCATAACGCTCGGGCGGGCTAGGTAAATAGATCGTTCTGCGTGAGGGTCGCCCCACCGAGCAGTTGGATCATGAACTCCGCGGTATTGCCGGCGTCGCTGCTGCCGTATAGCACGCCGTCGGCAAAGCGCAGTTGGCCGGTGGCATCGATGTCGCTAAAGGCGGCGCTACCGATGAAGCTGAAGGCGTCGTGGGCTGCGGTCAGCGGGTTGCTATCTAGGGCGGAGAAGTCGATTCGGTCGCCTTCGTCGCCATTGAAGCCGTAGATCAGATCGGCCAGTTCGTTCAGGCCGAGGTCATTCAGGGAGGAGAAGACATAGCGATCGGCCCCGGCGCCGCCGTTTAATTGGTCGGCCCGGCGCCCCCCTCCAGCACGTCGTCACCATCACCGCCGTTGAGTACATCGTTGCCGGCGCCGCCGCGCAGGCTATTGTTGCCGCTATTGCCGGTCAGGTTGTCGTCGTAGTCGCTGCCGATAAGGTTTTCCAGATTGCGCAGGGAGTCGAAACCGGAGCCGCCGGTGTCCTGTGCTTTTGTGGTGCTCAAACGCACGGTCACCCCGCCTGTGGCATAGGCGTAGGACAGCGTGTCGTTGCCCAGCCCGCCGTTCAGCAGGTTATCGCCGTTGCTGGCGAACAGGGTGTTGTCCTGCGCATTACCCGTGCCATTGGCGTTGCCCGCGGCCATCAGGTAGAGGTCTTCGACGTTACTGGACAGGGTGTAGCTGGTGGCGGTGCTGAAGACGCGATCAAAGCCGGCGTTGGCCCCTTCGACCACGATGTCGGCGCTGTTGTCGACCCAGTAGGTGTCCGATCCTTGGCCGCCGATCAGCACGTCCGCTCCGCCCGCGCCATCCAGCACATTGTCCGCCGCATTACCGCTGATGATGTTATCGAGGCTGTTGCCTGTGCCATTGAGCGCCTGGTCGCCGATCAGCAGCAGGTGCTCCAGGTTGTCGCCGAGGACCCAGCTCAGTGATGACACTACGGTGTCGTAATCTTCGGCCCCGCTGCCTGTTTCGAGCACGCTGTCGCCGAGACTGTCGACGAGATACACATCGCTCCCTTCACCGCCCTCCATGTGGTCATCGCCCAGCCCGCCGTCGAGGGTGTCGGCATTGCTGCTGCCTATCAGTACATCATCCTGGTCGCTGCCCAGGATATGGTTGGCGGGGTAGAAGGAGAGCGTACTGGGGTCATTGTTATCGGCGGCAGTGCTCTGGAAACCGAGGTCGTTGGCGATAAAGTCGGCCAGGCGCTGGCCGATGATTTCACCGGCATCGCCCGGCATGTGCCACACATCGTAGTAGTAGGTTAATGGATCGATGTCATAGCGCAGCGGCAGGTCGCTGTAGTCCACGGCAATCTTGACGTCGCTGCGGCTGTCGGCCAATTCCAGCTGGGCTTGGCGGACGGCCTCGATGCCGGCCACTATTCCGGCAATTTTCGCTTCGCTGTAGCCGCGCAAATCGGCCGCCTCCTGCTGATAGTTGCCGGTCATCATCAGGTAGAACACTGCGTCCGGTGCGTCCAGCTGGGCTTTCAGGTAGTCGAATACTTTGAGCGTGTTGCTCTTGTACAACTCGATTTCAGCCTGTGGGTCACTGGCATTGGCATAGCCGTCGGCATTGTCTTCGCCCTGGCCCCAGACCATGGCCAGCGTCACGCTGCCCTTGGCTTGTAGCTCTGCCAGCTGGTTGCGCAGGTTGGCCACGGCCTGCAACAAGGCTTCGCCCGGCTGGTCGGTGTCGGTGTACCACCAGGACTTGGCTTTTTCCGCGGCGGTAGCGGTCGAGCGGCCCGTGACGGTACTGCCGCCGACAGCGATGTCTATCGGGTTACCGTTCTGGTCGAAGAACAGGCTCGCCACCTTGTCAAAGTCGGTATAGCTCTTGAGTTGGCTGACCATTTCCGTGACGCCGGACTCCTGGTCACCGGAGAACATGCGCAGGATGCGGGCGTTGGATTGACCGAGCATGGGCACAAAGAGAGTGTTCTACGGCGTGGGCGCGGCAAAGATAAAGTCTGCTGCACTCAGGCTATCGACGTGGTTGCCGGTGATGGCGATTTCAAAGCTATTACCGTCGGCGTCTGGCTCGCGGGACTTCAGCGAGGTCTTGGTCGCGGTGTCATTGAGGGTCACTTGCAGGGTGTTGTCGTAACCATTGCCCAGCCCAGTGAAGCCCAGGGCTGAAACGTCGATCTTGTCCTCGCCGAGGGTGAAATCGGTGATGGTGTCGGCGGCGCTAATGTTGGCGGGGCCGTAGTTGCGGAAACTGTCGAGGCGCTCGCTGAAGCGAAAAATATCATTGCCTTCACCACCGGTCAGGGTGTCTTTACCTGCACCGCCGTCGAGTACATCGTTGCCCCCTGCGCCATAGATCTTGTCGGCGCCGGCATAGCCGAGCAGCACCTCATCGGCGTCGGTGCCGGTCAGTGTGTCGTTGTCTGCAGTGCCCACTGGCGGAGGCGGTGGTGGCGGTGGCGGGGTATCAGGCGGTGGTGGCGCAGGGGTCTCGAAAAATAGGTTGCTGGCGTTGAAACTGTTCAGATGATTGCCCTGAATCGCCAGCTCAAAACGGTTGCCGTCGGCGTCGCCGACCAGAGATTTCAAGTAGGTACGGTCGCTGGCGCTGCTGTAGCTGAGTAACAGGGTGCCGTCGTACCCATTGCCCAGGGCGGTAAAGCCAATCCCGCTGAGGTCGATGCGATCGAGTGTGGCATCGAAGTCGGTGATGCTGTCGTGGTGCAGGCTGGCGTTGCGGTAACTGTCCGTTACTGCGCTGAACCGGAAGGTGTCTATGCCCGCCCCGCCGGTTAGGGTGTCGCGTCCGCCGCCGCCGATCAGGATGTCGTTCCCGGCATCACCGAGTAGGGTGTCATCGCCGCCCAGGCCCTGCAGGGTTTCATTCGCCGCGGTCCCTTGCAGGCGGTCATTGCCTGCGCTGCCCCACAGGCTCAAGTCACCTGCTGGCGCATCGCCGACGCTAAGCAGGAAGCTGTCTGTTGCTGTGCTGCCACGTCCGTCGCTGGCACTCACCGTGATCTCATAATTGCCGGCCGCGCCCGGCTCGGGCATGCCATTAAAGGTAAGGGTCGTGGCATTGAATGCCAGCCAGGTGGGTAGCGCTGCGCCATCGCTCAGGCTGGCGTTATAAGCCAGGTTGTCGCCATCGGCGTCGGTGAAGCTGGACGCGGCAATCACATAGCTGAATGCGCTATTTTCACTGGCGCTTTGATCCAGCAAGGGCTCGTTGACGAGTGTGGGGGTGTTGGGCGTGGCGTTGGCGGTGAAGAGGATATTGGTTGGATTCAGTGCCGTCAGCTGATTGCCCTGCACGGCCAGCTCGAAACGATTGCCGCCGGCATCGGACTCGAAGGATTTCAGGTAGGTGCGGTCACTGCTGCTGCTGTAACTGAGCAGCAGGGTGCCGTTGTAACCATTACCCAAGGCGTTGAAACCAAGGGCGCTGAGGTCGAGGCGATCGAGCGAGCCGTCGAAGTCGGTGATCAGGTCGGTGGCCAGGGTGCTGCTGGTGCGGTAGCTGTCCAGTAGGGTGCTGAAGCGGAACGTATCGGCGCCGTCGCCGCCGGTCAGGGTGTCGCGCCCCAGTCCGCCCTCCAGTACATCGTTGCCGGCACCGCCAGTCAGCCGGTCATCGCCAGCCAGACCGCGCAACAGTTCATCAACCTCTGTGCCGATGAGCGTGTCGTTGCCGTCGCTGCCTTCTAGCACCAGCAATGGGTCGTTAGTGCCATTCGCCACGGAAAACATGCGATCTCCTTCGCCGGCTGCTGTGAGCGGCGCCTTAAGCTAAACAACGGACGCGCGTGGCTTCGAGAGCCCGCTGCTTTCGCTGTGACAGCGCTTTCGAGGGCGCGTGCTGCGCCGTTTAACGCGCTCGGCGTCAAGGGTAGGGCGTCAATGATGTGGGGCGTTCAGCAAAAAACTGGCGTCACTCACTGGGCGGCTGGCAGCCTTGCAAACAGGCACTCAAGGCATTGCACCTCGGGTTTTTGGACGCATAAAAAATGCCCGCATCTCTCAATGCGGGCATTTTATTACCGACGGGCGGTAACGTTTTTTACTTAGGCAGGCGGCAGGTGCTGTCGTCGCCGGAGCTGCTCACTTAGTTGCCGTAAACCGGGAACTTAGCGCAGACCGCTTTAACTTGCTCGCGGATGCGCGCTTCAACGGCTTCGTCGCCCAAGTTGGCGAGGATTTCGCAGATCCAGCCGGCCAGTGCGCGGCACTCGTCTTCCTTGAAGCCGCGAGTGGTCACCGCTGGGGTGCCAATACGCAGACCGGAGGTGACGAACGGCGAACGTGGGTCGTTCGGTACGCTGTTCTTGTTCACAGTGATAAAGGCGCGGCCCAGGGCGGCGTCGGCATCTTTACCGGTGATGTCTTGCTTGATCAGGCTGAGCAGGAACAGGTGGTTCTCAGTGCCGCCGGAGATGACGTCGAAGCCCTTCTCAATAAACACGCTGGCCATGGCCTGGGCGTTTTTGATCACTTGCTGCTGGTAAGTTTTGAACTCAGGCTGCAGGGCTTCTTTGAAGCACACCGCTTTACCGGCGATCACGTGCTCCAGTGGGCCACCTTGGCCGCCTGGGAATACGGCGGAGTTGAATTTCTTCTCCAGCGCTTCGTTGGCACGGGCCAGGATCAGGCCGCCGCGCGGGCCGCGAAGGGTTTTGTGGGTGGTGGTGGTGACCACGTCAGCAAACGGTACTGGGTTCGGGTACACGCCAGCAGCAACCAAACCGGCCACGTGAGCCATGTCGACGAACAGGTAGGCACCGACTTTGTCCGCGATGGCGCGGAAGCGTGGGAAGTCGAGAACCTGCGAGTAAGCGCTGAAACCGGCGATGATCATCTTCGGCTGGTGCTCAACGGCCAGGCGCTCGACTTCGTCGTAGTCGATCAGGCCAGTAACGGTATCGATACCGTACTGCACGGCGTTGTACACCTTGCCGGAGAAGCTGACGCTGGCGCCGTGGGTCAGGTGACCACCGTGGGCCAGGCTCATGCCCAGCACTGTATCGCCGGCGTTCAGCAGGGCCAGGTAGACCGCGCTGTTGGCCTGGCTGCCGGAGTGCGGCTGGACGTTGGCGTAGTCAGCACCGAACAGTTCTTTGGCGCGGTCGATGGCCAGTTGCTCGACGATGTCGACGTATTCGCAACCGCCGTAGTAACGCTTGCCCGGATAGCCTTCGGCGTACTTGTTGGTCAGTACCGAGCCTTGGGCTTCCATCACCGCTGGGCTGGTGTAGTTTTCCGAGGCGATCAGCTCGATGTGATGTTCCTGGCGCTGGGCTTCTTGCTCCATCGCGGCAAACAATTCGGCGTCATAACGGGCGATAGTCAAATCACGGCTGAACATGGCATTCCCCTGAGAAAATCAGCTGGGCGGTAGAAAGAGGGGGCGAATTCTACCCCATCCGTCATAAACAGGCATATGAAGCGTGGTCATCTGGCGGACAAGCGGGGCTCATGCAGCCAGGTCGTCAGCCCAGCATAAACAGCGCCGTACCGGTAAACAACGCGGTGAACTGGTGCGCTGGCATCGGCCGGCCGAGCAGGAAGCCTTGTACTTCGTCGCAATCATGGCCGCGCAGGAAGTCTAGCTGGGCCAGGGTTTCCACCCCTTCGGCGATCACTGTGAGGTTCAGACTGTGGGCCATGGCGATGATGGCGCGGGCAATCTGGCCGTCTTGTTCGCCGTGGGGCAGGCCGTCGACAAAGCTGCGATCGATTTTCAGCACGTCGATGGGGAATTGCTTGAGGTAGTTCAGCGAGCTGTAGCCAGTGCCGAAATCATCGATGGCGATAAGTACGCCCAATTTCTTCAGGCTGCTAAGGGTTTGCATGGCGTTGGCCACGTCTTCCATGAGGATGCTTTCGGTCAGCTCCAACTCCAGGCAGGTGGCCGGAATGGCGCTCTGCTCAAGGATCTGCGCAATGCGTTGGTGCAGGTCGCCTTCGGCAAATTGACGCGCGGACAGGTTGACCGAGATCTTCGGTACGCGAATGTTTGCCTGCCGCCATTCGGCCAGTTGGCGGCAGGACTCGCGCAGTACCCAGTCGCCGACCTGTACCACCAATCCCAGTTCTTCGAGCACCGGAATAAAATCATCGGGTGGAACCAGACCGCGCTGCGGATGCTGCCAGCGCAGCAGCGCTTCGGCGCCGGTCAGGCGCTTGCCGTCGCCGGAGAATTGCGGTTGGTAATACAGCTTGAATTGACCCTGTTCGAGGGCATGGCGCAGGTCGCTTTCCAGTTCCAGGCGTTGCAAGGCGCTGGCGTTCATGTCGGCCTGGTAGAACTGGAAGTTGTTTTTGCCGCGCTCCTTGGCGTGGTACATCGCCGTGTCGGCATTCTTCATCAGTTGGCTCAGCTCGTTGCCATCCAGCGGGCTCAAGGCGATGCCGATACTGGCGGTGACGAAGAATTCGCGGCCTTCGAGGATAAACGGCTGCGCGAGGCTGGCGAGAATCTGCTCGCCGACATGAATCGCTCGGGTCAGCGCGACCTCGCGCCGCACCTCGGACTGCAGCAATAAGGTGAACTCATCGCCACCCATGCGCGCCACGGTGTCGTCGCTGTCGACACAGGCGCACAAGCGCATGGCGACTTCCTTGAGCATGCGGTCGCCCGCGGCGTGGCCGAGGGAGTCGTTGATCGGCTTGAAGCGGTCGAGATCGAGGAACATCAGCACCACCCACTCCTGGTGCCGTTCACCATGCTGCAGGGCACTGTGCAGGCGATCCTGGAACAGTGTGCGGTTGGGCAACTGAGTCAGGGCGTCGTAGTAAGCCAGGCGGTGGATGCGCTGCTCGCTGGCTTTGCGCTCGCTGATGTCGCTGAAGAAGCACACGTAGCTGACCAGGTCGCCTTCATCGTCTTTAACCGCGGTAATGCCAACCCAGGCTGGGAATTTTTCGCCGTTTTTGCGCTTGAGCCATACCTCACCTTCCCAGCTGCCCTGTTGGTTGAGCTGCTTGATCACAAAACCCAGGTGGCTGGCTTGTTGGGTGTCGGCGGTGAGTCTGCTCGGCAGCTGGTCGAGGATTTGCTCGGAGCTGTAGCCGCTGACCCGGCTGAAGGCATGGTTGACCTGAACGATATAGCCCGCCGGGTCGGTGACCAGAATCGCCGCAGTGGAGTGTTCGAATACCGTGGCGGCCATGCGCAGGTCTTTCTCCGCGCGGCGCTGAAGGCTGATGTCGCGGCCGACGCCAAGCAACCCTTCGAAGCGACCACTGTCATCCCACATGGGCACCAGGCGCAGCTCCACGGGAATTTTTCGGCCGTCGGCGCGCAGGGCATCAAAAACGAACAGCTGCGGGACAAAATGGCTGCGCAGTTCGGCCATTCGCTGTGGGTCACCGAGGGCGTTGCGCACACGCTCAAGCAGTGCGTAGAAGCCGCTGAGCTGGCGCGGATTGGTAGCCAGGCTATGGAAGCCGTTGGCCAGGGCCCATTCGCTGTCATAACCGAGCACGGGTTTTACCGAAGGGCTGACGTAGTTGAGCTGTAGGCGGTTGTCGGTGGAGAAAATCACGTCGCTGATACTTTCCGCGAGCAAGCGGTAGCGCTGTTCGCTGGATCTTAGGGATTCGCTGCGGGTGATTTGTTCGGTGATGTCCTTAGCCACGCCGATCAGTCGGCTGACCCGGCCTTTGTCATCGCGCGCCAGGGCTTGTTCGCGAATATCAAACCAGTGCCAGTTGCCATCGCGGTGGCGCCAGCGCAGCTCGAATTGCATCAGCATGCCCTTGCCCAGGACCTGCTGGATATTGCGCATGCGTTGGTAAAGCTCGACATCGTCGGGGTGCAAGAGCTTTTCCCACAGGCGTTCGCCGAGCTGATGCATCTCCGCCTTGCTGTAACCAAGTTGCGGGCCCAAGTGGTTGTTGCTGTACATCACCCGTTTGGCGGTGATGTCGTGCACATAAATGGTATCGGGCACCGCGCTGACCACATCGGACCAGAAACGCTCACGTTCGAGCAGTGAGGTTTCGATGCGCTTGCGGTTGGTGATGTCGCTGATGCTCAGGGTCACGGCCTGCAGGTCGTCGCTGCTGGCCGGTAGGCGCAGCAATAGCCACAGATGGCGTTCATGACCTTGCGCAGTGACGATCTGGCGCTCCATTTCCAGCTGCCCGCCGCCGCTGAGCAGGGTCTTGAGCAGCTGCAGGCGGAAGCCGTCCGGGCGCAGTTGCCCGCTGCTGAACAA
The DNA here is from genome assembly GCF_049847425.1 of Pseudomonas sp. GWSMS-1. Classification (NCBI taxonomy): domain Bacteria; kingdom Pseudomonadati; phylum Pseudomonadota; class Gammaproteobacteria; order Pseudomonadales; family Pseudomonadaceae; genus Pseudomonas; species Pseudomonas sp. GWSMS-1. Next base: position 3,188,821 of record NZ_JBMHHV010000005.1, on the reverse strand, counting down.
GTGTTCCCAAGCCTGCGTGCTGGAATTGACGCCCAGCAGCTGCAGCGCCACCTGGTTGGTCTCGGTCAGGCGCATGCGCTGCGTGAGCTCGGCATGATGCAGTGGGTCGCTTTCTAACCAGCGCTCTAACACTGTGATGTCCAGCAACTGCTGGGTGTGCAGGAAGTGATGCAGTTCGCTGAGGTCAAGCACGCACAAAGCCGTGCCGGTGCCGTCAAAGATGTCCTGGTAGCGCCGCCGGGTTTCCCGCAGCACGTGGGAGGCGTGTTGCTCTTCGGTGACATCGCGCAGGACCCAGACAAACCCGGTGCGCCGATTGTCTTCGCTGAGGTCGCTGCGGCTGATGTCATACAGATGGGGCGTGCCGTTTTGCTGGATTTCCACCAGGTCAGGGCCAAGGTCGTTGTGCAGCCCGGTGTCATGCAACAGCAGGGGGTCAAGGCGTGGCAGCAGTTTGAGCAGGTGCCACTCGCGCGCCTGGCTGTTGCTCAGGCCGAACATGGCTTCGGCTTGTGGGTTGAGGTATTGCAGCTGGCCATGAGTGTCGGTGACCAACACTCGCTCCTCGATGGCACCCAGCACGCTGGCGGCTTGTTGCAGCGAGCGTCGCGAAGCGGTGTTGAGTGCGTGCAGTGTGCGTTGCTCATGCAGCAAGCGATACAGCGCCAGCAGGGTCAAGGTGGCGCAGAGGATGAACAGCAGCAGCTTGCTGGTCTGTTGCGGCAGTTGCTGGGCGCGCACTTTGCGTTCATTGAACAGCGCGCGCAGCTGCCAATCACTGCCCTTGAGCGACGTTTCGAGAATGCTCTGGCTCAGGTTTTCCGCCGTTACGGGTGGTGCAATCCAGGATTTATCAGATATCTGCTTGTCGCTGCTGACAATCACGCGCTGCGCAGTGCGGTCTTCAAGTAGCCACCGGTGAGAGTCTTGATGATGTTCATGCAGCCAGCTGCTGAGTGCCTGGTTGGTTAGGCGCAGCACCCAGAAGCCGCTCGCGGGGCTGTCGGGCTTATGCCGAATGAGCAGGTAGATGCGCCCATTGTCGTTAGCGCTGAAGGTATAGAAAAACCCTTCGTCGCGGCCACGTTGCAGCAGTTCATTGATGTAGAGCGCATCTTCGCTGGGGGCATGACTGTCGGCGATGATCTGACCTTGGTTATTCAGCCAGACCAGGCTGCGTAACGACGGGAAGACCCCATGCAGGGTGTGCAGCAAGTCTTCCCACTCATCAGGGTTGCTTGGGGGCAGAGCATGCTGATGCAGCAGGGCCTGGCTCGCACGGGCCTTGAGGTCCATGTTCAGGCCGATGTGGTTGGCCAGTTGGCCGCTGTAGGCCAGCGTCAGCTGGCGCTGGTTGTCCAGCAGCTGGCGGGACTCCTGGCGCAGCTGCCAGATCAACAGCACCAGCATGCTCAATACCAACACCACCAATGCGCCACGCATCGTGCCGCGCATCACCTTGACCGGTGCCGCGCCGGGGGAGTGCGCTGTGGTAGGGGCGTAACTGTCGGCAACGCGTTGCATCCTGAAGGCTGGGTGGCGATGGGCGAGTCCCTGGCTGGGCGTAGTTTGGCCGGCCAATACGGGGCGGCTAGCATGCCATAACTGTGGCGAAGTGCCAGCGCCGCCGACGAGCGTGGTTTGCCCTGCATCGCGCATTCCGGTAGCTTTGCCCTACGCGCGCGCGACTATTATTACGTTCAGTGCGTTGGCGTCGCCTGGCGGCTGCGTCCCCGCCGTGCAGTTTCACGCTGCACGCATTAGTTGGCGACTCTCTTTCGTTTCATTCCAAAATCAAGGTCATCATGGCTCAATACGTTTACACCATGCATCGGCTCGGCAAAGTAGTGCCGCCGAAGCGGGAAATCCTCAAGAACATCTCCCTGTCGTTCTTCCCTGGCGCGAAGATCGGCGTACTCGGCCTCAACGGTTCGGGTAAATCCACCCTGCTGAAAATCATGGCCGGCGTCGATACCGAGTTCAATGGCGAAGCGCGGCCGATGCCCGAGCTGAATATCGGTTACCTGCCGCAGGAACCGCAGCTCGACCCGAGTAAGACCGTGCGTGAAGTGGTGGAAGAGGCCGTCAGCCAGATCAAGGACGCCCAGGCGCGTCTGGATCAGGTTTACGCTGCTTACGCCGAGCCGGATGCCGACTTCGACAAGCTGGCCGCCGAGCAGGCCAAGCTGGAAGCCATTCTGCAAACCAGCGATGGCCACAACCTGGAGCGTCAGCTGGAAGTGGCCGCCGACGCCCTGCGTCTGCCGGCTTGGGACGCCAAGGTGGCTGTGCTCTCTGGTGGTGAGAAGCGCCGCGTAGCCCTGTGCCGCCTGCTGCTGTCGGCCCCAGACATGCTGCTGCTCGACGAACCAACCAACCACCTGGACGCCGATTCGGTGGCCTGGTTGGAGCACTTCCTCCACGACTTCCCGGGTACCGTGGTGGCGATTACCCACGACCGTTACTTCCTGGATAACGTCGCGGGCTGGATTCTCGAACTCGACCGCGGCGCCGGTATTCCGTACGAGGGCAACTATTCCGGTTGGTTGGAAGCCAAGTCGAACCGTCTGGCGCAAGAGTCCAAGCAGCAGTCGGCTCACGAAAAAGCCATGAAGGAAGAGCTGGAGTGGGTGCGCAAAGGCGCCAAGGCTCGTCAGTCGAAGTCCAAGGCACGCTTGCAGCGCTTCGAGGAAATGCAGTCGCAGGAATTCCAGAAGCGCAGCGAAACCAACGAAATCTACATCCCGGTCGGCCCGCGTCTGGGCGACAAGGTCATCGACTTCGTCAACGTCAGTAAGGGCTATGGCGACCGTATGCTGATCGACAACCTGTCGTTCAGCATGCCCAAGGGCGCCATCGTCGGCGTGATCGGCGGTAACGGCGCCGGTAAGTCGACCCTGTTCCGCATGCTGATGGGCAAGGAACAGCCGGACTCGGGCAGCATCGAGATCGGTGAAACCGTGCAAATGGCCTGTGTCGACCAGAGCCGCGACGACCTCGACGGTAGCAAGAGCGTGTGGGAGGCCGTTTCCGATGGTGCCGACATGATCAAGATCGGTAACTATGAAGTGCCGTCGCGTACCTATGTAGGGCGCTTCAACTTCAAGGGCGGCGACCAGCAGAAGTTCGTCAAGGACCTCTCCGGTGGTGAGCGCGGTCGTCTGCACCTGGCGTTGACCCTGAAAGAGGGCGCCAACGTACTGCTGCTCGACGAACCGTCCAACGACCTCGACGTGGAAACCCTGCGTTCGCTAGAAGAGGCGCTGCTCGACTTCCCAGGCGCTGCCATCGTGATCTCTCACGATCGCTGGTTCCTCGATCGCGTGGCGACCCACATCCTGGCGTACGAAGATGACTCGCACATCGAGTTCTTCGAAGGTAACTACACCGAGTACGAAGCCGACCGTAAGAAACGCCTGGGTGATGCTGCCGCGCAGCCGCACCGCGTGCGTTACAAGAAGCTGGCGCAGTAAGCCAGGCTGAAAATAGAAACGGAGCCGCAAGGCTCCGTTTTTGTTTGTGCGCGTTTATTCAGTAGTAATACCAGCGCAGCGACAGCATCAGCTCGTTTTCCGGTGTTTGCAGATGGCTGAACTGACGGCTGGCACTCATGCGTAAACCGAGGTTATCTGACAGTTCCCATTGCTGGTTGAGCGCCACACTGCGGCGTACTTCGCCTTGCTGAAAGTAGTCGGCTTTGGCTTCTAGGCTCAGGTTTCCCAGTCGGTTGCTCCAGATCAGCCCTGTGTTGAAGCCCGCGGCCGGCGCGATAAATGCGGCGAAGTCACTGTTGTGCTCCAGGCGCGCGGTGGCCATGGCGTAGGCCAAGGTATCGCTGGCCAATTGCCAGGTGCCGCCGGCACCACCGTTAATTTGGCTGACCAGCTCACGGCGCTCATTTTCCCCCGGTACGCGTTCCAGGCCGGCGGCGACTTGCCAGGAAAGCGGTTGTAGCAGGCGGTTGCGTGGGGTCAGTGAACGAATGGTGGCCAGATCAAGGCGCTCGAGTTGCCAGTGATTGCCTTCGTACTGACGCAGCTTGAGTTGCAGGATTTCGATTTGTGCGCCCAGCGGAAAGCCCGCCAGGTTGTCATTCAGGTCGTGGTACGCCATGCGCAGGCCGTACTCGGCGAAGCTGCGGTCGCCAAGGCTGCCGGCGCCCAGTTGCCAGGTGCGCGACTGATGGCCATTTTCCGGGAGCTCCGGGCGCGCTATCGAAAGCTCGCCAGGTGGGTTGCGATTGATCGCCTGCAACAGCTCAAAGCTGCGCGTGGCCTGCACACTGTCACGTTCAGCGCCGGTGGCGTGGTAGCGCACCAAACGATAAGCGGCATCTTGGATCAGCGCGCGACGCGCAGGCGCTAAACCGAGGAAGGCCGGGTCATGCACCAGGCTGCTGTCGTCAGCCAGGGCCAGCACCCAATCTTGCTCGTTGTCCTGGAGTTGGCTAGCGCGGGCGAGCAACTCTTTTTCCCGCGAGGGGCGGTAGTCGATGCGCTCAACCAAGCCGGCCTGTTTGACGGCGCGCACGGTGTCGGTGGGGATGGCGGTCAGCGGGAACTGCTCGGTCAACGTCACGCCGGGGCGGGCGATTTCCAGCAGTTCAAGCAGGCGGAACGAGCAGTTCTCATCGAAGAAGAAATAATCGAAGCGTACCTGCTTGAGCTCCCACACATGCTCGACCATGCGTGCGGTTTCAGCCGGTGTCAGATTGAGCTCGTATTCCCACAGGTCGCGATTTTCCAAGCGGCTGTATTCGGCCAGTTTGGCGCGGTAGGACACCAGTGAAAACAGCCCTGGATAGCCGCCCATCAGGCCTTTCCAGGCATACAGCATGCTGTTGTCCATGCCTTCAATGTAGGCGCCAAAGTTCAGGGCGTAGCTGAGCAGAGCTGTACCGCTGGCATCCACATCGGCCTGATCGATGCGCAGCAAGGTATGGCCGAACATCGACGACGGGCTGTTCAAGTAGGCCGCCGGGAAAATAAGCACGGTCCGGTGCGGCTTTATGTCATCGAACCAGCGGCGGTACTCCGTGCATGTTGGGCTGGGCAGGTCGTCTAACTGCAGGCGTTCGCGCAGCCAGCGGGTGCGCGCGGGAAACACGCATTGCGGGTGGCTGTCGCCTGCTTCGGCAGGTTGGTAGAGCGCCTGTAACGTGGCCTTGAGTTCGGCCGCAGGGTCGCTGTCGCCGTCTTGGGCCAGGAAAAATCCGCGGTCATCAACATAGCTGCGCCAGCCGCCGAGCTTGCCGGTTTCGTAATGGCCGAGGGCAATCCAGTAAGGGTCGTTGGCGAGCGTATCCAGTGCTTGCGGCGATACCGCCGGGGCGGCGAGCAGGGGCGTACTGGCCGCGAGTAACAAACTCAATAACAGGTGTTTGGGCATAGTCATCTACTAATGGCGAGGGCAAGCACCCAGAGCGCTCAGGTGACGCAAGGCGGTGTAAGGGTTGTTGCCGGCTGCATGCAGCCGGCAGGCGGTTGCCGATTAAGCAGGCTGCGCGTATTTGGCCAGGCGGCTGTCACGCTTGATGACGTTTAAGGTCGCCGCATGCATCTGCTCGCCAGTGATGTCGGCCGAGCTGAAGATTTCACTGAAGTGTTGATGGGTCACGCTCGCGAAATAGGCGCGGTCTTGCTCTTCAATGCCCAGCAGAACGGCGTAGGTGGTCAGGGCTTCGCCTTGGCCTTTGGCCATGTCTTCGGACAGCTCGTCGAGCATGCCATTGATGGCCAGCAATGATCGGCCGCCATAAGTCAGGGTGCCGTCGGTCGAGCAACCGTTGGTGCCGGAGGTCATGCCGAAGGTGGCGTTGCCCGAGGTGCCGTTGGTGGTCGAGGCGACAAAGTGCGAAGGCAGGCCGCGCTGGCCTTCAAACAACATATTGCCCCAGCCGCAACTTGGGCCGCCGGGTGCTTCGGCGAGGGCCGTCAGGGAGGTCACGGTGAGTAGGGTGCCGATCAGAATCCGTTTCATAGGGAGTGCTCTTTCAAGTGAAGGAACGTCGACCGACTACTCACTGGCCTCAACTTGAGCATTTTGCAATGTCGGCGTTCTGTCAAGCGCAGAGCCGAAAAGAACTTCAGCGAGGAATGGTTTGCCGCGTGTTATTTGCCAATTACTGTCGCGCGCGGGGCTTTATGAATGGCCGCGTTGTTGGCACGTGTCGGCTTGTTCGCGCCGGGGCTTTTGCCGGTTTTACCGAACGATGCATCAGCGCTGAGCGGGTTGAGCAGACCGGTTTGGCCAGTTTTTGCTGAGCGGAAACCGCGCTGATGCCTTGCCAGTGCGCGCTGCGCGGCGCGAGAATGGCCCATCGTTCCGCGGCCGTTGCCGCCTGTTAAGGATTTCCAATGCCAGACTCTGCCGCAGCTCATTTGCGCTTGGCTCCCGAAGCACTTACGCGTCCCTTTTCACCTGAGCAGTTCAACTTTACCAATACCGAAGACCTCGAACCGTTTCGCGGCGTGTTGGGCCAGGAGCGCGCCGTCGAGGCACTGCAGTTCGGCGTGGCGATGCCGCGCCCAGGCTATAACGTGTTTGTCATGGGCGAGCCGGGTACCGGCCGCTTCTCGTTTGTTAAGCGCTACCTCAAGGCTGAAGCCAAGCGTCTGGAAACCCCGGCTGACCGGTTTTACGTCAATCATTTCGATGAGCCGCGCGAACCGCGCGCGCTGGAGCTGCCGTCCGGCCACTCTGCGGAATTTCTCGCGGACATCAACGGCCTGGTCGACAACCTGCTGGCGACCTTCCCTGCGGTGTTCGAGCACCCCTCGTTCCAGCAAAAGAAGAATGCAATCGACCGCGCCTTCAACAAGCGCTACGACCAGGCGCTGGATGTAATCGAGCGGTTGTCGCTGGAAAAGAGCATTGCCCTGTACCGCGACAGCAGCAATATCGCCTTTACCCCGATGCTGGAAGGCAAGGCGCTGGATGAGGCCGAGTTTGCTCAGTTGCCGGAAGCCGATCGTGAGCGCTTCCATGCCGATATCGCCAACCTCGAAGAGCGTCTGAATGAGGAGCTGGCCAGCCTGCCGCAGTGGAAGCGTGAGTCGAGCAACCTGCTGCGTCAGCTCAATGAAGAGACCATCACCATAGCCTTGCAGCCCTTGCTGAGCCCGCTTTCGCACAAGTACGCGGAAAACGCCGGGGTCTGCGCCTACTTGCAGGCGGTGCAGATCAACCTGTTGAAAACCGTGGTCGAGCAGCTGGTCGAGGTGGATAAGATCGATGCGCAAACGCGCAAACTGCTTGAAGAGCAGTACTGCCCGAGCCTGGTGGTGGGTCATCACGCCCAAGGCGGTGCGCCGGTGGTGTTCGAGCCGCATCCGACCTATGACAACCTGTTTGGTCGTATTGAATACAACACCGACCAAGGCGCGCTCTATACCAGCTACCGCCAACTGCGCCCCGGCGCATTGCACCGCGCCAACGGTGGTTTCCTGATTCTTGAAGCCGAGAAAATGCTCGGTGAGCCGTTTGTCTGGGATGCGCTCAAGCGCGCCCTGCAATCGCGCCAGCTGAAAATGGAGTCGCCATTGGGCGACCTCGGCCGTATCGCCACCGTGACCCTGACCCCGGAGGTGATTCCGCTGCACCTTAAGGTGGTGATCATCGGTTCGCGTCAGCTGTATTACACGTTGCAGGATCTCGATCCGGACTTCCAAGAGATGTTCCGCGTGCTGGTCGATTTTGATGAAGACATCCCGCTGGCCGACGACAGCCTGGAGCAGTTCGCCCAGTTGATGAAAACCCGCACCTCGGAAGAGGGCATGGCGCCGCTTACGGCTGCCGCCGTCGCGCGGGTGGCGACCTACAGTGCGCGCCTGGCTGAGCACCAAGGACGTTTGTCAGCACGGATTGGCGATCTGTTTCAGCTGGTCAGTGAAGCCGATTTTATCCGCAGCCTGGCGGGTGATGAGGTGACCGACGCCGGGCATATCGAGCGCGCGCTAAAAGCCAAGGCCACGCGCACCGGGCGCGTCTCGGCGCGGATTATCGATGACATGCTGGCTGGGATCATTTTGATCGACACCGCTGGCGCTGCCGTGGGCAAGTGCAACGGCCTGACCGTGCTGGAGGTCGGCGACTCGGCTTTCGGCGTGCCAGCGCGGATTTCTGCCACGGTGTATCCGGGCGGCAGCGGCATCGTCGATATTGAGCGCGAAGTTAACCTCGGTCAGCCCATCCACTCCAAGGGCGTGATGATTCTGACGGGCTATTTGGGTAGCCGTTACGCTCAGGAATTCCCGCTGGAAATCTCCGCGAGTATCGCTTTGGAGCAATCCTACGGTTACGTCGACGGCGACAGTGCGTCATTGGGCGAGGTGTGTACGTTGATCTCGGCCTTGTCGCGCACCCCGCTCAAGCAGTGTTTTGCGATTACCGGCTCGATTAACCAGTTTGGCGAAGTGCAGGCGGTGGGTGGGGTCAACGAGAAGATCGAAGGCTTCTTCCGCCTGTGTGAGGCCCGTGGCCTAACGGGCGAGCAGGGCGCGATCATCCCGCATTCCAACGTCACCACCTTGATGCTCGACGAGCGGGTGCTACAGGCCGTGCGTGCCGGGCAGTTCCATATCTACGCGGTGCGTCAGGTTGATGAGGCGCTGAGCCTGCTGGTCGGCACGGATGCGGGTACGCCGAATGAGCAGGGTCAGTTCCCCGCGGGCAGCGTCAATGCGCGGGTGGTCGAGCGTCTGCGTGACATCGCCGCCATGGGCATGGAAGACGACGACAAGGAAGAGCCGAAGAAGGAAGAGGCGCCCGCCGCGGCGGTAAAAGAGAAGAAGCCGCGGGTGAAAAAGCCAGCGGCCGAGTGACCGCTTGGCGGTGACAGTTCGCTCGGTGGCTGGTCAGTCACTGAGCGAATGAGTGTACCGCCCAGTACATCTGCCTCAGACCTGCTTTTCCTCAATTCATCCACACAGTTATCCACAGCGTATGGGGGTAACTGTTGGCTTCCCTCTGGCGCTTGCTCGGGTGTAGGCTGAAGGTCAGCTACCGAGAGGGTCGTCGCCATGTCGCGCAGCCTCAATCTCACCCGTCATTGTTTGGGCCTGGATACACGCATCGAATGCATGGTGCTGCCGCTGGCCGGTAACGAGGGGCTCTGGGCGCTAATCTGCGCCGCGGGCATGGCGGGCGCACAACCTTCTGCAATCAAGGCGCAAGGCCCATTCCGCGGGGCTTTGTCGGCCGAACGCATCCTCGTTGATATCGCCGAAAACCTGTGTGTCATGGGGTATCAGCCCTGCAGCGATGTATCGATCTGGCGGCTGCATATTCAGGCCGCGTTACGCCGCTTGAACGCCGAGCGGGGTCACCCTGTTGGGGATTTTCAGTCTCAGCCGGATACCTGAGTGCGCATGTGGTGAGTATTTGATCAGGCCTCGCCAGCCTTAGAAATAGCTGGCTTACAGCCATTGATCCTGAGCCTACGCACAAGGTTATCCACAGTTGCCGGGGATAACCGGGCTTGTCATCTATTGCCACACTCCAGGGTTGTTTGAGTGAAGGCGCTGGGTATACTCGCCGCCAGTTTTAAACCCTGAGAGAGCCCCTATGGAACGCTTTATCGAAAACGCCATGTATGCCTCGCGCTGGCTGCTGGCGCCTATTTATTTTGGCCTGTCGCTGGCGTTGCTGGCATTGGCGTTGAAGTTCTTTCAGGAAGTCTTTCATATCCTGCCCAATGTCTTTGCCATGGCTGAGGCGGATCTGATTCTGGTGCTGTTGTCGCTGATCGACATGGCCCTGGTTGGTGGCTTGCTGGTGATGGTGATGATTTCCGGCTACGAGAATTTTGTTTCCCAACTGGATATCGCCGAGGGCACCGAAAAACTCAGCTGGCTGGGCAAGATGGACTCCAGCTCGCTGAAAATGAAGGTGGCGGCGTCCATTGTGGCGATTTCCTCTATCCACCTGCTCAAGGTGTTTATGAATGCGCAGAACATCCCTGACAGCAAGCTGATGTGGTACGTGATCATCCACATGGCGTTTGTGCTGTCGGCCTTCGCCATGGGTTACCTAGATAAGCTGACCAAGCACTGATTTTTCTGAATGAGTCACCCGCCGCCCGGCCGTTGCAAAACGGACGGGCGGTTTGCGTTTGGCCTTGTGCTTTTGCTGTGTTGTACAAGAATTGTATTTGTATGATTTTTTGTATAACTTCGCTCGCCTGAGGTAATCGCCATGAATCTGCAAAACCTGTCGCAGCACGCCCATGCCGGGCATATCGACGCACTCAACCTTATTTCCATTGAGGGCGGTATCTACTTGCTCGAAGCGCACATGGATGGGCGTGTCCACCCGCTGCGCGATGGCAACGGTAAAACCCTGCACCTGCGCTCGGTTGAACACGCGCGCGATATGCTCACCGACATGCCGCCGATCCCGTTCCACTTGGTGCATGCCGTGGTGCATGACGAGATGTGCGGTATGCAAGACGGCACTCAAGATGTCCTGCGCGTGCCGATTTCCTTTATTTCCTCGTGGTAGTGATGTGACCGCAGCGGCCTCACTGTTTGCCCGTGCACTTGCCATCGTCGATGTGCAGATCACTGGTATGCACCCCGATAAGGATGGCATCTGGGAAGTGGCGGTGTTGCAGGTGGATGGCGGTGCGGTCACGGCGCGGCATAGCTGGTTAATCAACCCTGCCGGTGGTTTGCCAGCCAGCGTCTCGCGCACATCAGGCGTGCTGCCGGCAGAGTTGCTCGACCAGCCACGCTTTAGCGAGATTGCCGCTGAGCTTGCGCGCTGCCTGCAGGGGCGGGTTGTGGTGGGCCACAACCTGCGCGTCGCCCATGCCTTCTTACGGCGTGGCTTTGCCATTGCTGGGCAGCCTGTGCGCTATCGTCAGTTATGCACCTTGCAGTTAGCCCGCGCTGCTTGGCCTGACTTGCCCAACCATTCTCTTGATGCGCTTTGCGTGGCGCAGGGCATTAACCGTTTTTTTCAACACCGCGCATTACCAGACGCCGAGGCTGTTTGGCAGTTGCTGTTAAAGCTGATGGCGCAGGTGCCACACGATGTATTGAGTCAGCAGGTCGGGCGGCAGCTGCGTAAGGCCGCCGTGCCGCGTTTTATGACGGCTGAGCGGCTGCAGGCCCTACCCGCCAGCCCCGGGGTTTACTACTTCTACGGTGAGAACCAGGCCCTGCTGTATATCGGCAAAAGCCGCAATGTGCGCCAGCGGGTGCAGTCGCATTTCCAGAATGACCATCACAGCCGTCGCAGCCTGCAGATGGCTCAGCAGGTGCGTGATATCCGCGTGCAGCCGACGGCTGGAGAGCTGGGTGCGTTGCTGTTGGAGTCCGCCGAAGTAAAGCGCCTGCTGCCGCTGTATAACCGCCAGCTTCGCCGTCAGCGCGACCTATTGACCTGGGCGCTTATCGCCGGCGCGGATGGCTTGCGGCCTGAGTTGCAAGCTGTGGGGCAGGGCGCTGTCGAGGTCAGCAGTGTGGGGTTGTTTCGCTCACGGCGTCATGCCCATGCCTGGCTGCGCAGTGAGGCCGGGCGCAGCCAATTGTGCTTGCGCGTGTTAGGCCTGGAACGCGGCGACGGCGCGTGCTTTGCCACGCAGCTTGGCGGGTGTCGGGGGGCGTGCTGCGGGCGTGAGTCGCGCGAAGTACACGATGCCCGCTTGCTTGCGGGCTGTGAGCAGTTACGCATTGCCACATGGCCATGGTCGAGGCCAGTGGCCCTGGTTGAGCGCGACATGGAGCAGCGTATGTGCCAATGGCATGTGCTCGACCAGTGGCGACACGTGGCCACCGTCGATGATCCCACGCTGATTGATGCAGCCCGTCAGCAACCCGCTCAGGCATTCAGCCTCGACGCGTATCACATCCTGCGCAGCCATTTAAGGCGCTTTCCGCACACCGAGGTCGTTGTTTTATGAGTGTTCGCCGTCTTGCCCTGGTGCTGGGTGACCAGCTGTCGTTCGACTTACCCAGCCTGCAAGCGCTGGATCCGCAGCGCGATGCCGTGCTGCTCGCAGAGGTGGCGGCGGAAACCGATTATGTGCCGCACCACCCGCAGAAAGTCGCCCTGATCTTCAGTGCCATGCGTCACTTTGCCGAGGCCCTGCGTGAGCGCGGCTGGCGCGTGCATTACGTCAAACTCGATGACTCCGATAACAGCGGTTCGCTGCCTGGCGAGTTGCAGCGTTGGGCGACGCAGCTGCAGGCGACTGAAGTGCATGTCACCGAGTGTGGTGAGTGGCGGCTGGAAGATCAGTTGAAGCGCAGCGACGTGCCGATCATCTGGCATGCTGATCATCGCTTTGTCTGTGGCCGCGATGAGTTCGCCCTTTGGGCCGACGGGCGCAAGCAGCTGCGCATGGAGTTCTTCTATCGCGAGATGCGCCGCAAGACCGGCTTGTTGATGAATGGCGACGGTACGCCGGTGGGCGGTGCGTGGAACTTCGATGCGGAAAACCGCAAGGCGCTGCCCAAACAGGTCAAAGCACCGATGACCGCGCGTTTTCCGGCGGATGCTATTACCCAGGAGGTGCTGGCGCTGGTGGCTGAGCGCTTCAGTCATCACTACGGCAGCCTAGCGTCCTTCGATTACCCGGCGACCCACGCTGAAGCCGAGGCGCTGTGGCAGCATTTTCTCGACTTCGCCCTGCCTGCTTTTGGCGACTATCAGGACGCTATGGCGGTCGGTGAGCCGTTTCTGTTTCATGCGCGGATCAGTGCGGCGCTGAACATCGGCCTGCTAGATGTGCGCCGCCTGTGTGCCGATGTAGAGGCGGCCTATTGGCGCGGCCAGGTGCCGCTGAATGCTGCCGAGGGCTTTATCCGTCAATTGATCGGCTGGCGTGAATACGTGCGCGGCATTTATTGGCTGCACATGCCCGAGTACGCCGAGCGCAATGGCTTCGGCAATACCCGGCCGCTGCCCGAGTTTTATTGGACCGGTAAAACTCGCATGAAGTGTATGAGCCAGGCCATTGGTCAGACCCTGGAACACGCCTATGCGCATCATATCCAGCGACTGATGGTCACCGGCAACTTCGCGCTGCTGGCCGGGATTCAGCCCAGTCAGGTGTGTGACTGGTACTTGGCGGTCTATATGGATGCCTTCGACTGGGTCGAGCTGCCCAACACCCTGGGCATGGTCATGCATGCCGATGGCGGCTATCTGGGCTCCAAGCCGTATTGCTCGAGCGGGCAGTACATCAAGCGGATGTCCAATTACTGCGGCGACTGCGCGTACAAAGTCAGCGAGAGCGTGGGTGAGCAAGCGTGCCCGTTCAATGCGTTGTACTGGCACTTTTTAATGCGCCACCGTGAGCAGCTTGGTGCGAACCATCGCTTGGGCATGATTTACCGGAACCTGGATAAGATGACTGAGGCCAAGCAACAGGGGCTCTGGCAGCGCGGAGAACAGCTGTTGGTGCGCCTGGATGCCGGCGAGGGCCTGTGAAAAAAGCCGACTTGCCGGTAAAGACCTGTCAGGTTTGCGGCTTACCGTTCACCTGGCGCAAGAAGTGGGCGCGGTGCTGGGATGAGGTGCAGTACTGTTCCGAGCGCTGCCGGCGCAACCGTTCGGGTGTGGCGGGTGGTTAGGGTGGGTGGCGCGTTTGTGCTAGGCTGGCCGACCTTTTTTCAGCCCCTAGCGGAGCAGTGCTATGTCCGAAATCAATCTCTCGACTGATGAAACTCGCGTCAGCTACGGCATCGGCCGCCAATTGGGCGGTCAACTCAGCGACAACCCGCCGCCGGGTGTGAGCCTGGAGGCTATCCTGGCGGGTCTGACTGACGCCTTCAACGGCCAGCCGAGCCGCGTGAGCGAAGCCGATATGACTGCCAGCTTCAAGGTGATCCGCGAGATCATGCAAGCTGAAGCTGCTGCCAAGGCTGAGGCCGCTGCCGGTGCTGGCTTGGCTTTCCTTGCCGAAAACGCCACGCGTGATGGCATTATCGTATTGGCGTCTGGCCTGCAGTACGAAGTGCTGAATTCCGGTGCTGGCGCGATGCCAACCCGCGAAGACACCATTCGTGCGCATTACCACGGCACCCTGATCGATGGCACTGTGTTTGACAGCTCCTACGATCGTGGCGAGCCTGCTGAGTTTCCGGTCGGCGGCGTGATCGCTGGCTGGACTGAGGCCCTGCAGCTGATGAATGCCGGCAGCAAATGGCGCCTGTATGTGCCAAGCGAGCTGGCTTACGGCGAGCAAGGTGTTGGCAGCATCCCGCCGCACAGCGTGCTGGTGTTTGATGTGGAGCTGCTGGACGTTCTCTAACGTTTAGGTGCTTTCCTTCGCGGGCGTGGCCCGCTCCTACGACGTTGTAGGAGCGGGCCACGCCCGCGATGCGTTTCAGGGGCGCAACGCCCGGGCATAGCAGTGCAGAAACAGATTACGTACCAGCTCCTTGAGCACCAACGGCTCGCTGGAGTTCAGCTCGTGTAAATCCAGATCGCCCTGATCACGCAGCTCATCCAGTGCATCTTCCTTAAGCAGTGCGCAGACTTCGCCGGTGTTGCGATTGAGAATGCGCAGATACGGCTGCGGGCGGTCCAGCCAGGCATCGATTAGGTAGGTCATCACTCATCTCCCTTAAATGGTCTAATGAGAATAATTCTTATTAGGCTTATAGCAAGTCCTAATTGCTGCCTTTCGTCGCGCAAGCTGAAAACTGCTGGTGCTATTTCTACCGTCGCGCAGCGACGGCCCGTAGAGGCGCCGCCATAGATGGCAGGCCATAAAAAGCCCGTCACAGGGACGGGCTCTTGGTCGTGGGCGGGTTGGCTAGTGCGTGCGGGCTACTGCAAAGCGGCAAAGCTCAATGAGTGCGTCACGGTATTCGCTGGTGGGTAGCGCATCCAGGCACGTGATCGCGCGGTCGGCATAATTGCGCGCTTGTTGGGCGGTGTAGTCCAGGGCGCCGGCTGCTTCGACGGCGTTACGGATGCTCTCCAGGTCTTCGATGCCGCCTTTCTGGATAGCCTGGCGCACCAGGGCCGCTTGTTCAGGCGTACCTTCGCGCATGGTGTAGATCAGCGGCAGGGTTGGCTTACCTTCAGCCAGGTCGTCACCGACGTTTTTGCCCAGGGCAGTCGCGTCACCGCGGTAGTCGAGCAGGTCATCGACCAGTTGGAAGGCGACACCTAGATGATCGCCAAAGGTACGCAAGGCTTCAGTTTGTTCGGCATTGGCTTCGGCCAGGGCGGCGGCGCTGTGGGTCGAGGCCTCGAAGAGCATCGCCGTCTTGCCGCGGATGACCTCCATATAGGTTTCTTCCGTGGTGCTGGCGTCGCGGATCTTCGACAGCTGCAGCACTTCGCCTTCGGCAATCACCCGGGTGGCCTTGGACAGGATCTTCATCACGGGCATGGAACCCAGCTCGACCATCATTTCGAACGAGCGCGAATAAAGGAAGTCGCCAACCAGCACGCTTGGCGCATTGCCCCACTGCGCATTGGCCGTGCTGCGGCCGCGGCGCATGTCGGACATGTCGACCACATCGTCGTGCAGCAGAGTGGCGGTGTGCAGGAACTCGATAGTGGCAGCAAGCAGGCGCAACTTGTCGCCGTCCAGGCCCAGCGCTTTGCCGCTAAGCAGAACCAGCAGGGGACGCAAACGTTTACCGCCTGCGGAAATAATGTAGTCGCCGATCTTCTCTACCAGCGGTACGCGCGACACCAGTTGGGCGCGGATGATGCCGTCGACGGCGGTAAAGTCATCCGCCACCACGCGGTAGAAAGCCTGGGGTTGCATTGCTTACACCTGCTGTTCATGGGTTGCGCGGCATGCTATGGGGCAGGGTAGGGGCTGTCAAGGCAAGTGCTTTGCGGTCTTGCGTCGGGCTTGCGGCTTGCGTACAATCGCGCACCCTGAACTTCCCCCTGGGTATTTCCCTGCCTTACGCAATTGCAAGGGTGTCCTTACGGCCCCGAGCAGCCATGCCAGCCGACACTTATTCCTATAAAGCGCTGGGTGAGCAGGATTAACGGAGATTTACCATGTACGCAGTAATTGTTACTGGTGGCAAGCAATACAAAGTCACCGAAGGCGAATTCCTCAAGATCGAAAAACTCGAGCTGGCCACTGGCGAAGCCGTGACTTTTGATCGTGTTCTGCTGGTCGGCAATGGCGACGACGTTCAAATCGGCGCGCCGGTTGTTGAAGGTGCCAAGGTTGTAGCTGAAGTGATCGCTCAAGGCCGTCACGACAAGGTCACCATCATCAAGTTCCGTCGTCGTAAGCACCACATGAAGCGCCAGGGCCACCGTCAGTGGTACACCGAGATCAAAATCACCGGTATCCAGGCTTAACTCGTTTCAGTCTGATCCCTTTATAGGAGTATTGAACTCATGGCACACAAAAAAGCTGGCGGTAGTACCCGCAACGGTCGCGACTCAGAAGCCAAGCGCCTTGGCGTGAAGATGTATGGCGGCCAGAAAATCATTCCTGGCAACATCATCGTGCGTCAGCGCGGCACCCAGTTCCACGCCGGTTACGGCGTTGGCATGGGTAAGGATCACACCCTCTTCGCGAAAATCGAAGGCGTGATCAAGTTTGAAGTAAAAGGCGCGTTCAACCGCCGTTACGTGAGCGTCGTTGCGGCTTAATTGCGCGACTGCTGGGAAAGCCCCGTCCTTGCGACGGGGCTTTTTTGTTTCTGTATTATTGGGGTTCTTGCCAAACTGTCCTGGGTGCTGGCGTTCAAATTGAATGCAGGTCAATTTTGCAAGAACCTGGTGTTTCTCGTTTTAGATAACCCGCCTTGTTGCGGGAGGCGTACCTATGAAATTCGTCGATGAAGTATCGATTTCTGTAAAGGCCGGTGATGGTGGCAACGGCATGATGAGCTTCCGTCGTGAGAAGTTCATTGAAAATGGCGGCCCTAACGGCGGTGATGGTGGCGATGGCGGCTCGATCTATATCGAAGCCTTTGCCAACCTCAATACCTTGGTCGACTACCGTTACACGCGCCGCTTCCAGGCGCCGAATGGTGACAAGGGTGGTAGCACCGATTGCACCGGCGCCAAGGGTGAGGACCTGATCCTTCCGGTGCCGATTGGTACCACGGTGATTGATGCCGGCACGCAGGAAGTCATTGGTGACCTGACTCGTGCGGGTCAGCGCTTGCTGGTAGCGCAGGGTGGCTGGCACGGGTTGGGTAATACGCGCTTCAAGTCGAGTACTAACCGTGCGCCGCGGCAGACTACGCCGGGTAAACCGGGTGATGCGCGCGACCTGAAGATGGAGTTGAAGGTGCTGGCGGATGTGGGTCTGCTGGGCTTGCCAAATGCCGGCAAGAGCACCTTTATTCGCTCGGTCTCTGCAGCTAAGCCGAAAGTGGCAGATTATCCGTTTACTACCCTGATCCCCAATCTGGGCGTGGTCAGTGTTGATCGCTACAAGAGCTTTGTTGTTGCCGATATTCCGGGGTTGATCGAAGGTGCGTCCGAGGGTGCGGGTCTGGGTATTCGCTTCCTCAAGCACTTGTCGCGTACCCGCTTGTTGCTGCACCTCGTGGATATGGCGCCGTTGGATCTGACCGATCCTGCTGAGTCGGCAGCCACCATTATTGATGAGCTGACCAAGTTCAGTCCGTCGCTGGCTGAGCGCGAGCGCTGGCTGGTGCTGAACAAGGCGGATCAGATCCTCGAAGAGGAGCAAGAGGCGCGCATCGCTGAAATTGTCGAGCGGATCGAATGGAAGGGGCCGGTGTATGTGATTTCTGCCCTGGCCCGCGAAGGGACTGAGCAGCTGTGTTATGACATCATGGATTTCCTTGAGGCGCGTGCTGAGCGTATTCAGGAGAATCCCGAGTTCGCCGCTGAATTGGCTGAGCTGGATACGCGCATCGAAGATGAGGCGCGTGCCCAGTTGCAGGCGCTGGATGATAAGCGTGCGCTGCGTCGCTCCGGGGTTCGGGCGGTCAGTGACGTTGAGGAAGATGACAGCTTCTGGGATCAAGAAGACGAAGACGATGGCCCGGAAATTATTTACGTCCGGGATTAAGCAACTACAAAAACGCCGCTTAATTGCGGCGTTTTTGTAATCACAGGTCGCTGCTGGGGTTGGATGATCATGCGTGACAAGGTAACCGGTGCGCAGCGCTGGGTGGTGAAGATTGGCAGTGCGCTGCTGACTGCTGATGGGCGTGGCTTGGATCGTGCGGCGATGGCGGTGTGGGTCAAGCAGATGGTGGCGCTGCGTGAGCAGGGTGTTGAGTTGGTGCTGGTGTCTTCCGGTGCGGTGGCGGCGGGTATGAGTCGCCTGGGCTGGGTGGCGCGACCGAGTGCGATGCACGAGTTGCAGGCGGCGGCGGCAATTGGCCAGATGGTGCTTATCCAGGCGTGGGAGTCGAGTTTTGCTGAGCATGGCCGGCGCACGGCGCAGATTCTGCTGACCCATGATGATCTGTCAGACCGCAAACGCTACCTCAATGCACGCAGCACGCTGCGCACGCTGGTGGATCTGGATGTGGTGCCGGTGATCAATGAAAACGACACGGTGGTCACCGATGAGATTCGCTTCGGTGATAACGACACCCTGGCGGCGCTGGTGGCTAACCTGGTCGAGGCTGATCTGTTGGTGATCCTGACCGACCGCGATGGCATGTATAACGCTGACCCGCGGCATAACCCTGATGCCGAGCTGATTTTCGAGGCGCGCGCCGACGATCCGGCCCTGGATGCGGTAGCAGGTGGTGTGGGTGGTGCGTTAGGGCGTGGCGGCATGCAGACCAAGTTGCGTGCGGCGCGTTTGGCGGCGCGTTCCGGTGCGCATACGGTGATTGTGGGTGGCGCCATTGAGCAGGTTCTGGCCCGGCTCAGGGTGGGCGAGTGTCTGGGTACCCTGCTGGCGCCTGAGCGTGGCATGTTGGCGGCGCGCAAGCAGTGGTTGGCTGGGCATTTGCAAACCCGTGGCACGCTGGTGTTGGATGACGGTGCGGTCAAGGCGCTGGCGAGCGGTACTCGGAGTTTGCTGCCGGTTGGTGTTAAGGCTGTGCAGGGTAGTTTTCGGCGCGGTGAAATGGTCGTCTGTGTGGCCGTCGATGGTCGCGAGATTGCGCGCGGTCTTGCTAATTACAGTGCGCTTGAGGCGCAGAAGATCATTGGTCGGCCGTCGGATGCTATTGAGCGGTTGCTCGGTTATGTGGATGAGCCTGAGTTGGTGCATCGGGATAATTTGATTCTGGTCTGAGGTGGAGCTGATGCAAATCGTAAAAGGATTGCTCGCTGCGCTGCTGGTGCTGCCTGGGTTGGCGGCAGCGGAGCAGGTGGGTGAGGTGTCGACGGTTTTCAAGTTTATGGGGCCAAACGACAAGATCGTGGTTGAGGCGTTCGATGATCCGAAGGTGGCGGGTGTGACGTGTTACCTGTCGCGAGCCAAGACTGGTGGCGTCAAGGGTGGGCTGGGTTTGGCTGAGGATCGTGCTGAAGCGTCGATTGCCTGTCGTCAGGTTGGGCCGATCAGCTTTCTCGACAAGCTCAAAGATGGCGAGGAGGTGTTTCGTGAGCGCACCTCGCTGGTGTTCAAAACCATGCAGGTGGTGCGTTTCTTCGATCGCAAGCGCAATACCCTGGTTTATCTGGTCTACAGCGATCGGGTGATTGAGGGTAGTCCGCAAAATGCGGTCACCGCCATCCCGATTCTGCCTTGGCCGCAAAAGCCCTAAATAAAAAAGCCCGAAGCGATTCGGGCTTTTTTGTTGTCTGTCAGTTATGGGTTTGGTTGAGCTTGCAGGGGTGGTTGGCGCTTTTTTCTGGGCAATAAAAAACCGGCCTAAGCCGGTTTTTTAACATCTAGCAGTGAGTTGCTAGCAGCTTAGGCAGCTGCAGCTTCGCTCAGTGCTTTGATGTGGCCATTCAGGCGGCTCTTATGACGAGCTGCTTTGTTCTTGTGGATGATGCCTTTATCGGCCATACGGTCGATTACCGGCACAGCCAGGGTGTAAGCGGTCGTTGCAAGAGCGGCGTCTTTGGCTTCAATAGCCTTGATTACGTTCTTGATATAAGTGCGGACCATCGAGCGCTGGCTGGCGTTATGGCTACGACGCTTCTCAGCCTGTTTTGCGCGTTTTTTGGCAGAAGGTGTATTGGCCACCGTCAAGCTCCTCGAAAAAATTCTGGGGGGTTACAAACAAATAAGGCCGCGAATCATGCCGATATGAGGGCGTGCTGTCAACCCTGTGGGCGTTTCCCTGTGCTGGCCTGACCAGCGGCTGGGCGCTACACTCGTCGCCTTTGCGCGACGGCGGGTTTTCCGCGGCTGTGCTTGTTTGCGGAAATCGAATTATTACATGAATTTGCTCAAGTCGTTGGCCGCTGTCAGCTCCATGACCATGCTTTCACGTGTGTTGGGCTTTGTGCGCGACACCATTATCGCGCGCACCTTCGGTGCTGGCGTGGCTTCGGATGCCTTTGTGGTGGCGTTCAAGCTGCCGAATCTGTTGCGCCGTATTTTTGCCGAGGGCGCATTCTCCCAGGCTTTCGTGCCAATTCTCGCCGAATATAAAACCCAACAAGGTGACGAGGCGACGCGCACGTTTATCGCCTACGTGACGGGGCTGCTGACCCTGGTGCTGGCGCTTGTCACGTTTGTCGGGATTCTGGCTGCGCCCTGGATCGTCTGGGCCTCCGCACCGGGATTTGCTGATGAGGCGGAGCGGTTTGAGCTGACCACTGATCTGCTGCGGATCACTTTTCCTTATATTTTGCTGATCTCGCTGTCGTCGCTGGCGGGGGCTGTGCTCAATACCTGGAACCGGTTTTCGGTGCCGGCCTTTGTACCCACCTTGCTAAACCTCAGCATGATCGTCTTTGCGCTGTTCTTAACGCCCTATTTTGATCCGCCGATCATGGCGCTGGGCTGGGCGGTGCTGGTGGGCGGTCTGCTGCAGTTGTTATTTCAGCTGCCGCACCTGCACAAGATCGGCATGCTGGTGTTACCGCGTCTGAACCTGAAAGACACCGGCGTATGGCGGGTGGTCAAGCAAATGGGGCCGGCGATTTTCGGGGTCTCGGTCAGCCAAATTTCGCTGATCATCAACACGGTATTCGCGTCTTTTCTGGTCGCAGGCTCCGTGTCATGGATGTATTACGCTGACCGCCTGATGGAATTGCCAGCGGGGGTGCTCGGCGTAGCGTTGGGCACCATTTTGCTGCCGGTCTTGTCGAAAACTCATGCCGGGGCCAGTCGTGAGGATTACTCCAAGTTGCTCGACTGGGGGTTGCGTCTGTGTCTGGTGTTAGCGCTGCCGAGTGCGGTGGCATTGGCGATTATTTCTGAGCCGTTAATTGCCTCGCTGTTTCAGTACGGCAAGTTCAGCGCGGGCGATACGGCCATGACCCAGCGTGCGCTGATTGCTTATTCATTTGGTCTGGTCGGGATTATTCTGGTGAAGATTCTCGCGCCCGCCTTCTACGCCCAGCAAAACATCAAGACGCCAGTGCGTATCGGGCTGGTGACATTGCTGGCAACCCAGGCGATGAACCTGCTGTTTGTCTTCGTGATTCCCCTGGCGCATGCCGGGCTGGCGTTGTCTATCGGCCTGGCCGCCTGTTTAAACGCGGGCCTGCTGTATTGGCAGCTGCGCAAGCACGACATGTTTACCCCGCAGCCTGGCTGGGCATTGTTTGCCGGCAAGCTTTTGCTGGCGTTGTTGGCGATGGCGGCAGCGCTGTTGTTAACCATGCAGCAGCTGCCTGGCTGGGCGGACGACAGCATGCTCTGGCGTTTACTGCGTTTGGGTGGGCTGGTTAGTGCAGGGTCGCTTGCCTATTTTGCCGTGCTAGCGCTGCTGGGCTTTCGTTTGCGTGATTTTGCCCGGCGCAGTTCGCTCTGATGGCGGCTGATTTGCCGCCTGTTGTCTGCTGCCCGGTGTGCGTATAATCGACCACTTTATGAGCAAGAAGCGCGTTATGCAGCTGGTTCGAGGCCTACACAATCTGCGGCCCCAGCATCGGGGCTGTGTTGCCACCATTGGTAATTTCGACGGCGTCCATCGTGGTCATCAGGCCATCTTGGCGCGTTTGCGTGAGCGCGCCGCCGAGCTTGGCGTGCCCAGTTGCGTGTTGATTTTCGAACCGCAGCCGCGTGAGTTTTTTGCCCCGGAGAATGCCCCGGCACGCTTGGCACGCTTGCGTGACAAGCTGGCGTTGCTGGCCGCCGAAGGCGTCGACCGAGTGCTGTGCCTGAGTTTCAACCGTCGCCTGCGTGAGCTGAGTGCTGCTGAGTTTGTCCAGCGTGTGCTGGTGGACGGCCTCGGTATACAGCACCTGGAAGTGGGTGATGACTTCCGGTTTGGCTGTGATCGCGCTGGCGATTTCGCCTTCCTGGCCGAGGCCGGTGCGCGTGAAGGCTTTAGCGTTGAGGCCGCCAGCACGGTTGAACTGGACGGTATTCGCGTCAGCAGTACGCGCGTGCGTGAAGCGCTCGATGCGGGTGATTTCGTCCTGGCGCAGCATCTGCTCGGGCGGCCCTTTCAGATCGCCGGGCGGGTGTTGCATGGGCAGAAATTGGGGCGTCAGCTGAATGCGCCAACGGCCAACGTACAGCTCAAACGCAAGCGTGTACCGCTACGTGGGGTGTACCTGGTCAGTACCGAAATCGACGGCCAGACCTGGCCGGGTGTCGCCAACATCGGTGTGCGACCGAGTGTTGCAGGTGATGGCAGTGCCCACCTGGAAGTGCACGTGCTGGACTTTGCCGGTGATTTATATGGCCGGCGTTTAACGGTGGCTTTCCACCGCAAGCTGCGTGATGAGCAGCGTTTCGCCTCGCTTGAGGCACTGAAGATGGCAATTGCTGCCGATATTGTCGCCGCCCGCGCCTATTGGTGCGCTTAAACACATAGCGCCAACCGCTTAGAAGAGCCCGAAATGACCGACTACAAAGCCACGCTGAATCTGCCTGATACCCAATTCCCGATGAAAGCCGGTCTGCCGCAGCGCGAACCACAGATTCTGCAGCGTTGGAGTGATATTGGCCTGTATCAGAAGCTGCGCGCTCAAGGCGAAGGTCGGCCGAAATTCGTCCTGCATGACGGCCCGCCCTATGCGAACGGCAGCATTCACATCGGTCATGCGCTGAACAAGATCCTCAAAGACATCATCACCCGCTCCAAGACCCTGTCCGGCTACGACGCGCCCTACGTGCCGGGTTGGGATTGCCACGGTCTGCCGATTGAGCACAAGGTCGAAACCACTTTTGGCAAGAATCAGCCTGCTGATCTAACCCGCGAACGCTGCCGCACGTATGCCGGCGAGCAGGTTGAAGAACAGAAGGGTAACTTCATCCGCTTGGGCGTGCTGGGCGAGTGGGACAATCCTTACCTGACCATGAACTTCGCCAACGAGGCCGGAGAAATCCGCGCCTTGGCGGAAATCGTCAAGAAGGGCTTCGTGTTCAAGGGCCTAAAGCCGGTCAACTTCTGTTTTGATTGCGGTTCGGCATTGGCTGAGGCTGAGGTCGAATACCAGGACAAGAAGTCCGATGCCATCGATGTGGCCTTCCCGGTCGTGGATGCCGACAAGCTAGCCGCCGCCTTCGGTCTGGCCAGCTTGAGTAAGCCCGCCAGCATCGTCATCTGGACTACCACGCCCTGGACAATCCCCGCTAACCAAGCGCTGAACGTGCATCCGGAGTTTAATTACGCCCTGGTGGATGTAGGTGATCGCCTGCTGCTGCTGGCTGAAGAAATGGTCGAAAGCAGCCTGCAACGTTATGGTCTGCAGGGCGAGGTCATTGCCACCGCGGCGGGTGCTGCGTTGGACCTGATCAATTTCCGTCACCCGTTCTATGATCGTCTCTCGCCGGTCTACCTGGCTGAGTATGTCGAGTTGGGCGCCGGTACTGGCGTGGTTCACTCGGCGCCGGCCTATGGTGAGGATGACTTCCGTACCTGCAAGCAGTACGGCATGAGCAACGATGAGATCTTCAATCCGGTGCAGAGCAACGGTGTGTATGTCGAGTCGCTGCCGTTCTTCGGTGGTCAATTCATCTGGAAGGCCAATTCGAATATCGTTGCCAAGCTGGAAGAAGTGGGCGCGCTGCTCAAGCACGAAGCCATCCAGCACAGCTACATGCACTGCTGGCGCCACAAGACGCCGCTGATCTACCGTGCGACCGCGCAGTGGTTTATCGGTATGGATAAGCAGCCGAATGAGGGCGCCACTCTGCGTGAGCGTTCGCTGGCCGCTATCGAAGAAACCCAATTCGTTCCAGCCTGGGGCCAGGCGCGCCTGCACAGCATGATTGCCGGCCGTCCTGACTGGTGTATCTCGCGTCAGCGTAACTGGGGTGTGCCGATCCCGTTCTTCACTCATAAAGAAAGCGGTGAGCTGCACCCGCGCACTGTTGAGATTATGGAAGAGGTGGCGCAGCGTGTTGAGCAGGAGGGCATCGAAGCCTGGTTCAAGCTCGACGCTGCCGAGTTGCTGGGCGATGAAGCCGGGCAGTACGACAAGAGCCGCGACACCCTGGACGTTTGGTTCGACTCGGGCACAACTCACTGGCACGTATTGCGTGGCTCGCACGCCGAGTTGGCGCATACCAATGGCCCTGTTGCCGACTTGTATCTCGAGGGCTCTGACCAGCACCGTGGCTGGTTCCATTCCTCGCTGCTGACCGGCTGTGCGATCGACGGTCATGCGCCTTACAAAGAGTTGTTGACTCACGGCTTTACTGTCGATGAACAGGGCCGTAAGCAATCCAAGTCCCTTGGTAACGTCGTCGCGCCACAAAAGGTTATCGACAGTTTGGGGGCAGACATCTTGCGCCTTTGGGTCTCGTCCACCGATTACTCGGGCGAGATGGCCGTCTCTGACCTAATTCTACAGCGCAGTGCTGACGCCTACCGGCGTATCCGCAACACCGCGCGCTTCCTGCTTTCCAACCTCAGTGGCTTCGACCCTAAAGAGCACTTGCTGCCAGTTGATGAGATGTTGGCACTGGATCGCTGGGCGGTGGACCGTGCGTTGCTGCTGCAGCGCGAAATTGAAGAAGCCTACGACAGCTACCGCTTCTGGAATGTCTACCAGAAGGTGCACAATTTCTGTGTGCAGGAGCTGGGCGGTTTCTACCTCGACATCATCAAGGACCGTCAGTACACCACTGCCGCCGACAGCGTGGCGCGTCGTTCCTGCCAGACCGCCATGTTCCATATTGTTGAAGCGTTGGTGCGCTGGATTGCGCCGGTGTTGTCGTTCACGGCGGATGAGCTTTGGCAGTACTTGCCGGGTGAGCGTAATGAGTCGGTAATGCTCAATGGCTGGTACCAGGGCCTTAGCGAGATGCCACAGGACTTCGCACTGAGTCGTGAGTTCTGGGAGCGGGTCATGGCGGTCAAGGTCGCAGTGAACAAGGAAATGGAAAACCTGCGGGCGGCCAAGGCTATCGGCGGTAACCTGCAGGCCGAAGTCACTCTGTATGCCGAAGACAGCTTGATCGCGGATCTGAATAAGCTCGGTAACGAACTGCGCTTCGTGCTGATTACCTCCACCGCCAGCCTCGCGCCGCTCAGCGCTGCGCCAGAGGATGCCGTGGTGACCGAGGTTGCCGGCCTTAAACTGAAAGTGTTGAAGTCCGGCCATGCCAAGTGCGGTCGTTGCTGGCATCACCGCGAGGATGTCGGAGTAAACCCGGCTCATCCGCTAATCTGCGGCCGCTGCGTCGACAATATCGAAGGCGCTGGCGAGGTTCGTCACTATGCTTAACAACGGCCGGCCTAACGCCAGTCGTTTCGGGCATTTGGCTTGGCTGTGGCTGAGCCTGCTGGTGTTTGTGGTCGATCAGGCGAGCAAGTTCTATTTCGACAACAGCCTGAGCATGTACCAGCAAATTGTGATCATCCCGGATTACTTCAGCTGGACCCTGGCCTATAACACCGGCGCGGCCTTCAGCTTCCTGGCGGATGCAGCGGGCTGGCAGCGCTGGTTCTTTGCCGCGATTGCGCTGGTAGTGAGCGTGGTGCTGGTAGTGTGGCTCAAGCGTCTCAAGCCCGGCGAAACCTGGCTAGCCGTTGCCTTGGCCTTGGTGCTGGGTGGCGCGCTGGGTAATTTGGTGGACCGCGTGGTGTTTGGCCATGTGGTCGACTTCATTTTGGTGCACTGGCAACACCGCTGGTATTTCCCTGCCTTCAATGTGGCGGATATGGCGATTACTGGCGGTGCCATCCTGTTGGCGCTGGATATGTTTAAAAGTGATAAGTCCGGAGAAGTAGCCCATGACTGAGTCTGTCATCCAAGAGCAGCGTATCGGCCCGGACAAGGAAGTTACCCTGCATTTCGCCCTCAAGCTGGGCAATGGTGATGTGGTCGACAGCACCTTCGATAAAAACCCCGCGACCTTTAAGGTCGGTGACGGCAATTTATTGCCTGGTTTCGAACAGGCCATTTACGGCTTGAAGGCGGGCGACAAACGCAGCCTAGAGATCAGCCCAGAGCAGGGCTTCGGCCAGGGCAACCCACAAAACATCCAGGTCATGCCGCGCAGCCAGTTTCAAGACATGGAGCTGTCTGAGGGATTGCTGGTGATTTTCAATGATGCTGCCAATGCTGAGCTGCCTGGCGTGGTCAAAGCTTTTGATGACAGCCAAGTCACCATCGACTTCAATCACCCGCTGGCCGGCAAGGCGCTGAGCTTCGATGTGGAAATCATCGAGGTTAAAGCGCTCTGATCGGCGCACTATTGTTGTAGGGCGGGTTAGGCGCGCAGGCTGAGCTTGAGCCTGGAGTAGGTTATTTGGCGCGCCGTAACCCGCCATGGTTCGTATGTCAGGTACCGTGCTGTTGGGCTGCGCGGTATTCGTGGCTTATGCCGCAATGTGCTGCCGCCAACCCAACCCGCGGCAACTTCCGTTTACGCGCGCCGAGATAACCCGCATGCATATCAAACTCGCCAACCCCCGTGGCTTCTGTGCCGGTGTCGACCGCGCCATTGAGATCGTCAATCGCGCCCTGGAAGTCTTCGGTCCGCCTATTTATGTGCGCCACGAAGTGGTCCATAACAAATTTGTGGTGGAAGACCTGCGTTCACGTGGCGCCGTTTTCGTTGAAGAACTGGATCAGATTCCTGACGATGTCATCGTGATCTTCAGCGCTCATGGCGTCTCGCAGGCCGTGCGCAGCGAAGCCGAACGCCGTGGTTTGAAGATATTCGACGCCACCTGCCCGCTGGTCACCAAGGTGCATATGGAAGTGGTGCGCTACAGCCGCGAGGGGCGCGAATGCATCCTCATCGGCCATGAAGGCCACCCGGAAGTCGAAGGCACAATGGGCCAGTACGACGCCAGCAACGGCGGCGCTATCTACCTGGTCGAGGACGAAGAGGATGTGGCTGCGCTGCAGGTGCGCCACCCAGAAGCCCTGGCCTTCGTCACCCAGACAACGCTGTCCATGGACGACACCAGTAAGGTCATCGACGCCTTGCGCAGCAAATACCCCGCTATCGGTGGCCCACGCAAGGACGACATCTGCTATGCCACCCAAAACCGCCAGGATGCCGTCAAACAGCTTGCCGCTGAGTGCGATGTGCTACTGGTCGTTGGCAGTCCTAACAGCTCCAACTCCAACCGCCTGCGCGAGCTGGCCGAGCGCATGGGGACGCCAGCCTACCTGATCGATGGGGCGGAAGACCTTAAGCAAGAGTGGTTTACGGGTGTGTCCGGCATTGGAATCACTGCCGGTGCGTCAGCCCCGGAAGTATTGGTGCAAGGCGTGATTCAGCAGCTTGGCGCGTGGGGCGCAACGAATGCGCAAGAGCTGGAAGGGCGGCCGGAGAATGTGACGTTCTCGATGCCGAAGGAGTTGCGGGTTAAATCGTTGTAAAAAAACGCCAAAACTTTATGGGCGTTAGTTTTATCGATCTAATAAAAAACCGGCTAAGTTGGCCGGTTTTTTTATTGGTTGCTGATTAGCGCCAGCACTCTTCTATGGTTTTGCCGCTCCCGCTACGCCCCCTAGTGCCCAAAGTATTGAGGGTAAGGTTGCCGCACTTGGTGTCACCGAAGTTTTGTGTCGCCGTCAGGGTATAACCGCCATCATCGTCAACTTTAGCGACCGTAACTGCGTATTTTCCTGTTGCCGATTTCACCTTATCACTGCTAACTGTCAGGCCGAGCTTGCTGAGGTCGGCCGAAGTAGTGACATAAGTATACGTTTGGGCGTAGTAGCGTTCTTGGCGTGCTGCGATATCGTTTAGTTGCGCCATCCCCTCCGAGCGATTGCTTCGTTGGATATATTCGCTGTAACTGGGGTAGGCGATAGCAGCAAGAATGCCAATTATCACCACCACGATCATAACCTCAATCAGGGTGAAGCCCACCGCAGTCCTAGCATTCATTAATCATTCTCCGGAATTAGTTGCCAGCTTTGTCGGCCTGACACGGACGGACCGAAATTGACATTGGTAAATGTGCCGTCAGTGCTAAAGAGTGTATCGCCGCTGAGGGTGAATCCACCTGCAGGTGCTTTAAAACCTGAAACGCTTAGGCTGTCGTAGTTATCACTGGCATTTACTATTCCGTCGTTGTTGAAGTCAAACACGGCAAACTCGGTGCGGCCTCCAGTAAATGGATTGATGCCATAGGTCCAGCCTTCCAGTCCAGCAATACAGGGGTCATTGGATGGTGTCAGGGAGCTGACGAAAAGAACCTGCCCGCGTGCAGCCATCTCGTTGACGATGCGCTCACCATTAGCCGTACTGCCCACTGCCATATCTAGGTACCAGCCGTACTTGCCGACGCTGCCGTTGCGCCAAGCTATTGGTGTATTGGTCAGCGTCCTCACTGTTTTGGTTATTGTCTCGTCACCATTCTGGAAGGTGGCTGTCGTGTTACTGAAAGACTGTTGTTGAAGATTGCTGCGTACAAGGCTAGGTGCGTCGGTGCTTGTGGTGGCCTCCCCAGCGGTTTTCTGATCCCAAACGCCATAAAGTGTCTGGATGATATCGTTTTCTTCGGTAGATTTATCCGCCTCGCGGAAGTAACGACCGGTACCGAACATGACGATATAGCCCTTCATGCTGGGGTGGCGCACTAGGGATGGAGGGGCTGTGATCGGCTGTACTTCATTACTGGCGTTGCGCGCGGTATATAACGGGTTTCCACCAAAAGATAATTTATAGTTGCTTGTGTTGATGTTTGACTCCCGAAGCAGTGGGTCTTTTTTACTTGTGTCTATCAGGTCAAATCGCCACAGGTTGCCTTTCAGGTCTCCCGCATAGACGAAGTCGGCAAAACCATCGCTGTTGTTATCGGCTACCCGAACGCTAGATAGGCCATTATTGGCGTCAGCTGCCGCGGTAGGAATTTTTTTGATCAAATCGCCAGTGGCGATGTCGATTAGCATTAAAGCAGCGCGACCGCTATCGCTGTCATATCCATTACCCGTCACTACAGCCCAGTGGCCGCTGTGAAGCTTGGCAATAGTAGGAGTCGGGAAGCTATAGCCCATATCACTAGGCGTGTTAGCAGGAGCGCCGGTAGCAATATCGTCGCCGGCGTTAAACTCCCAGAGCAGGCTAACAGCGTTTGGGTCAGTGATATCGAGTGCAAACATGGCCCGGCCGCCACCGCGCAGAGTGCCAACCAATACCGTGCGCCATTGGTTGTTGATAAAAACATCGCGTACAACAGGGTGCCGTCTACATAGAATTTGTGCGCACCACCTTCTTCATTGAAGCTCGGGTCGGTTAACCGGTATAGCTCAGGAATGACAGCGGTTGGTACGAAGGCAAACTGTTCGTTGCCGTTGTCATCGAAGGCGTGCAGCATGCCATCGTTCGCGCCGATATAAATACGCTTGTTACGTGAGCGCTGTGCTTCGACAAAGGTTGAGTAGCTAGCGCTGGGTTCGATGCTGTCGGCTAGGTAAGCAAGGTATTGAGCGCCGCCAACAACGACTGGGTTGGAGTTGATTATGTCTCCGAGTAAGGAGTCCCGTGGTCTGAATTTTGCGTTTTCCTGGCCCTTGACAAAGTTTAGTCGGCTTTCGCCTAGTGCATTATTTGCTGTGCTTAGATTGTTTCCGCTTTCTATTGGGGCAGCGGTACCTGTCGCAATATCAGTTGCCAGGGCAGCCTGTAAGTTTACAAGAGTGCCGGCATTGTTGCGTGTCTCACGGCTGTTTAAGTTGCCCCAGGTGAGATCTTGTAGGCCGCTGCCGTCTGCATTAGCCATTCGGATATTACGGCCGGCAGACGTCATTTTTGCACTGGCGCTCCATTCTCTGGTTCGCGTGCCTGTAGTTCTATCGAATTCTTCCTTGATCAGATCACCGCTCCAAGTATTAATTTTGTAGTCGGTGCGATAAATATAAAGATCGTCGGAAGCCTCATTTCCTGCAACGGAAATTGCTGGGCTTGTAACTGAGTTGTTGGACTGCTCAAGATTGTTAAATGCTTTGGTGAGTTGTTCCTTGAGGGTCAGGGCGTTTGTAACCAAGAAATAGTTGTCAGGGTCGCCTTGTATCGTGCTGGTGTCGCGGTCAGGCATGCCATATTTAGCAGCATACCAAAGCGGGCTTTTTAGCAACTCTGCGCTGTTGGCGTTATTTGATGCGGTAAAGGTGCGAGTAGCCGTTGGTGGTAGTCCGGCGCACTCGCTATTGCTGCTATTAGTTACGCACCAACCCGCCGGTCTGCCGGGAGGCGTATTGAGGTTGTAACGTGTTTGTGCCTCGCAGCTTGCTCTGTCTCCATTGTTTGTCCCTCCTGTTCTAAGGTCACAAATTTCTAGATAAATGCCGTCAGTTGCTGAGCCAGTCCCAGATATTACATATCCCATGTGCTGCTTAGCTCCACCTGCTGCATATTCAGAGAACAGGTCAATCTTGAGCTCATTGCTGGTATTTACTGAAAGTGTGTAAAGGGCAATGGCATCCATGTCGTGATCGGCGCCTTGCTCTACGTCTTCGTAGTTGATGCGAAACTCTGCATAAGGGCGGCCGCCGTTAATGTTTGTATCTAGGTCGCTGCCCTCGGGGTCGGTATTGGCGATTTTTTGTACATAGAAATCTACAATTTGGTTTGTGGGGTTGAAGGATCCACCGCCACCTACTGTTTTTGCAAACGGGACTAAGGTGATTCGGTTGTTACCGACTGGGAAGTCGATTTGTGGCAGAGGGGAGGCTAGCGCTACTGAGTAAGTTTGCAGTTTGCGGTCACCACCAATCGCATTTTGGGCCGCGAAACGAGCAACACCTGCGGAGTAATAGGTGCCTTGTTTACTGGGCTCTTCTGGCGCGAGGCCACGAACGGTTGAGAGCTTCTTAACAACCTTTGCTGTTGGGGCATCATCTGATGCTCCATTGGACTCGCCTATGAATATGCTCTTGTCTTCCAAACCTTCAGCGTTACCTATGGCGTTGGTTTCAGTAGTAACGTTTAGACCTTGGATTGAGGTTGGGTCACCCGCGTTTGAGACAGCTGAGTTACCTGCCTGCCAACTAGTATTTGCACCGGGAAGCTTATAGTCGTACGAGGGATTAATATCGCTGATGACGGTCATTGCCGGAATGGCGCAGGCAGGGTTATTACCGCCGCTCTTGGAATAAGGTGAGACCCAGGTTGGCTTGGCTAGGCCAAGTGTTGCGTCCGGGCCACCAGAGTAATCATAAGTGGATGTTGGGCCGCTAGCGCCTGAGAAATAGCGAAGCGTTTCATACATCATCTCGCCTATCGGGTTACCCCACATATAACATTTACTGTCTTGTGTCATGGGCGCTCCGGTTATGAAACCGCAGCCGTACACGTTGTTTGAATAGTTGAAGTCATAAATTCTAAATTTATTGATTGTTGCAATAATGCCATTGCGCTGCGGTAGTGGATTGTTAATTACGTTTGAACAGTAGCTGGTGTCAGACGAGCAAAATTGACCTGTAAACGGATCAAGCTCGCGAGTGAAACTGCCCATGTTGGCTCGCAATGTGCCACCACTCATGTTCTTGCCGTATGAGCCGCTGAGTAGGCCAAAGTACATTTTGTTGGTTTCGCCGAAGTCATGAAGAATGCCCGTGGGCTTTACGCTACCACTGCCATACACCTTGCATGTCTCATCTCGTAATGCAGCAGCGCCAAGAGGGCAAACTTCCACGCGTACATTGTAGTCTGTTAGGGTGCTTGGTTCGCCTCCTGGTAGTTTCCAGTAAAGGCCCCAGCTGTCATTCCCTCCCGCTTCTTCATGGCGAAACGTGACAGTGTAGGTTTGACCACCAATTAATGAAATACTGCCGGAATGTGTGTTTAGCCCGTTATCGGAGTTGTTGGCGCCGTGGCCGCCATACCAAGAGGCTACTAAGGTACTACCAATAGAAACATCGACTGCATCATCTCCGTCCACGGCAAAGGTGTAGTTGCCTGTGGTTGGTGGGGTTAATGTTGCAGTTATTAAAGAATGGTAGTTGTCGTCGGAGCATCCCTTTGCGTTGAAAGGATTTCCATTAGCGCTTTTAAGTATCTGTAAAGCAGTTCCGCTTCCGCAAAGCTCAATTTTTTTATGATTACTGAAAAGTGAGTCCATTTGGGGCTGGCTGCCAGGGCTGCTTTCATCATCTTTCCATGTTGTCACTGTCACGTTACTAAGTACGCTAGTGGGGACCACAGACCAGCCTGCGGCTGAGGCGCCACCTGATGTGCAACTTACTGTGGCGCCTGTGCTGCCTATGCATTCATCCATTGCTACAGGGCGTTCTTTTGATACCCAGTTCCACACGCGGAAAGAGGTATTAGTTAGAACGCGTAGTTGGGGAATGCCTGTATCTTGCGTTTTCGAAACGACCGCGAACATGTGACGGAAACCCGAGGCGGGTTGCGACAGTGGTGTGTAGTCAGAGATATTAAAATTATCGCCGTTGGGATTGTACTCTTTACCCCATGCATGCGCGTCACGGGGAATATAAGCGCCCTGAAGTAACGTTTTGCTTTCGCTATCGTTAACCCGATATCCGCCGTAAAGCACCTTGCGCAATGCATCCATGCGGGATGTAGTCAGATAGTTTAGGTAGTCACCGCTCCATTGGCTTGAGCAGCGTTTGTTGGTAGCGAGTGCTGTGGGTACAAAAGTTCCGTCGGTATAGGCGTAGCAGACGTTGGAGTTGAAATAGCCAAAGTAGTCGATGCCACCTTCGGCTGTTGTTAGATGCCCCTTATAGCCTGCATCGATTATACCGTCGCCATTGAGGTCGGAAGCATCGTTATAGGCTTCGTAGTAAAGCTTATGGTCACGACCCATCACCAGCATATTGAGTGGCGTAGCTGAGCTGCTGACAAATAGGGGGATTGTGCGGGGTTGTTCGCGCCGCCCGCAGCTTGAGCCTGGAAACCTGGGGTAATTGCGATTGCCAGGGCAATAGCGCTGGCTTGAAGGAATACGTGAGTTTGCATTTTAGTTTATCCCTTCAGTTGAAGACTTTAGCTGTGGTAGAGCGAAGGTTGGCTTTGTGCCCAGTTGGTGAGTTTTCGGCTTCGGCATTAATTTCATAGCGGAAGGTGCCAATGCCTAGCAGCATGTTGCCGTACTCCGGATTCTCCGCTTGCCCCTGCGCCGCACCAGCGGGAGCGGGTAGCGCATACCACCTGATTTTTTGGCCGTTTTCGCCTGTTACGATTGTGTAGCTCATTGCCGTTTCGAAATTTTGGAGATAGGCGGGGCTGTTGCTTAGAAAACAATACGCTCCGGTGCAGTCATTTTGCTCGCGCGGAGCCGCTGATGCGGTGAGTTGCTTTTCTCCTTGGCGCAGCGCCGCTTCTGCATTGTTCAGCAGCTTTTGTTGTTCAATGAAACTACCGGTAATTCGAGTTTCGAGAGTGCTTTCGCGCGCCCCTGAAAGTGTAAGAAGCGTGATGACTAGAAGCATTATCAGTGCAATAAAAAGTGCTGCACCGCGTTCTTTTTTTGGAAAGTGTCTGCTCATGGCATCAGGTTCCTTAGCATCACATTGCTTTGCGAGACTTGATAGAGCTGGCCACTGTCGGCAGCTTTGATACCAGCAAGCACGCTGTCGCTGTCCTCAAGGCCCGCAAGGCTTTGCCAGTTTTCTAGTGCGTCGTCTACTGTTATTGATTCACGCAAACGAATGCCCGAACTGCGCATTAGTGCGGTATAGCGCACTGCTAGAATAGGGAGGTTGGTCGCGGCGGTTGTGTACTGGCTAATATTGCGTGGGTCTGCGGCGCTACCAACGCCAAGTTCGTAACGCAGGTCGACTAGCCCTGCAACGAGCTCTCCGGTCATGACCGTTCTGTCACTAATTACGGTTCCTGTCAGCTCGGTATGGACCCGTGTGCATTTGAGTGTGCCCGATTCACTATCCGTGTCTTTTTCAAAATAGAGGCGCTCGATAATGATTTCGCCGGAACTGGTATAAGGGGCTGTTGCAAGTGTAGTAGCTGTAGACGGTAAGTCGCCGAGGCAGTTGCGCTCAAGGTGATCGCGCGGCTGATAGCGAATGCAAAGCGAGTTCAGGGCTGTACGCTGAATTGTTACCCCTTTGGCGAAGGCGCCGCATCCAAGGTTTGGCAAAACACCGACTGCTGGAAACGCTGTGTCAGGTTGTTCGTCAGGCCGCCGCCGATAGCCAGCTTTGCTCAGTTCTTGCTGCAGCAGTAACAGGGCATAACGGCCACCTTCCAGGTTTTCCGTTTGATTCTGCTGGAATGAATAGCTGCGCTTATTGTCGATATAGACTTGTGTGACGCCAAGTACAAGAAAACTGCTGATGGCAAGTGCCACCATGAGCTCAACCAGTGACAGCCCTGTTTGAAAGCGGTGATGTGTCATTTCAATGCCCTATATCTGTGTGCGCAGGCGATAGCGACAAACGGTTGAGTCAGCATCATCGTCCGGGTCCATGCATTCACCTGCTCTAGTGCGCCAGGCGATTTGAATTTCGACAGCCGTGCCTGTACTACTGCAGCTGTTTGCAGTGTTGGTGCGGCATACGTGAAAGTCAGTTTTTAATAAGCTGTCTCCACCTGCACTTTCCGGAGTCACGGGAAGTGCTTTTTGGACTTTGTCCGCCCAGCAGGCAAGCTGAGCCGCAGCATTGCTTGGTAGCGGTGAGCAGTCATTGGGCATTTCTGGGAACTGATCGCCTGCTTTTTTGTAATAGCCTGAGGTCTCCGGTAACCCTGCGGGCATGGCACGCATCATTTCGACCAGATCGTTCGCAAGCATGATTGCTGTGTTGCGTTGCGCAGAGTCCTGTGTGTATTGGATGGTACGCGTTTGCAGTGTAACCATGCCAAGCATGCCAATGCTTATCAGCACTAGTGTGACCAGTACTTCAATCATACTGAAGCCTTGTGCAGTACTAGGTTTCATCGTCGTCATCCGTTTGTGCAAGTTGTCATATTGTCTTCATCTCCGGGGCCTGTTTTGCCGCGTCCCCATGAGCGTGAGCTACCGCTTGATTTGACTTCTATGCTGTAGCCATTGGCTGCGTCGCCCCCCCGGCAGATGAAGAGGTTGGCTGCGGTACCTGTACCGTTGTAGCGGAAGGTCAGCTCATTGGCGCTGATGTCTATGGTAGAGCCCGCTGGCAGTTCCATGGTGCGTAGAGCTTTCGTGGACGCCAAGCAGTCCTCCTTAACGCTCCATTTTTCTTCCCCTGGGCATACCTTGATCAGGGTGCGTCGCTCTACAGCAGTACTGCGTGCGAATTGAAGAAGTGCGACGGTTTCGTTGTTAAGCGACTGGGTTCGATTATTAGCAATGAACTGGGTGAAACTCGGCACGGCGATCATGGCGAAAATGCCCATTAGGGTCACGATGATCATCAGTTCGATCAAAGTAAAACCAGCTTGACGTGACGCTCTGTCAGCCCAGGTATTGCTGTTTCGGATATGCGCGATAATGGACATGGCATCTTTTCTAAATTGGTGGTGGCATTGAAATTCTGCCTACACCATATTCCGATGTCAGCCGGGGGGAGATGAGCGGCCCTGCTGCTAGCACGATCGGTCAGCAGCAGTTGACGTTGCTTTCTGGCTTGTCGATTTTGAAGCGCCCTTGGCGGTTAATCACGACTTGCCACAGCGGTTGTTTATCCTTGCAAAAGGAGAAGCGACCGTTACTTGCGCTGCTCATGCCGTTGGCTCGAAACACTACCTGGTTGCCTCCAAAGCCGCGCCAGCAAAGTTGTCCCTGGCTTTCAGGCGTGAAGCGCCGGAGGATTCGTTGGTCATGTGTTCTCCGCACCAGCCAGATGCTGTTCCAGTTTCCATTGCAAGTTTGTCCATCAGCGGAGCCGCATAGTGTGTGTGAGCGCCTTGCGTTAATGGATTGTGCGCGGGTGAAATGTAGATGCGCGAGTAGCTCATCGCGGACGACCTGTGTGTGATTACGCTCGATAAAATGGCTGTACGACGGTGGAATAATGCTTATTAGGATGCCCAATATCGCTAAGGCCATAAGCAGCTCAAGAAGGTTGAAGGCTTTCTGGTGATTTCGGTTCATCGGTGCGCTTCCTATGCGTTTATCATCTTCGGCTTCCTGGCCGCCTCTTTCTATTTAGCTTCTAAGGCTGTGCTGTCAAGATTCTTTGTATTCGAGGTGAGCATTGATAGATGATTTGCTGTTGTGGGTGGTGGAGCTATTGGCCTGATGTCCTGCCTTAAGCTTGCCCAGGTGGGAGCCAATGTTCGCCTGATTGAGGCCGGTGAGGTCGGTCAAGAGTCCTCCTGGGCCGGCGGCGGTATCGTTTCGCCGTTGTATCCCTGGCGCTACAGCCCTGCCGTCACTGCGCTGGCGCATTGGTCGCAGGATTTTTATCCGCGCTTGGCTGAGCAGTTGCTGGCACAGACGCAAATTGATCCCGAGGTTTATGTCACGGGGTTGTACTGGTTGAACCTTGACGATGACGCCGAGGCGTTGGCGTGGGCGCAGCGGGAAGGGCGGGCGCTTCGGTCGGTCGATATGGCGGACGTGCAACGTGCGGTGCCGGCGTTGGCAGCGGGTTTTGGTCGTGCGCTGCAGATGGCCGACGTGGCCAATGTGCGCAATCCGCGTCTGGTTAAGGCGCTGCGTGCAGCGCTGCAGCAGATGACGAATGTCACCGTGCATGAGCAGTGTGCGGTCAGCGGTTTTATCCGCGACGGTGGGCGTATCACGGGTGTGCAGACTGCGCAGGGTGATATGCAGGCCGATCAGGTAGTGCTCGCGGCCGGCGCGTGGAGCGGAGAGTTGATGAAGACGCTTGGCATCGAGTTGCCGGTGGTGCCGGTCAAGGGGCAGATGATTTTGTACAAGTGCGCCGAGGACTTTTTGCCCGCTATGGTGCTGGCCAAGGGGCGTTATGCGATTCCACGGCGTGATGGTCATATTCTGATTGGCAGCACGCTGGAGCATGCCGCGTTCGACAAAACCACGACCGAAGAGGCGTTGGCCAGTCTGAAGGCCTCGGCGGTTGAGTTGTTGCCGGCTTTGGCTGATGCCGAGGTGGTGGGGCATTGGGCGGGGTTGCGGCCGGGGTCGCCTGAAGGCATTCCGTATATCGGGCCGGTGCCTGGGTACGAGGGCTTATGGCTGAATTGCGGGCATTACCGCAATGGTTTGGTGCTGGCGCCGGCGTCCTGCCAATTACTCGCGGACTTGATGCTGGGGCGTGAGCCGATTGTCGATCCGGCCCCTTATGCGCCGGCGGGGCGGTTGGCTTCGGTTGGTTGAGCGTTTCACTAGGAGGGGTTCGCGGCTAAAGCCCCTCCTACAGCTTATGTGCGGTTCAGTCGATGCCAAGCTTCTTTAAACGGTAGCGCATTGAGCGGAAGCTCAGGCCTAGGCGCTGCGCAGCTGCGGTGCGGTTCCAGCGGGTTTCTTCCAGGGCCTGCATGATTAATTTGCGCTCGATGATTTCGAGGTGGTCTTCCAGGTTGTCGATCTGCGCGAGATTGCTTTCGCCGTTTTCACTGTTGGGGCTGCAGTCGGCCAGGCGCAGGTCGCTGGAGGTGATGCGATCGTCTTCACACAGCGTATAGGCGCGTTCGAGCATGTTCTCTAGCTCGCGCACGTTGCCGGGGAAGCGGTAGCTTTTGAGTTTTTCCAGTGCGTCCTCATCCAGCTTGGCGGCGCTTATGCCGGTGCCTTCGGCTAGGCGCTTGAGCATGCTGTCGGCCAGTAGGGCGATGTCTTCGCGGCGTTCGCGCAGGGCGGGAACGCGCAGTTCAATCACGTTGAGACGGTAATAAAGATCCTGACGGAAGCGCTCGGCGGCGACTTCGCCGGCGAGGTCCTTGTGGGTGGCGCAAAGGATGCGCACGTCGACGACCAACTCTTGCTGGCCGCCCACTGCGCGCACGGCTTTTTCCTGAATGGCACGCAGCAGTTTGACCTGCATCGGCAGTGGCAGGTCTGCCACTTCGTCGAGGAACAAGGTGCCGCTGTTGGCGGCTTGGAATAAGCCCTGTTTGTCTTCGATGGCGCCGGTAAAGCTGCCTTTCTTGTGGCCGAAAAACTCGCTCTCCATCAGCTCGGTGGGGATCGCGCCGCAGTTGACCGGGACGAAGGGATGCTCGCTGCGCGAGCCTTGCTCGTGGATCAGGCGAGCCACCAGTTCTTTACCGCTGCCGGATTCGCCGCTGATGTACACCGGCGCTTGGCTGCGGGCCAGTTTAAGAATCTGTTTGCGTAAGGTCTGCATCGGTGGCGAGTCGCCGAGCAGGCGGCTGTCGACGGGCAGCTCTTTGCCATCGGCGCCGCGCAGGCGCAAGGCCGCTGCGACCAGTTCACGCAGGCGGCCGAGGTCGACCGGCTTGGTCAGGAAGTCGAAGGCGCCGGCCTTAAGTGCATTGATCGCGGTGTCCAGGCTGCCGTAGGCGGTGATCATCGCCACGGGCACTTGCGGGTGGCGTTGCAAAATGTGCTGCACCAGCTCCAGGCCTGTTCCGTCAGGCAGGCGCATGTCGGTTAGGCAGAGGTCGAAGGGCTCTTTGGCCAGCCATTCGCGCGCCTCTTTAACGTTGCGTGCGCTGCGTGTGTCGAGCTTCATGCGCCCCAGGGTGATTTCCAGAAGTTCGCGAATATCGGGTTCGTCATCGACGATCAAGGCTCTCTGGCGGGTCATGGTCAGCTCAGTTTGCGCGGGTGGGCGAAGGTGATGCGTAGGCAGCTGCCGCCACTTTCGCGAGGTTTGTAATCGAGGCGGGCCTGGTTGCTTTCGCATAGCTCGCGGGAAATATATAGACCCAGGCCGGTGCCTTTGTTTTCCGTGGTGTAGAAGGGCTCGAATAGGTGATGCAGTTGTTCTTCGGCGACACCTGGGCCGTCGTCCAGTATCTCGAGTACAGGGAGTTCGCTGCTCGGGTCGCGGAATAGGTTCAGCCAGACTTGCCCTTGCTTGTGCTTCTTCGCGCTGTAGCGCATTCCGTTCTCCACCAGGTTGCTTAATACCTGGGTGAGTTGGTGCGGGTCCATGCGGGTCTGGATGCTGCCGCTGCTGGTTTCTAAGTGTAGCGTCTGCTGGGGTGTGGCACTGCTGCGGAACTCACTGGCAAAACGGTGCAGCCAGTATTTTAGGTCGAGTAATTGCGGTTCGGCCTGGCGCCGCCGCGAGAGTTGCAGGACGTTCTCGATTACCAAGTTCATGCGTCGCGAATGATCCTGAATAATCTGCGCCAGGCGCAGGTCGTGCCCTTGCAACTCATCGGATTCTTGTAACAGTTGGGCCGCATGGCTGATCGCGCCCAGCGGATTGCGAATCTCGTGGGCGATGCCGGCGGTCAGGCGGCCCAGCGAGGCAAGCTTGAGTTGCTGCGCTTGCTGGGCGATTTGTGAGATGTCGTCGAGAAAGATCAGCGTGTGTTTATGCTTGCCGCGTTGCAGGGCGATAAAGCTCGGCTGCAGTACGCGG
This sequence comes from Pseudomonas sp. GWSMS-1, assembly GCF_049847425.1. Classification (NCBI taxonomy): domain Bacteria; kingdom Pseudomonadati; phylum Pseudomonadota; class Gammaproteobacteria; order Pseudomonadales; family Pseudomonadaceae; genus Pseudomonas; species Pseudomonas sp. GWSMS-1. Next base: position 3,149,002 of record NZ_JBMHHV010000005.1, on the reverse strand, counting down.
CCGTCAGCCGCTGCTTGGAGGCTGGCAGGTCGCAGGCTTGGGTTGTGCGACCACTGCTGCATGCGTTTGATCAGCTCCGGGCAGTGTGGGTCGAGGATCGTGCCGGTCAGGTCGCTTTTCCCGAGCAGGTGGTTGGCGCCCTGGTTGGCCAGCAATACGCGATGCACGTCATCCAGCACCAGAATGCCGGTGCGCATGCGTTGCAGGATCAGCGCGTTGAGTGCTTCCAGGTTGGCCACGTCGGCAGCGCGCTGCTCGGCCAGGTTTTCGCTGACTTGCAGGCGGCGGGTCAGGCCTTGCACGAACAGTGCGGCCGCGAAGCATAGCGCGCCAAACGCGCCAACTTGCACGTACTGGGCGGAGGCGGCTGGCCGGCTAAGGCTGAGGTAGAACGTCAGGTAGATCATGCCAATTGCTGCTACGGCTGCAATCAGCAGGCCGATGCGCCCGCGCAAGAGAATATTGGCGATGGCCACGGCAACAATTAACAGGTTGCCGATGCCGCTGGGGGTGCCGCCGGCGGCATAGAACAGCCCGGAGAGCAAAATCACATCGACCAAGGCCAGGCTGAATACTTGTGCCAGGCGTTTGGGTCGGCGCACGGTGGCGATGATCAGGACGTTGAGCGCCAGGTACAGCCAGCTGCCATTGCGGAACAGTGCCGGGTGCGCCATGTCCAGCAGTTGCGAGTCAAGGTCGCTCGAGACCAGTGTCGCTAAGGTAATGCCGATAATGAGGCGGTACAGGTGGTAGAGCCGCAGGATGCGCCAGCTTTGCTCCCCGCTTAGGGGGAAGTCAGTGCTCACGGGATTTGGCGTCTTGTTCTAGGTGATCTTGGCTGCAGAACCACTTTTCGCCTTTTGCCAGTGCGTTATCGCGGGGTACATGGATGCCGCACTGCTGGCAGCGCACCATTGGCGCTGGCTTTTGTGTCGCGTCAGGGCGTTTCGGGCGCGAGATTGTTGGCCGGGTAAGGCGCCGCCACAGCCAGAAGGCGGCAGCAATGATGGCAATCCAGAACAGCAAGCGGAACAGGCCCATGGCGCTCTCTTCTTATTGATAGGCGCGCAGTTTAGCTAACCCGTCCGCATGCGCCCAGCGTTCAAACGGTGACCCAGGCGTTGTTATGGGTATTGGCAGTTAGCTGCTTGCCCGCTCTGTGGCGAGTAGGCTCGCTAGCTCGGTTAATGCCAGTCATGTGTCGCCTATACGTTGCACGCAGATTTCGGTGCGCATGTCTGTGCTGATCAGGTCAGCACGCCGGTTGAGTGCTGATGCCTCTGGTCAACTCTCCGTGTTATTAAGTCCGTTCGCGCAGGCATGAAAAAGGGAGGCCGAAGCCTCCCTTTTGCGGTGTTGCGCTTGCTCAGTCGAACAGGCCAAAGGTCAGGTAGCTGAACCAGGAGCGGCTCGGTGCTTCGGCTTCTTGCGCTTTGAGTTCATCCGGAATCAACTCTTCGGCATCTTCGTACTGACGGATAACGTCCTGGCTGGCGCGGGTTTCGCCCGGCGGCAGCGGCGTATCGGTTTCGATCAGGCCCAGGGTGGCCTTGGCAATCCAGGAGCGCGTATCGGCTTCTTCTTCGCGCGGTACGAATTGGCCGTCGACCAGGCTTGGGTGATCTGGGTAGTTGAGCTTTAGGGTTTCCAGGCTGGTGGCGGCCAGGTCATCCAGGGTAAGGCGCTGGTAGGCTTCGGTCATCACCGCCAGGCCGTCACCGACTGCCGGGGTCTCCTGGAAGTTTTCCACCACATAGCGGCCACGGTTGGCGGCAGCCACGTAGGCGTTGCGGGTCAAGTAGTAGTGCGCCACGTGGATTTCGTAAGCGGCCAGCAGGTTGCGCAGGTAGATCATGCGCTGCTTGGCGTCTGGGGCGTAGCGGCTCGTCGGGAAGCGGCTGGTGAGCTGGGCGAACTCGTTGTAAGAGTCGCGCGCGGCGCCAGGGTCGCGCTTGGTCATGTCCAGCGGCACGAAGCGGGCGATTAGGCCGCGGTCTTGGTCGAACGAGGCCAGGCCTTTGAGGTAATAGGCGTAATCAACGTTGGCGTGCTGCGGGTGCAGGCGAATAAAACGATCAGCAGCAGACTTTGCCGCTTCCGGCTCAACGTTCTTGTAGTAGGCGTAAATCAGCTCCAGCTGCGCCTGCTCGGCGTAGCGGCCGAACGGGTAGCGCGACTCCAGCGCCTTGAGCTTGGCCACCGCAGCGGTGTAGCTACTATTGTCCAGGTCGGCTTGTGCCTGCTGGTAGAGTTCGGCCTCGCTCAGGTTTTCGTCAACCACCTGTTTTGATGAGCAGGCGGCGGTGAGGGCGAGGATTGCGATCAGCAGCAGGTGTTTCACTTGCATGGCGGCTTGCGTCCCTGTGACGGCGGCTGTCTTGAGCAAAGCCGTCCTGTTATGATGAGCGCCCCCGGTACCCTGGGGCAAAGACGCCGTATTTAACCACAAGCGTGTAGCCGAAACCAAAGGCTAGACCTTTTCAGACTTTCCCGCCGTTGCCGAGCATGCCCTCTATTAATAAGCAGATTATTGAACTGAACGCCGAGGTGCCCTATGACATGGGCGGTCAACGCCTCGATCAAGTCGCCGCACTCCTGTTCGCCGAGCACTCGCGTTCGCGTCTGTCTGCCTGGATCAAAGAGGGTCTGCTGACCGTCGATGGTGCGGTCTTGCGCCCGCGCGACATCGTCCATGGCGGTTCGCTGCTGGCGCTCAAGGCCGAGCAGGAAGCCCAAGGTGAGTGGATTGCCCAGGACATCCCGCTGAACATCGTCTATGAAGACGATCAGATCCTGGTCATCGACAAGCCTGCCGGCCTGGTGGTGCACCCGGCTGCCGGGCACGCCGATGGCACCTTGCTGAATGCCTTGCTTCACCACGTGCCGGACATCATCAATGTGCCGCGTGCGGGCATCGTGCACCGCCTGGACAAGGACACCACCGGTTTGATGGTAGTGGCCAAGACCATTGAGGCGCAGACCCGTCTGGTCGATCAGCTGCAGAAGCGTTCGGTCAGCCGTATCTACGAGTGCATCGTGATTGGTGTGATTACCGCTGGTGGCAAGATCAGCGCGCCGATCGGTCGTAGCTCGTCGCAGCGTCAGCGTATGGCGGTTAGCGATGGTGGTAAGCCGGCGGTGAGCCATTACCGTGTGCTAGAGCGCTATCGCTCGCATACCCATGCGCGGGTCAAGCTGGAAACCGGGCGCACGCACCAGATCCGTGTGCACATGAGCCATATCGGTTATCCGCTGGTCGGTGATCCGGTTTACGGCGGACGTTTCCGCATTCCGCCGGCCGCTAACCCAAGCATGGTGCAGACCCTTAAGGAGTTCCCGCGCCAGGCGTTGCATGCGCGCTTCCTTGAACTGGACCATCCGATCACTGGCGAGCGGATGAAGTGGCAGTCGCCGTTGCCGGATGACTTTGTTTGGTTGCTGACGCTGTTGCGCCAGGACCGCGAGGCATTTATTGGGTGACAAGATGCACGACTGGTTGATGCCGCAGTGGCCCGCGCCGGCCAAAGTCAAAACCTCTGTTACCACCCGCAGTGGGGTGTCAGCGTTGCGCCGTATGACACCCTTAACCTGGGCGAGCATGTTGGCGATGACCCGCGTGCGGTTGCTAAAAACCGTCAGCGCTTAGTCAGTCTGTTGGGCTGTAAGCCCGCCTGGTTGCAGCAGGTTCACGGTGTTGCAGTTGTAGAGGCCAATCCAGCGGCAGTGCTTGAAGCTGACGCTAGCTGGACCGAAACCCCGGGTGTTGCTTGCACGGTGATGACCGCCGACTGTTTGCCGGTTCTCTTCTGTGATCGCGCGGGCACTCGCGTGGCGGCCGCCCATGCGGGCTGGCGTGGACTGGCCGGCGGCGTGCTGGAGGCTACTCTGGATGAGCTGGCCGTGCCGGCGGATCAGGTCTTGGTCTGGTTGGGCCCGGCGATTGGGCCGCAAGCCTTTGAGGTGGGGGCGGAAGTGCGCGAGGCCTTTGTCGGCCAGCAGGCGCAAGCGGCTGCTGCATTTCAGCCGAGCGTTAACTCGGGCAAGTTTATGGCCGATATTTACCAGCTGGCGCGTATCCGTCTGGCGGCCTGTGGTGTCGAGGCTGTGTATGGCGGCGACTTTTGCACCGTTACCGACCCGCGCTTCTTCTCTTACCGCCGTTCGGCGCAAAGCGGGCGCTTTGCCAGCCTGATCTGGTTGGGTAACTGAGCGTGCGAATCGTCGCGGGCCGGCAGTGGCTCGCGGTACCGTTTTACTGACCCCCATCAACGTCGCGTGACTTGAAACGCGCACAATCGACCTCATCTACTCTTCATCCGCAGGTTTTTTTGTCTGGGCGCGATTCAGTGCGCCGGCCTGCCACCACTAAGAGGGTTGATTGATATGCGTATTGATCGTTTAACTAGCAAGCTGCAACTCGCGCTATCCGATGCGCAATCCATGGCCGTTGGCCTCGATCATGCGGCCATTGAGCCGCTGCATTTGATGCAGGCGCTGCTCGAACAACAGGGCGGCTCGATCAAGCCCCTGTTGATGCAGGTCGGCTTTGATGTGAATAGCCTGCGCCTGGCCTTGGCCAAGGAGCTGGATCAGCTGGGCAAAATCCAGAACCCGTCCGGTGATGTAAACCTGTCGCAGGATTTGGCGCGCCTGCTCAATCAGGCTGATCGCTTGTCGCAGCAGAAGGGGGATCAGTTTATCTCCAGCGAGCTGGTACTGTTGGCCGCGATGGATGACAGCACCAAGCTGGGCAAGCTGCTGCTCGGCCAGGGCGTCAGCCGTAAAGCGCTGGAAAACGCCGTGGCGAACCTGCGCGGCGGCGATGCGGTGAATGACCCGAATGTCGAAGAAAATCGCCAGGCGCTGGATAAATTCACCGTCGACCTGACCAAGCGCGCCGAAGACGGCAAGCTGGACCCGGTGATCGGCCGTGATGATGAAATCCGCCGCACCATCCAGGTGCTGCAGCGTCGCACCAAGAACAATCCGGTGCTGATCGGTGAGCCGGGTGTGGGTAAAACCGCCATTGTTGAGGGGCTGGCCCAGCGCATTGTTAATGGCGAAGTGCCGGATAGCCTGAAAGACAAGCGCGTGCTGTCGCTGGACATGGGCGCGCTGATCGCTGGTGCCAAGTTCCGTGGCGAGTTCGAAGAACGCCTTAAAGCGGTGCTCAATGAACTGGGCAAGCAGGAAGGCCGCATCATTCTGTTTATCGACGAGCTGCACACCATGGTCGGCGCCGGTAAAGGCGAAGGCTCGATGGACGCCGGCAATATGCTCAAGCCGGCTCTGGCTCGCGGTGAGCTGCATTGTGTGGGGGCGACTACCCTGGACGAATACCGTCAGTACATCGAAAAGGATGCTGCGTTGGAGCGGCGTTTCCAGAAAGTACTGGTGGATGAGCCGAGCGAAGAAGACACCATTGCCATCCTGCGTGGCCTTAAAGAGCGCTACGAGGTGCACCACAAGGTGGCCATTACCGACGGCGCGATTATCGCGGCGGCCAAGCTGAGCCATCGCTATATCACCGACCGCCAGTTGCCGGATAAAGCCATCGACTTGATTGACGAGGCGGCCAGCCGTATCCGCATGGAAATCGATTCCAAGCCAGAGGTGCTAGACCGTCTTGAGCGCCGCTTGATTCAGCTTAAAGTTGAGCGTCAGGCGTTGAAGAAAGAAGACGATGAGGCGGCGTTGAAGCGCCTGGAAAAACTCAAGGAAGATATCGCCCGCTTGGAGCGCGAGTACGCCGATCTGGAGGAGATTTGGAAGTCGGAAAAGGCTGAGGTGCAAGGCTCTGCACAGATCCAGCAGAAAATTGAGCAGGCCCGGCAGGAACTCGAAACGGCGCGGCGCAAGAGTGATCTGGAGCAAATGGCCAAGCTGCAGTACAGCGTTATTCCGGATCTGGAGCGCAGCCTGCAAATGGTCGACCAGCACGGCAAAAAAGATAATCAGTTGCTGCGCAGCAAGGTCACCGAGGAAGAGATTGCCGAAGTGGTATCGAAGTGGACCGGTATTCCGGTCAGCAAGATGCTCGAAGGTGAGCGTGACAAGCTGCTGAAAATGGAAGGTCTGCTGCATCAGCGCGTGATTGGTCAGGATGAGGCCGTGGTGGCGGTTGCCAATGCGGTGCGGCGCTCCCGTGCGGGGTTGTCTGACCCTAATCGGCCGAGCGGTTCGTTCCTGTTCCTCGGCCCGACCGGGGTCGGTAAGACGGAGTTGTGCAAGGCGCTGGCGGAGTTCCTGTTCGACACCGAAGACGCGCTGGTGCGTATCGATATGTCCGAGTTTATGGAGAAACACTCCGTGGCGCGGCTGATCGGCGCGCCGCCAGGCTACGTCGGTTATGAAGAGGGCGGTTATTTGACCGAGGCCGTGCGCCGTAAGCCTTATTCAGTGATTCTGCTGGATGAGGTGGAGAAGGCTCACCCGGATGTCTTCAACGTGCTGTTGCAGGTGCTGGAAGACGGTCGTCTGACGGACAGTCACGGTCGCACAGTGGACTTCAAAAACACCGTGATCGTGATGACCTCCAACCTGGGTTCCGCGCAGATTCAGGAATTGGTTGGCGATCGTGAAGCGCAGCGCGCAGCGGTGATGGATGCGGTCGGTGTGCATTTCCGTCCGGAATTCATCAACCGGATTGATGAGGTGGTGATCTTCGAGCCGCTGGCCCGTGATCAAATTGCTGGTATCGCGCAAATCCAGCTGGGGCGTTTACGTGAGCGTCTGGCTGAGCGTGAGCTGAACCTTGATCTCTCGGCTGAGGCGATGGACAAGCTGATTGCCATTGGTTACGACCCTGTGTATGGCGCGCGCCCGCTCAAGCGTGCTGTGCAGCGCTGGATCGAAAACCCCTTGGCGCAGTTGATCTTGGCCGGCAAGTTTGCGCCGGGCAGCAGCGTCACCGGTCGGGTAGAGGGCGATGAGATCGTCTTCGACTGATCCTAGTTAACCGCATTAACAACGGCGCCAGATAAAAATACCCCGGTTCAGCATGCGCTGACCGGGGTATTTTTTTGCCTGGATTACAGGTGCTTGAGCAGGATTTCCAGGGCGGCTGCCTGGTCCTCGGCCAGGTCAATGATGTGAAACCCGGCCCAGCAGTGTTGGCCGTCAGCACCGGGGCGACTCCACAGGCAGTCAGCCCCCAGGATTATTTCACCCACGCCCTCAATCAGCTGTTCGCTGACCAGGCGGCACTCCACCAGTTCATCTGCCGCCAGCGGTGTGTCGCTAAATAACATAAAGCCATCAGCAGACAGGTCGACTATGCGGCCCAGGCGTTGGCCAGAGTGCAGGTCAAAGACCTCCAGCTGCACGTCGGCGCTATGCCGGTTATGCAGGCGACGTTCGTCATTCATGCGAGTTCCTTATTCTTGGGGCTCAGCCGTGCGCCCGGTAAAACGCTGCAGCACGCGGTAAATAGCGGTAAGGGCGCGGTCCACCAGTGGGGCACCTCGTTCGGGGGTGACGATGCGTGCGAGTCCTTGTTCCATTTCAGTGGCCAGTTGAGTGAGTGGCTTGATTGCCACGCGTTGACCGCTCTGGTCGACAAACATGTAGTTGCGCGTTGTTGGGCTGAACCAAGACAGCTTGAGCAGGCGCACCTGCTCGCCTGTGACAAATTCGAACCAGGTGCCGAACTCGATATGGCCAAGCTCTTTGGCCAGTGCCTGAGCGCGCGTCGAGAGGGTTGACTCGCGTGGTGCCAGGGTCGCCAGGGCTGCATCTTCGCCGAGCATGGCGGCCAGCGGGCTGTCTGGCAGGCTGGGTTGGAGCTTGGCGGCCACCTGCGGTTGTTTGGCCTGTACGGCATGCTGGCAGGCCACCAAATCCTGCAGCAGGCGGCGAATGCCCGCTTCATGGTAGCCGCCGAGCAGCTCCAGGCCTTTGCGTAAGTCTTCGAGCAGCGGCACGCGCAGCTTCCGTAGGCGCTCGCCTGCGGCTTCGTCGAGCAAGGTGCCGCTCCATGCCAATTGCTCGGCCGCCTCGCAGGCGCGCTGCCATTCGGGGCTGCGCTCGCCATTGCGCAGCAGCACGAATACCAGCACATCCGCCCACGTCAGTTCGAGAAAGTTACGAATAATGCTGGGTGGCTGGCGATTGTTCAGGCTATTGGCAATGACCTCGACGGCATGCTGACGAGCACCGAGCAGTTTGTCGCGACCTTTGGCGGCTTCCACTGCGCGGCGTTCGCGCAGTTCGACCTTGTGCCTGAGGGTGCCGACGAACTCATTGAATTCTTCCAACAGGCCGTCAAACAGCTGCAAGTCGCCCGAGAAATCATGAATGACCCGCTCGACCACCCACTGCAGCTTGGCCAGCAGGCCGCGCTCATCGCCCTCACCGCCATACAGAACGCCGGCCTGGGCCATGCTGTTGAGCAGGCGGCGGGCAGGGTGGTGGTGCTGGGTGAACAGTGCCTTGTCTTGCAGTGCCACCTTTAGATAGGGCGTGTGCAGGTGCGAGAGGATGGTTTTGCAGGTGTCCGGTAGGTTGTCGTCGTCCAGAATAAAGTCGAACAGCATGCCGACCAGGTCGATTACATCCGCTTCTTGGTCGGAAACCTTCTGTTGGCCGGGAAGCGCGCTGTGGGCTTCCAGTTGTTGCTGCAAATCGGCTTTCAGGCTTTCGACTGGCTGTGGGTGATGCAGGCGCTGTGACAGGTCGCTGGCCGAGTGCTGCTGCATGCGATTGAGTGCATCCAGCAGCGCGGAAGCGCTGTAGGTGCTGGTCGCTTCGCGGGGAGTAAAGCTGGCAATGCTGCGGGTGCCGCCGAGCAGGGGGCATCAATGTCGCGCTGGCGATGTTCGCTCAGCAGGGTTGCCAGGTTGCCCAGTAATTCCATTGGGTCGCTGGGGGGCGGTCCGCTGAGGTCGGTGTTGCCGGCGCGGGGCTGTTGCCCGGCACTGCTACCAGCGCTGGTGTTTCTGCTACTGCTGGCGTTGCTCTCGGCCGGTTGTTCGGCTGCGGCGGCAGTGGGCGCTGTCTTCTGGCGAGCGGGCTGACTGTTACGTTGTGCGATGTACTTGAGGTTCGGCAGTACGCCCGCTTCTATCAGGCGTTGATTCAATGCGCTATAGAGGCTGTCCAGGCTTTGCATGACGTGGGTGTCAAACAGCGTATAGAGGATGACCTTTATCCGCAGCGGGAACGGGCAGGGCGCCAGGGCGTCTCGGAACGCCTGGGCAATCATTTGTGGGCCGAAGGGATTGCTGTCCTCACCCAGCTTCTGGCCGTTATTCAGCAAGGCCAGGCGTTGCTCCAGGGCAAATAGTGGCTGTGCGCAGCGGGCCTTTACCCGGCTGACCATGTTGGTGACTTGCAGGCTTTCTTCATATTCCTCGTTTTGCACCAGGGCCATGTGCTCGACATCCAGTTCGCTAGCGCTGGATAGCAGCTTGAGCTTGCCGTCGAGGAAATCGGCGAGGTTCTGTGCGATCTGCTTATGGTAGCTGCGTTCTATTTGTGGTCGCTGCTTACGGATCTCGCGCATGTTGTCGAAGAACAATGTTTGCACCTGATTGTTCTCGGCTTTTTCAGCGCATTCAAAGAGTGTGTCGTCGACCTGGGCGAAGACGCCTGTCAGGTGCTCGGCCAGGCGATTCATCACCAGCTTGCGGCAGCTTTGTGCCAGCTCCCCGAAGCGCGGCTGGATGCCGCGATTGGCAAGGGTCTGTATAGATGAGGGTGGGGTTGGCGGTGTGCCCTGGTTACTCATGGACTTTCCTGACTGAGGCCTTGCGGCAGATGCGTCCTGCAATGAACACAGACATAGGGAAGATATAGCAGCCCATCTCGCAGCTGCAAATCATTGTACTAAAAGCAATTTTAGGGGTTGACAGCTTCGCGATAAACCGTAAAATGGCGCGCCTCAGACAAGCGAAACGAATTAACAAGCGGTTCAAATTTCTGAGAAAGGAAGCAAGTAGTTCCGCGATAGCTCAGTCGGTAGAGCAAATGACTGTTAATCATTGGGTCCCAGGTTCGAGTCCTGGTCGCGGAGCCAATCTTTCATCGGGGTATAGCGCAGTCCGGTAGCGCGCCTGCTTTGGGAGCAGGATGTCGGGAGTTCGAATCCCCTACCCCGACCATTTTTGGGTCGTTAGCTCAGTTGGTAGAGCAGTTGGCTTTTAACCAATTGGTCGTAGGTTCGAATCCCACACGACCCACCATTTCAAGCGTGCTTGAATGATAAAAAACCCGCCTAGTGCGGGTTTTTTATTGCCTGCGATTTGATCTTTTCGTTCTTTGTTGTGCTGGCGGGCAAGGCCTGGCCTTGCCCGCGCGAGTATCAGTGAAGTTTCAGGCGCGGTTCGGTGCTGCGGCCAATGCGGTCGCCGAGCATCATCAACAGCGTGCGTGTCATGCCGTACAGCGCAATCTGGTGCATGCGGTAGAGCGATACGTAGAACATTCTCGCCAGCCAACCTTCGAGCATGACGCTGCCGGTCAGGTTGCCCATCAGGTTGCCGACCGCTGAAAAAGTCGACAGCGAGATCAATGAGCCGTAATCGCGGTAGCGGTATTCCGCCAGCGGCTTGCCCTCGATGCGCAGTTTTAGCGATTTTGCCAGCAGTGAGGCTTGTTGGTGCGCTGCCTGTGCGCGCGGCGGTACGTTGCGTCCTTCACTGCCAGGTTGCGGGCAGGCAGCGCAATCACCGAAGGCGAAGATGTTGTCGTCCAAGGTGGTTTGCAGGGTCGGCCTTACATGCAGTTGGTTGATGCGATTGCTTTCCAGGCCATCCAGTTCCTTGAGAAAGTCGGGGGCGCGAATCCCGGCGGCCCATACTTTCAAGGTGGCTGGGATGATTTGGCCTTGCGCAGTATGCAGCGCCTCGCGGGTCACCTGGCTGACGGCGGCCCCAGTAAGTACGGTGACGCCGAGCTTCTCCAGGGTTTTGTGCACCGGCTGGCTGATGCGTTCAGGCAGGGCGGGCAATACACGCGGGCCGGCTTCGATCAGGGTGATGCGCATGTTTTCCGGGCTGATTCGATCCAGGCCATAGGCCGCCAACTCGCGTGCCGCATGGTGCAGTTCGGCCGCCAGTTCAACCCCGTGGCCCCCGCCCCGACGATCGCGACATTAATCAGCTCGGTCGTTTCGCTTTGGCTGGCGTGGGCGCGCATGTAGTGGTTGAGCAGCTGGTGGTGAAAGCGCTCAGCCTGCTCGCGGGTGTCGAGGAATAGGCAGTGCTCGGCAGCGCCGGCGGTACCGAAATCATTGGTCGTACTGCCCACAGCGATGACCAGGCTGTCATAGCTCAGCTCGCGCGCGGGGACCAATACCTGGCCGTGCTCATCCAGGGTGGCCGATAGGCTGATGCGTTTGTTCGCGCGATTGAGGTCGTGCATGCGCCCCAGCTGGAACTCGAAGTGGTTCCACTTGGCCTGGGCCACGTAGTTGAGTTCGTCGCCAGACGAGTTCAGCGAGCCGGCGGCTACTTCGTGTAGCAATGGCTTCCAGATATGCGTCAGGTTGGCGTCGACCAGGGTGATCTTGGCTTGGCCGCGTTTACCCAAGGTTCTACCTAGGCGGGTAGCAAGCTCCAGTCCGCCGGCGCCACCGCCGACAATTACGATTTGATGAGTCATTCGATACGCTCACAAGGCTTTTAAGGAAAAACGGTGAGTCGGTGTGGGCGAGCGCTAAGCAGCTCATAGCACCAGGCGACTCAGAAGACGGCTCAGCAGGCCCAGGCCAATCGTGATCATCACGATGATCAGCAGCAGCCGCCAAACCTTGAACGGCTGGCGTTCGACCTGATGCTGCGGAGCACTGAGGTATTGCTCGACACGTTTTTGATCATCAGGGTTCAGACGACTGGTCATGTGTGCCTCGAGTAAAGGGGGCCGTTGGCAATTGAGTAGGGTCGATTGCGGGCTGGGGTGGTGGGCATTCTAGCTGCGCAGCTTATAGCGGCTCAACGCGCAGGGCATCATCCAGGCGAATAATCCCCCCTTGTAGCACGCGCGCGGTAATGCCGCCGTGGCCACGCATGGCCTGGAAGGTGCCGAGCCCTAAGCGCTCTTCTAGTTTTGCGCAGGGTTGGCACCAGCCGGTGGTTTCCAGTATCGCCTGGCCGAGACGAAAGCGCCGGCCTTTGAGGCTAAACAGGTTGATGCCACTGATAGCGATATTGCGCCGTAGTTCGTGGGCGGTAATTGGGTTTTCGGCCGGGCGTCCCATTAGGGCGCTGATTACCACCAAGTGTTCCCATTGGATCAGGGTCACTTGCCGGGCGTTACGCGGGCCTGGGCGGCTGTGGTCGCCAGTCAGGCCGGCTTCGCGCCTTGCTTCCACGGCGTCCAGTTCGATCATCGTCGCCCGCGAAGCCGGGCGCACGCCAATCCAGCGCACACAGCCCTGTTGCGGCACAGCCGCAAGTAACTCGTGCAAGGGGCTCATAGGCTGATGCCCACATCAAACAGCACGCTGCGGCCGAGGTTGTTGCGCAGAAAGCTCGGAGCATCCGGATGCGCGAACAGCACGCGGGCAAAGGTCGGGCCCACCAGCGACAGTGAGCGCCAGCCCTGGCGGAGAAATTCAGTCGGTGGTGGGAAGTGGCTGTTGAAGTCCGGCACGGCGCGTTTTAGGTTGACGTAGGCGAGCAGGTCCAGCTCGCCCAGGTCGAGGCCGCGCTCTTGGTAGTTGTGGGCTTTTTTGCGCAGGGTGGGCGTCAGCCGCTGTTGTAGATTGGCCGCGGCAATACGCCTGGGCTTGGCTTCACGGCGCACCAGTTGGCTGAGGGAGAATGCGCTGCGTCTGCGTTCCAGCTCGGCGCGCCATTCATCATTTAGGCGGCGGCCCTCGTCGAGGACGAAGAACACTTCAAAGCTGGCGTCGCGGAACAATACGTCTGGCGGCTCGTGGTCTGCGGCGCTGAACTCATCCAGGCGGTGGCTGACATTCAAGGCTTGCAGCAGGCGCTGGCAGACCCAGCGCTCGCGCTCCCACTTGCGCGCGTTGGAGAGAAAAGCATTGGCTTGTTCGGCCTGGTGCGTCAGTAGGCGCAGGTAGTCTGAGTCGTCCATGGCTTCAGCTTAGCGTGCGCGGCAGGTGTGTTGGTACCCTCTGTTGCGGTTGTTTCAGGCTTTTTGTCGTCGGTTGGGCGAATGTGCTGGCGGCGGTTGTAGACTGCCTAGGGTCACTATGCGTGTATGGGGGTTGTTTGGATGATTGCCGCGCACTTGTTGTCTTCCACCAGTCAGATGCTGGGTTGGCTGATCTATCTACCGCTGCTGTGTTGGGCCGTCTGGCGTGCGCGCTGGGTCGAACTCTGTAGTGATTTGCGCCGCCAGCATCTGTTAGGTGGCACGGCGCTGGCGCTGTTCGTGCTGTGGCTGATACGTCGGGATTTCGATTCGGGGCTGTCCTACCACTTTATTGGCATGACGGCGGTCACCTTATTGCTGGATTGGCCGCTGGCCATGCTGGTGGGGCTAATTGCCCAGCTGGGGTTGTTGGCGTTGGGCCGGCAGGATTTAGCGGCGCTTGGCGTCAACGGCGTGCTGCTGGTGGTGATTCCTGTGTGGGTGACTGAGGCCTGTGCATTGTGGGTCGAGAAAAAACAGCCGCGTAATCTGTTCGTCTACATCCTGTTTAACGGCTTCTTTGCTGCAGCGCTGGCAGCCTTAGTGTTTATCGTTGCCGCCTTCGCCGTGCTTTGGCTGGACGGGCTGTTCCCGATGCCGCCCTGGTTGGAGGACTTTATCGGCTACCTCTGGCTGGTAATTTTCCCTGAGGCGTTTATCAACGGCATGCTGGTGACGGCGCTGGTGGTGTTCTACCCGGACTGGCTAGAAACCTTCAACCGCACGCGTTATCTCGCCGCGCCGTGGAAGGATGACGATCCGTCGCGCTGATGGTGCGGCCTTCAGAGTCTTGATGGGGCTGTGCGTGTTGATGTGGGTCAAGCCGCGCGAGCTATTAGGGCTCATCGTGGTGGCATCAATCAGGAGGGCGTGAGATGGGTGTACATCAGTGGGCAAGGCAGGCAATCGAGGAGAGTCTGCAGGGCGTCGAGGCGCAGGGCTTCGATCAGTCCATGGCGTTGCGGGCATTACTCAGTGCCGTTATCGAGCGTAGTCGGGCGGCGCGCAGTGCGGCAGATCTGGCCGCAGAGCTGCAGTTTCTCGCCGATAACCTTGATGACGAGCGTGATTACAGCTTTATGCGGCCCTGACGAGTAACAGGCGATTGAAGCCCTGTCTGCTTCGCCGATGGTTTCAGCGGCCTGTCTAGTGCTCGCGCGGCGGCAGTTCGCCAGAAAACACATCGTCCTCCAGTGGATTGCCGGGGATCGCGTGCTCTTCCGAGGCCCAGGCGCCGAGGTCAATCAGCTTGCAGCGCTCTGAGCAGAAGGGCCGGCTCGCGCTTTGTGGGCCCCATTCAACGGGCGCGCTGCAGGTAGGGCAGGGGACTAAGGTTGGGGTGCTCATACTTGGCCTCCGCGTAGGGTTAGGTAGAAGGCGTGGAGTCGTTCCACTTCGGCTTGCAGTCCGTGCAGGTCTTGATCGTTAAGCAATACATCATGTGCATGGCGCAGGCGTTCTTCGCGGCTGGCCTGGGCCTGAAGAATGGCCTGAACCTGTTCGCTGGAGCTTTGGTCGCGGGCCATTGTGCGCTCTATTTGAAGGTGCTCCGGCGCATCCACCACCAGTATGCGCTGGGCCAGCTTGTGCTGGCCGGACTCCACCAGCAACGGTGAAACCAAAATGGCGTAGGGCGATTCGGCGCGCGCCAGGTATTGAGCAATTTCCTGGCCGATTAATGGATGTAAAAGCGCTTCTAGCCAGCGCCGTTCGGCTGCATCCGCAAAGATCCGTTTGCGCAGGGCAGTACGATCAAGCTGCCCATCGGCTTGCAAAACCTGTGTGCCGAAGTGCTCGACTATCTTCGCCAGCGCCGGCTTGCCAGGCTCAACCACCCAGCGCGCCGCATGATCGGCGTCGACCAAATGCACGCCCAAGTCGATAAAGTGTTGGGCGACAGCACTCTTACCGCTGCCGATGCCGCCAGTAAGGCCAAGAATCCAGGGTTTTGTGTTCAAGGTGCGCGCTCGTCTCGGTCATCCAAGGGCGCGATTGTAGGGCGTATTTAGGAACGAAGCGAACAATCCGCCATGAACCTAGAGCCCGACAATCCGAAGGTAGCGGGCCGTGATTTGCTCGCCCCTGCTTTTGTAGAGTGTTGTGGCTCAATGATTCTGGACACCCCGATAGGGCGTTAAGCTTCGCCCAGCAATGAGATGTTTACGTGACCAGAAGATCATTCAGTACAGATTTCAAACTTGAAGCAGCAGGCCTAGTTCTGGATCAAGGCTATTCAATTTCCGAAGCCTGCAAGTCGATGGGTGTAGGCCCGACCGCATTACGTCGATGGGTGGAGCAACTACGCAGCGAGCGTGGCGGCACAACCCCGCCGCGCAGTAGGGCCATGACTCCCGAGCAGAAACGCATACAAGACCTTGAGGCCCAGGTTCGGCGTTTAGAGCGGGAGAAAGAGATCTTAAAAAAGGCTACCGCTCTCTTAATGTCGGACTCCCTCGATCAATAAGCCTGATCGAGGCATTGGGCGAGCGATATCCACGAGCCGAGCTGTGCCGCGTATTTGGCGTACATCGCAGCAGTGTCTAAGACGCCTGCAAGCGACGCCGCCGGGTAGATCATCGGCGGATTGCATTGCGCCAGTTGGCCACTGAATTTCATCTACAGAGTCGCGGCTCAGCTGGAGCCAGAACATTGTCAGCGGCGCTGCGGATACAGGGTGTCGCGGTGGGGCGTTTTCTGGCCGGACGCCTTATGAAAGAGGCCCGGCTGTTCAGTTCGCAATCGCGCAAGCATCGTTATCGTCGAGCTGATGGTGAAAATGCTATCGCGGCGAATGAGCTGAATCGGCAGTTCACAGTGAACGGCCCCAACCAAGTGTGGTGCGGCGACGTGACCTACATCTGGGCGGGTAATCGCTGGATTTACCTGGCGGCGGTTATGGATTTGTATGCGCGCCGCATCGTGGGCTGGGCACTCTCCAATCGACCGGACTCGCAACTTAAGACGCGCGCTTTGCGCGTGGCTTTTGAGTCCCGTGGTTGTCCGCAGCAGCTGATGTTTCACTCTGACCAAGGCAGCCATTACACCAGCATCGAGTTCCGCCAAATGCTGTGGCGCTACCGGATCGAGCAGAGCATGAGCCGGCGTGGCAACTGCTGGGACAACGCACCGATGGAGCGCTTTTTCAGAAGCCTGAAAACGGAGTGGATGCCAGAGCAAGGCTATACCAACCAGGGTCAGGCTGAGGCGGATGTACTGCGTTACCTGACGGACTACTACAACCATCAACGGCCACACAGCTACAACGGGTACAAAACGCCAGTGGAAGCCGAATCACTGGCCGGATAAACCTAAACCAGTGTCCAGAATTCGTTGACCACAACAGGCGCATTTAGAGCCGATGGTGTTTGCGTGATCCTGGTTCGCGCCTAACCCACCCTACGGATTACTACAGCAGCCCAGATGCAGTTTGGGCTGCTGCGCCGTATCAGAACCCGGCAATCTGCAGGTAGCTGGCGGTGATCTGCTCGCCCCAGAGCAGGGCGATCCAGCCAGCAATCGCCAGATAAGGGCCGAAGGGGATAGGGGTGCTGGTTTCTGCGTTGCGCAGGCGCAGCATGATCAGGCCGAGTACTGCGCCCACCAGTGACGACAGCAAAATGGTCAGCGGCAATACCTGCCAGCCACCCCAGGCGCCGAGCATGGCTAGCAGCTTAAAGTCACCGTAACCCATGCCTTCCTTGCCGGTAACCAGCTTGAACAGCCAGTACACCGACCACAGGCTCAGGTAGCCGGCAATCGCGCCCCAGAGTGCATCTTCCAGTCTGGTAAACAAGCCGAAGCTGTTGGCAATCAAACCTAGCCACAGCAGCGGCAGTACTAACGAATCGGGCAGCAGCTGATGATCGGCATCGATCAAGCTCATCGCCAATAAGCCCCAGGTCAGCAGCAGCATGCCGCCAGCCTGCCAGGTAAATCCGAAATGCCAGGCGATATAGGCCGCCAACACACCGCAGGTCAGCTCAACTAGCGGGTAACGTAGGCTAATCGACGCTTTACAGCTTGAGCATTTGCCACGCAGGAACAGGTAGCTGATAACCGGGATGTTCTCCCAGGGCTTTATTTCATGGGCGCAGTGCGGGCAGCTTGAGTTGGGTAATACCAGATTGAAGGTTGCCGTCTGAGTCTCTGCGGGCAGTTCCAATATCTCGCGGGCCTGCTCGCGCCAGTCGCGCTGCATCATTTTCGGTAGGCGATAAATCACCACATTGAGAAAGCTACCGACCAGTAAACCAATCAGCAGCGCGCATAAAACAAAGGCCAGCACATGGCTGGCCAAAAAGTTGATTACAGACATAGTTTAGACAACAGCACCGAGTTGGAAGATAGGCAGGTACATGGCAATGATCAGGCCGCCGACTAGCACGCCGAGTACCGACATAATCAGCGGCTCCATCAGGGCGGTCAAGCCGTCGACGGCGTTGTCCACCTCGGCCTCGTAATAACTGGCGACTTTATCCAGCATTGTATCCAGCGCGCCGGACTCTTCACCAATGGCGGTCATTTGTATGGCCATAGAGGGGAATACCGCCGTGCTGCGCATAGAGAAGTTCAGCTGCATGCCCGCGCTGACATCCTGCTTGATTTTATTCACCGCGTTCTTGAACACGATGTTGCCGGTTGCCCCCGCTACTGAGTCCAGCGCTTCTACCAGCGGCACACCGGCGGCAAAGGTTGTGGCCAGGGTGCGGGCATAACGAGCAACGGATGATTTGAAGATGATATCGCCGACAATCGGCGCTTTCAGTGCAGTACGGTCGAGCCAGTTTCTGAACTTCTCTGAGCGTTTCTTGACTTCAACAAAAGCAAAGCCTGCGGTAAACATGCCGATCAGAATGATAAACCACCACGCTTGTAGAGCTTGGGATATGCCGATGACAAACTGAGTAAACGCCGGTAATTCGGCACCAAAGCTGGCAAATACAGACTCGAATTGCGGTACAACTTTAATCAGCAAAATAGCCGAAACAATCAAGGCCACCAGCACCACCGCAATCGGGTAGTTCATGGCTTTTTTAATTTTGGCTTTAAGCGCCTCGGTCTTTTCTTTGTAAGTGGCTACACGGTCCAGCAGGTTTTCCAGCGCGCCCGCTTGCTCACCCGCATCGACCAGGTTGCAGAACAGGTCATCAAAGTATTCGGGGCGCGTTCTAAGGGAGGCTGCAAAGCTATTACCCGCAGCAACATGCTGTTTAATGTCATCCACCAGCTTGCGCATGTTGGGGTTGTCCACACCCTCAGCAATAATGTCAAAAGACTGCAGCAACGGTACGCCGGCCTTCATCATCGTGGCCATTTGCCGGGCAAACAGGGCGATATCTATCGGCTTGATCTTCTTACCCGCGCTGAACAGCGAAGCGGATTTTTTGCGCACCTTGGTCGGGTTGATGCCCTGCTTGCGTAGCTGCGCCTTCACCAATGCAGGGTTCTGGCCGCTGGCTTCACCTTTTATTTTGGCACCCTGCTTGTTGGTGCCTTCCCAAGCGAAGGTGCTGGTTTTTAGTGCTTTAACGGCCATCGGTTAGTCCTTTGTCACGCGGTTCACTTCAGCGAGGCTGGTCACGCCCTGCATGGCCTTCAGCAGCGCTGAAGTTCGCAGATCATTAAAGCCGTCTTTGCGCATCTGGATGGAGATATCAATCGAGTTGCCTTCCTCCATGATAATCCGCTGCAGCGCCGGCGTGTTTTTAACCACTTCATAAATCCCGACACGGCCTTTATAACCGCCGTTGCAATTTTCGCAGCCAACCGGCTCATAAATCTTGAAGGTGCCGATTTTGTCTTCCGGGAAACCTTCCTCCAGCAGGGCCTCGCGCGGGATCTGAATTTCTTTCTTGCAGTTGTTGCACAGCTTGCGTGCAAGGCGCTGGGCGATAATCAGGTTCACCGAGGTGGCGATGTTGAATGACGGCACGCCCATGTTGCGTAGTCGCGTCAGGGTTTCGGCCGCGCTATTGGTGTGCAAGGTCGACATCACCATGTGCCCGGTTTGTGCGGCCTTAATAGCAATGGAGGCGGTGTCCAGGTCACGAATTTCACCGACCATGATGATGTCCGGGTCCTGACGCAGAAAGGATTTCAGTGCCGCGGTAAAGTCCATGCCCTGCTTGGGGTTAACGTTGACTTGGTTAATGCCCTCTAGGTTGATTTCCACCGGGTCTTCAGCCGTGGAGATATTTACGTCGACGGTATTGAGAATATTCAAGCCGGTGTACAGCGATACGGTTTTGCCGGAGCCGGTTGGGCCTGTGACCAGAATCATGCCCTGCGGTTGTTTGAGGGCGGCCATATACAGCTCTTTTTGCGATTCTTCATAGCCCAGTGCGTCGATGCCCATCTGCGCACTGGCAGAGTCAAGAATCCGCATCACGATTTTCTCACCCCATAGGGTTGGACACGTACTGACGCGGAAATCGATAGACTTGGTTTTCGAGATACGCATCTTGATGCGGCCGTCCTGCGGCTTGCGTCGCTCTGAAATATCCAGGCCGGCCATTACCTTTAAGCGCGCAGAGATGCGCGGCGATAGCTGGATCGGTGGGCGGGCTATCTCATGCAGAATGCCGTCAGTGCGAAAGCGCACCCGGTAGGTCTTCTCGTAAGGCTCAAAGTGCAGGTCTGAGGAGCCTTTTTTAATCGCATCCAGCAGCATCTTATTTACAAAACGCACCACAGGCGCATCGTCTGCGGAGTTGCCGTCAGCTTTTACTTCCGCGTCATCATTAATCGCTTCAACATCCAGGCCATCGAGGTCAACGTCGGCCAGTTCATCCATACCGCCGGTGGCGGAGTCGAAAAATTTATCGATAGCGTCACCGAGCTTGTCATCCTCAACCAGAATGGCCTCGGTGTTCATGCCGGTGCTGAATTGAATGTCAGTAATGGCCTGATGGTTGGTGGGGTCGGAGACCGCGACAAACAGCTTGTTGCCCCTGCGCCACAGTGGCAGCACACGGTGCTGACGCACCAGCTTTTCGGTCACCAAGTCTTTGGGCTGGTTTTCTTTGTCGATGGCATTCAGGTCAACAAAGGACACGCCAAACTGATCGCTGGCCAGCTCGGCCAATACCCGGCTTTTCACCAGTTTGTTTTGCACCAGGTAGGTGACTAGTGACAGCTTGTTACGCTGTGCTTGGGCTTGCGCTTGTTGCGCGGCTTTTTCATCCAGCAGTTCCGCCAACACCATCTGCCGGGCCAGGCCGGTAAGGGGCACGCTATCGTTCATCATAGGCTCCATAACAATGCATGCCTTATAGCCTAGATGCTAAGGACTGCCAAATATAATGGGGTCAGGTGACAAAAAATGGCAGTTAGTGCCGGCTGTGCGGCGACAAATGTCTGGAGTGTTTATTTAGAGGTCCAGATTAACGCTATGTTGGAAGTTGGCATGCAAGGTGCACTGTTAGGGTTAGGTCGTCGACCTATACACACTAAGGAGATGCTTATATGAAAGCTCAAATGCAGAAAGGCTTTACCCTGATTGAATTGATGATCGTAGTCGCGATCATTGGTATTTTGGCTGCAATTGCCATTCCGCAGTATCAGAACTACATCGCGCGGTCGCAATTTTCCGAGTCTCATGCTTTACTCGGTGGCGCTCGCACTGCAGTGCAGGAGCGTATAGATCAGGGCCAGTCTTTTACCGCATCGACAGGTGACGCTACAGCTGCTTCTAACGTTCTTGGTCTTCAATTGACCGGTGAATATGGCGCAATTACCTCGCCAGCTTACAACGGTACTGACGCTACTTATGCGCTGACATATACATTCAAAACTGCTGGTGTTAATGCCAATCTTGTAAGCGATACGGTTGACTATACCTATACCAAGGCTACCGGGCTTTGGGCTTGTACAACTTCTGTTCCACAGCAGTACGCCAGCAAGTGCGCTACCGGTTCTTAATGGTTCATGATTGAATGACGCCCCGCAATGCGGGGCGTTTCTTTACGTGGGTGACGTATTGAAAAAATTAGTTCCTATTTTTTGGGTGTTTGGAGTGGTCGTTTTTCCAAATATTCTATTCGGATTACTTTCCCTTTATTTTGGTTTGGGGCGGCCCTACGTAAACTTTGACTATCTGGTTTGTGCTGTTATTTTTTTTACACCGCTACGATTTTTATTTTACCCGCTTGTTTTGGTTTGTGCTTTTTTTGATGTGATGCTTTTGGTATGTCAGGTTTTCCCTTTTGTTAGGTTGCAAGATGTTTTTTATCTCTTAGGCTTTATTCCTGCTGCGGCTCTGGCTTGGCAGGCTTGGCTATGTGTGTCGGTGGTATTGGCGCTATTCGCTTTTGGGCTCTTTTCGCTTTCGGTGAGGCGTTCGTCGTTATTGAGCTGTCTTGTGTTATTGAATTTTTCTTTGCTGCTGTACGCGTTTTCAGTTTATGGGACTGACGTTGATCGTGGAAAATTTTGGCGTGTTCCAGAGGGGAGAGCTGTATCAAGTCAAGCGGTTTATTTCTATACATATCGTCAAGGTGCGTTTCTTGAGAAGTACTTTGAGGAGGGTGAGCCTTTCAGTAAGGCTGCCTACAGCGGTGCTACTGAGCCATGGTTCGAAGCTGGGGCTGGTTTTAAAAATAAGGTTTTGTTGATTGTTAATGAGTCTTGGGGCGCTACTTTAAATCCTCAGATCGTCGATCAGCTTATTCGACCGCTGCGTGAGCTTAAGAATATCGATGCGGTGGAATATGGTTCGAAAGATTTTGTAGGTGCGACTGTTGCTGGGGAGTTGAGAGAGTTGTGTCGCCTGCAGCCGAATCACTTCAATTTATCAAGTGTGTCAGAAGGTTTTGATGCATGTTTGCCTGGGATGTTTAAGTATCAGGGTTACGTCACGCATGCTATGCATGGTGCGGTTGGGCTAATGTATGACCGGGTTCACTGGTATTCAAAGATTGGTTTTGATGAAAGGGTTTTTTTTGAAAGCAGATCTTGGAAGGAGCGCTGTTACTCTTTTCCTGGCGCGTGTGATCTCGAGTTGATGGAGGAGCAGCTTAAGCCTTTATTGGCTCGGAATGGAAAGGATTTTATATATTGGCTAACACTGAATACCCATTCATATTATGATGTTCGTGACTTGCGCGGCGATTATTTTAACTGTGCTGAGTATGGTGTTTTGTCTGGTGGTGAGGCGTGTAGGAATCTAAAGTTACAAGCCCAGTTTTTTAAAGGCTTGGCGGATGTGCTTTCTGGCGTAGGTTCTGGGGTAGATGTTGTTGTTGTTGGTGATCATTCTCCCCCCATGTTTGATCAGCGCGAGAAAGGCACAGTTTTTTTAGATTCGAAAGTTTCTTATATTCGATTTAGTGTCAGGTAGGTTGGCGTGCTTTGGTTACCTATCAAGGCATATTTCCACGGTACGCCTATTTATTAGTCGTGTTGGGTGCGTAGTGCGGAATCACGCGAAGGCGCTTTCGCTGTCCACCGTGACTCTGTGGAATTTGCCGATATATCAACATCCCGCCATCGTGCGGGGTGTTTGGTTTCTGGCTGTTGTGTGAGTTTTAGAATCGCCATTGACGGACGACTCCATTTACGGATTGTACCTGCAGCTAATCCATCCTAAGTGGTGGCTGCGCTGGTCGCAGTCGAATCGTGGCAGGCGCTTCCACCGCTTTCACGGATGACAGAGGCTAGAGGCTCAGCCGCATCGACAAGTCCACCGCCTTCACATCCTTGGTCAGCGCACCAATCGACACATAATCCACTCCGGTCTCAGCAATTGCTCTCAAGGTGTTTTCATTCACGCCGCCGGATGCCTCCAGCTTGGCTTGGCTTTGGCTGATGGCAACTGCTTCGTGCATTTCATCCAGGCTTAGCTCGTCAAGCATGATGATGTCGGCACCCGCGTCGAGTGCCTCGCGCAGCTCCTGCAAGCTTTCCACTTCAACTTCCACCGGCTTGCCGGGTGCGATTTTGTGGGCGGCAGTTATGGCGTGGGCGATGCCGCCGCAGGCGGCGATGTGGTTTTCTTTGATAAGGAAGGCGTCGTACAGGCCGATGCGATGGTTGTGGCAACCGCCTTGGGTGACGGCGTATTTCTGTGCCAGGCGCAGGCCGGGCAGGGTTTTGCGGGTGTCGAGCAACTTCACCGCGGTGCCTTGCACGAGGTCGGCATAGTACTGGCAGCGGGTGGCGACGGCGGAGAGGGTTTGCAGGAAGTTCAGTGCGCTGCGCTCACCACTTAGTAAGGCGCGGGCTGGGCCTTCCAATTCAAACAGCACTTGGTTGGCTTCGGCGCGTTGGCCGTCTTGGATGTGCCAGTGCACGGCGACTCGTGGGTCAAGTTGGCGGAATACCGCGTCGACCCAGGCGGTGCCGCAGATGGTCGCGGTTTCACGTGTGATGATCTTGGCGTGGGCGAGCCTCTCGGCGGGTATCAACTGGGCGGTGATGTCGCCGCTGCCGATATCCTCTGCCAGTGCGTGGCGCACGTTGGCCTCGATTTCGTTGGCGAGGTCGGCAAGGATCAGGTTAGGCATGATGGGCTCCAGTCAGCAGAATGCGCCGATTATAGAGTTTGCCGGCTGTTTGCGCAGTGCTTACGGCTGTTCTCTAGCGCTTGTGGGGCTATGCTGTTTAGGAATATTGGTCGGGCTGTGCGGTATAGCGTGCGGCAGTGGTCGCTGCGGTGACCGCTGGGAAGCTGCGGCGCTGCATCTGTGACCTGGGTCATGTCTGGATGAAAAGTCAGCTTGGTATGTGCGTGCACATCCCTATAATGGCTTTACTTTTTAGAATTGTTGACGCCAGGCCTTTGACGTTACGGATGACGCTCAGTTGACCGCTGTGCAGATCGGTCCGCCCAAGAGGGGCAGTCTGCAGGAGACTCGCAATGAAGACTGATGCGAATGTGGTGCGCCTGAGCAAGGTGAGCCCTGAGCAATCGCCCACTTCACCGGTAGGAAGACTGCCTGTGGCGCTAACAACTGTACGTGACAACGCGGCGCAACAGCTGAAAACGGCGTTGCAGTCGCTGTTTGATAATGCCGACGATACGCTGTTCGAGATGGCCGATCGCGCCACCAGCAACGCCGAGCAAAATGCCTTTTTTGAGGCTATGCGCGATCTGCGCTTGAAGCGCAAAAATATCGAGCGTGGCTTCCTACAGAAGGTCTTTGAAGCCTTCGCCACGCTTAATCAATATGAAATCGGTAAGCCTGCACCGTTGGATGCGATGTCATTTGACGCGTTGTCGTTGGTGCAGAACGATGCACTGGAAGAGTCGGTTGCCCTGGACTCGATGGTGGCCAAGGTGGTCAGCCGGGATGCGACGGCGCTCAGCCATCTGACCACCCGTTTCAATGCCATGGTCAGCAAGAAGCTTGATGACAAAACCAACCCGCTTGGCCCGACGTGTCTCTGTGAGTTCTTCCTGGATGCCTGCAGCAGTTTGGGCGTCGAGATCAGGGTCAAGCTGATTATTCTGAAGCTGTTTGAAAAGTACGTGCTGAGTGGTCTCGATCAGCTGTATGCGCAAGCCAACCAGGCCTTGATTGCCACTGGCGTGCTGCCTGAGCTCAAGTCTGCACCGGCGCCGCGTAACCCCTCGCGCGCCAGCTCGCCAGCCGGTAGCGCGGGGCAGGAGGCGGCGCCTGAGCTGTCGCCTGGGTTTGCCGATGAGGGTGTGCAGGAAGTTTTTGGCGCGCTGCAGGCGCTGCTTTCCCAAGCGCGTGGTACGACGATTGCGCAACGTAACCGGCCAGTCGACGCCATGCCGATTTCCAGTAATGACCTGATGCGCCTGCTTTCGCACATGCAGCAGCGTGCGCCGGCACAGGTTAGTGATGATTTTGATTTGCGCGAGCAGCTTGAAGGCTTACTGACCCGTGCCAGTGCCAAGGCTGGCAAGACGCGGGTGGTGGGCGAGGTTGATGAAGACGTTATCAACCTGGTGTCGATGCTGTTTGAGTTCATCCTTGATGACCGCACCTTGCCGGACTCGCTCAAGGCGCTGATCGGCCGTTTGCAGATCCCGATGCTGAAAGTGGCGGTGATCGACAAAACCTTCTTCAGCCGTGGCAGCCACCCGGCCCGCCGCTTGCTCAATGAAATCGCCTCAGCGGCCCTCGGCTGGGGTGAGCAGGATAATGCGCAGCGCGATAGCCTGTATCAAAAGATCGAGCAGGTGGTGCAGCGCCTGCTCAACGACTTTGTTGACGATCCGCTGATTTTCTCTGAGCTGCTGGCTGAGTTTCTCGCCTTTACCGGTGACGAGCGTCGGCGTAGCGAGCTGCTTGAGCAGCGCACGCGTGATGCCGAAGAAGGCAGTGCAAAAGCCGCATTGGCGCGTCGTGAAGTTGAGCAGGCACTGAACCAGCGGCTGCTGGGCAAGACCCTGCCGGAGGTCGTGGTGCGCTTGCTGCAAGAGGCCTGGAGCAAGGTATTGATGCTTACGTGCCTAAAGCACGGGGTTGAGTCAGAGCAGTGGCAGGCCGCCTTGGCGACGATGGATGACCTGGTTTGGAGTGTTGAGCACCACGACGAACCCGAAGCGCGTATGCGCCTACTGGAGATGGTGCCCGGCTTGCTCAAGGCGCTGCGTGAAGGGATGGTCAGCGCGGCATTTGATCCGTTTTCTACCGGCGAATTCTTCAACCAGCTGGAAGCCTTGCATGTGCAAGCCTTCCAGCGTTTTAAGCGCAGCCTGCCGGAAGAAGGTGCGCCTGCCGATGCCCCGGTGCTTGCTGATATTACTGACGAGCAACGCGCTGAGCTGGCTGAAGTCGGGATGGACTTACCTCTGCTGGAGCTGCCTGCTGCGGAGGCTGTTGAAGAGCCCGCGATGGTCGAGGTGATAGAAGAAATCATCCTGCTGGCGCCAGGCGAGTTGCGTGCCTCCGAGCCAGAAATCAGCCTGCCTGACGATGATGAGGCGTTGCTGCAGGTGGATAACCTGCGCGTTGGCAGCTGGGTCGAGTTTCAGGAAGACGAAGAGCACAAGTTGCGTTGCAAGCTGGCCGCAGTGATCAAGCCGACAGGTAAGTACATCTTCGTCAACCGCACCGGCATGAAGGTGTTGGAGAAGACCCGTATGGGCCTGGCTGTAGAGTTCCGCCGCAGTGCCATTCGCTTGCTGGATGACGCGCTGTTGTTTGACCGGGCGCTGGAGTCGGTGATTGGCAACCTGCGTAAGCTCAAGGGCACCTGATCAGCCTGCGTAGGCTAGCAATAACGCCGCCGGGGCTACCTCGGCGGCGTTTTTATTTGGGTCGCTGCTTTGACGGTCTCGGCCCCTATAGTTGCGAGCGAACCCATAAATCGAAGCTAAATAAACATGCATCTCTGCCAAGGTTACTTCTAGGGGCGCCGTTACGCTTGCTTGGCCTTGAGGCGACGCTGAACTAGAGTGGCCGCTCAATCAAGGAGCTTTTATGCAGCTGGACCCTTCCAGTGGCTGGTGTGATGGTATCCAGCACTGTCCCTCGCCGAACTTCAATCAGCGGCCGCTGGGTGAGGTTTCTTTGTTGGTGATTCACAACATCAGCTTGCCGCCTGGCGAGTTCGGTACGGGTAAGGTGCAGGCGTTCTTTCAGAACCGGCTGGACGCGGATGAACATCCGTATTTCGCCGGCATCGCGAGCCTGCAGGTGTCCGCGCATTTCTTTATCGAGCGCGATGGCGCTGTCACGCAGTTCGTCTCTTGTAATGAGCGCGCCTGGCATGCGGGGCAGTCGCGCTTTGCCGAGCGGGAAAACTGTAATGATTTTTCCCTAGGGATTGAGCTTGAAGGGACCGATGATCTGCCCTTTACGGCGGCGCAATATGCGGCGCTGATCGCGCTGACTCAGCAACTGCAAGCGGCTTACCCGGCCATCACCCCGGCGCGGATTTGCGGGCATAGCGATATCGCGCCAGGGCGCAAGACGGACCCCGGCCCTGCATTCGACTGGCAGCGTATGCGCATGGCATTGCAGCAAGACAAGGAGCTGATATGAATTTTCTGGTGCTACTGCTGGTGCTGTGGGTCGAGAAGTTCTCGGCCTGGCGTAAGCATATTCAACACGACGGCCCCTGGCTGCGGTTATTGACGGCGCTTGAGCGCAAGCCGCAGTGGGCTGGGCGACCCTGGCTGGCCTTGGCTTTGCTGGTACTGCTGCCGCTGTTGGTGCTGGGGCTGATTCTATTGTTGCTGGCGCCTGTTGCTTACGGCTGGTTGGCGCTGCCGGTGCATCTAGTGGTGGTGATTTATAGCCTGGGTCGCGGTGATCTGCTGGCGGCGCTAGGACCGTTTCGCGACAGCTGGCGGCGTGGCGATGCCGAGGCGGCGTACCTGGTTGCCCGGCGTGATTTGTCGCTTGAGGCGGACGAGGAGGGCGAGTTACTGCAGCGTGTGCAGGGCCATTTGGTATGGCAGGCCTATCAGAGCTTTTTCGCGGTGATCTTCTGGTACGCGCTGTTGGGGCCCGTGGCGGCGCTGGCGTATCGGCTGGTTGCCTTGAGCAGCGAACATGCGACGTTGCCAGCCCTGCGTGAAGCGGCTGTGCAGGTACGCCATGGCCTCGATTGGCTGCCGGTGCGTGTGTTGGCCGCCAGCTTTGCCCTGGTGGGCAATTTTGCCGGGGTGAGCCGGGCGTTGCTGCACGAGTTGCTCAGCTGGGACATTAGCGCGGCGCAGTTGGTGATCATCACTGCGCGGGCTGCGGGCGAGATCCCTGAACCGGTGATTGGTGAAGCCGGCGTCAGCAGCCTGGACGGGCTGTGGCAGTTGCTGGTGCGCGCTGCGGTGTTCTGGTACGCGGGGTTTGCCGTGTGGACCCTGCTTATCTAAGGCTCGGAGCCTCTTATATGTTGAGTCGCGCGGTACGGTTATGCGACGCCTGGGGCGCAGTCATGCTTAGGGTGGGTTAGGCGCGGGCAGCGGCCAGGCATGCAACGCCAGCCTCCGGTGCTCCTCAACACACCGTGGCGGCCTACCGATAAAACGTCGTGTGGTGGGTTACGCAGCGCCTAGATTGCGTGGCGATAGCCATATCCCCTGCGCCGCTCACCCAATCTACAAAAGCGGACTGCAGCATCTATTATCGAATACCGAGGCTTATCTGAGGTCGTCGTTCCACAGCCAGGCCGCGCCGCGCACGCCGCTGGAGTCGCCGTGTTGGGCTTGCAGCAGGCGTGTATTGACCTGGTCGGAGAACACGTAGCTCGCCAGCAGCGGCATTACATCCGAGTAGAGCGCGCGGCTGTTGGACAGGCCGCCGCCGAGGACGATGACGTGTGGGTCAATCAGGTTGATCACCGACGCCAGACCACGCGCCAGTTGATCGCAATAACTCGAAAATGCCTGCTGCGCGGCGGGGTCGCCGGCTGTTGCGGCGCTTACCAAGGCGCTCGCATCCAGGCCGAGGTTGCTACGCGCCGCCCAGCCCGGGCCACTTAAAAAAGTTTCGATGCAATCGTCCTTGCCGCAATAGCAGCGCCGGCTCGGGCCGTCCTCGCTGCGCCGCCAGGGCAGTGGGTTATGCCCCCATTCGCCGGCAATGGCATTCGGCCCGCTGAGCAGTTGCTGGTGCACGACCAGGCCGCCGCCGACGCCGGTGCCGAGAATCACCCCGAACACGCTAGGCGCTCCCGCGCCGGCCCCATCGCAGGCTTCTGAGAGGGCAAAGCAGTCGGCATCGTTGGCCAGGCGTACCGGGCGCTGCAGGCGCTGTTCGAGGTCGGCCTGTAAGTCTTGGTCAATCAGGCACAGGGAGTTGGCGTTCTTGATCCGCCCATGGTCAGGCGAGCGTGTGCCGGGGATACCGACCCCGACACTGCCGCGAGTGCCCAGCTCGCGCTCGCACTCCTCCACTAAGTGAGCGATTAACTCGACAGTTTGCGGGTAATCGCCTTGTGGGGTTGGGGCGCGGCGGCGTAAGACCTGGCGGCCGTTGTCCAGGGCGATGATTTCGACTTTGCTGCCACCCAAATCAATACCCAGCTTCAGCGGTGTGTGCATCATTAACCTTAAGTTACAGAGGTTGAAGTCGATAAGAGGTATACATGGCGCCATGCTCGGTCGCAATTTTGTGACAGTCGTCACGTCAATCACCCGCTATTTATCCGGTTGATTCACGTGCCGTAGGTCGAGCAACAAGGGACATGTAGGGCGCACATTTGCCATTGTGCGCGGCCTATTTGTAACCTGACACAACAATAATTAGAACTGGAGACGTCCTGTGAAGACCGTGCTGTATCCGGCCATCGCGCTAATGAACCGCCTCAGCTTCGGCATGAAGTTCAGCTTGATCAGTGTGCTGTTCTTTCTGCCCATGCTCGTCACCAACTTCTACTTGGTGCGTGACTCCTACCGCCAATTCGTCAGCACCCAAGCGGCACTCGAAAGTATCGACCTGCTGGGCGAAAGCCTGACGCTGCGGCGTAACCTTGAGGACTTTGTCGACCTCATCGAGATCAACGCCATGATCGGCCAGTCTGGCCAGGCGGGTGATCTGGAGGCGCGTCTGACTAAGCTTCACGCGACGATTTCCAGTGCGCTGCAGGGCATGGCAGCGGTGGTGCGCGAGCCCGAGCAGATCGACGAATTCAATAACAAGCGCGATGAGCTGATTGCCGAGCTCGCGGCGGTACAGAGTGAGACGTCCCTGCAAAGCAAGATTGCCCTGGCGGAAAAGCTGCTGGGCTCCTCGCAGGTGTTTATTAAGCTGGTCACTAACCAGGCTGGCCTGAGTCAGGATCGTCAGGGCGCGGTTCGGCAGATGGTCGAACTGGTGAGTGTGGCCACGCCCAAGGTCACAGCAGCGCTTAGCGAGGGCCGGGCTATTGGCGCTTACTCGCTGGCGCAGGGCTTTCTTAATTCATCAGCCAGTACGGCGTTTGATGAGCTGCTGCTGGAGCTGGAAAAGCTGCATGCCGAGTACGGCCTGAGTCTTCAAACATCGCTCAACAGCAGCGCGCAGGCGCGCACGGTGTTGGCGAGCCCAGCCGCAAGCAGCCTGGAAACCCTGAAAACGATGGCGGTTCTGTTCGAGGACAAAGTGGTCATCGCCGACTCGTTGGATATGCCGTGGGCGCAGTTCTACAACGATGTCAGTGCGGCGATGGAGCAGACCTACCAACTTAACAGCGCCGTGCTGGTGTTCCTCGACCAGCAACTGCAGGTTCGCTTGCAAGAAAACCGTGTACAGATGGTGCTGCTGGTGGTCGCCCTGGTGGTGGTGTTCCTGCTGATTGTTTATTTGTATAGCGGCTTTTATGTATCGATCCGCACTACCTTGAAGAACCTCGGTCAGGTGATGAACCAGGTGGCTGCTGGCGATATGACCGTGAGCTTCACGGCGCAAAGCCGTGATGAGCTGGGCGAACTGGGCCAGGTGTTCAATGAAACCGTGAGCAAAATTCACCAGCTGATCGAGCGCGTTGGGCAGACGGTTGTCGAGGTTGAGCGTCAGGCCGATCGTGTGCAGCAGATCTCCGGGGAAAGTAACCAGGCTGTCGCCGGGCAGCGTGGGCAAATCGACCAAATTGCCACCGCGATGAATCAGATGTCCGCCACTGCGCAGGAAGTGGCGCACAGCGCCGCCGCTGCCGTGGGCAGTGCGCAGAGCGTGAATGATGAAACAGTCAGTGGCCGTGCGCTGGTCGAGTCGCAGGTCGGCAGCATCCAGCGCCTGGCGGGTGAGATTGATCAGTCGGTGGCAGTGATCAACAAGTTGGCCAGTGACAGCGCCTCGATCAGCCAGGTGCTGGACGTGATCAAGGGCATCGCCGAGCAGACCAACCTGCTGGCCCTCAACGCGGCGATTGAGGCCGCCCGTGCCGGTGAGCAGGGTCGCGGTTTTGCTGTGGTGGCCGATGAGGTGCGCAACCTGGCCAAGCGCACCCAGCAGTCCACCCAGGAAATCGAGTCGATGATCGCCACGCTGCAAGGCGGCGTTGGCGCCGCGGTCAAAGCGATGAGTTCCAGCCACGCGATGGCCGACAACACGGTCAATGAGTCCGGCAAGGTGCAGCAGGCGTTGGAGAATATCCTTGGTGCGGTGGGCATGATCGTTGATCAAAACCAGCAGATCGCCACCGCCGCCGAAGAGCAGACAGCCGTGGCGCATGATATTGACCAAAACATTGTCGAAATCAGCCAGGCCGGCGAACGCACTGCCGAAGGTGCCAGCCAGACTGAACAAGCCAGCCTTGAGCTGTCCGGGCTGGTGGCTCGCTTGAAACAGTTGATCAGCACCTTCCGCGTTTAAGCGTTCAGCCGTATCGACAAGGCCCTCCTACAAGGTAGGCCTTGTCGTTTTTGTCGGGTGGCGGCTGCGCGTGGTGCGCGCCCGGATTAGCGCGGCTCTAGATGCTAGTCCCAGCCAAACAATTCGGCCGCATTTTGGCTGCTGGCGCTGGCCAGCACGTCGCTGCTGATGCCGCGTAATTCGGCCAGGGCTGCGCAGATGTCCGGCAGGTGCTCTGGACTGTTGCGCTGGTTGGGATGCATCGCCGGCGCCATGTCCGGTGAGTCGGTTTCCAGCACGATGGCCTCTAATGGCAGCTGCGCCACCACCTTGCGCAGGCGCAGCGCTTGCGGCCAAGTCGGCGCGCCACCGAGGCCAAGTTTGAAACCCAGCTTGAGGTATTCGCGCGCTTCCTCGTAGCTGCCGGCGAAGGCGTGGATGATGCCGCCCCGCTCGGGTTTGAGGCGCTTGAGAGTGGCAATGGTCGCTGCATGGGCGCGGCGTACATGCAGCAGGGCGGGCAGCTCGAATTCGATGGCCAGCTTGAGCTGTGCTTCAAACAACTGTTGCTGCCGTTCGCGATCCAGCTGTTCGAGAAAGTAGTCCAGGCCGAACTCGCCCACTGCGCAGAGTTTAGGGTGGCCGGCGCAGCGGGCTAGCCAATCGCGCAGTTCATGCAGGTGCGCAGGCTGATGTTCGTCGAGATACACCGGGTGCAGGCCGAAGGCGGCGTACAGGCCATCTTCAGCCAGCGCCAGATCCCACACGCGCTGCCAGTTAGCCTGATTCACGCCAAGCACCACTAAACGCTCGACCCCAGTTGTGCGACAACGCGCGAGCAGTTCGTCGCGATCGGCATCGAAGTCGGGAAAATCCAGGTGGGTGTGGGTGTCGATCAGGTGCATGGCATCAAGGCTGGAGCGCGCATTAATAGAGGGGTTGAATGGCAGTTGGGCATGCAGTTATGCCACCGCTGGTGGTTTAGCCTAAGCGAGCACGGCCCATCTGGGAAGCAAGCAGCGCTTGCTTGGCCTGGCCTTGGGCGGGCAGCATGCGGCTCAGCAGTTTGAGCGGGTTGCGGTAGATGATGTTTAGCCTCAATAACATGGTGTTGGCCGGGGCAGCGTTGCTGCTGGCCTGTGTGTTCTTTCAGCCGCGCCTGATGGCTGCACCCGGTTGGCGCGCAACTGTGACGCCACTGGCGTCGATTATCGGCTCCGGCTTCCTGGTGGCCGGGCCGATTCTCGCGCATGCCGTTGGCCCCTTAGCCTGGCTGGCGATGTTGGCCTTGTGTGGTTTGAGCTACTGGTTTGGCGCAGCCATCCGCTACAACATCCGCTATGTTGAACCGAGCCTGCTGGCTCAGCCGCCGCGTTACCAGGTTGGCCTGGAGCGCTTGTCTGAGCTGGCGCTGGCGTTGGCCTACTTTGTTTCGGTGGCCTATTACCTGAACTTGTTTGCCGCCTTTGGCATGCGCCTGGGCGATGTGGTCGATCCCGTGTGGACGCGGGTGTTGACGACGGTTGTGATCGCCGGCATCGGGCTGCTCGGTGCGTTACGCGGCCTGGCCGGGCTGGAGCGGCTAGAGGTGATGGTGGTGGCCTTGAAGCTGTCGCTGATCGGCGGGCTGGTGGTGATGTTGGTGCAGGTCAACCTGTCGGCGGTGCTGGACGGCTCTTTCAGTTGGGCGGCGCAAGCGCACTTGCAGGGGATGCAGCAGCTCGAGGTGCTGTTGGGCCTGGTGATTCTGGTGCAAGGCTTTGAAACCTCGCGTTACCTCGGCAGCCAATACGACGCCACCACCCGTATCCAGAGCATGCGCTGGGCGCAATGGATCGCCTGCGCGATTTATATGGCGTTCTTGTTGCTGATTACCGGGCTGTTCAACGGTGCTCTTCCGCCGGAGGGCGGTGAGACGGCGATCATCGACTTGCTGCGGCCGCTGGGGCTGCTGGTCGCGCCGCTGCTGATTCTCACTGCGTTGGCGTCGCAGTTATCGGCAGCAGTCGCCGACATGAATGGTGCCGGCGGGCTGCTGGCGGAGTCGTCAGGGCGGCGCTTGCCGGTGCGCTTAGGCAATCTGGTCACCGCTCTGGTGGCGATAGCAATTACCTGGACGGCGAACATCTACGAGATCATCACTTATGCCTCGAAGATGTTTGTCATCTACTACGGCTTGCAAGCGTTGCAGGCGGCATTGGCGGCATGGCGACGTGGCCAGCGCTGGCACGCGGCGGGGTTTGCGGCGGGAGTGGGGGGGGCGTTGGCGATTATTGTGTTGGCAAAGCCGGTGGCGGCTTAGCCTAGAGCAGCCCAGCGGCGAGAGCTGATCTCGCCGCTGGCGCGCTTTAGTGGGTCTCGCGGGTGGCGCGGAATTTCACGTCTGGCCAGCGCTCTTCCATCAGCGCCAGGTTGACTCGCGTCGGCGCCAGGTAGGTGAGGTGACCGCCGCCGTCCACCGCCAGGTTCTCTACGGCCTTGTTGGAGAATTCCTCCAGCTTCTTCTTGTCGCTGCATTCAATCCAGCGTGCCGACCACACGGTAATGGGCTCGTAGGCGCACTCGACCTTGTATTCCTCTTTCAGGCGGCTGGCGACCACGTCGAACTGCAGCACACCGACCGCGCCGAGGATGATGTCGTTGCTGCGCTCGGGGAAGAACACTTGGGTCGCGCCTTCTTCGGCCAACTGCTGCAAACCCTGGCGCAGTTGCTTGGATTTCAGCGGGTCTTTCAGGCGCACGCGGCGGAACAGCTCCGGAGCGAAGTGCGGAATACCGGTAAAGCTCAGGGCCTCGCCTTCACTGAAGGTGTCGCCGATCTGGATGGTGCCGTGGTTATGCAGGCCGATGATGTCGCCGGCATAAGCTTCCACAAGCATTTCACGCTCGCTGGAGAAGAAGGTCAGGGCGTCGCCAATGCGCAGGTCTTTGCCGGTGCGCACGTGGCGCATCTTCATGCCCTGGCTGTATTTGCCCGAGCAAATGCGCATAAAGGCGATACGGTCGCGGTGCTTGGGGTCCATGTTCGCCTGGATCTTGAACACGAAGCCGGTGAATTTCTCTTCCACGGGCTCTACGGTGCGCTCGTTGGCGACGCGGGCCAGCGGTTTTGGTGCCCAGTTGACCACGGCATCCAGCACGTGATCGACGCCGAAGTTGCCCAGCGCGGTGCCGAAGAACACCGGGGTCAATTGGCCATTCATGAACTCGTCCTGATCGAACTCATGGCAGGCGCCCTGGACCAGTTCCAGCTGCTCGGTAAACCGCTCGTATTCATCGCCCAGGTGCGCGCGGGCTTCGTCGGAGTCGAGTTTTTCGATGATTTTCACATCGGTGCGCTCGTGGCCGTGACCAGCGGTGTAGACGATGATGTAGTCGTCTTTGAGGTGATACACACCCTTGAAGTCGCGGTAGCAGCCAATCGGCCAGGTGATCGGCGCGGCTTTGATCTTGAGGACGGCTTCGATCTCATCGAGCAGTTCAATCGGGTCGCGAATGTCACGGTCGAGCTTGTTGACGAAGCTGACAATCGGCGTGTCGCGCAGGCGGCACACGTCCATCAGGGCGATGGTGCGTGGCTCAACACCCTTACCGCCGTCGAGCACCATCAGCGCGCTGTCTACCGCGGTCAGGGTGCGGTAGGTGTCTTCGGAGAAGTCTTCGTGACCGGGGGTGTCGAGCAGGTTGATCATATGATCGCGGTAAGGGAACTGCATCACCGAGGTGGTGATGGAGATGCCGCGCTGCTTTTCCATTTCCATCCAGTCGGAGGTGGCATGGCGGTCGGACTTACGCGACTTCACCGTGCCCGCGACCGAAATCGCCTTACCCATCAGCAGGAGTTTCTCGGTAATCGTGGTTTTACCGGCGTCGGGGTGAGAAATGATCGCAAACGTACGGCGTTTGGCGACTTCGGCGGCCTGGATGGTCATTGTGCGAGAACCCGTCGACTGAATAGTCGGTCTGTCAAAAAAGGCGGCGATTATAACGGTAAACGCCGTTCAGCGCGGCGACCTGTAGTCAGGCGAGCAAACCGCGATTTTTCTTCGCTTTGTGCGGCATTCCTGACGTTTTGTTTTGAATATAAAACGTTCAATCACTAAGACGACAAAGAGGGTCAAAAGCACGGCATTTTTGATTGATCTCAGCTGCCCATGGCCCTAAAGTTCGCGCCCGAACGTCCATGCTGGCAACGATCCATCCGGCTCAAGTACTGACGACGAGAGACCATGCGGTACTCGGCGACATGCCTTGGGAAGTAGGCGAACCAAAGTGGGGAAACTGATCAGACGTTCTGGGCCGTTCGCGGCCGCCCCCTGAAACGCAGTTGAACCTGTGCCCGGTTTAGCTGCCCGAATTAGTGTGTTTTGGTTTTGCCATATGGAGTCGAGCATGTCGATCAAGGTCGAAGATTATTACGCACCCGCCACTTTTCAGCGCATGAAGGCGTTTGCTGATACCCAGGAAACCCCGTTTGTGGTGATCGATACCGCGATCATCAGCCAGGCCTACGACGACCTGCGCGCCGGTTTCGAATTCGCCAGCATCTATTACGCGGTCAAGGCCAACCCGGCAGTCGAAATCATCGACCTGCTCAAGGAAAAAGGCTCCAGCTTCGACATCGCCTCTATCTACGAGCTGGATAAGGTCATGGGCCGTGGCGTCAGCGCTGATCGCATCAGCTACGGCAACACCATCAAGAAATCCAAGGACATTCGTTACTTCTATGAGAAGGGCGTGCGTCTGTACGCCACCGACTCGGAAGCGGACCTGCGCAACATCGCTAAGGCCGCGCCGGGCTCGAAAGTCTATGTGCGCATTCTCACTGAAGGCTCGACCACCGCCGACTGGCCACTGTCGCGCAAGTTCGGCTGCCAGACCGACATGGCCATGGATCTGCTGATTCTCGCTCGCGACCTGGGTCTGGTGCCTTATGGCATCTCCTTCCACGTCGGCTCGCAGCAGCGCGATATTTCCGTGTGGGATGCGGCGATTGCCAAGGTCAAGGTGATCTTTGAGCGCCTGAAAGAAGAAGACAGCATCACCCTCAAGTTGATCAATATGGGCGGTGGCTTCCCGGCCAACTACATCACCCGCACCAACAGCCTTGAAACCTATGCCGAGGAAATCATCCGCTTCCTCAAGGAAGACTTCGGTGACGATCTGCCGGAGATCATCCTGGAGCCGGGCCGTTCGCTGATTGCCAACGCTGGCATCTTGGTCAGTGAAGTGGTGTTGGTGGCGCGCAAGTCGCGTACCGCGGTTGAGCGTTGGGTGTATGTCGATGTGGGCCTGTTCAGCGGCTTGATCGAAACCATGGGTGAAGCCATCAAGTTCCCGATCTACACCGAGAAGAAGGGTGAGATGGAAGAGGTGGTGATTGCAGGGCCGACCTGCGACAGCGCCGACATCATGTACGAGAACTACAAGTACGGCCTGCCGCTGAACCTGGCAATCGGCGACCGTGTTTATTGGCTGTCTACCGGTGCCTATACCACCAGCTACAGCGCTGTTGAGTTCAATGGTTTTCCGCCGCTGAAATCGTTCTACCTGTAAGGCTGTATTGCTTTGCTAAAACCCCGCCTCGGCGGGGTTTTTTGTGTCTGGAACAGTCCGCGGCAGGTGGTTTCAAATGGCTTAGGCGCTCTTCAACGCGGTGGGGCGGGCTGTGATTTGGGGCGTTTCAATGTCAATTTGTATGAATATATTTCATTGCCGGTCGGCAGTGCGCTTTGGCCTGGAATGGCCGATGAAGCGGGCCTATACGCCGTTTGGTGGTTGCGCGACTTTGTGCTGAAAACGCAGTCATCGTGACTCAAGTTCAGGGGACACGCCTTGATGGTTGCGCGCCGCGCGCGTTAGGGTGAAAAGGCCATTCAATTTGAGAGGAGATAGGTTTGTCCCTGAAAATCGCTATTCTTGGGGCCGGCCCCAGCGGGCTCGCACAACTTCGATCCTTTGTTTCCGCCCAACTTGCCGCGCATGAAGAAATGCCCGAAATCGTCTGCTTCGAGAAGCAGAGTGACCTCGGCGGCATGTGGAATTACACCTGGCGTACCGGCCTGGATAAACACGGTGAACCGGTGCACGGCAGCATGTATCGCTACCTCTGGTCCAACGGCCCGAAGGAGTGTTTGGAGTTTGCCGACTACTCCTTTGATGAGCACTTTGGCCGCGCCATTCCCTCCTACCCGCCGCGTGAAGTGCTGAAGAATTACGTGATGGGGCGCATTGAGCGCAAAGACGTGCGCAAATTCATCCGCTTTGAAACGGCCGTGCGTTGGGTCAGCTTTGACGAACACACGCAGCGCTTCAGCGTCACGGTGATGGACCACCAAACGGACCAGCTGCGCACCGAGGAATTCGATTTCGTGGTGGTGGCCACAGGGCACTTCTCCACGCCCAACGTGCCTTATTTCCCTGGCGTCGAGCGTTTCCCGGGGCGGGTGCTGCATGCCCATGACTTCCGCGATGCGCTGGAGTTCAAGGACAAAGATTTGCTGCTGGTCGGCAGCAGTTACTCGGCCGAAGACATTGGCACCCAATGCCACAAGTACGGCGCCAAGTCGGTGACCTTCAGCTATCGCTCCAGGCCGTTGGGTTACGACTGGCCGGCCGGTATTACCGAAGTACCGCTGCTGGAGCGCCTGGACGGCAACGTGGCGCATTTCAGTGACGGCAGCAGCAAAGTGGTGGATGCGATCATTCTGTGCACTGGCTACCAGCACAGTTTCCCGTTCCTACCGGATGACTTGCGCCTGCAGACGCACAACCGGCTTTACCCGCAGAGCCTGTACAAGGGCATCTTCTGGGAGAGCAACCCGCGGTTGATCTACCTCGGCATGCAGGATCAGTACTTCACCTTCAACATGTTCGATGCTCAGGCGTGGTATGCCCGGGATGTCATGCTGGGGCGGATCCCTTTACCGGATGCGCCGACCATGCAGGCGGACATGCAAGACTGGTTGGGCCGCGAAGAAGCCTTGGCAAACGCCAGTGCTGAAATCGATTTCCAGGCCGCTTATGTGCGTGATCTGCTGCAGCCGACCGACTATCCCGATTTTGCCGTCGAGGCCCAGGGCGAGTTGTTCAAGCGCTGGAAGCAGGACAAGAAGGTCGACATCATGGGCTATCGCAACCAGTGCTACACCTCGACCGTGACCGGTACTGCGGCTCCCGAGCTACCCGCGCCTTGGCTAGATATTCTCGATGACTCGCTCGAGCACTTCCTCAGCCATGACTACGCTGGTGCGGTTAGCGAGGCTAAAGAGCCGGCCTGAGTCTGAGTGATGGTGCTGGGCTGACTCGGCCGCTTCAGGTGGTCAGCGCCGCGTAGCAGGCTTGGTCGTCCGGGCTGCCCAGCTCGGCGGCCCGGCGATGATAGTCGATGGCCAGTGCGCGAATGCTCGGTTGCGCGGCTTGCAGCAGGGCGGCGCGGGTGCTGCGTAGAAAGTTCAGGTTGCCGCCCGTCAGTGCTTGCCGGAGCCACTGTTCGGCGTCTGCTGTTTGTCCCTGCGCAGCCAGCACGGCGGCCAGGCTGTACTGGCCGCGGAAGTCGCCTGCGGCGGCCGCGCACTGGTACCAGTAAAGCGCCTTGCGGGCATCCGCCGCGACGCCCAAGCCATCCTCGTAGCAACGTCCGCTCAGGTTCATTGACTTGGCATGCCCGGCTTGGGCCGCTTGCAGGTAAAGGCTGAAGGCGCGTTCGAGGTCCTGCTTTACCCCGCGTCCGGTGGCGAGCAGGTTGGCCAGGTTGTACAAGCCCCAATCCAGACCTTGGTCGGCCGCGTGTTGGTAATGCTCGGCGGCCAGCGTCGGGTCGGCTGGCACGGCCCAGCCGTGTTCATGGCAGCGGCCAAGCATGTTGTGCGCCATGGCGTTCTGTTGCGCAGCCGCGATGCGAAACCAGACCAGTGCCAGCGGTGCGTCGCGCTCTATGCCCTGGCCTTGCAACAGAGTCTGCCCGAGCATCACCTGAGCGTCGGGGTGGCCTGTAGCAGCGGCGGCCAGTATCGCCCGCGCGCGCTGACTGGGTGTGCCGGATAGCATCTGGGTCAGTTCTGCGGTGGTGATGGCGGCAGTGCCGCGCAGCGTGGCCATGCGCTTACAGGTCGGCCCAGCGGCGCAGAAGGTTGTGGTAGTTCCCGGTGAGCTGGATCAGTGCCGGGTGCTCCGGTACGTCGCGGGTCAGGTGCTGGATGGCTTGGTCCATGTCAAACAGTAGGCGGCGCTGGCCGTCGTCGCGGACCAGGCTTTGGGTCCAGAAAAATGCGGCCAAGCGGGTGCCGCGCGTGACGGGCTCGACTTTGTGCAGGCTGGTCGCCGGGTAGAGCACCAAGTCGCCAGCAGCGAACTTGACCCGTTGGGTGCCGTAGGTGTCCTCGATCACCAGCTCGCCACCGTCGTACGAGGCGGGGTCGCTGAAAAACAAGGTGGAGGAAATGTCTGTGCGCACCCGTTCCGCGCTGTTACGGACCTGGCGGATGGCGTTGTCGATGTGGAAGTCGAAACTGCCGCCCCCGGTGTAGCAATTGAATAGCGGTGGAAACACCTTGTGCGGCAGGGCCGCAGACATAAACAGCGGGTTACTCCACAGGCGCTGGAGCATGGCTTCGCCAATCTGCCGGGCGAGTGGATGGTCCTCGGCAAGCTGCAGGTTGTGCTTGGCTTTGGCCGACTGATAACCCGCTGTGGCTTTGCCATCAGCCCACTCGGCCTGTTCAAGCGCCGTGCGGATGGTGGCGACGTCCTCTTGGCTGAACACGCCGGGGATGTGTAGAAGCATGGTGAAAACCGCTGATTGAGAGCTGTTGGCAATGATAGGCATTCTCGATGAGATGTAACAGAGCTTTTCGGAATGTTTCAGAGTTATTAATAATCTAATTGATATTGCTTATCGTTTAGTCTAATTTCCGCCCCGCTCACAACTATCTCTGGGTGGAGAACACTTGATGTCTTGCACGACTACCGATCAATCGGCATTTACCCCGCGTTTTCTCGCCACTGCCGTCGGCGTGGCGCTGTCCGGCTTATCCGCGACCCAACAGGCACACGCTGAAGAGCCAAAGGGCGAAGCCTTGGTGCTCGATGCGGTGAATGTTGTAGGTCAGGCGATTGACGAAACCAGCTATCAGGTTGAGCGGGTGCAGTCGAGCAAGTACACCGCGCCGTTGGTTGATACCCCGCGTTCAGTCACCGTGGTGCCGCAGCAAGTGCTTAAAGACACCAACGCCCTCAGCCTGCAGGATGCACTGCGAACCGTGCCGGGCATCACCATGGGGGCGGGCGAGGGCGGTAACCCACAGGGCGACCGACCGTTTATCCGTGGCTTCGACTCGCAAGACAGCACCTACCTGGACGGCGTGCGGGATACCGCTTCACAAAGCCGTGAGATTTTTGCGGTTGAATCAATTGAGGTGGCCAAGGGCCCGAACTCCGCCATTGGCGGGCGTGGCGCGGCGGGCGGCAGCATCAACCTGGTCAGCAAAAAAGCCCATGTCGGTAATTCCTTCGACGGCGGCTTCACCTGGGGCTCCGACCAGACCCAGCGTTACACCTTGGATGGCAATTACCAGTTCAACGACAGCGCTGCTGGCCGCCTCAACCTGATGAGCCACGAAAGCAATGTGGCGGGTCGCGACAAGGTCAATTACGACCGCTGGGGGATCGCCCCGTCGCTGGCATTTGGCATGGGCACCTCGACCCGCCTCAACCTCGATTTCTACCACATGGAAAGCAACGACCTGCCGGACTCGGGGATCCCGTTCAGCATGAATTCGGGAGGCACTGCGCGCTCATCGGCTAATCCGGATAAGCCTGTTGATGGCGGCGATAGCAGTAACTTCTATGGCCTGACCGATCGCGACTTCCGTAAAACCCGCACCGACACCTTTACGATGGCGATCGAGCACGACCTGAACGATGCGCTGACCCTGAAAAACACCCTGCGCCATGGCAACAGCATGCAGGATTACATCCTTACCCAGCCGGATGACAGCAAAGGCAACGTGGTCAATGGCACGGTGTGGCGGCGGATCAACAGTCGGGTGAGCAATACGGCGACGACCACCAACCAGACCGACCTGTTTGGTGAGGTTTACCTTGGCGGCTTTAAGAACAACTTCTCCACCGGGATTGAATTGAGCCGAGAAGCCAGCAAACGATCCTCTTATTCGGTCAACACCGATACCACGCCGGCTACAGGTGGCCCGGCCAGCAACAACTGTCGGCCGACAATCATCGGTGCCCCTAGCGGTTACAACTGCACCTCGCTGGGCAACCCGAACCCTGATGACCCTTGGGCCGGTAGCCTTAGCCGTAACTATGCCGGTACCGACACCTCCAGCCGTACGCGTGCGCTTTATTTCTTCGACACCCTTGAGCTGGACCCGCAGTGGTTAGTGAACGCCGGGCTGCGTTACGACCACTTCGCCACCGACTCAAAAAGCTATGACGCTGACGGTGTGACCACCAGCAAAGGCGAAGACACCAGTGAGTTCGTCACCGGCCAGTTGGGCTTAGTGTTCAAGCCTGCCGACAACGGGAGCATCTATGTGTCCTACGCCACTTCTGCTACACCGCCGGGCTCGATGCTGGGTGAAGGGCAGGAAGGCAACGCGTTGACATCCACGTCGGCGCCGCTGGTTTCCAGTGACCTGCAGCCGGAAGAAACGCGCAACTACGAGATCGGCACCAAGTGGGATCTGCTGGCTAATCGGTTGTCGCTGACCGCCGCCATCTTCCGGACCGAGAAGACCAATGCGCGGGTGTTGGTGGCGGACAATACCTATGAAAACGCCGGTGAGACGCGTGTCGACGGCCTGGAGTTGAGCGCCAGCGGTCAGATCACCGACAAATGGCAAGTGTTCGCCGGTTATAGCTATCTCGACAGTGAGCTGGTGGATCCAGGCAAGGCGTCGGTGGGGCGTGGCGCGACAGTGGCCGCCGGGGAAAACCCCAACCAGGGGAATCAGCTGACCAATACGCCGAACCACAGCTTCACCCTGTGGACGACTTACGATGTCACGGACAAGTTCACCGTGGGCGGCGGCGCGTTCTACATGGATGAAGTGTTCGGCAACGCGGCCAACTCAGTGGTGCTGGATTCTTATGTGCGCTACGACGCAATGGCGAGCTACAAGTTGAGCAAACACGTCGACCTGCAACTCAATGTGCAGAACCTGACGAATGAGGTCTATTACGACAAGGCCTATACCCACTTCGCCAACCAGGCTGCTGGGCGGACCGCCTTGCTGAGTACCAACGTGCATTTCTAATCGGGCTTGAGCGTTAGCCAAGGCCGCCCTGTTCGCAGGGTGGCCTTTTGTTTGGCCGATGATTTTCTTGGCGGTCATCACGGTTGGCTGCTGGGTTTTAGGCGTCCGTCGGGTTTGCCGTGATGACGGCGCAGTGTGCACCTCAGGTAACCCGCAGCGGGTTAGCGAGTTACCTAGCGTGGAGCGGTTGCGGCTGTGAGTGGGCGGGTGTTTCCAGTGCTCACGTGGGGCGGCTAGTCGTACGCTAAAAGCGGGGTGGCGATGGTGTCACCTGTGCCGGCAAACAATGCCCAGGCGCTAAGCGCTTGGCTCAATACAGATCTCGCCGGTAGCGACCCTGTTCGGTGAGTTGCTCCAGCGCGTGGTCACCGAGCAGGTCGAGCAACACCTGATGCACCTCGCGTCCCATCCCTTCCAGGCTGCCGCAGACGTAGATGGCCGCGCCGCTGGCCAGCCAGTGACGCAGTTCGTCGGCAGCCTCGCGTAGCAGGTGCTGAACATAGCGTTTTGACGCGTGATCGCGCGAGAACGCCAGGTCCAAGCGTTCCAGATGGCCATCTTGCACCCAGGCCTGTAATTCGTCTTGGCAGAGGAAGTCATGCGTGCGATTGCGCTCTCCAAACAGCAGCCAGTTGCGGCTGTCGATCGTCAGGGCGCGCTCACGCAGATGGCTGCGTAAACCGGCCAGGCCGCTGCCATTGCCGATCAGGATCAGTGGCGTGTGGGCGGCAGGGCCGTGGAATGAGGGGTTCGTTCGAATACGCAAGGCGATGTTCTGGCCCGCCTCGGCGTAACAGCAGAGCCAGCCGGAGCCTATGCCGAGTTGTCCGTCGCGGTCGTGCACCTGCCGGACCAGCAGCTGCACGGCCGCGTCGCCGGGAATTGAGGCAATGGAGTATTCGCGATGAGCCAGCAGCGGCAGTTGCGCCAGCAGCTGTTCGCCGCTTAGCCCCTGCAAGGTCGTGCATTCGCTAGGGAGCTGGTGGCGGCTTAGGGCTTCATCCAGGCGACGCGCATCGGCCAGGATATGGGCGGGGTTCAGCGCCAGGGCGTGTAGCCATTGCTGCACCCGCTCGAGTGGGTGGCACGGCCCCACTTCGGCAATATCGCCCGCACGCCAGTGTTGTTCGCACGCCGGCGTAAGCGTCAGTTCATACAGCGGCGCGGCAGCGCTTGTGGGGTTTAGGCAGGCGCGGTGGCTGAGTTGCCACTCGCTAAACAGCGCCGGCTGCCAGTCGGTAAAGTGCTGGCCGCCCGCCAGGTGGTCGAGTTGTTGTTGCCAGTGGCGCAGTGTGCCGGCATCCGCTTTGTCCACCTCCAGGCGATCAAATAAACGGTTGGCGTGGCGCTGGTGCAGCAGGCGATCAATCCGTTCGCCAAAGCCGCAAAAGTGTTGATAGTCGCGGTCACCCAAGGCCAGT
This sequence comes from Pseudomonas sp. GWSMS-1, assembly GCF_049847425.1. NCBI lineage: Bacteria > Pseudomonadati > Pseudomonadota > Gammaproteobacteria > Pseudomonadales > Pseudomonadaceae > Pseudomonas > Pseudomonas sp. GWSMS-1. The sequence goes on along the minus strand of NZ_JBMHHV010000005.1, from coordinate 3,105,013 downwards.
ACGGCATAGTCCAGTGGGCTGAGGTCGAGGTGCGGGTCTTGCAGCAGGCGCTCGAAGCGCACGCCGTTATCCGGGGCTTCGCCTTCGCCATAGGTGCTCAGGACAAACAGTATGCGGCCCTGCAGGTGCTCTGGGTGCAGGTGCGCCAGGCTGATGACATGAGCCGGGGTGCCGGCCTCGCACAGTTGCTTGGCACTGCGTTCGGCCAGCGTTTGTGCGTGGCCGCTTTGGCTGGCATAGGCAACCCGTACGCCGTGATTAATAGGCTCAGCGACGGCGTGAGGCCGCTGGCGATAGCCGCACTGTGCGCAGAAACCCAGATAAGCCAGGGCAATCAGGCCCGCGCAAACCTCACGCGGCGGTTGTAGCCACAGCAGCAGCCAAGCCAGGAGCAGGCCGGCGACAAGCGGCCAGTAGCGCAGAACAGTGGGGCGGAGCATGCGGTAACGTCCAGGAGCAGTTTTGCTGGGGCGGGTGATCGGCCGGTGCCGGGTGGCTGCGCAGGCGCATCAGCGGCGCGCTCAATAAGCGATGCATGACCTTCGGCACAAGCCGCTCAGCGAACGGCTTGTGCCGAAGGAACAGGCCAACAGCTGGCCTGTTCCACATGCGCTTATTGCGGCAACACTTCCAGCGTGGTGCTGTACACCGCACGGCGCTCGGTGGCCGGCGCTTTTACCCCGTCCTGGGTGGTCAGCTCGGCTTCCAGCCAATACATGCCAGCCGTCGGCCAGGTGATGCTGAAGGCCCCTTTGGCGTCGGTTTTGAGGGCGATCTCGCCACTCTGATCGCGGTAGCGGTTACCGCCGGGGATCACGCTGACGTCCACCGCGGCGGCGGGTTTGCCATCCAGAAGCAGGACGAATTGAGCCTCCTCACCGGCGAACAGGTCATTGGGGTGAGTGATCGGGGCCAGTTCCAGGCCGACGCCGGTGGTTTTCAATACGCTGTTGGTCGGCTGGCCGGAGGTTACGAACACCTCCATGCGGCTGCTGCTCTGGCTGACCTTCAGGTCTTTGGCTTTGGCTGGCACCTGGGCGGCGAAGTCTTCGGCCTTGCCCATCCAGCGCTGGTTCTGCTCGCCATCCTTCCAGCGTGCGGTCAGGCCGCTGTTGGCCACTGCCAGCTTATAGGTGCCTTTCTGCGTCAGGTGCACATCGAAGGTGCTGCGGTAGCGACCGACATTGCCGAACTCGGCTTGGCCGGCGCTGCCGTCAGGCGTCAGGATCAGCAATGTGCTGGCCGGGCGGCGCATCGGTGGTTTAGCGGTTTTCGGGCCGGGCTGAGCGGGTTTGGCGGCGGTCGCTGCTTGGTCTTGCTGGCCACGCGGAGCCAGTTGCAGGGGCTTGCCGATGCCTTCCAGTTGCAGCGGGAAATGCTCGAAGTAGAACAGGTCATTGGAGACTGCTGCATCGACGGTGATCCACGGGTCTTCACCGGACAGTACGGTTGCCGAAGGCAGCATCCAGGCACGGTGCGCCTGGGCGGAAAGCGGCAGGCAGACGGCCAGCGCCAGGGTGGTCCATTTGATCATCGGGGTCATGGCAACTTCCTTGGTCAGGGTTTGAGTTTCAGGCTAATGGCACCCAGTTCGCTGGTGCCTTGGACGTGGGTGCTGGCGGCTTGCTGGATCGGCCACTGGAAGGGCACGCGCAGCAGTTCGCGGCCACCGACTTCCCGTGCGGCTTCGACCACCACGCGGTACTCGCCGGCAGGCAGGTCTTTGAACGCGGGGGCTTGGTCGCTGAAACTCAAGCTTTGTTGGCCCGCAGCCTTGGTTGCGCCGCTGATGCCGTCCACCGGCATCTCCAGGCTGCGGCCGCTGCGGCGCCACCATTGGCGCATGTCCTTGAGCCATTTTTCGCCTTCTTTGTTGGCCATCTTGCCGTCATACCAAACGGCCAGGTTGGCCACGTGGCTCTGGTCTGGGCGTTCAACCCAGATGGCGACATAGGGGCGGTGGTACTCGGCCACCTGCAGGCGCGGGATTTCAACCGCAATGTCCAGGCTGGCGGCAAAAGCCGGTGCGCTGAACAGCGCGGCCAGGGGCAACAAGTGTTTACGCATAGCAATATTCCTTAGTGAATAAACAGCAGCGCGAGCAGGGCGGGCAACACCAGCCCCAGTAGCACCACTGGCCAGGTGCTGCGGCGATTTGAGGCGTAGCGCTGCAGCAGCAACAGGCCGCTGAGGCTGAAAATTACGCAGAGCCCGGCAAATACATCGATAAACCATGACCAGGCGTTGCCGGTATTGCGGCCCTTGTGCAGGTCGTTGAGGTAGGCAATCCAGCCGCGGTCGGTGGACTCGAACTCCAGTGCGCCCGAGTCGATATCCAGACTCAGCCAGGCGTCGCCGCCGGGGCGCGGCAGGCCGATATACAACTCGCCATCCGACCATTCGGCATCACGGCCATCCAGGCGAATTGGTAGCTCGGCTTGCAGCCACTGGCGCAGGGCTAACGGTAAACCTTGGGTGGGCGGTTGCGCTTGCAGCGCGGCCTGTAGGGCTTCGGGCAAGTGCGCCTGATGGTTGATAACCTGCGGTTTAACCTCGATCTGCGCGGCGTGGTTGAGGGTGATGCCGGTGACCGCAAACAGCAGCATGCCAACCAGGCACAGTGCAGAACTGATCCAGTGCCATTGGCGCAGGGTGCCAAACCAGGGACGCATGGGGATCCTATATCGCGATATTGAGCGAATAATTTGGCTGCTATGCAGCGGTTTAACGAGCGCGGATTTTAAGGGGTATTCGAGGTTGAATACTAATAATTTACCAATAACATACATTCGCGTCTTTGCAGGTGAGCCTCACTGTCCTATGCAAAAGCCCGCCAGCCGTTGAGGGCTGCGGGCTTTTATTCAGGCGATCAACCAGGGGTTAAAAGGTGAGGTTGGCCGACAGCCAGAGACGACGGCCTTCTTCCAGAACGCCAGTGGTGGACTGAGTGCTCTGGATATAGTCGGTGCCGTAAGCCACACCGTTAGCTGCACCGTTATTACCAAAGGTGGTGTATGCCTTGCCGTTGACGAAGTCCTTATCCAGCAGGTTGTAGATGCTGGCGTTCAGCGTCAGGTTTTCCGTGGCTTTGAAAGAGCCGCCCAAGTGGAACAGCGTGTAAGCCTTGGTGTTCTTGCCCAGGGTGTCGTAGATCGACTGGTTGGTGGAGTAGCTGCCGTTGCTGTTGGCTAGGTTTTCGTACGTGGAGGTGAAGCGCGCACGCTCACCGCGGTACTCGCTCTTCAACCACAGAGTGAGGCGGTCGGTGGTTTGCCAGTTGAGTTTGGCGTTGGCCAGGTGTTTTGCTGTGTTGGTCAGGGGCTCGCCCTTATTGTCGCCGCTCTTTTGCTCGCTGTCGGTATAGGTGTAGTTGCCGCTTAGGGTCCAGGCCGGCGCGAACTGCCAACTGGCTGCCAGTTCTAGGCCTTGAGTGACGGCCTCATCGATATTGATCTGCTGTGAGCAGGTACCGCCGCTGTTACCCGCACACAGCAGGTCGGTGACGGGGTCACCGCTGGCGATCTTGTCCTTGAACTTGTTATGAAACAGCGTGGCGTTGGCCTTGAAGCCGGACAGGCTGTCGAAGTACATACCAAATTCGGTGCTAGTGGTGGTCTCCGGTTCCAGCTCCGGGTTACCAATGGTGGTGATGGTGCCCTGGCCCGTGACGCCATTAATGCCGCTGTGCAGATCGTTCAGGTCTGGAGTGCGATAACCACGGCTGATGCCACCTTTTAGGGTCCAGTTATCAGTGGTGTTCCAAACCAGGTAGGCGCGAGGGCTGACATGCCCGCCGAATGTTTCGTGGTCGTCGTAGCGCGCGCCCAGCGTCAGGGCTAGGTCATCACGCAGGCGCCATTCGTCCTCGGCAAATACTGCCCACGTTTTTTGCTCGAAATCATCCAGGGCTATGCCGTCGGTCATCTCGGCTTTCCACCACTGGCCACCGATGGTGCTGATATGGGATTCGCCAATAGGTGCAACCAGTTTGGTATCGAGTACCAGATTGGTCGTCTTCAGGTCGCGGTCATCGCCAATCAGGGTGCCGGGGATGCCGGCACTGTTACCGATGACATTGCCAGGAATGGTGCGGCCGAGGGTTTCGGTGGTGTTATGCATCAAGCTGGACTCGAGCGTACCGAAGCCGAGGCGAGCCGTATGGGTGAGGGCGATCTGTTCACGCTCGAAGCGCAGTTCATCGGTATAACCGTTGGCGGTGGTCGTATTGGTTGTGCAGGAGCGGTCCTGGCCATCGAGGGTGCCCAGTTGACACTCGTCGTTGTTATACGCCTGCCGCCCGCGCTCCACATCCAGGCCAAAGTCGTGATTCTCATGGGGCGTCAGGGTCAGGCGTGCGCCCAAGGTGTTGTTATCCCCCTCGACGGGCGATGGGCCGCGTGCGCTGACGTCGATGCCGTCGCCGTAGCTTAGGGTTGACTCTTCACGGCTAAACAAGCTGCCGCGTACCTGCAGGCCGAGCAGGCCGTCGATCAGCGGGCCGCTGGCGAAGACGCTGGTGTTGCGGGTGTCACCGAAGTCGCGGTGTTCATGATAGGTGTAATCCTGGGTCAGGGAGCCGGTCCACTCGGTGGCTACTTTCTTGGTGATGATGTTGACCACACCGCCCATGGCGTCGGAGCCGTACAGGGTCGACATTGGGCCACGGATCACTTCTATGCGCTCGATTGCCGACAGCGGCGGCATAAAGCTGGTGGAGGTTTCGCCGAAGCCGTTGGGGGTGACGTTGCCCGCGGCGTTCTGCCGGCGACCGTCAATCAAAATCAGGGTGTACTGGCTGGGCATGCCGCGAATGCTGATGTTCAGGCCGCCGGTCTTGCCAGTGCTTTGGCCGATGTCGATGCCTTCCACGTCGCCTAGCGCCTGCGCCAGGTTGTTGTAACGTTTCTGTTGCAGGTCTTGGCTGCTGATAACGCTGATGCTGGCCGGCGCATCGGTGATTTTCTGCTCGAAGCCTGATGCTGAAACCACCACATCGCTCAAGGTCACAGGTTGATTGGCGTAGGCGCTGGTTGTCAGGGTGGTAGCCAGTGTGACGGCGCTAGCTAGGGCGGTGCGAGAGCAGGCGGGACGCATCAAAAACTCCAAGTGTGAACTGATGTTGTCCGCGAATTCTAATCAGAAGTAGATGCAAGTGATAAATAGTTTCATTTGCGCTTGTTTCAAGTTGTTTCATTGTGCTTTTTGCTTTGAATAAGGCGTTGTTACACGAGTGGCTTGGTCGGGCTGCTAGCGGCTGTTCCGTGAGGCTTGAGTGACGAGGCGAGGCTTCCCGCCAGGGCGCTAGCGCTCTAAGCTGGCGAGCATGAAAAGAATTCTGCTGAACTGCGACATGGGTGAAAGCTTCGGTGTTTGGAATATGGGGGATGACGCCCATGCCATGCCGTTGGTTGATCAAGCCAACCTGGCCTGCGGCTTTCACGCGTCCGACCCCTTGACCATGCAACGCACCGTCGACCTGGCCATGCAGCATGGGGTGAGTATCGGTGCGCACCCTGCGTACCCCGACTTACAGGGCTTTGGGCGCCGGCATATGGCCTGCTCGCCTGAGGAGGTCAGCGCGCTGGTGCTGTATCAGCTCGGCGCGCTGGATGCCTTTTGTCGCGCGGCGGGCACCCAACTGGCCTACGTCAAACCGCATGGCGCGCTGTATAACGACCTGGTGCGTGACGATGCGCTGTTCAATGCAGTGCTTGAGGCCTGCGCCAGTTACCGCAGAGGCTTGCCGCTGATGGTATTGGCCTTGGCTGATAACAGCCGTGAGCGGCGCTTGGCCGATGCAGCCGCAGTGCCGCTGATGTTCGAGGCCTTTGCTGATCGCGCTTACCTGGCCGATGGCCAGTTGGCGCCGCGGCGTTTAAGTGGCGCGGTGCACCATGATCCGCAGCGGATTTTTGAGCAGGCCCTGGCGATTGCCCGGGGCGAGGCTTTTGCCGATATCGACGGCAAGCCATTGCAACTGCGTGCTGACAGCCTCTGTGTGCATGGTGATAACGCCGACTCGCTGGCCGTACTGCGGCGTTTGCGGGCGATGCTGGAAGCCCTATGATCCGCCTGGAACCGGCAGGTGCCGAAGCGCTGCTGCTGGTGCTGGCCGAACAGCCGGATGGGCAATTACCGCTGCGTATCGCTTTGCTGGCTGCGCGTATCCGCGATGAGCTGGGGGAGGTACTGACCGATCTGGTACCCGGTTGGACCAGCCTGCTGCTGCACTATGACCTGATTCGTACTGACCATCTGCAGCTGGCTGAACGACTCAAACCGCTGCTGGAAGCGTGGTTGGCTGAACCCTTTGCGGGGCAAGCCGGGCAACTGCATGAAATCCCCATCTGCTATGACGGTGAAGACCTGGCTGACGTCGCCCGGCAGTGTCGGTTGAGTGTTTCCGAGGTGATCAAGTTGCATGCGGCGACGGAATACCGCGTCGGCGCGATTGGTTTTGCGCCGGGCTTCGCCTACCTCGGCGAGTTGGATGCTCGGCTGGCGTTGCCACGTCGCGCCACCCCGCGTATTTCCGTGCCGGCCGGTAGCCTGGCAATCGCCGAGCGACAAACGGCGATCTACCCGCAGAGCTCGCCCGGCGGCTGGCACCTGATCGGCCGCTGCCCCTGGTTACTATTCGATGCGGCGCAAACGCCACCGTGTCCCTTGGCGTTGGGCGATCGGGTGCGCTTTCGCAGTATCAGTGAGCGCGAGTTTATCCGTGAGGGCGGCCAGCCATGAGCGGTCTGCGCGTGCTCAAACCCGGGCCGCAAAGTGTGCTGCAGGATGCTGGGCGGCGCGGTTGGCAACACCTCGGCGTGTCGCCGGCCGGGCCAATGGATTGGCAGGCGGCGGCCTGGGCTAATCACCTGCTGAATAATCCCTGGGGCACGCCGCTGTTGGAAATCGCCCTGGGCGGCGTCGAGTTGCAGGCCGAGGTCGACACCTGGGTGGCGGTGTGCGGTGCCCAGGTGCCGCTGAGCCTGGATGATCAGCCACAGCCGCTGTGGACGCGACTGCCGCTGCGCAAAGGTCAGCAGCTGCGCTTGGGCTTTGCCCGTAGCGGCCAGCGTGCGTATTTGGCGGTGGCCGGCGGTTTTCATGCAGCGCCCGTGTTGGGCAGTGTCAGTGTGCAGTTGCGCGAGGGGCAGGGGCGAGCCTTGCAGGCTGGGGATGTGTTGGCTTGTGGGCCGGCACACTTCAGTCATGCGGCCAGCGTGCCTTGGCCCTATCTGCCAGATTACCGCTGCAAGCCCCTGTTGCGGGTGATTACCGGCGGCGATGCGGCGAGTTTTGCGCAGGAGCAACTGGAGGGCTTCTTTGCCCAAACCTGGCAGCTCAGCCCGCGCTCCGACCGCATGGGCGCGCGGCTGATCGGTGAGCCATTGCGCCCGCCAGAACGGCAGTGGTCATTGGGCGTTGGCCGTGGGGCGATTCAGGTGCCGCCGGATGGCCAGCCAATTATCTTGCAGGCCGATCACCAGACCATGGGCGGTTACCCGCTGCTGGGCTGGTTGCACCCGCTCGATCAAGGCCGTCTGGCGCAGTGCCCGGCGCACCACCCGCTGCGCTTCACCCCGGTCAGCATTGGCGACGCGCAGACGGAGCTGCGCGAGTTTTGCCGATTCTTTCGCCGAATATAGGCACTTTTGTAGGGTGCACCTGCCGTTAAAGTGTCTTGGCCATGCGGCTGGCGAGCAACGCCCAGCCAAACAGCAGCAGGCAGATAATCAGCATCGGCCAGCCGCGCCAGTACAGGTAAGGCGTCAGCCCTTGCATGGGTTGTACCTGGCCATAGAGCACACCTTGTTCGAACTGCGGCAGCTGCTCGGTGATCTGGCCCTGCGGGTCGATCAGCGCGGTCACCCCGTTATTGGTGGCGCGGATCATCCAGCGGCCGGCCTCCAGCGCGCGCATCTGCGCCATCTGCAAATGTTGCAGTGGGCCGGCGGAACGGCCAAACCAGGTGTCGTTGCTGATGGTCAGCAGCAGGTCGCTCTGGGCCGACAGGCCGGCGGCGAACTCCGGATAAACCACTTCGTAGCAGATAAACGCCGCGATTGAGTGGCCCTTGGCCTGCAGCAGGCTTTGCTCGGCCGGGCCCCGGGCAAAGTCCGACATCGGTAGGTCAAAGAAGGCGATCAGGCCGCGCAGCACCTCCTGCAACGGCACGTACTCACCGAATGGCACCAGCTTCTGCTTGAGGTAGTCACCGCTGCCCTGGCCAACCACGCTGATGCCGTTGTAGTAACGCTGCTCACCGCGTTCGTTGCTCTGGCGAATAGGCACGCCGGTAATCAGCGCGGCATTGCGCTCATTGGCGAAACGGTTGATTACACCGAGGTAACCCTGAGCGCGATCCTTGAGTACCGGCACGGCGGTTTCCGGCCAGATGATCAAATCAGTCGGTTTGGCGCTGAAGGTCATGTCGCGGTACAGCGCTAGCTGGGCGTTGAGCTGCTCGGGGTCCCACTTCATGTTTTGTTCGATATTGCCCTGCATGGCCGACACGCTCAGTGGCTCGCCCGAGGCGTGGGTCCAGGCGTGGCCCTTGAGGGCTATAGCCGTGATCCAGGGGGCGCACAGCAGGCCAATACCGATGGCGAGAAGCGCTTTACGCGCGCGCAACTGCGTCAGGTTCACCAGCAGCGCGGCGCTCAGCGCCAGGCAGAAAGACAACAGCCATACACCGCCCACCGGGGCGAGGCCGGCCAGTGGGCCATCCAACTGGCTGTAACCGGCATACAGCCAGGGGAAACCGGTGAGGAACCAGCTGCGGAAGGCCTCTTGTGCCAGCCATAGCGCGGCAAAGGCCAGGGCATCAGCCAGTGGCGCTTCAACCCGGCGCAGCCAGCGCGTCCAGACCCAAGCGCTGAGGGCGAACAGCAAGCCCAGCCCGCCAACAAACAGCAGGGTCAGAAATACCGCCAGGGGCGGCGAGGCCGCACCGTAATCGTGGATGCTCACATACACCCAGCTGGTGCCGGCGGCGAACAGGCCAAAGCCATAACTCCAACCGCGCAGCGTCGCCTGGCGTGGCGTCAGGTCGCGCAGGCCGAGGTAGAACAGGGCAATCGAGAGGATGGCCAGCGGCCACAGATCAAAGGGCGCTAGCGCCAATGGCGTGATGGCGCCTGCGAGTAGGGCGATCAGGTTGCCGGGCCAGCCAGGTCGAGTTATCCAGTGCATTGCATGCAGATCCTTGGATTGAGGTGGCGCAAAGGGTAAAGGGCAATAGGCGGCGAGGGAAGGTGGGGCGTTGCTGGGCCGGCTATGTGCAACGGCCACCGATTAAGGTGGCCGTTTAGGGGATCAGTTATTGATCGGCGTCAGGCGTAGCAGGTGAATGCGGCGGCTGTCGGCGTTGAGAACGCGGAAGCGGAACTCGCCAATTTCGGTCACTTCATTACGCTTGGGCAGGTGGCCAAAGGCGCTCATTACCAGGCCGCCGACGGTGTCGAATTCGTCATCGGAGAACTCGGTATCGAAGGTTTCATTGAAGCTGTCGATCGGCGTCAGTGCCTTGACCAGGAAGTCACCCGACGGCAACGGCTTAACGTAGCTGTCTTCCTCGACGTCGTGCTCGTCCTCGATGTCGCCGACGATCTGCTCGAGCACGTCCTCGATGGTCACCAGGCCGGCGACACCGCCGTATTCATCAATGACCACGGCCATGTGGTTGTGGTTGGCGCGGAACTCACGCAGCAGCACATTCAGGCGCTTGGACTCGGGCACGAAGGTGGCCGGGCGCAGCAGGTCCTTGATGTTGAAGTTGGGCTGTTCGCCCGAGAGGATCAGCGGCAGCAGGTCCTTGGCCAGGAGGATACCGACCACATCGTCGAGGCTTTCGCCCACCACCGGGTAGCGCGAGTGCGCCGCTTCAATGATCGAGGGCAGAAACTCTTTGGGCGTCTGGTTGGCCTTGATGCTCATCATCTGTGAGCGCGGAACCATGATGTCGCGAACTTGCAGGTCGGCGACCTGGATGGCGCCTTCGACAATGGCCAGTGCTTCACTGTCGAGTAGTTTGTTCTGATGCGCTTCGCGCAGGACTTCCAGCAGTTCCTTGCGGTTTTTCGGCTCATGAGCAAACGCCTGGGTCAGTCGGTTAAACCAGGATGTCTGCTCGTTGCTCGATCGGTCTTCGCTCATGGTGGTTACTCAGGAACCTTCTGTGTTGTGTGTGGGTTCATCTTCATCGGCGTACGGGTCAGGGTGACCCAGTTCAGCCAGCAATTCTCGTTCCAGTGCTTCCATCTCTTCGGCTTCCTCATCCTCGATGTGGTCATAGCCGAGCAGATGCAAGCAACCGTGGATCACCAAGTGCGCCCAATGGGCTTCTGGGCTTTTGCCTTGTTCAGCGGCTTCGCGCTCGACCACCGGCGCGCAAATAACCAGGTCACCGAGCAGCGGGATATCCAGAAATTCGTCCGGTACATCGGCCGGGAAGGACAGTACGTTGGTCGCGTAATCCTTCTGCCGCCAGGTGTGATTCAGTTCACGGCCTTCGGCTTCATCGACCAGGCGAATGGTCAACTCGGAATCGGCGCTGCGCTGGCGCAGGGCAATCGCGCACCAGGCGCGAAACTGCTCCTCGGTCGGTAGATTGCCGGCGTCGCTGGCAATTTGCAGGTCAAGCTCAATCATGCCGCTGCACCTTGGCGTCGAAAGGGGCCTGGCTGGCGTCGAACCGCTCGTAGGCTTCGACGATGCGCTGCACCAGCGGGTGGCGCACCACATCTTTAGGGTTGAAGTGGGTAAAGCTGATACCCGGCACGTCACGCAATACTTCAATCACGTGGGTCAGGCCGCTTTTGGTGCCACGCGGCAGGTCGATCTGGGTGATGTCGCCCGTGATTACCGCCGTGGAGCCGAAGCCAATCCGGGTGAGGAACATCTTCATCTGTTCCAGGGTGGTGTTCTGGCTTTCGTCGAGGATGATAAAGCTGTTGCTCAGCGTGCGGCCGCGCATATAGGCCAGCGGCGCAACTTCAATCACCTGTTTCTCGATCAGTTTGGCCACCTGCTCGACACCCAGCATCTCGTAAAGGGCGTCATACAGTGGGCGCAGGTAGGGGTCGATTTTCTGCGATAGGTCGCCAGGCAAGAAGCCGAGTTTTTCGCCGGCCTCAACCGCTGGGCGGACCAGCAGGATGCGGCGGATCTGCTCGCGCTCCAAGGCATCGACGGCGCAGGCCACGGCTAGGTAGGTTTTACCGGTACCCGCTGGGCCAATGCCGAAGTTGATGTCGTGGTCGAGGATGGCTTTGACGTAGCGCTGCTGATTGGCCCCGCGTGGGCGAATCATGCCTTTGCGTGTGCGCAGGGCGATGTTGGCTTCGGCGACCGGATTGCTCAGCTCTTCGACGCCAGACTCCTGCAAAAACAGGTGAACCATATCGGGCGACAGCTCGGTGCTTTGGGTTTCGCGGTACAGGCGACGCAACAACTGCTCAGCCGCGTTGGTCTGGCCGGCGCTGCCAACCAGTTCAAACTGGTTGCCGCGGTTGCGTAACTCAATGCCCAAACGCGCCTCGATGAGACGCAAGTGCTCATCAAATTGACCGCACAAGTTAGCGAAGCGGCGTGCCTCGAAGGGTTCAAGGATAAAGCGGAGTGGTTCTATGGGTGTGTTCAAGGTCGTGTGATGGCCGCCAGTCGGCTGGGGTAGTGAGCGGAGAATAGCGCTAGCGGCCGCGAGGGGGAAGCTCGGGCCGCTACGGCTTTAGTTGCAGTCGGTTTCGTTGAGCAACGTGCCGCGCAGCGAGTTTGGCATGGCTTGGTCGATACGCACATCGACAAACTGCCCGATCAAACGTGGGTTGTCGCTGCGGAAGTTGACCACGCGATTGCTCTCGGTGCGGCCCTGGAGCCTGCCGGGGTCTTTCTTCGAGTAATCATTGACCAGGATGCGCTGTACGGTGCCGGCCATGCGCCGGCTGTTCTCAAAGCCCTGCTGAGTGATCCGGTGCTGCAGCAGTGCCAGGCGCTGTTTTTTCAGCTCCAGCGGCGTGTCGTCGGGCAGGTCGGCTGCCGGGGTGCCGGGGCGCGCGCTGTAAACGAAGGAGTAGCAGAAGTCGAAGCCGACATCCTCGACCAGCTTCATGGTCTGCTCGAAGTCCTTCTCGGTTTCACCGGGGAAGCCGACGATAAAGTCCGAGCTGATCAGAATGTCCGGCACGGCCGCGCGCAGTTTGCGGATGCGCGACTTGTATTCCAGCGCGGTGTGGTTGCGCTTCATCGCCGCGAGAATGCGGTCGGAGCCCGATTGCACCGGCAGGTGCAGGTATTTCACCAGCTCGGGGATCTCGGCGTGAGCCTGGATCAATGCATCGGAAAACTCCAGCGGATGGCTGGTGGTGTAGCGAATGCGGTCGATACCGTCGATAGCCGCCACGGCATACAGCAGTTCGGCAAAGTCGGCGATCTGGCCGTTCTGGGTCGCGCCACGGTAGCCGTTGACGTTCTGCCCGAGCAGGGTGATTTCACGCACACCGTGTTCGGCCAGGTGGATGATTTCACCCAGCACATCGGCCATCGGTCGGCTGACTTCTTCGCCACGGGTGTAGGGCACCACGCAGAAGGTGCAGTACTTGCTGCAGCCTTCCATCACCGACACATAGGCGCTGGGGCCATCGACGCGCGGTTCTGGCAGGCGGTCGAATTTCTCGATCTCGGGGAAGCTGATGTCGACCTGGGCGATCTTGGTGGTGCGTGCGGCGTCGATCATTTCCGGCAGGCGGTGCAGGGTTTGCGGGCCGAAGACCACGTCGACGTAGGGCGCGCGATCACGAATCGCCGCGCCTTCCTGGCTGGCAACGCAGCCGCCGACGCCGATCACCAGGTCGGGGTTGGCGATCTTCAGCTTTTGCCAGCGGCCAAGCTGGGAGAACACCTTGTCCTGGGCTTTTTCACGGATCGAGCAGGTGTTGAGCAGAATAATGTCGGCATCTGCCGCTTGCTCGGTGACTTCCAGGGCTTGATGTTCACCCAGCAGGTCGATCATGCGCGAGCTGTCGTACTCGTTCATCTGGCAACCGTGGGTTTCGATATAAAGCTTCTTGGTCATGCGCGCTCAACAAGAGTGATTCGACGAACCGTGCATTATAGAGGCCGAAGGCTCCGGTTCCTAGCATTGCCTGTCGGGTGGCTATGCTATGATCCGCGCCCTTTTGATCAACCTGTCGGTACGAACTGCATAACCATGAGCAAGCGCGAACCCATCTACAAGGTGATTTTCCTCAACCAGGGTCAGGTATACGAAATGTATGCCAAGCAGATCTTTCAAAGCGATCTGTGGGGCTTTTTGGAAGTGGAGGAGTTCGTCTTCGGCGAACGCACTCAGGTGGTCGTCGACCCCAGCGAAGAAAAGCTCAAGGCGCAGTTTGACGGCGTGGTACGCAGCTTTATCCCGATGCACGCGATCATCCGTATCGACGAAGTCGAGCGCCTTGGTACGCCAAAGATCAGCGAGGCCAAGGGTGGCGGTAATGTCATGCCGTTCCCCATGCCGATGCCGGATAAGTAAGCCAGAAATTACGGATGCCGCGTAACGCGTAGGATGGGTTGAGCTTGCGATACCCATCGTCAGGCTGCATGGGTATCGCTTCGCTCAACCTACGCGGCCCGACCAATCCTACGGCTGATTCTTCGCTGAATTAGGGCAGTGGCGCGAACGGCGAGGTGAGGGTGTCGGCGTTCTGCAATTCCAGCAGGTAGTTGCGGAAGATTTGCCCAAGCACCTGGCTGGCGATTTCCAGTTCATTGCGTGGCATTTGCGCGGCGATCAGGTCGGCGCTGTCCATGGCCTCGTCCGAGCCATTCACCGCCGCCATTTTCAGCACGATATAGGCCTGCACCGCATTCGCCGGCACGCCTTCGCCGCGGAAAAACATCATGCCCAGGTGGTATTGCGACTGTGCATGGCCTTGCAGTGAGGCCTGCTCAAACCATTGCAGCGCCTGGCTGAGGTCGCGTTCGACACGCTTGCCGTTGTAGTAGAACTCGCCCAGCTCAAATTGCGCCTGCACGTCACCCTTTAGGGCGGCTTGTTGGCAGGCGTCGAGGGCGGACGGCAGTTCTTCGGCGGCAGTGTTGAGTGAGCAGCTGCCAAGCGCGGGGATCAGCAAGGAGTTGCCGCCCGCAGAGGCGAGTAGTGGCAGTAGGAGCAGCAGGCAGCCCAGGGAGAGGGTGCGGCCGGTGCGTTTCATGAAAGTCCATTTACCTCGGGATGCAAAACAGGCGTTCAACCTGGCCACCGGAACGCGGCGGCCGTCACATTATGAAATAAGCAGTGGCGTACTTACAAAGTCTTTACCGGGTTTTCTTCCATGCTGCCCAGTTTTGCGCTGCCAGGCAGGCTCAGCAGCAGCCAGGCCAGCAACGGATACGCCGGCGTCAGCAGTGCGTGGAACAGATCAATACGCCGCAATGAGCCGATAAAACCGTGAGTACCTACGGCTACCCCGGCCAGCAGAAACAGCCCTACGACCATGCCAGCCACCACCGGCGGCGCGCGCTTGGGCCACTGCACCGCGCCGGCGTAGGCAATCAGCAGTAAGGTCGCCAGATTAAGCAGCAGGCGATAATCCTCCAGATAGTTCATCTGCCGGAACAGTTCGAAGAAGGCGCACAGCCCCAGCAGGATGCGGCCCCAGTTGGTGCGGCTCCATGGCCAGCCCCGGCCCAGTGCTAACGCAGCGGCGCCGAGTAGCGGCAGGCCGAGAAAGCTGCTGGCTTGGCTCAACCACAGATGCGCCGCCTCTGCGCTGGGGTCGAAGCCAAAGCGAATGACTCCGGCCACGGCGGCGGCCGCCGGCAGCAAAAAGCCCAGTAGCGCGCAGAACAGGGCCGGTTGATCGGCCTCGCCATAGTGCCTGCGGGCCTTGCCGATGGCGATGGCGCAGGCCAGGCAAGCCAGCGCCAGCACGCCATCTGACAGCGCGGTACTGAGCTGCATCAGGCGTTCTTCAACTCGGCAAAGGCGCGCTCGGCGGCGTCGAGGGTGATTTTCAGCTCGGCATCGCCATGGGCAATGGAGGTGAAACCCGCCTCGAAAGCACTCGGTGCCAAGTACACGCCGCCGTCCAGCATCAGGTGGAAGAAGCGCTTGAAGCGCTCAGCGTCGCTGGCCATCACGTCGTCGAAGGTGACGATATCGTCGGCACCGCTGAAATACAGGCCGAACATGCCGCCTGCCTGCGTAGTGACAAACGGGATGCCGGCGGCATCGGCGCGCTCTTGCAGGCCTTGCAGCATGCGGCTGGTGTAGTCAGTCAGTTCGGCGTGGAAGCTAGGGCGGTTGATCAGGCGCAGCGTGGTCAGGCCCGCGGCCATGGCCAGTGGGTTACCCGACAGGGTGCCGGCCTGGTAGACCGGGCCGAGTGGGGCGATGCAATGCATGATCTCGCGTTTGCCGCCGAAGCAGCCAACTGGCATGCCGCCGCCGATGATCTTGCCGAAGGTGGTCAGGTCTGGGGTGACGCCGTAATACGCCTGAGCGCCGCCGAGGGCCACGCGGAAACCGGTCATCACTTCGTCAAAAATCAGCACCACACCGTGCTTGTCGCACTGCTCGCGCAGGCCTTGCAGGTAGCCCGGTGCCGGCGGCACGCAGTTCATGTTGCCGGCCACCGGCTCGACGATGATGCACGCCACGCTGTCGCCGACTTCGCTAAGCATCTGCTCGACTGCTTTTATGTCGTTGAACGGCAAGGTCAGGGTGTGTTTGGCGAAATCCGCCGGCACGCCGGCCGAGCTGGGTACGCCCTGGGTCAGCAGGCCTGAGCCGGCTTTAACCAGCAGGCTGTCGGAGTGGCCGTGGTAGCAGCCTTCAAACTTGATGATGTTGTCGCGGCCGGTGTAGCCACGGGCCAGGCGGATGGCGCTCATGGTCGCTTCGGTGCCGGAGCTGACCATGCGCACCATTTCCATCGACGGCACCAGGCTGCACACCAGGTCGGCCATTTCAGTTTCCATGGCGGTCGGTGCGCCGTAGGACAGACCGTGCTGCAACTGATTGCGAACCGCGTCGAGTACGTCTGGATGGCTGTGGCCGAGGATCATCGGCCCCCAGGAGCCGACGTAATCGACATAACGCTTGTCGTCTTCGTCGGTGACGTAGGCGCCTTCGGCGTGCTTGAAGAACAGCGGCGTGCCGCCGACGCTTTTAAAGGCGCGCACAGGCGAGTTGACGCCGCCGGGGATGTGCTTCTGAGCTGCATTGAATAGGGTTTCGGAACGGGACATGGCAGGGCCTCTCAAACTGGGATGCGGGGCGAGCCGGGTCGCCCCTGTGAACAATTTAGTTATGGCCTGCCATTCGTGGCGGCCACCCTTGGGACGTCGCTGTGCGACGTTAAAAACGGCGCCAGGCCATTAACCAGGGTTGAACAGGGCGCTAAAGGCGTGGGCGCGGCGCTCGACGTCGGCGGCGGAGTCGGCCGCGAACAGGCCGTGAATGACCGCGACCATACTCGCGCCGTGGGCAATCAGCGCGGGTGCGTTGTCCAGGGTCACGCCGCCGATGGCGACGATCGGCAGGTTGATCCGGCCTTTGCTGGCATCAAGCAACGCCACGTCGGCGCTGGGTGCGCCCGGCTTGGTGTTGGAATTGAAGAAGCGGCCGAAGGCGACGTAGCTGGCCCCTTCTTTGGCCGCCGCTTCAGCCAGTTCAAGCTGCGCGTGGCAGGTGCCGCCGATAATCGCCTGGCGGCCGAGCAGCGCGCGCGCAACCGACAAGGAGCCGTCGCTTTGCCCCAGGTGCAGGCCCACGCCTAAGCGGGCCGCCAGTTCGGCGTCATCATTGATGATCAGCGCCGCGCCATAGCGGTTGCACAGTTCGCGCAGGGCCTCTGCTTCGCGCAAACGGCGTGCTTCGTCGGTCGACTTGTCGCGGTATTGCAGCAGTTTTGCCCCGCCTTTGAGAGCGGCCTCGACGTAGGGCAGTAGGCGGCCTTCGAGGAGCTGGCTGTCGGTGATGGCATACAGGCCACGCAGTTTCATCAGGTGCGCTCCATCAGCAGAAATCTAAGGGCAAACGGCGCGGAATGTACTGGCCATGCCCGGGTTGTTCGGCATCACGCAGAGTGCGCCAGGTGTAGTCGAGGGCAAACTCGACGGCGCTGACCAGCTCCTGGCCCAGCGCCAGGCGGCCGGCCAAAGTACTGGCCAGGGTGCAGCCCGAACCGTGGTAGCTGCCGGGCAAGCGCTGGCAGGTAAAGGTGTGGCGACTGCCATCACGCGAGTACAGGCGGTTGTGCACCTGATGCTCATCACCATGACCGCCGGTGATCAGCAGGTGCTGGATATGTTGCAGGAGCTTGTCTGCGCACTCGTCGGCTGTACCGTCCGGCAGTTCGGCGAGGATGCGTGCTTCTGGAAGGTTTGGTGTGGCAATGGTCGACACGGCGAACAGGCGTTCGCGCATCGCGAAGCCCACCTCGTCCTTGCCCAGGGCGCCGCCGCCGCCAGCCCGCAGCACGGGGTCGCAGACCAGCGGGATGCCGGGCAGGCGTTGCATGATTTCCAGTACGGTTTCGACCATTTCGACCGAGCCGAGCATGCCCAGCTTGACGGCTTCAACCGGCAGGTCGCTGATCACCGCATTGGCCTGAGCCAAGACCCAGTCGCGGTCGAGTACGCGGAAATCCGTCACGTTGACGGTATCCTGCACGGTCAGCGCGGTCACGGTTGGGGCGGCGTGACAGCCTTGCGCGAGCAGGGCTTCGATATCGGCTTGCAGGCCGGCACCACCACTGGGGTCGTGACCAGACAGGCACAGCACTACGGGGCGAGAAGTAGGCATTTTCATGGTGCACGAGCTTACCACCAAACCACGGCATAGAGACCCCGGCGCGTGATGAAAGCCTGCTAGCCGGACAATCTGTCGCGCGCCACCATGGCGCTGCAGCGAGGGTCAGCTTGGGGTCTAAAAACCCAAGCAGTTCAGGTTTTTCCTGGGGCTCCGGCACAAATGCCTATGGTAGAGTGCCGGCCTTATAAATAGATTGCTCCAAGGCGCTCCATAGCGTTGCGAGCCAACTCCGGCTGGGCTGCATGCACTACATCCTTCTGTGTTTCTTTATGTTGGTGCCAGGGTTGGCTGGGGCAGTGGTTTTTGATGAGCACACCCGCAGCCTGCCGCTCGGCAAGTCCATGTCGGTATTTGAAGATGTGCGCGGTGATGCCAGCATCGAAGACATCACGTCGCCGGCGCTACAGGCCAGCTTCCGCCAGCATGATAAAGGCGTGCTCAACGCCGGCTATTCGCGCTCGGTGTTCTGGTTACGCCTGGATCTTGAATACCGGCCGCAGCAGGCGACAGGCGTGCAGCCCTGGTTGTTGGAACTGGCTTATCCACCGCTTGACCATGTGCAACTCTACCTAGCCGATGCGCAGGGGCGTTATCAGCTGCGCCAGAACACCGGTGATGCGCTGCCGTTCTCCAGCCGCGAGATCAAGCAGCACAATTATGTGTTTGAGCTCAAATTAGCGCCGGCGCAGCCGCAAAGCGTTTACTTGCGCCTAGAAAGCCAGGGCTCGATTCAGGCACCGCTAACCCTGTGGTCACCCAACGCCTACCTGGAGGCTCAACCGGCGCGCATTTATGTGCTGGGCATCATCTACGGCGTGCTGCTGGTGATGCTGATCTACAACCTGTTTATCTTCCTCAGTGTGCGTGACACCAGCTACTTCTATTACATCCTCTACATCGCATCGTTCGGCTTTTATCAGTTGTCGGTCAATGGTGCGGCCATCGAGTACTTCTGGCCTAACAGCCCGTGGTGGGCGAATGCCGCTACGCCGTTTCTGATTGGTGCTTCGGCGTTGTTCGGTTGTCAGTTCTCCCGCAGCTTTTTGCATACCGGCGAACACAGCCCCTGGGTCGACCGTGCCCTGTTGTTGATGATGGCGTGTGGCGTGCTGGTGATGACCCTGTCGCTGACGGCCAGTTATGCGCTTTCGCTGCGTCTGGCCACCTACCTGGCGCTGGGCTTTACCGTGGTGATTTTCAGTGCCGGCGCTGTCGCCTGGGTACGCGGCATGCGCGTCGCGCGGTACTTCATCATCGCCTGGAGCGCCTTCCTCGTCGGTGGAATGATTAACACCCTGATGGTGTTGGGCTACCTGCCCAATATGTTCCTCACCATGTATGCCAGTCAGATTGGCTCAGCGTTGGAGGTCGGCTTGCTGTCGCTGGCCCTGGCCGACCGCATCAACGCCATGAAGGAAGACCGCACGCAAATCCTCCGGGAGGCCGGCCTCAAGCTCGAAGCCTTCAACCAGGAATTGGCCCATAGCAACCGTTTAAAAGACGAGTTTCTCGCCACGGTCACCCATGAGTTACGCACCCCAATGAACGGTGTGATCGGCTCGTTGGAGTTGATGCAGATGCTCGATCTCGACGGCGAGCTGGCGTCTTACCAGAAAACCGCCGCCAGCTCGGCGCGCGACATGATGCGCATGGTCAATGACATCCTCGCGCTGACTGAGTTGCAGGCTGGGCGGCTGTACCCGCGGCGTGAGCCGTTTAGTCTGCGTGGCTTGTTCGATGGCGTGCGTGCGCAGTACGCGCCACGTGCCGAAGAAAAGGGCCTGCGCTTTATTCTTGAACTCGACGACAGCCTGCCTGACACCCTGGAAGGCGACGCCAGCAAGCTGCTGCAGAGCCTCAACTGCCTGCTGGATAATGCCATCAAGTTCACTTCACACGGTGAGGTGTGTGTGCGGGTCTCGCGGGGCGGCACGGCGAGCGATAGCTTGCCGCTGCGTATTGAGATCAGCGATAGCGGGGTGGGCTTCATCGCACCGGCCGATGGCAAGCTGTATCAGCGCTTCCATCAGCTGGACGGCTCGATGACCCGTGAGCACGGCGGCCTGGGTATTGGTCTGGCGATTTGCCGGCAATTGGTTGACCTGCTTGGCGGCGATCTCAGTCACGAGTCCCAGCCAGGGCAGGGCAGTCGTTTTCGCCTGGATTTACCGTTGGCGCTGCCTGTGCAAATCAGTAACCCGGCAGCCGTCACCCTGCGCAGCAGTGGCCCGGCGCTGCGCGCGCCTGAGCAGTGCACGGTCTTGGTCGTTGAGGACAATGCAATCAACCAACTGGTCACCCGCGGCATGCTACTCAAGCTGGGTTATCAGGTGCGTACTGCCGACAACGGCGCTGAAGCCTTGGACGTGCTGCGTAACGAGACCGTCGACGCGGTGCTGCTGGATTGCCAAATGCCGGTGATGGACGGTTTCGCGACCTGTCGCGCCCTGCGCAACCTGCCTGGCTGTCAGCTGCTGCCGGTGCTGGCAATTACTGCCCACAGCCACAGCGGTGATCGCGAGCGTTGTTTGGCTGCTGGTATGAGCGACTACCTGGCTAAGCCGGTGAAGTTCGAGCAGCTGCGCACTTTGTTGCACGACTGGGTGCTCTGCCGCGAGGTTTGATCGAGGATCTGCTGCGCGTCGGCCCTACTGCGTTATAGCAGGCTGGGGCGCGGCGTCTCGGAATGCTTATGTACAGCTCGTAAACTCGTATGCGAGCCCAGTCCGCTTGATTCGCTGCGCTCACCCTACGGGCCAGCCTATGGCTGTTACTCCTCTGCGCTGCGTTTCTCGCCTGCTTTGACCAGCCGAAGACTGTTACTACGTAGCGCCTTGTATGGCTCTAGTTCGCGAGATCGTAAATTTATTATTGAGTTGTATGCGCCAGCGGCTGGCCGATACACCTTCTCTTGTGACCAGAATCGCCCTTTAGCCATGATCTGAATCCTGATTCACTTGAGCGACAGTGAATCAGGATTCAGACCATGGCCTATCGCACCACTGCACTTCGTCTTGACCGTGACCAGGCGCTGCGTGAGCGCATCATCAGCGCCGCCCTGCTGCGGGTTGCCGAGGGCGGCTTTGCGGCGCTGACCATGCAGGCGCTGGCCGAGGATGTCGGCATTGCCACTGGCAGCCTGTACCGCCACTTCAGCAGTAAAGGCAGCCTGGCCGCCGAGGTGTTTGCCGTGGCCAGCCAGCGCGAGGTCGATGCGTTGGCCGCCACCGTGCGTGGCCAAGGCAACCCGGCGGCGCGATTAGCTGCTGGGCTTGAGCGCTTTGCGGCGCGCGCCTGGGACAGCCGCCAGTTGGCCTTCGCGCTGATTGCTGAACCGGTCGACGCGGAAGTCGACGAACAACGGCTGTTGTACCGCGAAGCCTATGCCGATCTATTCGTCGAGCTGCTCCAAGAGGGCACGGCGCAAGGGGTATTCCGCGTGCAGCAAATCAGCCTGGTCGCTGCCTGCCTGGTCGGCGCGATTGCCGAAGTCCTGGTCGGCCCTTTGTCGCCGCCGGCACGCGCTGCGCGTGAAGCTGGCTATCCAGCCCCCAGCCTGGCGCAAGTCAGCCAGGCCCTGGTCACCTTTTGTCTACGCGCCGTGGGCGCCCCACTGCCCGAAGAGGAGTCTCAGCCATGAATGCCAGCCAACATGCCGAAACCCATGAGGTGTTCAACCAGGTGCCGCCGCTGGATGGCGCCAATCTGTACCGCGTGGACCTGCCGCTGCAGGAATGGACCCAGCGTTTTGGCGGTAGCTGGGCGGAGCAGCGTCTGGACGCATACGGTGGCCTAGCGGGCGGCGAGTTGATGGCCGCGGGCTTTCTCGCCAATGAACATAAACCGGTGTTCAAGAGCCATGACCGCTATGGTCATCGCGTGGACTTGGTGGAGTTTCACCCGGCCTATCATCAGTTGATGGGCGCGGCCATTGAGCATGGCCTGCCGTCCATGCCCTGGACTGATCCGCGCGCCGGCGCTCAGGTGGCTCGCGCAGCGATGAGCTACTTGCACAGCCAGGCCGACGCCGGCAGCGGTTGCCCGCTGACCATGACCTTCGCCAGTGTGCCGGCCCTCAAACTGCAGGCTGACGTCGCCGAGAAGTGGCTGCCGAAAATCCTCTCCACCCAGTACGACCCGCGCAACCTGCCGATTGAGCAGAAAACCGGGGCGACCATCGGCATGGCCATGACCGAGAAACAGGGTGGCACCGATGTGCGCGCCAACACCACGCAGGCGTATGCGGTGGGGCTTGGCGGGCCGGGGAAGGCGTATGAGTTGGTCGGCCATAAGTGGTTCTGCTCCGCGCCGATGTGCGATGCCTTCCTCACCCTGGCCTATACCGAGAAAGGCCTGACCTGTTTTCTGCTGCCGCGTCATCGCCCGGACGGCACGCGCAACGAGTTCTACATCCAGCGTCTGAAAAACAAGCTGGGTAATTGGTCGAACGCCTCCAGTGAGGTCGAATTCCGTGGCGCGTTGGCCTGGATGGTCGGCGAAGAGGGGCGCGGCGTGCCGACGATTATCGAGATGGTCGCGCTGACTCGCTTTGATTGCATGATCGGCTCCAGCGCCCTGATGCGTCAGGCGCTGACCCAGGCTGCGCACCATTGCGCGCATCGCCAAGTGGGCGGGCGCGTGCTTAGCGAGCAGCCGCTGATGCAGAACGTGCTGGCCGACCTGGCCCTGGAAAGCGAGGCGGCCCTGGCCCTGACCTTGCGCATGGGCAAGGCGCTGGATAACCCGCACGACGAACAGGAAGACAAGTTCGCCCGCCTGGTCACCGCAGTGGGCAAGTATTGGATCTGCAAACGGGCGCCGGCGATGATCAATGAAGCCGCCGAGTGCATGGGCGGCGCGGGCTATGTCGAAGACACTATCCTGCCGCGCCTGTACCGCGAAGCACCGGTCAACTCGACCTGGGAAGGCTCGGGCAATGTGCAGTGTTTAGATGTGCTGCGCGCACTGTCGAAGGAGCCGGGTGTGCTTGATGCGCTGTTTGTCGAGCTGGGCGATGGCCATGGCGATGCGCGTTTGAAAGCCCACATCAGCAAGCTGCAGGCGGACTTTCGTGACACCGCGGACATCCAGTATCGCGCCCGTCAACTCACGGAAGATGTAGCCCTGGCGCTGCAAGCCAAGTTATTGCTGGAGGCCGGTCATGCAGCGGTATCCGACGCCTTTATCGCCAGCCGCTTGGGCGGCCAGGGTGGCCGGGTTTATGGCACGTTGCCGCGCGGCATTGATGTCGGTGCACTGGTGGCGCGCAGTGCCGCACATCTGATTTAGGGCTTCGACCTCTCTAGCATGGGTGTTTGCGCGGATTGCTGGGCGCGCCTGAAACTTCAGCCGGGCCCAGCGTCGGGCGCTGTCATTTCTGCGTGCGGCCGGGTAAGGTGGCCGCCGATGGTTCCGCAGCGTGTTACGCGAGTGGATGAAAAGGGAACATGGTGGGTACTGCAACAGGTACCGAAGCCATGGCTGCCCCCGCAACTGTAAACGGTGAGCGACGCCCCAATGCCACTGGCCGCAAGGTCGGGAAGGCGGGCGAAGTGTTAAGCCGTGAGCCAGGAGACCTGCCATCGACGCCGGGCACTGATGCCCAATCCCTCAATCCAGATCATCGCGCGGTGGGCGCGGTACAGGAATCTCTATGCACATCGAACCCGAAGTCGTTACTGGCGCCAAACTCTTCCTCAGTTATGCAACCGCAGCAGGTGCCTTTGGCCTCACGGCCAAGCTTGCCCTCGACAGCATCCGCAGCAACGGCGGCATTGCTGCCCTGGCCTTGCGTAGCCTGCTGACCACCGCGTTGGTGTTCTGTTTCTTCGAAGTCTTCCCGCATCAGGCGGTGGGCGTTTCCGAGGTGCACCTGATCCTCGGCTCGACCCTGTTGCTGCTGTTCGGCGCCGGTGCAACGGCTGTCGGTCTGTCGCTTGGTCTGCTGCTGCAGGGGCTGCTGTTCGCGCAGTTTGACCTGCCGCAATACGGCATGAACGTCACGACCTTGCTGGTGCCGTTGTGGGGTATCAGTCTGCTGGCCAAGCGCATCATCGCGCCGGGCACCGCCTATGTGGACCTCTCTTACAAACAGGCACTGGCGCTGTCGACGGCCTATCAGGGTGGCATCGTCGCCTGGGTGGCTTTCTGGGCGGTCTATGGTAACGGCTTCTCCGGCGAGAACCTGGCTGCAGTAGGCAGCTTCGGTCTGGCCTATATGAGCGTGATCCTGATCGAGCCGCTGGTCGACTTGGGTGTGCTGGCCGCTGCCAAGGCGTTCTCTGGTTATAGCCGCGGTCCGCTGTTCAACACGCGCTTGCACCAGCCGGCCTGATCAAGCTCCTTTAAGCCTGCTGGAATCATGCTTCAGTGGCCCGAGACGGGTTACTGAAGCACAGCTAAGCCTTAGGCTGAACCACAGTGAGGCCTGTCTTGGCGTGTGGCCAAACGCGCCGCTCGGCGTAATGCCTAGCGCAGTTGCTGTGCATTCCCGGTGCTCGTTGCTTGGCTTGTTCCCTTTGGGTCATCCGTGCCTGCGACGCATTGGCGTGCTACCCCCCTCCCTCCAAAAAAACGCTGCCCGATGACCTGTAGGTGCTACTCAAGTAGCGCTGCCTGCACAGGCAACGCCGCGCTATCGCCCGTGCCGCGTATCAGGGCAAGATAGAGCCATTCCGTTCAGCCAGGAAGGTGCCTTGTGAACCCTTGTTCCGATGACTTTATTGTTGCCAATACCGCTGAAGAGGCGGTGGATCGACTGGCCGCCCTGCATCTGCAAGCGACGAATGGCTTGAGTGCGGCGCTTAAGCGCTACTTGAAAGAACGCATCAAGCCCGATGCCGCTGAGCAGAGCCAATTTCGTTACCCCGAGTTGCGCCTGACCTACCTCTGTCAGGGCGAGGCGCCGACCACTGTGCGCGCCTATGCCAAGGTGCAGGTGCCCGGCACCTACAGCGTTACCGTGACTCATCCGGCGGCGTTCCGTAAGTACCTGCTGGAGCAGTTGTGCCCGCTGATGAGCGACTTCACCGTGAAGGTCGAGGTGGGCGTCAGCCAGCAGAATATTCCCTACCCTTATGTGGTGGAGCAGGGGGATGAGCTGGCTGGCTCCGGGGTGACAGCAGCCGAGTTGGCGCGGGTATTTCCCAGTACCGACTTGTCTGCGGCCACCGATGGCACCGCCGACGGCTTGTATGACTGGGAAAACACCGACCCGCTGCCGCTGGCGCTGTTCGACGCCGCGCGGGTGGACTTCTCTCTGCGCCGTCTGGTGCATTACACCGGCAGCGACTGGCGCCATGTGCAGCCGTGGATTCTGCTGACCAACTACCACCGCTATGTTGACCAATTTATCCGCCACGGTCTGGACATGCTGGTCGGTGAGTCGCGGTTCACCCGCATGGTGCTGCCGGGCAATGTGGTGATCGAGCGTGGCATGGCCGAAGGCGAAATGCAGGCGATTATCGAGAACGTCATCTGGCACCGTTACCAGATGCCGGCCTATCACCTGCAGGCGGATGATGGCCACGGCATCACCTTGGTCAATATCGGTGTCGGGCCATCCAACGCGAAGAACATTACCGACCACCTGGCTGTGTTGCGACCGCACTGCTGGCTGATGATCGGCCACTGTGGCGGCCTGCGGCAGTCGCAGACCATTGGCGATTACGTGCTGGCTCACGCCTACATGCGCCGCGACGGCATTCTCGACCGCGTTCTGCCTCCGCATATCCCGCTGCCGGCTCTTGCCGAGGTGCAGCAGGCGTTGCAGGAGGCCGCCAAGCTGGTGACTGGCGAGCAGGGCGACGAACTGAAAAAGCGCCTACGTACGGGCACCGTGCTGACTTACGACGACCGTAACTGGGAGCTGCGCTGGGCTCAGGAGCGCCCGCTTATCAACCTGTCGCGTGCCGTTGCAGTGGACATGGAGAGCGGCACCGTCGCCGCGCAGGGCTATCGCCTGCGGGTGCCCTACGGCACGTTGCTCTGTGTGTCGGACAAACCGCTGCACAGCGAGATCAAGCTGCCGGGCGCGGCCGGGGCGTTTTACGAGCGCGCGGTGACCCAGCACCTGCACATCGGCATCACTGCCCTCGACCTGCTGCGCAACCAGCTCAACTCGCTGCACTCGCGCAAGCTGCGCAGCTTTGATGAGCCGCCGTTTCGTTGATGCCGCAGGCGTTAGCTCAGGCGTAGATGCAAAATCGGAAAGGGCCGTCCACCGTCATCCAGCGGTGAGCGGCGTTCCACCACGAACCCCTGACTCAAGTAGAACCCCAGTGCTTTGGGGTTCTGTTCGTTGACGTCCACTTGCGTGGCGCCCAGATGCGTCACTGCATGCTTGAGCAGTGCGCGACCAACGCCTGTGCCGTGCTTCAGAGGGTCGACGAAAAGCATTTCTACCTTGCCCTCGGCATAGCCGAGAAACCCGCTGATATTGCCATCCTCGCCACGGATGCAGCTGAGCTGAACCTGAGGGAAGTACTGCCCAATCAGTAAGGGTTTGAGCAGCTGAATGTCGTGCTCTTCGAGAAAGTCATGGGTGGCGCGTACGGCGGCTTCCCATACTTCAAGCAGGCGTGGGAAGTCGGTGGTACTGGGTGTTTCGATCGGGTGCGGCATTTGTGGCTCATGAGGCGGTGAAAAAAGGGGCAAATCATGCGGCTGATTTGCCCCTGTTGTCACTTGCTGGCGTCGAGCACCACGCGGTAACGCGCTTTACCGGCGCGCAGGTGGTCGATGGCCTCGTTGACCTTGCTCATGGGGAAGTGTTCGACCTGCGGCAGGATCTGATGGCGGGCGCAAAACTCGAGCATTTTCGCCATGTTGGCCGGCGAGCCAACGGGCGAGCCGGACAGGCTCTTCTGCTTCGGAATCAGGTTGAACACATGCACCGGAATCGCGCTGGGCACAATGCCGACAAAGTGCAGCCGACCTTTGCCGCGCAGGGTGCCAATCATGGCGTTCCAGTCCAGGTCGGCGCTGGCCGTCACCAGCAGGAAGTCCAGGCTGCCGGTAATCGCTTTCAGGGCCGCGCTGTCGGTGGACGCGACTACGTTGTGTGCGCCCAAACGCTTGGCTTCATCCTGCTTGCTCAGCGATGAGGTGAAGGCGGTGACTTCGCAGCCCCAGGCATTGAGAAAGCCCAGCGCCAGGTGACCGAGACCACCGATGCCGACCACACCGACCTTGTCGGTGGGTTTCACGTCGAAGTCCAGCAGCGGGCTGAACACTGTGGAGCCGGCGCAGAACAGTGGGCCGACCAGGGCCGGATCAAGGCCGTCCGGCAGCGGCAACGCCCAGGCCCAGTGGCTGCGTAAGCGGTCGGCAAAACCGCCGTTGCTGCCGACAATCGTCGGTTTCACCGTGCCGCACAGCTGATGCGAGCCTTCCATGCAGGAGCTGCAATGCATGCAGCTGCCCTTGTACCAGCCGATGCCCACCCGCTGGCCGAGCTTAAGGCCGCGCGCCTGTTCGCCGAGGCGGACGATGGTGCCAACCACTTCATGGCCGGGGATAAAGGGGTAGCGGGCATTGCCCCATTCGTTATCGATCATCGACTGGTCGGAATGGCAGATGCCGCAATACTCCACCGCCACTTCGACTTCTTCAGCGCCCAGTGGACCTGGGTCGTAGCTGAACTGTTCAAGGGCTGCGCCAGGGGCTTTGGCGGCCCAGCCGGTAAAGGTGTCGACAATCGAATCGGACGAACTCATGACAATAAGCCTCGGTGCGGAGAACAGGACGCAGCTAGCATAGCCGGGTCTACCGAGGGCGTGCGCCTGCATAAGTCCGGCTGATAGTTGTACGGCGGCCTCGGTTACACTGGCCGCCTTGTTCGGTTTACCTGGATTACTTATGTCGCGTCCGCCTCGCCCCGACTCACCGCGTCGCCCCACTGGCAAACCGGCTGTTCGCCGGGTGGCCAAGGCTCCACCGGCCGAGCCACGGTTATTGCTGCTGAATAAGCCGTTCGATGTGCTGACCCAGTTCAACGACGAGCAGGGCCGCGCCACCCTCAAGGACTTTGTTGCGGTGCCCGGCGTCTATCCGGCTGGGCGCCTGGACCGTGACAGCGAAGGGCTGCTGTTGCTGACCAATGATGGCGGCCTGCAGGCCAGGATTGCCGACCCCAAGCACAAATTGGCAAAAACCTACTGGGTGCAAGTGGAAGGCGAGCCGAGTGAGGCGCAGTTGCAGCAATTGCGTGACGGCGTGCAACTCAATGACGGGCCAACCCTGCCCGCCGAAGCACATCTATTAGATGAGCCGCAGTTGTGGGATCGCAACCCGCCGGTGCGCTTTCGCAAAAGCATTCCGACGGCCTGGCTGGAGTTGGTGATTCGCGAGGGGCGTAATCGCCAGGTGCGGCGCATGACCGCCGCCGTGGGTTTGCCGACCTTGCGCCTGGTGCGGGTGCGTATCGGCCCGTTCAGCCTAGAGGGCTTGCAACCCGGGCAATGGCGTGAAGTCACGCCCCGGCTGGATTGATCAGTAGCCGGCTTTGATGACGGCGATGCCCTTGTCGAGGACTTCATTCCAGGCGCTGCGGGTTTCGCTGCAGTATTGCGGGTCGTGCTCGCCGATGGTCACAAGCAGGGCCTGTTGCCACAGGTCATACAGCCCCGGGCGAATGTCCATTGCCGCGCGTGAATGGCTGCAACCCAGGGCGCGCAACTTGGTGTCGGGCAGGCCGCGTGCGTGCATCACCAGGTTGAGAATGCCCTGGCGCAAGAGCAGCTTTTGCCCGCTCATTTCGGTGTTGACGAACTTGTCACGCACCTCTGACGAGCTGGCGAGGAAGTGCCGGTAAAAACTGTCGAAAAAGTCCGGGCTGGCGCAGCAGCGGCCATAGCTTTGCATCACGCGGTCGGTGGTTTTCATGTTTTCTCCAGATAAAAGGCTGTCCAGGCCGCATGGTTATGCAGCCGTGAGTCAATTGAGTAGGGCGGGGGCGGTTAGACGCCTTCCAGGCCTGCAATGACGAAGGATTTGATGAGAAAACCCAGTACGCCCAGGCCCAGGGCGAGGAACAGGATCATGGTGCCGAAGCGTCCGGCCTTGGATTTCTTCGCCAGGTCCCAGACGATAAACGCCATAAACAGCACCAGGCCGCCAACCAGGACGGTCATCATCAGTTCTTCAAACAGCTCGGTTTCCATCGCAACCTCGTTTGGCAAAGACAGACTGTGCCGCCAGCTAGGGCGGGAGGTGGACGATGCATTTTTATAGTGTGAGCGCGAGGCTCTTATGGGCGGGTCGCACAAGGCACAGCAGCAAGCCGGTGATTATACGCCGTTGCGTGGCTGCGCCGCGATGTACGTTTACTCGCAGAACGAGATCAGGTTCGCAGGTGTTGTAACGGCAGCTGGGTACTGGAAAGGATCTGCTGCAGCACGAAGCTGGAGCGCACACTGGATACGCCCTCGATACGGGTCAGGGTGCCCAGTAGCAATTTTTGGTAGTGATCCATGTCCGGCACCACCACCTTGAGCTGATAGTCCGCGTCCATCCCGGTGACCAGGCAGCATTCGAGCACCTGCGGGCATTTGCGAATTTCTTCCTGAAAATGCTCGAAACGTTCCGGGGTGTGCTTGTCCATGCCAATCAGCACGTAGGCGGTCAGTGTTAGGCCGAGCTGCTTGCGGTCGAGCAGGGCGACCTGGCCAAGGATATAGCCGTCGTCTTGCAGCTGTTTGACCCGGCGCGAACAGGGTGAAGGCGACAAGCCAATACGTTCGGCCAGGTCCTGGTTGGACAGGGTCGCGTCGCGCTGCAATTCGGCGAGGATATTCAGGTCGTAACGATCAAGTCTGTTCATGTTTGCCATGCTTTTGTTTTTGGATTGCTGTAAATAATGCACTTGTGGTAATTAATTGCGCAAGTGGTGAGTATGTCGGCATTATTAGCAATCTTTCGTTGCGCCGGCAGGCGTAAGCTTTACCTCAACTTCAAGGCCCGGACGATACGTCCAGCCGCCTCGCCCAATCAGGTGAGCGGTCGCCGCCGATCCCACCGGATCGTCACGGCACCCGGGTCCGCACTGCCCAATCAGGCAGGCGAAGAAAAGGCGTTATCATCGCCACAATGACGGACACGCAAAAAAGGGAGGCCTGCAGGCCTCCCTTTTTTGTGCCTGGCTTTCTGCTGGGTCAACCGGTTGGCGGCTGATCAGCGTTTGCTGGCGAGCCTTGTTGTGGCGGTTTGACCACGCTGCTGGGGTCGGCATGTACCAGCACTTCAGCCCGCGGAAACTCGCGGCGAATCGCGGCTTCTACCTGCTCGCAGAGGGTGTGTGCCTGCTGCAGGCTTAGCTCGCCGGGTAGCTCCGCATGCAGCTGGACGAACCAGTGGGTGCCAGACAGCCGTGTGCGTAAATCATGCACGCCCAATACACCGGGCACCGCGCAGGCCAGCGCATGCATCTGCGCACTGATCTGTGGGTCGAGTTCTTTGTCCATCAATACCGTCGCGGCTTCGCGGGCGATGCTGATGGCACTCCAGAAGATGTACAGCGCAATGCCGATACCGAAGAGGGCGTCCAGTTGTGGCCAGCCGTAACTGGCTAACACCAGCGCCAACAGGATGCTGCTGTTGAGCAGCAGGTCCGAGCGGTAGTGCAGCGAGTCGGCACGAATCGCCGTGGAACCGGTCTCGCGAACAACATGGTGTTGAAACAGCAACAGGGCAACGGTCATCGCCAGTGACAGCAGCATCACCGCAATGCCCAGGGCGGGCGCGCCAATTGGCTCAGGGTGCAGCAGGCGATCGATGGCGTGGCTACCCACCAGCACTGCACTGGCCCCGATAAACAGTGCCTGGCCCAAGCCAGCAAGGGCTTCGGCCTTGCCGTGGCCGTAACGGTGGTCCTCATCGGCCGGCCGCAGGGCGTAGTGCACGGCAATCAGGTTGAGCAGCGAAGCGGCGCCATCAAGCAGCGAGTCGGTCAGGCCTGCCAGCAAGCTGACCGAGCCGCTGAGCCACCAGGCAATGGCTTTGGCCAGCGCCAGGGTGAGAGCTGTTGCCAGTGCGGCGAAGGTCGCCAGGCGCATCAGGCGTGCATGGGGCAGCGATATGTTCACGGGCTATCCAAGGTGCTGGGCGTTCTGCCAGGTTTACACGAAATAAGGTAAGCGCTGTGGTGCTGCGGTTTAGGCGGCCGGGCGCAGGCCGTAAGCGGCCAACTGCTCAACGCTGCCACTGTGCTGGGTCAGGCGCGGATCATTCAGGGGCAGGCTATGGCCGGTCTGCACTTCGATCAGCGCTTTGAGCTTGAGCGGATCAACCTTGCCGTTGGCATCAACCAACTGCTGCAAGTCTTCAGGTGCAACTTGGGCCGATTGTCCGCCAGGTAGATAAATCGCACCGGTGGTGAAGTCGATCGCGAAGGCGATCAGCCCAGGCAATACAAAAAAGAGGATGCCGATAGCATTCATCGCGGCGACCGCCGGGTCGATACGGCCTTCGATCTGGCCGCGTCGCTCGGGGTAGAACAAGGTGCCGCAGGCGGTCAGTTGGGTGAACAGCGCGGCGATGAGAAGGCTGCCGATCACACGGGTCTTGGTACGCATTGAGCATCTCCTGGGAAAAGTGGCGCAACTATAGCAATGCCCTCAGCGCAATACCGCTGCGTCAGGCGTTGCTGCTGCATTTTGTAAGGGGCAATGGCTGTAGCTCAGACAGCAGCAATGCCTGACAGGTTCGCCGTTATAATCGTGCGCCTTAAATGGAGCCCGCATGAATTCCCTGCCTATCGATGTCTTGCTGCCTGAGTTGTGTGCGGCCCTGGTCCAGCGTGACGAGGCGGTGCTGGAGGCGCCACCCGGCGCCGGCAAGACCACCCGCGTGCCGTTGGCGCTGTTGCAGCAGCCCTGGCTGGCCGGACAAACCATCATCATGCTTGAGCCGCGGCGGCTGGCGGCGCGGGCCGCCGCCGAGCGTCTAGCCAGCGAGCTGTGTGAAACGGTGGGGGAAACCGTGGGTTACCGCATTCGCCTGGACAGCAAGGTCGGCCCGCGCACTCGCATCGAGGTCGTTACCGAAGGCATCCTGGCTCGGCGCCTGCAAGACGACCCGGCGCTGGAAGGCGTTGGCCTGGTTATCTTTGACGAATTCCATGAGCGCAATTTGGACGCTGACCTGGCGCTGGCGTTGTGCCTGAATGGTCGGGCGATGTTCCGCGGCGCGGACTCCGGTGAACTGCCGCTGAAGGTGCTGCTGATGTCGGCGACCCTGGAAGGCGAGCGGCTGGCCGGTTTACTGGGTGATGCCCCGGTGCTGCGCAGCGAAGGGCGCATGTTTCCGGTTGATATCCGCTGGGGCGCGCCCTGGCAGACGGGCGAGTGGCTTGAGCCGAAAGTGCTGCAATGTGTGCTGCAGGCGCTGGCTGATGAGTCGGGCAGCCTGCTGGTGTTTCTGCCGGGGCAGGCAGAAATTCGCCGGGTTAATGAGCAACTGGCCGAGGCGCTGTCCGGTCGTCGCGACATTTTGCTCTGCCCGCTGCATGGCGAACTGGACCTCAGCGCCCAGCGCGCCGCCATCGAACCGGCGCCTGTCGGGCTGCGCAAGGTGGTGCTGGCGACCAATATCGCCGAGACCAGCCTGACCATCGATGGCGTGCGCGTGGTGATCGATGCTGGGCTGGCGCGGGTGCCGCGTTTTGACCCGAACAGTGGCATGACGCGCCTGGATACCCAGCGCATTTCTCGCGCCTCAGCCACTCAGCGTGGCGGCCGGGCGGGGCGTTTGCAGCCGGGCGTGTGCTACCGCTTATGGTCGCAGGCGCAGCATGAACAATTGGCCGCTTATGGCAGCGCGGAAATGCTCCAGGCAGACCTCGCCGGGCTGGCGCTGCAACTGGTGCGCTGGGGCGTGCAGCCGGCCGAACTGGTCTGGCTTGATCCGCCACCGGCGGCTTCCTATGCCCAGGCTTTGGAGCTGCTGGGGCGCCTGGGCGCGGTGGATGCTCAGGGCAAATTGACCGCTCACGGTCAGGCGATGGCCGAGCTGCCGACTCATCCACGTATTGCCCATTTGCTGCTACGCGGTCAGGAACTGGGCCTGGGGCCATTGGCCTGCGACCTGGCGGCATTGCTCGGTGAGCGCGATATTCTGCGTGGTGGTGGGGCTGATTTACACAGTCGCTTGGCGCTGTTAGCGGGTGAGGCGCGCGGCGCCCGGGGCAGTCAGCAGAACGCCGCCCGAGGTGGGGTGCAGCGGGCCCGGCAACTCGCTCGGCAATATCAGGGTTACCTCAAGCGTCGGCCGAGCTCGCAGGCGGTCAATGATCCTGAGCATCCGCGTTGGCTCGGTGCGTTGTTGGCCTTTGCCTACCCGGACCGGATCGCTCAGCAGCGCCGTGCCGGTGGCGCGGAATATCGCCTGGCCAATGGCCGGGCGGCGCTGTTTGCCGAGGTTGATGGGCTGATGAAGCACAGCTGGCTGGTGGTGGCCGACTTGGGCAGTCGTCAGGGCCAGCGCGAAGAACGCATCTACCTGGCCGCCGAGCTGGAATCGCAGCTGTTCGAAGGCGTGCTGGCCGAGCAGGTCAGCAGCCTGGAGGTGCTGGACTGGGATGAGCGCGAAGGTGCGCTGCGCGCCGAACGCCAGCGCAAGGTCGGTGAGCTGGTGCTGTCGCGTGAGCCGCTCACCGGCCTCACTACCCAGCAACGCAGCCGTGCCTTGCTGGGGCTGGTGCGGCGTAAGGGCCTGGCGCTGCTGCCCTGGACGCCGGAGCTGCGCCAATGGCAAGCGCGGGTGACCTTGCTGCGCGGGCTGGATATGGCCAGCAAAAACGCCAGCGAGTGGCCGGATGTCAGTGATGCCGCCTTGCTGGCGACGTTGGAAGGCTGGCTGCAGCCTTATCTGGATAACGTCACCCGGCTCAGCCATTTCGCCAATCTGGACTTGCCCAGTCTGCTGCTTAATCTGCTGCCCTGGCCGTTGCCACAGCGCCTGGATGAGCTGGCGCCGCGGAGTGTGCAGGTGCCTTCCGGCTCGCGCATTAGCCTGGATTACAACGAGCACCCACCGGTGCTGGCGGTGCGCTTGCAGGAGTTGTTTGGCTTGGCCGATACGCCGCGCATTGCCGGCGGCCGCCAGGTGGTCAAGTTGCACTTGCTGTCGCCCGCGCGGCGGCCGGTGCAGGTGACTCAGGATCTGGCCAACTTCTGGCGCAGCACCTATGCCGAAGTGAAGAAGGATTTTAAAGGCAGGTACCCCAAGCATTACTGGCCGGATGATCCCTTGATCGCCGAACCCACTGCGCGGGCCAAGCCGCGTAAGTAGGTTTAAGGCAGGCGTAGGTTCTCGCCAGCAGCCTGCAACTCTTCATAGGCGCGATCCAGTGCATCACGCAGCGCTTCGGCCCCTGGCGCGTGGCTGGAGACGATCAATTTCAGTGGAATACGCTGCAGCTCCACATACGGCAGTTCGGTCATGCCCAGGCGTCTGCGCGCCTGCTCCACTGGGGTCTGGTAGTCGAGGAGGAAGTCACCACGACGCCGCTGAAGCATTTCCAGTGCGGCGGTGTGGGTGCCGGTGCGGTGTTGCTCTACGGCCAGTTGCGGGTCGTTGAGCATCTGGTTGATCGGCTGCCAGTAGGTGTAGCCACTGATCATGATCACTCCGCGGCCTTTGAGGTCTTCAGGCAGGCGCGGCATCAGGGTGTCGTGGCGAAAATACAGGTTGAGGATAATTTCGCTTAGCTGGATGCGGGCCTCTAGGGTGTGTTCACGCAGCTCCACTTTACCCGGCGCCCCAGGCCAAACCTGCACGCTGCCATCCTGCAGGGCGTTGTAAAGGCGCGCGCTGGGGTAGGAACGGAATTCGCCACGATACCCGGCATGCTCCAGCAGG
Organism: Pseudomonas sp. GWSMS-1; assembly: GCF_049847425.1. Lineage (NCBI taxonomy): Bacteria > Pseudomonadati > Pseudomonadota > Gammaproteobacteria > Pseudomonadales > Pseudomonadaceae > Pseudomonas > Pseudomonas sp. GWSMS-1. Next base: position 3,070,341 of record NZ_JBMHHV010000005.1, on the reverse strand, counting down.
CGTTTACTCAGTTGCAGGATGGTGCCCTTGGGAAGCCCCTGGCTGTCGGTGTAGGAGTAGGGTGAAAATTCGTAATAACCGACCTGCACCAACGGCCGGGTGTCGTCGGTGGTGGCAGCGTGGCTAAGCCCGCAGAAGAACGCTGCGAACAGCGCAAGGCAGAGAGATCGTGGCATTAAGTGATTACGTACTGCGGCTATCTGCCGTCTTTTCGTTATAAAACTGTCACATGCGGTGAGCATGGCTAACTGCCGGCGCTGTTGTCTAGCGCAATACTGCAAACATTAGTTCATGGCCGGTAACGCTCCTACGTGAGTAGCGCTCTGCGCGGAGTCGCGAAGGGGTGAACTATGCTGAGCAAATGAGCATGTCGCTGGTGAGTGTCGGCAGCGCATGCCCCTTTGCCTAGGAGGTTTTATGGAAACGCCAACGATTGCCCAACGTAACCCCTATGCGGTTGCAGTCACCGCCGGCCAGGATTATTTCTGGTGCCGATGCGGGCGCAGCGCTTCGCAGCCTTTTTGTGATGGGCAGCATAAAGGCAGTGCTTTTACCCCGCTGAAATACCATGCGGACGCGGACGCAACCCTGTACTTCTGTGGCTGCAAGCACACGCAAACGCCGCCCTGTTGCGATGGCAGCCATAACAGGTTGTAGTAACGCCTTTGCCGTAACGGGGTTGGGGGCAGGTTATGTACCGCAAGGTGTTCGCCAATAAAGTATTCGACCGCAAGGTTGTGCTGATTACCGGTGGCTGTGCCGGCATCGGCCGGGCCTTGGCCATTCGTCTGGCCCAGGCCGGGGCGCGGCTGGTGATTTTTGACCTGCAGCAGCAGGCGCTCGACAGCCTGGTGCAGCACCTGGCGGATCACCACAACGCTGAGGCGTTGGGCGTGCTCTGTGACGTGGCGGATGCCGTGGCGGTGGAGCGGGCGATGGCCCTGACTGTTGAGCGTTTTGGCGGTGTTGATGTGTTGGTCAATAACGCTGGGGTCACTCACCGCAGCAGTTTTGCCGACACTGAGCTGGCGGTGTTCCAACGGATTATGGCGGTCAATTATTTTGGTGCGTTGCATTGCACCAAGGCCGCGCTGCCTAGCCTGATCGCCCGTGGCGGGCAGATCATCGTGCTCAGTTCGCTGTCGGGTTTTGCGCCGCTGCTCTATCGCAGCGCCTACAACGCCAGCAAGCATGCGCTGCATGGACTGTTTGAAACCCTGCGTTATGAGCTGAAAGGCTCCGGGGTCAATGTGATGCTGGTGTGCCCGGGTTTCACGGCCACCGACCTGCGCAAGAATGCTTTGGTTGGCGATGGCTCGGTGGCGGCCCAGCCGCCGTTGGCGATGGGTAAGGTGGCGTCAGCGCAGGATGTCGCCGAGGCGATTTATCAGGGCGCGCTGAAGCGTCGGCGTCTGTTGGTGTTGTCGAATGTCGACTGGCGCGCACGGGTGCTGGCGCGATTCTTCCCGCGGGTGTTTGAACGCGTGCTGTTACCGCGCTTGTCTGGCCTGAAACCTCAGCGCGCGGGGCGCTCCTGATGCCAGGCACGCCGCGTTCAGGCGTTGCCGTATCACTCGATGTCGGGCTGGCTGCTGCGCAGCATAAACAGGCGAAATAGCACGACGCTGGAAAACAGCTGGAGAAAGCGGCTGGTGCAGTCCAGTAATAGGCTGGCCAGGGCATTGTCGGCGATGGCTGCGTTGGACTGGCTCCAGCCGTCGAGCAGCCACAGCGGCAGCATGACAATCAGGATGCAACCGAGCATGGGCCAGAAATAACCGCTGCTCATCTCGAAGCTTGTATGCAGTGCTTTCATTGGGCCCAGGCCACGCAGGACCAACAGGTACTCGGCAAACGCCAGTTTGACCATCAGCCATAGCCCCGGCAGCACGAATAACGATGCGCCAAGCAAAATAGCCAGGGTGTTGAGTCCTGCCAGTACAGCAAAGCTTGGCCACAGACGCAGGCTTGCGGCGAGCAGGTCGCGGGCGGGTGGTTGCACACCTTGGCTGCGCGCATCGAGAAACAAAATCAGCGCGGCGCTGTAGAGCGGGTAGAACAACAGGCCAGCGAGCAGGCGCCAGAGCGCCGCAGACTCGGCGGCGACCAAACCACTGACCTGTTGCAGCAGCAAGCCTTCAAGCACGATCAGCGGCAGGCACAGACGGGTAATCGCCGCCAGGTTGTGGGTAAAGAAATACCAGGCGTCACGCAATACAAAGAACAGGTTCATGATGGGCCGCGTTGAGGAAGGCAGCCGCCACTTTAGCCGATTGCTCCAGGGCCTCCAATTGATGCCGGCGCTGCCTGCATTGATCTTCAGGCATACTGCCCGGCGCTTATTGCCCTGTTATGAGGATTGCCGGTGAAGAAGATCGCCGTATTCGCCGATGTACAGAACCTCTATTACACCGTGCGCCAGGCCTATGGGTGCCACTTCAATTACGCCGCGTTGTGGGCTGATATCAGCCAGCATGGGCAGATTGTCGAGGCTTACGCCTATGCCATCGATCGCGGTGATCAGAAGCAGCAGCAGTTTCAGCAGATCCTGCGCAACCTCGGTTTTACCGTCAAACTCAAACCCTATATCCAACGCAGCGATGGCTCGGCCAAGGGTGATTGGGATGTGGGCATTACCATCGACATCATGGACGCCGCGCCGCATGTCGATGAGGTGGTGCTGGCCTCGGGTGATGGTGATTTTGACCTGTTGCTGGAGAAAATTCGCAGCAGTCATGGTGTCGAGGCTGTCGCCTATGGCGTGCCAGGGCTGACAGCGCAATCGCTGGTGCGCGCGGCGAGCCGTTATGTGCCGATTGAAGGCAGCCTGTTGCTGAGAAACTGATCAATGCTTGCAGATTCCATCGCGGTACTCGACTTCGAAACCACTGGCATGTCGCCGGCTCAGCAGGCTCGTGCAACTGAGATCGGGGTGGTGATAGTCGAGGGCGGGCAGATCGTCGCTCGTTATCAAAGCCTGATGAACAGCGGTGCCTGGGTGCCGCCCTTTATCGAGCAGCTCACCGGTATCAGCAATGCCATGTTGCGCACGGCACCGCCTGCCGCGCAGGTGATGCAGGAGGTGGCGGCGTTTGTCGGTGATCGCCCGCTGCTGGCGCACAACGCCAGCTTCGACCAGAAGTTCTGGGATGCCGAGCTGGCGCTGATTCGTCGTCAGCGCGTGCAGCCGTTTGCCTGTTCACTGTTGTTGTCGCGTCGCCTGTTACCGATGGCGCCGAGCCACAAGTTGGGCAATCTCAACCGCTGGGCGGGCTTGCCGGATACCGGCCAGGCGCACCGGGCGCTGGCCGATGCGGAGATGGCCGCCAACCTGACCTGCTTTATGGCGGCGCTGCTGCGTGAGCGTCATGGCATAGCCGATATTTCCCATGAGCTGCTGTGTAACCTGCAGCGGGTACCGGCGGCCAAGATGTCTCAGGCGTTGCAGAAAATACGCGATCACGCGCGTGGCTGAAGTGACGCCTTCGTACCTTGTTACATCTGGGTACCGAGTTGCGCGCGGGACTGAATTAAGCTGAGCAAGCGCTTATCTCGGCGTTTCTCGGCAGAGGCATCAAGCATGTTTGGTTTGTTTAAAAGCGACCCCGCTAAGAAGTTGCGCAAGCAATACAGCGCCAAGTTGGAAGAAGCCATGCAGGCTCAACGCAACGGCGATATCCGCAGTTACGCCACCCTGAGTGAAGAGGCGCAGGCGTTGTGGGTTCAGCTTGAACCGTTGGAGCGCGATAAGCCCTGACTGTTCGGGGAATGAAAAAGGCTGCCCTGGGCAGCCTTTTACGTTGCTGCGGTGCTCAGCTGGAGCGTTGAGCGGCGACCTTATGCGTGGCTGTCCTTGTGCTGGAACTGCCGGCGGTACTGGTTGGGTGATAGCTCTGTGTGTTGGCGGAATAGCCGGGCGAAGAAGCTGGCATCGTCGTAACCCACTTCATAACTGATGGTCTTGATGCTCTTACGCGTGGCGCTGAGCAGGCCTTTGGCCGTTTCAATGCGCAGGCGTTGCAGGTAATGCAGAGGTTTATCGCCCGTGGCCGTCTGAAAACGCCGCATAAAATTACGAATGCTCATGCCGTGTTCGCGGGCGACATCCTCGAAACGAAATTTGTCGGCGAAGTGACCTTCCAGCCACTGCTGGATCTGCAGAATGGTCATGTCATGGTGCAGCTTCTGCCCGCCAAAACCAATGCGCCCAGGGGCGTAGTTGCGTTGCACTTCATAGAGGATGTCGCGGGCCACGCCCTGGGCTACGTTGGCGCCGCAGAAGCGCTCGATTAAGTAGATGTACAAGTCGCAGGCCGAGGTGGTGCCGCCGGCGCAGTAAAGGTTGTCGGCATCTGACAAGTGTTTCTCTTGGTTGAGCAGTACCTTGGGGAAGCGCTCGGTGAACTCGTTAAAAAACCGCCAGTAGGTGGTCGCTTCCTTACCATCGAGCAAGCCGGCCTGGGCCATCCAGAATACGCCGGTGGCTTCGCCGCAAATCACGCTGCCGGCAGCATGGCGCTGTTTCAGCCAGCTGAGTACCTGCGGATGGCGTTGGCACAGCGCGTCGAAGTCATCCCAGAACGCCGGCAGAATGATCACGTCGGCATCCTCCAGCGCGCCGTCGACTGGGATCAGTACATCACTGAAGCTGCGCACCGGCAGACCGTCGGGGCTGACCAGGTGGATCTCGAAGGTCGGTGTCAGGCCCAGGCCCTGCTGTTTGCCGTAGCGCAGGCTGGCCATGTGGAAGAAATCCTTGGCCTGCATCAGCGTCGAGGCAAATACGCCTTCGGTGGCTAGGATGCTGACGCGGTGCAGCGGCGCTGGTGACGAAATCAACATAAATATTGTTCTTATAGGGGCTAAGTGGTCATGAGCTGGCTGGATCGTCTTATTTATTGGCGCTTGTGTCCAGTGTAACCAAGCGTTTGCTTGGCTAAAGTCGAGGCCACTTTAAACGCTACTCGCTTAGTAGGTGTTGCCATGATCCCCAGAACGATTTTCAGCGCTGAACACGAACAGTTTCGCGACAGCGTGCGTAAGTTTCTTGAGCGGGAAGCCGTGCCATTCCATCAGCAATGGGAGAAGGACGGCCACATCGATCGTGCGCTGTGGAGCAAGGCCGGGGAGGCGGGGATGCTTTGTTCGCATCTCCCCGAAGAGTATGGCGGCATGGCGGCGGACTTTCTCTACAGCACGGTGGTGATCGAGGAGGTGGGGCGCCTGGGCCTGACCGGTATTGGCTTCTCGCTGCACTCCGACATCGTGGCGCCTTATATTTTGCATTACGGCAGCGAGGCGCAAAAACAGCACTACCTGCCCAAATTGGTATCCGGTGAAATGGTGACCGCCATCGCCATGACTGAACCGGGTGCCGGTTCTGACCTGCAGGGCGTTAAAACTACTGCGGTGCTGGACGGCGACGAGTATGTGATCAATGGCTCGAAGACCTTTATCACCAACGGCTTTCTCGCTGATCTGGTTGTGGTCGTGGCCAAAACCGACCCAAAAGCCGGCGCCAAGGGCACCAGTCTGTTTTTGGTGGAAGCCAACACGCCAGGCTTCTCCAAGGGTAAGCGCCTGGAAAAGGTCGGGATGAAGGCGCAGGACACCTCCGAGCTGTTCTTTCAGGATGTGCGGGTGCCCAAGGAAAACCTGCTGGGCCAGGCCGGTATGGGCTTCGCTTATCTGATGCAGGAACTGCCGCAAGAGCGCCTGACCGTCGGTGTGGGGGCGTTATCGTCGGCCGAGGCGGCGTTGCAGTGGACGCTGGACTACACCCGCGAGCGCAAGGCGTTTGGCAAGGCGGTGGCAGACTTCCAGAACACCCGCTTCAAGCTGGCTGAAATGGCCACTGAAATTCAGATCGGTCGCGTATTTGTCGATCGCTGCCTGGAGCTGCACCTGCAGGGCAAGCTGGATGTGCCGACCGCGGCGATGCTCAAGTACTGGGGCACCGACTTGCAGTGCAAGGTGCTGGATGAGTGCGTGCAGCTGCACGGCGGCTACGGCTATATGTGGGAGTATCCGGTGGCGCGCGCCTGGGCTGATGCGCGAGTTCAGCGCATCTATGCCGGCACCAATGAGATCATGAAAGAAATCATCGCCCGTTCGCTGTAATCATTTGCGGAATAAAACAAGCCCGGCAATTGCCGGGCTTTTTTGTGCCGCTGTAACGGTCAGGGCGCTGGGTTGGGTTGGGCTTTGTGAATCGCTTCGATACCAGCCAGTACCTCGGCGGAGAGTTTCAGCTCGCTACTGGCCAAATTGCTGTCCAGCTGCTCCAGGCTGGTCGCGCCGATGATATTGCTGGTGACGAACGGCTGTGCAGTGACAAACGCCAGCGCCATTTGCGCGGGATCCAGGCCATGCTCGCGTGCCAGGGCAACATAGCCTGCGCAGGCCGCTTCCGATTCTGGGTTGGTGTAGCGGGTAAAGCGGCTGAACAGGCTGATCCGCGCATCGGCCGGGCGGGCGCCACCCTCGTACTTGCCACTGAGCATGCCGAAGGCCAGGGGCGAGTAGGCCAGTAGGCCGCACTGTTCGCGGATGGCAATTTCTGCCAGGCCCACTTCGAAGCTGCGATTGAGCAGGTTGTAGGGGTTCTGGATCGATACGCTGCGCGGCCAGCCGCGTTCTTCAGCCAGCTGGAGGAATTTCATGGTGCCCCAGGGCGTTTCGTTGGACAGGCCGATATGGCGGATTTTACCGGCCTTGACCTGCTCATCGAGGGCTTCGAGGGTGTCTTCCAGTGGGGTGAATTCACTGTCCTGATGGTGATAGCCGAGTTGGCCGAAGTAATTGGTCGGGCGTTCTGGCCAGTGCAGTTGGTAGAGGTCAATCCAGTCGGTCTGCAGGCGCTTGAGGCTGGCATCCAGTGCTGCGACGATGTGCGCACGGTTGTGCTTGAGTTGGCCGTCACGGATATGGCTGATGCTGTTGCCGGGGCCGGCAATCTTGCTGGCCAGTACCCAGTCAGCGCGGTCGCCGCGTTGCTTGAAGTAATCGCCGATGATTTGTTCGGTCTTGCTGTAGGTTTCGGCGCGCGGCGGGACCGGGTACATCTCGGCGGTGTCGATAAAATTTATACCGTAAGCCTTGGCGCGCTCGATCTGGGCGATACCCTCGTCGGCGCTGTTCTGTTCGCCCCAGGTCATGGTGCCGAGGCACAGGCTGCTGACCGTGATATCGGTGCGGCCGAGTTGGCGATAATCCATTGCAAGCTCCTTAAAACGACGGGTTGGCGTAAGTGTGTTGAAATTCTCCGCGAAATCTGCATAATTGCGCACCTCTTTCTGCAGTGGAAGTGATGCGCCGCCTGCCGAAGAATCTTGCCGTATTACGGACGCGCTGACCCGAGCCCCCGATAGCGCCTGTTTTCGGCTGCCTTTGACCTTGTCAAAGTAAGCACTATTCAGTAAGATCCGCCGTCTTATTTATCAGGGCGGCCCCTGAGGCTATAAAGAATGAAAACTTTTACTGCTAAACCGGAAACAGTTAAGCGCGACTGGTTTGTCGTCGACGCTGCAGGTCAGACCCTGGGTCGTCTGGCTACCGAAGTTGCAAGCCGTCTGCGTGGCAAGCATAAGCCTGAATACACTCCGCACGTTGATACCGGTGACTACATCGTGATCATCAACGCTGAGCAGATTCGCGTTACCGGTGCCAAGACCACTGACAAGATGTACTACTCCCACTCCGGTTTCCCGGGCGGCATTAAGTCGATCAACTTCGAAAAGTTGATCGCTAAAGCCCCTGAGCGCGTGATCGAGACCGCGGTTAAAGGCATGCTGCCGAAGAACCCGCTGGGTCGCGACATGTATCGTAAGCTGAAAGTGTATGCGGGCGCTGCTCACCCCCACACTGCTCAGCAGCCCCAAGAACTGAAGTTTTAACGGAATAGTTCATTATGTCGGCGACTCAAAATTACGGCACTGGCCGTCGCAAGACTTCAACCGCTCGTGTTTTCCTGCGTGCGGGCACTGGTAAAATCTCCATCAACAACCGCACTCTTGAAGGTTTCTTCGGTCGCGAAACTGCCCGCATGGTAGTTCGTCAGCCGCTGGAACTGGTTGAGATGACCGAGAAGTTTGATGTGTTCATCACCGTTGTCGGTGGTGGTGTAAGTGGTCAGGCTGGCGCAATCCGCCACGGCATCACTCGCGCCCTGATGGACTATGATGAAACTCTGCGTCCTGCACTGCGTAAAGCTGGCTTCGTGACTCGCGATGCCCGTGAAGTTGAACGTAAGAAGGTTGGCCTGCGTAAAGCGCGTAAGCGTCCGCAGTACTCCAAGCGTTAATTCGCTACCTGCGTTCAAAAAGACGCCCAGCTTCCTTTCGGAGCTGGGCGTTTTTTATGGGTGATTATTTGCTCTGCGGCATCATGCCGCATCCGCGAATGGCCTGATTTGTAAGGGGTTGCGCCTGCTCTGTATGGGTAATTACCTTGTCAGTAGAGGGGCTTTTCTTTACCATTTGGCAAATTTTTTGCGCGACTCGATTTTTACCTAGTATAGGCCTGACCAACAGGCCATAAAGCTGATGGGAGACGACTGAATGAGCAATGACGGCGTGAATGCAGGCCGGCGTCGCTTCCTGGTAGCGGCCACCTCTGTGGTGGGTGCTGCAGGAGCGGTGGGTGCCGCGGTCCCGTTCGTGGGATCCTGGTTCCCTAGTGCCAAGGCTAAAGCTGCCGGAGCACCCGTTAAGGTGAACGTCAGCAAAATTGAGCCTGGCCAGCAGATGGTTGCGGAGTGGCGGGGGCAGCCGGTGTTTATCGTGCGCCGTACTGAGGAAATCCTCAGTAACTTGGTGAAAATCGAAGGGCAGCTCGCTGACTTCGACTCCAAGGCGTCCGACCAGCCGGGTTATGTCGATCCGAAAACCCGTTCGATCAAGCCGGAGTTGTTGCTCTTGGTAGGTCTGTGTACTCACCTGGGTTGTGCGCCGTCCTTCCGTCCGGAAGTTGCGCCTGCAGATTTGGGTGCGGACTGGGTCGGTGGTTATTTTTGCCCATGCCACGGCTCGCGTTATGACCTCGCCGGTCGCGTGTACAAGGGTCAGCCTGCGCCCCTGAACCTGCCGGTTCCACCGTATACGTACGAGACGGATGATGTGGTCATCATCGGTGTGGATCAGGAGAAAGCATCATGAGTAAATTCATGGAATGGGTCGATGCGCGCTTTCCCGCGACCAAGATGTGGGAAGACCATCTCGCCAAATACTATGCACCCAAGAACTTCAACTTCTTCTACTTCTTCGGCTCGCTGGCTCTGCTGGTACTGGTGAATCAGATTGTTACCGGCGTCTGGCTGACCATGAGCTATAACCCGTCGGCTGAAGAGGCGTTTGCTTCTGTCGAATACATCATGCGTGATGTGGAGTACGGCTGGATTCTTCGCTACCTGCACTCTACGGGCGCTTCGGCATTCTTCGTCGTGGTGTATCTGCATATGTTCCGCGGCCTGCTCTACGGTTCTTATCAGAAGCCGCGCGAGCTGGTGTGGATCTTCGGCATGTTGATCTACCTGATGCTGATGGCTGAAGCCTTCATGGGCTACCTGCTGCCGTGGGGTCAGATGTCCTACTGGGGTGCCCAGGTGATCATCTCGCTGTTCGGTGCCATTCCGGTGATCGGTGCGGACCTGACTCAGTGGATTCGTGGTGACTACCTGATCTCTGGTATTACCCTGAATCGCTTCTTCGCCCTGCACGTGGTGGCGTTGCCCATCGTGATTCTTGGCTTGGTGGTGCTGCACATTCTGGCGTTGCACGAGGTTGGTTCGAACAACCCGGACGGCGTTGATATTAAGAAGAAAAAAGATGAGAACGGCGTTCCGCTCGACGGCATCGCGTTCCACCCGTACTACACCGTTAAAGATATCGTCGGTGTCGTGGTCTTCTTGTTTATCTTCTGCTTCGTGATCTTCTTCTTCCCGGAAATGGGTGGTTATTTCCTCGAAAAGCCGAACTTTGAAGCGGCTAACCCGTTCAAGACGCCTGCGCACATTGCTCCGGTTTGGTACTTCACACCGTTCTACGCAATCCTGCGTGCGGTCCCTGACAAGCTGCTGGGTGTAATCGCCATGGGCGCAGCTATCGCGGTGTTGTTTGTGCTGCCATGGTTGGACCGTAGTCCGGTCAAGTCGATGCGCTACAAGGGGTGGATGAGCAAGATCTGGTTGCTGATCTTCTGTGTGTCCTTCGTGATTTTGGGTGTGTTGGGTGTGTTGTCGCCGACACCAGGTCGTACGTTGCTGTCGCAGGTGTGTACCTTCCTGTACTTCGCGTACTTCATCCTGATGCCGTTCTACACCAAACTCGAGAAGACCAAACCGGTTCCGGAAAGGGTGACTGGCTGATGAAAAAGCATTTTGCAGCACTAATTATTGCGCTTCTGCCAACCTTTGGCTTTGCCGCCTCTGTTGCTGAGTATCCGCTGGACAAGGTTGATATTGATCTGACCGATAAAGCAGCTTTGCAGGATGGTGCGCGTACCTTCGCTAACTACTGCATGGGTTGCCATTCGGCCAAATACCAGCGTTATGAGCGTGTCGCCAATGATCTGGGGATCCCGCATGACGTCATGCTGGAGAACCTGGTCTTCAATGACTCGAAAATTGGCGATCACATGAAGATCGGCATGCAGCCTTCCGATGCCAAGGCTTGGTTCGGCGCTGCGCCGCCCGACCTGACTCTGGTTGCTCGTGTGCGTGGTAACGATTGGTTGTACACCTACTTGCGGACCTTCTATGAAGACACCGCGCGTCCATTGGGTGCCAACAACAAGGTGTTCCCGAACGTGGGTATGCCGAACGTATTGGTGGGGTTGCAGGGTCGTCAGTACATCGGTTGTAAGCAGGTTCAGGTGGTTGAGGATGGCAAGAAGCTATTCGATCCGCTGACGGGTACACCGATTACTCATGAGGCTTGCGATCAGCTGACCATCGAGCCTAAGACCGGTGCGCTGAGCACTGAAGAGTTTGACGAGAAGATCCAGAACCTGGTGACCTTCCTCGCTTACTCGGCCAACCCGGTTAAATTGCAAAGTCAGCGTATCGGTACTTACGTTCTGCTGTATCTTGCCTTCTTCTTCGTGTTCGCCTATCTGCTTAAGCGCGAGTACTGGAAGGACGTGCATTAAACCGTTGCATCTCCGCTGTTGACCTGCGCGCCCCTTTGGGCGCGCAGGTCTTTCTGCTTTACATAACTTTATAAGCGAGGAGGACCGCCATGGGCGTGACCAATCGGTTGGCCTGTTACTCCGACCCCGCCGACCACTATTCCCACCGCGTACGCATTGTGCTCGCCGAGAAGGGTGTCAGCGCCGAGATCATCAGTGTCGAAAAGGGCCGCTACCCGGCCGGTCTGCTGGAGGTTAATCCCTACGCCAGCCTGCCTACACTGGTGGATCGCGATTTGGCTCTGTATGAGTCAACAGTGGTGATGGAATACCTGGATGAGCGCTACCCGCATCCGCCCTTGTTGCCGGTGTATCCGGTGGCTCGTGCCAATAGCCGTCTGCTGATTCATCGCATTCAGCGTGACTGGTGCGCGCAGGTGGACCTGATTCTTGATTCGCGCAGCAAAGAGCCGGCTCGAGCTCTGGCGCGTAAAGAGCTGCGTGAAAGCCTGACCGGCGTATCGCCGCTGTTTGCCGATAAGGCGTATTTCCTCAGTGAAGAGCTGAGCCTGGTGGATTGCTGCCTGCTGCCGATCCTGTGGCGTTTACCGGTGCTGGGTATAGAGCTGCCAAAGCCGGCGAAGCCGCTTTTGGACTATATGGATCGCCAGTTTGCCCGTGAAGCGTTTCAGGCCAGTCTGTCGCCTGCTGAACGTGATATGCGTTAACCCGAGGAGGTAGAGATGAAGTCGAGTCGTCCTTATCTGGTGCGTGCTCTCTATGAGTGGATCGTCGACAACGACTGCACTCCGCACTTGCTGGTTAATGCCGAGTATCCAGGCGTGCAAGTGCCTAGCGGTTTTGCCAGTGATGGGCAGATCGTTCTGAATGTTTCGCCCACTGCTGTGCGTCACCTGCATATGGATAACGAGGCGGTCAGCTTTGAGGGGCGCTTTGCCGGAGTTCCGCAGCGCCTGTATGTCCCCGCAGCCGCCGTGCTGGCGATCTATGCGCGGGAAAATGGTCAGGGCATGGTCTTTGATTCGGAGTCGTCGATGCTCGACGGTGGCGAAATCGATGATCCGGATGATCAGGGGCCGCCTGATGGCGAGCCGCCGCGTCCAAGTGGTCGGCCAAGTCTTAAAGTGGTCAAGTAAACAAAAAGGCGATCCTAGGATCGCCTTTTTTATTGCTGTGAAGCAGGTGCCCTTGGCGTTGCAGCTATCAGTTGGTGTACTGGAACAGCTTTACCACTTTCTGCACGCCAGACACGCTTTGCACCAGGTTGGTGGCGTGGGTGGCTTCGGCTTGCGAGACCAGGCCGAGCATAAACACGACGCCGTTCTCGGTGATGACCTTGATGCGTGACCCCGGCACATTGCTGTCAGCAAGCATCTGCGTCTTGATGCGGCTGGTCAGTAGCGAGTCATTGCTGCGTGCCAGCAGTGACGTTGGCTGCATAACCTGCAGTTCGTTGTGCACCTTGCTGACATTGTTGACTCTGCGGGCGGCTTGTTCGGCGAGGCCTTTAAGCTCGTTACGCGGTGTTTGCCCGGCCAGCAGCACCACCCCGTTATAGCTGGTGACGACGATGTGTGAGGTCGGGCTGGTCAGATCGATGTGCGCGCTGGCCACGCGGGAGCTCACTTCCGGAGCAATAAACTGGTCGTCAATCTTGTTGCCGACACTGCGGTTGCCACAGCCGGCTAGAACGAGGGTCAGTGCAAGTGTGGCCAGGAGCAGAGGTGAGCGGCTCATTCGTCACTCCCAAACAGTTGGCAGTCGATCAGGTCGCACAGGCAGTGAATGGCCAGCAAGTGGACTTCCTGCACGCGTGCGGTGACTTTTGATGGAACGCGGATTTCCACGTCTTCTGGCAGTAACAGTGAGGCCATGCCGCCGCCGTCGCGTCCTGTGAGGGCCACTACGGTCATTTCGCGGTCGTGGGCTGCCTGGATCGCCTGAATTACATTGGCCGAGTTACCGCTGGTGGAGATCGCCAGCAGCACGTCACCGGGTTGGCCCAGGGCGCGAATCTGCTTGGAGAAAATTTCGTTGTAGCTGTAATCGTTGGCAATCGAGGTAATGGTCGAGCTGTCAGTAGTCAGGGCAATGGCTGGTAGGCTCGGGCGCTCGCGCTCGAAGCGATTAAGCAGCTCGGAGGAAAAGTGCTGAGCGTCGCCGGCCGAACCGCCATTGCCGCAGGTGAGAATTTTGCCCTCGCTGAGCAGGGCCTGGACCATGGCCTGGCTGCCTTGCTCGATAACGGGGATGAGCACTTCCATAGCCTGCTGCTTGGTTTCAATGCTGGCTTGGAACAGGTGGCGAATACGGGCTTGCATATCCATTGGAGATATAACCTTCAGTGGGGCGTCTGTTCAGGTATCAAAGGCGTTTTGAATCCAGTCCAGTTTCGCGGGGGCTTGGCTGTCGGCGGTTATGGCAATCACATCAAAACGGCATGGGTACTTGGCCCACCGTGATTCTTTTTGCAGGAAGTGCTGGGCCGCGCTGCTGAGTTTCTCACGTTTGCGTGCATCCACGCTCTCTGCCGCACCGCCCCAGGCGCTATGGCGCCGATAGCGAACTTCTACGAATACTACTGTATCGGCGTCGAGCATGACCAGATCGAGCTCGCCGAGCCGGCAGCGCCAGTTTTGCGCCAGCAGGCGCAGGCCGTGCTGCTCAAGATGCTGTCGCGCGAGGGCTTCGGCAGCATCTCCGCATTGTTGCGCGCTAGTGCGTTCGGTCAATTGAGGTGCTCAGGCAGCGATTGCACCTGGCCATCGCGGAATTCGGCCCAGGGTAATTGCCGCTCAATACGTTGTGTTGGGCTTAGGCTAAGCGTGCCGGTCAGGCCTTGCAGGCGGGTGTCCGGTAGGGCTTTGAGTTGGTTCAGGCGCGGGGTGAGCAGGTAGGCGTCCGCACCCATTGCGTAAAGGCGTCCAAGGCTGGTGCCGGCTTGCGGCCATTGTGCGCTGGCTTGTTGGCGCAGCGGATCGTTGACGTTGAGTAGCCAAGGCGTCTCGCAAAACATGATGCCGTTGAGATCAAGGTACTGCGCCTGGTTGTGGGTGCCGGTAAACAGGTGCGAGGTGGCGTACACCGGCACATCACCGGCGTATTGGAAGGCTAGGGTTGGTTTGATCTGCTGGGCTTGCTGTGGGGTGGCGGCGAGGAAGATAAAGTCGACGTCGCGGCGGCGCGAAGGCGCTGCTGCTACAGCTGTACCTAGGGTGTCCTGCAGGCGCTTGCCACGGGCTTCGCTTTCGCGCAGTTGGAATAGCTCGGCGATCTGCCGCGCCAGCTCAACCGGCTGGTCGACATGCTCGGCGGCGATCAGAGTGCCGCCCTGGGCTTGCCAGTCTTGGCGGAAGGCGGCAAGCACGCGGTCGCCCCATTCGCCCGCAGGCACAAGGGCGACAGCGCGACGCATGCCATCAGCCCAGGCGCGGCGGGCCACTTCGCGTGCTTCGTCCTCGGCAGCCAGGCCGAACTGGAACAGCTGAGCCGGGCCTTCCTGGGTGCCTTCGCTGTAATTCAGGGCGAGGGTGGTGATGGGCAGTTGTTCGCGGCTATTCAGTTGGCTGACCAGGTTTTTTTCCAGCGGGCCGATCACCAGTTGCACGCCGGCGGCCTTGGCTTGGGCGTAGAAGGCGTCCATTGAGCCAATGCGTGAACTGTCGAACAGCTGGATGTTGGGCGGGTTCTGCCCAGCTTGCTGTGCTTGATAGTGAGCGGCCAGGAAGCCGTCACGCAGGGCGCGAGCGACGCTGGCCAGCTGACCATCCTGTGGCAGCAGCAGGGCGATCTCGGTTAGCGGTTGGCTGGAGAGTTTTTTTAGCTCGACCAGCGGTTGAGGGAGCTGCTGGGCGGCCGGATGCTGAGGGTTTTGTTCAATCCAAGTGTCGATGGCGGCCTGTTGTTGCTCGAGCGTTGCAGCGTTTTTGATGGCGCGTGCGAGCGCCAGCCAGCCGTCTAGGTCGGTATCACCGCTCGCCTGCAGCTCCGTCAGTGGCAGGTTGGAAACCAGGCTCCAGATCGTTTCATTATTTTGTAGCGCGCTGGTGCCGCTGAGCAGGGGGGCAATAAAGGCGCGCTCGCGGGCGGCAGAAAGATTCTGCCCGGTGGCTTGCAAGGCGCTGGCGCGGACGAGCTGGCTGCGCACTTGTTGCTCAACAGGCAGCTCGCCGAGGCGTTCCATGCTCGGGTGGCTCAGGGCGCGCAAGGACGCTTTGGGTTTGTTGTCGTGCATATCCAGTTCCGCGCGCAGGGTGCTGGCAAAAATCTGCTGCGCGGGGCTTAGGCTTTCCAGTGATACCTGTTGGAGAATACTGCTGGCGCGGGCAAAGTCCTTTTGTGTGTACGCCAGGTCGGCTGCTGACAGGCGCAGCGGAGCGGCCTGCTCAATTGGGCTCTGCTCTGCTTGCTGCAGCAGTTGTTCGATGCTGGCTTGCGGTGTGCGCGGCAGCTCTCCCAAGGTTGATGAGGGTTGGCTGGCGCAGGCGGCGAGTAGGCCGGCAAGGCAGAGAACAGAAAGGGGGCGCAGGCAGGCGATCATGTAAGCGTTCCTGA
Organism: Pseudomonas sp. GWSMS-1; assembly: GCF_049847425.1. Classification (NCBI taxonomy): domain Bacteria; kingdom Pseudomonadati; phylum Pseudomonadota; class Gammaproteobacteria; order Pseudomonadales; family Pseudomonadaceae; genus Pseudomonas; species Pseudomonas sp. GWSMS-1. Next base: position 3,054,642 of record NZ_JBMHHV010000005.1, on the reverse strand, counting down.
TACTTGATCAAATTGAGTGTCGAATTGTACCCAAGCCCGCCGGGTGACGCGATGTCGAAGGTTGGAAACGGGCTACAATGCGCGCTTTGCTGATTTGAGAGGCCAGTGCTGTGACCCCTTCCGCTGCTGCGAATTCGCCCCTGGGCAGTCTTTATGTGGTTGCCACGCCGATAGGCAACCTGGATGACATCAGTGCGCGAGCACTGAATATCCTGCGCAGCGTTGCTCTGGTCGCCGCAGAGGACACCCGTCATTCGGCGCGGCTGATGCAGCATTTCGGTATCGGTACGCCGCTGGCGGCCTGCCATGAGCACAATGAGCGTGACCAAGGGGGCGTTTTCTCGCACGTCTGCTGGCCGGTGATGATGTCGCGCTGATTTCCGATGCGGGTACGCCGCTGATTTCTGATCCGGGCTATCACCTGGTACGCCAGGCGCGCGCTGCCGGTATTGCGGTGGTGCCCGTACCAGGAGCCTGCGCATTGATTGCTGCACTGTCTGCTGCGGGTTTGCCGTCGGATCGCTTTATCTTCGAAGGCTTTCTCCCGGCCAAGGCGGCTGGGCGGCGTGCACGGCTTGAGCAGGTAAAAGAAGAGCCGCGCACGCTGATCTTCTATGAGGCGCCGCATCGCATCCTCGAATGCCTGCAGGATATGCAGGCGGTGTTCGGTGATGAGCGTCCGGCCTTGCTGGCTCGCGAACTGACCAAGACCTTCGAAACGCTTAAAGGTATGCCGCTCGCTGAGCTGGCGGCCTGGGTAGCAGCTGACAGCAATCAGCAGCGCGGTGAGTGTGTGGTGTTGGTGGCTGGCTGGCAGGCGCCGGAAGGCGAGGAGGCGGTGAGCAGCGAAGCGCTGCGTGTGCTGAACCTGCTGTTGGCGGAAATGCCGCTCAAGCGCGCGGCGGCATTGGCGGCGGAGATCACTGGAGTGCGTAAAAACGTGCTTTATCAGGCGGCGCTTGAGCAGCAAAAAGACCTTTAATCCTTGTTCTGTAAGGCGTGTGCCGTTAATCTTGCCGGCGGAGAGTCGATCGGACAGTCGCTGCCGTGTTGCGTTCTGCGTAATGCGGGGGAGGAAAGTCCGGGCTCCATAGGGCGGAGTGCCAGGTAACGCCTGGGAGGCGTGAGCCTACGGAAAGTGCCACAGAAAATAACCGCCTAAGCACTTCGGTGCCGGTAAGGGTGAAAAGGTGCGGTAAGAGCGCACCGCGCGACTGGTAACAGTTCGTGGCTAGGCAAACCCCACTCGGAGCAAGACCAAATAGGGTTCCATTGGCGTGGCCCGCGCTGGAACCGGGTAGGTTGCTAAAGGCGTGCAGTGATGTACGTCGTAGAGGAATGACTGTCCTCGACAGAACCCGGCTTACAGATCGACTCTCCACCTTCCCCTCTTCTGCGCTTCAATGTTTTGCCTCCTTTCTAATACCGAAAAAATCTTACTCTTAACAAACTACTTTAACTTTGAAGTTCAGTGCCCTGTATTGGCTTGTTTTTGCGTTCGCGCCTTCAGGTTATTTCTCCGTTTACCCCCTCGCTATGCTCGCTAAATCGCCGTTCTATAAGGAGTTTTCCCGCTATGGGTGCCTTGACGGTGGGGGGCGTGCGTTCCTATAGTGTGCGCGAGTGGCAAGAAGTGGCATAAAGTGGGTTTCTTAGGCACGGATAGCCAATAAAAAGGGGAAGCGCGATCGTGTTTCGCGGAGCAAACGCCATCAGTCTCGACGCCAAAGGGCGGCTCGCGATGCCAAGTCGGTATCGGGATGAGCTTGTGTCGCGTTGTGCTGGCCAGCTTATTGTCACGATTGACGCCATCGATCCCTGCCTATGTGTCTATCCGCTGTCTGAGTGGGAGCTGATTGAAGCCAAGCTCCGTGAGCTCGCCTCATTCCGTGAAGAAAACCGCCGTTTGCAGCGTCTGCTGATCGGCAATGCTGTTGACCTTGAGTTGGACGCCAGTGGGCGCTTTCTGGTACCGCCGCGTTTACGCGAGTACGCCAAGCTGGATAAGCGCGCGATGCTGGTTGGCCAACTCAATAAATTCCAACTGTGGGATGAAGATGCCTGGAATGCCGTGGCCGATGCCGATTTGGCCGCGATCAAGCAACCGGGTGCCTTGTCCGACGACTTACGTGATTTGATCCTGTGACCATGACCAGTAACTACCGCCATATCACTGTGCTACTCGACGAGGCTGTCGAAGGGCTGGCTGTGCGCGCGAGTGGCTGCTACCTAGACGGTACCTTTGGTCGCGGCGGGCATAGTCGGTTGATCCTAGAAAAGCTTGGCTCAGATGGTCGCCTGCTAGGGTTTGATAAAGATCCCCTGGCGATTGCCACGGGGAATGCGCTAGCGGCCGAAGACGGCCGCTTTGTCGTTGTGCAGCGCAGCTTTGCGGAGATGGCAGATGAACTCGCGCAGCGCGATCTGGCCGGCAAGGTCAGCGGCATTCTGCTCGATCTAGGCGTGTCTTCGCCGCAACTCGATGATGCCGAGCGCGGCTTCAGCTTTATGCATGACGGCCCGCTGGACATGCGCATGAATCCGGATGCAGGTGTCAGTGCTGCTGAGTTTATTGCCAGCGCTGGCGAAGAAGAAATAGCCCGGGTGTTCAAGGAGTACGGTGAAGAGCGCTTTGCCAAGCGTATGGCTCGCGCTGTGGTTCTGCGCCGCGCCGAGCAGCCGTTTGAGCGTACCGCCGACTTGGCTCAGGTGCTGACCGTGGCCAATCCGGCCTGGGAAAAGGGCAAGAACCCGGCAACGCGTGCCTTTCAGGGGCTGCGTATCTATATCAACAACGAGCTGGGCGATCTGGAGAGTGGCCTCGATGCAGCCCTGGAAAACCTGGAAGTGGGCGGCCGCCTCGTTGTGATCAGCTTTCATTCGCTGGAAGACCGCATCGTCAAGCTGTTCATGCGCAAGCACGCCAAAGGCGAGATGGACAAGTTGCCGCGTGACTTGCCCATCATCCCGAAAGCCTTCGAGCCGCGTTTGAAACTCATCGGTAAGCCGGTATTTGCCTCCGAAGCCGAGCTTGCGGCCAATCCACGTTCGCGCAGTGCGGTGATGCGCATTGCCGAGAAGGTGCGATGAGCGCGCTTTTCGCCAAGCCTTTGCCAGGTGGCAGCCTATTCATGCTGCTGCTGTTTCTGGCTGTGTTGGTGTCTGCGATTGGGGTGTCATACAGCGCCCACTGGAACCGCCAGCTGCTCAATGACCTGTATGCCGAACTCAGCGTGCGCGATAAGGCTCAGGCCGAGTGGGGTCGTTTGATCCTTGAGCAGAGTACCTGGACTGCACATAACCGTATTGAGGCGTTGGCCACCGAACGGCTGAGCATGCGCATCCCTGATGCCGCTGAAGTCCGCATGGTGGCGCCATGATTGGCCTCGAAGGCGCGCTCTATCCATGGCGCTTTCGCTTAGTGCTGCTGTTGCTGGCGCTGATGGTGGGCGCTATTGCCTGGCGTATTGTCGACCTTCAGGTGTTCGATCAAAGCTTCCTGCAGGCCCATGGCGATGCGCGCAGCGTGCGGCATATCCCGATTCCCGCACACCGCGGGCTGATCACCGACCGTAACGGCGAGCCGCTGGCCGTTAGTACGCCCGTGACCACCCTGTGGGCTAATGGTAAGGAACTGCAAAGCGGCAAGGCCAAGTGGGATGAGCTGGCCGCTGCGCTGGGTCAGGACCCCAAGGCATTCGGTGTGCGCCTGCAGGCCAATGCCGGGCGTGAGTTTATGTACCTGGTGCGCGGGCTGACGCCTGAGCAGGGCCAGCGCATTCTCGATATGAAAGTGCCAGGCGTATATGGCATTGAAGAATTCCGCCGCTTCTATCCAGCGGGTGAAGTGGCTGCCCACGTGGTGGGTTTTACCGATATTGACGACCGCGGCCGTGAAGGCATGGAGCTGGCCTTCGAGGATTGGCTGGCCGGCGTGCCCGGCAAGCGTCAGGTGCTCAAGGACCGGCGCGGTCGGCTGATTAAAGATGTACAGGTTGCGCAGAATGCCAAGGCCGGTAAGACCTTGGCATTGTCGATTGACCTGCGCCTGCAATACCTCGCGCATCGTGAATTACGCAATGCGCTGCTCGAATTCGGTGCCAAGGCCGGCAGCCTGGTCATGGTGGATGTGCGTACCGGTGAAGTGTTGGCAATGGTCAACCAGCCTACCTATAACCCGAACAACCGGCGCAACCTGCAGCCCGCGGCGATGCGTAACCGGGCGATGATTGATGTATTCGAGCCCGGCTCAACCATGAAGCCGTTCTCCATGAGTGCTGCCTTGGCCAGTGGTCGCTGGAAGGCCTCGGATACCGTCGATGTGTATCCGGGCACCCTGCAGATTGGCAAGTACACCATTCGTGACGTCTCGCGCAGCAGTGGCCCGCTTACCCTCACCGAAATTTTGATCAAGTCGAGTAACGTCGGCATGAGCAAGATTGCGTTTGATATCGGTGGTCAGTCGATCTTTGAAGTGATGCAGCAAGTCGGCTTGGGCCAGGATACCGGCCTCGGCTTCCCAGGTGAGCGTGTTGGCAACCTGCCGAACTACCGTGAGTGGCGCAAAGCCGAAACGGCCACGCTGTCTTATGGCTATGGCTTGTCGGTGACCGCTGTACAACTGGCCCATGCCTATTCGGTGCTGGCCAACAATGGCCGCAGCACGCACCTGTCCCTGGCGCGTGTTGACCGTAAACCCGATGCCGTTCAGGTGATCCCTGAGAATATTGCAGTGACCATGCAGGGCATGTTGCAGCAGGTCATTGAAGCCCCAGGTGGGGTTTACCGCGCCAAGGTGCCGGGCTACCACGTGGCTGGCAAGAGCGGTACGGCGCGCAAGGTTTCAGTGGGTAGCCGTGGCTATCGGGACAATGCGTACCGCTCACTCTTTGCCGGTTTTGGCCCCGTTAGCGACCCGCGTATTGCCGTGGCCATCGTGATCGATGAGCCGAGCCAGGGCGGTTACTACGGTGGCCTGGTCTCCGCACCGGTATTTGGCAAGGTCATGGCCGGAGCCCTGCGCCTGATGAACGTCGCCCCAGACAACCTGGTAGAGCCGCAAACCGCGGCCGCCGAAATTACTAAAGGAGGGCGTATCTGATGCCTATGCCCCTCAGCAAATTGCTGCCCGAAGCCGCCAGCTCCACCCTGATCCGCGAGTTGACCCTGGACAGCCGCAAGGTTCGTCCTGGTGATTTGTTCTTGGCCGTGCCCGGTACCCAGCAGGACGGTCGTGTGCATATCGCCGATGCCATTGCGCGTGGCGCTGCGGCCGTCGCCTTTGAAGCCGAAGGCGCGGCTGACATGACGGCCAGCAGCAGTGAATTGGTCGCGATCAAAGGCTTGGCGGGCCAGCTTTCGGCGATTGCCGGGCGTTTCTACGGTGAGCCAAGCCGTGGCCTGAACCTGGTAGGTATTACCGGCACTAACGGCAAAACCAGTGTCAGCCAGTTGTTGGCTCAGGCGCTGGACCTGCTGGGTCAGCGCTGCGGTATTGTCGGCACGCTCGGCAATGGCTTCTACGGTGCGCTCGAACAAGGGCTCCACACCACGCCAGACCCCATCGGCGTGCAGGCCACCCTGGCCGATATGAAAAATGCCGGTGCTCGTGCGGTGGCGATGGAAGTCTCGTCCCACGGCCTGCATCAAGGGCGCGTGACTGCGCTGGCGTTTGATGTGGCGGTACTGACCAACCTATCCCGCGACCATCTGGATTATCACGGTTCGATGCAGGCTTACGCCGAGGCAAAAGCTGCGTTGTTCGCCTGGCCGGGTCTGCGCTGCCGGGTGCTTAACCTGGATGATGCCTTTGGCCGTGAGTTGGCGGTTGCTGTGCATGAGTCGCGCCTGATCAGCTACAGCCTGGAAGACGCAAGCGCGTACTTGTATTGCCGTGATGTACAGTTTGACGAGCAAGGCGTACGTGCCACGCTGGTAACCCCGCGCGGCGAAGGCAGTCTGCGTAGTTCGCTGCTCGGTCGCTTCAACCTGAGCAACCTGCTGGCGGTGGTCGGTGCGCTGCTCGGCCTGGATTATGCGCTGGATGAAATTCTCAAGGTGTTGCCGCAGCTGCAGGGTCCTATTGGTCGCATGCAGCGTTTAGGTGGCGCCACTTCAGGGCGCGCCAAGCAGCCGTTGGTGGTCGTTGATTACGCGCACACCCCGGATGCTCTGGAAAAGGTTCTCGAAGCCCTGCGCCCGCACGTTAAGGGTCGCCTGCTGTGCCTATTTGGCTGCGGTGGCGATCGCGACAGCGGCAAGCGCCCGCTGATGGCCGCTGTGGTTGAACGCCTGGCCGATGCGGTGTTGGTCACCGATGACAACCCGCGCACCGAAGCACCAGCACAGATTTTCAGCGACATCCGCGCCGGCTTCGTCAGCCCCGAGTCGGTGCAGTTTGTTCATGGCCGTGGCCAGGCGATTGCCCAGCTGATTGCTGCAGCCAGTGCCGATGATGTGCTGGTGTTGGCCGGCAAGGGCCATGAGGACTATCAGGAAATCAACGGCGTACGTCAGCCGTTCTCCGACTTGGTCGAAGCTGCTAACGCGTTGGCAGCATGGGAGGCGGCGCATGCTTAAGCCGCTGCTATTGAGCGAAGTGGCTGCACCGCTGAACGCGCAGGTAATCGGTGCGGACGTGGCATTCAGCGCCGTCAGCAGCGACAGCCGGGCGATTCAGCCAGGTCAGCTGTTTGTCGCCCTGGCAGGCCCGCGTTTTGATGGCCATGACTACCTGACAGAAGTCGCCGACAAAGGCGCAGTGGCCGCTCTGGTTGAGCGTGAGGTGGCAAATGCACCGCTGCCACAGCTGCTGGTGGCCGATAGCCGTTTGGCCCTCGGCCAATTGGGCGCGCTCAATCGCCAGGCGTTTAATGCCCCAGTAGTGGCGATTACCGGTTCCAGCGGCAAGACCACGGTCAAAGAAATGCTCGCCAGTATTCTGCGCGAAGGCCTGCAAGGTCCGGTGCTGGCGACCCGTGGCAACCTGAATAACGACCTCGGCGCGCCACTGACCCTGCTAGAGCTGGCGCCTGAGCATGTTGCGGCCGTGATCGAACTGGGCGCCAACCATGTCGGCGAGATCGCCTACACCGTGGGCCTTACCCAGCCGCAGGTGGCCATCCTCAACAATGCCGGCACCGCTCACGTCGGTGAGTTCGGCGGGCCAGAAAAAATTGTTGAGGCCAAGGGTGAAATTCTCGAAGGCCTGAGCGACAGCGGCGTGGCCGTGCTCAACCTCGACGACAGGGCTTTCGCCATCTGGCAGCAGCGTACCAAGGGTCGCACCGTTCGCTCGTTTGCCCTGAGTAATCCGGCGGCGGACGTTTATGCCAGCGAGCTGGCGCGCGATGCCCGTGGTTGCTCAGCTTTTACTCTGCATTGCGCCGACGGTCAGGCACGTATTCAGCTCAACCTGCTCGGCGAGCATAATGTGGCTAACGCCCTGGCCGCTGCTGCCGCCGCGTTGGCATTGGAGATTGCGCCTGCTGCGATCAAGGCCGGGCTGGAGAAATTGCAGCCGGTCCAGGGCCGCACCGTCGCGCAGATTGCGCCGAACGGTCTGCGGGTGATCGACGACAGCTACAACGCCAACCCGACCTCCGTGTGCGCCGCCATCGATATCCTCGCCGGTTTCTCGGGGCGTCGGGTGCTGGTGCTGGGTGACATTGGCGAGCTGGGTGCGTGGGCCGAACAGGGGCATCGCCAGGTCGGTAGCTATGCCCTCGGTAAGGTTAATGCACTGTTTGCTGTGGGCCCCCTGATGGCTCATGCCATTGACGAATTCGGCACAAATGGCCGGCATTTTGCCGACCAAGCCAGCCTGATTGCTGCGCTGCAAAGCGAGCAGGGCGACACCACTCTTTTAATTAAAGGTTCACGCAGCGCGGCGATGGAAAACGTCGTGGCGGCGCTGTGTGGCACATCCGGGGAGATTCACTAATGCTGCTGCTGCTGGCGGAATACCTGCAACAGTTCCACAAGGGTTTTGCAGTGTTTCAGTACCTGACGCTGCGCGGCATTCTTGGCGTGCTGACGGCGCTGGCATTGTCCCTGTGGCTTGGCCCGTGGATGATCCGCACCCTGCAGATTCGCCAAATCGGCCAGTCGGTACGCAACGATGGCCCACAGTCGCACCTGTCGAAAAAGGGCACGCCCACCATGGGCGGCGCGCTGATTCTTTCTGCGATAGCCGTTAGCACCTTGCTCTGGGCTGATCTGTCCAACCGTTATGTTTGGACCGTTCTGGCCGTGACCTTGCTGTTCGGCGCCGTCGGCTGGGTTGATGACTACCGCAAAGTGATTGAAAAGAACTCCAAAGGCCTGCCGAGCCGCTGGAAGTATTTCTGGCAGTCAGTGTTTGGCCTGGGCGCGGCGCTGTTTTTGTACATGACGGCGCAAAGCCCGGTGGAAACTACCCTTATTCTGCCGATGCTCAAAGACTTCAGCCTGGAGCTGGGGTTGGGCTTCGTGGTGCTGAGCTACTTCGTGATCGTTGGTTCGAGCAACGCAGTGAACCTGACAGACGGCCTCGATGGCCTGGCCATCTTGCCAACCGTGATGGTTGGCGGCGCGCTGGGGATCTTCTGCTACTTGTCAGGCAACGTGAAGTTCGCCGAATACCTGTTTATTCCCTATGTGCCGGGCGCAGGTGAGCTGATCGTGTTCTGCGCCGCACTGGTCGGTGCTGGCCTGGGTTTCCTCTGGTTCAACACCTACCCGGCGCAAGTGTTTATGGGCGATGTCGGCGCGCTGGCGCTCGGTGCGGCCCTGGGCACCATCGCGGTGATCGTCCGCCAGGAAGTGGTGCTGTTCATCATGGGCGGCATCTTCGTGGTGGAAACCCTGTCGGTGATTATCCAGGTCGCGTCTTTCAAGTTGACCGGCAAGCGCGTGTTCCGCATGGCACCGATTCATCACCATTTCGAACTCAAAGGCTGGCCCGAGCCGCGCGTGATCGTGCGCTTCTGGATCATCACCGTGATTCTGGTGCTGATCGGCCTTGCTACCCTGAAACTGCGTTGAGGAACCCATGAGCCTGATCGCGTCTGACCACTTCCGCATCGTTGTCGGCCTCGGCAAGAGCGGCATGTCCCTGGTGCGTTTCCTCGCGCGCCAGGGCTTGCCGTTTGCCGTGGTCGATACCCGTGCCAATCCGCCAGAACTCGCTACCTTGCGTGAGCAGTTCCCGCAGGTCGACGTACGTTGTGGCGAGCTGGATGTGGAGTTTCTCTGCCGCGCCAGTGAGCTGCTGGTCAGCCCGGGTCTGGCCGTCGCCACGCCGGCGTTGCAGGCGGCTGCGGCGCGCGGGGTGAAGCTGTCGGGTGACATCGACCTGTTTGCTCGCTATGCCAAGGCGCCGATCATCGCCATCACCGGTTCTAACGCCAAAAGCACCGTCACCACCCTGGTCGGTGAGATGGCCGCTGCGGCCGGTAAGAAGGTCGCCGTGGGAGGCAACCTTGGCACCCCAGCGCTGGATTTGCTGGATGACAGCGTTGAGCTGTATGTCATGGAATTATCGAGCTTCCAGTTGGAAACCACCGACCAGCTGAATGCGGAAGTGGCGACCTGCCTGAACATCAGCGAAGACCATATGGATCGCTACGCCGATCTGCCGGCCTATCACCTGGCCAAGCACCGCATCTTCCGCGGCGCGCGGCAGGTTGTGGTCAACCGTGATGACGCGCTGTCGCGTCCCCTGGTGGCCGATCAATTGCCATGCTGGTACTTCGGCCTCGGCAAACCGGACTTCAAACGCTTTGGTTTGATTGAGGAAAACGGCGAGAAGAGCCTGGGTTACCAGTTCGCCGCCTTGTTACCCGTGCGGGAGTTGAAAATTCGTGGCGCACACAACCAGTCCAACGCCCTGGCGGCATTGGCGCTGGGCCATGCCGTTGGTCTACCGTTCGAACCTATGCTGGCCACGCTTAAGCAGTTCGCTGGTCTGCCGCACCGTTGTCAGTGGGTGGGTGAGCGCGCTGCGGTGAGCTATTACGACGACTCCAAGGCCACCAACGTTGGTGCCGCACTGGCGGCCATCGACGGCCTGGGCGCGGATATCGAAGGCAAGCTAGTGCTGATCGCCGGTGGTGATGGCAAGGGCGCGGACTTTTCGGCGTTGAAGACTCCGGTCGGCAAGTTCTGCCGCGCCGTGGTGTTGCTGGGTCGCGACGCTGAATTGCTGGCCGATGCGCTGGGTGACACCGCGCCGCTGGTCCGGGTCAAGACCCTGGACGAAGCGGTGCAGCGTGCTGCCGAATTGGCTGAAGCGGGGGATGCCGTGCTGCTGTCGCCGGCCTGTGCCAGCCTCGACATGTTCAAGAACTTTGAAGAGCGTGGGCGTCTGTTCGCTCAGGCTGTGGAGGGTTTGCAGTGATGCTCGCCCGCCTGCTCGCCGCACCTTCGCCGCTGCATACCCGTCGGGGTATCGACCTGGACTTCCCGCTGCTTGCCGGTTGTCTGGCGCTGCTCGGCCTGGGTTTGGTGATGATCACTTCGGCGTCCTCGGAAGTGGCGGCTTTGCAATCAGGCAATCCGCTGTATCACATGATTCGCCACCTGATTTATCTGTCCATTGGTACTGCGGCGGCGCTGGCTACTTTGCTGGTGCCGATGGCCTTGTGGCAGCGTTACAGCGGTACATTGTTGCTGGTGGCGGTGGTGCTGTTGATCTTGGTGTTGTTGCCGGGCATTGGCCGCGAAGTCAACGGTGCTAAACGCTGGATCGGCCTGGGTATCTTCAACCTGCAGCCGTCCGAGTTGGCCAAGCTGTTTAGCGTAATGTTTATTGCCGCCTATCTGGTGCGTCGTCAGACCGAGGTGCGCGAGAAGCTCACCGGCTTTATCAAGCCAATGATGGTGCTGGGGCCGATTGCCATGCTGTTGCTGGCCGAACCCGACTTTGGCGCCACCGTGGTGTTGGTCGGTGCCTCGATCGCCATGCTGTTTCTCGGTGGCGTCAACCTGCTGCGTTTTATTCCGCTGGCAGCCTGCGTGCTCGGCCTGGGCGTGCTGGTGATGACCAGTCAGGCCTATCGCCTGGAACGCCTGACCAACTTTGTTGACCCTTGGGCGGACCAGTACGGCGCCGGCTACCAGCTGAGCCAGGCGTTAATCGCCTTCGGCCGTGGTGAGTGGTTTGGCGTCGGGCTGGGCAACAGTGTGCAAAAGCAGTTCTACCTGCCGGAAGCGCATACCGACTTCGTGTTTGCCGTGTTGGCAGAAGAGCTGGGCATGGTTGGTGCGTTGCTCACCGTCGGCCTGTTCGTGTTTGTCAGCGTGCGCGCGCTGTATATCGGCCTGTGGGCGGAGAAGGCCAAGCAGTTCTTCTCGGCGTATGTGGCCTACGGCCTGGCTTTCTTGTGGATCGGCCAGGTGCTGATCAACATCGGGGTAAATGTGGGCTTGCTGCCGACCAAAGGTCTGACCCTGCCATTTCTCAGCTACGGCGGCAGCTCGTTGGTGATCTGCTGCATCAGCCTGGCGTTGTTGCTGCGCATCGAATGGGAGCGTCGCACTCAACTGGGTAGCGAGGATGTCGACTTCAAAGAATCCGATTTCTTCGAAGGCCAGTCCGCCGAGGAGGTTCAGCATGCGCGGTAATGTGCTGATCATGGCCGGCGGCACCGGTGGCCATGTATTCCCGGCGCTGGCCTGTGCCCGCGAGTTCAAGGCGCGTGGCTACAGCGTGCATTGGCTGGGTACGCCACGCGGTATCGAGAATGAACTGGTGCCGGCGGCTGGTTTGCCGCTGCACCTGATCGACGTCACCGGCCTGCGTGGCAAAGGCAAGCTGTCACTGCTGAAGGCTCCGTTCCAGTTGATCAAGGCGTTGTTCCAAGCGCGCAAGGTGATGCGTGAGCTGCAGCCAGTCTGCGTGCTGGGCATGGGCGGCTATGTCACCGGGCCGGGCGGCTTGGCTGCGAAGATGAGCGGTGCGCCGCTGATCATCCATGAGCAGAACGCTGTGGCCGGCACGGCCAACCGCAGCTTGGTGCCATTCGCCAGCCGCGTGTGTGAAGCCTTCCCGAATACTTTCGCCAACAGTGACAAACGCCGTACCACCGGCAACCCGGTGCGTGAAGAACTGTTCCTGGAAACCCCGCGTGATTCGCTGCGCAATCGCCAGCCGCGTTTGCTGGTGTTGGGCGGCAGCCTGGGCGCCGAACCCCTGAACAAAATGTTGCCCGAAGCCCTGGCGCTGGTGGCTGCAGAGCTGCGCCCTGAAGTGTTTCATCAGGCCGGCAAGCAACATGATGCAATTACCGCTGAACGCTATCGCGTCGTTGGCGTCGAAGCGCAGGTCGCACCGTTTATCAAAGACATGGCGCGTGCGTATGCCTGGGCCGATCTGGTGGTCTGCCGCGCTGGCGCACTGACTGTCAGCGAGCTGGCCGCAGCGGGTTTGCCGGCATTCCTCGTGCCGCTGCCCCATGCGATTGACGATCACCAGACACGCAATGCCGACTATCTGGCCAGTGCCGGCGCTGCCGTACTGCTGCCACAACGTTCCACTGACGCCGCCACGCTGGCCGCGCAGCTGACCGAGGTTTTGATGCACCCCGAACAACTCGTTGAAATGGGCCAGACGGCCCGCCGTCAGGCCAAGCCCGACGCTACCTGCACCGTTGTCGATATTTGCCTGGAGGTGGCCCGTGGCTAAGTCTCCCGCTGCTGCTCGTTCGGAAATCCGTCGTATGCGCCGTATTCGCCGTATCCATTTTGTCGGCATCGGTGGTGCGGGCATGTGTGGCATCGCCGAAGTGCTGCTCAACCTCGGTTATGAAGTGTCCGGTTCTGACCTGAAAATTTCGGCCGTAACCGAGCGCCTGGAAAGCTTCGGTGCGCAGATTTTTATTGGCCATCGCGCGGAAAACGCCGAGCAGGCCGATGTGCTCGTGGTGTCCAGCGCAATCAATACCAGTAACCCGGAAGTCGCTATCGCCCTTGAGCGGCGTATTCCGGTGGTGCCGCGCGCTGAGATGCTCGCCGAGCTGATGCGCTACCGCCACGGCATCGCCGTCGCCGGCACCCACGGTAAAACCACCACCACCAGCTTGTTGGCCTCGGTGTTTGCCGCGGGTGGCCTGGACCCGACGTTTGTGATTGGTGGCCGCCTGAATGCAGCCGGTACCAATGCCCAGCTCGGTAGCAGCCGCTACCTGATCGCTGAGGCCGATGAAAGCGATGCCAGCTTCCTGCACCTGCAGCCCATGGTCTCGGTCGTTACCAATATCGATATGGACCACATGAGCACGTACGGAGGTGACTTCAACAAGTTGAAGAAAACCTTCCTCGAGTTCCTGCACAACCTGCCGTTTTATGGCCTGGCAGTGATGTGCGTGGATGACCCGATCGTGCGCGAAATTCTGCCGCAGGTGGCGCGCCCCACCGTGACCTATGGCTTCGATGACGGTGCTGACGTACGGGCGATCAATGTGCGCCAGCAGGGCATGCAGACCTTCTTCACCGTACTGCGCACAGGCCGCGAGCCGCTGGATGTGTCGGTCAATATGCCGGGCAACCACAATGTATTGAACGCCCTGGCGACCATTGCGATTGCCACTGACGAGGGCATCAGTGATGAGGCCATCGTCCAGGGCTTGTCGGGTTTCCAGGGTGTCGGTCGGCGTTTTCAGGTGTATGGCGAGCTGCCGGTTGAGGGTGGCAACGTGATGCTGGTCGATGACTACGGTCATCACCCGCGTGAAGTCGCCGCGGTGATTAAGGCTGTGCGCGGCGGTTGGCCGGAGCGCCGTCTGGTCATGGTGTACCAGCCGCACCGCTTTAGCCGCACCCGCGACCTGTATGACGACTTCGTACAGGTTTTGGGCGATGCCAACGTGTTGTTGCTGATGGAAGTTTATCCGGCGGGCGAAGAGCCCATCCCGGGTGCGGACAGTCGTCAGCTGTGCCACAGCATTCGTCAGCGCGGCCAACTCGACCCGATCTACATCGAGCGCGGCGTGGACCTCGCGCCGATCGTCAAGCCGCTGCTGCGCGCTGGCGACATTCTTCTTTGTCAGGGTGCCGGCGATATCGGTGGCTTGGCTCCGCAACTGCTGCAAAGCCCGCTGTTCGCCGCGGCGCAAGGTAAGTCGAAATGAATGCCGAGAACTTGAAGTCCCAGTACCCGGTCAGTGCCTTCGGTCGCGTGGCTGTGCTGTTTGGCGGCAAGAGTGCCGAGCGTGAAGTGTCGCTGAAGTCCGGTAATGCCGTGTTGCAAGCACTGCAGGCCGCCGGCGTGGATGCCTTTGGCATCGATGTTGGGACAGATTTTCTGCAGTGCTTGGTCAGTGAAAAAATTGACCGCGCCTTTGTCGTTCTGCACGGTCGCGGCGGTGAAGACGGTGCCATGCAAGGGTTGCTTGAGTGCGCCGGTATCCCCTACACCGGCAGCGGCATCCTGGCCTCGGCCCTGGCCATGGACAAACTGCGTACCAAGCAGGTTTGGCAGAGCCTGGGCCTCTCCACGCCACGTCATGCGGTGCTGGCCTCGGTCGCGGATTGCGAGGCTGCGGCGGCTGACTTGGGCTTCCCGCTGATCGTCAAGCCGGCGCATGAAGGTTCGAGCATTGGCATGGCCAAGGTGGGTGATCTGCAGGCGTTGATTGCGGCCTGGCAGGATGCCAGTGGTTATGACCCCCAAGTACTGGTTGAACAGTGGATTGCCGGCCCGGAGTTCACGGTCGCGGTGCTGCGTGGTCAGGTGCTGCCGCCGATTGCCCTGGGTACGCCCCACAGTTTTTACGACTACGACGCCAAGTACCTGGCCAATGACACCCAGTACCGCATCCCGTGCGGCCTGGACGCCGGCAAAGAGGCTGAGCTTGTCGAGCTCACTGCGCGCGCCTGCGAAGCCGTGGGCATTCAGGGCTGGGCCCGGGCTGACGTCATGCAGGATAGCGATGGCCGGTTCTGGTTGCTTGAAGTCAACACGGTTCCAGGTATGACCGACCACAGCCTGGTGCCGATGGCAGCACAGGCAGCCGGTCTGGATTTTCAACAGTTGGTGTTGGCGATTCTTGCTGACAGCCTAGAAGCACGGGGTTAAGTCATGACGGCTAACGTGCGCCACCAGCCAGGGACTTCCCGCGCGCCTCTGCGCGGCAAGCCTGTGCCGCGCGGCGCCAGCCGTTTGGTGGCCAAGGAGCCGATCAGCCTGCGCGTCAACGTGCAGAAAACCCGGCTTGTCGGGTTTGGCGCCTGGTTGAAGCGACTGACCTGGCCGCTGTTATTGCTGGGCCTCGGTTACGGCACATACGAGCTGTCGTTGCGTGCCATGCCGTATGCCGACCAGCCGATCGCCAGAATCAGCGTCGAGGGCGACCTCAGCTACGTCAATCAGCAGGCCGTACAGCAGCGCATTGCGCCTTACGCCAACGCCAGCTTCTTCAGTGTCGATCTGCTCAGCCTGCGTCATGAGCTGGAGTCGATGCCCTGGATCGCCAGCGCTCAGGTACGCCGTGTATGGCCGGATCAGCTGGTGGTGCGTCTGGAAGAACAATTACCGATTGCCCGTTGGGGCGATGAGGCGCTGTTGAACAACCAGGGTGAGGCGTTTGCGCCTTTGGAACTGGCCAATTACCCCCACCTGCCGCAGTTGTATGGCCCCAAGCGTGCGCAACAGCAGGTGATGCAGCAATACCAAGTGATCAGCCAGATGCTGCGTCCCGTGGGTTTTTCCGTAGCGCGCCTGGAATTGCGTGAGCGTGGCAGCTGGTTCCTCTCCACTGGGCAGGGTATCGAGCTGCTGCTGGGGCGTGACCATCTGGTAGAAAAAATGCGGCGTTTCACGGCCATTTATGACAAGGCCCTGAAAGAGCAACAAGCGAATATCGCGCGCATCGATTTGCGTTATGCCAACGGCCTGGCCGTTGCATGGCGTGAGCCGGTCGCGCCCACGGCGGCACCAACCGCTGTCGTGCAGTGAATCAGGAGAAAGTAAGAGCCATGGCAAACGTGCAGAGCGGCAAGATGATCGTCGGTCTCGATATCGGTACCTCCAAAGTGGTGGCATTGGTCGGCGAAGTGAATGCGGACGGCCAGTTGGAAATCGTCGGCATCGGCACCCACCCATCACGTGGTCTGAAAAAGGGCGTGGTGGTGAATATCGAGTCAACCGTGCAGTCCATCCAGCGCGCTGTCGAAGAAGCGCAGCTGATGGCCGGTTGCCGTATCCACTCGGCTTTTGTCGGCCTGGCCGGTAACCATATCCGCAGCCTTAACAGTCACGGCATCGTCGCGATTCGTGATCGCGAAGTCAGTTCGGCTGACCTTGAGCGGGTACTCGATGCCGCACAGGCTGTGGCCATTCCTGCCGACCAGCGGGTGCTGCATACCCTGCCGCAGGATTATGTGATCGATAACCAAGAGGGCGTGCGCGAGCCACTGGGGATGTCCGGTGTGCGCCTGGAAGCCAAGGTGCACGTGGTCACTTGCGCGGTGAATGCCGCGCAGAACATCGAGAAGTGTGTGCGTCGCTGCGGCCTTGAAGTTGACGACATCATTCTTGAGCAGCTGGCCTCGGCTTATGCCGTGTTAACGGATGACGAGAAAGAGCTGGGTGTGTGTTTGGTCGATATCGGCGGTGGCACCACTGACATCTGCATCTTCACCGAAGGCGCGATCCGCCATACCGCGGTGATCCCGATTGCCGGTGATCAGGTCACCAATGACATCGCCATGGCCCTGCGCACGCCAACTCAGTATGCCGAAGAGATCAAGATTCGGTATGCTTGCGCGTTGGCCAAACTGGCCGGTGCGGGCGAGACCATCAAGGTGCCGAGCGTCGGTGATCGTCCGCCGCGCGATTTGTCGCGTCAGTCCCTGGCTGAAGTGGTTGAGCCACGTTACGACGAGCTGTTCACCCTGATTCAGGCTGAGCTGCGTCGCAGTGGTTATGAGGACTTGATCCCGGCCGGGATCGTTCTCACAGGCGGTACAGCGAAGATGGAAGGAGCCGTCGAGCTGGCCGAAGAAATTTTCCATATGCCGGTACGCCTGGGTATTCCCCAGGGTGTCAAAGGATTGGCCGACGTCGTGCGTAACCCCATCTATTCCACAGGCGTAGGCCTGCTGCTGTACGGGCTGCAAAAGCAGGCCGACGGCGTTTCGATGTCTGCGCTTGGCAGCTACAGCGATGAACCCAAACAACCTGTTCTGGAACGGCTGAAACGCTGGGTCCAGGGCAATTTCTGATTTTGCAGTAGGCGTTATAACTAGAAAGTAAAGGAGAGGGAAAATGTTTGAACTCGTAGACAGCGCTCCAGCAAGTGCGGTTATCAAGGTCATCGGCGTGGGCGGCGGCGGCGGTAATGCTGTCAACCATATGGCGAAAAACAACATTGAAGGCGTTGAGTTCATCTGCGCCAACACGGATGCACAGGCACTGAAAAACATCGGCGCACGCACTGTTCTGCAGCTAGGCACTGCAGTGACTAAAGGGCTCGGTGCGGGTGCTAACCCAGAAGTTGGCCGTCAGGCTGCTATGGAAGATCGCGAGCGTATCGCTGAAGTGCTGCAGGGCACCGATATGGTCTTTATCACCACCGGCATGGGCGGCGGTACCGGTACCGGTGCAGCCCCAGTAATCGCTCAAGTGGCCAAGGAAATGGGCATCCTCACCGTTGCGGTGGTGACCCGTCCGTTCCCGTTCGAAGGCAAGAAGCGCATGCTGATCGCCGAAGAAGGCATCCGCGCGTTGTCGGAAAGTGTCGACTCGCTGATCACCATCCCTAACGAAAAACTGCTGACCATCCTCGGTAAGGACGCCAGCCTGTTGTCCGCGTTCGCTAAGGCTGACGATGTACTGGCGGGTGCCGTGCGCGGTATCTCCGACATCATCAAGCGTCCGGGCATGATCAACGTCGACTTCGCCGACGTGAAAACCGTGATGAGCGAAATGGGCATGGCGATGATGGGCACTGGCTGCGCCAGCGGTCCGAACCGTGCGCGTGAAGCCACCGAAGCGGCCATTCGCAATCCATTGCTCGAAGACGTCAACCTGCAAGGCGCGCGCGGTATTCTGGTGAACATCACTGCCGGTCCTGACCTGTCCCTGGGTGAGTACTCCGACGTGGGTAACATCATCGAGCAGTTCGCCTCCGAGCACGCCACCGTCAAGGTCGGCACCGTGATCGATCCGGACATGCGCGACGAGCTGCACGTCACCGTAGTGGCCACCGGTCTGGGTGCGCGTATCGAGAAGCCGGTCAAGGTTATCGACAATACTGTGCAGGTTTCTGCCAACGCTCATAGCAACGCAGCCGCACCGGCGCGTGGCGAGCAAAGCGTCAATTACAAAGATTACGAGCGTCCTACTGTTCAGCGTCAAAGCCACGGCGGCGCAGCCACTGCGGCCAAGATGAATCCGCAGGATGATCTGGATTACCTGGATATTCCGGCCTTCCTGCGTCGTCAGGCCGATTGATGAAATGTATCAGGAGTATTGGGACGATTGGTGTTCAGCAAAGGCCGGTTCTGCTATCATCGCCGGCCATTGTTGAAAACTATTCGCAACTAGTGCTATAGCGGTCCAATCCATGATCAGACAACGCACCCTGAAGAACATCATCCGCGCCACTGGCGTAGGCCTGCATTCCGGGGAAAAGGTATACCTGACCCTAAAGCCGGCACCAGTGGACACCGGTATCGTGTTCCGTCGTACCGACCTGGACCCTGTCGTGGAAATTCCCGCGCGTGCAGGGAATGTCGGTGAAACCACCATGTCGACCACGCTGGTCAATGGTGATGTCAAGGTGGATACGGTAGAGCACCTGCTTTCGGCCATGGCTGGCCTGGGCATCGATAACGCCTACGTCGAGCTCTCCGCATCCGAAGTGCCGATCATGGATGGCAGTGCGGGTCCTTTTGTATTCCTGATTCAATCGGCTGGTCTGCAAGAGCAGGACGCCCACAAGAAGTTCATTCGTATCCTTCGTGAAGTCACGGTTGAAGATGGCGACAAGCGCGCCACTTTTGTGCCTTTCGAAGGGTTCAAGGTGACCTTTGAGATCGATTTCGATCACCCTGTGTTCCGCAATCGCACCCAGTCGGCCAGCGTCGACTTCTCCAGCACGTCATTCGTGAAGGAAGTAAGTCGCGCTCGCACGTTCGGTTTTATGCGTGATATCGAGTTCCTGCGTTCACAGAACCTGGCGCTCGGCGGCAGCGTGGATAACGCCATCGTAGTGGATGAGTTCCGCGTGTTGAACGAAGACGGCCTGCGTTATGAGGACGAATTCGTTAAGCACAAGATTCTCGATGCGATCGGCGATCTTTACCTGCTGGGTAACAGCCTGATTGGCGAGTTCAAAGGTTTCAAATCGGGTCATGCGTTGAATAATCTTCTGCTGCGCACCCTGATTGAGCAAACCGATGCGTGGGAAGTTGTCACTTTTGATGACCCCAATACCGCGCCAATCTCTTACATGCGCCCGGTTGCGGCGGTGTAACGTACGACCTTCCTTCTTTGCTTTCTAAGGCCACCCTCGGGTGGCCTTTTTTTATCGATTGTCGGAGCTGGAGGCCAATCGATGAGCAGTCGTAGCGCCCGGATAAGCATGCGTATAGGGCATGTTGGCCGGATTTTTTAGTCCGTCGGTTTGTCGCTTTGGGTGTGTTTTGCCAGGCGTTCTAGGGCTGCGCGGAGTTTGGGGTCGCTGATGCCCTCGGCGGTAGATTGGATGTTTTCTGCGGCGCTGCTGGACAAATTCATTGTGCGACTTGGCGCACGCCTTTCAGCAGTCGGAGGTTGCACCTTGAACAGAATCTTCGTTAAGGTCGCGAACTCTTCGAGTGCCTGTAGCTGTTTCAGCAAGCGTTTTTGTTGATAGCGCAGGCGTGTGGCCCAATGGCCATCGGTGATTATCAGCAGCAGGCAGCCTTCGCGCCATGACGCTACATGGCAGTGTTCGCGAGCTGCCGGCTGCAGTTGGCTCTCGAGTAAGTGTTGCAAGCGATCAATGCGTTGCGCTTGATTGAACAGCGCTTTCAGAGGCTTCGCTTCGCGCAAGAGTGCGGCTGGAGCCCGGGCCGGCAAAGGACGAAATGTCATGGCAGGACGCCTGAGAAAGTGAAGTCAGCATGGTAGCAGAATCACTGCTGCCGGCTGTGCCTTCACCGTTAGGGGAATGCAGTGCAGATCATATTACTCAGCCGGCACCACGGTGCCGCCCGTTCACTCAGCCTAAATTTGCGCGGGCTACTGTTGGTAGTGTTGCTAGCGCTCGGTGCCGCGCTGGCCAGTGGTGTGGCTGTGGGGGCCTGGTGGGCGCCCGCCACTGTTAGGGTGCAGGACGATACGCAAATTAATCAGGTGCTCGATCAACAGCGTGCCGAAGTGGGCGCCGTGCGTCTGGATGCACAGCGCCAGCTGGATGCGTTCGCTGCTCATGTGGCCGAGCTGCAGGCGCGGCTAACGCGTCTGGACGCGCTGGGTGCGCGGCTGACCGAGTTGGCGGATCTTGATGCCAGTGAATTCGACTTTTCGCTCAATGTTGGTCAGGGCGGTGCTGAAGATAGCTTGGGCGATGCGGCTTATGCGCCGCCGCTGTTTATGGATGAACTCGACCGCTTGAGCCTGCGCCTGGACAGTCGTGAGCAGTTATTGGAGGTGCTTGAGCAGTTGATCGGCGAGCGCCAGCTGAGCGAAGCCGAATACCTGTCAGGTATGCCAGTGCGCAATGGCTACATGTCTTCACCTTTTGGCCGCCGCGTACACCCGCTCACCGGGCGTAATACTCAGCATAAAGGTGTCGATTTTGCCGCCAAGCCAGGCAGTGATGTGGTCGCTGTTGCTGCGGGTGTGGTGAGCTTCTCTGGGGTAAAGTCCGGTTATGGTAATGTCGTGGAGGTCAGTCATGCCGACGGCTACACCACGCTGTATGCGCACAACCAGAGTAACTTGGTACAGATTGGTGATCTGGTGCAGCGCGACCAAACGATTGCCAGGGTTGGTCGCAGCGGGCGCGCCAGTGGTTACCATGTACACTTCGAAGTCACCAAGAATGGTCGGGTGGTTAATCCGGCCAGCTACATCGCCCGAGTGGGCAGCGTCGAATAACGCCGCTTTCCTCATTAGCGTTTCCGAGTAGAATGCCCACCTCGCACGCAGCCAAAAATGCTGCATGGGTCGCTGTTCAGTAGCCCTCAATCCATACGCCTGGAAGATCCTGTCGATATGTTTGCGCCTTTGTTAAAGAAACTCTTTGGAAGCAAGAACGAGCGTGAAGTCAAACGCATGCTCAAGGCGGTAAGCGCCGTCAATGCCTTCGAGGAGCAGATGCTTGCCCTTTCCGATGAGCAACTGCGAGCCAAGACGGATGAGTTCAAAGCCCGTCTGGCTAAAGGCGAAACCCTCGACCAGCTGCTCGCCGAAGCCTTTGCGGTAGCCCGCGAAGCCGGCAAGCGGGTGATGGGCATGCGCCACTTCGACGTGCAGTTGATTGGTGGCATGACCTTGCACGAAGGCAAGATCGCCGAGATGCGCACTGGTGAGGGTAAGACCCTGGTGGCGACCCTGGCGGTGTACCTCAATGCGCTGTCCGGTAAGGGTGTGCATGTGGTCACGGTCAACGACTACCTGGCCCGCCGCGATGCCAACTGGATGCGTCCGCTGTATGAATTCCTTGGCATGACCGTGGGGATTGTCACCCCATTTATGCCGCCGGAAGAGAAGCGTGAAGCCTACGCGGCCGATATTACCTACGGCACTAACAACGAATTCGGTTTTGATTACCTGCGCGACAACATGGCGTTCAGCCTGGACGATAAATTCCAGCGTGAGCTGAATTTCGCTGTAATCGACGAAGTTGACTCCATTCTGATCGATGAAGCGCGCACCCCGTTGATCATCTCTGGTCAGGCCGAAGACAGTTCGCGCCTTTACACCGAGGTCAACAAGCTGATCCCGCGCCTCAAGCTTCATGTTGAGGAAGAAGAGGGCGTCGTCACTCAGGAAGGCCATTACAAGCTTGATGAGAAGGCTCGCCAGGTTGAGCTGAATGAAGCCGGCCACCAGTTTGTTGAAGAAATGCTTACCGAAGTCGGTTTGCTGGCTGAGGGCGAGAGCCTGTATTCCGCACACAACCTGGGCCTGCTGACCCATGTGTATTCCGGGCTGCGTGCGCACAAACTGTTCAACCGCAACGTTGAATACATCGTGCAGAACAACCAAGTGCTGCTCATCGATGAACACACCGGTCGTACCATGCCGGGTCGTCGTTTGTCTGAGGGTTTGCACCAGGCCATCGAAGCCAAAGAAGGCTTGCCGATCCAGGCTGAGAGCCAGACGCTGGCTTCGACCACCTTCCAGAACTACTTCCGCCTGTATAACAAGCTGTCCGGCATGACCGGTACGGCTGATACCGAAGCGTTCGAGTTCCATCAGATTTACGGCTTGGCGGTGATCGTAATCCCGACTAACCGTGCCCTGGCGCGTAAAGACTTCAACGACCTGGTCTACCTTACTGCGGACGAGAAGTACGCCGCCATCGTTACCGACATCAAGGAAAGCATGGCGCTAGGCCGGCCCGTTCTGGTCGGTACGGCGACTATCGAAACGTCCGAGCACATGTCGGCGCTGCTCAATCAGGAAGGCATCGAGCACAAAGTGCTGAATGCCAAGTTCCACGAGAAGGAAGCCGAGATCATTGCCCAGGCCGGTCGTCCGGGCGCGCTAACCATTGCCACTAACATGGCGGGTCGCGGTACCGACATCTTGCTGGGGGTAACTGGGAAGTTGAAGTTGCCAACCAAGAGAACGCTACGCCTGAGCAAATTGCACAGATCAAAGCCGATTGGCAGAAGCGTCACCAGCAGGTGATTGAAGCCGGTGGCTTGCATGTAATTGCTTCTGAGCGTCATGAATCGCGACGCATCGACAATCAGCTGCGTGGTCGTGCCGGCCGCCAGGGTGACCCAGGTTCCAGTCGCTTTTACCTGTCGTTGGAAGACAACCTGATGCGTATCTTCGCCTCGGACCGGGTGAAGAACTTTATGAAGGCCCTGGGTATGCAGCCTGGCGAGGCCATCGAGCACCGCATGGTCAGCAATGCCATCGAGAAGGCTCAGCGCAAGGTTGAAGGCCGCAACTTCGACATGCGTAAGCAGCTGCTGGAATACGACGACGTGGCGAACGAGCAGCGCAAGGTGATCTATCACATGCGCAATACCCTGCTCGCCGCTGACAACATTGGCGAAACTATTGCCGATTTCCGCCGCGAAGTAGTCGAGAGCCTGGTTAACGAACACATTGCGCCACAGTCGCTGCCTGAGCAGTGGGACATCGCCGGTCTAGAAGAAGCGCTGTACACCAGCTTCAACCTGCGTCTGCCGATTCAGCAGTGGCTTGACGATGATCACAAGTTGTATGAAGAGACCCTGCGTGAGCGCATTCTTGAAGAGCTGATCAAGGCCTACAACGAGAAGGAAATCGAGGCCAGTGCCGAGGCGCTGCGTACCTTCGAGAAGCAGATTCTGCTGCGTGTGCTCGACGACCTGTGGAAAGACCACCTGTCGACCATGGATCACCTGCGCCACGGTATTCACCTGCGCGGCTATGCACAAAAGAACCCCAAGCAGGAATACAAGCGCGAGTCCTTCACCTTGTTCCAAGAGTTGCTGGATTCGATCAAGCGCGACACCATCCGCGTGCTGTCGCATGTGCAGGTGCGCCGCGAAGATCCGGTCGAAGAAGAGGCGCGTCTGCGTCGCGAGGCCGAGGCATTGGCTGAGCGCATGCAGTTTCAGCACGCGGACGCCTCGGCCCTGCCGCAGCAAACCTCTGAAGAAGAGGGTGATGTAGCGGTGGCTGTGGCGCCTGTGCGCACTGAACCGAAGATTGGTCGCAACGAGCCGTGCCCGTGTGGTTCCGGCAAGAAGTACAAGCACTGCCACGGCCAGGTTAACTAAACCGACTGTGTAGAGCGGGTTGCGCCGACAGTGACGTTGGCTATGCTTGGCCCCGCTTGAATAACGCCGCGAACGGTTCGACCGCTCGCGGCGTTTTACCATCTCTCATGTCCTACCCCTCAAGGAGTGTTCCCTATGGCTGTTGGTCTTGGCCCATTGTCTACCCTGCACCCGGTTCCAGGTTTCGAATTGGGCATCGCTTCTGCGGGCATCAAGCGTCCTGGGCGTAAAGATGTGGTAGTCATGCGATGTGCCGAGGGCTCCAGCGTAGCGGGGGTGTTCACCCTCAATGCGTTCTGCGCAGCGCCCGTGATTCTGGCTAAGAAGCGTGTGCTGGGCAGCGTGCGTTACCTGCTGACCAACACCGGTAATGCCAACGCTGGCACCGGTGAGCCAGGTTTGCAGAATGCGGCACGTGCCTGCGCTGCCCTTGCTCAGCTGGCTGGCGTTGAGGAAGGGGCGGTGCTGCCGTTTTCCACCGGGGTCATCGGCGAGCCGTTGCCGGTTGAGAAGATCGAAGGCGCGCTGCAGGCCGCGCTGGATAACTTGTCCGAGGCCAATTGGGCAGATGCCGCGACCGGCATTATGACCACCGACACCCTGGCCAAGGGCGCGAGTCGCCAGTTCGTGCATGATGGCGTGACAGTCACCGTGACCGGTATCAGTAAGGGTGCCGGCATGATCAAGCCGAACATGGCGACCATGCTGGGTTACATCGCCACTGACGCCAAGGTTGCCCAAGGCGTACTGCAGGATTTGCTGCGCGACGCGGCGAATAAGTCGTTCAACCGCATCACCATCGACGGCGACACCTCGACTAACGATTGCTGCATGCTGATTGCCACCGGTCAGGCGGCCCTGCCAGAGATCACCCAGACAAGTGGCGACCTGTTCGCCAAGCTCAAAGAAGCGGTATTCAGTGTGTGCATGGACGTGGCACAGGCCATCGTGCGTGACGGTGAGGGTGCAACCAAGTTCGTCACCGTTCAGGTGAATGGCGGTGCAACCCATCAGGAATGCCTGGATGTGGGGTACGCCGTGGCGCATTCGCCGCTGATCAAGACGGCACTGTTCGCCTCCGATCCAAACTGGGGGCGCATTCTCGCCGCCGTCGGTCGTGCCGGTGTGGCGCAGCTGGATGTCAGCTTGATCGACGTGTTCCTGGGTGACGTGTGCATCGCCAGCCGCGGCTGTCGCGCGGCCAGCTACACCGAAGAGCAGGGTTCTGCGGTGATGGCTGAGGAAGAAATCACCATCCGCATTGAGTTGGGGCGTGGCAGCTGCAGCGAGACCATTTGGACCACCGATCTGTCCCATGAGTACGTGAAGATCAACGCTGAATACCGCACCTGATCTGCCACGTACCTGCTGTTTGGCGGCCCGCATTCCCGTTGTTCATGCCGCTATGAACAACGAGAATTTGCTATTGCAGGGGGCGCCTTTTAAGGTCGTTTGACCTTCCTGCCTCGAGCGCAGCCCATGTCTCTTACTCTGGTTATCGGCGACAAAACCTATTCGTCCTGGTCGCTGCGTGCGGCGCTGGCCCTGGAACTCACCGGTGCGCCCTATAGCGAACAGCTGATCGCCCTGAACCGGCCCGAGACTCGCACACAGATTCTGCAGCACTCGCCGACCGGCAAGGTGCCGTTGCTGATCACTGACGACGGCGCCATCTGGGACTCCATGGCGATTGGCGAATACCTGGCCGAGTGTTTCCCCGCGGCCCAGCTGTGGCCGCAGGGGCAAGCGGCGCGTGCGCTGGCTCGCAGTGCCTGCGCCGAGATGCACAGTGGTTTTATCGCGCTGCGCAGCCACCTACCGATGGACCTCAAGCGTAACCAAGCCTTACCCGAAATACCGGCCGATGCCATGGCCGATATTCAGCGCGTGTGCGCTTTGTGGGCCGAGTGCCAGCAGCGCTTTGCTCAGGGTGGCAGCTTCCTGTTTGGCCGGCCGAGCCTGGCGGATGCCTGCTTTGCCCCGGTGGCGGCGCGTTTGCGCAGTTATCAGGTGGTGCTGCCGGCTGAGGCGGCTGCCTATGTCGAGACAATCTATCAATGGCCGGCGTTTCAGCGCTGGTATCAAGCCGCCCAGGAGGAATATCTGGCGTGAAGCGTATTCATGTAGCTGCTGCAGTCATTCGCGGCGAAGACGGGCAAATCCTGCTCGCCAAACGTGCCGAAGATCAACACCAAGGCGGTTTTTGGGAGTTTCCTGGCGGCAAGGTCGAGGCCGGGGAAACAGTTCAGGCGGCTTTGGCGCGTGAGCTGGAGGAGGAGCTGGGTATTCGCCCCAGCACAGCCCGGCCGTTGATTCAGGTACGTCACGACTACCCAGACAAGCAGGTATTGCTGGATGTCTGGGACGTCTCGGCTTTTACCGGTGAACCCCACGGCGCCGAAGGCCAGCCACTGGCCTGGGTCAGCCCCCGGCAGCTCGGCGACTATGAGTTCCCGGCCGCTAACCGGCCGATTGTTGCGGCCGCGCGCTTGCCCGAGCGCTACCTGATCACCCCAGAGGGCTTGAGCGGGCCTGAGCTGCTACGTGGCATTCAAACAGCGTTGAAAAACGGTATTCGCCTGCTGCAATTGCGCGCGCCGGCGATGTTCGATGCGCAGTACCGTGATATTGCCGTCGACGCTTTAGGGCTGTGCGCAGGAAAGGCACAACTGATGCTCAAAGGACCACTGGAGTGGCTGGGGGACTTCCCGGCAGCCGGTTGGCATCTGACGGCGCGGCAATTGCGCGAGTTGAGCGCGGCGGGGCGGCCGTTTCCACGCGAGCGCTGGTTGGCGGCATCCTGTCATTCGGCAGACGAGCTCGCCTTGGCTGCGCAGATGGGCGTGGACTTCATCACCCTGTCGCCCGTACAGGCGACGCACACCCATCCCGATGCTCAGCCGCTGGGCTGGACGCAGGTTGCCACGTTATTGCAGGGCTTTAATCAGCCGACCTACCTGCTGGGCGGGGTGACCCCAAGCGACGTTGAGCGGGCTTGGCAGGTTGGAGCACAGGGCGTGGCGGGTATTCGTGCGTTCTGGCCAGAGTAACTGCAGCCGTTGGGAAAAGGGCGTTATAGTCGCGCCCTCAAATGGTGCGTTACAGGTGGGCAGTTGACGGTGCAAAGTTTCAAGGCGTGGATGAGGGGCTTCTGGCCTGCGCCGATGATGGTCAGTTTCAGCGAGCGTGTGCTGAGTTGTATGGGTGCAGTGCTCGGGCTGCTGTTCAGTGGTTGGCTGTCTTATGAGGTGCTGGGTAATGCCAGCCCATGGCTGATAGCGCCAATGGGCGCGTCGGCGGTGCTGCTGTTTGCGGTGCCGGCCAGCCCGTTGGCACAGCCGTGGTCGATTATCGGCGGCAACCTGATCTCTGCCCTGATCGGGGTCACCTGCGCCACTGTGCTTGGACACGATGCCTGGGTGGCAGCATTAGCGGGTGGCCTGGCGATTGCGGCGATGTTTGCGTTGCGTTGCCTGCACCCGCCGGGTGGCGCGGTGGCGCTGACGGCAGTGCTGGCAGGCCCGCAAGTGGCCGAGTTGGGTTACCACTTCGCCCTCTATCCGGTCGGGCTGAACTCCTTGGGCCTGCTGCTGATTGCGTTGCTGTTCAACAACGCCTTACGCCGGCAATACCCGCACCGCCCCCTTGAACATGGCAACCTGCACAAGACCCGCGATCCGCTCCCGCGTGAGCGTCTGGGCTTTACCCCAGACGACCTGAGCGCCGTACTCGAAGCCCGTGGCGAACTGCTCGATATTTCCCGCGAAGACCTCGAAGAGATTTTTCTGCAAACCGAAGCGCGGGCCTATCAGCGGCGTTTTGGTGAGGTGCGCTGCGCCGACATCATGTCTCGTGATGTGCAGACACTGAGTCCTCTGACAGGCCTGGACGCCGCCCGCGCCCGCTTGTATGAGCACCGCCTGACTGCGCTGCCGGTGGTTAACGCCGAGGGCCAGCTGCTCGGCATGCTTGGGCTGCATGAGGTGTTGCAGGCGCATGCTGATGCCGAGGATGTCAGCACCTGCATGCGCCGTGAGGTGCCAAGCTGTCGTGCGGATTGGCCGGTCACCGACCTGCTGCAGATGCTCACCGACGCGGATATGCATCAGGTACCGGTGATCGACGACGCGCGGCGGGTTGTGGGGATTGTCAGCCAGTCCGACCTGCTGGCGGCCATCTTCCGTATGGCCTTGCAAGGCTCTGGAGCGGCCGCCGCAGGCAGCTGACCGCTGCATCTGGGTTATCCTGTGGGCTTTCCGCTGTCTGGCTGTTGAGTGTGTCCATGTCGATAGATGCTCGTTCCCCCTCGAATATGCGCCCCAGTACGTTGCACCTGCCGCGTGGCAACTGGGCGACGGTGTTCGAGTGCCTATGCGCACACTTCCCGGCGATTAAGCCGGCGGTGTGGCAGGAACGTATCGCCCGTGGACGGGTGTTGGACGCCCAGGGGCAGCCAATCAGCCTGCTGACGGTCTATCGCGAAGGGTTCAAGGTGCATTACTTCCGCGAAGTGCCCGCCGAGACGCCGATTCCGTTCGAGGAAAGCGTGCTGTATGTCGATGAGCATGTGTTGGTCGCCGATAAGCCGCATTTTCTGCCGGTGATGCCGGCCGGCGAGTATGTCGAGCAGACATTGCAGGCGCGTCTGGCCAAGCGTTTGGGCAATGCCGATCTGGTGCCCTTACATCGCATCGATCGGCATACCGCGGGTCTGGTGCTGTTTTCCACCAACCGCCAGAGCCGCGGCCAGTACCAGGCGTTGTTTCGCCTGCGGCAGATGGACAAGTGCTACGAGGCCTTGGCGGCCGCCCTGCCGCAGCTGACCTTCCCGTTGCTACGCGCCACGCGGCTGGACGCGGCTGAGCCGTTTTTCCGCATGCAGGAAGTGGCGGGGGAAGCCAACACCGAAACCCGTATCGAGGTCGCCCAGCGTCTGGGCGAACACTGGCTGTACCGCCTCTACCCGGTGACGGGCAAGAAGCATCAGTTGCGCGTGCACCTGGCCGCGCTGGGCGCGCCGATTGTTAATGACCCGTTCTACCCTGAGGTCACCGACGCCCCTGATAGCCCTGATGACTACAGCAAACCGTTGAAGCTGCTGGCGCGCGGGCTGGCGTTCGATGATCCGCTGACGGGGCAGCGGCGCAGTTTCGAAAGCCAGCTCAGCCTGCTCTGAGGCTGTAATTCGAGGGTGTTTCCCCGCGCGGCCTCCGGGCTCGGGTTATTCCTTTTTGGCGGCCTGCCACAGCACTTCATCAATCTGCTGACGCTTGGCGATCACGCGGGCAGCGACAAACAACAGGTCAGAGAGGCGGTTGACGTAGGCCAGGCCGACGCCGCGAATCGGTTCCACCGCATTCAGGTGTTGGCAGCGGCGCTCGGCGCTACGGGCCAGGCTGCGGCAAACATGCGCTTGGGCAATCAGCCGTGAACCACCGGGCAGGATGAAATTCTCCAGCGGTCCGACTTCTTCGTTCCAGCGGTCGATGGCCGCTTCCAGGCGCTCGATTTCCGGCGTCTGGAGCGCCTGATAGTCGGGCATTGCCAGTTCGCCACCGAGATCAAACAGGCGGTGCTGGCAGGGCGCGAGCACCTCGATAATCTCGCCCAGGCCCGTGCATTTAGCCTGTTGCTCGGCCAGGTCGGCGAGCAGCAAGCCAATCTGGCTGTTTAGCGTATCCACCTCGCCCATGGCATCCACGCGCGGGTGGTCCTTGGTCACGCGGCGGCCGTCGGCCAGGCCGGTTTCGCCGGTATCGCCGGTGCGGGTATAAATCTTCGAGAGTCGGTAGCCCATATTCAGATGCCTGTATCAGGAGTGGCGGTTGGCAGCGGCAGGCGCAGGGTGAAGCAGGTGCCCTGATCGGGTTTGGACTGCACCTCCATCTGCCCTTTGTGGTTATTGGTGATGATGAAGTAAGAAACCGATAGGCCGAGGCCGGTGCCCTGGCCGACTTCCTTGGTGGTGAAGAACGGCTCGAAGATGCGTTTGCGCACCGACTCGGGCATACCGACGCCGTTATCTTCGACCTGGATCTCGGCCCAGGCCCCGGCCAGGCGTACTCGCAGAATGATCTGCCCTGGTACTTGGCTGTCACTGCGCTGATGAATCGCCTGGGCGGCGTTTTTCAGCAAGTTGAGCAGCACCTGCTCCAGTTCGTTGGCGGTGGCGGGTACGGCGGGTAGATCGGCCGCGAACTCGCGCTGAATGTTCAGGCTCTTGAAGTCAAAACTATCGGTCAGGTCAAAGTCGTTGCTGGCGATTTCCACGGCTTGGTCGATCAGCGCCGGCAAGTGGCATGGGGCGAGTTGACGATCACTGCGGCGGCTGAAATTGAGCATGTGGCTGACAATCTTGGCGGCGCGGCTACCGGCCTGCTGAATGCCATCGAGCAGGCGCGGGATCTCTCGGGCCTGCAGGTAACGGTCGATGGCTTCCAGGCAGATGCCGGCTTGTTCGGCCTGTTCGCGGTTTTTTTCCAGCTCCGGTGACAGGCGCCGGCGGATGTTCTGCACGTTATGCAGGATGGCCCCCAGCGGGTTGTTGATCTCGTGCGCCATGCCGGCGGCGAGGCCACCCACGGAGAGCATCTTCTCTGACTGCACCATCATTTCTTCGAGGTTGAGGCGCTGGGTGATGTCGTCGATGCGGATCACCACGCCACGGCCGCTGCTGCCGGTCAGCGGGTAGAAGGTCAAGGCGAAGTGCAGAGGTTGTTCATTGCTGCCCCAGGTGACGCGTTCGATTTTTTCCACTTGATGCTGTTCGACAGTGCGTTTTAGCTGCGGCAGGAAGGGCTTGAGCGGCGGGAAGGCGAGGAAAATCGGCTGATTCAGTGCTTCGTCCAGGCGGGTGCCTGACAGGCTGCTGGCTTCCTGGTTCCACTGCGTCACATAGAGCTGCTCGTCGAGGGCGATCAGGGCCGAGGGCATGGAGTCGATGATGCTGTTGAGGTAGTTCTGAAAACCAGTGAGCTTTTTCTCGATTTTGCTGCGCACCTGCACTTCCAGCTCCAGTTTACGGTTGGAGTGGCGGGTTTCTTCCGCGAGGTGCTGGGCCTGGTCGAAGGCTTGTTGGACGTCATCACGGGCGCGCTTGAGCTGTTGCTCGCGGGCTTCGATGCGCACCAGCATGGTGTTGAAGGCATCGGCCAGGCCGCCGATTTCGTCGGCGTTGCCGCGGCGTGCGCGCAGGGCGTAGTTCTCCTCGCGGGTGACTTGGCGTGAGAGTTCTTCCAGGCGGCGGATCGGTCGGGTGATCAGGCGGCGTACCTGGCGCGAGACAATCAGCCAGAGCACGACGCTCAGGGCGAGAATCACCAGGCTCGCGGTCAGTGTGCCGGTGTAGAACACCCCTGGCAGTTCGCTGGAGGCGACCAGCAGTAAATGGCCGGAATGGCCGGTGTCTTGGGGTAACTCGATTAACTGACTGATGCGGAACTCACTGTGCCGCCAGGACTCGACCTCTTCAATGTGCTGCGGCAGCTGCAGTTTGCTGCCGCGCTGCAGCTGCGCCAGGCTCAGGCCGTCGGCGTCATAAATCATCGCCGCGCGCAGCGGTGCGTAGTCATCCAGGCGCTTGAGCAAGGCTTTGGCCGCGGTGGGAGAGCTCAGCGCATGTTTGCTCAACTGTGGGCTGGCAATCAGCCGGCCGAGGGTGTGCAGCGCTTGGGGCGCCATGCTTTCCTGGGAAATCCAGTAAGCGGCGCTGATAAAGGCCAGGTTGGCGACCAGCAGTACGGTGGCTAGCAATGCCAGCAGAGCGACCAGCAATTTGCGGCCGACCGGGAGATTTTCAAGGCGCTGACGCAGGGGCATGGCGAGGTGTGTCGGTGGTGAGCGTGTCGGCAGGTTAACGCGCGGCTCAGTAACTGGGCAATCCGCGTGCGTTGAGGTGCGTGAGCAGTTGGCTGTGCAGGGCATTTAAATGGGGCAGCAGCAGTTGGTGGCGCTGCGCGGCATCGCAGGCATAACCCAGCAGGTAGGCGATTTCTGTGCGTCGGCCTTGGCTGACATCTTGGTGCATGGAGGAAAAGTTTGCGGCGGTGGCCAGGATCACTCGCTGCACGTCGTCATGCAGGTTTTCGGCGGCCGCACTGTGGCCGCAGCGCCGCAGCAACTCACTCAGCTCACTGCACAGGCAGGCGACTTGCGCCGGGTGCTCGCGCAGCCCGCCATTGCGGCAGTCATGCAGCACGGTAAGGGGGTTGATGGCGCAGTTCAGCGCCAGTTTGCGCCACAAGCGACTGAGGATATCCAGGCTCCAGTCATGGGCAATACCGGCGCGTTGTAAATCAGCCAGCCAGACCGGAGGCTGCACATCAAGCGGGTCACCGAGCCAGGTATGGCCGTGGCCGGCAAACACCACTTGGAAATCCGCCTGGCGAAACGCGCCTTCGGTGCTGGACGCCATAATGCAGCGCGCATGTGGGGCCGCGCGCGCGACCTCGTCCTGGCTGCCCAGGCCATTTTGCAGCAATAGAATTTCTGCACCGTCGACTAAGCGTGGCGCCAGTTGGCTCACCGCGGTGGCGGCGTCGTAGGCTTTGCAGGCCAGCAGCAGGCGCTGGATCGGTTGCGGATCGGCGGCTGTTTGGGCCGCGATGGCGAAGCGCTGGGCCTGGCCTTGTTCAATGAGGGTCAGGCCGCCGGCGTGTTGATAGCTGCGTAGGCGTTGTGCATCACGCAGGATCAGCTGCACCGGCAGGCCTGCCCGCGCCAGACGAGTTGCCCACAGGGTGCCCAGGCTGCCGGCCCCGAGGATATGCCACATGCTCAGCGCGGGCTACTGCGGCAACGGCAGACGCACTGCCGTTACGCGGCCGCTGCTGTAAGACTCGCTCAGCAATTTCTCGGCGTGTTGAGTGATTTGCTCCGCAGTACAAGGCAGGCCTTTGGCGTCGAGGCCTACCAGGCTGATCCCGGCTTTGAGACTGATAAAACCTTCGCTGGTTTTGAAAGCCTTGAGGTTGATGCCATCGTGCAGGCGTTTAAAGCTGCTGGGCGAACACTCGTGCAGGTCGCTTAGCAGGGTGATGAGGCCAAAGTGGTTTTCATCCAGACGCACCAACACATCCAGTGGCCGCACTAACTGCTGCAGGCGTCGGGAAACACCGCTCAGCAGCTCGTTATAAAAGGCTTCGCCATGCTGCTGGTGCAGTCTATGAACGTCCTGTAAGCCAATCAGCAGGTAACACAGCGCGCCGCCACGGGATTCAATCTGGCGCAGGCTGTCGAGCATCTTCTGATGTAAATAGCGGTTGTTACCCAGGCCCGTGAGCGGGTCGATCAGGTTGCGTTGCTCCAGGCTGGCGATGTTGTCGGTGAGCAGGCGATTCTCTTGCAGTAGGCGCTGCAGGCTGTTGCACAGACGGTCGGCGGCGAAGACCCGTGGCAGCAGTTGCTCGTTCATGGCCGCTTTGCTAATGAAATCATCAACACCGCTGTCGAAGGCTTCGCTCAGTACGTTTTCGCCTTCCTTGCCGGTGAGCAGGATGACGTAGGTGTAGTGGTGAGCCATTTCGTCGAACTGACGCACCTGCACGGTCAACTCCAGGCCATTCATCTCCGGCATCAGCCAATCGGCCAATAAAACGCTGGCGGGGCGCTGTTCGAGCAGTTTGATGGCTTCGGCGGCGCTGCTGGCGAAGCGTAGATCCTGATAACCCGCCTGGCTCAGGGCTCGCCCGATCATGGCGCTGGAGAACTTGGCGTCATCGACGACCAAAATACTCAGGTGGGGGTTCGACATGGGCAGGCTCGCTAAAGGGAAATCACGTGGGCCCGGTACTTCGCCGGGCAGTGTGTGTCGCTAGCATTATATAATGGTCGGGTTTTTTTACCGTCAAGCCAGGCGTGCCCCATTCGTGATGCAGGGCGCGCCGTCTATCAGGAGTAAGCCCATGCCCTCGTTCGACGTGGTGTCCGAGTTGGACAAACATGAAGTGACCAACGCCATCGACAGCGCCATCAAAGAGCTGGACCGTCGTTATGACCTGCGCGGTAAAGGTAGCTTTGAGCTGAAAGAGCTGACTGTCAACCTGACAGCCGATGCGGATTTTCAGTTGGAGCAGATGGTTGAGATTCTCAAGCTCTGCCTTGTCAAACGCAAGATTGACGTGCAGTGCCTGGAGTTTAAGGACGCCTACCCATCGGGCAAGAGCGTCAAGCAAGAGGTGATCTTGCGCGAAGGCATCGAGAAGGACCTGGCGAAGAAGATCGTCGCGCACGTCAAGGACAGCAAGCTCAAGGTTCAGGCTGCAATCCAGGGCGAGCAGGTGCGTATTACCGGGAAGAAACGTGATGACCTGCAGGAAGCAATTGCCGCCCTGCGCACCAAGGATTTCGGTATGCCCTTGCAGTTCAACAACTTCCGCGATTAATGCGTGAGTATTGAACCTTGGCGTCGAGCAGGCGTCGCAACGGTGTAAGTGCAGTAAAACCGCCACGGCTTGCCGTGGCGGTTTGTTTTTAGGCTTTAAAAAGGATTAACAAATGGAATTTAACGTCGAACAAGTCGTGAAAATGTCGGAAGCCTGGTTGCCCGTCGTGCTGGAATACAGTGGCAAGCTGACCCTGGCTTTGATCACTTTGCTGATCGGTTGGTGGTTGGTCAGTAAGCTCGTCAGCAGTATTGGCCGTGTACTCGACATGCGTCAGGTGGACCGGGCGCTCGGCAGTTTTATCTGCAGCCTGGTCGGCATCGTGCTGAAAGTGCTGCTGCTGGTCAGCGTGGCCTCGATGGTTGGGGTGGAAACCACCTCCTTTATAGCCGTTATCGGTGCCGCCGGTCTGGCCATTGGCCTGGCCTTGCAAGGCAGCCTGGCAAACTTCGCGGGCGGCGTCTTGATCATGCTGTTTCGTCCGTTCCGGGCCGGCGATTGGATCGAGGCACAGGGCGTGTCGGGCAGTGTCGACAGCATTCAGATTTTCCATACCACACTGAAAACCGCCGATAACAAAGTGGTGATCGTGCCCAACGGCAGCTTGTCGAATGGTCATATCACCAACTATTCGCGCGAGCCTAAGCGTCGCGTCGACATTAATGTGGGTATCGATTACTCCAGCGATATCAAAACGGCGCGTGACGTGCTCCTGGAAATCGCCAAAGACCCGCGCGTGCACAGCGAACCCGCTCCCGTGGTGTTTGTGACCGGGCTGGGTGACAGTGCGGTCAACCTGTCTTTGCGGGTGTGGGTGGCAACTCCCGATTTCTGGCCGGTCACTTTCGCCTTTACTGAGCAGACAAAGGAACGCATGGACGAGGCGGGTATTGGTATTCCATTCCCGCAGCGCGTGGTGCATTTGGTGCAGGCAAACTAAGCATCTCAGCATAAAAAAGCCCCGCTAATGCGGGGCTTTTTTATGCGTGTTCGGATGGTGTTTGTACCGCACTGTCAACGGCCTGCGTTCGCTCGCGTCGCCATTGCAGAATAATCAGGATCAAGGTCGGGACACCCAGTGCAGCGGTCACTAGGAAGAACTGGGCGTAGCCGAATGTTTCCACCATCACGCCTGAATAACCACCGATCAGTCGTGGTAACAACAACATGATTGAGCTGAGTAGGGCGTACTGGGTGGCGGAGAATTTCAGGTTGGTCAGGCTCGACAGGTAGGCGACGAAAGCAGCGGTCGCCAGGCCAGCGCTAAAGTTGTCGGCAGAAATGGTCACGATCAACATCTGCAGGTCCGCGCCCATGCCTGTGAGCATAAGGAACAGCAGGTTAGTTGCTGCCGAGGCGGCGCCGCCAATAAACAGGATCGGCATAATGCCGAAGCGCACGATCAGCAAGCCGCCGACCCCGGCCCCCACGAGCGTCATCACCAGGCCAAATAGCTTGCTGACGCTGGCGATCTGATCCTTGGTAAAGCCCTGGTCGATATAGAACACGTTGGCCATTACGCCCATCACGGTGTCCGACATGCGATAGGTGGCAATCAGGCCCAGCAGCAGGAAGGCCTGCCAGCGGTAACGGGTAATAAAATCGTTGACCGGCGTTAGCACCGGCGCCAGGCCGCGACGCCCCATGGACGACAAGCACAGGGCGCTGAGAATGGTGTAGAGCAGGGCGCGCAGAAAGGCGCGGTCTTCCAGCAGCAAGTCGAGCACGCTGTTCTGGCCATTAACTAGGCTGGCAAAGTCGGTGTAATAAAACTGGGTGAACATCGCCGGTACCGACACCAGCAGCACAATCAACACCAGTACCGAGGCAATCTGATGGCTGAAGCCATAACGCGCTGCGGCGAGTTGGGTGCGCAGCGGCACATCCGGCTCGCGCATCCACAGGCTGGTCAGCAGCCCGGGGAGCATCAACATGGCAAACAGCATGTAGGTACCTGCCCAGGCGCCGTGCTGGTAGAGCAGGGCGGTGGAGCCAAAGCCTTCTGCGAAATATAACGCGCCGGCGGTGGCGAGCAGGGCGGCAACGCGGTAGCCGGCCATATAGCTCGCGGCTAGGGCGGCTTGACGGCTGTCGTCGACAATTTCCAGGCGATAGGCGTCGACGGCTATGTCCTGGGTGGCCGAGGCGAAGGCCACCAGTACGGCCAGGGAAATCAGCCAGGTTAGGTGGGTTTGTGGGTCACACAGGGCCATGCCGGCCAGGCCGATGGCGATCAGGATCTGTGACAGCACCAGCCAGGAGCGTCGCCGTCCCAGCTTGCCCAATAGCGGCAGGCGCCATTGGTCGAGCAGGGGCGACCAGACCCATTTAAAGGCGTATGCCAGGCCGATCAGACTGGCAAAGCCAATGGTGTCGCGCGCCACACCGGCTTCGCGTAACCACACGGAAAGGGTCGAAAACACCAGCATGTAGGGTAGGCCGGCGGCGAACCCTAGCAGGAGCAGCACCAATGTCGACGGGCTGGAGTAGGCAGCAATGGCATCACGCCAGCTTTTACGAGGCATTGAAGGGGTATCAGCCTGAGATTGACCTAACAAAGGGCGCACTCTAACCGCTGTGCTCTGTTGGGCGCCAGCCATAGCGCGGCATATCCACCCGATCGTTATGGATTTGCACACCTTCCTCGCGTAGGCGGCTGCGCTGCTCTGCGCCGGCGTGGCTACCGGCAGGCAAGCCGAGACGCCCGCCTGCGCAAATGACCCGGTGCCACGGCAGGGTTGTGCCGTCCGGGAGCTGGCTGAGGGTGCGCCCGACCCAGCGCGCGGCGCGGCCCAAGCCTGCAAAGGTGGCCAGTTGTCCGTAGCTCACCACGCGGCCTGCGGGTATGAGGCTCAGCGCTGCATAAAGTGCCGTGCAGCGCTCTGTCTGGCTTGCTGTGTGCTGACCTGGCGCGGCATGCTTCGGCACCTGTCCTGGTTCGCTATCTGGCTTTTCCAACATGCTGCTACGTAACCTGGTGTGTTTACTGATTTTTAGTCTGGCCGCGCCTGCGTGGGCGGACACGGTGTGGCTGAACAATGGTGACCGTCTGAGCGGCGAGATAGTTCTACTCGATGGTGGAAAACTGGCCCTGAAGACTAAATATGCCGGACAGGTGCTGATTGCCTGGAAGGATATCGACACCCTGCGCTCGGACAAACCCCTGCTGGTTCGGCGTCAGGGCCTCGACAGCGAGCGCAGCAATCAGCTGGAAGCCGCCGGCAAGGGCATGGTGCGGGTGGTCAGTGAGCGCACGCAAACGGTACCGCTGGCCAGCATCACACGGTTGATTCCACCAAAACCGGTACTGCAGGACCGCCTTTGGGAGGGCAATCTGGATGCCAAGCTCGATATGGAGCGCGATGACAACGACACCGACGAGTGGAAGCTCAAGGGCAATACACGCATGGAACATGGACGCTGGCGGCACGTGCTCAGCGGTGAGCTCGAGCGTAAGGTCAAGAATGGGGCGAAAACCGCAGACAACTGGCAGTTGGAATACGACCTTGACCGCTTTATCACGGATAACTGGTTCTGGCGGGTCGGTGCCGAACAAAATGAGGATGAGTTCGCCTTCTTCACCCGTCAGCGTTCGCTGGGAACAGGCCCGGGTTATCGTTTCTGGGACAACGAATTAGGTCGGCTGGATGTGGTTGGTCAATTCAATCGTTTGCAACTGCAAACCCGCGATGCCGATCTGGCGCTCAATACCTACTCATTGTCTTGGGATTACAAGCGCTTGCTCTGGGGGACCCGGCTGGAGTTTTACAGCACGGCCGAGCTGCAGCTGCCGGATATCAAGCAGATCGACTACGTACTCGACAGTGAAATAGGCCTGCGTTACCGCCTGAATCAATGGGCACGGCTGTCGCTGCTGTACGAGCTGGATCAGGTGCGCGGGCTTGGTCAGTCCGCAAGTGAGCGGCGCTATTTGTTGGGGGTGGGGGTCGGCTGGTAGGACGGATAGGGTGAACTCACAGTACATCTGTCGGTCAGTGCTTGCTCTGGCATCGTGCGTACGGATAATGCGCGGCCCTACGCACACATCTAGATAGAAAGCCTCTTCCTATGTTTTCCAGAACGCTGCTTTGCTTGGCCCTTACGCTTGCTGCCACACCCGCATTGGCGGACACCGTTTGGTTGAAAAACGGTGACCGGTTGACCGGCAAGATCAGGTTCTACGACGGTGGCAAGCTGCTGCTGGTAACCGACTACGGCGGCGCCATTGCCCTGAGCTGGAACAAGATCGCCACCCTGGAAAGTGATCAGGAATTGCTGGTCAAGGAAAGTGCCATCAGCGGCGAGCGGGCAAAAGCCCTGCAGGCGGCGGAGCCTGGCAAGGTCACGCTGGTCAATGGCGAGGCGCCCAAGACCATTGAGTTGGCCAGCATTCAGCAGATCCTCAAGCCCAAGCCATTGGTTGAGGACCTTGTCTGGAAAGGCAATGTTGATGCCGCGCTGGACTACAAGCGTGCCGAACGCGACACCGACGACTATGACGTCAGCCTGAAAACCCAGGCGCGCCACGGGCTGTGGCGGCACAACGCGCAAGCGGAATACAACCGTGAGTTCCAGGATGACGTGGTGACCACCGATAACTGGAGCGCCGAATATGCGCTGGACCGTTTCCTTACGGAGAAATGGTTCTGGCAGGGGCGCATGGAGTACAAGCGTGATCGCATTGAAGACGTGCGGCGTCAGCGTACATTGGGTACCGGTCCTGGTTATCAGTTCTGGGACAACGAACTGGGCGCCTTCTCCGTGGCGGGCCTGCTTAACCGGTCGGACTATGAGTACGACAATGGCGAGCGTGACAACTTCTATGCGGTGAGCATGAAGTGGGATTACAACCGCTACCTGATCGGTAAGAGTGTCGAGTTGTTCAGCGATGGTGAGGTGGGTAAGCCGCTGGCCAATGTGGCGGACTACACCCTGGATGCTGCCGTAGGGCTGCGCTACAAGCTGACCGACTGGGCCTCGCTGAATATGAAGGCCGAGAAAGACCTGGTTAGTGGTTCGGAAGGCGAGCTGGATGAAACCCGTTATAGCTTGGGTTTTGGCGTCGGCTGGTAAGCTGAGGCCGTAAACAAAAAGCCCCGCATCTGCGCGAGCCGTTCGCTTAATCTGTTGAAAACCTAAGGCCCGGTGAAGTACAGGATATCCTCGTATTTCACTGGGCCTTTGGCTAATCCAAGGCGCATAGCCGGTGTTTTCTTGTCCTTACCGCCCTTCAGCACGTAGTTCTGTACCACTCGCAGGATATCGAGCAGCTTTTGAACCTGATTTGGGCTGTACGGCGCGTAACCACTCCAGACCCGTCCAGTATTCGATTGGGATGAAATGCCCCGTTCCAGGAGCGACTGACGCCGCCTAACTCGGTTGAAGTACGAATCGACACCGTGCAGGCTGGCTCTGTTGTAAAGCCAAGCTGCGTGATCAGGCTCAAGGTCACCTAGGTCGGTCAGATGGCATAAGGCCTTTTCAGGCTCGTTCATCGTTGCCAGCGGGTGAAACACCCAGCGATCCTTCCATTTTCCGATGAGCTTTGCCTCCTCGATACGCTGCTTGAGCAGCATCAAGACGGCCTCTCGCTTGTTCAAGCCGAGATTCTCTTTCATCACCTTGGCGATAGCCTTATTCGACTCATTGATCAGCCTGCGCTTCTGATCCACGGTCATCATCTTGTTGATCCTCACGTAAAAGGCATCGACTCGACGGGATTTGATTCCTTCTTGGAACGCTGCCAAGCATGCCGCCCGCATCCCCGAGTCCTGGTCGAGAAAGAACCTGAGCTTTTCGACACTGGCCAGCAGGTGACGCAAATACAGGAAGTGGCCGTACAGGGTGTACTCGGAATGAGTTTGCATGCCCCGATCCGGCAGCTTTTCGTCTTTGGTAGGCTCATCCGAGATTTCGACATCCTCTCGCTTCTCAGAGCTGGAGTAGGTCGCAGCGATATCACCTTCCAGGCTGCCAGATGCCTTGGATTTCTTCGATGCAGCCATGGAAGCTAAATAGTCAGAGGCCATCCAGAGCCTTGCATACTTACGGTGAGGAGTCGGCAGGTTGATGTCGGCGATCTGCTTGGCATCCTCCTCAATGGCCTCTGGATCAAGTCGAGGGTCGAAATTGAGATGCATGGCGAAAATGTACTGACTGGTGTTATCGGCTGACGCAACAGCCGAAACCACCGTGTTACGCCGATCATCACGCCGAGACCAGTTGATCACGTAATCCTGGCGATCCACGCTGATGTACAGGCGACGAATGGGCATATCAGGAAGTTTCGACTCCCGCTCACTGGCGAAGGCCAAACACTGCCGATGGATAAAGTCGATCTTGTCGTAGACCGTTTGCAGGGCGATTTCTTCAATTTCGGCAATCCTGCGCACTGGCACCTTGTTGACGATTAGCTTGAAGATGCTCTTGTTCTTGTGAGTCAGGCGCTGGCGGCTGGTTGATTTACTGGCAACGGAAAAGGTTTTGCCGCATGGCTTGCCATCTACCGTGCCTTTGCAGAGGTAACGTTGGCTGCCCGTACTGGTCACCCCAAATGCAGAGTAGAAGGCCTTACCGCTGGAGACTGGCATTGCATGATTGGAACAACCGTCAACCGGGCAGCAAGATTGCACCGTGGCTTCAACCAAGAAAGCCAACATCCGCTCTAGCTCTTCATGGATACCTTTGTTACTTTTCAGGGGAAAGCTTTCGTTGCAGCTATAGCAATAACCAACCGGCAAGCCTTTTCCTGAGGCTGCGATTCGGTATGGATTTTGGGAACGAGAAAGCTTGTCGCCTACTGGCGAACCAAAATTCGCGCAAATTGGATTTTTGCAGAAATTGACCTGAATGCCCTGATGGGCTGCGGGTGAGCGCTGCTTGCGAGCAGCTTGTGCACCATCTGCGTCAGCGAGGGGATTTTTCGCCTTGGCCGTATCCGCTGATTCGACTGCTTGGCCTTGGGAAGATTTCTTCCCCATGGCTGTCTCCTGAAAAGATGAGGTGCATAGCCTCATACAAGACCATGCACCTCAAAATTTCAACAGATTAAGCGAACGGCTCGGCATCTGCGGGGCTTTTTTAGTTCAAGTATCGACTCTGCGAGCTAGAGCCAGGCAAGGCGAAATTGGGCGAGGGTGCGGAGTTTACGAGCTGTAAATGAGCAACCCGAGCCCAATTTCAACGCAGTCTGGCCGACGCGCAGCAAGTCGAAGCAATTCAGAGGCGCAGGCCGCCGTCTAGCTCCAGAATCCGACCGGTGTAGTAGTCGTTTTCCAGGATGTAGGCTACCGAGTGAGCGATCTCGGCTGGCTTGCCCATACGGCGCAGTGGAATGACCGAGGTCATGCGCTCCAGCGCTTCCGGCTTCATGCTGGCAACCATTTCGGTTTCGATAAAGCCCGGTGCTACGCCCGCAACGCGGATGCCGTAACGCGCCAGCTCCTTGGCCCAGACCACGGTATCGGCTGCCACACCGGCCTTGGCGGCGGAGTAGTTGGCCTGGCCGATATTGCCCGCGCGGGAGATCGAGGAGATGTTGATGATCGCGCCTTCGTTCTTCAGCTCGATCATCTTCGCCGCGATTTCACGGGTGCAGAGGAACACGCCAGTGAGGTTGACGTCGATCACCGACTGCCACTGGGCCAGGCTCAGCTTGGTCATTTCGCCGTCCTTGACCTTGATGGTCAGGCCGTCGCGCAGGATGCCGGCGTTGTTCACCAAGCCGTTGATCGCGCCGAAATCGTCGGCAATCTGCGCCACGGTCTGGGTCACTTGCTCTTCATTGGCGACGTTGCACAGGTAAGCACGCGCTTCTACGCCCATGGCTTTGCACGCGGCCACGGCTTCGTCGAGCTTTTCTTGGTTGAGGTCGACCAGCGCCAGTTTGACGCTTTTCTCGGCCAGGTACTCGGCCATGGCGCGACCCAGGCCTTGGCAGCCGCCGGTGATGACGATCACTTTGTCTTTGAGTTGCATTGCTTATCCCCAAGTAAATGGAGCCGCTGCAACCTCTGCTGCCGCGCCGGCCATAACGCGTTAAGAGTGTTTGGCCCTGCTTCGAGAGGTTCAGTCGGCTCTTCGGTGTAACCTTGCCGGCGCTGTAACCGTTATCCTAAAGCGCCTGTCCGTTAGTGACGGATTCTATGCAAGGAGTCATAAGGTGAGCGTGAAAGCCGGCAAGCATGCCCGAGAATTGCTGCTCAAGGAATACCGGGGCGTGCTCAGCACCCATTCCAAGGCCATGCCGGGTTTCCCTTTCGGATCAGTGGTGCCCTATTGCCTGGATGCCGACGGTTATCCGTTGATGTTGATCAGCCGCATTGCCCAGCACACCCACAATCTCAAACAAGACGGCAAATGCTCACTGCTGGTGGGCGAGCGTGGCGCGGAGGATGTGCAGGCGGTTGGCCGCCTCACCTTGCTCGCTGAAGCCCGACCGTTGCAGGATGGCGCGCAGATTGAGGCCGCCGCGCAGCGCTATTACCGCTATTTCCCTGAATCGCGCGGTTATCACCAGGCACATGACTTCGATTTCTGGCGACTGGAGCCAGTGCGCTGGCGTTATATCGGTGGTTTTGGCGCGATTCATTGGCTGGATCAGGTGGCGTTGAGCAATCCGTTTGCCGGCGACAGTGAGCTCAGCATGCTCGAGCACATGAACAGCGATCATGCCGTGGCGATCGCCCATTACGTCGAACTGGCCGGTTTGCCCGCTCAGGCCCCCGCCGAGTTGGTTGGTATCGACAGCGAAGGGTTCCATCTGCGTATTGCCCAAGGGGTGCACTGGCTGGCCTTTCCAACATCCTGTAACAGTCCGCTTGAGGTGCGCCAGGCCTTGGTAACCCTGGCGCGCGCGGCAGCCTGGCCGACCGACGGTCAGCCTTCAGCTTGAATTCAGCGCGATACCCCATACTTCACCTCTACTGGAAGCTGTTCTTCCGTTAAGGAACC
This sequence comes from Pseudomonas sp. GWSMS-1, assembly GCF_049847425.1. Taxonomy (NCBI): domain Bacteria; kingdom Pseudomonadati; phylum Pseudomonadota; class Gammaproteobacteria; order Pseudomonadales; family Pseudomonadaceae; genus Pseudomonas; species Pseudomonas sp. GWSMS-1. The sequence continues at coordinate 3,011,392 of NZ_JBMHHV010000005.1, read as the reverse complement.
TTTGATGCGTGCTTTTCTGTTCTTATTTTTGCTCTTCCCAATTATTGAGCTGGCCGTGCTGATTCAGGTGGGCAGCACCATCGGCGTATTGCCGACTCTGCTGCTGGTCGTCGGCTCGGCGATTCTCGGCAGTGTGCTGCTGCGGGTGGCGGGTGTTGCCACGGCGTGGCGGGCGCGCGAAAAACTGGCGCGTGGTGAGTTGCCTGAGCAGGAGATGCTTGAAGGTCTGCTGATTGCTGTCGGCGGTGGCCTGCTGCTGCTGCCCGGCTTTATCAGCGATTTCTTCGGGATCTTCTGCCTGATCCCCTTCACCCGCCGTTTGCTGGTCAACAAGGTGCGCCTGCGTGCTGCCGAGCAGGCCATGCGTCAGCGCGCTTTTTTTGATGATCAGGCCGCGCGCTCGGGGCAAGTGCGCCCGAATGTGCTGGAAGGCGAGTACGAGCGCCGCGAGTGAGCGACTCGGCGCGTAATTTTCGATAAAGAATTCGCCCTCAGCCCTTGAAATCCCTCCGCGCGCCCCTATGTACCGGTCACCGCAAGGTTTTTTGTCATTCAGACAAATCAGACTTCAGCGCTGCGCCTGGCGTAGTGCTACCGGCCTAGCCGGATTTTGCTAACCCACCGGTGCATACACCGGTCGAAAAACCATCTATTGGGAGAGATCGACAATGAAGCTTCGTCCTCTGCATGACCGCGTCGTAATCCGTCGCAGCGAAGAAGAAAAGAAAACCGCAGGCGGCATCGTTCTGCCAGGTTCCGCTGCTGAGAAAGCCAACAGCGGTGAAATCCTCGCTGTCGGTACCGGCCGCGTGCTGGACAACGGTGAAGTGCGTGCGCTGGCCGTCAAGGTCGGTGACAAAGTGGTGTTCGGCCCGTACTCCGGCAGCAACACCGTCAAAGTTGATGGCGAAGACCTGCTGGTAATGGCTGAGAACGAAATTCTCGCCGTTATCGAAGGCTGATTGCAGCGTCCGTCGCTACCAATTGCGCTCTATTTGAACGAATTAAGGAATAACCATCATGGCTGCTAAAGAAGTTAAATTCGGCGATTCCGCCCGTAAGAAAATGCTCGTTGGCGTTAACGTTCTGGCTGACGCGGTAAAAGCGACCCTCGGCCCGAAAGGCCGTAACGTTGTTATCGAGAAGAGCTACGGCGCGCCAACCATCACCAAAGACGGTGTTTCGGTTGCCAAAGAAATCGAGCTGAAAGATCGCTTCGAGAATATGGGCGCTCAGCTGGTTAAAGACGTTGCTTCGCGCGCTAACGATGACGCTGGCGACGGCACCACCACCGCGACCGTTCTGGCTCAAGCCATCGTCAACGAAGGCCTGAAAGCCGTCGCTGCCGGCATGAACCCAATGGACCTGAAGCGCGGCATCGACAAGGCGACTATCGCCATCGTTGCTGAGCTGAAGAACCTGTCCAAGCCGTGCGCTGACACCAAGGCCATTGCTCAGGTGGGTTCGATCTCCGCTAACTCCGACACCTCCATCGGCGAAATCATTGCCGAAGCCATGGAAAAAGTCGGTAAAGAAGGCGTGATCACCGTTGAAGAAGGCTCGGGCCTGGAAAACGAACTGTCGGTTGTTGAAGGCATGCAGTTCGACCGTGGCTACCTGTCCCCTTACTTCATCAACAAGCCAGACACCATGGTGGCTGAACTTGACGGCCCGCTGATCCTGCTGGTTGACAAGAAAATCTCCAACATCCGTGAGCTGCTGCCAGTTCTGGAAGCTGTGGCTAAGTCCGGCCGTCCGCTGCTGATCGTGGCTGAAGACGTTGAAGGCGAAGCCTTGGCGACTCTGGTTGTGAACAACATGCGCGGTATCGTTAAAGTCGCTGCCGTTAAGGCGCCAGGCTTTGGTGATCGTCGCAAGGCCATGCTGCAGGACATCGCTGTGCTGACTGGCGGTACCGTCATCTCCGAAGAGATCGGTCTGAGCCTGGAAAGCGCCACCCTGGAGCACCTGGGTAACGCCAAGCGCGTCATCCTCAGCAAAGAAAACACCACCATCATCGACGGTGCTGGCGTTCAGGCTGATATCGAATCGCGCGTTCTGCAGATCCGTAAGCAGATCGAAGACACTTCGTCCGACTACGACAAAGAGAAGCTGCAAGAGCGTCTGGCCAAGTTGGCTGGCGGTGTTGCCGTGATCAAAGTCGGTGCCGGTACCGAAGTTGAAATGAAAGAGAAGAAAGCCCGCGTTGACGACGCTCTGCACGCAACCCGCGCAGCCGTTGAAGAAGGCGTGGTACCTGGCGGTGGCGTGGCACTGGTGCGCGCTCTGCAGGCCATCAGCGAACTGAAAGGCGAGAACGCTGATCAGGACGTCGGTATCGCGCTGCTGCGTCGTGCGGTTGAAGCACCGCTGCGTCAGATCGTTTCCAACGCTGGCGGCGAGCCAAGCGTAGTGGTCGACAAGGTTAAGCAGGGTTCGGGCAACTACGGCTTCAACGCCGCGACCGATACCTACGGCGACATGATCGAGATGGGTATTCTCGATCCAGCCAAGGTGACTCGTTCGGCGCTGCAAGCGGCTGCTTCGATCGCCAGCCTGATGATCACCACCGAAGCGATGATCGCTGAAGTGGCTGAAGACAAGCCGGCCGGTGGCGGTATGCCAGACATGGGCGGTATGGGTGGCATGGGCGGCATGATGTAAGCCAGCCTGGCTCCCAGCAGGCCGCCGCCAGGCGGCTTGCACCTTGTAAAGAAACCCCCGTGCCTGTCACGGGGTTTTCATTTTTCTGCGCTATAACATTCCGGCACAGCAAAGCGGTACGCCAATTGCTTTGGGTAATACGTGCTCCCGGACTGGAGCCTGTCAACTTGCGCAGTGCTGCCAAGCAGTATTGCCGCTTCTTGTTTTGACCTCACCTGGATGTGCTCTACCACGCTGTTTTTACGGGGTGGGTGTCGTTTACGGCTTGCCAGTGACTGCTTTAAAGCCGTGTGTTCTATGAAGCACCGCTTTAATGCAAATGGGCAATTAAGTGACCTTGGGGTTGTTACCGCCCAGGGCGCACGCCTCGGTTTGCCGAAGTATTGAACCATTGGTGCGTGTGCGGTTCGAAGGCGTGGCCTGCCAAATGGCTTGCGTGTGGATCAGGACGATCTGAATGCAGTTGCCGGAAGCGTCCGGCACTAACGGCCGTCGGTCGCCTAACGCGACGCAGCGGTGATCAGTGAACTAAGGTCCATAAACAGCGTTTGGCAGCGCTATCAAGAGGTTGCAGTGATGAAGTTAGAAATCGCACGAGGTTTGTTTTTAGTAGGCGCACTCAGTGTGGCTTCGCTCGCGGCGGCGGCTTGGCACGAAGCCAGCCCCCAGGTCATCACGTTGAGTGAGCGGGGCTACTGCCCGTTACCGCTGCAGGCGCGCGCGAGCGAGGTGATGAGGCCTGATCAGGACCTGCTGCTGTTTATGTTTAGCCTGTCCCAGGGAGGGCGCTCGCAAGGTTGATGCGCTTTACCTGACGTACTCGATAGCCACAAAAAAGCCCTGCATTGCAGGGCTTTTTGTGGGCGGCCTTCCATGGCCGCCACGGTTCGCTTCGCTGTGTTATCCGTGAGCCTTGGCAGGTGCTGCGGGTGCATCCGGTTGCGCCAGCAGGCTGTAGACACAGGGCAGCACGAACAGGGTGAACAAGGTGCCGATCGACATGCCGGTGGCGATCACCAGGCCAATATCGAAGCGGCTGACCGCGCCGGCGCCGGTGGCGAGGATCAGCGGCACCATACCGAAGACCATCGCGGCGGTGGTCATCAGCACCGGACGCAGGCGAATCGCCGCCGCTTCCTCAACGGCCTCACGCCGCGACAGACCTTTTTCGCGGCGCAGCTGGTTGGCGAACTCGACGATCAGGATGCCGTGCTTGGTGATCAAGCCAATCAGTGTGACCAGGCCCACCTGGGTGTAGATGTTCATGCTCGACAGGCCGAGGAACAGCGGTATCAGCGCGCCACAGATCGACAGCGGTACCGTGACCATAATCACCAGTGGGTCGCGGAAGCTTTCGAATTGCGCCGCCAACACCAGGAAGATCAGCGCCAGGGCTAGGCCAAAGGTCACGTACAGCGCGTTACCTTCCTGCACCAGCTGGCGCGAGGCGCCGGCAAAGTCGTAGGCAAAGCCCGCCGGCGCTTCCTCACGCATGATTTGCTCAACGGTTTCGATGGCTTCACCCATGCTGACGATCGGTACGCCCTGAATGATCGCCGAGTTGAGTTGTTGGAACTGATTGAGCTGGGTCGGCCGGGCGCGGTCGCTGACCTTGACCAGGGTGGACAGGGCCAGCATCGCGCCGCTTTCGCTTTTCACGTAGTAGCTGCCCAGCCACTCGGGATTATCGCGGTACGCGCGCTCGACCTGGGCAATCACCTTGTAGCTGCGCCCGTCGATGGTGAAACGGTTGATCTCACCTTCACCGAGCAAGCTGGCCAGGGTCAGGCCGAGGTCTTCCATGGATACGCCCATTTGCGCGGCTTTCTCGCGGTCGATCTCCACCACCACTTCTGGCTTATCGAAGGCCAGGTCAACGTCGAGGAAGGCAAACTTGCCGGATTCCACAGCGCGTGTTTTGACCTTCTCCGCGACCTGCAGCAGTGACTGATAGTCACTCGGCGTATTGATCACGAACTGGAACGGCAGGCCCTCACCCGTGCCCGGTAGGGAAGGGAGGTTGAAGCCGAAGATCTGCAGGCCGGCAATTTGCGACAGACGGCTTTGTACCTCCGGCAGGATCTCCATTTGCGTGCGCTCGCGCTCGTTCCACGGGGTCATCAGAAAACCCCCGATACCCGATTGCACGCCGTTGAAGCCGTTGATCTGGAACGAGGAGTAGTACTCGGGGAACTCCTTGAAGATGCTGACGAATTCATCGGTGTACTTGTTCAGGTATTCCAGGTTGGTGGGCTGCGGTGCGTTGGCGATCATGAAAATGATGCCTTGGTCTTCCTCGGGGGCCAGTTCGCTTTTGGTGAATTTAAGCAGCACCGGGATCAGGCACATGACGATCACCGCAAACACCAGCACCACCGGGCGCGTGTCCAGGGTGCCGTGCAGGGCGCGTTGATAGCGCTGCTTAAGGCCATCGAAAATCTGGTCGAGCTTGTGCGCGAGGCCCGACGGATTCTCTTCGTGGCGCAGCAGCTTGGCGCACATCATCGGAGACAGGGTCAGGGCGACGATGCCGGAGATGATTACGGCGCCCGCGAGGGTCAGGGCAAACTCTTTGAACAAGGCGCCCGTGAGGCCTTCAAGGAAGCCGATAGGCGCGTACACCGCCGCCAGGGTGATGGTCATCGACACCACCGGTACGGCGATCTCGCGTGCGCCTTCGATGGCCGCATCGAACGGCGTTTTGCCTTCTTCGATATGCCGGTGGATGTTCTCCACCACCACGATGGCATCGTCCACCACCAGGCCGATCGCCAGCACCATGGCCAGCAATGTCAGCAGGTTGATCGAGTAACCCATGAGCTGCATAAAGAACAGCACGCCGATCATCGACAGCGGAATGGTGATTACCGGGATCAGCACCGAGCGGAAGGCGCCGAGGAACAGGAACACCACGACGATGACGATCAGCACCGCTTCAAACAGGGTCTTGACCACCTCATCGATGGACGCCTGGATAAACAGCGTGGCGTCGTAAGCGATGGATACCTTGAGGTTGGGTGGCAGCTGGGCTTCGAGGTCCGGCATGACCTTGCGTACTTCTTTGATCACATCCAGCGGGTTGGCCCCTGGTGTGCCCTTGATGGCGATGTACACCGACGGCGTACCGTCGAAGGAGCTGATTGCGTCGTAGCTTTCTGCGCCCATTTCCACCCGCGCCACATCGCGGATCAGCACCCGGCTATCGCCCACGGTTTTCAGCGGGATAGCGGCAAAGGCCTCGGGCGACTTGAGGTCGGTTTCGGCGTTGATGCTGGTGACCACGTACTCGCCTTTTACTTCACCCGCAGCGGCGAGGAAGTTGTACTTGCGCACCGCATCGTTGACGTCGCCGGCGGTCACGCCATAGGCACCCATCTTCACCGGGTCGAGCCACAGGCGCATGGCGAATACTTGATTGCCGAGAATCTCGGCCTCGGCCATGCCGGGCAGTGTGGCCAGCTTGGGCTGGATGACGCGTGACAAATAGTCGGTGATCTGCGGGTTGGACAGTTCATCGCTGTAGAAGCTGACGTACATCAGTGCGGTGGAGTCGGCGGCTTCCTTGCTCAGTACAGGGTCTTGCGCATCCTGCGGCAGCTGGTTTTTCACCTCGTTGGCCTTGGCCAGCAGTTCGGTAAACAAACGGTCGCTGTTGGCGCCGATACGTGCGTAGATCGAAATGATCGACACGTTCTGCCGGCTTACCGAAGTCATGTAATCAATGCCGTCGGCGCTGGCCAGGCTCTGTTGCAGCGGCTGGGTGATATAGCCCTGGATGGTCTCGGCATTGGCCCCGGGATAGGACGTGGTCACCGTGATCAGGGCGTTTTCCATCTGCGGGTACTGGCGAATGGTCAGTTTGCTGAATGCCTGGAAACCAAGCAGGATAATCAGCAGGCTGACCACCGTCGCCAGTACCGGGCGACGGATAAAGGGATCAGTAAAAGCCATAAATAAGTTCCTTTGAGCCGCGCCCGATTAGTCGGCGCTCGGCTTGTCCTGCGCGTTGGCGATGCGCACGTGGGCACCGTTATCCAGCTTCAGCTGGCCGGCAGACACCACCTGCTCACCGGCTTGCAGACCTTTAACAATCACCACCTGGCCTTCACGGCGTTCGCCGGTATCGACGTAACGGCGCTCGACCGCCAGTTCGGCCTGGCCGCTGTCGTTTTTGACCACCTGGCCGTTGTCATCCTTTTTCTCGCTGATCAGGTACACCGAGTTGCCGTAGAGGGTGTAGGTGATCGCAGTTTCCGGTACGACAACGACGTTCTGCTCGCCCGGCAGTAGGACTTCCAGGTTGGCGAACATACCGGGCAGCAGCTTGCTGTCCGGGTTGACCAGCATGGCGCGCACTTGCACGTTGCGGGTGGTGTCTTCGACCTTGGGGTTGATGGCGGCAATTTCGCCCTCGAACACCTCGTCCGGGTACGCCGCCACGTTGAAGCGCACGCGTTCGCCGATGCTCAGCTTGGGCACGGCCTGTTCCGGCAGGAAGAAGTCGACGTAGAGCTTGCTCAGATCCTGCAGGGTCGCAATGGCGGTGCCGGAGGCCAGGTAGTCACCGACATCGACCTGGCGGATGCCGATGGTGCCGGCAAAGGGGGCCAGGATGCGTTTTTTCGCCAGCAGCGCCTGTAGCTGCGCCACGCTGGCGTTGGCTTTTTGCAGGCTGGCGGAAAGGCGGTCGAACTCACTCTTGGAGATGCTCTGGCGGTTGACCAGGCTGCGGCCGCGCTCATATTCCACGCGCGCCAGGCCCAGCTCAGCCTGTGCGGTGGCCAGGCTGGCTTGCTCAACATCGCTGTTCATCTGGATCAGCGGCTGCTGCAGGGTGACCTGCTCGCCGGAGCGGAACAGCACCTTTTGTACGGTACCGGCGACCTCAACGGTCAGGTCGACGCCTTGGAAGGCGACCAGCGTGCCGATGGCCGGCAGGCGGCTCTGCCAGGGGCGTTCTTCTGCCGTCGCGGCATCCACGCTGATGGCCGGCTGCGGAGCTGAGAACATCTGCACTTGTTGGTAGATGGAGAAGCCTTTATAGGCGGCGAGGGCGAGTACCACGAGGAGTACCACACCGAGCATGATCAGCATGCGGCGGAGCAACATATTCCGGTTCCTTGGCAAGACGGGGAGGGGCCTGGGAATAGGCAAGTGGGGCACAGTAGTCCCCCTTAAAAGACATGTCAAAGATTCGCATTTGCAAAATTTTGCAGGGCCGGTTGCCGCGGGTTTATTGATCGTTTAATAAGCAAAATGCCAGCATTTGCTGGCATTTTGCTTACCGTTGCGCGGGTTAGGCGCTTAGGCGTTGGGTCACGTCACTCAGTTGCCCAGACAGTTCGTGCAGGTTCTGCCCGGCGCTTTCGGTGCGTTGCACGTTCTCCTGATTCGCCGTGGCAATGGCGGTGATCTCGGTGAGGTTGCGCGAGATGTCCTCGGCAACCGAGGTCTGCTCCTCGGCGGCGGTGGCAATCTGCCGGTTCATGTCGCGGATGGCTTCAACCGCTTGGGTGATCAGCTGCAGGGTGGCCCCAGCTTCGGTGACCTGAGTCACGCCTTCTTCGCTGCGTTGCTGGCCGCTCTCAATGGCACGTACTGCATTGATGGCCCCGGTTTGCACGGTGTCGATGATCTGGTGAATTTCTGCGGTGGACTCGGCCGTGCGTTGAGCCAGGGTGCGCACCTCGTCAGCCACCACGGCAAAACCGCGGCCCTGCTCGCCTGCCCGCGCGGCTTCGATAGCAGCGTTGAGGGCCAGTAGGTTGGTTTGCTCGGCAATTCCGCGAATCACTTCTAGCACCTTGCTGATGCGGCCGGTGTCGCTTTCCAGGCGGCGAATGACGTCGGAGGTGTTGCTGATTTCGCCACGAATATCGGTGATGGTCTGGATGGTGGCCTGCATCACGGTTTCTCCTTGGCGTGCCGCTCTGTCGGCGTCATCGGCGGCATTCGCGGCTTCAGCCGCGTGGCGTGCCACTTCCTGGGCGGTGGCGGACATTTCGTGCATCGCCGTGGCCACCTGGTCGGTGCGCGAGAACTGGTCACGGGTGCCCTGGGCCATCAGGGTGGCGATTGAATTAAGCTCGCCGCTGGCGGTGTCGAGGTCTTCGGTGCTGCGCTTGAGGCGGGTGAAGGTGTCCGCGAGGAAGTCGCGCAGGATATTGGCGGCTATGGCCAGCCTTCCGAGCTCATCCTGCCGGGTGGACTCAACGCGCTTGCCGAAATTGCCGTGACTCAATTGGGCGATATGGTCGATCAGCTCACGGATCGGGTTGATCAGGTTGCGGTTGATCAGCCACAGGCTGAACAGTGCGATCACGACCGTAGCGCCGAGCATCAGCAGGGTGCCGTAGGTGATAGTGCGGTCGGCTGAGGCATTGATCAGGCTGGCTTGCTCCAGGCTTTGCTTGTGCAGTTCGCTGGACAGGGCTTCCAATTGCTGTGCGGTGTTGCGGTCAATGCCGGACACGGCTTTGTCGCCGACGGCGGCATCAGCGCCTGCCGCGATAAAGGCGTCGCGGCCCTTACGGTAATTGACGCCGAGTGACTGGTGCTCGCGCCGCAGGCTGTCAATCTTGCCTTTGAGGATATTGTCGCCGCTGGCCAGATCGCTCAAATTACCCAGCGTTTCCTGAACCTTGCGTTCCTGCGCTTCGAACTGGCCCCAATACTTGTCCAGTTGCGCCTTGTCGCTGCCGCGCAACAGGACATTCTTCCATTCTTGGACTTGGGTCTTGAAGTTGAGGTTGGTCACATCTATCAGTGTCGACGCCTCCAGCGGTCCCGCCAGCAGGCCACGGTAGGCTTGCATACCGCTGGACAGAAAGCTGAAGCAGGCCAGCGCGGTGACCAGAATCAGCGCCAGACTGCCGCCGAGCAGGGCGAGAATTTGCGCGCGTAAGGACTTTTGCAGAAACATTGGGGTACCTGACTGTGGGAGGTGAGATGCCGTTGACGCTTAGTGCGCCCTAACTGCGAAGGTCCCTATCGACAGGTATTGACTGAGCCGTGGCGAGCGGCACTCAAAGTATAGATCGGCTCTGCGACAGCGTTCTTTAGCCTGTCGCAGGTATATTACCGTTATGCGGGGAGGGCCTGCGATTAAGCGCTCAGGCCAGGCGCAGGTGATTGTCCCATAGCCCCGCAGGCAGCTGCAGGGGCTTGCTGGCGATGCGCTCGCTGCGGCAGTCGTACAAGCGGCAACGGCCCACGCCGCTGCTGACGACAAAGCCGTCAGCCACAGCGCCGACGCCCGCGCAGTCAGCCAGGTGCGCATCAAGGCGTAGCGCGGCGCTGTCCAGGTCCCAAATAAACACCCGATTGCCGCGTGGTGCAGTCAAGGCCAGCAGGCGTAGCTCACTGTGGATTGCCACACTGGCCGTGTATTGATTCATCAGCTGGCGCTGCGCATCGGCCACCGGGAAATGCTGGAAGGGCTGGCCGGGGCGCTTGATCGCCAGGAGTGGTACTCGATCGCTGAGTTCGCCCATGTATTGCTGGCCGGTGACGACGGTGCCATCGCTGGCAACGGCCATATGCCGCACGCTGTTCATCTGCTCTGGCAGTTGCTCCTGGCTGATCAGGCTGCCGTCGCGACGCATCAGCACCAGGCTAGACTGCATGGCGTTGAGGTTCATCTCTACCCGGCTATCGGCTTCAGTACGGATGCCGCCATTAGCCACCGCCAGGGTTTCGCCGTCTGGCAGCCAGAGCAGCTGGTGCGGGCCGATGCCGTGGGTCGAGAGTTCATCGCTGCGCTGCAGTTGTTCGCCTTGCAGGCGGTAAACCCCCAGTACACCGCGACCGGGATCGCGGGTGTCGTTCTCCGTGGCGTACAGCCATTCGCCGTCTTTGTGGAACACCGCATGGCCGTAGAAGTGGCGCTGCTTTTCTGAACGCAGGGTTTGCAGCAGGCGGCCGTCACGGGTGTCGATCAGGTAGCTCTCGGTGCTTGGACGGCGCCCGACAAACAACGCCATCGGTAGAAACGGATGGCCGATAACGTCATGGCAACGTTCGTTGACCTGGGTGGCAAACACCTGGCTGCCATCCAGGCGGTAGCCCACCGCGAAATGCTTGCCGCTGCTGTCATTGCGTGCCGAGAGCAGCAGCGGTTGTGGGCCGCCGTGCATCAGTGTCCAGCCACCCAAGGCGCTAGCCGCTAAGGCAGCAGCGCCCAGCCCCAGGAAGGTACGGCGTTTGATCTGCATCACTCAGTCACCGTCATGGGCGTTGAAGCCCAGTTGAATGCCCAGGGTCTTCGCCAGTTCCGACTCATGCAGGCGATGCAGGGTATTCAGGCTGTCATACAGGGCGTTCAGCTCGGCGCGGCCGGCTTCGTCACTGAGCAGCTCGCCAAGCGGACGCTGTGCGGCGGCCAGGCGCTGACGGGTGTCGCTGTAGGCCGCGTTGATGCGCTGTTTTAGCTCGGCGTGGTCGCTGCCGAGCAACGCCTGCATGCCATCCTGCTCGGCGCCCAGCCAAATGCGTTCGGCGCTGGCCAGGCTGGCGGCAAGATTGGTCAGGCTGGCTTTGCTGCGCCAGGCTTCGGCCTGATAAGGCTGTGGCTGGCCTTTACTCTGGCGGCCCATGGGCGTGCCAAGCTTCTTTTTCAGCCCGTCGATGGCGCTGACCTGGGTGCGCAGCAACTCCGCCACCGCTTCCGCTGCTTCGGCGTAGCGTTCATTGGGGAAGTTCTTTAGCTGCGCGGCCATGCCGTCGGCACGCTGCCAACTGGCCAGCACATCGGCGGCGAGTACTTGCTGATGCTCACCAATGGCGACCATCAATGGGCAATAGCGGGCCTTCTGCTCAACGTTATTCAGGTCAATCGCCGGATCAAACAGCAGGTATTCATAGGCTGTCAGGCCTTGCACGACGACGCTGGATTTATCCAGATCGGCCGGGGTCAGCTCAGGCTTGCTGTTGAGCAGCGCTTCAACTTGGCGCGCGACCAGGTTTTTCTTATCGGGCCAAAACTGCACCTGCCACGCACGGTTGCCTTCGGCCAAAGGGCCGACCGCAGCCGGTTGCACCGCCGCCCAGGCGCTTTGCGCGCTGGCGAAGGCCTGGCGGGCCTCGGTCAGGCTCTGCTGGTCGCTACAGAAGGCCTGGGCACTCACGGCCAGTTGGCGGTCGGCTTCGTGCCATGCGCTGTAGATGGGTAGCAGCACGCCATCTGTCAGTGCCTGGCTGACTTGCTGTTGCGGGTTGCTCGGGCTGCAAGCTGTGAGTGTCAGGCTGAGTAGGGCCAGGCCCAGGGGGGAGCGGATCATGAGTGACTCCTACAGCGAGTTCAGAAAAGCCAACAGCGCATGGCGCTGATCAGCGTTGAAAGTCAGGACGTGTTGTTTGGCGGCGTGCGCTTCGCCGCCGTGCCAGAGGATGGCCTCTAGCAGGTTGCGTGCGCGACCGTCATGCAGAAACTGGGTGTGGCCATTAACCGTTTCCGTCAAACCAATGCCCCACAGGGGCGGGGTGCGCCATTCCTGGCCGCTGGCGAGGAACTCCGGGCGATTGTCGGCCAGGCCGGCGCCCATGTCATGCAGCAGCAAATCGCTGTGCGGACGGATTGTTTGATTGGCCAGTTCTGGCTCGGCAGCGTCGCCGGCGGTGGTGAATTGCGCGGTGTGACAGCTTTGGCAGCCGGCCTGATAGAACAGGTTTTTGCCGGTGATTACCTGCGTGGTGTCCGCGCCGCGTCGTGCGGGTACGCCGAGGTTGCGGGTGTAGAACAGAACGTTGGCCAGAATGTTGTCGCTGACTTCCGGCTCGCCGCCGTGGGGTGCGGTACGGCAGTCCCGCTGTGCCGCCGTGCAGTTGTCCTGGCTAATCAGATTGCTGGTCAGGCCCATGTCATTGGCAAAGGCTTCGGCATTCTGCTGGTTGAGCGTGGGTTGTCCGGCTTTCCAGCCGAAGCGCCCGAGCACCGTGCGCTGCTCGGCACGGTCCCAGACTTGGTTGGCACGTCCGGAAATACCATCGCCGTTGCGGTCTTCAGGGTCGGCATTGGCCAGGATGTCAGCTTCGCTAATGGCTTCCAGTAGGCCGAGACCGATCATCGGTGGGGCGATGCGAGCGGAAAATAGCGTGTCGGGATGCAGGGCGCCGTAGCCGAGCCGGCTGATCTCAAGGGTGGGCTTGCGCAGTTCGACCTCTAGGCCATCGGCAAAGCGCACGCGTTGCAGGCTGTAACTGACGCGTACCTTGCCTTCAGGCGCAGTGCCAGGGTTGGCCATGTCCTGTAATTGGCTGCCATAGGTCGGTTCGGCGAGTACGCCAAGACGCTTGATGATCTGCGCATGCTCGCTGCCTGCCGGGATCGACAGGCGCACCAGCATGGACACCGCGTTCTGTGCGCCCGGGCCTGGTGGGTGGCCGCGACCGTCCTTGATATGGCAGTTCTGGCAGGCGTTGGTGTTGAACAGCGGGCCCAGCCCATCACGCGCGGTGGTGGTGGCCGGTGCGCTAATCCAAGGGTTGCGGAAGAAACTGTTACCGACGCTGAAATCCAGCCGACGTGAAGGCGACAGATTAGCCGAGGGCAAGGAAAAGGCATTCTGGTCAGCCTTACGCACAGTGGCACTGCCGGCAGACAGGGCTTCGCCAGGCTCTGCCTGGGCGAACTGTGGGGGTTTATCGCAGGCGACCAAGCTCAGGCTCAAGGCCAGCAGGAAAGCAATGCGATGCGGCGCAAGCATGGGAGGGGTCCGCGACAGAAAAACAGGCCGCCGATATTAACAGCCTGATCTGCATTAAATAAGACGGATTTGCATTATCAGTGGTGGTTGAAGGTCGCAGGCCGTAAAACGCCAGAAGCGCTTGCTGGTGTTATGGCGCGACAGCCCAGAAAGGTACCCGTCCGGAAGTGCAGGCGAAAAAAAAAGCCTCGACGCCAGTTAAGGCGTCGCGGCTTTCTATGCACTATCGCTTTTCGGACGTTGTGAGCTAACGCGAAAGAGGCTGTTTCAACGCAGCGTCTAAACGCGCGGCAAGTTCTGCGCGCTTAGAAGCTGTGGTCAGCGGTGTCCGGATTCAGGTCACTGATCCCCAGCTTGCCGGCTGCCTGCTCGATGGCGCCGGTTTGCTTGACCAGGGCGGCGATGGCGTCACGAACGATCTGCTGGCCTTCGGTGTTGTCAGCCGCGATTAGCTGGTCGAAGTGCTGGCCGTTGTTGGCGCTGTCGACCAGTGCCTGCAGTTTACCTTCTGTGGCTGCTAGGTCCGCTTTCAGTGTGTTGTCGGCGGCGGCGTCAGCCTTGGCCACCAGCGACGACAAACTCGGGCCGCTCAGGGTGCTGCCGTCAACTTTCTTGTACTCGCCCAGGTAAACGTTACGGATCCCTTTAGCGTTGTAGAAATGCGAGTTGTGGGTGTTGTCGCTGAAGCAATCGTGCTCGTCTTCAGTGGAGTTAGCTTCCAGCGCGACCTTCATGCGCTCGCCGGCCAATTCGCCGAGCGACAGGCTGCCCATGCCGAAGAGCATCTTGCGCAGGCCGTTCTCGGCGGTGTCGGCTTGTAGTTCGGCGCGGTAGTTGTCGGCGTTACCGGCTTGCCATTGCACAACCATCGCGTCGAGGTCGCTGACCAGCAGATCGCTGGCCGCTTTGATAAAGGCACGGCGGCGTTCGGTATTGCCACCGGTAGCGCCTTCGCCTACCACGAAGTCGGTTGCAGGTCGCTCGCCGGCGCCTGGGTTGGTGCCATTGAGGTCTTGGCCCCAGAGCAGGAATTCGATGGCGTGGTAGCCGGTGGCAACGTTGGCCTCGGAACCGCCCAGTTCATTCAGACTGGCCAGCAGTTCTGGCGTGATGGTGCTGACATCGAGTGTGTCTTCACCGACCTGGATTTCAGTGTTGGCGATGATGTTGGCGCTGGCGCCCGGGTTGCCCAAGGCGTGCTGGTAGTCCGTGGCGACGTAGTCGATCAGCCCTTCATCCAGCGGCCAGGCATTCATCTGGCCTTCCCAGTCGTCGACTACGGCGTTGCCGAAACGGAACACTTCACTTTGCATATACGGCGTGCGGGCTGCCAACCAGGCTTCACGGGCGGCGTTCAGGGTGTCGTCATTTGGGTTGGCGAGCAGTGCATCAATTGCGCTTTGCAGTGCCTTACCGGTGCTGGCAGCGTCGCTGAAAACGGCCAGGGCCAGGTCCGCATAGTGACTGACGACAGCTTTGCTGGCAGCTTCGTCGACTTGGCTGGCGACCACTGCCGGTGCGCTGGTGCTGCTGGCAGCAGGGGAGGCGGCTTGGTTGGCGGGGGCTTTGTCTTCACCGCAACCTGCGAGTGAAATGGCGATGGCAAGCAGGCTGGCTGAGGCCAGGGGCATACGGAGCATGGCGGAATCCTTTGCAAGTAAGAGTGAAGTGCCCGTGCAAGTAGGCGCAAAAACTTAACCATAATGCGAAAGATTTTCATTTTGCGCAAAGGGTCGTTGGTGTTTTTTCACTAATAGCTGTGTGCAAGGTCTGCGATGGGGCTATTTGATAGGGCTAAAATGCCCAACAAAATTGTTTTTTGATAACAGCTCGGAGTAACGCATGAGCCTGACCAGTGTCGTCATTGTTGTGCTGCTGATTCTGCTCGCGGCCTATGCCGTGGTGCTCTACAACGCGCTGGTGCGTTTAAAGCACGGCGTGAGCAAGGCGTGGTCGAATATCGAGGTGATGCTCAAGCAGCGTCACGAAGAACTGCCCAAACTGGTGGAAACCTGCAAACAGTACATGCAGAACGAGCGCGGCACGCTGGAGGCCGTTATTGCCGCACGTCAGGCGGTTTCTAATGCTCAGGCAAAAGGTGACATGCAGGCGCTGGGCAAGGCCGAAACGGGTTTGCGTGCCGGGCTTGGTCAGCTGTTTGCGCTTGCCGAGAACTACCCGGAACTTAAAGCCAATGAAAGCTTCCAGCACTTGCAACAGCGCATCAGTGGCCTGGAAAACGGCATTGCCGACCGGCGCGAGCTTTATAACGAAGCGGTCAACTTGAACAACGTGCGCATCGAGCAATTTCCCGATGTGCTGATTGCGCGCGCATTTGCCTTTAAGGAAGCCGTGCTGTTGCAATTTAGCGAGTCGGAAAAGGCCGATGTCGACCTCAAATCGCTGTTTGGTTAACCGTGGATAACCCAGGGCAATTGATTGGACTGGCCTGCAGCGTGGCGGTGAGCGCAGGCGGTGCGTGGTTGTTTCTGCAGCGTTTTGCGCACGCGCGGCACCTACTCGATACGCCAACCTCAAAGATTCGCTCGGCCGCTCAGGGTTATGTCGAGTTCTATGGCGTACTGAGCGATAGCGCCGAGGTGCCGCTGCTCGGGCCGCTGACCAATACTCCTTGCCTGTGGTGGCGTTACAAAATCGAGGAGTACACCTCAAGCGGTAAGAAACGTAGCTGGCGTACCCTTGAAAGCGCCAGCAGCGAAGCCTTGCTGCAACTTGACGACAGCACCGGCAGTTGCCTGATTGACCCGCGTGGCGCACAGGTTCGGCCGCAGACGCGTGAAATCTGGAAAGGCAGCTTGCGCCACCCGCTGGGTTCCGCGAAAACCGGTTGGCGGGCGCTATTTAGCGATGGTGAGCGCTACCGCTATACCGAGGAACGCTTGCATGCCGGCCAACCGCTGTATGCCATCGGCGACTTTCGCAGCAGCGGAGGCGGGCGTCAGGGGCTTGATCTGACAGCCGCACAAGGTGCTGTGATTCGTGAGTGGAAGGGGAACTTTGGCGGCCTGCTGCAGCGCTTCGACAGCGACGGTAATGGCCAGCTGGATGAGCGGGAGTGGCAGCGGGTGCAGCTCGCCGCGAGCCTGGAAGCCGAAGACCGTCATCGTCGGCAAAGTACTCAGCCGGTGCAGCATCACTTGGCCAAGCCGCGCGAAACTCAGCCGTTTATTCTGTCCTGCGCCGGTGAGGATGAGCTGGTGCGTCAGTTCTACTGGCAAGCGGCAGGCGGGGTAGTGCTGTGTGTGGCCGGTGCGCTGGGCGCTGCCTGGCTACTGGGGATCAACAGCTTTTAAGCGAATGCGCTGTATAAGCAAAAGCCCGCCGATTGGCGGGCTTTTTAATTTGTGTTTGGCATTAAAGCGTTGCGGGGTTGGCGGCGCTGTTCAGGCGTCTCGCTTGCTTCAGGTAGGCCGTCAGTTCACGGGCTGGGAGTGGCTTACTGTACAGATAGCCCTGGCCCTCGTTGCAACCCTGGGCGATGATGTAGGCCTCCTGCTCGACAGTTTCCACCCCTTCGGCGATCACCTGCATGCCGAGGCTTTTACCCAGCTGAATGATGGCGCGTACGATGGTCGCATCGTCTTCGTCTTCCAGCAGATCCTGGACGAAGCTCTTGTCGATCTTGATCTTGTCCAGCGGCAGGCTTTTCAGATAACTCAGCGAAGAGTAGCCGGTACCAAAGTCATCAATCGCAATCAGCGCACCGGAGCGGCGCAGGCTAAGCAGGTGCTGGGCCGCGGTATTGATGTCTTCCATCAGGCCGGTTTCGGTGACTTCCAGCTCTAGGCTACGCAGCGGCAGGCGATAGACCTGCATCAGGTTATTGACCACCCGCGGCAACTCGGCGTGGTGCAGTTGTACGGTGGACAGGTTGACCGCCATGCGCAGCTCATTAAAGCCTTGGTCGTGCCATTCACGCAGCTGGCGGCAGGTTTGGTCGAGGATCCATTCGCCAATCGGGATGATGGTGC
This sequence comes from Pseudomonas sp. GWSMS-1, assembly GCF_049847425.1. Lineage (NCBI taxonomy): Bacteria > Pseudomonadati > Pseudomonadota > Gammaproteobacteria > Pseudomonadales > Pseudomonadaceae > Pseudomonas > Pseudomonas sp. GWSMS-1. The sequence continues at coordinate 2,994,033 of NZ_JBMHHV010000005.1, read as the reverse complement.
CGTTCTGTTCGGCCAGTGGAATAAACAGATCGGGCGGGACCAAACCGTGTTGCGGATGTTGCCAGCGCAGTAGGGCCTCGACACCGACCACGCGGTGGTCGCGGTAATCCACCTGTGGCTGATAAACGAGGTGCAGTTGGTTTAAGGCCAGGGCGTCGCGCAGGTCTTTTTCCAGCTCACGGCGGCGGCGCATTTCACTGTCGACACTGGCGATGTAGAACTGGTAGCGGTTGCGTGAGCGGCTCTTGGCCAGGGTCATGGTTTGTTCGGCTTTTTGCAGCAGCTTCTCCGTGCTGTCGCCGTCTTCCGGGAACAGGGTGATGCCGATGGTGGCACGCAGGCGCACTTGCTGCTGGTCGAGCATAAATGGGTTGTCGAGGTCGTCGAGTACGCTTTGCGCCAGCTCGGCGGCCTCGTAAGGCTGCTCGATATCGGCCTGAACCAGCGCAAACTGGTCGCCGCCGAGACGGGCTAGAGCGCCGAGGCGGCCGCTGTGGCTGCGCAGGCGATCGGACAGGGCCAGCAACAACTGGTCGCCGGTCTGATAACTGAACTGCTCATTGATGCCTTTGAAATCATCCAAACCGACGCACAGCACGGCTACGCGCCGGTTCAGGCGGCCTGCGTCTTCGAGAATCTTGTCGAGCTGCTGTTGCAGTTGCAGGCGGTTCGGCAGGCCCGTGAGGAAGTCGTACTGAGCCATGCGCAGCAGGCTGTTTTCCGCTTCGCGCCGCAGGTTGGTGTTGCGCTCGATGGACGAGAGCAGCTGATTGGCCGTGTTGACCCATAACCCCAGCTCGTTTTTCTCGTTGCCCTTGAGCATCGGTAACTTGTGCTCGCTGGGGCGGTCCGGGTTGATGTTGGTCAGGTGCTCGATGATCTTTGACAGTGGCTTGGTCAGCAGCCAGTGGTAGACCAAATACAGCACCAGGCCCATGGCCATGGCGCGCAGCACGCCGGAAATAAAGATGACCACCGAGTTGGTGACGAAGCTCTCGCCATAAGGGGCGGTGTCGAGGGTGATGCTGAGGTCGCCGTAGTACTCACTGTATGGGCCACGGCCTACCAATTTAGTGGTGAAGCTCTGTTCTTTGCCGAGGATCTGGTCGGTCAGCCAGCGCGTGGGGCTGGCAACTTGGTCGCGGGATTTCTCCGCCAGCATCGGCTCGTTTGGGTGGCCGATGGATGCCATGCGCACCGACTCATGCTGGAATAGACCCTCGATCACTTGCATGCCCATTTCCCGGTCCAGGCTATAGACCGCCTGGGTAGAAGGGTCACGGAACATGCCAAGGATTCGGTGCGCCTCGTTGTCGACGGCCTGGCGTGTTTTGTACGCGTCGAAAACGATTTGGGCGAAACTCAGCACTACCCCGACGATGAGCGCTGAGAGCAGCACTACGCGGAGCAATTTAAGTGACAAACTGTTTTTGAGTTCCAGCTTCAAGTGGCGATTCCTTGTTCGAAGCCGTTGGCATCAGACACACTGAGTATTGGCAAAGTCGCGCTTGCAGTCAAAGGGCCATTACTCACATATGTCGAACACATTCTGTTGCGCTGCGATGGCGCGAATTCTGGCGTGCCTTGGTGTTGTTTGCAGTGTATCGGTGTGAGCTGTGTATGGCTTGAGCGCCGTTGGGCATTTTTTTGCGGTTGGTTGTTTTGATTGCAATGCCAGTGCTCATTGGGAATGTATACCAGCCTTTAGCTGATTATCCACAATACCTTTGGTGCAGTACTTGCGGGGCTGTGTAGGCCTGCTGGCGACGCGCAGCTCTGCTGGTTCAGTGCTGTTGGCTACCCCAGGGGATTGTCGTTTGAGTTGCCTGGCGGACAACAGCGCCAGTTGCCAGAACCATGACGCATATAGCAACAAACCCGGTACTTGGCCGGGTTTGTTGTGGGCTAACGCGAGGGCTTAAGCAGCGAAGTTTTTCGCGACGAAGTCCCAGTTAACCAGGTTCCAGAACGCCTCTACGTACTTCGGACGCACGTTGCGGTAGTCGATGTAGTAAGCGTGTTCCCAGACGTCGCAGGTCAGCAGCGGGGTGTCGCCGCTGGTCAGCGGGCAGCCAGCGCCGATGGTGCTGGCCAGAGCCAGGGAGCCGTCAGCCTTCTTCACCAGCCAGCCCCAGCCGGAGCCGAAGGTGCCGATGGAAACCTTGCTGAACTCTTCCTTGAACTTATCGAAGGAACCGAAGGCTGCGTTGATTGCGTCAGCCAGAGCGCCTGTCGGTTGGCCGCCGGCGTTTGGTGCCAGGCAGTTCCAGTAGAAGGTGTGGTTCCACACTTGAGCGGCGTTGTTGAAGATGCCACCCGAGGAGGTCTTAACGATCTCTTCCAGGGTTTTGCCTTCGAACTCGGTGCCAGGTACCAAGTTGTTCAGGTTTACGACATAGGTGTTGTGGTGCTTGTCGTGGTGGAATTCCAAGGTTTCCTTGGAAATGTGCGGCTGCAGGGCGTCATGTGCGTAGGGCAGCGGCGGCAATTCGAAAGCCATGGTTTATCTCCTAATCAGGTCAGGTGCGGTGTGCGCGAGGCCGATCACGGGCGGCCACTTCAGCGGCGTGAGTTATCTCTTTGCGCCGCAAGCCGAAGATCATAGCACTGGCCCTGCGCCTTAAACACGCGGCAACTGTGTGGGAACCCAACTTGGCAGAGTGTGCGCGGGCTTATTGCAGCGCTGTTTCAGGCCATGCTGGTGTCGCGCAGCAACTGCCAGGCAATGCTGAACATCATCATTGCCACGCCCAGATCGATAAAGCGCCAGGTGCTCGGGCGGGCTAACCAGGGGGCGAGCCAGGCCGCGCCGAGTGCCAGGAATAAGAACCACATTAATGAGGCGCTGGCCGCGCCCAGTGCGTAAGCCCCTGGCACTGTTTGCTGTGCGCCGAGCGAGCCGATCAGCAACACGGTATCCAGATAAACGTGCGGGTTGAGCAAGGTGACGGCCAGTGCCGCCAGCAGTACCGCGCGGCGTGAGCGTGGGCCCGTCTCGCCAGCGTGATTGAGTGCTTGCGGGCGTGCGGCGCGCAGCAGGGCTTGGGCGCCGTACCAGAGCAGAAACGCTGCACCGCCCCAGCGGGCGACTCCCAGCAAAATCGGGTTCTGTGCCAGCACGGCCGCCAAACCGAAGACCCCTGCGGTTACCAGCAGGGCATCGCAGACCACGCACAGCATGGCCACGGGCAGATGATGTTCGCGGCGCAGGCTTTGCGCCAGGACGAAGGCATTTTGTGCGCCCAGTGCAATGATCAGTCCGGCGGCAATCAGCAGGCCGTTGCTATAGCTTTGCCACATGCTGATTACTCCGTGCCATCGGCCAGTTGCTGCAGCACGCCGAGGGCACGCGGGCCGTCGGCGTGGGCGACAAACAGGTGGTCGTGGTAATAGCCGGCGATCACATTGCAGCTGATCCCTGCGCCCGCCAGCGCGCCGGCCACGGCCGCCGTCAGCCCCACTGCCGCTAGCGCTGAGTGAACTTCGAGGGTCAGCCAGGCCGCTACATAGTCGATTTCAAGATGCAGCTGTTCGGCCTGCTGGCGCTGCACAATCACGGTCAGGCCTTCGCGTTCCTGAAAGCTGCCCAGCGGCTGCACACCCTGCAGTTGAGTGGCGTCAGTCAGGCTGCAAAAGACGTAGGCGCCCTCGTTCAGCACGGGCGTCATGCTGCGTAACAAGGTTGTCAGTGAGGTTTCGCCGGCCATGGGGAGTGCTCTAATTGCGATAAGGAATGTGGCGAGTCTGTTACGCGCGGATGTATAAGAGAAACAAATATTGGTGATTGCTCATTAGGGAAACTGATTTGCTCGACTACAAATTACTCGCCGCCCTGGCTGCTGTTGTGGAGCAGGCCGGCTTCGAACGCGCCGCTCAGGTGCTGGGTTTGTCGCAGTCGGCGGTGTCCCAGCGCATCAAACTGCTGGAGGCGCGGGTGGGGCAGCCGGTGTTGGTGCGCGCGCTGCCGCCAGTGCCAACGGAAATTGGCCGGCGGTTGCTTAACCATGTGCAGCAGGTGCGACTGCTAGAGCGTGATATTCAGGCGCAGGTGCCTGGGCTGGATGAAGGCGGGCCGCCCGAGCGACTGCGCATCGCCTTAAATGCCGACAGCCTGGCCACCTGGTGGGCGCAGGCCGTGGGCGACTTTTGTACGGAGCAGGGCTTGCTGCTGGAGTTGGTGGTTGAAGATCAGGATGTTGGCCTCAAGCGTATGCGGGCCGGTGAGGTGGCGGCCTGTGTGTGTGGCAGCGAACGACCGGTGGCCGGTGCACGGGCACTGTTGCTGGGCAGCATGCGTTACCGTGCCTTGGCCAGCCCCGGGTTTATTGCGCGGCATTTTCCCCACGGCGTAACAGCCGCGGAGTTGGCGCAGGCGCCGGCGATTGTCTTTGGCCCGGATGATCTCTTGCAGCATCGCTACCTGTCGGCGCTGGGCGTAGAGGGCGGATTTGCTTACCACCTGTGTCCGTCGTCCGAAGGCTTCGTGCGGCTGGCCGAAGCCGGTTTGGGCTGGGGCTTGATGCCTGAGCTGCAGGTGCAGGCGGAGCTGGCGGCGGGCCGGTTATGCGAGTTACTGCCTGAGCGGCCGCTGGATGTGCCGCTGTATTGGCATCACTGGCGCAGCGGCGGCGAACTGCTGAGCGCATTGACCCAGCATTTGCAGCGTCATGCGGCTGCCGGGTTAGTGGCCGCGAAGCGCTAAGTCGTTAGCACCAACCGTGGCGCAGCCGTTAGTTGGTTTAGTCAAAGCGGATGGTCTTCGAGCCCGGCAATTGCTCCACACAGCGTGCGCCGAGGAGTTTCGACGGGGTGAAGTAGCCGCCAGGGCCGTTGTAATCAAGCAGGTGCCGTACCGCCAGCAAGGCCCCGTGCACGGTCACGTCATAGCCGTTGGCGGTTTCCAAACGAGCGGTTTTCACCACGCCGGCGGCATTGCGCGCCTCACCCCAGAGCCAGGTGCGCTGGCGCGCGCGGGTGGCTTCATCGGGGCCACTGACGCGTTTTTCAATCAGTCGCTTGAGCCAGTTCTGTACGGCATCCAGACCCAGTAGGGGGCGCAGCGGCTCGATCAGGCGCATGACTATCGAGGCGGCTGTCGGCGTCGGCAGGTACACCTCGATATTGTCGATGCCCGTGGAGTGGTAGGCGGTGGATACATCGCCCCAGGGAATCGTCACCGCGGGTTTTTCACCACGACCAAAGTTGATGGCGCGGCGTTTATAGCCCAGCGGCACATCGGTGATCACGCCTGCACGGCGCACTTTGCCGCCCAGCTTGAGGCCTTCCACCGAGGTTTTGGCGGTGCCTGGCGACAGCCCGCTGCCCGAGTCGAAACCCAGCGCCAGGTGGGTGGCATCCGGCAGCGCCTGATGCAGGCAGGCAGCCAGGCAATCGCTGGGGATTACATCGAAGCCTACGCCGGGGCACAACACCACGCCCTGTTCACGTGCTTGGTGGTCACGCCGATGCGCCGCCTCAAACACGCTGATCTCGCCCGTAATATCGACATAGTGGGTGGCGCTGGCCAGGCAGGCATCGATCATCGGCGCACTGGTGGCAGAAAATGGCCCGGCGCAGTGGGCGACCACCGCAATATCGGCCAGGGCTTCCTTGGCGCGGTCCGGTTGGTGAATATCGAAAATCCGGCACTCCAGGCCCAGCAGGCTGCCAAGGGCGTGCACCGCCGCCGGGTTGCGCCCCGCCAGAATCGGTGTGAGGCCCTGGCGCTTGGCTTCGCTGGCTAACAGGTGACCGGTGTAACCGTTCGCGCCGTAGATCATCCAGTGCGTGGCCATTCAGTGACTCCTTTGTCATACGGTGTGGGGCACAGCTTAGCTGCTAGCGCGTTGGCTGCTGGCCTATTAGAGGGTAGGCGCAGTCGTTGTTCTGGCCTGCAATGCCACGGCGAGCGCTGCTGGGCGCTGCTAAAGTGGCGCATCGAGTATGTTCAGCGGGGGCGGCAATGAAGATTCTGGTAACCGGGGCCAGCGGTTTTATTGGTGGGCGCTTTGCCCTCCATGCTCTGGAGCAGGGCATGGATGTGCGGGTCAACGGTCGCCGCGCCGAGGGCGTTGAGCACATGTGTGCACGTGGTGCGGAGTTTATCCAAGGTGACTTGTCCGATCCGGCGCTGGTGCAGCAGCTGTGCCGGGGTATCGATGCGGTGGTGCACTGCGCTGGCGCTGTCGGGGTGTGGGGGCGTTACGAGCACTTTTATCAGGCTAATGTCGGCGTCACTGAAAACGTGGTGGATGCCTGCCTGAAGCAGAAGGTACGACGGCTGGTGCACCTGTCTTCACCCTCGGTGTACTTCGACGGCCAGGCACATATCGGTTTAAAGGAAGAGCAACTGCCCAAGCGTTTTTCCGATCATTACGGCAAGACCAAGTTTCTCGCCGAGCAGCACGTATTCGCGGCCCAGGAATTTGGCCTGGAAGTGTTGGCGCTGCGTCCGCGGTTTGTCACCGGCGCAGGCGACACCAGCATTTTCCCGCGCTTGATCAATATGCAGCGCAAGGGCCGCTTGTCGATCATCGGCAACGGTTTGAATAAGGTCGACTTCACCAGCGTGCACAACCTTAACGAGGCCTTAACGAGTTGCCTGCTGGCCGCGGGGCCGGCACTGGGGCAGGTGTACAACATCAGTAATGGCGCGCCAGTGCCGCTGTGGGATGTGGTCAATTATGTGTTGCGCAAACTCGACCTTCCGACTGTCACACGCCATCTGCCCTATGGTCTGGCTTACGGCGCCGCAACGTTGAATGAAGGGCTGTGCAAGCTCTTGCCGGGCCGTCCGGAGCCGACGCTATTTCGCTTGGGCGTGGCTGTGATGGCTAAGGATTTCTCCCTGGATATCAGCCGCGTGCAGCAGTACCTGGGGTACGACCCCAAGGTCAGTCTGTGGAGTGCGTTAGATGAATTCTGCGCCGGGTGGCAAACGCAGCACCCGCGCTGACTCAGGCGTAGACGCGTTGGCCGCGGTACATGCGCACCGAGTCACTGGTCGGCCGAGGTGCCTGCTCTTCCACCAGCAGTGGATGCCCGGCCTGCGTGCGCGGGGCGGGGCCGGCCGGCGCGAAAGGGCGGTCGCTGTACTGGGCGAGCAGCTGCCCCAGTTGGCGGGTTTCCTCATTGCTTGAGGTGAGACAGGCACTGAGCATGCTGTTGATCGCGTCTGGTTGGCTCAGGCGAATGTCCAGCGCCAGCTCTTGTCGTAGCCGACGGCGCAGGCTCTTCATACAGTCCAACACTTCTCTGTTTAGCTCCATGAAATTTCCCCCCATTGTTGCCGCCGGACTGCATGCCCTGATGTTGCGCCGATGTCGCCAGTCTGTGATTGCAAAGCGCATACCAGCCCTGCGTCTGCGGAACTGCGCAGGTTGCAGCGTGTCGATGACCTGTGCCGTGCCCTTGGTCAGTGCGTTTCGCCCCGACTTGGCGCGACACTGAAGGGTTGCGCGCGAACCGTTATACTGCGCCGCATTTGTGACCCCCGCGCTTTCTTGAAGGTTGACCCATGCGTAACGATGCCCACGACGAACTCGATCACGTGCCCAGCCTGCGGGCAGAACAGCGCGATCACGATGAGTATGCTACCGATCACCCAGAGACCCCGCGCGGCAATGGCTATGGCCGTGCTGCCACGGCGGCACCGATGAAACCGGCCAGCACGGGCCCGCTGTGGGCGCTGGTTGGCGCGTTGATGATTGCCCTAGGCGGGCTCGGCTGGTGGAGTTTTCAGCAGATCAGCCTGATGGAGCAGCAACTGGTGGCCACCCAGGAGAGCTTCGCGCGGATCAGCGAGGAAGCGGCGGGGCGGATTCAGGATATTTCCGGCAAGGTGGTGGCCACTGAGTCTTCGGTGACCAGCGGCAGCGAAGCGCTGAAGCTGCGCGTTAAACAGCTGGAAAGCCAATTGGCGGAGTTGGGCAAGCGCCAGCAGGGTGCGAGCAGCCAGCAGAGCGAGCAGGGCAAACGCCTTGAGCAGCTGGCTGTGCAACTGAAGAACCAGGAAGGGGGTGGCGCAAAGCTGGAAGCCACACTCAACAAACTCAGTAGCGAGCAGACAGCCCTGGCAAAAGAACAGGCTAGCCTGAAAAGCGCCTTGGCGGCTCAAGCCAAACTCGATGAGAAGGTGGCTGAGTTGAGCGCTGATGTAGCGGCACTGAAGAAGCTTGGCAACCCGAACCAGGCCATCGCCCGTCTGGAGCAGGATCTGCTGGTGGTTAAAGGGGATCTGGAAACCCGTTCCGCCGGTAACAGCACGGCTGAGTTTGACGCCTTCCGCGCGCAGATGACCCGCAACATCAACACCCTGCAGGCCCAGGTGCAGAACCTGCAACAGCAGATCGACGCCCGCTGAGGCGCTTTGCGAGTCGGCTGTGCGCGGGGCGTCTATTGCCGTGGCACCCGACTAGTGGGCGATTAACCGCTCGCCTTCAGTTATGGACCCGCCAATCGGCGGGTTTTCCCATCTTGGCCGCACGGGCGTAACGGTGCGTCAGTAGCGCTCAGCAAAGACGACAGATGGACAGGGAGGTTCTGGATATAAAATGTTAGCTAGCTAATAATTAGCTGAGAATGTTTAGCTGCTCCCGTCATGGCCAGCTACTTTTTGTTTAGTGAATCATTCAGGTAGCCGCTGTGCGCGACGCTGTTTCCGCTTTTCTGATGCCCAGTAATGCCGCTTTGCAGTTTGCGGGCAAAACCTTGCTCAGTGGCGGGCTGGCGCTTTGGTGTGCCCTGCGTTTCGGGTTGGATCAGCCACAGTGGGCGCTGATGACGGCCTTTATCGTGGCCCAGCCGCTGGCCGGCATGGTCGTGCAAAAAGGCTTGGCGCGGCTACTGGGTACCCTGGTGGGCACGGTCATGGCGGTGGTGTTCATGGGCGCGTTTGCCCAAGCCCCGTGGTTGTTTCTGCTGACCATGGCGCTCTGGCTGGGGCTCTGCACGGCGGCGTCCACCTTGCTGCGCAGCGCCTGGGCTTACTCCTTTGTACTGGCCGGTTACACGGTGGCAATTATCTGCCTGCCGATTGTCGACAAACCCTTGCTAGTGTTCGATGAGGCGGTGGCGCGCTGCACCGAGATCTGCCTGGGTATTCTCTGTTCAATGGTAGTCAGTGCTGTGCTCTGGCCGCAGCGCGTGGAACAACAATTGGTGCTGCAGGCGCGGGCTGCTTTGCTGGGCGTTAGCCATGTGGCGGCGGCCGCGCTGCAGGGGCGTGAAGCCGGGCGGCAGGGCCTGTTGGAAACCCTCGGGCGTATCGTCGCGGTAGACGCCCAGCGTGAACATGCCTGGTTCGAGGGCCGTAGCGGCCGTCAGCGCGCGCGCGCCTTGCAGGTCTTGAGCCGGGAGTTGCTCGGGCTGTTGCGGTTGGCCCGCGGAGTGGCGCGCCAGTGGCAACAACTGGAGCCGCAGGATGCGCATGCACTGGCGCCATGGTTGGAACAGGTTCAGGCGCTGCTGGCCAACCCTGATGTGCAGCTGCAGCAAGCGCTCTACGACAGCCTTCGTGCAGCATCTGATGAGGGCAGCATGACCTCGCCTCGCCACTATTGCCTGGCCCGCCTGGGGGTGCTGGTGCGTCAGTTGATGCGCGCGCAGCAGGCGTTGTTGGCAGTGGAGTCGGGGGATGCCCCAGCCGATGCTTCGCCGGCGCTGTCCTGGCACCGCGATCTGCAGACGGCGGCGGTGTATGGCCTGCGCAGTTGTCTGGCGCTGCTGGTGCTGTTGGCCTTCTGGCTGGCGACCGGCTGGCCCGCCGCCAGTGGTGCGCTGCTGTTGGCGTCGGTGGTGTGCAGCCTGTTTGCCAGTCGCGAGAATGCCGACCTGATCGGCATGTCCTTCCTGCGCGGTATTTTCTATGCGTTGCCGGTGGCCTTTATTGTCGGCCAACTGCTGCTGCCGCAACTGAGTAGCTTTGCCATGCTTGGCTTGGTCCTCGGCGTGCCACTGTTTTTCGGTCTGCTGGGTATGGCGCGACCGGCGCTGGCCGGCACGGCAACCTCCTTTTGTCTGCACTTCATCGTGCTCTGTGCGCCGAGCAACACCATGATTTATGACGTCGCGTTCTTTCTCAACGAGGCACTGGCCATGCTGGTCGGCGTTGGTTGCGCGATTCTGGCGTTTCGCCTGATTACCCTGCGCGACCCGCGCTGGCATGGCCGGCGTTTATTGCGGGCGACCCTGGATGACCTGGCGCGGCTGTGCACGCGAGCGCTGGAAGGTGCAGAGAACTGGTTCGGTGGGCGCATGGCCGACCGCTTGTTGCAACTGGCCCGGCATTACCCGCAGCTGCCAGAGGCCGCCCGCAGTCGCTGGGACGATGGCGTCGACAGCCTCGATCTGGGCGATGAACTGCTGCACCTGCGTGCGTGCCTGGGGGCGGCTCGCAATAGGCCCCGCGAGGCTGAGCAGCGCTTCTTCAATGAGGTGCGCGACCTGCTGCGTCGCGGGCCTGTGGCCGAGCGTGCGGATGCTTTGCAAGCGCCTGTCGAGACGCTGGTGCAAGCCCTGCACGCGCAGCCGCCGGCCATCGAACTGCGCCTGGCCGAGGCCGCACTGTTGCAATTGACCCACAGCTGGCGCCACTGGTGCCTGCGTCAAGGAGAGCCGGATGGAATTGCGTGAATGGGCCGTGGGCGGCGTGTTGCTCAGCCCCATGCTGTTATATGCGCTGCTGGCATTGCTGTTGACCGGGCTATTGCGCCTGGGCTTACAGCGCGCGGGTCTGGCGCGCTGGATCTGGCACGAAGCGTTATTCGACTGTGCCCTCTATGTGTGCGTGCTGGCGGCGTTAGTCGCCACGCTGGCGACTTGGTAAGGAGTTGGAAATGAATGCACTTCCCCGCGTGGTCGTGACCCTAGTCGTCGTCTTAGTGGCCGTGCTGGCCGGTTGGTGGCTGTGGCACTTCTATATGTTTTCACCCTGGACCCGTGACGCCCGGGTGCGCGCCGATGTGGTGACCATTGCCCCGGATGTGTCCGGCTGGGTCGTCGAACTGCAGGTGCAGGATAACCAGCAGGTCAAGGCTGGTGATCTGTTGATGACGATTGACCGTGAGCGCTATCAGGCCGCTCTGGACAAGGCGCGGGCAATGGCGGAGACCCGTCGCCAGCAGCTAAACCTGCGGCAACACGAGGCCAGTCGGCGCGCCCGTTTAGGCACGCAGGCCATCAGTGCGGAGTTGCGTGAAAATGCGCTGATCACCGCGCAAATCGCCCGTGCCGAGCTTCAGCAGGCTGAGGCGGATGTGAAGGTGGCCGTGCTTAACCTGCAGCGCAGCGAAGTACGTGCCCCGCGTGACGGTCAGGTCACCAACTTACAATTGGCCCAGGGCAACTATGTGCAGGCCGGGCAGGCGGTGATGGCGTTGGTGGCCGATGGCTCCTTCTATGTGCAGGCCTATTTTGAGGAAACCAAGTTGCCCGGCATCCAGGTCGGCGCGGCGGCCGAGGTGATCTTGATGAGCAGCAATGAGCCGCTGCAGGGCAAGGTGCAAAGCATCAGCCGCGGCATCACCGACCGTAACGCGGTGGTGGATGCGCAGCTGCTGGCCAACGTTGAACCCACCTTTAACTGGGTGCGTTTGGCCCAACGAATTCCGGTGCGTATCGAGTTGCAGAGCCTGCCGCAGGATGTACCCCTGAGTGCGGGGATGTCGGCCAGCGTGAGGGTTGACCCGCCAGCCCCGCGTGATTAAGGCCTAGCCGAGGCGGCTGATCTGCGCGGGTGTGCGCTGCATCAGTACCTTGCCAGCACGGATCGAAACCAGCGCGTGGCCCTGGCTGCGCAGCATTTCATAGTCGTCAGGCGCGGACAGAATTAGCAAGTTCGCCGGGCGACCTACCGCCAATCCATAGCGCTCGCCCAGGTTCAGGGTCTTCGCACTGTGGTCGGTGATGAAGTCCAGGCAGCGCTGCAGGTCGTCGTAACCGAGCATGTGGCAGATGTGCAGGCCGGCTTCGAGAATACGCAGGATGTTGCCGTTACCCAGCGGGTACCAGGGGTCGACGATGGAATCCTGCGCCAGGCAGACATTCATCCCCGCCCGATCAAGCTCCGCCACGCGGGTCAGGCCGCGGCGCTTGGGGAAGCTGTCAAAGCGACCTTGCAGGTGGATGCTCTCGGTGGGGCAGGAGATAAAGTTGATCTGCGATTGCTTGAGCAGGCGAAACAGCTTCGAGCAATAAGCGTTGTCGTAAGAGCCCATGGCCGTGGTGTGGCTGGCGGTAACGCGCTCGCCCATGCCGCGCACGCGCGCTTCCTCGGCCAGCACTTCGAGAAACCGCGAGTGCGGATCGTCAGTTTCGTCGCAATGCACATCCACCAGGCAGTCGGTGCGTTCGGCCAGATCCATGAGGAACTTGATCGAGCTGACGCCCTGCTCGCGGGTGTTCTCAAAGTGCGGAATGCCGCCCACCACATCGGCGCCGAGGGCTATCGCCTGCTCCATCAATGCGCGGCCGTTGGCGAACGACTCGATACCCTCCTGAGGGAAGGCCACAATTTGTAGGTCGATCAAGTGACGCACTTCATCGCGCACCTCGACCATTGCTTTAAGTGCTGCGAGCGTTGGGTCGGTCACGTCGACGTGGGTGCGCACGTGCTGAATACCATGGTCGACCAGCATGTCGATGGTCTTGCGCGCCCGCTGCTTGGTGTCTTCATGGGTGACCAACGCCTTGCGCTCACCCCAGCGCTCGATCCCTTCAAACAACGTGCCGCTCATATTCCAGGCGGGTTCGCCGGCGGTGAGAGTGGCGTCGAGGTGAATGTGCGGCTCGATAAAGGGCGCAGTGACCAGATTGCCGGCGGCGTCCAGGTCGTTGGCCGTGGCAGCAACGAGGGCCGGCTGCTCCGTGATCGCGGCAATGCGCTCACCGTCCAGTTCGATGCGGTACAGGCCGGGTTGCTTGCGTAGGCGGGCGTTGACGATATTCATCCACTATTCCTTGTACTTCGCGGCGGCGAGAGCCGCCAGATTTGCAGGGCTACGGCGATGTTCAGGCGATCATGCGGATCGTCGAATGAACAGACGGTTAGGGCTTCGATACCTGGCAAACCCGTGTTTGGATGAGGCTAATCTACCCGAAGCAGTCGATGGCAACAGGCTGAAAACGGCCAGAAGCGGTCATCGAGTGCCTAGGAAATTCGGGCGATTCATTACACCTAATGATGTCAGCCGCTTTGGGCCAGGTGTAGCATCTCAACCTAAATCACCACCTGTTAAGGATAACAATGAAAAAAAATACGGTCCGCTTTGCACCTTGGGTCGGCTCCAAGTATGCGGAAGGGTTTTGCGGTCTACGCATTCTCTTGGTTTGCGAATCTCACTATGGCGATAAGAAGCATGAGCGCCCAACAGCTACTCCTGAAATAGTGAAGGCTCTAGCGTTAGGCGAGAGACATCCTCGGGCAACCGGCAAGCTCCGGCGTCACCCGCACTTCACTAAAATAATGAGTGCAGTGAAAAACGTTAGAGAAAGTTTCTCCAGAGCACAAAAAAAGGAATTCTGGCATAGCGTTGCCTATTACAACTTTCTGCAGGAATTCATACGCGACACACGTGTTTTACCACCCAAAGATGCTTGGGAGCGTGGTGACAGTGCATTTGCCGAAGTCTTGGACGTGTTGGCTCCGGATTTGATTGTTTGCCTCAGTGCGCGTAACGGTCGTCGGATTCGATCGCTAGCTAACGGCGTGCCGGTAGCAGTGGTGAATCACCCTTCTTCGCGTTTTGCTTATTCCAAAGTCAATCCAGTCATCGCTAAACATATGGTGATCGCCTTGGAGAGAAAGGCACAAGCACCGGCATTCACTAGCAGTGATTCTTTTGAACGCTGGTGCGAGGCCACAGCCTCTGCTTTACCCACACCTGGTTCACTCCTTTCAGAGTCGGACAAGATTGCGATTCTTTTGGAGCGGAGGGCATCTATGGCTGCGCTTGATGATTCGGTACTGGCATAGGCAATAAACGACTTCTTTTGGTCGATAGTTACCCGTCACAGAGTCGAGTTGGATGCAGTCGCTGGTCACGGCTACTGCAAATAGCTCGGCAGAGGTCGTGCAGTTGGGCGCTAGAGTGAGCAGCAGTTACACAACTGCAAGCTAACTAAAGCTGGCGGGTAGACCTAGGGTAGCGGGCAGGGATAGTTGCGCGATTTGCACGGTGAAATAAGTCCGTGGTGCATAAAGTAAAAAGCCCGGTGCAGTGCACCGGGCTTTTTTGCTGCAAGGAGCCTGCTCGGATAGGCGTGAACCTATTACCGGGCAAGGCATTGCGCCCTTGGCTTACAGCGTTGGGTAGTCGAGGTAGCCGACTGGGCCGGAGCCGTAGAAGGTTTCCGGGTGCGGGGCGTTCAGCTCGGCGTCTTGCGCCAGGCGTGCTGGCAGGTCTGGGTTGGCGATAAACGGAATGCCGAAGGCCACGGCATCGGCTTTGCCGCTTTGCAGCCAGGCGTTGGCCTGATCTTTAGTGAAACGCTCGTTGGCGATAAACACGCCGCCGAAGGCTTCTTTCAGGCTTGGCGACAGGCTGTCGTCGGCTTCTTTCTCACGGGCGCAGATAAAGGCGATGCCGCGTTTGCCCAGCTCGCGCGCGACGTAGGTAAAGGTCTCGGCGCGGTTGGCGTCGCCCATGTCATGGGAGTCGGCGCGCGGTGCCAGGTGCACACCCACGCGGCCAGCGCCCCAGACTTCAATCGCGGCATCGGTGACTTCCAGCAGCAGGCGCGCACGGTTTTCCAGGCTGCCGCCGTAGCGGTCAGTGCGCTGGTTGGTGCTGCTTTGCAGGAACTGGTCGAGCAGGTAACCATTGGCGCCGTGGATTTCCACGCCATCAAACCCAGCGGCTTTGGCGTTTTCTGCGCCCAGGCGATAGGCGTCGACGATGTCGGCGATTTCTTCTGTTTCCAGTGCGCGCGGGGGTGACGTAGTCCTTCATTGGGCGCACCAGGCTGACGTGCCCGGCCGGTTGGATGGCGCTTGGCGCTACCGGCAGTTGGCCATTCAGGTAAATCGGGTCGGAGATCCGGCCGACGTGCCACAGCTGCAGGACGATTTTGCTGCCGGCGGCATGCACAGCCTTGGTGATGTTGCTCCAGCCGCGTACCTGTTCATCCGACCAGATGCCGGGGGTGTCCGGGTAGCCGACGCCCATCGGGGTAACGGCGGTGGCTTCGCTGATGATCAGGCCAGCTGATGCGCGCTGCACGTAGTACTCGGCCATCATCGCGTTAGGCACGCGGCCTTCGTCGGCGCGGCAGCGGGTCAGCGGTGCCATGATGATGCGGTTGTTCAGTTCAAGGTCGCCGATCGTGATCGGGTCGAAAAGCGTAGTCATGGGACGGTCCTCTCAGGTTATTCGTTGAGTGCTAGTTCAGGTGCAGGCGCACGGGTGCTGAAGGTCAGCAGGGTGGCGAGCAGCGCCAGTACGGCCAGGGCTGCTGCTGCCAGGGGCACGCGGGTGAGGCCAAAACCTTCGGCAATCACCAGGCCGCCCACCCAGGCGCCAAGGGCATTGCCGAGGTTGAAGGCGCCAATATTCAGGGTCGAGACCAGGTTCGGTGCGCCGCTGCCGAAAGCCACCACATTGACCTGCAAGGCGGGTACGGCGGCAAAGGCGGCGATGGCCCAGAGGAACAGGGTGACTTCGGCCGGGATCAGCGCCTGGCTGGTCCAGCTAAACAGGGTCGAGACCACGGCCATGGCGACGAATACGCCGAGCAGGGTGGCTTTCAAATTACGGTCAGCCAGGCGGCCGCCGAGCACGTTGCCCAGGGTCAGGCCAAGGCCGATCAGCAGCAGGGTCCAGGTCACGCCGTTGGGTGACACGCCGGTAACATCACCAAGCAGCGGCGCGATATAGGTGAACAGGGCGAACATCGATGCGGAGAACATGACCGTGGTGCTCAGCGCCAGCCACAACCCAGCACCGCGCAGGGCGCGCACCTCGCTGGCAAAATCGGCCTTCACTTCATCGGTTTTGTTTGGCAGTACGCGCCACAAACCGATCAGTGCGATCACACCGATCACCGTGACCGCCCAAAAGGTCGAGCGCCAGCCGGCGTATTGGCCCAAGGCGGTGCCCAGCGGTACGCCCAGCACATTGGCCAGCGTCAGGCCGGTGAACATCAGCGCCACGGCTGAGGCGCGGCGGTTAGCCGGCACCAGGCTGGCGGCCACCACCGAGCCGATACCAAAGAATGCGCCATGGCAGAGGGCGGTGATCACCCGCGCCAGCATCAGCATTTGATAGTCGCTGGCCAGGGCACAGAATAGATTGCCGCCGATAAAGATGCTCATCAGCGTCAGCAGCGCGGCTTTGCGCGGCCAACTGGAGGTGACCAGCGCCATAAAGGGCGCGCCGATAGCAACGCCGAGGGCGTAACCGGTCACCAGCCAGCCGGCGCCGGGGATCGATACGCCGAGGTCGCCAGCCACTTCCGGCAGCAGACCCATGATGACGAATTCCGTGGTGCCGATGGCAAACGCGGATAAAGCGAGGACGAGAAGCGCTGTAGGCATGCCGTCAGTTCCTGATAAAGATGAATAAGGGTTAGGTTTAAAGCGTTTGGCTGATGTGCGTGAGGAACGCCTGGATGGTCTCTTCATTGCGTTTGAAGAAATTCCACTGGCCGACCTTCCTGCTGCTGATCAGGCCGGCGCGTTGCAAGGTCGCCAGGTGCGCGGACACTGTCGACTGCGACAGCCCGGTGCGTTGGTCGATTTGCCCGGCGCACACGCCGATGTCCAGCGGGTGGTCCTGGTCGGTGAAATACGCCTGAGGGTCTTTCAGCCATTGCAGAATGTCGCGCCGCACGGGGTGGGCCAGGGCTTTGATCACTTCATCAATGTCGAGTTGCATGCGGGTCGTCCCGTGTGTGCTGTCACGCCATATCGCGATGGGGCGAACCTTATATCGGTCGCTGACGATATACAGATCGTTCGTGACGATAGTCATCATCACGGGTGCTGATGTGTAAGCTGTAAGGCATGAATTACCTCGCGCATTTACACCTCGGCGGCGACGCGCCGGCTCAATTGCTGGGCAGCCTGTATGGCGATTTCGTCAAAGGGCCGCTGGCCGGGCAGTGGCCGGCGGATATCGAAGCGGCGATTCGCCTGCACCGGCGCATCGATGTGTTTACCGACAGCCATCCGCTGCAGTTGCAGGCGCGGGCGCGTTTTCCTGCCGAGCGGCGGCGTTATGCCGGGATTCTGCTGGACGTGTTTTTCGATCACTGCCTGGCGCTGAACTGGGCCGACTACGCCGCCGAGCCTTTGCCGATTTTTACCGGGCGGGTTTATCAGGTGCTCAATACCGAGCCGCGTTTGCCCGAACGCCTGGCGCTGATTGCGCCACGCATGGCGGCGCAGGACTGGTTGGGCAGTTACCGTGAATTTGCCGTGCTGGAGCAGGTGGTCGGCGGCATTCAGCGACGCCTGTCGCGCCCACAAGGGTTGGAGGGTGCGATGCCTGAGTTGCAGCGGCTGTACCAGCCGCTGCTGGCGGATTTTCAGCAGTTTTATCCCGAGCTACAGGCCTTTGTTGCCCGTGAGCGAGGGTTGGCGGATTAAGCGGCCTGGTCTTGAATGGCTACTGGCCGCTCAGCCTCGGCTGCACCAAACAGCGCCTGCCGGATCGATTGCTGCGCGGCGCGCGCCAGGGCATTGCGACTCAGCTCTGCGCTGGCAATCGGCGTGAGCAGCTGGATCTGCACCTCGGCCAGGTCACTGCCGAGCAAGCGCAGCAGGTGCGAGAGCATATCGTCATCACCAATAAACGGCGCCACGCTGCACGGCTGGCCGCCGCGCAGGTAACGGATGGCCACCGGTTGCACCGCGACGCCGCTGTCGATGGCGCTGCTCAGCAGGCGGCCGTGAAAGGTGCGCAGGTCGAGGCCATCGGTGGTGGTGCCTTCGGGGAAGATCAGCAGGTTGCGCCCTTGCTGCAAGTGTTTGCCGAGTTGCTGATTGAGCAGCCCGCTATCCGCCGAGCCGCGGCGGATAAACAGGGTGCCTGCCTTGAGTGCCAGCCAGCCTGCGACGGGCCAACTGCGCACCTCGGCCTTGGACAGAAACGACAGCGGAGTGAGCATGCCGAGCAGCGGGATATCGGTCCAGGACACGTGATTGCTGACCCACAGCATCGGCTGCTGCGGTAGATCACCCTGCACCTGCAGACGAAACGGCAGCGCCGCCGCCAGGCGTGCGAGAAACCAGCGGGTTAGGCGCTGGCGGGTTGGCATCAGGTCATGCCGGGCCAGGCGCTCCAGCAAGGTGATGCCCGCCGCCATCAGGGTGCCGAGGCTGATCACCGCCAATAGGCGCGCTAAACGCAGGTATAAACGCAATTTCTTCATCAGGCTCTCTCGCTGCCAAGACACAAACGCCGGCACTGTCTACAGAGTGCCGGCGAGTTGTGCAACATTACGCCGAGCTGCTGTTAAACAGCGGCTTTGAAATGCCGTGCATAGCGCGGACAAAGCTCATCACGCTTGAGCAGGATAAACACATCGGCGACCTGGAAGTCCTGGTCCCAGCACGGCTCGCCACAGATCTTCGCACCCAGGCGCATATAGGCCTTGAGCAGCGGCGGCATTTCGGTGATCACGTTGCTTGGCACATCCAGCGCCGGCAGCGGGGTCTTCGGCTCGGCGCGCAGGTGTTCGGTGCACAGGTAGCGTTCACGCAAGCGCTGCATGATCGCCTGGGCCTGAATGCCGCCGTCTTGCATGGAGATGCTGGCGCAGCCCATCAGGTAGCGGTAGCCGCCTTCATTGAGCACTTCGGCCAGTTCGCCCCAGAGCACGGCAATGGTCGCGCCGTTGCGGTAGGCGGGGTCAACGCAGGTGCGGCCGATTTCCAGCACGGGCCCTTCGAGGTGCACGAGGCCGTGTAGGCTGAATTCTTCTTCGCTGTAAAAGCGCCCCAGGCTGGCTGCGGCCTGATGATCGAGCAGGCGCGTGGTGGCCACCAGTTGGCCGCTGTTCATGTCACGCACGCCGATGTGCTGGCAGTGAATGTCATAGTCATCCATGTCCAGACCCTGTTCGGCACCCTTGAGCTTGGCATCGAACTCGGCGCTGAATACGCGAAAGCGTAAGGCCTGGGCTTCGCGTAGCGCGGCAGCACCGAGTAAACGCTCGGCCTGCAGGCGCCGTGCTGGAGTAGTGCGGTCGCGGGTGATTGCCATCTGAGTCATGCCTGAGTCTCCGTGAGCCGGTTTTTTGTCTTGCGGCCGGTCGATCTTGTTGGGCAAGCTCAGGCTAGGTAGCGGTGGTGTCACCTCCGTTAAGTTTTGGTGATGCTTGTGTGACAGATAACGCCAACAAGGAGCAATGCATGCACTGGCAACAACTGTTGAGCCCGCAGGCGCGTCTGCCCGTCGCGGGCCCGGAGGCGTGGTACGCCAGCCTGCTTGAGCGCATCGCCAACCCGTCGCCGTTGCAGCTGGCGGTGCTCGGCGGGCGCTTGGCGGCAACACCGGGGTTGGCATTTCTTGCCGGTTACCAAGGCGCGTTGCGCGCACTCTGGCCGGCGGCGCCCTGGACGTTGGGCGCATTGTGCGTGACTGAAAACCGCAGCACCCGTCCGGCGGACATGAGCACGCGGATCAGCGCACTGGCCCTCACCGGTCGCAAGGATTTCGTCACCGCTGCGCAAGCTGCTGATTGGCTGCTGGTGGCTGCGCGCGAGGAGGCGGCGGGTCAACCACCGCGGCTCGCCTTGGGTGTGGTGCGCAACGGCGCACCGGGCGTGCATGTTGAGACATTGCCGGCGTTACCGCTGATGCCAGATGTCAGCCATGGCCGTTTGCATCTGCACGAGGCGCATTGCGAACGCCTGCCCGGTGATGGTTGGGATGACTACGTGAAACCCTTCCGCACCTTGGAAGACACCCACGTGCTGGCGGCGCTCACCGCCTGGCTGTTTGCGGTGGGCCAGGAGTCAAACTGGCCGCAAGCCTTGCAGCTAAGACTGCTTGGCCTGTTGGCCGGCTGCGCGGAAGTGGCGCGGCAATGCCCGAGCGCGGCTGGCAGCCATTTGCTGCTGGCCGGCCTGTTTGCCCAGTTCGACAGCCTGGGTGGTGAGCTGAATGCCGCCTTTGCCGTCGGCGATGGGCACTGTGCGCAGTTGTGGCAACGCGACAAGGGCCTGTTGGCGATTGCCAACAGTGCGCGGCGCAAACGGCTGGAGAAGGCTCAGGCAGTGCATGGCATAACCCTCTAGCAGGGTTCAGCTGGCTGGCTAACCGCGCATGGGGGCCAACGGCATTTGATCGTTGATACGCCACGAGTAGCCCGGATGTAATCCGTGAAGGGTTTGAGGCAAAGGCTTGCCCCGGACTGCATCCGGGCTATGGGTTTAATCGGCACATGTTTGCCTGCTTGATCCAGATCAGTAAGGCTCGGTCGCTACAACATTAAGCTCGCCGCCTTTCGGGAGAGAGCCTGCCATGCGACGCGAGCCTATAGTACTGTTCGATAACGGCGAGCATCAGTGCATGATGTTCGATGACTTGGTCAGCGGGGAGGGCGTGCAGTCCAACCAGTTTCTGATCACCGACAACGAGCAATACCTGCTGCTCGATCCGGGCGGCGACTTGACCTACACGCCGCTGTCGATGGAGCTGTCCAAGCACATTCCGGTGCAGGACCTGACCTACATCTTCGCTTCGCACCAAGACCCGGACATCATCGCCTCGTTGGACAAATGGCTGCTGCATACCCGTGCGCAGGTGATTTGTTCCAAGCTGTGGGCGCGCTTTCTGCCGCACTTGACGGCCAACTATCTGGCACTCAGCCGTGGCATCAACACCTTTGACCGGATCATCGCTTTGCCGGATCGCGGTGAGTCGTTTGCCCTCGGCAAATGCACGCTCAAAGCAGTCCCGGCGCACTTCCTACACTCGGTGGGCAATTTCCAGCTGTATGACCCGGTAAGCAAAATCCTGTTCTCTGGCGATATGGGCGCCTCCTTGGTGGATGACGCGCACCCGGTGACGGACTTCGTCAACCATGTGCCGAACATGCTTGGCTTTCACCGGCGCTATATGGCCGGCAACAAGGTTTGCCGACTGTGGGCGGCCATGGTGCGCGAGATGGATGTGGCGATGATCGTGCCGCAACACGGGCGGCCGTTTATCGGCGCGCAAATGATCAATGCCTTTCTCTACTGGATCGAAAACCTGGAGTGCGGCATGGACCTGATGGGCCCCGAGGACTACCGCCTACCCAAGTGATCGGCGGCTAAGTGCACTGACTTTTCGCGCCGAATCGCCGGATAAACAGGCGCGTTCGACGCTTTTTGTCGTCATCGACGCCATGCTAGGGTGCCGCCTTCGATCCTTGTAGAGGCGGCGCCATGTCTTTCACTCTCTTTCCCGCACGGCGGCTGATACTGGCGTGTGTCTTCGGCCTGGGTGGCGCGACAGCGCAGGCCGAAAACTGGCCAGGTGACGACTGGGCCAGCCAACTGACGCCGCCCAGTGCCGCGCTCAGTGAGCTTGAACGTTACGCCTTCCCAACCCGCGATGACGCCACCCGCCAAGGCGTGCGCACCGATGCCTTGCTGGTGATCCGTGACGGCCAAGTGGTGTATGAACGTTATGCCGCGCCCACCACTGCCGATACCGCGCACCTGACGTGGTCGATGGCCAAGAGCCTTTTGGCGACCACCATGGGAGTGGCCTACGGTGAAGGGCGTTTCCGCCTGGATGCCCCGGTGGCCGATTACTACCCGCCATTTGCCGCGCATCCGCAGGTAAAAATCGGGCACCTGCTCAACTGGGCCTCGGGCCTGGACTGGCAGGAAGACTATGAATACGCACCGCTGAAATCCTCAGTGGTGGCGATGCTCTACACCCGTGGTCGCAGCGATATGGCGGCTTTCACTGCCGCACACAACGCCGACGCCGAACCGGGTCAGCGCTTTCGCTATTCCAGTGGCGACAGCAACGTCCTGGCTGCGGCGCTTAAGAACATGGTCGGCGCCGAGGCCTATGCCGATTACCCCTGGACTGCGCTGTTTGACCCGCTGGGTATCAAGACAGCGGTGTGGGAACGCGATGCGGCTGGCACCTTTGTCGGCTCGTCTTACGCCTACATGAGTGCCCGTGACTTGGCCCGCGTTGGCCTGCTGATGCAGCGCGATGGCCGCTGGGGCGAGCAGCAGTTGCTGCCCAAGGCCTGGGTCGAATTCAACCGCACGCCGTTTGCCAACTACCAGCCGCAGTCCGAGAAGCCTGGGGAAGCGGTGCCCGGCGGGCAGTGGTGGCTTAACGTGGCGGTGGCTGGCGCGGGTAAACCTTGGCCGGATGCGCCGAGCAACATGTTGGTCGCCTCAGGCCACTGGGGGCAGGGTTTGTATGTGTTGCCTGACGAGCAGCTGGTGATCGTGCGTTACGCCGATGATCGTGATGCCAGCTTTGATCGCAATCACTTCCTCAAACTGGTACTCGCGGCCATGGCCACTGAGGTGCAGCCATGATCCGTCGTCGCCCGTTCAGCGCAGTGTTGTTGCTGATCGTGTTGTTGCTCGCCGCCTTGATCTGGCAAAACCGCACCCATCTGCAAGCCTTCCCCGACATCATCGGCGCGTACTCTGCCAAGGAGTATTGCTCATGCCGCTACGTGGCCAACAATCCGGCGGATTATTGCGAGGCTTATGTGGCGCAGTACGTGCCGCTGTCAGGCTTTTGGGATGATGCAGCGCATAAGCGCGTTACGGCTCGCGGTCTAGGCCGTACGCACAGTGCACAGTGGCTGAGTCCGCGCCAGGGTTGCCAGCTGCTGCCAGAACCCGCTGCGCTGCCCACGCCTTGAAGACGACGCCATTGCGCGGGCTTGCATTGCAGGGCAGGGCGGCTATGGTGGCCTCTTCGTTGCTGTCCGTGACCTGTCATGCCTGAAACCCAGTGTTGTGTGGAGCCCCATGGCCTATAGCGTATTCCCTTGGCGGCGCGGCAATGCGGTGAGCTTGCTGGTCGATGGGCCGTGTTTTTTTGCGCAAATGCTCACGCGTATTAATGCGGCTCAGCGCCATGTTGAGTTGGAGCTGTATCTGCTGGAAAGTGGCGCCTGCGCCACGGCGTTACTGGATGCCCTGTGTGCTGCCGCGGAGCGCGGCGTCGCGGTGCGTTGCCTGTTCGATGGCTATGGTGCGCAAGGCTTGTTGCTGGCGGACCGTCAGCGCCTGGAAGCCGCGGGTATCCAGGTGCGGTGGTACAACCCAGTACGCTGGCGGCATGGCGTGCGTAACTTTCACCGTGACCACCGCAAAGTATTGGTGGTCGATGAGCAGTTCGCTTTTGTCGGCGGCACTGGCGCCACAGATGCCTTCTGGCAGCCTGGCGAGGCTGAGAGCCGCTGGCATGAGGTTATGGTCGAAATCAGCGGTCCTCTGGTGGCCGACTGGTTGCAGCTGTTTGAGCGCCAGTGGCAGGTGGACCAAAGCTGGATCGTCTGGCGACCGCGTTTGCCATTGCGCGTGAAAACCTTATTGGCAATACCTGCTGTGGGCGATGGCTTGGGCCGTGTCGCGTTTGCTGACGCGGTGCAGCATCGCGACATTCTGTTTTCGCTGGTGCGTATGTTGCGCAGTTCCAAGCGGCGTATCTGGCTGGCCACGCCTTATTTCTTACCGACTTGGCGGGTGCGCCGGGTGCTGCGCCAAGCGGCTGCGCGTGGTGTTGATGTGCGCCTGCTGTTGGCCGGTAACAATACGGACCATCCGCCAATCCGTTTTGCCGGGCAGCGTTATTACGCCAGTTTGCTGAAGGCCGGTGTGCAGATATTTGAATACCAGCCGCGCTTTCTGCATCTGAAGATGGTGCTAGTGGACGACTGGGTGAGCATTGGCTCCTGCAATTTCGATCACTGGAACCTGCGCTTTAACCTGGATGCCAACCTTGAGGCGCTCGATCCTTCGTTTACCGCCAGCGTGGCGGCGTGCTTTGAGCGAGACTTTGCCGACAGCCAGTTGATTGATGGCAAAGCCTGGCTGGCCAGGCCTTGGTACATCCGCGTGCAGCAGAAAGTTTGGGGCATTTTGGATCAGCTGATGTTCAAGCTGCTGAATCGTCGACGCTGAATCTGGCTGCTGCCCAGAATGGCGGGCGCAAAGGTGCGCGAGCCACTCTGGGCAGGGTGTGTTGCCTTAAATAAGCTCGACTGCCACGGCAGTCGCTTCACCACCGCCGATGCACAGCGAGGCGATGCCACGCTTGCCGCCGGTGTTTTTCAGCGCATTGATCAGGGTCAGGATGATCCGCGAACCGGTGGAACCGACCGGGTGACCCTGGGCGCACGCACCGCCGTAGATGTTGACCTTGGCGTGATCCAGGCCGTGCTCACGCATGGCCAGCATGGTGACCATGGCAAAGGCTTCGTTGATTTCGAACAGGTCGACCTCGGCCTTGTCCCAGCCGGTTTTCTTCAACAGGGTAGTGATTGAGCCAATCGGCGCGATGGTGAACTCGCTCGGGTCCTGGCTCTGGGTCGCGTGCGCCACGATTTTCGCCAACGGCTTGAGGCCACGCTTTGCCGCTTCGTCGGCGGTCATCAGCAGCAGGGCGGAGGCACCGTCGGAGATCGAACTGGCGTTGGCCGCGGTGATCGTGCCGTCCTTGCGGAAGGCCGGCTTGAGGCCGGGGATCTTCTCCAGGTTGGCGTTCAACGGCTGCTCATCGTCTTTGACCAGCACATCGCCCTTGCGGCCGCTGACGGTGATCGGGACGATTTCCGCATCCAGCGCGCCGCTGGCGATGGCGGCTTGGGCGCGTTTCAGTGACTCAATGGCATAGGCGTCCATTTCCTCGCGGGTGATGCCGTACTGGTCGGCGGTTTCCTGGGCGAAAGAGCCCATCAGGCGGCCCGTACGGGCATCTTCTAGGCCGTCGAGAAACATGTGATCCTTGATCTCGCCATGCCCCATGCGCAGGCCCGCGCGGGCTTTGGTCATGATGTAGGGCGCGTTGGACATGCTTTCCATGCCGCCGGCGATCATCACCTCATTGCTCCCAGCCTTTAGCGAATCAAAGGCCTGCATCACCGCCTTCATGCCCGAACCACAGAGTTTATTGATGGTGGTGCAGCCGGTGGCGGCCGGCAGGCCAGCATTCAACGAGGCCTGGCGCGCCGGGCCTTGCTTCAGGCCGGCAGGCAGCACGCAACCCATGATCACTTCCTGCACGTCGGCCGGGGCAATGCCAGCGCGCTCAACGGCCGCGCGAATAGCGGCTGCGCCCAGGTCTACCGCCGCAACGCTCGACAGGCTGCCTTGAAAACCACCCATCGGCGTACGTGCGCCGCTGACGATGACAATATCGGACATCGGAAAACTTCCTATATGAGGTAAACGAACGCAATGACGAGCCGTTGATTCTACTGCGTGACTAAAAATGCCCAAAGAGTCATGCGGAAAATCATTCTTTGGGCTGATTTGGGCGACCGCCGAGGGCTCTAAATTGACCGCACTGATAAAACTCGTGAATTAAGGTACCGCCATGCTGCAGACCCGTTTGATTCCCGCCGCCGCGAATGCTCATCAAGCCCCTCTGTTGATCAAACGCCTGCTGTTGTCCGGCATCCGTTATGAGAAAAGTCGTGAAATCGTTTACCGCGACCAGATGCGCTACAGCTATGCCACCCTCAATGAGCGGATTGCCCGACTGGCCAACGTGCTGACTGAGGCGGGGGTCAAGGCCGGTGATACCGTGGCGGTGATGGACTGGGACAGCCACCGCTACCTGGAGTGCATGTTCGCCATCCCGATGATTGGAGCGGTGCTGCACACCATCAACATTCGCCTCTCGGCCGATCAGATTTTGTACACCATGAACCATGCCGAGGATAAGTTCGTGCTGGTTAACAGCGAGTTCGTACCGCTCTATAAAGGTATTGAAAGTCAGCTGACCACGGTGCAGAAAACTATTCTGCTTACCGACGCAGCGGATAAGTCCGCAGACGTGGGCGGCCTGGTGGGTGAATACGAAAACTTGCTCGCCGCGGCCAGCCCCTGCTACGACTTCCAAGATTTCGACGAAAACTCAATCGCCACCACCTTCTACACCACAGGCACCACCGGCAACCCCAAAGGCGTGTACTTCAGCCACCGTCAGCTGGTGCTTCACACCCTGGCAGAAGCCAGTGTGCTGGGTAGCCTGGACAGCATTCGCCTGCTGGGCACCAACGATGTGTACATGCCGATTACTCCGATGTTCCACGTACATGCCTGGGGCATTCCTTATGTCGCCACCATGTTGGGGGTTAAACAGGTTTATCCCGGTCGTTATGAGCCGGACATGTTGTGCCAGCTGATCAAGCAGGAAAAGGTCACCTTCTCTCATTGTGTGCCGACCATTTTGCAAATGGTGATGAACGCCCCGATCGCTCAGGATCATGATTTCGGTGGGTTGAAAATGATCATCGGCGGCAGCGCCCTCAACCGCTCGCTCTACGATGCGGCCAAGGCGCGCGGCATTCAGCTGACGGCTGCTTACGGCATGTCAGAAACCTGCCCGCTGATTTCCTGCGCACATATCAATGATGAGTTGATGGCCGGCAGCGAGGACGAGCGCACCACTTACCGAATCAAAGCCGGCGTGCCAGTACCGCTGGTAGAAGCCGCCATTATGTCCGCCGATGGCACCCTGTTACCGGCCGACGGTGAAAGCCAGGGCGAGCTGGTGCTGCGTGCCCCGTGGCTGACTCAGGGTTACTTCCGCGAGCCGGAGAAGGGCGCTGAACTGTGGGAGCACGGCTGGCTGCACACCGGCGACGTGGCCACCATCGACGATTTCGGCTTTATCGATATCCGCGACCGCATCAAGGATGTGATCAAGACCGGCGGTGAGTGGATCTCCTCCCTGGCACTGGAAGACCTGATCAGCCGTCACCCCGCGGTGCGAGAAGTGGCTGTGGTGGGTGTGGTCGACCCGCAGTGGGGCGAGCGGCCGTTTGCGCTGCTGGTGTTACATGAAGGGCAGAGCCTGGATGCCAAGGGGCTAAAGGAACACCTTAAGCCGTTTGTTGATCAAGGCAGCATCAACAAGTGGGCGATACCGTCGCAAATTGCTCTTGTTACCGAAGTTCCCAAGACCAGTGTCGGTAAGCTCGACAAGAAACGTATTCGTCTGGATATCGTTCAGTGGCAGGCCGCCGGTAGTCCATTCCTCTCAACTGTTTAAGCATTTTTGTAACGGGCGCAGCCTTAGGCGGCGTCCATTGCACGGCTGTTTTTAAGTGTCATTTAGATCATGCAAATCAAGCGCTTAAGTTGGTTCTTTAGGCGGCTTTTAGAGTTGCTTGTACTGCGCAGCGCGCTATACCAGTGACTGCAAGCGAGATTGATTTTAGTGACTGGTCAGTCAAACAAGCGTTTGGCTTGCTAATTGCTCCCTTCAAACCATTCTTGGCTCTGCCGGTCGTGGCGAGCACGCTGAAACCAGCGAGCCAGAGTGCCTGGGAGCTAAAAATCACCCTTTCGAGGGATCAAGCAGAAGTACCCGCTGGCTATAGTCCGCACCATCCATAACAAAAAAACACATGGAGTAGCGTCGATGACAAAAACAAAACAAACCTGGCGCCTGGCAAGACTGCCACTGGCCGTCAGCCTCGCATCCACCCTCGCCGCCCCTGCATTCGGCGTTACTTTCAATATTGGTGAAATCGAAGGTCAGTTCGACTCGTCCCTGTCGGTTGGTGCGAGCTGGTCGGTTAAAGGTGCTGATAAAGACCTGATCGGGGTGAACAACGGTGGTCGTGGTCTTTCGCAGACTTCTGATGACGGGCACCTGAACTTTAAGAAAGGCGAAACTTTCTCGAAGATCTTTAAGGGTATTCATGACCTTGAATTGAAATATGGTGATACCGGCGTATTTGTTCGCGGTAAGTATTGGTATGACTTTGAACTTAAAGATGAAAGCCGTCAGTTTAAAGATATTAGTGATAGCAACCGTAAAGAAGGCGCTCAGTCTTCTGGTGCGCAAATTCTCGATGCTTTCGTTTACCACAATTACGCTATTGGCGATCAGCCAGGTTCCGTGCGTCTTGGTAAGCAAGTAGTTAGCTGGGGTGAAAGTACATTTATCCAGGGCGGTATTAACTCGATCAACCCTGTTGATGTATCAGCTTTTCGCCGTCCTGGAGCGGAAATCAAGGAAGGCTTGATTCCGGTCAACATGTTCTATGTTGCGCAAAGTCTGACTGAAAATCTCTCAATGGAGGCATTCTATCAATTAGAGTGGGATCAGACCGTTACTGATAACTGCGGTACGTTCTTCGCCCAGGCTGATATTGTTTCTGACGGGTGTGATCAAAATCTAAATGTTCTTGCCTCTTTGAGTCCTGCGCAGTTGGCGCAGATCAATGGCGGCCTTACTACATTCAACGGTCTTCTGGGTGGCGATGCCGCTTTGGTTTCATCTACCAGCGAGGGTGTTATTGTACCGCGCAAGGGTGATGTAGATGCTCGTGATAGTGGCCAGTGGGGCTTGGCTTTCCGTTATATGTTTGAGCCGCTTGATACTGAGTTTGGTGCATACTTTATGAATTATCATAGTCGTGCGCCGATATTTAGTGGTGCTGCTCAAAGTGCTTCTGCTCTCAGTTCCATCGATGCATTGGTTCAGACAACATTCAACCAAACTTATACTGGTCTAACTGGTGCCGGAGTGGGTGCTGTAGCTGCAGCAGGTCAAGCTGGTTCAAGTGCGTCTAATGTCGGTGCCTTGGCTTATGCCGCCAATGGTGGCTACTTCATGGAATATCCTGAAGATATCAAGCTTTATGGTATGAGCTTCTCAACCACGCTTCCGACCGGCACTGCATGGAGTGGTGAAATTAGCTATCGGCCTAACGCCCCTGTTCAATTGAACTCGACTGATGTGCTATATGCAGGTCTTCGTGGTATTAACTTTAACTTGCCTCCCGCGCTAGGTGGTGCAAACCGTAACCCCTATGATGCCGTGTCGCCGCTCGGTCCGGATTCTGAGGGGGTGCTACATGGGTACAAACGTAAAGAAATTACCCAGCTACAAACTACATTTACCCACTTCGTTGATCAGGTTATGGGCGCTTCTCGCCTGACTCTGGTTGGTGAAGTTGGTTGGACACATGTCGGTGGTTTGGAAAGCGACAAAGATATTCGTTATGGGCGTGACCCTATCTTTGGCACTGCTGGTGATATGTGTGGGCCGGTAAACGCTTCTACAGGTGGTGGGCGAAGTTCTTCGCAAATGCTGGATAAAGCTTGCGATCGAGACGGTTTCACTACTACCGACTCTTGGGGCTATCGCGCCCGTGCTATTTGGGACTATCCCGATGCATTCGCTGGTGTAAACCTCAAGCCAAGTGTGGCTTGGTCACATGATGTAGATGGTTACTCGCCTGGCCCAGGCGGTAACTTTGAAGAAGGCCGTAAAGCTATCAGCCTGGGGCTGGACGCCGAATACCAGAATACGTATACCGCCAGCGTTTCCTACACTAACTTCTTTGACGGTAAGTATTCGACTATTGATGACCGCGACTTCGTAGCACTCAGCTTCGGTATGAACTTCTAAGCGGACGAGATTTTGAGGACGACTATGACTATGAAAACAACAAAAAGTCTGCTGAAAACCGGCGCGTTGACACTCACGTTGCTGGCTAGCAGTGTGATGGCGGCGGTATCGCCAGATGAAGCGGCCAAGCTGGGGACTACGCTGACGCCTGTAGGTGCGGAAATGGCCGGCAACGCTGATGGTTCGATTCCAGCCTGGACCGGTGGCTTGCCGGTTAACGCCGGTGTTGTCGATTCAGCCGGCTTTCTAGCGGACCCGTTCCCGAATGAGCAACCGCTGTTTACCATCACTGCGCAAAACGTGGATCAGTACAAAGACAAGCTGACTCCAGGCCAACTGGCGATGTTTAAGCGTTACCCGGAAAGCTACAGAATGCCGGTGTTCGCTACTCACCGTACCGCCACCATGCCGGATTTCGTTTTGGATGCAGTGAAGAAAAACGCTGTTAATACCAAGATGGTCGAGGGCGGTAACGGTCTTGAGAACTTCGATCAGGCCATTCCTTTCCCAATCCCCAAGGATGGTTTAGAAGCCATCTGGAACCACATCACCCGCTACCGTGGTGGCAGCGTGAAGCGTCTGGTTACTCAGGCGACTCCGCAAGCCAATGGTTCCTACAGCCTGGTCTACTTCCAGGATGAGTTCACCTTCCGTGGGGCGCTGAAAGATGCCGACACCAGCAAGCCAAGCAACGTGCTGTTCTACTTTAAGCAACGCGTAACGGCACCTTCGCGTCTGGCCGGTAACGTGTTGCTGGTACACGAAACGCTCAACCAGGTGAAAGAGCCGCGTTTGGCGTGGCTATACAACGCTGGCCAGCGTCGTGTGCGTCGTGCGCCACAGGTGTCCTATGACGGTCCAGGTACTGCCGCTGATGGCCTGCGTACCTCCGATAACTTCGACTTGTACAACGGTGCGCCTGACCGTTACGACTGGAAGCTGGAAGGTAAGAAGGAAGTTTATATCCCTTACAACAGCTACCGTCTGGACTCGCCAAAGTTGAAGTATGACCAGATCATCAAAGCTGGCCATATCAACCAGGACCTGACCCGTTATGAGTTGCACCGTGTATGGCATGTGACCGCCACCCTGAAGTCGGGCGAGCGTCATATCTATGCAAAGCGTGACTTCTTTATCGACGAAGACACCTGGCAAGCGGCTGCCATCGACCACTACGACGGTCGCGGTACTCTGTGGCGTGTGGCAGAGGCCCATGCTCAGTACTACTACGACAAGAAAGTGCCGTGGTACAGCGTAGAGACTCTGTATGACTTGCTCTCGGGTCGTTACCTGGCTCTGGGTATGAAGAACGAAGAGAAGAGCTCTTACGAGTTCGACTATCCAGCTAAGGAAAGCGATTACACCCCTGCGGCCCTGCGCCAGGCGGGCGTTCGTTAAACCTGAGTAAAACTGCATAAAAGACCGGCCCAATAGGGCCGGTTTTTTTATGCCTTGGTATCCCAAACGACCAATCTGAGCGCCTTCACTTGAAGGCGTAAAAGTGTTTTCTCAATTTCCATATAGCTGCACGATGCTGATAAAAATGCAGCCTATGTATGACTAATCATTACTGTATCCCGCCTGATCGCCGCAAGGGCTTCAAATGCGTGTACCAAGCCGCTAGGCTGCTAGAGATCGCTAGTGCCTCTGTCTGACTACTATAAGAAAACAGCTGATGACTGATCTCTATCCCATTTCTGGCTTAGTTGCCGCGCCCAATGTATTGGGCGGGCATTTCTATCGGCCGCCGCTACCCGCCCGTTATGTACCGCGCCCAGCGCTGTGTGAGCGTTTGCTGGGCGGCTTGGCAGGGCGCCTGCTATTGGTTAGCGCGCCGGCTGGGTTTGGTAAAAGCTCACTGGCCATTGAGTTTTGTGAACATTTGCCCGAGCAGTGGCAAAGCCTGTGGCTGGGCTTGAGCTCGCGCGACAGTGACCCCGGGCGTTTTCTTGAGCGCTTGCTCAGCGGCCTGCAGCCGTTCTTCCCCGGTGTCGGCAAGGAAGCGCTGGGGTTATTACGTTTGCGCCAGCGGCATCAACCGTTTGCTTTCGAAGAGTGGCTTGATGGTCTGCTCGATGAGCTGACGCTGCGCCTTAACCCACAGCAGCCGCTGTTGCTGGTGTTGGACGATTACCATTTGGCCCAAGGTCCGGTTCTCGACCGTTGCCTGCAGTTTTTTCTAAATCACCTGCCGCCAGGGCTGGTGATGCTGGTAACCAGTCGCCAGCGCCCTGATTGGCATTTGTCCCGTTTGCGCCTATCGCGGCAACTGCTGGAGTTGCACGAGCAGGACCTGCGTCTTAGCGACAGCGAAAGTACCGAATTGCTTGCCTTGCAGGGCTCTGAGTTGTCCGCAGAGGCGCTAGCGGTCCTGCTACTGCGCAGCGAAGGATGGGTGGCGGGCTTGCGCTTGTGGTCACTGGCTGCCAGTGAGGCGCAGGCATCTGGCGTACTGTCGACGTTGGCCCAGGGCGGTGATGGGCTCATTCATGACTATCTGCTGGAGGAAGTGATCGAGCGGCAACCCGCAGAGGTACAAGCCTTTCTCTATGAGACGGCCAGCCAGGAGCGCTTCTGCGCCGAACTCTGTGATGCCCTGCGCGATGCCCATGACAGCGCTGCGATTCTTCGCCATCTGCAGGCGCATCAGGTTTTTCTGGTGCCGCTGGATGAGCAGGGTAAATGGTTTCGCTATCACCATCTGTTTTCCGACTTGCTGCGCAGCCGTCCGCAGCCGTCGACCGGTTTGCATTTGCGGGCGTGTCGCTGGTTCAGCGGCGAAGGGCTGCTGGATGAAGCCATTGAGCAGGCGCTACGGGCTGGTCAGCCGGATGTGGCGGCCAACCTGGTGCAGAATCTCTCCGAGGAGCAGCTACTGGCTGAGCAGAACGTCGCCACGTTGCTGCGCTGGAAGATGGATTTGCCCGACAGCCTTCTGACCAGTACCCCGCGTTTGATCTTGTTATACGGCTGGGCATTGGCGTTGGCCTGCCAGCTGGATGCGGCCGAGGAGCTTCTTTTGCAGCTTGGGAGTTTTTTACCTGCACGCGACAGCGCTGAGCAGGAGGGCTTGTTGGCGCAATGGCTCGCCCTGAGCGGCGTGATTGCCCGTGGTCGTGGCGACAGTGCCAAGGCGCAGGCCTATTGCAGTGAAGCGCTAAGTTGTCTGCCACTGGACCGTTATGGTCAGCGGCTGATGTGCCTGTCCAGTCTGGCCAACCTGGCGATTGTGCACGGGGACCTATGGCGCGCGCGCGGGCTGAATCGCGAGGCGTTGGAGTTGGCGCAGCGGGTCGGTAACCCGCTGTTTGAAGCCCTGGCTCATTACGACCGGGCGCGGGTTCTGCAGGCGCGGGGGAAGTACTCCGAGCGCTGGATGAAGTCCGTCTGGGCCTGCAACGCCTTGATAATTTGCCGGCGCGGCGACAGTACGCGGTGCGCGGACGATTGACCCTGTATGAAGGCCATCTGTTGAGCTTGCGCCTGCAGCCCCAGCAGGCACGGCAGAAGCTTCTGGCCGGAATTGCTGAGGCGCGCAATTGTCGTGATATCAGTGTGCTGATCGGTTACTGCGTGCTGGCTAGCCTGGAGGGTCGCAGTGGCAATTTGTCGGAGGCATTTGCCCATTTGGCCGAGGCCGAGCGGCTGATGCATATCTGGGATATTCCACCGATCTACTACCTGGCAATGATCACCCTGACGAAGTGCGAGCTGTGGTTACGCCAGGATCAGCGTGAATTGGCCGGTGTTTGGTTGAGTCGCCTGCTGGATGCCTATGGCGGCGAGCAGGCGGCTGCCGCGCCTGAATTCCATCCGCAACTGCCGCTGCATATTCAGTTACACCTGGCCACCTACGAGCGCCTGCAGGGCGAAGCGGAGCAGGCCGAACGGCGCTTGCGTGGGCTGAGTCAGCTGGCGCATAACGCCGGTGGTCAGCTGCTGGGGGCCATTGCGCAGATGCAGCTGACAGCCATGCTGCGGGATGGCGGGCGTGAGCGTGAGGCGCAGCAACACCTGTGCAGTGCTTTGCAGAGCGCCGCAGGGGTGGCCTGCTGCCCTTCTACGACGTTTTGAGCCAGCACCCCGAGTGGCTGCGCGAACAATTGCTGGCGCTGGATGCGAGTCCCTTGATTGACGCCTTGCTGCAGCATCTACCGCTTACTGCGCAGGCGACCGCTCCTGAAGAAGACGATGCAACGCTCGTCGATGCGCTGAGCGTGCGTGAGCTGGGGGTTTTGGAGTTGATCGCCCAAGGCTGTTCCAATCAGCAAATCAGTGAGCGGTTGTTTATCTCGTTGCATACAGTGAAAACCCACGCGCGGCACATCAATAGCAAGCTAGGGGTCGAGCGGCGAACCCAAGCAGTGGCGCGCGCCAAGAGCCTGGGACTGCTGCACTGATTCAGCTGCCTACTAGGTGACGACTCCGTCTAGGCGGCTTGCGCTGCAGGAGCGGGCCTGTATTGCAGACTGGCTCTTGAGCGGATGGGGTGGTTGGCGTCACCCTTTAGCACTTGTTTGAGCATGCCGCTGCAAGAACCATTGTGACCGAGTGTCCTATGTTGGCGTGCCGTAACCGTAACCGTGCCATTTAATCTGCTGGAGTCTTCATGCAAACCGCTCAACCCGCGCTAATCCGCGAAACCTTCCCTGTTGGGCCTTTGCAGTGCAACTGCACGATCATTGGTGACCCGCTGAGCAAGAAGGCGATTGTGATTGATCCGGGTGGCAACCCCGAGTTGATCATGGCGCGCCTCGAAGCCCATGGCCTCAAAGTGGTCAGCATCATTCATACCCATGCGCACCTGGATCACTTTCTCGCCTCTGGGCAGATGAAGGCGCTGACTGGTGCGACTCTGCACCTGCATAAAGAGGATCAGTTCCTCTGGGATAGCCTCGAAATGCAGTGCCGCATGTTTGGCGTGCCTTACACGCCGGTCCCCGCGCCGGATCAGTGGCTGAGCGACGATCAGGCGCTCGATTGCGGATGTGGCGTGGCGCTGCACACCCCAGGGCACACGCCCGGCTCGATGAGTTTTTGGTTCCCGCAGGACAAGCTGCTGATTGCGGGAGACACGCTGTTCAAGCGTGGTATCGGCCGTACTGATCTGTGGGGCGGCGATTACACCACTATCGAACGCTCGATCAAGCAGCGGCTGTATTGTTTGGATGAAGACGCCACCGTCGTGACCGGCCATGGTGCCGACACGCGATTGGGCGATGAAATGCGTGATAATCCGTTTGTTCGCGCATAGCTGCCGCGCCCTGTTAGCGTGCTGCATCGCCTGGAAAGGAACTTTGCGCGTTATTTCGGCTCTAAACGCCAAGCGAAAGCTCGTATCTAATTGAAATATAAGGAAGCACGCATGAACCTATGGCGAAATCTTGCAGTGGTCACCCTCGGTCTTGGCGTGCTCGCCGGCTGTACCACCAACCCCTATACCGGTGAGCGCGAGGCAGGCAAGGCGGGCATCTACGGTGGTGTCGGTGCTGTTACCGGGGCGGTGATTGGCGCGGCCACATCGAGCAAAAAGGATCGCGGCAAGGGTGCTTTGATTGGTGCTGCTGTCGGTGGCGCGGCCGGTGGTGGTTACGGCTATTACGTCGACACCCAAGAAGCCAAACTGCGCCAGACCCTGCAAGGCACTGGCGTGCAGGTACAGCGCAATGGCGATGACCTGAAGCTGATCATGCCGGGCAATATCACCTTCGCCAGCAACTCGGCGGATATCTCCAGCAGCTTTTACCCAACCCTAAACTCCTTGGTTACCGTGTTTAAGGAATTCAACAAGAATGGCGTCGATATCGTCGGCCATACCGACAGCACCGGCTCCCTTGAGTTGAACCAGAATCTCTCCAATCGCCGTGCGCAGAGTGTCGCCTCTTACCTGAGCGCCAATGGTGTTCCCGCTTCACGGTTGTCGTCTTATGGCGCGGGCCCTAACCAGCCGATTGCCAGTAATGCCACTGAAGCAGGCCGCGCGCAGAACCGTCGGGTTGAAATCAACCTGCGTCCGCTGTAACTGCTGCGTACGTCTAACAGCCGCGCATTCGCCCGAATGCGCGGCTTTTTTATGTCTGCTAGTTGGGCGCGTGGTGTTTAACCGGGATCCAGAGAGCGCGCCTTTAATACCTGACTAGACTGCTGACAGGGGTTACTTAAATCCCGCCGCCGTGGTGCAACAGTTTGCGCCTTACATGGATGAAGATTGGAGATCGCATGGACGACCGGCTTGCTGTTACCCCTCGCAAACCCTGGCTACCCATTTGGGTCACCCTGATTCTCCTGGTTGGTCTAAGCGGCCTGTCACTCTGGCAATGGCGCGCCCTCGAGCAGCGAGAGCACGAGCAGCGTCAGCTGCGCTTCGAGCTTGATGTACAGGACGTCAGTCAGCGGGTCCTCAGTCGCATGCAGTCCTATGAAATGGTGCTGCGCGGGACGTCAGGCTTGATGACTGGTAGCGAATACGTCTCCTCGGTTGAGTGGGAGCGGGCCATGGATCAGCTGCAGTTACAGGATCGCTACCCGGGTATTCAGGCGCTAGCGTGGTCGCGTTATTTGCTAGCGGATCAGCTTGAAAAGCTTGTTGCGCAAGAGCAGGGAATAGACCGTGATAGACCATTGTTCTTTCCGTCTGGGCCGCGAGAGCAGTACTTACTCATCGAGTACATCAGTCCGCTGGATTGGCGAAATCGGCGGGTGCTAGGGTTTGACATGCTCAGTGAGACAGTGCGGCAAACGGCCATTGAGCAGGCTATTGATAGTGGCGTCGCGACCCTCAGTGCACCGGTCACACTCCGCCAGGAAACCAAGGAAAATATTCAAGCGGGCGTGTTGCTGTATTTGCCGGTGTATAAGCCGGATAAACCGTTGAATACGGTGGAAGAGCGCCGTGCGGCACTATTAGGCATGGTGCATGCCGCATTTCGCAGCCAGGATTTGATGTTCGGCATCCTGGGCGCGCAGGCCAGTCGTTTTGCGATCGTCCTCACCGATAAGCAAGCGCCGGAGACGCTCCTGCTCAGAGGTGAAACCTCCAGCGCAACAGCACCCCCGGCGTTTCGCCATGTGCTGGAGCTACCACTGTACGGCCGTAACTGGGTGCTCGAAGTCAGCAGTACTGCCGTTTATGACGCCGAGCAACTCAACCAGGCCAGCAGCCTGCGTCTGTGGCTGAGCTTGGCGGCGGCCGCACTGCTGGCGCTGTTAATCGGTGGGTATCTGTATTTACGTGAACGTGAGTTAGTGGCCAATCAGCTGGCGACGGAGCAATTGCGTGAGCGCGAAGAGCGTTTTCGCCTGCTGGTTGAGCTCTTGCCGGTGGCCACCCTGTTATGCGATGCCGAGGGGCGCATCGAGATGGCGAATCGCAGCGCTGCGGAACTGCTCGATTCGACGCCGGCGAGCTTGCTCGGTGAGCGCGTAAGGCGCTTTCTACCGACAGTTGGGCAACTCAGCACGTTGGCGATTGACCATGACACGCCCGAGTCGGCTCATGAGTATCAGGTTCGTCCTGAGCGCGGGGCGAGCTGCCGGTTGCTCTGAGTGTGAGCGTGCTGGGTGATTCGACTGGGGTGAACTACCTGATCAACCTCGTCGATTTACGAGCCCGCAAAGGTGCCGAGGAGCGCTTTCGTCTCGTGGTCGAAGCCTCGCCCAACGCTATTGTGCTGGTGGACAGCCAAGGCTGTATCGCCATGGTCAACCGCCAGACCGAGCAGCTTTTTGGCTATGACCGTGAGACGTTGCTGTCACAGCCCGTTGAAATGCTCTTGCCGACTGATTTGCGCCATAGCCACGTGCCGCAGCGTAAGGCCTACCAGGACAATCCAGAGCCTCGACGCATGGGCAGTAACCGTGAATTGTTTGGCCAGCATCGCGACGGTCACCTGATCCCCCTTGAGGTGGGGCTGTCGCCCATACGCAGTGGCGAAGAGGCGTTGGTGCAAGCGGTGATCATTGACATCAGCGAACGTAAGGCCGCCGAGCAACGCCTGCGCGATCAGGCCGATCAGCTGATGCTGGCCAACCGCTACAAGTCAGAGTTTCTCGCCAATATGTCCCATGAGCTGCGCACGCCGCTCAACAGTATTCTGATACTCAGCGATCAATTACGTCTCAATAGCGCGGGCAATCTGACCGAGAAGCAGGCCAAGCATGCTGACATCGTGCACCGCGCGGGCAGTGATCTACTGCAATTGATCAACGACGTGCTCGATCTGGCCAAGGTTGAGTCCGGGCGCATGCAGCTGAAAATAGAGCCGTTGAATATGCAGGATATTCTGGTCGAGCTGGATGCCGGCCTGCGGCCCATGGCGGAGATTAAAGGCCTGCGCCTGCACACCCAGTTGGAGGCGGGCGTGCCGCGGGTGATTCACAGTGACCGCGTACGCTTGCATCAGATTCTGCGCAATTTGCTCTCCAATGCCCTGAAGTTTACCGAGCACGGTGAAGTCAGCCTGACTGTGTCTTGTGCCGCCGGTGAGCCGGAGGAGGGGTATGAACTGCTGAATTTCAGTGTGCGCGACAGCGGCATGGGTATCGCCCCTGAGCAGCATGAACAGATATTCCAAGCCTTCCAGCAGATCGACGGTTCTACCAGTCGGCGCTTTGGTGGCACCGGGCTGGGGTTGGCGATCACGCGTCAGTTGGTGCTGGCCATGGACGGTGACATCACTCTGCAAAGTGCGCTGGGCGAGGGCTCCTGCTTTACCGTGCGCCTGCCGGTAAGGGTGATGGCGCAGGAGCAGGTGCAAACCGTGGCAGACGCGCCGCTACGCACTGGCGTGGGGCCGGCTGTGCTGATTGTTGAGGACGATGTAGATTTTGCCATGGTGCTGGCAGAGGAAGCGCACGCGCATGGCTTTGCCAGTGTGCATTGCCGCTCCGGCAAGCAGGCACTTGGCCTGCTGCAAGGTGAGCGCTTCAGTGCGGTCATTCTAGATATTCTGTTACCCGATATCAGCGGCTGGCAATTGTTTCGCAATCTACGCAGCCATGCCAGTTACAGGGATACGCCGGTGCATATCATCTCTTGCGTACCGCAACCGGCGGACTGGAGCGATGACAGCACACGCTATCTGGTCAAGCCGATCCAGCTTGCAGACCTGGAGAAGGTTTTTGACGATCTGCAGGTGCTCGGCCAGCAGCCGGCGCAGCACTTGCTGCTGGTGGAGGATGTCGAGGTTGAGCGCGAGCATTACCGTGAGCACCTGCAGCATATGGGCTTTACCGTGCAGGCCTGTGCGCGGGCCGATGAGGCACAGCAGGCTTACGCCACGGGCGCGTTCAGCGCGTTGGTGATTGATCTTGATCTACCCGATCAGGATGGTTTTGAACTGTTGGAAACACTTAATCGGCAACGCCCGCTCAATGATGCGCGGGTGGTGATCAACACCGGTATTGATGTCACCCGTCAGGCCTTGCAGCGCCTGCGCCGTTACAGTGCGGTAGTGGTGCACAAGCATGGCGAGGACATGCAGGCGCTGAGTGAGGCGGTGCAGGGTTTTCTCGGCGATGTGCGTAACCCTGCGCGATTAGGTGTGTCGAGGGTTGAAAACCCGCTAGAAGGTCGGCGGATTCTTTTGGTCGATGATGATGTACGCAATGTTTATGCCCTGACGGCCTTGCTCGACGAGGTGGGGTTGATCATCAGTTCGGCTAAGGACGGCCAGGAAGCGATTGAGTGTTATGAGCGTGAACCGTTCGACTTGATCCTGATGGACATGGCCATGCCGGTCATGGACGGCTATACCGCGACTCGATTGCTGAAAACCGAGCATGCCTGCCGTATTCCAATCATTGCGTTGACGGCCCATGCCATGAAAGGCGACCGGGAGAAGTGCATCACCGCCGGTGCCGACGACTATTTAGCCAAGCCGATAAGTCGTGAGGCCTTGTTGGAATTATT
The DNA here is from genome assembly GCF_049847425.1 of Pseudomonas sp. GWSMS-1. NCBI lineage: Bacteria > Pseudomonadati > Pseudomonadota > Gammaproteobacteria > Pseudomonadales > Pseudomonadaceae > Pseudomonas > Pseudomonas sp. GWSMS-1. Next base: position 2,954,553 of record NZ_JBMHHV010000005.1, on the reverse strand, counting down.
GAGGCGCTGGCTGGCAGCGACCGACACGCCCGGCGGTTCATCCGCTGCAGCGGATGAACCGCCTGAGTAGTTTTTCTGCAGCCTGCTAACCTGAATTGCAACAGGAGCCGAAAGGCACTCGCCAGGGACAAGGGGAACTGTATGGCCCATGCGCAACTCAAGGTCACAGCCGCTGCACAGGTTCTGCTGGTAGTGGATGACCGCCCGGAAAATCTGGAGGCCATGCAGGCCCTGTTGGAAGATGGCGACTGGGAGTTGCGTTGCGTCGACTCAGGCGAAGCCGCTTTGCAGTGCCTGCTTGAAGAGGATGTCGGTCTGGTCCTGCTGGATGTGCAGATGCCATTTATGGATGGCTTCGAAGTCGCCCGGCTGATGCGCGGTAATCCGCGTACTCGCTACACCCCCATCATCTTCGTCTCCGCCATCGCCCAGACTCAGGATTCAGTCCTAAAGGGGTATGCCACCGGTGCGGTGGATTTCATGCTCAAGCCGTTCGACTCCAGTGTCTTGCGCCATAAAATTCACGCCCTGCTCGAACATGAACGCAACCGCAGCGAACTGCTGCAGCTAACCCAGCAGCTGGATACGGCGCGGGCCTTCAATGCCTCAGTGTTGGACAACGCTGCCGAAGGCATCATGGTGGTGCGTGAGGACGGCCGCATCAGTTTTGCCAACCCGGCCATGGCCCGCATGCTTGACGGCACGGTCAGCGATTTGGAGGGCAGTGAAATGCTCTCTTATCTGCTGGCCCCGCAGGTGACGTGCGAGTGGCGCATGTCAGAGTTTTACCGGCGCTGGCGTCGAGGCGAAGTTTATCGCCAGCATGATGCCAATCTGCGCACGCTGAGAGGCGGTGAGGTGCCGGTTGCGTTGTCCTGTTCGCCGTTGCCGCGTTTGCAGCGTGCAATGGTGATCATGGCGTTGGATATGTCGGTGGAGCGTCATTTGCACCAGCAATTGGAGTCCCAGGCGATTACCGACAGTTTGACGGGCCTACTCAACCGGCGGGGTTTCTATCAGGCGCTGGAGTCGGCGTTATCGCGTATCGAGCGGAGCGGCCAGCGTATGGCTGTGCTCTACCTCGACCTTGACGGTTTCAAACGGATCAATGACTCGCTCGGACACGATGTCGGTGACTCGTTGTTGAAGCGGGTTGGCGAGCAGCTCAAGCTAAGCTTGCGCTCCTATGACTGCCTGGCACGGATTGGCGGTGATGAGTTCACAGCCTTACTCGACAGCCTGGACCACCCGGAAGATGCTGCACGCATTGCTGAGAAACTGATTGAGCAAGTCTCGGTACGGCATACGCTTGACGGTGTTGATGTAACCCTGGGCGCGAGCGTAGGCATTGCCTGCTTCCCTGAATGTGGGCAAAGCGTTGAAACCTTGTTACGTGCAGCAGACATGGCCATGTACGAGGCCAAGCGAGCGGGGCGCCAGCAATACCGCTTCTTCTCGCCGGAGATGAATGGCCGCGCGCGCTCAAGGTTGATGCTCGAGGAAAGCTTGCGCACAGCCATCGAGAACGATGATTTCGTACTGGTTTATCAGCCGCAGATCTACCTTGAAAGTGGGCGGCTGCGTGGTTTCGAAGCCTTGCTGCGCTGGCAGCATCGCGTCGCCGGTACAGTGGCCCCTGGGGTGTTTATCCCGCTGCTGGAGGAAACACGGCTGATCAACCGCTTGGGCAGCTGGATATTTAAAGCCGGGGTCGAACAGTGCCGGCAGATGAGTCAGCGCTATGGTTCCGAACTGGTGATCAGCTTGAATGTCAGCCCGGTGCAGTTCGGTATGCCGCAGTTGGTAAATGATTTACGTCGGGTGCTGGATGAGCATCAACTGGCACCGCAGCAGTTGGAGGTGGAGGTCACCGAGAGCGCGCTGATGCAGGACCTGGATACCAGTCGTGAACAACTGCGTCAGCTGCGTCAGCTGGGGGTGAAGATCGCGATTGACGACTTCGGTACCGGCTACTCGTCGCTGGCCTATTTGCGCCATTTCGAGCTGGATACGCTGAAGATCGACCGGCTGTTTATCAGCAGCATGCTCGGCTCGCCCCGTGATGCCGCAGTGGTCAGCACCATCATCGACCTAGGGCGGCATCTTGGGCTTGAGGTAATCGCCGAAGGGGTGGAAACCATGGCTCAGCGCGATTGGCTGGCGCAACACGACTGCGCGATCATGCAGGGCTTTCTGGTTGCACCGGGGCTGAGCGTCGAGCAGGCCAATGCGTTCCCTGCGCAAGTGGATTGGCACAACCTACCGCGCAATGAAAAGCCCGCCGGGTAGGCGAGCCGTTCGCTTAATCTGTTGAAAACCTAAGGCCCGGTGAAGTACAGGATATCCTCGTATTTCACTGGGCCTTTGGCTAATCCAAGGCGCATAGCCGGTGTTTTCTTGTCCTTACCGCCCTTCAGCACGTAGTTCTGTACCACTCGCAGGATATCGAGCAGCTTTTGAACCTGATTTGGGCTGTACGGCGCGTAACCACTCCAGACCCGTCCAGTATTCGATTGGGATGAAATGCCCCGTTCCAGGAGCGACTGACGCCGCCTAACTCGGTTGAAGTACGAATCGACACCGTGCAGGCTGGCTCTGTTGTAAAGCCAAGCTGCGTGATCAGGCTCAAGGTCACCTAGGTCGGTCAGATGGCATAAGGCCTTTTCAGGCTCGTTCATCGTTGCCAGCGGGTGAAACACCCAGCGATCCTTCCATTTTCCGATGAGCTTTGCCTCCTCGATACGCTGCTTGAGCAGCATCAAGACGGCCTCTCGCTTGTTCAAGCCGAGATTCTCTTTCATCACCTTGGCGATAGCCTTATTCGACTCATTGATCAGCCTGCGCTTCTGATCCACGGTCATCATCTTGTTGATCCTCACGTAAAAGGCATCGACTCGACGGGATTTGATTCCTTCTTGGAACGCTGCCAAGCATGCCGCCCGCATCCCCGAGTCCTGGTCGAGAAAGAACCTGAGCTTTTCGACACTGGCCAGCAGGTGACGCAAATACAGGAAGTGGCCGTACAGGGTGTACTCGGAATGAGTTTGCATGCCCCGATCCGGCAGCTTTTCGTCTTTGGTAGGCTCATCCGAGATTTCGACATCCTCTCGCTTCTCAGAGCTGGAGTAGGTCGCAGCGATATCACCTTCCAGGCTGCCAGATGCCTTGGATTTCTTCGATGCAGCCATGGAAGCTAAATAGTCAGAGGCCATCCAGAGCCTTGCATACTTACGGTGAGGAGTCGGCAGGTTGATGTCGGCGATCTGCTTGGCATCCTCCTCAATGGCCTCTGGATCAAGTCGAGGGTCGAAATTGAGATGCATGGCGAAAATGTACTGACTGGTGTTATCGGCTGACGCAACAGCCGAAACCACCGTGTTACGCCGATCATCACGCCGAGACCAGTTGATCACGTAATCCTGGCGATCCACGCTGATGTACAGGCGACGAATGGGCATATCAGGAAGTTTCGACTCCCGCTCACTGGCGAAGGCCAAACACTGCCGATGGATAAAGTCGATCTTGTCGTAGACCGTTTGCAGGGCGATTTCTTCAATTTCGGCAATCCTGCGCACTGGCACCTTGTTGACGATTAGCTTGAAGATGCTCTTGTTCTTGTGAGTCAGGCGCTGGCGGCTGGTTGATTTACTGGCAACGGAAAAGGTTTTGCCGCATGGCTTGCCATCTACCGTGCCTTTGCAGAGGTAACGTTGGCTGCCCGTACTGGTCACCCCAAATGCAGAGTAGAAGGCCTTACCGCTGGAGACTGGCATTGCATGATTGGAACAACCGTCAACCGGGCAGCAAGATTGCACCGTGGCTTCAACCAAGAAAGCCAACATCCGCTCTAGCTCTTCATGGATACCTTTGTTACTTTTCAGGGGAAAGCTTTCGTTGCAGCTATAGCAATAACCAACCGGCAAGCCTTTTCCTGAGGCTGCGATTCGGTATGGATTTTGGGAACGAGAAAGCTTGTCGCCTACTGGCGAACCAAAATTCGCGCAAATTGGATTTTTGCAGAAATTGACCTGAATGCCCTGATGGGCTGCGGGTGAGCGCTGCTTGCGAGCAGCTTGTGCACCATCTGCGTCAGCGAGGGGATTTTTCGCCTTGGCCGTATCCGCTGATTCGACTGCTTGGCCTTGGGAAGATTTCTTCCCCATGGCTGTCTCCTGAAAAGATGAGGTGCATAGCCTCATACAAGACCATGCACCTCAAAATTTCAACAGATTAAGCGAACGGCTCGCCGGGTAGGCGGGCTTTCGTTAACCTTACTTCACACTTCATTTAGCAGGAAAACGCTGCTTAAGCTCATCCAGTTGCGCGTCTTTGTCCAGCCAAAGCTGATTGACCCACTGCTGAAATTGCAGGCGATAAGCGTCGTCCTGGTCGTAGTTGCCGCCAATAAACGCCTTGGGTATTTGCACCTCTTCGAAGCGCACCACCACCTGATTAATCCTTCCACACAACAGGTCCCAGAACCCCGGCGCGCCTTGCGGGTAGTGGATGGTGACGTTGACCAGGCTATGCAGTTGCTCGCCCATAGCGTCCAGGACAAAGGCAATGCCGCCGGCCTTGGGTTTGAGCAGGTGCTTAAAAGGCGATTGCTGCTGGGCGTGCTTGGTTGGCGACAGGCGCGTGCCTTCAAGGAAGTTGAACACTGACACTGGGTTGGTCTTGTAGCGCTCGCAGGCCTTTCGGGTAGTGGCCAGGTCCTGACCGCGCTTCTCCGGATGTTTGGCCAGGTATTCCTTACTAAAACGCTTCATAAAGGGGAACTCCAGCGCCCACCAGCACAGGCCGATCACCGGCACCCAGATCAGCTCCTGTTTGAGGAAGAACTTCAGGAATGGGATACGACGGTTGAGCTGGTATTGCAGCACCAGGATATCGACCCAGCTCTGGTGGTTGCTGGTCACCAGGTAGGAGTGCTGCTTGTCGAAGCCCTTGAGCCCTTCGACATTCCACTCGATATTGCCAACCAGGTGCATCCAGAACTTGTTGGTGGAGATCCAGAACTCGGCAGTTGCATGCATGGCCGCACGCAGCACGCGATGGACCTGCGCGAAGGGCAGCAGAAACTTGAGCAGGGCCCCGATAAACAGCGGCCAGCAGCAAATCAGGGTGTTCAGGGCAAGCAGTAGGCCCGCAAGCAGGCCGCGCAGTGGCGCCGGGAGAAAATGCAGCATGGGGGCCGGTGTCTCCGAAAATAGGGCGTACGCCCGTGGTGTGTAAGTCGGTGGTTTTGCACCACCGATCGTTCGGCGCACAGGTTAACGTTTGTGCACCGAACTGCAAACCATGCGAAGAGCCGTTTATCCCCGCAGTTCGTGGCTTTTCAGGCCTATTAACCGGTCAGTGCGGCAAGTTGGCGGCCTGAATCACGGTCAGGGCAATGGTGTAGACGATGTCGTCAACCAGTGCGCCGCGCGATAGGTCGTTCACCGGTTTGCGCAGGCCCTGCAGCATGGGGCCGACACTGACGCAGTCGGCGCTGCGCTGGACTGCCTTATAGGTGGTGTTGCCGGTATTCAGGTCGGGGAAGATAAATACCGTGGCGCGCCCGGCCACCGGGCTGTTGGGGGCTTTTTGTCGGCCGACACTCTCGATCGCCGCCGCGTCATATTGCAACGGGCCGTCGAGTAGCAGGTCTGGGTTGATGGCACGTGCCAGGCGTGTGGCTTGGCGAACTTTCTCGACTTCTTCGCCGCTGCCAGAGTCGCCGGTGGAGTAGCTGAGCATCGCCACGCGCGGGGTGATGCCGAACGCGCTGGCCGAGGCGGCGCTTTGCAAGGCGATTTCTGCCAGTTCAGCGGCTGTCGGGTCGGGGTTTACCGCGCAGTCGCCGTACACCAGCACTTGGTCAGGCAACAACATAAAGAATACCGACGACACCAGCTGGTAACCCGGCGCGGTCTTGATCAGCTGCAGGGCCGGGCGAATGGTGTTGGCGGTGGTGTTGATCGCGCCAGAAACTAGGCCGTCGACCTCATCCAGGGCCAGCATCATGGTGCCCAGCACCACGGTGTCTTCCAGTTGCGCGGCGGCCATCGGCGCGTTCAGCCCCTTACCCTTGCGCAGCTCGACCATGGGCTCGACATAGCTTTCACGGATCAGGTCCGGGTCGAGAATTTCCAGCCCCTCAGGCAGTGCGATGCCATGGGCGCGGGCCACTGCGTGCACGTCTTCTGGCTTGGCCAGCAGCACGCAGCGTGCGATACCGCGCGCCTGGCAAATCGCGGCGGCTTGCACGGTGCGTGGCTCGCTACCTTCCGGCAGAACAATGCGTTTGTTCGCCGCTTTGGCGCGCTGCACCAACTGATAGCGGAACGCGGGCGGCGACAGGTGCAGCTCGCGCGGTGTGCCACAGCGGGTAAATAGCCATTCGTGGTCGATGTGGCTGGCGACGAAGTCGGCGACCGTATCGGCGCGCTCTTTGTCGTCGACTGGGATTTCCTTATTCAGGCGGTTGAGGTTGGTCGCGGTGTCGTAAGAGCCAGTGCTCACCGTCATTACCGGTAAGCCGCTCTGCAATGCACCGCGGCACAGTTCCATGATGCGTGGGTCAGGGGCAAAGTCGCTGCACAGCAACAAGCCGGCCAGGGGCGTGCCGTTCATCGCCGCGAGGCTGGCGGCGAGAATGATGTCGTCGCGATCACCCGGCGTCACCACCAGCGTGCCGGGCTTGAGCAGTTGCACGGTGTTGGCCACCGCGCGGGCGCAGAGCACGATCTTGAGCATGCGCCGCTGTTCGTAATCGCCGGCATTGAGCACCCGCGCGCCGAGCAGGTCGGCGATGTCACGGGTGCGCGGGGCGTTTAGCTCGTCCTGCCAGGGAATGCAGCCGAGCAGGCGGAAGTCATCACTCTTGAACAGCGGCGAGAGTTCTTTCAGGCGGCTGGTGAACGCCTCGATGCCATCCTCGTTGCGCACCTTGTTAAGGATTACCCCGAGTACTTTGGCGTCTTTCGGTCCGCCAAACAGCTGGGCTTGGATTTCCACGCGATCAATTAATTCACTGAGGTTTTCCTGCTCCGGGGCGGAGACCAAAATCACCTCGGCATCCACGCTCTTGGCCAGGTGGAAGTTGACGCGCGCGGCATAGCTGGCCTGGCGAGTCGGCACCATGCCTTCGACGATGACGACGTCCTTACCCTCAGCCGCTTGTTGGTAGAGGCTGATGATTTCTTCCAGCAGTTCATCCAGCTGGCCATCACCGAGCATGCGTTCAACATGCGCCAGGGCCAACGGTTTGGGTGAGTGCAGGCCGTGGGTGCGGGCGATCAACTCGCTGGAGCGTTCAGGGCCCATGTCGCCCTGATGTGGCTGGGCGATGGGTTTGAAGAAACCAACCTTGAGGCCGGCGCGTTCCAGAGCGCCCACTAGGCCGAGGCTGATTGAGGTCAGGCCGACACCGAAACCGGTGGGGGCAATAAAAAAGGTGTGCATAGGGGCTCCGTTAGGCGTCGAGTAGCGCCAGTGTATCGAGGGCAATCTGTCGTTCTTCATTGGTCGGCACGACCAGCACGCGTGGGTGGCTGTGAGCCTGGATCGGGCCGGCCGCGCCGCGCACGGTGCGGGCGTTGGCCTGGTCGTCGAGGGCCAAGTTGAGCAATTTCAGGTGGGCGACGGTCTTGCTGCGAATAAGCGCCGAGTTCTCACCAATGCCGCCGGTAAAAATCAGCCCGTCGAGTTGTGGCAGGGCGCAGCTCATGGCCGCCAGGGATTTGGCCAGGCGATAGCAGAACACCTCAATGGCCAGCGTCGCGCCGGTATGGCCTTGTTCGCGGGCTTGCTCCAGGGTGCGCATGTCGTTGGACAGGCCGGACAAACCCAGTAGCCCGCTCTCTTTATTAAGCAGGGTTTCGATCTGCTCCAGGCTCCAGCCCAGCGTTCGTGCCAGATGGCTGTGCAGGTTAGGGTCGACATCGCCGCTGCGCGTGCCCATTACCACGCCTTCCAATGGCGTCAGGCCCATGCTGGTGTCGCGGCTTTGGCCGTCGACAATGGCGCAGGTTGAACAACCGTTGCCCAGGTGTGCGACCAGCCAGCTGCTGGCATGGATCGGTAGCCCACTCATCTGCGCGGCGTGTTGACTGACAAAGCGGTGGCTGGTGCCGTGAAAGCCATACCGGCGCACACCGTGCTCACGGTACAGCGGCTCCGGTAGGGCATAGCGATAGGCGTGTTCGGGCAGGGTTTGGTGGAATGCAGTATCAAACACCGCCACTTGAGGCAGGTGTGGGAACAGCTTGATGGCCGCATCGATACCGAGCAGGTTGGCCGGGTTGTGCAGCGGCGCCAAGGCGGCGGTGGCGCGGATCGCGGCGATACTTGAGTCATCCAGCTTGCTGGCGGCGGTGAAGTGCTCACCGCCATGCACCACACGATGGCCAATCCCCTGCAGCTGGGCGCCCGCGGCCGCCTGGATCAGCGGTAACACTTCGACGAGGGCTGCGCGATGGTCCGCGTGCGGCAACAGCAAGCTCTGCTTGTTGCCATCCTGTTGCCAATGCACCTGCGCATCGGCGCTGCCCAGCCGTTCGGCGATACCGCTCAGGGCGAATGGCGCGTGCTCTTCGTGGACTAAAGCGAACTTGATCGACGAACTGCCGCAGTTAATCACCAGAATGTTGCGTGCGGGCATTTACCGCTCCTTGTTTAAATCATCCTGCGAGCGTTCGGTGCTCGCCTCGTTGGCGTCATGTTCGGTCGCACACCAGCCGCAGCGAAAGGGTTTACCCCGTTGCGCGTTGCGCTGTGTGGCATCCAGCACCCAGGCACGGTTTTGCCAGGGCGGCTGATGGCGCACGTGTTGGGTATGGCCGCAGGACAATACTGCCAGCCAATCGCCGTGCTCATCCTGACGAAAATCAAGCGCGCGCACTAATGCCATGCATGGCCGTCCGTCTGTGTCCGGTTCGCTTTCAGGCGCGCCCTTCGGTAAACTCGCCCGCTCTTTATTTTCAAGCAAAAGGTCCTGCCCCATGCTGATCGCCGCCAATAAGGCCGTCTCCATCGACTATACCCTGACTAACGATGCCGGTGAGGTGATCGACAGTTCCGCAGGCGGCGCGCCGCTGGTTTATCTGCACGGTGCTGGCAACATCATCGGCGGCCTGGAAAAAGCCCTGCTGGGTAAGCAGGTTGGTGATGAGCTGGACGTTATCGTCGAGCCGCAAGACGCCTATGGCGAATACAGCGCTGAGCTGGTTGCGACCCTCAACCGTTCGATGTTCGAAGGTGTGGATGAGCTGGAAGTCGGCATGCAGTTCCACGCTTCCGGCCCGGACGGCGGCATGCAGATCGTCACTATCCGTGACCTCGACGGCGATGACGTAATCGTTGACGGCAATCACCCACTGGCCGGTCAGCGCCTGCACTTCAAGGTCAAGATTGTTGAAGTGCGTGATGCCAGCGAAGAAGAAGTTGCCCATGGCCATGTCCATGGCGAAGGTGGTCACCAGCACTAAGTTTCAGCCTTATGTCGGCGCTGTAATTCGACTTATGGTCGTATCAATTACCGGCTCGACTGCTAAGCTGAAATACAACAAAGGCACCTTTGATAGGTGCCTTTTTTATGGCCTGCCATTCATGGCCGGCACCCTGCGGGCTTTTGCTGGGCGACGTTAAGATGGCTTCAGCGCATTTCGTCTCTCGCCCTAAACCTGTGTTTTTAAGGAGTTAACCATGAGTGCCTTTCACGACCTCAACCTGCGCGCGCTAGATGGCCAAGCGTTGCCGCTGGCACCCTTCAAGGGGCAGGTAGTGTTGGTGGTCAATGTGGCCTCCAAATGCGGCCTAACACCGCAATACGCAGGGCTAGAAAAGCTTTATCAGCAGTTCAAGGAGCAAGGCTTTAGCGTGCTGGGTTTGCCGTGCAACCAGTTTGCTGAGCAGGAGCCGGATGACGAAGAGGCGATCCGTGAGTTCTGCAGTCTCAACTACGGCGTCAGCTTTCCCATGGCCAGCAAGTTGGAGGTGAACGGCGCGGATCGCCATCCGTTGTATCGCCTGTTGGCGGGCGAGGGGGCCGAGTTTCCTGGCGATATCACCTGGAACTTCGAGAAGTTTCTGGTGGGGCATGACGGCCGCGTACTGGCACGCTTCTCCCCACGCACCACGCCGGATGATCCGAGCATCATTCAGGCGATCGAAAAGGCCTTGGGCTAACAGGCCATTTGCGCCAAGGCTGCGGACTAAGCCCGCACATGGGTTGTCCGTAGCCAATCAGCACGGCTTAATTGGTTTATCTGCTAAGGATGACCACGATGAGCCTGTTCCCCGTTGACCCTGCCACTGTCCCCGCCAGCCCTGCTGCGCTGCGCGAGCTGATCGAACGTCGCCGCGCGGTGCGCCGCTTTACCGCTGAGCCTGTGCCCGATGATGTCGTGCGCGACTGCTTGGAGCTGGCGGTGCTGGCGCCCAACTCCTGCAACCTGCAGCCCTGGAGTTTTCAGGTGATTCGCGATCCGGCGCTTTTGGCTCGCCTGCACCCTGTTTGCATGAGTCAGAATGCGGCCAAGGCGCCGCTGATCATCGCCGTGCTGGCGCGTCCAGACACCTGGAAGCAGGCCTGCCAACACATCATCGACTATTGGCCTGAGCCGCAGGTGCCAGCGCGGATTCGCAGCTTCTATAACAAGACCGCGCCCTTTCAGTACAACCAAGGGCCGTTTGGGCTGCTGGGCTTTTTCAAGCGCCAGCTACTGCGTATAGCCGCTTGGCGTAAGCCACTGATGCGTGCGCCCAACAGCCGTGCGCAGATGCGTATCTGGGCCGTTAAGTCCACGGCATTGGCGGCGCAGAACCTGATGCTGGCCTTCCAGAGTCATGGCTATGCCACTTGCCCTATGGAAGGCTTTGATGAAGTGCGCCTGCGCAAAACTCTGAGCATCCCGCGTGAGGCCATGCCGATTATGCTGCTGGCAGTGGGCAAGCAGGGTGAGAAGGGTGTGTACAACCCACGTCTGCGCTTTCCGCTGGAGCAGCACGTGACGTGGCTATAGGGTTAGCGCGCGCCAAACAGTTTCGGATCTCGCGAGCTAGAGCGAGACAAGGCAGAAATGGCCGAGGGCGCGGAGTTTACTGGTTGTAAATGAGCAACCCGAGGCCATTTCTAACGCCGTATCGCCGATGCGCAGCAGATCCTGGCCGGACTCTTACAGCACGCCGGCTTTTTTCCAGGCCAGATAGCTGCTTACCAGTTGCGGCCCCAGTTCACTCGGGCGCGCATCCAGCACGGGCACCTTATTGGCCAGCAAGCGTTCGTGCAGGCCGGCGCGGGCGTTCAGGTAGTCCAGGGTGCCGCAGTAGTCCAGGGCGCTGGACAGGTCCTCTACTGGGGTGTGGCGCAAGGTATCCAGCACTTCTTCGCGCAGGCTGGCGACCAGCACACGGTGTTGGCGGCTTAGGCGCTTAACCGCGCCGAGCAGCGCCTGATCATCCTCATCGCGCAGATTGGTCACCAGTACCACCAGAGCGCGACGGCGTTGGCGGCTGAGCAGGTTTTCCACTGCGGCGTTGAAGTCTGCTGGTTGCTGGGTGCTGCGCAGGTCGTACAGGGCGTTGAGCAGCACATTTAGCTGCGCCTGGCCTTTGACCGGCGCAAGGAAGCGGTTTTGTTCGCCGGCAAAGGTCGACAGGCCCACTGCATCGCCCTGGCGCAGCGCGACATAGCTGAGCAGCAGGCAGGCGTTGAGGGCGTGATCGAAGTGCGACAGTTCGCCGTCCTGGCTGCGCATGCGCCGCCCGCAGTCGAGCAGGAAGACGATCTGCTGGTCGCGCTCATCCTGGTATTCGCGGGCAATTGGCGTGCGTTTGCGCGCGGTGGCTTTCCAGTCGATCTGCCTCAGGGTGTCACCGTCGCGAAATTCGCGCAGTTGGTGAAACTCTTGACCGAGGCCGCGGCGCTGTTGCTGGCGCACGCCAAGTTGGCTGATCCAGTCATCCACTGCCATCAATTGCGCGCCGTACAGGCGGGCGAAATCTGGGTAGACGCGGGTCTCACCGACTACTGGTAGATAACGGCGGGCGCACCACAGGCCCATGGGGCTGGGCAGGCTGATTTCGCACTGCGGAAAATGAAAATGCCCACGCAGTAGCGGACGCACGCGGTAGCTGACCTGGGTCTGTTCGCCGGGGTGCAGTTCAACTTTGAGTGGCAGGTGCTCGAAGGCCATGTCGCCGGGCAGATGATCAAATACCTCCACCTGCAGCACACGGTTATAGCTGTGGTGCAGATTTAGCCGCACGTCGCTCCAGCGCCCGAGCGGTAGATTACCGGGTAGCTGGCGCTCGATGCGCGGCGAGAGCACTTGGCGCAGCAGCAGGGCGTCGGTCAGCGTCAGGCCGAGCAGTACCAGCAGCAAGCCCCAGTAAATCGGGCTAACGCTGCGCGGCACGGCAACGCCCAGGGCGCTGCAGATACCCAGCGCAATGCCGAGGACAAACAGGCCGGCCAGCAGCGTCAGTAGCGTGCGTGAGGGTTTCATGCCGTTGCGCCTTGCACTGCAGATTTCATAGGCGCGGTGCCGCAACCTGGTCGAGCAGTTGTTGCAGCACCTGATCCACCGACAGCCCTTCGATATCCAGCTCGGGCGAGAGGCGCACGCGGTGACGCAGCACAGCCAGGGCGCAGCCCTTGATATCATCCGGCAAAACGAAGTCGCCGCCGCGCAGCAGTGCGCGGGCCCGCCCGCACCGTACCAGGGCAATCGAAGCGCGTGGTCCGGCGCCGATCGCCAGGCCTGGCCAGCTGCGCGTTGCACGGGCGATGCGCACGGCGTAGTCGAGTACCTGCTCGTCAATTGGCAGGTCGCTGGCAATCTTCTGCAGCGCCTGCACATCGCGGGCTTGCAGCAAAGTGCGCAGCGGCGTGACTTCGAGCATGTCGGCTTTGCTTGAGCGCGCCACCTGACGAACCATGTTCAGCTCTTCGCTCTGCTCGGGGTAGTCCATGCGCAGCTTGAGCATAAAGCGGTCGAGCTCGGCTTCTGGCAGCGGGTAGGTGCCCTCCTGCTCGATCGGGTTTTGCGTGGCCAGCACCATAAAGGGCAGCGGTACGTTCAGGGCGCGACCTTCCAGGGTGACTTGGCGCTCCTGCATGACTTCCAGCAGCGCCGCCTGGGTTTTAGCCGGCGCACGGTTGATCTCATCCGCCAGCAGCAGGTTGGTGAACACCGGGCCTTTGCGCAGCTTGAATTGCTCGCTCTGCAGGTCGTACACGGCGTGGCCGGTGACGTCGCTGGGCATCAGGTCAGGGGTGAACTGGATGCGTGCAAACTCGCCGCCAAAGCAGCGCGCCAGGGCGCGAACCAATAGGGTTTTGCCGAGGCCAGGAACGCCCTCAATCAGCACATGGCCGCCGGCGATCAGCGCGCTGAGCACGTCGTCAATCACCGCCGTCTGACCGATCAGGGCTTTCTGTAGCTCAGCGTGCAGCGCCTGAGCCAACTGGCTGGCGCGTTGACGCTGAGCATTCGGATTGGCCGCAGTGGCTGCCGGGGCAGCTGGCGCGGGTGCCGCAGCCGGTATCTCGCTGACGGGCTCGGTGGCTACGGCCGCCGGTTCGATTGCGCTGTCCGGCAGTTCGGGTGTGTGTTCGCTCGTCATAGGGCATTCCTGAGGGTTTGCAGGTTGGCGACCTGGCGGGTGAAATCGGCGGCGGCCAGGCGTTGCTTGGGCGGCGGCCGCATGGCTTGGCTGATAACGCTAGAAGGCTGGCGTGTCAGGCGGCTGAGGGTTTGCCATTGCTCGGCCACTGCGAGGCGTTCGAAGCCGGGATGACGCTGCCGGGCGCGGCGCTGGATGTCTTGCTGCAAACCGTGCAGCAGGCTGTGCTGGCCGTTGTGGCGCAGCAGGAAATCGGCGCTGCCGCGCAGGTGTTCCTGCAGCTGTCGGCGATGTCTGCTGGCGGGTAGCTGCAGCGGACCCTGGCGCATGCCCAGGTGCCATAGGCCGAATGCCAGCAGCAGCGCCAGGGCGACCAGGGCGTGTGGAAAGTGCTCAAGCAGCAGGCTGATCAGGTCATCGCGGTCGGCGCGGTAGAGCAGAGTCACCTGGCTGTCTTGGGTCATGTACCACAGCAGCCAGGCGTTGTCGTATTCGCCGATGCTTTGGTTTTGCCAGATCCAACTGTCGCTGACCACGCTGATCAAACCATCGCCACGGTAGAGCTGCAGCAGGTGCGTGGCCGCATCGCTGTTGGCCCAGGCGTGGGCGCGGTTTTCGGCGTCGTAGAGGTGGAAGTCAGTGTCGAAGTTGAAATAAGCCGGTGCGTCTTCGTTTTCCAGGTAGAGCTGGGTCAGTTCCGGGTAGGCGTTGTCGTCGTCAGCGGCTGATTGGGCCTTTGCTTCGGCGTCATACGTATCTTCTGCACGGCCCTGCTCAGCTGTGGCGGCGCTATCCTGGTCGTCGAGGTCTTCACTCTGATACTGCTGAATGCCTAGGCTGTCGAGCAGCAGGTCGCCGCTTTTACCTTCGTCTTCATCCCACAAACGTTCGGCGACAAATAACAGGTGGCCACCTTTGGCGGCCCAGGCCAGCAGACGTTCGGCCTGCTTGGGCGTCATTCGGCTGCGGTCACCGAGCAGTAACAGGGTTTGCCCGGCGCTCGGCAGGTCTTTGAGGGCTTCCAGACCGTCGGCGCGTTGGACCTGCAGGCCCTGCTTGCGCAGGAACTGCTCGGCCGCCAGGTAAGGGTTGGCCTGCGCCTCGGGCGAGGGGCCGTGGTCGAGGGTTTCCTGATACGGCGTGAGCATGCCCAGCAGGTAGATGCCCAGCAAACCGAGGGCCAGCAGCAGGCCTGCGCCGATGAAAAATGGGATGCGCCGCTTCATGCCTGCGCCTCTTGCTCGAACAGTCGTCGCCAGGTGCTACACAGTTCTTGTTTGAGTGCTGCGGGCGGCAGTCGATGGCCATAGGCGAGGTTCTGCCAGTGAAGGGTTAGCGTCTGGCTGAAGTGGCTGAGTTCTTGTTGCCGCAGTGTTTGCACGCGTTGCAGTACTTCGGCTTCGGTGTGCGCGCTTTTCAGCGGCAGGCGCTGTTCATGCAGCATGCGGCTGAGTAGGGCGCGGTAGAGCAGACCAAGGGCTGCGCGTGGCTGTTTATCCCAGAGCCGTTCAACTTCGCCGGGAATATCGGCTGGCAGGCTCTGCGGCGACACTTCCAGGCCAAACAGTTGTTCCGGCGGCTGGTATTTGGGCGCGCGTGGCACGCGCAGGCGTCCGGCAAAGGCGTTCAGCCAGTCGCGGTAACGCCACAACAGCCAGGCGATCAGGCCAAATAGAGCGGCCCACAACAGCACCTCGAAGAACAGCGCTACAGCCTCGACGCTTTTCCATAATTGGGTGAGCGTGAGGAACCCTTTCAGCAGTTCGCCCAGCGCCTTAGCGTCTGTTTTGCTGGGCGCCTCAGGCTCTTCGCCGAAGCGCCAGCGGGTGACGGTTTCACGGTGTTCGAAGGGCGGTTTCTCGAGCAGTTGGCTGATGCTCTGCTGGGCCTCCAGGCTGGTCAGGGGTTGCTTGAGCAGGCGTTCGGCCGTTGGCCCCATGGGGTCTTCAATCGGCAATGGGCAGTTGCTGGCGGCCGCCATGGCACTGTTCGGCACCTGCAGCAACAGCAAGCTAAAACCCAGTAACAGGGCATAGGCCACGCCAGTCAGGCGTTGGCGTAACTGGCGGAACACCAGCTCAATGTCCCAGGCTTCAAGAGCGGTACGCCGGTTCAGGTAGAGGGTAAAACCGCAGGCGACGTAAATGGGCTCCCATAGAATCAGCAGCAGGACGTAGATCAGATTGGACAGGTGCTCCAGCCACAGCCATTCGCCGGCGGCAGCATTGATCAAGCTTTCCCAGCTCCAGTTCAGCTCAATCTGTGCCGGCAGAAGCATGTAGAACAGGCTGATCATGCCGAACCACAGCGCCATCTCCAGGTGCATGCCGACAATCGTCAGCCAGCTCGCGCCACCCGCATCACGCTGGCCAAGGGCAATTAAGCGTTGACTGCGTTCTTTGCCCGCCAGGCCCTCAAGCTGCATAACGGGCATGTCGAAGCTACGTGTGGGGCTTAACCTGCGCCATGTCAGGCTCGCCAGCAACTGCGGTTTGAGCAGGCCGGGTAGGGCTTTCAAGGCTTGCGTGAGGCTCGGTGTTGCACCAAACAGCGCATGCGAAAGGATATACAGCGGCAAGCGCTCATAGGCGGGTTTGAGCCACCAGAAAATCAACAGGGCAATGCTAGGGTAATCCCAGAGCAATACGCACAGCAGGGCGAAAATTGGCAGGGTGACCAAAGCCCAGCTGAGCATCAGCAGGCCAGCATGTTGCTTGGCCAGCAGTACGCCGAGGTCGATGGCTTCCCAGGCGCTGCGCGGACGAATCACCACGCTGGCATCAGTCAGGCGCATGCACACCTCGGCCAGCCAGCAGTAGGTAAGCCAGAACCAGCAGCCAGAGCGCGCCGCCGACTGTGTATTTAACGCTGTGGCTGGCCAGGCTCATGGATGACCAGTAGGCCTCGATAAAAGCAGCCAGCAGTAGAAACACAATCACTCCGCCGACCAGCCGTACGCTGCTGCCGGCGGCCACCCGCAAGGCTTCGCCGCGGGGCAGGCGGCCGGGTACCAGCAGCGCCCAGCCGAGTTTCAGGCCGGCGGCACCGGCCAGGGCAATGGCAGTCAGCTCGAAGGCGCCATGGCCGACGACGAAGGACCAGAAGGTTTCGCCATAGCCGATCTGCGTCAGGTGGCCGGCCACTGCGCCAATCATCAGGCCGTTGAACAGCAGGAAGAACAGGCTACCCAGGCCAAACAGCAGGCCGCTGGCAAAGGTCTGAAAGGCGATGCCAATGTTGTTCATGATGTAGTAGCCGAACATCATCCAGTCATCGCTGGAGTCGCGCTCACTAAAGCGGCCGATGCGCCGGGCATCGGGGTCGTACATCTTTTCCATCTCGGCGACTTGGTCGGGTGGCATCACGCCGTAAACCAGATCGGGGAAGTGGTACACCAGCGTGCCCATCAGCAGCAGGCTACCGAAGAACAGCAGGCTGGCGGCGACGACAAAGCGCCATTCAGCCCTGACCAAGCGTGGAAAGCCTGCGAGGATAAAGCCGAGCAACTGGCCACCCAGTGGGCTGCGGTGGCGATAGAACTGCTGGTGACCGCGCATGGCCAAACGCTGTAATTGCTCGATCAGGTGGCTGCTGTAACCCCGGCTCTGCGCCAGAGCGAGGTGTTGGCACAGGCGCCGATAAGCCGCGGCAAAGCCTTTGCACTGCTGGCTGTCCGCTTTGCCGCGTTCAAGCGCTGTGAGCAGTGCGTTAAATGCCTGCCACTCGGCCTGGTGCTGGTTTTCAAACAGGCTCTGCTTCATGTCGGGCCTAAAAGTCCACGGGCAATGCCGTGGATCTGTTGTTCAGCCTGCTCGGCGGGCACTTGCAATGGCTCGGCAAGCAGGCCCGCGAGTTCTTGGCGGCGCGCGCTGGAGAGGCCCTGTGCACGTTCTGTAAAGCTGAGCAGGGCGCGTTGTTCAGCCAGGCTCATGCTGAATGGCGCACGCAGCGGTTCGGCTTGCGGTCGTTGCGGGGTAGTAGGCGGCTCATCGCGATAAACCACCAGTGTGCCGGCAGCGATATCGCCCAAGCGTTTAAAGGCCGGATGATTGAGGCAGCTCAGAATGCCCAAGGTGTAGCCGAAGGGCAGAATGTCGACGAAGCGCAGTAGGTTACGGGTCAGCGAAGCGGCCCAGCCAACGGGCGTGCCATCATCATGAATCACCCGCAGGCCCATCAGTTGTTTGCCGGGTGAGCGGCCCTGGTTGAGCACTTCAAACAGCACCATGTACCACCAGGTCACGAGAAACAGCAGGATGGTACCCAGGCCCATACCGAATTGGCCGAGCAGCGCCAGGGCTGCAAATAACACGCCGAGCAGTGCGCCGCGAATCAGCAGGTCGATGCTGAACGCCAGCGCACGCGGTACCAAGCCCGCCGGCCGCAAAATCAGGTCGATGCCTTCCGGCGTTTCCACTTTATAGCGGGTATCCAGCAGCGGGCGGTCGGTAACTGAATCAGGGGTTGGCGTGAGCGACATCGGCAGACTGCATCGAGTAAAGCCCGATGCTAGCCAGCAGCAAGCAGCGGCGCAACCGGCGCGGTCACAAGAGTTGGCGGAGAAGGGCTATTTATTAGCAATAGCGGGGTTTTGCGCGACTTAAATGCAGCCCGTGCGCCTGCCACAGGTGGCTGGCGCAGGGGCTGCGCTTGTCTGCGCGTTAGCAGCAGGGTGCTAGACTGCCTGTGCCTCAGCATTAGGACGTTACTGTGACTTCTAGCCTCTTTTGGTACGACTACGAAACCACGGGCATTGACCCGCGCCGCGACCGGCCATTGCAGGTGGCGGGGATTCGTACCGATGAAAACCTGAATGAAATTGATCAGCCGCTGAATATCTACTGCCAGCCCAGTGACGACATTCTGCCGCACCCAGCCGCCTGCCTGGTCACCGGGATTACTCCGGGCAAGTTAGCCGAGCATGGCCTGGATGAAGCCGAGTTTATGAGCCGTGTGCATGCTGAGCTGTCGCAGCCCGGCACGTGCGGCGTGGGCTACAACAGCCTGCGCTTTGACGACGAGGTCACGCGCTACAGCCTGTATCGCAACTTCTATGACCCCTATGCCCGTGAATGGCAGGGTGGTAATAGCCGTTGGGACCTGATTGACCTGGTGCGTACCGCCTATGCATTGCGTCCGGAGGGTATCGTTTGGCCGCAAGAGGAGGGGCGGGTGACCCTCAAACTCGAGCGTCTGACGGCCGCAAACGGCATTGCGCATGGCCAGGCTCATGACGCGTTATCCGATGTGCGGGCGACTATCGCCCTGGCGCGGTTGCTGCGTAGCAAACAGCCGAAGTTGTATGACTATCTCTATCAATTGCGCATTAAACAACGGGTGCAGGATCAGATACGCCTATTGCAGCCGTTGGTACATATATCCGGCCGTTATGCCGGCGCGCGGCATTATCTGGCAGTGGTGCTGCCTTTGGCCTGGCATCCACGTAATCGCAATGCGCTGATCGTCTGTGATTTGCAGGCGGACATTGCGCCGCTACTCAATGAGAACGCTGAGACATTACGCACGCGTCTTTACACCCGCCGTGATCAATTGGCTGAGGGTGAGTTGCCGGTGCCGCTTAAGTTGCTGCATATCAACCGTTGCCCGGTTGTTGCGCCGATGAACGTATTACGTGCGCAGGATATTCAACGCCTGCAACTCGACATTCCGGCCTATCAGGCACAGGCCGAACAATTACAGGCTAAGTCTGCTCTTTGGCATGAAAAACTGCTGCAGGTGTATGCCGAAGAGCAATTCGCACCTAATCAAGACCCGGAACAACAGTTGTACGATGGTTTTATCGGTGACCGTGACCGGCGTTTGTGCGAGCAGGTACGCCGTGCTGATCCGCAACGTTTGGGGGAGGCTGTTTGGCCCTTTGATGATGCGCGGTTAACTGAGTTGCTGTTTCGTTACCGGGCGCGCAACTTTGCCGCGACCCTGAGCACTGAGGAGCAGCAGCGCTGGCGAACCTTCTGCCAGCAACGCCTGAGCCACCCTGAATACGGTGCGCCGAATACCCTTGAGCAGTTCGAGCAGGCCCTGGTGCAGGTGTTTGCAGGTGCTAATGCTGAGCAACAAGCGGTGTTACTGGAATGGCGCGCGTATGCCGAGCGGCTGCGCCAGCAATATGCCTTGTAATACGTTTGGCTGTTAAACATAGCGGCCACAAAAAACGCCAGCATTGCTGGCGTTTTTATTTAGCGCGGGGCTATTTGTGCGGTGGCTCAGTCCAGCAGGGTTACCCAGCTCTCAACAACGTCGCTGCCCCACTTAGCTTTCCACTCTTTCAGCGTTTTGTGGTTGCCACCTTTGGTTTCAATCACATCGCCAGTGTTCGGATTTTTATACTGCTTAACTTTGCGCGCGCGCTTGGTCGCAGTAGTTTTGGCTGGACGCAGGCTTTTGCTGCTTCTGGCTTCCGGGTCAAGCATGGCAATGATGTCACGCAGCGACTTTTGGTATTCACCCATCAGTGCGCGCAGTTTGCCTTCGAATTCCAATTCTTTTTGCAGCTTGTCGTCTTGCGACATGTTCTTCAGGCGGTCTTGCAGTTCTTTGATGGCTTCTTCGGTAGCGCGGTATTCGTTGATGAGCGACATGTGGGGCGTGCCTGTATAAGAAATTGACGATTAAGTGAAAGCAATAGTAGTCAGGCACTTTTCACAAGTAAACCGCTTTATGGGTATTTTTTATGAATTGTATTGCTAAGTAACTTATTGGCCATTTTCTTAATGGTCGCGTGGGCATATTCAGCAGGTAGTGCTTTTTGTTTTTTCCCTAATTGAGTTGCAGAGACAGTCTGCTTTGCCCCGACAGCAGCTCTCCAAGGCTGTTTGAGTACTGCAGTTTTCTCTTGCTGTGTCTAGAATGGCCGACTTTATTTGCGTGCTGGAGCCGTTAATGCGTACTTTTCGATTGGTTATTGCCTGCCCAGACCGGGTTGGAATCGTGGCCAAGGTCAGTAACTTTTTGGCCACCTATAACGGTTGGATTACCGAAGCGAGTCATCACTCGGATAACCAGAGCGGTTGGTTCTTTATGCGTCACGAGATCCGTGCCGACTCACTGCCGTTTGACCTGGACGGTTTCCGCCAGGCATTTGCGCCGATTGGCCGCGAGTTTTCTATGGAGTGGCGGGTCACCGATTCGGCGCAGAAGAAGCGTGTGGTGTTGATGGCCAGCCGTGAATCCCATTGCCTGGCTGATTTGTTGCACCGCTGGCACAGTAATGAACTGGATTGCGACATTCCTTGTGTGATTTCCAACCACAATGACTTGCGCAGCATGGTCGAGTGGCATGGCATTCCGTTCTTCCACGTACCGGTTAACCCTGAAGACAAACAACCCGCCTTTGATGAAGTCGAGCGTTTGGTAAAAGCCCATGACGCTGACGTGATTGTGCTGGCGCGCTATATGCAAATTCTCCCGGCAAAGCTGTGTGCGGAGTTCTCGCAGCGGGTAATCAATATCCATCACAGCTTCCTGCCGTCGTTTGTCGGGGCCAAGCCCTATCATCAGGCGTCGTTGCGTGGGGTTAAGTTGATTGGTGCGACCTCGCACTATGTCACCGAAGAGTTGGACGCCGGCCCGATCATCGAGCAGGACGTGGTGCGCGTCAGCCACCGTGACAGCATCGAAGAGATGGTGCGTCTGGGTAAAGATGTCGAGAAGATGGTGCTGTCGCGTGGTCTACGCTATCACTTAGAAGACCGAGTGCTGGTGCATGACAATAAGACGGTGGTATTCGACTGACGTGTAAGCAGTCCTTCGGTTCAGCGCAGGCAGAGGAGATTACTGATGCTCAAGTCAATCAAAGTACGTGATTACATGACCCGCAATCTGGTGACTTTTCGCCCTGAAATGAACCTGTTTACCGCTATCAATCGTTTGCTCGAACACCGCATATCCGGTGCGCCGGTGGTTGACGGGCAAGGTCACCTGGTGGGGTTGCTGTCGGAGGGTGACTGCTTGCGCGGTATTCTTTCCGGGGCTTATTACGAAGCCACGGGGGGAAATGTCAGCGCCTATATGACCACCGAGGTTGAAGTGATTTCGCCTGAGGCGGATATCATCGAAATCTCCGAGCGCTTCCTGCGCGGCCGACGTCGGCGCCTACCGGTTATCGAAGACGGGCGTCTGGTTGGTCAGGTTAGCCGCAGTGATGTGCTGCGTGCGGTCAAGGAGTTTGCCCAGCATGACGAAGGTCGTCTGGCGCTTAACTAGCGCCCAAGGCTGCGTGTAAGGAGGGGTTATGAACGATCCGCTCGCGCGTGCAACATCCAGCGCGCCTCCCGTGTTGGGAGAGGGCTGTACGCAACGTTATGACCCGCAGGCACTGACCCCTGAGAACGGCACTGAGTTTGCCGATGCAGCTGAGTTGTGGCGACAGTTGCAGCAAGACGAACAGTCGAAGTCGCCAACGGACAGCGATAAGCAGAAATAAAAACGGGGCGCTCATTGAGCGCCCCGTTTGTTTTAACGCCGCAGGGCCGGCGCTCAGCTGATCGCGTTAAGCCTGTTAAATGCGGAAACTGTCGACCAAGTGCTTGAGGCGGCTGGCCTGTTGCTCCAAGTCTCCGCAGGCGCGCAGGGTGGCGTTGAGGTTTTCTACGCCTTCCTGGTTAAGGGTGTTGATTTCGGTGATGTCGACGTTGAGCGATTCGATCACCGAGGTCTGCTCCTCGGTTGCGGTGGCCACCGACTGGTTCATGCCATCAATTTCACCGATACGTTCGGTGACGCTGCTTAGGCGGGCGCCGGCTTGGTTAGCGATCTCCACGCTTTCTTCGCTGTAGCGCTGGCTTTCAGTCATGGTGGTGACCGACTCGCGGGAGCCGACTTGCAGCTCTTCGATCATTTTCTCGATTTCCTGCGCCGACTCCTGAGTGCGATGGGCCAGGTTACGGACTTCATCGGCGACCACCGCAAAGCCACGCCCGGCTTCGCCTGCACGTGCAGCTTCAATGGCCGCGTTGAGGGCGAGCAAGTTGGTTTGCTGGGAGATACTTTTGATAACTTCAAGAATCTGCCCGATGTTCACTGTTTTGCTGTTGAGTGTTTCGATATTGCTGCAAGAGGCGCTGATCTTGCCCGACAGTTCATTCATCGCCTGGATGGTCTTCTCTACGACCTGGCGACCGTCTTCTGCCAGATGACGCGCGTCGGAGGCTTGGTTGGAGGCATCGGCCGCATTGCGCGCGATCTCCTGGGCGGCTGCGCCCAGTTCGTTGATTGCCGCGGCGACGCTGTTGGTGCGGCTGGCCTGTTCATCCGAGTTGATCATCGACGAGTTGGAGGCTCCGACCACCAGTTTGGCCACTTCATTGACCTGGCTGGTGGCGGATGACACTTCGCGGATCGAGCTGTGGATACGTTCGACGAAGCGGTTGAAGGCTGTGGCTAGGCGGCCGAACTCATCGTTGGACTGAATGCTCAGGCGCTTGGTCAGGTCGCCCTCGCCTTGGGCGATGTCCTCCATGGCTTTGCCCATGACATTCAGCGGCTGCATCAGCACGCTGATCAGCATACTCAGCAGCAGCATGATCAGCACCACAGCGATGATGGTGGCTACGATTGCCGAGGCGCGGAACTCGCTGAGCATCGAATAGGCTGCATCCTTGTCGATGGACAGGCCGACATGCCAGTTCACCGAGGGCAGCCCCTTGACCGGGGCAAAGGTGAGGATGCGTTCTTCGCCATTGAGCTCTGTCTCGCTGAAATCACTACTGATCCGTGGCGTGTTCTGCGGGTAGACCTCGCTGAGGTTCTTCATCACCAAGGACTTGTCCGGGTGCACCAGGATCTTGCCGTCAGCGCTGATCAGAAATGCATAGCCGATGCCATCGAGATCCAGCAAGTTGATGATCTCTACCAGAGTATTGAGGCTCAGATCGCCGGCGGCGACGCCTGCTGCTTTGGCGGGTGAGGCGATGGTGATAATCAACTCGCCGCTGGCAGCGTCAATATAGGGTTCGGTCAGGGTGCTACCGCCGGCGGCCATGGCATCCTTATACCAGGGACGCGTGCGCGGGTCGAAATCGGCTGGCATTTCGTCGTCCGGGCGCATGGTGAATTCGCCGTCGGCACTGCCGAGGTAGGTAAAGTCGAAGGTCGACGTCAGTACTTTCTGCTCCAGCAAGCCGGTCAGCACCTCACTGGAGGCGTCACGGGCAACCGACTGCGCGACGTTTTCCACCAGCAAGATACGTCCGGACAACCAGTTTGAGATGTTACTGGCGGTCACCTCACCCATTTCATGCAGATAACTTTCCAGATCCGCGCGAATGGCATTGCGTTGCAGATAATCGTTGTACAGGGTGAACAGCGAGAATGCAGCGATCACCACCAGTGAGGCGGCGAGCAGAATCTTGTGGCTGAACTTCAGGTTGTTGGTCATGGCTTCTTGCGTCCGTTAAGTTCTGGCATCAGTCTTGAGCTGATGTAAGGCAGTGGCTGTCGCAGGGTATGCGGCATGCTGACTATGTCGGCTTAGTTGCAGTAAAGCTTTAACCATGGAGATAACAAGATGGCGCAAACCGAGCAGTTTGTTGTAGGGGCCGATCTTCAAGGGATGCCGGTGGGGCAGGCGTTGCGTTTGGCCAATCGACACGGGCTGATTGCCGGCGCGACGGGCACTGGCAAAACGGTGACCCTGCAGCGCTTGATTGAAACCTTCAGCGATGCTGGCGTGGCGGTGTTTGCCGCTGATGTTAAAGGCGACCTCTGCGGTCTGGGCGCTGCCGGCACGCCGCAAGGCAAGGTGGCTGAGCGCATCGCCAGCATGCCCTGGCTCAATCACCAGCCGATGGCTTACCCGGTAACGCTATGGGATGTGCAGGGCAAGAGCGGCCATCCGCTGCGCACCACATTGAGTGAGATGGGGCCTTTGCTGCTCGGTGCGTTGTTGGAGCTGACAGACAGCCAGCAAGCCGCACTCTATGCCGCATTCAAGGTGGCGGACCGCGAAGGTTTGCTGCTGCTCGATCTGAAAGACCTCAAGGCGCTGTTGGCGCATCTGAAGAACCACCCCGAGGTGCTGGGCGAAGACAGCGCGTTGTTTACCAACACGTCATCGCAAGCCCTGCTGCGCAAATTGGCGGGCCTGGAACAGCAAGGTGCCGATGCGCTGTTTGGCGAGCCGGCGCTGCAACTGGAAGACATCCTGCATCCGGACCGCGATGGTCGCGGGCGCATTCATCTGCTCGACGCCAGCCGTCTGGTGCATGAGGCACCGAAGGTCTACGCGACCTTCCTGCTCTGGCTGTTGGCTGAACTGTTCGAGCAGCTGCCGGAGCGCGGAGATGCCGACAAGCCGCTGCTGGCGCTGTTCTTTGATGAGGCGCACCTGTTGTTTGCCGATACTCCCAAGGCCTTGCAGGAGCGTCTTGAGCAGGTGGTGCGACTGATTCGCTCAAAAGGTGTGGGGGTGTATTTCGTCACCCAGTCGCCAGGCGACTTGCCGGACGATGTGCTGGCGCAGCTTGGCCTGCGTATTCAACACGGCCTGCGCGCCTTTACCGCTAAAGAGCAGAAGTCACTGCGCGCGGTGGCCGATGGCTTCCGGCCGAATCCGGCTATCGACACGTTGACGGTACTCACCGAGCTGGGGATCGGTGAAGCCTTGGTTGGCACGCTGGAGGCCAAAGGCACGCCGGCCATGGTTCAGCGTGTTGCTGTGGCGCCGCCGCAGTCGCGTATTGGTCCGTTGAGTGAAAGCGAGCGAGCAGCGTTGATCCAGCAGTCCGCGTTGCGGGGACGTTATGACAAGCCAA
This sequence comes from Pseudomonas sp. GWSMS-1, assembly GCF_049847425.1. Taxonomy (NCBI): domain Bacteria; kingdom Pseudomonadati; phylum Pseudomonadota; class Gammaproteobacteria; order Pseudomonadales; family Pseudomonadaceae; genus Pseudomonas; species Pseudomonas sp. GWSMS-1. Next base: position 2,929,165 of record NZ_JBMHHV010000005.1, on the reverse strand, counting down.
TCGATCGTGAGTCCGCCTATGAGTTGCTGACGGCGCGTGCAGAGCAAGCTGCGCAGCAGGCAGAGTCCAATAACCCGAGTTCAGCGAGCAAGAGCGAGGTCGGAGGCGGTATGGCCGGTGCTGCGGGCGAGCTGCTGGGCGGTTTGGCCAGCCAGGTGATGAAAACCGCTATGCGCCAGGCGGCTAATCAGATTGGTCGGCAGTTGGTACGTGGTTTGTTGGGGTCGCTGATGGGCGGTAAGCGGCGCTGAAGGCGTGGCCATCCAGTTAGGGATGGCCACGCTATCTGACTGATGCGGCGGGGCGTCAGCCAGCTGCTTCGTCGGCCTTGGATTGGAGCTCTTTTTCGATTTTTACCAGTTCTTTTTCAAACGCTTGGTCGAGAAGGTTAGCCTTCTTGCGCCACGGCTTGCGCTCGGGGTCCGGTTGAGCGGCGTAGGTAATCACTTCTCCGCCGTATACATCCTTGTAACGCTGCGCCTGGCGCTCGAGTTCGGCGCGCAGTTCGTCTTTCGTCACGTAGTTACCCATGGTCTTGAACAGAATAGTGGCTGGATGCCAGGCATAGGGCCTGGGCACTTGAGGCCGCCAAACAGGTTTAGTTCGCGCATTTAATAAGCGTGGCCAATAGTGTTGATGACTATTGCCGCGTCTGTTTGCCCTTTTATTGTGGATTACCTGAACGAGTTGTCAGGTTTGTTAAAGGGCTAATTAGGCTGCGCCCGGCAATTATGGCGAAGCCAAGTTAAATGTCCAGCGTGCTTAATTGGCAGGTTGTAGACCGTAACGCTGCACGATGGTTGCAAGCTGGCCGTTATTACGCAGTGTATTCAGCCCGCGATTAAATGCCTGGAACTTTACTGGGCTGACTCGCTTGCGGGAAAAACCAATGCCGTATGAAATTGACGTCAAATGTCCGGCGTTACGCAGCGCGTAGAGATATTCATGCTCGATCAAGTGACGAGCAACATCGCGATTAAGTAATACCAAACCCTTTTCACCAAAGCGCCCAGCATTAAGCATCAGGAGCAGACGATGGTTGTTGGTCACCAATTTAATGTCGACATCCGGGGTGTTTTTCAGGCTTTCCTGCAGGACGAATGAAGTTCCGGACGGTCCGTATACGCCGATCTGGCGCCCGCGCAAATCATCGGGTTGAGTGAATTGAAAGTGATTTGAACGCAGGGTGTAAAAGTCGTAGCCGGAGGTCACCACCATGGGGGTGATAAGAAATTCCTTACGTCGTGCAGGCGACTGAATCACAGTGAAAATACCATCAACTTCACCGTCTTCGGCTTGTTGCAGGGCGCGCCGCCAAGGCAATACTTCAATTTCGCAATGCCACTGCAAGAGGCCACAGGTTGCATTAACTATCTCGGGCAGCGCGCCGCTGGCAATACCGCCGCGCGAAAAACTGAGCGGTGGGAATTCCTCGGTTACAAAGTGCACCGTTTCGGCTGCAGCCGGGACGGCAGTTATCAAGGCCGTGACGAAGAAAAATGCATGGCGTAACAGCACGACTTAATCCTTTAGTTGCGATGAACGCTCGCGGGTCTGCATGACCTGGTGTTTCTGGTGTGTACAGGGAACATTATTAACCACGTCTGCGCGTAATTGCCTAGTGTCCTTTTGTGCCAGCGAAATGAACGATGCATTACGCCTAGCACCCTGCATTGCCAGTGCGCGCCTAGCGGACTGGTAACACCTTGCAAACTCTATGCAATTGAGTAAATCCGTGTGCCTCCCTACATTTGCGCCCGCACCAGTGAGTCCCTGTTTGTGCTAGATCAATCCGGGTCATGGTCACTGGATCGCGGTCGTCAATCAGACCGCTCACGGCTGCTTCTGGAGAACGTTATGCGTAAGTCGATGCAAATGGGTGTGCTGGGGTTGGTACTGATCGGCCTGGTCGGTTGTGAGGCGGCTGAGCAGTCTGCGCAAAAGCTGGCTGAAAAGGCCGAACAAGCCGTGGTGGATGTCGCCCGCGAAGCGGTTGATGAGACGGTGAAAGAGCTCAATAAGCAGGTGGACGAGGTGCAGCAGTCAACCAATGAGTGGTTGGGCGAGCCGGTTGATGAGGCTGAGCCGCAACAGCCTGAGCAGCCGGCAAGCGAGCTGGCGGAGCCCGCTACCGAGGCTTGATGCGAGGTTGTTAAGGGGCCTTGTTGAGGGCTTCACAGCTGGCGGCATAGCGTTGCTGGCAGGCGCTCTGGAACAACGCTTTGGCCTGGATCGGGTCGCGCGGCACGCCTTGTGCGCCCTTGAGGTAAAGGTTGCCAAGGATGTGTTGAGCCATCGGGTTGCCACCAGCGGCTGATTGGTTGAGGTACTTGAGCATCAGTTGGGGGTTGTTGAAGTCTGGATTGTCGCGGCCGGTGTACAGGTAGGCCAGGCTCACGGCAGCCATGGCGTGGCCTTTGTCGGCGGCGAGTTTCCACCAGTACTCAGCCTGTTTGAGGTCTTTGTGCGGTTTGCCGACGAAGTACAGGCTGGCGAGCTGGAACTGACTGTCTAGGTCACCCCGGTTGGCCTGGCTGCGCAGGTTGGCCTCGTCGACGCTATTTTCGCTGGCCGCAGCGGTTTTCTGTGGCGGCGGAGCGTTACGATTTTGCTCTGACTGGTTGGCGCAGCCGACCAGCAGCATTCCTGCGCAGAGCAGGATTACCAGTGAACGATGGCTTGGCAGCGGTTTGATCATGCGTATGGCTGCTCCCTTAAAGGTGGCGTTGGGGGTTAAGTAGAACCTGAGGCGGTTAAACACCAGACTGCAGGCTTACTGGTAAGTTGCGCGTTGTCCGAGGGTTGTTGCAGGCGCGAGTGTCGGTCGCAGTTGCAGAATCCATATCAGTTTGTCGCCTGCAGCGTTTCGCTGCTGCGCCAGAGCTGCGATTCTTGTTCACTCTTGCGCCCCAAGCCATCGAGGTCCCCATGCAGATCAGCTCCAACTTCGACAGCGGCAATATCGAGGTCATCGACGCCAGCAACCCACTGCAGGTGCAGCTGGCGATTCGTCCGGATCTCAACAGTGAACATTTCCAGTGGTTCCACTTCAAGGTCGAGGGCTTGCAGCCTGGTCAGCCTTACGGCTTTAGCCTGGGCAATGCCGGGCAGTCGTCTTACAAGAATGCCTGGAGCGGTTACCACGCTGTTGCCTCTTACGATCAGCGCGACTGGTTTCGGGTGCCCAGCCGCTTTGAAGAGGGCGCGCTGAAGTTCGACATCGAGCCGCAGCATGGACAGATCTGGTTCGCCTATTTCGAGCCCTACAGCCGCGAGCGCCATAGCCAGTTGATCGAGGATGCGCAGCGGTTGGCGGGCGCCGAGCTGTTTGCCACGGGTAAGAGCATCGAGGGGCGGCCAATCGAGTTGCTGCGCATCAGCCGCAATCCGCAGGCGCTGCGCAAGATCTGGCTGATTGCCCAGCAGCATCCGGGCGAGCATATGGCTGAGTGGTTTATGGAAGGGCTGCTGGAGCGTCTGCAACTGCGTGATGACGCCGAGATGAATGCCTTGCTGCAGCAGGCCGACCTTTACCTGGTGCCGAACATGAACCCGGATGGTGCCTTTCGTGGCCATTTGCGGACCAACGTCGCTGGTCGCGACCTCAACCGTGCCTGGCAATCAGCCACTGAGGCGGACAGCCCAGAGGTGTGCTTCGTCCAGCAGCAGATGCGCGCCGTGGGCGTTGATCTGTTCCTGGATATTCATGGTGATGAGGAAATACCGCATGTGTTTACCGCCGGCTGTGAAGGCAATCCGGGCTACAGCCCGCGCCTTGCACATTTGGAGCAGCAGTTTCGGCAGTTGTTGATTGATAACGGCGCCGAGTTTCAGACCACTTTCGGTTATACCCTGACCAGTTCGGTCAGGCCAATACCACCCTGGCCTGCAATGCGGTGGGGCTGGAGTTTGATTGCCTGGCGTTCACCATCGAAATGCCGTTCAAGGATCACGATGACCGGCCTAACCCGCAAACGGGCTGGAACGGCGAACGTTCCAAACAGTTGGGTAAGGATGTGTTGAGCGTTGCCGCGGCGATGGTCGGGCAGTTGCGCGAGTAGCGCTGCGGTTGATGGCCAGGGCTGCTGGCCCTGTCCGCCAGCGGCGGGTAGCGAGTAGCCCGGATGCAATCCGGGCTACGTTGGGGCAGGGGTTAGCCGCGGTAGTAGCGTTGAGGCACGAACGGCGTTTTGGCGACTTTCATCGCTACGCGCTTGCCACGCACGATGGCCCACAGCTCAGTGTCCAGGGCGATATGGCTGCTCTGCACATAACCCATGGCCACTGGCGCGCCCAGTGTCGGTCCGAAACCACCGCTGGTCACGGTACCAATTACCTTGCCGTCGGCATCGACGATTTCCGCGCCTTCACGCACCGGCACGCGCTCCTGCGGCAGCAGGCCAACACGCTTGCTGGCAACGCCAGCTTGTTGCTGGGCGAAAATGCGCTCGGCACCTGGGAAGCCGCCCGCGCGGGCACCGTCGGCGCGGCGCGGTTTGGAGATTGCCCACAGCAGGCTGGCTTCGATCGGCGTAACGCTTGTGCTCATGTCGTGGCCATACAGGCACAGGCCGGCTTCCAGGCGCAACGAGTCGCGCGCGCCGAGACCGATGGCCTCGACTTCTGTTTCGGCCAGCAGGCTGCGCGCCAGGGTTTCGGCGTGTTCGGCCGGCACCGAGATCTCGTAGCCGTCTTCACCGGTGTAGCCGGAGCGGCTGACGTAGCAGTCCACACCGAGTAAACGCACGGGGGCGAATTGCATAAAGGTCATCTGCGCCACTTCTGGGGCCAGGCGCGCCAGGACGTCGACAGCTTTCGGACCTTGCAACGCCAATAGTGCACGCGCTTCGAACAGGCTTTCGATCTCACACTGGCTGCCAATATGCTTCTGCAGGTGGGCCAGGTCTTGGTCTTTGCAACCCGCGTTGACCACCAGAAACAGGGTGTCATCGCCTAGGTTGGCAACCATCAGGTCATCGAGGATGCCGCCGTTTTCATCGGTGAACATGGCGTAGCGCTGCATGCCGACTGGCAGGTCGATGATGTCCACCGGCACCAGCGTTTCCAGTGCCTTGGTAGCATTCGCACCGCGCAGGACGATCTGACCCATGTGCGATACGTCGAACAGGCCTGCCTGATCGCGAGTATGTAGGTGCTCTTTCATCACGCCCAGCGGGTATTGCACTGGCATGTCATAACCGGCGAACGGCACCATGCGTGCGCCGAGTTCGAGATGCAGGGCGTGTAGTGGGGTTTTCGCCAGAGTTTCAGTGGTCATGCGCTTCTCCAGTTCTGTAAGCGTTACGTGTGTAGGCGCGTGGCGCCAACAGGGTTGTATGGGTTGCCGTGATCAGCACTCGACGATGTTCACGGCCAAGCCGCCACGGGCGGTTTCCTTGTATTTGTTGTTCATGTCAGCGCCGGTCTGGCGCATGGTGCGGATCACTTTATCCAGCGAGACAAAGTGCTGGCCGTCACCGCGCAAGGCCATGCGCGCCGCATTAATGGCTTTCACCGAGCCCATGGCATTGCGTTCGATGCAGGGTACCTGCACCAGACCGCCGATGGGGTCACAGGTCAGGCCGAGGTTGTGTTCCATGCCGATTTCGGCGGCGTTTTCCACCTGATTGACGTTGCCGCCGAGCACTTCGCAGAGCGCCCCAGCGGCCATCGAACAGGCCACGCCGACCTCGCCCTGGCAGCCGACTTCAGCACCGGAGATCGAGGCGTTTTCTTTATAGAGAATGCCGATAGCGGCGGCGGTCAGCAGAAAGCGCACGATGCCGTCATCGTTGGCGCTTGGAATAAAGCGGCTGTAGTAATGCAGCACCGCCGGCACGATCCCGGCCGCGCCATTGGTTGGCGCGGTGACCACGCGGCCGCCGCTGGCGTTTTCTTCGTTGACAGCCAAGGCGTAGAGGTTGACCCAGTCGAGCACGCTCAGCGCATCGCGCAGGCTGGCTTCCGGGTGCTTGCACAGTTGCCGGTGCAGGGCGGCGGCGCGGCGTTTGACCTTGAGGCCGCCGGGCATGATGCCTTCATTGCGGCACCCGGCTTCGACGCAATCCTGCATCACCTGCCAGATCTGCAGCAGGCGCTTACGCGTTTCCGCTTCCGGGCGCCAGGCTGCTTCATTGGCGAGCATTATCTGGCTGATCGACAGGTTGTGCTCAGCGCAATGCGCCATCAGCTGTTTTCCGGTGGTAAAGGGGTATTGCAGCGGCGTGGTGTCTTCGACGATGCGGTCGGCACCGGCGGCCTGTTCATCGACCACGAAACCGCCGCCTACCGAGTAGTACTCGCGTGAACGGATCTGTAAACCGGCGGCATCGAAGGCGCGAAAGATCATGCCGTTGGGGTGAAAGGGCAGCGGCTTGCGGATCATTGCCAGGTGCTGCTTCTCGACAAAATGGATGGTTTTTTCGCCGAGCAGCTTGAGTTCGCCACTGTCGCGAATGGCCGCCAGGCGAGCGTCGACGCTGTTGGTATCGACGGTGTCTGGTTGTTCGCCGGCTAGGCCGAGCAGCACCGCTTTGTCACTGCCGTGGCCTTTGCCGGTCGCGCCGAGGGAACCGTATAGCTCGACCTTGAGGCTCTCGGTGCTGCTCAGTAAATCATCGCGGCGCAGGCCTTCGGCAAAGCGCAGGGCGGCGCGCATCGGCCCGACCGTGTGTGAGCTGGATGGACCGATGCCGATCTTGAATAGGTCAAAAACGCTGAGTGACATGTTTTCTCCGGCGTTGAGCCAACCTCGTGGGTGGCGTGGATGCAGCGCGGCGGGTAACCGCGGCTGCATAGTTCAACGGCTTATTTAGTCAGCGTAGACCGGGAAGCTGGCGCATAGGTTCGCCACCTGATCACGGACGCGTTCGATCAGCGCCGGGTTTTCCAGGTCATCAAGAATGTCGCAGATCCAGCCGGCCAGTTCGCGGCATTCGGTTTGTTTGAAACCGCGCGTGGTCACGGCCGGGGTGCCAATGCGAATGCCGGAGGTGACGAACGGCGATTGCGGGTCATTCGGTACGGCGTTTTTATTCACCGTGATATGCGCCGCACCCAGGGCGGCATCGGCGGCTTTGCCGGTCAGGCCTTGCTTGACCAGGCTGATCAGCATCAGGTGGTTATCGGTACCGCCGGAGACCACGTCATAGCCACGGCCGACGAACACCTCGGCCATGGCCTGGGCGTTGTTGATGACCTGCTGCTGGTAAGCCTTGAAACTCGGCTCCAGCGCTTCCTTGAAGCAGACCGCTTTGGCGGCGATCACGTGCATCAGCGGCCCGCCCTGGCTGCCGGGGAATACCGCAGAGTTGAGTTTCTTCTCGATCTCGGCATTGGCGCGGGCCAGGATCAAACCACCACGCGGGCCGCGCAGGGTTTTGTGCGTGGTGGTGGTGACCACATCGGCAAACGCAATCGGGTTGGGGTACAGGCCAGCGGCGACCAAGCCCGCGACGTGGGCCATGTCGACAAACAGCAGCGCGCCGACCTTGTCGGCGATTTCGCGGAAACGGGCGAAATCCAGGGTGCGCGAATACGCAGAGAAACCGGCGACGATCATCTTCGGCTGGTGCTCGACGGCCAGGCGCTCGACCTCGGTGTAATCGATCAGGCCTTGCTCGTCGATGCCATATTGCACGGCGTTGTACAGCTTGCCGGAGGACGACACCTTGGCGCCGTGGGTCAGGTGACCGCCGTGGGCCAGGCTCATGCCGAGGATGGTATCGCCGGCATTGATCAGCGCCAGGTACACCGCGCTGTTGGCGGAGGAGCCGGAGTGCGGCTGCACGTTGGCATAGTCCGCACCGAACAGCTGCTTGGCACGCTCGATAGCGAGGGCTTCGACCTTGTCGACATGTTCGCAACCACCGTAGTAACGCTTGCCCGGATAGCCTTCGGCGTACTTGTTGGTCAGGCCGCTGCCTTGCGCCTGCATCACGCGCTGGCTGCAGTAGTTTTCCGAGGCAATCAGCTCAATGTGATCTTCCTGGCGCTGTTCTTCGGCGTTGATCGCGGCGAGCAGGGCGTCGTCATAACCTTGCAGTTGGTCGTGCTTGCTGAACATGGTGAGATCCCTCGCTTGTTGTTGTTTTGGGTGCAACTGACCCGCCCCGGGTAGGGGTGAGTCGAAATTCTTGGATAAACAAAACCGTAGGATGGGTTAGCGGCGCATTGCCCTGAACAGGCTGGCAACGCCGCTATTGAACGCCGCGTAACCCATCGTTGATGGGTGTGGCGTGATGGGTATCGCTGCGCTCAACCTGCGCGGCCCGCCCCATCCTACGTTTACATCGTCTTAAGCGTCCTGGTAGGCCTCGATGGACGGGCAGGCGCAGATCAGGTTGCGGTCGCCGAACACGTTGTCGACGCGGCCGACCGGTGGCCAGTACTTGCCTTCGATCAGCGTGGCGGTCGGGTACACCGCTTGCTCGCGGCTATAGCCGTGAGTCCACTCACCGACCAGTTCCAGTGCGGTGTGCGGGGCGTTTTTCAGCGGGTTGTCGTTGGCATCCAGTTCACCACGCTCCACCGCACGAATCTCTTCGCGGATGGCGATCATGGCGTCGCAGAAGCGGTCCAGTTCTTCCTTGGATTCGCTTTCGGTCGGTTCGATCATCAGCGTGCCGGCCACCGGGAAGGACATAGTCGGGGCGTGGAAGCCGAAGTCGATCAGGCGCTTGGCCACATCGTCAACGCTGATGCCGCTGCTGTCCTTGATCGGGCGGATGTCCAGAATGCACTCGTGCGCCACCAGGCCATTGCTGCCCGAATACAGCACGGGGTAGTGCTCCTCCAGGCGGCGGGCGATGTAGTTGGCGTTTAAAATGGCCATCTGCGAGGCTAGCTTGAGGCCTTCGCCGCCCATCATGCTGATGTACATCCAGGTGATCGGCAGGATGCTGGCGCTGCCGAACGGCGCGGCGCTGACGGCACCTTCCTTGCGGGCCATATGGCCGTGGCCAGGCAGGAACGGAATCAGGTGCGCTTTGACGCCAATCGGGCCAACACCTGGGCCGCCACCGCCGTGCGGTATGCAGAAGGTCTTGTGCAGGTTCAGGTGCGAGACGTCGCCGCCGAACTTGCCCGGGGCGCAGAGGCCGACCATGGCATTCATGTTGGCGCCGTCGATGTACACCTGGCCACCGTTGTCGTGAATGATCTGGCAGATTTCGCGGATGCCTTCCTCGAACACACCGTGGGTCGAGGGGTAGGTGATCATCAGTGCGGCGAGACGATCCTTGTGCTCTTCGGCCTTGGCCTTGAGGTCGGCGATATCGACGTTACCGCTGCTGTCGCACGCCGTTACCACCACGCGCATACCGGCCATGCTGGCGGTCGCCGGGTTGGTGCCGTGGGCCGATTGCGGGATCAGGCAGATGTCGCGCTGATCATCGCCGCGGCTCAGGTGGTAAGCACGGATGGCCAGCAGACCGGCGTACTCGCCCTGGGAGCCGGCGTTCGGCTGCAGGGAGATGCCGTCGTAGCCGGTGGCCGCGCAGAGCATGGCTTCCAGCTCAGTGGTCAGCTGAGCGTAACCCTGGCTCTGTTCGGCTGGAGCGAAAGGGTGCAGGTTGCCGAACTCGGCCCAGGTCACCGGGATCATTTCGCTGGCGGCGTTGAGCTTCATGGTGCAGGAACCCAGCGGGATCATGCTGCGGTCCAGTGCCAGGTCCTTGTCGGCCAGCTTGCGCAGGTAGCGCATCAGCTCGGTTTCGCTGTGGTAGCGATTGAATACTGGATGGCTGAGGATTTCCGATTCGCGCAGCAGGCCTTGCGGCAGTTGCGCTGCCACACCCGCAGCCAGTTCAGCGAAGGCTGGTACAGCTTTACCGCCGGCGAATACTGCCAACAGCGCTTCGACGGCTGCTTGGTCGCTGGTCTCATCCAGGGACAGGCCCAGGCGCTCACCATCGATTTCACGTAGGTTGATGCTGGCAGCACGCGCCGCTGCATGCAGAGCAGCGGTGTTGCTGCCGGTGGCCAGGCTCAGGGTGTCGAAGAAGAACGCCTGCTCAACGCTGTAACCCAGGGCGCGCAGGCCCTTGGCCAGGATTGCGGTGAACTGGTGAGTGCGCTGGGCGATCTGGGTCAGGCCTTTCGGGCCGTGGTACACGGCGTACATGCTGGCGATGTTGGCCAGCAGGACCTGGGCGGTACAGATGTTACTGGTGGCCTTCTCGCGGCGAATATGTTGCTCGCGCGTTTGCATGGCCAGGCGCAGGGCCGGCTTGCCGAAGCGGTCGATCGACATGCCGACCAGGCGGCCTGGCATATCGCGCTTAAATGCATCGCGGGTGGCGAAGTAGGCCGCGTGTGGGCCACCGAAGCCCAGCGGCACACCGAAACGCTGGGCGCTGCCCAAAGCGACGTCGGCACCGAACTCGCCCGGCGGGTGAGCAGGGTCAGGGCTAGCAGGTCAGCGGCGACAGCAACCAGCGCGTTGGCTGCGTGGAAGCGCTCAACCAGTTCGCGGTAGTCGAAGATATCGCCATTGCTCGCCGGGTACTGCAGCAGCGCGCCGAAGTAGGCGCTGGTATCAGTAATCGCGGCTTCGTCACCGATCACGACTTCAATGCCCAGCGGCTCGGCACGGGTGCGCAGCACGTCGAGGGTTTGCGGGTGGCAATGCTGGGAGGCGAAGAAGGCGTTGCTGGCCTTGTTCTTCGACAGGCGTTTGCAGAAGGTCATGGCTTCGGCAGCGGCGGTGGCTTCATCCAACAGCGAGGCGTTGGCGATCTGCATACCGGTGAGGTCGCTGATCAGCGTCTGAAAGTTCAGCAAAGACTCCAGGCGGCCCTGGGAAATCTCTGGCTGGTACGGGGTGTAAGCGGTATACCACGCTGGGTTTTCCAGCAGGTTGCGCAGGATTGGGCTTGGCGTGTGGGTGCCGTGGTAGCCCTGACCGATGTAGGTTTTGAATTGCTGGTTCTTGCCCGCGATGGCCTTGATCTTGGCCAGGGCGTCGGCTTCCGACAGGCCTGGCAGGGAACCCAGGACGCTGGAGCCCTTGATGCTCTCGGGGATGACGTTATCAGTCAGCGCGTCGATGCTGGTGTAGCCGAGCAGTTCGAGCATGGCAGCGGTATCGGCCTCACGTGGGCCGATATGCCGGGCGATAAATTCGTTCTGGGTGGTCAGCTTGGTCATTGCAATCTCTCAGGCGTCAGCATTGGCGTTGAGCAGGCGCTCGTAGGCGGCCTGATCGAGCAGGTCGGCTACCGCGCTGGCATTGGCCGGACGGAAACGGAAGAACCAACCTTTACCCAGGGGATCTTCGTTGACCAGCTCAGGGCTGGATTCTAGCTCGCCATTCACTTCAACCACCTCACCGTCCAGCGGCATGGCGATGTTGCTTGCAGCTTTTACCGATTCCAGCACAGCCACTTCTGCGCCTTCAGCGTAGCTCTGAGCTTCAGGCAGCTGGACGAATACCACATCACCCAAGGCTTCCTGGGCATAGGCGGTGATGCCCACGGTAACCAGGCCATCGGCATCCTGACGCAGCCATTCGTGCTCAACGGTAAAACGCAATTCGCTCATGTGAACTCCTCAAGGGTTGTGACTCGCCCTTTCTGTTGGGGGCGATGTGCTGGACGCGCGTGCTTAGCAACGGGCGGAAAGTGCAAAGACCCTAGCAAGGTAGGTGCCATTCTATTTTTTATCAATAAAAACAATGACTTGCGTTATTTTTCAGGGGCCGCTTTTATTGCGTGTGTAGTGATTTCAATACGGCTGGTTTGGGCGTGTAGGCAAAGTGCTCAGCAAGCGCCCTAGCGCCGTGGGGGGAGCGGTTTGTGTCGCTTTCATTACGCTGTACTTGTTTCGATACGGGTTCTGGGTGCGGCGGGGTATTCATCCAGGCTATGCAGCCCAATCGAAATGGTTCATGGCGGCTCTGTAAGTCGGCTTTTTAGAGCGTCATTCACTCTTTTGGCTGACAGGGCAAATACCTCTTTCGGGCGCTTATCCGGCTTCAGGCGGCTGGGTAGCGTGGGGGCCTCAACACGAAACCCCGCTTTCCAGGAGAGCCGCATGAGAACAACAACAAGACATGCCATCTTCCAGCCCAGCGTATTGGCTGTTGCCATCGCTATTGGCTGTGTCGCGCCTGTCCAGGCCGTAACGTTCAATATTGGTGAGGTCGAAGGGCAGTTCGACTCATCCCTTTCTGTGGGGGCCAGTTGGAGCGTACGCGGTGCCGACCCGGACTTTATCGGTACGCGTAATGGCGGCAAGGCATCCTCTCAAACGAACGATGATGGGCGTCTGAACTTCAAGAAGGGCGAAACCTTCTCGAAGATTTTCAAGGGTATTCACGACCTTGAACTCAAGTACGGCGATACCGGTGTGTTTATCCGCGGCAAGTATTGGTACGACTTCGAAACCAAGGATGAAAGCCGTCTGCTCTACGACATTGACGACAGCAACCGCAAGACAGCGGCGCAGGCCTCTGGCGCGGAAATTCTGGATGCCTTCATCTACCACAACTACAGCCTGGGCAGCATGCCGGGCAGTGTGCGGGTGGGTAAGCAAGTGGTCAGCTGGGGTGAAAGTACCTTTATTCAGAACTCGATCAACTCGATCAACCCGGTGGACGCGGCGGCTTTTCGCCGACCAGGGGCTGAGATCAAGGAGGGTTTGATTCCGGTCAACATGCTCTACGTGTCACAGAGCCTGACTGACAGCTTGAGCATGGAGGCGTTTTACCAACTGGAGTGGGATCAGACGGTTATCGATAACTGCGGCACGTTCTTCGCGCCCAGCGATACCGCGGCGGATGGCTGTAACGACCGCCTTGCGGTGTTTGGTGCTGATGCAGCGCCTGGCGTTTCAAACAATACCGGAGCCCCGGGTAACCCTATTTTTGTTCCACGCGGTGGCGACCGTGATGCGCGCGACAGTGGCCAGTTCGGCGTAGCTCTGCGCTGGTTCGCTGAGTCGCTGAATGACACCGAGTTCGGTCTGTATGCCATGAACTATCACAGCCGTACCCCGAGCGGCAGTTTTGTGCGCACCACCACGCCGTCGGCGGCCCTCATCCCCGGCGCGCCGAATGCCCGTTACTTTCTTGAATACCCCGAGGATATTCGCCTCTATGGCGTGAGCTTCCAGACCAACGTCAATGGAACTGCATTGTCCGGTGAACTGAGCTACCGGCCCAATATGCCGATCTCGATTAACTCCACTGACCTGACATTCGGCTCGCTCGGGCTGCCCAATTCGCCTGTATTCACCAGCGGCCATGCGCGCAATGTCGCCGGCGAAGAAATTCCCGGTTATGTCCGTAAGCCTGTAACCCAGGCACAGGTGACAGCTGTGCAATTCTTTGACCGAGTGCTCGGCGCGAGCCGCCTGACGGTGCTTGGCGAGGTGGGTTACAACCATGTCAGCGGCATCAGTGATGATGTGGGTGAGCTGCGCTTCGGCCGTGATCCGGTCTATGGCCTCGGTGAGCTAGCCGCGAATGCAACCTGTACTGGGGGGCTCAATACCGCCAATCCTGATCAGTGTAATGACGATGGCTTTTTCACCAGCAGTTCCTGGGGCTACCGCCTGCGCGCCAGCGCCGATTACAGCAACGTCTTCGCCGGGATCAACCTGACGCCGAGTATCGCCTGGTCGCATGACGTCGATGGTTACGGGCCGAACTTCAGTGAAGGCACTAAGGCGGTGAGCCTCGGCCTGAACGCCGACTACCAGAACACCTATAACGCCAGCCTCAGCTACACCGACTTCTTTGGTGGTGATTACAACACCAACGTCGACCGTGACTTTGTCGCCCTGAGTTTTGGTGTGAACTTCTGATCAACGCAGTGCAAAAGGATCCGTACACAATGAAAAACACAAGAATCCTGCAAGCTGGAGCGCTGGCGCTGACTTTGTTAGCCAGCAGTGTGATGGCCGCAGTCTCCGAGCAAGAAGCCGCCCAACTGGGCGCCAGCCTGACGCCACTGGGTGGGGAAATGGCCGGTAATGCCGATGGCAGTATTCCGGTCTGGGATGGCGGCCTTTCCACCAGCGCCGCCGCGGTCGATGGCAAAGGGTTTCTCGCGGACCCGTTTGCCAGCGAGCAACCCTTGTTCACCATTACCGCCGCCAATGCCGCGCAATACAAAGACAAACTGTCAGCCGGCCAACTGGCCATGCTTGAGCGCTACGCAGACAGCTACAAAATCCCGGTTTACCCCACGCATCGCACCACGGCGGTACCCGCCGCCATTGGTGCGGCAGCCAAAACCAGTGCGCTGAATACCACGCCGGTCGATGGGGGTAACGGTCTGCAGAACTTTAATGCCAGTCGTTATTACGCCTTCCCGATTCCCAAGACTGGCGTTGAGGTGGTCTGGAACCACATCACCCGTTACCGGGGCGGTAACACCCGCCGAGTGGTTACCCAGGCCACACCCCAGACCAATGGCTCTTACAGTTTGGTGAAGTTCGAGGATGAGGTGGCCTTTCCGGCAGACATGCCTGACCTTGATCCGGCCAAGGGCAGCAACGTGCTGCTGTATTTCAAGCAGCGGGTGACCGCGCCATCACGCCTGGCCGGTAACGTGTTGCTGGTTCACGAGACCATCGACCAAGTTAAAGAACCGCGCCTGGCGTGGATCTACAACGCAGGTCAGCGTCGCGTGCGCCGCGCGCCGCAGGTGGCCTACGACGGCCCGGGTACCGCCGCTGACGGTATGCGTACGGCAGACAACTTCGACCTATTCTCCGGGGCGCCGGATCGTTACGACTGGCAGCTGGTCGGCAAAAAGGAAATGTACATTCCCTACAACAGCTACAAGCTTGATTCGCCGGCGCTGAAATACGATGACGTTATCAAGGCCGGGCACATCAATCAGGACCTGACCCGTTATGAGCTGCACCGGGTTTGGGAAGTGGTGGCGACGCTGAAGAGCGGCGAGCGGCACATCTATGCCAAGCGCCATATGTATGTCGACGAAGACAGCTGGCAGATCGCCCTGGTTGATCATTACGACGGCCGTGGCCAGCTCTGGCGTGTTGCCGAAGGCCATGCGCAGCAGTACTTCAACCATCAGGTGCCGGGCTACACCCTTGAAGCGCTGTATGACTTGGTGGCCGGTCGTTATTTGGCCCTGGGCATGAAAAACGAAGAAAAGTCGTCTTATAACTTCGGCTTCAAAGCCTCGGCGGCTGACTACACACCGGCTGCCCTGCGCAGCTCCGGCGTGCGCTAAACCGTCAGGCAACAACAGCTACTCCGTGATTGAGCGGCCTGCGGGCCGCTTTTTTTATCGCCTGCTATCACGTGCTGTTATAGCGCTTTAAGCCTCGCAGCTTGAGGTTTAGCCTGCGATGACCCGGTTACGCTAGAACAATAAAACGAGCCGCCATGAACGCATTAGCGCCTTTCTCGCTGAGCGTCGCTGCGTCTTCCTGCGGCAGCGTCAAGCGCCCACCCCCAGGCCATATTCGCCGATTCGCCCTGCAGCAACGCTTACTCGCGCAAGACTGCCGGCTGCGATTGCTGATCGCCCCAGCAGGCTTCGGCAAGACCGTATTGCTCGCCGACTGCGCCCGCGAATGCCCGCAGGGCTTTCAGCTGATTTGGCTCAACTGCGGCGCTGATGGCATGCCGGTCGATCACCTCACTCAGCAACTGGGCAAGCTGCTTGATTACCCCGCGCCTCTGACCGCTGATGACATGCTTGCGGCGCTCGCGCAGGAGTCGCGGCCGCTGTGGATCATGCTCAATGATTACCCCGCACGGCCTGACAGCGCCCTGGATGACTTTCTCAATCAATTACTCACGGTGACGCCCGCTGGCGTCTGCTGGTGGCTGGGCAGTCGTCGTCGCCCGGCCTGTAACCTGTCGCGCTTGTTGTTGGAGGGCGAGCTGCTTGAACTGGGCGCGACGGATCTGTCGTTTACCGACGCCGAGGTAGCAGGTTGGCTGCAGCAACTAGACCCGGCCCGCAGCGCCTGGGTGCATGAACTGCACGGGCTGACCCAGGGCTGGCCGGCGGCCTTGCGTCTGCGTCTGTTGGCCGCTCAAGCCGAGCATGCCGAGGTGGATGCACCGCTGGATGCGGAGCATGATCACCTGCTGGCCGAGTACGTCGAGCGCGAGGTCCTGCATGATTTACCGCATGAGCTGCTGCAGATGCTCTACCAACTGGCCCAGCTGCCCTGTTTCAACCTAGCGCTGTGTGATCACCTCTTCGGTGTGGGCGAGGGGCGGACTGGCTGCGTCAGCTGATTGAGCGTGGCCTGTTTATTCAGGAGCTTGAGGCGGCCAAGGGGTGGTTTGTGCTGTTCACGCCCTTGGCCACGCTGTTGCAGCGGCAGACAGCGGGCGTGCCCTATGGCGCGCTACATGTGTATGCGAGTCAGTGGTTTGCCAGCCAGGGGGATATTCGTGCAGCGGTAGAGCATGCGCTGCTGGCCGGTCAGCCGGAGGTGGCCAGTAGTTTTCTTGAGCGTTTTACCGAAGAGCAGGTGCTGCAAGGTCAGGATTTGGCGCTGATTTTGCGCTGGCGCAGCGAGTTGCCGGAGAGTCTGTTGAGCAGCACGCCGCGACTTATTCTGCTGAATGCCTGGGTCTTGCTGCTGGTCGGGCGCCTGGATGAGGCGCAGGTCTGTATTGATCAACTGGCCAAGTTTCAGCCACGCAGCGACGGCCCGCGTACCCGTGAGTTGTTTGCCCACTGGCAGGCAATCCAGGGAATCATCGCCTACGGTCGGGTGTGTGCGGTGACTGCCCGCAGTCATCTGCTTGAGGCCTTGCAGGGGTTGCCGGAAAGCGCCTGGTCACAGTCGTTGCTGTGCCGCTCGGCATTGACCCTGGTGGCGATTGGCCGGGGCGATCTGGAGCTGGCGCAAAAGCTTAGTTTCGAGGCGTTGAAGCAGGCACGCTTGCACGACAATGCCGTGTTTGAGGCTTTGCTGGAGCTGGACCATGCCTTGTTGTTGGAAGCCCGCGGCGAGTTTGCCCGTGCGGAGACGCTGCTCCAGCGGGTGCTGACGGCAACCCAGCCAGCGGCACTGCAAAAGACTCCCGTACTGGCGCGGTTGCAGTTGCGTTTGGCTCGTGTGCAGTTACGCCAGGGGCGGCTGCGTGAGGCCGCTGCAGGGTTTGCCAGTGGCCTGGAGCAGGCGCTCAATTGCGGTGATCCAGGCGCGTTTCACGGTTATCTCGGCCTGGCTGAGTTAGCCATGGGGCAGGGTGATTTTGCCGGCGCTTTTGCGCATTTAGGCGAGGCTGAGCGCCTGATGCAACGCCAACATGTCAGTGAAACCCTCTACCGCGGCACCCTGCTGCTGGCCAGCAGCCATTTGTGGGTTGCTCAAGGTCACTATGAGCGGGCGCGTATGGCGGTGGGCAGGGTTCTGGCTTATGAGCAGAAGGTTAAGGCGATTCTGCCAACGCCCAACTTCCCTGAACTGATTCCGCGGTTGCAGCTGTTATTGCTGCATTTGGATCTGCAGCAGGGCAAGGATGTACGTGATGCGCTGCAACAGCTGTTGGCGCAAAGCCTGGGGCAGGGGCGGCAGGCACTCGCCAGTGAAGTTTGGCTGGGCTATGCCCAGGCCTGTGCACTTTTTGATGATAAAGCGGCGGCCGAGCAGGCGCGTGAAAGTGCACAGGCACTGCGCCGGCGCTTGGATTATCACTGCCTGTGGTTCACGGTCGCCCCGTCGCCAGGTGACACGCCTAACGCGCCGTCATCAGCGGCCAATGCTCTGAGCCAGCGTGAGTTGGCCGTGCTGCGCTTGATCGCGCAGGGCTGTTCGAATCAAGAGGTGGCCGAGCAACTGTTTATCTCACTGCACACGGTTAAGACCCATGCGCGGCGGATCAACGGCAAATTGGGCGTGTCGCGGCGCACGCAGGCGGTGGCCAAAGCCAAGGCGCTGGGTTACTTCTGATTCAGTGCAGCGCCGGGCTGGCGCTAAGCAAGCGTAAACGCTGGCTGAGCTGCAGGCGCTGTGCCGGTTCATCACAGAGCAGCAGCGCGTACTGCAGGTCGAAGCGCTCACCCTGCGGGCAATCCAACTGTTGATAAATATCCGCGCGGGCCAGGTGGTCATGCAGGTTGGCTGTACCCAGAAGCAGCACGCGCTCGGCATCGCGCAATGCAGCCAGCGGCTCATCGGCCTGTTGATGCAGGCGGCGTAGATTGCGCGACAGGCGCTGCAACATGCTGCGGGCGTCACAAGGCAGCAGGTGGCTGGCGCTCAACTCGGTGTGCGGGCCGTACTGGCGTTGCAGCAACTCGCGGCAATCGCGGGTATACAGGCGGCGACCGCTGCACGGGTCCAGCAGGTGATCGGCGCCCGGTACGCGCAGCAGAAAGTGCCCAGGGAAGTTCACCCCTTGCAGGGGAATCTCCAAACGTCTGGCCAGCTCCAGTGCGAGCAAGGCGAGGGTGAGCGGTTGGCCACGGCGACGCTGCAGTAGCAGATTAACCAAGGCTGCTTGTGGCCGAAGCGGCTGCTCGTCATCTTCGTGGAAGTTCAGCTCAGTCAGCCGGCGCAACAACGATTGCGCCAGCTCCTTGGCCGGCAGATTGGGCAAGCCTTGAGCGATGTGCTGTTGCAGGCTGTCGACCTGGCGCAGCAGGTCAGCCGGGTACAGGTGGGGCTGATGCTCCACGGCGATCCACAATGCCGCCTCGAACAGCGCAGGCGGTTGTTGCTCCAAGCAGGCAAGGCAGGCAGTGCGTGGGTCCATGACAATCTCCCGGTGTCTCTGGGTTTGTAGTCAAGTGCTGGCGCTTCGTCCAGCGGATTGTTGCAACCACAGGTGTAGCGAGCGTTCTGCGGCAACTGACCGCCGGGAGGGTGCCGGCAGCGCCGGTGCCTATACTGATTTGCAAATCAGTACGGGAGCACCAGCATGTTCGCCCTGATGGAAACCGCCCGGCTGGAGTCGTTGCACTTCGCCGTGGACCCGCTGACCGGTCTGCAGGCCATTATTGCCATTCACAACAGCCGCCTGGGCCCCGCGCTCGGTGGCTGCCGTTATCTACCCTACGCAGACACGCACAGTGCGATTGAAGATGTGCTGCGTCTGGCCAAGGGCATGAGCTACAAGGCGGCATTAGCCGGCCTGCAGCAGGGCGGCGGCAAGGCGGTGATCATTCGCCCTGCGCATGTCGAGAATCGCGGGGCACTGTTTGAAGCCTTCGGCCGGTTTATCGAAACCCTCAACGGCCGCTACATCACCGCCATGGACAGCGGTACCTCTAGTGTCGATATGGACTGCATTGCGCAACACACCCAGCACGTCACCAGCACCACGGCCGAGGGCGACCCTTCGCCGCACACCGCCATGGGCGTGTTTGCCGGTATTCGCGCCACTGCGTTGGCGCGCCTCGGCAGTGACAACTTGGAAGGTTTACGCGTGGCCATTCAGGGTTTGGGCAATGTGGGTTATGCCTTGGCTGAGCAACTGCACGCCGCCGGTGCCGAGTTGCTGGTCAGTGATCTCGACCCTGGGCGCGTGCTACTGGCGGTTGAGCAGCTGGGCGCGCGGCCGGTGGCCAGCGAAGCCTTGCTCGCAACCCCGTGCGACATCCTCGCGCCCTGTGGGCTTGGCGGTGTGCTGAACCACACAACAGTCAGCCAACTGCGCTGCTCGGCGGTGGCGGGGGCGGCGAACAACCAGCTGGCCAGTGCTGATATCTCCGACAGCTTGCAGGCACGGGGGATTCTCTATGCGCCGGATTATGTGATCAATGCAGGTGGCCTGATCTACGTGGCGCTGAAGCACCAAGGTGAAAGCCTGGTGGCGATCACCGCACACCTGACGCAAATCAGCCGGCGCCTGACGGAAATCTTCGGCCATGCCCAGGCCGATAAACGCTCACCGGCAAGAGTCGCCGATGCCATTGCCGAGCGGTTGCTGTACGGCTAAACCGGCGATTAAATCTCGCCACTAAAACGCCTTCCGCGCTGCAGTTAGTATTGGCTAGAAACACAAAACCCCAGTCATTGACTGGGGTTTTGCTGACCACCTTGCGCGCTACTCGGCAGCGGGCGCGTTCAGTTCACTCAAGGCGTCAGGCTGGTTTTTGAAAGCCTTGGCGAACACATCGCGGTTCTTCGCCATGTAAATTCCCAGCTCTTCGCCCTGGGCTTCATTCAGCGACGGCACGGCTTTTTGCAGCACCTCGGTGAGCAGCTCAGCCAGTTCGAGCATTTTGTCATGACGGTCGGCTTCGGCTTTATCCATGAATAAACGCTCCAAATCCCGGCTGCTGCGGTACACCACTTCGACGGCCATTCATCACCTCTACGCCTTCACGCTGATAAGTTGCAATAGACTGTTTATCTGTACAGTGGTTGCGAGCATAAAGAACTCGCTGGCATTTGAACAGCAGCAATTTCCTTGCCGATACCGGCTCACCCATGCGCCGCTGCTTGCTGACTCCCAGCTAGCCTGTCGAGTGGGCAGGCCGCTGGCTGGATGCGTTAGCTTAGCGATCGCTGCGAATTGGGCCAAACTCGACCGGTACCCAGGCATAAGCACTGCCTTCGCTGCGAACATGGCCAATCCCTGGGAAGGGCATGTGTGCTCCGGCTACCCAGAGCTTGTCGCGTGCGGCCTCAGCAAAGAGCTTCTTGCGGGTTTCCACGGCTTTGGCCTGGTCTGAGTCGAATTCGATAACCACTTCTGGTTTGGCGAACTGCACGGCATGGCTGTGCACAATATCGCCCCACACCAGCAGGCTCTGGTTCTTTGAACTGAGCAGGTAGGAACTGTGCCCCGGGGTGTGGCCATTGCTCGGTACCACGCTAAGCCCGTCGAACAGTTGGCTATCGGGGCTGTAGCGTTTCAGGCGCTGTTGGGCGGCGTAGGGGGCGACCGACTGCTGCGACATGGTGAACATCCCGCGTGAGGCTTCGGGCGCTTGGCTGGCGGTTTCAGCACTGAGCCAGTAGTCGGCTTCGGTTTGCGGTACATACACCGTGGCGTTGGGGTACGCCGCCTTACCGTCAGTGGTGAGCAGGCCGCACGCATGGTCAGGGTGCAGGTGCGTGAGCAGCACAC
The DNA here is from genome assembly GCF_049847425.1 of Pseudomonas sp. GWSMS-1. Taxonomy (NCBI): domain Bacteria; kingdom Pseudomonadati; phylum Pseudomonadota; class Gammaproteobacteria; order Pseudomonadales; family Pseudomonadaceae; genus Pseudomonas; species Pseudomonas sp. GWSMS-1. Next base: position 2,908,140 of record NZ_JBMHHV010000005.1, on the reverse strand, counting down.
TGTCGACCTGCTCCGGGCTGTAACCCGAAGCTTTTAGGTTGCTCTGCACCACGCCGAGTGTGGGGCCGAAGCATTGGGCGGCGCCTGTATCGATCAGCAGCAGCTGAGTGCCGGTGTTGATCAAATAGGCATTGACCGCGGTTTGTACGCCATTGCTGGAGTCGATAAACATTTTTGTCAGTAGGCTTTGTACGTCTTCTGCACTGGCGCCCTTGAGAAGTTTGTTATCGAGGTCGATGTAGCCGTCATAGAGTGCAGTGACTTCAAAGTCACCCAGGGCCATGCGGTAGTAACCCGGTACCTGAGTCTGCTGCTTGGCTACCGGAGCGGCACTGGCGCTTAGGGGGATCAGCGCGGTGAGGGCCGTGCAGCTGATGACGGCAGCGGCGCGCAGTGTCTGGCGAACGAGCGATAGCGGTAGAGCCATGGGTGATCTCCTGTAATGATCAGCGCGCGAGCGATTGAGTCGCCGGCGCGGGTTAAGCAGTGCTTATGGCCTGTCTGGCTCAGCTTGTCCAATAGCCAGATCGTGTCATGCCAGTATGCAAAAACTATTAATTCGGCATGCTGCGGCGGGCCGGCATAGCTGTTGCGCGTGCTTTTTAACCGGCATAAAGCTTCTTCTACTGCAGTTCCATGCGCGCGCGTCAGAGGCGGTGCGCATGGCTGGCCATTTATCGTTTGTTGGATTCAAGGGGGTTGTATGGGCAAGTCAAACTGGGCCGAGCAGATGCGCGAGCGCCTGCATGGGCAGGCGGAATCGCTGGGTAATCTGTTGATGGAGGCGTTCCATTACCTGGCGCTGTTTGCCATTGGTGCAGTGACTGCCTGGGCCGCGGTGATGGCCTTTCTCGGCATGCTGGACAAGGGCCACATCACCGTCGATGACATCCTGCTGCTGTTTATCTACCTGGAATTGGCGGCGATGGTGGGGATCTACTTCAAGACCAACCACATGCCGATTCGCTTCATGATCTACGTGGCGATTACCGCGCTGACCCGTCTGATGATTTCCGACATCTCGCACAACCACAAACCCGATATAGGCGTGGTCATGGTGTCCGGGGCGATTCTATTGCTGGCGCTGGCGATTTTTGTGGTGCGTTACGCCTCCTCACGCTTCCCTGCGGTGCAGGCTGGCGGGTCGCGCAAGCAATCCAACCCGGCCGATGATGCGGCGGAAAAGGACGACACCCAGAGTGACGACTGAGTGGTTTTACTCAGGGGCTTAGCGGGGCAAACAGCGCCTGCAGGTCATCTTCGCTGAGCTGCAGCTGAGTCTGGCTGCCGCCTGCCAGCACGCCGCGGGCCAGGTTTGCCTTGGCCTGTTGCAGGTGTTGGATCTTTTCTTCGACGCTGCCGCGGGCGATCAGCTTGTAAACGAACACCGGTTTGTCCTGGCCAATGCGGTAGGCGCGGTCACTGGCCTGGGCTTCGGCGGCCGGGTTCCACCAAGGGTCGAAGTGGATCACGGTGTCGGCGGCGGTCAGGTTCAGGCCCGCGCCGCCGGCTTTCAGGCTGATCAGGAAGATCGGCAGTTCGCCGGCCTGGAACTGTTGCACCGGGGTGCGCCGGTCCTGGGTGCTGCCAGTGAGCTTGGCGTAGGGGATGTTGCGGGTCTTTAGTTCGGCTTCGATCAGCGCCAGCATCGAGGTGAACTGCGAGAACAGCAGCACTCGCCGGCCCTCGGCGAACAGCTCGTCGAGCATTTCGAGCAGGCCGCTGAGTTTGCCTGAGTCGGCACTGGTCAGGTTGCTGTCACCTTCGTCACCGAGCAGGCGCAGGTCACAGCAGGCCTGGCGCAGGCGCAGCAGCGCTTCGAGAATTACGATCTGGCTACGTGCTAAGCCCTGACGGGCGATTTCGTCGCGCACCTTTTTATCCATGGCCAGGCGCAGGGTTTCGTAGCGGTCGCGCTGCGCCGCGCTGAGTTCGACCCACTGGGTGATCTCGGTTTTCGGCGGCAGCTCGCTGGCCACCTGCTCCTTGGTACGCCGCAGGATAAAGGGTTTGATACGCCCATTGAGGTGCGCCAGGCGCTGTTCGTTGGCGTTCTTCTCAATCGGCGTACGGTAGTCGCGGGTAAAACTTTTACTGTCGCCGAGCCAGCCGGGCATGAGGAAGTTGAACAGCGACCACAGTTCGCCGAGGTGATTTTCCAGCGGCGTACCGGTCAGACACAGGCGCTGCCCGGCTTGCAGTTGCCCGGCGGCAATGGCGGCTTTGCTACGCGGATTTTTGATGTTCTGCGCTTCATCGAGAATCAGCAGGCGATAGCTGTGTGCGCTCAGCGCCTTGAGGTCGCGCGGCAGCAGGGCGTAAGTGGTGAGAATGATGTGATGTTCGGCGATCTGCTTGAACAGCGCACGGCGCTTTGGCCCGTGCAATGCCAGCACCTTGAGCTGCGGGGTGAAGCGCGCGGCTTCATCCTGCCAGTTGGGGATCAGGCTGGTGGGCATGACGATCAGCGCCGGTTGCTGCATGCGCCCGGCGTTGTACTCGCAGAGGATATGCCCGAGGGTCTGCAGGGTTTTGCCTAGGCCCATGTCATCGGCCAGCAGGCCGCCCACACTCAGCTCGGCCAGCCCCTGCATCCAGGCCAGGCCTTGTAATTGGTAAGGCCGTAGCTCCGCCTGCAAACCTGCGGGTGGCTGCAGGGTGGCGCTGTCCAGCTGTTGCAGGCGTTGGGCGAAGTCGCGCACCTGGTCACCGCCTTGCCAGCTTAAAGCGGGGCCTTCTGTTAGGTGATTCAGCCGTGCGGCATCCAGGCGTGACAGGCGCAGGCGTTGGCTGGATTCACCGGGCTCGCGCACGAACAATTCGCCAAGGGTGGCCAGCAACGGCTTTAGCCGGGCCAGCGGCAAGGCCACGCGTTTGTGGTTATGCGGCAGGCTGACCAGCAGCATTTCATCGTCATCGCGCTTGTTCAGGGCTTCGCCATTGAGCAGCCAGGGCTTATGGCGGATGGCCTGCAGCAGAATCGGCAACAGGCTGATGCGCTGACCTTCGACCTCAATGCCCAGCTCCAGGTCAAACCAGGTTTGCTCGGGGTCTTCTTCGACCTCGGCGTACCAGTCATCGACCTGCGCCAGGTTGTATTGAAAGTCCGGCTGCATGCGGATCAGCCAGCCTTCCTCGCGCAGCAGCGGCAGTTGCTCACGGACAAACAGCAGCCAGGCGGCTTCATTGGCTTGCTCATAGGCTTCGCCGGCGCTTTCCGGCAGGGCTTCGCTTTGCCTGAGTGACACCTGCATGCCGGTCTGTTGCAGGCGTTTGCGCAGCTGCGCTTCAGCGTCGAGGTCACGCACGATGCGCAGGCTGTGGGTGGGACTTTGTTTGATCAACAGGTCTTTGCCGCTTTTGCCCGAGGCCAGGTAACCCTGGTAATCGAAGGCCAACGCGGCGCGGTGCTGGGTTTGTTCCTGCATGCGGCCCTTGCGCGCATCGAAATGCACGCGCACCAGGCTGCCAAGGCTCAGCACGGGGCTGGGTTGCAGGTGCTCCAGGCGCTCTTCGCGGGCCTCTGGGCTGCTGACGATCAGCGGCGAGAGGTCGACGCCTTGCTCCTGCTGGCTTTGCAGGGTGAGTAGGGCGCTGGCGACATGCTTGCAGTTGAAGCCCACCGGGCAGCTGCACTTGCCGCTGACAGCCCAGCCCTGACCGTAGTGATTTAGGGTGATGCGTTGCTGATAGGTTTGTGCGCCAGAGCCCCGGCAGCTCGCGAGCAGGGTACTGTCTTTGAGGCTGAGCAGACGGCTGCGGCCTTGCGCGGCATAGCCCTGGCCGCGCTGCAGGTCGCCCACGCCGAATTCCGCGCGCCAGTCTTCCAAGCGCAGATGCAGGATGTCGAGGGCCATCAGTGGCACTCAGTGTGCGAAAAGGTGAGGCGTGGCATGGGTAGCTTTCTCAGGGGCAGCCGATGATTCTTGCACAGCCAGCAAGGGATTAGCAGACGGTGTGCAGTTTCAGCGGGTGATCCATCGAGCGATCTGCTGGGCGCAGCGCTGCATTAACGTGTGTTGCCCGAGGGCTGTTGCAGGGCTGTGCGGTATTGCCCCGGTGTGGCGCTAAAGGCCTGGCGGAAGCGGTTGTTGAAGTGGCTGGGGCTGGCAAAGCCGCAGGCCAGAGCGACCTCAGCCAGTGGCAAGTGGCCGTGTTGCAACAATTGCTGAGCATGGCGCAAACGCTGCGCCAGCACATAACGATGGGGCGGTACGCCAAAGCTGAGCTGGAACATTCTGGCGAAGTGGTACTCGGAGAGGGCGCATAAGCTGGCCAGGGTCCCCAGGCTCAGTGGCTCACTGAGATTGGCCTGGATAAATTCGCGCACCCGCCGGCGCTGGCTGGGCGCTAGGCCACCTTTCAGGCGCAACCCTTCGCGACGACCGACCTGGGACAGCAGGGCATGGCTGATCAGGCCATGGGCCAGGCTGCTACTGAGCATGCGTTCGCCGGGTTCACTCCAATCCAGCTGGCTGAGCTGGCGAAAGCGCTGGGCCTGCTGCGCATCATCGAGAAAGGTGCCTTCGCGCAGTTGCAGTTCCCGTGGCTCACGATCCAGCAGATGGACGGCGGCGAGGGCGAACTGCTCCTGGCTGATATACAGATGCGCCAGTTGAATTTCACCGTTGATCACCCAGGCCGACTGGTGGCCGGCCGGTAGAACGCACAGCTTGTTCGGTGCGCCCTTGCTGTGCGGGCTTTCGCGGCGGAAGGTGCCAGTGCCGCCGGCCAGGTAGCAAGACAGCGTGTGGTGGCTGGGCGCCTCATAGTCGCGGGCATCGTGGCGGTTGCTCCACACAGCCGCCGCCAGCCCATCGCCCAACTCGGCGCTGCGATGCAGGCGAGTGTGCGGTGAGCTGTGCATGCTCTGGAAAACCTGTAAGTGCTCAAGTTGCGACATAACGCCTCCGTCGCAGCATGCTACGCCGAGCGTTTCGCGGTGCCAGCCCCTGAGCGCAGAAAAGCGCAAGATTGTGCAAGGCGGCGCACGACTCAGGCGCTCAGCAGTTTCTCCACATCGCTGGTGCTGAGCACTTTGCCGACGGACACCACTTTGTCGTCAATCACCAGCGCGGGTGTCGACATCACGCCGTGGGCGGCAATTTCGGCGATATCGGTCACCTTGAGTATCTGTGCCTCGCGGCCCAGGTTAGCCAGGGCAGCCTGGGTGTTCTCGCCCAGGGTGATGCATTTCTTGCAGCCGGAACCGAGGATTTTAATGATCATGCTGTGCTCCATTAGTCAGATAAATAGGTAGGCGAACGCGTTAAACAGGTAGCCAATCAACACAATGCCGACCGCCACGATGCCGAAGAACAACGCCAGCAGCGGTGCTTTGACCACTTTCTTGAGCATGATCAGCGAGGGCAGCGACAGCGCGGTGACGGCCATCATAAAAGCCAGCGCCGTACCCAGGCCGACGCCTTGGCCAACCAGCGCTTCGGCAATCGGCAGGGTGCCAAAAATATCGGCGTACATCGGGATGCCGAGCACAGTCGCCAACGGCACCGACCACCAGTTTTCCTGGCCTAGCAGCGCTTCGATCCAGCCGGCGGGAATCCAGTTGTGGATGGCCGCGCCAATGCCGACGCCGATCAAGACGTACAGCCACACGCGGGTGAAAATATCGCTGACCTGCGCCCAAGCGAATTGCGCGCGATCGCGGCGCGTCAGCTGTTCTTGCGGGATGTCGAGCACTGGGTTGTGCATGACAAAGGCTTCGACATAGCGCTCCATCTTCGCCCGGCCGATCAGCGTACCGCCGAGCACCGCCAACACCAGGCCGATCAGCACGTAGGCGATGGCAATCGACCAATTAAAAATGCTCGCCAGCAAAATCACCGAGGCCAGGTCCACCAGCGGCGAGGAGATCAGAAAGGCAAAAGTCACCCCCAGCGGTAAGCCGGAACTGGTAAAGCCAATAAACAGCGGGATCGACGAGCAGGAGCAAAAGGGCGTGATGGTGCCCAGCAGTGCGCCGGTGAGTTTGGCCTTGAAGCCGCTCATGCTGCCGAGAATGCGCCGGGTGCGCTCTGGCGGGAAATAACTCTGCACCCAGGAGATGCTGAAAATCAGAACGGCGAGCAGGATAAAAATCTTGATCACGTCGTAGATAAAGAAGTGCAGGCTGGCGCCGATGCGGCTGCTCATGTCCAGGCCGAAGCCGTCCTCCAGCAGCACACGCACCAGCCAGGCCAGCCAGTCCATGCGTAGCACTTGATCATTCAGCCATGTGAACCATTCCATCTGTTGTGTCCTTGGGTGTTCGGTTAAGTGCGTTCGTACCAGCCCTTGCTGTTATTAGCCATGCGCACCAGCCAGAGCATGACCGGCACCTCAATCAGCACGCCAACCACCGTGGCCAGCGCCGCGCCGGAGTTGAAGCCATACAGCGCGATGGCCACCGCCACCGCCAGTTCGAAGAAGTTCGACGCGCCGATCATCGCTGCTGGCCCGGCGATGTCGTGGCGCACCTTGAGCTGGCGGCACAGCCCGTAACCGAGGGCGGCGATAATTAGCGTTTGCAACAGTATTGGCACCGCCAGCAGGGCGATGATCAGCGGCTGCGCGACTATGGTTTGGCCCTGGAAGGAGAACAGCAGCACCAGCGTGGCCAGCAGCGCGAGGATGGAGAACGGGCTGATCTGCGCCAGCGCCGCTTGCAAGGCTGCATCGCCCCTGCGCAGCAAGCGTGCGCGGATAAACTGGGCGATGGCCAGGGGGATGACGATATACATCACCACCGACAGCAGCAGGGTGTCCCAGGGCACCGGGATCGATGACACGCCGAGCAGCAACGCGACGATAGGGGCGAAGGCGAACACCATCACCAGATCGTTGATCGCCACCTGAGTCAGGGTGAAGTTGGCGTTGCCCCGGCACAGGTTGCTCCAGACGAACACCATCGCGGTGCAGGGCGCGGCGCCCAGCAGAATCAGCCCGGCCACATAGCTGTCGATCTGCTCGGCCGGCAGCCAGTCGGCGAACACATGTCGCAGAAACAGCCAGGCCATAAAGGCCATGGTGAAGGGCTTGATCAGCCAGTTGACGGTCAGTGTGACGCCCAGGCCGGCGCGCTGCTGGTAGATCTCGCCAATGGCGCCAAAATCGATCTTGATCAGCATGGGGATGACCATCACCCAGATCAGTATGCCCACTGGGATATTCACCTGAGCGATTTCCAGTGCGCCCACTGCCTGCGAAGCGTTGGGGGCGAACAGGCCGAGCAAGGTGCCGCCGATAATGCAGAGAAACACCCAGAGCGTCAGGTAGCGCTCGAACACCCCTAGTGGGGCACCTGCGGCGTGCTTGCCGACCACTTCACACGGGCTGGACATTAGGATTTCCTTGTTACCGAGCACTGAGTCTAACGACGCTCGACGGGGCTTCTATTGATCTGTATCGCCCTGCAGGGCTGCGGCTATTTCACTGACCGTGCTGCGCGCGGTGCGGGTGACGCCGATCAGGGTGGCCGAGGCTGCACCGGTCCATTCGCCATAGCCGACCAGCCAGAGGCCGGGTTGTTTGCTGGAACGGGTGCCGTCGACGGCGATCTTGCCATCGGCTTCCAGCACGCCCAGGCTTTGCAGATGGTCCAGCGCCGGGCGAAAGCCGGTGCACCAGATCACTGCATCTACTGCTTCGTGGCGGCCATCGGCCCACTCCACGCCGTTCGCGGTAAAGCGCTGAAATGGCCGCTCGGCCACCAGCACGCCACGTGAGCGGGCTTCACGTACCGGCTCGACCATCACGATATCGCCGAGGCCACCGACGGGTTGGTCAATCACGCGGCCTTCCTGCTGGGCCTTCCAGCGTTCGGTGGCGCGCTCGAACAGCACCCGGCCATCGACCTCGTCGGGCAGAAAGGCCGGCGGTTCCGGAGTGATCCATAACGTGTCGGCGACTTTCGACACCTCGGCGAGAATTTGCGCCCCAGAGTTGCCGCCGCCCACCACCAGCACGCGTTTGCCGGCAAAGGTCTGCGGGTTGCGGTAATGCGCCGAGTGCAGTTGCTGGCCGGCAAAGGCTGCGCTGCCGGGGTAGGCCGGGATAAACGGCTTGCTCCAGGTGCCGGTGGCACTAACCAAGGCGCGGCAACGCCATTGCTGGCTACCGGCCTGCACCACAAGCAGCTCGCCGTCGCGGGTCACTGAATCGACATGCACGGGCCGCACAATCGGTAGTTGATAGCGCGCTTCGTACTGCGCGAGGTAGTCGATTACTGCATCGCGGTGCGGGTAGCCAGGCTCAGGGTTGGGCATCTGCCAGCCGGCGATGGAACTCCAGGTGGCCGGGGAGAACAGGCGCAGCGAATCCCAGCCATGCTGCCAAGCGCCGCCGGGCTGCGGCTGATCATCCAGCAGCAGAAACGACAGTTGGGTACGCCGCAGAAAGTAGGCGGTGGCCAACGCGGCCTGACCGCCGCCGATAATCAGAACATCCGCTGAGGCTTGCGGGGGCATGCTGTCGCTCCTGGGGTGCTCGCGTGAGGTGAGTGCCGGGTGGTGAAGATATGCGGTTTACAACATATATGGTTTTCAATATATTCGCCAAACCGAATTTGCAGGCACTGTTGTGATGACATTGAAAACCCGCGTGTTGTTCCTCTGCGTGGCCAACGCCGCTCGTTCGCAGATGGCCGAGGCGCTGTTGCGTCATACCGACCCCGATGGCTACGAGGTGTGCAGTGCCGGCATCCAGCCCAGTGAGGTTGACCCGCGTGCGCGCCTGGCGCTGGAGCAGTTAGGCGTCAGCACTGCAGGGTTGCACAGCAAAGCGCTGGAGCAGTTCAACGCTCAGCAGTTCGACTACGTGATCACCCTGTGCGACAAGTCCGCCTTCGAGTGCAGCACCTTGCCCGGTGCCGGTGAATACATCGCCTGGGATTTCGAGGACCCGGCCAGCAGCCCGCAGAAAAATGCCTACAAGCACTGCCTGCAGCAGATCCACGAGCGCATCAAAATGTTCGTGCTGGTCAAAAGCAAAGCCAGCGCTCCGGTGCAGGTGTTGGCCCCCGTCACCCTGTTCAAATGCCTGGCCGACGACACCCGCGCGCGCATGACCCAACTCATCGTGCAGGAGGGCGAACTGTGCGTTTGCGAGTTGACCGCCGCCCTGCAGGAAAGCCAGCCGAAAATCTCCCGCCACCTGGCGCAACTGCGCAGCAGCGGCTTGTTGCAGGATCGCCGCGCCGGGCAATGGGTTTACTACCGCCTGCATCCGCACCTGCCGGCTTGGGTTAAGCATACCCTGGCGCAGGTGCTCACCGCGGATGACCCGCAACTGGCCGAAGACCGTCTGCGCCTGCACAGCATGCGCGACCGCCCGGACCGCGCCGCCCTCTGCGGCTAAGCCATCCTTTTTAGAGAAAGACCATGACATCCGAACTGCCGAATATCGACCCCGAGCTGCTGGACATTCCCGCTCCAGACAAACTGGTACAGCCCGCTGTTAGCCATAAACCGCGCATCCTGCTGCTGTATGGCTCCAACCGCGCGCGCTCTTACAGTCGCCTGCTGACCGAGGAGGCCGCGCGGCTGCTTGAGATGTTCGGCGCGGACACACGGATCTTCAATCCCAGCGGCCTGCCGCTGCCGGACGACGCCTCTGAGGATCACCCCAAGGTGCAGGAGCTGCGCGAACTGGTGCTATGGAGTGAAGGCATGGTCTGGTGCTCGCCGGAACGCCACGGCGCGATGACCGGGTATTCAAATCGCAGATCGACTGGATCCCCCTGAGCATGGGCGCGGTGCGGCCGACCCAGGGTAAAACCTTGGCCTTGATGCAGGTCAGCGGCGGCTCGCAATCGTTCAATGCGCTGAACCAAATGCGCGTGCTCGGGCGTTGGATGCGCATGTTCACCATCCCCAACCAATCGTCGGTGGCTAAGGCCTTTCTTGAATTTGACGACGCCGGGCGGATGAAGCCCTCGGCTTATTACGACCGCGTAGTCGACGTGATGGAGGAGCTGGTCAAATTCACCCTGCTGTTGCGCGAGCAGACGGACTATCTGGTGGATCGCTACTCCGAGCGCAAAGAGTCGGCTGAGCAGCTGTCCAAGCGGGTCAACCAGGCCTCCATCTAGCAGGTAACCGCTATGTCGCAACCCTTCGATACTCTCAGCATTCCCACTAATTCAGCTTGGATATTGAGATGAGTATGCTCAACACCCTCGGGTTGTTCGCGCTCACGGCTGTGGCTGAAATCGTGGGCTGTTATCTGCCTTACCTGTGGCTGAAACAGGGTAAGAGTATCTGGTTGCTGCTGCCGGCAGCCGCTTCGCTGGCGCTGTTTGTTTGGCTGCTGAGCCTGCACCCGACGGCGACTGGGCGGGTGTATGCGGCGTATGGCGGCCTCTATGTGGCGACGGCGATTGTCTGGTTGTGGCTGGTGGAGGGTATTCGTCCGAGCCATTGGGATCTGCTAGGGGCTGCCGTGGCCCTGCTCGGCATGGCGATCATCATGTTTGCTCCGCGTTCGGTTTAATCATTTAGCGAGTACAACCTTCATGGCTATCAAAGTAGGTATCAACGGTTTTGGTCGTATCGGTCGTCTGGCGCTACGCGCCGCCTGGGGCTGGCCGGAATTCGAGTTTGTGCAGATCAACGATCCGGCCGGCGATGCGGCGACCCATGCGCATTTGCTGAATTTCGACTCGGTGCATGGCCGCTGGCAGCACGAGGCCGGTAGCGACGGCGATGCGGTGGTGATCGACGGCAAGCGCATTCAGGTCACGGCTAACAAATCCATCAACGAGACCGACTGGAACGGTTGCGATCTGGTGATCGAGGCCAGCGGCAAAATGAAAACTGTCGCGGTGCTGCAGGCCTATCTCGACCAAGGCGTAAAGCGCGTAGTGGTCTGTGCGCCGGTCAAAGAGCCGGGCGCGCTGAATATCGTCATGGGTGTTAACCAGCAGCTGTTCGACCCGGCGCAGCACCGCATCGTCACCGCAGCGTCGTGCACCACCAACTGCCTGGCCCCGGTGGTCAAGGTGATCCACGAAAACCTCGTCATCCGCCATGGCTCGATCACCACTATCCACGACCTGACTAACACCCAAAGCATCCTCGACCAGCCGCACAAGGATCTGCGCCGTGCGCGGGCTTCGGGCATGAGCTTGATCCCCACCAGCACCGGTTCAGCCACGGCGATTGCTGAGATCTTCCCCGAACTGCGCGGCAAGCTGAACGGCCATGCCGTGCGCGTACCGCTGGCCAATGCCTCGCTGACCGATTGTGTATTTGAAGTAGAACGGGCGACCACAGCGCAGGAGGTTAACGCGCTGTTTAAAGCCGCCGCTGCTGGCCCGCTGGCTGGCATTCTTGGCTATGAGGAGCGGCCGCTGGTGTCCATCGATTACCGCACCGATCCGCGTTCCTCGATTATCGATGCCTTGTCGACCATGGTGGTTAATGGCACTCAGGTGAAGCTCTACGCCTGGTACGACAACGAATGGGGCTACGCCAACCGCACTGTGGAGTTGGCACGGATGGTCGGGCTGGCCGATTGATTCGTAGGGTGGATGACGCCTTTTTCATCCACCGTCGCTGTCTGGTGGATGGGTAAAGCGCCATCCACCCTGCGGTCTGGTTTGTAGGATAGGTCGGGCCGCGCAGGTTGAGCGTAGCGATACCCATCAAATAACTCGCGTAACAACAGGACGCCTCGATGCACGCCTTATCCCGCCTCACGCCCGAGGTGCGCCAATACCTGCTGGTCACCGGCAATTACTGGGCTTTTACCCTGACTGACGGCGCGCTGCGCATGTTGGTGGTGCTGCATTTCCACAGCCTCGGTTACACACCGCTGCAGATCGCCGCGCTGTTTCTGTTCTATGAGGTTTTTGGCGTAGTCACCAACTTGCTCGGTGGTTATCTGGGGGCGCGGTTGGGGCTTAATCGCACCATGAATATCGGCTTGGGTCTGCAGGTGGCGGCCTTGCTGATGCTCACCGTGCCAGCCACTTGGCTGACCATCCCTTGGGTGATGGGTGCCCAGGCGTTATCCGGCATCGCCAAAGACCTGAACAAGATGAGCGCGAAAAGCTCGATCAAACTGCTGGTGCCGAACAGTCAGCAAGGCACGCTGTATAAGTGGGTGGCGATACTCACTGGCTCGAAGAATGCGCTGAAAGGCGTTGGCTTCTTTATGGGCGGTGCATTGTTGGCGCTGCTCGGCTTTGGTGGCGCGGTACTGGCCATGGCTGCCGTGCTGGCGCTGGTCTGGTTGGCCAGTTTACTGCTGTTAAAAAAGGATCTGGGCAAAGCGAAGGCCAAGCCGAAGTTTCGCGACATGCTGTCCAAGAGTCGGCCGATCAATATTCTCTCGGCCGCGCGGCTGTTTCTCTTCGGCGCCCGTGATGTGTGGTTTGTCGTTGCGCTGCCGGTGTATCTGTCCAGCGTGTTGGGTTGGGACTTTTGGCTGGTCGGCAGCTTTCTAGCCGTTTGGGTGATTGGCTATGGGCTTGTGCAGTCCTTCGCGCCGGCGCTTACCAGTAAGTTCAGCGGCAAAGCCAGCGGCCAGTTGCCGGATGGTCGCGCTGCCTTTGCTTGGGCGGCAGTGCTGGCCGGAGTACCAGCCGCTATCGCCCTGGGCCTGAGCAGCGGGTTGTCAGGGCAGTGGGTCTTGCTCGGCGGGCTGCTGGTATTCGGCGCGCTGTTTGCGGTGAACTCTTCGCTGCACAGCTACCTCATCGTCAGCTATGCCAAAGAGGACGGTGTGTCGCTGGATGTCGGCTTCTATTACATGTCCAACGCCCTCGGCCGGCTGATTGGCACGCTGCTCTCGGGCTGGGTGTATCAGGCCTATGGCCTGGAAGCATGCCTCTGGATTTCCTCAGCCTTTGTTCTGCTGGCGGCGCTGATTTCTATTGGCTTGCCACGGCATCGAATGGCTCAGCCCTTGTAGGAGCGGTGGGGACGCCTAGTCCTTACCCGCGAATCGACGGCAACCCAAAAACATCGCGGACAAGTCCGCTCCTACAGGTATGTGGGCAAGACTTTAACGGTTGTGGTCAGGCGCATGGGCGCGGGCAATGTGTTGATGCGTTGCTAATTGCGCCACTTATCCAACCTACAAAAGCGAGCTGGGTAGTTTAAAAGCGCAAGTTTGTGCAAGAGTTCCAGGGCTGATCAGGCGCAGACTCTTAAGCATCTATCGGGAGTCTGTTGATGAACCTGTCGCTCTATCTGTTGACCGTACTGATCTGGGGCACCACCTGGATCGCCCTCAAACTGCAACTGGGCGAAGTGGCGATTGCTGCGTCCATTGCCTATCGCTTTGCCTTGGCCTCGCTGGTGCTGTTTGTTGTCCTTTTGCTCAGCGGTCGTCTGCAGACGGTCGATAAACGCGGTCAGCTGATCTGTCTGGTGCAGGGGCTGTGTCTTTTCTGTCTGAATTTCATGTGTTTCTACACCGCCAGCCAGTGGATACCCAGCGGCTTGGTGGCGGTGATTTTCTCCACGGCCACGCTGTGGAATGCGATCAACGCGCGGCTGTTCTTCAAGCAAAAGATCGCCGCGAATGTGCTGGCCGGCGGCGCGTTGGGCTTGGGCGGTTTGGCTTTGCTGTTCTGGCCGGAGTTGGCCGGGCATGAGGCCAGTCATGAGACTCTGCTGGGCATTGGCCTGGCGGTCGTGGGTACGTTGCTGTTCTCCGCCGGCAATATGCTCTCTAGTCTGCAACAGAAGTCCGGCCTCAAACCGCTGACCACCAATGCCTGGGGCATGTTGTATGGCGCCTTGATGCTGGTGGCGATCTGTCTGGTCAGCGGTACGCCGTTCAGCTTCGAGTGGAACAGCCGCTATATAGGCAGCCTGCTGTACCTAGCGATTCCCGGCTCGGTGATTGGCTTTACCGCCTACCTAACCCTGGTTGGGCGCATGGGGCCGGAGCGCGCCGCCTACTGCACCGTGCTGTTCCCGGTGGTGGCGCTGAATATCTCGGTGTTTGTTGAAGGCTACCAGTGGACTGCGCCAGCGTTGTTCGGCTTGGTGCTGGTGATGCTCGGCAACGTGTTGGTGTTTCGTAAGCCCAAACTTATACCGCAGGCGGTGGTGCGTGAGGCCTAGGATTGCTATAGCGCATAACGCGTAGGGTGGATGACGCTCTTTTCATCCACCATGGAGGCAGCAGTTGGCGGATGGGTGAAGCGTCATCCACCCTACGAAAGCCGTGCGGTGATGGTTAGAACAACCCCAACTGCCCACCAATCAAGGTGGCGAAGTCGTCATCGACAAACGGCAGGATGGCATCGGCCACCGGCTGTAATTGCCGAGTCAGGTAGTGTTCGTAATCGATGGCGGCGCTTCGCGCTTCCAGCGGTTGTGGGCCGGCGGTGGTGATCACGTAGCTGATCCAGCCGCCGCGTTGGTATTGCAACGGTCGGCCGTGGGCAGCGTTGTATTCGTCGGCCAGGCGCGCGGCGCGCACATGCGGCGGTACGTTGCGCTCGTAGTCGGTGAGTGTGCGACGCAAGCGCTTGCGGTAGACCAGCAGCTCATCCAGCTCGCCATTCAGGGTGCGTTCGACATAGTCGCGGATATAACCCTGGTAGGGCTGGTTGAGGAAAATGCGCTCATACAGTTCGCGCTGAAACTGTTGAGCCAGCGGCGACCAGTCGCTGCGTACGGTTTCCAGGCCTTTGTAGACCATCTCGTGGCTGCAGTCGGCGCGGCTGATCATCCCGGCATAGCGTTTTTTGCTGCCTTCTTCGGCGCCGCGAATAGTCGGCATCAGAAAGCGGCTGTAGTGGGTTTCGTATTGCAGTTCCAGGGCGCTGCTCAGGCCGTATTCGCTGCGCAGATGTTCGCGCCACCAGGCATTCACTTTGGCCACCAAGGCGCGACCAATCTGCGCCGCTTCAGTATCGTCATGCAGGCGTTGCAGCCAGACGAAGGTGGAGTCGGTATCGCCGTAGATCACCGCGTAGCCTTCGGCCTCGATCAGCGCGCGGGTGCGGGCCATGATTTCGTGGCCGCGCAGGGTGATGGAGGAGGCCAGGCGCGTGTCGAAAAAGCGGCAGCCGCTGGAACCGAGCACGCCGTAGAAGGCGTTCATGATGATCTTCAACGCTTGTGACAGCGGCGCGTTGTGCTCGCGTTTGGCGGCTTCGCGGCCCTGCCATACGCGCTCGACAATCGCCGGCAGGCAATGCTCGCTGCGCGAGAAGCGCGCACCACGAAAGCCCGGTACAGAATGGACGTCATCCGGCTGGCGCAGGCCTTCGATCAGCCCTACTGGGTCGATCAGAAAGCTGCGGATAATCGACGGGTACAGGCTCTTGTAATCGAGCACCAGCACCGATTCGTAAAGCCCCGGCTGTGACTCCATGACAAAACCGCCGGGGCTGGCTTGCGGCGGGTTGTCACCGAGGTTTGGCGCAACAAAACCACGGCGGTGCATCAGCGGCATATACAGGTGCTCGAAGGCCGCCACCGAACCGCCGTTACGGTCGGCGGGCAGGCCGGTGACCGTGGCGCGTTCTAGCAGGAAGTCGAGGATCGCTGTTTTGCCGAATATACGCGTCACCAGCTCGCAGTCGCGCAGGTTGTAGCGCGCCAGGGCGGGTTTGTCCTCGCGGAACATACGGTCGATTTCGTCCATGCGCTGGTACGGCGTGGAGATGTCCTTGCCTTCGCCGAGCAGAGTTTGCGCGACGTTTTCCAGGCTGAACGAGGGGAAGCTCCAAGTTGCCGAACGCAGTGTTTCGATGCCATCAATAATCAGCCGGCCCGCTGCATCGGCGAAGAAGTGGCCGTTGCCGCTGCCATGCTCGCGCCACTGCATCTCACTGCCATCGCGACCGAGACGCAGCGGGATGGCCATACGGCGGGCGTGTTCGTGCAGCACGCGCAGGTCGAACTGCACCAGGTTCCAGCCGATGATCGCGTCCGGATCATGCTGCGCCATCCAGTGGTTGAGGCGTTCGAGCAACTGCTCGCGGCTGACGCAGTACTCCAGCTGAAAATCTACTTCTGGCGGCTGTTCGGGCGCGCGGCCGAGCATATACACGTTGCGCTGGCCGCAGCCTTCGATGGCGATGGAATACAGCTCGCCGAAGGCATTGGTTTCGATATCCAGCGAGGCCAGCTTGAGGGTGGGGCGATAGTCGCTACAGGGTTTGATTTGCGCGTCCAGCAGCAGGCCGTTCGCATCAGCCGTGCCGGCGAACAGCACCGGCGCGGTGATAAAGCGCTCCATCAGGTAGCGCTCTGGCGGGCGCACATCGGCCTCGTACACTGTTACGCCAGCGCGGCGCAGGCGTTTGTCGAGCTCGATCAACTGACGATGCTGCTGGCAATACAGGCCCAGCACCGGGCGCTGCTGAAAGTCCTTGAGCGCCAGCGGGCGCAGCTCAGCGCCGTTTTCATTGGCCAGTAGCGCCTCGGCCTGGGCGCGTTGCTCGGCCGGGATAAACGCCACCGAGGGTTGCAGCGGCAAGCGGATATGTCGCGGGCCGTGGTCGGTGGCCAGCCAGAACTCCACCTGCGTCCCGGCCGGCGTATCACGCCAGTGTCGGGTCAGCAGAAAGCCCTGTTGTAAGTCCACTGCGCCATTCTCGACTGAATTTGATCGGGCAATTCTACGCGGGCTTTTGTCTGTATGCCCATACAGTATGTGAGCGACTGCCAAGCGGGCAGTTACAAACCCGCCTTTAAGGGTAAAATGTCCGGCTTAATTGACTGCCCCCGATGCCCACGCCATGTCCTTGCCCAAGCACCACCTCGAACTGCTCAGCCCCGCGCGCGATACCACTATTGCCAAGGAGGCCATCCTGCATGGCGCCGACGCGGTGTATATCGGTGGCCCCGGCTTTGGCGCGCGGCACAACGCCAGCAACAGCGTGGCGGACATTGCCGAGCTGGTGCAGTTTGCCCATTTGTTCCATGCGCGGGTGTTTGTCACCCTCAACACCATCCTGCATGAGGATGAACTGGAGCCGGCGCGGCAGATGATCTGGCAGCTCTACGAGGCCGGCATCGATGCGCTGATCGTGCAGGACATGGGCGTGATGGAGATGGACCTGCCGCCGATCGAGATCCACGCCAGCACCCAGTGCGACATCCGCACCCTGGAGAAAGCGCGCTTCCTCGATGGCGCTGGTTTCTCCCAGCTGGTGCTGGCCCGCGAGCTGAACCTGGAAGAAATCAGCACCATCTGCAAGAACGTCGATTCGGCGGTCGAGTTCTTTATCCACGGCGCGCTGTGTGTGGCGTTCTCCGGGCAGTGCAACATCTCCCATGCGCAGAACGGGCGCAGCGCCAACCGTGGCGACTGCTCGCAGGCCTGCCGCCTGCCGTACACCTTGAAAGATGATCAGGGCCGCGTGGTGGCCTTCGATAAGCACCTGCTGTCTATGAAGGACAACAACCAGACCGACAACCTAATCTACCTGGTGGATGCCGGCGTGCGCTCGTTCAAGATTGAAGGGCGCTACAAAGACATGAGCTACGTGAAGAACATCACCGCGCACTACCGCCAGGAGCTCGACGCGATTCTTGAGCAGCGCCCGCATCTTGCCCGCGCCGCCAGCGGTCGTACCGAGCACTTCTTCACCCCGGACACCGACAAAACCTTCCACCGTGGCAGCACCGACTACTTCGTGACGGATCGCAAGGTAGACATCGGCGCGTTCGATTCGCCTACCTTCACCGGGCTTTCTGTGGGTTATGTCGAGAAGGTCGGCAAGCGTGACCTGATTGCCGTCACCGACACGCCGCTGTCCAACGGCGATGGCCTCAACGTGCTGATCAAGCGCGAAGTGGTAGGTTTTCGCAGCAACATCTGCGAGCTGAAGGGCGAGTTCGACGAAGACGGTGAGAAGCGCTATCGCTACCGCGTCGAGCCCAACGAAATGCCCGAGGCCATGCAGCGAGTGCGTCCACAGCACCCGCTCAATCGTAACCTCGACCATAACTGGCAACAGGCCCTGCTCAAGACATCCGCCGAGCGCCGCGTTGCGGTCAGCTGGCAGGTAGCGTTGCTGGGGGATCAGTTACAGCTGAGTGTGACTAGCGAAGAGGGCGTAGTCGCCAGCGTCAGCCTGAATGGGCCGTTCGCCACCGCCAAGGATGCCGAGCAGTCCCGCGAGCAACTGGCCGACACCCTGAGCAAGCTGGGCACCACGATGTACTACAGCACCGCTGTGCAGATCGACTGTGAAGCCGTGCCGTTTATCCCAGGCTCGCAACTCAAAGCCCTGCGCCGCGAGGCCATTGAAGCGCTGACTCAAGCCCGCGTCGCGGTTCATCCACGTGGCGGGCGCAAGCCGGTTAGCGTGCCTGCGCCGGTGTACCAGAGTCGCACCTGACCTTTCTGGCCAACGTCTACAACGACAAGGCCCGCACCTTCTACAAGCGCTACGGCGTGCAGCTGATCGACGCCGCCTACGAGGCCCATGAAGAAGCCGGCGACGTGCCTGTGATGATCACCAAACACTGCCTGCGCTTCTCCTTCAACCTCTGCCCCAAACAGGCCAAAGGCGTCACCGGCGTGCGCACCAAAGTCTCGGACATGCAGCTGATCCATCAGGACGAAGTGCTGACCCTCAAGTTCGACTGCAAGCCCTGCGAGATGCACATCATCGGCAAGATGAAGGGCCACATCCTCCATCAGCCGCAGCCGGGTAGTGCGGCTAGCAATGCCGGAATGGTCGGCTATATCTCGCCGGAAGATTTGCTGAAAACCATCAAGCGCTAAAGCTGATCAGTCACATGTAGGATGGGTTGAGCGCAGCGATACCCATCAAGTTCCTCAGCAGGACAGCTCACGTTGTTGAAGGCGCAATTGCCGATGGGTATCGCGTTGCTCAACCCATCCTACGGGCTACTAGGCGCTTTTCACTGACAGGTAGCCCGGATGTAATCCGGGGCGCTTTATCGATGCCTGCGCTGTTTCCCGGGTTTCATTGGGGCTACGGAGCACATGGACGGTGTTGGGGCGGTCGGTGCTTAAGGGGGGCTGCGGTAGAGCTTGGTGAGTGCAAGCCACGCCATCAGCGGATAACAAAAGTAATGCAGGCCAAAGATCATCAGCCCCATCGGGCCGGGTTCGTCTTTTAGCCACATCATGCCCAATAGGCCCAGGTAGAGCAGGGCGAGGATGCCGCCGTACAGGGCGACTAAGCGGCGACGTTCGCTGGGCTGGGGGCGGCGTTGGTGTTGCCAGTGGAACCACAGGGCCATGCCACCGGCGACCACAGCGGCCACCAGCAGGGTATTCACCACTCCGGGGAGTTTGGCGAAGGTGCGCACGAGTAGGTTGAGCACGATGACTGCCGCGACCCCGCCGAGGGCCAGGTGAGTGATCGGCGCGCGGTGAGAGCTGGCTTCGTGCATGGGTAGGCTTCCTATAGGCTGCGATTAAGTCCGAAGCGTTTTTTCAGTACGCTTTCCAACAGGCGTTTCGGTACTAGGGCCGCGAGCAGCGGCAGGGCGCGGCTGCCGTTGCCCAGGCGAATCAGATTCGACCGGGATTTACTTTGCACGGCGGCCAGCAGGTTGCGGGCGAAGTGGCTGGTGGGTGTGGGGTTGTCTTGCGAGGCGTTGGCGCGGGCGCGGATGCCCTCGCGGATTGGCCACCAGGGTGAGGCTTGGTCGATGAGCTGTTCGGCCTGCTGGCTTGCATTAGCGCCGAAGCTCGAGGCAATCGCGCCGGGCTGCACTTCCATCACCTCAATGGCGAAAGGTGCCAGCTCCAGGCGCAGGGCGTCGCTCAAGGCATGTACGGCGGCTTTGGAGGCGCAGTAAGCACCGGCGAATGGGGTGACCAGTACGCCGGAGACGCTGCCGATATTCACTACCAGGCCCTTGTTCTGCCGCAGCAGCGGGAACAGCGCGCGGGTGACGCCGACAAGTGAGAACACGTTGGTTTCGAACTGTTTGCGCATGGCCTCCACGCCGCCATCGAGCAGTGGTCCCATGGCGCCGTAGCCGGCGTTGTTGATCAGCACGTCGAGGCCGCCGATTTCACTTTTCAGGCGTTCGGCCAGCTGGCCCAGCGCCTGGCCATCGTTAACGTCCAGCGCCACGGCGTGAAAGCCGGCGTCGCTCAGTGCCTCGAGGTCTTGGGTTTTGCGCGCGGTGGCCCAGACCTGATAACCGGCTTGTTGAAACACCTCGGCCAGGGCCCGGCCAATACCGCTGGAGCATCCGGTGATCAGTACGCTGGGTTGGCTCATGCACAGCTCCTTATTGTTTTTATGCAGTCTTATAAGCGGTCTTAATAGACAAAGCTGCCTTGCAAGCGCTCGGCGCGAAACGCCAGGGTGCTGGCACGATAGCCGCTGCGCAGGGGCGGCAGCGGTAAGCAGGTTTGCCACTCGGCGCCCGGCTGCAAATCGCCAGGGCCGCTGTAGCGCGGCGTTTCAAAAAGACGTTCGGCCAGGTTGGTGCTGTCGCCCGGGCGGTAGGCGGCGATCTGCCATTGCAGTTCCACCAACACCGCTTCACTGGCATTTTTCAGGTTGAGGGCCAACGGTTGATCCGCCGGACAGCTGTCCGGTGCGTAGTCGAGGCGTAATTCGAGGTGCGCCAGGTGGCGGTTCTCACGGCTTTCTTCCCAGAGTACCCAGCTCGACACCAGGCCCAGGCCGATCAGCGCGGCGAGGGAAATCGGCAGCGCCTTGCTCGGGTAACGGATCAACAGGATCAGCCAGCTCAGTACGAGGATTGCGCCGAATAGCATTAATCAGGCCTCAGGGTGCTCACGTAGGAACACCAGACTATCAGGCTTGGAGTGCTCCGCCGAATAACGATAGCCCTCGTAGGTGAAGTCCTTGAGGCCGTCCGGGTGGGTGATGCGCTCTTTGATCACGTAGCGCGCCATCAGACCGCGGGCTTTCTTGGCGTAGAAGCTGATGATCTTGTACTGGCCGTTTTTCAGGTCCTTGAACTCGGTATCGATGATCCGTGCGTTCAATGCCTTGCGTTTCACCGCGCTGAAGTATTCATTGGAGGCCAGGTTGAGCAGCACCTCATCACCTTGGGCGGCCAGCGCGTCATTGAGCCAGCCACTGATGCGCTCGCCCCAGAAGTCGTAGAGGTTGTTGCCGCGCGGGTTGGCCAGTTTGGTGCCCATTTCCAGGCGATAGGGTTGCATCAGGTCGAGTGGGCGCAGCACGCCATATAGGCCGGAGAGCATGCGCAGGTGGCTTTGCGCGAAGTCGAAATCGGCTTCGTTGAAGTCCTCGGCATTCAGCCCGGTGTAAACATCACCTTTGAACGCCAGCAGCGCCTGTTTGGCGTTGGACGGCGTGAAGGGTTGCTCCCAACTGCCGAAGCGTGCGGCATTGAGGCCGGCGAGTTTGTCCGAGAGGTGCATTAATTCGGCGATTTGCGCCGGGCTGAATTCACGCAGCTGCTCGATCAATTCCTGGGCGTGATCGAGGTGTTCAGGCTGGGTAACGCGCGGGGTCGCTGGTGGCGTCTCGTAATCGAGGGTCTTGGCCGGGGAAATCACCATTAACATAGAAGCTGCTCCTGAAAGTCTGCGGCGATTCTAGAAGCTGACGGCGGCTGAGACTACCTATAAGGTCGATTAGCATTGTGGCTTGACCCCGGGGCCGCCACGGGGTTGTAGTTTGTTCAGGCTTGTTACCGCTTAATCCTTAAAGGAGTTGCCATGACCGCCTGCAACCATTCGCGCTGGGAGCCGTCCCACGACTATCGCCCGCTGGAGACCACCGCCGAACGCCAAGCTTGGCGCGTGGCGGCGCTGACCGGGGTGACCATGCTGGTGGAGATTGTCGCTGGCTATGCCTTCAACTCCATGGCGTTGCTGGCGGACGGCTGGCACATGGCTTCGCATATGCTGGCCATCGGCTTGGCGGCGCTGGCGTATCTGTTAGCGCGGCGTTACGCCAATGACCCACGGTTTGCCTTCGGCACCTGGAAGATTGAGGTGTTGGCGGGTTTTGCCAGTGCCTTGCTGCTGGTCGTGGTGGTGGCGATGCTGGCATTTGAGTCGCTATGGCGCCTATGGCAGCCGCAAACCATTAAGTTCGACATGGCTTTATGGGTGGCGGTGATTGGTTTGTTGGTCAATCTGGCCTCCGCCTGGTTGCTGCGCGACAACCATGATCACGCCCACGCCCACGCCCACGGGCATGCTCATAGCGATCACGATCACGATCACGATCACGATCACGATCACGATCACAATCAGGTCGCAGCGCCTGCGGGCAAAGACCTTAATCGCCACGCCGCGTTTGTCCATGTGCTGGCGGATGCCCTGACCTCAGTGGCCGCCATCCTCGCTCTGGCAGGCGGCATGTGGCTGGGGTGGGACTGGCTCGACCCGCTGATGGGGGTGATTGGTGCGGTGATTATTGCGGTGTGGGCCAAGGGGCTGTTGATTGAAACCGCCAAGGCGCTGCTCGACCGTGAAATGGACAACCCGGTTGTCGAGCGCGTGCGTAGTGCTTTGGCCCAAGAGGCCGATACCGAGTTGGCGGATTTGCACGTGTGGCGCGTTGGCCGGGCGCAGTTCGCTTGCCTGGCCAGCGTGGTGACCCATGGCGATCGCTCAGCGGATCGTTACAAAGCTCGTCTGGCGGGGATTGCAGAACTGGTGCATGTGACCGTGGAGGTCAATCGTTGCGCGGTTGCGCAGGGCGCCGATTAGAAAAATCGGCAGGTGTTAAGGCCTGTTGAACCAACGACTTTAACGGTGCATGCGCGGTGCGCCAAGCGCTATTTGCCACACGGAAAAATAAACCACTGAAGACGTAAATAAACGTTTTTCTGTCATCCAAATAGGAGTAATTAAAAGGCAAGACCGCCGAACCCTGCAGACAGGTGGCGGCCATTGGCCCTCACCTTTTTGCAGCCTGTTCAGCCTCGCCACTGAGCAGCCGGCGGCCCCTCTGCAGCGCAGTTTCACTGCTGCGTTGCTTGGCTACTACAGAAGGTGACCGAGTATGGATGACCACGGACGCGCCAAATCCAACGCCCCAACCCTGTACGCCCTCGACACTAATGTGCTGATCCATGATCCCAATGCGCTGCTGAATTTTCAGGAGCACCACGTCGCCATTCCGATGACCGTACTGGAGGAGTTGGACAAGCTTAAAACCGGCAAGCAGGGCGTCGCTGCCGAATGTCGCCAGGCCATTCGCCTGATCGACAAAATCCTCGGCAGTGCCAACCCCGAGGAGGTGGAGCACGGTGTCGCAATCCAGCGCGATAAGAGCGGGCCGCGCGGCTTTCTGTCGATCCTGATGAGCAAAAGCGCGGCACCCATCACCTGGCTGCCCGAAGACCTTAACGACAACAAAATCATCAACCAGCTGGTGGAGCTGAAGGCGCGTCGGCCGGGCCTCGACGTGGTGCTGGTGACCAAAGACATCAACATGCGCCTTAAAGCGCGGGCCTGCGGCATCGATTCAGAGGATTACCACACCGACCAACTGGTCGACGATATATCGCTGTTGCCCAAGGGTTACCACAACGTCAGTGGCTCCTTTTGGGACCGCGTGGAGAAAGTCGAGACGCGTCAGGGCCATGGCCGCACTTGGCACCAAGTGCAGCTGACCGAAGACCTGCCGGCGATGCACCTCAACGAGTTCATCATCGACGAGCAAGGCTTTGTCGGCTGGATCAAAGGCATCAAACCAGGTGAGTTGCTGATCCTCGACATGCACCAAGAACCGCTGATGCACCAGGAAGCGTGGGGCCTGCGGCCGCGCGATGTCTACCAGTCACTGGCGCTGTATGCGCTGCTTGATCCGGACATTCATCTGGTCAACCTGACGGGCGCTGCCGGCTCCGGTAAAACCATCCTGGCCCTGGCGGCGGCCATCGAACAAACCATGGTCAGCAAGCGCTATCGGCGCATTATTGCCACCCGCAGCGTGCAGGGGCTGGATCAGGAAATCGGCTTTCTACCCGGTACCGAGGCGGAGAAGATGGAGCCCTGGCTCGGCGCGATCACCGACAACCTTGAAGCCCTGCATATGGAGGATGAGAACACCCACGGCAGCGTCGACTACATCCTGCAAAAGGTGCCGCTGCAGTTTAAATCCCTCAACTACATCCGCGGGCGCAGCTTTCAGCAGAGCCTGATCCTCATCGACGAATGCCAGAACCTCACCCCGCACCAGATGAAAACCATCATCACCCGTGCCGGCAGCGGTTCAAAAGTGGTGTGTCTGGGCAACCTGGCGCAGATCGATACGCCCTACCTGTCGGCGCCCAGTTCGGGGCTGACTTACCTGACGGAGCGCTTCAAAGACTTCGAGCATGGCGTGCACATCACCCTGCAAGGGGTGCCGCGCTCGATCCTCGCCGAGTACGCCGAAAGCCATCTGTAGCTCACGTGCCGCGCTCGCCCTGTAGGCCATATGGCTGCAGGGCGAGTTGTCGTTTGATGCTGAATCCCGCGGCATTCATAGGTGCCGTAACCTGACCCCTGGGTTTACAATCGCCGGACACTTGTCTGGAGTCTGCCCGTGTTAACCCATCTCGATTCCCAAGGCCGCGCCAATATGGTCGATGTCAGTGATAAAGCCCTGACCGTCCGTGAAGCCGTGGCCGAAGCCTTGGTGCGCATGCGCCCCGAAACGCTGCAGATGATTAGCCAGGGCGAACACCCCAAGGGTGATGTATTCGCCGTGGCGCGGATTGCCGGCATTCAAGCGGCGAAGAAAACCAGCGATCTGATCCCGCTGTGCCACCCGCTGATGCTCACCAGCGTCAAGGTCGAGCTGTTGGCTGAGGGTGCGGATGCCGTGCGCATTACCGCGCGCTGCAAGCTAACCGGGCAAACCGGTGTGGAGATGGAGGCGCTCACCGCCGCCAGCGTCGCCGCGTTGACGATCTATGACATGTGTAAAGCTGTCGACCGCGGCATGGTCATCGAAGGCGTGCGCCTGCTGGAGAAGGTCGGCGGCAAGAGCGGCGCCTTCAAGGCAGAGCGTGTAGCGGGAGCAGACGCATGATTCGCGTGCAGTATTTCGCCCGTTACCGCGAGGCGCTGGGGCTGGATGGTGAGCAGCTGAGCGGCGAATTCGCCAGCCTTGATCAGTTACGCCAACACCTGCTGAGTCGCGGTGGGGTGTGGGAGGTGCTGGCCGAGCAGAACCTGATGTGCGCGCGCAATCAGGAACTCTGCAGCCTGGACGAGCCGCTGCAGGCCGGCGATGAAGTGGCGTTTTTCCCAACGGTCACCGGAGGCTGAGCATGGCTATCCGCGTCCAGCCGCAACCCTTCGACCCCGGCCATGAGCTAAACGCCTTGCATGCCGCCAATCTGGGCATTGGCGCGGTGGTCAGCTTTGTCGGCTATGTGCGCGACTTCAATGAGGGGCGCGAAGTCGGCGGCATGTTTCTCGAACACTTCCCCGGCATGACCGAAAAAGCTTTGGGCAAAATTGCCGAGGAAGCACTGCAGCGCTGGCCGCTGCTGGGGATTGAGATCATCCACCGCGTGGGTCGCCTGGAGCCGGGCGAGCCGATTGTGTTTGTCGGCACCAGCAGTGCCCATCGCCAGGCCGCGTTCGATGCTTGTAACTTTGTCATGGACTACCTGAAAACCCGCGCCCCGTTCTGGAAGAAGGAAGACACCGCCGAAGGCCCGCGCTGGGTCGAGGGGCGTTGCTCCGACCAGGCTGCTGCAGAGCGCTGGAAACAGCAGCCCTAAGCCAATTGCCATCATTATGTGCACGGCTTTATGCCGCTCAGCAGGCTGTTTTGCCCTGTTGACGATTTGTACCTATAAGTCCAGTATGGAATTTAAAGTATAAATCGAGACTGGCAAATGACCCGTCCACGCGTGCGCAACCGCTATCGCTTCCCGCTCAGGTGCGAACCTGATGCGCCTTTCTTCTGTCTTGCAGCAACCGTCGTTGCCCTGCCGACCTGTGCAGCAATGCCAGGTGGCGTGGGCCTGTCACTCTCCCAGCAGGAATCCGCACCATGAAGAAAATCGTCCTGGCGGGCGGCATCGCCCTGAGCCTGATCGCCTCTAGCCTATTCGCCGCAGACAAACCGCTGCGCCTGGGTATTGAGGCGGCGTATCCACCGTTTGCTTACAAGGAAGCCAGCGGCCAGATCGCCGGCTTTGACGTGGATATCGGCAACGCCCTGTGCGCCGAAATGAAGACCGAATGCCAATGGGTTGAACAGGAGTTCGATGGCCTGATCCCCTCGCTCAAGGTGAAGAAGGTCGATGCCATTCTGTCGTCTATGACCATTACCGATGATCGGCGTAAATCGGTGGATTTCACCGGTAAGTACTACTACAGCCCCGCACGCTTGGTTATGAAGACTGGCAGCGAAGTCGCCGCCGATTTCAGCGACCTCAAGGGCAAGCGCATTGGCGTGCAGCGCTCAACTACCACCGACCGTTTCGCCAGTGCAGTGTTGGCCGCGCAAGGGGTTGAAGTGGTGCGCTACAGCTCGCAGAACGAAATCTATCTGGACCTGATGTCCGCGCGCCTGGACGGCACCCTCGCCGATGCCATCCCGGTGGAGGAGGGCTTTCTGAAAACCGATAACGGCAAGGGCTTTGCCTTCGTTGGCCCTGCTTTTACCGACCCCCAGTATTTTGGTGAAGGCGCCGGTATTGCCGTGCGCAAGGGCGACAGTGAGCTGCTCGGTAAACTGAACGCGGCCATTCAGGCGATTCGCGCCAGCGGCGAATACCAGAAGATTCAGGATAAGTACTTCACCTTCGATATCTACGGCGACTGAGTGCTCGGCTGAATAGCCCGGACGGCATCCGGGCTATGGCTTGCGAGGCTGCTTGGCTGCAAGGGCCGCTCATTGCGCTTAGCCCTGCGTGGATTCGCCGGGCTAAGCCTGCCGATTACGGCTGGCCTGGACGATGCGCTGCGCCGGTACCCGCAGCTGGGTTAGCAGGTACTCGGCAAACGCTGGCGCGTAAGGCTGCAAAGCTATGGCCTGGGCCATGCAATTGAGCCAGCTCTGGCTGAGTTGCTCGTTGATCGGCCACTGAGCGTGAAAGGCCGGCAGGGCGATGGAGCCGTATTTTTCACTGAATAACCTGGGGCCGCCGAGCCAGCCGCTGAGAAAACAGGCCAGCTTGTCACTCGCCAGGTGTAGGCTTTCGCCGTGCAGGCTGCGCAGTTCTGCGGCCTCGGGCTGCTCATCCATCAATCGATAGAAATCTGCGCCCAGCTGGCGTAAGCCGTCAATGCCGCCCGCGGCCTGATAGGACGCATCACCTACACCATAAACCGCTGGCTGCTGCATCGACTGAACTCCTCGCTAAAGCGCGCATTGTACGGTTCTGCATGGGTGTTTGGGCCGCTGCTCTGTGCGGCGGGCATCAGCAGGGCGCCGCACGGGCGTTAATGGTCGGCAGCACAGCAGGATTTTTAGCTAGGTGCAGCCATTTTTACGCGGTTACGACCTTCTTGTTTGGCGCTGTAGAGCGCCCTGTCACTGGCCACGTAGAGGCTCTCATAGCTGCTCAACTGACCGGCATCCAGG
This sequence comes from Pseudomonas sp. GWSMS-1, assembly GCF_049847425.1. NCBI lineage: Bacteria > Pseudomonadati > Pseudomonadota > Gammaproteobacteria > Pseudomonadales > Pseudomonadaceae > Pseudomonas > Pseudomonas sp. GWSMS-1. The sequence continues at coordinate 2,880,683 of NZ_JBMHHV010000005.1, read as the reverse complement.
TAGCTCATGCCAATGCTGACGGTTACCGCCACTGCTTTGCCGTCAACCACCTGCAATTGGCTTTCTATCAGTTGGCGCAATTTTTCGGCGATTTGCAGCCCTTGCTCGCGGTCGCAATCAGACAGCAGCAACATAAACTCTTCGCCGCCCAGGCGCGCCAGGCTATCGAGGCCACGTACCTGGCTGGAGAGCAGAGTTGCCATGCGCTTGATGACCGCATCGCCTAGGGGATGGCCGAAGCGGTCGTTGATCGCCTTAAAGTGGTCGAGATCAAGCAGCAGTAAACACAAGGGTTGTTGAGTGCGCTGGCAACGCAGCAATTCGCGTTCGACGATATGGTTGAACGCCCGACGATTGAGCAGGCCGCTCAGCGGGTCGTGTTCGGCCAGGTAGCTGAGCGTGTAGTTTTGTTCCTCCAGCAGCTTTGCCTGGGCTTGCAGCCGTTGTTTCTGGGTGTTGATCTGGATGAAGTTGCGCCATTGCAGCCATGCCAGTAACAGGCCGATGGCGCAGCTGGACAGGCCATTGACCTGATTGCTCAACAGCACATCCGGGACGCTCTGGGTCTGTTGTATGCCAAACAGAAACAGCGCCAGGGTCAGGCTAAATAGCCATAGCGCGGAGAGGGGGCGGTGTAAGAAAACCAGTGCCACCAGGGTGCAACCGATCAAGAGTGGGGTGATATTGCTGGTGACCAACTGATCGATAGCGCTGAGTAAGGCGGCGAAACCTAACGTGCCGATCACCGCCACACTGACGCTGAGCTGGCGCAGCCGAACTAACTCGGGGCGGCGCGCTAAATACCAGGCGACCAACGCCAGCACGGCGTAGAACACCAGCATCCCCGCGTGCGCGGCCAGCACGCCCTGACGCCACAGGGCTTCATTCACCGACTCGGGTTGGCGCAGCCAGAACAACCAGAGGTGCATCAGGTTGAGTGGCGGGATCCAGGGGGCGGCAAGCCGCAGGCGCCGGATGTTCTGTTCAAGCAACTGCGGTGCAAAGGCTCGGTTCTTTTCAATAAGGGCTCGCCAGTCAATACGCCAAGCAGGCAATGCTTGTAACTCCTTGGAGGCTATTAATGCGGGCCGAGTGGGCTCGATTTAGACGACAGACGTTACACACATTCAGCCGGCTGGGCGACAGGCTTATCCCTGGGCCAAGATTTGTCGCGTTGGTTGACGCGCGTTGGCAGTGGCTTGTGAGCATGCGTGAGGGCTTAGGTCGGTGGGCTGCTGCCTCAGTTGTAGCCATTAGGCGATGACGCCTGGCTTAGAGGCCAACCGTCACTTCGCGCAACTCATCGCTGTCGCGCAGGACAAAGATGGCGCTCAACCCTTTGGCTTTGGCCAACTGCGCGCCGCGTTCCACGCCGAGCACCATCAGTGCGGTTGCCCAGGCGTCGGCGTACATGCAACTGGTGCACAGCACCGACACCGAGGCGAGGTCGGAGAGCAGCGGGGCGCCGGTGTGCGGGTTCATGGTGTGGGAAAACACCTGGCCGTTATGCTCACGCCAGTGGCGGTAGTCGCCAGAGGTGGCGATGGCGGTGTTGCTCAGAGCCAGCGAGCCAAGCACTTCGCGTTGGCCTTTACTGGGTTTTTCCAGGGCGACCGACCATTCGCTGCCGTCGGCCTTTACGCCGCTGACGCGCATCTCGCCATCGATGCTCACCAGGTAGGACGTGATGCCGTGGCGCGCCAGGCAGCGCGCCATCTGGTCCACGGCAAAGCCTTTGGCGATGCCATTGAGATCTAGGGTCACGGGCGCATGTTTGCGTACCCGAGCGTTGTCCGGGTCGAGTTCCAGTACCTCGCGCGCGCTGGGTTGCTTGTCCGGCCAGGTGTTGAGCGGCGCGTGTGGGCCAAAGCCACACGCGCTGACCAGCGCGCCGACGCCAATCTCGAACGCGCCCTCAGACTCGGCACTGATGCGCAGTGCGCTGCTCAGCACCCACAGCAGCTCATCGGGCACGCTCAGCCATTGGCCGCAGTTGGCCGCGTTGAGTTGCATCAGGTCGGAGTCGGGCTTCCAGGTCGACATTTGCTGGTCAACCTGATCGACCGCCTGTTGCAGCTCGCTGCTGATCACGCTCAGGTCGAGTCCGGCCGGTGCATACAGCACCGCGCTCCAGCGGGTGCCCATGGTGGCACCACTCAAATTGTGGCGCTGCGCTGCGCTGGTCTCAGTAGACATCTTCACGGTAGCGTCCTTGTTGGCGGAGTTGTTCGATGTTCAAACCCAGTTGTTGCAGCAAGGGTTCCAGCACGTTGCGCACACCGGCTGCCATGTCGCGGGAGCCGCACACCAACACCTGCGCGCCCTGTTGCAACAGCGCCACCAGTTTGTGGGCGTCCTGCAGGAGGCGGTCCTGCACATACATCGGCTTAACCGCCTGGGAGAACGCCAGGCCCAGTTGGCTCAGGCGTCCGTCAGCCAGGTATTCATTCAGTTGCGTTTCATAGAGGAAGTCCGACTGCGCGCTGCGGCCACCCCAGTAAAGGTGAAGTGGACGCTGATGGGCATTCTTGCGGACAAAGCCAATCAACGGCGCCAGCCCAGTGCCGGCACCCACCAGAATCAGCGGGTGCTGGCCGGCAGTCGGGCGAAACTCGGGGTGCGCTTGGATAACCCCTTCAATACATTCACCCACCTGCAGCCTATGCAGCAGGCTTGAGCACAGGCCTTCAGGCTGTTTACGCACGCAGATTTCCAGCAGGCCATCTTCATCACCGCTGGCAATTGAGTAGAAGCGTGGCGGTAGATCAATACCCGGACGGACGGCCAGCAGGTCGCCGGGTGCAAAGCGGCTGTTGCTGGTGGGCGATACGGCAAAGCGCAAAACGGCGGCCGGTGACTCGCTGCCCTCGCCGTAAAGCTCGCGGCTCAGTAGCTGCAACTGTTGTGGGGTTTCGCGGCTGGCGTGCGCAGTGAAGTGCAGGGCAACGTCCAGTTCTTGGCCAAGCCGCTGTGCCCACTGGTTGAGCTCGCCCAAGGCGTTGCGGTCGATGCGGTGCAACGGCAGCAATGCCGCTAAACCTTGTTGCTTTAGGCATTGCTCAACGTGCTCGGCATAGCCGCAGAAGTGCTGAAACTGCGAATCACCAAAGCCCAGCACCGCGACTTGCAGCGCAGGGTTCAGCTCACTGCGCTGCAAACGCCCGAGAAACGCCTTGGCCGAGTCGGGAGCCTGGCCATCACCGTAGGTCGAGGTGAGTAGCAACAGTTGGCTGGCTTGGCGGTAGTGCGGTTGCAGTTGATTCATGCTGGCGCAGTGCACGCGCAGGCCCTGGCTCTGCAATTGTTCCTGCAGCTGCCGGGCATAGCCCCAAGTAGTGCCGCCCTGACTGCCAACCAGCAGAATGATCTGCGCCTGATCGGCCGGCGTGTTATCGGGCCGTGCGCCAGCCAGACGTTTGCGCCGCGCCCAAGAGAGCAGGCCGAAACCGCTGAGAAACAACACGGCCAGGCTGGAGCCGCTGAGGATCAGCGTCCACAGTGGCGAATGCGCGCCGGTGTGCAGTTCGTAGATGTTTTCGTACAGGCGCGTGGCAAAACCGTGCTGTTGATAGCTGATCCATTGGCCTGTACTGGCATTGACGAAGCCTTCACCCGCCGCCGTGCGTACGGTGTAGAAATTGGCGTCCGGGTCGCTGGGGAACTCCAGCTCGCGCAAGTCTTGCAGGTCTAGGTTGCGTAGAGCAGTAAGACTGCTCAATTCGGCAGCCGGGGCCGAGTAACTGGCTTCTGGGTAGGCCGGTGAGGCGTCTTGACCATCGTTGATCCAGCCCTGGCTGATGGCCGCCAGATACAGCCCACTCAGGGCGAGAGTCGCCAGGGCTGGCAGCGTCCAGCGGGCCACGACCATATGCCAGTGAATTAGCCCGCTGCTGGCCGGAATAGGCCGCATGAGGCGGCTCCAACCACCGAGTCGGCGTGCCAGCAGCCAAGCGCCCGTCACCACCAAGATCAGCAAGGCCAGCGCCGCCAGGCCACTGAGCCAGCGGCCCAGATCGCCGAGCAGCAACTCGCGGTGCAGGTTACGCGTCCAGGCCAGCAGGGCGGACGGCTGGTAGGGCGAGATAACCGAGCCGCTGAGCGGATCCGCCACCACGATAGCGCTGTCGTTCGCATTGCTAAACGCGACGCGTAACTCGCCGCTGGGTGCGCGCTCGATGCGTTCGATGCCGTGCACCTGGCTGGCAATACGCGCGGCCACGTCGGCGACATTCTGCCCGGCGGCGGGGGTCGCTTGCAGATGATCAACCAGGGTGCTGCTGGACAACACCAGGCCCGTGGCCGCCGAAACCATCAGCAAGACGCCAAGGACCAAGCTGAGTACCACATGGGTGCGTTGCAGCATGAGCGGGCTCCTGGATTAGAACTGGTAGCTGAAGGTGTTGACGTAGCCTGTTGTGCTACCGCTGGCCGACGAGGGCTGCTGTGTGAGCGGCACTTTGATCTCGGCGCGGTTGTCACGTTTGTCTTCGACGGCGCTGTCGATGCGGATTTCATAGCCGGCATCAATCAGCGCATCCTCGAGCTCGACGGCGACCTCCAGTGTTTGACCGCTGCCCACGCTGGCACCGGTGAGACCGTCATATTCGGCAGGCTTGTTACCGTCACGCACCCAGTCACGCAGGTGCTTGTAGTACTTGGCCTTCTTGCCGGAGACCCACAGCGTGCGTTGGTAATTACCCTGTGCATCGGTCACGTAGAACGCCAGGTAGGCCTCGTTGCCGCGGTACTCTTTCAAGGTGGTTTGCAGGGTGATTTCGCGGGCCTGGCCCAGCGCTGGCAGTGCCGCCAAACCGGCTAAAGCGAGGGTTAGGGTGGTCTTGTTCATCTGAACCTCCGTAGGGAATGGCGCAACCTTAGCCCCCAATTCTGAAGCCAAGCTGAAGGACAGAAACCTTGCACTTAATGAGGGCTTAAGACTGTTCTGGAACAGCGTTTTTGCCGGTATCAGCTTGTGCTTTTCTTAGTCAGGCATTAGCAATGCTGCGCCGGCCGCTAGCTAACGACTAAGCGCTGATGCGTGCCTCCGGAAGCCCCATCATTACTCGCCTTCGATATGTTTCGTTGGGCTGATATACAAGATCAGGGCAAATTGCCATGATGCCGAAATCTATAGCGAGCACCCATGCGTGCGTTGGAGTTTTCAATGGTTGGGTACCCTACAAAATCGGCCCGTTATCTGGTTCTCGTCCTCTCCATGCTGGGGATCAGTGGCTGCGCTTCCGATGGCGGGGTAGGCGACCTGGCCACGCTAGCTACAATTGGGGCGTCGATGGCACCAGGCGTGGATGCAAATACCGTGATGGCTTTAGGGACTGTTGCAGCCGGCTCTATGGTCGTTGCGCCACTTCTTTCTGCCGATACGCAAACGGGTGCTTCGCCATCCTCGTCGTCCGCCGCCATACCTACAGCAGCAGGCCAGCCATCTATTGCCTTACAGGCACTAGTAACCCGCGAAACGCCCGAGCGCTATCGCCCGCGCTCATGCGAGTACATCGAAATGGCGCTGGTTGAGGTGCCAGGCTATCTGGCTGCTACTGAGCCGGCGCTACAGCAGGCAGGTGAAGCACGTAAGGTCGCTGCCAACCAGGTCTGGTACGAGAAAGGCTGCACCCAGGCGAACCTGCCGCGCGGCGTTATTGGCGTGTACATGGAGACTGTTAATGCCGTCAGTGCTGCACGTATTTCGGCACCGACCTCTGGCGTGGTGATTGGGCGCACGGGACCAGGCAGTGGTGCACAAAATGCCGGAATTCTGAGTGGCGACATTATCGTGGCGGTCAACGATCAGCCGATTGCAGACTCCATCGACTTCCGCGTAGCTGTTGCCAAAGTGCCGCTCGGTACTAGCGCCCAGTTCAAATACTGGCGTGCACAAAACTTCTACAGCGTTCCCGTGCTCGTGGCCGCGTCGGGCAATCCGCCACCTTTGCTACCACTGGCAGCACGCGGCAGTGCTACGACGCTGAAAGCCCCTTCTGCCGCGTTGCAGGGTATGAGTTTGGACGTAGTGACGCCGTCTTACGCCAAAGCGGTGGGGCTCGCCTCGGCGCAAGGTGCCTGGGTGACAGACACCGTCAAGGGCAGTGCGGCGGATCAGGCAGGCATCAAACCGCTTGATGTGATTCTCGAAGTCAGCGGTCAGGAAGTGGCTACCGCTCAGGATGTTGCGGATATTTCCTCGCGCATGCGTGTCGGCTACAAGGCCACCGTCAGCGTCTGGCGCAACCAGGCTAAACGTGACGTACAGATGGTGTTGCGCAATGAATAAACCTACGCGGATTTTTTTACGTGTCTCGGCGCTCGCACTTGCCTCGGCGTGGCTTTCCGGCTGTGCCACGGTGCTTGCGCCAGCTTTGCATACGGCAATGGAGGCCTCGCTGACGCCAGAGGCGGTTGGCATAACCACGTCCACCTGGCGCGGTAAAAGCTGCAGCAGTCTGGAGGAGAGCCACGCCTATATGCTCGACGCGCAGCAGAAAGCCGCTGCCATGGGTGACACGACCATGGTCAAGACCCATGGCTGGCAATTAGACGCGATCAACCAGGTGCGCCGCGAGCAGGGCTGCTTTGGCGGCCCGGCCACGGTGCCTGCCTCTGGGCAGGTCACGGCCTATGGCTACTGCTTTTCAAGTACGGATACAGTCAACTACCTGACCCCGGTGTTTACCTATCGCGATTTTTACTCCGACGGCGGCGCGGCTGAGACTGCTGCGTTTAACGCGATGCTGCGCTCGACCTACGGGGTTACGGACGGCCGGGGTGGTTGCCTGATGGAAGACAGCCCAGCCAATGCCTCTGCCGCAATCGAGCGCTTTGCAAACATCACCAGACTACAGCTGAACTGGGACACAGTGCGCGTGCCCTGGACCCCTCCGTCGATTGAAAAGGCCGCCAAGGTGGCCGCGCCCGTGTCAGCAGCGCCAGTAGTGGCACCGACCAGCGCGTCGCCTGCTGCGGCTAACATCGCCAGCAGCAGTGTCGAGGTTATGGACCTCGGCTTGACCCTGGAAAGCCCGAGCCCGGAATTGGTCAGTGCCCTTGGCCTGAAAAGCCCCACTGGTGCCTGGGTGGTCAGCGTCACCCCTGACAGCCCCGCAGCAAAAGCCGGCCTCAAGTCGATGGACGTAATCCTCGATGTGTCTTGCCAGGAAGTGCGTGGGCCGGATGATGTGCAGTCAATCACCAGCCGCCTGCGCAGTGGCTACCGCTCGCCACTGGCGGTATGGCGCAATCGAGCGCAGCAGGAACTCGCCCTTACCATTCCGATGCGCGCTACGCCGGCTGCGGTTGCTGCCGTTGTTCAGCCGCCGTTAGTGGCAGTGGCGACTCCGGTAATTGCAGCGCCTGCTTCTGCGCCGCAGGGCAACACCTTCTGCCATGCCTATATCTATGTGGTGAAGAAGCCCGGCGGTTGGCAATCAGCGATCTTCCAGAGTGCCAGCCCGCAGATAACCTCGGCTGGAATGATGGCTACGCTGTCTGCGTTTGTTAGCACCGTCAGGCAGCAGCAACCTCAGGCTTGGCGGCCGTTCAGTTTCCCTGACGTACAGTGCAGCCCCCCATCCGGATACTGCTTCGCCAATGCGCAAAAGGCGTTGTTCAAGCCTGATCAGATGGCGGGCCAGTTCTGCTTCGCTACTCGGGCCGAGGCGCAGAAGCATTACGAGGAGTTCAATTCGGTGAAGCCGGTTTATGAAACTGTGGAGTGGACGCCTTAGGCGCTTTCCTTTAGCCACTGCGCCAGGCGCATCAGCATCTGACCGGCGAACCTAGCCAAGAGTGAATACACTATGCGCCCGATAATCCCGGGCCATTACTATGGCTGCCACGAACAAGGAACGCGCCTTTATGGCTTCCCCAGATAAACAGCAAAAACGTGCCCAGCGGTCCAAAGCCAAGGCCAAGCAAAACCGTTCGGGCAAGGCCAAAGCCACTGTCGTACATCCGCTGCTGGCCAATCCGCTGATCAACGAGCCGTTCGATGATGTCGAAATCGACCTGAGCACCTTCGACTTCAAGGATATCGAAGAGAACGGTTTCGACCCGGCGCACTTCGATGATCTGTTCCAGACGATGAAAATCGGCGAAGGCATCAGCCTGCTGGCGATGTGTCTGGTGTTCCTGCAATACCCGGTGTTGGAGCTGGTGGTCGCGGAGGAAGCGGAAGACGCGGCCACCGACTTTATGATGGGGCTGCTGATCGTCTATCGCGGGATCTTTCACAATGAAGATGAAGACACGGCCGTGGAGTGGATAGGCAGCGAGGCCTTCCAGCATGCCTACAACGAAGCCTCGATGATCCTGCAGAAGAAAAACGCGCGCGGCATTCCTGGCGCCCGCACTTAGTTGCAAAGGCGTGATCTGCTCAAGCCTGCGGCAGGCGTCCGCGTATGAACGTGCCGAGTAAATCAATAAACCACCACAGCAGCAGACCGGGTAGCAGAGCGATTGCAAGTAGGTGCCGGTGCGCGAGAAACAGCTCGAAGAAAATCTCTGACGGCGCCCAGGTATTACCAAAGGCCTGGGCAAAGACCTCGCAGCTGAAGTAGGCCGCAAGCACAGCGAGCAGAACAAAGCTGGCAGCTCGCCGTATGGGCTTTTTCAGCACTCTAACTGAGGCTGCATAGAGCAACATACTGGGTATCGAGAGCAGCAGGGTTTCCAGCAGCGGGGAATTGACATCAATTAAAAATGGCCATTCCAGCGTGAGACGCTGGTTGTTCAACTCACCTGTGACAGCGCAGATAAACAGCCCTGCCACCAGGGGAATGCCCAGCGTCTGAATAGTTACGAGGATAAAACTGATAAAGCGTTGCATGCCTGGCACTCCTTGCCGGATAAGCGCGCTCAAGCCTCGCCCTTGATCTCTTTCAAATGCTTGTACACCGTCGCGCGGCCCATATTTAACACGTTGGCAATGTAGTTGGCGGCGCTTTTGCCTTTGAAGGCGCCCTCGGCGTGCAGAGCTTCGACCAGCTCGCGTTTGTGCTCGCGGGTCAGCAGGTTGAGGCCGAGTTGGCGCTGACGCAGCCAGCTGTGCAGGAAGGTGTTGATGCGCTCCTGCCAGTCGTCGCGGAACAGTGCGTCGGGCTGCGGCACCAGTTTGCTGGAAGAGAGAAACAGATCCAGCGCCTGCTTGGCGGTTTCAAACATCGAGATATTCAGGTTGATGCACAGCACGGCGATGGGCGTGCCGCTGGCGTCACGCAATACGCTGCTGACCGAGCGGATCTTCTGGCCGTCCCAGTTGAGCTTTTCGTAGGGGCCGATGTTGCGTTCATCCACTTCGCCGCTGAGCATGTCTTCCAGCGCAGCGTCATCACCGATCACGCGTTTGGAAATGTTGTTGGCGATGTAGTCGACCTTCTGCGTGCGCAGGTTGTGCAGCACCACTTCGGCGTGGGGGAAGAACAGCGTGGCGATGGCGTCGGCGATGGTGCGGTAGTTGTCCAGCTCGGGGGCAGGGCGGGGCGGCGTCATGCGGCTAACTCTTCGGGCTTGGGAGGCGTTGCGAGTGTGCCGCAAAGCGCCCGAGGCGTCATCCTCGGGCGCTGCGAGCGGCTATCGGCTCAGACGAGCCGGCGAAAGCATGGCCTCGGTTAAACCAAACTGGCGCAGGTGCTCGGGCAGTGGCTCACCACGGGCCAGGGCGGCGCAGGCCATGCCCATGGCGGCGGAGGTCTGGATGCCGTAACCGCCTTGCGCGGCGACCCAGAAGAAACCTGCCACCTGCGGGTCGAAACCACCGACCAGATCGCCATCCGCGACAAAGGAGCGTAGGCCGGCCCAGGTGTGCGTCGGGCGGCGAATGCTCAGGCTGGTGTGTTCTTCGATCTGGTAGATGCCCAGGGCGATATCCAATTCTTCCGGCTGTACGTCGTGGGGCTCGACCGGGTCAGCATTGGCCGGTGAGCCGAGCAGCAGGCCGGCGTCGGGTTTGAAGTAGAAGGATTCGTCCAGGCTGACCACGCAGGGCCAGGCATGGCAGTCGATCCCTTCTGGCCCGTCAAAGGTAAACGCCGCGCGGCGTTTGGGCGTCAGGCCAATAGGCGCGACACCCGCCAGCGCGGCGATCTGGTCGCACCAGCCGCCAGCCGCGTTGATCAACACGTTGGCGCGGTATTGCGCGGTGCCACACTCAACTAGCCAGGCGTCGCCGTCGCGCTGGATGCTCAGCACCTCACGGTGGGTGTGGATTTCGCCACCCTGCTGGCGAATGCCGCGCAGGTAGCCCTGGTGCAAGGCGTCGGTGTCGATATCGGCGGCGCTGGGGTCGAGCATGGCGGCCTGCACCTTGTCGCGGCGCAGCACCGGCACCAGCGCGCAGGCTTCATCGGCAGTCAGCATACACATCTGCGGCACGCTGGCGCGGCCACTGTCGAACTGGCGCTGCAGTTCTTCGGCGTCACCTGTGAAGTCCACCACCAGTTCGCCGCGCGGCGTCAGTAGCGGGTGCTCGGCAAAACCGGCGGGCGGTGCGTCATAAAAAGCGCGGCTGGCCGCTGTCAGGGCGCGCACCTGAGGTGTGCCGTAGGCCACGGTGTAGAGCGCAGCGGAGCGGCCGGTGGAGTGATAGCCGGGCAGTTGCTCGCGCTCCAGCACAATGGTTTTGCCATGCGCCGCAAGAAAGTAACCGGTGGAAGCGCCAGCGATCCCCGCGCCGATGATCAGGTAGTCCGCCTGCTGCATCAGCATGCCTCCTGCTTGAGTTGGTACAAGGCGTGGGCCAGGGCGACATCTTCCAGGCCCAGGCCGATGGAGCGGAAGAATACCGAGCGTCTGTAGTCCGGGCGAGGGCTTTGGTGCTGACCAGTTCGGCCAGGTCGCCTTGGATGTCGGCGCTGCTCCAGCCGAGCGGACCTGCCAGCAGCATTTCTCCCGCGCTGCTTGGCGTGGTGGCGCGGTAGTCACAGTAAACATCCATGGTCAGCAAACTGGCCGGCGTCACCTCATGGGCGCGCGGTGCGTTGGTGCTGATCGAGGTGATCAGTGCCGGCTTATCGAGATCGGCAGGGTCCAGCAACGGCTTGGCTGACGAGGTGCAGAGCATGACCACGTCGGCGTCGCGCAGGGCATCTGCCTGGCTGGCACAGAGTTCAATACGTGGGTCGAGCTGTTGCAATTGCAGCCGTTGTGCGGCGGTTTTGCTGGCCAGGCCAGGGGAATGCACGCGAATGCTCTGCCATGGGCGCAGTTGCTTGGCGTAATGCACATGAGCCTGGGCCACGTTGCCGCTGCCGATCACCGCCAGGCGGCTGGCTTGAGGCGCAGCCAGCGCATCCACGGCGACGGCGGTGGTCGCGGCGGTACGCGCAGTGGTCAGGCTACCCGCGTCACACAGCAGTAACGGCTGGCCGGTCTGCATGGACATCAGCAAGGTCCAGGCAGTGACCAGCGGGCCTTGCTCGCGGACGATATAGGGCGAGGTTTTCACCCCGTAAACGCCGGCCCCGGCCAGCACGCCGAGGTAGTTGATAAAGTCGCCGCCACCATTGGGGAACTCTACCAACTGCTGCGCGGGTTGCAGCGCATTGCCGGCGGCCAGCTCGCGGAACATGGCGACCATGGCCTGGTGCACATCGACCTGGGCAAGCAGCTGCTCTGCTGCGGTTTTATCCAGCACATAGGGGGTGGTCGACATGGGTGGCTCCGTTATGGATTAAACAATTAAATCCATTTTGGACTTTTAGGTATTGATCGACAAGCGCTGACGCGGCAAGTTGATACGCCGCCGCGACGTTCAGCGGGCTTGCCGCAGGCGCTTACGAAACGCCCCTGGGCTCTCGCCGCAGAGTTGCTTGAACAGCTTGGCGAAGGTGGCGCGGTCGGTATAACCGACGCGTTCGGCGACCTGTTCGAGTGACGCGCAGCTGTGCAGTGCGCGCTGTGCGGCGCTGATGCGCACACGTTGCAGGTAGTCGTTGGGCGTCAGCCCGGTGCGGGTCTTGAAGCGCCGTAGCAGGGTGCGCGATGAGCAGTTGGCCTGGGCGGCCAGGCGCTTGAGGTCGATGCGCTCAGCATGATGCTGATGCATCCATTGCAGCAGTGGAGCGAGCGGACAATCGCTGTTGGCGGGCGGCAACAGCGGGGCGAAGCGCGACTGCTGACCGCGCTGAGTATCGAAGACCAGCGCATTGGCCACCTGTTGCGTCAACCAATCGCCGCCATGCTGGGCGATCAGGTGTAGGCACAGATCGAGCCCGGCATGTGCGCCACCGGAGCTGAGCAGGTGACCGTCCTCGCAGACCAGTTGCTCTATCTGCAGATTGACCTGCGGATAACGCTGCCGAAACTGGCCGGCCAGCGCCCAATGGGTGGTGGCGCGGCGACCCTCGAGTACACCGGCGGCGGCCAGCAGGAAGGCGCTGCTGCACAGGCTGGCCAGTTGTTGATTGGGCGTTCGTTGTGCCAGCCAGGGCAACAGGGCAGCGTTGTCAGCCAGTGTGGTGTCGATGGCGCTGCCGGTGGCGGGCAGCAGAATCAGGTCGGCGCTTTCGGCCAGACGTAAATCACCATCGACTTGGATCTGCGCAAAACCGAGGTCGACCGCTTGCCCGTCTAGGCTAACGCGCTGCAACTGGAACAGCCGCTGCTCGGCCAAGCGGTTGGCCAGGGTGAAGGCATCCATCGCCATACTCAAACTGGAGCAGACGGTTTGCGGGCAAACGTAGAGGGCTATTTTCAGCATGACGGGCTCATGGCTGACAAGGTTGGCGATTATTGACACAAGACTGTCTTCTGCGCCAATCGCGACTCCGAGTTTTTAGGGCAATACTGCCTGCAGTCGCCTTACGGAGTTCTGCCCAATGAGTCATGCCAACGCCGAACTGATCGGCCGCTTCTACCAGGCCTTTCAGCAGCTGGATGCCGAGACCATGGCCAGCTGTTATACCGAGGACGTGCGGTTTAGCGACCCCGTGTTTACCGACCTGCGTGGTGCGGATGCTGGCGATATGTGGCGCATGCTGTGCGCCAAAGCGCAGGGTTTTACCCTGACGTTCGAGGGCGTGACGGCGGATGATCACAGCGGTCGAGCGCGCTGGGTGGCGACTTACACCTTTAGCCAGACGGGCCGCACCGTGGTCAACCTTATCGAGGCCAGTTTCAGCTTTCGCGACGGCAAGATCTGCGAGCACCGCGATCATTTCGACCTGTGGCGCTGGGCCCGTCAGGCGTTGGGGAGTAAAGGCTTGTTGCTGGGCTGGACGCCTTTTGTACAGCACGCCATTCGCCAGCAGGCGGGTAAAGGGTTGGCGGCGTTCCAGAGGAATCGCTAAGCTCGGCGACCGTGTTAATTGCCTGCCGATCCGACTGATGCCCGACTCCTCTACTGCGCCTGAGACATCTGCCGCCAAGCCCTGGTTTGTCTACCTGGTGCGGGCCGCCAACGGCGCGCTGTATTGTGGCATCAGTGACGATCCCCACAAGCGTTTTGCCAAGCATCAGAGCGGTAAGGGCGCGCGCTTCTTCCATTCCAGCCCGGCGCAGGCCCTGGTGTATATCGAGGCCTGCGTAGCCAAAGGCGACGCACTGCGCCGCGAGCGAGCGATCAAGGGGCTGGCCAAAGCCGCCAAGGAAACCTTGGTATTGGCCTACGCCGCTATCGGTGCGGCTGATAACCCAACATCAGGCTAAGCGGGTAGGCCGCTCACGCTTGCACGGGTAAGCTGCTGCTCTACCTGAATCCTTGCGGAGCCTGCCATGCACGAGTTGATCCTGCACCATTACCCGACCTCGCCCTTCGCCGAAAAGGCGCGGTTGATGCTCGGCTTCAAGCAGTTGTCATGGCGTTCGGTGATGATCCCGCCGGTGATGCCCAAGCCGGATCTGACCGCGCTGACCGGCGGTTATCGCAAGACCCCCGTGCTGCAGGTGGGGGCCGATATTTATTGCGACACGGCGTTGATCGCCCGTCGCCTAGAAGCGGAAAAGAACACCCCGCGCTGTTTCCCGAAGGCCAGGAATTTAACGTCGCCTGCTTCGCCCAATGGGCCGATACCCAGGTGTTTCTGCATGCCGTGAGCCTGGTGTTTCAGCCGGAATCCATCGCTGCGCGGTTTGGCAAATTGCCGCCGGAGTTTCTCAAGAGCTTTATTGCTGACCGCTCGGCGCTGTTCACTGGCGGCCTGGCGACGCGGGTGCCGCTGGAAGTCGCCAAACACCAATGGCCGACGCTGATGGCGCGCTTGCAGCAGCAGTTGGAGCGCGAGTCGGGTGACTTCCTGTTCGGTGAGGCCTCGCTGGCGGATATCGCCATGGCCCACCCGCTGTGGTTCCTGCGCGGTACGCCAGTGACTGCGCCGCTGGTCGACGCTTATCCAGCAGTGGCCACGTGGCTGGCGCGGGTACTGGATTTCGGGCATGGCTCATTCAGCGACATGACTGCAGAAGAAGCCGTTGGCATCGCCCGCGAGGCAACCCCAGCCGCGCTGCCGGATGACGCCCTGGCTGACCCGAATGGCTTTGCCATTGGCCAGCAGGTGGCTATTTCTGCAGTCGATTATGGTGTGGACGCGGTAGAAGGTGAGCTGGTCTTCAGTGGCACGGAAGCGCTGATTCTGCGCCGCGAAGACCCGCGCGCTGGCACTGTGCATGTGCACTTCCCACGCATCGGTTTTGCCATCAAGGCGCTCTAGCGCCTTAAAGCTCGGCGCGCTAAGGGATGTGGGTGCCGGCGCTTAGTACGCGGCCCGCATCGCGCGTGGGTTATAGCCGTGAATCAGGGTGCCGTTGATGTCTATCAGCGGTACGCCGCGCCCGCCTAACGCCTTGAAGGTGGCATTGCCATTGGCATCCTTCTCGATATCCACTTCCCGATACGCCACGCCGTCGTTCGCCAGTTGTTCGCGGGTTTTGGCGCAATATCCGCACCATTGCGTGGCGTATAACACCACTTCACTTGGCCGCGCCGCCTGCTCGGGCTGCAGCCAGACGTTGATGTTGTCCCAGTATTGATAGAGCGCCAGTGCGCTTAAGAGCAGGATGATTTTCTTCATGGGGCGTTCCTTTGCCTCGTTAATGGGGAGGGCTGGGTCACGTTATCAGCATATTTGCAGCGCACCCATATGGTCCTTGTCAGCAGCGCCTGCCTGGCGTGCTGTGTGATCACTACTTGGAGCGGCTGTCTTGCAAGAAGGGTTGCCGCAGCCTGGGCAGTTCACGCGCCAATTCGCGAAAGTACAAAATGCGTTCGTAACACAGCGTCAGTTCACCGCTGATGCGGTTGTACCAAGCGTCGGCTTCGCCGCAGGCGGCAACGATCAGTTTCAGGTCACGTGGCAGGGCAAACGTGCTGCTGGTGCGTGCGGCGATGGCTTCAAGCTCGCCGGAGGCGCGAACTTTTTCCAGTAATTCGCTGGCGCCCGGTAAATGCTGTGGCGGCGGCTGGTACTCCACCCGCAGGTGGTGAAGGATCGGCTGATCGGGGCTGCGGGCGAAGTGCTGGCGAATCCAGTTCACTGCGTATTCAGCCTGTTGGTATTCCTCGGGGCAGTAAAAAGCCCGCTCATCCGGCAGCCCAGTCATCTGGATCACCCACTCCAGCTGACGTGGGTCGCTGCCATACGCCAGGCAGGCCAGGTTGAAAAAGCGCTGTGCGTCCAGAGCGTGGCTGTCCCACTCGTGAATTTCTGGGGCGTCGGGGCGCTGGCGCTGCCACTCCAGCCGCCAGTAATCAGCAACGTCCAGCAGCTTGGCGTAAAAGTCGGCGTCGCGGTGACGCCCGTGCAGGAGAAAAAGGCCCATAAAACCAAGTTGGTCGGCGGCATCTTCTTCACGGCCCAGCACCGGCAATTGCAGTTCGCTGATCAGCAGATGGCCCATCTCATGCAGCAGGGTGAACTCTGCATTGGCCGTGACAAAGCGCACTTCGTTCGGGTGCAGCACCTGCTCGGGCACCGCCTGGGCGAAGCTGTTGAAGCTCAGTAGCAGGAGCACAAGCCGCTTCATGCGTGCTCCAGATCGTCCACGCTGAACGGGGCGGGTGCGCTTGGCCAGTCCAGCTGCAACTGTTCCAGCGCGCGGGCCAGCAGGCTGGCCACGAACCAGTCCCGTAACCAGCGGTGATCGGCTGGGATTACATACCAGGGTGCTGCGTCGGTATGGCTGGCGCTCAGTTGCTCGGCCCAGCGCTGCTGGCGCAGGTCGAATTCGCGGTAGGACTGCAGATCGCTGCTGTGTAGCTTCCAGCGCTTATGGGGTTGCTCCAGGCGCTCCTGCAAACGTTGCTTTTGTTCGTCTTTGGAAATCTGCAGAAAGCACTTGAGTGGCTGAATCGACTGGCTGAGCAATTGCGCTTCGAAGGCCTCAATCGCCTGCTGGCGTGCCGGCAGTTCGGCGGTGCTGCACAGGCCGTCCAGCGGGTCGCTGATCAGCCCTTCGTAGTAACTGCGGTTGAACACCCCGAGCAGGCCCGGCGCCGGCAGGCGGCGTTGGTAGCGCCAGAGAAAGTCGTGGCGCTGTTCGCAGGCATCGGGCTTTTGAAAGCCTTGAATACTTAGCCCTTGCGGGTCGAAGCTGCTGATCACCCGGCGAATCACGCCGTCTTTGCCGGAGCAGTCAGTACCCTGCAGGATCAGCAGCAAGGCATTGCGGCGATTGGCCCAGAGCATGCGCTGCTGTTGGTTGAGCCAGGGGCGCAGCTCTGCCATGGCTTGGTGCGCCGTGTGTTTATCCAGGCCGAATGTACGCGCCGGGTCCTGGCCAAAGGGGGCGGCGGGGTCACACCGACAGCTATCCAATAGGTGGTCAGGCAGGCGCGTCATGGCTAGTTTTTACGGCGCTTGAGTTGATCGGTCAGCTGCGTTGGCAGGTTACGGATCACCAGGGTATCGCTGCTTTCATCGTACTCAACCTTCGAACCGAGCAGGTGCGCTTCGAAACTGATCGATAGGCCTTCGGCACGCCCGGTAAATCGCTGGAACTGGCTGATCGTGCGCTTATCGGCCGGGATTTCCGGCGACAGACCGTAATCCTTGTTACGGATATGGTCGTAAAAGGCCTTGGGATGTTCTTCGTCGATCAACCCTGAGAGCTCAGTCAGGGTCATGGGCTCGCCCATCTTGGCTTGGCTGCTGGCGTAGCTAACCAGGGTCTTGGTTTTTTCACGGGCTTGCTCTTCGGGCAGGTCTTCGCTTTCGACGAAGTCGCTAAACGCTTTCAGCAGGGTGCGGGTTTCCCCGGGGCCGTCGACGCCCTCCTGGCAACCGATAAAGTCGCGGAAGTATTCCGAGACCTTCTTGCCGTTCTTGCCTTTGATAAACGAGATGTACTGCTTGGAGTTGGCGTTGTTACGCCACTCGGAGATGTTGATTCGCGCCGCCAGGTGCAACTGGCTGAGGTCCAGGTGTTTGGCGGCGGTCACGTCTAGCGTGTCGGTAACGGCCACGCCATCACTGTGGTGCAGCAAGGCAATGGCCAGGTAGTCGGTCATACCTTGTTGGTAATGGGCGAACAGCACATGGCCGCCGGTGGACAGATTGGACTCTTCCATCAGCTTCTGCAGCTGTTCCACGGCCTGACGGCTGAACGCGGCAAAGTCCTGACCTTCGTCCAGGTAATGCTTGAGCCAGCCGCTGAACGGGTAGGCACCGGACTCCTCATGGAAAAAGCCCCAGGCCTTGCCCTGTTTGGCGTTATAGCTCTCGTTCAGGTCCGCGAGCATATTCTCGATGGCCTGCGAGGCCGCCAATTCAGTGTCCCGGGCGTGCAATACGGCGGGTGTGCCATCAGGCTTCTTGTCGATCAGGTGGACGATGCAGTGGCGGATCGGCATGAGACTTCTCGGGGCAAGTAAACAGGCTGACAGTTTACCTGAGCAGGAGCTCAGTTTGGCTCCAGTTGCGTGGCGTAATGGCTGTAGATAAGACGGCTATAAAGCCAGTAGGCTGCTGCGCCAGCGCAAGTGGCGACAATACTGGCTAGCGCCATTGCGCCATAAACCGGCAGTGAAACGCTCGGCAGGTAGCCCTGTAACCAGTCGAGGGTCAGGCCATGCATATAAATTACCGAGGCGGGCTTGAACAGCAAGGCGTAAGCGCTGCAGCTGATATAGATTGCCACTGCCCAGCGCAAAGCAAGCAAGCGGCTCAGTGGTGCGGCCCAATCACTTAGGCGCTCGCCAGGGAGTGTCTGTAGCTCATGGCAAATCGCTTGACTATCGCTCAAGTCGTGCAGTAGCTGGCTGATTTCCGCGTTGAGTTTCGAACCCTGAGCGCTCCCCGCGTGGAACAGGCCATCTTTGCGGCGCCGCAGGTCACTGCCTTCGTTTTCAATCTGAGTCAGACGCGCTTCTATCTGCTGTATATGCGTTTCGGTTTGCGTGAGTTCATGGGTCTCGTCTTCTTGCAGAAGAATATCGGCTTCATTTGGGCTTCTGGGATAGCGAGCATATAACTGCTCACAGATGATCCAGCCAACCCATATGAGTAGGGTGGCGAGAACTGTAAAAATGATCAGCAGTAGGCCCATGAGCCAGATGATCAATAAGCCAGCGGGGTTTTGCTTCTTATTTCTGCTCATGGCGACCGTCAATAAGGGAAGGCGATATTTGGATCGCGGGAGGGCGCGCGCCCGTTGATGCGTTGCATTGTTTGGTTGATCAGAGTGCGGCACTCGTCGCGTTTTTGTTTGTGGCTAAACATCAGCTGGTAGGAGCCAAAGTCGCCTGACAGATTAAGGGCGAAGCGACGCCTGCGTAGCTGGCCTCGACCAGTGCTGGAGGTGTCGTTATCCAAGCGCTCAATGTCATGCAAGGCAATGCTGATGCGCCTGGCGTGGTCGAATAAGCGGCGCAGGCTGAGTACGTCATGCAGGCTGTTTTCCAGGTCGTCGGCGCTGAAGGACAGGGTGGCCTGCTGCGGGTCTATCTGGATGCCTGGTGACTGGGCATGCCATACCTTGAGCGCAAAGGGAGTGGCCGACAGCAAGCTGGCGAGCAGCAAAAAAACTGGCCAGGATGAAGGCATGCGCTCACCCGCCAGTAGCAGCAAAACCATTCCTGCTGATATGGCGACAGCTGCGGCAAGGCTCAACCAGCATTTGCCGGTGGTCATTATGGCGTGCCAGATATCAACTACCTGAAAGGCCTTGCCGTGAAATGAACGGCGGCTTTTGTTCATGGAAGCCTCTTTAGCGAGCCAGAATAAACAGCAGAGCAGTTGTGGACATAGCGGCGATAAGGGGCATCTGGTAATGCCAGGCCGGAAGCTCAAACAACTCTACAGTTGCGGGTGCTGCCGCATTGGTGGTCTTGGTCGGTTTGGCTGTATGCATCGGCTGAGGCGTCGGCTGCGGTTCTGGTGGTGGCGCTGGTACTGCCTGCTCCTTTGCCGTGGCATTCTCGCCTTCGCCTTCGCCTTCGCCTTCGCCTTCGTCGTTGCAGTTGCTCAAAGCCTCTTTAAACGACGCCTCTATTGCGCGTAGTAACTCAACGTCATAAGCCTCTATGTAGACCAGGGTTTGCCTGATGCTGGCTTTCAGAACGTGATCGCTCATTGCGGTATGTCCTCGATAGTCAGCATCGAAAGCGCTGCTCGGTCGGGGTTCTCGACCTGGGACAAACGATTCGCATGCAGTTGCATTACGCGCTCGAAGAGCGTGCGCACTTCGCGAGCGTTACCAAAGTTTTCGCCGCGCTGCTGCCATAGTTGTTCGATGGCTTGCTGGCTGGTTGCTTGGGCTTCAGTAGACAGATTGAACTCATGCTTTTCGCAGAGACGCTGAAAAATCTGTTGCAGGTCTGCGGCGTTGTAATCGTCAAAATGGATGTAGCGGGTGAAGCGTGATTTCAGGCCGGGGTTGGCCTGGATAAACTGCTGCATCTCGTCAGTGTAACCAGCCACTATCACCACTAGATCGTCACGGTGATCCTCCATCAGTTTGAGCAAGGTATCCACCGCCTCGAAGCCGTAGTCTTCCGAGTCGCGATTGACCACCAACGAGTAAGCCTCGTCGATAAACAGCACACCACCGAGCGCGCTTTCAACCACTTCGGCCACCTGAATGGGTGTTTGCCCGAGGTACTGAGCGACCAGCTTCGAACGGTCTGCTTCCACCAGATGGCCTTTGCGCAGCAGGCCGATATCCCGGTAAATATCGGCGATCAGTCGCGCCACAGTGGTTTTGCCCGTACCGGGGTTACCGGTAAACACCATATGCAGGGAGGTGGCGGCGACGGGCAGGTCATTGTTACGACGGTTAAGCAGGTAGCGGGCGAGGTTAACGCCGTTGCGCACCTCCTCCTTGACGCTGTGCAGACCGATCAGACTTTCCAACTCTTGCAAGCCATTGCCGCTCACCACAGTTTTAGCTGCAGGCGGCGCAGGTGCTACCTCGGGCAAGCGGAAGTGCTTACGAATCGGGCGCAGCACCTCTTCTGCGCGAGCGATATCGTTCGGGGTTCTCTCGCCGTCCCAGGCAATCGCTGCCTCGATCAGGCTATCCAGGCAGCGATAGATGCTCAGGCAGAAACCCGGTTGCAAGCGTTCGGCAATCAGCAGAAAAGCCGGTGGCAGCTTGGGGTCAAACGCAGCTCCGCTGGCGCGCAAGGCTTTATCTGCATCATTCAGCTCGCGCACCGTCAGGCCGTTGGCCAGTACCTCATTGAGGAACTTTTTATGCACTCGACCCACTCGCTCGTCCCCGGTCATTACATAGTCGAGCATGGGGAACAACCAGCCCAGAGTCAGCAGGGTCAGCGAGTGGGGGAACTTGGGGTTGCCTTTGGCGAAGCGTGCATCCAGGCCGTTGCTGAGCAGCTGGTCGAGCAGATGCATTAGGGCGATTTTGGCGTTGTCGAGATGCATTTATCAGCTATCCATATCATTGCGTCCGCGTTCATAAGCAGCAGTCAGTAACTCGATGAGTTCTTTCTTTTTGCAGCCCTGGACTTTATCGGTACCTAAGGCTTCACAAGCGATGTCTTTCAGGGCGTCAATGGAAAGATCGGAAAAGTCCAGTTCAAGATCGAGTCTATGGTACAGGGCGCTGCGCATTTTATGAGGTGAGCGCTTGTCAACTCTCAGGTCGAGCTGGCTGCACAGAGTTGTCATTCGCCACGGTACGTTGTGGATATAGCGTTCCAGAATATTCTTGCTGATCGCTCTGTCAGGAGCCTCGTGCTGATCGCCCATTAACCAGTTTTCTATTCGGGTCAATAGTGTCTCGTGACCACCATCTTGGTTGAGATTCAAACGCTTGCTTAACTGTCTGAGAAACGACTCGGTGTAGTTACCTAGCAGATCCCCTATTTCCCCCTTCCAGTGCATTTTTATACTGCTTTTCAGGGAGTTCATCTGCTCTTCTGGGGAGAGGCACCCCTTGAATGCCTGATGCAAGATTTCCAAGTCTTCGGAGTCATCATCTGCGTGTTCATCGAGAAAATAGTTTGCCAATAGATCGCGTTTTTCATGATGGATTCTTTCTAGTAAACGCGAGAAGTTGGCTTCGAAGTCTTTATGGTTGAGCTCCACGGCGTTTTGCTCGGCAATGGCGCAAATATCGTCTGGTAAATCCGCGTGAAAGCCGGTTACGCCATTGGTAAAGACTGGGATGATTCTCTTTATTTGCCCTGATTTGTAGAGGTTTAGGGCCAGAGCAATTTCCTGGCGAACCCAGTCATCCGGTGAGTGACAGCGATCAAGAGCGCCGGGAGTGAGAATGAGTATGAAATTTCGGCAATTGTTCAGGTTGTCTTTGATACTGTCCGCGAAGCTACCGAAGCTCAGAGACTCGCTATCAAAGAAACATCTGAAGTTCTCGTCTTCCAACGCTTTGCAAATTAGTCTTGCAGTAGTTGCTCCGCCTTCGCGGCGATAGCTGATAAAAATATCATTCATTTAGCCATTCCTTAAGCTGGTATTTCAAACTTACGCTGGCGATGCAGCAGCAACCACTCGCCATTCTCTGCGAGTGCTTCTTTGCCTATCGCAAGCAATATATTTCTAGAAGATGCGGTGTCGGTGTTTAGCTGGTGTTGCTCCAGCACCTGAATAGCGCGCTCAAACAGACTGCCCATTTTCTGGTAGCGGTTGGCATCTTCTTCGTAGGCCATCAAATTCGCATGGTTGCGGCAGACGGCTGCCAGTACGAACAGGATGGCGGCTACAAGCGAGAGCCAGGGGAGAGCGGCGGCGGTCAAATTGATAAATGGCCCAAGCAACAAGGCTGCCGTAGTCATAGCGCCTGCGCCAAAAAGGCTGCGGCTGATGAGCTTCAAGCTACGCAGCTTCTGCTGTTTTTTTGCGACGCTGCTACCGCCGCTTAGGAAGAACTTGCGCTGATCAGTTAGCCAGCGTTGCTTGACCCAGTCGATGTTGGCTTCGTTAGTTGAGGCTGCAGTATTAACCGTGATGTTACGAATGGCATGGCGAATCCAGTCCAGCTCGTCGCGTTGGTTGTTCAGGTAGTAGTTACTGGCGCACTCGTCTATTCCAGCTGCCTGCCAGAAGGTCTGAACGCGTAACCCCTCGGCCAATGCACGCCAGTCCATATATTGCGCTTCGCTGTTGTGGGCACCACTGAAAAAGAAGCGGTAGGCAAAAAAGGCTGTAAAACCTAGGCCGATATGCGAGGCCAGCCAGTACCATTGCATATCCGGGCCCAAGTGCAGTTGCTGGAAGAGCACGGACAGGAAAACCAGCAGACTAAGTAGCCAGAGTATGGTTTGACGTTGTTCCTGCCTTGCGCGGGCCAATGCGTCGGCAATGGCAAAGGTCTGGACGCTGGACTCAATGTTAGGTGGATAGTTGGCCTCGCCAACCAGCCACTGGCGGCTCTTGGCTACTTCGCCAGCGGGGTCGTTATCAATTTTACTGGCGGCTTGGTTGAAGTCGTTTATCGAGTGAAATATCTCTTCCCAATACTTGTATGTCGCACCGACCTTGTCGCCAGCCTCCGGGCTCCATTGGTTAACTTCCTGAGCAGTGTAGGCCTGTGGGTTCTTCTTTCTGTTGCAGCGCAGATGCTGCACTTGACAGGTTTCCGGTTGTGCCAGTGGATTGTCTTCGCTGGGAATACCCTCGCGGCAGAGCCGCACTACATCAGCTGTTCCGCCCGGAAGTGGTTTCTCGGCGTTACCGTCCCATAGCGCATATAGGCGTTGGGCGTGCTGCGCGAGATAAATTCCCAGTGCCTGGTAGCTGGAGTCACGAGATGCGCTGTCTGCAAGCGCATCGTTTAAGGGGGCGATCCGTACTTGCGAGGCTTTGCTCAGCAGCAAGTGAAAGTGTGCAAGGGTTTCTGGTGTCGCGAAATCCAGTTCATAGTCTGCTTGGCGCATGGGTAGTACGGCGATCAACTCCAGTCCGCACTCCAGCGCTACCTCGGCGGCGAGCCAGTCTGCGCCCTCAGCTAGGCCATTGAGAAGTTGCAGTCGGCTATGTGGATAGCGTTTGCGCAATGCTGCGAGCTCTGTGTGCAGTGTTTGGCGAATAGCGGGGATATCTGTTGCCAATAGGTCGCGGTGGCCGCTGATAGCCAAGACTATGGGGATGGGGCCGAATGTCATTGTTCGCTCCAGGCTCGTGTAATCAATGCAGTGGTCAGGTTTTCCGGGTTGCGTTTGTACTTGGCGCGTTGCATCAGGTAGATACAGTCCATCAGCGGCTCTCCGTCGCTGCCTAGAGGCAGTAGAGGATTGAATTTAGCGAGTGCGTTGGCGAAAGTTTGCAGTAAGGCGTCGCGATCATCGGCGTAGCCTTCTTCCGCGAGCGCGAGGGCTTCCAGCAACGCTAGCTCGATCAGCAGTGAGTCGAGCCAGTTGACTGAGTGGCGGTAGGCGAAAACCCAGCGAGTTTTGTTGATCAAGACGGGTGACCACAGATTGGATTCACGTGCACCTACCAGGCAGCTGCTGACTATTACTCCTTCGATCTTGCTGCCATGCAGAGCAACCTTTTCCAGAATAGTGCTGGCCCGGCCATTGGCTATCCGGCTTTCTGTGCCGTGGGCACCGATATAAAGAATTTGGCGTTTTTCGTGGGTATGGATCAGGTCTTGTGCCAGAGCGCTTTCAAAACCCTGGGTGTCGTAAAAGGTCGAGTAGTAGATATTGAAGTGGTCATGCAATCGTTCCAAACCCTGGAAAAACGGCAGGGACGAAGCGCGGGTTGGGTTACTCCTAGGCGTCCACCAGGGAGACTCCAACAGCAGAAGGGCGAAATCTTCAGACATGGCAATCCTAGCCTTACGTCATTTATGGCGGATTGATATCACATTGTCTTTTTGACGTCATGTATTTGTTGGTTTAGTTCTTGGGCACTGCAGCATCGCCAGTTGCTAACTGGCGATGCTGCAGTGCAAGCAGGCGTTCGATCATATAGCGCAGGTGCATGTGCAGCTCATACAGCTCGTTGGAGTAGGACAGCGGCACCTCCACACGCGCCAGTTCGTCCTCGAGTTTTTCTAAGCGCTCAATCTCGGCCCCGATGTCGCTGTTCAGATTGCCCTTGTACAGCTGCTGGTCGATCTCGCGCAGGTGCTTGTACCAGCGGTAAATGCGTGCACGGATGCGCCATTGGTAGATCGGGCCGATGGCCTTGAACAGCGGGAACAGCAAGATCACCAACGGAATGGCGAGGATGATGTAGCGGTCGGCCAGTGAGGCAATGCGGAACGGCAGGTAGCGCTGCAGGATGGGCAGGCCCTTGGCGTAGTAATACTCGGCCTGATCGAGAATCGGCAGCGACAGCGGCGGCCGAGCCGGGTAGCTGCCGGCCGGGTCGAGCAGGCTGCCGTTTTTCAGTACGGTCTTGGCGGCTTCGAGGATCAGTGGGGTGATTGAGGGGTGAAAGTTTTCGCCGGCGGCCAGGGTGGCGACCGGGCCGAGGGTGGCAATATCCTGATTTGGTGTGTTGTGCGCCAGGTCGAGCATGCCTTCTCCGACCTCTAGGCGACTCAGGTACGGCAGACGCGCGAGGTAGGCGTCGATGCGGTGCAGGCCAACCAGACGGATTTTTTCTTCTGCGGCCAGGCGCTGGATCAGCGCGTTTTCCGCCGGCCCAACGAAGAAGGCCGCGTCTAGCTGGTCGGCGATCAGGGCGTCGGCGGCGCGACGGCCGCCCAGTTCCTGCCATTGCGGCGGATAGTTCTCGGCTTCTATGCGGTTGGCACTTAGAAGCGCGGCGGTCACTACTTGCGTGCCGCTGCCTGCTGAGCCAATCGCCAGCCGCAGTTTCATCAGGTCGGCCAAACGCTCGAACTTGACCTTGTTGCCAACGAACAGCCATAGCGGTTCGCGGTACATCACGCCCAGGCCTGAAATCTTGGCGCGCTGTTCATCGTCCAGGGTCAGCTCTTGGCCGCTCTGCACCAGGGCCAGCTCCACTTCGCCAGCGGCGAGTTTGCTCAGGTTGTCTTGCGAGCCTGCACTGGGCACCAGTTCCAGGCTAAAACCCTGCAGCGCCAGCTCGCTTTGCAGGCGCTCGCCAAACGCGTGGTAGCCACCGCCCTCGGCCCCCGTGGCCATGCGCGCATGCATGGGCGGTGGTGGTGCAGCGAAATAAAACAGCGCGCCCACCAACCCGGCCAGTACAGGGACGAGCCAGAGATTGGTGAGAATGAGGATTTTCAGGTCACGGAGAATGCGGCGCATGGTCGGTCCTTGTCATTACCTAGCTGGGGTGAGGGTAGCTGGAATGACTGACCAAGTTAAAGGTTAGCGCCAGGTTCAGTGTGGCCCGGTTACCAGTCGGATGCTGCGCTGCTCGTTCCAACGATCCAGCAGGCCGAGCACTGCCAATAAAGCCAGGGCATAGCCTGCATCCACGCCGAGCATCAGCAGCACCAGCCCGCACAGGAGTGCGCTGAATGCCGCCAACCAGCGCCAGATGCCGCGCAGCAACAGCGTGCCGGCGGCCATACTGAGCAGGTAGACCAGCACAAAGTTACCGTTGGCGTAGCGGATCAAATCATCGACTGTCAGCTCAAGCACGTTCGCCAGGATGGCGCACAGGGCGCAGCTCAGGATCACTAGTAGCAGGGCGCGGGCTGGCACTCCATGATGGTTGCGCTGGGCCAGGCTGACCGGCAGCTTGCCTTCGTCAGCCAGGCTCCAGATCAACCGGGCAAAGCCCTGCATATAAACATTCATCGAGGCAAAGCAGGCCAGGTAGCCGACCGTGGCGGCCAGCCAGCGGGCTTTCTCGCCCAGCAGCACATCGAGCAGGCGCGGCAGCGAGGCGGCATCGGTGGTCACATCGCCATAGGCATGGAAGCTCAATACGGCCACCGAGCAAGCCCAGTACACCAAGCCGGCGAGTAGCACGCCAAACAGCAACGCGAGGGGGAAGTCGCGTTCGGGGTTCTTGAATTCTTCGCCCATATGGGTGAACGCCTCGATGCCGACAAAACACCAGAACATCACCCCCAGTGCCGCGGGCAGCAGGTGCCAGGAACCGCTGATTGGCGGTAGCAATGGCTGGCTGCTGATGGGCAGGTCGCCGACCCACCAGATCAGTGCGATGGTGCTGATAATGGCCACGGCAATCGCGCCCTGAATCAGCCCGGACGCTTTCGCCGGTCGCTGCCCAAGCCAGAGCATGGCCGCCAGGGTGGCCAGTTGGATGATCAGTGCCTGGTTACGGTTGAGGTCAAACAGCGCCTGCCAGAAACCGCTGGCGATGTTTAGCGCGGCCGGCAAACCCACCGGCAGCACGGCGAGAAATAGCCAGGCGCTGAGGCGCTCCATGCGCGGGCCAAAGGCGCGGCCAATCAGGTGGGGTGCACCGCCGGCATGGGGGAAGCGGCGGCCCAGTTGGGCAAAGGTAAAGGCCACTGGCAACACCAGGGCGATGAGGATCATCCAGGCCCATAACGACGCCTCACCGGCGGCCGTGGCCGCCAGGGCAGGAATCACGAAAATCCCGGTGCCAAGCAGCGAGGTGCTCAGCAGGCCAATCCCTTGTAGCAGGCCCAATTCCTGATTCAGACGACTCATGTTGTATGCTCTGCGGTTTCGTTCGCCATGTTAAATCGCCCGCCTGATTCAGGCAGCTGGCGAAACGTCGGCTTTGCCCGACGAATCGGCGGCATTCTCCAGCAAATTGCTTTTGAGAGCACCCCGTGGACAAGTTCGATCAGCAGATACTCGCCCTGTTGCGCGCCGATGCGCGCTTACCCGTCAGCCAGATCGCCCGCGAGGTCAACCTGTCGCGTTCGGCGGTGAGTGAGCGGATACGTCAGTTGGAGCACAGTGGCGTCATCAGCGGTTACCACGCTCACGTGGTGGTGCCGGGCGAGGCGGCAATCAAGGTCTATCTGGAGCTGTTCTACAGCGGTGGCCGTTGTGAGCACTATGTCGAGCTGATGCGCGTGTTTCCCGAAGTGCGCCGCTGCAGCGGCATCAGTGGCGAGACCGATATGTTGGTGTACATCGAAGCACCGTCGATGCTGCGTTTCAGTGAGGTGCGCGGCGAGATCGAAAACTTCCCCGGTATGCAGAAAGTGAAGACTCATATGATGGTTAAGGATTGGGTGTTTTAAACATGCGCATCCTGCACACCTCCGACTGGCACCTCGGCCAGCACTTTATGGGCAAGACCCGCCAAGCTGAGCATCAGGCCTTCTGTGCCTGGCTGATTGAGCAGGTGCGCGAGCAGGCGGTGGATGCCGTGCTGATTGCCGGCGATATCTTCGACACCGGCGCGCCACCCAGT
Organism: Pseudomonas sp. GWSMS-1; assembly: GCF_049847425.1. Classification (NCBI taxonomy): domain Bacteria; kingdom Pseudomonadati; phylum Pseudomonadota; class Gammaproteobacteria; order Pseudomonadales; family Pseudomonadaceae; genus Pseudomonas; species Pseudomonas sp. GWSMS-1. The sequence continues at coordinate 2,853,009 of NZ_JBMHHV010000005.1, read as the reverse complement.
TATGCCCGCGAACAGTACAACCGCTTTATCGTCGAGCTGCGTGCAACCGGTTGCGAGTTGGTGGTGTTGGGCGGTAACCATGATTCGGTGGCCATGCTCGGTGAGAGTAAAACCCTGCTGGCGCAGCTCGGCACGCGGGTGATTCCCGGTGTATGTGAGCCGATTGAAGAGCAGCTGCTGGTGCTGCATCGGCGTGACGGCTCGCCTGGCGCGTTGCTCTGCGGCATTCCCTTTATTCGCCCGCGCGATGTGTTGCTCAGCCAGGTCGGGCAGAGCGCCCAGGATAAACAGCAGTCCTTGCAGCAGGCGATCCAGCAGCACTATCAGGACTTGTATGCCTTGGCCGAAAGCAAACGCGCCGAGCTGGGCGGCAACCTGCCGATTATTGCCAGCGGCCACCTGACCACTGTCGGCGCCAGTGCCAGCGATTCGGTGCGTGAAATTTATGTCGGCAGTTTGGAGGCTTTTCCCACCAGCGCCTTCCCGCCTGCCGCCTATATCGCCCTGGGGCATATCCACCGGCCGCAGAAGGTCGGCGGCCTGGAGCATATCCGCTACTGCGGCTCGCCGATTGCCCTGAGCTTCGATGAAGCCAAGCAGCAGAAGGAAGTGTTGTTGGTCGAGCTTGATAGCAGCGGCCTGTGCCAGATCACCGCGCTGCCGGTTCCACGTTTTCAGCCGCTGCTGTCCTTGCGTGGCTCACTTAAAGAGCTTGAGGTGGCGATTAAAGAAGCGGCCAAGCAGGGCAGCGCCGAGCAGCCGGTGTGGCTGGAAGTGCTGGTTGGTACCGACGATTATTTGAGCGATCTGCAGCTGCGGATTGCCGCTCTGTGCGAGGGGCTGCCGGTCGAAGTGCTGCGTATCCGTCGCGAGCGCGGTAATGCCAGTGCCAGCCTGCAAGGCCAGGCCAAGGAAACCCTGGATGAGCTAAGCGTGGAAGATGTATTCGCCCAACGGCTAAGTAGCGAAACCCTCGACGAAGCCGAGCAAGCCAAGCTGCTGGGCCTCTATCAACAAGTGGTCAGTGAGCTGCGCGAGGGCGGGGTATGAAGATCCTTAGCCTGCGTCTCAAGAATCTCAATTCGCTCAAGGGCGAGTGGAAGATTGACTTCACCGCCGAGCCCTTCAAAGACAACGGCCTGTTCGCCATCACCGGGCCGACCGGTGCGGGCAAGACCACGCTGCTGGATGCCATCTGCCTGGCCCTGTATCACCGCACCCCGCGCATGAGCACGGTGTCGGCCAGCGCCAACGAGCTGATGAGCCGGCACACCGCCGATTGCCTGGCCGAGGTCGAATTCGAGGTCAAAGGCGTCGGTTACCGCGCCTTCTGGAGCCAGCGCCGCGCCCGTGACAAAGCCGACGGCGCGTTGCAGGCGCCCAAGGTCGAACTGGCCGCCGCCGACGGGCAGATCCTCACCGACAAAATCAACGAGAAGCTGCGCGAAACCGAGCGCCTCACGGGCCTCGATTTCGAGCGCTTTACCAAATCCATGCTGCTGGCTCAGGGCGGGTTTGCCGCCTTTCTCGAAGCCAACGCCAACCAGCGCGCGGAGCTGCTGGAAGAACTGACTGGCACCGACATCTACGGGCAGATTTCACAGCGCGTATTTGAGCAGACCCGCGAGGCCAAGGTCGGCCTCGACCAGTTGCGCGCCCGTGCCGAGGGTGTCGAGCTGCTAAGTGAAGAACAACGCACGGAGTTGCAGGCGCAGGCCGAGCAATTGGCTGTTGAAGAAGCCAGCCTGGGCACAGAGCAAACTGAGCTGCAGCGCCAGCGCCGCTGGTGTGAGGACCTGAGCAAGACCCAGGCGCAGTTGCATGCCAACAAGCAGGCCGAGCAGGCCGCGCAGGATGCGTTACAACTGGCCCAGCCGCAGCTGGCGCAATTAGCCGCCAGCGAGCCGGCACTGCGTTTGCAGCCGCTGCACCACGATTGGCAGCAGGCCCGCCAGAGCCTGACGCAAACCGAGCAGGGCCTGCAGCAGAATGCCGCCGAACAGCGCCAGGTTGAACAGACTATCGCCGAGCAGACGTGGCAGGCCCGCGAACTTAGCGCGCTGCTATTGGCCGATTGCCAAGCGCAACGTGAGCAGTTGGCCGAGCGTCTGCAGCAGTTGCAGCAACAACTGGCTGCGCAGCCGCAGCATGGCCGTTTGGGCGAGCAGCTGGGCAGTTGGGGCGAACAGTTGAAGGCACGCCACCAACTGACTGGAGAAATCGCCCAGCTGCAACTCAGTCAGCAGCAACTGCAAGACAGCATCGCCAGCCTACAGACACAGCTCGGCCAGCAAACTGAGCAGCTAGGCGCCGAACAGAACCGCCTGCAGCAGGCGCGCGAGCAGGAAGATGCCGCTCAGCAGCAACACACTGCATTGCTGGCCGGGCGCAGTGAAGCGGCTTTGCGTGAGCGCTGGCAGCAGCTGCATATTCAGGGCGGTTTGCTGACTCAGTTGGCTGACTTGGCCGAGGGCCAGCAGCGCCTGACGGCCGAACAAACGCAACTGGCCAGCGCCCTGACGCTGCTGCGCGAGCAGCATCAGGCCAAGGGTGCTGAGGTGGCGCAGTTGCGCCTGAGCTACAAGGACCTGCAGCAACAGGTACAGACCCAGGAAAAACTGCTGGAGCAGGAGCAACGCATCCAGGCCCTGGAAGCTCATCGCGCCCAGCTGCAGCCTGGCGAGGCCTGCCCACTGTGCGGCTCCGAGGCGCATCCGGCGATCAGCGCCTATCAGGCACTGGATGTTTCGGCGACCAAGGCGCTGCTCACCAGCAAGCGTGGCGAGCTGGAGGCCCTGACTGAACAAGGCCGGCAATTGGCTGGCGAGCTGGAGAAACTCGCCGCGCGCCTTGAGCAACAGCAACAGCAGTTTGAGCGTGGCCAGCAGACCCAGGTCGAGCAAAGCGAGCGTTGGCAGACGCTTAGCGCGCAACTGGAAATTCCGTTAGCCGATGCCGTTGCCTTGGCTGAGCAGCAGGCGCAACAGGACGTCGAGCTGCAGCAACTGCAACAGCAACTTGAGCAGTTACAACAGCTGGGTAGCAGTCTTGAGCAACGTCAGCAGGCGCGGCTGGGTCTGCAACAGCAGTGCACTGAGTTGGAGCAGCAGCAGGCGCTTAACCGCTTTCAACTGCAGCAACGTCAGGAGCAGTGCGAGCAGGGCCAGTTGCGTTTGCAGCAGTTGCTAGACCTTGCCCATGAGCGCAGTGAAAGTTTGAGTCAGGCCCTGGCCAGCTTTGGCTATCAGTTGCCGGATGACGCCAGTGCCTGGCTGTCTGAGCGCCAAGCCGAGTGGCAGCGTTGGCAGCGCAATCAGCAGCAAAGCCTGGATCTACAGCGCGAGCTAGGTGAGCTGGATCATGACCTACAGGCTGCTGTGCAGCTGGCTCAACACTGGCAGCAACGCTGGGTTGTACTGGACCTGGCCGATCAACCTGCCTTGGCCAAGCCCGCCGATATGCAGGCGGGCTTGCAGCATGTGCAGGTTCAGCTGGAGGAACTGCAGCGCCGGCAGCAGCAGCTGGCCGGTAGCCGGCAGGCCCTGGCCAGCAGGCATCAGGAGGAACAGCTGCGCCTGCAGCAGGCTGAACAGCAGTGGGCTGCTGCGTTAAGCGCAAGCCCGTTTAATGATGAGGCGGGTTACCTGGCCGCCATGCTGGATGAGGCGCAGCGCGTCGCCCTGCAAAACTTGCGTCAGCGCCTGGATAAAGCCCTAAGCGATGCCCAGGCGCTGGCCAGTGCCGCCGCACAGCAGCTGGCGACTCTGCAAGCCAGCCCAGCCACCTCGCTTGGTCTTGCGCAACTGGATGAACAACTGCTCGCCCTTAACGCCCAGCTAAAAGCCCTGAGCGAACGTCAGGGCGAAATCCGCGCGCAGCTGCAGGGTGACGATGCGCGCAGGCTCGGCCAGCAAAGCCTGTTTGCCGCGATCAGCGCCAAGCAGGGCGAGTACGACCTGTGGCAGCAGCTCAATAGCCTGATTGGCTCGGCTGACGGTGCCAAATACCGCAAGTTCGCCCAGGGGCTGACCCTGGATCATCTGGTCTACCTGGCCAACCAGCAGCTGGAGCGTCTGCACGGTCGTTATCAGTTGGCGCGGCGCAGCAGTGGCGAGCTGGAGCTGGAAGTGATCGATACGTGGCAGGCCGATGCGGCGCGTGACACCAAGACTTTGTCCGGCGGCGAGAGCTTTCTGGTCAGTCTGGCGTTGGCCCTGGCGCTGTCCGATCTGGTCAGCCACAAGACCAGCATCGACTCGCTGTTTCTCGATGAAGGCTTCGGCACCCTCGACGGCGAAACTCTTGAGGTGGCCCTGGATGCGTTGGATAACCTCAACGCCAGCGGCAAGATGATTGGCGTGATCAGCCATGTCGAGGCGCTTAAGGAACGCATTCCTGTGCAGTTGAAAGTGCACAAGGGCGTGGGAATGGGCTACAGCGGCCTGGATAAGCGTTTTGCGGTTGGCCCGCGGGGCAATTGAACGATCCAGGCGGGGCATTTGCCTCGCCTGCCCAAGGTGCGCGCTTGCGCGGCGCGGCTCTCGTCCATCGAACACCTTAATGCTTGGTACGTGCCAGGCAGCGGTGCATGATCGTGCTTCGTTCTGCTGAGTAGTCGCCCATGGCCAAGCCTCCTGTTGCTCCCCCGTCACCCTCTGCGCTCGGGCGTTTTCTGACCTTGGCAGGCACTGCCACGCGTATCGGCAGCCGTGTGCTGGGGCAAAAACTGATTTCTGGGCGCAGTGGTATTGACTGGCAGCCGGTGGCTGAGTTGCTGACGGATGTGTTGGGCGAGATGAAAGGCCCGGTGCTCAAGCTGGGGCAAATGGCGTCGCAGTGGCAGGGCGTGCTGCCGGAACCGGTGGCGCTTGCCCTGAGTTCGCTGCAGAACCGCGTCCCGGCCTTGCCCTTTAGCGCCCTGCGCGAGCATTTGCAGCAGGTGTATGGCGCGGACCTTGGTCAGTTCTTTCAGCAGATCGACGAGCAACCCTTCGCCGCGGCTTCGCTGGGCCAGGTGCACCGTGCCGTGGCGGCGGACGGCCGAGCGCTGGTGCTTAAGGTGCAATACCCGGGCATCGCCGAGATCTGCCAGGCGGATCTGCGTCAGTTGCGCCGCTTGCTGCCGCTGGGACGTTTGTTTCGCGCCCCAGCCGCGCAGCTGGAAGGCCTGCATAAAGAACTGGCGGCGGTCATTGCGGCCGAGCTGGATTACCCGGCAGAGATGCGCCGCTTGCAACACTTCCGCGCGCATTTTGCCGATTGGCCGGGCTTGCGCTTGCCGCAACCCTATGAGGACCTCTGTCGTCCCGGGGTTCTGGCGCTCAGCGAGGAAGCGGGGTTGTCGTTTGCCGAGGTCGGCCAGGCCAGTGCTGAAGTCCGCGAGCGCCTGGCCCTGACCCTGGTGCGCTGGCTGAGTGCTCAAGCGTTTGAATTAGGGCTGCTGCATGCCGACCCGCATCCGGGCAACTTTGCCTACACTGCGGCCGGTGAGTTAGTGGTGTATGACTTCGGCTGTGTACAGGCGTTGTCAGCGCCTTTGTTGGCGGCCTATGTGCAAGCCTACAAGGCCTTGCAGGCTCGCGATGGCGAGCAGCTGGAGCAAGCTTTTCAGGCGCTGGGCACACGCCAGCCGAAGTCGACCATCCCTTATGGCTTTTACCGCCAGCTGCATGGCTTGCTGGGGCCGTTGCTGCAGCCTGGTGTGCACTGGGATTTTGCCGCCATACCGCTGCATGAGCAGGTGCAGCGCCTGCTGCCGGATGTGCTGGGTGCGCTCGGCAGTTTGCAACCGTCACCAGCCACCTTGCTGGTCAACCGCACGCTGGAAGGCCATTACTGGAATCTCAGCCGCCTCGGCGTGGCGCTGCCGGTGGCGGACCTGCTGCAGGGGGCGCTGGCCGAACGCTAGCGCATTGTTGTCACGGTGACGGCTTTACCTTGCTCGATGCGTGTCAGGTAGACCGCATCGGAGCCCTGATGGCGGTTACGTGAAAACGCCACCGTGAAGCCACCGAGGTCCATATCAAGGTGCTCCAATGCGTCGATAAAGGTCTCGTGGGTGGGCTCTGCGCCGGCCTTGTGAAGCGCCTCAATAAACACCTGCGCGCCGATGTAACCCTCAAACGAGGCATGATCAAGGCTGTTGGCCTGCATGTCAGCCTGGTAGGCCTGGACCAACTGGCGTGAAGTGTCATGCGGCGAGGGTACAACTTGGGAGATGTAGACCCCATCCGCATCACGCCCCGCCACGGCGATAAGCCGCTCAGAGCCGATAAACGACACGCTGATAAAGCGCGTCTTGAAGTTCAGCGCTTTCGCCTGTTTGATCGCGGCCGCCAGTTGCTTGTAAGTGCCTACAAAGAACACCGCTTCTGGCTGAGTGCGCTGCAGCGCCTTGATGGCCTCCGCCACCTCCAGCGAGTTGCGCTGAATGCGCGCCTGCGCATAAATCTTCAGGTCGCGCTTGAGCAGGGCACCGTTAAGGCCGCTTTTGACGGATTCACCGAACGAGTCGTCCTGCATCAGGATGGCAATCTTGCTCAGCTTGAGGTCCTCGGTGATCCGCTCGACCAGCTGCTCGGTCTCCTCGATATAGGACGCCCGAATATTGAACACTTCGGGTTTTACCGGGGTGCGCAGGAATTCAGCCCCGCTAAACGGGAACAGGTAAGGCACCTGCGCCCGCTGGGCGATTGGCACGGCCGCGCGTGAGGTGGGTGTGCCGACATAGCCGAGCAGCGCAAACACTTGCCGCGTCTTGAGCAGGCTAAGGGTATGCGCCGCTGTGCGGCTGGGTTCATAGCCATCGTCGAGGCTGAGCAGGCTGATACGCCGGCCGTGAATGCCGCCTTCGGCGTTGATGCGCTGGAAGTAGGCCTGCACGCCGTTGCGCATGCTCAGGCCGAGCGCGGCGGCGGGGCCGCTTTGCGCATTGACCATGCCGACGCGGATCTCGTCGGGGCTTAACCCCGGTTCTGCGGCGGCGGATAACCCAGGCAGCAGTAGGCAGCTGATAAAAAGGCTTACCAGCCGCTGTCGAAACGTCATTGTTTGATTCCTGGCCATGGTCACTGGTCGCACTCGTGCCGAGTGTTGCATGGTTGCTTATGGTGGGCAGGCATGTGCTGCATGTAATCCTCTAAAACACTCTAGCCAGTTGTGTGCAACGCCCCAGACAATCACTCGCTTGCGGGGGCGGCAGCGGCGGGCGGCTCCAGCTGGTACTTGCCTTGTTGAAGGTCATCGAAATAGCGCTGGTAGCGCCCGCTTTCGCGGTACAGCTGCAGGCGTTTATTGAAGCGCTCAAGCAATGCCGGGCTGCTTTTCAGGCTTTTCGGCAGCATCAGGTAACTGCGATTAATCAGCAGCGGTTTGCTGTGATGGGTAATACGCGCCTGCTCCGCCGGGCTGAAGTGGCTGCGCAGTGAGGCATAACCCACGTTCATTTCCTGCGGATAGAGCACCACACGCTCCTTGAGCAGCTTTTCAAAGTTCTGCGTGTCGCTGGACACGCGCTCCATCTTGACCTTGCCGGTGGCGAGGAAATGATCGAAATCCGGCCCGTAGCTGTATTCCAAGCCGCCACCGAGGGTCATGCCGGTCAAGTCGTCAAAGCGACGCCAGTCAAAGGGCAGGCTTTTCAGGTGAAAGAACACAAACTGCTCATCCAGTAGCGGCTCGCTGAAGAGAAAATCAGCCTCGCGTTCATTCTTGTGCATCCACACGGCTGTAGCGTCAAAGCGGCCGGCAGCAGCAGAGGAATAGGCGCGCGGCCAAGGCAGGAACTGGAAGTTTACGCGGTAGCCCTCAGCGGCGAACAGGTCACTGATCAGGTGAGCGATGACGCCATTATGTTTTAAGTCGCTGGACAGGTAGGGCGGCCAGTCCCCGACGCTGATGTTCAACTCTGGCTGTTCGCTGGCTTGTGTGGGCAGCCCTAGGAGCAAGCACACAACGACGAACAGGTTTTTCCACTTCATTGATGCCCCTTACTGCAACCGATACTGCAGGTGCGTGTTTGCTCTCAGTACAGTAATACCATCGCCGTGCTGTGGATGAAACGCCATTAATGCGTCATTAAAACGTCATCTCGTGGGTTAAGACTGCTGCGGATTTGTTCAATTCCCCCTGTTTTTGCCTAAGGATAGTTACCGTGCTGCGAATCCCAACGTTGTGTGCGCTGTTTGCCCTGGCCCCATTGGCGTCGGCCCTGGAGCTGAAATCGCTGGGGCAGTATCAAAGCGGTTTTGCTGAAGGCACTGAAATTGTCAGCGTGCAGGCATCAAGCCTGCGCGTGGCTGTGTCCAATAGCGCCGAAGGCCTGGTGGATATTCTGCAGCTGGACCCGGTCAAGGGTCTTGATCGCCTGGCGCGCTATAACCTGGTGGCCGAGGCGGCTGGGGAGATCACATCGGTGGCCTTCCACCCCAACGACGACCTTTTTGCCGTGTGCATCCGCGACCGCGATGGCCTGACAAACGGTCGTATAGAGTTTCGCAGTGCGGCTGATGGCAAGCTGCTGAATACCCTGGAGGTTGGTGTTTGGCCAGACAGCGTAGGGTTTTCGCCCAAGGGTGATTTTGTTGTAGTGGCTAACGAGGGTGAGGGTTATGTGCGTGACGGTGCAGGCTTTCGCAGCGGTGAAGGTTCGATCAGCCTGATCGACCTGCGCGGTGGCGTGGTCGCGGCCAAACACAGCCTGATCAGCCTGCCGGACCTGGCCGGTGTCGAGGGCGCGACGCAGGCCGAGCACAAGCGGCTGCTGGAGCGGGAAATCGACGGTGAAGAGCTGAAAATTCCGTTCGGCACCAGCCCCGAGCATATTGAGCCGGAATACGTGGCCTTCAGCCCGGACGGAGCGCGCGCTTATATCAGCCTGCAGGAAAACAACGCGGTTGCCGTGATTGATGTCATGCAGGGCAAGTTGGACAAGGTGTTTGGCCTGGGCACGGTGCGTCATGCGGCGGATATTGTGGATGACGGCAAGTACGACCCGAGTGCTGAGCTGTTCGCCCTGCGCGAGCCGGATGCTGTGGCCGTAAGCGCCGATGGCAGCTACCTGATTACGGCTGATGAAGGCGACAGCGACCCTAAAATCGCCAAAACCAAGGTCGGCTTGCCCAGCGGTGGTGGCCGTACGGTTAGCGTATTTGATGCCATGAGCGGCAAATTACTTGGCGATACCGGCAGCCAGCTTGACGACAAGGCCGCCGCCGCCGGCGTTTATCCGGATGCGCGCAGCCCCAACAAAGGCAGCGAGCCGGAAGGCGTGGTGAGTTTCGATGCCTTCGGCAAACGTCTGGCGGTGGCTACCCTGGAGCGTGCGGATTCTTTGGCCCTGATCGATCTCGACCAGCCGGATCAACCGCAGGTGCTGCAAGTGATTGGAGCGGCTGAGGGCGCGGGTTCTGGCAAGCTTGCGCCTGAAGGGCTGGCGCATGTTGAGCACGATGGCCGACATTTCCTGGTTACTGGGCTGGAGAAGAGCGGCAACGTCGCGCTATTCGAACTGGTCAAATAACGCCTTGAAGCAAGCGTAGGATGGGTTAGCCGCAGCATATAACCGGCGCGATGTTGCTATAGCGTTGCGGCGAAACCCATCATGCGGCAGTGGGTAGCATGGCTATCACGAGGGACATCTATGTCCCTTGCCCTGCGGGCAGCTAAAGCTGTGCAATACGCCATCCTGCCGATTTGTCGCCGCGCTCAAAGTCCGCGCCCCGTACCATCCTACGACCAGCGTTCTTTACGCCATGCCTGTTGCTGCTCAGGCGTCTGGAACGTCCAGGCGACAAAGCGGCTCTGCTTTTGGCCCTGGGCCATTTCAACGGTCTGTACTTGTAGCGCACCAGCCTTCTTTAGTGCGCTATAAACCCCTGTCAGGTTGCCGGCCTTAGAGATCAGGCTGCTAAACCACAGCACCTGCTGGCCGACTTCGGCACTTTCTTTAATCAAACGGCTGACAAACGCCGCCTCGCCACCCTTGCACCACAACTCCGCCGCCTGGCCGCCGAAATTCAGCACCGGCAGTTTACGTTTGGGGTCGAGCTTGCCGAGGTTGCGCCACTTACGTTTGCTGCCGCTGCTGGCCTCTTCGGCACTGGCATGGAAGGGCGGGTTGCACAGCGTCAGGTCGAAACGTTCATCGCGGTTCAGCAGGCCCTGAAAAATATGCGTGCTGTCGCGTTGCTGGCGCAGTTCGATGGCGTCTCGCAAACCGGGGTTGGCCTGCACGATGGCCTTGGCTGAGGCGATGGCCTCGGCGGCAATGTCCGAGCCGAGAAACTGCCAGGCGTATTCGCGGTTACCCAACAGTGGGTAGATGCAGTTGGCGCCTACGCCGACATCCAGCGCGCGCACCTGGGCGCCGCGCGGGATCTCGCCAGCATTACTGGCGGCGAGCAGGTCTGCCAGGTAATGCAGGTAGTCCGCGCGGCCAGGGATCGGTGGGCACAGGTAATCTGCCGGAATATCCCACTGATTGATGCCATAGAACTGCTTGAGCAGCGCCCGGTTGAAGACCTTGACCGCCGCCGGGTTGGCGAAGTCGATGCTCTCATTGCCATACGGGTTGATGATCACAAACGCCGCCAGCTCCGGGCTGGCCTTGATCAGCGCGGGAAAGTCATAGCGGCCCTGATGGCGATTGCGCGGGTGCAGCAGCCCCTTGGCTGTATCGGGTTTGGCCGCAGCAGGCTTGCTGGGCGTAGGGCGCGGCGTTGCGGGTTTACGGCTGGGGCGTTTTGGCGGCAGGGACATGGCAGGCGGATCGCAGGCTTGGGGCGCGGGATTTTCCCACAGCTGGGCGCAGGTTGCTTGCTGGCAGTCTGTAAACTGCTCAGTGCCGGGCGGCTAGTGGGCAATATTCAGCAGTATCGCCAGGTAATCGAAGAACACGCAGTACAGGGCAATCGGCAGCGGCAGGCCCAGCAATGTGCCGAGCAGGTAGCTGCGAAAGCGCACGCCGGACAGCGCCAGTGTGTAGTTCAGCGCCGGCACGGTCTGAAACAGCATGCGCAAGATGATGATGCTGGTCAGTGGGCGGCGATCAAGCCCGCTCAGCAGGCGCTGCGCCAAGGGGCTGTTCAACTCGCGCAGGGCGTTACCGCCCAGATAACGAATGGTCACGTAGGTGGCGATGCAGGACACGCAAGCGGCTACGTAGGTGACGATGCCGCCATAGAGCCGGCCCAGGGCAAGCACCGCTGCAGCGAGAAACACCCAGCCAGGAATCTGGATCAGGTTGCCGAGGGCGAACAGCAGGGTAAACAGCAACAGGCCTGCGACCGGGTGCATAAGAATCAGCGCCTGCAGGGCCGGCAGATTGAATTGCGCGCGGATACCCAGGGCTTCGAACACGACGAACAAACCCAGGAGAAACACCATGACCAGTAACAGACGGTGCGAGCTGCGCATGCGGGTCTCGCGGGGTCAGGGATAACCGAGGGTGGCTTTGATCTGCCCCAGGTTCGCGGCAATCCACTGTGGATTGATCGCGCCCCAGCTGCGGATCACGTAGTGGCCAGCATTGTTGCGCTCGCCGGCGTCCTGCTCGAAGGTGCAGTCAATGTCCAGCTCGGCCAGCGCCGCGAGGGTGTCCTGGGCAGTGCGCCGGGGCATGCCGGTGGCCTCCATCAGTGCCGGCACGCTACAGGCCGTGCCGCTGTCGATCAGCCAGGCCACGTAGAGGCGGCGGTAAAAGCTGGTTTTGGTCTTGCTGACATCCATCAGTGCGGTGCTCCTGCGTTTAATCCAGGCGCGCGGTCAGTTGAGCGCGCCCTCTCCGGGTGAAGATAATCAGCCCAGGGTGGCAATGCCAATGTAGGTGGCTGCACCGGCGATATAACCGACAAAGGCCAGCAGGCTGATTTTCTTCAGGTACCAGATGAAGTTGATCTTCTCCATGCCCATGGCCGCCACGCCGGCCGCTGAGCCAATGATCAGGCAGCTGCCGCCGGTGCCGGCGCAATAGGCGAGCATTTCCCAGAAGGTGCCGTTGACCTGGAAGTTGCTCAGCCAGGTCGTATCCGCCCCGGCCAAGGCCAGCGCTTCTGGGCTCACCAGGGGGTACATTTTCATCGCGCCGGCCACCAGTGGCACGTTATCGACCACCGATGACAGCAGGCCGATGGCGATGTTGATGGCATAGACATCACCCAATCCTTCGCGCAGCAAGGTCGCGACCTGGGTCAGATGGCCGGCAGTGGCCAGGCTGGATACCGCCAGCAGGATGCCGAGGAAGAACAACACGCTGGTGGTGTCGATGCGGCGCAGCACGCCGACCACTGATAGTGGGTGTTTGTCTTCATCGTTTTTGCCGCGGTGGATGATTTCAGTCACCACCCAGAGCACGCCCAGGCCAAGCAGAATGCCCATGTAAGGCGGCAGGTGGGTCACGGTCTTGAACACGGGGACGAACACCAGTGCGCCAATCCCCAAAACAAACACCAGGTTGCGCTCGAATGGGGTGGTCGGGTCGCGGCGTTCTTCGGCCAAAGGCTTGACCTCGGCGCGCTGGATCTCACCCTTCATGGTCACGCTGAGAATCAACAACGGCACCAGCAGACACACCAGGCTCGGGATAAACAGGTTGGTCACGATACCGCTGGTGGTGACCTGGTTGCCGATCCACAACATGGTGGTGGTGACGTCGCCAATCGGTGACCAAGCGCCGCCGGCGTTGGCCGCGATCACCACGATGCCGGCGTAGAACCAGCGTTCTTTCTGATCCGAGACCAGCTTGCGCAGCAGCGAGACCATGACGATGGTGGTGGTCAGGTTATCCAGCGCCGCTGAGAGGAAGAAGGTGATCAGCGCGACGGTCCACAGCAGGGTGACGCGCTTGTTGGTGCGGATACGGTCGGTGATGACCTTGAACCCTTCATGGGCGTCGATCAGCTCGACGATGGTCATCGCGCCCATCAGGAAGAACAGAATCTCGGAGATCTCGCCCAAATGGTGGCGCAGTTCCTCGGTGACGTGGTGGCCATTGCTGCTGGCGCCGGCCGTGCCTGAGCCAATCAGCGGCAGAATGGTGTCGGCACCGAGCACCAATAAGGTCCAGCAGATCACCGCGGTGAGGATCGCCGAGGCGGCCTTGTCGATTTTCAGTGGGTGTTCGAGGGCGATGCACAGGTAACCGAGGACAAAGATCAATGCCATCAACGCATACATGGTCAGAATTCCATTTGCAGGGCTTTTTTATTGAATTAGAGGTGCCAGAGGTTTTGATGCGTCGACGAAGATGCCTGAATTGCTCAGAAATTGGCAGGCTATTTATCGCGCAGCCAGTGCGCCTGCGCCCTGCATGGGCGATTTCTGACTGATCGGTTAGTGCTGCAGCGCCCCAGTTGCGCGGTGTTGCGCAACTGGGGCGGGCTTTTCGATTAAGCCTGCGGCAGGGCGTCGCGCACAGCCGTGGGGGGGCGCAACCGGTTGCGGCGGGAAGATAAACGCGAGGAACATCGCCAGCAGCGGCATCAGTAAGTTAAAGAAGCAGTACGGCAGGTAGCTCAGGGTCGCGACACCGAGGGTGGCCGCCATGTAAGCCCCGCAGGTGTTCCACGGCACCAGCACCGAGGTCAGGGTGCCGCCGTCTTCCAGGGCGCGCGACAAGGTCACCGGGGCAAGGCCGCGCTTGGCGTATTCCTCACGGTACATGCGCCCGGGCAGCACAATGGCGATGTATTGGTCGGCGGTGATGATATTGCTGCCAATGGTGGTGGCGATGGTGCTGGCGATCAGGCTGCTGGTGCTTTTCGCCAGGTGCAGGGTGCTTTGCAGCAGGCGTTGCAGCAGGCCGAGTTTTTCCAGTACGCCGCCAAAGCACATGGCGCAGATGATCAGCCATACGGTGGTGAGCATGCTGCCCATGCCGCCCTTGGACAGCAGGCCATCCAGCGCCACGTTGCCGCTGTTGGACTCGTAACCGGCGAACAGTGCGGTCCACACGGTTTTCAGTGGCGCCAGCGCGCCTGCAGCGGGGTCGGCCAGGCGTTGCATGACATCCGCCTGAAAGATCAGCGCAAACACCGCGCCGACCAGTGCGGCGAGAAACACTGCAGGAAAGGCCGCCCACTGGCGCACCGCCAGAAACAGCAAAAACGCCACCGGCAGCAGCAGGTGCCAGCCGAGGCTGAACTGGCTCTCAAGGGCTTGCAGCACCTCGGCGATACGCGCGGTGTCATGGCTACCGCTGGCTTGCTGACCGAGGATAAAGAAGATCACCAAGGCGATTAGCAGCACTGGCACGGTGGTCTGCAGCATGTAGCGAATATGCGCGAACAGGTCGGCACCAGCGGCGGCGGGCGCCAGGTTGGTGGTGTCCGATAGCGGCGAGAGTTTGTCACCAAAGTAGGCGCCGGAAATAATCGCGCCGGCGGTGATAGCCGGGTCCAGGCCCAGGCCGGCGGCTACGCCCATCAGGCCAATACCTAGGGTGCCGGCTACGGTCCAGGAGCTGCCGATGGACAGCGCCGTGAGGGCGCAGATCAGGCAGCTGGTGACGTAGAAGTATTCGGCTGAAATCAGCTTGAGGCCGAACCAGATCATGGTCGGTACGGTGCCGGCGAGAATCCAGGTGCCGATCAGCGCGCCAACCGCCAGCAGAATCAGGTTGGCCTTCATGGCCATATGGATGCCAGCGAGGATACCTTCCTCGATTTGCACCCATTGCAGGCCATTTTTCAGGCCGATCAGGCCGGCGACAAAGGCGGCGCTCATCAGTGCAATCTGGTTGGGCCCACTGGAGGAGCTGTCGCCGTACAGGTAAACGGAAAGGGCCAGCAAGACCACCAGTACGCCGATGGGCAGTAGGGCGTCGAGCAGGGAAGGGGAGCGTGCATCAGTCATGGGTGTACCGATCAATCAATGGAAACAGGCAAAGGCGGCCGCCACGACGGGCAAGGCGTCGCGGGTAAACCCTTCCTATGAAAAAACAAAACCCGCGCCGGTAAGGGCGCGGGCTTGATATGGCAGTGGCTTAGAGCGCGGCGATTTTGCCGCGCTGTTCGACCATCTTGCCCAGTGCTTGCTCGGCCTCTGCCAGCTTGGCGCGCTCTTTGTCGAGCACTTCGGCTGGCGCTTTGGCGACGAAGCCTTCGTTGGCCAATTTTCCGCCGACGCGTTTGACTTCGCCATCCAGACGGGCGATTTCCTTATCCAGGCGCGCCAGTTCGGCGTCCTTGTCGATCAGCCCGGCCATCGGCACCAGCACCTGCATGTCGCCAACCAAGGCGGTGGCAGACATCGGTGCTTCTTCGCCGGCTTCCAGCACGCGTACCGACTCCAGCTTGGCCAGCTTGTTCAGCAGCGGCGCATTGTCGGCCAGGCGGCGCAGGTCTTCCGCGCTGGCGTTCTGCAGGATGATGTCGATGCGCTTGGCCATGGAGATTTTCATCTCGCCACGGATCTGGCGCAGGCCGAGCATCAGCTGCTTGACCCACTCGATATCGCCTTCGGCAGCGGCATCGATGCGGCTCTCATTCGCCACTGGCCAGGCCTGCAGCATGATGGTGTCACCACTGACACCCGCTTGCGGCTTGATCCGCTGCCAGATTTCTTCAGTGATAAACGGCATAAACGGATGCGCCAGACGCAGCGCCACTTCCAGCACGCGCACCAGGGTGCGACGGGTGCCACGTTGGCGTTCGATGGACGCGTTCTCGTCCCACAGCACGGGCTTGACCAGCTCCAGGTACCAGGCGCAGTACTCGTCCCAGATGAATTCGTAGAGTGCGTGTGCGGCCAGGTCGAAGCGGAAGGCATCAAGCTGACGGGTCACTTCGGCTTCAGTGCGCTGCAGGGCGGAGATGATCCAGCGGTCTACCGAGGACAACTCGACTTCTTCACCGTTAACGCCAGTGTCCTGGCCATCGGTGTTCTCGATGACGAAGTTGGCGGCGTTCCAGATCTTGTTGCAGAAGTTGCGGTAACCCTCAACCCGGCCCATGTCGAACTTGATGTCGCGGCCGGTGGAGGCCAGCGCCAGGTTGGTGAAGCGCAGGGCGTCGGTGCCGTAGGCGGCGATGCCGTCAGGGAATTCCGCTTTGGTCTGCTTGGCGATCTTCTCGGCGAGCTTCGGTTGCATCAAACCGGTGGTGCGTTTCTCCAGCAGGGCGTCGAGGGTGATGCCGTCGACAATATCCAGCGGGTCGAGCACGTTGCCCTTGGACTTGGACATCTTCTGGCCCTGGCCATCGCGTACCAGGCCATGTACGTACACGGTCTTGAACGGAATCTGCCCGGTCAGGTGGGTCGACAGCATGATCATCCGGGCGACCCAGAAGAAGATGATGTCGAAACCGGTCACCAGTACGTCGGTCGGGTGGAAGGTTTTCAGTGCATCGGTCTGCTCAGGCCAGCCGAGGGTGGAGAAGGTCCACAGGCCGGAGCTGAACCAGGTGTCCAGCACGTCTTCGTCCTGGCGCAGGTTAGCGTCGCCAAGGTTGTGTTCAGCGCGCACTTCCGCTTCGTCACGGCCGACATAGACGTTGCCGGCATCGTCGTACCAGGCCGGAATACGGTGACCCCACCACAGCTGACGGCTGATGCACCAGTCTTGGATGTCGCGCATCCAGCTGAAGTACATGTTTTCGTACTGCTTGGGCACGAACTGGATTTCACCGCTTTCGACCACAGCGATGGCTTTTTCTGCCAGCGGCTTGGTGCTCACATACCACTGGTCGGTCAGCCACGGCTCGATGATGGTGCCGGAGCGGTCGCCTTTCGGCACTTTCAGCGCGTGCGGCTCAATGCCTTCAAGTAGCCCGGCGGCTTCGAAGGCAGCAACGATCTGCTTGCGCGCTTCAAAGCGGTCGAGGCCGGCGAACTGCGTTGGCAGGCTGCCGTCGAATTCGCTGTTAACGCTGCCATCGATGTTGAACGCCTGGACTTGCGCCAGTACCGCCGCGTTTTTGTCGAAGATGTTCAGCAGCGGCAGGTTGTGGCGTTTGCCGACTTCATAGTCGTTGAAGTCGTGGGCTGGGTGATCTTCACGCAGCCGGTGCCGAATTCGGGGTCGCAGTAGTCGTCAGCGATGATCGGAATGCGCCGGCCTACTAGAGGCAGCTCGACGAAGGTGCCAATCAGCGCTTGGTAGCGTTCGTCACTCGGGTTTACCGCAACGGCGCTGTCGCCGAGCATGGTTTCCGGGCGAGTGGTGGCGACGATCAGGTAGTCCTTGCCGTCGGCGGTTTTGTTGCCGTCAGCCAGCGGGTAACGCAGGTTCCAGAGGCTGCCTTTCTCGTCGTGGTTTTCCACTTCGAGGTCGGAGATGGCGGTGTGGAACTTGGTGTCCCAGTTGACCAGGCGCTTGCCGCGGTAGATCAGGCCGTCTTTGTGCAGGCGTACGAAGGCTTCTTTAACCGACTCGGACAGGCCGTCGTCCATGGTGAAGCGCTCGCGCGACCAGTCCACCGAGCTGCCCAAACGGCGAATCTGCCGGGTGATGGTGCCGCCGGACTGTTCTTTCCATTCCCAGACTTTTTCCAGGAACTTCTCGCGACCCAGGTCGTGGCGGCCAATGCCGTCAGCGGCGAGCTGACGTTCAACCACCATTTGGGTGGCGATGCCGGCGTGGTCGGTGCCCGGTTGCCACAGGGTATTGCGGCCCTGCATGCGGCGGAAACGGATCAGCGCATCCATGATCGAGTTGTTGAAGCCGTGACCCATGTGCAGGCTGCCGGTGACGTTCGGCGGCGGGATCATGATGGTGTACGGCGCGCCTGCACCTTGCGGGGCGAAATAGTTGTTCGCTTCCCAGTTCTGGTACAGGGCAGTTTCAATGGCGTGCGGCTGGTAGGTCTTGTCCATGCGCGGCGGGACCCTTATGACGGCTAGACGGAAAAGCCGGCAAGTATAGCGGGGATGGCCTGTGTGACGTAAGGGTGAGCGCGCCGGGGCTGACTGATGGGCGTGTGCGCCCGTGCTTATGGCCGGCGTGGTGGCAGCAGGCGCGCCAGACGTGCTTCCAGGCGGCGTTTCAGCTCGGCCTCGATCTGCGGCACAAAGTCGTCGATCACGTCTTGCAGGATCAATTGGGCGGCGGCGCGCAGTTCACTGTCCAGGCGGTTCACCTCGCTGTCGCGGCTGATGCTCTGGTTGACGGTTTCACGCAGGGTATGTGGCGCTGGCGGCTCGGTAGGCTTGGGCGCAGGGCTGGGTATGCCGGGCGCCGGCGTGACGATCTCGGAGAGCAGGGGGATGCTGTCCGGGTCGATCGAGTCAATCAGTAAGGGTGGTTCGAGGTTTTCATCGCCCAGCAGTTGGCGGATCGACTCCAGGTCGTTCAGCAGGTGTGCGGGTTTGTTCGGTGTGTTTGGGTTGTCCATGGTGTGCAACTAGCAGGCGGTTGAGAAGCGTAGGCGAGGCGGGCAAGGGCGGCGCAGTTTACCTGTTGTAAATCAGCATGACGCGTTTTCGGCTCGCGCTAACGCAGGTTAGCTGCAGTAGCCTTACGCGCCGCTTTAACGCCGGTTTGCCAGCGCCGGTGGTTTTGCAACGGCCGGTTAGAGTTCGACTCGTTTGGGATCATACCCGCGCTGACGATAGCTGCGGAAATTCTCCCGGCAGGCGGTCAGCAGGTCGGGTTCCTGATTGACGATCTCAATCACCCGGCTGAAGTGTTCAACTTGCGGTGACAGGTCGCTCCCCAGGTTGATCAGCACACCTTGGGCGCTCGCAGGTTCCTCATTCAGGCCAATCACCACCGGTGCTTGCGCATCGTCCTGATGCAGGCTGTGCGGCACAAAACTTTCTGCCTTAAAGCGCCACAGCAGTTCGTCCAGTTCGCTGCACTGCGCCGCATCGCTGCCGCGCAAGAATACCGGCAGACCAGCACGCCAGGCCTTCATGGCCAGCTGACAGGCCGCGCGCAAACGGTCACCCGGTAGCGTGGTGGAGAGTACATAGAATTCAATTCGGGGCATGGCGGTACGCTTGGGCGTTAGTTGCAGGAGCGGCTTGCTGATAGGCGCGCAGCTTACCAGTCAATCGCGGTCAAGACCGCTCCTACAATGCGCCAGGGGTGTAAGGCCCGCTTCGGATCGCGCGCGCCAAGACCACGACGCGCAGCTGATCCGTTGCAGGTTCTTAGGCGTTGCTGCGATCCAGCAGGTATTGCGTCAGCATCGGCACCGGACGGCCCGTTGCGCCTTTGTCCTTACCACCGCTGATCCATGCTGTGCCGGCGATATCCAGGTGCGCCCAGTGGTAGTTTTTGGCAAAGCGCGAGAGGAAGCAGCCCGCGGTGATGGTGCCGGCTTTCGGCCCGCCGATATTGGCGATGTCGGCGAATGGGCTGTCGAGCTGTTCCTGGTACTCGTCGTACAACGGCAGCTGCCAGGCGCGGTCGTCGGCGGTCAGGCCAGCGCCGAGAATCTGCTGCACCAGTTCATCGTTATTGCCCATCAGGCCAGAGACGTTGCTGCCTAGGGCGACGATACAGGCGCCGGTGAGGGTGGCGATGTCGATCACGGCTTGCGGCTTGAAGCGCTCGGCATAGGTCAGGGCGTCACACAGCACCAGACGGCCTTCGGCGTCGGTGTTGAGGATTTCCACGGTTTGCCCGCTCATGGTGGTGACGATATCGCCTGGGCGAGTCGCGCCGCCGCTCGGCATGTTTTCTGCGCAGGCCAGCAGGCAGACCAGGTTGATTGGCAGTTGCAGCTCAAGTACGGCTTTAAGGGTGCCGAACACGCTGGCGGCGCCGCACATGTCGTACTTCATTTCATCCATGCCGGCCGATGGCTTGATGCTGATGCCGCCGGTATCGAAGGTGATGCCTTTACCAACCAGGGCGTAAGGCTTCTCGGTTTTCTTGCCGCCCTGGTAGTTGAGCACGATCATCCGTGGTGGCTGGTCGCTGCCTTGGGCCACGGCGAGAAAGGCGCCCATGCCGAGTTCCTTGAGCTTCTTCTCGTCAAGGATTTCGACTTTGAGGTTCTTGTAGGCCTTGCCCAGCGCCTTGGCTTCTTCCGCCAGGTAGCTTGGGTGGCAGAGGTTGGGGGGCAGGTTGCCGAGGTCCTTGGTGAAGGCCATGCCGGTGGCAATCGCCTGAGCATGGCTGCTGGCGCGCTCAGTGTCGGCCAGGTTGGTTTTTTCAGTGAGCAGGGTGAGTTTCTTCAGTGCACCGGCTTCGGCCTTCAGGCTCTTGAAGCGGTCAAAGCAGTAGCCCGCATCGGCCAGGCTTTCCACCATCAGGCGGGTTTTGCCGTAGCTGTCGCGGTTTTTGACCTGAAGTTCGTCGAGCGCCAGTACCGCGTCGCTGCCGCCGAGGTTTTTCAGGCTGCTATAAACGCTAGTGATCACTTTGCGCAGTTGGCGATCAGACAGTTCGCTGTCCTTGCCAGTGCCGACCAGCAATACGCGTTCGGCTTTGAGGTTGGGCAGGTTGTGCACCAGCAAGGTCTGGCCAACCTTGCCGGCCAGGTCGCCACGCTTGAGCAGCGCGCTAATGGCGCCATCGCAGACACTGTCGACGGCCTTAGCGGTTTCGCCAAGTTTGCGGCCTTCGCCGACAGGGATAACCAGGGTGGCGGTTTTTAGTGTTTCTGGGCGTACGCTTTTAACAATAAATTCCATTACGTGGTGTCCCCAAGACAACGAGTCGCTATTACAGGATAATGCCGGCTGAAATTTCGAGGTTCGCCCGTTGAGCGAGCCGGCAAGCAGTCTGGCTAGTTTGAGCGTAGCCAGCTGAGCCTGACAACCCTGGAGTGTCTGGTTTGATCGTCTTCCGTTATCTGTCCCGTGAAGTGTTACAGACCTTAGGCGCCGTAAGTGCGGTGCTGTTGGTCATAATTATGAGTGGTCGCTTTATTCGTTATTTGGCCCAGGCGGCGCAAGGGGCACTCGACCCTAGCGTGCTGCTGATGATCATGGCCTATCGAATTCCCGGTTTCTTGCAGCTGATTCTGCCGCTCGGGCTGTTTCTCGGCATTCTCCTGGCCTATGGGCGGATGTACCTGGACAGTGAGATGACCGTGCTCTCGGCCACCGGCATGAGCCAGCAGCGCTTGTTTGCCTACAGCCTGGCGCCGGCAGCCCTGGTGGCGTTGCTGGCCGGCTGGCTCAGTCTGGGTCTGGCCCCGCAAGGTGTTGAACATGTGGCGCGGATTCTTAATCAGCAGAGTGCCCTGACTGAGTTGGATACCCTGGAGCCAGGGCGTTTTCAGTCGATGCGCAATGGTTCACGAGTGACTTACACCGAAGAGTTATCCGAGGACCGTGGCGCGTTGGCCGGGGTGTTTATCTCCGAGACTCAGCTGTCTCGAGCAGGTGACAAAGAGCGCGGTATTTCTGTGCTGGTGGCAGAGTCCGGGCGTCAAGAGATTCAGCCAGACGGCAGCCGCTACCTGATTCTGGAAAATGGTTACCGCTACGACGGCAATCCGGGGCAGGCCGATTACCGCGCCATCAAATACGACACTTACGGCGTGCTGCTGCCCAAACCAGAAGTGGCCACTGAGGTTACGGAGCGCGAAGCGATCCCGACGCGCGAGCTGATTGGTAGCGACAATCCACGTATGCAGTCCGAGTTGCAGTGGCGCTTGTCGATTCCCCTGCTGGTGTTTGTCGTCACCTTGCTGGCGGTGCCTTTGTCGCGGGTCAACCCACGGCAAGGGCGATTCCTCAAGCTGTTACCCGCGATCCTGCTTTACATGGCTTACCTGGCGCTGCTGATCGGTGCACGTGGTGCGCTGGACAAGGCAAAAATTCCATCAGCGTTGGGCTTGTGGTGGGTGCACGGGCTGTTCGCATTGATCGGCCTGCTGTTGCTGTATTGGGAGCCGCTGCGTTTGCGCTGGGCGGCCCGTCGTGTGGCGCAGGAGGTGGCCCGTGGTTAAGTTGGATCGTTATATCGGCACCCAGGTGTTTCTCGCCATCATTGCGGTGTTGGGCATCATTGTTGGTCTGGCCCTGCTGTTCGCTTTTATTGATGAGCTGGGCGATGTCGAGGACAGCTATACCCTCTTGGATGCGCTGGGCTATGTGCTGCTGACGGCGCCGCGGCGTATCTATGAAATGCTGCCAATGGCCGCGCTGATCGGCTGTTTGATCGGTCTGGGTTCGCTGGCCAGTAATAGTGAGCTCACCATCATGCGCGCCGCCGGAGTCTCGATTGGGCGGATTGTCTGGGCGGTGATGAAGCCAATGCTGGTGCTTATGCTGGTCGGCTTGCTGATCGGTGAGTACCTGGCGCCGTATAGCGAGAATCAGGCGCAAGCCAGTCGCGCCATGGCCCAGGGCGGTGGTGAAGCGCAGACATCCAAGCACGGTATGTGGCATCGCCAGGGGCAAGAGTATGTGCATATCAATGCCGTGCAGCCGGATGGTGTGCTGTTCGGTGTGACCCGCTATCGCTTTGATGAGCAGAAGCGCATGCAGTCCGCAAGCTTTGCCCGTCGTGCGCAGTACCAAGGCGATCACTGGCAGCTGGAAGACGTGTCGACCACGCATTTCCGTGAGCGCAGCAGTGAAGTTATCCAGCAGGCGAACGAGCGTTGGGATGTTGAGTTGACTCCTCAGTTGCTCGGCACTGTAGTGCTGGCGCCTGACGCGCTGTCGATGACCGGGCTGTGGAGTTACATCCACTACCTGGCTGAGCAGGGTCTGAACAATAGCCAGTACTGGTTGTCGTTCTGGACCAAGGTGCTGCAGCCATTGGTAACGGCCGCGCTGGTGCTGATGGCGATCTCCTTTATCTTCGGGCCGTTGCGTTCAGTGACCCTCGGTCAGCGCGTATTTACCGGCGTGCTGGTGGGTTTCGTGTTCAAGATCAGCCAGGACCTGCTCGGGCCGTCGAGCCTGGTGTTCGGTTTCTCGCCGTTGCTGGCGGTGTTGATCCCGGCAGGCATCTGCGCTCTCGCGGGTATGTTTCTACTGCGCCGCGCCGGTTAATCAGGCGCAAAAAAAAGCCGGCGTCCCCACTGTGGGTACGCCGGCTTTTTTTATGCCTGCGGTTTACTTCTTGTGAATATTCTTCGGCAGCTGGATGACTTGGCTGTCTGAGTAAATGTCGTGCCAGCTGCGCTTCTCCTTGTCCCGAAGGATCCAGAGAAAGCCCAGGCCGAACAGCAGCCAAGAGCCTATGGCAACCAGGAAGCGCAGCAGTGCCTGCCACAGGCTGATGGCAGAACCGTCACTGTTCTGAATGCGCAGGCCCCAGACCTGCATGCCCAGCGTCTGACCGCTGTGGGTCCAGAACTTGGCGAAGAACCCAAACAAACTGAAAAACAGCAGGGTCGAGAGCAGGGGGTCGCCATCCAGTGCGCCGGCATCGGACATCTGCTTGAGCTGCGCCTCGCCATAGAAGCCCATCAGGATCAGCTTGTAGATAAAGGTCACCACGATCAGCAGTGCGATGCATAGCAGGAAGTCATAAAACATGGCAGCAAGGCGGCGGATCAGTCCGGCGCTGGGGAATTCACCCTGCGGGCGCAGCAGGTGGTTTGGCATGATGGGCTCTTTACTCGGTCGGCTGGCTGAATGGCGGCAACAATACGGCATTCATGGCTGGAAAAAATGGCCGCGAGGCATTTTGGCGTCGTTCGGCGGCGGCCTGTGGTGTGCTTACGGTGGATGATGGGCCATAAAAAAACCCTGATGGCGTCACCAGGGGTTCTTTGAGTCGGCAGGCTTATTCCTGAACTTGGACTTCGTCAGCCTGCATGCCTTTCTGCCCTTGCACCGCGATAAAGCTGACTTTTTGGCCTTCTTTCAGGCTCTTGAAGCCGTTGCTCTGGATCGCGCGGAAGTGCACGAACAGGTCCGGACCATCTTCTTGGGCGATAAAGCCAAAACCTTTCTCGTCGTTAAACCACTTGACGGTACCGTGCTGACGATTCGACATGGTGTATTTCCTTGAACCTAGAGTTGATGACAGCCACTACTCGACATGAGGGGCTGATACTGGTTGCAAGGCGGTGTGTGACGCTGAACTGGATGTAGCGGATCTCGATGATCGACTGCACCAGGTCACGACTTTTCGCGACCCATGCAAACACAGTGGCGCAAACTTTACGCCAGCGGCCAGGCATATGCCAAGCCTGCCAGCGCATGCATATACCGGCTTCAAACCACGCCTGCGCGGGTTTCATCGCAAGTGTGCGGGCGGATGATTTAGGGTGCATAAGGCGCTTTCGCCTCGCTGTCCTAATGCCTTGCCGCTTTATTGCAGGCAATAAAAAAGGCCTTGATAATCAAGTCCTTTTTCGAGATTTATGGTCCGGGGGAGACTCGAATCTGGCGCTACAGGCCACGTATTTGTTGGGTTTAAGGTCTGTGTGGTTTTCGATCTACTCACAAATCTACTCACTATTTGTTTTGTGCCCACCTAAAACATGAATTTTGGGGCGTAAGAAAAGGCACCACCGTCGTTCGGCCAGCCGGTGCCAGTCGTGTTGACCATAGCCTTGTTAATGTCGCAGCCTCTCGGTAGCGCACTCACTCGCTCAAGGATGACCAGTTATGTCGATGCCAGTCGTTACCTACGGTTGTACCACATGCGATCTTAGCTGCTGGGACGCAGGCACCTGGGGTTACAGGTATTACCTGTATGGCGAAATCAAGGTGCGGATGCGGGTCGCCATTGGCTGGTGCCACGCATGCGCTGACCTTGGAGTGATTGAAGTCCTA
Organism: Pseudomonas sp. GWSMS-1; assembly: GCF_049847425.1. Lineage (NCBI taxonomy): Bacteria > Pseudomonadati > Pseudomonadota > Gammaproteobacteria > Pseudomonadales > Pseudomonadaceae > Pseudomonas > Pseudomonas sp. GWSMS-1. The sequence continues at coordinate 2,828,373 of NZ_JBMHHV010000005.1, read as the reverse complement.
CCTGATGCTGCTGGCGAGCTGGAGTGCCAACGAACGCTGGAGGCCTGCCGGGCCGAACTTAGCGAAGTGCTTGTCACTGACCCACCCCTTAAGCGCTGGTGGCAGTTCTCGGCTAACAAAAGCACCAGGCAGATGATATTGGCGGGCGCAGTCAAATCAGCAGCGGAGGCGCTCGCTGAATATCAGTTAGCGCGCGAAGCGTTGTCCTCGAGGGGCAGCCGGGGGCGCTGCCTGAGCTGCGGGTCTGATGATTGCCTACAGCTGCCACCGCATGAAGCCAAGTACTACGATCCAGAGCCAGTGCCAGAACCTGTCGGCCTTGAGCATCCAGGCTGCGGCGGACAGCTGACGATATTCTGTGATGATCTGCGCCTCAATATGCGGCTGACAGAGAAGGGGTATGACCTTGAAGGCTTTCTGGTGGAAGAGGTTATGCCGGAGCGCTAAGCGCAATGTCGCGTAGAGCTGCGAGAAACGGGCTATTTGCTGGCAACTATGGTGGAAACCTCTCGTTTGGAAACGTGTGATGCCCGCACGGTAATACCCGCTTGCCTCGCGTACGCGCGCGTATTGGTCCCTAAACTATGCTGGTGCCGCCATGCAATCAAGGCCGCCTGCCGCCTGAATGTAAACTTTTGACAGCACGCATCACGCATTGTTGGGCGCAGTAATCACGGCCGGAAGGTTAGCTTCTGTTAGCACGTCAGCCTCGCGCGCACGCGCGTATCTGTTACGAAACTCGCTGCCGGTAATACGTTTTACCGCTCTAGGGCAACGGTCTCCGGCCATATCAGTGGCAGTAAAGCGCTTACCTAAAAGTGAGGTTCTGTGAGGTTCTGCGGCTTGCCTGGATGACAGGTTTTGACAGGTTCGAGGGCGGCCAGAACTGAGGTTTTATGAGGTAGCCGGCTACCCGCGCTTGCGTGTGCGTAGGGGTGTTAACTCGGGTGTTAACACCGTTTCCAATTGGCGGCCCAATGCACCGTTTTGCTGGATACCGCTTTGGATACCTCGCTACTGGATACCAGCGCTTTGGCCTTCGCTTTGGTCTACGCATTCACGCCGCGCGCAGTGCTATGCACATTGGTGGGACTATTTAGCTACTGGTCTAAGGCGCACGGTTGGCGCTGGGCTGGTGCGTAATTTGTAGCTGATCAGTTATTCAGACCGTGCTTGGAACGCAGCAATTCGTCAATTGTCACCGGTGCGGCGCTGTCTTTGATGACAGTTACGCCAGGCGTATTAGTGAAATCGCCTCGCATGGCTTCTCGTCGTGCCATGCGTGATCGAAGTATTTCACTCATTGTTGGCGCCCGGGAGCTATCCCTTACAATGGTTACTTTGGTCTTGCCCTGCGTAGGTTTTGGCTGGCCCATTATATTGGTAGAGGCTTGATTCCTGAGGTGCGCTACCTCCGACTCTAGCCTGTCTATCTCTTTAGGCTGAGACTGCCTTTTGACAGCAAGACTTGCATCCCCTACGTCCGCATTGCAGGGGATCGAAGAAAACTCCAGGCCTCCATCAGGCTTTACGCATTTGAATATTTGCGCGTTAGCGTTAGCAGATATAGTTAATAACGCTGCCATCACAAGTATCTGCCTCATTGGGCGAACTCCTTTTCAATGCTTGTATTCTTCACTGGCACGCCGTTTACCGAAACGGCTACCGATCGATTCATTCGGAACCTATCTGTCGATACTCTCATCTCCCAAACGCCCTGATCTTCACTCATCATGCGGTGGTTTCGCAACGCTATTTCTGCATATCACATCACGTGCAACACAGGCGGCAGCTTCGGCCCAAACACTTCACCAGGGGCGAACGGGTCAGCTAGCAGGTGCTCAAGGCAGGCGCGGATAAAGTCAGTCATGCCCTCGCCCCGGGCCTCGCTCTGTCGGTCGGCGCTGTCTTCCAGGCGTGCGATAAAGGCCAAACCCTGCAATGTTTCGTCACCCTCTATACGGGCCTGCTTACGGTGTATCGGATTGATGCTCAGGTGGTCGGCCAATTGATCGAAGCTAAGCGCAACAGCGATGCCTTCCCAGTCGTGAATGATGCTTTGCCCGTATGCGATCAGCACACGGCGCAGTGCGTCAAGTTCTGCGGTGTGGTGGTCGCTGGCGTGCCCATCCATTGTGTCTACTTGCTGCTGTGTGAACGGTAGGAACTGGCGCAGCTTGCGTGCCTGTCGGCGCACGGAGTGACATTAATCAAGTATTTCGCGGCGGCGCTGGCAGATGATGCGCAGCACGCGGCGGGTAATGGTCAGGGTGTCGCGCTTGGTGACTCTGGGGTTTTCCATGATTCCAGCGAAGGAACGGATGGTTGTAGGGGGCATTGGGCGCACTCCATTGAAGTCTGCTCATAACGCTGGCGCAGCTCAGCACCAGCAGGGCAATACCGCCCCGTCGGCGCGTAGCAGGATCGGCATGGCATCAGGTGATGATAGACGGCATCACGCGCCGCCAGCCATTCGGGCGAGGCAGTGACAGCGGTTTGAATGAAGTGCTGCGGCTGTTCGGGGGCTTCCTCAATTTGAGGGAGTGTCACCATTCTCTGACGTTGGTTAGATGCCCTCAGTTTCGGGGGTATCTCTGCCGGGTGATCCACCAATGGTGGGCTATCCCTTGCCGGCATTCGCTCGGTTCTCGCTTGCTGGTGCTGCTCCAGGTGCGCGGCTGGTGCACGCTCCATGCGCGCCACAGTCTGTGGGTGGGATTGCGGGCCACTGCCTTTTTTGGGTAGTGCCCCTCCGGCCCGGCGCTATTCGTCGTTGCCGCCCCGCTTTCACTCACTACAAAACGTGGCGCGGGCACTTTCTCCAGCTCGGTAAACAGTCCAGAAAGCAGGCTCATGGCGTACCCCCGCACCGTAAAAACACACATACACATGTGCGTCTGGTTTCAAAAACACCGGCAACAGTGGCAACAGTGGCAACAACCGCTCTAGAACGGGCCTTCCAAGCGTTGCCAAACCCTCGTTTTTGTTGCCAGTGCTTTTTTACCGGCAACAGTGATAACCAAATTGAGGGCAGGTGGCGCGCTCTTTGATATATGAACAGAGGTGTGTTGCCAGTTGTTGCCACTTCTTTTATTAACCGGCAACGGCTGAAAGCCCCGCGCCGCAAGGCCGTTGCCGGTGTTGCCACTGTTGCCAGTGATTTTAGGTTCCTGTGTAATTGTGTTTGCTGGGTAAGGGCTGTTCTTGGCGTACTCATACCCCAGCCCCCTCGGTATCTATCGCCACTGGGTCGATCACATAGAGCCGCGATTGACCGCCACCAGGTAGCCGGTAGTTTTTGGTTTTGCGCTCGGTGTCGCGCCCTGCGATTGCTCCGGCTCCCTCCAGTGCTTTGACCACTCGGCTCAGGCCATACCCGTGCGCGGCCTCAATTAACGCAGCCCTGTTGAACAGGTACAGCCGCTTGGTGCCTGCCAGCTCCCAGAAGCCGGCCCGGTTGATTACCTTGGAGTCTGTCGCGTGGTCATCCACGTCTGAGAAGCGGCTACTGCCGTGCTTGTCGATAAAGTCCAGAATGCCGGCCAGTATCTGGCGATCCTCGGCATTGCCGCTGCCGACTCGGCTCAGCCACTCGCCATACAGCAACTGACAATCGGCCAGGGCGCTACCCTGGGGCCATGGCAGCAGGCCGTAGGCAATCGCCATTTCCCCAGCCAGGGCGATCACGGCGAAGCGGTCCGCCACGCGCCCGGCTTGGGCGTTGTCTTCGACGAACTGGCCGCGCACCTGGGCGAAGTCTTGCAGCAGGCCGGGACGGTCGTCGTCCTTTAGCAGCCGCTCAACAAATGCCGGGCCTAGGTGGCCGTGCTGGTGTGCTACGGCGACGGTCAGCAGGCGGTGGAAGTCGGCACCCTCCAGCCCGTGCAATTGGTCAAAGGCGCGGTGTGTGCGAGTGCCGGCGTTCACGTCCACCATGCGCAGTTCAGCACCAGCATGGGCGGCGTTGCCGGATATAGCAGCGTGCTCAGACAGCGAACGCTCACCACTGGACAGCGCCAGCAGCCGCCACGTCAGCTTAGGCCGGCCCTCGCGCTCTCGGGTCATGGTGCCTTTGCCCTGGCCGTTGGCGAGGGAGTAGGCCATGGCCTGTACCTGCTTGGGGTCGGCGCGTTTGATTTCGTCCAGCGGCAGGATGGTGTCATTACGGCTGGCCGCTTCAATCTCCAGCCCGCCCTTGCTCATATCCCAGCTGGCAGCAAACACACCGGGATCACCCCACACCGACGATCCCACCAGCTGCGCCAGGGACTTACCGCTGGAGCTGTCGCCCACCAGGTGAACGCCTCCGCCGACCACCCCGACCAGGCTCAGCAGCGGCCCCGCCAGCGCACAGCCAATGGCCAAGGTCAGTACCGGATTGCCCGCGCACTTGGCGGCCACCTCGGTTTGCCATTGCTCAAGCGTGCCGCTGGTGCTGTACAGGTTGAGGCTGCGTGCGCCGGCCTGATAACGCACGGTGTCGCTACCTATGGTGCGCTGGGGCAGCACGAATGCCCCGGAGGCGTGCCAGCCTGGCCGCGCCGTGGTGATAATGGTTTGATCCGGGCGCTGCTCCAGCAGGTACTCCATGAACTGACCGCGCTTGCGTGGTGCGATGATGGCCCCCATGCCGAACAGAGCACGGCGTGCGTCTTCACCGCTCCCGCCAAACACCTCCATTGGAATGATCCATTCCTTGGCACCGCTGTTGGTCAGCAGGCGCAGCAACCGGCCCTCGCTGCCGTCGTCGCTGTTGGTGGTGCGCGCGGTCACGATCACGGGTGTGGCCAGCCAGTCGTCAGTGATGGGGCGGGTGGTTTCTTCGCTGTCGTCATCACCCACGGCGGCACGCTTGAAGCCGTGCCAGTACACGCCTGGGCGCAGCTTGCGGCCCACCTCATTCGTGACCCAGTGCTCATACACGCCCCAGCATGGCCGCTCGGGCATGATGCTTGGCGACGTGGGCGAAGGCACCAGGGATAAGGTCGGTTCGGCGGCGCTCATTGGGCGGCCCTCCAGTTGGCCAAGTCATTAAAGTCGGTTAGGTCGGCGGGGGCGTCTTGCGGCCACAGCGGGAAGACCACCAGCCCACCCACCGCCACAGCGGCGGCATTGGCAGCCATGCGCCCTGGGTTGCCTTCGGTCTGACGGTCGTCGTCGCCCGCGATGATGAGCGAGGCGTGCGGGTGCTTCTCTCGCAGCGCCAGCGCCGCTGGCCTGAGGTTGCCGGCATTCATCGCGCAGGCCACAGCGGCCCCGGTGTCGGCGTGGATCGTCGCGCCGGTTGCCCAGCCCTCGCAGACGTACAGCGGTGCACCCGGTGTGATAACGCCCAGCGGCGAATAACACCCGGTGACGATCCCGCCACTCAGGAAGCGCTTACTGCCGTCCAGGTAGATGCGTTGCAGGTTGGCCAACACGCCATTGCGCACCAGCGGCACCAGCAATGCGTCACCATGCTGGCGCAGGCCATAGGGGCGCACGCCCTTGGTGATCAGATACGGGTGGCCCGGGTCAGCGCGGCGAGCGTCACGCCATAGGCGGTTGGCATATTCAGCCGCGGACTGCTGGCGCTTGTGCTGCTCGGCTTGGCGCTGGCGACGTGCCTGCTCGATACGCTGGCGCACCTGCTCGGCTTCCCTCGCGTCTACCGGCTCACGGCTACACCAGGTGTGCGCGCTGCCGGCCTTCCAGCTGCCGAACGCACCTGAGGCGATGCCATCCAGGTACAGCACATACCAGCCGTTAAGGGTGCCGGCCTTATCGCCCGGAACGTGAAAGCGTTGAATGCTGCCGTCTGCAATGGGTAGCCAATCAAGCAGGCCGAATGTGCTTTGCATGGCGTCACGGAATGCGATTACACCGTCCATAGCAGCACCTCGATAGCGATCATCAGCACCAGGTCAGCGCCAGCCGGTGCGAGGGCGAATAGGTAGCGATTGGCTAAATTCGGGCAAGCCTTCGGCGTAGGCGCTAGAGCACCTTGATTAATTTGCATGGGTTACACCTTGGCGGGTTGTTGTGCGTTATCGGTGTCTTCTGCGTGTTCCACCGCTTGCCACAGCGAGTCAATCACGGCCTTGGCGCTGTTCAGCGCATGAAGCACAAGCCAGGCGTGGCTACCCTTTAGCGGCTGTTCACCTAGAGCTGCGGCATAGATCGGATCGTGCAAGCTATCCAGCATGTCCGAAGCGCTATTGAGGGCGTCCAGTAACGGAACGTCAGGCATGACGGAGAACAAGTTTTGCTTTTTGCTCACGTCACCTGTGCTGTGGAAGGTGTGCCGGGGCACTGTCTTGATGGCGTTGCTCATACTGCCACCCCCGCGTCTTCGATTTGGCGGGCGCGAGCCATGGCGGCGTTGTACCGGGCAAGCCTTACGCTCAAGCTGGAATCAGCGCGCAGGGCTGCCATAGCGCGGGCCTTCCAGGCAGCGGCGTGTGGTGTGGACGGATTGAGGGCGTGTTTCATGGGTACGGCTCCTTTTGCTGGGGAGCTGTCACCGTTCGCGGCCAAGCGAATTTGGGTGGCAGCTGTACGCGGGTTGGCCGACCGGGGCAAAAGGAACCCGGCACGCCCGAAGGCGTCCCACGCACAGCCGCCATAACTCGAAGCTGCGGGCACAAAAAAAGCGCCTACTTTCGGATATGGGCGCTTGTGCGCCTTTTGCATATTCGACCGGCCAAGGTCGGTCACTGATTTTGCAGCGACGGTCGCACGATAACGCCGATGCGCCAGCTTGGCAATGGTGGGGAATGCTTGGGCGTTGTCAGGCTGAATTAGTGTAGCTACAATAAATCCATGCAAATCACCTACGATCCCGCCAAATGCGAGCGCAACACAGCCGAGCGTGGGTTGTCTTTCGAGCTGGTGCGCGCCTTCGATTGGTCGGCGGCCTTGGTGCTTGAGGATCAGCGAAACGACTACGGCGAAAGACGCTTTCAGGCGCTGGGCTTTATCGGTGATCGGCTTTACATGCTGGTGTTCACGCCGCGCCCGGGTGCGGTTCACGTCATCAGCTTGCGCAAGGCAAACAAGCGGGAGGTAACAGGCTATGAGCAAAGTCAGGTCTGAACAGGCGCGCACCGATAACCCCGTATGGGGTGCGGCAGAGTTCGCCAAGGCAGAGCGGGCCAGCGATGTGCTGGGCGAGTTGTTCGGCGCTGAGCAAGCGGCGGCCATGCTCAAGCCCAAGCGCGGGCGCCCGGTTGCGGCGGCGCGCAAAGAGCTGGTTAGCGTGCGGTATGACGCCGAGGTGCTGGCCGCCTTTCGGGCATCCGGCCCCGGCTGGCAGGCCCGCTTAAACGCGGCCCTGTCGGACTGGTTGAAGACGCACAAGCCCGAAGACGTGGCAGCATAGGCGGCGTCACCGGCTACGGTCGGCAGGAATCTGGAACCCTTCACGGTTGATCCAGTAACGCGGGTGTAACGGTTGCTAGCCGATACCCCGCGTTTTTTATTGGGCGCTGTCATGCGGCCACCTTCTTGCCCTTGCGGGCAAACATCATGGTGAGCACCTTGTCAGCCTGCTCATGCTGGCTTGCTGGCAGGCGGTAGCGGGTCACGCCGCACGGGGCACCCCAGTGGTTCGCGGCCTTTTCCGGCATGTGCTCGAAGGTCAGCCCGTATTGGCTTTCCAAGGCCGGGATCGTCGAGTTAAGGCAGGTGTCCCCGACCTTGCGGGCCGCCTCAAATCTGTTGAGCGTGTCGAAGTGGCGAACGTAGACCAGGACGCGAGCAATCTTGCTTGGCGCTGTGCTCAGCAGTTCGGCGGGCGTGGGGGCGGTGGTGGTATTCTTGCCGTGCGACTGGCTGCGTTTCTCTTCGGGGATCGTGGCCTTTTTCATTTAAGCCACCTTGCGCTGTGCGGCCAGCGAATCACACCAGGCCAGCACCTCGGCTTCGATCCAGGCAACAGACTTGGGGCCAAGGTTCACTTGAGCGGGGAAGGTGCCGGCGGCAATGCGGCGGTAAATCTCGGAGGTGGAAAGGCTGGTGTGATCCTTCACCGCTGGCAGCTTGATAAAGCGGCGGGGGAATTGGGTGGGAGTGGTGTGTGCGGCCATGTTGTGCGCCTCCTTGGGTGGCGTTGGGAACATGGCGCTATTCTTCTAATCTATAGGCAGCCTGGGGACGGCAAAGTCTGGTGCTTTGCGTTGAGCTTCGTGAACAGAAATACTCAGCCCTGCGGCTCTTCTTCTGTAGTCAGAAGTTCATCCGAAATATCCGATTTTGTGACCCTGTCTACTTGGGCGTGGGATGGCTTTTTCTTGGCCTTTATCAAGCGCTCGATGGTTCGCATCTCAAGCGGCTTGTCTATAAATGGCAGGCCCATGAGCTGGAATACTGCTCGCTTGTGCGGGCCGTCGAAGTGGTAGCAGTGTAGTCGGATTAACTCTCCAGCCATTAGGCGGGTGGCTAGGTCGGGGTCATTACGCTTGCTGGAGGGGCGGCGATTTGAGGCGATATCATTGATTTTATTCCCCACTCGAGTGATGTGGCCGAACAACGATCCTTGATCGTTAGCGTCGATCCAGTCACTCGCTGACAATTGTGTTAGCTCGTCAACCAAGCGGTTCATGCGGGCAATCGTTTCTGCTCCGCTCAGTGCTGCCCTCACGCTCTTGCCAGTTAGATAGTTATGGCAGGCAAGGGCTACTCCTGAAATATAGTCCAGATAAAGCCCGGAGCCATTGATAAGGCGGGGCCAGAGCGTGCGCTGCCTGCCATTTTCGCGTTGATAATACTGGATTAACTGACGCTCAAAGAAATCTGCAAAGCCTTCCGTTGCCCTGATCGGGAGGGATTTGGTCGCTACTTGAAAGGCCGGAGTGGAATGGAGCCAATTGTAGGTGTCGGCAGATGCCTGGTGCAGGCTGGCATCAAAACTATCGCGGTGCGCGTCGTTTAACTTGCTAGCGAGAGCGGCAAGCTCTGGCGAGGTGTAAGCGTTTTTATCGGGGTGGTCCAGCGTGTATACCCTATTCCAAAATTCAGATCTGTACCTCTCGAAAGCCCCTGACAAAGCTTCAAATTGTTCAGCTGTCGGAGTGTCCATTATCTGCTCTCCCAAGGTGTTGCCCATTCTGAATAGAGCGGCTGGTCAGGCGGGTGGGTGCCCGCTTTTCTCCCCGTCGGGATAGGCCAGCCAAAACCGTTAAGCCTTGCGCTTGATGCTAACCACGTTGGCCCCAGCGCACAGGGCGTCTATCGAGTCGGCCCACGCTTGCATCATTTCCCGGCGCTGCTCCAGGTAGGCGGCGTGGTTGTAAGTGTCGCGCATCTCGTCGTCATCGCCGTGAGCAAGCTGGCGCTCGATCCAGTCGCGGTTATAGCCGCGTCCGTTTAACTCTGTGCTCAGCAAGTGGCGGAAGCCGTGGCCGGTTTGCCTGTCTTTATAGCCGGCGTCGGCCAATGCCTTGTTGATGGTGTTTTCACTCATTGGGCGGTTGGTGTTGTTGCGCCCGGCAAATACCAATGCATAACCCCCGGTGACTTCTTGAAGCTGGCGCAGGATGGCAACGGCCTGGCGTGGCAGTGGCACCGAGTGGTCGCGTCGGGCTTTCATGCGCTCTTTCGGAATCGTCCAGGTTGCGGCCTCAAGGTCGAACTCGGCCCAGGGTGCGGCGCGCAATTCACCAGGGCGCACAGCCGTCAGCACCAGCAGGCGGATGGCGTGGCGGGTCAGGGTATTGATGTTGGCTGCTTCGATCTTGCTCAGCAGTTCGGGTAACTCTGCACAGGTGACGTGCGGATGGTGCCGCGTTGCTGGTGCGTGAGCTGCGATCACGTCCAAGTCAGTTGCTGGGTTTGCCTCTACCGACCCTTGTGCCAGGCCAAAGCGGAAAATCTGACTTAGCCATTGGCGGGTTTTCTTGGCGACGTTGTGCGCCCCGCGTGATTCGATCTTGCGGATTAGTGCTACCAGCTCAGGGCGGGTAATGGCCTTGACGGGGCGGTGGCCAAGGGCGGGCAATAAGTCAGACTCTAAGTAAGCAGCGGCCTTGTCGGCTGTGGACTTTGCCCAGCGTGGCGAGCGGTAAGCGTGCCACTCACGCGCCAGTTCCTCGAATGTCTGCGCCTCAAGTGCTTGCGCCTGTTTAGTGGCTTGGCGTTCTGCGCCTGGGTCTGTGCCTTCGTCCAGCAGTAAGCGGGCGTCATCACGCTTGCGGCGGGCCGCGGCCAAAGGCACGGCAGGATAGGCACCCAAGGAAAGCATTTTAGCTTTGCCGTTGAAGCGGTAGCGGTAGCGCCACAGCTTGGAGCCTGTAGCGGCGACCTCTAAGCACAGGCCGTTGCTGTCGGCTAAGCGATACAGCTTGTCCTTGGGCTTGGCTGTTTTGATTGCGGAATCGGTCAGCGGCATGGTGCCCCCGTGTGAGCCATGCCGGGCGGCGTTTGGCGGCTCAGGTGTGAGTAGATTTATCGACCAAACTCGATCTACTCACAAATCTACTCACAATCCAGTGGGCTTACAAGGTAACGGTAGGGAACTGCGGGCAATAAAAAACCGGCTCAAGTGGCCGGTTCTCTAGGGTTTCAGGTCGTTTCGGTACGTCCTGAGATGTTTGTATGGTGCCCCGGGGGAGACTCGAACTCCCACTTCTTTCGAAAACGGATTTTGAATCCGCCGCGTCTACCGGTTCCGCCACCGGGGCACAATGGCGGCGGAGTATAGAGATGGTATTTGCATTGGTCAATGCATTGCGTGTTCAGAATGTGCGATTTCCGGTAAGCTTTGCCGCCCTTCTAGATGACCCCACTCTGACCATGCGTGTTGCCGACTTCAGTTTTGAGCTGCCAGACGCTCTGATTGCCCGCCACCCTCTTGCTGAACGCCGCGCCAGCCGCTTGCTGGTGCTCGATGGGCCGACGGGTGAGTTGGCGCACAAACAGTTCAGCGACCTGCTGGATTATCTTCGCCCCGGCGATTTGATGGTGTTTAACAATACGCGGGTCATTCCGGCGCGGCTGTTCGGCCAGAAGACTTCGGGCGGCAAGCTGGAGGTGCTGGTTGAGCGGGTGCTGGACAGTCATCGTGTGCTGGCTCATGTGCGTTCGAGCAAATCGCCCAAGCCCGGTTCGACCATTCTGATCGACGGTGGTGGCAAGGCTGAAATGGTCGCGCGCCACGATGCCCTGTTCGAGCTGCGTTTCAGCGAAGAAGTGCTGCCGCTGCTGGAGCGGGTCGGGCATATGCCGCTGCCGCCTTATATCGATCGCCCGGATGAGCAGGCTGACCGTGAACGTTATCAGACCGTGTATGCAGACCGTGCCGGTGCCGTGGCTGCGCCGACCGCAGGGCTGCATTTTGATCAGGCGCTGTTGGCGGCGATTGCCGAGAAGGGCGTTGAGCGCGCTTTTGTCACCCTGCACGTAGGGGCGGGGACGTTTCAGCCGGTGCGGGTTGAGCGCATCGAAGACCACCATATGCACACTGAGTGGCTGGAGGTCGGCCAGGATGTTGTTGATGCCGTGGCGGCTTGTCGGGCGCGCGGTGGGCGCGTAATTGCTGTCGGCACCACCAGCGTGCGGTCACTGGAAAGTGCAGCGCGCGATGGTGTGCTCAAGGCCTTCAGCGGCGATACCGATATTTTTATCTACCCAGGCCGGCCGCTGCATGTGGTTGATGCGCTGGTAACCAACTTCCATTTGCCGGAATCGACCCTGCTGATGTTGGTGTCGGCGTTTGCCGGCTACCCGGAAACCATGGCGGCTTACCAGGCGGCGATTGCCGGCAAGTATCGTTTTTTCAGTTACGGTGATGCCATGTTTATCACCCGCAACCCCGCACCGCGCGGGCCAGAGGAACAGCTATGACGCGCACGTGCCGCATGTCTTTTGAATTGTTGGCGACCGAGGGCAAGGCGCGCCGTGGTCGGCTGACCTTCCCGCGTGGCGTGGTGGAAACCCCTGCGTTTATGCCGGTGGGCACCTATGGCACGGTCAAGGGCATGATGCCGGACGATATCGAGGCGATTGGCGCACAGATCATCCTCGGCAACACCTTCCACCTGTGGCTGCGCCCCGGCACTGAGGTGATCAAGAAACACGGCGACCTGCATGACTTTATGCAGTGGCAAGGGCCGATCCTTACCGACTCCGGCGGCTTCCAGGTGTTCAGCCTCGGCGCCATGCGCAAGATTAAAGAGGAGGGCGTGTACTTCGCCTCGCCGGTCGACGGTGCCAAGGTGTTTATGGGGCCGGAAGAGTCGATGCAGGTACAGCGCGATCTGGGCTCTGACATTGTGATGATTTTCGACGAATGCACGCCGTACCCGGCCGAGTTCGATGTGGCCAAAAAGTCGATGGAGTTGTCCTTGCGTTGGGCCAAGCGCTCGAAAGAGGCCCATGGCGAGAACTCCGCAGCGTTGTTTGGCATCGTTCAGGGCGGTATGCATGAAGAGCTGCGCAAGGTTTCGCTGGATGGGTTGGAGCAGATTGGCTTTGACGGTTATGCGATTGGCGGGTTGTCAGTCGGTGAGCCGAAAGAAGAGATGATCAAAGTCTTGGATTACCTGCCTGCGCAATTGCCGGCCGATAAGCCGCGCTACCTGATGGGTGTCGGCAAGCCAGAAGATCTGGTCGAAGGTGTGCGCCGTGGCGTGGACATGTTCGACTGCGTGATGCCGACCCGTAACGCGCGCAACGGTCACCTGTTTGTCGATACTGGCGTGCTGAAAATTCGCAATGCCTTCCATAAACAGGACAATTCGCCGCTGGATCCGACTTGCGATTGTTACACCTGCAAACATTTCTCCCGCGCCTACCTGCATCACCTGGATAAGTGCGGTGAAATGCTGGGTAGTATGCTCAATACAATCCACAACTTGCGGCATTATCAGGTGCTTATGGCTGGTTTGCGCGAGGCTATTCAACAGGGTACATTGGCCGCCTTTGTCGATGCCTTCTATGCCAAGCGCGGGCTACCAACGCCGCCTCTGGACTGATTTCCCAACCTTTTAAAGACCTTTTAACAGGAGTGTTATATGAGCTTTTTTATCCCCGCTGCGTTCGCTGAAGGTGCCGCACCGGCTGCCGGTCCTGCTGGTAGTGGTTTTGAGTGGGTGTTTCTGGTCGGCTTTCTGGTCATCTTCTACCTGATGATCTGGCGTCCACAGGCCAAGCGTGCGAAAGAGCACAAAGGTCTGATTGGTGGTCTGCAGAAAGGCGACGAAGTGGTCACCAGCGGCGGTATCGCTGGCAAGGTGTCGAAGGTTTCCGATGACTTCGTGGTGATTGAAGTATCCGACACCGTCGAGCTGAAGATTCAGAAAGTGGCGATTGCCGCTTCGCTGCCTAAAGGCACGCTGAAAGCGATCTAAGCCACACACCTTTACCATTCGACGGGGCGCTTAATGCGCCCCGCGTCATAACGGGCGGCGTCATGCTCAACAAATTTCCCCTCTGGAAGTACCTGCTGATTCTGGCTGTGCTGGCAATCGGCTTTCTTTATTCCGCGCCCAATTTGTACCCGGATGATCCGGCGATCCAGATCAGTGGCAACAGCTCCGCCATGCGCGTCGAGCAGGCCGACCTAGAGCGTGCTAAGCGTGCGCTGGAAGCGGCCGGTATCAGTGTAAAAGCAGTCAGTGTGGCGAATCAGGGCCGTGCTGGTTTGCTGCGTTTGAACAGCGCTGAAGATCAACTGCCCGCCAAAGAGCTGGTGCGCAAGGCGTTGAGCGATGAGTTTGTGGTGGCGTTGAACCTGGCGCAGACCACGCCGGATTGGCTGCGTAACCTGGGCGGTAGCCCGATGAAGCTCGGCTTGGACTTGTCCGGTGGTGTGCACTTCCTGATGGAAGTGGATATGGATAAAGCCCTGGATGCGCGCCGCAAGGTTTACGAGGGCGAGGTCAAGAGCCTGCTGCGTAAAGAACGTGTGCGTTATCGCAGCCTGCCTGAGCTCAATGGCGCCATTCAGCTCGGCTTTACGGACGAAGCGGCGCTGGAAAAAGCCCGCCAATTGATCCGTAAAGACTTCACAGATTTTGATATGACCACTGTGCAGCGTAATGAGCTGCAGGTTCTGCGTTTGGCGCTGACTCAGGCCAAGTTGGTCGAGATTCGCGAGTACTCGATCAAGCAGAACCTGACCACGGTGCGTAACCGGGTCAATGAGCTGGGTGTGGCTGAGCCACTGGTTCAGCGTCAGGGTGCCAACCGCATCGTGGTTGAGCTGCCGGGCGTGCAGGATACCGCTGAAGCCAAGCGTATTCTCGGCAAGACTGCCAACCTGGAATTCCGTCTGGCCGCCGAGCCAGATGCCGCTAGGGCTGCGACTGAAAGTTTCGAGTTCCGCCAAGAAGGCCGTCCACCCGCGCTGCTGGAGCGTGACCTGATCATCACGGGTGATCAGGTGACCGATGCGCAGGCCAGCTTCGATGAAAATGGCAGCCCGCAGGTGAATATCCGTCTGGATGGCCGCGGTGGTGATCTGATGAATCGCGCCACCCGTAACAACGTCGGGCGCAGCATGGCGGTGATCTTTATCGAGCAGAAGCCGGTGACGCGCTACGTGCGTCAGGTGGTCGATGGCGTCGAAAAAGAGGTTGAGCTGCAGACCTTCGTTGAAGAGAAGAAGATCATCAGCCTGGCCACTATTCAGTCACCGCTGGGTAGTCAGTTCCGCATCACTGGTCTGGATGGTCAGGGTGAGTCGTCTGAGCTGGCCTTGCTGCTGCGTGCCGGTGGTCTGGCCGCGCCCATGTACTTTGCGGAAGAGCGCACCATTGGCCCGAGTCTTGGGGCTGACAACATTGCCAAGGGCGTGAATGCGTCGTTGTGGGCGATGCTGTTTGTTTCGCTGTTTATCATTGCCATATACCGCGCTTTTGGTGTGTTGGCGACCATCGCGCTTGGGTTGAACATGGTGCTGTTGCTGGCGCTGATGTCGTTGCTCAGCGCCACGCTAACCCTGCCAGGTATTGCCGGTATCGTACTGACCATGGGTATGGCGGTGGACGCCAACGTGCTGATCTTCTCGCGTATTCGTGAGGAAATTGCCAATGGCATGTCGATCCAGCGCGCTATCCATGAGGGCTTTGATCGGGCGTACTCGGCAATTGTCGATGCCAACCTGACCACGCTGTTGGTCGGCGGCATTCTGTTTGCCATGGGCACGGGGCCGGTTAAAGGCTTCGCGGTGACCTTGTCGCTGGGCATCATCACATCGATGTTTACCGCCATTCTGGTCACGCGTTGCATGGTCAACCTGACATGCGGCGGGCGTGACTTTAAGAAGTTGTGGATTTAAGGGGCTGTGATGAATCGTACGATCAACTTCATGGGGGTTCGCAATATTGCGTTCGCCCTCACCGTGGTCCTGACGCTGCTGTCGCTGGCGAGTCTGTTTACCAAAGGCCTGAACCTGGGGCTGGACTTTACCGGTGGTACGCAAATCGAGCTGAGTTACGAGCAGTCGGCCGACCTCGGTAAAATCCGTGAGCAGCTGGCCGGTGCTGGCTATGCCGATGCCGTGGTGCAGAGCTTTGGTGCCACCACTGATGTAGTGGTGCGCATGCAGGGCAATAATCCTGAGCTGGGTAATAATGTGGCCGCAGCGCTGCGTCAGACGGGTGAGCAGCTTGAGGTGAAGAAGGTTGAATTCGTTGGTCCGCAGGTCGGTGAAGAGCTGCGCGATCAGGGTGGGCTGGGGCTGTTGTTAGCGTTGGGTGGGGTGATGCTCTACCTGGCCTTCCGCTTTCAGTGGAAGTTCGGCGTGGCAGCGATTGTCTCGCTGGTCCACGACGTGATTGTCACCCTCGGCATTCTCTCGTTCTTTGAGATCACCTTCGACCTGACTGTGATGGCGGCTTTGCTGGCGATCATTGGTTACTCGCTGAACGATACTATTGTGGTGTTCGACCGGGTGCGTGAGAACTTCCGGGTGCTGCGTAAGGCGACGTTGATTGAGAACATCAACATCTCCACCACGCAGACCCTGCTGCGTACCATGGCAACGTCCATCTCTACCTTGCTGGCCATCGGTGCGCTGTTGCTGTTTGCCGGCGACAACCTGTTCGCTTTCTCGGTGGCGCTGTTTGTCGGCGTGGCGGCGGGTACTTACTCGTCTGTCTATATCGCTAACGTGCTGCTGGTATGGCTTGACCTGACGGTTGATGACCTGATTCCGCCAGTGGTGGAAGAAGAGGTCGATGAGCGCCCCTGATTCTGTGGGTTTCATCGCAAACGTTTGAATAGGCCGGGCATGTGTTGAACTTGCCCGGCTTTTTTATGCTCCAAGGCAAGGATTAAGGCGCATTGCGCGCTAAGCAGTGGTTTAGGAGGTTTGTATGAATAAGTCTTTGTTGGTCGGCGCCGTATTGGGTGCGGTGGGTGTAACGGCGGGCGGGGCGGTGGCCACTTATAACGTCGTTACTGCGCCGAAATATGCGGAAGTGCTGGCGGTGAAGCCGGTTAACCAAACCATCAAAACCCCGCGCGAGGTGTGCAAAGACGTGACGGTTACCCGTCAGGCGGCGGTCAAGGATCAGCATAAGATTGCCGGTACGGCGATTGGCGCAGTGGTCGGTGGTTTGCTGGGTAATCAGGTGGGTGGGGGTAATGGCAAGAAGTTGGCAACAGTCGCCGGTGCGGTAGGCGGTGGTTATGCCGGCAATAAGGTGCAGGGCAATATGCAGGAAAACGACACCTACACCACCACCGAAACGCGCTGCAATACGGTCACTGACACCAGTGAGAAGCTGGTGGGGTATGACGTTAAATACGAGCTGGACGGCAAGATCAGCCAGGTGCGTATGGCCAATGATCCGGGTCAGCGGATACCGGTACGTGATGGCGAATTAGTGTTGGTCGAGTAAATTGTCCAGGCAATAAAAAAGCGCCCGTGGGCGCTTTTTTATTGTTGGCTATTTAGCGCTTCAGCGAGGCTGATAAGTGCGGCTGAATAGCGGTAAGGGCTGCTTTGAAACACTTAGTGTTGCCGGCGACGATCTGGCCTTTTTCAAGAAATTCGTGGCTGCCGCTGAAGTCGCTGACCAAGCCGCCTGCTTCTTGAATCAGCAGGGCGCCGGCGGCCATGTCCCACTCGGACAGGCCGAACTCCCAGAATGCATCAAAGCGGCCCGTGGCAACGTAGGCCAGGTCTAAGCTTGCTGCCCCGCCGTGGCGTAGGCCAGCGGCCTGGCCAACCAAGCTGCGGAACATGCCGATGTAGTTCTCGAGGTTGTCCATCTGGTTGTCGCGGAACGGGAAGCCGGTGCCGAGCAGTGCGCCTTCCAGGCTCTTGCGATTGCCGACGCGCATGCGGCGGCCGTTGAGGGCAGCGCCACGGCCGCGGCTGGTGGTGAATTCTTCTTGGCGCACGGGGTCGATGACCACTGCATGTTCAAGGCGGCCACGGTATTTGCAGGCGATGCTCACGGCGTAATGCGGAATGCCGCGGATAAAGTTAGCGCCGCCATCCAGTGCGTCGATGATCCACACATAGTCGGCGCCGTCGACGCTGCCTGCGCTCAGGCCGCTTTCCTTGCCGAAGATGCCGTGAGTCGGGTAGGCCTTGCGCAGTGCTTGGATGATCAGCTGCTCGGCGGAGCGATTAAGCTCGGTCACGTAATCCTTGGCTTCTTTCTCGTCGACCGAGATGACGTCCAAGCGTTCGGTCGAGCGGAAGATCATTTCGCCGGCGCTACGGGCTGCGCGCAGCGCGATATTCAGCATGGGCTGCATGGATGTTCACCTGGGTCGTTAAAGAAAGCCGGCCATTCTAGCAGAAAAGCCCGGCGGTTGAAGTACAACCTGCACCTTGCGTGGCGTAAGGTGGGTTGCTTCTGTAAGATTTGCCCCTCTAAGCCTTGTCTGTGAGCGTTTGCGTTGCTAGAAAATATTCGCGTTGTTTTGGTCAACACCAGTCACCCAGGCAATATCGGTGGCGCGGCGCGGGCCATGAAGAACATGGGGTTGTCGCAGTTGGTGCTGGTTGATCCGCAGGATTTCCCGAGCGCTGACGCGGTGGCCAGGGCGTCGGGCGCTAACGATGTGCTCAATGCGGCGCAGGTGGTAGGCACGCTGGAGGAGGCGTTGGTGGGTTGCAGTCTGGTGCTCGGCACCAGTGCGCGTGATCGGCGTATCCCGTGGCCGCTGCTGGATCCGCGTGAGTGTGGCGTGGCGGCGTGCGAGCAGGCGCAGCAAGGTGCGCAGGTGGCGTTGGTGTTTGGGCGTGAGTATGCCGGGCTGACCAACGATGAGCTGCAGCGCTGTCACTTTCACGTGCATATACCGTCTGATCCTGAATTCAGCTCGCTGAATTTGGCTGCGGCGGTGCAAGTGTTGGCCTATGAGGTGCGGATGGCCTGGTTGGCGGCAGAAAATCAGCCGACCAAGACGCTCAAGCTGGAAACTACGTCCATGCAGAGTTCGCAGCCGGTAACGGCGGATGAGCTGGAATCGTTTTACACGCACCTTGAGCAGGCGCTGGTTGAGATTAAGTTTCTCGATCCGTCCAAGCCGCGGCATTTGATGAGTCGC
The DNA here is from genome assembly GCF_049847425.1 of Pseudomonas sp. GWSMS-1. NCBI lineage: Bacteria > Pseudomonadati > Pseudomonadota > Gammaproteobacteria > Pseudomonadales > Pseudomonadaceae > Pseudomonas > Pseudomonas sp. GWSMS-1. The sequence continues at coordinate 2,809,884 of NZ_JBMHHV010000005.1, read as the reverse complement.
CTGCGCCGTTTGTATGGGCGCAGCGAGGTCAGCAAGCTGGAAATGAATATCTTGCGCGGCATCTTGACGGAAACCATCAAGGCGGCGCGTGGCGAGCACCCAGGGCAGGAGAAGGCAGATGTTTGAGCGCATGCGAGAAGATATACAGAGCGTATTTCATCGCGACCCGGCGGCGCGCAATACCTTTGAGGTGGTTACCTGCTATCCGGGGTTGCATGCGGTATGGCTGCACCGTGTGGCGCATGCACTGTGGGTGTCTGGTTGGAAGTGGTTAGCGCGCGTGGTGTCGAACATTGGCCGTTGGATGACCGGCGTTGAGATTCATCCCGGCGCGAAAATTGGCCGGCGTTTCTTTATCGATCACGGCATGGGCATTGTGATCGGGGAGACCGCTGAGATCGGCAATGACGTCACCCTTTATCAGGGTGTGACGCTGGGCGGCACCAGCTGGAACAAGGGTAAGCGTCATCCAACCCTTGAAGACGGTGTGGTGGTGGGTGCGGGGCCAAGGTGCTTGGGCCATTTACGGTCGGCGCGGGTGCCAAGATTGGCTCTAATGCCGTGGTCACCAAGGCAGTGCCGGCGGGTGCTACAGCGGTCGGTATTCCGGGGCGAGTTATCGTCAAGGCGGACGACGAGCAGGAGGCCAAGCGCAAGGCGATTGCCGAGAAGCTCGGCTTCGATGCCTATGGTGTGGGTCAGGACATGCCTGATCCGATTGCTCGTGCTATCGGTCAGTTGCTTGATCACCTGCATGCGGTCGATGGGCAGTTAGAAGGTATGTGTGGTGCGCTCAAGTCCCTGGGTAGTGATTACTGCTCCAAGGATTTTCCCGAGCTGCGTAATGAGGACTTCGGGGACGTGGTCAAGGATGCAGACAAGCCTGCGGCTTGATGGCGTTGGGGTGCGCTTTTTTGCTAAACTGCGCGCCCTTCATTCTGTTTAATCCCGACAAGAGCGCTAGGTCTTATAGTTGACTTAAATACTCGGGAATTGCATACTTGCTGCATATTGCGACCACGCGGTAACCCTCATGCGACTAACCACCAAAGGCCGTTATGCCGTCACCGCCATGCTTGATCTGGCGCTGCATGCGCAGAGTGGGCCGGTGTCCCTGGCTGATATTTCCGAGCGGCAGGGCATTTCCTTGTCTTACTTGGAACAGCTGTTTGCCAAGCTGCGTCGTGGCAACCTGGTTTCCAGTGTGCGCGGGCCTGGCGGTGGTTATCAGCTGTCACGAGGCATGCAGGGCATTCAGGTGGCTGAGGTGATCGATGCGGTCAATGAATCTGTCGATGCCACACGCTGCCAGGGGCAGGGTGATTGCCACGCAGGCGATACCTGTCTGACCCACCATCTATGGTGTGATCTCAGCCAGCAGATACATGAATTTCTCAGTGGCATCAGTCTTGCTGACTTGGTGACCCGTCGTGAAGTACAGGAAGTTGCGCAGCGCCAGGATCAGCGCCGTTGCAATGGCAGTACGCCTTACTTAGATAAGATTGAAACGTCCGCCGTCGATTGAGCGCTAGGCGCTGGCTAGCTGGCCTGATACCTGATTAGGAGAGAATTGATGAAGTTGCCGATTTACCTCGATTATTCCGCCACCACGCCGGTTGATCCGCGTGTTGCGCAAAAAATGAGCGAATGCCTGCTGGTTGACGGTAACTTCGGCAACCCAGCGTCGCGCTCTCACGTGTTCGGCTGGAAGGCCGAAGAAGCGGTAGAGAATGCCCGTCGCCAGGTGGCTGATCTGGTCAATGCTGATCCGCGCGAGATTGTTTGGACGTCCGGTGCTACCGAATCCAACAACTTGGCGATCAAAGGCATTGCCGACTTCTACAAGAGCAAAGGCAAGCACCTGATTACCTCGAAGATCGAGCACAAGGCAGTGCTCGACACCATGCGCCAGCTTGAGCGTGAAGGCTTTGAAGTCACTTACATCGAGCCTGGTGAAGACGGTCTGATTACGCCGGCTATGATCGAGGCTGAGTTGCGTGATGACACTATTCTGGTGTCGGCCATGCACGTGAATAACGAGATCGGCACCATCAACGACATCGCTGCGATTGGTGAGTTGACCCGTTCGCGTGGTGTGTTCTTCCATGTCGACGCGGCGCAGTCCACCGGCAAGGTCGCAATCGACCTGCAATCGCTGAAAGTCGACTTGATGTCGTTCTCTGCACACAAAACCTACGGCCCTAAGGGTGTTGGTGCGCTGTACGTGTGCCGTAAGCCGCGCGTGCGTCTGGAAGCCCAGACCCACGGCGGTGGCCACGAGCGCGGCATGCGCTCCGGTACCCTGGCAACCCACCAGTGTGTGGGTATGGGTGAGGCCTTCCAGATTGCAAAGCAAGAAATGGCTCAGGAAAACCAGCGCATTCTGGCTTTGCGTGATCGCTTCTTTAAGCAGGTCGATGGTCTCGAAGAGCTGTACATCAACGGCAGCATGACCGCTCGTGTGCCGCACAACCTCAACCTCAGCTTCAACTATGTTGAGGGCGAGTCGCTGATCATGGCGCTCAAGGATTTGGCTGTTTCGTCCGGTTCGGCTTGCACTTCGGCTTCCCTAGAGCCGTCCTACGTGTTGCGTGCCTTGGGCCGCAATGACGAGCTGGCGCACAGCTCCATTCGCTTTACCTTCGGCCGCTTCACTACTGAGGAAGAGGTCGATTACGCCGCGCAGAAGGTTTGCGAGGCGGTCACCAAGCTGCGCGAGTTGTCGCCGCTGTGGGATATGTACAAAGACGGTGTCGACATCTCCAAGATCGAGTGGGCGGCGCACTAAGTAGTCGCCGAGCAAGAGCGACTCTCTGATGAGGAAGGAATACCAGCATGGCTTACAGTGAAAAGGTCATTGACCACTACGAGAACCCGCGCAACGTCGGCAAGATGGACGCGGAAGACCCAAGCGTAGGCACCGGCATGGTCGGTGCGCCGGCTTGCGGTGACGTGATGCGTTTGCAGATCAAGGTCAACGAGCATGGCGTTATTGAAGACGCCAAGTTCAAGACTTATGGCTGCGGTTCGGCCATTGCCTCCAGCTCGCTCGCCACCGAGTGGATGAAGGGTAAAACCCTGGACGAAGCGGAAACCATCAAGAACACCCAGCTGGCCGAGGAATTGGCCCTGCCGCCGGTAAAAATTCACTGCTCGGTCCTCGCGGAAGATGCCATCAAGGCAGCCGTACGCGACTACAAGCAGAAGAAAGGCTTGCTCTAAGGAGGTTTGTCGATGGCTATCAGCATGACCGAAGCAGCGGCTCAGCATGTGCGTCGCTCGCTTGATGGGCGTGGCAAGGGTGAGGGCATCCGTTTGGCTGTCCGCACCACGGGCTGTTCTGGCTTGGCCTATGTGCTGGAGTTTGTCGATGAGACTGCCGGCGAAGATCAGGTGTTCGAGAGCTTTGGGGTCAAGGTGATCATCGACCCGAAAAGCTTGGTTTACCTCGATGGCACTGAGCTCGACTTCGTAAAAGAAGGGTTGAATGAAGGCTTCAAATTCAACAACCCGAACGTGCGCGGCGAATGTGGCTGCGGCGAAAGCTTCAACATCTGAGGCGCCCGTGGGTACTCCTTGTCACTTTGCGTTGTTTGATCTAAAGCCAGGTTTTCGTTTGGACCTGGAGTTGCTAGCTAGCCGCTACCGTGAGCTGGCGCGGCATGTCCATCCGGACCGTTTTGCCGATGCTTCCGAGCGCGAGCAGCGCTTGGCGCTGGAGCAATCTGCCAGCCTTAACGAAGCCTATCGAACACTGAAAAATCCTCCGCAGCGCGCGCGCTACCTGCTCGCGCTGAGTGGGCCTGAATTGCCGCTGGAAGTGACCGTGCAAGACCCGAGCTTCTTGCTGCAGCAGATGCAGTGGCGCGAAGAGCTAGAGGATCTGCACGACAGTGCAGACCTGGCTGGGGTTGCGCAATTCAAGCGGCGGTTGAAGGTGGCTCAGGATGAGCTGAATGAAAGTTTTGCCGTTTGTTGGGACGATGCCTCGCGGCGTGAAGAGGCCGAGCGCCTGATGCGCCGCATGCAGTTTCTCGACAAGCTCTCTCACGAGGTTCGCCAGCTGGAAGAGCGCCTCGACGATTAACGCTGGTGCGCTGCACCCGATACCTAAGCATTGATTACTCATGGCCTTACTGCAGATCGCTGAACCCGGACAAAGCCCTCAGCCCCACCAGCGCCGGCTGGCGGTGGGGATTGATCTGGGTACCACCAATTCGCTAGTCGCCGCTGTGCGTAGCGGGCTCTCTGAACCTCTGGCTGATGCCGCCGGGCAGGTCATTCTGCCGTCCGCAGTGCGCTACCACGCTGATCACGTTGAGGTCGGCGAGGCCGCCAGGGCGGCGGCCTCGGGCGACCCCTTGAATACCGTGCTGTCAGTCAAGCGCCTGATGGGGCGTGGCCTGGCCGACGTCAAACAGCTGGGTGAGCAGCTGCCTTACCGCTTTGTCGGTGGTGAGTCGCACATGCCGTTTATTGAAACGGTGCAGGGGCCGAAAAGCCCGGTCGAGGTTTCCGCCGATATTCTTAAAGTGCTGCGTCAGCGCGCTGAGGCGACACTGGGTGGCGAGTTGGTCGGGGCGGTGATCACTGTGCCGGCTTATTTTGATGACTCGCAGCGACAGGCTACCAAGGATGCGGCGCGTCTGGCTGGGCTGAATGTGCTGCGCCTGCTCAACGAGCCGACTGCCGCAGCGGTTGCCTACGGGCTCGACCAGCACGCTGAAGGCGTGGTGGCGATTTATGACCTGGGCGGCGGCACCTTCGATATTTCCGTGCTGCGCCTGACCGGTGGTGTGTTTGAAGTGCTCGCCACTGGCGGTGATAGCGCGCTGGGTGGTGATGATTTTGATTACGCCATCGCCGGCTGGATTGTGCAGCAGGCGGGCGTGTCGGAAGACCTGGATCCGGGTCAGCAGCGCTTGTTGCTACAAACCGCCTGTGCAGCCAAAGAAGCGCTGACCAATAACGCGACTATCACGCTCAGCTATGCCGGCTGGCAAGGTGAACTGAGTCGCGAGCAGCTTGATGCGCTGATTGAGCCGATGGTCGCGCGCAGCCTCAAAGCATGCCGCCGTGCGGTGCGTGATGCGGGTATTGAGCTGGAAGAGGTCGAGGCGGTGGTCATGGTTGGTGGTTCGACCCGCGTGCCGCGCGTGCGCCAGGCTGTCGCCGAATTATTCTCCCGTGAGCCGCTGGCCGATATCGATCCCGATCAAGTGGTGGCCATTGGTGCTGCGATCCAGGCGGATGCTTTGGCGGGTAATAAGCGTGGTGACGGTGAAGAGTTGCTGCTGCTGGACGTGATTCCATTGTCGCTTGGTTTAGAAACCATGGGCGGGCTGATGGAGAAGGTGATTCCGCGCAACACCACCATTCCCGTAGCGCGCGCCCAGGACTTCACCACCTACAAAGATGGCCAAACAGCCATGATGATCCATGTGCTGCAGGGTGAGCGCGAACTGATCAGTGACTGCCGTTCCCTGGCGCGCTTCGAGTTGCGCGGTATTCCGCCGATGGTGGCCGGTGCGGCGAAAATTCGTGTGACCTTTCAGGTGGATGCCGACGGCCTGCTCAGCGTGTCAGCCCTGGAGTTGGCGTCGGGTGTTGAAGCGAGTATCCAGGTCAAACCGTCCTACGGTCTGACGGATGGCGAGATTGCCCGCATGCTGCAAGATTCCTTCAAAAACGCCAGTGACGACAAAGTGGCGCGCGTGTTGCGCGAACAACAAGTCGATGCTCAGCGTTTGCTGGAGGCGGTGGAAGCCGCCTTGCTGGCGGATGGTGACCGCTTGCTCGAGGCCGATGAGCGCCTGGCCATCGAAGCGCAGATGCAGCAATTACGTGACTGCATGGCGGCCAAAGACGGTTTGGCCATTGAGCAGCAAACGAAACGACTGACCCAGATAACCGATGCCTTTGCGGCGCGTCGTCTGGATGCCACGGTCAAAGCCTCGCTGGCTGGCCGTAGTCTTGATGAGATTGAGGAATAAGCATGCCGCAGATTATCTTTCTGCCCCACGCTGTACTGTGCCCGGAAGGTCTGGTGGTAGAGGTTGCGCCCGGCACGTCGGTGCTTGAGGTGGCGCATGAGCATCACATCGAGATCGAAAGTGCCTGTGGGGGCGTCTGTGCCTGCACCACGTGTCACTGCATTATCCGTGAAGGTTTTGATTCGCTGGCTGAGGCGGATGAGTTGGAAGAAGACATGCTCGACAAGGCTTGGGGTTTGGAGGCGCAATCACGCCTGTCCTGCCAGGCTATCGTGGGCGATGAAGATATTACTGTCGAGATTCCTAAATACTCGCTCAATCATGCCGCCGAAGCGCCGCACTGATTCAAGGAGCTGTTATGACGCTGAAATGGGCTGATGTTCTGGAAATCGCTATTCAGTTGGCTGAGTCCAAGCCGGATGTCGATCCGCGTTACGTTAATTTTGTCGATTTACACAAATGGATTCTGGCGCTGCCCGAATTCAGCGACGATCCGACTCGCGGTGGCGAGAAGGTGCTGGAGGCCGTTCAGGCTGCCTGGATCGAAGAGGCTGACTGAGTCAGCCCTGTACGCTGTTAGGCAATCCCAATAAACCCGCGTATAATTCGCGGGTTTAATTTTTCGCTTTAACCACTGTTTCTGGAGTTTCACATGGCTGTTCAACGCACTTTCTCCATCATCAAGCCTGACGCTGTTGCTAAAAACGTTATCGGCGAAATCACCAGCCGTTTCGAAAAAGCCGGCCTGCGCGTCGTCGCTTCGAAAATGCTTCAGCTGTCTGAGCGCGAAGCTGCTGGTTTCTACGCTGAGCACAGCGAGCGTGGCTTCTTCAAAGACCTGGTTGCTTTCATGACCTCCGGTCCAGTTATCGTTCAGGTTCTGGAAGGCGAAAACGCTGTTCTGGCTAACCGCGATCTGATGGGCGCTACCAACCCTAAAGAAGCTGCTGCCGGTACCATTCGTGCTGATTTCGCGGTTTCCATCGACGAAAACGCTGTCCACGGTTCGGACTCCGAAGCTTCTGCTGCTCGCGAAATCGCTTACTTCTTCGCGTCCACTGAAGTTTGCGCTCGTATTCGCTAAGCGAATTGAGTGAGGGTGAAACCATGATCGCATCGACCGGTAAAACTAATCTGTTGGGTCTGACCCAGGCAGAAATGGAACAATTCTTCGAACAAATCGGGGAAAAACGTTTCCGCGCCGGTCAGTTGATGAGGTGGATTCACCACTTTGGCGTCGATGACTTCGATGCCATGAGTAATGTCAGCAAGGCCTTGCGCGAAAAGCTCAAGGCCTGTGCTGAAATCCGCGGCCCGGAAGTGGTCAGCGAAGATATTTCCACTGATGGCACGCGCAAGTGGGTAGTGCGGGTGGCGTCAGGTAGCTGTGTTGAAACTGTTTATATCCCCAGGGCACGCGCGGCACTTTGTGTGTCTCGTCGCAGGCCGGTTGTGCGTTGGATTGCAGTTTCTGTTCGACCGGTAAGCAAGGCTTTAACAGCGACCTTACTTCTGCTGAAATCATCGGTCAGGTGTGGATTGCCAATAGGTCGTTTGGCAGTGTGCCGGCGAAGATTGACCGGGCGATCACCAACGTGGTGATGATGGGCATGGGCGAACCGTTGTTGAATTTTGACAACGTGGTCGCTGCCATGAAACTCATGATGGATGACCTCGGCTATGGCATCTCCAAGCGCAAGGTGACGTTGTCCACCTCGGGCGTGGTGCCGATGATCGACAAGCTGGGCGAGGTCATCGATGTGTCGTTGGCGCTGTCGCTGCATGCGCCCAATGATGAGCTGCGCAGCCAATTGGTGCCGATCAACAAGAAGTATCCGTTGGAAATGCTGCTAGCGGCCTGTAAGCGTTATGTTTCGCGGCTGGGTGAGAAGCGCGTGCTCACCATCGAGTACACCCTGCTTAAGGATGTAAACGATAAGATTGAACACGCTGAGGAAATGATCGCACTTCTCAAAGATGTGCCTTGCAAGATCAACCTGATTCCGTTTAATCCCTTCCCCCACTCGGGGTACGAGCGGCCTAGCAATAATGCGATTCGCCGTTTCCAAGACCTGCTGCATAAAGCCGGGCACAATGTCACCGTGCGCACCACGCGGGGCGAGGACATTGACGCAGCCTGTGGCCAATTGGTTGGCCAGGTAATGGACCGTACCCGCCGTAGTGAACGTTATATCGCTGTGCGTGAATTGAGTAACGAGGCTGAAACGCCGAGTGCCGCCGCCAATCGAACCTGAGGGGAGGATACCCATGACCTTGCGACCCGCGTTATTGCTGTTGGCCGCTAGTCTGTTAGCCGGTTGTGTCACAACGGGCACAGTAGATCCGATGAAAACCGGTAAGGGTCGTGACGAAGCGCGCGATGCCTATGTGCAACTGGGCATCGGCTATCTGCAACAAGGTCAAACTGAGCGTGCCAAGGTGCCGTTGAAAAAGGCCTTGGAGCTCGACTCGTCGAATGCTGACGCGCACGCCGCGCTGGCGTTGGTGTTCCAGATAGAAATGGAACCCAAGCTGGCCGATGAGCACTTTCGCAAGGCCATTTCGCAGCGTCGTGATGATGCGCGTTTGCTGAACAACTACGGCAGCTTTCTGTATGAGCAACAGCGTTACCAGGAAGCACTGGAGCGTTATACCGAAGCAGCCCAGGACAACCTTTACCCCGAGCGTTCGCGGGTGTTCGAAAACCTCGGTTTGACTTCGCTGCAGTTGCAGCAGCGTGAGCAGGCCAAGGCTTATTTTGAACGCTCACTGCGCTTGAATAGCCGTCAGCCGCGGGCGTTGATGGAGATGGCGCAGCTGTCCTACGAGGACAAACAATACGTGCCTGCCCGTAGCTATTACGAAGCCTATATGTCTTTGGCGCCGCAGAATGCGCGCAGCTTATTGTTAGGCGTGCGTTTGGCGAAGATTTTCGAGGAGCGCGACAATGCCGCGAGCCTCGGTTTGCAGTTGAAGCGACTTTATCCGGGCACGCCGGAATATCAGCAATACCTGTCGGAGCAATGATGAAAGCGGCGCATCCTGAAGTGCTAGCAGTTCCCCGTATCAATCCGGGGGAGACTTTGCGCGAGGCTCGCGAGAGCCGCGGTTGGACCGTCGCCGAGGTCGCTGCGCAGTTGAATTTGACCTCACAACGCTTGAATCAGGTCGAACAAGGTGCCTTCGACAAGTTGCCTGGGCATACCTTTGCGCGTGGCTATGTACGGGCTTACGCCAAGTTGTTGGAGCTCGATCAGAACCGTCTGGTGCTGGAGTTCGATCAATTCACTGGTAGCGATGCCGCAGGCAGCAGCGTACACAGCCTGGGTCGCATCGAAGGGCCGGTGAGCTACTCGCAGCGTATTCTGCGCATGGTCAGTTTTGTTTTGCTGCTCGCCCTGGCTGGCTTGAGTTTCTTCTGGTGGCAAGAAAAGACTGAGCGTCAGGCTGAAGACCTTGCCGCTAACAGCCTTGAGCATGTTGAAGTGGACGGTGCTGACGGCACCACACAGATTCACCCTTTGGATGAGCCAGAGGATCAGGCCGTGGAAGCGGCCCAGATGGAGAGCGAAACTGTCTTGCCGCTGCAGTCTGAAGGTGCGCCCGCTATGCCAGAGTCTGCCGTTGCTGAAACGGCTAATGAGGATGCTCAGGCAGAAGAGCCGCTTTCGCCAGTCGCCGCGGCTACCGCTCCGGTAGCTGTAGAGACATTGCCTGTTGCATCCGCTGAACCTTCACCTACGCCGGTTCAGGCTGGCGCAGGCGAAGCGGTGGTCAGCTTGAACTTTATTGCCGATTGCTGGACGCAGTTGACCGACGCTAATGGCAAAGTGCTGTTCAGTGCCCTCAAGCGTAAGGGCGATAGCCTGCAGTTGACTGGTAAGGCGCCGCTGGAACTGCGCCTGGGTTATGTCCGCGGTGCGCAGGTCAGCCTCAATGGCAGCCCGGTTGATGTGGCGCCTTTTATCTCTGGTGAGACCGCGCGTCTGAAGTTGGGTGGGCAGTAATATGCATGGCGAATCACCAATAAAACGTCGTATTTCACGCAAAATCTGGGTCGGTTCTGTACCGGTTGGCGGCGATGCACCGATAGCCGTGCAGAGCATGACGAACAGCGATACCAACGATGTGGCAGCGACTGTGGCGCAGATTCGTCGCCTGGAAGATGCCGGCGCTGACATTGTGCGGGTCTCGGTGCCGGACATGGATGCCGCCGAGGCGTTCGGCCGGATCAAGCAGCAGGTCAAGGTGCCGCTGGTGGCTGATATCCACTTCGATTACCAGATCGCCTTGCGTGTGGCGGAACTCGGGGTCGATTGTCTACGCATCAACCCGGGCAACATCGGCCGTGAAGACCGTGTGCGTGCGGTGGTTGAGGCGGCGCGTGACCGAGGCATCCCGATTCGCATCGGCGTCAACGCTGGCTCGCTGGAAAAAGATTTGCAGAAGAAATACGGCGAGCCCACGCCTGCTGCGTTGGTCGAGTCGGCGTTGCGCCATGTCGAACACCTCGAGCGTCTGAACTTCCCCGACTTCAAAGTCAGCGTAAAGGCCTCCGATGTGTTTATGGCCGTTGAGGCCTATCGACTGCTGGCCAAGCAAATCGAACAACCGCTGCATTTGGGATTACCGAAGCGGGTGGCTTGCGCTCCGGTACGGTCAAGTCGGCAGTAGGTCTGGGCATGTTGCTGGCTGAAGGCATCGGCGACACCATCCGCATTTCCTTGGCCGCTGATCCTGTTGAAGAGATCAAGGTTGGCTACGACATCCTCAAATCGCTGCGCTTGCGTTCCCGTGGCATCAACTTTATCGCCTGCCCAAGCTGCTCGCGGCAGAACTTCGATGTGGTGAAAACCATGAACGAGCTGGAGCAGCGCGTCGAAGACCTGCTGGTGCCGCTGGATGTGGCCGTGATCGGTTGTGTGGTCAACGGCCCCGGCGAAGCCAAAGAGGCCCATATCGGCCTGACCGGCGGCTCGCCCAACCTGATTTATATCGATGGCAAGCCGGCGCTCAAACTGGGTAATGACAACCTGGTCGATGAGCTGGAAAAGCTGATCCGCCAGAAAGCGGCCGACAAGGTCGCCGCTGACGCCGCCGTTATCGTGCGTAGCTAACACCGTTAAGGAATTGAATTGAGTAAGTCCCTGCAAGCCATTCGTGGCATGAACGATATCCTGCCTGAGCAGACCCCGCTTTGGCGTTATTTTGAAGGTACCGTCGCCAGTCTGTTGGACGGTTACGGCTATCGGCAGATTCGTATGCCGATCGTCGAGTTCACTGAGCTGTTCAAGCGCTCCATCGGCGAAGTCACCGATATCGTTGAAAAAGAGATGTACACCTTCGACGACCGCAATGGCGATTCCCTGACCCTGCGCCAGAAGGCACTGCGGCGTGCGTACGTGCGGTGCTTGAGCATGGCCTGTCCGGCGGCGGTCAAACGCAGAAGCTTTGGTACATCGGTCCGATGTTTCGTCACGAGCGTCCGCAGAAAGGCCGTTATCGCCAGTTCCACCAGATTGGTGTGGAAGTATTCAATATCGACGGCCCGGACATCGATGCCGAGTTGATCGTGTTGACCTGGCGCCTGTGGGCCTGCTGGGTATTCGTGATGCGGTGAAGCTTGAGCTCAACAGTCTTGGCACCAGTGCAGCCCGTGCGGTGTACCGTGATGCGCTGGTCGAGTTTCTCTCGGCACATGCCGATCAGCTGGATGAAGATAGCCGCCGTCGTATGGGCAGCAATCCGCTGCGTGTGCTCGACAGCAAATCGCCAGAAACCCAGGCGGTATTGGTCAATGCGCCGAAGCTGGCGGATTACCTTGATGAAGAGTCGCGGCTGCATTTCGAGGGGCTGAAGGCCCGCCTGGACGCCGCGGGCGTGCCGTACGTAATCAACCCCAAGTTGGTGCGCGGCCTGGATTACTACAGCAAAACCGTGTTCGAGTGGGTCACCGACCAGCTCGGTTCTCAGGGCACGGTTTGCGCCGGTGGCCGTTACGATGGCCTGGTTGAGCAGATGGCGGTAAACCGACGCCGGGGGTGGGTTTTGCCATGGGCATCGAACGCTTGGTGCTGTTGCTCGAAACTCTAGGTAAAGTACCGGCTGAAATCGCCCGCACGGTTGATGTTTACCTGTGCGCCTTCGGTGAGGCGGCTGAATTGGCGGCGCTGGCCTTGAGTGAGCGTCTGCGTGATCAGTTGCCAGGCTTGCGTCTACAAGTGAATGCCGGGGCCGGTAGCTTCAAGAGTCAGTTCAAGAAAGCCGACAAAAGCGGTGCGTTGTACGCCTTGATCTTGGGTGAAGACGAATTGGCCCAGCAAGTGGTAGGTTGCAAGCCGTTGCGCGGTCAGGGCGAGCAGCAAAGTATTGCGTGGTCGGCATTGGCCGATCATCTGGCGAACTGCGCCAATCAGGCCTGAGCGTCTGTTTAGTGATTTAGCGAAAAGGAGTGTTGGGGTGGTTTCGCGTACTGATGATGAAGATCTGGCGGTAATCAAGGACTGGTGGCAGCAAAATGGCATGCCATTGCTGACTGGCGTTGTGCTGGCGTTGGCGGTGGTATTCGGCTGGCAGGGTTGGCAGAAATACCAGAGCAATCAGGCGCAAGGCGCTTCATTGGTTTATCAGCAGCTGCTTGAGGCCGCTCTGGATCCAAGCGGCAAGCCGGATGCCGGTAAAGTTGCAGCCCTGGCTCACACCCTGAAAAGTGATTACGCCGGGACTCATTACGCCCAGTACGGCAGCCTGTTCGTGGCCAAAGTAGCCGTTGAAGCGGGCAAGCTGGACGACGCCGCTAGCGAGCTGCAGGCGATTGTTGATAAGCCGGCTGACGACAGCCTGGCTGAGTTGGCCCGTCAGCGCCTGGCACGCGTGCTGGCTGCTCAAGATAAGGCCGACGATGCGTTGAAGCTGCTGGATGCCAACGTGGCGCCGGCCTTTACCGCCAGCCGTGAAGAACTCAAGGGCGACTTGTTGGTGCAGCTCGGCCGTGCCGATGATGCACACGCTGCCTACGAAAAAGCCAAAGCAGCCCTCTCTGAAGAGGCGGCTGTCGGTGGTCTGCAAAATGAAGCTGGATGATCTGGCAAAAGGGGATGCGTGACGTGATGCGCTGGAAGAATGCCGCACTGCTGGCCCTGGCCGTTTGGCTGTGGGTTGCAGCAGTAATAGTAAGAAGAACTGCCCCCGGCCGATCTGCCCAAGTTTGAGAAGAGGTCAGCCTGCAAAAAGAATGGAGTCGCTCGATGGCGAAGGCCAGGGCGAAACCTTCAACATGCTAACGCCTGCGATGACGTGAGCAGATCTATGCCGCCGACGTTGAAGGCCTGGTCGTCGCCATGAACCGCATGACCGGCAAGGTTCTTGGAAGACTGAGCTGGAACTTCCGGTTTCCGGTGCCGTCGCTGCAGGCTGGCCTGGTCGTGTCGTACTTTGAAGGGCGAAATCATCGCCCTCGATACGGCTAACGGTGAAGAAAAGTGGCGTGCTCGTGTCACCAGCGAAGTGCTGGCTGCGCCTGCGTTGAACGGTGATGTGGTGCTGGTACAGACCCAGGATGACCGCCTGTGCATTTGATGCTGACAGCGGTAACCAGCGCTGGATCTTCGAAAACACCCCGCGGTACTCACGCTGCGTGGCACAGGCAGCCCGGTTCTGACCAATCGTCTGGCCGTTGCTGGCTTGTCCACTGGCAAGGTGATTGCGCTGGATGCGCAGCGGTATTCCGGTTCGGGAGCAGCGCGTAGCCGTTTCCGCAGGGCCGCTCCGAGCTGGAGCGTTGTTGATATCGACGGCGGGCTGCTGCTTTCGGCCGGTCACGCTTTATGCGGTCAGCTATCAAGTCGTGTGGCCGCGATGGATCTGGAAAGCGGTCGTATCCTTTGGCAGCGCGAAGCCTCTAGCTCCGTGGGTGTTTGCCCAGGGTTATGGCAGTGTTTATGTAAACCTGCCAGCGGTACCGTTGAAGGTATCGATGAGCGTTCTGCGTCGGCACTTTGGAACAATGACGCACTGGCTCGCCGTCAGCTGTCTGCGCCAGAAGTGTTCTCCAGTTACGTAGCATTCGGTGACCTGGAAGGTTACCTGCATCTGGTGAGTCAGGTGGATGGCGCTTTGTCGGCCGTACACGTATCGACAGTAATGGTCGCGTGCGCGTCCATTGGTGGCGGGTGGCTGGCTGTATGCCTTTGGCAATAGCGGCAAACTGGTGGCGTTGACCATCAAGTAGCCGTCTGTCGCTTTGGCTATGCTTTGCAGCACCTGAGGCTGTAAAGCGTGGCCAGCGCAATGAATTCCGGCCGCTGCTCGTGCAGCGGCTTTTGTATTTTCTGAAATAACGAAGTGGAGAGCCTAATGGTTCCCGTAATTGCCCTGGTGGGCCGCCCGAACGTCGGCAAGTCCACCCTGTTTAACCGCTTGACCAAGTCCCGTGACGCGATTGTCGGCGACCTGTCTGGTCTGACCCGTGATCGCCAGTACGGTGAGGCCAAGTGGCAGGGGCGCACCTATATCGTCATCGACACGGTGGTATTTCCGGTGACGAAGAAGGCATCGACGCAAAGATGGCCGAGCAGTCCCTGCAGGCCATTGAAGAAGCCGATGCCGTGCTGTTTCTAGTGGATGCCCGCGCTGGCTTGTCTGCCTCTGACCAGATGATTGGCGAGCACCTGCGTCGTCGTAACAAGCGAAGCTTCCTGGTGATCAACAAAGTCGACAACATCGACGCCGACCTGGCCCGCGCTGAGTTTTCCAGCATGGGCATGGGCGAGTCGTTGGCGATTGCCGGCGCCCATGGTCGCGGTATCACCCAGATGCTCGAAGCCGTGTTGGGCTCCTTCCCCAAGGATGCCAGCGAGCTGCAAGAAGGCGAGGAAGAGGAAGTTGTTCTCGAAGGTCAGGAAGCCAAGCGCATTCCCGGCCCAAGCGAGAAGGACGGCATCAAGCTGGCGATCATCGGCCGGCCCAACGTCGGCAAGTCTACCCTGGTCAACCGCATGCTCGGCGAAGAGCGGGTCATCGTGTATGACCAGGCCGGCACCACCCGCGACAGCATCTATATCCCGTTCGAGCGGGATGACGAGAAGTACACCCTGATCGACACCGCCGGAGTACGCCGCCGCGGCAAGATCTTCGAGGCGGTGGAAAAGTTCTCGGTGGTGAAAACCCTGCAGGCGATCCAGGACTCCAACGTCGTGGTGTTCGTTATGGATGCCCGCGAAGGTGTGGTCGACCATGACCTCAACCTGCTCGGCTTCGTCCTCGAAAGCGGCCGTGCGCTGGTGATTGCCCTGAACAAATGGGACGGCATGGAGCCGAGCGAGCGCGACTATGTGAAGGTCGAGCTGCAACGCCGTCTGTTCTTTGTCGACTTTGCCGATATCCACTTTATCTCGGCGCTACACGGCACGGGTGTGGGTAATCTGTACAAGTCGGTGCAGGCTTCGTTCAAGTCGGCGATCACTCGTTGCCGACCAACCGCCTCACGCAGATTCTCGAAGATGCAGTGGGCGACCACGCGCCGCCCATGGTCAACAACCGCCGCATCAAGCTGCGTTATGCCCACCTCGGCGGTGCCAACCCGCCGCTGATCGTAATCCACGGCAACCAGGTCGAGTCTGTTCCCAAGTCTTATATCCGTTACTTGGAAAACACCTACCGCCGTGTACTCAAGCTGGTTGGTACGCCGATCCGTATCGAGTTCAAGGGTGGCGAGAACCCTTACGAGGGTAATAAGAACACCCTCACGGACCGCCAGGTGAACAAGAAGCGCCGCCTGATGACTCACCACAAGAAGGCCGAGAAGAAGCGCAAAGACAAGCGCTAAGTTTGGATTGAAACGCTCTAAAAAGGCACCTTCGGGTGCCTTTTGCGTGTCTGGGGGATCGGCTATCCTGCGCCATCACCAGCCGGATGCCGCCTCGATGATTATCAGCAAGTTGCCGAATGTCGGCACCACCATCTTTACCCGCATGTCGCAGCTCGCCGCGCAAACCGGTGCGCTCAATCTGTCGCAGGGCTTCCCTGACTTTGATGGCCCGCAGGCGCTGCGTGATGCAGTCGCTCGGCATATTGCCGTCGGGCATAACCAGTACGCGCCGATGACCGGCTTGCCCGCGTTGCGCGAGCAGGTGGCGGCGAAGATCGCTCGCAGTTATGGCCGAGAGGTCAGCGCCGACAGCGAGGTCACCATTACGCCAGGGGCCACTCAGGCGATTTTCTGCGCGGTGCAGGCGCTGATCCGCCCGGATGATGAAGTCATCGTGTTTGATCCCTGCTACGACAGTTATGAGCCCGCGGTCGAGTTGGCCGGCGGGCGCTGCGTGCATGTACCGCTGGCTTTGCCTGGCTTCGGTATCGACTGGCAGCGGCTGCAGGACGCGCTGAGTAGCAGGACGCGATTGATCATTCTCAATAGTCCACATAACCCCAGCGGCGCATTGATCAGCCAAGCGGCGCTGGATCAACTCGCTGCGCTGATTCGCGGGCGCGATATTTATCTGATCAGTGATGAGGTTTACGAGCACTTGGTGTTTGATGGCGCAAAACATGTCAGCGTCGTGGCCCATGAGGAGCTGTATCAGCGGGCGTTTGTGGTCAGCTCGTTCGGCAAGAGTTACCACGTGACTGGCTGGAAAACCGGTTATGTGGTGGCGCCGCCCGCCTTGAGCGCGGAGCTGCGCAAAGTGCATCAATACGTCAGCTTCTGTGGCGTGACGCCGCTGCAATGGGCGCTGGCGGACTATATGGCTGAGTATCCTGAACATGTCGACGAGCTGCCTGCTTTTTACCAAGCCAAGCGTGATTTGTTTTGTGAGCTGCTGACCCGCTCGCGTTTTAGTTTTACCCGCGCTGCCGGTAGTTTTTTCCAGTTGCTCGACTACTCGGCTATCCGCCCTGATCTGGATGACCTGGCCATGGCTGAGTGGCTGACCCGCGAACATGGCGTGGCGGCAATCCCGGTGTCGGTTTTTTACCAGGCTCCACCCAAGGGTCTGCGCGTGGTGCGTTTGTGCTTTGCCAAGCGCGAAGAGACCTTGCGCCAGGCGGCGGAAAAATTAAGCGCGATCTAAGCCTGCCATCGGTGCGTTAGTTAAAACGCGTGCCGCTTAGTATCGGTTTGCTCGTTGCTGCGCTAAGCACCCACAAAAAAGCCCGAACCAGTCGGGCTTTTTGTGGGCTCACAGCCTGGTATCAGGCGGCGCTTAGCGGCTGATCAGAACACGCTGATCGGGTAGTCAACGAATACGCGCACTTCGTTACCACCGTCGTTGTACCCGCTCGATTTCTGCGACACACGCAGGAACGAGCTACGCAATTTAACGCTCAAGTCTTTGGCTGCGCCGCTCTGCACCACGTACTTGAGCTGGTTGAAGATTTCGCGCTCGCTGCCGCCAGTGCTGGTAGCGGTGGTGATGTTAGTGCCGCGCACGTATGCCACGTTGTAGCTCAGGCCGGGGATGCCGAACGTGCTGAAATCCAGGCCATAACCCAACTGCCAGCTGCGCTCGTCTTCAGCGTTAAAGTCAGACCAGTAGGAGTTGGCCAAGTAGATGGTGTTGCCACCGTCGCCCGGACGGTTGCCGGCGCTCTGATAGCCGCCGTAGGCATAACCCAGGACGCTGTCGCCGGTGCTGCGCTGGTGGGCCAGGGTGAACGAGTGTGCCCCCATGGTGTAGATAGCCGCCAAGCTCCAGATTTTGTTGTCCTGGCCGCCAGCACCTTCCTGCTCGGCATAGGACTTATCCAGCTTGGTGCGGTAGCCGTTAAAGTCCAGGGTCAGCGAACGCTCGGCCGCCAACGGGAAAACGTAATTCAGGTTGACGTACTGCTTCTTCAGCACGTCTTCAACGTCAGACGCGTACAGCGCTGCGCTGAACTGCTCGCTGAACTGGTAGCTGCCGCCCAGTACGTTAATCGATTTCAAACCACCGCTGTCACGGCCTTCAGCGCTTTTACGCGATTCGGCGGTAAAGCGGCCGGCGTTGAGTTCCAGGCCCTCGATCTCGTTGGAGGTGATCAGCGTGCCGGTGTAGCTTTCCGGCAGCAGGCGCGAGTTGTCGTGGTTCAGCACCGGCAAGGCTGGCATCTGCTCACCGTAGGTCAGGACGGTGTTGGATGCGCGGAATTTGACCGCTGCGCCGGCTTTGGACAAGTCGTTGGCGGCGCTGCCGCTGTCACCCCGCTTGAAGAAGTCGATGCCGCCAGCGCCGGAGCGGCCCTTGCCGCCGTCTAGACGCAGACCATACAGCGCAAAGGCATCAACACCGACGCCGATGGTGCCTTGGGTGAAGCCCGAGGAGAAGGTGCCAATGGCCGATTGGCCCCACTCGGCTTTATCCGAGTTCGGCGCGACGTTTTTGTAGTCGCGATCAATATAGGCGTTGCGCAGCAGCACGTTGAGGCTGCTGTCTTCAACAAAGCCATTAGAGGCTGCCAGATCATTGGCCATGGCTTGAGTAGCGCTCAGTATTCCCAGAGCAATCAGCCCCATCCGGTTAGTCAGCATGTTGTGTTTCCTTGTCATGTGTTGGAAGCGCGCTGTCAGGGTTTTGCCAAACAGGCGCACAAACGCTCCCAGCACCCATCGAAAAGACGTTGGGATAGGCTTGGCTGGGGTCGCTGTTATTTTGATTTTATGGGCATAGCTACAGGCGCAGGCGCGGAGCCTAATCGCGCCCTGAGAGGGCTGTCAATTTCATCAGGCGCGCTGCAACCGGTACAAGCGGCTAAAAGCAATTAGCCGCCACTGTGTGCCGCTTGCCTTAGGCGGCTTGTTCGGCGGCCTGACCGAGGGCGCGATTCAGTGCACTAAACAGCGCACGGAAGCTGGCTGTGGTCAGGTTCTCGTCGATGCCTACGCCATGCAGCGCGCGGCCGCCGTTAACCCGCAGCTCGATATAGGCGGCTGCCTTGGCGTTGGTGCCGGCACCGATGGCATGCTCTGAGTAGTCCATGATCTCCACGGCCACCGGCAGGCCGGCGACCAGGGCTTCCAGCGGGCCTTTGCCAATGCCGCGCCAGTGCAGGGTTTCACCTTCGCTGACGATTTCTACGTCGACCGCGCTGGTGCCGTTCTCTTCCTGCAGGCGATGGCCTTTGAGGGCATAGGGCGTGGTGGCTTGCAGGTATTCGCTGTCGAGCAACTTGTAGATTTGCGCGGCGGTCATTTCCAGGCCGAGGCGGTCGGTTTCTTTTTGCACCACCTGGCTGAACTCGATCTGCATGCGGCGCGGAAGGTTGATGCCGTATTCCTGTTCGAGCAGGAAGGTAATGCCGCCTTTGCCGGACTGGCTGTTAACGCGAATCACCGCCTCGTAATCGCGGCCGATATCGGCCGGGTCAATCGGCAGATACGGTACTTCCCAGCGCGCGTCAGCCTTTTGCTGGGTAAAACCTTTGCGGATGGCGTCTTGGTGCGAACCGGAGAACGCGGTGTGGACCAGGTCGCCGGCATACGGGTGGCGTGGGTGTACGGGGATCTGGTTGCAGTCCTCGACCACCTTACGCACGGCATCGATGTCGGAGAAGTCCAGCTGCGGGTTCACGCCTTGGGTGTAGAGGTTCAGCGCGACGGTGACCAGGCAGACGTTGCCGGTGCGCTCGCCGTTGCCGAACAGGCAGCCTTCGACGCGATCCGCGCCGGCCATTACCGCGAGCTCAGTGGCCGCAACGCCAGTGCCGCGGTCGTTGTGGGTGTGCACGCTGATCAATACGCTGTCGCGCGTATCGATATGGCGACCAAACCATTCAATCTGGTCGGCGTAGTTGTTCGGCGTGGCGCACTCGATGGTCGCCGGCAAATTGAGGATCAGCGGATTGGCCGGGGTGGGCTGGAACACCGCGATCACGGCGTTGCACACCTCGACGGCGAAGTCAGTTTCAGTGCTGCTAAAGACTTCTGGCGAGTACTCAAAGCCCCACTGGGTTTCAGGCGCGGCGGCGGCCAGACGCTTGATGGTCTTGCCAGCAGCCACGGCGATGGCTTTGACGCCTGCCTTGTCCTGATTGAAAACGATCTTGCGGAAGCTCGGCGCGCAGGCGTTGTAGTAATGCACGATGGCTTTCTTTGCGCCCTTGAGGGACTCAAAGGTGCGCTCGATAAGGTCGTCGCGCGCCTGAGTCAGCACTTGAATGGTCACGTCATCCGGGATGTGGCCACCTTCGATCAGCTCGCGGACGAAGTCGAAATCGGTCTGCGAGGCAGATGGGAAGCCCACTTCGATTTCCTTCAGGCCAACCTGCACCAGGCATTTGAAGAAACGCATTTTCTTCTCGGCATCCATCGGCTCGATCAGCGATTGGTTACCGTCGCGCAAGTCGGTGGACAGCCAGATTGGTGCCTTATCGATGACCTTGTCCGGCCAGGTGCGGTCCGGAATAGCAATCGGGGTGAACGGGCGGTACTTGCTGGACGGGTCTTTAAGCATGCTCATGGGGCAATCCTTTTAGCGCGGCTGCAATCGGCGAGCCGGGCGGAATCTGAAAACAGTGCAGGGCGTTGGCGTCGGGCGTTAGCCACGCAGTCGCTGGCTGACCAGGCAGAGGTTGGCGTGTTGGCGCAGCAGGATAAGGGTGTGATGGGCGTTCATAGCGCCAACCCTAATCTTTGAGGGGAAAGCTGGCAAGCAAGGCGAATAAATTGGTGTTTATAAGCATTTTTAGCGCGTTTAATTGGTTTTAATGCTGATAAAAGCCGCTGTGCTTGGTGCCGATTGCGGGCGGCTGCGGCGCGTGCAACCGCCCGTTTTGCGGTCAGTGCTGGGCCGTCGCCAGCAGGCTTGGTTTCAATTCGCGCATATCCGCGCCACTTGGGTGTTGGAAAACCCGCAAACCAAATTCCGGAAGAATGGCCAGCAGATGATCGAAGAGGTCGGATTGGATCGCTTCGTAGCGCGACCAGGCCGTGGTGTTGGTGAAGCAGTAGAGCTCCAGCGGCAGGCCGTCCGGCGTAGGGCTGAGTTGCCTTACCAGTTGGGTCATCTCCTGATTAATGCCGGCATGCTGGCGCAGGTAATGTTCAACATAGGCCCGGAAGGTGCCGATGTTGGTGACGCGTCGGGTGTTCGCCGGCTCCTGGCTGGCCTCGGCCAACTCAGCGTTCCAGCTGTGCAACTCGCTTTGTTTGTTGCGCAGGTATTGGCCGAGCAGCAGGAAGCGCTGCAGGTGGGCGATTTCATCGGGGCTGAGAAAGGTGATGCTGGTCTGGTCGAGAAACAGGCTGCGTTTGATCCGTCGTCCGCCGCACTCTTGCATGCCACGCCAGTTTTTAAATGGGTCGCTGATAAAGCGTTTGGTCGGGATGGTGGTGATGGTTTTGTCCCAGTTCTGCACTTTTACGGTGTGCAGGGCGATGTCGATCACATCACCATCGGCGTTCAGTTGCGGCATCTCAACCCAGTCGCCCACGCGGATGATGTCGCTGGAAGAGATCTGCACGCTGGCTACCAGTGACAACAGGGTGTCCTGAAAAATCAGCATCAACACCGCGGCCATGGCGCCAAGACCCGACAGCAGGATCAACGGTGAGCGGTCGATCAGGCTGGCGACTATCAGGATGGCGGCAATGGCGAAGAGCAGTATCTTCACCACCTGTACGTAGCCCTTGATCGGTTTTAGGTGGGCGTTCGGGCGCTTTTCGTAGGCGCTGTTAAGCAGCGTCAATACACCACTGATGGCCAGGGCAATAGTCAGTACGATAAATGCGCTGCAGACATTGCGTGTTGCCGTGACGACGGCTTCTGGCAGGTGGGGGACGAGGGTGATGCCGGCGGAAATAATCAGCGCCGGCACAATGTTGGCGAGCCGCGCGGTGATGCGCGAGTCCCGCAGGGTGCCGTCCTGGCCAATGGATGTGGCCTTTAGCGCCCGGTACAGACCGCGCAGCAGTACGCGTTTGACCATCCAGTTGGCCAGCCAAGCCGCAATGATCAGCAGGGCCAAGCCGGTCAGGCTGTAGAGCTCGGGGTAATTCTCAAGCCAGTTCTGGGCGTTACTGTAGTAGTCGCTCATGCCGCTCCTTAAGGTCTCAGCGTATTGGTCAGCGTGGCCACCTTAGCAAAGGCGCTGTTGTCAGGCCGGATGGGTTGGTTGCTGCGCGTGTCTGGCAGATCGTTAGGGGGTGAAGGCGCCGATGAAAATCGCCGGGTCAACGCGGGCGTCGTTCAAGCTGACGTTCCAGTGCAGGTGTGGCCCAGTGGCGCGGCCGGTGGCGCCAACTTTACCGACCACGCCACCACGTGGCAGTTCAGCGCCGAGCTTCACGTCGATGGCTGAAAGGTGGCAGAACATGCTGATCAGCCCTTGGCCGTGGTCGACAAACACGGTTTTGCCATTGAAGAAGTAGTCGCCAATCAGGATCACCTTGCCGGCAGCCGGCGCCTTAATCGGCGTGCCGCGGCCGGCGGCGAAGTCCAGCCCGGAGTGCGGGTTGCGCTCCTCGCCGTTAAAGAAGCGGCGCAAACCGAAGGGGCTGGAGAGTGGCCCGTTGACCGGTTTGTCGAACAGCAGGTTGCTCGGCTGGCGCGGGCTGAACTGCTGGTAGGCGCGGGTCTGTTCGGCCAGTTCACGCTGGATGCGTTTGAGGTTGGTCGGGTTAGGGTTGACCTGCTGCTGGTTTTTTAGGGTGATGCGTTGTTCACGGTAGTGCTTGTTGCCCACCTGAAAACTCAGATTCTGGCTGCCGTTGACGCTGATCTGCTGGCTGCCGGGTTTGACGCTGAGCGGCACGCCGACAATGGCGATCCAGCGCTGTTGATCTTCTTTGATCACCAATACCGGTTTGTTCTGATAGCGCACATTGGGCGCTGTTTCTCCCGTGCCCAAATCGACTACTGCCACACCGCCGGGAACAGGCTTGTTCAATAGGCGGCTGATAAAACCTTCGGCATAGACGGGTAGGGTGAGGCAGAACAGGGCTAGCAGGGTGAATAGGCGCATTGAATATCCGTAGGGTGGATAACGCGAAGCTTATCCACCTGCATAAAAAGCTCAGTCGAGCAGTGAGAGGGTCACCGGCTGCACATGATTGTCTTCGACCCGCACATCCAGCTCGCCATTATCCAGTTGGGCTTTCAAACGTTGCCCGGGTTGGGTGTCGGCGGCGTTGCGGATGGCGCGGCCGCGCTCATCGAGGAGGATGCTGTAGCCGCGCCCGAGGGTGGCCAGTGGGCTGACCGCGTGCAGCGTTTGCACCTGGCTATGCAGCTGCAGGTGACGCGCCTTGAGGCCTTCACGCATGCTGCGTTGCAGCCGTTCGGCCAGCGCTTGCAGGCGTTGATCAAGCAGCTTGAGGTTGCGCTCCGGGTGCAGGCTGAGTAGCCGGGTTTGCACATGGCTCAGGCGCTCACGCCGGCTCTTCAATTGCCGCTCAAAGGCTCGGCTGAGGCGCATCTCCAGGTCATCCACGCGCTGGGCGTGCTGACGCAGGCGCTCACCGGGATGGCGCAGGCGCCGCTGCAAACCGTCTAGGCGCATGCGTTCGCGCTCCAGTCGGTGTTGCATGCGCAGGATGAGGCGGCGCTTGAGATTATGCAGGCGCTGCACCAGTTCGCTGCTGTCGGGGGCCAGTAACTCGGCGGCGGCCGAGGGCGTTGGTGCGCGCACGTCGGCGACAAAATCCGCGATAGACACATCAGTCTCGTGGCCCACGGCGCTGACGATGGGCGTGACGCAGGCAGCAATGGCGCGGGCAACCGGCTCTTCGTTAAAGCACCAGAGGTCTTCCAGCGAGCCGCCACCACGGGCCAGGATCAGTGCATCAAAGCCTTTTTTATCGGCGATGCCGAGGGCGCGAACAATCTGCGCGGTGGCTTCACGGCCTTGCACAGCAGTCGGGATCAGGGTCAGTTCGACCTGCGGTGCGCGGCGGCGGAATACGCTGATGATGTCGCGGATCACTGCGCCGGTCGGCGAGCTGATAATGCCGATGCGTTTCGGGTGGGCTGGCAGGGCGACTTTATGCTCGGCTGCGAACAAGCCTTCGGCGCTGAGTTTTTCCTTCAGCGCCTCGAACGCCAGGCGCAGTGCACCGTCGCCGGCAGGCTCTACGGCGTCGAGAATCAGTTGGTAGTCGCCACGGCCTTCAAACAGCGAGACCTTGCCGCGTACTTTAACGGCCAAACCGTCACGCAGCGCCTGGCGCACTTTGGCGGCGTTCTGTCGAAACAGCGCACAGCGCACCTGGGCCTGGCTATCTTTAAGGGTGAAGTAGATATGCCCGGACGCCGGCTTGGCCAGGTTGGAGATTTCACCTTCCACCCAGATACCGCCGAATACATCTTCCAGCAGCAGGCGTGCACGGTTGTTCAGTTGGCTGACGCTGAGCACCTCGCGGTCGAGGTTCAGGCGTTGGAAGGGGTCTTTGATCATGGCCGGCATGATAAAGGCTTTGCCCTGGCTGGCCATAGCGGATTGACCTTGACCGTTACGGTCAGCCGATTAAGCTGCGCGCCCTAAGTCTTCTTACAGGTTAAACGAGCCTTTTATGAGTGAGCAGCAAGCCATTATCGTGCCGCAGATTTCCAGCTTTCCCGGCCATGAGGCGCGGGCGCGGTTGATTGTGCGTTGGCTGGTCAAGCAGAACATCATCGAAGAGCAGCTAAGCACCTGCGGGCGCACCTTCAAGCATATGGGCTACGGCATTGCCGAGGGCGCGCGGCGTGTCGTCGAGCGTCCCGAGTTGTTGCCGTTCGGCCAGGCCGTGCATGGCCTGGAGATCATCTACAAGCGCTGCATCTATACGCCGACGGCGGGCTTTCTTGAAGAGGCGGGCTGTGCGCAGTGCCGCAAGGAAGTGGGCGAGGCGTTGTTCGATAGCCTGGATGAGTGGATGCCGGGGCATACGGATAACTTCAGCTGCCCGCGCTGTGGTCATGAAGATGACATCAACGGCTTTTTATTCCTGCAGCCCTGCGGCTTTTCCAATCTCGGCTTTATTTTTAACAACTGGGCGGATGCCGGCTTTAAAGCCAGTTTTCTCGACGAGTTCGCTGCGCGGCTGGGCTATCCGGTGTCGTTGGTGCGGGTTGATTTGTAGGGTGCGGCCCTCCGTGCTCGAAGATTCGAGTGGGTTTACTAATACTTTGCGTTGAGTGCAGGGGGGCGTCTGAGTATAATGGCGCGCTTCCAATTTTCCCGTCCGGGAGCCCCCGCCATGCTGCGTATCAGTCAAGAAGCTCTTACCTTCGACGACGTTCTACTTATTCCAGGTTATTCCGAAGTTCTGCCGAAGGATGTCAGCCTTAAAACGCGCCTGACCCGTGGAATTGAACTGAATATTCCCTTGCTCTCTGCTGCTATGGATACCGTCACTGAAGCCCGTCTGGCGATTGCCATGGCTCAGGAAGGCGGCATCGGCATCATTCACAAGAACATGACCCCCGAGCAGCAGGCGTTCGAAGTGCGCAAGGTCAAGCGTTACGAGTCCGGTGTGGTCAAGGACCCGATCACCATCGAGGCCGACGCGACTGTGGGTGATCTGTTCGACCTGACTCGGCAGAACAACATCTCCGGCGTACCGGTGCTGCACCACGGTGATCTGGTCGGCATCGTCACCAGCCGTGATGTGCGCTTCGAAACCAACATGACCGCCAAAGTGCGCGATGTAATGACCTCGAAAGAGCGTCTGGTGACGGTGAAAGAGGGTGAAGACACTCAGACCGTACGCAAGCTGCTGCACAAACACCGCATTGAGCGCGTGCTGATTGTCGATGACCAATTCCGCCTCAAGGGCATGATGACCGTCAACGACATCGAGAAAGCCAAGGCTTACCCGCTGGCCAGCAAGGACGACCAAGGCCGTCTGCGCGTTGGCGCGGCGGTCGGCACTGGCGCCGATACCGAAGATCGCGTCACTGCGCTGGTGCATGCCGGTGTTGACGTGATCATCGTTGATACGGCCCATGGCCACTCCAAAGGCGTTATCGATCGTGTGCGTTGGGTCAAGCAGACCTTCCCTGAAGTCCAGGTGATCGGTGGCAACATTGCCACGGGTGATGCGGCCAAGGCGCTGGCCGAAGCCGGCGCGGATGCAGTCAAGGTCGGTATCGGCCCGGGCTCGATCTGCACCACGCGGATTGTCGCAGGTGTCGGTGTGCCGCAAATCTCCGCCGTTGCCAACGTCGCTGCCGCATTGGCTGGTACCGGTGTACCGCTGATTGCCGATGGTGGCATTCGCTTCTCCGGTGACCTGTCGAAAGCCATCGTTGCCGGTGCATCCTGCGTGATGATTGGTTCGATGCTCGCCGGCACTGAAGAAGCGCCTGGTGAAATCGAACTGTTCCAGGGGCGCTCCTACAAGGCCTATCGCGGCATGGGTTCGCTGGGCGCAATGGCGCAGGCACAGGGCTCCTCGGATCGTTACTTCCAGGACTCATCTGCGGGTGCCGAGAAGCTGGTGCCGGAAGGTATCGAAGGTCGCGTGGCTTACAAGGGCGCCATGGGCGCTATCGTCCATCAGTTGATGGGCGGCCTGCGTGCCTCGATGGGCTATACCGGTTGCGCGACCATCGAAGAGATGCGCAGCAAACCTGAGTTCGTGCGCATCACCGGCGCCGGCATGGCCGAGTCCCATGTACACGATGTGCAGATCACCAAAGAAGCCCCGAACTATCGCGTGGGCTGATTACTGATCAGTTGATTTAAAGCACGGGGCTGTCGCTGTTGTTTTACAGGGCAGCCCCGAGTCATTTGTGAATTCCGCTACGAGAGACGGCCATGGCTCATCAAGATATCCACGCGCACCGCATCCTGATTCTGGATTTCGGCTCCCAGTACACCCAGCTGATCGCCCGTCGCGTACGCGAGATCGGCGTGTATTGCGAGTTGCACCCGTTCGACATGAGCGACGATGACATCCGCGCCTTCGCTCCGCGCGGGGTCATCCTCGCCGGTGGTCCGGAGTCGGTGCATGAGGCCAACAGCCCGCGCTGCCCTCAGGCCGTGTTTGACCTCGGCGTACCGGTCTTCGGTATCTGCTACGGCATGCAGACCATGGCCGAGCAGCTGGGTGGCAAGGTTGAAGGTTCCGAGTTGCGCGAATTCGGTTACGCCCGCGTTGACGTGGTCGGCAAGAGCCGCCTGCTCGATGGCATCGAAGACCATGTCGACGCTGACGGCTTGTTCGGCCTCGACGTGTGGATGAGCCACGGTGACAAAGTTACCAAGCTGCCAAAGGATTTCCACATCCTGGCCAGCACCCCGAGCTGCCCGATTGCTGGCATGTTCAACGATGCCCTTGGCTATTACGGCGTGCAGTTCCACCCGGAAGTGACCCATACCAAGCAGGGCGGTCGCATCCTCTCGCGCTTTATCCTCGACATCTGCCAGTGCGAAGCGCTGTGGACCCCGTCGAAGATCGCTGAAGACGCCATCGCTAACGTGCGTGCGCAGGTTGGCAGTGCCAACGTACTGCTCGGTTTGTCCGGTGGTGTCGATTCGTCGGTGGTGGCGGCATTGCTGCACAAGGCGATTGGCGATCAGCTGACCTGTGTATTTGTCGACAACGGCCTGCTGCGTCTGCACGAAGGTGAGCAAGTGATGGCCATGTTCGCTGAGAACATGGGCGTCAAGGTGATCCGTGCCAACGCTGAAGAGCAGTTCTTGAACAACCTGGCCGGCGAGTCCGACCCGGAGAAGAAGCGCAAGATCATTGGTCGTACCTTTATTGATGTTTTCGATGCCCAGTCCAACAAACTGGACAACATCAAGTTCCTCGCCCAGGGCACCATCTACCCGGACGTGATCGAGTCGGCTGGCGCGAAGAGCGGCAAGGCTCACGTGATCAAGTCGCACCACAACGTCGGTGGCCTGCCAGAGGAAATGAACCTCAAGCTGGTCGAGCCGCTGCGCGAACTGTTCAAGGATGAAGTGCGTCGTCTGGGTCTTGAGCTCGGCCTGCCGTACGACATGGTTTACCGTCACCCATTCCCCGGCCCAGGCCTGGGCGTGCGCATCCTGGGTGAAGTGAAGAAGGAATACGCCGACCTGCTGCGTCGCGCCGACCACATCTTTATCGAAGAGCTGCGCAAGGCCGACTGGTATCACAAGGTCAGCCAAGCGTTCGTGGTGTTCCAGCCGGTTAAGTCGGTTGGTGTGGTCGGTGATGGCCGTCGTTACGCCTGGGTCGTGGCCCTGCGTGCGGTGGAAACCATCGACTTTATGACCGCGCGTTGGGCGCACCTGCCTTACGAGCTGCTGGAAACCGTGAGCGGGCGCATCATCAACGAGATCGAAGGCATCTCCCGCGTCACCTATGACGTGTCGAGCAAACCGCCAGCGACTATCGAGTGGGAGTGAAATCAAGTCCTTCGGGACTATCGGTACCTATCGATAAATTGTCGCAACGTATTGATTTAAAATGAAATACGTCGCGGCACCTATCGATGACTATCGCCGGGCAGCAGAACGGATTGGCGGTAGCGGTGACGGTAGGAGCTGGAGGTCGGATTAAGACCCTCCCGTTTACTATCGAGACTAAATCGGTCTTTGACGGTAAATCTCTCCTTAGGAAAGCATGCGCCATGCGGCTTTCCCGGCATCAGCAGGTCTCCTGACCCTTGACGGTAAAAGCCGTCATGAACAGGAGGAAAACCTCGATGCTAACTGACACCGCACTGCGCAGCCTCAAGCCCAAAGCCAAGCCCTACAAGGCTTCCGACCGCGATGGCATGTACGTGACGGTATCGCCTACCGGTACCGTCACCTTTCGCTACGATTACCGTCTCAATGGACGCCGGGAAACGCTAACCATTGGGCGGTATGGCCCTGCGGGCATTTCGTTGGCCATGGCTCGCGAAAAACTGCTCGATGCCAAGCGCATGGTTGCCCTGGGGAGCTCACCTTCCCTGGAGAAGCAGAGGGCCAAGCGACGGCTGACGGCCGCCAAGACGTTCGGCGAGGTGCTGAAGAGCTGGCTAGCCGATGCACGTATGGCCGACAGTACGCGGGCAATGCGCAAAAGCATCATCGATCGCGACATCCTGCCGCTCTTCGAGAACCGTCTTCTGACCGAAATCACCCCTGACGATCTGCGGGCACTCTGTACCAAGGTGAAGGCGCGCGGTGCACCGGCCACGGCTGTCCACATTCGAGACATCGTGAAGCAGGTGTATGCGTTCGCGATCCTGCATGGGGAGAAAGTCGACAATCCGGCCAACGATGTAAAGGCTGCTTCGATTGCCACCTTTGTGCCGAAGGATCGAGCGCTTACCCCGACTGAGATACGGCTGGCCTTCCACCAGTTAGAGTCCATCGCGGCTTACCCCACTATCCGGCTGGCCTTGCGACTGGTGCTGCTGACCCTGGTGCGCAAGAGCGAACTGATTGAGGCGACCTGGGATGAGGTGGACTTTGAGAACGCCACCTGGACGATCTCGAAGCAGCGGATGAAGGGGCGAAACCCGCACGTGGTTTACCTATCACGCCAGTCACTGGACATCTTTGTGGCGCTGCACACGTGTGCAGCGGGCTCCAAATTCGTGCTGCCATCGCGCTATGAAATTTACCGTTGTATGTCGCACGCAACGTTGAACCGGATTACTCAGCTCATCGCTTCGCGCGCAAAGGCGGCTGGGCTGCCGCTGGAGCCGTTCACGGTTCACGATCTGCGTCGGACAGGCTCCACGCTGCTTAATGAAGTGGGTTTCAATGGTGATTGGATAGAGAAGTGCCTGGCGCACGAGGATGGGCGTTCCTCGCGCTCGGTCTACAACAAGGCTGAGTATTCCGAGCAGCGGCGCCACATGCTGCAGGAGTGGGCGGACATGATTGACGCCTGGATCGATGGTCGGAGCCATGTACCAAAACTGCAGCCGGACAATGTGACCGTACCGGTGTTAAGTGCCGCAGTTTAAGGAAGTGCATGGTTGTCAGTTGACAACCATGCTGGTCATGTCAATACTGGAGATCACTGATGGCCCGTCCCTCTCATCCGAAGAAAGAAGTCGAGGAAGCACTGAGGCACGCAGAAGAGCAGGGCTGGCGCGTAGAAGTAGGTGGCAGCCATGCCTGGGGGCGGATCTACTGCCCGTATAACGATGAGGAATGTCGCTGCGGCGAGTTCTGCATCACCAGCGTATGGAGCACGCCGAAGAGCCCTGTCAATCACGCACGCGCCTTGGGGCGTGTCGTGGACAACTGCACCACGCACCGTAAGCAGCAAGAAGCCGCTGGCGGGGCCGAGGAGTAACACGATGGAATATACCTTTACTCTGAAGTACCAACTTGCCGACGATGAACGTGATTCTGATGCGCTGGTCGAGCGCCTAGGCGAGGCCGGTTGCGATGATGCTTTGGTCGGCATCGGCCAGCCGGGGAGGTTGGCGCTGGAGTTCACCCGCGAAGCGGAGAGCGCAGATGCGGCTGTGCGCAGTGCACTGGCCGACGTGCGCAGTGCGGTACCGTCGGCCAAGCTGATCGAGGTGGCTCCGGATTTGGTCGGTCTGACCGACGTGGCCGAAATGGTCGGCGTGTCGCGGCAAAACATGCGCAAGCTAATGCTGGCCCACCCAAGTAGCTTCCCGGCACCAGTGCATGAGGGCAGTGCGTCGATTTGGCACCTGGCGGACGTATTGGTCTGGCTGCAGGCCAAGGGCAGCTACTCGTTGGCTAGGGACGTTCTGGAGGTGGCGGGTGTGGCCTTGCAGGTCAACCTGGCCAAGGAAAGTCGGCGTCTATCGCGCTCGACTTCCGATGAGCTGGAAGCTCTTGTTGGATGAGGTCGTTGCTGGCCTCATTCCTGCTCTGAACCCGTCCGAACAGGGCGGGTTTTTCGTAGGTGGACATCTGGCTTGCTGGCATTGATGCGAGGGGCCTGCTTGCGCTCCTCAATCCAGGTCTCTATCTCAGCCAGGTCCCATACCACGCAACGCGGCGTCAGGTTGAAGCGCCGGGGGAATTCGCCACGACGCTCCATCTCGTAGATGGTTGTCTCGGACAGGGGGACGATCTGCTGCAGCTCATGCCGCCGAATGGTGCGCCGGAAGGGTAGGGAGCTGCACTTCGGAAACTGCGGCAGTGCCTCGTAGGCTTCTGTGCCAGGCATCGGCAGAGGCTGGCTGGTCTCGGAGATTGAAGCGCTGGATGTGGGCGATGGATGTTCCATCTTGGACTCCATGAGTCTGGCTGGATGGAAACACTGTGAGGTTCAGTGGCTATCGAGACAACTTGCTGCAGCGTAGTGGAGCGAAAGTGCGCAATTGCACCTATTTGGCCATCCAATCGCATTGGTGTTGATCGGTTCAGTAGGCGGTAGAGATGCACTGGTAGATATCGGCGCTCCCAATGGACGTCGGCTCGTTTGTTCAAGATGAGCCTGAACTCGCTTTAGTGAAAGGCTGCTTCCGCCCCCATAGGTTCTATAATGGGGGCGACCAATACGACCAGCCAGTTCGATGACCGATAGACGACCGTTATTTTGAAACTAAGCAAGATTTGTTCGGTCAATCCGGTATCATAGATATATCTTCCTACATGGTTCCCTATCATAACTGATATCTGTTTGATGGCTGGATACTTGAAAGTGCGTGAAAGCTTTCCCGATATCAGATCGTTTATTTTAAGTGATGGCGGCGGCAAAAACTGAGTGCAACACCTGACCTTTCCGGTACGGTGCTGCCCCTATGTCTTATTCCGAACTCAGCGTTGAAGAACGCGCCACCATTCAAATCAGCCGTGCCCAAGGGTTCAGCCTGCGCAAGATTGCTTGCTTGATCACCCGATCCCCTTCGACCATCAGCCGGGAGCTGCGCCGCAATCGAGATGTCTGTGGTGGCTACTCGGCCCGCATGGCCCAGCAGCAGATGCAGGCCCGCCGCCAAGGCTGTCGACCGAAACGAAAGCTGTTGCCGGGTGGTGAGCGCTTTCAGTTGGTGGCCCATATGCTGCGCGAGCGTTTGTCTCCCGAGCAGATTGCCGGCAAGCTGCGCAGCATGAACATTCCCAGCCTCAGAGATGCATACGTCTGTCGCGAGACGATCTATAACGCCATCTATGCCTTGCCGGTCGGCGAGCTGCGTAAGGAGCTGATCATCTGCCTGCGCCAAAGTAAGACGACGCGCCGGCCGCGCTCTGGCGGCGTGGATCGGCGTGGCCAGATCCCCGAGATGGTCAGCATCCATGTGCGCCCACCGGAGATCGAAGACCGACTGATGCCAGGGCATTGGGAAGGCGATCTGATCAAGGGCAAGGCCAACGCCTCGTCTGTAGGCACGCTGGTAGAGCGCACCAGTGGCTACCTGATGCTGGTAAAGATGAACGACGCGACGGCGACCTCGGCGATGGAAGGCTTCAGTGCAGCGCTCAATGGCATGCCGCTGGCGATGCGCAAGAGCATGACCTACGACCAGGGCCGAGAAATGGCGCGGCATGCTGAAATCACCCAGCAGACCGGGGTGGCGATTTACTTCTGCGATCCGCATAGCCCTTGGCAACGCGGCAGCAACGAAAACATCAATGGCCTGATCCGCCAGTACCTGCCCAAGGGCACGGACTTGTCGGTACACAGCCAAGAAGAACTCGACGCTATTGCACTGCAACTGAACATGCGACCGCGTAAGCGCTTCGACTTCAAGTGCCCCATCGAAGTTATGGGTGAGGTGATGCAGAAGGCCATGGCTATGCGGCATGATGCTCCAGCTTCAATTCAATGACCGTGTTGCACTCAGCTCCTGCAACCGCCGATTGTATTGTTAGATATTTAATTTAGAAGCGCATGGTGCTATTTGTTGTGCTACGCCATAGAAAATATAAAATCATCCTGATGCCATTGAGCGGATATCGGTGTAGTAGATACTTGAGCGGGAAATAGTTTCAAGTAGCTTATGAAAATTGACACCCTGTATTTTCCCTCCGGAAACAGAAAGGACAGAGCTATAGCGCCTTTTTAGGAAAACCGCGGTATGTCTTGAAAGTCCCATGACTTGCATGGCAGCAATATCTTTATCGTTTGTTCCGAATTCTATGAACTGAGCCCAGTTTGCACCCGCATCGTCCCCGTATATTTCTTGCAGACACTGGTAGTAATGGCCGAAATAGTTTTCAAAAACAAATCTGAGATCGTGTTCTATATTGGAGATGAGATTGTTGACGACAGCGCTTATGTGTTCTGGTTTTTTTACGTCGAGTTGAATCGTTTCCCGTTTATACCAAATGGTCTGTTGGGTGGCGAGTGTGTTAGAGATTAGGGTGCTGAGTGACTCGCCCATTATCCAGCGGTGAATCAGTCGTCTGAAGTATACGATGCTGCCGCGCTTAAACTTTTTCTCGTTAACCTCGAAGTCATAAATATCGAAGATAAGGTGGAGCTTCTTACCTATTTCATCCATTGTCGGCCATTGAGATAGCTTCAGCGATCCCCTGATTGCTTTGAGCTTTTTGAAAGCGGAATTCTGGGTGTCGAGATCAATGTATTGATTGCTCCTCGCAATATGGATTGGTATTTTTATATCTGCAACAGATTCGGCTGCTAATTTAGCTGATCGGCCATCAGTTTCGTCTTTGTAGAGATTGTACAGGGAAGTCTCGTAGCCAGAATTACTTCGAATGCTGTCGATTCTAAGGATGTCGGAAATTTTAAATGATAAAGAGGAGCTGGGGGTGCTTCCGTCGATGGAGGCAAGTACATTATCGATTTCTTTTTTGTTTTTTGGCAATACAGTTGGGGTTAGTGTGATTTCTCTACTTTTTTCATTAAGTATGTTTAGAGTGTTCCACTGGTCATCTTCATCTTTGATGCAAACAATATTTCCCGAAAATTCTTTAGCCAAGCGCCCCGCTCGCCCTGCAAGGTTCCAGAAATCAATGGGTTCAAGATTTGGAGTGCCTTTTTTGCTAGACATAACAAATATGGTTTTAGCAGGTAAATTTACACCTTCCAGTAATGTTGGCGTGCAAAATAAGTAGCGGATTTCTCCGTCCCTGAAGAGCGATTCGATAAGGCTTCTGATTGCTTGAGGCAACCCTCCAAAATGGAATGCAATTCCCAACTCCAGCATGCTTGCTAACTCATAGTCAGGGTGAATGTATTCCCTGACTTGTTGGGCAGCCTCTTTGATTACTTGTGAAACGGCTGGGCTCTTTTCTTTCGTAAGAAATTTATTAAAGGATCTTGCACGAGCCAGTGTCTTTTCTACAGAACCGCCGTAGATTATTTTAGGCGAGTTTCCGCCTACTCGGAAAAACAAATCATTGGCGGTTCGATACCGGTTAAGCAAAATAGCAGGAAGGGAAGACTTTATGCCTTGATGGTATTGAAAGATGTTACGGTCGAGCAGGTTGACGAAATATAGATGCTGACTGGTAGCACCTTCCTTTGTCTTGAATACATTTTTCTTATTCCGCCCAAATAGCTCTAAAAAACTTTCAGGGTTAGATACGTTTGGGGATGAGAAATAAATGTGCAGGCCTTTGTTTCTTTCAATTGCCTGTTCTATTGCTTGATAAGTTATGATGCTTCTGTGGTCTTTTTTAGACGACAGCTTTTGTGCTTCATCAACAAATAGGTATCCGAAAGCATAACTTTGTGAGCTGTTAATCAGGCTTAATAGACGCTCGGGTGTAAGGATGAAGACAAAATTTTGATCGGGATCGCTATTGAGTTCTGACAGTGCATAGGAACTTGTGGCTACTTGAAAGTCGTTGTTTTTTAGGTCGCTGCCTAGTTTTTCTTTTATGTCGCTAAAGACTTGAGCGATGAGCGCGCGGGTGGGTACTAAGACGACAATATCTGATTTTGGGGTGTTCGCAATCATCTTTCTTATCATTTCTAGAATGACAAAAGATTTACCCATTGACGTCGGTGCTGCGAAACTAAAATTTTTGCTTTCGGTTAATTTGGAGAAAAGCTCAAACTGCTTGTCGGTAAAGAATGTCTCGGTCCCCTGGACTTTTTGAGCCGATTTCTTTACGTGCAACTCAATTCGTCTATCTATGGGAAGGGCACTATCAAGCTCTTTTTGCTTTCGTAGAAGACCTAAACTTGGCCACAACCCAAGCTTGTTGACTATCGCATTCGCATAGGCCTTGCTACGAGCGCCGCGAGTGTTCACCTCGTAAACATTCCCAACGATTCTATAGGCTAAATTTCGATCAGACTCGCCTTTTGATGATGACAATATGTCAGCGAAGCGTAGCAGGTGGGTGAGTTCCTTTGCCGCCAGCGGTGTAGCATCTTGGTCAAAGGTGAAGGTGTCTTTCGCGAGCTGAGCTTTATAAAAAAGTCTCTGGAAATAGCTGCTCTCATGTACGTCAGCTACAAGTCTATCTATTAGAGGTTCTGCTTCCATACTAGGCCTCGACTATCCGCTTGAGCAACAGCTTTCTGGTTTCGTCTATTTCTGTGAAGGGAACTATATAAATGTAAAAGTTATAGCCATGCAGTTCATGCCGGTCGATTGCATTGAGCACATTTTCAAAGACATCCAGCGCTTGTTGTTTTACCCGTTCGTACAGCAATTCTCTGTACTCTCGGTTAGGTAATTTTTTTTCCTCGTTGCTGACGGCCACTTCATACCCAATGAATGCACCAAATGAGTAGTCGGTGCTCATATCATCATCCGCCTCAGTGGGGAGGAGGATTTTTTTGAGAACCAAGTACTCGTCCTGAGTAACGGAGGTCTTGATCAGTTGGGAGTCGATTAGAGTGGTTTCGAAGGCAAGCTTGCCCTCTGCAAATTTTTTGATCGACCGGAACGCATCGGATACGCCGTCGAGGAGATGCTTGCGCATCTTAGATTCGCCGAAAACGATTTTATGTTCGTTGTCGGAAAGGCTTAGAAGATGTACTCCATCGGCACCTTTGACGTAGTCGTTGGCCGAGGTTTTTATCTCCAATTTGGACAGGAGTTTCGGCGCCTGTAAATGTGACTCTAGAAATGAGTAAAGTAGTATTTCTCCTAACTCACCATCATTTTGTACGTAATCACGCAACTTACTCTTTGCTTCCACAAACGCTTTGCCACCATAGCTCCCTTCGTACTCGCTAAGTCGTGAGTTTGATAGAGCGTAGGTGATAATAATGTCGTAGAGTTCATTGACTAAATTTTCATAGACAAAATTATTGCTTCTGATGTCTAAGATGAATACGTCTAAGACGCTGATACCTTGGCTACATTGCTTTTTCCCCAAATGTTTAAACATTTTGAGAAATTTTGGACTTACTTTTACGCCCAAAGTCATGCCTAAATCCTTTTTACACCCTGCCGCGATGTGGTAATCCCCCCATTTTTAGTACTTGCCAGAAGTAGAGGTCAGGCCACGAGAGCCAACTTCTGTTTGGGGGTGATGCCTCCCAGGGCCATATTTGGCCGTTCGTGATTGTATGTCCAGACCCATCGAGTGGCGTGCTCTTGCACCTCGGCGATGGATTCGAACAGGTAATGCCCAAGCCAGTCGTAACGCACCGTGCGGTTGTAGCGCTCGACGTAGGCATTCTGCTGGGGATTCCCGGGCTGGATATGTTCCAGACGGATGCCATGCTTTTCTGCCCACAGCACGAGCTTGCTGCTGATGTATTCCGGCCCGTTGTCGCTGCGAATGGCCCGTGGTTTGCCACGCCACTCGATGACCTGATCCAGTGCGCGCACCACACGTTCCGCCGGCAGAGACAAGTCGATATCCATGGCCAGGGCTTCACGGTTGAAGTCGTCGATCAGGTTGAACAGGCGGAAGCTGCGACCATCGGCCAACTGATCATGCATGAAGTCCATCGACCAGCAGTGATTGATCGCTTCCGGCACCGCCAGTGGCTCGGGCTTCTCACGCACGATGCGCTTGCGCGGCTTGATTCGTAGGTTCAGCTCCAGCTCCCGATAGATCCGGTACACCCGCTTGTGATTCCAGCGGTGACCTTTCACGTTGCGCAGGTACAGGAAGCACAGACCGAAACCCCAGTTGCGCTGGCTGTGCGTAAGCCGGATCAGATGATCGGCGATCTCGGCATTCTCCGAGGACAACCGCGGTTGGTAGCGATAGCAGGTGACGCTGACCTCGAAGGCCAGACACGCCTGCTTGATACTGATCCGGCCCGAGCGAACTGCACGCTGCGCCATCTCTCGCCGCCGAGATGGCTTCACCACTTTTTTGCCATCGCCTCCTGAATGATCTCGGCCTTCAGGCGCTCTTCGGCATACATCTTCTTGAGACGGCGGTTCTCCTCCTCCAGCTCACGCAGCCGGGCCATTAACGAGGCGTCCATGCCGCCGAACTTGGCGCGCCACTTGTAAAAGGTCGCCGAGCTGATGCCATGCTCGCGGCACAGCTCCGGAACTGGGCTGCCGGCTTCGGCCTGCTTGAGGATGGCGATGATCTGGCTGTCCGAAAAACGCGATGTCTTCACGCAAAATTTCCTTGATCCGATTAGGAGAAAATTCTACTTCTGACGAGCACTGATTTCAGGGGGATTACCATGTGGTTGAGGAGGGGGATGCCACATCTGCATTCTCAAGGTTTCCAGCGCGTCCTGGGAGGCAGCCGACCAGGGAGTGGGCCAGAACTCCTTTAGACCTCCATGCCTTTGTGATGAGGGTACCTGAATGGTGTTGCTTTGCCACTACTCAGTCAGCACGCTTTTGGCAGATCGTTGTCGGCACTGACAGTCTGCAATAGGGCGATTCTGTTGAAAAAGTCGCTTCGCGATTTCTGCCCACAAATGAGCGTTGCCGACGTTGAAATCTGAATCGTTTGGAAGGCGGAGTTACCTTGGTTTTTACGCAGTGGCGCCCAAGCGCGCGCTTCTTGAGCTCTGAAAAGGCGACGGCCACCGAGACCGACTTTTTCAACAGAATCGGGCAGCCGCGGATGGTCACGAAGGACTGCAATCAATCCGTAGTGGACATTCTTAGGACAAAAATAGGCCCAGCCACGCTTGTTGAAGCTGGTGGGATTCAGTAATCGATCGCCGAAACCGACTAAACCTCGTTCCAATCGGGTTGCGCTCGCCGTTGTTGAGTGGCACTTTGATGCCATTCACCCTCGGAGCCCAAATGGATT
This sequence comes from Pseudomonas sp. GWSMS-1, assembly GCF_049847425.1. Lineage (NCBI taxonomy): Bacteria > Pseudomonadati > Pseudomonadota > Gammaproteobacteria > Pseudomonadales > Pseudomonadaceae > Pseudomonas > Pseudomonas sp. GWSMS-1. Next base: position 2,771,905 of record NZ_JBMHHV010000005.1, on the reverse strand, counting down.
GGCCATGCATAACACTTACAACATATATAAGGTCAAGCACACCAAGCTCGCTCAACTAAAAGAAAAACTGAATGCTGTTGGACTCCGGGAGCAGAAAACTCGCAGCTCGAATGACTATTCGATGACCTTTTATTTTTCCGATAAGGTAAAGGGGAATGACATTTGGTGGTGGGAAACTTACCGAGACTTCTTTAACGACGATGTTGTCAAGCCTACCAATACCTTCCATTTCGGGATGCTGCTGTGTCACCACACTGACAAGCCTGAACATATCTATGCTGTCAGCCTCGGAAAGGCTCATTTCTATCTTTCCAAGTTCATTCAGCATGATTTCGGTATAGACCTGGCTGTGCGTATGGCGGATGAGAACACTATTCTGCTCAAGAAAAGCCGATATTTTACGGGTACCAAGAGGCAGGACGTATCCTCCTACCAGCGATTCCAACCCAATGGGTACGAGCCTGGTGAGTCGGTCGATCACCTCAAGCTCAGAGCATCGGACAGGGATTTGTGGGGTGAACGGAATATAATTTTTGCTGACTCGATTCAGATGGATATGGATCGAAATCCACTTGACCTCGCCGAGATTTTCGATCGCCTAGAGGCAAGCATGGGGGGCGAGGAAATCATTCGGCTTCCGAAGCTGGAACCTGTCACTGATGAACTGCGTGTGGAGCTTGATAAGCTACTATTAACGTTTATCAAAACCCGGCAAGGCAACGTTAAAGTCGAAGAGTTCCATGTGTATGGTGTAGCAATTTGCTTCAGTTTTCACGATTACGACTATCGCCTCTCTGCCAAGAAATCCGGCAAAACCGGTGCGTATCGCAAGAATATTGGCAACTCTCTGACCGTCGATGAGGTCAGCGATTTCCTCATTGAACACAATGATATTGACGACATCAATGCCGTAAGTGTGCAGTTCAAGAGCGGTGATCATGGCGTGTTCACTCAGGCGCTCAAAGAGATTCTAGATCTGCCCATCGCCTATGACGGTTACCATTACTTCTTGAGGAATGGTGACTGGTATAAATTCAACCAGACCTTCATGGACTACCTAAAACATTCACTTGATACGATTGATACCGTCCTGAAGGAGCCGCTCGATGAGGCAGATTACATCCGCTGGCGCGATGAGAAGCAACTTAAGATCGATGCCAACGAGCCTGTTGATGACAAGCTTACCTACCGCGAAAGCTACTTCAATAAAAAACAGTGCACTGACCATGGTTATGTTTTGCTTGATCGACAACTCACGCAGCTACAGTCAATGGAAAGGGGCAAGAGGCAGTATCGCGTTGAGGTGGCAGATCTCTTCAAAGATAAGGAAATAATCTCGGTCAAGATCTCGGAGACCAGCTCAGAGTTGATCTACAACATAGAGCAGTCACGAGATGCAGTTGAACTCATCAGGCGAGATGAGATTGAGTTTGATCAAGAGTTCACTGCGGCAGCCTTGTGGTTTGTGTTTGAAGACGAGATTCAGAGGATTACCGAGTTCAACTCGATTCAATTTCTTCTCGCCATCGAGTCTTGGCAAAAATTGGTAAGAAGTTTGGGGCTCACGCCAAGAATCTACATCTCCAAACACAATAAGTGAGTTTGCATTTGTCGGCCTTCAGCGGATGACTGCACCTGCCAGAAGGCCAGCTGCGTCGGAGCCGGCCCCACCGTATGTTATCGCTAGCTGTCTAAGTGCTCACCACTACTGACTCGATGATTTCCTGTCGCATTTCATTTCAGGCAAGGACCACTTTTGGCCGGAAGCATTACGGCAGTTCATCTGCTGTAGCTGAACCGGCATCTTTAGTCGGCTTAGGGCTGCTTACGGCTATAGATGTCTTCGGGTTATTACAAAATTAAGGGCGACTCAGAAGGCTATGGCTCGCTAGCCTTGGGTGAGGGGTTTCAGCGGCTCCGAAGAGAGCCGCTGAAGTTTTATTTAATTTTCTTCGAGGTTGTTTGCATAGATATCACCCATTGCCTCGTACTTTTCTTTGATGACATCAATGGGTGGATTTTTTGCCACAAGGTGCTTCTTGTTGAACAACGCCGGGAAAAACTCTCTGGCTAAGTCTGGTGGCACTATTGCGGTCGAAACCCAAAAATGCTGCCAGGCTATAAGCTCTCTTTCTGTTTCGATAGCAAAAACGGGAGAGGGCTGAAGCTTGCGGAGTTTTCGTGCTTGCTCCCGGCCGTCAATTGGGCGAGGCACGCGAACCTCATTGCCTTTCTTATCCCAGCCTATCCAATAGCTGTAATGACCAACTCCGCCACCAGGCAGGATAGTCAGTTTCACGTAAGCTTTGTTGCGGAGCGGCAAGCGCACTTGGCAAACCCGCTGTATCAGACGCATTGTACTTTTTTGAAGGCGGTCTTTTGCGGGCTCGTTCTTCAAAGTGTCGAGCAGATGGTTCCAGTTTTGGTAGCCCAAGTGCTTTGCTTTGAGCTCCAGCTGACGACAGCGGGAAAGGTCGTCGGGCACGCTGTCCAGCTCCATGGCTCGAACCGCGTTAGTTACACATTCGAAATCGAACATCACAAATTTCCTCGACAAAATGCAGCCATTAAAGCTTTCGCTTTGCTGAGCATGCTGCTTGCCGGGCGGGCCACGAGGGAAATATATGGGCTTCGATTTGAGCTGGTTTTCCTCGAGGCAGCAAGGCGGAGACCAGAACCGTTTACGATCCTAGCAGTGGCTTTATAACGGATCAATATCTCCGTGCTGTCTGTACTTCAGATAGACCTTGCCAATTGGACGAGTGTTCATCCTTCGTCGATGAGCTTTATTCCTTCATTCTGTTTGACTTGAAGTTGCGAGTTTGTGTGCTCGCTATTCGCTAGTGTTTCCCGGCGTTCCGCCGTCGGGCTCGCGGGCTGCGCCCCACGCCTCGTGCCGAGTCGTGGCCATTCGGCTTTGATCCCTGACCCCTCTGGCCCTTGAGGGCCTGCGCGCTCCGCTTGCCAATCCGTGCCTTGAGAAGGGGGATGGGCGGTTTTGCTGTTCCCTTCACCGTATCACGGCGTTCTCGCTGTCAAGGGCTGCCCGCGCGTTGCGCGCTGGCGTCCTGCGGCCGTCGTGGACCCCTGACAGCTTGCGCTGCGCCGTGCTGGTGCCGGTTCCGGGCAATTCCGCCCGAGCAACCGGAGCACGACCATGTCGCAACTTTCCTTTTCCTCGTTCGATTCCATGCTGTTGGTGCGTGACGCGCAGGGGCGCTACCTGCCCGCGTCCGTGGACCAGATCCTGGCGGTGGCACGCCAAGTTATCGACCAGAAATACCAACGCGGGGCGTTGTTCACCGCGCCGGAGCTGGTCAAGGACTTCCTGCGTAACAAGCTGGTTGGATTCGAGCACGAAGTGTTCGCAGCACTGTTCCTCGACAGCCAGCATCGGCTGCTCGAATACGTGGAGTTGTTCCGCGGCACCATCGACCAGGCATCGGTGTATCCGCGAGAAGTGGTGAAAGAGGCGTTGCGGCTCAACGCGGCAGCGGTGATCTTCTCGCACAACCATCCGAGCGGAAATCCAGAGCCAAGCCAGGCAGATAAGGTGCTGACCCAGCGCCTCAAGGAGGCTTTGGCGCTGGTGGAGGTGCGCACGCTGGATCACATCATTGTGGGCGGCGAGGCCACTACGTCATTCGCTGAACAGGGGCTGCTCTGAGCCTCAGGGGGCTTCGGCCCCTTTTTTGCATGCTGCCGAGGTGGGGCTCTGGTCTGGGCATCCCCGGCCAGCGGCCGGTCGCGCTGTCGTGCTGCGCATCGAGCCTCGCTGCGCGAGGCTCGCACCCCTTGGACTTTCATCGTTCCCTCACTGCGTTCCCTCACTGCGTTCGGCGGACGCCTTCGGCCCGGATTCTCGGTCCGGGCCTGCGCGCTTCGCTTGCGTGGGGTCTGCGCCAACGTTGCGGCCGTTGCCTCTCGATCCGCCTTTCCTTGACTTCATCATCTTGTCGCGACTGTAGCGCGCGGCCATGCGCCATCAAGGCGCGCCGGCCGTGTCCTCGGCTGCGCGCCCCCCTGTAGGGTTTCTACTTGACTGGCACTTTGCAATAGCTTTGCTAACGCGCCGATTGGGCGCGTTGACTGGAGCTTGAAGCATGAAAATTCGTATCCGCTGGACCGCGGGGTACCTCGCCGAGTGGGAGCCTGAATACCCAATGAGTAGCCCCCTTCAGCTGATCCACTTCACGGTTCAGTTTGGTCAGGGGCTGTCTTCTGGACAGCCAAGGGGGTGTGAGGTCTGGGAGTACCGGTTGGCAGGTTGCCTGGAGGATGAACCGGCTGTGCCGTGCTATCGGTTCAGCCGGGTGCTGCCGGAGTAGACCGACATAGATGTACCTGGTCAGGGGCTCCCGACCAGGTAGGTCAACGGTGTAGGTTAGGCGACCTGTTTCTGAGCGCGCTTGATTGCATCACGCTCCACAAGATCGAGCACCTTCATAAGATTCCGGCGTGGCCGGCACTCCAAGTAGCCCGAGAGGATCAGCGCACGTGCGTCATTCACACCCTTCAGCAAGTCGTCCAACGTCGCATACTTGGCCCGGTCGGCTCCGTAGTACAGCCTGTCGATCTGATCACTGGCCTTGTTGGAGTGCTCATAGTTCGCCCAGTCATCCAGCGTAGATATCGTGCTGCTGAGCTTATCTAGCACGCGACTTGAGAGATTGGACCAAGAAAAGCCACGGAGAATAAATCCCAGATCCCGGTGTTGCTGAAGCGACATGGCAGTTGCTGGGCGCCACTCAGACGTTTCTCCTGGCCGGCCGCCATAAGGCAGTGCACCTGCGCGCTTTCCGTACGAAGGCTGGGGGCGGGGGCGGTAAGGCTTTCCGCTGGCAATTCGCAGCGGGCTGTGAAAATCAGACCAGTAACTACTGGAGTGGGTGTCCCAGTCGATTTGAGGAAGTGGAGGCAAGCCCTCAACGATCATGGTGACCCGCTGCAGCAGCTCAGGAGAGTCAGAGATCAAGTAAGGGATCGATTCTCCAGGGACGTATAGCCCACCCCAGGCAGGTGCAGTCATTCCAAGCCCGTGTTTGGCGAGCCAGTCACCGCGTTTAGTGCCTTTCTCGCTTGAGCGAGGGTGGTAGGGCTCATCCAGGGCCAACCAGCTTCCTGATGGGGAGATCCAGTTAGACCGGTGATCCTGACCAGGTAGATCCTGCAGGAATTCGATTCGGCGTTTATCAGCGATGTTCCGGATTGGCTTTAGACCGGTTGCTGTGCAGAACTGCAAATCACGCACTGCGTCAGTGATCCGTTTCTGCGCGTGCATATAAGAATGGCCATCCATCATGGCTTGCAGATGGTCCGCACTCTCCAACTGGAAGCCACCAAGCATCCAGTAGCCTCGGGCCTTTAATGTAGGAAGAGTGGCGAGGTTTTCCTCGGGTAGCCTGACAACCGCGGTACAACGCCCGGAGGCCTTTCTATCGTTCTGGTCATGCCAGTAGACAGTCAAGTAGAGCGGCACCAGCTTCAAGGGCGAGGCTCGGTCAGCAAGTTGGCGTTTTGCGTGTGCGTGGTTTTCGAAGCCGGCAATGCGCGCGACAACCTCAAGCGCTTCTTTGTACGCGATGCCACGTTCATTGCGGAGTTTTTTGGCGAAGCGGGAAATGCCGGAGAGGGTGCTCGGCGGGGTGTAGGACTGACTCATTACGACAATCTCCGTCCCTATGGCAGCGTCACCCGTCTCCACTCATAAGGACCGAAGGAAGTCGAATCGGTCAGTTTCTGCAATCGAGACAGTGCCGTTTCCAGCTTGTATTGACGGGTGTCATGCGCCTGTCGAGCACAGAGCTAAGCTATCAGAGTCCTAATCGTGAGCGCAAGCATTGAGAGGTGCTCGCACTGTGCCACATCTCGAAGGATGGGCCACGGACATGCCGATCGGCTTGCTAAGGCGCTTCCAGTCCACGCCTCAAGCTGGTTGCCGCAGGCTGCGGCAAGGGCGTTCTCGCCCGTCGTCGAGGCGCTGACCTTGCTCGCGTCAGGGCGCAAGCCGGTGAAGCCGTCACGCGGGGATGCCGAGTCGGCCCTGTCTCCTTCCGAGGGAGTTCGGCCCGGTGCGTCCTTGGCTTGTCGTGAATCCTGACGGTGGCCCGGCTACGCCTCGGGCTTCATGGTCGCAACCGTTCGGCGCAAACAATTTCCCCTCCGCAGCGCGGATTCCTCGCCTGCAAATTCTGTGCGCCTTCTGGTCCTCCACGCTGTTGCGGCCGTTGCGCGGTGCGGCTAGCCCGTCCCCAGCCGGACGGATCACAACAAGGACGCGATGGGCGCGACCTTGGTTACCCCCGCAAGGAGAAATCATCATGGCCAACATCGGAACCTTCACCGCTCAGAACGACGGCTTCACCGGCACCGTCCGCACACTGACGCTCAAGGTCAAGTTCATCCCCAACGGCAGGAGCAGCGAGAATGCTCCCGACTACCGCATTCAGGCGGCCGGCGGCTACGACATCGGTGCGGCCTGGAAGAGAGTCAGTCAGGCCGAGCGGCCTTACCTGTCCGTGACCCTCGACGATCCTTCGTTCCCTGCGACGATCTACGCCCGGCTGATTGAGGAGGAAGGTACGCATAACCTGATCTGGTCGCGTAGCAAGTCGGTGGCCTGACGGCCACCTCGGTGCCGCCCGTTGCGGTGGGGCACTGTCGCAGGGCTAGGCCCTAGAAGTTGCGAGCTGGCATTCCGCCGCAGCCATCAGCACTGCCGTACTGCAATTGAGCGCGCCGGCGATCTTGAAGATGATCGCCAACGTGGGCATGTGCTCGCCACGCTCGACCTTGCCCATGTGCGAGCGCTCAATGCCGGCCAAGTTCGCCAACGATTCCTGCGCGATGCTACGTTCCATGCGTAGCGCGCGCACCGCCGCGCCGAAGGCTTGCGCCAGCTCGGCATCGAAGGTGGTGGTTCCGGCCGGTCGGCCGGGTTGAACGGATCGCTTCTGCATGGACAGAAGCGTCGGGTCGAGGGAGAATCAAAACCACGTTATCTTTAACTCATTGGTAAGGGTTTCTGTTGCTTTCGTGCTTTTACGGAAACCCGTACTGGCATATTTCATCAGAAGCGCAGAGGCGCCTCCGTGTCTTCCCAGACTTATGTAATACCGATTACACATCTTGGTGTTTTTACGGATTTGCCAGCATGCATCTTCGTGCATTTAAACGAATGCACGAAGACGCATCAGCAGATTGGTGATTCTGTGTGGAAGCACATCCGTGTATCGACGTTTACGCGCAAGGCACGCCCACCTTCTGGCGTGCTGCCATGACCTTGTCGCTTATCACCGAAGTGGAACGCGAGCAGTTGTTGGCGAACGGTCGCGCACGGGCAGCGGGCCAAGCCCTCGATCCGTTACCGGTGGTTCGTCTGTTTACCCCCGACGCACATGCGGTCTGGCTTCTGACTGAACTTGATCCAACCGACGAGGACACGGCTTATGGCCTCTGCGACGTGGGTATCGGCATGCCCGCGCTTGGTGCCGTGAGGCTGTCTGAACTGGCCTCCATCGTCGGGCCCCTCAAGCGCCCGGTCACGCGCGATCTGTACTTCCGAGCGGCACGCACGCTGTCTGAATACATGCGGCTGGCGTACCTCAATGGATCGATCATGGACTGAACGAGCCGCCCATCCGGCACCTGTCATTGAGGGGCGCATTGTGATCGGCTCGATCCGAGTTCAGACCTAACCTGTCTCAATCGGTACTGTTGCAATCAGACGGTGTAAGCCTGACCCAATCGGTCATGATGGCCAGCGCTCAAGGCTGCACGATATGCCTGGCACCACAGCATTGAAGGACGGTGGCGCTGTCGCACTCGGACGATCCGCGCAACGCTTCGGAGTCAATCGGTGTTGATTCTGTCGTTTGACGCCTTTCCATATGATGTCGTGCCGAGGAGACCTTGACCTCGCGTTGCGAGCCCGTGGCGACGAACCCTGTGCAAAGGGAGGTTGCCTCATGGCTGATCGCGACGCCGAGCATTGGTATCCCACCGCGGCCTATCTGTACGTCCTGCACCTGGATGACCTTGCCTTAGCCTGGGAGTACCTGCGCAGGAACCCGGAGTACTGTTGCGACTGGCAGCATCGCCGGTGCCGGCCTGAGGTTGCGCGTCGTTGGGGACTGCGCCTGTTGGAAGACCCAAATCTGGATGCGCGGGATGCAGATCCTGTTTGGTTCCCCGACCCTCTGGAGCTGATACAGCTTTATCCCGATATCGATCCCATGCCCGATGCCGTGGCATTTGATTTCTGGCGCATCCCAGGCAGCAAGTGCCTGATCCATGACGGCAGGCGCCTGCTGCTGACGACGCGCTGGCCGGGTTGCTGCCTTCGGCTGGCCGTTGCTCCCGACCTAGAGGACGGCATGGCTTATGTGCATGCCGTTCGGGCCTGCGCACGCTACTGCGCAATCGCGGCCGGGCTGAACAAGCTGACTGTCGCGGCCGATGCCACGCCGCTTGCGGCGACCCGGTGTCGGCCCGGTCCCGCCGCGCTGCTGGAGCTGCATACCCTTCAGGCGCTCGACGCTACCCTGGCGGGGGCGTCCTTGCGCCGGGTGGCCGAGGGGCTGTTTGGTCGGGCTGCGGTGGAAGGAGGCTGGCACGCCGACGGCGGCCTGCGCTCAAAGGTGCGCCGCTTGGTAGGGCGCGGCCGGACGCTGATGCACGGAGGCTATCGACGCCTGGCAAAGCTCGACGGGCGTGAGGAGGGTCGTTCCGCGCCGCCTGCAAAACGACCCTGAACAGGCCGCCTACCATTTCTGAGACTGCCTCCAACCGGCCGCGCTGATGCGGACGCGCTGTTCTGACTGATGGAGGCTCACCCCATGCGACCCGCTCCCGTGCGACCTGCTGCTGCCCACTTCACGCCCCTACAACCCGCTGCCACTGTCCAGCCGCAGCGCTACTTGACCAATGACGAGGCGGCCGAATACCTGCGCCTGTCGCCGCGTACGCTGGAGAAGCAGCGCGTAATCGGTGGCGGCCCGCGCTTTCGCAAGTTCGGTCGGCGCGTCATGTATGCCGTTGCCGATCTCGATAGTTGGGCCGATCAGCGCAGCTTCGAGGCCACGTCTGATCCCGAATATGCCGAGCAGCACTCGGCCGACAGCCGTGCGCGCTGATCGACGGCTCGCGGGTGGCCATCGCCATGTCCCGCTCTTCGTCGGAGCGCGAACAGCTCGACCTGTTCCGCGCCTTGCCGGGCGACATAGCGCCGCGCGACAGTCAGGACCTAATGGCCTATCCGTTCTTCTCGCTGGCCAAGTCGCGGCGCACGACGCCGATCGACTTCCGCGCCAGCGGCGTCACCGTGCGTGTGGAGGGAGCGCAGGAGTATGGCATCGCCACGATCTGGGATGCCGACATACTGATCTGGGCGGCCAGTCAGATCGTCGAGGCGCGCGACGCGGATTTGCACCCGTCGCGCCTGATGCGCGCCACGCCCTACGAGATCCTGCGCTTCATCGGTCGCGGGGTATCGCTGCGCGACTACCAGCGCCTCAAGGCCGCCCTGGATCGCCTACAGTCGACCACTGTGGCTACCTCCATTCGCGAAGCCACTGGGAGGCGATTGCATCGCTTTTCCTGGATCAACGAATGGAAGGAGCTGGCCGACGCCTGCGGCACGCCGCTGGGCATCGAGCTGATCCTGCCGGACTGGTTCTACGCGGGCGTGATGGACGCCGCCCTGGTGCTGACCATCGACCCTGCGTATTTCCGGCTCACCGGCGGCATCGAGCGCTGGCTGTACCGCTTGGTGCGCAAGCATGGCGGCAAGCAGCCGGACGGCTGGCAGTTCGACTTCCGGCACCTGCATCGCAAGTCAGGCAGCACGGCGAGGCTCGGCGACTTCGCCTGCGATTTGCGCGCCCTAGTAGTGCGACAGTCGCTGCCTGGCTACGTGCTCGGCATCGAGCGGATACCGGAGAGCAGCACGGAGCTGCTGACATTCCGACCCGTGTCGCCCACGGCACGGGGGTAACTGCGGGAAAACCTGTGGACGGGCTCGTGCTATCAGGCGTGCGGGGTATCGTGCTATCGGGCGTGTCCCTATCGTGCTATCAGGCGTACGAAGTCGTCTACAGGGCAGAGACTGCGGGGGTTGCAGCCTCCCTTAACTTCTCTAACTTGAAAGCTCTAACTTTTTGTAGAGGCGCGCCATTCCGGTGGGCAACCGCGAAACGGCACGTCCAGGCCGGCTTTCCAGCAGGGAGCGCCGCGCCATGATCATCGCCTTGCTCAACCAGAAAGGTGGTGTCGGCAAGACCACGCTCGCCACACATATCGCTGGCGAATTAGCGATGCGTGGCCAGCATGTCGTGCTGCTGGACGCCGACCCGCAGGGCTCGGCGCAGGACTGGACGCAGCGGCGCGCCCAGCAGGGCTTGCCACGCTTGTTCGGCACCGTGGGTCTGGCCCGCGAGACGCTGCACCTGGAGGCACCCGATCTGGCGCGTCGCGCCGATCACATGGTCATCGACGGCCCGCCGCGCATCGCTGCCTTGGCGCGCTCCGCACTGTTGGCGACCGATTGCGTGCTGATCCCCGTGCAGCCCAGCCCCTATGACCTGTGGGCCAGCGCCGAAATGATCGCGCTGATTCGTGAGGCGCAGGTGTTTCGGCCGCAGCTAGCGGCGGCCTTCGTCATCAACCGGCGGGTCAGTACCACCATCATTGGTCGCGAGGCGCGCCTGGCATTGGCCGACCAACCGCTGCCGGCACTTCGCACAGAAGTGCGCCAGCGCATCGTCTTCGCCGACAGCGCTGCCTCCGGCCGCCTCGCCCGTGAGACAGCACCGGATAGCGCCGCCGCGCGTGAGATCGCCGTGTTGGTCGACGAACTGCTGCGGTGGACGACATGACCACCGAACGCAGTAAACGTATCGCCATCGGTGCGCGTCCGCCGGCGAACCCACACGCCGAGGCGTGGGTTCGTCAGGGCGACACCTGCGACCTGCAGAAAGGTGATCTTTACACCGCGCGCCTGACCCTCGATATCACGCCCGCCATGCGCGCCCGCATCAAGGTATCGGCGTTCACTCAGTGCGTGACGGTCGCCGATCTGCTGCGTGCGCTACTAGACCGTGAATTCCCGGAGAAAACCCCATGAACGCACAGCCCTCGGCGGCCACGCCTGTACTGCCGCCATTGCTCGCGCTGATGACCGGCCAGACCGACGCAGCACAGCTGACTCGCGTCTCGCTCGCCTACGTGGAACAGCGCATCAAGCTCTACCTACGCTTCGGCGAGCCGGCGCGCACCGACCGGCTGGACCACTGGCGACGTATCGCGGTCTTCCTGCCGGGTGACGTTTTCTGCCGCATCCGCTGGCAGGCCAACGACTACGGCACAATCCGCTGGCAGCTCATGGTGATGCAGGCTTGCACGTCGCTGGACGTGGCGCAGCGCATACCCGGCGTGCAGCCTGGTGCACGGCTACTGCTGCACGTCGAAAGTGAGCCTACCGTGCACGCTGTGCTTACGCAGATCGACGCCATCGAGGCGTTGGGCATCGCGCCGGGTGCCGTTGCGCCCGCGTACTGGCGCACGCTGGGCAACCGACTCGCTGCGCGACTGCCGCTGCCGGCGTACACGGCGGAGCGGCATACCGCCTGGCTGGCGGGGAGGCGGCTGTCATGACCATCAACGACGTCTCGCGTCCTCGCTTGCGCCTGCGCACTGGCCTCGTGATAGCGGGCCTGTCCGCCAGCGGCCTCGCCGCGCTCGCCTGGGCGTCATTCGTGCAGCCCGATGTCCGCGTCGTCTACAACGCTTCGGACAGCGTGCCTATCGGTTGGTACCGCGTCGATCCACCCGGACGCCGAACCGACTCGCTGTTAGTCGGCAGCATCGTGTTAATCCGGCTGCCAGACGCCATCGCCGCGTTTGCCGCGCAGCGTGGCTACCTACCGAGGGGTATCCCGCTGCTCAAACGCGTGGGCGCGGTATCGCCGCAGGAGGTGTGTGTTACTGGCGGGATTGTGCGCATCGACGGTGCGCCTGCGTCCGCCGCGCTGCGCACAGATCGGCTGGGCCGACCATTGCAGAGCTGGCTGGGTTGTCGCCGGCTTCTGCCCGGTGAGTTGTTCCTATTGAGCACGACCAATCAGATGTCGTTCGATAGTCGGTATTTTGGGTCAATTGGCGCATCCGCTGTGGTCGGTGTCGCGCATCCGATCTGGCTGGAGACCGGCCGATGATGAGTGCCGACTTGTTGCACATCACGCCATCCTATGTGTCGTCCTGCTGGCTGTCGCTGTGCCGTTGTGCGTGCAGCGCGGGTGCCTTCGCACCGCGCTTCGCGCAACCTCCGGCGCAGCCGTCTTGCCTCGAATGCGAGCGGCCCGAAGCCGTCACCGCGCTCGCCGGCAGGCGGGTTGCAAATAGTGCAGCGCCGCCGGCCGTCGATACATGCAGCGCACGCGGGAGGCAAAGGCGGAAGGCAAGACAAAAGGGGGCGGCACTTGGCCTTCCCCAACTTCAGTCTGCACGTGGGGTGGGAGCGGCACGGCGCGGCTTCGTCGCCGTGCCGTGTATTGCGCGTAGCGCTCGCTGCTGCAGGCATGCCTGCGTGCTTCGCACGCCAGAACACGCCCTGGCTTACCGAGGGAGCAGCCATGACCGACCGACGCGATGACGATTTCCGCGTGCGCCCCAGCGCGCCGAAGAACCGCGATCAGGGCTTCGTGTCCAAGGTGCTCAAGCAGGTCGGCAAGGCCGGCGGCAAGTCGGCTGTGCGGCGGCCGGCACTGTCCGGTGGCAAGGGGCAACATGCCGGTCAGCGGCCTGGCTCGCGCCTGGGGCGCGGGCATACGGCGGCGCGTTTCGCGGGCACCTCGCTTACGCCACTCTCGCGTCGGGTGACCATCAAGACGCTGCTGGTCAACCAGCGCCAGGCCAGCCCGCAGTCGTTGACCAAACACCTGCGCTACATCGAGCGCGATGGTGCCGGCCGCGATGGGGAGCCGGGTAGGGCTTACGGGCCACAGGCGGACGATGCCGACCTCGGTGCCTTCAGGGAACGCTGCACTGACGATCGACATCATTTCCGCTTCATCGTCGCACCTGAGGACGGTGCCGAGCTGGACGACTTGCGCACCTACGCCCGGCACCTGATGAGCCGCATGGAGGCTGACCTGGGTACGCGGCTGGATTGGGTGGCGGTGGATCACTGGAATACCGACAACCCGCATACCCACATTGTCCTGCGTGGGCGCGACGACACCGGCAAAGACCTCATCATCGCCAGCGACTACATCGCCCATGGCTTCCGTCACCGGGCCGCGGAGCTCGCCACCGAATGGTTGGGGCCGCACACTGAACTGGAGATCCAGCAGACCCTCCAGCGCGAGGTGGAGCAGGAGCGCTGGACGAGCCTGGACCGCACCCTGCGGTGCGAAGCTGGGCGTGATGGACTGCTGCAGATCGAACGCCTCAACGAACCGCGGCTGCAGCGCCAACGCCTGTTGCTGATTGGCCGTCTGCAATGCTTGCAGCGTATGGGCTTGGCCGCCGAGGTCCGGCCCGGCACCTGGAGCGTTCAGGGCGATGCGGAGAAGACCTTGCGTGCGCTGGGCGAGCGGGGTGACATCGTCCGCACCCTGCAGCGCGCTATGAGTGGCCGGTCGCGTGAGCTGGCCGTGTTCGAGCCGGGGGAGGCGGGGCGCGCTGTGATCGGACGGGTGGCCGCCAAGGGACTGGCCGACGAGCTGCGTGACCGGGCTTACCTGGTCATTGATGGGGTCGACGGCAAGGCTCATTACGTTTCACTCAATTCCCGCGATGAACTGGCGAACTACCCCGCAGGATCGGTGGTGGAGGTGCGCGGCTCGGCCGAGATACGCGCGGCCGACCGCAACATCACCGAGCTGGCAAGCGATGGCCTGTACCGCGTCGACCATCATCTGGCAATCGCCCAAGGACAGAAGAACAGTCGAGATCCACAGGACGTCGTTGCGGCCCATGTCCGCCGGCTGGAGGCCCTGCGTCGGGCCGGCATCGTGGAGCGTGTAGCCGACGGGCTATGGAAAGTGCCCGATGACTTGCCCGAGCGCGGTCGCCAGTACGACGCGCAGCGCCTGGGTGGCGTGGCCGTAGAGCTGAAGTCTCATCTGCCCATCGAACGGCAGGCTTGTGTGATCGGCGCTACCTGGCTCGACCAGCAATTGATAGGCGGTGGGCGAGGGTTGGGTGACCTAGGATTCGCTGGCGAGGTGAGGCAGGCCATACAGCAGCGTGCCGATTTCCTAGTCGAACAAGGGCTGGCGGAGAAGCAAGGCCAGCGTGTGATCCTGGCGCGTAACCTTCTAGTGACGCTACGCAGCCGGGAGCTGGCCCAGGCTGCTCGGGACATCGCCACTGAAACGGGATTGGAGCATCTGCTTGTACATGACGGACAGCGGGTGGCCGGCACCTATCGGCGTAGCGTCATGCTCGCCAGTGGACGTTACGCAGTGCTAGATGACGGCAAAGGGTTCAGTCTGGTTCCGTGGAAGCCGGTGATCGAGCAGCGCCTAGGGCAGCAGATTGCCGCAACCGTGGACGGTGGCGGCGTGTCGTGGGAGATCAGTCGGTCGCGGGGTGTCTAGCTAGATATAGAGCTGATTGGTTGAGGGTGTGGATATTTACCGCAGTGGGGGTATTCCATGCATAGGCCGGTGATGTCTATCGAAGCGTGAGCAGTTCATACTCAATGGTGGCGGGTATGCTAGGCGGCTTCTACAAATCTCGTCTCGTAGCCATGACCATTCAGCCAGGTGCATATTTGATGAAAGGGCTGAGGCCGCTTTGATAGTGATTGGACTCCAGTCAACATGACTACTCTTATTCGTACCACTTCATTTTGGGGCTTCAACGAACTGGTGAGCCAGTTGGGCGGCCAGCCCGAGTCCCTGTTGCGGCAGTACCACATTGACCCTCGGCTGCTTGGAGATGAGGAGGCGCGCGTTCCGCTCCGCTCATTCATTGAGGTGCTGGAGCACGCAGCGTCGGTTCTGGACTGCCCCGACTTCGGTTTACGTATGGCCCAGTATCAGGACGTGCATGTACTTGGCCCGATCGCCCTGATCGCGCGCAGTGCTGCAACTGTGGGCCAGGCTCTGGAGGAAATAGTCCGCTTCATCGGTTACCACAGTCCAGGGATTTGTCTTGAGCTAGAAAGCGGCGAGTCACAGACGTCGCGATTGCGCATCGATATCCGTTTTCCGGGTGCTTTACAGCAGCGGCAGCTACAGGAACTGGCCCTCGGGGTTGCCCATAACACTATGAAGCTGCTTTGTGGCTCAAGCTTCAGATCTCTGGCCGTTCTATTCAGCGGCATCAGCCCACTACCCGCTGCCCGTTATCGCCGTTATTTCAACACTAGCGTCTGCAATGGACAGGATTGCAATGCTCTGGTTCTTCACCGTGATCAACTGGAACAGGCCATCGAGCTTCAGGATCCGTTGCTGTACCGCACCTTGGTCCAGTACCTCAGTGCTTATGCGGCGCGACCTCAAGATCTGCGCTCTCAGGTGGAGTTTCTCATCCTGCGCATGCTGCCGACCCAGCGCTGCCGCCTGCCACTGGTGGCCGAACAGCTGGGGTTGCACGAGAGGGTGTTGCAGCGGCGCCTGGCTGAGCAGGGCAGTGGATTCGAGGAGCTGCTGGAGGCAGTGCGCCGGGAGCGTGCCGACTGTTATCTGGCCGAGCGGAACATGCCGATGTCACAGGTCGCCGGCTTGCTCGGTTATAGCGAGCAGAGTGTGTTCAATCGTGCTTGCCGACGTTGGTTCAGCATGGCGCCACGGGCGCGGCGCCGTCAGTTGCTGGAAAGAGAGTAGGCCCAACCCCCGTGCATCGGGGCCTTTCTGTGTTGTCATGCGCCTCAGGCAGACGCTACCCATTCGGCACCGCGCTCTGCGATCATGATTGAGGCTGCGTTGGTGTTGCCACCTACCAAGGTCGGCATGATGGAGGCGTCTATCACTCGCAGGCCCTCAATGCCGTGCACTCGCAGTTGGCTGTCAACGACGGCCAACTCGTCCTGACCCATCTTGCAGGTGCCGATCGGGTGATAGATGGAGTCGGTGCGGCGACGCAGCAATTCAATCAGCTGTTCGTCACTGTGCAGGTGCTGGCTGTACATGTCCTTGAGGCCGAAGCGCGCCATGGGGGCCTGAGCTACTATCTCGCGAGCCATGCGATAGCCCTTGAGCAGCGTCTGCACATCGTCGTCGTGTCCGAGGAAGTTGGGGTCGATGCGCGGTGCTGCGCCTGGGTCCGCGGATGTCAGGCCGACGCTGCCGATGCTTTTGGGCCGCAGCACGCAGACATGACAGCTGAAACCGTGGCCCCAGTGAAGCTTGCGGTTGTGGTCATCGACTGTGCCGATCACCGAGTGCAGCTGGATATCTGGGCGCGCTAAGTCTGGGGCTGTTTTGAGGAAGCCACCCCCTTCGGCACAATTGCTCCCAAATGGGCCTTTTTGGTTGCGCAGATAGTCGATCAGTGCCTTGCCCATCTTCAGACTACCGCTGAGAGATATACCCAGCAGCGAGGTGTCGCGGCTTTTGTAGCAGAGCACGATGTCCGGATGATCCTGCAGGTTCTGGCCGACGCCCGGCAGCTCGTGTTGCACATCGATGCCCAGTGGTTTGAGCTCGGACTCCGGTCCTATGCCAGATAGCATTAACAGATGCGGGCTGCCGAAAGCGCCAGCGGCCAGCAGTACTTCCTTGCGCGCCTTCAGTTGCAGGCGCCGGCCCTTGATCAGAGCTTGCACGCCAACGGCCTGTTTGCCTTGCAGCAGTACGCGCTCGACGTGGGCGCCAGTGAGTACGGTGAGGTTTTCGCGGTGGCGGATCGGTTTGAGGAAGGCTGTGGCAGTGCTCCAGCGGCGACCGTCGCGGATGGTTACGTCGTAGTAGCCGACGCCTTCCTGCTGTGCACCATTGAAGTCTGAGGTGTAGGGGTGGCCAGCCTGAATGGCGGATTCGACGAAAGCTTCGGTAGCGGCATGGCGGTGGGCTCGACCGACGTAAAGCTCGCCTTCGCCGCCATGGAATTCGCTGCTATCGCTGTGGTGCATCTCGCTTTTGCGAAAGTATGGAAGCACATCGGCGAAGGACCAGCCGGGGTTGCCCAGCGCTTGCCAGTCGTCGAAGTCACTGTGGTGGCCGCGGATGTAGATCATTCCGTTAATTGAGCTGCTGCCCCCCAACACCTTGCCGCGTGGCTGATAACCGACGCGGCCGCCCAGGCCAGGCTGCGCCACAGTATCGAAGGCCCAGTTGACGTGACGGGTTGGCAGGATCGCGGCGACGCCCAACGGTGTGTGGATCAGTGGAGAGGTATCTTTCGGCCCTGCCTCCAGCAGGCAAACGTGCGTGTCCGGGTTGGCGCTCAGTCGGTTGGCCAAGACGCAGCCGGCGGAGCCGGCGCCGACGATAATGTAGTCGAATTCCATCTGTGCAAGTCTCGATTGGTGGCGAGGAGAACAGTGGAATTCTTGGTGGTTTTGGGTTGGGGGTTATTGGCTTTTTACGACTATTTTTTGACTTTTTATGACTGTGGTGGCGAGATGATACATCGATCATCGCTTGGGCGCGCTAGGTAATGAGTAGCTCTGGAGATACCAAATCCTGGTTCAGCCCGTCAGGCCAAGCTCTTTGGCGCGTGCCACTGCCTGGGTTCGGCGCGCCACGCCGAGTTTGAAATTTATGTTCTGGGCGTGAGTCTTCACTGTGTGCAGAGAGATGAACAGACTCTCGGCGATCTGCTGGTTGGAACAGCCCTGGGCGATCAGTTTGAGCACGTCCAGCTCGCGTCGGCTTAGTAGGGCGGCGGGGCTGCCGTTACCAGTCCCGTTGCTCTCGGTGGCCCAGCGCATCATCGCCGGATTGCGTTGGGCAAAGGCTCGCTCGACGCTGGCCAACCCCATCTGCCGGGCCAGTGCTAGGGCATCGAGCAGAGCCTGCTTGGCTTGCGCTTGCCTGTTGCTGGCGTGGAGACCCTCGGCCAGGCTGAAGCCGATCTCGCAGGCCAGTGGTCGGCGGCCTTCGTCCATTGCCTGGTTGAGCAGCGCGTGCAGGTTGCTCAGGGCCAGCTCCGGTTGCTCGCCGGCGAGCTGCGCCTGGGTGAGTGCCAAGCGCAGGCGCAGGTTAAGTTCGGGGGCGCCGAATGGTGGCAGTTGGGCTCCCTCTTCCAGCAGGGCGCGCAGGGCCTTTTCGGCCTGGGCATAGCGGCCCTGGCCGAGCCACAGTCGGGCCTTGGTTAGCAGCAGTAAGCCTTGATACAGTTGCACGTTGATGTGGCTGTACTGCATCAGACGCTCGGCATCGGCGATACGGGCGAAGGCGTCGGCAAGATCGCCGTGCAGGGCGCTCAGCTCCGCCAAACCCAGGTGGCCCCAGACGGCGGCCGGGTCTGCACAAGACTGACATTCCCGCAGGCCTGAAGTAAAGGCAGCCTCGGCTTCTTGGTAGCAGCCTCGTTGCAATAGCAGGCCCGCGCGCAGCAGTTGGGTACGGCCGCGCATCGGGCTGATCTCAGTGTCGCCCCTGGCGTCAGACAGCTCGGTATACAAGCGGCTGAGCAAGGTTTCTGCGCGTAGCAGCTCGCCGCGGATTTCCAGCAGCTTGGCGTGCTCCAGTGCCACTAGACTTTCGAAGGCCAAGCTGGCGTGCTCACGGGCCTGCTTGATGGACACGCGGTTGAGCTCTTGGGCCACGTTGAAGCGACCCTCAATAAGTGCTTGATCGATCTGTGCCAGATGGCAAAGAAGGCGCTGCCCCCAAGATCTTTCAGGCAGTTCGGCGACAGCCTCAGCCAGCAGAATGCGAGCTCGCTTGGCATCACCTCTGTGAAATGCCAGTTTGCCGGCCAGAGCCTTCCACTCAGCGATCAGTTCCTGTTGGTGTCGCGCGTCGGGCTGTGGCAGGAATCGCTCTAGCGCCATCAGGTAGTCCGGGACTTCGTCGAGCCGGCCGCTGAGTAGCAGGACCCAGGCGTTGAGCAGGGCCAGGCGCGGGGTGCTGCTGAGCAGGGAGACCGGCAGTTCACTGCGCCACTCCAGCAGCAGGGCAAGGCCGCGGCCTTGGAGCAAGCGATCCTGGGTGTAGCGTTGCATCAGGCTGGCAGCCACTTCTGGCTGATCAGCTTTAAGCGCGTACTCCAGCGCAGGGCGGATTTCCTCGCGGCTGATGTACCACTGGCACGCCTTGCGAAATAAAGCCTTGGTCATACTGCCTGGCAACTGGCTTGCCAGGAAAGAGGCCACCGCTGGCTGTACGCGTAGCCGTCTGCCGCCTTGGTCTGCAGCCTCGATGAAAAGACCCGCTTCGCGCAGTTGCTCCAGCAGTTGGATTCCTTCACCCGCGCCGAGCAGGTGATCGCACATCTCGCGCTCAAAGGTGGGGAACTGGGCCAGAGCGTAGAGGGCTTGCTGCAAATCATCGGGCAGCTCATTCAGCACTTCATGTTTGAGGTAGTCCAGGAGCAACTCGTCGCTACCGTCGGGCGCCAAGGGCTGACCAGGTTTGATGCCATGTAGGCGCACGCGTAGGCCGGCGCACCAGCCTTGGGTTTGCTCCAGTAGCTTCAACTGGGTTGAGCGCGGCCATTGATGGCCTGCGAGCTGCAGTAGCTCGCCTAGTTCGTTTTCGCTGAATGCTAGCTCCTGGCTGCCCAGCTCAAATAGCTCTCCATCCAGTAGCAGTCTGGCTAGCTGCAGTTGCGGTCGGCGCCGGCTGGTGATCCACCATTTCACTTGGGGTGGGGTATTCAGTAGCAGGGTGTTGAGGGTTTGGTCTAGCTCGGAGTCCGGGCTACGCGGATAATCGTCGAGCATCAGCCAGAGTGGCTGCGCCTGCTCTTGGAGGAGGCGCTCAATGGCGGCCTGGGAGACCTCTCCTAAGCCCAGAGCAACCCCCAGACGTTGCACAAAAGACTCGGCACCCAGTGGCTGGCCGCGCAGGTCGAAATGGACTGCGCGAATGTTTTCTGGCTTCAGTCGCACACATTCGCCGAGTAATACGCTCTTACCGCTGCCGGCTGGGGCGCAGAGAAGGCGCAGGTGGCAGTTAGCCTGCAGGAGGGCATCACGCAAGCGTGGACGGGGCAGGTTGATGGAAGGCAACCGGGGTGCGCTAGAAAGAGGTGGCGAGGCCATGAGTTCGCTCGAAAGCCAGTATGAAGTCATTCCATCCTTACAGAGGCTGATGGCAGTGCGCAAATACGTTAGCAATAAAAACGGCCCAAGAGGGCCGTATGAAGTAATGGAACAGCGTTGCGGGGTAACGTCAGCGTACACCTGCCTGGCGTAGCGCTGCTGGGGTATATCTGGAGGCAGTGGCCTTAGCACCGAATTCGAAGCTCTGTTTCGCTTCGTTCTTCAGGCCTAGCACCGAGTATCGACCAGAGGTCAGGTCATACAGTGTTTCGGCGGTATAGCCAGGCACTTGCTTATGGTAGTACTGCTGCATATGCCCCTCTCCTACGCGCCATAGGCTGCCTCGGCCATCGTAGTGATCTACTAACGCCAGCTGCCAGCTATCTTCATCGAAGTACATGTGACGGGTTGCATAAATATGGCGCTCGCCTGGTTTGACCTTGGCTACGACTTCCCACACCCGATGCAACTCGTAGCGAGTGAGATCCTGGTTAATATGTCCTGCCTGGAGGATGTCTTTGTACTTCAGGCTCGGCGAATCCAGTTTGTAGCTGTTGTAGGGGATGTACATCTCCTTCTTGCCGACGAGCTCCCAGCTATAGCGATCCGGAGCACCATTGAACATGTCGTAGTTGTCCGTAGTGGACAAACCATCGGAAGCAGTTTGAGGGCTGTCGTAGGCCACTTGAGGTGCGCGCCGCACGCGCCGCTGGCCGGAGTTGTATAGCCAGGCCATACGAGGCTCTTTGACTTGGTCGATGGTCTCATGCACCAGAAGCACATTGCCGGCCTGACGTGCCGGGGCGGTCACAACCTGGATGAAGTAGAACAGGATGTTTTCGGCCTTCTGTTTGTCCAGATCTGGCAGGTTGCTGGGGTAAGACACTTCGTCGGCGAAGTGAACCATGTCGAAGGTGCCGTTGACTTGTGGCTGTACAAGCGTCATGTAACGCTTGATGTTACCGCCGCGGTAACGGGTGGTATGGTTCCAGATCACCTCAACACCGCTTTGTGGGATTGGGAAGGCGTAATAGCGACTGTCACTGAAACCCTTGAGGCCGTTGCCGCCATCGATGCCTTCGGTATTCAGCGCGCTGGTCTTGATCGCCGCGTAGATGCTGTCTGGCAGGGCCGCGCTACGGTGGCTCGGGTATACCGGGATCTTGTAGGTGTCGGGGTAGCGCTTGAACATCGCTAACTGTCCGGCGGACAGTTTGTCTTTGTACTGGTCGGCGTTGGCCGCGGTTATGGTGAACAGCGGTCGCTCGCTGGCGAAGGGATCGGAGAGGAAGCCTTTGGCGTCTACCGTGCCGGCGTTGGTCGGCAGGCCGCCGGTCCAATGGGGAATACTGCCGTCGGCGTTCCCGGCCTTCTCTGCGCCGATTGGGGTCAGGCTGGTGCCCAGTTTGGCCGCTTCGTCCGGGGACACCTTCGCCATCACGCTGGTGGCAAAGAGAGATAGCGCCAGGACACCGGTTTGCATAAGGGATTTGGTTGTGATCATCGTTTTATCCATTGTTATTCCGCTCTGTGCTTAGAAGCTCATGCCGAAGCTGAGCGCCAGGAAATCGCGGTCAACCGAGGTGTTGTAGTCACCGCCGAAGAAATCCGTATAGGACAGGCTGGCGCTGTAGGTGCTCCGGTAGTCAGCATCCAGAGCCAGACTGATGGCTTTGGCCCCCTCAGTGAACAGGCCGTTGGGGCCATTGCCGTCGACGTCATGCGAGAAGGCCACGCTCGGCTTGAGGTTCACTCCGGCGAACACGTCGTTGTAGTCCCAGATGGCGCGAGTGCGGTAACCCCAAGCCGTGCTGGTGACGAAGCCGTCATCGTTGCAATGCGTGCTGGCATTGGCCAAAGCCGGTGTGCCGGCGAAGGTTCCTGCGTTGATCGCAGTGCAACTCGGCAGCCCCCCGGTCAAGTAACCCGGCAATTCGCCTGGACCAAACACCGCGTCGCGGCCATACCGCGCCTCGGAGGTTTTTTCCAGACCGCCGACATGTACCACACCGACTTCGCCGATTAGGGTCACGCGCGCGGCTCCCATCACCTGATCGAGGAAGTGGACAAAGGTGGTTTGGAACTGGGTGATTTCCTTGCGGTTGTAACCATGAATGGTACTGCCGGGAATCGAGGTAGGGTCGCCGCCCAGTAGTGAGTACTGACTGAACGAGGGATCGAATTGCGCCAGGCCGCGAACCGGTGCGAAGGTCACATCGGTGGAGTTGAGCTGTACCGGAGCATTTGGTCGGTAGCTGATCTCGCCAGACCATGCGGTGCCGGTAGGCAGACTGGTGGCGAAGCTCAGGCCATACAGGCGGATGTCTTCTGGATACTCCATGAAGTACTGGCTGCCGCCGGCCACATTGGCGATGGCTATTCCTGGCACGCCACCTGGAACCCCGGGGACATTGCCCAGCACCGCGTTGAGGGACTCCAGATACTCAGCCTGACCTGCTGCTTTGGTACTGTAGAACGGCGTGCGGCTGTGATAGTTCATGGCATAAGCGCCGAACTCGGTATCCAGCGGCTCGAAGGTATAACGCAGCGCCAGACCCCATTGCCCATCGTCGCGTGCGTCGCGATCACCGGCGCGTGGCACGATTACGCCTTCCGATGTTGCTTGGTAACCGAGCGCATTGCCGAAGGGGGCCAATGCTGGTGTCAGAACATTCAGATTGCCGTCGCAACCATCGGCCACATTGTCGAACTGAGCGAAGAAGGTTCCGCAGTTGTCGACGACAGTCTGATCCCACTCCAACTGGTAGAAGACCTCGGCGGACAGGTTCTCGGTCAGGCTCTGCGAGACATAGAACATGTTTACCGGAATCAGGCCTTCCTTGATCTCCGCACCCGGTCGGCGGAAGGCCGCCGCGTCGATTGGGTTGATCGAGTTGATCGAGTTGAGGATGAAGGTGCTCTCGCCCCAGCTCACAACCTGCTTACCTAAGCGTACGGAACCAGGTTGCTCGCCGATGAAGTAATTGTGGTAGACGAAGGCGTCGAGAAACTGTGCGCCGGACGCCTGAGCGGCCTCCTTGCGGTTGTGGTCGTCGATATCCTTGAATAGGCGCTGCTCATCCTTCAGTTCGAAGTCGTACCAATACTTGCCACGGATGAAGACACCGCTATCACCGTATCTCAGTTCGAGATCGTGGATGCCCTTGAAGATTTTGGAGAAGGTTTCGCCCTTTTTGAAGTTCAGACGGCCGTCGTCGGATGCCTGCAACAATCCCTTGCCGCCGTTGTGGCCGCCGATCAGCTCTGGATCGGCACCGCGCATCGACCAACTGGCTCCGACGGAAAGCGAGGAATCGAACTGGCCCTCAATCTCGCCAATGTTGAAGGTTACTGCTTGTACTCCGCTTGAGAGACCCAGTGCGATTGCTGCCGCTAGTGCATGCGGTCGAAAACACGCGCGCCTTGTTATTGTAATCATGCGCTACCCCTGTGTGTGGTGGTTGATCGCCGGCAAAGGTAATCAATCGTCACGGGGCGGGTAACGGATGAAAGAGTGATCCTTAGGCTCATACTTTGTAATGAGTCTGTGGGCTTGTTGCGGTTTTTAAGGGTCCAGAACTACAGGCGGCCATAGGCTCTGTAGCTTGTCACGCGCGCGCGCGTGTGGATTGGTAGCAGTGGGTAGGTGCTGCTGGATTAGCTTCTCTCGGAGTATGAGAGTCCAGCGTTAGCTGCTGTGCGGGTGGCTGACTTGAGGGGCTTGTGGGCCTGGGTTGGCCTCTGATGGGCTCAGGATAATGGGGTGTCGTCCATGTTTTAGCATAGGTTGCGAGTGTCTGCCGGGGTGGGTGTAGTCCGTCGTTTATTCTGTTGCTTTACCTGCTGTGCTGGGTAGGTGCCTGAGATAATGAGAGGGAGGCGTGCCTGTCCACCGTTTGAAGGCTCTACGGAAGTTTGCGAGATCTGTGTAGCCCAATGTATAGGCGATCTCCCCCATCGTTAAATGGCCAGCTTTGAGATGTTCAACCGCCAGTGTATGGCGTACCTCCTCGAGGATCTCTTTGAAGGACGTGCCCTCTTCAAGTAGTCGGCGATGGAGGGTGCGTGGAGTTAGGTGGAACAGCCGTGCGGTCACGTTCAGGCTTGGGAAGCCGTGTTGTTTCTCCAGCATTATCCTTCGCACGCCTGCGCTTGTTGATGTTTTGGCTGCCAGTTTTCCCAGTTCTTGCTGACAGATTTTTTCGGCCTCTCGGAAGGCTGCCGGGTCGGCCATTTTGAGAGGTTGTTCAAGTAACTCGGTGTCCAGAATGAAGCCAGCCCAGCTCTGTCCATAGGCTACTTCGCAACCGAACATGTCGATTGCCAGGTTGGCGTAAGTTGGCTCTGGGAAGGGAAAACTGGCCAGTCGAGGCCGAGCGCAACCCAAGGTGATTGCGTCGAAAATGTTCTTTACCGCCAGCATGACTGCTTCAAGCAGCATTCGCTCGCAGGCACCCAGAGTGAAGTTTGCACGGAAGCGGAGGTGCTCTAGCTGGGTTGCCTCGTCGTGCTCGTGTTCAAGGTCAAACAGGGTGGTGCGTAACGCTAGATAGCGCTGTACCAATTGAATGGCCTGGCTAAGCGATTCGCTCTGCTGCGCAGCGAAACCGAGAATTCCATGGGTGTTGATAACCAGCCGCTCGCCCAGTAACAAACCGAGCGCGGGTTCGTCGGTCAGTATCAAGGCATCTTCAGTTAGTTGGCGGAACACGTCGAAGCTGGGTTGGAAGCTAGCTTCGTTTATCTGGCTCAGGGTCAGTTGGCTGCGTGCTAGCCAATCTTCTGGATTTACGCCAAAGACCCGAACCAGCTCGGCGATTTGCCGTAAGTACTGCACAGGCAAGACGAAGTTGAGCATAGCTATCCCTCCTCGCGATAATTCAGTACTGCGTAAATTGTCAATAAATGACCCGTCTTTGTCAATGCGGAACCTCTTGCTCGCCCCAGGTCGTCGCTAGGATGTAAGCGTCCGCAGTTCCTACTCCAACAATGATTCCCGGAGGGCACATGTTTTCATTTTTCGCCAAGCGCAAGGCTTCAGCAGCGCTTATCAATGGTATCGGGGTAGATGTAAGGCCAGGTGAAACCCTGCTGCATGCAGCTCTGCGCCAAGGCATTGATTTCCCCCATAGCTGCCGTGTGGGCGGTTGCGCCAGTTGCAAGTGCAAGCTGATAGCGGGTCAGGTGAAGGAATTGACTGAAACCGGCTACATCCTCAGTGACGAGGAGCTGGATGCCGGCTACATCCTGGCCTGCCAGAGCGTTCCCAAGGGTGAGGTGAGCATTGAGGTGGATCTTACGGCCTCTCAAGCCCGGCGACGTGTCTGGGGTAAGGTGGTGGCGCAAGACAGGCTCACGCACGACATCACTCGGCTGGTTATTCAGCTAGAGGAGAGCCTGCCTTACAAGGCGGGGCAGTACGCGGATCTATGTCTCGACGCTCTGCCGCAGTATGCCCGTAGTTTTTCTTTTGCGAGTAGGCCGCAGCCTGATGGCAAGGTGTCCTTCTTCATCCGCAGGGTGCAAGGCGGCCGTGTAACAAGCGTAATCAACGATCAGTTGCTGCTTGGGCAGGGTGCGATGGTTGAGGGGCCTGTGGGTGACTTCTATTTGCGCCCGAGCACTGCACCTCTGCTGTTGGTGGCAGGTGGTAGTGGGCTGGCGCCAATCCTGGCTCTTCTCGAAGAGGCTCTTGCCTTAGGGGCTCAGCGCTCGGTCACTTTGCTGTTCGGTGCTCGCGAAGAGCGTGACCTATATGCGCTTGAGGAAATTAGTGCTCTGGCTGCCCAGTGGCATGCTTCGTTCCGCTTCGTACCGGTTCTCTCTGGCGAAACAAGTGACTCCAGCTGGCAAGGTGCCAGAGGGCTCGTCACTGAACTCATCCCCACGTTTCTGGAGGTTGGTGCTCACGCCTACTTATGTGGCCCTCCCGTGATGATCGATAGCGCGGTGTTGATGTTGCGTGGTTCTGCGGTGGCCCATGAGCACATCCATGCCGATCGCTTCACCACTCATCATGACCCGCTGGCGGCTACTGCCTGATATTCCTTTAACAACAAGAGAGACGACTATGAACGCGCTGCATTACCTGAAGTACTTTCTCTTTCATATGGTTGGCTTAGTGTCTGCCGCCGCTATCTTGGCCGGTGGTGCTTGGATAACAATCGGTCTGATGGCCGTGGTGTTCTTTTACGTCATTGGCGATGCCATTGCAGGGGATGACACCAGCACGCCTAATTTCAAACACCCCGTAATCCTGACTGTTCAGTTGTGGCTGGCTCTACCGTTATTGGCGCTTATTATTTTTTCGGCGGTATGGAGCGTTAGCAGTGGCGACTTCATGGGCTTCGGTGCGGCCCTAAGTCGCTTAACCGGCTACGACCTTATCGCTGCCCGTGACGCCACCTTCGCCGGCCATTACGTGTCTACGTGGGCTCTGGCGTGGCTGATGATCGGTATGACCGGCACTATTCCTGCGCATGAATTAACTCATCGCACTTGGGATCCTGTCTCGATGCTGATTGGTCGCTGGTTGCTGGCGTTTAGCTTCGACACAGTGTTTTCGATTGAGCACGTTTACGGCCATCACCGCTACGTCTCGACCATCGAGGACCCGGCTACAGCCCCGCGTGGTCGTAATGTTTACTGGCATGTTGTGACTTCGACTATTAAGGGCAATATCAGCGCTTGGGCAATCGAGAGCAAACGCTTAATGCGTAAAGGGCAGAGTCGCTTCGGTTGGCACAATGCGGTTATTCGTGGTCACTTGATGAGTATTGTTTTGGTCGCTATTGCCTATGCCATTGGGGGTGTGGGCGCAGCACTATTCTTTATCGCCTGTGCGCTCGCGGGTAAAGCGTTGCTGGAGATTGTCAACTATATGGAGCACTACGGCATGGTGCGCAACCCGGCCACACCTGTGCAGCCGCGCCATTCTTGGAATACAAACAAACGCATCAGCTCTTGGGCCATGTTTAACTTGACCCGCCATTCCCATCACCATGCTCAAGGCGAAGTTCCTTATCAAGATCTCAGGCCGTTTCCGGATGCGCCGATGATGGTGGGTGGCTATCTAACCACTATCATCGCTGCCATGATTCCGCCGCTGTGGCATAAACTGATGACTCCGAAGGTTTTGGCTTGGGATCGAGACTATGCAAGTGCAGAAGAACGTGTGCTGGCTCGTGAGGCAAATAAGCGAAGTGGCGTTCAAGAGCTAATGGCGGCAAATAAATAGAGCCATATATCTAGAATAAGCATAGTTGTAAGGTATGAGTGAGTCCCGAAGCCTTTGGGACTCACTCCTTACATTCTCCAGTCTGGATTTAAAGCTACACAGATTTGATGGTTTTCTAGTGCTGCTCAGGATGCTCGTCTGAGGCTGTCGGTTTCTCATGGAAATATACCGTTTGATGATTCATATCAGAACGAAAATAAATGAAGGGCTAATGGGGGTTGTTGGTAAGGCTCCATTTGGTTTGCTTGCGGTATTTATTGGGTTTTCCTTTGCCAATATTGCAATGGCAAAGGTTTCTGTAGATGAGGCTGCTAAGGAAACCCTGAAGAAGACTTTCCGTTTCTGATGAAATAAGCCGCACCAGTTGCCCGAGTTTCCCGATGAAGCAGATGACCTTCGCCGACGCCGAGTACGCCGGCAAGCGCAAGCAGACCCGCAAGGAGCTGTTCCTGATCGAGATGGATCAGGTGGTGCCGTGGTAAGGCTTGATCACTTTGATTGAGCCTTACTACCCCAAGGATGAAGGCACCCGTTCGGCCTATCCGTTGATGGTCATACGGCTTGTGCATCTGTTGCAGAACTGGTTCGGCTACAGCGATCCGGCGATGTAGGACGTGCTGTACGAGACCACCATCCTTAACTTCCGTCGCCTGCTGGAGAAGCACGAGTTGGCGGCTGGGATTCTGGGCGTGATCAATGGTTACCTATGTGACCGTGGTCTGTCATTGCGCCAGGGCACCATCGTCGATGCACGCTGATCCACGCGCCGAGTTCGACCAAGAGCCAGGACGGTAAGCGTGACCCGGAAATGCATCAGACGAAGAAGGGTAACGAGTATTACTGCGGAGCCAAAGTGCACATTGGTGCCGACGATGAATCGGGCCTAGTGCACAGCGTAGTGGTCACAGCGGCCGATGTCGAGGATATCACCCAGGTCGACAAGCTACTGCATGGTGAGGAAAACGTGATGTGTGCCGATGCCTGTTATACCGGGGTCGGAAAACGCCTCGAGCATGCAGGCCGCCAGGTCATCTGGCAGGTTGCAGCCCGCCGCAGTAGCTACAAGAAACATGGCAAGCGCAGCGCCTTGTACAAAGCGATCCGCAAGATCGAGAAAGCCAAGGCGCAGATGCGCGCCAAGGTCGAACATCCATTTCGAGTAATCAAGCGTCAGTTCGGTTACACCAAGGTGCGCTTCCGCGGCCTGGCCAAGAATACGGCGCAGATGGTCACATTATTCGCCCTGTCGAACCTGTGGATGGCGCGCCGACATTTGCTGACGAATTCAGGAGAGGTGCGCCTGTAATGCGGGAAATGGCTGCTGCGAGGTGCTGCGGCAGCCGTAAAGCATGAAGTAAGCGACGAGTCTGATCATATTTTGACCAGCCTTCGTTTTTGAAATCGCTGATGGCGAAGTGGCCCGGAAGTGTCGGGCTACTTTAGACCATCCCTAGCCGTATGGATACACGGCCTGATTACGCGCCGAAAGAGAGGATGGTTCAATGGAACTTCGACATCTTCGCTGCTTCCTTGCTGTTGCTGAGGAGCTGCACTTCGCACGTGCTGCTGAGCGGTTGCATATCGAACAATCGCCTCTATCTCGTGCAATCAAGGAGCTTGAAGAGGAGTTGGGCACACAGCTTTTCCTGCGAACTACGCGCAGTACAAGGCTCACGCATGCTGGGCGACAGTTTCTGGAGCATGTGCCGCGCGTATTCACTTCACTTCAACAGGCGAGGGACAGTGTGAAGGCGGCTGCCAATGGGTTTCGCGGTCAGCTCCGGATGGCTCTCTCGGACGGGATCTCGCCGTCGCGCTTCTCCTCTTTCCTTGCGCTCTGCCGGCAAGAAGAGCCGGAAGTCGAGATTCGGCTGTTTGAAGTGTCGTTGGCTCAGCAGATCAAGGGGCTGCACGACGATCTGTATGACGCCGGGTTTGCTCAGTCGGATGAGGTCGGGGATGGCATCGTTGCTACTCCGGCTTGGAGTGATCCTTTGATAGTGGCAGTGCCGGAGCGCCATCCCATCCTGTCCTACAAGCGAATTCCGTTGGAAGAGCTGCTGCGTTATCCGCTGGTGCTGTGTGATCCACAGGCCTGCGAGGGGCATGCGCGCCAAGTCGAGCGTTTCTTGCGCCAAGCCGGAACGGAACCGCTGGTCGCGGAACAGGTGGCTTCCTGCGACCTGATGATGGCGCTCGTGGCTGCGGGGTTCGCCCTAGGATTGGCGGGAGAGTCGAATATCGCAGCTTGCCGAGAATCGGGGGTGGTCGGTCGACCTCTGGCGGGGTGTTGTCCGGTACTTACCACTTATTTGTTGCGCTCGACACGCGAACCATCGGTGACGTTGGCTCGTTTTATCGAACGGGTACAAACCATCGAGTCATCGGAGAACGTCTAGTCCATACCACCCAGTCAGACCGGTAACGTGGAGGAGTCGAGCTATGAAGAAGGTCATACCGTTTCTATGTGTACTGGCACTCACAGCCTGCGACCAGCCCGGACCACCGGCACCGTCGGGGTTGCACTCGGTTGACGAACTCGCGGCCGATCCAGAGCGGCTGAAAGAGCTCCGCCAGCAGTGCAAGCTCGATCGCGCCAGGCTGGGTGACGAGCTGTGCAATCGTGTCGCCGAAGCTACGCGAAAACGCTTCTATGGCGATGGGGAAGTGCCCTATACGCCACCTCAAGAACCGCCTAAGTTCTGATCTTGGGCGATCCGCGAGAACCGTCCACTTGTTCGCCCGGCACGACGAAATACGCTCGTTCGTGCTGTGGTTTCTCGCCATTCGCTCTTGTATGAATTGATGCGCTCCAGTCCAACTTTGTCCCGATAAAGGTCTTTGACCGGCACTGCCCCGGCACCGAATCTCGACCACGCAGCCAGCTTTTTGCTGCTTTCACGGGAGAAATCGGGAGCCGGGCAATGCAAGGGACGAACGTGCTGTTCGGGCAGATCGCCGCCGTATTCGGCATCGTGATTGCCGGCGTGTGGAGCGCCACACAATGGACAGCCGCTGCCCTGGGCTATCAGGCACGCCTGGGCTCGCAGTGGTTTGACTGCTTTGGCATGCCGGTTTATCACCCCTGGCGGTTGTTCGAGTGGTGGTTCTTCTTCGGCGCTTATGCACCGCAGGTTTTCGATATTGGCGGGGCCATTGCTGGCGCAAGCGGCATGGTCGCCGTGGGCGTTGCCATAACCATGTCGGTCTGGCGCGCACGCCAATCGCGTCTGGTCACGACCTATGGCTCGGCGCGCTGGGCCGAGGCCGACGATATCCACAAGGCGGGACTGGACCGGCCCGCGGGTGTCTTCCTCGGGCTGCATGACGACCAGTACCTGCGCCACGAAGGGCCGGAGCATGTACTAGCCTTCGCGCCGACTCGTTCCGGCAAGGGCGTCGGCCTGGTGGTCCCCACGCTGCTGAGCTGGCCAGCCTCGGCGGTCATCCACGACATCAAGGGCGAGAACTGGAACCTAACTGCCGGTTGGCGCTCGCGTTTTTCCCACTGCCTGCTGTTCAATCCCACCGATCCGCATTCGGCTGCCTATAACCCGCTGCTGGAGGTACGCCGTGGGGCGCATGAGGTGCGCGATGTGCAGAATATCGCGGACATCCTGGTGGACCCGGAAGGCGCGCTGGAGCGCCGCAACCATTGGGAGAAGACCTCGCACGCGCTGCTGGTCGGCGCCATCCTGCACGTGCTCTACGCGGGCGAGGACAAGACGTTACGCGGCGTCGCCAACTTTCTGAGCGACCCTGAGTGTCCATTCGAGGTGGCGCTGCACCGAATGATGACGACGCGGCATCTCGGTGACGGGACGCATCCGGTGGTCGCGTCCGCCGCCCGCGAAGTGCTCAACAAGAGCGACAACGAGCGCTCGGGGGTGTTGAGCACCGCCATGTCGTTCTTAGGCTTGTACCGCGACCCGACGGTGGCCGAGGTCACCTCGCGCTGCGACTGGCGCATCGCCGACCTGATCGCCGCCGCGCATCCAGTGTCGCTGTACCTGGTGGTGCCGCCTTCGGACATCAGCCGCACCAAGCCACTGATCCGCCTGATTCTTAACCAGATCGGCCGGCGCCTGACCGAATCGCTCGACGGCAGCGACGGCGTGGAGCGCCGCCACAAACTGCTGTTGATGCTCGACGAATTCCCCGCGTTGGGGCGGCTGGACTTCTTCGAGTCGGCCCTGGCGTTCATGGCGGGCTACGGCCTGCGTGCGTTCTTGATCTCGCAGTCGCTTAATCAGATCGACAAGGCCTACGGGCAGAACCATTCCATCCTCGACAACTGCCATGTGCGAGTGACCTTCGCCACCAACGACGAGCGCACGGCCAAGCGTATTTCCGAGACGCTGGGTACCGCGACGGAACTGCGTGCGCAGCGCAACTACGCGGGTCATCGGCTCGCGCCGTGGCTGGGGCATCTGATGGTGTCGCGTCAGGAAACCGCTCGGCCGCTACTGACGCCAGGGGAGGTGATGCAGCTACCACCCGACGAGGCCGTGGTGATGGTGTCGAGCGTTGCGCCGATCAGGGCCCGAAAGCTGCGCTACTACAGCGATGCCAACTTCAAGCGGCGCGTGCTGCCGCCGCCGACTCTCGCAGCCGGACGTTACGCCGATGCACCGCCGGTGCGTGCAGATGATTGGAGCGGTCTGGCTGTTCTCGTAGCGCCGATGACTGCGGGGCTCAGCTTTGACTCGGCGGCCATCTCCGCTGACGAAGGCGGCCCGCGCCGCCAGCCCGAATTATCCGAGACCGTCACCTACAGCCCCGAGCAAGAGTGGGCATACAGCGACTTGGCGTTGCTCGATGACGATGACCTGCAGCCCGTTCTCCCTCGCCAGTTCGACCCTGCCATGCAGCGTGTCGCCCGGCAGGCTGCTCTCGACCCCGACGACGGAATCCAGTTATGAGCCAGTACCGCCTCAATCTGTTCATCCAGCCCGAACATGCCCGCCGCTTGGACGAGCTGGCCGCCAAGAAGGGCGTATCCAAGTCCTCTATCGTCGCGGCGGCCCTGGCTTCCTGGCTGTCGGCGGATGCAGGCGACCAGCGCGAGGCGGCCATTGGCAAGCGACTGGATCGCCTGTCGCGGCAGTTCGAGCGTCTGGAGCGCGACCAGGCCATCGAGATCGAGACGTTGGCGCTGTTCGTCCGCTACTTCCTGACCGTCAGCCCCCCGGTGCCTGAGGCACATCAAGAAGCGGCCAAGGCCCAAGGCAAGGCGCGCTTCGAACAGTTCGTCGAGCAGCTCGGTCGCCACTTGCTGCGCGGGCGCAGCCTGGTACGCGACGTAGTGGAGGAACTGCATCCGGACAATCTGCGCATGGATGAAACCGCGTTGGGCGAAGCGCGGGAGCGTGTTTCATGAGCTCCGTGCCGCAGCCTTTCAGTGCGACCTCGTTGGATCGGCGCATCCGCATGCTGCGCACGGCGATGGGGCCGATTATCGCTGCCGCGCTCGAAGATCCGGACGTGGTGGAGATCATGCTTAACCCCGACCGCACGCTGTGGGTGGATCGCCTGTCGTCGGGGCGTGCGCCGCTGGGTGCGGAGCTGTCCGAGGCGGACGGAGAACGCATCATTCGTCTAGTCGCCGCACATGTTGGCGCGGAGGTGCATCGTGGCCAGCCGCTGCTGAGTGCCGAGCTGCCGGAAACCGGTGAGCGCTTCGAGGGCATTCTGCCGCCGGCGGCACCTGGCCCGGCCTTCGCCTTGCGCAAGCGCGCCGTGGGTGTCATTCCATTGGAGCGTTACGTGGCCGACGGGATGATGACCGCTATGCAGGCTGGGTTCTTGCGCGGCGCAGTGCGCGAGCGGCAGAACATTCTGATTGCCGGCGGCACTAGCACCGGCAAGACCACGCTTGCCAATGCCTTGCTCGCCGAGATCGCGGTGACCGGCGACCGCGTGCTGGTACTCGAAGACACCATCGAACTGCAATGCGCCGCACGCGACCACGTGCCGCTGCGCACTCGCGCGGGCGTGGTCACCATGCGTGAGCTAGTGCGCGCCACGATGCGGCTGCGCCCTGACCGCGTGGTTGTTGGCGAAGTGCGCGGTGGCGAGGCACTGGATCTCATCAAGGTGTGGGGCACCGGCCATCCGGGCGGGATCGCCACCATCCATGCCGGCTCAGCCTTAGGCGCGCTGTTGCGCCTAGAGCAGTTGGTGCTCGAAGTGGCCGTGAATCCGCCGCGCGCGTTGATCGCCGAGGCGGTCAACGTGGTGATCTTCATCGCCGGCCGCGGCCGCCTGCGCCGTATCGAGAGCATCGCCCGCGTTGTCGGCTTCGACGACGCGGGCTATCGCCTGGCGGATGTGTTGGGAGAGCCGCTTGCCGATCAACTCACGCCATTTTTCCTGTCCTCGACCACGCCTGGAGAACTGCCATGACGCCAACACGCGCCCCTGTTTCCCGCTTTTACGCAATTCCGGCTTCGTGCCGCGTGCGCCTGTGCCATCTGGCTGGGGCTGTGCGGCGAGACCTGTTGCTGGCCTTCGTCATGCTGATGACAGCAGGCACGGCGAGGGCGGCCGGTTCCTCGATGCCCTGGGAGGGTCCGCTCGAATCCATTCTCGAGTCGATCCAGG
This sequence comes from Pseudomonas sp. GWSMS-1, assembly GCF_049847425.1. NCBI lineage: Bacteria > Pseudomonadati > Pseudomonadota > Gammaproteobacteria > Pseudomonadales > Pseudomonadaceae > Pseudomonas > Pseudomonas sp. GWSMS-1. The sequence continues at coordinate 2,737,904 of NZ_JBMHHV010000005.1, read as the reverse complement.
GGCCAGTCGCGCGCATCGTGGCCGTCATTATCATCATCTCCACGGGCCTTACGCTGGCGTTCGGCGACACGTCAGGCGGCTTTCGCAAGCTGATCCAGATTGTCTTCGGGCTGAGCATCGCCTTCGCGGCCTCCTCATTCTTCCTGTCGTTCTTCAGTTTTTCTGGAGGGGCGGTCGTATGAGCGCGGGAATCGACCTGCCGGGCTTTGAGGTGCCGCTGCACCGCTCGCTGACCGAGCCGATTCTGCTCGGTGGTGCGCCGCGCACCGTGGCCATCGCCAACGGCACGTTGGCCGCCGCTGTTGGGCTTGGCCTGCAACTCTGGCTTCCGGGCCTGGTGCTGTGGCTGGTCGGCCATGCGCTGGCGGTATGGGGCGCGCGCCTCGATCCGCAATTCATGCAGGTATTTGCCAGACACCTCAAACACAAACCGCTGCTGGACGTGTGAAAGGAGATTGCTGCGATGTTGCATCTTGCCGAATACCGCCAGCGACCGGCCTTACTCGCCGACTGGCTACCGTGGGCCGGTTTGGTCGCGCCCGGTGTCGTATTGAACAAGGACGGTTCGTTCCAGCGCACGGTGCGCTTCCGTGGTCCCGACCTCGATAGCGCGACGCAAGGCGAGTTGGTGGCCATCACTGCACGGCTGAACAACGCGTTGCGTCGACTCGGCGCTGGCTGGGCGTTGTTCATTGAGGCTGAGCGTCGGGCGGCGGCGGGTTATCCGCACTCGGACTTTCCCGAGCCGCTGTCCTGGTTGGTGGACGAGGAACGGCGTGCGGCATTCGAGGAGTCCGGCAACCACTTCGAGAGTGGCTACCACCTCACGCTGCAATACCTGCCGCCAGAAGAGTCACACGCTCGCGCGGCGAAGCTGCTCTATGAGAATGCTTCGACGGTCGGTGTGGACTGGCGCGAGCGCCTCACGGCCTTCACCGCCGAGAGCGAGCGAATTTTCGATCTGCTCGATGGCGTGCTGCCGGAGATCGATTGGCTCGGCGACGGCGAAACGCTGAGCTACCTGCATGCGACCGTTTCGACTAGGCACTATGGCATTGAGGTTCCAGAAGTGCCGTTCCACCTCGACACGCTGCTGGCTGACATGCCACTGCTCGGTGGTCTGGCACCGATGTTGGGCAATGCGCACTTGCGCGTAGTCACGGTGCGCGGTTTCCCGACCTCAACCTGGCCGGGAATTCTGGACGACCTCAACCGGTTGGGCTTCGCCTACCGCTGGAGCACGCGTTTCCTGTGCCTGGACAAGGCCGAGGCGGAAAAGGAGCTCGGTCGCCTGCGCCGCCAGTGGTTCGCCAAGCGCAAGAGCGTCCTGGCGTTGCTGCGTGAAACTCTGTTCCAGCAGGAAAGCCCGCTGGTTGATACCGATGCCAGCAACAAGGCGGCCGATGCGGATGCCGCTCTGCAGGCGCTGGGCAGTGACCAGGTCGCCTTCGGCTTCGTTACGGCGACCGTAACGGTGCTTGATGTCGACGCCGACAGAGCTGACGAGAAGTTGCGCGGGGTGGAGCGCGTTATTCAGGGCCGGGGTTTCGTGACTATTCCGGAAACCCTCAATTCGGTGGAAGCGTGGCTGTCCTCGGTGCCGGGCAACACCTACGCCAACGTGCGCCAGCCCATCGTCTCGACGCTGAACCTCGCGCACTTGATGCCTGTGTCGGCTGTATGGGCCGGGCCGGAGAAAAATGCCCATCTCGACGGGCCGCCACTGATCGTCACCCGTACCGAGGGTGCAACGCCGTTCCGGCTGGTGACGCACCTCGGCGACGTTGGCCATACCCTGGTCGTCGGCCCGACTGGTATGGGCAAGTCCGTCCTGCTCGCCACACTGGTGCTGCAGTTTCGTCGCTACCCCGGCTCTCGGATCTTCGCCTTCGACATGGGCGGCTCGATGCGGGCGACGGTGCTCGGCTTGGGCGGTGAACATTACGACCTAGGCGCCGATGGCGCGATTGCCTTCCAGCCGCTCGCGCTCATCGACCAGGAGGGCTATCGCAGCTGGGCGGCCGAGTGGGTCGAAGGGCGCCTGTTGCACGAGGGCTTGGCCGTTGGCCCCGACGAGAGGGCCGCGATCTGGTCCGCGCTCGGCAGCCTCGCTGGCGCACCGGCCGAGCAGCGCACACTCACCGGCCTATCGGTGTTGCTGCAATCGAACGTGCTGCGCCAGGCGCTGGCACCCTATGTGCTTGGCGGGGCGCACGGCAAGTTGCTCGACTCTGACCTCGACTATCTGGGCCTGGCCGATGTGCAGTGCTTCGAGATGGAGGAGCTGATGCACAGCAAGGCGGCGGTGCTGGCCGTGCTGGGCTACCTGTTCGCGCGCTTGGAGGAGCGCTTCGACGGCGCGCCGACGCTGTTGATCCTCGACGAGTCCTGGCTGTTCCTCGACGACCCGGCGTTCGCCGCGCGCATTCGCCAGTGGCTCAAGACGCTGCGCAAGAAGAATGTCAGCGTGATCTTCGCCACGCAGTCGCTCGCCGACATCAAGGATTCGACCATCGCCCCGGCGATCATCGAAAGCTGCGCGAGCCGCATCTTCCTGCCCAACCCGCAGGCCAGCGAGCCGCAAATCCGCGCGATCTACGAGAGCTTTGGGCTCAGCGGGCGGCAGATTGAGATCGTTACCACCGCGCAGCCCAAGCGCGATTACTACTACCAGTCCCGTGCGGGCAACCGCCTGTTCGATCTCGACTTGGGCCCCATCGCGCTCGCGTTCACGGGTGTCTCGACGCCCCAAGATCAGCGCGCCATCGACGGCGTGTTGGGCGATGCCGGTGTGCCGGGCTTCGCCGCTGCCTGGCTGCGCCATCGCGGCCTCGACTGGGCGGCCGAGCTGCTGCCGTCTTCGCCCTGTGTCGTGTCGTCCCGCGCGGTTCAACTTCAGGAGGTTTCGCCATGAAAGCCCATGCGCTGTCCTTATTCCTCGCCATCCAGATGTCCGCAGCGTTACTGGTGGTGCAGCCTGCGGCTGCATTAACCGTGATCGATCCGGCGAACCTCGTGCAGAACACCCTGACGGCGATCCGCACGCTGGAGCAGATCAACAACCAGGTGCAGCAACTGCAGAACGAGGCGCAGATGCTCAGCAACCAGGCGCGCAACCTGGCTAGCCTCGACTTCAGTGTCGTCAACCAGCTTCGCGCGTCGCTGGCCAGGAGCGAGCAACTGATCGCCGAGGCGCAAGGGCTTGCCTATGACGTGCAGAACCTCGACAGCGAGTTTGCACGCCTGTACCCGGCGGAGTACGCCGCCACCGTCAGCGGCGACCAGATGTACCGCGATGCCCGCGAGCGCTGGGCGCACACACTCGATGGCCTGCACACCGCGATGCGCATGCAGGCGCAGGTGTCGCGAAACCTGAGCGAGGATGAAAGTGCGCTGACTGACCTGGTGGGCCAGAGTCAGTCGGCCACCGGCGCGCTGCAGGCCATGCAGGCGACCAACCAGTTGCTGGCCCTGCAGGCCAAGCAGTCCATCCAGGCGCAGCAGCTCCAGCTCACCCAGGACCGTGCGGCGTCGCTGGAGCTGGCGCGACAGGCGGCGGCCAGCGAGCGCGCCCGCGAAGTACGGCGGCGCTTCTTGGGCGAGGGCACGCCGTATACGCCGCAGTCTGTCCAGTTCTACGGGAACTGACGGAGGCCGCCATGCGCTATGTCCTCGTGTTGTCGGTTGTGCTGCTGGCGGGCTGCGACCAGCCGTCCAGCGAAGGCCTGGCCGCAGATCCTGTGCGGCTCAAGGCGCTGCGCAGCCAGTGCGCGGCGGATTGGAAGGGCATGGGCGAGGGTGACTGCAGGGCGGCCGCCGAGGCGTACCGGCGCCGTTTCTTCGACGGTCAGAGCGGCCCGGATGAATACCTCACTGCTGAGGAACTGCCGTCGATTCCACCGACTTTCGACAGCCCCGTCCACGATGAGGCCGGGCGCGCTACGTCGGCTGCCTTTGCCTCGGAGACCACGCCATGAATGACGTAACGATCATCGACCGGTTCCTCGACACGTTTTCGCGCTACATCGACTCAGGTTTCGGGCTGCTGCAAGGCGAGGTCGCTTTCCTCACCGCCACGCTGATCGCCATCGACATGACGTTCGCCGGGCTCTACTGGGCGCTTGGCCATGCCACCGGCCAGGGTGAAGACGTGATGGCGAAGCTTATCCGCAAGGTGCTCTACGTCGGTGCTTTCGCTTACATCATCGGTAACTTTAATTGGCTGGCCAGCATCGTCTTTCGCTCCTTTGCTGGGCTAGGTCTGACGGCGACCGGTGCGCTCAGCATGCAGACGTTTCTGCAGCCGGGACGGTTGGCGAAAACCGGCATCGACGCCGGCGCACCGATCTTGGCGCAGATCGGCGAGATGACCGGCTTCCCCGAGGTGTTCGTCAACCTCGATCCCATCGTTATTTTGTTCCTGGCCTACCTGGTGGTCATCGTCTGCTTCTTCGTGCTGGCGATACAGCTGTTCATCACCCTGATCGAGTTCAAGCTGACCACGCTCGCGGGGTTCGTACTGGTGCCATTCGCGTTGTGGAACAAGACCGCGTTCCTTGCCGAAAAGGTGTTGGGCAACGTGGTGTCCTCCGGCGTCAAGGTGCTGGTGCTAGCGGTGATCGTGGGCATCGGCACGGGGTTGTTTGCCGAATTTCAGGTACACCCCAACGAGCCGTCTATCGACCACGCGCTAGTGCTCATGCTGGCGTCGCTGGCGTTGCTTGCTCTGGGCATCTTCGGGCCGGGCATTGCCACAGGGCTGATTTCCGGTGGCCCTCAGCTGGGGGCGGGGGCGATGGCCGGTGCCGCGCTCGGTGCTGCGGGCATGGCGGTCGCCGCTGGCGCTGCCGCAACCGGCGTGGGTGCTGCGGTCGCCGCTGGAGCACGCATGGCGCCGGCCGCGAAACTAGCTGCCGGGGTGCGCTCGCTCAAGGGCCAGTTTGCCGGAGGAGGAGGAGGAGGAGGAGGAGGAGGAGGAGGAGGAGGAGGAGGAGGAGGAGGAGGAGGAGCTTCCTCAGGAGGCGGCGAGGCCGCCTCAGGCAACGCGTCCCCCGTTGCCGCGGATGTCAAGGCACAACCTGCATGGGCCAAGCGCCTGCAGCGACGCCAGCAGATCAGCCATGCCGCCACCACTGTCGCGCACACGTTGCGCGGTGGCGATGGCGGCGGTTCGGGCAGTGGCCCGAACTTGCGGGATTCGGACTCATAAAGGAGGACTAGTCATGCGTTTCAACCGTTCACGGGTGCGCTACGCCGAGACGCCACAACCCGCCACCCCTTACCAGGCCGCTGCGCAGGCGTGGGACGAGCGCATCGGCTCGGCCCGCGTGCAGGCGAGAAACTGGCGCCTTATGGCCTTTGGCTGCCTGGCGCTTGCATTACTGATGGCGGGAGGCCTGGTCTGGCGTTCGGCGCAGTCCATCGTCACGCCCTATGTGGTGGAGGTGGACAGATCTGGCCAGGTACGCGCGGTCGGCGAGGCAGCCATACCTTACCGGCCGGCTGATGCGCAGGTTGCCTATCACCTGGCGCGCTTCGTCACGCTAGTGCGTTCGCTGTCCATCGACCCGATCGTGGTGCGGCAGAACTGGTTTGATGCCTACGACTACACCACTGATCGCGGTGCGGTCGTGCTCAACGACTACGCACGTATCAACGACCCGTTCGCCCGCGTCGGCAAGGAATCGGTGACGGTGCAGGTCAGCAGCGTCGTACGAGCCAGCGAAGCCTCTTTCAACGTGCGTTGGACGGAGCAGCGCTTCGTCAACGGCTCGCCCGCTGGCACCGAGCGCTGGAACGCGGTGATTTCCACTGTCTTGCAAACCCCGCGTACCGAACAGCGTCTGCGTAAGAACCCCTTAGGCATCTACGTCAACGGGCTGTCGTGGAGTCGCGAGCTCGATGCGTCCGAAGGAGCTAGGCCATGAACCTGTCTTTTCGCATATCCGCGCTTCCCCTGGTCTTGCTGGCCTTGGCCGGCTGTAGCAGCCAGGGCAAGCCACCACCGCGTATTTCGCTCGACGAGCCGGTGCAGGCGCAGCCGCTGCCCGAGCAACCTAAGCCGGTGGAAGTGGTGGAGGTGCCCAAGGTGCTGCCGATGCCGGCACAGATGAAGCCGCTGCCAGATGTAGTCGGTCCTGCGCCGGAGCCGGCTGACGAGAAAGTGAGGGTGTCGCGCGCCAACCAGGAGGCGAGGGTGGTGCCTACGCGCGAGGGCTACATCAATGCAATCCAAGTCTGGCCCTACAGTGACGGCGCGCTTTACCAAGTCTATGCCGCGCCTGAGCGAGTGACCGTGATCGCGCTGCAGGCCGGTGAAGAACTGGTGACGGTGGCCGCTGGCGACACGGTGCGCTGGATCGTCGGCGACACCTCCAGTGGTTCTGGCGACGCGCTACGCGTCAACGTGCTGGTCAAACCGATTCGCTCAGATATGAAGACTAACTTGGTCATCACCACCAGTCGGCGCACTTATCTCATTGAGCTGACCTCGACGGAGAAAGCCTGGATGGCCTCGGTGTCCTGGGATTATCCGAAGGATCGTATGTTGGCCTTGCAGCGCCAGGCACAGGCCGCGCAGGCGAGCGCGCCGATCGATAGCGGCCTGTCGCTGGAGAAGATCCGCTTTCGCTACGCGATCAGCGGTAGCAATCCATCGTGGCAGCCATTACGCGCCTTCGATGATGGCGAGAAGGTCTACATCCAGTTTCCCGCCGGCATCGCACAGGGCGAGCTACCACCGATGTTCGTGATCGGTGCGCAAGGCGATGGGCAGTTGGTCAACTACCGCTTCCGTTCGCCGTACTACATCGTGGATCGGCTATTCGGTGCGGCCGAGTTGCGCCTGGGCGGCGACAAGGGCGATGTTGTGCGTATCGAACGCACGGACGGCGTGGCGCGAGGGCACTGAGCATGAGCCAGGACGATACCCCCGATCTTGTCGCGCCGCAGGCGGACAAAGTCCCGCCCGAAACGGTAGCGCTGCGCGCCCAGCCACACCCTGTCACGCGATTGAACCGGCGCACCCTGGCAGCGCTTGCCGGTGGGCTCTCCGTCGCGGTGTTGGGTGCCACCATCTGGTCCTTGCAGCCACCGAAGCCTCGAGGAGGGAGCGATTCGACGGAGCTATATAATGTCGACCGTGTTTCTCGCTCCGAAGGGCTCGACCGGTTGCCCTCTGACTACTCCAAGCTGCCGCCGCCTCCACCTGAGCTGGGACCGCCGCTGCCGGGCGATCTTGGCCCGGCCATCGTGCAGTCGCAGCGATCGGCGGCCCCCAACTACACGGCACCTGGTCACGACCCGGCCGAGGCCGAGCGTCTGGCGCGGCTGAAGGAAGCCGAAGAAGCGGCCGCTTCATCGGTGTTTTTTCGCACGGGCAGCCAGCGCCCGGCCGTGGCTGCACCTGCACAGCCTGCCGCGGATGCAGCAACACTGGGGGGCTTCGATCCGCTGGCCGCCGGTCCTGCGTCGACGGCCGCACAGCCTGCTGACCCGACCGCCGTGCAGAATCGGCAGGAGCAGAAAGAGGTGTTCCTGCAAACAGGCTCCTCGGAAACCCGAAATTCCGGGAGCCTGCAGTTGCCGGCGTCGCCGTACCAGGTCATGGCTGGCACGGTGATCGCCGGCGCGCTGGTAACGGGTATCAAGTCGGATCTTCCGGGCGACGTGATTGGCACGGTGACGGAGCCGGTCTACGACACTGCGACCGGCAAGCACCTTTTGATTCCGCAGAGCTCGCGCATTCTCGGTCGCTACAACAGCCAGGTCAGCTACGGGCAGAGCCGTGTGCAGGTGGTGTGGAACCGCATCATATTGCCGGACACATCCTCACTGAAGCTGGACAACCTCGTGGGCACCGACCCAGCCGGTTACTCCGGCCTGGAGGACGGCGTCGATTGGCATTGGGATCGCGTCTTCGCTGGCGCGGCTCTGACAACGTTGCTGGGTATCGGCGCCGAGCTGGCCGCGCCGGAGAACCGCCAGGATGGCGATCGCATCATCATCGCCGGCCGTGATGGCCTGCAGGACAGCGTGAACCAGGTTGGACAGGAGATGACCCGGCGCAACATGAATATCCAGCCCACCTTGACCGGGCGACCCGGTCTGCCGGTACGCATCATCGTCAACCGGGATCTGGTACTCCGGTCCTACCAACCGCTGTTCTTCAATCAGGGAACTTCACGATGAGCACTACGCGTAAGCTGCGGCTGGGGCCGTTGCCCAAGACGGAGAGCATCAAACTAACCTTTGCGTGCCCGGCCAATCTGAAGGCTGACCTCGACCGCTATGCCGCGGCGCATGCGCAGACCTATGGTGAGACAGTCGATGCCATGACACTGATCCCACATATGTTGGAGGCGTTTATGGCTGGAGATCGTGGCTTTAAACGAGGCTCATCTGCCCTAGATGGGCGGATTCTGGAGGGGTAGGCAGGGGGCACACATGCGTTGAATCTGTGTTAAGCTTGCTCAAAGCCTTCGTTCCGGGCCGTTCTGCTTCGCTTCCAACTGAATTGTTTGGGGCGAATTCAGAGGTAACTGATGGATGGTATAGCGGGAAATATCCGGAAACTTCGGTTTCCAGTGAGTACTCCCTTATACTGCCGCAGCGGGTGGGAATTAGCGAAAGGCACGTAAATAGCGGGAACGCGTAGTGCGTATCCCGCTTTTATTTTGTCTGCTGTTTAGGTGGGCTTGTTCAAGCATGGAAGTCATTGCTAAACATATTGATATGGCTTTTGTTGCGAGTGTGGACAATCTCATTGTGGCAGTTAGGTAACTGGCAGGTAATCTGCTCTTTCGTGTCGGAATCTCCTACCGTCACGTTGAAATGCCTGTCTTGTTCCAGAGGCCAGCCTAACCGGAAACTCCCATTCATACGGCAGGCTCCGGTGTGAGGAACTCTCGTCTCATAACGAGAATGTCGCTCATGTCCATATTTGAAGTAGCGTTCCGCGTCATCTTTGAAGTACACGTGTGGGTAGTTTGAGCGTCGTTTAGGACCTCGGCGCTGCAATAGATCGTTTAGGCGTGGAATGATTTCGTTCTGAAATGTCTTGTCTAGCGAGCGTGCGCGACATACCTCAATAAATGCTCTTAACTCCTGAGCATTGAAGTTTCTGATCGGAAGGCTAGCTGCCTGATACTTTGTTGCATTGCTCGTCAATTCAACCAGCAGTCCATAGTTTCCTATTAGTAATCTGAAATGTCCAATTAGAAAGTTCTGAACATTCTCCACATAGGGTATGGCAGGAATTGATGCGGAAAATACTGCGTTCTGTATTCCGCTAAGTAAGTAGCTTAGTGGTTCTTCATGTAGCACGATTATGCCATCGACGTTTGGGGGGGCGGGCTCAAGCTCGTAGGTGCCGCCGTACTCAATAAAATCATTGAGTGTCGTAGTGCCCGCGCGGTCTGGATCATACGTGCGCGGTAGCAGCACGGTCCGATCTGCTATCGCCGGAGGCATGCGGTCTTTGTTCAGAAGTTGCGGGCCCTGATCCTCAAATAATTTTAATGCTCGCTTGTGTCGGGCGATCAGAATAACCAGTACCGCCATCCGAAGCCTCTCACTTTGTTTCCAGAAGTTTTATCACTAGGGTTGCAGGGAGCGAAACGTGGCGGAGTTCGTCCGGCGTCAGTGCACCTAGTACGCGTGCGAATCCTTCGATGTCCTGTCGTGAAAGAGTGCTTATTGTCTTTTCATCAGTTGTAACGGGAAATTCGAAATCGACCCCGGGTGGAACGATGCCTAGCTTGGCGCGCTGGGTAGGGTGTTCCACCAAACGGTAGCCTCCCAATCCTTGGCTCGTTTTGATAAAGCTTTTTAGGCTTACCGTTCCGAGAATGGGTTTGTAGTCTGCCTGTAGATGCGTTGAAAGCAATTTAGGTAGCTGACTCAGTAATGTTGGGGCCTTGTGAGTGTCCCAATGCTTCTGAGCAATGCCTTGTAGGGCAGCGATTAAGTCTTCGTTCGTCATGGTAGTTCCAGTGCATCCGGGCACCGTACTCACTGCGGTGGTTCGGCCTTTCGGATAGTTCATATGACTTGGCGAGAGGGATGATCTAAACGTTGAGATGATACGGTAGTGCTGGCTTTCCAACCAGAAGAAGAGCTTCGTTGCTGGTGCCGCAAAAGGTATGGCTGCTCATTCATGAGGGGGTTTTGCTGTGGCTGCCTACCCTATATTAGGAGGTCTCGGCGTGTTGGCTGCTGTCGTCAAGTCGGTGTCGAGCCGTCAGGCCTCGCGTCGGGGGCTGCGGAGGGATAAAGTGATAGCTGATTAATCATGGTGTCGCTAACGTCGTCGCCCCGCAAATCGTTCCATCTCCCGCGTCAGCAAAAGCTCTGCGCGGGCGACGGTAAAAACGACGGTAAAGCCCCGTGTTGATCAGCGCTAATCCCTTTAACCATGCGGGTCTGTGCGACCTGTTGATGATCGAGTGGGAATGATCCTGCGAGTGAGTTGAAACGCCACAAAGGCAGCGCGAGCTGCCTTTGTTGTTTCTGTGGGTGTGGCAATCGCGCGCGACGCGAGGCTCGCCTTGCTGTGGGTGTAAATGAGAAGATATTGCAACTAGCTGCCTGAAATGCATCGGGCGGCCTACTGCTCCGGAGTGGATCCGGATCACGGGAGCGAATATGGCGTTTACTCGCAGGCAGGTTCTGGCCGGCCTCAGTGCGTTGGGCGTCGCCGGATTTGGCGTCGGTGGCGTGCGTTACTGGCTGGGGCGTGCAGAAAACCAGGCGAGCCATGATTACGAGCTGATCGCTGCGCCGCTGGATGTTGAGCTAGTGCCTGGGCACATCACCCCGGCCTGGGGCTATGCCGGGCAAGTGCCGGGGCTGGAGATCCGCGCCCGCCAGGGTGACTGGTTGCGGGTACGGTTTATCAATCATCTGGACGAGCCGACCACCATTCACTGGCATGGCATTCGTCTGCCGCTGGAAATGGATGGTGTGCCCTATGTCTCGCAATTACCGGTGCTGCCGGGCGAGTATTTTGATTACCGCTTCAAGACCGAAGATGCCGGCAATTTCTGGTACCACCCGCACCTGAGCAGCGCCGAGCAGCTTGGTCGCGGCTTGGTCGGCCCGTTGATTGTCGAGGAGCGCGAGCCCACCGGCTTTGCCCATGAGCGCACCCTGAGCCTGAAAACCTGGCATGTCGATGAGCAGGGCGCCTTCACTGCATTCAGCGTGCCGCGCGAGGCAGCGCGTGAGGGGACGCGTGGTCGGCTCACCACAATCAATGGCAAACCCGTTCCCGTGCTTGAGTTGCCTGCTGGGCAGGTGGTGCGGCTGCGGGTGTTGAATCTGGACAGCACGGTGACGTACCGGCTCAACCTGCCGGGCGCCGAGGCGCGCTTGTATGCGTTGGATGGCCACCCGATTGAACCGCGGCCTTTGGGTAAGGAATATTGGTTAGGGCCGGGTATGCGTATTGACCTGGCGGTGCGTGTGCCAGAGGCGGGTGTGGAGTTGTCGCTGCGCAATGGTCCGCTGCGCTTGGCGACGCTGAAAAGCGTGGTCAGTGTTGAGGCTGTCGGCGCGTGGCCAGCGCCGCTGCCGGCTAATCCGGTGGCTGAGCCGGACCTTGAGCGCGCTGAGGTGCTGCGGTTTAACTTTGAGTGGTCGGCGCGCTTGGTCAGTGAGGGTGACAAGGGTCCGGCCAAGTACTGGCAGATCAACGGTCAGGCCTGGGATATCAACGACAAGACTTGTGCCGATCGACCGATAGCCAGCCTGAAGAAAGATGGCCACTACATCTTCGAGCTGCGCAATATGGCGCAGTACCTGCACCCCATTCACTTGCACGGGCTGGCATTCAAGGTGATCTCGTCCAACCGCAAGAAGATCATTCCGTATTTCACCGACACCTATCTGCTGGGCAAGAATGAAGTGGCGCGTATCGCATTTGTCGCTGATAACCCGGGAATCTGGATGTTCCATTGCCATGTGATTGACCACATGGAAACCGGCCTGATGGCCGCGATTGAGGTGGCCTGATGCGCCGTCCGTTGATTGTTGACCGCAGCCAGGACGCGCACTTTATGCGTGAGGCGCTGGCGCTGGCCGCCGAAGGTGCTGCGTTGGGCGAGGTGCCGGTCGGTGCGGTGCTGGTGCAGGGCGGGGTGATTGTCGGGCGCGGTTTTAATTGCCCGATTTCCACCCATGACCCGAGTGCGCATGCCGAAATGGTGGCGGTTCGCGCTGCCGCGCAGGCCGTGGATAACTACCGGCTGCCGGGCAGTACGCTGTATGTGACGCTGGAGCCGTGCAGCATGTGCGCAGGCTTGATTGTGCATGCGCGGGTGCAGCGTGTGGTGTTTGGCGCAACTGAGCCCAAGGCGGGTGTGGCGTTGAGCCGGGGCGAGTTCTTTAATCAGGCGTTTCTCAACCACCGGGTGTTGGTTGAAGGTGGGGTGTTGGCGGAGGAGTGCGGGGCGGTGCTCAGTACCTTCTTCAAGGCGCGGCGCGAGCAGCGTTAGAGCGGCGGCGTCTGCTGAATGGGCTGGCTTTTATCGATGCCGGGTACGTGTTGGTTGCTTTCGGCGATTTGCGAGCCTTCCAGCTGTGGCTGGGTTACCCAGGTGAGGATGTCGTAGTAACGGCGAATGTTGCGCACAAAATGCACCGGCTCGCCGCCGCGGGCATAGCCGTAGCGAGTCTTGCTGTACCACTGCTTCTGCGCCAGGCGCGGCAGAATTTTCTGCACATCCAGCCACTTATTCGGGTCGAGGCCTTCGGCTTCGGTGAGCTTGCGGGCGTCTTCCAGGTGCCCGCCGCCGACGTTGTACGAGGCCAGGGCAAACCAGGTGCGGTCGGGTTCTAGAATGCTTTCGGGCAGCTGGTTCTTCACGTGCACAATATATTTGGCGCCGCCTTGAATGCTTTGCTTGGGGTCCAGGCGATCCGAAACGCCCATGGCCTGGGCGGTGCGCAACGTCAGCATCATCAGTCCGCGTACGCCGGTTTTCGAGGTTGCGGTAGGTTGCCAGAGTGATTCCTGATAACCCATGGCAGCGAGCAAGCGCCAGTCCACTTGATTGGTCTTGGCGGCTTCGCGAAAGTATTTTTCGTAACGAGGCAGGCGCTGCTGCAGGTGTTTGGCGAAGGTGTAGGCGCCGACATAGCCGAGTACATCAACGTGGCCGTAGTAGCGGTCCTTCAGGCGCTTTAGGCTGCCATTCTTGTGCGAGCGCATGATGAAGACATTGATTTCATCGAGCAGGCTATTGTCCAGGCCGGGTGCAGTGGCCCATGCCAGGTTCTGCGAGTCTCCAAAGTCAAAGGCCACGCGCACGTTGGAGAAGTAGACCTGGTTCATGGCCAGCTCATTGGAGTCGACCAGGGTCAGATCGATTTGCCCCTCATCAACCATACGCAGTAGGTCGACGACTTCAATGGCGGCGGATTCTTCGTAGGTCAGCTCAGGCAGTTGCAGTTTGAGCGCTGCTAGCTGTTCGGCATGGCTACTGCCTTTAAGTACCAGGATGCGCTTGCCGACTAAGTCGCTGGGGCGAGTCGGGCGTTGCTCGCCGTTACGGTAGATCACCTGCGGCGTGACTTCGAGGTAGGGCAAGGAGAAACGTGCATGCTGTTGCCGTCCGTCGCTTTCTACCAAGCCAGCGGCGGCCAGAACCGGGCCATTAGGTTTGTTCAGGCTGGCAAACAGGTCATCAAGGTTGTCGGCGGTTTCGATTTTTAGCTCAACGCCCAGGTCGTCGGCAAAGCGTTTTACCAGCTCGTATTCAAAGCCGGTTTCGCCGTTACGGTCCTGGAAGTAGGTGGCCGGGCTGTTACGGGTGATCACCCGCAGTACACCCTCCGCCTGAACGCGCTCGAGTGTGCTGGGTTCTTCAGCACAGCCGCCGAGCAGCAGGAGGATTCCGATCACCGACAGCCAGCAGGCGCGGCGCACACGGAACGCAGAATGGGCAAACATTGGCGCAGTATACGCAAAGCATGGGTCGCGCCATATATCGACAGCAGAAGGCTTCTCTGCTAGCAAAATTGTGCGTGTGGTGAGTTGCCAGTCGGGCATTTCAGCGGGTGCCTGGCTTTGTCATGCGGCGCTAACAGAGGCCGGCCTTCGCGGGTGCCGTTGGCGACGCTTTAGGCTAGAATGCACGGCCTCAAAGTACACCCCTTCCCAGAGGCTGTCCCCGATGTTGATCCTGCGCGGCGCTCCCGCCCTTTCTGCTTTCCGTCACGGCAAATTGCTTGAACAACTGACCAGTAAGGTTCCTGCGGTCACCGGTCTGTATGCCGAGTTCGCGCACTTCGCCGAAGTGTCCGGTGTTCTGAGTGCCGACGAAGAGCAGGTATTGGCCCGTTTGCTGAAATATGGCCCGAGTGTGCCGGTGCAGGAGCCAACTGGCCGCCTGTTCCTGGCCATTCCGCGCTTTGGCACCATTTCGCCCTGGTCGAGCAAGGCCAGCGACATCGCTCGCAACTGTGGTCTGGCGAAGATCCAGCGCATTGAGCGCGGCCTGGCGTACTACGTCAGCGGCGAGCTGAATGCCGCCGAGGCGCAGCTGGTGGCTGATCTGCTGCATGACCGCATGACTCAGTTGGTGCTGGATAACCTCGAAGGTGCTAGCGCACTGTTCAGTCATGCTCAGCCCAAGCCGCTGACAGCGGTGGACATTCTCGGTGGCGGTCGCGCTGCGCTGGAGCTGGCCAACGTCGAGCTGGGCCTGGCCCTGGCCGAAGACGAAATTGATTACCTGGTGACTAGCTTCAACGGGCTGGGGCGCAACCCGCACGACATCGAACTGATGATGTTCGCCCAGGCTAACTCTGAGCATTGCCGCCACAAAATCTTCAACGCCAGCTGGGATATTGATGGCCAGAGCCAGGAAAAATCCCTGTTCGGCATGATCAAGAACACCTACCAGATGCACAGCGAAGGTGTGTTGTCGGCTTATAAAGACAACGCCTCGGTGATCGTCGGCAACGTTGCCGGGCGCTTCTATCCGGACCCAGAAACCCGTCAGTACGGCGCGGTGCAGGAGCCGGTGCATATTCTGATGAAGGTGGAAACTCACAACCACCCGACGGCGATTGCGCCGTTCCCAGGGGCTGCCACTGGTTCCGGTGGCGAGATCCGTGACGAAGGTGCCACCGGCCGCGGCGCCAAGCCGAAGGCGGGGCTCACCGGCTTCACCGTGTCCAACCTGCAAATTCCGGGTTTCGAGCAGCCGTGGGAAGTGCCGTACGGCAAGCCTGAGCGCATCGTTACCGCGCTGGACATCATGATTGAAGGCCCGCTGGGGGGCGCGGCGTTCAACAACGAATTTGGTCGTCCGGCGCTGACCGGCTACTTCCGCACTTTCGAGCAGGCGATCCAGACCCCGCGCGGTGAAGAAGTACGCGGTTACCACAAGCCAATCATGCTCGCGGGCGGCATGGGTAACATCCGCGCCGAACACGTGCAGAAAGGCGAGATCACCGTTGGCGCCAAGCTGATCGTGCTCGGTGGCCCAGCCATGTTGATCGGCCTGGGCGGCGGCGCGGCCTCGTCGATGGCCACCGGCACCAGTTCGGCCGACCTGGATTTCGCCTCGGTGCAGCGCGAAAACCCGGAAATGGAGCGTCGCTGTCAGGAAGTCATCGACCGTTGCTGGCAGTTGGGCGAGAACAACCCGATTGCCTTTATCCACGACGTTGGTGCGGGCGGTTTGTCCAACGCCTTCCCTGAATTGGTTAACGATGGCGGGCGTGGCGGCCGTTTCGAACTGCGCAACGTACCGAATGATGAGCCGGGCATGGCGCCGCATGAGATTTGGAGTAACGAATCTCAGGAACGCTACGTGATGGCGGTGGATGCTGCCAATTTCGAGCGCTTCAAAGCCATCTGTGAGCGTGAGCGCTGCCCGTTTGCCGTAGTCGGGGAGGCCACTGAAGAAGCTCACCTGACCGTGACTGACAGCCACTTTGGCAACAATGCCGTGGACATGCCGCTTAACGTGCTGCTGGGCAAAGCCCCGCGTATGCACCGCTCGGCCACGCGTGAAAATGAGCTGGGTGATGACTTTGATGCCAGCACCCTGGCGATTGATGAAGCGGTCACCCGCGTTCTGCATCACCCGGCTGTGGCCAGCAAGAGCTTCCTGATCACCATCGGCGACCGCACCATTACCGGTCTGGTGGCGCGTGATCAGATGGTTGGCCCTTGGCAGGTACCGGTGGCTGACTGCGCCGTTACTGCCACCAGCTTTGATGTGTACACCGGTGAGGCCATGGCCATGGGTGAACGCACCCCGCTGGCGCTGCTGGATGCGGCTGCATCCGGGCGTATGGCGATTGGTGAAACCCTGACCAACCTGGCGGCTTCGCGCATTAATGCCATCAGCGACATCAAATTGTCTGCCAACTGGATGTCAGCCGCGGGCCATCCGGGTGAAGACGCGCGCCTGTACGACACCGTTAAAGCGGTGGGTATGGAGCTGTGCCCGGAGCTGGGTATCACCATTCCGGTGGGCAAAGACTCGATGTCGATGAAGACCCAGTGGACGGACGCGGGTGCTGATAAGAGCGTGACCTCGCCGCTGTCCTTGGTGGTGACCGGCTTTGCGCCGGTCAGCGATATTCGCAAAACCCTGACTCCGCAACTGCGTATGGATAAGGGCGAAACTGATCTGATCCTGATCGACCTCGGTCGTGGGCAGAACCGTCTGGGCGCGTCGATCCTCACCCAGGTCTACAGCAAGCTCGGCAGCCAGGCCCCGGATGTCGACGACGCCGAAGACCTCAAGGCTTTCTTTGCAGTGATCCAGGGCTTGAACGCCGACGGTCACATCCTGGCTTACCACGACCGTTCTGACGGTGGTTTGCTGGTTACTGCCCTGGAAATGGCGTTTGCCGGTCATTGCGGCCTCAACCTGTACCTCGATGCATTGGCTGCCGAAAGTGCTGAGCTGGCGGCTGTGCTGTTCAACGAAGAGTTGGGCGCAGTGATTCAGGTGCACCAGGACGCTACGCCGGAGGTGCTGGCACAGTTCAGTGCGGCGGGGTTGGGTGACTGCGTGGCGGTGATCGGTCAGCCGGTCAACAGTGATGACGTGGCGATCAACTTTAGTGGTCAGCCGGTCTTCGCTGGCCAGCGCCATCTGCTGCAGCGTCAGTGGGCGCAGACCAGCTATCAGATCCAGCGTTTGCGCGATAACGTTGAGTGCGCTGACCAAGAGTTTGATGGCTTGCTGGAGGAAGATAACCCCGGTCTGTCGGTCAAGCTTGGCTTTGATGTCAATCAGGACATCAGCGCGCCGTATATCCGCAAGGGTGTGCGTCCGCAGATCGCTGTACTGCGTGAGCAGGGCGTTAACGGTCAGGTGGAAATGGCGGCCGCCTTCGATCGCGCCGGCTTCAATGCGATTGATGTGCACATGAGCGACATCCTCAGCGGTCGCGTTAGCCTGGACGCCTTCAAGGGCCTGGTTGCCTGCGGTGGCTTCTCCTACGGCGACGTACTCGGCGCCGGCGAAGGCTGGGCTAAGTCAGTATTGTTCAATAGCCGGGCGCGTGATGGCTTCCAGGCCTTCTTCGAGCGCAAGGACAGCTTCGCCTTGGGCGTGTGTAACGGTTGCCAGATGATGAGCAACTTGCACGAGCTGATCCCGGGCAGCGAGTTCTGGCCGCACTTCGTGCGCAACCGTTCGGAGCAGTTCGAAGCGCGTGTGGCGATGGTGCAGGTGCAAGAGTCAGCATCGATCTTCTTGCAGGGCATGGCCGGTTCGCGCATGCCAATCGCCATTGCTCACGGTGAAGGCCATGCCGAGTTTGAAAGCGAGGAAGCCCTGCTCGAAGCCGACCTGTCCGGCTGTGTGGCCATGCGCTTTATCGACAACCACGGCAAGGTCACTGAAACCTACCCGGCCAACCCTAACGGTTCGCCGCGCGGGATTACCGGCCTGACCAGTCGCGACGGTCGTGTGACCATCATGATGCCGCACCCGGAGCGCGTCTTCCGCGCCGTACAGAACTCCTGGAAACCGGATGACTGGCAGGAAGATGCGGGCTGGCTGCGCATGTTCCGCAACGCGCGTGTGTGGGTGGATTGATCCACATGGCGCAGGCTTATGTTGAGTAAGCCTGCGCCCGTTTTACCTGAGGTGCGCCAGGTTAAACCTGGCGATACCTTGCAGCTGTGCCGCTGTGGGCGTTCGTCCCAGCTTCCTGATTGTGTTTGCGCCTGCTCTGAAAGGCTTGAACTGCTGCCTGAGCGCGAGCAGTTCCTGCTGCTTTGCCGTTGCGGTTTGTCGCACCGTCTACCCTATTGTGATGGCAGTCATCATCCGCCGGTAAGGGTCTTAAAGACCGTTGGTGGCGATTTTGGCGTGGGGTTTAGCTGCGTGGCGCCTTGCTGTTTGCGCTGATGTGTTGAGGCGCAGCTGCTTTTACGGCCGTAGGCTACGCCTACTTAGTCAGTAAAAAGCTCATGCGCAGTGGCCTTGTTGTCACGCTGTTATAAGCCTTTGCGGGGGAGCCGCTAATGTACAAGCTGTGCTTTTATGTGCCTGAAACGCACCTGGAATACGTTAAAAATGCGGTGTTTAGCGCCGGTGGCGGACGTATTGGTCATTATGATCAATGCTGCTGGCAAATCTTGGGGCAGGGCCAGTTTCGTGCGCTGGAAGGTAGTCAGCCGTTTCTCGGCCAGTTGGGACGGGTCGAGCAGGTCATGGAGTGGAAGGTCGAGATGGTGGTGGCTGACGAGCTGATCCATGCGGCGGTCAAGGCCATGAAGCAGCAGCATCCTTACGAAACTCCGGCCTTTGAGGTGTGGCGGCTGTCTGATATTCAGTTCTAAGGCGTAAAAAAGGCACCGCGAAGGGGCCTTTTTTATCTGGTGATCAGGGCCTGATTTCGATCAGTGTGCCGTCCTTAACCAGGCTCCAGATTTCGCGCATATCGGTGTTCTTCATGGCAATGCAGCCTTCGGTCCAGTCCAGGGTGTGGAAGAACCATTCGGGGTATTCCTCATCCAGCGGCGTGCCGTGGATCATGATCATGCCGCCGGCCGATATGCCCTTGGCGCGGGCTTGCGCCTGGTCGCGCGCGTTAGGGTAGGAGATGTGCATGGAGAGGTTGTATTTGTCGCTGGTCTTACGCCAGTCGATCCAATAAAAACCCTCTGGAGTGCGCATGTCGCCTTCGTATTGTTTGGCGCCTTCAGGCTTTTTGCCCAATGACATGCGGTAGGACTTGAGGGTGTCGCCACGGCTGATCAGGTGCAGCGTGCGTTCGGATTTAACCACCAAGACCTTGTCGATGATCTTGCCGTTAAGTGTCGGGGTGGTGCTGGCTTGGCCAGTCAGGGCAGCGGTCAGGCAGAGTAGGGCGAACAACCAGCGCATCGTATTTTCCATGGATCAAAGGGCTTTCTTGTAATGTGCGCGCAAGGCTTCAAGCGGCTCGTTGCGGACCGGGTAGTGCTGCGCAAGACGGTCAGCGAAGTAGCATTCTAAGGTACGCCCGATGGTCGGGAAAGCCAGCTCTGACCAGGGGATGTCCTGCTCATGGAAAAGCTCAACTTCAAGGCTTTCTTCGCCGGGGGCAAAGTCCAGGTCGACCAACTCTGCGCGAAACAACATATACACCTGGTTGATGTGCGGCAGGTCAAACAGGGTGTAAAGGCTGAGGCTGCGCACCCGGGCGCAGGCTTCTTCATGGGTTTCGCGTGCGGCGGCTTGCTCGAGGGTTTCGCCGTTTTCCATAAAGCCGGCCGGCAGGGTCCAGTAGCCCCGTCGTGGTTCGATCGCGCGCCGGCACAGCAGCACTTGTTCGCCCCATACCGGCAGGCACCCGGCGATGATTCGCGGGTTTTGATAGTGCACCATCTGGCATTGCGCGCAGACGTGGCGCAAGCGGTTGTCACCCTGCGGGATGTGGTAACTGATCGACCCGCCACAGTTGCTACAGAACTTCATGCCAGATCCTCGTTGCGTATGGGCTATCTTGGCGTGCGCAGCGGGTGCTCGGCAAGCGTTTGAAGGCAGGCTTATCGAGCGCCTGAATGATGGCAGTCGGCGGCGTGGGGCTTGGGCCATGCGCTGCTTTCGTGCCATCATCGGCGGCAGAATAAAACACCGAGAATCCCCATGCTGGAAGAGTTGCTCCTTCGCATGCGTGGCTATAGCCCGCAGGATATGCCGATCGACACACGCTACCCTGAGGCTGCAGTGCTGGTGCCCATCACCCGCAGTGACGAGCCGGAAGTGGTGCTGACGTTGCGCGCCAGCGGCCTGTCCACCCACGGTGGCGAAGTGGCCTTTCCTGGCGGGCGGCGTGATCCGGAAGATGCGGATTTGGTGCAGACTGCTTTGCGCGAAGCTGAGGAAGAAATTGGCCTGCCGCCAGGGCTGGTCGAGATCATTGGGCCGCTCAGTACCTTGGTCTCGCGTCATGGCATTCAGGTCACGCCTTATGTCGGCCTGGTGCCGGATTTTGTCGAGTACAAGCCCAATGATGGCGAGATTGCCGCCGTGTTTGCCGTGCCGCTGGCATTCTTTCGTGATGACCCACGGGAAACCACTCACCGTATCGATTACCTCGGGCGCAGTTGGTATGTGCCAAGTTACCGCTACGGCGAATATAAAATCTGGGGGCTTACGGCGATCATGTTGATCGAGTTGGTCAACCTGGTGTTCGACGATGTGCATATCGATATGCGCCAGCCGCCTGAGCACTTCATCAAGCTCACATGACTGTGGGATGAGGAATAACGCATGAAATACCGTTTGGGCCAGTCCCATGTAGACACCCATGCCGACAGCTGGGTTGCGCCTAATGCCACCCTGGTCGGCAAGGTCAAACTTGAGCCGGGCGCAAGCGTGTGGTTCAACGCCGTGTTACGCGGTGACAACGAGCTGATTCATATCGGTGAGAACAGCAACGTGCAAGATGGCACGGTGATGCACACCGATATGGGCTTCCCGCTGAATATTGGCACTGGCGTGACCATTGGCCATAACGCCATGTTGCATGGCTGCACAGTGGGCGATTACAGCCTGGTCGGCATCAATGCTGTGGTGCTCAATGGCGCGAAAATCGGTAAGTACTGCATCATCGGCGCCAACAGCCTGATCGGTGAGGGCAAGGAAATTCCTGATGGTTCGCTGGTCATGGGGTCGCCGGGCAAAGTGGTGCGTGAGCTGACCGAGGCGCAAAAGAAAATGCTTGAAGCCAGCGCCGCCCATTACGTGCACAACGCTCAGCGTTACGCCCGCGACTTGTCAGAGCAGGACGACTGATGGAGCAGGAACGTCCGGTTGCTTCACCCTGCGTGCATGTCTGTGCGCTGGATGACCAAGACTTATGTATCGGCTGTCAGCGCTCAGTCGCCGAAATTACCCGCTGGGGCCTAATGGATAATGCTGAGCGCCGCCAAGTGCTGCTGCATTGCCATGAGCGCGCCCAGGCCCAGGGCATCTTGTTGTAATACCGCCTTCTATTTGTTTGTTTGAGGAATTTCCATGCCCCGTATCGGAACCCCTTTGTCGCCGAGTGCGACCCGTGTGCTGTTGTGCGGCTCTGGTGAGCTGGGTAAGGAAGTGGCGATTGAGCTGCAGCGCTTGGGCGTTGAAGTGATTGCCGTGGATCGTTACGCCAATGCGCCAGCTATGCAGGTAGCGCACCGCAGCCATGTGATCGACATGCTCGACGGTAACGCGTTGCGTGCGGTTATCGAATTGGAGCAGCCGCACTACATCGTGCCGGAAATTGAAGCCATTGCCACCGCAACGCTGGTTGAGCTGGAGAACGAAGGCTTCACCGTGATTCCGAGTGCCCGCGCCGCCCAGCTGACCATGAATCGCGAAGGCATTCGCCGTCTGGCCGCCGAAGAGCTGGGCTTGCCGACCTCGCCTTATCAGTTTGCCGACTCTTTCGAGCAGTGCCAGGCAGCGGTTGCGGCTATTGGCTTTCCCTGCCTGATCAAGCCGATCATGAGTTCCTCCGGCAAGGGTCAGTCGGTACTGAAGAGTATTGATGACCTGCAGTCGGCCTGGGATTACGCCCAGGCGGGTGGGCGCGCTGGTAAGGGGCGGGTGATTGTCGAAGGCTTTATCGATTTTGATTATGAAATCGCGCTACTCACTGTGCGCCACAGTGGCGGCACCACGTTCTGCGCGCCTGTCGGCCACCGTCAGGTCAAGGGTGATTACCAGGAATCCTGGCAGCCACAACCGATGAGCGCCAAGGCGCAGGCTGAGGCCGAGCGCATTGCTCTGGCGGTCACCGGCTCACTGGGTGGTCGCGGGTTGTTCGGTGTTGAATTGTTCGTCAAAGGTGATCAGGTGTGGTTCTGCGAAATTTCGCCGCGCCCGCACGACACCGGTTTGGTTACGCTGATTTCTCAGGACCTGTCCGAGTTCGCCCTGCATGCGCGGGCCATTCTCGGCTTGCCAATCCCAGCGATTCGCCAGTTTGGCCCGTCGGCGTCTGCGGTGGTCTTGGTTGAGGGTGAGTCGCAGCAGGTCAGTTTCGGTAATTTGGCAGCCGCTCTTGCTGAGCCAGATACCGCCCTGCGCTTGTTCGGCAAGCCAGAAGTCAGCGGTCAGCGGCGCATGGGTGTGGCGTTGGCGCGTGATGAGTCATTGTCGGCGGCGCGGGCCAAGGCCACGCGTGCGGCGCAGGCGGTTCAGGTCGAGCTGTGAGCGCTTGGCGCGCCGGTGCATGGTGGCTAGGTTTTACGCTGCTGGCACCGGTGGCGCTGCCGTTGGCGGTGTATACGCGGCGTAAAGCGCTGCGTTTACCGCCGGCTGCCGGGTTGTTGTGCGGTGTGGCGGGCCAGGCGTTGCCGGGCGAGCCGTTGCGCCTGCTGGTGCTGGGCGAGTCGACTGTTGTCGGCGTAGGGGTTGATCAGCTGCAGGCGGCGTTAGTCGGGCAGCTGGCTGCAGCGTTGGCGGCGCGTGAAGGCCGGCCGGTGGCCTGGCGGGCTTGTGGCGAGAACGGTATTACTGCCGCGCAAGCGCGTGAGTGCTTATTGCCGCAAGTGCTGGATCAGCCCTTTGATCTGGCACTGTTGGTGTTCGGCGTTAACGACACCACGCATTTGACCTCGTTGGCGCGTTGGGCGGCGGCGCTCGGCAGCATGGCTGAGGCGTTGGCTGCGCGCGGAGCCGCGGTGGCGTTTAGTAGCGTGCCGCCGCTGCAGCATTTTACTGCGTTGCCCTGGCTGTTGCGGCGCTTGCTTGGTCTGCGCGCAGGCTTGCTGGATACGCGCTTACGTCAGTTGGCGGTGAGCGTGGGCGCGGGCCATCACACGGTTGACCTGGAATTTTCGGCCGAGTACCTGGCGCGTGATGGTTATCACCCGTCAGGCCTGGGCTATCGCGTGTGGGCGCAGGGGTTGGCCGTCAGTCTTGCGCCGGCGGCTCGCTGTGCACCTTAGGCTTGGCCTGCCAGGCGCGTACACTTTTTACCCGGTTGTCTGAGGACTGCAGGATCTCCAGGCGGTACGGGCCAATCTTCAGGCATACGGCGCTGTCGGGGATGCTTTCCAGGGCTTCGGTTACTAGGCCGTTGAGGGTCTTGGGGCCGTCGCAAGGGAGGTGCCAGTCCAACGCCTTGTTGATTTCGCGGATATAGGCGGCGCCATCAATCACCTGAGTGCCGTCTTCCTGGGGGTGAATATCCGGGCTGCGCAGGGTGTCTTGATTGCTGAAGTCGCCAACGATTTCTTCGAGGATGTCTTCCAGGGTGACAATGCCGATCACGTCGCCATATTCATCGACGACGATGCCAATCCGACGTTTCTGCTTCTGGAAGTTGATTAGCTGAGTCGACAGTGGTGTGCCTTCCGGCACGAAATACGGTTCGTTGCAGGCTGCCAGTAGCGCCTCTTTGCTCAGCTCATTGTGCGACAGTAGGCGGGCAATCTGGCGCATGTGCACGATGCCTTCGATCTGATTGATGTCTGTACGAAACACCGGCAGGCGCGTGTGCGTGGTGTTGGTCAGCAGGCTGATGATGCTTTCGAGGTCGTCATCAAGGTTGATGCCGGTGACTTCGTTGCGCGGGATCATGATGTCATCCACCGTCACCCGCTCAAGGTCAAGGATGCCGAGCAGCATGTTCTGGCGGTTTTTCGGCATGCCTACGGCGGATTCGCGCACCACGCTGCGCAGCTCCTCGGTAGACAGGCTGTCACTGGCGCGCAGTGAAGGGTCGACGCCAAGCAGACGCAGCAGGCCGTTACTGATTGTGCTGGTTGTCCAGACCACCGGGTAAAGCAGGCGTTGCAGCAGCTGCAGCACGCGGCTGGCGGGAAAAGCCACCAGCTCTGGGCGCAGTGCGGCCAATGTTTTGGGGGTGATTTCACCAAAAATCAGCACCACGATGGTCAGGCCGGCAGTGGCAATCGCGATCCCGGCTTCGCCCCACATGTCGACGGCCAATACCGTGGCGATGGAGGCGGCGAGAATATTGACCACATTGTTGCCAACCAGAATGGTGCCGAGTAGGCGATCTGGGCGGCTGAGTAGGGCAGTCACGCGCTTGGCACCTTTATGCCCTTCCTTGGCCATGTGCTTGAGGCGATAGCGATTGAGGCTGAGCATGCCGGTCTCCGAACTGGAGAAGAATGCCGAGCAAAGAATCAAAAAAATCAGCAGCCCAAGCAGGTAGCTGGATTGTAGGTCGTCCACGGAAGGGGTCTCAGATGTGCAGGATAAATTCGCGAACCAGCTTGCTGCCAAAATAGGCCAGCATCAGCAGGCAGAAGCCCGCCAGGGTCCAGCGAATGGCTTTATGGCCACGCCAGCCGAGTTGGTGGCGGCCCCACAGGAGTACGGCAAAGACCACCCAGGCAAAGCACGAGAGGATGGTTTTGTGTACCAGGTGCTGAGCAAACAGGTCGCTGATAAACAGTGCGCCAGACAGCAGCGAGAGTGACAGTAACGCCCAGCCAGCCCAGAGGAAGCTGAACAGCAGGCTTTCCATGGTTTGCAGCGGAGGGAAGTTCTTGATCAGCCCGGAGGGGTGTTTGTGCTTGAGTTGGTGGTCCTGCAAGAGCAGCAGCAGAGACTGGAATACCGCAATGGTGAGCATGCCGTAAGCAGTAATCGACAAGAGGATGTGGGCGATTATGCCCGGCGCTTCATTGATGGACTGGGTGGTGCCGGTGGGCATGAACTGGGCGAGCAAGACGGTGACCACTCCCAGTGGGAATAGCAGCAGTAGCAGGTTTTCCACCGGTATACGCGCGCAGGCCAACAGGGTCAGCAGAATAACGGCGGCGGCAATCAGGCTGGCGGCCTTAAAGAAGTCCAGCGACAAGCCGCTGGTATCGAACATCTGCAGGAACAGGCTGCTGCCGTGCAGAAGCAACGCCAACGTACCGAGTGCAATCAGCAGGCGCTTGTTGGATGTGCTGCGCTGTTGCAGGCGCAGGCCTTGGTAGAGTGCGGCGCCTGCGTAGAGGCAGGCAGCAGCGAGGCTGGGTAGCAGTGGGTGCATAAATCCTTGTCAAGCAAACCCGAAAGGCGGCCAGTGTGGCATACATCCTGTGCGCCACGAAAGCGTCTGGCGGTGTCGGTGCTCTGCAGTCTTCGCTATAATCCGCGACCTGTTGCAAGCCCACCCTCGGCTCGCTTGAGCCTGAAAGGAACGCGCATGTTCGAAAATCTGACTGACCGCCTCTCGCAGACCCTGCGAAATGTCACTGGCAAAGCCAAGCTGAGCGAAGACAACATCAAGGACACCCTGCGTGAAGTGCGCATGGCTTTGCTTGAGGCTGACGTTGCCTTGCCAGTGGTTAAGGACTTCGTCAATAAGGTCAAAGATCGCGCGGTCGGCACCGAAGTGTCGAAAAGCCTGACCCCAGGTCAAGCGTTCGTGAAGATCGTGCGTGCGGAGCTCGAAGAGCTGATGGGCGCCGCCAACGAAGACCTAGCGCTCAATGCGGTGCCGCCTGCTGTCGTGCTGATGGCGGGTCTGCAGGGTGCGGGTAAGACCACCACGGTCGGTAAGTTGGCGCGCTTCCTTAAAGAGCGCAAGAAAAAGACCGTGCTGGTGGTGTCGGCGGACGTGTATCGCCCGGCGGCGATCAAACAGCTCGAAACCCTGGCTCACGATGTTGGCGTAACGTTCTTCCCTTCCGATCTCAGCCAGAAGCCGGTGGATATCGCCGAAGCGGCGATCAAAGAAGCCAAGCTCAAGTTTATTGATGTGGTGATCGTCGATACCGCCGGTCGTCTGGCCATTGATGCCGAGATGATGGCGGAGATCCAGGCGCTGCACGCGGCGATTAATCCGGTCGAAACCCTGTTCGTGGTCGATGCCATGACCGGTCAGGACGCCGCCAATACCGCCAAAGCCTTCAACGATGCGCTGCCGTTAACCGGTGTGGTACTGACCAAGGTCGACGGTGACGCCCGTGGCGGTGCCGCGTTGTCCGTGCGGCACATCACCGGTAAGCCGATCAAGTTTATCGGTATGGGTGAGAAAACCGAGGCGCTAGAGCCTTTCCATCCGGACCGTATCGCTTCGCGCATTCTCGGTATGGGCGATGTGCTCAGTTTGATCGAGCAGGCTGAGCAGACCCTGGATCGCGAAAAAGCCGACAAGCTCACCAAGAAGCTGAAGAAGGGTAAGGGCTTCGATCTTGAAGACTTCCGTGATCAGCTGCAGCAAATGAAGAATATGGGCGGCCTGGGTGGCTTGATGGACAAGCTGCCACAGATGGGCGGCGTCAATCTGGCGCAAATGGGTAATGCCCAGGGCGCGGCTGAGAAACAGTTCAAGCAAATGGAGGCGATCATCAACTCGATGACGCCTCAAGAGCGCCGTGATCCTGATGTGATCAGTGGTTCGCGCAAGCGCCGCATTGCCATGGGCTCTGGTACGCAGGTGCAGGACATCGGCCGCTTGATCAAGCAGCACAAGCAAATGCAGAAGATGATGAAGAAATTCACTGCCAAAGGCGGTATGGCCAAGATGATGCGTGGCATGGGCGGGATGATGCCAGGCGGCATGCCGAAAATGTAACGAATCCGCGTCGGCAGCGATGTCGGCGCAGTCCCTGCTGAAGGCGGGGATTTACAGTAAACCCGCCTTTTGCGGGAGCTGGCTGGCCGGTTTGGATAGCGGCCTCTGGCAAATCTTGATTACACAAGCCTATGCGCCTGAAAAAGCCATTTGCAAAAGTCCGGATATTCCTTAGAATATGCGGCCTTTCGGGCACCTATGCCCGCTGTGCATTTAGATTTGCAGCACCGACTACAGGAACTATGTTCACATGCTAACAATTCGTCTTGCCCTTGGCGGCTCCAAAAAGCGCCCGTTCTACAAGATTAACGTTACCGATAGCCGTAACCCACGTGACGGCGCACACAAAGAAGAGATCGGTTTCTTCAACCCTATCGCTCGTGGTCAGGAAGTTCGCCTGTCCGTGAAGCAAGATCGCCTGGCCCATTGGTTGAGCGTTGGTGCGCAACCTTCTGAGCGTGTTGCCCAGTTGTTGAAGGACGCTGCTAAGGCTGCGGCCTGAGCAATATGAGCGCGACGCCTGCTTCTACCGATGATTTGATTGTTATCGGCAAGATTTACTCTGTACATGGCGTTCGCGGTGAAGTGAAGGTGTATTCCTTTACGGATCCTGTTGCAAACCTGTTGGAGTACAAGTCCTGGACGCTTAGGCGCGAAGGCAGTGTCAAACAGGTCGAGCTGGTCAGCGGACGCGGGAATGATAAATTCCTGGTCGCGAAGCTCAAGGGTCTTGATGATCGTGAAGAAGCGCGTCTTCTCTCCGGTTATGAGATCTGTGTGCCGCGCAACCTGTTCCCTGAGTTAACGGCCGGTGAGTACTACTGGTACCAGTTGGAAGGTCTCAAGGTTATCGATCAGGCAGGGCAATTGCTCGGCAAGGTGGATCACTTGTTAGAAACCGGTGCCAACGATGTGATGGTGGTTAAACCCTGCACCGACAGCCTGGATGGTCGCGAGCGCCTGTTGCCCTATACCGAGCAATGCGTGCTGTCGATTGACTTGAGCGCTGGCGAAATGCGGGTCGACTGGGATGCGGACTTTTAAGCCTGATGCCTAATCTGCGCGTTGAAGTCATTACGCTGTTCCCGGAAATGTTTACCGCTATCAGCGATTACGGCATTACCAGCCGCGCGGTGAAACAGGGGTTGTTGCAACTGACCTGTTGGAACCCGCGAAGCTACACCACTGACCGTCACCACACTGTGGATGATCGGCCCTTTGGCGGTGGCCCTGGCATGGTGATGAAGATCAAGCCGCTTGAGGATGCTTTGCTCGATGCCAAGCACGCCGCAGGTGAAAAAGCGAAGGTGATTTATCTCTCGCCGCAAGGTCGCCAGCTGACGCAGTCAGCAGTACGCGAACTGGCAAACGTTGAGGCGTTAATCCTCATCGCAGGTCGCTACGAAGGCATTGATGAGCGCTTTATTGAGGCGCATGTCGATGAAGAATGGTCGATTGGGGACTACGTCCTATCCGGCGGTGAGCTGCCGGCCATGGTGCTGATCGATGCGGTAACGCGCCTTTTGCCTGGTGCACTGGGTCATGCAAGTTCGGCCGAGGAGGACTCCTTTACGGATGGTCTACTCGACTGCCCGCACTACACTCGCCCGGAGGTGTATGCGGATAAACGTGTTCCTGATGTATTGCTGAGTGGCAATCATGAGCACATCCGGCGTTGGCGTTTGCAGCAGTCCCTTGGTCGGACGCACGAACGCCGCGCTGATCTTCTGGAAAGCCGCTCGCTTTCTGGAGAAGAGAAGAAGCTGCTGGAGGAATACGTCCGCCAGCGGGACGATAGTTAATGTATCGATGACCGGCCAAGGCCAGTCTTAGGAGCGCAGCATGACCAACAAGATTATTCAGCAGATCGAAGCTGAGCAGATGGGCAAAGTAATCCCTCCTTTTGCGCCGGGCGACACCATTGTCGTTCAGGTAAAAGTAAAGGAAGGCGATCGTCAGCGTCTGCAGGCGTTTGAAGGCGTTGTTATCGCCAAGCGTAACCGTGGTCTGAACAGTGCTTTCACTGTTCGTAAGATCTCTAACGGTGTTGGTGTAGAGCGTACTTTCCAGACTTACAGCCCACTGGTTGAAAGCCTGGCTGTTAAGCGTCGCGGTGACGTGCGTAAAGCCAAGCTTTACTACCTCCGTGACCTGTCCGGTAAAGCAGCGCGCATCAAGGAAAAACTGGGCTAAGTCTCAGCTTTCCAAAAAAAGCAGCCTTCGGGCTGCTTTTTTCGTTTATTGCGCTGCTGTGCGGTGAGTCGTACAGGCGGGGTGTCCGCTGTTGCGTGATACCCGCGCAATGCCTGAGCGGTCTCGCCGTGCAGTGGCGGCGCATTGGGTTTGATCAGGTAGTCGTGGCATGAGTCCAAGAGAGCAAGAAATACAGCGGCGTACAGCGCTGTCGGAAACACGCGTAACCAAGGCGGTGTTTCCGCCGACGACTAATCATCACAACACCCTGTTTGGCGGTACGGCATTGGCCTGGATGGATGAGGTGTCGTTTATCGCAGCTACGCGTTTTTGCCGCTTGCCGTTGGTGACGGTTTCGTCAGATCGGATCGACTTTAAACATGCGATTCCAGCGGGCTCAATAGTCGAGCTGATTGGCCGGGTCATTGCGGTGGGTAACACCAGCCTGAAGGTTGAGGTTGAGGTGTTTGTCGAGAGCATGAGCAGCGATGCCCGCGAGCGAGCAATCACCGGTGTGTTCAGTTTTGTGGCAATTGACGAGCAGAAGAAGCCCGTGCCGGTATTGGTGCTTTAGCACCTTAGGCCGCTCACTCGCGCTATGCCGATTGGCTTTCCAGCGCGCTTAGCGGTGGCGGTGTTTAGGCGCTGAGGTTCTCGCAAGCCTCAGCGTCTACCTGAGTGGCGACTCGCCTACCGGGAAGCCTCTTGTTCCTCATTAATCAGTGCAACCAGAGTCCAATCCGGCCCGGGCACGATCTCAAGGGGATGGGTGGCGACATGTATCCAACCGCTGGGGTCGCAAGCAAGCAGGATTACGGCTCGCTCGCCATGCAGGTTTTGGTAGGCCGGCCAATCAAAGGTGCTGGTAAGGGTCGTGGTGCGCACCTCGGCGCCTTTGCTCAGGCGGCTGGCGAACTGCGGAAAGCTCAGTGCCTGGCTGCCAAGTGGGCGGCCGCGCACAGCATCGCGGCTGCGGTGTTTATCGCTGCGCCGACTTTCTGTGCCGCTGGGCAATGTAAAGCGGCGATTCGCGGCAAAGTCGTGGCGAAAGTGCATGCAAGCCAGCGCGTTTAGTTCGCTGGAGGGCGACAGTGCCAGCAGGTGGCCGAGGCCGACTAAATCCAGGTGGGCTTCGGCATGCTGCGAGGTGGGGTTGCCAAAGTAAGTGGGGAGCTTCTTCATGCGCGCCGTACTGATGTTCTCCCAGCTGGAGTCGCACAGCAGCACGCGGTTGCCGAGGGTTTGAAGCGCTGTGGCGATTGCGCGGGCTACCGGGTTGGCGCCAACGATCAGAAAACCGCTTGGCGCCGGTTCTGCGACTTTTAGCAGCTTGGCCAGCGGCCGTGCCGTGGCGCTTTGCAGCACAACCGTACCGATGATCACCGCAAAGGTCAGTGGCACCAGCAGTTCTGCGCCTTCGTAGCCCAGCTCGCCGAGGCGGATGGCGAAGATGGCCGAGACAGCTGCGGCGACAATACCGCGTGGCGAAATCCAGGCCAGCAGTGCGCGCTCGCGCCAGTTAAGGCTGGAACCGAAGGTCGACAGCGCGACATTCAGCGGTCGCGCGACAAATTGAATGATCAGCAGCAATACCAATACCGCGGGGCCGAGGGCGAGCAGGGCGTTCAGGTCGAGTCGTGCGGCCAGTAGAATGAATAAGCCGGAAATCAGCAGGACGCTGAGGTTCTCCTTGAAGTGCAGGATATGCCGCACGTCGACGCCCTTCATATTGGCCAGCCACATGCCCATCAGGGTCACCGCGAGCAGGCCAGACTCATGCATGACTTCGTTGGCGGCGATGAATGCACCGAGTACCGTGGCTAAAACCGCCAGGTTATGCAGGTAGTTCGGCAGCCACTGGCGCTTTAAGACGGTGCCGAGCGCCCAGCCGGCAGCAATCCCGAACAGGCTGCCGCAGGCGATAACGCCGGCGAAGGTGCCCAAGCCGCTGTGCCAGCCATTGCCTTCGCTGCTGGTGATAATAAAGCTGTAGACCACAACGGCGAGCAGTGCGCCAATTGGGTCGATCACGATGCCTTCCCAGCGCAGGATGTTGGCAATCGAGGCTTTGGGGCGCACGACGCGCAGCATCGGTACGATCACGGTTGGCCCCGTAACCAGGGTCAGGGTGCCGAACAGCAGGGCCATCTCCCAGCTAAAGCCAAGCAGGTAATGTGTGCTGGTGGCGATCACGGCCCAGGTGGCCAGTGCGCCGATCGTCACCATGCGCCGGACCACGCTGCCAATCTCGCGCCACTCCGATAAATGCAGGGTCAGGCTACCCTCGAACAAAATCAGCGCGACTGCCATCGATACCAGTGGGAACAGCAAGTCGCCGAACAGGGCTTGTGGGTCAAGCCAGCCGAATATCGGGCCGGCCAGGATGCCGGCGATCAGCAGAAATAAAATGGCGGGTAGGCGTAAACGCCATGCCAGCCATTGGCAGGCGAGGGCGCTGGCGCCGATGGCGGCGAAGGCCATGAGCATATGTTGTTCGTTCATCAAGGATCCTTACGAATGGATACCTGGCCCTGCGTGGCCAAGCTGTGAAAGACTAACTCTCTTTCTGTCGTAATAGTTCTACATGCCAGCCATCGACCACCCGCTGATTGACCGTTTTGTAGAGTCCCTATGGCTGGAAAAGGGGCTGTCGGCGCATACCCGCTCGGCTTACCGCAGTGATCTGGCGCTGTTTCATGGCTGGTTACAGGCGCGTGACGTGCTGCTGGCGGATGTCGGGCGTGAGCTGATTCTCGATCACCTGGCCTGGCGCTTAAATGAAGGTTACAAAGCGCGCTCTACCGCTCGGCTGTTATCGGGGTTGCGCGGCTTCTACCGGTTCCTTGTCCGTGAGCAGTTGATCGGGCGCGATCCGACCCTGCAGGTGGATATGCCGCAGCTGGGGCGGCCGCTGCCCAAGTCGTTGTCCGAGGCAGATGTTGAGGCTTTATTGGCGGCGCCAGAGCTGGACGACCCCATCGGTCTGCGTGATCGCGCCATGCTGGAAGTGCTGTACGCCTGCGGCCTGCGCGTCAGTGAGTTGATTGGCTTGAGTCTGGAGCAGGTCAATCTGCGCCAGGGCGTGCTGCGGGTGTTTGGTAAGGGCAGTAAGGAGCGCCTGGTGCCGCTGGGTGAAGAGGCGATTGTCTGGATTGAGCGGTATAGCAAGGAGGCGCGGCCGTTTCTGCTGGATGGCAAGCCCAGTGATGTGCTGTTTCCCAGCTTGCGTGGCGAGCAAATGACGCGGCAAACCTTCTGGCACCGCATCAAGCACCAGGCCAAAGTGGCTGGGATTGCCAAGAGCCTGTCGCCTCATACCCTGCGCCATGCATTTGCCACGCATTTACTCAACCATGGCGCGGATCTGCGCGTGGTGCAGATGCTCTTGGGGCATAGCGATTTGTCGACCACACAGATTTACACCCACGTCGCCCGTGCGCGCTTGCAGGAGTTGCATGCGCAGCACCATCCGCGTGGCTGAACGCGCCGTCTGGCCTGCTGTGGTCGGTCTGTGTGGGCTTCTATGGTAGGCTGCGCGCATCCCTCGTTAGATGGTTTTTTGCCAGGAGTTTGTATGCGTTTTAACCGCATTGTTGTGGCGTTGGCTCTGGGGCTGATCAGCGGCGTGGGCGTTGCTGCCGACGCCGATCAGGCCATCCGCAATAGCCTCAAGGCTATCGATCCGGCCCTGCCAATTGAAGCCATTGCCGAAAGCCCTATGCCTGGTGTTTATCAGGTCGAGCTGGCCGGTGGTCGGCAGTTGTACACCAGTGCAGACGGCCAGTTCCTGCTGCAGGGGTATCTGTTTCAGGTCAAAGACGGCAAGCCGGTGAACCTGACTGAAGCAGCCGAGAGCCGTGGTGTGGTCAAGCTGATGGAGGCCATTCCCGCGTCAGAAATGGTGGTGTTCGCGCCCAAGCAGCCGAAAACCCATATCACCGTATTCACCGATACCGATTGTGGCTATTGCCAGAAACTGCACAGCGAAGTGCCTGAGCTGAATCGTTTGGGTATTGAGGTGCGTTACCTGGCCTTCCCGCGCCAGGGGCTGCAAAGCGCAGCGGCCAAAGAGTTGTCGAATGTCTGGTGTGCCAAAGACCGCCAGGCGGCCATGAACCGAGCGAAAAACCGTCAGGGCGTGGATGATGCGCAATGCGACAGCCCGATTGCCAAGCAATACGCGCTGGGGCAAATGATCGGGGTCAGTGGTACGCCGGCCATCGTCTTGGCCAATGGCAAGATCATTCCCGGCTACCAGCCAGCGCCGCAGTTGGCGAAAATCGCCCTCGAGTCCAAGTGATCTGAGCCTTGTCGCGGATTGACTAATAAACAGCCGCTTCGTATGGTGCGGCTCTTTTTCTAAGACCGGGCTTGCTCCGGTCGTTTTACGCATGCAGATGGGGAGTTCAGTGTGAAACCGGTGAAAGTAGGCATCTGTGGGCTAGGTACCGTCGGTGGCGGTACCTTGAATGTACTCAAGCGTAATGCCGAGGAAATTACCCGGCGCGCAGGGCGCGGTATCGAAGTCGCCCAGATCGCCATTCGTTCACCCAAGCCGCAGTACGATACGACCGGTATTAGCATGACCAGCGATGTATTCGAGCTGGTGAACAACCCCGAGATTGATATCGTTATCGAGCTGATTGGCGGTTACACGCTGGCCAAGGAGCTGGTGCTCAAGGCCATCGATAACGGCAAGCATGTGGTCACCGCCAACAAGGCGCTGATCGCCGTGCATGGCAATGAGATCTTCGCCCGGGCCCGCGAGAAGGGCGTAATCGTCGCCTTCGAAGCGGCTGTGGCTGGCGGTATTCCGGTGATCAAAGCGATCCGCGAAGGCCTGGCGGCTAACCGCATTAACTGGGTTGCCGGGATCATCAACGGCACCGGTAACTTTATCCTCAGCGAAATGCGTGAAAAGGGCCGTACCTTCCCGGACGTGCTGGCTGAAGCACAGGCTTTGGGTTACGCCGAAGCTGATCCAACCTTCGATGTTGAAGGCATCGATGCGGCGCATAAGCTGACCATTCTCGCCTCGATTGCCTTTGGTATACCGCTGCAGTTCGATAAAGCCTACACCGAAGGCATCACCCAACTGACCACTGCGGACGTGAACTACGCCGAGGCGCTGGGCTACCGCATCAAGCACCTGGGTATGGCGCGCCGTACCGAGGCTGGTATCGAGTTGCGCGTGCACCCGACACTGATTCCGGCTGACCGCCTGATTGCCAACGTCAATGGCGTGATGAATGCCGTGATGGTCAATGGCGATGCGGTAGGCAGCACCCTGTATTACGGTGCTGGCGCCGGCATGGAGCCGACGGCTTCATCGGTCATCGCCGATCTGGTTGATGTGGTTCGCGCGCTGACAGCTGATCCGACCAACCGCGTACCGCACTTGGCGTTCCAGCCCGACTCGCTGTCCGATCACCCGATTCTGCCGATCGAAGCAAGTGAAAGCGCCTATTACCTGCGCATTCAGGCCAAGGATCATCCGGGCGTATTGGCCCAGGTGGCGAGCATCCTGTCGGCACGCGGGATCAATATCGAGTCGATCATGCAGAAGGAAGCCGAGGAGCAGGACGGCCTGGTACCGATGATTCTGGTCACCCATCGTGTGGTCGAAGCACAAATCAACGAGGCGATCAGTGCCCTTGAGGCGCTTGAAGATGTGGTCGGCAGTGTTGTGCGTATCCGCGTCGAGCAGTTGAACTAATCCGCCTCTGGCCGCAGGTGCAGCAGGCAGCTGCGGCTCTTAAAGATTCAACCGAAGGTTTGTCCCTATGCGCTATATCAGTACCCGTGGCCAGGCACCGGCCCTGAATTTCGAAGACGTGCTGCTGGCTGGTCTGGCCAGCGACGGCGGCCTCTATGTGCCGGAAAACCTGCCGCGCTTCACTCAGGAAGAAATCGCTTCCTGGGCTGGCCTGCCTTATCACGAGCTGGCCTTCCGGGTGATGCGCCCGTTCGTCACCGGCAGCATTCCGGATGCCGATTTCAAGAAAATTCTCGAAGAGACCTACGGCGTGTTCGCGCATGCCTCAGTGGCGCCGCTGCGTCAGCTGAACGGCAACGAGTGGGTGCTGGAGTTGTTCCACGGCCCAACGCTGGCCTTTAAGGACTTCGCCCTGCAGCTGCTCGGTCGCTTGCTCGACTACGTACTGGCCAAGCGCAACGAGCGCGTTGTGATCATGGGCGCTACGTCGGGGGATACCGGCTCGGCGGCGATCGAAGGCTGCAAGGCCTGCGATAACGTCGACATCTTCATCATGCACCCGCACAACCGTGTGTCCGAGGTGCAGCGCCGGCAGATGACGACCATCTTCGGTGAAAACATCCATAACATCGCCATCGAAGGCAACTTCGATGACTGCCAGGAAATGGTCAAGGACAGCTTCGCCGACCAGAGCTTCCTCAAGGGCACCCGCTTGGTTGCGGTCAACTCGATCAACTGGGCGCGGATCATGGCCCAGATCGTTTACTACTTCCACGCGGCCCTGCAGTTGGGTGGCCCGGCGCGTTCTATCGCGTTCTCGGTGCCGACCGGCAACTTCGGCGACATCTTCGCCGGTTACCTGGCGCGCAACATGGGCCTGCCAATCAGCCAGCTGATTGTCGCCACCAACCGCAACGACATCCTGCACCGCTTTATGAGCGGCAATCAGTATGTGAAGGACACCCTGCACCCGACGCTGTCGCCGTCCATGGACATCATGGTGTCGTCGAACTTCGAACGCTTGCTGTTCGACCTGCACGGCCGTAACGGTGCGGCGATTGCTGAGTTGATGGCTAACTTCAAGAAGGGCGGTGGCTTCAGCGTCGATCAAGACCGTTGGACCGAAGCGCGCAAACTGTTTGACTCCCTGGCCGTGGATGACGCACAGACGTGCGAGACCATCACCGAGGTGTTTAACCAGTGCGGCGAACTGCTTGATCCACACACCGCGATTGGCGTGCGTGCGGCCCGTGAGTGCCGCCGCAGCTTGGCCACGCCGATGGTGATCCTGGGTACGGCGCATCCGGTCAAATTCCCCGAAGCCGTGGAAAAAGCCGGCGTCGGCCAGGCGCCTGAGCTACCTGCGCATTTGGCCGATCTGTTCGAGCGCGATGAGCGCTGCACGGTACTGGCCAATGACCTGAAGACGGTGCAGAACTTCGTGGCGCAGCACGGCAATCGCGGCAAGCCGTTGTAAGCCTGTAGTGAGTTGAAAAGCCGGCCCCCGCCAAGGGGCCGGCTTTTTTATGCCGCTAGGTTTAGCCTCAGCCGCCAAGGCGAAGGCTGTGCTGGATGCGCAGCGGGCTGAATAGCTCGCGCGCACGGTAGTGGCCGTACTGCACAGTATTAACCTTGAGCGGGCGTAGGCTGGGTTCGCTCAGCGCATCTAGGCGTTGACGAATCAATGCGGCATCAGCGCTGCGCCGATACAGGCCCAGGGTGATATGGGCGTGGTAGGGGCTTTGGCGAACTTCACAGGCGTGCTCGCCGAGGCATTCGCGCCATGCCAGTAATTGCCCTGTTGGGTCGTCGACCGGGAGAAAGGCCGCGCTGGCAAAACTGTCGGGTTGGCCAATCGACACGTTCAAGGCGTGCCGAGGGTGCCGGCCCAGTGCTTTGAGTTGTCGCTGTAACTGCGACTTGCTGAAGTCGTCGGCACGCCGCTGCACACCACTGGCAAAGCCGCAGACAAACAGGGTGATATGCGCCTGACGCCGGCCTGGCGGGTGTAGCAAGTCGGCCAGCTGCTGCTGGAGCATGGCGATACGTGCGAGCAGTGCGGGGCACTGCACCGGCACTGTCCACACGCCATAGCGGCTGCGGCCTTGATGCCACTCGGGGTAGTCACGCAGCTCGGTAACCACGCTCCGCGGTGGGCTGTTGATCGGGTCAGAGAACAGCACGGGGTTAAATGGCCCCGAGGGTTTTCAGCTCGGCGATCTGCGCATTGCTGTAGCCGAGGGCGTTGAGCACGGCCTGGTTATGTTCGCCCAGCTCTGGGCCGACCCATTCGACGCCGCCAGGCGTTTCAGATAGTTTGGGCACGATACCTGGCATCTTGAAGGGCTTGCCGTCGGGCAGCTTGGCCGACAGGAGCATCTCGCGGGCGAGAAATTGCGGGTCGTGGAACATGTCTTCGGCGCTGAAGATGCGGCTGGCCGGCACCTCGGCCTCCTTCAGGGTCGCCAGCACCTGCTCCAGCGGCAGTGAGCCGACCCAGCGGTCGATCACGCCATACAGCTCATCGCGGCGCGCATCACGGCCGTCATTGCTGGCCAGGTCTGGCGCTGCGACGAGATCGTCGCGACCGATGGCCTGCATAAAGCGCTTGAAGATCGCATCACCGTTGGCGCCAATCTGGATGTGTTTGCCGTCGCTGCTGGTGTGGATCGAGGAGGGCGTAATGCCGGGCATGATGTTGCCCGTGCGTTCGCGGATAAAACCGAACACATCGAACTCAGGAATCATCGACTCCATCATGGCGAAGATCGCCTCATACAGCGCCACGTCCACCACTTGGCCGCCGCCGCCGTTGACCTCGCGGTGGCGCAGCGCCATCAACGCACCGATTACACCCCACAGCGCGGCAATCGAGTCACCAATTGAAATGCCGGTGCGCACGGGCGGGCGATCCTCAAAGCCGGTGATGTAACGCAGGCCGCCCATGGATTCACCCACCGCGCCGAAACCCGGCTGATCCTTCATTGGGCCTGTTTGACCAAAGCCAGAGAGGCGCACCATCACCAGTCTGGGGTTGAGGGCGTGCAGCACCTTCCAGCCCAGGCCGAGTTTTTCCAGCACGCCGGGGCGGAAGTTTTCGATCAGAATATCGGCTTCGCTGAGCAGCTTCTTCAACACGTCACGCCCTGCCTCGTGCTTGAGGTTAAGGGTGATCGATTGCTTGTTACGCGCCTGCACAAACCACCACAAGGAGGTGCCCTCATACAGCTTGCGCCACTTGCGCAGCGGGTCGCCGCCATCGGGTGATTCGACCTTAATCACGTCGGCACCGAATTCGGCGCAGATGCGTGAGGCAAACGGGCCGGCGATCAGGGTGCCAAGCTCAATGACTTTCAGGCCAGCTAAGGGTTTGTTCGGGCTCATGGTGGTTCCAGGGCAAAAAAGCAGGGCTAAGCCTATGCGATTGTGTGGCTACAGGGAAAATATGCACAGGGTATGTCGAGGGCGGCTTCGCACTGGCCATGACCGCGATGTCTCGCTAAGGTCAGTCACAGCCCTGCTGCAAGCCGCAGGCAGTTGTTCTGGCAAATGAGGAGCGAGCATGGCATTGCGCAACGCGATTCAGTTGATCACCTATCCAGATCGCTTGGGTGGCAATCTTGGCAGTCTCTACACGCTGCTCGACCGACACCTGGCTGATGCCGTCGCTGGCGTGCATTTGCTGCCGATGTATCCGTCCAATGCGGACGGTGGTTTTTCACCGTTGACCCATATGGAAGTCGACCCAAGCTACGGCGACTGGGCGGATGTCGAGCGTATCTCGGCGCGTTTTGATCTGTGTGTTGACCTGGTGATCAGCCATATTTCCGATGAGTCACCCGAGTTTCTCGATTTTGTTGCCCATGGCCAGGACTCGCCCTACGCCGACTTGTTTGTGCAGGTCGATAAGCTGGGCGAGATCAGCCTGGAAGACCTGGCCAAGATTCATATCCGTAAAGAGAAAGAGCCGTTTCGTGATGTGCGCCTGGCCAATGGTGAGGCGTGTCGGGTGTGGTGCACCTTCACCGAGCGGCAGATCGACCTCAACTACGAATCCCCGCTGACCTACCAACTGATGGAGCAGTACATGGCCTTTCTCGCCGCGCGCGGGGTCAAACTGTTCCGCCTGGATGCGTTCGGTTACACCACCAAGAAGATTGGCAGCAGCTGTTTTTTGGTCGAGCCGGATGTCTATCGCATCCTCGACTGGTTCCGTGAAACCGGCGAGAAGTACGGCGCGGAGATGCTGCCCGAGGTGCATGACCACATCAGCTACCAGTACGCCATCTCGCGTCGGCATATGCGCCCCTATGCATTTGCCTTGCCGCCGCTGGTGCTGCATGCCTTTCTCAGCGGCCAAAGCCGGTACCTGAAACAGTGGCTGCGCATGTGTCCGCGCAATCAGATCACCGTGCTCGATACCCATGACGGCATCTGCATCCCGGATGTGGAAAGCATGCTGCCGGAGCCGGAAATTCGTTTTCTGGTTGATGAAGTATCGACCCGTAGCGCTGACCCGATCATGCGTCGCTCGGCGGTCAGCGTGCACAGTGTGGGGGCGATTTATCAGCTGACCTGCACCTTCTATGAGGCCCTGCTGCGCAATGACGATGCCTACATTGCCGCGCGAGCGATTCAGTTCTTCACCCCGGGTATTCCGCAGGTTTACTACGTCGGCTTGCTGGCCGGCTGTAATGATTTTGAACTGTGTACCGCAACCGGCGAGGCGCGTGACGTCAATCGGCACTATTACAGCTTGGCGGAGGCCGAAGAGGCGCTACAGCAGCCGCTGGTAGAGCGCTTGTTGCCGCTGATGCGCCTGCGCAATAGTCATCCTGCCTTTGATGGGCGGTTTGAGTTGAACCAGTCCGGTGAAAGCAGCGTGGCCATGGCCTGGCGCCATGGCGAGCATTACTGCCGCTTGTATGTCGACCTGAGCACGTGCCAGGCGATTATTGATTACCGTGATCCTGAGGGCGGCAGCGAGCGGCAAATGCGCTGTTGAGTCGGTGTGCTCTGCGGGCGAGGGGCGTTTCGGGTTAGACTTGCGCTCTTTTCGCCCAGTAAGAAGCCCCACCATGGCCCTGCCGTCTACCACCTACAAAATCGAGCTGAACCTCACCGACATGGACCGCAGCGTCTATGAAAACCTGCGTTTCACTGTGGCCAAGCATCCTTCGGAAACCGAAGAACGCCTGGCCGCGCGCCTGGTTGCGTATGCCTTGTTCTATCACGAGCATTTGGCGTTCGGTCGCGGCCTGTCGGATGTCGATGAGCCGGCGCTGTGGGAAAAGAGCCTGGATGATCGCGTGCTGCACTGGATCGAAGTCGGCCAGCCGGACAGCGAGCGCATGACGTGGTGCTCGCGGCGTACCGAGAAATTCAGCCTGGTGGCCTACGGCAACCTGCGCGTCTGGCAGACCAAAGAACTCGATCCAGTGCGTACCCTGAAGAACATCAACGTGGTGGCACTGGACCAGGAAGCCTTGGCCAAGCTGGCGCTGGATATGCCGCGTTCGCTGAACTGGAGCGTGATGATCAGCGACGGCGAGCTATTCGTTACCGATGAGCGCGGCCAGCATGAGCTGCCCATTGAGTGGTTGATCGGCGAGCGCTAAATCTTGCCTTTGTAGGATGGGTATCGTTGCGCGCAACCTGCGCGGCCGGCCCATCCTACGGCTCTAGGCGTGCCACTTAAACGCTTGTGTATGCCCTGCTTTTTGTTTGTACCGGAATCCTGATGCGTATCGAAGCCCGCCCGCTACCCGCCGTATTGCCTGACCTGGGCGCCTTGCCGCCACTGCTGACCCGCCTGTATGCCGCCCGTGGCGTGCAATCGGCTGCCGAGCTGGATAAGGGCCTGGCGCGGCTGATTCCTTATCAGCAGCTCAAGGGCATGGACGCGGCAGTCGATTTGTTGGTGCAGGGCCTGCAACAAGGTCAACGCATGCTGATCGTCGGTGACTTCGATGCCGATGGTGCCACCGCCAGCACAGTCGGCGTGCTCGGTTTGCGCATGCTCGGCGCGGCGCATGTCGATTATCTGGTGCCTAATCGCTTTGAATACGGCTATGGCCTGACCCCGGAAATTGTTGCGGTGGCGCTTGAGCGCCAGCCGCAGTTACTGATCACCGTGGATAACGGTATTTCCAGCGTTGAGGGTGTAGCGGCGGCCAAGGCTGCTGGCTTGACCGTGCTGGTAACCGATCACCACTTGCCCGGTGCCGAGTTGCCGGCAGCGGATGCCATCGTCAATCCCAACCAGCCGGGCTGTGAGTTCCCCAGCAAGGCGTTGGCTGGGGTTGGGGTGATGTTCTATGTGTTGCTGGCGCTGCGCGCGCGCTTGCGCGAGATGGGTTGGTTTACCGTGCAGCGGCCTGAGCCGAATCTCGGTGAGTTACTGGACCTGGTTTCCCTCGGGAGCGTTGCTGACGTGGTGCCGCTGGATGCCAACAACCGCATTCTGGTGCATCAGGGCTTGGCGCGGATTCGCGCCGGTCGGGCGCGGCCGGGCTTGCGCGCCATTCTTGAAGTGGCCGGTCGTGATCATCGGCGCATCACCTCCACCGATCTCGGCTTTATCCTTGGGCCACGGCTGAATGCGGCGGGGCGGCTGGATGACATGGCGCTGGGCATCGAGTGCCTGCTCTGCGAAGACGAAGCCCTGGCCCGCGATATGGCGGTGCAGCTGGATCAGCTTAATCAGGATCGTAAGGCGATTGAGCAGGGCATGCAGCGCGAGGCCTTGGCCCAGCTCAAGGACCTGCCGCTAGAAGATATGCCGTTCGGCCTGTGCCTGTTCGAGGCCGATTGGCACCAAGGTGTAATCGGTATCCTCGCCTCGCGGATGAAAGAGCGTTATCACCGTCCTACCATCGCCTTTGCCGATGCTGGCGACGGTGTACTGAAAGGCTCGGCGCGGTCGGTGCCGGGGTTTCATATCCGTGATGCGCTGGATGCGGTGGCCGCTAAGCATCCGCAGCTGATCAGTAAGTTCGGTGGGCATGCCATGGCGGCGGGGCTGTCACTGCCCGAAGCCAATTTCGCAGCTTTTGCCGCGGCTTTCGATGCGGAGGTGCGTCGCCAGCTCTGTGAAGACGATCTGACCGGTCGCCTGTTGTCTGACGGTGCGCTGTCTATCGAAGAGTTTCATCTGCCGCTGGCCAAAGAGCTGCGCAATGCCGGGCCTTGGGGGCAGCATTTTCCTGAACCGCTGTTTCATGGCGTGTTTCAGCTGGTGCAGCAGCGCGTTGTTGGCGAGCGGCACCTCAAAGTGGTGCTGAAAAGCGAATGCGGCAGTGTGCAGCTCGACGGTATCGCCTTTGGTGTGGACCGCGAAATCTGGCCGAATCCGACCGTGCGCTGGGTCGAGTTGGCCTACAAGCTGGATGTAAATGAGTTCCGTGGGCAGGAATCGGTGCAACTGCTGATCGCCCATATCAGCCCGCGTTAATTGGCTCTAGCTCTGCGGTGAGCGTGCGGCCGAACCATCGGCCAGCGCACGCTCACTCAGCTCATTCCAACGCGCAAGAAACTCCGATGGCTGGCTGGCGCGCTGCGGCGACTTGGCCAGAAAAACGCCGTGGTTATTGAAGGAATACACCGGCAGCAGATCGTCACGCTCACTGGCCGGGCGAATGCGTGGGTCAAGGTTGTCGAGAATCAGCGGTTGTTCGCTGGCGCTGGGGTAATAGGCCAGCACCATATGCGCCTGGTTCTGCTTGAGCGCTTTGACGAACGTCAGGCGAAGCTTCTCGCTGGGTACGCCCATGCGCACCAGGCTGAAGTATTTGGCGATGGCGAAATCTTCGCAGTCACCTTTGCCTAGGCTCAGTGTCTGCGCTGGCGTGGCCCAGTAGTCCTCGGTTCCCCACGCCTGCTGATCACTGACAAAGCTCACTGAGCGATTGATGAAGTGATTGACCCGCTCCAACTGGGCGCGTTCGTCATCGCCGGCGGAGTTATCGAGCAGGTTGAGCCAGCTGGCCAGGCGCGCATCGCTGAGCGCCGCCGCCAGGGCACTGTGCTGAGTGTTCGGTGCATCGGCGACCAGCACTGGGCTGAATAGCCAGCAACTGGCGAGCAGGCTGCGGAGTAAACGGTGGGTATAGCGGTTGACGCATGGCTGCATGGAGCAGTTCTCCGGCGTCGGCTCTTGATAGCCTTTTGCCGTTGCGGGTCTTTGTGTTCGCCATCCTATCGGCGCCAAATATAGATCGACCATCCGCATAGTGTGATGGTGACCACTATTTGACATATTTTGTGCCGGCTAACCGACGAATAGCCGTTTTTCCTGAGGCTTAAACCCGCTGGCAATCTTTCGAAGCACTCTGGTGTTAGGTGGTGGTAAACCTGCCTCACTAGAATCTGTCTGTGTGCTTGCACAACCATTTTTAGGGAGAGCGCTTGATGATTACCCGTGGCTTGCTTGATCAGTTGTTGAAGTCCGGCCAGGACCTGATGCAGCAGAAATCCGCTGGCAGCTCCGCAGGTGGATCGGCCGGTGGCTTGGGGGGCGCGCTGGGCGGTTTGCTTGGCGGCGCCGGTAAAGGCGGCCAGGGCGGTGATCTGGGAACTCTGCTCAAAG
This sequence comes from Pseudomonas sp. GWSMS-1, assembly GCF_049847425.1. Lineage (NCBI taxonomy): Bacteria > Pseudomonadati > Pseudomonadota > Gammaproteobacteria > Pseudomonadales > Pseudomonadaceae > Pseudomonas > Pseudomonas sp. GWSMS-1. Next base: position 2,694,408 of record NZ_JBMHHV010000005.1, on the reverse strand, counting down.
GGGCGGGTGGTGGTGCGTTGGCGGCAGGTGCGCTGGGCTTGCTGCTGGGCAACAAGAGTGCGCGCAAGATGGGCGGCAAAGCGCTGACCTATGGCGGCCTGGCCGCATTGGGCGTCGTCGCCTACAAGGCTTACAACAACTGGCAGGCACAGCAGGCCAATGCGCCGCAGGTCGAACCGCAAACCCTCGACCGTCTGCCCGCGCCGCAGGCTGAATTGCACAGCCAGGCCATCCTCAAGGCGCTGGTGGGGGCGGCCAAAGCCGATGGCCATGTCGACGCCCGCGAGCGGCAGTTGATCGAGGGCGAGTTGGTCAAACTCACCAGTGATGCCGAGCTGCAACACTGGTTGCAGGCCGAACTGAACAAGCCGCTGGACCCCGCCGAAATCGCCCGTGCGGCCAGTACCCCGGAAATGGCCGCAGAAATGTATGTCGCCAGCGTGCTAATGGTCGATGAAGAGCACTTTATGGAGCGTGCTTATCTGGAAGAGCTGGCCCGTCAACTCAAGCTGGATCCGGCGCTCAAAACCGAGCTTGAGGCGCAGGTGCGTCAGGAGCTGCACGCGGGTTAGAGCACTGCAGCGTTTCTAGCCTGCAGTGCACGCGCCCGGGTTTACCAGCCGAGTTGTTTATTGAAACCCAGCGCGTCGTAGTAATCGCCCTGATAGGCAATCTTGCCGCCTTTGATGCGGATAAAGCTTACGCCTTCAAATGAAAGTGGCTTGCCGGTGGCTGGGGTTTCCGCACTCCAGGCACCGCTGTTGGTGCCGCTGAATTTCCACTGGAAGGCAATGCCATCAGCACTGACGATGGGCGCACTGGTCATCTGCCATTGCAGATCTGGCACGGCGCCGACGAACACCTTGATCACGTTGTCGCGGGCGGCGGCTTTGCCGTTCTGCGGCGTGCCGACGGTGGCGTCGAAATACACCGCGTCTTCAGCGAGAAAGGTCGCAGCCTTGTCGGCATCGTGGGCGTTCCAGGCAGCCATATAGCCATCGACGATAGCCTTGGCATCATCTGCCGCCTGGGCCAGACCGGCGCAGGCGAACAGGGCGAGGAAGCTGATAGTGCGGAGTGCGATTTTCATTGTTGTTGCTCCAGCTCGTTGTGGGAATTCGTAGGGTGGATGTCGTTTTTTACATCCACCCTGAGCGCGGCGTGGTGGATCGGTGAAGCGCGATCCACCCTACGAAGAGCTACGTCAGTGCTTGAACATGACGTGACGGATCGCGGTGTAATCCTCTAGCCCATACATGGACATGTCCTTGCCGTACCCGGACAGTTTCACCCCGCCATGGGGCATTTCGCTGACCAGCATGAAGTGCGTATTAACCCAGGTGCAGCCGTACTGCAGGCGCGCGGACATGCGGTGCGCGCGGCCCACGTCGCTGGTCCACAACGAGGAGGCCAGGCCGTAGTCTGAGTCGTTGGCCCAGGCCAGCACCTGCGCTTCATCGTCGAACTGGGTGACCGAAACCACCGGGCCGAATACTTCGCGGCGGACGATTTCGTCGTCCTGTAGAGCACCCGCCAGTACCGTCGGCTCGAAGAAGAAACCAGGGCCCTCGACCGTGTTGCCGCCCGTCACCACCTTGATGTGCGGGACCGCCTTGGCGCGATCGACGAAGCCGATGACGCGGTCGCGGTGAGCGGAAGTGATCAGCGGGCCTAGTTCGGTGCTTTCGTCGTCCTGTAGGCCGTACTTGATACTGCTCACGGCTTCACCGAGCTTGGCCACGAACTGCTCGTAGATGCCTTTTTGCGCATAGATACGGCAGGCAGCGGTGCAGTCCTGGCCGGCGTTGTAGAAACCGAAGGTGCGAATACCTTCCACCGCAGCATCGATATCAGCGTCATCGAAGATGATTACTGGCGCTTTACCGCCCAGCTCCATGTGCATGCGCTTCACGCTGTCGGCGGTGCTGCTGATGATGGCTGAGCCAGTAGGGATTGAGCCCGTCAACGAGACCATGCGCACTTTCGGGTGGGCTGTCAGTGGTGCGCCGACGCTTGGGCCGCGACCGAAAACGATGTTGACGACCCCAGCCGGGAAGATATCAGCGAGGAATTCAGCCAGTTTCAGCGCAGTCATTGGTGTCTGCTCGGATGGCTTGAGTACCACGGTGTTGCCGGCCGCCAAGGCTGGGCCGAGTTTCCAGGCGGCCATCATCAGCGGGTAGTTCCATGGCGCGATGGAGGCGATTACACCAATCGGATCACGGCGGATCATCGAGGTGTGGCCCGGCAGGTACTCACCGGCAGCGGAGCCACTCATGCAACGGCTGGCACCGGCGAAGAAACGGAATACGTCAGCGACGGCAGGCAGCTCGTCATTCAATGCAGCGCTGTAGGGTTTGCCGCAGTTGTTGGATTCCAGGCGGGCGAGTTCTGCGGCGTGGGCGTCGATCTTGTCGGCCAGTTGCAGCAGCAGGCTCGAACGATCTTTGGGGGCGGTTTGTGACCAGCTGTCGAAGGCCGCATCGGCAGCGCGAACGGCGGCATCGACCTGGGCCGGACTGGCTTCAGCGATTTCCACCAGGGTGGTGCCGAGGGACGGGTTGAGCACGGCCTGGGCAGGGCCTTCGCCAGCGACCAGTTGGCCATTGATCAGCAGTTTGGTTTGCATCGCTTAAACCTCGCTATCGGGTTCTTATGAATGTTCTTGTCGGGTGGATCGGGGCGCGCAGCTGTCGCTTTTTACATCCACCATGGGTATCTCTGCGGGCAGTGGTGGATCGATAAAGCGCGATCCACCCTGCGGTCTACCTCCATCTCTACTTGCCGCTGCCGGCTACGCCTTCACCGCCTTTGGTCAGGTAGTAGGCGCCGAGGATTGGCAGCATGGTGGCCAGCATCACTAGCATCGCCACCACGTTGGTTACCGGCACATCGCGCGGGCGAGCCAACTGGTTGAGCAGCCATAGCGGCAGGGTGCGTTCATGGCCTGCGGTAAAGGTGGTGACGATGATTTCGTCAAACGACAGGGCAAACGCCAGCATGCCGCCCGCCAGTAAGGCTGAACCGAGGTTGGGCAGGACGATGTAGCGGAAGGTCTGCCAGCCGTCGGCGCCCAGGTCCATGCTTGCCTCGATCAGGCTGTGGCTGGTGCGGCGGAAACGGGCGATGACGTTGTTGTAGACGATCACTACGCAGAAGGTGGCATGGCCAATCACAATGGTCAGGAAGCCTGGCTCGATGCCGAAGCGCTTGAACGCCGCCAGCAGCGCCAGGCCAGTGATGATGCCGGGCAGGGCGATGGGCAGGATCAGCAGCATGGAGATGCTTTCTTTGCCGAAGAAGTCGCGGCGGTACAGTGCGGCGGCGGCCAGAGTGCCGAGGATCATGGCGACCACGGTCGCCAGGGCGGCGATCTGCGCGGACAGTTTGATCGCTTCCAACACGTCTGGGCGCGCCAGGGCCACGCTGAACCAGTGCAAGGTGAAACCCTGCGGCGGAAAGCTGAAGCCCGAGCTTTCGGTGTTAAAGGCATACATGAAGATGATCAGAATCGGGAAGTGGAGAAATACCAGCCCGCCCCAGGCAGCCAGTTTCAGCCCCCAGGAAGCCTGCTCCCCGTGTTTTTCGGCGTTAGAGCGCATCGAAGGCCCCCAGACGTTTGACGATGGACAGGTAGACAGCGATCAGCACGATCGGCACCAAAGTAAATGCGGCGGCCATCGGCATGTTGCCGATCGAGCCCTGTTGCGCATACACCATGTTGCCGATGAAGAAGCCGGGTGGGCCCACCAGCTGCGGCACGATGAAGTCACCTAGGGTCAGGCTGAAGGTGAAGATCGAACCGGCGGCGATACCTGGGATCGACAGCGGCAGAATCACCTGCATAAAGGTCTGCCGAGGTTTGGCACCAAGGTCGGCCGAGGCTTGCAGCAAGGAGGGCGGCAGACGCTCCAGGGAGGCCTGGATGGGCAGGATCATAAATGGCAGCCAGATATAGACAAACACCAGGAAACGCCCCAGGTGTGACGTGGATAGGGTATTGCCACCCACCCCGGGGATGCCGAGGATCAGCTCCAGCAGTGGTTGCAGATGCAGCGCCTGGATAAACCACATGGCCACGCCGCCTTTGGCCAGCAGCAGGGTCCAGGCATAGGCCTTGATGATGTAGCTGGCCCACATCGGCAGCATCACGGCGATGTAGAAAAACGCCTTGGTCTTACCTGTGGTGTAGCGCGCCATGTAGTAGGCAATAGGGAAGGCCACCAGGCCGCTGGCAATCGACACCGCCACCGCCATGCTGACGGTGCGCAGGATGATGTCGAAGTTGGCCGCCTGGAACAGGGCGGCGAAGTTGGCCAGCGTGAGGTCCGGGGTGACCGTCATGCTGAAATCGTCGAAGGTGTAGAAGCCTTGCCACAGCAGGGTCAGCAGCGAGCCCAGGTAAACGGCGCCGAACCACAGCAGCGGCGGAATCAGCAGCAGCGACAGGTACAGCGTTGGCTTGCGGTAGAGCAGGTCAGACAGGCGCCGCAGCGGGCCGCCTGGGTTATCGAGGTCAAGGCTCTGGCTGCTCATGTCACATCTCCTCGCGCAGGCCGACCATGGCTCCACGCGCCCAGCGCGCACTCACCCGCTGGCCCTGCTGTACCGGAGCGTCGCCAAGTTGCCATTGATTGTTGGCCTGGCTGACGGAGAAGTTCTGACCGTTCTCCAGCTGGATCTCGAAGCGCGTTGAGGCCCCCTGGTACTGGATGTCGTGCAGCTGGCCGCTGACCTCGACCTCGTCGCTGCCCAGTGCTTCGCCGTTTGCCAGGCGGGTGTGTTCCGGACGAATCGATACGGGCAGCGGCGAGCCGTTTAGTTGCATGGCCAACTCGCCTTTGAGTACGTTGGAGGTGCCGACAAACTCGGCTACGAACGGCGTGGCCGGTTTCATGTAGAGGTTGCGCGGCGTGTCGACCTGCTCGATACGCCCCTTGTTGAATACTGCCACGCGGTCCGACATGGACAGCGCTTCACTCTGGTCGTGGGTGACGAAGATGAAGGTGATGCCCAGTTGCCGCTGCAGCTTTTTCAGCTCGCTCTGCATTTGCTCGCGTAGTTTGAGGTCCAGCGCGCCCAGCGGCTCGTCGAGCAGCAGCACCCTCGGGCGGTTGACCAGGGCGCGGGCCAGGGCCACACGCTGACGTTGGCCGCCGGACAGCTGTACCGGTTTACGCCCGCCAAAGCTGCCGAGGGCAACCATGCCAAGGGCTTCTTCGGCGCGGGCCAGGCGCTCGGATTTGCCGACGCCTTTGACCTTGAGGCCGTAGGCGACGTTTTCCAGCACGTTCATGTGCGGAAAAAGGGCGTAATCCTGGAACACCGTGTTGACGTCACGGCGGTAGGGCGCAAGGCCCACTGCCTCAACGCCGTGAATACGAATGGAGCCAGCGCTGGGCTGCTCAAAGCCGGCGATCAGGCGCAGGCAGGTGGTTTTGCCCGAACCGGAAGGGCCGAGCATGGAGAAGAATTCGCCATCCTGGATGTCGATGGACACCCGGTCGACGGCTTTGACGTCGCCGAACGCGCGGGACACATCTGTAAATTGCACTGCAAGGGTCATTTCACTAACTCCAGGATAAAAGCCACCCACCACCGTCTCTCCCGTTTGGGTTTGCCGACACAAGACGGGCTAGTCGGTGGTGGATGTACAACGGTTAACCGCTGCGGACTTGCCGCAGCGTAGGGTGGATGGCGTTCTATCCATCCACCAGCGGTGTTGGTTGGTGGACGAAAAGAGCGTCGTCCACCTCGTAAGTGTCTCGCTCGGTGCCACAGAGCAGCGCCGAGCGAGCGGTTCTTGGGCTAGGCGTCCCGCAGCCGTAGGGTGGATGGCGCTGTATCCATCCACCGTGGTGCCGGTTGGCGGACGAAAAAGGCGTCGTCCACCCTACGAATCCACCGAACCGAGAGCCACTTAGCGGCCACCCATGATGGCGATGTAGTCCTGGGTCCAGCGGCTATAGGGCACGTACTTGCCGCCCTCGGACTGCGGAGTTTTCCAGAAGGCAATCTTCTCGAAGTTGTCGAAGCCGTTGACCTTGCAGCCTTCGGCGCCGAGCAGTTCGTTGTCCTTGCAGGCAGCGGGTACCGCTGGCAATGAGCCGAACCAGGACGCAACGTCCCCCTGGACCTTGGGCTGTAGCGACCAGTCCATCCATTTGTAGGCACAGACGGGGTGCTTAGCCTCAGCGTGCAGCATGGTGGTATCGGCCCAGCCGGTGGCGCCTTCAACGGGCACGGTGGAGGCAATCGGCTGTGTTTCCAGTTGCAGGGCGTTGACTTGATACGGCCATGAACCAGAGGCCATGACGCCTTCGTTCTTGAAGTCGCTCATTTGCACAGTCGCATCGTGCCAGTAGCGGTGAATCAGCGGTTGCTGGGCGCGCAGTACATCCAGCACGGCGGCGTACTGGGCTTCGGTGAGCTGATACGGATCGTTGATGCCTAACTCGGGTTTGCTGGCCTTCAGATACAGCGCGGCATCGGCGATATAGATCGGGCCGTCATAAGCCTGTACACGGCCTTTGTTACTTTTCCCGTCTGGCAGGTTCTGTTCCTTGAACACCACAGACCAGCTGGTTGGTGCGGTCTTGAATACGTCGCTGTTGTACATCAGCACATTCGGGCCCCACTGGTAGGGGGTGCCGTAGTGCTGACCGGCCACGGTATGCCAAGGTGCATCCTTGAGGCGTTCGTCAACGTTGACCCAGCTCGGGATCAGGGCGGTGTTGATCGGTTGTACCCGTTTACCTGCGACCAGGCGCAGCGAAGCATCGCCGGAAGCTGTGACCAGGTCATAGCCACCCTTGGCCATCAGGCTGACCATCTCGTCGGAGGTGGCGGCGGTTTTAACGTTGACCTTGCAGCCACTGTCGGCCTCGAACTGGGTGACCCAGTCATAGCCTTTGTCGGTTTCACCGCGTTCGATATAGCCGGGCCAGGCAATGATGTCGACTTGGCCTTCGGCTGCGCCGAGGACTTTCAATGGTTCGGCGGCCTGTGCGGCACTGATGGCCAATAGGGCGGTTGTAAGTGCGCTAAGCACTGCGGTTTTGTGCGCGGACATCGGAATTCCCTCTTCTTTTGGGCTGTTATTAGGGCAGTGAATGTCTGTCGGCAAGACCGCTGCCGAACGGGTGAAAGTCAGTCTAGTTGTTGTCCGTGGCGTGCCATGATGTGGCGCACCACGCTGTAATCCTGCAGTGAGTCGCTGGATAGATCCTTGCCATAGCCGGAGCGCTTAAGCCCGCCGTGCGGCATCTCGCTGGCCAGCATGAAGTGCGTGTTGATCCAGGTGCAGCCGTATTGCAGGCGTGCGGCAACCTGCATGGCCTTGTCCAGGTTCTGCGTCCATACCGAGCTGGCCAGGCCGTATTCGGAGTCGTTGGCCCAGTCCACTGCTTGGCTCAACTGATCGAAGCGGGTAACGGTGACCACCGGGCCGAATACCTCGCGTTGAACAATCTCGTCGCCCTGCTTGCAGCCGGCGAGCAAGGTTGGCTGATAGTAGAAACCGGGGCCGGAGTGCACGGCTGCGCCGGTAACGCGCTCGATATGTGGTTGGCCGAGCGCTCGCTCAACAAAGCTGGCCACACGATCGCGCTGGCGTGCACTGATCAGCGGGCCGATCTCGTTGTCGCTGTCTTTCTTGCGGGCGAAGCCGATGCTCGCCACCGCGTCACCCAGTTCGGCCACCAAGCGGTCATGAATGCCTGCCTGGGCGTAGATGCGGCAGGCCGCGGTGCAGTCTTGGCCGGCGTTGTAGTAGCCATGGGTACGGATACCCTCAACCACTTCCTCTATATCAGCGTCATTGCAGACGATCACCGGTGCCTTGCCGCCCAACTCCAAGTGTGTGCGCTTTAGCGTACGTGCGGCGCTCTGCAGGATCTTCTGTCCGGTGACGATATCGCCGGTCAGCGACACCATGCGCACCCGTGGGTGGCCGACCAGCTGACTGCCGACGCCTTCGCCACCACCGCAAATAATGTTCAGCACCCCCGGCGGGAGGATCTGTGCGAGTGCCGGGGCCAAGGCCAGAATCGACAGCGGGGTGTGTTCGGACGGTTTGAAAATCAGCGTATTGCCGGCCGCCAAGGCTGGGGCGATCTTCCAGGCGGCCATCATCAGCGGGTAGTTCCACGGTGCGATGGAGGCGACCACGCCAACCGGATCACGGCGCACCATGCTGGTGTGGCCGGGCACGTACTCACCCGCCAGCTGCCCTTGCTGGCAGCGCACGGCACCTGCGAAGAAGCGGAATACGTCGGCGGTTGCGGGAATATCGTCTTGGCGAGCTAGGTGTAGCGGTTTGCCGCAGTTCAGCGACTCCAGACGAGCAAGCTGTTCTGCGTTCTGTTCGATGGCGTCGGCGATGGCCAGCAAGACGGTGGCGCGTTGTGCTGGCGTGGTGCGTGACCAGCTCGCAAAGGCACTATGGGCGGCCTGTACGGCGGCTTCCACCTGCTCCAGCGAGGCCTCAGTTATAGAGGTGAGTACGTCGCCGCTGGCGGGGTTGATGATGGCTTCGGCCAAACCTTCCCCAGCGACCAACTGGCCGTCGATCAGCAATGCGCTGTACAGGGTTGGCTCGGACATTTTCGGATTTCTTTTTTTAGTTTCTACCTGCATAACGGCTCCAGTTCTTGCCCGGAGCGCCTGCGTCCATATGCAGCTGAGACTAGAGTCCGGTACAGAGGTCGACAAATTCTTAATATTGAAAGCAGCGTTCGATTAAATCGAAACCTTGCGGCTGTGCGGTTGTTCACGTGCCACGGAGAGAAATGGGTCAACTAGCGCGGGCCGCGCGGTACCTCGGCGCCAAGCCAGGCCAACGTCCATTGGCTCGCTCAGGTCAGCCAGCGGCAAGGCCTCGATGATGTCGCCTTCCAGTGACCAGGGACGGTAGGTCATGTCCGGCTGAATCGACAGGCCAAGGCCGGCCGCCACCAGGCTGCGCACCGCTTCCACTGAGGCGGTGCGCAGGGTGACGTTCGGCGTCATGCCGGCGCGGCTCCACAGGCGTTGGGTGTGCAGCCCCATTTCATCGGCGTTGAGCTGAATCAGTGGTTCGCTGGCCACATCCGCCAGGCTGATGCTGTCACGCTCCAGTAACGGATGACGTGCCGGCAGCCATAGCCGATGCGGCGAGTGGGTCAGTACCTCCGTCTGCAGCGCGTGGCGGTCCTCCAGGTTGGAGAGGATCAGTACGCCAACATCGATCTCGCCGCTGACCAACAGGTGCTCGATATACGGACGCTCGTCCTCGACCACGCGGGTTTGCACGTTGGGAAAGGCGCGCTGAAAACGGGTGATCAGGTCGGCCAGGTAGTACCCGGCCACCAGGCTGGTTACGCCAATGGTCAGGCTGCCCGCGACCTGATCGGTACTCTGTTGCAAGCTGCGCTTGGCGTTGTCCACGGTGGCCAGAATCAAGTGTGCCTGGCGTAGGAATTGGTGGCCCTGGTGGGTCAGGCTCATGCCTTTGGCGTGGCGGTTGAACAGACTGACGCCTATTTCTTCCTCCAGCTGCTGGATCGCTAAGGTCAGGGTCGATTGTGAAATGAACACCGCCTGGGCGGCGGCGGAGATCGAGCCGGTCTCGGCGACGGCAATGAAATGGCGGATCTGGCGTAGGGTCATCATGCGGCGGTGGCTCGCGGCGAGAGGTGTGTCTGGGGTTGTGATTTATCGAACGAAGACTGGTGTATTCTTTTATAACGAATGCGTGTGGTTGCCTAGGGGAGTGTTGGCCGTGTTGAGGCCACGTCCCTATACTCGACGCCCTCCATGTTGTGGATGAGTAATCAATGCGTCGTTTGTATAAGAGCTGCCTGCTTTTGTTGGGTTTGCTGGGTATCAGTCAGTTATTGCAGGCTGCACCTGATGCGGCGCTGACGCAGGTGCAGCTGGCGCAGGTGCAGGTGTTTCGCGCTAGCACTGATCTGTTTGTGCATCGTGGTGAAGGTGGCCATGCCGGGCTGGAGACTAAGGTGCAGGCTGACCTGGGTAGATTGCGTGCAAGCCTGGATACTCTGCAGGCGCAGCCCTTGACCGACTCCGCGCGTTTGGCGGTGGAGCAACTGCAGTCGCCATTGGCCGCCTTTATTGCGCTGGTCGAGCAAACGCTGGCGTATAGCCCTGGTGAACCTGATCTGCCGTGGGCGTTCAACTTCCAGTACAGCAAGGCCCAGCGTGAGTTGCTGGTGGCGCTTGAGGCACTCGAGCAACAGCTGCTCAAAGGTCTGGCGCAGCCACTACCGCCGGCGGATCTGCGTTTGCAAAGCCTGCCAGCCAAGGTGCAATACCTGGCGGCGCGCTACACCGCGCGTGCCTATGTGGGCGGTATCGAGACCTTGCCCGAACAACAGCAGCATTATCTGAATCAGGATATCGATGTGCTGGCCAAGCAGGTCGATGGCGAGCTCACCAGCCTGGCCCCTGAACTGACGGAGGCGCAGCAGCAGCGTTTACAGCGTGCGTTGACGCGCTGGAAGTTTATCTACGCACGCCTGGTTGGCTACAGCGACAATCTGGTACCGCTGGTCGTCGAGCGGCATGCCGCCGAGCTGGCTGACCAGTTGCTGCGTCTGCGGGCTCAATAATTATTAGCCTGGATCTACGCGCTGTTCGTGCTGAGGTCACGCCGTTGGCTTGAGCCCGGCGCATCAGCTGTTTTAGTAACCCATCAAGCCAGGCAGCGTCGGTGCCAGGCTCTTTGCTCTGGCGGCAGCGCGGCTCAGTTGTTTGCAGGGCGCGGGCTGATGGGCATTGCCTCTGTCTGTCCTGCTGTTTCAGCGCTTGCCGCTGGCAATGGCAGTCTCTAGAGTCCTTGTATCTTTGCGCGATCAGCCTATGGCTGGCCGCGTGCGTTTAACCGAGTGGGGAATATTGTGAAGAACTGGACTGTCCGGCAACGCATCATCGCGAGCTTTTCTGTGGTGGTCGTTATCCTTCTGCTGCTGTCTGCCACAGCCTATTACCGCTTGGCGACAGTCGAGCAGGCCGCGATCAAGGTGAGTACATCGGCTGCGCCGGGTATGCAGTTGGTCGGCTTGGCGCGGCTGGCCTGGGCTGATCATCTGTTGGAAAGCCAGCGCCTGCTGATCGTTGGTCAGGAGGGGGCGGCTGATCTGAGTCTGAGTGCCGCCGAGCGTAAAACCTTCGAAGAGCTGTTGCAGCGCCTGGAGACAACCTGGGGGGATTACCAGAACACCATCAGCAGTGAGGCGGAACGTGTTGAAGCGCAGCATTTCGTGCTCAAACGTGATCAGTACCTGACGCTGCACGCTCAATTCCTTGAGCTGATTGCTGCCGGGCGTGCCGCGGAGGCTTCGCAGTTGGGTCGTGAGCAGCTGTTGCCGGCCTGGTCAGAGGCTCGCGCGGTATTGAGCCAATTATTCGAATTGAACCGGCAATATGCAGAGCAGGCGGTGCAGCAGATTGTTACGGATATTGGCGTGACCAAATTGAGTCTGGTGCTGGCCATTCTGATTGCTCTCGGCGTGGCGGCCATCAGTTCAGTGAGCCTGCAGCGGGCGATTAGCCGGCCCATCATTGCCGTGGTGGACACCTTCAAGAAGCTCGGTTCCGGTGATCTTTCGGCGCGTTTGGATATGGGCCGGCGAGATGAGTTCAATGCCATTGAGGAGGGTTTCAACAGCATGGCCCATGAGCTCAACAGCTTGGTGGCCCAGGCGCAGCGCTCGGCGGTGCAGATGACCACGTCAATCACCGAGATCGCGGCTACGTCCAGGCAGCAGCAAGCCACTGCCACTGAAACCGCAGCCACCACCACGGAAATCGGCGCCACCTCGCGGGAAATTGCCGCGACCTCGCGCGATCTGGTGCGCACCATGAGTGAGGTGTCCGGTACTGCCGAACACACCTCGGTGCTGGCCGGTTCGGGTCAGTTAGGCCTGGCCCGCATGGAAGATGTGATGCGCCATGTGGTGGGGGCTGCTGAGGTGGTGAATGCCAAGCTGGCGATCCTCAACGAGAAGGCGGGCAACATCAATCATGTGGTGACCACCATCGTCAAAGTGGCTGATCAGACCAATCTACTGTCCTTGAACGCCGCGATCGAAGCCGAGAAAGCGGGCGAATACGGCCGTGGATTTGCCGTGGTGGCCACGCAGGTTCGTCGCCTGGCCGATCAAACGGCAGTTGCTACCTATGACATTGAACAAATGGTGCGTGAGATCCAGTCAGCGGTGTCGGCGGGTGTCATGGGCATGGATAAGTTCTCCGAAGAGGTGCGCCGAGGTAATAGCGAAATGGCCCAGGTCGGTGATCAGCTGACGCAGATTATTCATCAGGTGCAGGCGTTAGCACCGCGGGTGCAGATGGTTGACGAGGGCATGCAGGCCCAGGCGACGGGGGCCGAGCAGATTAATCAGGCGCTGGTGCAGTTGAGCGAAGCCAGTGGCCAGACGGTTGATTCGCTGCGCCAGGCCGGTGCCGCGATTGATGAGCTGAACCAGGTAGCCGGTAGCCTGCGTAGCGGCGTCAGCCGATTCAAGGTCTGAGTATGCCGAGCCCGAATGCCGGCCAGGCGTCTTCCACGCGTGAGGCGGGCGAGCTTTATCTGTTGTTCAGCCTGGATCAGGACCGCTATGCGCTCAATGTGCACGAGGTGGTTGAAGTGTTGCCTTTGCGTCGCTTGAAGGCTTTTCCGCAGGCACCTGCCTGGGTTGCGGGTGGCTTTGAATACCGTGGCGTGTTGGTGCCGGTGATCGACTTGCTGGTGCGTGCCTGTGGGCGGCCTGCCGCGGCACTGGCCAGTACTCGGTTGGTGTTGGTGCATTACCGTCCAGCCAATCGCGTGCTGGGGCTGATTCTGGAGAAAGCCACCGATACCTTACGCTTACCCAACAGCGCTTTCCGTGACGCCGGCCTGGGCCCTGGTGACGCGCACTATCTGGGCGCCGTGCAGGCGTCTGCACAAGGACTGGTGCAGCGCATCGAGGTCGCTGGGCTGCTGCCGGCGGATGTCTGTGCCTTGCTGTTCCCCGGTGGGGGCGCGGCATCATGATTGCTCAGGTGGAGCACCTGCTGAAGCGGCTGATCGGCCTGGAGGCTGAGTCGGTTGGGCGGTTGGTGATCGAGCGTGCGATTCGCCAGCGTATGCAGGCGCAGGGTATTTCTGCGCAGGCTGATTATTGGCTGCACGTGAATCGCTCAACGACCGAGCAGCAGGCGCTGGTTGAGGCCGTGGTCGTGCCGGAAACCTGGTTTTTTCGCTACCCAGAGTCTTTTGCCGCATTGGTGGAACTGGCGCTCAAGCGTAAGGCAGCGCTATGTGGCAGTCGCCCGCTGCGCCTGCTCAGCCTGCCGTGCTCCAGTGGCGAGGAACCCTACTCGATTGTGATGGCGCTGCTGGATGCAGGCTTCGCCCCCGCTTCGTTTCAGGTCGAAGCGCTGGATGTCAGTGCCCGGGTACTGGAGCTGGCGCGACTGGGGCACTACGGTCGCAATTCGTTTCGTGGCCAGGATTTGAGTTTTTGTGAGCGTTATTTCGACGCCACTGACAGCGGTTTTCAGTTGCAGGCGCGTGTGCGCGACAGGGTCAAACTGCGCTGTGGCAACTTGATGGATAGCCACGTGCTGGGCGGCGAAGCGCCTTTCGACTTTATCTTCTGCCGCAACCTGCTGATTTATTTTGATCGCCCTACGCAGCATGCGGTGCTCGATGGGTTGCAGCGCTTATTGCACGACGGTGGCACCTTCTTTGTCGGTCCTGCGGAGGCCAGCTTGCTCACCCAGCGCGGGATGCAGGCGTTGAAAGTGCCGCTGACCTTTGCCTTTCAGCGTGTGGTGGAGGCACCTGCATTCAGGGCGCCGAAGCAATGGGTCGCGCCAGCCCCTGTTCGCCCTGTACGGCCTATGCCGGCTTCTCGTGTGCGTGTTGAGCGGCCCGCGGTGCCTACTGCGCCGCTCGATGAGGCGTCCAGTGCGTTGGCCCGAATTGTGGCACTGGCCGATGCTGGGCGCGGTGCTGAGGCCCTTCAGGGCTGTGAGCGTTATCTACTTGAGCATGGCCCCAGTGCCGATACGTTCTACTGGATGGGCCTGCTCAATGACATGGCCGACCAGGGCGATGTTGCCCAAGGTTACTACCGCAAAGCGCTTTACCTGGAGCCTGAACATGTGGAGAGCCTGGTGCACTTGGCGGCGCTGTTGGCGGCGCGAGGTGACCATGGCGGTGCTAAGCGGTTGCAGCAGCGGGTCAACCGAGCGAGCCTATCTGGAGTGAAGCGCGATGAGCGATAACCTGATACTGGCGCAGAGCGCCGCACGTATCGATGACTGCTGGAACCGCATTGGCATTCGGGGCGATAAAAGCTGTGAGCGCTTGGATGAACACGTGCACTGCCGCAATTGTGAGGTGCACGCTGCCGCTGCGATCCACCTGCTTGAGCGCTACGCGTCCATGCAAGACGATGTTGAGCCGGAGGTCGATGAGCCGCTGGTCGAGCGTTGTTCGCTGCTGCTGTTCCGGGTTGCCGAGGAATGGCTGGCGATCGCCACGCGTAGTTTGGTCGAGGTGGTGGCGCAGCTGCCGGTTCATTCATTACCCCATCAGCGTTCACGCAGCTTGCTGGGGGTCGCCAATGTGCGCGGTACGTTGGTGGCCTGCCTGTCGCTGGCTGAGCTATTGGGTATCCCTGCGGGTACTAGTCAGGCTTCTGGCCAGCGCGTCATTGCCCGCATGCTGATCCTGACCGGGCAGGGCGGGCCCGTGGTGGTGCCGGTGGACGAAGTGGACGGGATTCATGCGATTGCGCGGCACACGGTGCAGCCTGCTGTGCGTGATGGTGGGCTGGCGGTCAGTCAGTTTTCCAGCGGGGTGTTTCAGTGGCAGGGGCGCAGTATTACCCAGCTTGATGATGAGTTGCTGCGTCAGGCCATGAGCAGGAGTTTCGCATGACGCCCGATCAGATGAGGGATGCTTCGCTGCTTGAACTCTACCGCATGGAGGCGGACGCCCAAGCGCAGGTGCTGGATGCCGGTTTGTTGGTGCTTGAGCGTGAGCCTAATCATGCCGGGCAACTGGAAGCCTGTATGCGTGCAGCGCATTCGCTCAAGGGCGCGGCGCGAATCGTTGGGTTGGATGACGGCGTTAAAGTGGCTCACGCCATGGAGGACTTGCTGGTGGCCGCTCAGGAAGGCCTGTTGCGGTTGCTGCCCGAGCAGATCGACGGGCTGCTGCAGGGCACCGATCTATTGCGCCGGGTCGGTGCACAGGATGCGGCTGATGCCCCCTCGACCGAACGGATTGAGCAACTGGTGACCTTGCTCGAGCGTCAGCTGGCGACGGCGGTGCCGGCTCTGGGGCGCACAACTGCAGCAGAGCCAGTGTTGCAGCAAGCCACTGTGGCCTCGCAGGTGACGGCGCATGAACCTGCAGATGAGTTGCCTGATGAAGGGCGCGGACGAGTTTTACGGGTCTCGGCCGAGCGTCTCGATCACTTGTTGGACATGTCGGGTAAAGCCCTGGTCGAGTTTCAGCGGATTCAACCGCTGGCGGACTCCTTGCAACGGCTTAAGCGCCAGCAATCAGCGGTTCGGCGTGCCCTGGACGGATTGCGAGACTTAACCCTGAACAGTTCTCTAGAACCGCAGGCACAGGCCTTGCTGGATGATTCCAGGGCGCAATTGGCTGAATGCCAGCAATTACTGCAGACGCATTTCGAGGCTTTTGATGAGTTTGCCTGGGAGGGTGGCCTGCGCAGCCGCTCACTCTACGATGCCGCACTGTCCTCACGCATGCGCCCGCTGGCCGATGTGCTGGTCGGGCGCGCGCGGATGGTACGTGACCTCGGGCGTTCACTCGGTAAGCAGGTGCGCCTGGACATTGAAGGGGACGCCACGCAAGTTGATCGCGACGTACTTGAACGATTGGATGCACCCTTAACCCACCTGCTGCGTAACGCCCTTGACCATGGCATCGAACTCCCCGAGTTGCGTGTACGCAAGGGTAAAGCCGAGGAAGGGCGACTGCTGCTTCGGGCCCGTCACCGTGCCGGCATGCTGGTGCTGGAACTCAGTGATGACGGCGCTGGCGTCGATGTGGAGCGCCTGCGTGAGGTGGTCGTCACGCGTAAATTTGCCAGTGCCGAGACCGCCGCCAAGCTGAGCGAGGACGAGCTGCTGGCGTTTCTGTTCTTGCCGGGTTCAGCCTGCGTGAGCAGGTCAGTGAAATGTCTGGCCGAGGTGTGGGGCTGGACGCGGTGCAACACGCGTTGCGTCAACTGCGTGGCAGTGTGCGCCTCGAGGCTCGCCGTGGTGAGGGCAGTACCTTCATCCTGCAGGTGCCGCTGGCGCTGTCTGTGGTGCGCAGTCTGGTGGTGGACATTGCCGGTGAAGCCTATGCCTTCCCCTTGGCGCACATCGAACACATGCTGCGGGTGAACGTCGAGGATGTCGTGCAGCTGGAGGGGCGTCAGCACTTTTGGCACGGCGATCGCCATGTCAGCCTGATCGCGGCCAGCCAGTTATTGCAACGCCCGGAGGGGCGCTGCGAAGAGGCGGGTATTGCGCTGGTGCTGATACGTGAGCGTGACAACCTTTACGGCATTGCCGTGGATCGTTTTATTGGCGAGCGCACCCTGGTGGTCATGCCACTTGATGCGCGGCTGGGCAAGGTTCGCGATGTGTCGGCCGGCGCCTTGCTGGATGACGGCACGCCGGTGCTGATTCTCGACGTTGAAGACTTATTCAGCTCAATTGGCAAGCTCCTGGGTAGCGGTCATCTGGAACGGGTCGATCGGCGCAGCCAGGGTGTTCAGGAAGCCGCCCGCAAACGTGTACTGGTGGTCGACGACTCACTGACGGTGCGCGAGCTTGAGCGCAAGCTGTTGCTCAGTCGAGGCTACGACGTGGCGGTTGCCGTGGACGGCATGGATGGTTGGAATGCGCTGCGCGACGAACGCTTTGATTTGTTGATTACCGATATCGACATGCCGCGCATGGACGGTATCGAGCTGGTGACCTTGTTGCGTCGCGATAGCCGCCTGCGCACGTTGCCAGTGATGGTGGTGTCTTATAAGGATCGTGAGGAGGATCGTCGCCGAGGGTTGGATGCCGGCGCGGATTACTACCTGGCCAAAGCCAGTTTTCATGATGAGGCGCTACTTGATGCGGTGCAGGTACTGATAGGTGAGGCGCAGGGATGAGAATCGGAATAGTCAACGATATGCCGCTGGCCGTGGAGGCGTTGCGTCGCGCGCTGGTGCGGGCTCCGGAGCATCAGGTGGTCTGGGTGGCGGGCAGTGGTGCAGAGGCTGTGCAGCGCTGTCGTGAAGACACCCCGGACTTGCTGTTGATGGACTTGCTGATGCCTGAAATGGATGGCGTTGAAGCCACCCGGCAGATCATGGCCGAAACGCCCTGCGCCATCTTGATCGTCACCTCAGATGTCGAGCGTCATGTCAGCCGGGTGTTCGAGGCGATGGGCTATGGCGCGCTGGATGTGGTGGCCACGCCCGTGTTGGGTGAGGCTGCGTTGCCGGATGCCGCCATGCTGCTGCGCAAAATCCACAATCTGGGGTTGCTCTTGGGGCAAAAAAATGTGCGCAAAGCAGTTCCGCTGGCCCCGCGTGAGAGCAGCAGTTGTCGTCAGCGCTTGGTGGTTATTGGGGCGTCGGCTGGCGGGCCGGCCTCCTTGGTTGAGTTGCTCAAGCAACTGCCCGCAGGGTTTCCCGCTGCCATCGTGCTGGTGCAGCACGTGGACGAGACCTTCGCTGCCGGTATGGCGCAATGGCTGGCCAGTGAGTCGCCGCTGCCGGTCCGTTTAGCCCGCGCAGGCGACGTACCGCAGCCTGGGACAGTGTTGCTGGCGGGCAGTAATGATCATCTGGTGTTGCAGCGTAATGGCGAGTTGACCTACAGCGCCGAGCCCAGCGCGCATATTTATCGGCCGTCGATCGATGTGTTTTTTGACAGTGTGGTCGCCAACTGGAAGGGCGACTCCGTCGGCGTGCTGCTCACCGGTATGGGCCGCGATGGTGCCCAGGGGTTGCTGAATATGCGCCAGCGCGGGTTTCTGACCATTGCGCAGGACCAGGCCAGTTGTGCGGTGTACGGCATGCCCAAAGCAGCGGCGCAGCTTGATGCCGCATCAGAAATATTACCGCTGACCGAGATTGGTCGGCGTCTCGTGGCGCTGTTTGATTAACGGCTGGAGAAGCTTAAGTGTTGTTGGATGTTGCAGGGTCTATAACGATAGAGGGCATTGAGCCTGGGGAACGTGGTATGCAGGATTTTACTCAGTTTAACGGTGCTCAGGAGGATGCGCCGATATCGACTCCGTTGATGGTCTTACTGGTTGATGATCAGGCGATGATTGGTGAGGCTGTGCGCAGAGCGTTAGCGAATGAGGCGAATATTGCATTCCACTTTTGTTCGGATCCTTTGCTGGCCGTCAGTTTGGCGGAGCAGATAAAACCAACGGTTATCTTGCAAGATCTGGTCATGCCCGGGGTCGATGGTCTCGAGTTGCTGGCCCAGTACCGTAGCCGCCGGGCACTGCAGGATGTGCCGATTATCGTGCTGTCGACCAAGGAAGATCCCAAGATCAAGAGCCTGGCATTTTCTCGCGGGGCCAATGATTACCTGGTCAAACTGCCTGACGTGATTGAGTTGGTGGCGCGTATTCGTTACCACTCACGCTCCTACTTAGCCTTGCAGCAGCGTGATGAGGCCTTTCGTGCGTTGCGTGAAAGCCAGCAGCAATTGCTCGAAGCCAATCTGGTGCTGCAGCGCTTGATGAGGTCAGACGGGTTGACCGGCCTGGCCAACCGTCGGCATTTTGATGATTGCCTGAGCAGTGAGTGGTCACGTGCGTTGCGTGAGCAAAGCGAGGTGTCGCTGCTGATGATCGATGTCGACTACTTCAAAGCCTTTAATGACCGCTTTGGTCATGTGGAAGGTGATGAAGCCTTGCGTAAAGTCGCGACCTGCATGAGTGAGATGTGCAGCCGCTCTTCAGACCTGGCGGCGCGTTATGGGGGGAAGAGTTCGCCATGATCCTGCCGGGTACCTCGCGTGGCGGCGCACGCTTGCTGGCCGAGAAGGTCCGCCTTTGCGTGCAGGCCTTGGCGATTCCCCATGAACAGCCTGGCCAAGACTCCATTGTCAGCATCAGCCTGGGCGTTGCCACACTCACCCCGCAGATGGGCATGGCCGCGACCGATTTGGTCGAGTTGGCCGACCGTGGGTTGTACCTGGCCAAGCAGAATGGGCGTAACCAAGTCGGCGTGGCCGAGCGAGATTGAGCTATAACGCGCAGGGGCGGCGTGACGGCCAGCCTCCCTGGCGTGTTACGCGCAGGCTGCAAGCTGGCTATTGACTGCGCTATACTCGCCGGCTTTTCTAAAACTTCGGGGCCACGGTCAGGTCGCCGCGTCCGCTGAGCAGCCGTGATGCTTGCTCGTCGGGCCGCACAAGGCCGCTGTACACCTCAATCGCCTGCGAGTGCTGAACGCCATGGAAATTAACCCGATCCTCAACAGTATCAAAGACTTGTCCGAGCGCACCCAAACCATTCGGGGGTATCTTTGACTACGATCACAAACATGATCGCCTGGTCGAAGTAAACCGCGAGCTCGAAGACCCCAACGTCTGGAACAACCCTGAGTACGCGCAAAATCTAGGCCGCGAGCGTGCCTCGCTGGCATTGATCGTCGACACCTTGGATGACCTCAACAGCAGCCTGGCTGATTCGCGCGACCTGCTGGAAATGGCCGCCGAAGAAGACGACCAAGCGGCCGCCGATGATGTCGCAGCCGAGGTCGAGCGCCTGCGCGATATCCTCGAAAAGCTTGAGTTCCGCCGCATGTTCAGTGGCGAGATGGACGCTAACAACGCCTACCTGGACATCCAGGCCGGTTCCGGCGGTACTGAGGCTCAGGACTGGGCCAACATGCTGCTGCGCATGTACCTGCGCTGGGCCGACAAGCGCGGTTTCGAAGCCATCATCATGGAACTGTCTGCCGGCGAAGTCGCCGGGATCAAAGGTGCGACCCTGCACATCAAGGGCGAGTACGCCTATGGTTGGCTACGCACTGAGATCGGCGTGCACCGCTTGGTACGCAAGAGTCCATTTGACTCGGGTAACCGCCGCCACACCTCGTTTACCGCGGTGTTCGTCTCGCCGGAAATCGATGACAACATTGAAATCGATATCAACCCGGCAGATCTGCGCACCGACACCTACCGCTCCTCGGGCGCGGGCGGTCAGCACGTTAACACCACTGATTCGGCGGTGCGTATCACCCACGTACCGACCAACACCGTGGTCAGCTGCCAGAACGAGCGCTCCCAGCACGCCAACCGTGACACGGCGATGAAAATGCTGCGGGCTAAGCTCTACGAGCTGGAGATGCAGAAACGCCGCGAAGCCTCCCAGGCGCTGGAAGACACCAAGTCGGATATCGGCTGGGGTCATCAGATTCGCTCTTATGTGCTCGATGCCTCGCGGATCAAGGATCTGCGCACCAACGTCGAGCGCAGCGACTGCGACAAAGTGCTCGACGGCGACATCGATGAATACCTGGTGGCGAGCCTGAAACAAGGGCTCTAACCGCCGACTGATGGTTTTAGGCAGGTTGGGTTGTGTTACGCGCAGCCCAATCACCCGCCGGGCCCGTGCCCAACCAACGATTTACAGGACAGACGAACGACCATGAGCGACCAACAACTCGACCCCCAAGGCCTTTCTCACGAAGACCAGCAACAGGAAGAAAACAAGCTGATTGCCCTGCGCAAAGAAAAGCTTGCTGCCATCCGTGCGCAGGGCAACGCCTTCCCGAATGACTTCCGCCGCGAGAACTACTGCGCCGACCTGCAGAAACAGTACGCAGAGAAGACCAAGGAAGAGCTGGCCGAGGCCGCGATTCCAGTCAAGGTTGCCGGGCGCATCATGCTCAATCGTGGCTCGTTTATGGTGCTGCAGGACATGACCGGGCGCATTCAGGTCTACGTCAACCGCAAGACCCTGTCCGAAGAAACCCTGGCCGCAGTGAAAACCTGGGACATGGGCGACATCATTTCTGCCGTGGGCACCCTGGCCCGTTCCGGCAAGGGCGACCTGTATGTCGAAATGACGGAGGTGCGCCTGCTGACCAAGTCACTGCGCCCGCTGCCCGATAAGCACCATGGTCTCACCGACACCGAGCAGCGCTATCGCCAGCGCTATGTTGACCTGATCGTCAACGAAGACGTACGCCAAACCTTCCGCGTGCGTTCGCAAGTGATTGCGCACATCCGCAGCTTCCTGATGCAGCGCGATTTCCTCGAAGTGGAAACGCCAATGCTGCAGACCATCCCAGGCGGCGCCGCGGCCAAGCCGTTTGAGACGCACCACAATGCGCTGGACATGGAAATGTTCCTGCGTATCGCGCCTGAGCTGTACCTCAAGCGTCTGGTGGTCGGTGGTTTTGAGAAGGTCTTCGAGATCAACCGTAACTTCCGTAACGAAGGCGTCTCGACCCGGCATAACCCCGAGTTCACCATGCTCGAGTTCTACCAGGCTTACGCCGACTACGAAGACAACATGGATTTGACCGAGGAGTTGTTCCGCGAACTGGCGCAACTGGTCCTCGGCAGCACCGACGTGCCCTACGGCGACAAGGTGTTCCACTTCGGTGAGCCGTTTGTGCGCCTGTCGGTGTTCGACTCCATCCTTAAGTACAACCCTGAGCTGACTGCTGATGATCTCAACAACCTCGACAAGGCGCGTGAGATTGCTAAAAAAGCCGGCGCCAAGGTGCTGGGTTTTGAAGGCCTGGGCAAACTGCAGGTGATGATTTTCGAAGAGCTGGTCGAGCACAAGCTGGAGCAGCCGCACTTCATTACCCAGTACCCGTTCGAAGTGTCGCCGCTGGCGCGTCGTAACGATGACAACCCCAACGTCACCGACCGCTTCGAGTTGTTTATCGGCGGCCGTGAAATCGCCAACGCCTACTCCGAGCTCAACGATGCGGAAGACCAGGCCGAGCGCTTTATGGCGCAGGTGGCGGACAAAGACGCCGGCGACGATGAAGCGATGCATTACGATGCCGACTTCGTCCGCGCCCTGGAATACGGCATGCCGCCGACCGCCGGTGAAGGTATCGGGATCGACCGCCTGGTGATGTTGTTAACCAACTCACCGTCGATTCGCGACGTGATCCTCTTCCCGCATATGCGTCCGCAAGCCTGATGTTTAAAAAGCCGCCCACGGGCGGCTTTTTATTGTCTGCCAGTGGACTATCTTTGCGATTAGCTGACTAAGTTAAACGTCGCTTTGAATAACTGACAGAGGATTGTCCCGCTGTGACAGCCACCCCCACCCAAGAAAACGCCACGCTGGTGGCCAACGCCGTCGCTGACAGCGTCCAATACCAAGGACGTAAAGCCAGTCGCCAGGGCAGTGAGCAGCGCCGCCAGGCGATTCTCGACGCTGCCATGCGCATTATCGTGCGTGATGGCGTGCGCGCTGTGCGTCATCGCGCGGTGGCCGCCGAGGCGGGGGTGCCGCTCTCAGCGACCACCTATTACTTCAAAGACATCAACGACCTGATCAGCGATACCTTTACCCAGTTTGTCGAGCGCAGCGCGGCGCATATGGGGCAGTTTTGGCAGAGTACCGAGGGCTTGTTGCGTGAGCAGGTCAGCCGCCTGGACGGCAGCGCCGAGGCGCGTCGACGGTTGGCCAATGAAATCGCCCGGTTGGCTGTGGAATATGTACGTCAACAGTTGCTCACGCGCCGTGAACACCTGCTAGCCGAGCAGGCTTTTCAGCAGGAGGCCTTGCTCAACCCGCGCTTACACGGGCTGATGCGTGCCCACCGGCAGATTTTGCTTCAGGGCGTGACGCATTTCTTCGAGGTGCTGGGCTCGGAGCAGGCGGAGCAGGATGCCAAGCTGTTGACGGCGATTATCGTCCGCATGGAATATCAGGGCCTGCTCGATGGTGCCGCGCATCTAGACAGTGAAGAGATGTTGGCCATGCTTAAGCGTTATATGCATTTGGTGCTGGGCCTCTAAATCCTGCCAATCCGTTCACAAGGAGAGTTCAATGATCGCCTGGCGCGCGCTGCTTGCCGTGTCCTTCCTATTACTGGGTGGGTGCCTGGTTACCTTTAAAGACCCCATTCCCGCCCATGAAGCCGCCCCAATACCCCTGCTTGGCGAGTGGTCGCGCAAGAATGAATGGGGCGAGCAACAGTATTTGCAGATCACCCGCGCCGGCTCCAATGTTTACAAGGCGCGGACCTATGTCGACAGCCTGGATAACCTTGAAAGCACTGAGGAATATGGCTTTACCGTGGCTCATCACGGGCGGCGTTGGTACCTGTCGGCGGGGTTGCCAAAAAGTTTGGGGGCGAATTTCGCCATCGCCGGTTTTGAGCTGACCGGCGACAACGAGCTGGTGATCTACAACCTCGATGTGGACCGCATTCTTCAGGAGCTGGAGCTGGGCGTTTTACAGGGCGAAGTGGTGGAGGCCGCTGAAAGCGACGGTGTGCTTATCAGCAGCCCGCTGGAGCAGGTATTCGGCTACCTCGATGATCAGGCTAACTCGGATGTATTTGTCGAAGTCGCGCGCTATCAGCGTGCAGGTGATTAGCGCCGCGACATGAGTAATCGGTCGCTGCCACAGAGACTGGCATTGCCCGATATCTCATGGTTGAAGTGACATTAGTGAGTAATAGGGAACGCATGAACAGTCATACCGGGTTGGACGATTATCAGTTGATTGTGCGCGCACTGTCCGACCGTTTGGTCGAGGCGCAAACGCCAATTCGAGTGCTGGACGCGGTGAAATGGGACGACTCGATTCGCAGTGAATTTCTCAAGCACAAGGGCAAGAAGCTGCCCGTTATCGACCGTGCTTATTACGCGAATCGGCCGTTGCCCTTTGATGCAGCCGCGAAGAAGCTGGAGTTTCAGAATATCGAGCGCGACATCACTCGCCAGCTCGGCCAGTTCAATCCGGTGGGCAAAATCATGCGGCGCATGTGCCGCGAGTACCGCATGGTCATCCGCATGCTCGAAGCGCGGGGTACCGAAGATTTTGGCCTGATCAGCCAGGAACTCTACGGCGCTGCCTCGGACGCCTTTCATGCTGGCGACCCAACCCTGGCCGATCTTGGTCTGATGTTTTCCGACTTTCTCAACAACATCGACAAGCGCGGCGACCTTAAGGACGAGGCCAAGACGCTGACGGCCAAAGAGGCCGTCAACCTGCTGCAACAGCGCCTGAATAAGGTGTTTGGTGAGGCCGAAGATACCATTCGGGTCTTCGAGTCTGACGGTATTCTTGCCGATGCCGCGGCGGGTGCGGACTACATCAAGATCCGCGCCGACGCGATGTTCAACGAGCGTGACGTTAAGGCCCTGGAAGTGCACGAAGGCCTGGTACATGTGGCGACCACCCTGAATGGCTTGAGCCAGCCGGTGTGCACCTTTTTGGCTAAGGGTCCGCCATCATCGACCGTGACTCAGGAAGGCTTGGCGATCCTTATGGAGGTGATTGCCTTTGCCTCTTACCCAACCCGTTTGCGCAAACTGACCAACCGCACCCGCGCCATTCATATGGCCGAAGAGGGCGCGGACTTTCTGCAGGTTTTCGACTTTTACCGCGAGCAGGGTTTCAGCCAGGAGGAAAGCTACAGCAATGCCAGTCGGGTGTTTCGTGGCTCAACGCCAACAGGGCTGCCGTTCACCAAGGACCTGTCCTACCTGAAGGGCTTTATCATGGTTTACAACTACATCCAGTTGGCCGTGCGTAAAGGCAAGTTGGAGCAGATTCCGCTGCTGTTTTGCGGCAAAACCACCCTGGAAGACATGCGCTCTTTGCGTCAGTTGGTCGATGAAGGGCTGGTTGTCGCGCCCAAGTACCTGCCGCCGCAGTTCAGCGACCTCAACTCGCTATCAGCCTGGATGTGCTTCTCCAACTTCCTCAACCACCTAAGTTTGGATCGGATCGAAGCCGACTACGCCAACATTCTCTAGGCGCTACTGCACTCGGTTATGCGGCGTTGCGCCTGACCCTTCGCTCGTGAAGCTCCTAGCCCTCTAATAGACGATCCGTAGCCCGGATGAAATCCGGGTTGCTCTTCTCGCATTAACAGGAGCTGCGCATGCCCAGCCATCAACTTGACTACGAAATCCTCGGTGCCTCCGCGCAGAGTGTGGAGATCATTCTTGATCCCGGTGAAACGGTGATCGCCGAAGCCGGTGTGATGAATTACATGACCGACGGCGTGCGTTTTGAAACGCGCATGGGCGATGGTTCAACCAGCGGTGTGCTGGGCAAGCTGTGGGGCATGGGCAAGCGCATGCTGACGGGCGAATCGCTGTTTATGACGCACTTTTCCAATGCCGGTAAAGCGCCCGCGCGGGTGGCGTTTGCCGCACCGTATCCAGGCACCGTGGTGCCGATTCAGTTGGCCGAGCATGGCGGCACGCTGATCTGCCAGAAAGACGCTTTTCTCTGTGCGGCCTACGGTACGGCGGTTGGTATCAGCTTTAACAAACGCCTGGGGGCCGGTTTCTTCGGCGGTGAGGGGTTTATTCTGCAGAAGCTTGAGGGTGACGGCCTGGCCTTTGTCCACGCCGGCGGCACGGTGATCCGCAAGCAGCTGAACAACGAGACGTTACGCCTGGACACCGGTTGCCTGGTGGCCTTTACCGCCGGTATCGATTACGACATCGCCCTGGCCGGTGGGCTGAAAAGCATGCTGTTTGGCGGAGAAGGCATTCTCCTGGCCACGCTCAAAGGCACGGGAACGGTGTGGGTGCAGAGCCTGCCGTTCTCGCGGTTAGCCGAGCGCATTTATGAAGCGACCTTCAAGGCCCGCGAGGAAGTCCGGGCGGGCGGCAAGTAATGCGGCAATCTGGGGCTTTGCAGGCGGGTGGCTTTGTTGCAAGCTGCGCCGCCTGATGCATCGCCCGCCCAATTGTTAATCCGAGAGCCTGTTATGAGTGAAGTCAATCCCATCCCGCTTATCCTTACCGCTATCGGCAGCATCTGCGCCACTGTGGCTGTGCTCGGTTTTTACGGCTATTTGCACGTTGCCAAGCCGGAAGATGCGCTGCTGCTGTCTGAGTTCACCATGCTCAAGACCGTGCCGGGTGAGGATTATAAAGTCTCGCTCAAGCCCGCCAGCCAGGTTGCCCAGTGCATCGACGGCGTGCTGGTAATGTTTGACCTTGAGCAGAAAGGCCTGAGCGGTGTGCTGGTTGATCAGCGCAAGCAGGCCGTGCGTTGCACTGACGGCCAGTAACGCCTAATCCGCAGGTTTTTTCTGTTCGCTAAGGCGCTGCAGATGGCGGCGTGACAGAGCGAGGAAGCGCGGCGTGAGGCCGATGTCTTCATACAGCGGGTCGCCCAGCTCGTCGGTGGCCACCACCTTGCTGCCCTTGACGTAGGGCAGACTGGCCTCCAGTTCGTCCAGCGCTGCGCCAAGCAGCTCCCCCAGCAGTTCTTCTACGTGGTGTTTGGGGTACATCTCTTGCAGCGCCGCCAGGCGCGCAGCGGCTTCCAGGTCGAGATGGATTTGATAGGGGGTGGCGCTCAGTCGACCCTGGGCGTTTTCCTGCCAGTGCTGCACCAGCTCGCGAATCTTCATGATGGCCTCGTGTCCGTTCGGTGCCCGGCGTGTGTTGCCCAGGCTTGCCCTGTTAAGACTAGTGCGTGCGCTGATAAGTGCGCTCAGGCGCGTCGCGCACTTGTAAGAAGTTGGCGCGCTGGGCACTCTGCAAGGAGGATCAGCGGAGGCAATAGTCATGGCAGAAATCGATGCGCGTTTGCGCGAAGACGTCCACCAGCTCGGCGAACTGCTGGGTGACACCATCCGGGTGCAGCATGGGGCGGCTTTTCTCGACAAAATTGAACGTATCCGCAAAGGCGCTAAAGCCTCTCGTCGAGGCTCTAAGGACGGTGCGGAGCAACTCAGTGCAACCCTGAATCAGCTGGCGGACGACGAGTTGCTACCGGTGGCGCGGGCGTTTAACCAGTTCCTCAATCTGGCCAATATTGCTGAGCAGTACCACCGTGTGCGCCGCCGTGCGCCGGGTGAAACGCAGCCCTTTGAAGACAATATTCTCGCCGAGCTGCTGCAGCGTCTGGCCAGCCATGGCCATAAGGGCGAGGCGCTGGCGCGCCAATTCGGTCGGCTGGATATCGAGCTGGTACTGACCGCGCACCCCACTGAAGTGGCGCGCCGTACGCTGATTCAAAAGTACGACGCCATGGCCGAACAGCTGGCGGCTGGCGACCATAGCGACCTCTCGGCGGCCGAACGCGAGCAGGTCAAGCAACGCCTGCAACGGCTGATTGCCGAGGCCTGGCACACCGAGGAAATCCGCCGCAGCCGGCCAAGTCCGGTGGACGAGGCCAAGTGGGGCTTTGCGGTGATTGAGCACTCGCTCTGGCATGCCATCCCCAATGTGCTGCGCAAGGCGGATAAGGTGCTGCACGGTGCGACTGGGTTGCACCTGGCGTTGGATGCAGCGCCTATTCGCTTCGCCTCCTGGATGGGCGGTGATCGCGATGGCAACCCCAATGTCACCGCCAGCGTGACCCGTGAGGTCTTGCTGTTGGCGCGCTGGATGGCCGCCGATTTGTACCTGCGTGATATCGATCAACTGGCCGCCGAGCTGTCCATGCAACAGGCCAGTCCGGCTTTGCTGGCGCAGGTGGGGGAGAGCGCCGAGCCTTATCGCAGCCTGCTCAAGCAGCTGCGCGAGCGTCTGCGTGCCACCCGCAGTTGGGCGCAGGCGGCGTTGCATGAAGACTTGCCAGCACCCAGTGCCGTGCTGCAGAACAACCGCGAACTGTTCGAGCCTTTACAGTGCTGTTACCAGTCTCTGCATGACTGCGGCATGGGTGTGATTGCCGATGGTCCGCTGCTCGACTGCCTGCGCCGTGCGGCCACCTTTGGCTTGTTTTTAGGGCGTTTGGACGTGCGTCAGGATGCCAGTCGACACGCTGCCGCCATGACTGAAATTACCGACTACCTGGGCTTGGGGCGATACGCTGAGTGGGATGAAGAGGCGCGCCTAGAGTTTCTGCAACAAGAGCTGGATAACCGTCGGCCGCTGCTGCCGGGGCACTTCAAACCGAGTGGCGAAACCGCGGAAGTGCTGGCCACCTGCCGCGAAGTGGCTCGCGCGCCCGCAGCTTCTCTGGGTTCCTACGTGATCTCCATGGCTGGCGCAGCCTCCGATGTATTGGCGGTGCAACTGCTGCTTAAAGAGGCCGGGTTGCAGCGGCCTATGCGCGTGGTGCCCCTGTTTGAAACCCTGGCCGATTTGGACAACGCCGGTCCGGTGATCAGCCGTCTGCTGGCCTTGCAGGGCTATCGCGCGCGTTTGCACGGGCCACAAGAAGTGATGATTGGTTATTCCGATTCGGCCAAGGATGCAGGGACGACCGCCGCCGCCTGGGCGCAGTACCGTGCCCAGGAAACCCTGGTGCAGGTGTGCCGCGAGCAGGACGTCGAGTTGCTGTTATTCCATGGTCGCGGTGGCACGGTGGGGCGTGGCGGTGGCCCGGCCCATGCGGCGATTTTGTCGCAACCACCGGGATCGGTGGCGGGCCGCCTCCGCACCACCGAGCAGGGGGAAATGATTCGTTTCAAATTTGGCCTGCCGGATATCGCCGAGCAGAACCTCAACCTGTACCTGGCGGCGGTATTGGAAGCCACCTTGCTACCACCACCCAGCCCAGAGCCAGCGTGGCGTGAGCTGATGGACAAGCTGGCCAGCGATGGCGTCAGTGCGTACCGCGCAGTCGTGCGCGAGGACCCGCAATTCGTCGATTACTTTCGTCAGGCCACACCGGAGCAGGAACTCGGTCGTTTGCCCTTGGGCAGCCGCCCGGCCAAGCGGCGCGAGGGCGGGGTGGAAAGTCTGCGGGCGATTCCGTGGATTTTCGCCTGGACGCAAACACGTCTGATGTTGCCCGCCTGGTTGGGTTGGGAAGCGGCTCTGGACAACGCTTTACAGCGCGGTGAAGGCGAACTGCTGGGGCAGATGCGTGCGGGCTGGCCATTCTTCCGCACCCGTATCGATATGCTGGAGATGGTGCTGGCCAAAGCTGATGAATCCATCGCCCAGCTGTATGACGAGCGTTTAGTCGAGCCCGCCTTGCAACCTTTGGGCGCACATTTACGCGGCCTATTGTCGCAGGCGGTGGCCGCCGTGCTCGGGCTTACGGGGCAGTCCCAGCTCTTGGCGCACAGTCCGGAAACCCTGGAGTCGATCAGTGTGCGCAATACCTATCTGGACCCGCTGCATCTACTCCAAGCGGAGCTGTTGGCCCGCGCGCGGCAGCGTGATAATCAGGCTGGCAGCCCTCTGGAGCAGGCATTATTGGTCAGCGTGGCGGGGATTGCAGCAGGTTTGCGTAACACCGGTTAGCGCATTCCAAGGGGGTATTGGGGTGTTCGGTGGCGTGCCTCTGGCGCGTTGCCGGCAGCGTTAACTGGCTGAGGCGGTCGCAGGCGTATCCGACTTTCGGCGGCTTGTGCGCTACCGGTGCGCTGTGTATCTTGAGCGGCCTTTTGGCACTATGGCCCTTGTTGGCAGCGCTGCCTGAACCATTCTGAGATTGGCCCCACGAGGCGAGTCCGAGCGATTTCTACTTAAATTTTGAGGAGCACATCGATGCGCGTAATTTTGCTGGGTGCGCCCGGTGCCGGTAAAGGCACCCAAGCGGGTTTCATCACCAAGAAATTTGGTATTCCGCAAATTTCCACCGGTGACATGTTGCGTGCAGCGGTCAAGGCTGGCACTGAGCTGGGCCTAGTTGCCAAGAGCGTAATGGACAGCGGTGGTCTGGTTTCCGATGACTTGATCATCAACTTGGTCAAAGAACGTATCGCTCAAGCCGACTGTGCCAATGGTTTCCTCTTCGATGGCTTCCCGCGCACCATTCCCCAGGCTGAAGCCTTGAAGGAAGCGGGCGTGGTTATCGACAACGTGCTCGAAATTGCTGTCGATGATGAAGAAATCGTCGGTCGTATCGCCGGTCGTCGCGTGCACCCCGCATCGGGCCGCGTATACCACACCGAGCACAATCCGCCCAAAGTCGCCGGTATTGACGACGAAACGGGTGACGAGCTAATCCAGCGCGAAGATGACAAGGAAGAAACCGTGCGTCATCGCTTGTCGATCTATCACTCGCAGACCAAGCCGTTGGTGGACTTCTACCAAAAGCTGGCCGCCGTTGACGGCACACCGAAGTACAGTGCCATTGCTGGCGTTGGTTCGGTTGACGAGATCACCGCGAAGGTACTTGCTGCACTTAGCTAAGTATGTGCCGTAAGCAGAAAACGCCCCGCCTTTGCGGGGCGTTTTCGTTTGTGGATATAAAGCCGGTGGGCGTCGGTGGCGGGGCGCAGGGCTGGGTGAGTGAGTGCCAGTCTGTCGCCCGGCAGGTCGAGGTGCTGGCAAAAAACACGCTAAACCGTTTTAATGCCCGCCCATTTGTTGACCTGCCTGAATCACGATGACCACTCTGCTGGCCCTGGATACTGCCACCGAAGCCTGCTCCGTTGCTTTACTGCATAACGGTGAGGTGCTCAGCCACTATGAAGTGATTCCGCGCATGCATGCCCAATGCTTGTTGCCGATGATCAAGCAGCTATTGGCCGATGCTGGCGTGTCACTGTCGGCACTGGATGCGATTGCCTTCGGCCGCGGCCCGGGTGCGTTTACCGGCGTGCGGATTGCCGTTGGGGTGGTGCAGGGGTTGGCCTTCGCCCTGGATCGCCCGGTATTGCCAGTGTCCAACCTGGCCGTGCTGGCCCAGCGCAGCCTGCGTGAGCATGGCGCACAGCAGGTCGCTGCTGCCATTGATGCACGCATGGATGAGGTTTACTGGGGCTGCTATCGCGCGGAGCAGGGCGAGATGCGCTTGCTCGGTGTTGAGGCGGTATTGCCGCCAGAGCGTGCCAGCCTACCCGCAGATGTTTCGGGTGACTGGTTTGCCGCCGGCACGGGCTGGGGCACCTTTGCTGCGCGTATTCCGGTGGCGGTCAGCGGGCAGGACGCCAGCATGCTGCCGCATGCCTTAGACCTGCTTAGCCTGGCGCGCTTTGCTTGGGCGCGTGGTGAAGCGGTTATCGCCGACCTGGCGCAGCCGGTTTACCTGCGCGATAAGGTGGCCACGCCCAAGGCGCCGGTCTGAACGGCCATAAATTGAGGGCATTGGTGCACCTGCCGTCGCTTACCTGTGAGCATTCACCGCGGCTAATTGCCAAACGCCCACGTGGGGGGCTAGATTGCTCTCACCTGTATCCATTGTTAGCTAGGCAGTCCGAGCAGTAATCAATGCGTATCGACGGTTTTACCTCCTCTTATTCGCCAGACCGCAGTTCCCGCCCGGGCTCTGCGGTTACGCCGTTTCGCGAAGCGCAGCGCGAAATCGAGGCCCGTCGTGAGCAACCGGCATCGCCGGCGAGCACCCAGGGTTTTGAACAAGTCGCTCAGGCACGCAAGGTCGAAGCGAGCAACTCCAGCAGCAGCAACCTTCCGGCTCGCCTGCAAGACCAGCTGTATCAGCCCCCACTGAACAATCGCGCGGCCCAGGCTCTGGCCAGCTATAGCTCAACCGCCAGCTTTGTCGGCGAGGCGGATGCTCAGCAGGTTATGGGGCTCGACCTCTACGCTTAATATGTTGCCTTACTACCTCGGTTGTCCGTCATGGAGCGAACCCGCCTGGCGCGGTTCTTTGTACCCGGACGGCAGTCG
Organism: Pseudomonas sp. GWSMS-1; assembly: GCF_049847425.1. Lineage (NCBI taxonomy): Bacteria > Pseudomonadati > Pseudomonadota > Gammaproteobacteria > Pseudomonadales > Pseudomonadaceae > Pseudomonas > Pseudomonas sp. GWSMS-1. The sequence continues at coordinate 2,662,653 of NZ_JBMHHV010000005.1, read as the reverse complement.
CAGCGCTGACTTCTTGCCCTTGTATGCCCAGGTATTCAATGCGGTTGAAGGCAACACCACCTTCTATGCATCACCTTCTGTAGAAACAGTGGCTCGCTGGGCTGAGCGGATGCCCGCGCACCTGCGCTTTTGCGCCAAGTTGCCGCGAGATATCAGCCATGCTGGCGATTTGCGCGAACAGCTGAGTACAGCCGAGGATTTTCGTCGGCTGCTGGCGCCGCTGGGTCAGCGGGTTGCGCCATTCTGGCTGCAGTTGCCGGCGAGTTTCGGTCCGCAGCGCTTGGCGGAACTGGTCGGCTTTATCGACCCCTGGCTGGGCGGGGAGCTGGCTGTTGAGGTGCGTCATCCGGCCTTCTTTGCCAAGGGTGAAGAGGAACGCAGCCTTAACCGCCTGCTGCATGAGCGCGGCATCGAGCGTGTGTGTTTGGATTCGCGTGCGCTGTTCAGTTGTGTCTCCAGCGCGCCGGCGGTGCTGCATGCGCAAGCCAAAAAGCCGCGCCTGCCGCTGCGGCCTACCGCCTTCAGTCAGTCACCTCAGTTGCGCTTTATTGGTCATCCTGAATTGTCGGCCAACGATCCGTTTATGGCGCCTTGGCTGGATAAAGTGGCGGACTGGATCAACGAGGGCCGCACGCCCTATGTCTTCCTGCACACCTCGGACAATCGCCTGGCCCCGCAGCTGGCGCAGCGTTTTCATCAACAGTTGATGCAGCGCCTGCCGGGTTTGCCGGCCTTGCCACAGGTGCAGGTCGAGGGGCAGGTCGAGCAGTTAGGCCTGATCTGAGGGCCTATTCACGCTCCGTTGTCCGTCCCCGGTGCTTTGATCCTCCGGAGGCTGTTCTGCGTAGCACCTTGTATGGCTCTCGCTGGCGAGGTCGTGAGCAGGTTCTGCTAGGCTGCGTGGCATGAGTTTCTTTCGCGTATTTCTGCTGTTCTGTGTATTGCTTGCCGGCCTGCTGCTGGCTATCTGGCGTGGCTGGCTGGATGTGCCGCCGCGGTGGAACCCTTGGGCGGTACTGGATATCCGCGATACACCAAATTTGCTGACCAGCTTCAAACTCTGGCGGCTGCAGGATGATCCCGCGCTGTGTCTACAAGCCTTAAGCAGCTCATCGATGCGCTTCACCCCGCAGGCCGATAGCATCCCGGATGCGGCCTGCCGGCTGACTAATACCTTGCGTGTACACAGCTCTGGGGTGAATTTCAGCAGCAGTTTTATCGCCAGTTGCCCGCTGGCGGCGGCCTTTGCCTTGTTCGAGCAGCATGACCTGCAGCCCGCTGCTCAAGCGGTGTTTGGCCAGCGGGTGGCGCATGTTGAGCATGTGGGCAGCTTCGCCTGCCGCACCATTGCCGGTAGTCAGCGACGCAGCCAGCATGCCTCGGCCAATGCGCTGGATATCATCGGCTTTCGTTTGGCCGATGGTCGGCGCATCAGTGTTTTGCAGGACTGGCCCAAGCAGGGCCAAAACGCCGAGTTTCTGCGTCAGGTGCAGCGGGCCGCTTGTACACGCTTCAACACCACCCTGGGACCTGAGTACAACGCCGCTCACCGTGATCACTTTCATGTGGATATGGGGCTGTGGCGAATGTGCCGCTGAGAATCAGGTTCGGATCTCCTGCGCGTCGGCAATCCTGCGTTAAAAACAGGCTCCAGCTAGCGACATCTGCACCTGGGTTTTGCAAGGCTATGTACCCACTATCTGTTGCAGGCCGATTTTGTAGGGTGGGTTAGCGGCGCTGGGAACGGTTATGGGCTGCCACGAAACGTAACCCACCATTGCAGTTTGTCGGCAGACTGCAATGGTGGGTTACGGCGCGTTGAGAATCGATGATATTTGTCTGAGACACGCTCGCGCCTAACCCACCCTACGTATTACTACAGCTGCTCCTCATGGCTGCCGCGTTGACTTAACGCTGCGCCAACAACAGATCGGCGGCCTGACCACTGCGCCCGTCAGCGAATTCGAAACGCCCGAGCTGGGCAATTTCGTCGTAGGCGCCGAGGGCGATCTTCACGTCGCGTGCTTGCAGGTCGATGGTGCTGACGCCTGCTTGGCTGAGCGATTGGCTGGATTGTCGGCCCTGACTATCAAAACGCAGCAGGCTCAGGCGTTCGAAGATCGCATCTTGGGCGTCGATGCGGCCGTCGCCGTTGTCATCGTATTTGCGCAGTTCGGCAAAGCCGTTAGCAGCGCCATTCTGGTCGCCAAACAGCTCGCGGCCATCGTCAATGCGGCCATTGCCATTGCGGTCGAGTGCCAGTAGCGCGTCATCACCTGTAGGCACGCTGATTTGTTCAAGCTGGCCATCGGCATCCAGGTCGAAGCTGACTGTGCGGCTCAGGCCGCTGGTGCTAAAGCCATTGCCAGCCAGGTCCAGGGCCAATGGGTCGGTTCGCTGTGGCTCGGCGTTGATGCTGACGTTCAATTCCAGCTCGCGCTGGCTGGCCAATGCCTGAAAATCACTGGCCTGGACCGTTACGCTCGGTGGCGCTTCGGGTGGTTCGGGCGAGCTCGGCGGTAGTTCATCGGTCACTTCGTCCGGCAGCAGGGTGCGCCGCAGAATCTGGTAATTCAGCGAGGCGCGCTTGCCATCCTCCAGCGTTTCGCTGATCGAGCTGGTGTTGGCGGCCGACGGTGCGGCGCTGCGTGGGGCAGAAATCACATCGAACATGGCGAACTCGGTGCGGCTGGATGCTGCCGGGTCTGGCAAAATGCCGCTTAGGCATGTTGTCGGCCGCTGCGGCGGTCAATTGAGTGATTTTTGAGCACATTTTCTGATGAGTGATGAGCGGCTAATAGCCAGAATTCGTATGCAGGCCCTGGCGCCCCATTTGCAGGCCGCGGCCGAACAGTGGGCGCAGCGCCTGGGCTTGCCGCTGGAGGGCGACAGTGAGTTTGCCCTGCAGCTGGGCGACGGCGGCTTGCAACTGGTGGAGCTGGGGCCGCAGGCGCCAGGCCCGGTCAAGGTGGACTTTGTCGAGGGCGCGGTGGCGCACCGGCGATTATTCGGGGGTGGCAGTGGGCAGATGATTGCCAAGGCTGTCGGTGTGCAGGCCGGCGTGCGTCCGCGGGTGCTAGATGCCACGGCAGGCCTGGGGCGTGATGCCTTTGTGCTGGCCAGCTTAGGCTGTGAGATGACCTTGATCGAACGTCAGCCGTTGATCGCCGCGTTGCTGGAAGATGGCTTGGCGCGGGCGGCGTTGGACCGTGAGGTCGCGCCGATTGCCGCGCAGATGCGCCTCCTCAATGGTAATGCCATCGAGCTGATGCGTGCCTGGCAAGGCGAGCCGCCACAGGTGATCTACCTCGATCCGATGTTCCCGCACCGCGACAAGAGCGCGCTGGTGAAAAAAGAGATGCGCCTGTTCCGCCCCTTTGTCGGTGATGACCTGGATGCGCCGGCGTTGCTGGACGCAGCGCTGAGCCTGGCCAGTCACCGGGTGGTGGTCAAACGCCCGCGCAAGGCGCCGCTGATTGAGGGGGCCAAGCCCGGTTATGCCCTGGAAGGTAAATCCAGCCGCTATGACATCTACCCGAAGAAGAAGCTGCAAGCGGCTAGCGAGTAAGCGGACCGCCGTGCGCGTTTTTCGCTACTCGACGCGGAACGCGCGCAGGAATACTTCGACCGCATCGCGCACATAGGCTTCGGCTTCGGCGCCTTGTAGAGCTTCGCCGCAGCCGATCAGCAGGCGGAAGTTGGCGCCGCCCTTGATCAGGCAGAAGAACTGATCGGCTGCGCTCAACGGATCAGCCACCCGCAGCTTGCCGCTCTGGTCGGCCTGGCGCAGCAGTTCTGCCATGCCGTGCAGCACCCGTTGGGGGCCGGCCTCATAAAACATCTTCGAGAGTTTTGAGTCCTGCGCGGCACGGCTCACCATTACCCGGTGCAGTTCCAGCGACTCACGGCTGTTGATCAGCTCACTAAAACCACGAGCGATGTTCAGCAGTAGCTGCTCCACGGGCACGTCATCGCTGAGTTCGAACAGCAGCGTTGGCAACTGCTCCTCGCATTTGGACTTCACCGCCTCGGCAAACAACTTCTCCTTATCGGTGAAGTGGCTGTAAACCGTGAGCTTGGAAACGCCGGCTTCGGCGGCAATCGCATCCATGCTGCTGCCGTCATAGCCATTGCTCAGAAAGAGGGTCTTCGCCGCTTCCAGAATGGCTTTGCGTTTGGCCAAATCTTTCGGTCGGCCAGGGCCGCTGTAGGGCAACATTTTGTTTGGCATAGGTCGGTTTTAATACTGGACTAGTGAGTTTGCTATTTTTACTATACCCGCCAGTATAAATATTCAAAAGCCTCTGAAAGGTTAATCATCATGTTTCGTCATGCCCTGTCTGTTGCTGTGCCTGCCAGTCTTATCGTGTTGCTTGCTGCCTGCGGCAATGGTGAACCTGCGGCGGTCGCCATCCGCCCGGCCATGGTGGTGCAGCCACAGTTGGCCGGTGAGCTGATGGATGCCTACCCCGGTGAGGTGCGCGCACGTTTGGAGCCTGAGCTGGCCTTTCGCATTGGCGGTAAGGTGAGCAAGCGGCTGGTCGATGTCGGCGCGCAGGTTAAGAAGGACCAGGCGCTGGCCGAGCTGGACCCACAGGATGTGCGCCTGCAGTTGGAGGCGAGCCGTGCTCAGTTGGCGGCGGCCGAGGCTAATCTGCAGTTGGTGCGGGCCGAGCGTGATCGTTACAAAACCCTGTTGGCGCGTAACCTGGTCAGCCGCTCGCAATATGACAATGCGGAAAACACCTACCGTGCTGGCGAAGCACGGTTGAAGCAGGTGCGTGCCGAGTTCAACGTGGCCAACAACCAGGCCGGCTATGCCGTGCTGCGCGCGCCCCTGGATGGCGTGATCGCGCGGCGTATGGTTGAGGTCGGGCAGGTGGTCGCCGCCGGGCAAACGGTGCTCACCTTGGCGGCTGACGGCGAGCGTGAAGTATTGATCAACCTGCCGGAGCAAGCCTTCGAGCGCTTTAAGGTCGGCCAGGTGGTGGCGGTCGAATTGTGGTCGCAGCCAGACCAACGCTTCCCTGGGCGTATCCGTGAAATGTCGCCCTCGGCTGACCCGCAGTCGCGCACCTTCGCCGCCCGTGTGGCCTTTACCGAGGGCAAGGTGCCGGCCGAGTTAGGCCAGAGCGCCCGCGTGTTTATCGCCCACAACGGTGAAGTGCCGCTGGCTGTGCCGCTGTCGGCGCTGACCGCCGAGAAAGGTCAGCCCTACGTCTGGGTGGTCGACCCCAAGGACTCCACCCTCAAACGCACCAACGTGCGCATCGGTGCTTATGGTGAGAAAACCGTGCCGATCCTCGAAGGGTTGCAGGCCAGCGACTGGGTCGTGGCGGCCGGTGGCCAGGTGTTGCGCGAAGGTCAGCAGGTGCGCCCGGTTGACCGTGATAACCGTATTGTTCAACTGACGGCCAAGGAGTAATCCCGATGGATTTCAACCTGTCCGCCTGGGCGCTGCGTAACCGCCAGATCGTGCTGTATCTCATGCTGCTGTTGGCTGTGGTCGGCGCGCTTTCCTACACCAAGCTCGGTCAGAGTGAAGACCCGCCCTTTACCTTCAAGGCCATGGTAGTGCGCACCAACTGGCCAGGGGCGAGCGCCGAAGAGGTGGCCCAACAGGTCACCGAGCGCATTGAAAAGAAGCTGATGGAGACCGGCGAGTACGACAAGATCATCTCGTTCTCGCGTCCCGGCGAGTCCCAGGTGACCTTCGTGGCCCGTGATTCCATGCACTCGGTGGATATTCCCGATCTGTTCTATCAGGTGCGCAAGAAGGTTGGTGATATCCGCCATACCCTGCCGCAAGGCATTCAAGGGCCGTTCTACAACGACGAATTCGGCACCACCTTTGGCAATATCTATGCGCTGACCGGTGAAGGCTTCGACTACGCCGTGCTCAAGGACTATGCCGACCGCATCCAGCTGCAATTGCAGCGGGTCAAGGATGTCGGCAAGGTCGACCTGCTCGGGTTGCAGGATGAGAAGGTGTGGATCGAGCTGTCCAACACCAAGCTGGCGACCCTCGGCTTGCCGCTGGCTGCCGTGCAGCAGGCGCTGGAAGAGCAGAACACCGTGGCGGCGGCTGGCTTCTTTGAAACCAGCACCGACCGCGTGCAATTACGCGTTACCGGGCGTTTCGAGTCGGTTGATGAAATTCGCAACTTCCCCATCCGCGTGGCCGATCGCACCTTCCGTATCTCCGATGTCGCCGAGGTCAAGCGCGGTTTCAATGATCCCCCCGCGCCGCGTATGCGCTTTATGGGTGAGGACGCCATTGGTCTGGCAGTTTCGATGAAAGCCGGCGGCGACATTCTGGTTCTCGGTGAAGCGCTGGAGGGTGAGTTCGCCCGCCTGCAGGAAACCCTGCCGGCCGGCATGCAACTGAGCAAGGTGTCGGACCAGCCGGCGGCGGTAAAAACCGGGGTGGGTGAGTTTGTTCGGGTACTCACCGAAGCGGTGATCATCGTGCTGCTGGTGAGCTTCTTCTCCCTCGGCCTGCGCACCGGCCTGGTAGTGGCGTTGTCGATTCCGCTGGTGCTGGCGATGACCTTTGCCGCCATGTACTACCTCGGCATTGGCCTGCACAAGATTTCCCTCGGCGCGCTGGTGCTGGCGCTGGGCCTGATGGTGGATGACGCGATCATTGCCGTGGAGATGATGGCGATCAAAATGGAGCAGGGCTTTGATCGCATCAAAGCGGCCAGTTTTGCCTGGACCAGCACCGCCTTCCCAATGCTCACCGGCACATTGATCACCGCCGCGGGCTTCCTGCCGATTGCCACCGCGCAGTCCGGCACTGGCGAGTACACCCGCTCGATTTTCCAGGTGGTGACCATTGCCCTATTGGTGTCGTGGGTCGCCGCCGTGGTGTTTGTGCCGTACCTGGGCGCCAAGCTGTTGCCCGATTTGGCCAAGCTGCACGCTGCCAAGCACGGCGGCAGCGCAGAGGGTCACGACCCTTACGGCACGCCGTTCTACCAGCGCGTACGTAAGGCGGTGGAGTGGTGCGTACGCCGGCGTAAAACGGTGATCATGCTGACTATTGCGCTGTTCGTTGGCTCGATCCTGCTGTTCCGTTTTGTGCCACAGCAGTTCTTCCCGGCGTCCGGTCGTCTGGAGTTGATGGTTGACCTCAAACTCAGCGAAGGCTCGTCCCTGGCGGCGACCGAAGAGCAGGCCAAGCGGTTCGAAGCGCTGCTCAAAGGGCATGAAGGTATTGATAACTACGTGGCCTATGTCGGCACTGGCTCACCGCGCTTCTACCTGCCGCTGGATCAACAACTGCCTGCGGCCAGCTTTGCCCAGTTCGTCGTGTTGGCCAAAAGCATCGAAGACCGTGAGGCCATTCGTAGCTGGCTGATTGATGTGCTACACGAGCAGTTCCCGACCCTGCGCACGCGTATCTCGCGCCTGGAAAACGGCCCCCCCGTGGGCTATCCGGTGCAGTTCCGGGTATCCGGCGAGCATATTGATGAGGTGCGCCAGCTGGCGCGTCAGGTGGCCGGTAAAGTGCGTGAGAACCCCCATGTGGCCAACGTGCACCTGGATTGGGAAGAGCCGAGCAAGGTGGTGCGCCTGAATATCGACCAAGAGCGTGCCCGCGCCCTTGGAGTGAGCACAGCCGACCTGTCGCGCTTCCTGCAAAGCTCGCTCACAGGCTCGCCTGTCAGCCAATACCGTGAAGGTAATGAGCTGATCGAAATCCTCCTGCGTGGCACTCCGAGCGAACGCCAGGAGCTGAGCCTGCTGCCGAGCCTGGCCGTGCCGACCGACAATGGCCGCAGCGTGCCACTGTCGCAGGTCGCCACCCTGGAATATGGCTTTGAAGAGGGCATAATCTGGCACCGCAACCGCTTGCCGACGGTCACCGTACGGGCCGACGTGTATGGCAAGGAACAGCCGGCCAGCCTGGTTAAGCAGATCCTGCCGACCCTCGAACCGGTACGCGCGCAATTGCCCGACGGCTACGGGCTGGATGTGGGCGGCACGGTGGAGGACTCCAGCCGTGGGCAGAAGTCGGTTAACGCCGGCGTACCGCTGTTTATCGTGGTGGTGGTGACCCTGCTGATGCTGCAGCTGAAGAGCTTCTCGCGTTCGGCCATGGTCTTTCTCACCGCACCCCTGGGCTTGATTGGCGTGACGTTATTCCTGCTGATCTTCCGTCAGCCGTTCGGCTTCGTCGCCATGCTCGGCACCATCGCCCTGTCGGGGATGATCATGCGTAACTCGGTGATTTTGGTCGACCAGATCGAGCAGGATATCGCCGCCGGCATGGACCGCTGGCACGCGATTATCGAAGCCACCGTGCGGCGTTTCCGGCCTATCGTGCTGACTGCCCTGGCAGCGGTGCTGGCGATGATTCCGCTGTCGCGCAGCGTGTTCTTCGGGCCGATGGCCGTGGCCATCATGGGCGGCCTGATCGTTGCGACGGCGCTGACCTTGTTGTTCCTGCCAGCGTTGTATGCCGCCTGGTTCCGGGTTAAGGAAGTGGAGCGTCAGCCAGGCTGAGCCGGCGTTTGAGCATAAAAAAGCCAGGCCTCAGTGCCTGGTTTTTTTATGCCTGCTTAACTGAACCCTGGAGGCGATGCTGCTCGGTGGCTGTTAAAAATATGCAACTGTTGCTCGCCAGAGCCATGCATTTTCTGTAGCGATTACAGTCTTTTATCCCGTCTTCGCTTCACTGGCTTGGGCTTTTTTTCTTACGCTTTGTCGTTTTTATTTGACATATTTTGTGTTTTTGCCAGACTGCGCGACCTCGGTGGGTGCGTGCAATTACCCATCGGCAGTGGTCATAACAAAAACCTGTAGCTCACCGTTCTGACCTGCGCAGCTTGCGCGGGCTATGCATGCGGTGGACTGACGTCTGTGGAACGGGAAAACATGCTGATTTGGTTCGTTGCACTCTATCTACTGGTGACTGTCGCCATCGGTTTCTACGCTTCCACTCGGGTACACAACACCCGCGATTTCGCCTCCGGTGGTCGTAGCATGGGCTTCCCCATCGTCGCCGCCATGGTGTTCGCCACCTGGTTTGGCTCCGAGGCCGTGCTGGGCATCCCCGCCACCTTCCTCGAAGAAGGCTTTGCCGGCATCGTCGAAGACCCATTCGGCTCCTTTGGTTGCCTGTTCCTGGTCGGCCTGATCATCGCCCGGCCGTTGTACCGGATGAACCTGCTGACCATCGGCGATTACTTCAAGAAGCGCTTCGGCCCGCAGGTCGAGCTGATCATCAGCCTGGTCATCGTCATGTCCTACCTGGGCTGGATCGCCGCGCAACTGATCGCCCTCGGCCTGGTGTTCAACGTCATCTCCGACGGCAGCATCAGCACCACTCAGGGCATGTTCCTCGGCACCTTTATCGTGCTGCTGTACACCCTGTTCGGCGGCATGTGGTCGATTGCCCTGACCGACTTCTTCCAGATGATCATCATCGTCGTCGGCCTGATTTACCTGGTCTGGCTGTTCAGCGATATGGCTGGTGGTGCCGATCTGGTGATCAGCAAAGCCGCCAGCGAAGGCAAATTCACCTTTATGCACGCCTTCGAGCCCAAGGATATCGTCGCCTTTATCGGCGCCGCGGTGACCATGATGCTCGGCTCCATCCCCCAGCAGGACGTGTACCAGCGGGTGATGTCGGCCAAGAGCGAGAACATTGCCGCGCGCGCCTCGATGACCGGCGCGGTGTTCTACCTGGGCTTCTGCATGCTGCCGATCTTCCTGGTGTACGCCGCCTCGATGATCGACCCAGCGCTGGTCGAGAAGTGGCTGGCCGAAGATTCGCAGATGATTCTGCCGCTGCTGATCCTCGACAAAACGCCGCTGTTCGCCCAGATCATGTTCTTCGGCGCGCTGCTCTCGGCAATCATGTCCACCGCCTCCGGCACCCTGTTGGCACCGTCGGTGACCCTGACTGAGAACGTGCTCAAGCGCTTCTTGCCGGTGCTTACCGACAAGCAGTTCTTGCTGCTCATGCGCTGCACCATCTTTGTGTGCGCGGTGGCGACCCTGAGCTTTGCCCTGTACTCGGATGCGAGCATCTACGAGATGGTCGGCAACGCCTACAAGGTGACCTTGGTGGCGGCTGTGGTGCCATTGTTCGCCGGGTTGTTCTGGAAGCGCGCCACCACCCAAGGCGCGCTGGTGGCCATTGCCTTTGGTTTGGTGTCGTGGATCTACCTGGAGCTGACCTGGAGCGAAGCCGCGTTCTGGCCACCGCAGCTGGCGGGCCTGCTGTTTAGCCTGGCCGGTATGCTGATCGGGACGCTGCTGCCGCAGTGGAGTCGTGATCAGAATGACGTGCTGGTGGCACAGGCCGAATAAGCATGCCACTTGGCCGACAAAGCCCCGCTGATTGGCGGGGTTTTGTTTTTGCGCCTGGCAACGGTTGTGAGCACTGCCTGTCTGTAGGAGGGGCTTTAGCCGCGAGTTTTACTGTTGCGGATTGAGTATGGCTAGCTGCCTAGGATGGGTGGTGTGCAGCGATCTCCAACTATTCATTAACCGCATGGATATCGCGCTGCTCAATCCATCCTACGGGGCTTCCTCAATCCTGTAGGAGCGGCCTTGGCCGCGATGCTTGTGCGTTGCCATGACGAAAAAGCCAGACCCTAAGGCCTGACTTTTTCACATCCATCCAATCCGTTTTACAACGCCCCAAACACCTTCTTCGCCAGGCTGGTCGCTGCGCCCGCCGGGTTTTGGCGGATGCTGGCTTCCTGCTCGGCGATCATCGCAAACAGGCCGTCCAGCGCCTGCTCGGTTACGTAGTTCTCGATATTCGCGCTTTTCGCGTCGATCACGCCGAAGCTCGCGGCTTGGCCGGCGAAGCTGTTGTATTGCTTGGCCAGGCCGACCTGGTCGGTGGCTTGCTTGACTATGGGCAGGAACTTGGCGCGGATCTGCTCGCGGCTGGTTTTGTTCAGGTACTGGGTGGCCGAGTCTTCCGGGCCGCTAAGGATGCTTTTGGCGTCCTGCACGGTCATCTTCTTCACCGAGTCCACCAGCAGCGCCTGAGCTTGCGGCACTGCAGCCTCAGCGGCTTTGTTCATGCTCGCTTCAAGCTGATCAACCTGCGCGCCCATGCCCATCATTTTCATGGTTTTTGCGGCTTTGCCGAGGTTGCCCGGCAGTTCGATGCGCACGTCTGGGTTGTTGCTGAAACCGCCCGGTTTGCCCAGTTGCTGTACGGCTACTTTGGCGCCTTGGGTGAGGGCGTCTTTAAGGCCGCCGCTGGCGTCGCTTTGCGTGAGATCGGCGAGGGAAATGGCGAAGACGCTGCTGGATAGGGCGAGGCCGGCGGCCAGGGAAATCAAACGAAGCATGGTGGGCATCCTTGTGCGAGGGGGAAGGCAGTAGCTGGAGCTTAACGGACTGGCGCGCGCAGGCAAATCGGCGTCTGTGCACGCCTGGCGGCAGGCGCAGAGCCTGACCAGTCTTTAGTCACGGCGATAGGCAACGACTTAAGCGCAGAACGTTCATGTACGGTTAACCGCCACGACCCTGGGCTTATTCATCTATAACTCATTGCACACGTCTGAGGTATTCAGCGTCTGCGCATGCACGCAAATTGCATATGTGCAGTACCTGATCTTGCTGGTGGAACTAGGAGCGGTTCGTAAGCAGTTCTGGTAGTCCCTCTTGAGCGTCCTTTCCAAGCAGGAGTAATGGTATGGCTTTTGTCCCCGTTCGGTTGTCGCAGCGTTTGACCCTGGGTTGCATCGTTCTTTTGATTCTTACCGCCCTGGCGGTGTTTGCCGTGATGGCCCTGCGTGGTCAGCCGCGCGTGGTGGCGGCCAGTGGTGAACTGATCGAGCAGACCGGTAGCGCCATCGTGCGTCAGCTGGCGTTGCAGTTAGCGCGCATTGAAGGTGTAACGACTAGCCTGGCGCACTTGGCCGAAGTGCTGCCGCGTGAAGAGCCGCTGTACCTCAATAGCTTGCCCAACCTGATCGACAGCCAGGGTGACCGAGCGATCGCCGGTGGCGGTGTGTGGCCGGAGCCGAATGCATTTGCCGTTGGCGTGGAGCGTCGTAGTTTTTTCTGGGCGCGCAGCGCGGATGGTCGCCTGGCCTATTCAGATGATTACAACGCCGCCGATGGCCCCGGTTACCACAACGATGCCTGGTATACCGGTGCGCGCAGCAGCAAGGCTGGCCAGTGCTTGTGGTCGGAGGCCTATCAGGATGCTGTAACCGGCGTGCCAATGGTCACCTGCAGCGTGCCCTATCAGCTGGCGGGACGCTTCGCTGGAGTTGCTACCCTCGACCTGCTGCTGGACGATCTGGCGCGTTTTCTCACCGAGCAGGGTAAGGTCACCGATGGTTATGCTTTTGCCCTCGATCAGGCGGGCAATGTGCTGCATTTTCCAGGTATGACTGGGGCGAAGGGCAGTGCGATGGTTAAATTTACCGACCTGGCGCAGCAGCACGGTTGGCTCAAACCGGTGCAGGAGGCGCTGGCTGGCAGCAGTTCAGGGGCGATTCGTAACCTTGATTTGGACGACGATGAACAGCTCAAACAGGCCAGCCGCGTCAGCCTGTTTGTGATGCCTGACACCGGCTGGGTAATTGGCCTGGTCACCCCACAGGAACGGGTTACCGGCTTGGCGCGGGCGCTGACCTGGGAGATTCTGCTGTTCCTTTTGCCGCTGCTGGCGGTGTTGCTTGCGCTGGCTTGGTTGGCTGGGCGCAAGCTGATCGGCCAACTGGAAGAAACCACTGCGCAGATCGACTCCCTGGGCCGTGGCTCGGCCAGCCGTGATGTCGAGTTGAGTGTGGAACGCGAGGATGAAATCGGCGCGCTGCGCCATGCGGTCAATCGCTATGCCGGGCAGTTGCGCACCATGCTCCAGCGGATCGCCGAAGAAGCCGACCATTTGCAAGCCGAGGCCGCGCAGTTGGGTGGGCTGAGCAGCACCCTGGCCGGGCGCGCCGAGCAGCAGCGACAGGAGAACACCCAGTTGGCAGCAGCGATCACAGAGATGTCGTCGAGTGCCCAGGAAGTGGCGCAGAACACCAACGACTGCGCCAATACTGCGCAAAGTTCACTGCTGGTGGTGCAGCAGGGGCAGCAGAAAGTCGCCTCCAATAGCTCGGCAATTCAAGCGCTGTCGGCGGAAATGGCCGATGCAGCGATGGTGATCAGCCGGCTGGAGAAAGACAGCCAGCAGGTCGGTGCGGTGTTGGATGTGATCAAGGCGATATCCGAACAGACCAACCTGCTAGCGCTGAATGCCGCCATCGAAGCCGCACGAGCCGGTGAGCAGGGCCGTGGCTTTGCTGTGGTGGCCGATGAGGTGCGCACCTTGGCAGGCAGAACTCAGGCTTCGGCGAATGAGATCAGTACCATGATCAGTGCTTTGCAGCAGGCTTCACGTCAGGCAGTGCAGGCCATGCAAGCGGGCGAGGCGCGTACTGAGCATGCGGTAGTGGAGGCTGAAGGCGCAGCGTCGGCGCTGTCTAGCTCGGTGCAGAGTTTCGATGACATCTCTCAACGCGCTCAGCAGATCGCCGTGGCGGCGCAGCAGCAAAGCCATGTGACTCAGGAGATCAATGAGCTGGCGGTGCGCATTCACAGCATCAGCGAAGAAAACGCCCGTGATGCCCAGGCCCTGGATGAAGTCAGCAGTGCCATGCAGGCGCTGTCGTCGCGGTTGACCGGTTTAAGTCGGGGGTAGGACTTTGCTATTCAGCATATAGCCCAAATGCAACCCACGCATGGACGTTCAGGAGCAAGGTGCCCCAGATTTTATCCGGGGCTCACATTGCTAAGTGTTTAACCGCTGCAACTCACGGCGCACCATCTGTGCATAAGCGGCGGGTTTGAGGGTATAGAGTTCGGCGGCTACCCAGCTGAGCCAGCGTGCGCCGAGTTCGGCCTTGGCGGCCAACAGGCGCTGGGCTTCGGCTTCGGCGCGCGATTGATTGGCTTGGTGAAACGCCGCGCGCGACGGCTTGCTGGTTTTATCGTTGTCTGGGTTCATGGGTACGGCCGGCTGCGGTCGATCTTGGAGTATCTACAAGGCCTGTGACCTCGCAGGGTGGATGGATAAAACGTCATCCACCCTGCGTCATTTCGTTAGGTCACAGGCAGGACAAGTCTGCCGCGTGTCCTGCGTGCGAAAGTGGCTTTACACCGGCTCGGCCACATCCTCGTTGCGATCCATGGCCACCTGACGAATCGACAAGCGAATCTCTGCTGGCAGCACGCGCTTGGCCGCGCCTTCGGCCAGTTCGCTGAGCAGCGGGTGATGGCTGAGTTTGCCGGCTTCGTCTTGGCGCAGCACACCTTGGTCGAGCAGGCTCTGGATAAAGTGGCGGAACAGGCTCTTGTCGAAGAACTCCGGAGCGTTGAGGCCGTGTAGGATCGACAGGCGTTGGGCCATGACAGTGCAGAGGTCTTCCAGCTCTTCGGCGCTAATGACGTTCTGCCCGGCATTCAGCAGCAGGGCGGTGGCCATATAGAAGCGCTGCAGGGTCTGCACGATGGCGCGGGCCAGCAGGGTCAGCAGCACGAACTCACGCGAGCTGGGCGCTGGGCGCACATAGGTGTCGCCATCCAGGGTCAGCAGCCCTTGTTCGACAAAGGCGGCCAGCCATTGGTCGACCACGGCGTCCAGCTCATCCAGCTCCCAGCGGATAAACAGTTCCGATTGCAGATAAGGGTAGAGCGCCTTGGTAAATCGCAGGATCTGCTCGCGGCTCATCCGCGCACTGCTCTGGAAGAAGCTCGCCAGCAACGCCGGCAGGGCGAAGATGTGCAGCACGTTGTTGCGGTAGTAGGTCATCAGAACGGCGTTGTGCTCGTCCAGATAGAGGATCTTGCCCAGGGGGTCGGTTTGCTCAGCCAGCAGGTCCATGCCCTGTACGTATTCGATCAACGCTTGGCCGTTGCCGTCGGGCAGGGTGGTGTGCGGCGAGTAGGGCACTGTGCGCAGCAGGGCTAAATACAGGTCGAGCACCCGCGCCAGGGCACGCTCGTCCAGCGCCAGCTTGCTGGTAGACAGTAACGCCAGGGCGACCAGGTTGACCGGGTTGATCGCGGCGGCCTCGTTGAGGTGCTGGGCCACACGTTCGCCGAGGCTGTTGGTGGCCTCATTGAGCCAGGCCGGGCGGTATTGGGTGCCGTAATCCTGCTCGCGCCAGTCGGGCTGCTCACTGTCGAGGAATTCGGCCAGTTTGATTGGCTCGCCAAAGTTGACCCAAACATGGCCAAAGCGCTGCTTGAGCGCGCCGATGACCTTGAAGATGTCAAAGATCGACTCCTTCTTCTTGCTCGCGCCGCGCAGCTCACCCAGGTAGGTGCGGCCTTCCAGCACGCGCTCGTAGCCGATATACACCGGCACAAACACCACTGGCAGGCGGTTGCTGCGCAGGAAGCTGCGCATGGTGATGGCCAGCATGCCGGTTTTGGGTTGCAGCATGCGCCCGGTACGTGAACGCCCGCCTTCAACGAAGTACTCCACCGGGAAGCCCTTGCTGAACAGGGTGTGCAGGTATTCGTTGAACACTGCGGTGTACAGCGGGTTGCCCTTGAACGTGCGGCGCATAAAGAACGCGCCACCACGGCGTAGCAGGCTACCGATCACGGGCATATTGAGGTTGATGCCAGCAGCGATGTGCGGCGGGGTCAGGCCGTTTTTAAACAACAGATAAGACAGCAGCAGGTAGTCGATGTGGCTGCGGTGGCAGGGCACATAGATCACTTCATGGCCCTGGGCGACGTCTTGCACCCCTTCAATGTGGTTGACCTTGATGCCGTCATAGATCTTGTTCCAGAACCAGCTCAGCACCACTTCGAGAAAGCGAATGGCGGTGTAGGTGTAATCCGAGGCGATCTCGTTGCCATAGCGCAGGGCCTGGCTTTCAGCCTTCTCCAGGCTGATGCCTTCACGCTCGGCTTCTTCGATGATTGCCTGGCGTACCTGGGGGCCATGCACCAGGCCTTTAACTAGATTGCGCCGGTGTGAAACGTCCGGGCCGATCACGGCGGCCTTCTGGTTTCGGAAGTGCACCCGCAGGATGCGTTGCACCATGCGCAGGGTGCGCTCGTGGCCTTTGTCCTGCTCGACCAGCTCACGCATATGGATCGGCGTGGAGAACTGCACGCGAGTCTTGCGGCCGAGAATCAGGATGCTGACCAGGCGGCGCAGACGACCGGTGACGGCCCAGCTGTCAGCGAACAGCAGCTTCCACGGGCTAGTTTCACGGTCGGGCGACTGACCCCAGAACACGCTTACGGGAATGATCTGCGCATCGTCCACCGCATGCTGGCTCAGCGCGCTGACCAGGCGTTGTAGGGTCGGTGAGATACCGCGCTTGTCCTGACGGCCGAGCCAGTCGGGCTCCGGCGTTAGATAGAAGAACGCTGCTGGCTCTTCCAGATTCCCCACCGTGACCGGCAGGATTGGGCGCGGCAGGCCAGCCTTGCGGCACTCCGTATCGACCACGGCCAGATCACTCAGCGACGGCTGCTGCAGCACGTAGAACACCGGCTTACTGCGGTCGAGCTTAAGGGTAAAGGCCGACTGGTTGATGGTTTCCGAGCGCACCCAGAGGTACAGCACACGGCGCAAGGTGCCAAAAACGAGACGGCGGAACGGGGATCGGGTCATACGGAGTCTGCAGGCTTTGGAAAACGAGCATTTGCTCGGGGCACGTAGTGTGACGGATCAGTTGGCCGGCGGCAAAAGTCTTCTACGGCTGTGGTGCTTGCTGCGGCCAACCTGGGAGTGAATCAGCTTATTTACAAACGAAGTAAAAAGTTCCGCTGTAATCAAATATTTATATATCAGCAACGGCCCTGAAATATCCCGCCGCCAAGATTCCCTCCAGCACGAACGAGCCCCCAGCGCTCGGGTGTTTTCAACACTTAAAATCCATTTAGAGGAATCTTCGATGATCCGTAAGCACAGCTTTCGTGGAGTCATGGCCGGCTTCGCAACCAGCGCTCTGGCCCTGGCCGTTTCCGCCCAGGCTTTCGCTGGCACCGTCACCACTGACGGCGCCGACATCGTGGTCAAGACCAAGGGTGGTCTGGAAGTAGGCACCACCGACAAGGCATTTTCCTTCAAAATCGGCGGCCGTATCCAGGCGGATGCGGACAGCTTCGATGGTTTTTACACCAAGAATGGCAACCGTGCCGATGAGTCTTATCTGCGTCGTGCACGCCTTGAAATCTCCGGTGTGGCATACACCGACTGGAGTTATACCTTCGCCCGTAACTTTGGTGACACTGGCACCAAAGACAACTGGAATGAAGCGTCCATCTCCTATGATGGCTGGAAGCCTGTTCAAATTTCGGTCGGTCGCATCAATCCAACTTTCGGTTTGGAAGAGGCTGTCAGCTCCAAGTGGATCACTGCCATCGAGCGTTCGGCCATCTACGACCTCGCGCCTTGGCTGAACAGCCATGAAGATGGCGAAGGCATTCGACTGCGTAGCACTTTCGCCGATATGTTCCATGCCGAGGTCGGAGGTTATCGTCAAGACGGCAACCAGGACGAAGATGGCCAGAACAACACCACTTTCGTCGCGCGCGGTGTATTTGCCCCGATCGTCCAGGATAAGCAGGTTCTGCACTTCGGCCTGAACTACGCGACCCGTGAAGTAGAAGCGGGTTTCAGTGACTCGATCAAGTCGCGGTTATCGGTTCGCGGCACTAGCGAAGATACCATTAACGGCAACCGTGGCACCTTCGGTGGCGCTAAGCTGGATGGCACCGATCAGGCATGGGGCGCGGAAGCGGCCTATATGATGGGGCCGTTCTCCATCCAGGGTGAGTACCTGACTCGCACCGCCGATGGCGATGCGGTGGCCAATGGCAACGACAACGATCTGGAAGCCAGTGGCTACAACGTGCAAGTGGCCTACACCCTGACTGGCGAATCGCGCAGTTACAAGCTTGATGGTGGCAAGTTCGACAAAATCAAACCCAGCGACAAGAAGCTGGGTGCCTGGGAAGTGTTCTACCGCTACGACGACATCACGGTTGATGAGAGTGCTATTGCGCCCTCCAACGCCGGCTTGCTTGGCCTGACTTTCGACACCGCTGAAGCCAGCGCCCAGACTCACACTGTCGGTGTGAACTGGTATGTCAACGAAGCGGTGAAGATCTCCGCCAACTACCTGAATACCAGCGTCGACGATATTGTAAACGCCAATGGCGATGATGACGGCGATGCCATCAGCCTCCGCGCGCAATACGTGTTCTAAGGCAATAGCGTTTAACCGCTGCTCCTATCCTTGAGCCCCGCCTAGTGCGGGGTTTTTTTGGCTATGTACCAGTGATGTGTTGAATCGCCCCGGATGGCGCAGCGGTGCAAGGCAGCGCGGTATTATGTAGGGTGGGTTAGGCGCAAACCGGGATCAGGCAAACTGCATCAACTCCCAACGGGCCGTAACCCACCATGGCGGTCTACCGACAAACCGCAATGGTGGGTTACGCGGCGCTTGGGTCGTGTGGATATACCCATAAGCAGTCTCAGCGCCGCTAACCCACCCTACAAAAGCGGTCTGCAACACGGCTTTGGGACAGAGCCTTTTTTTTCGTCTGCGCTTTTGTGTCGGGAAGCATCTGCTGGGCATCTGCGCTCAGTTGTCACCGAGGGCATGGTTGAGCGGTACAACCGGACGGAGGATTGCCGGGCGTCCGGGCCGGCGGAGTAACTGCAGGTGAGTCGCCCCAGGTTTTCAACGGCCCGTCAGTAAAACCATGGCAGCGCCAAGGCAAACGGCTATATATAGTGCAGCCTTGCCTGACGCGCCGAGCTGCTGATGTTGCTGAACCAACTGAACTCCATCCATGAAATTGCCGCCAGCCAGTGGGATGCTCTGCTCACTGACGCGCAGCCATTCTTGCGTCATGCCTTTCTCTCTGCACTGGAAGACAGTGGCAGTGTGGGCGGGCGTACCGGCTGGCAACCTGCCCATGCCGTGTTGCTCGATGCGCAAGGCGGGCTGCAGGCGGCCATGCCGGGTTATGTGAAGAGCCATTCCTATGGTGAGTACGTGTTCGATCATGGCTGGGCCGATGCCTGCCACCGTGCGGGTATCGACTATTACCCCAAGCTGCTCGGCGCGATTCCCTTCTCGCCAGTGACCGGTCAGCGCCTGCTGGGCGCGCCGTTAGCTGCAGGGCTATTGCTCGACGAGCTAAGCGCCAGCCTGGAACAGCAGGGCCTGTCGAGTCTGCATATCAACTTCACCAGCGCGGCCGAAAATGCCCTGCTGCAGGGCCGTGACGGCTGGTTGCAGCGCTTGGGTTGTCAGTTCCACTGGCGTAATCGGGATTATCGGGATTTTCAGGACTTTCTCGACGCGCTCAGCTCGCGCAAGCGTAAGCAGATGCGTAAGGAACGTGAGCAGGTGGCGGGGCAGGGTATTGAGTTTGACTGGCGCGAGGGCCATCAGCTCAGTGAGCTGGAGTGGGATTTTGTCTACCTGTGCTACGCCAATACTTACCGCGTGCGCGGCCAGTCGCCTTACCTGACGCGCGCGTTCTTTAGCCTAGTGGCCGAGCGCATGCCCGCGATGATCCGTGTGGTGCTCGCACACCAAGCCGGCAGGCCGGTGGCCATGGCCTTTAGTCTGGTCGGCGGCGATAGCCTATATGGGCGTTACTGGGGCTGTTTGGCCGAGTTTGACCGGCTGCATTTCGAGACTTGTTTCTACCAGGGGATGGACTACGCCATTGGCAATGGTCTGCAGCGTTTCGATGCCGGCGCCCAGGGTGAGCACAAGCTTATTCGCGGTTTCGAACCGCAGATTACCCATTCCTGGCATTACCTTTGTCACTCCGGCTTGCGCACGGCCGTGGCGAACTTCCTTACTGAAGAACAACTGGGCGTGCGCGACTATGCCGAACAGGCGCGCACGCTGTTGCCGTATCGCACGGCTGAGTAGCGCACTACCCAGCCGACGGCGCTGTTAGAGGCGCTTGGCTTCAGTGATCAGCACCGGCTCGCGCGGCACATTCTGATGGCCGCCACGGTTGGCGGTCGGTACCTGGGCGATCTTGTCGACCACATCCATGCCACGGGTCACTTTGCCGAACACCGCGTAACCGAAATCACGCGAGCCGTTATCGAGGAAGGCGTTGTCCTTGTGGTTGATAAAGAACTGGCTGGTGGCGGAGTCACGTACCTGAGTACGGGCCATGGCCAGGGTGCCGCGCACGTTGTGCAGGCCGTTGTCGGCTTCGTTCTTGATCGGTGCCTGGGTGTCTTTCTGCTGCATGCTGGCATCGAAGCCGCCGCCCTGCACCATAAAGCCAGGGATTACCCGGTGGAACTGGGTGCCGGCGTAGTAACCGCTGTCGACATAGCTGAGGAAGTTGGCGGTGCTGACTGGCGCCTTCTCAGCGTTCAGTTCGATTTCGATCTCGCCGAGGCTGGTGGTTAACAGCACCTTGGGGTTTTCCGCAGCCAGCAGGCTGCCGGCAAACAACACAGAGCAGGCGGCGAGGGTGAGTTTTTTCAACATGCGTTTGAGTCCTTATTGGCAGTGGGTGCAGCCTGTTCGACTTCAGCAAGGAAGGCTAACAAACTGCTGTTGAAGTGTTCGGGTTGGTCCAGCGGTGTGGCGTGACGTGAATCTTCGATCACCAGCAGGCGCGCATTGGGCAGCTCGTCGACGTAAGCCTGCTTCTGCGCCACCGGTGTGTAATCGCGGTCAGCCGTAATCACCAGGGTCGGACAGCTGATCCGGCTCAGGCGTTCCCGCACGCCCCAGCCGATGATCGCATCGAGGCTGGCCAGGTAGGCGCGCTTGTCGTTCTGCGGCCAGCGCTGGAGGATTTTCTGCCGCAGCTCGGCTTGCTCGGGTTTGGGGAACAGCAGTTTGCCCAGGGCTTTGGCGATGGTGTCGAGGCTGAGCAGGCGCGACAGGCTCCAGCGCTTGGCGATCTCGATGTAGTCGCGTGGGCGTTTCGCCTTCACTTCCGGGCCGCTGTTGACGATGCACAGGCTCTTGAGTAATTCGGGGTGATCCACGCCGAGCTGAAAACCGATCATGCCGCCCATGGAGATGCCCACCAGATGCACCTGCGGCAATTGCAGGTGCTCGATTAGCGCAGCCACATCCTCGGCAAAACCTTGGATGCTGTAGCGCTCGCGGGGTTTGTCCGAGCGGCCATGGCCACGCACATCGAGGGCGATGACCCGGTAGTGACGGGCCAGTTCGGGGATCTGGTATTCCCAATCGCGGGTGCTCGAACCGAGGCCGTGGACCAGCAGCACCGGTGCACCGCGGCCGTATTCCTCGTAATGCAGTTGGCAACCGTCGTTATCGAAATAAGACATCTACAGGTTCCTCTCAAGCAGAGGGCAGGGGCGCCGCAAAGGCGGCGCTCAACGGTATGGCATCGAAGCGCTGGATCAGCTCGACAAGAATTTGCGAAGCCGGGCCCAGGGTGTTGTCTTTATTTGAGTAGAGATAGAAGTGTGGGTTGCGGCTACCGCCCTGGTCCAGCGGCAGGGGTTTGAGTTGGCCGTCCTTGAGCTCGCGTTCGATCAGGTGACGCGGCAGCCAGGCAAAGCCCAGACCGTTGCTGACAAAGGTGGCAGCGGTGGCCAGGCTGCCGACTGTCCAGCGCTGCTCGGCGCCAAGCCAGCCTACATCGCGCGGTTGCTGCCGCCCGGAGTCGCGGATCACCACCTGCATTTGGGTTTCCAGGTCCTGGAAGGTCAGCTTGCGCTGTAGGCGATGCAGCGCGTGGTCAGGGTGGGCGACGGCGACAAATTCCACCGTGCTCATCTCGGCCCCGAGGAAGCCGGGAATGCTCAGTGCACTGATGGCCAGGTCGGCCGTGCCTTCCTTGATCACCTCTTCGACGCCGGACAGCACTTCCTCGCGCAGGCGCACGCGGCAACCCCGGCTTTGCGGCATAAAAGCGGTCAGCGCTCGCACTAGGCGCGCACTGGGGTAGGCGGCATCAACCACCAGGCGCACTTCCGCTTCCCAGCCCTGCTCCATATGGTGGGCCAGGTCTTCCAGCTGGCTGGCCTGTTTAACCAGTTGCCGCGAGCGGCGCAGCAGCACATCGCCGGCCTCGGTGAGTACAGCCTTGCGCCCGTCTATGCGTAGCAGGGGCACCCCGAGCTGTTCTTGCATCCGCGCCACGGTGTAGCTGACTGAGGATTGTGAGCGGTGTAATACATCGGCCGCCTGGGCAAAACCGCCATGGTCAACCACGGCCTGCAAAGTGCGCCACTGGTCGAGGGTTACGCGGGGGGCTTTCATATTCAGTTCCTGTACGCGCTCAAGTTCTAGGGTGCAAATACTGACTCAATCAACCTAAACTGACAGTCTTTTGCCGGAGGACTGCCCTGATGAAAAAGCTCTGTTGCGCGCTGCTGGCCTGCTTGCCGCTGACTGTGATGGCCTACCCGATCGAGGTGGAGAAGCAGCTCAACGGTGCCGAAATATCGGTCAGCACCCAGGAAATCGATCACAACATGGGGGCCTTGCAGCTGTACAACTACGGCCGTAGCGACGCCAAGTGCACGGCGGTATTTCGCAGCGGTCCTGAGGCGCCGCGTACCCGTAAGGTCAACCTGTCCGCCGGTGAAAGCAGCAACCTAACGGTGAAGTCCACCCGCAGCATCATCAAACTACGCGTCAAACTGACCTGCGAGTTGTCTTAAAGCCCTTACGCAGCCGGCAGCGCTTATAGCCGGCGCAGGCCAATAGTCAGCCCAGAGACTAAGCGTGGGTCGGCTATAAATCAAATTATTAGATTGGTTGGTGCAGGTTTTTGCGCTTTTTAATCGGTTCCTATGTCCATATTCTTTGCCCATCGACGTTCAATAACCCTTCGGTGGAGCACACTACATGGCAACTATTCAGGTAATCGAAAGCAGCGCCCGTCAACAAGGCTCGGTTTCGCGTCAGCTGACTGAGCAATTTATCGCCACTTGGCAAGCCGCTCACCCCGCAGACCAGATCAAGGTGCGTGACCTTGCTGTGGATCAGGTGCCGCACCTGGATGCCAACCTACTGGGCGGCTGGATGACCCCGGTAGAGCAACAAAGCGAAGCCGAACAGGCCGCTCTGGCACTGTCCAATCAGCTGACCGACGAAGTGCTGGCCGCTGATGTGCTGGTGCTGGCCGCGCCGATGTACAACTTCGCCATTCCCAGCACCCTGAAAGCTTGGCTCGACCACGTGCTGCGCGCCGGGGTTACCTTCAAATACACGGAAACCGGCCCGCAGGGCTTGCTGAGCGGCAAGCGCGCCTTTGTCCTGACCGCGCGTGGCGGCATCTACGCCGGTAGCACCCAGGATCATCAAGAGCCGTACTTGCGCCAGGCACTGGCTTTTATCGGTATCCACGATGTCACTTTTATCAACGCCGAAGGCCTCAACCTGGGCGGCGACTTTTTGGAAAAAGGCGTGAGCCAGGCCAAGGCACAACTGGCTCAGGCCATCTGACACTTCCCGCTGCATTCAGCTCTCCTGGCGTCTGGTGCTCCTAGACGTCTCTCTCCCCGCGCGGCGAATGCTGTGCGGGGTTTTTTATGGCCCGCGTTTCACCCGCGAGCCGTGATGGCATGAGGCGCAACCGGCTTGCCGAGCTTTTTTAGGCGCGAGCGGGTAAGGTCGCGGCCGTGCTGCTTGGCCGCTGTGGTCTTAACTTCAGCTAGGCAAGCGTTTGGATCTGAATGAGTAGGGTGATGTGATGCAACTGTCTGGGCGCGGTGTGGCGCTGTCGATTATCGCCTCGGTGTTGTTTGCCTTGGTGCCTGGCTATGTGCAGCTGTTGGCTCCGCTTGATGGCTTGCAAGTGTTTGCCCAGCGGGTGCTCTGGTCGTTACCGGCAGTGTTGCTGCTGGTGACCGTGTCGCGGCAATGGCCGCTGCTGCTGGCGGCCTTCGCTCGCCTGCGGCGTGAACCGTTGCTGTTGGCCAGCCTGCCTGTGGCTGCACTGCTGATGGGGATCCAGTGGGCGCTGTTTGTCTGGGCGCCGCTGTCCGGGCGCATGCTGGAGGTGTCGCTGGGGTACTTCCTCCTACCGCTGGCCATGGTGCTGGCCGGCCGGGTGTTCTACGGCGAGCGGCTGCGGCCGTTGCAGCGCTTGGCGGTGTTCTGCGCGTTGCTTGGCGTCGCCCATGAGCTGTGGCTGACCCAGGCGTTTTCCTGGGTGGTGATGGTTACGGTGCTGGGCTATCCGCCGTATTTCATGCTGCGCCGCTGGATGCGCCTGGATGCCTTGTCCGGGTTCGTGCTGGAAATGCTGTTTATGGCCCCGGTGGCGATCTACATGGTTGTGCAGTGGGGGCCACCACTGCTGTTTAGCCAAGCCCCGCAGCTGTGGTGGCTGCTGCCTGGCCTGGGGTTGCTCAGCGCGCTGGCGTTTGCCGCGATGATGGCGGCCAGTCGGCTGCTACCGATGGGGCTATTCGGCATCCTCAGCTATGTCGAACCGGTACTGCTGTTTCTGGTGGCGTTGCTGTTTCTCGGTGAGCAATTTGATGCGGCCCAATGGCTCACTTATTTGCCGATCTGGTTGGCGGTGTTGCTGGTGGGTTGGGATAGCGCGCGCCTGTTGATCAAACAACGGCGCAGCGCATCGTTTGCCGAGCAGTAATGTGGCTCAGTCCAGCACGTTGCGCAGCACTTCGTAAATGATGCCCGTAGCAATGGCTACCAGCACCACGTCAGTGCCGGTTTGCTTCCACTCATAGCCGTCATAGCGCGGCAGTTGGCCAAGTAGCCGGCTGTCGAAGTTTTTCGCAATGCCAGGTGGCAGTGGTTTGCCCCGTGCGAGGTTCTTGGCGATGCCTGGCGGTAAGGCGCGGGTTGCGCCGATCAGGTTGCGGTTCTCGCCCAGCACGATGCGTACCCGGCCGATATCAATCGACGGGCCGTTGAGGTCAACGCGGATGTCGCTGTTCTGGCCGCCCCCTGTTTGCCAGGGTGATCATGTTTGGGCGCCGCCATAGCGCTTTGCGCAGTGAGTGTGAATGCCAGGGTTGCGCTGATTAACAAGGCTTGTCGCAGGTTACGCATGATGAACTCCAAGGCCCACGAAGGCGGGTTTTATGGTCAATTTGAACAGCTGGTTTAGGCTTGGTTCAGGGGCAACGGTCGCTTTATTGCACTGAATATGCAAAGTCACTCGGCCGCAAGGCCGGAAAGCGGTAGGCTATGCGGCTGATTTTTTGTTTTTCGTCGAGGTTACCCCCGTGTTTTCCCAATTCGCCCTGCATGAACGCCTGCTTAAAGCCGTGGCTGCGCTGAACTTTGTCGAGCCCACCCCGGTGCAGCTGGCGGCCATTCCGCTGGCGCTACAAGGAAAAGACCTGCGGGTAATCGCGCAAACCGGCAGCGGCAAGACCGCCGCCTTCGTTTTGCCGATGCTTAATCGCCTGCTCGGCGATGGCGCCTCTTCGCCGCGTATGAGTGTACGCGCGATGATCCTGCTGCCGACCCGCGAGTTGGCCCAGCAGACGCTCAAAGAAGTTGAGCGCTTTGCGCAGTTCACCTTCCTCAAAGCCGGCCTGATTACCGGGGGGGAAGACTTCAAGGTACAGGCCGCGATGTTGCGCCGTGTGGATATCCTGATCGGTACGCCGGGTCGTCTGATTGAACACGCCAACGCCGGCAACTTGCTGCTTGATGAAGTTGAAGTGCTGGTGCTCGACGAAGCTGATCGCATGCTCGACATGGGCTTCAGCGAAGACGTGCAGCGCTTGTCTGAGCTGTGCAATGCCGAACGCCAGACCCTGCTGTTCTCTGCCACCAGTGGCGGTGCCGGGTTGCGTGAGGTGGTTGGCAAGGTGCTGAAAGAGCCTGAGCATTTGCAGGTCAACAAGGTTAACCAGCTCAATGAAGGCACCCGTCAGCAGATCATCACCGCCGACCACAACCATCATAAAGAGCGTTTGGTCGACTGGTTGCTGGCCAACGAGACCTACGAGAAGGCGATCATCTTCACCAATACCCGGGTTCAGGCTGACCGTTTGTACGGCAAGCTGGTGGCCAAGGATTACAAGGCATTTGTGCTTCACGGCGAGAAAGACCAGAAGGATCGCAAGCTGGCCATCGACCGTCTCAAGCAAGGCGCGGTGAAGATTCTGGTGGCCACCGATGTGGCGGCGCGCGGCCTGGATGTTGACGGCCTGGACCTGGTGATCAACTTCGATATGCCGCGCTCCGGCGACGAGTACGTGCACCGCATCGGTCGTACCGGCCGCGCGGGCGCTGAAGGTCTGGCGATCTCGCTGATCTGCCACAACGACTGGGCGCTGATGTCGAGCATCGAGCGCTACCTCAAGCAGCGCTTCGAACGCCGTAACATCAAAGACATCAAGGGCATCTACCAGGGGCCGAAAAACCTCAAGGCATCTGGCAAGGCTGTTGGCCCGAAGAAGAAAAAGATCGACCCGAAAACCGGCAAGAAGATTGTTGCGAAAAAGCCTGCCGCCAAGGCGCCGAGCAAGCGCAACACCATCAATAAACCCAAGGCCGATGCGCCCGTGCTGGTTAGCCAGGACGGTTTGGCGCCGCTGAAGCGCCGTACGCCAACGGCTGAGTAACGCCGTGGCGCGCTGGCTGTGTTGGCTTGCTGCGCTGTTTATTACCGCGCAGGCGCAGGGTGCGGTGCACAAATGTTTGCAGGCTGATGGTGTGGTGCTTTACACCGACCAGCCCTGCAGCATTGCGCAGAGCAACCTGGCCCTGAGCGTCAGCGACTACGCCAGCTATCCACCTTGGCTGCAGGCGGTTGCACCGCTCTGGCATGAGCGGCTGCAGCCGCTGTTGCTGGGGGGCGATCTGTTGCCGCTGCTGGCGGCGGTCTACGGGCTGATGAGCCTGATCTGCTTTTTTGCCTACTACCGCGACAAACAGTTCGCTATCAAGGGCCAGCAGCGCACGCCCGAGGCGCGTCTGCACCTGTATGAAGTGCTGGGTGGCTGGCCTGGCGGGTTGTTGGCGCAGCGCCTGATTCGTCACAAGAACCCCAAGACGAGTTATCAGCTGGTGTTCTGGCTGATCGTCGCGCTGCACCTGGCCCTTGCTGGGCTGGTGCTGTGGCTGATCAATGGGGCGGCCATAGGCTAAGCGACGGCGGATTGCCCGCCGTCGTTTGGCTGAGGCTTACTTCGGTACGATCAGCACCTTGCCCTCGCGCTCACCGCTGGCAGCCGCTGCCACGGCTTGTTTGATCTCACTGACGTCATAGGTCGCGGCAACGCGGGTGTGCAGTTTGCCGCTGGCAATCAGCTGCACCAGTTCGCCAAACACCTTCATCTGCTCGGCCTGGCTGGCATTCTGGAACCATTTAGCCAGCCAGAAGCCGCGCAGGCTGACATCCCGGAATACAAAGGACGACGGCGACACCTGGCACGGCTGGCGGCTCATCATGCCGTAGTTAACCAGTACGCCGCCGTCACACAGGCTGGCCGCTAAATGGTCAGTGGCCTCACCGCCTACCGCATCGATACCCAGACCGATGGCTGCGCCGTCGGTGGCCGCGCGTACGCGCTTGGCCAGGTCCGGCCCATCGACCAGCACCACGTCACCGCCTTCGGCTTCAACGCCTGCGACTGCGGATTCGCGGCGCACCACGTTGACGGTCTTGAACCCGCGCAACTTGGCCAGTTGAATCAGGTAACTGCCGACGCCCGAGTTGGCAGCGTTCTGGATCACCCAATCGCCGGGCTTGAGATCGACGAACTGGCTGAGTAGCAAAGAGGCGGTGGGCGGATTGACCGTGAGCATCGCCAGTTGCTGTGGGTCGGCCTCCGGTAAGGGAATGAGTTTGTTGGCGGGGGCATTCAAATGGCTGACCCACGTGCCGCATCCCACTGGGAGCAGGACCATCTGGCCGACTTTCAGGTTGCTGACCTCAGCGCCCAGCGTCTCGACCCGCCCGACACCCTCATTGCCACCGATTGCCGGTAGCGGCGGCAACATGCCGTATTCGCCAGTAAGGGTGAGGACGTCGGAAGGGTTGATTGGGGCGGCCAGTACTTTGATCCGCACCTGGCCTGCGCCGGGCTCTGGCAGTTGCAGCTCAACGGCGGCGATCACCTCGTGAGGTTGCGGGCCGCGTTGTTGATATTCGGCTTTTAGCATAAAGGCTCTCCAGTGTGGATGGGCTGACGTGGGTGGCAAGAGTCTAGCCCTGTAAGGGCTCCTGGCGACTAATCCGGATTAATCGATTTCAGTGATAGAAAGGTGCAGCGCCAGGACATAGCCAGCTATGCTGGGGGCTGGTTTAGGTTGGGTATCGCCATGAAGTGGATGTGGTTATTTTGTTTGCTGGCATACAACCTGCCGGCTTCGGCGCAAAGCCTGCGTATAGGGTTTGGGACGCATAAACCGCCCTATATCTTCGAGAACCAACCCCGCGGCCTGGAATACGACATTGTCATGGCTGCCGTGCAACGCGGCGGCTTGGAGCCTGAGGCGCACTACGCGCCGATGGAGCGCCTGAACCGGATGCTGAGCAAGGGCCAGATTGACGTCATGGCCACCACCAACGAGCTCAGCGGCGGCGCTATTTTTTATTCCGAGGCTTATATCCGCTATCAGAATGTCGCCGTGGCTTTGCGTTCGAGAAAGCTGAATATTCAGCGCATCAGTGACCTTGTCGGGTACTCGGTGAACGCCTTTCAGCGGGCGCGCTTTCTGCTCGGCAGTGAGTACCAGGCCATGGCTGAAGCCAATCCGCTTTACCGTGAAGAAGCGTTTCAGATTGCCCGCAATCGTATGCTCTTCAGCGGGCGGGTTGATGTGGTGGTGACGGATATGCGCATCCTGCGCTATTTCAACCATGAGGTGAGAGGCCAGGTTGATGTGACCCAGGCGCTGAGTATTTATCCGATTTTTGCGCCCACCGATTACAAGCTGGGTTGCCAGCAGCAGGCCCATTGCGAGCGCTTTAATCAGGGCTTGGCGCTGCTTAAACAAAGCGGCGAATATGCGGAAATTGAGCGCCGCTACGCGATGTACTGACGGCAGCTGATGCGCCGTCAGTGCTCGAGTCGCTTAGGGCGTGGGAACGATCTCGTCCAACACTTCCTGGGCGGCCAGTAGTTTCGTCTCGGGCTCAAACGGTGTGCTGCTGACGCTGAAATCGACGATTTCGATGGCGCCCTGGCCTTGGCCGGTCAGGTGGAAAGAAAACGCCTTGCGCGCTGCCGGGTTGTCAAACGTGAAGCTGACCTCGATGGGCTTGTCGCGGGTCAGCAGCGGCAGCTCGGGTATCGGCAACGCTACATCGCGGTCGTACTCCTTAGTTTTCAAGTGCAGTGTGGCACCCGGCGTGGCCATGCTCAGTGCGCGGATTTTAAGGGTCACCGTGGTCTGTGTGTCTTTACCCAGGGTCAGGTACTGCGCGCCCACCAAGTTGTCGGTCCAGTCATTGCTGGCGTCGGGCGTGAGCGTGATCGGCTGAGTGTTGGCGAACTGGTAGCGCTGTTCGGCCTGGCCGCTACTCAGTGATTGATCGAGCAAGCCTGCACGTTGGCTAATCAAACGCGCCGGCTTACCGCTGAAGCGACCCAGGTAGCGTGCACTGTCGGCAATAAAGCCAGGGCTTGCGTAGCGCCGGCAAACGCTCTGGAAGTCGCATTCGGTCAATGTGCCCTGGCCGTCATGCTGGCGCAGCAAACCGTTGGTGTAAGAGATGATTTCGCGGCCAGTGCGGTAGTCACGCAACAGCGAGCGCCCAGCAATGTTGCTCGGCACGGGAAAGGCGAAGTAGTCGAGCACCGAGGCAGTCAGGTCGACATGGCCGTATACGCCTTGCTTGAGTGCGGGCAGCTGAGTGTGTTCGGGGGCCAACAACAGGTTAAAGCCCCAGGCTGAGGCCAAGCGCACGTCGCCCAAACCATGGGACTCATCCGAGGTGATGATCACCAGGGTGTCTTTCAGCACACCTTGTTTTTCCAGTGCCGTGAGGAAGTCAGCGACGGCGTCGTCCAGGTAGGCAATCGCCGCTAATTTGCTATTGGGCTGGCGGTCCAGATAGGCCTGCGGGGCAGAGTAGGGTTGGTGGGTGCCCACGGTCAGCAGGGTCAACATCCAGGGTTGCTGCTTTTTACGCAACTGCTGCACGTAACCCAGGGCGCCTTCGAAGTAAGCCTTGTCGTCCATGCCCCACGGGAAGTCGATATAGGGCTTGTTCTTGAACCAGTCGCGGCCGTGGGTCTGGTCGAAGCCCATCTGCGGCATGATCTGGTCTTTGGCCATAAAACGCAGCCCGGCGCCCTGCAGGAAATGCGTGCTGAGGCCGCGCTCGCGCAGCTGCGCGGGGAGGCACTGCTCGCTGCGTTCGGGGTTGTTGAGCAGTTCGACGCCTTTCGGGGTGCCGGTGTCGAGTTTGTTGTAATCGCCACAGAGCATGGCGTAAAGGCCGCGGATGGTCTGGTGGCCGTGCAGCACATAATCGGTGGTGAGCATGCCGCGCTCGGCCCATTGGCTCAGGCGCGGCATCGGGTCTTGTGCATAGTGGCTGCCGATGGCCTGGCGACTGGCCTGTATATAGGCGCCGGTC
Source organism: Pseudomonas sp. GWSMS-1 (assembly GCF_049847425.1). Lineage (NCBI taxonomy): Bacteria > Pseudomonadati > Pseudomonadota > Gammaproteobacteria > Pseudomonadales > Pseudomonadaceae > Pseudomonas > Pseudomonas sp. GWSMS-1. Next base: position 2,632,146 of record NZ_JBMHHV010000005.1, on the reverse strand, counting down.
ACGCCTTCCAGGGTGATGATCAGCACATTACGGGCGCTGCCGGCCTGTTTGAGCAGGGGCGTGCCATTCAGGTCGAGTTGGTTAAGGCCGCTGATGTCGGGTGGGCTGCTCGGCTCATCCGCCGCCAGCCAGTCGGCCAAATATTGCTGGCCGTTACTGCCGCTTTCCGCCAGCAGCTTGTGCGGCAGGTTGAACTGCAGCCATTGATCCGCCTCGCTGGGTTTGAATTGCTGGCAGGCGCCGTGCACGGCAAACAGTGACAGCGGCAACAGCAGCCAGGCGCGCGCAAGCGGTGCGCTGCGGCGTGGCGTCTGCAAGCGGCGCAGGCCTAGATAAAGTGCCACCAGCACAGCCATGGCTATGGCCAGTTGCGGCTGGCTCAAACCGGCGCCCTGGGTTGAATGGCTGACGAACTGTGGGTCGGCCAGGTAGTGCAAATCGGCAGGTCCTGGCATGCGCCCCACTGCGCTGACCAACTCGGCGTTGCCCAGGGTGAAAATGCACCAGATCACCAGCAGGGGGACGCTCAGCAGCCAGGCGCGTTGGTGCAGGGCGATCAGCAATACGCTGCCAATGGCTAAATCAGACAGGTAGCCATACGCGTGTGACCAACCCAGCGCGTAGCGGCTGACTAATGGCAGGGCAAGCAGTAATAAACCGAGGGTAAACAGGGTGCTGGAAGGGTGTCGCAGCCAATTGCAGGTAACGCGCACGGGTACTCCTGGGGCGATTGCCATCGTTCAGCAACGGCAATGCCGAATCAGCCGCAACATGCGGGCTGACATGATTCTGAAACAAGGCTGTGCTAAGCGCCAGAGCGCGGCGCGCAAATAGGTAAAACAGCCGTGTGTTTGGGGGAGGGGGAAGTGATGATTTATGCACTGGCCAGCGCCTTGTCATTGCGAGCAAAGCGCTGCATGGCCAGAGAGTGTTACTTTTTGCCGATGGTGATCTGCTTGCTGGTGCCGTACACCTGGCCGCTGACGCCTTTGGCAATTTGCTGGATTTCCCCGCCGGACTTCAGGAACGCTTCGATCTGTGTATCGATCGAGGCGCTGGTTTCCACGGCTGGCGCCGGCTTGGGTTTGCTGTTAGATGCTTTTACGCGCATGACGGCCATTAACCTATTTAAAAATTAATTTGGCCGCACATTGTACTCGAAATGCTTGACAATTGCTTGGTAAATAAATCTCAAATGCGCGGGTGTGTTGCGCTATAACGACATTAAAACGACATTAATAGTCTGCATCGTTTTTGAATATGCCAATAAGTGATTGTTTTAATGAGCATCGGTAATTAATACCGGGCGTTCACATAGGGCCTTGTTGGCGCCTGGCCCACTGGTCGGATTGCCTCGCAAGGCAGCTAGGCGAACGTGCGGCGATCTCCAGTAGGTCGAGAAATTCAGGGGCGACTCGGCTAGAATGCCGGCCTGGTAATGAGGGTAGAGCATCATGGCGGTAATTGGACGGATGAATAGTTTGCAGGTCGTGAAGCACACCGACTTCGGCCTGTATCTGGATGGCGGCGCGGATGGCGAAATTCTATTGCCCAAGCGCTATATTCCGAGCGACACCCCAAGTGAAGTAGAAGACTGGTTGAACGTCTTTATCTACTTGGACAGTGAAGACAAATTGATTGCCACCACTGAAAAGCCAAAAGTGCAGGTGGGTGGATTTGCCAGTTTAAAAGTTGTGGATATAAATCGAGTGGGCTTATTCCTTAATTGGGGTTTGCCAAAAGATTTATTGCTGCCGCACTCCGAAGAAAAGCGGCCGCTGCAGGTCGGCGATTACTGCGTGGTGCACGTATTCCTCGACAAGCGCAGCAAGCGCATCACCGCCACGGCACGCCTGGATCGTTATCTGGATAACGTGCCGGCGAATTACACGGCCGGTGAAGAAGTTGACTTGCTGGTGGTCGAACCCACGGATATGGGCTTCAAGGCGATCATCAATAGCAAGCACTGGGGCCTGATCCACAAGAATGAGCTGTTCAAATTTATGCGCAGCGGCATGCAGGAAAAGGGCTTTATCAAGGAAGTGCGTGCCGACGGCAAAATCAGCCTGAGCTTGCAGCCGGTGGGTCAGGAAGCGGCCAGCAGCCTGGGCGAACAAATATTGAGCAAGCTGCGCGAACATGAAGGTGTGCTGAAGGTGAATGACAAAAGCTCGCCTGAAGAAATTGCTGGGCTGTTTCGGGTCAGCAAAGGCAACTTCAAGAAAGCCATCGGTGGCTTGTACAAGCAGGGTCGCATCGTGATCCACGAAGACCGTATTGAACTGTCCGGCGAGTGAATACCCGTTGCGCCGCCATTCAGTCGAGCCTGCCGCATAACCCCGTTGTGAGGGTAATGTGCATGTAACGCGAAGCTCGCAGGTTCGGCCTCTATCCCCGCGCCAGTAAAATCAAGGCCAGCAGCGATGCTGGCTTTTTTATTGCGCACGTTTTAACTGATTCTCCGCCTGTTCGGTGCTGGGCTCGTCAGCCTGTGGCGCCGGACTGCTGGCTTAGCCATAGGCTTATGGGCTGGCATACAATGCGATGCATGTTTTTTGCCTATAGGTGGTGATGCAATGCTCTTACGGCATCTGCGGTATTTGTTGGCGGTTGCTGACCACGGTGGCTTCACGCGCGCGGCAGAGGTGTTACACGTTTCCCAGCCGACTTTGTCGCAACAAATTCGCCAACTGGAAGAGACGCTCGGCGTCAGCCTGTTCGACCGAACTTCGCGCACGGTCAAACCCACTGATGCGGGGCTGGCCTATATCGAATCCGCCCGCCGGGTGCTGGTGGAGTTGGCAGCGGGGAAGCGGGCGCTGCATGACGTTAAAGATTTGTCCCGTGGCTCGCTCAGGCTGGCCATGACCCCGACCTTCATGGCCTACCTGGTCGGGCCGCTGATCCGCGATTACATCGCGCTGTATCCGAATATCCATTTGCAGATATTCGAGTTGTCGATGGACGACATCGAAACGGGGTTGGCCAATGATTCGCTGGATATCGCGATTGCATTTGATCAAGTCAGGAGCGCTGACATCGAGTCGATCCCGGCCTTTATAGAAACCTTGGGGCTGATGGTTGGGCGTGATCACCCGCTCTATGATGCCCGGGCCACGCTGACTGCCGATCAACTGGCGCAGCTGGAGTTTGCCTTGCTGACCCCCGATTTTGTGACCCGCACCTGTATTGATGAGTTCTTCGCGACTGAGCGGATCACGCCCAAGGTAGTCATTGAGGTCAACTCGGTGAATACCCTGCTTGAGGTTATTCGGCACACCGCCGTTGCCACGATTTTGCCGGAAGCCATTGCTACGCAGGACCGCGCGTTGCGCAAGCTTGCGTTAGTGGCCGAGGCCCCCCAGCGCGGGGCCGCGCTGCTGCGGCGTAAAAACAACTACCACAGCGCTGCATCAGACGCCTTTACCAACCTAATGCTGGGGGCCGTGCAGGCGCAGAGAGTGCCCGTCACGCCTGAGCGGGAATAGCGTGCCAAGCCGTTCGCGAAACAGGTAAGCGGCCGTGCGACAGCCGCTGCAGTTGGTCACTGGCGTAAAAAGCTTTTAACAGGCAACAAGTCTCAGGCAGCAACGGCTGAGCGAGCATGCACGGCGCAGGTCGCCGGGTAGTCGGCCAATGCCTTGAAGGAGCGGTTGTCGTTGTCCAGTGCGTCGATTGAGCCGCTTTCAATGTCGTAGACCCAGCCATGCAGGTTCAACACACCTTTTTCTTGGGCCAGGCGCACGCTCGGGTGGGTTTGGATGTTCGCCAGTTGGGCGATGACATTTTCCCGCACCATTGAGCTGACTTTGGCCGCGTCATTGGCATGCACACGCGACTCGTTGATGACCTTCGCCGACTCGGCATGCTGCAACCAGCCGCTTACAGCGGGCAGGTGGTCCATGCATTTGCACGTGGCGACCGCAGTCATAGCGCCGCAATCAGAGTGGCCGCAAATAACGATATCGGTCACCCCTAACACCGCGACGGCGTATTCGACTGTCGCCGACACACCACCGGGATGCGGGCTGTAGGACGGCACGATATTGCCAGCGTTACGAATCACGAACAGTTCGCCAGGTTCTTGTTGCGTCAGCAGTTCCGGCACCACGCGGCTATCGGAGCAGGTGATAAACAAGGTGCCTGGATGCTGCGTGGTTGCCAGGTGTTTGAACAGGTCGGAGCGCTGTGGGAACGCTTCGCTCTGAAACTTCAGAAATCCGTCAATAAGCGCTTGCATAGGATGTTCCTGTAAAAAACTGCTGGATTGTTGGGCTATGAGTCGCTGCAGCCGGTGCCATACAGGCGGTATTGCAGAACATGGACGTCACCCTGTGAGTCGCGGTAGGTCATTTCGGCTGGCGCCGGCCCGCAGGTGTCGGCAGCCGAAGTCATGCGTATCACCTTGGCGATGTCTAAGTGCATGCCGTATGTGTAGGCAACGGCTGGCGCTGGCGTGACTGGTTCTTCGGCGTAAGCCGACAGTGAGGCGGCCAGCGACAGGCCTAAAAGTAGGATTTTGTTCATGAGCCATCCTCCGCATAAATGGGTGGCAGTGGGAATCAAGTCAATTTTGGGATCGGGCCCGCAGGGGGCGGGCCGATTCAGGGACGCGGCGAGGTTAGAACGGGCGCAGAGGCAGGAATTTGCCATCTAGCGTGATCACTGCGCGGGAACCGCCTTCGGGGTCCTCGACCTTCTTCATGTCCAGCTTGAAGTTGATCGCGCTGATGATGCCGTCGCCAAACTGCTCATGCACCAGGGCTTTCAGCGTGGTGCCGTAGATCTGGATCATTTCGTAAAAGCGGTAGATGGTCGGGTCGGTTGGAATACCCGAGAGGCTGCCGCGCAGGGGATGATTTGCAGGCTGGCGACTGTGTCGGCATCCAGTTCAAGCTTGTCGCCAATCACTTTAGCCGCGCTTTCCGGCAGCGGATGTTGGCCGAGCAGGGCGGCGGTTACATAAGCCAACCCAAGCCCGGTGCCGTCAGCCAGGTCCTGCCAGGAGAGGTTTTTGCGCGCCTTGGCATCCAGCACTTCGGTGGTCAGGGCAAGGCTTGGGTCGTTGTAAGCGTGCGACTGTTGCATGGTGTAGCTCCTATCGGGGTTGCTTGGTGTGAAGCAATGATCGGCCGACAGATACATAGCGTCCAAGACTGATGTGCAATGCTTTGTATAAGTATTACCTATAGATTAAGGCGCAGGTGAGCGGTAGCGCTGAAGCGCAACTCAGGCTGTAGATGCCATGGGGCGCAGGGCCAAATTGGTGGGTGGGGGCGAGGTGATGGTTGTTGTGGCGGGCCGGTTGCCTGGGCCTTAGTCGCTGCCAAACTGCGAAAACGACGCCGGTCGGCTGTGCTTGGTTTTTGGTGGTACTGAAATCCTACCGGCGTAACGCCAATCCCAAGGGGCGACTATGGACTCAGCTGGAAGCCGCCAAAGGCCTTTGCCCATTTTTCTGGCCAAGGTTTCGGCATCTTTCAGCCTGTGGTCCTTCAGCTGCCGGGTATAGGCCCAGGCTGCGCCTTGTTCGACCAAGGTATAATTCACGTCTACGCCGCCGACGAAAGCGCGCGCCAGCGTTCTGCCGTAGCGATCCACTTCTTGCACATGCAGGAGAAGCTGTTTTTCCAACACCAGATCAGACAGCGCCTGCTTGGCTTCAGCGCCATAGGGCTGCTTTCTTTCCGGTGCGTCAATTTCCGCAAGGCGCACTCGCAGCCTTTTGTTATCAGTGCTCAGACAGCTAAAGGTGTCGCCTTCGCTAATGGTCATCACCCGGCAGATCAACTGCTCAGCAAGCGCCAGGCCCGGCAGGCAGGCGAGAAGGAGTAGAGCGATACGGATAGTCATCTGGTTGGCGATGCTCACGCGAATGCATAGCCGTTGATAGTAATAAATGCCTGCCGGATTAAGCGGGACGGGTATCGCGAAATAGCGCTGTGGGGTGTGCGAAGTGCTGATCCTGCGTTGGACGCTGGGGGGCTTGTGCTTTCCAGCAAACCGAGGATTATTGCTCATTATTTGAGCAATTAAGCCGCGGGCGGATGCTCTGTCTGGATCAATGGTCGGAACCGCAGGCGGGCTGGTGTTACCAAACCTTCAGGTTCGTTTCGCGCCCATGGCGCAGAGGTAGTAATGACGATGCGCAGATATGTGCTCAGTTTGGTGGCTTTGCTGATGGTGACTTCGCTGTATGCCGAGCCGCAAGCGCCGCAGACACTGCGGGTCATTCCGAAAACCTATATCAGCCCTGGTGCCAGCGGCAGCATTGGCAGCTCTCAAACCATAGAAAATCACAACCTTTATGGTGGGCAGCGGTTACCCGAAGGGCTGCAGCGCCATGAGCAGCGCTACGGCAGTCAATCGCTAGAAAACCGTGGCACGATCAAGCAAACGATTGAGTACCCCAATGGTTACCGCATACAGCAGTACCCGGGCCAGAGCACGCACTCGGAAGAACGCAGCCGCTAACTCAGGCCGCTAGAGCCAAGCTCCAGCGCAGCGCTAAAAAGGCCAGCAAACCCAGCGGCCCAAACATCAGCGTCAGCACATAGCAGGGCAGCAGAGCCCAGTGGCTGATGCCCGCGATGGCCCTTCGTGGCGGATATACAGGCCCACCATCAGATCGAACGCCAGAATATGCACCCACGCCGCCAATGCAGCTGTGGGTTGGCGCAGCAATGAGAGCACGCCAGCCAGGCTGAAGAAGCCTGGTTTGCCACTGCCAGGTTCGGGGCGCTGGCGCATGGCGAAAAACAGCAGCCAGCTGTAGAGGAGGGCCAGCACGACCACGCTGAGCCCCAGTACCAGTTCATCGGTATAGGGCCAGGCTGGCAGGCAGACCAGCATCAGCCAACCGCCCAGGGCGATCAGTGAGGTGAGTTTGAACAAAGGTTTTAACTGGGCCATGGTTGTGCTCACTGGGCAACGTGTGAACTCAACCATAGCGGATGCGGCGATTGCCGCCTCTAGGTATCAGCGGCTGAATACAACGTCATCAGTTGGCGCGAGGGCCAACTGATGCGCATGGCTTACGGCTTCTTGCCCCAGAGTTGCTCCAGGCGTTGGTCGCGGCCGCAACCGTTGCGGTAGTAGGTATAGCGCAGCGGATTACGCTGGTAGTAGTCCTGGTGATAATCCTCGGCGGGGTAGAAGGTTCCTGCGGGGAGGATTTCTGTGACCACCGGCGCCGGTAAGCGCCCGGATTTATCCAGGGCGGCTTTGGAGGCTTCAGCCAACTGCTGTTCTTCGGCCGTGCTGTAGAAGATTGCGCTGCGGTACTGCGAGCCGCGGTCGCAGAACTGTGCGTTGGCGGTGATCGGGTCGATGGTCGGCCAGAAGGCCTCCAGCAGTTGCGCATAGCTGGTTTTACTTGGGTCAAAGCGCACGCGCACGGCTTCAATATGCCCGCTATTGCCGGCTGAAACCTGCTCATAAGTGGGGTTGTCGACATGCCCGCCGATATAGCCGGAGGTGGTTTCAATCACGCCAGGTACTTTGTCGAAGTCCGATTCGGTGCACCAGAAGCAGCCGCCGGCAAAGATCGCTACCCCCGGGTTTTCCACCGTTGTTGTGTTGGCTTGCATGGGTGCTTGGGGGGCCTGCGCCGCGGTGGGTTCACAGGCGGCCAGCAGGCCACCCAGAACAAGCACAGCGCTGGCGAGCAAACGGCTGCGCCAGTGGGACGTAATGTGGGTCATGTTTAGCTCCGCAGTTCGGGTAGGGGCTCGTCTTTGGCAACAAAGCGCAGGGCTACGCCGTTATTGCACCAGCGTTCGCCACGAGGCTTGGGACCGTCATCAAACACATGGCCCTGGTGGCCGCCGCAACGCGCGCAGTGGTATTCAGTGCGTGGGAAAAACAGCTTGAAGTCGCGTTTTTGGCCCATGTGCCCGGCAATCGGCTGGGTGAAGCTGGGCCAGCCGGTGCCGCTTTCATATTTGTCTTGGCTGGCGAACAGCGGCAGGTAACAGGCGGCGCAGATATAGGTGCCGTCGCGTTTTTCCTGATTCAGCGGGCTGCTGCCAGGGGCTTCCGTGTCTTCCTCGAACAACACGGCATATGCCTCGGGCGTTAGCAGGTCGCGCCAGGCGCTGTGCGGCTTGTCCAGTGGCGTGATGGTGCTGGCAATGGCTTGCGCCAGGCTGAGCGGGGCGTGGCTGAGCAGGGGCAGGGCTGGCATCAGGGCGATCGCCTTGAGCAGGGAGCGTCTCTTCATGGCAGTGCTCTCAAGTGGGTGTGGCCAATAGACCGACACAACGCCGAGTTGTTACAGCGTTGTGGGTCAGGTCGGATAATTTTCCAGCTGCAGAGTGTAAGCGAAGATATACCGCAGGATTAGACGATGGGCTGGGGGCTTGCTGTATTGACGCCGTCATTGATGACGATGCAGTTACGTCCGGCGCTCTTGGCTTCATACAGGCGTTGGTCTGCGCGCTGCAGCATGTCTTCCCAATGCTCATCGCGGCGCATCATCGCACCGCCAACCGACATGGTCACGGGGCCGCCCGGCCCACGCAGGTGTAGGCGAACGTGCTGCTGAAGATTTTGGGCCGCGGCCAATAGGCCGTCGCTGTCGGTATTGGGTAGTAGCAGGAGAAATTCCTCGCCGCCGAAGCGGAACAGGCGATCCTCCTTGCGTGAGGCACTTTTGATCAGCTCGACAAAGTCGATCAGCACCTGATCACCGGCCTGATGGCCATAGTTGTCGTTGACCCGTTTGAAATGGTCCAGGTCCATGGTCAAAACGCCATAGCTGTTGCCGTGACGCCGATTTAAGGACGCTGCGATCTTCAGCTCCTCGTTCATCGCCCGGCGGTTACGTGCGCCGGTTAGCGGGTCATGAATGGCCAGTTGCTGCAACTGATCGCGCTGGCTGCTGGTGCGATAGGCAAAGACGAAGCTGAGGATGCTGGCCATCATGCTGGTGACCAGAAACGACACCATCTGGTAGTCGCTTTCAAACACCGCGCCAGGCGTTAGCTGGCCGTAACCCACCAGCGTCATGAGCATCAGAATGGTGGCCACTAAGGCTTTGCCAGGTGACACCATAAAGAAGTTGAACAAGATCAGCGGATAGATCCAAAACAGGCCGTTAACGCCCAGGTTGATGGCGATCAGGGTTGCCGCAACGGAGAAGATGCTGGCCAGGTAGATACCCGGTTTGACGGTGTCGCTGGTGCGCCAGGCATAAAGCACTGCGAGCACCGTAGAGGTGACAATTACCGTATCGGCGGTGCCCACCAGGTAGTTGCCAGTGGCAAGCCGGTATACGGCATAGGGGCTAATGCCGATGACGCCAAAAAGGCCCATCAGCGTAATGATGGACAACTGAAAGTCGTTACGCAGGCGTCTGAATAACCGCGATGTGCGCATAGGGAAAGACCCTGTTGTCGTTGTTATGGGCTAAGCATGCAGAGCTTGGCCTGGCGATAGCAATAGTAAAGTTGAGCAAAGTGCCAGTATGGATGCCATCAAGCGGATAGCGCTTGGCTAACCGGGCAACCGCACGTTAAACCTTGTGCGGCTGGGTTTGCCCAGGGGCGCGGGAGAACGCTTGCAAGCTTTTGCTGCGCTGATAACGGCTTAGGCGCTCAGCCAATGGCTGGGGCAGATCGGTGCAAGGGGTAAAACCCTGGCGACGATAGAAATCGTGCAGCTGCGGGTGGCAGAAAAGCCAGACCGGCGTGGTGCAGTGTGCGAGAGCCGCTTCGATCAACTGACTTGCGATGCCTTGTTCGCGCATCGGCGAGGCCACCAGCAGGCTGGTCAGCCAGTGACCGTGTGCGACGCTTTGCAGGCACAGCGCTGCCATGATGTCCGGGTTTTCGGCGACCCAAATCTGTGCGCCTGACGTGGCGCGCATGGCTGAGCGTTGGCTGCGGTAGAACTTGTCGGCAAGTGGCTTGAGTGGGGTGGGGAGTTGGCGGTAATGCATAACGGCTTAGCGGTTGTAGGGGTTATTGGAATGCCTGAGTGCAAGCGCGATGCCTGCCTCAGGTCGTTAACTCAGACGTTAGCCGCGTGGCTTCCGAGCAGGGTTTTTGCACCTTGCTTGTCTTTTTTATCCATGCGTTTTTCGCTGGCTGTTTTCAGCGGCTTTTTTTTCGCTTGTTTCTTTGAATCCATACCTTTGCTCATGATCTTCACCTCTGACAATGTCGTGGTTGAATAGTCTGGAGCGGGCCATCTCGTCGCGCTAAGGCGAGGCTGGTGTTTTGAGTCTACGCCGATGGTGGCCGAATAGCTGGGGCGTTATCCGGCCCTGGCTTATATGTGTGGGTTCGACTGGTTAACACTTCACCTGCAAAGTCAGCGGCTGGCGGTGACAGCCTGAGTTTGCCGCCGCAGCCTGATAAGTGAATGGGCTGACTTGATACGACAGTGCCAGGTAGCGGTCCAGGCGTTAGGCTGTGGCTCTTTGCCTTGCTACCTGCGTCGGAGTCACCTTGAAGCCATTGTTGCTGTTGCTATCTGCCTGCTGCTTGGCCTGTCAGCCGTTAAGCGCTCTGGCTTGGTCCAATCACTCGCTCGGCAGTCAGTTGGCATTGCAGGCACTGCCGGAGTTGCAGCGCACGCTGAATTACGAGCCATTGCAGGCGTTTCTCGATGATCAGGCGCCGGCCATTGAGCAGTTGCTGGATGAACAGGAAGCCTTTGCCCACACGCACTTCCCTGATTACCCAACGCGACCCGATGCTTTGCGCTTTAGCGCCCTTGCGACGGCCGACAGGCGCAGCGCGTTCCTGCATGCGTTGCGGGTTAATCCACAGATTCGCCTAGCCGGCTTTGTCCAGCAATTGCCGGGGCAGGCCGATGATGGCCGAGCGCGCCTGCCTGCCGAGCAGGTGCTGGTGTTTCGCAAGATCGGCCCCTGGAGCCATTGGCGTTATCTAGCCTTGCAGCCGGGCGAAGCGGTGAGTGCCGTGCAGGTGCTCAGCAGTGCGGCTGATGAGCCGGACTATGGCCACGACATCAACCTGTTCAGCGACAACCCAGGCAAAGTCGGCGGGCAGTACAACTTTGGCGAGCAGCCGTTTGGTGATGCGCGCTTTGAGTACTCCTCCCAAGCCCCTTTCCATATCGGTTATTACCACGAGCCGGCGCTGGTGTTTCAGGCGGCGCCCTACCTGCGGCGTACCCTGCCGCATTGGCGTATCTACCAATACGCCGGCCTGGCGAGGCTGGCTCTGGAAAGCGGGCATGATTACTGGGGCTATCGTTTTCTCGGCTGGGCGCTGCACTACATGCAGGACCTGACCCAGCCCTACCACGCCAAGACCGTGCCGGGCTTCACCACGCCCGAACTGATGCTGATTGCCCTCAAAGGCGCTTTGGGTTATCCCGACGATCGCCTGGCAGCCATTGCTCGTGTGACGGACCGGCATACGGCTCTCGAGGAATACCAACTTCAACGTATGCAGCAGCTGATGGCGGAGCAGGCCGCCGCGCCACTGTTACAGGCCTATACACAGGCGCCGCCAGGCAGTTACCCCGCTTACTCCGCGGACTACGCGCAGCAGGTGGTGGCCGCTGAGTCGTACGCCAGCGCCGATGCCTTGGATGAAGTGATTGGCCAGTGGCTGGCACGCAAGCCGGTTGCTGCTCCAGGTTTCAGTGGGGGCAATCAGTTGGCTCAGGTTGCCGTCGACCCGCTGTTGGAGCAATTGCTGCAGGCGCTGTTTAAACGTTTCGGCGCACACACCCGCGCGGTTGTGCAGGCCACTCTGGCTCAACCGTCTAGCCCTCCGGCGGCGCGGGAGTGAACCACAGCTCGCGTCGCTGCAAGGGCGTGGCACTGGGCAAAAAAGGGTTTTGCAGCTCGATGACCTGACGCTGGTGCAGTTGCGCGCGCTTCAGGTCAGCCGCGAAATGCTCTTGGAACAGGCGCTCGAATGAACCATCGGCAATCGCCCTCTCCAAGCCGAGCTGCAAGGTTTGCGCTAGCTCTGGGCGTTGGCGCGAGACGAAAAAATACATCGCGGCGGGGTAGTGCAGCAGCACATGACTGTCGGCAACCAACTGCTTGCTGCGGGGATGTTTAAGCTCATCCCAAATTTCGATCACCGAGCGCGGAAAGTAATCGAAGCGTTGCGCATGGAGCATGCGAAACAGGCTGCCGTAATTGGCTGAAATGTTGACTGGCAAGCCATTGCTGCGAAGAATGTCAGTGTCCGGCCAATCGTGCCCTTGACCGGCGGAAAACGGGTGCAGGTCGTTGAGTGAGCGTACATCCTTGAGCAGCTCGGCGCGGCTGCTGGGCAACAGAGCAATACGCCAGCCATACAAGCCTTTATCCAGCGGAATGCGCACGGGCAGCAGGCGTTGTTCGCGCTCACGGCTGGTCATGCTCCAGACCACATCGAGGCGTTCGTTGAGCTCCAGGTTAACCAGTGCGCGCTCTTGCTCCATGCTGTAGTACGAGGGCTCTAAGCGTAGAGAGCTGCCGGCTTTTTCCAGTGCCAGTTGCAGTTGAGCCAGCTCATATGAGGAGCGAAATTCATCACCCTCGGTACGCCGGGGGTAGTGAATAACACCCGCTTCATCGGCGTATAGCGGGGGCAGTAGGCTGAGCAGCAGCAGGCCTAGAAGCCAGCGCCAGAAGGCCTTTGCAGGCATGTTGTGCATTATTATTGGCGTCCTTTCAGCATATAGGGTGGGCGGCCCACCGGTCTGTGCGGCGCACAGTATGCCAGCCTGTAGGACTATCGCTAGGCTTCAGTTGAAGGCTTTAGCGACTGCGTAAAAACTGCCCATAACCGCGTTTTTGTCCGAGCTCGCGGGCACATTCGCCCTGCTGAAAGGCGATGCGCCCGTTGATCAGCACCGCATCCACTGCCGCGCCACGGTTGACCATGCGTTGCAAACCGCCGAAGGCTTCCATGGGCGCCTCCTGGTAGCTGGCCAGGGATTCATCCAGTGCGCTTGGGTCGATAACCACCAAGTCAGCCCGTGCGCCTTCGTAGAGCCTGCCTGCATCAATGTCGAACCATTCGCCGAGCTCGCCGGTCAGGCGCCAGATCGCGGTTTCGATCGGCATCACCGGCTGGCCGCGCAGTTCGGCATCGCGCACCAGCTTGAGCAGGCGCACCCCGAAGTTGTAAAAGGCCATGTTGCGGATATGCGCGCCGGAGTCGGCAAAGCCGATCAGCGTGCTCGGTTCGCACACCAGTTTCGCCACCACCTCAGGGCGGTGGTTGGCGATCAGGGTACGCCAGCGCAGGCGCGGGCCGTGGGCGACGAGCAGGTCGAGAAACAGGTCGGCGGGGTGTTCATTGCGGGCTTTGGCCAATTCGCCAACGCTTTTGCCGACCACGCTGGCGTCTGGGCAGTCGACGATCCACGCGTCATCAAAGTCGCGGTGCCAGACTCGTGGGCCGAACTTCTTCTCCACATCCTGGCGAAAGCGTCGGCGGTAATCCGGGTCCTGGAACAGCTGGCTGCGCAGGTCGTGGCTGGCTAGGTGCAGCGCGGCCTGACCGGCGGGGAATTCCTCGAAGACCACGAACTCCATGCCGTCGGCGTAGGTTTCAAACGGCACCGGCAGGGTCTGCCAGCGAAAGTCGGCGTGGGTCAGGCGGTTGATCCAGCGGGTCAGTGGGCCGAGTACCGGTGCCAGCCAAAGGTCGGCTTTGACGTCCATCAGGGTAATCAGGGTGGTTTTCAGCGGCTTGCGCCACCCGCCGCCGATGCTGGCCCAGAGAAAGGCTAGGACATTTAGTTTAGTCACCAGATTCGGCGCGCCCTGATGAATGCGCCCGCGCCGCCGCAGGATCTTGTTCAGCCGTGCGTATTCGGCCCAAGGCGCATACACCGAGGGCAGGGATTTGGAGCGCTGGCGGTCGCCGTCGAGCTTGTCCCAGGGGTTGGTCATGCTCGACAGGCCGAGTAGGCCGGCGTCCAGCGCCTCTTCCAACAGGCGCTCCATTTGCTGCAGTTCGCGTTCACTGGGGCGCACCTTGGCGTCGACGGCGCGTTCCAGGCCCATTACGGCAACGCGCAGGTCTGAGTGGCCGAGGAAGGAGCAGATATTCGGCCCCAGTGGGTGTTGATCGAGAAAGGCGGCGAATTCGCTGGCGCTGTTCCACGTCTTGCGTGCTTGCAGCAACGGCAGCACATGTTCGCGCGGCACCGACTCGACGCGGGTGAACAGGTCGGAGCAGTCTTCCGGGCTGGACAGCACCATGCTGATCGAGCAGCTGCCAATCATCACCGTGGTCACGCCATGGCGCACCGATTCCTGCAGCGCAGGCGCCGCCACCAGCTCCGCGTCGTAATGAGTGTGCATGTCGATAAAACCGGGCGTGACCCAGCGGTTGCTGGCGTCGATAACCTGGGCGCAGCCGCTTTCATCCAGGGCGCTTGCGCTGATGCGCAGCAGTTTGCCGTCGGCGATGCCGAGGTGGCGCAACACCCCTGGCGTGCCGCTGCCATCGAAAAACAGCGCATTCTTGATCAGCACATCGAACATCGGCAGGCTCCTGGGTGAATAACATCATCCAGGCGAGCTTAGTCTGCCGAGCGCCGCGACTGTGAGGGTGTAAGTGAACAACCAACGGCTTATTCGGCCATGGTGCTGTGCGGCGCGTTATCCGGCGTTTAAGCGCTAAGGCGCCGCCGCTCGGCGCTGATCTCGGGTAGGTCCGCACGGCGCACGTAAACACGCAGCGGCTCGCTGATGGCCAGGCGATCATCGATGTTTTGTTCCAGCAGCAGTTGCAGACGTGCACGGTCGAGGTTCATGAGTTCGCCGTCAAAGGCGCGCCAGACGAATTCGCAGGTGGGGGTGATGCTCTGTTCGAGTACGTCGAGGCCGAAGGAGTCTTCAGAAAAACGTACGATGTAGCGCCCGGTCTTGGCATTGAAACCGACAAAACCCTGCAGTTGGTCAGCCGCCGCGCAAATGTGGGTAGAGGTGATGCTCATGGAGGCCTCGTCGATGGCAGTTGGAGGGCGAACCCTCAGAAAGTCATCGGCATAGGCTAAAGCGCCAGGGGCAGAGCATCTTGCTCAGGGTCAATGGATGGGCTTGACGGTTAAGCAGCGCTTATCGTGATACGGCGAGCGTGTGTCGCTCGCCGGTTGCTTACTCAGTCTTTGCGAGGGCTGGAGAATGCACTGACGGTGCCGAATGGCGAGCTGTGCATGCCCACCTTGACCGCCATCAGGGGGGAGTTGTTCACCCATACGTCGTCGATCACGATGGTCTGACCGAGGTCATCGTTATCGGCCGCCACGAGCAGGTAATAGGTGCCGTCTTCTGTGGCTTCACCGTCCCAGCTCAGGCTGATCTGCCCGACTGCTGCTGTGGCGTGCGAGGGTTTGTCGGCAATCACGGCGCCGTAGGCATCCAGCAGCATGGCGCGCGGTTTCAAGGCGAACTTGCTCACGCCGAGGCAGGGCTTGTTGCACAGTGAGCGCACGTTAAGGGTGTAGCGTTCACCCTTCTTCAGCTGCAGGGAAAAGATCCGGTAGTTGGAGATCGAGCTGCCGAAGTCCATGCGCGGTTCATCGGCGCTAATCGGCCACTGCGGGGCCAGCAGGCCGGGGTTTAGCGGCAGCGGGATGGCTTTGCTGTTATGGATGGCCTCCAGGGTGCTTTTGGCCATTGGGCTGGTGCCCGCCACAACGTCTTGCTGGTAGACCGTCTGCGAGTTGCTGGCGCAGGCGCCGAGCAATAGGCACGCAGCCAGAGTGAGAAACTTGTGCACGGTAAAACTCCTGTGGGGCAACGTCCTTGTGTACACGCTGGGCGCTGGTGGCGCGGCGGCCGGCGATTCTACTCGCTTTGTGGTGCGATGGGGCGGTGAATCTGCCCGGTTACTGAGCTGCGCACACGCATTGGCGCCGTTCATAGGCTCGCTGGGCGTCCTGCCCGGCGAGCCTGAGGCAAACGGTGAGTTAGCCGGAAAGCCCGACATAGACGTTCTGTACGTCATCATGGGCATCGAGCGCTTCAAGAAATGTTTCGACTTCTTCGAGCTGTTCGGCCGTCAGGCTGCTGACCGGGTTTTTCGGGATATAGCCGAGCTTGGCCGCGTTGACGCTAAAGCCGTGTTCCGGCAAGCCGCGGCATACAGCGTCGAGGTCAGTCGGCTCGGTGATAAACAGCGTGCCGCCTTCATCCGCCGGCTCGAAGTCTTGTGCACCGGCTTCAATCGCCGCTAGTTCGGCATCGGCGTCGCCTTCTGGCGAGGCTTCGATCATGCCGACGTGGTCGAAATCCCAGGTCACCGAGCCGGAGGCGCCCATCTGGCCCTTGCGGAACAACACGCGTACTTCCGCTACGGTGCGGTTGATGTTGTCAGTCAGGCACTCGATGATCACCGGCACCTGGTGCGGGGCGAAGCCCTCATAAGTGGCCGCGTGATAGGTCACGGTATCGCCCAGCAGGCCGGCGCCTTTCTTGATCGCCCGGTCGAGGGTTTCCTTGGGCATCGAGGCTTTTTTCGCCTGGTGAATAGCCAAGCGCAACTTGGGGTTCAGGTCCGGATCAGCGCCGTTACGCGCGGCGATCATGATCTCTTTGACCAGCCGGCCGAAGATCTTGCCTCTGGCGTTGGCAGCGGCTTCTTTAGGTTTGGCTTTCCATTGTGCGCCCATGGGTGCTCTCTCGGTCTGTACAGTCGGATGAGTCGTGTGTCTGCGCAGGAAGTGGGCGGCCAGACGAATTGTTTGGCCGCCCGCCCGCCGGCAGGCTGGCTCAGGTCAGCTGCGGATTTTAGTCGGTCTGCGAGTCGCTGGCACCCCCTCAATGCAGCATGGGGGCATCGAGGGTAGGTGCTCAGGCGACTAGGGGGCTCAGTCGCTGCGTGCGTTGAAGTAGGTGCGCGTGCCCTGATTGCTCATGGCGTCGGCGATGCGCTCGACGCCCTGCAGGTAGGCGGCCGTACGCAGGCTCACCTGCTCTGCTTCGGCGCGGGCGAAGCAGGCCTCGGCGGCTTTGCCGATGCGTTCATCCAGGCGCTGCTCAACGGTTTCCTCGCTCCAGTAGTCACCCGTGCGGTTCTGTACCCATTCCAAGTGGCTGACGATCACTCCACCGGCATTGACCAGCACATCGGGCAAAATCACTACGCCGGCATCTGCCAGCAGTTGGTCGGCCTTGCGGGTCACCGGCCCATTGGCGATTTCGAGGATGACTTTGGCCTTGATCCGCTCGGCATTGTCGTCATCAATCGCATCCTCGAGTGCGGCCAGCACCAGTACGTCGACATCCAGCTCAAGCAGCTCCTCATGGCTGATACGCTCGGCCTTGCTTTGCTCGCACACCGATTCGTCGCAATAGACCATGTCTTTGAGTTCGCGGGTTTGATTCTTGTGCTCCCAGATGGGCTGAGGGTCCAGGCCTGCTTTGTCATAGATCGCGCCCTTGGAGTCGGAAAGGGCGACGATGCGATAGCCCGCTTGATGAGCCAGGCGCGCGAAGTGGTAACCGGCGTTGCCGAAACCCTGCACGGCGATGCGCAGTTGTTGTGGGGACTTATCTTCGCGTGAGGCCCACAGTTGCAACACCTGCAAGGCGCCACGTCCGGTGGCGGCAACGCGGCCCGCCGAGCCGCCGAGGCCGATGGGTTTACCCGTGATCACGGCAGGCACCTGGCGGCGCTCGATCTGTGCGTATTCGTCGGCCATCCAGCCCATTACCGTGGCGTTGCTGTTGACGTCGGGCGCGGGGATGTCACGGTCAGGCCCGATCAGGTCATGGATGGCGCGGATATAACCCCGCGACAGGCGTTCCAGCTCCAGCCTGGACAGGCGCTTGGGATCGACGCAGATGCCGCCCTTGGCGCCGCCAAACGGGAGGTCGACCACCGCGCATTTGATGGTCATCCAAAAACTCAGGTCGGTCACCTCGGCGGCCGAGACCTTAGGGTGCAAGCGCACGCCGCCCTTGGTGGGGCCGCGGGTGTCGTCATATTGCACGCGCCAGCCCTGAAAGACCTCCAGGGTGCCGTCGTCCATACGCACCGGGATGCTGACCTGGGCGCTGAATTTGGCGCACGCGAGGCGCTGGCGCACATCCTCGGCTACGTTCAGGTGCTCGAAGATGCGCTCGATAAAGCTCTGGGCGTCTGCTTCGATCTCGGGTCGTGTGCTCATGGCGAACTTCCTCGGCTGGTTTGAATGTCTCGCTAGGGGCGCTTAATGAGTGGTCTGCGCGCGGTTGATGCAATTAATTAGGGCGCTGCACGCGTGGCTGTTATTCCACTTCCGGCAGGACGGTGGCCATCACGGCGCCAAGGGCGCCAAGCACTGATAGCAACAGGATAATTTGGCTGATTGTCATGACGGTACCCAGGGCTCCGGCGAAACCGAGCAGCAGCAGAATCAGGCCGATCAACGTATTGCTCACGGCCACATAGTCAGTGCGGCGGTTGCCTTGCGCCAAGTCGACCAGGTAAGTCTTACGGCCGATGCGTACGCCTTGGTGGGCAATGCTCAGGCCAAAGTAGAGTGCCGGCAGCATCCAGCCAATCGCCAGCCAGGCCGGTTGCAAGCTGTCGAGAAGGTAGACCAGTAGGCCGAGGCCCGCGCTCAGCCCTGCCGCGAGGATCATCACCCGGCGGCTAGAAAAGTCGGCAAAGCGTCCCCACAGTGGCGCGGAGATCAGGCTGGCGGCGCCGCTGGCGAGCATGAACAGGCCCAGCGTACTGGCGGCCGAACCGAGTTTCTGCTGGGCCAGCACCACGTAATATGGCGCGCTCAGGGCCGAACACAGCATCAGCGCACGGGTTATGACGAAGCGCCGGAAGGGACGATCGCTGCGCAGAATAGCGAGGCGTTTCAGCGCCTCGACTACGGCATTGCCACCGCCCTCGACGGCCCCCGGCTGCTCGCTGATGCGCGCGTAAATTGCCGCGGCGATCAGCCACAACAGGCCGGCGCCGGCCAGCAGCAGGCCATAGGCTTGCGGCGGCAGTTGAGCCGTGCTGCTGAACAACAGCAGCAGGGCCAAGGCAACGGTGACCAGTCCGGCGGCGCTGGCCGACCAGCCGTTGACCTGGCCACGTCGGGTTTTCGGGATGGTCTTGCCGAGTACATCTTTCGAGGCCACCGAACTCAAACCGCGAGCCAGGCTGAAGAGCACCAGCAGGCCAATGATCGCCCAGCCGGCCACCACGCCGTCCAGCGTCCACGCCACCAGGCCTATGGCACCGATAGCGGCAGCTTGCACCAGGCTGCCAAGGACCCAGACCCATTTACGCACGGCCACCGCGCGGATGTAGCTGGCGATAAACAGCTGCGGGATCAGCGAGCCGGACTCGCGGATTGGCACCAGGAAGCCGATCAGGTAAAGCGGCGCTTGCAGGGCCTCCATCACCCAGGGCAGTACCACCTTCGGGTTGGCCAGGGCGTCACCCAGTTTGCTGAAAAAGTGGCTGAGGATCATCAGCAAGAAGTTGCCCGGCACCACGCGGCAGGCCTGCTCATCGATTTCGCTGCAGACCCGCGCATCCTCCTCATTGACCAGCTGGTTATAGATGTTTGCGCTGAGACGGTTGCTGTCCATCGTCACTCCTCGCGAAAGTGGCGCCAGCGTGGCGCCGCCCACCGGCATGATGCCATCCCTGGGCAGACTGCGGTCCCTATAGGCAGATGCTTTGGCCAGCCGAGGGGCTCAAGGCGGCGGCAGAAAAACGCGCCAAGCGAGGGGTGGGGCGCGTTATGCGTGCAGTGACATTGAAGAATCCATTTCTTCATCTATCAGCGACTGTGTGCCTGGATTCAGCTGTAACTGTAGTGGGGGGCGGGCAGTCGCTGCTGGTTTAATGACCCTTTGCCTGTCAGGAGGCCGCGTTATGTTACCCAAGGATCTACTGCTGGCCCTGGTGGTTATCATCGTCTGGGGCATGAATTTCGTGGTGATCAAGATCGGCCTGGATGACATGCCGCCTATGCTGCTGGGGGCGCTGCGTTTTTTGCTGGCGGCATTTCCTGCGGTGTTGTTTATCAAGCGTCCGCAGATTCCGCTGCGCTGGTTGCTTGCCTATGGGTTGACCATCTCGCTGGGGCAGTTCGCGTTTCTATTCTCTGCCATGTCGGTCGGCATGCCGGCCGGCTTAGCGTCGTTAGTGCTGCAGTCACAGGCCTTCTTTACCCTGCTGTTCGCCGTGATGTTCCTCGGTGAACGCTTTCGCCTGACCAATCTGTTTGGTTTGTTGGTGGCTGCCGGCGGTTTGTTGCTGATTGGTTTGCAGGGCAATGGGCTGATGACACTGGCCGGTTTCCTGCTGACCCTGTGCGCCGCCGCGATGTGGGCGCTGGGCAATATCGTCACGCGCAAGCTGGGCAAGGTGAATCTGGTGGGGTTGGTGGTGTGGGGCAGCCTGGTGCCGCCACTGCCATTCTTTGCACTGTCTTGGCTGCTGGAAGGGCCGGCGGTAATCGAAACAGCACTGCGCGCTATCAATCTGGATACGCTGCTGGTGTTGGCCTACCTGGCATTCGGCGCGACCATCCTTGGCTACGGCCTTTGGAGCCGCTTGCTGTCGCGCTATCCGGCCAGCCAGGTGGCGCCGTTTTCCCTGCTGGTGCCGGTGGTGGGGATTACCTCAGCGGCCGTGTTGCTCGATGAGCACCTGAGCACCCTGCAGCTCTTAGGCGCGCTGCTGGTCATGCTCGGCTTGCTGCTGAATGTGTTTGGCGGCTGGCTGCAGGGGCGCTTACGCGCGCGACTGGGGTAGGGCGTTTAACGCTTGCCCATGGAGCGACGGGTGCCGCTGGGGGCTGCGCCGATCTTCTTTTCATGGGCGGATTTATTACCCTTCTGGTGCCAGGGTTGGTCATCGGCTTTACCGGATGCAGCCTTGGCGGCGCTAAACAGTGAGGCGAAGCCACGGGCTTTTGCTGGGGCTGCAGCTGTATCGCTGGGCGGCACGGCGTTGTCGGCAGCCTGAACGGCGAGAGTGGGTTCAGCTGCTGGGGAGTGAGTCATGGCAATGTCCGCGGGTGCGAGAGGAAAAGGCCGGCGAGTATACCTGGCTATGCCCCACGGCTTGCGACTGTTGATCAGCGGTATGGCGCCTGGCTGGCGCTGCGCGAAAACAGGCAGCTCGCTGGGCCTGGGCAGCCCAGCGAGTAGGCAGGATTAGTCCTGGCGGCTGGTCACTTCCAGCAGGTGATAACCGAACTGGGTTTTCACCGGGCCTTGCACCACGTTGACTGGGGCGCTGAATACTACGGTGTCGAATTCTTTAACCATCTGGCCTGGGCCAAACGAGCCAAGGTCGCCGCCGCTGCGGCTGGATGGGCAGCTGGAGTTGTCTTTGGCAACTTGGGCGAAGTCAGCACCGCCTTCGATTGCGGCTTTCAGTTCGTTGCACTTGTCTTCGCTGGCAACCAGGATGTGACGGGCAGTGGCGCGGGCCATGGGGGTTACTCCTAATAAAGAAGCGGCAAAGCCTACCGCAAACATTGCGCTATTCAAACGTTGTCGCGGCGTCGTTTATCGGCTGGCCAATAAAAAAGGCTTACCCGCGGGGGTAAGCCTTTTCCTGTACAGCGTTGTGACGCGTGTTTAGCTGCGTAGCTGATCAGCCATGCAGCCTGCCGCAGTAAACAGTACGTCAGTGGAGGAGTTCAGTGCCGTTTCCGCCGCGTCCTGCACGATGCCGATGATAAAGCCGACGGCCACCACCTGCATGGCCACATCGTTGGGAATGCCGAACAGGCTGCACGCCAGGGGGATCAGCAGCAGTGAACCGCCGGCAACACCCGACGCGCCACAGGCGCTGATGGAGGCGAGCAAGCTCAGCAGCAATGCCGTCGGCAGGTCAACGACGATGCCCAGGGTGTTAACGGCGGCCAGGGTCAGCACGGTAATGGTGATAGCTGCACCTGCCATGTTGATGGTCGCGCCCAGCGGGATCGAGACTGAGTAAGTTTCTTTATGCAGGCCCAGGCGCTCACACAGCTGCAGGTTTACCGGGATGTTGGCGGCCGAGCTGCGGGTAAAGAATGCCGTCAGGCCGCTTTCACGCAGGCAGGTCAGTACCAGAGGGTAAGGGTTGCGACGGGTCTTGAAGTAGACAATCGCCGGGTTGCTGACCAAGGCCACAAACAGCATGCAGCCCACCAGTACCAGCAGCAGGTGCAGGTAGTCGAGCAGGGCCGACATACCGGACTCAGCCAGGGTGGCCGCCACCAGGCCGAAGACCCCGAGTGGCGCAAGGCGAATCACCAATTTAACAATGCTGGTCACCCCATTGGAGAGGTCGGCGAGCATCTGCTTGCTGGTTGGGCTGGCATGCCGGAAGGCAAAGCCCAGGGCGATGGCCCAGGCCAGGATGCCAATAAAGTTACCCTTCAGCAGCGCGTTGATCGGATTGTCCACCACGTTCAGCAGCAGGGTCTTCAGCACTTCGCTGATGCCGCCGGGTGGCGACAACTCGGCGCTGTTACTGACCAGGGTCAGGCTTGAAGGAAAGGCATAGCTGGCGGCCACCGCAATCAGCGCAGCGCTGAAAGTGCCGATCAGGTACAGCATCAGAATGGGCTTGATGTGGGTTTGTTGGCCGTGTTGATGGTTGGCAATCGACGCCGCTACCAGCACGAACACCAGTACGGGGGCCACGGCTTTCAGCGCCGATACGAAGACGGTGCCAAGCAGGCTGACACTGGCCGCCGCATCAGGCAGGAACAGCGCAAGGGCGATACCCGCCAGCAAACCTATGGCAATTTGCAGCACCAGACTAGTGCGGTTGAGCAGGAGTAAAAGTGGGTGTTGAGCAGGGGACATTACGGGCATCTCTACTGGGCGGGCGGGCCTGCGATCTCTTCTATTGCCGACAGAGCTGGTAATCCCGGGCGGCTGGATGCATGGCGCGCAGTGCGCGTTACGAGGTTTTTCGCGGGGATAAAACAGGACCCCGCTGAAAAATAGCGCGCGACTTTAGCACAGCCGCCGTGGTTTACCTGCAGCGATGCATTGGCAGCCGCCCGGTGGCAGCTCTCTATCAACCAGCAGTCAGGCGGGCTAGGCTAGGGCTCCTTCAAGGTGCTGAGGTTTCTATGTCTGATGAATCTGTGGGTGAAGCGGCGATGCCCAGCTTGACCCTTGCCGAGGCGCGGGTCTTGGGTTGTTTAATTGAAAAGCAGTTAACCACTCCGGAAGCCTATCCCCTGACACTGAATGCCCTGGTGCTGGCCTGCAACCAGAAAACCAGCCGTGAGCCGGTGCTGAATCTAACTGCCGGGCAGGTCGGACAAGCGTTGCGCAGCCTGGAAGGGCGAGGAATGGCGCGCCTGGTGATGGGCAGCCGGGCGGATCGCTGGGAGCACCGCGTCGACAAGGCGCTGGAACTGGTAGCCGCTCAAGTGGTGTTGCTCGGCCTGCTCCTATTGCGTGGCCCGCAGACCCTTAATGAGTTGCTGACGCGCACCAGTCGTATGCATGATTTTGAGGATGTCGAGCAGGTGCAGCATCACCTTGAGCGCCTGATCAGCCGTGAGCTGGCATGCCTGCTGCCGCGTCAATCCGGGCAGCGTGAAGAGCGTTATATGCATGTGCTGGGCGATCCTGCTGATTTGCAGGCAGCGCTTGCGGCCAAGGTCAATGAGCCAGGTAGGGCGTCGAGTAGCTCGTCGCAGGATGGTCGAATCGAAGCGCTGGAGGCGCGAGTCGCGGAGCTGGAGCAACGGTTGGCACAGTTAGAGGCTGCCTTAAACGCCTAAAGCACCTCGTGGGTGCTTTAGGCGTGGGTGTGTAACCGGGGTTGGCTTAGCTTGTACGCTTTAACTGCTGCTGACGCTCGCTCAGGCGCTCAGCACCGCCTTCTGCCAGGCGCAGGCGGTCCATCTGGCGCTCATGTACCCGGTCAGCACCACCTTCGGCAACACGCAGGCGATCCTGCTGACGGTCACGTGTGCGCTCAGCGCCGCCCTCTGCCAGGCGCAGGCGATCCATCTGACGCTCATGTGCGCGGTCAGCACCACCTTCGGCAACACGCAGGCGATCCTGCTGATGCTCACGGGTGCGTTCAGCACCGCCTTCCGCCAGGCGCAGGCGATCCATCTGACGCTCATGTAGGCGGTCAGCGCCACCTTCGGCAACTCGCAGGGGGTCCTGCTGATGCTCACGGGTGCGCTCGGCGCCACCCTCGGTCTGTAGGTTGGCGCCAAAGCCCATCAGGGTTTTCACGTTGCTGTCCTGCATTTCACCCAGCAGTGGTTGCGGGTTGTTCTGCGGTAAAGCAACGGCATGGACGGACAGGCTGGCCAGGATTACGGCAGTGAGAATGTGCTTTTTCATGTTCAAGCTCCTCGTGAGAGCGGAGTGGTAAGTGAGTAGGGAGCTAATGATACGGATGAAAATTTGATGAAGAAGTGCAGGCCGTTCATGGTAATCATCGACATGATTGATAGTTGGTGTAAGTCTATTTAAATCAAGTGCTTATCTTGTTTTTAAAGGCTTGATTAGCGCTTTGAGTTTTGGGGTTGTGCGGTGGTTAATATCGATTTCATCGATTGTTTTGTGCGCCACAAGCCCCGGCGCCAGGCAGTCAATATGGCTTTGCTTGAAATATCGAACGACTGGTACGTATTTTGTACGCCCTGCCGTCTGGCGATGGCTTCTTGCATTAATAAGGACAACAGCAAATGAGTACCCCGAGCGCGCCGCCCTACCTGAACTGTTGCGTGGTGTTGATGAGGTTGAGTGCGTGACGCCTGATCTGAATGGTGTGCCGCGCGGCAAGGTGATGACGGTGGAGGGTTTTTTACAGGGGCGGCGCCTGCAGTTGGCTCGCGGGGTGTTGCTGCAGTGCATCATGGGCGGGTATCCGGCTGCGCGTTTCTACGGCAGTGATGATGGCGATCTGGCCTTGAATGCCGAGCCCACGCAGATTCACAGGCTGCCTTGGAGCGAAACGCCTCGGGCGTTGGCCATCTGCAATGCTGATGAGTTGGACGGGCGCAGCTCAGGCTTGTCGACCCGTGGGCTGCTCAAGCAGGTGATTGCACGCTATGCCAGCCATGGTTGGCAGCCGGTGGTGGCCACCGAGTTGGAGTTTTTTGTGTTTGCCCGCAATGCCGATCCGCTGCAGCCGTTTCAACCGCCGCTCGGGCTGGATGGTCGGCGCGAGGACGGTGGTTCGGCATTTAGCGTCAGCTCCAATAACGGTCTGCGGCCGTTTTTCCATGAGGTTTATCAGTGCATGGCGGCCCTGGGCTTGCCGCGCGATACCGTTATGCATGAGATGGGTGTCAGTCAGTTCGAGATCAACCTGCTGCACGGCGATCCGCTGCTGCTTGCTGATCAGACCTTCCTGTTTAAACACTTGCTCAAGGAAGTCGCGCTCAAGCATGGACTGAATGTGGTGTGCATGGCCAAGCCACTGGCGCATACACCGGGCAGCTCCATGCACATTCACCAGAGCGTGGTGGAGCAGGGCAGTGGGCAGAATATTTTCAGTGCAGCTGACGGCCAGGCGACGCCGGCGTTCTATCAGTTCATTGGTGGCCAGCAAGCGGCCATGGCTGACTTCACCCTGTTGTTTGCACCGCATGTAAATTCCTATCAGCGCCTTTGCCACCCTTATGCCTCGCCGAACAATGCCTGTTGGTCAGAGGATAATCGCGCTGCTGGGCTGCGTATTCCGGCCAGTGCGCCCATCGCCCGGAGAGTGGAAAACCGCTTGCCGGGTGCCGATGCCAACCCCTATCTGGCGCTTGCCGCCAGCCTGGCGGCCGGGCTTTATGGTATCGAACAACAGCTGCAACCCAGTGCGCAGATTCAAGGCGAGTTCGAGGTGCCAGATAATTTAACGCTACCCTGTACCATGCATGCTGCAATTGAGCGTCTCAAACGCAGTGAGTTGGCGCTGGCGTTATTCGGTAAAGAGTTCATCGATGGCTACATCGCCAGCAAGACCTTGGAGCTCACCAGTTTCTTTGATGAAATCACCCCGTGGGAGCGCCGTGTCTTGGCCGCTCACGCCTAGCAACTGGCCGCCGAACATCGCTCGGCGGCGCTATATGGAGTTACCTACCGCCTCATGACTTTGATCCTGAAATCATTCAGTTCGCTGTATTTCGCCACCTTATTGATGCTGTTGGGCTCAGGTTTGTTGAGTACCTACTTGGCGTTGCGTCTGGCGCAAACGGCAGATGGTTTATGGGTCGGGGCGCTGATGGCGGCTAACTACCTGGGCTTGGTGCTGGGTGGCAAACTGGGGCACCGATTGATCGCGCGGGTTGGTCATATTCGTGCCTATGTCGCTTGTGCGGGCGTGGTGACCGCCGCGGTACTGGGGCACGGCCTCAGTGACTGGCTTCCCAGCTGGTTGCTGCTGCGGGTGCTGGTCGGTCTGGGCATGATGTGTCAGTACATGGTGATCGAGAGCTGGCTCAATGAGCAGGCCGAAAACAGTCAGCGCGGCCAGGTGTTTGCCGGCTATATGGGGGCTTCCTACCTCGGCCTTATCCTCGGTCAGCTGGTGCTGGTCGTGCACCCGACACTCGGCCTCGAGCTGCTGATGTTGGTGGCGTTGTGCTTCGCCCTGTGCCTGGTGCCGGTGGCCCTGACCCGCAAATTACACCCCGCGCCTTTGCATCCGGCGCCGCTGGAAATGCGCTTTTTTATCGACCGCGTGCCCTTGTCGCTGACCGCCATCGTGGTTGCGGGGTTGTTGATTGGCGCTTTCTACGGCCTGGCGCCGCTGTATGGCACGCGCATGGGCTTATCCACTGAGCAGATTGGTCTGTTTATGGGCAGCTGCATCATCGCCGGCCTGGTGGTTCAGTGGCCGTTGGGTTGGCTGTCCGACCGCCGTGACCGGGTTTATCTGATTCGTGCATGCGCCGCGTTGCTGGTCGTGGCGGCGTTGCCGTTGGCGCTTATGCCGCAGGTGGGTCTGGTGCTTTTATTTGTGGGCGGTTTTGTCGTGTCGGCGCTGCAGTTCAGCCTCTATCCGCTGGCGGTAGCGCTGGCGAATGACCACGTTGAGGCCGAACGGCGGGTGTCCCTTACGGCCATGCTGTTGGTGACTTTTGGTATCGGGGCCAGTATCGGGCCGTTGCTGGCAGGCGTGCTGATGCGCTTTCTTGGGGCCAACATGCTGTATGCCTTCGTCAGCGTATGTGCCTTGATTCTGGTGCTGTGCGTAAGGCCTGCGAAGGTCACTAACTTGCACCAGGTTGACGATGCGCCGCTGCATCACATCCCGATGCCGGACAGCACCACCAGTTCGCCGTTGACGGCGGCGCTCGATCCGCGCGTAGATGAACACGTGGTGCAAGAGCAGATGCACGACCACAGCGCGGCGCAGGACGCCGAGCCTCAAGCTGAGCCGGCTGAGCGCGCATGACCACGTTGCTTAGTGTGGTAATCCCTGTGCGCAATGAGGCCCAGGCGCTGCCGGCTTTGCTCGACGATCTGGCAGCGCTGCGCGCTGCCGGCGCCGAAATAATTGTGGTCGACGCGGGCAGCAGTGATGGCACCTGTGAGTTGGCGCGCGGGCGGGTTGACCGGTTGCTCAGCACAGCCCCCGGCCGTGCGTTGCAGATGAATGCCGGCGCGCTTGCCGCTCAGGGTGACTACCTGTGGTTTGTGCATGCCGATACACGGGTCAGTGCCGCGTCAGTCAAACGGTTGCAGGAAGTACTTCACGAGCGGCCGCTGTGGGGGCGTTTTGATGTGCGACTGTCCGGGTCCGGCCTGGCGTTGTGGGTGATCGGCTGGATGATCAGTTTGCGTTCACGTCTCACCGGTGTCGCCTCGGGCGATCAGGGGATTTTTGTTGAGCGGGCACGCTTCGAGGCGTTGGGAGGTTATGCGCAGATCCCGCTGATGGAGGATTTGCAGCTGTGCCGCCGCTTGAAGGAGCAGGCCAGGCCACGTTGTTTGCATCCGCCCTTATCGACGTCCAGCCGGCGCTGGGAACAGCACGGAATCTGGCGTACCGTATTGTTGATGTGGTGCCTGCGTCTGGCCTATTACTGCGGTGTTAGCCCAGAAAAACTGGCTCGACAGTACCGCCGAGGATCAATCCTATGAACCTGTCGATCTCATTGCACATGCTGGCGCGCGCGCCAGTCGCGGGACGCGTGAAGACGCGCATGATTCCAGCGTTGGGAGCTCAGGGTGCCTGTGACTTGCAACAGCTGTTGCTGGAGCGCGCCTTGCAGTTACCTGCTCATGGCTTTAGCGAGCGCTTTTTGTGGTTGGATGATTTGCCCAGCGCAGCGCTGCAAACGCTGGCGCAACGCCTTGGTTGGACCTTGGTCGAGCAGCCGGCTGGTGATTTGGGTGAGCGCATGCGGCGCATTGCCACCTTGGGGTTGGCGGAGAGTGATGCGGTGATCCTGATCGGCAATGACTGTCCCGCGCTCGATGGCGATTATCTGCAGCAAGCCTGCAGTGCGTTGCAGCAGCAGCCTGTAGTGATTGGTCCGGCCGAAGATGGCGGTTATGTGCTGCTGGGGTTGCGCAGTATGCACGCCACCTTGTTCTGTGACATGCCGTGGGGGACCGAGCGGGTCTTCAATATGACGCTGCAGAGCTTGCAGCAGCTGGATTGGCATCCGGCGCTGCTGCCTACGTTGTGGGACGTGGACCGGCCCGAGGATCTGTCGCGCCTGGCCGCGCTGAATATCTCCCTCTAGCTGCGCTAGAACAGCCCGTCGCTTTCGAAGCGGCGCGCTTCGCGCTGTAACTGGTAGACGAACCGCTCGACTAACCGCTGCTCCTGGCCACCGATGCGATGAAAGCGTGCGCCAATGAAGGTGGTGTCCATCTTCTCGTCATACAGCACATGCCGCACCTCAAGGGGGGTGGTCATGGCGCCGAACGAAAATTTTGCAGTAAAGCGTTCATACACCTGGCCGGCTTGCAGATTGCTGCCAAGGCTGCCGGGAAAGCGCAGCTTGCAGCCGGTTGCCGATACATCCAGTAACTCGCCAGCTAGCGTGGTGCGCAGTTTGTCGCCGGCCAGCTCTACCTTGATCGATTCGCTCTGCTTGAGCGGTGCACGAAAGGCACCACGGCGTTGGTGGTAGGTCATTTCAGGTGGCATTGGGCTGAAATAACAGCGCGCCCCTTGATGCTCGGTAATGCGCACGTTCTGCTCGCATTGCCAGGCCACGCGAACACCTTCGTGGAAAGCTTCCACAGAGAAGGCTTCGCCATTGACTAAATAGCGCTCACCGTCGCTTGGCATCAATTCATCAAGAATCAGCAGGTTTTTGTCGCGATCAACCTCGATCACATAGCTCTGGAAGCGTTGGTTGCGTTCGTGGAAGGTGATGATCAGTGGGTCATTGGCTTGTTGCAGTTGGCGCAGGTTGGCAACTATTTCCACCGGTGCCTTGAGCACCTTGGGTGGCTGCGGGCCATCTTCCTGGCTAAAAGGGCTGGACACGGTCCATGACTCTCCGGGCAAATGCTATGGCACTCACACACTGGCGGTATGACAGTATGTTCTTTGGGCCTTTTATAGGTTTCAAGCTTGGCTGAGCGGGCGCTGCTGCGCGATTCTAGCGGCACCGCCACGGCTGTCATAGAGGCTAGGTGTTTCGTTACCGCGCAATATACCCAGCATGCTTTGGGCCGAGGCCTGGCTGGAGCGAATCAGTCGACCATTGCGCAGGTTAGCGGTTTGGCAGCGTTCGAGTAGGGCGCTGAGCTGATCGCCGCGCTCCAGCAACAGTTCGCCATGACTGGATTGGGCGGCAAGTGCCTGTAAACCTTCACGGTCAGGGCTGAGGTTGAGGCTGACGAGCAGTTGGCTGCGTTCCTTGCCGTGCTGGTCGAGCAGCGTCAGCAACGGCAGCTTGTCTGTCAGTATGCTCTGCAGGCGGGGGAGGTCGCGATCGTTAAGGGCTTGGAATTCGGTGTCGATTAATTCAAGCAACTGCTCGGCGGTGCCGATATCGGTGGTGAACAGTTCAAGCAGGCTGGTGTCTTGCATTGCGGGCTCTTCGGGGTAATAGACGCTTCAGTGCGTAGCATGAAGTGTCTATTGGGCGACCAATTACCCCAGCATAGCCCGGAGACTAACGCTGGGATTCGAAATTAAGCAGTTTGCTGGCGACGCGCTGGTTATCGACCTGGTAGCTGCCGTCTTCAATCGCCTGTTTCAATTTGGCGACGCGTTCGTTATTGACGCTCGGCTGATCGCGCAGCTTTTCGCTGACTTGCTGCAGTTGCTGGGCCTCGCGGCTCAGCTGGACAGACTCACCGCTCTTGTCAGCGGGTTTCGCTTGTTCGGCGCTGGCTACGTTGCCAGGTTGTTTGGTGCCGATGGCTTGGTTCTGACCGCCTGCTTGTGCACTGCCCGCCCGCCCTGAATTGGCTGGTGTTGCGGCATTGTTGAGCCGGTTGATATCAATGACCATGATGCAAAACCTCGAACAGTATGTGGACGCTTGCCTGGTTGTCGGCATTGCCTAGGAAAACTTTAGGGCAAAAAAGTGTGCGTCAGCTAACAGTCTAAACACAGTGCGGATAATCGTCAGCTCACTGTGCACACAAAGCTAAAACAAGCAGCTTGCCTACATCGCCACCTCAACCTGCCCAGGCCCCACTACGCGGGCCCTGATCACACGATTAGAACGTTGGTTACGCACCCTGATCTGCCGGCCAACCGTACCGTCCGACAAGGCTTCACCCGGCATGCGCACGCTGATGCCTGCGCTGCGAGCGCTGATAACCACCTGGTCACCTTTGCGTATGGCCTCGGCAATTTGCACATGAATCGGCGCGAGCACTTGGTCCGGCAGCAGTGGACGCGTCAATTTCTTGCCGAGAGCCTGCTCGAGTGCAGTGAGATAACCCTGATTCAACAGACCGACATCCCGCTCGGCCAGCACAATATCCATATCAGTCAGCAAACTGTCGCGTTTGAGCGGGCGATTAACAATCACCACTTCGCGGTACAGGCGCACTTGCCCGGGGACAAACACGGTCCACGGCGCATTACTGTCGCAGCGCACGCGCAGCGTCACCCGGCCAATCGGTTCGGCAGGGCTTTCCAGTGTGGTGGTCAACGGCTGTGCGCACAGTGGGAGGCGCAAGCGGGGGTCGAGCCGGTTAATTTGAATCTCATGGCGGCCGGCAATGTTGCCACGTTTTAAATAATCACTCACCGCTTGCTCAAGAAACGCTTCGCCAGCGCCGATAAGTTGTTCAGGTAGCGTGGCGCTGGCCGCGGCCAATGCGCTATAGCCGAGTACCAGCAAAGCGGGTACAACTGCCAGCCAGTGACGGTGCTTTGGCAATGGGCGTCGGTTAGTTGTCGTTTGAATGTTCATATGGGTTGGGTAGCAAGGCGCGTGCCGCCTGCTACGCTGACAGCAAATTGTTACTCAAAGAGGAGTTTGGGTATGGCCGGTGTGATGGATTCGGTTAACCAGCGAACTCAGTTGGTTGGGCAGAATCGCTTGGAGTTGTTGCTGTTCCGTCTGAACGGCAACCAGTTGTATGGGATTAACGTGTTCAAGGTGAAGGAGGTGCTGCAGTGCCCCAAGCTCACCATCATGCCGAGATCGAGCCCCGTTGTTCGGGGTGTAGCCAGTATCCGGGGCGGCACTATCCCTATTCTTGATTTGTCTATGGCGACCGGTAGTGCGCCGCTGGCCAATATCGACAATAGTTTTGTCATCATCACGGAATACAACACCAAGGTTCAGGGCTTTCTGGTTCACTCGGTTGAGCGCATCGTCAACATGAACTGGGAGTCGATTCATCCGCCACCCAAGGGCACTGGGCGCGATCACTACCTGACGGCCGTTACCCATTTGGACGACAAGATGGTTGAGATTATCGACGTCGAGAAAATTCTCGCCGAGGTAGCGCCAACATCAGAAGTCATCTCCGAAGGCGTATTGGACGCTCAGACACAGGCGCGTGCGGTTACCAAACGCGTGCTGACCTGCGACGACTCATCGGTGGCGCGCAAACAGGTAACCCGTTGTCTGGAAACCGTGGGCGTCGAGGTTGTTGCGCTCAATGACGGTCGTCAGGCGTTGGAATATCTGAAGGCGATGGTTGAAGAAGGCAAAAATCCTGCAGAAGAATTTTTGATGCTGATTTCCGACATCGAGATGCCGGAAATGGATGGCTACACGCTGACGGCGGAGATCCGCGCTGATCCGCGTATGCAAAAGCTGCACATCATCCTGCATACTTCGTTATCAGGTGTGTTTAACCAAGCTATGGTGAAGAAGGTGGGCGCGGATGATTTCCTCGCCAAGTTTCGCCCGGATGACTTGGCAGCACGGGTAGCTGACCGCATCAATATTGCGGCAGGGGACTGAGGGCCAGGCCCTCAGTTAAATATATGTTCGTCGAGGCTTCTTGAGTGTCTACAGGTAATTTGGATTTCGAGCAGTTCCGGACGTTCTTGGAAAAAGCCTGCGGCATTCTGCTGGGTACTAATAAGCAGTATCTGGTTTCCAGTCGGCTCAACAAGTTGATGGAACAGAACAACATTAAGACCCTGGGTGAGTTGGTGCAGCGCATGCAGAACCAGCCGCGCAGCGGTTTGCGCGAACAGGTGGTTGATGCCATGACCACCAACGAAACCCTTTGGTTTCGCGATACATACCCTTTCGAGGTGCTGAAGAACCGCGTGCTACCGGAGATGATCAAGGCCAGCCCAGGTCAACGTCTGCGCATCTGGTCGGCGGCCTGTTCTTCCGGTCAGGAACCGTATTCGCTGTCGATGACCATCGACGAGTTTGAGAAGACCAATATCGGTCAACTCAAGGGTGGTGTGCAGATTGTTGCCACCGACCTTTCGCCAACCATGTTGATCAACTGTAAATCTGGTGAGTACGACAGCTTAGCGATGGGGCGCGGTCTCTCCCAAGAGCGTCTGCAGCGTTATTTCGACCCTAAAG
Source organism: Pseudomonas sp. GWSMS-1 (assembly GCF_049847425.1). NCBI lineage: Bacteria > Pseudomonadati > Pseudomonadota > Gammaproteobacteria > Pseudomonadales > Pseudomonadaceae > Pseudomonas > Pseudomonas sp. GWSMS-1. Next base: position 2,599,302 of record NZ_JBMHHV010000005.1, on the reverse strand, counting down.
GGCCGGGCCGCTGGGTGGTCAAACCGGCCATTCGTAGTCGAATCGAGTTTCGTGCGATTAACCTGTTGGACAGTTACGCCAGCCTGGGTAAGTTCGATGTGGTGTTCTGCCGTAACGTGTTGATCTATTTTTCGGCCGAGGTTAAGAAGGACATCCTCACCCGCATTCATGCGATGTTGAAGCCGGGTGGTTATTTGTTCCTCGGCGCTTCTGAGGCGCTCAACGGGCTGCCGAGCCACTATCAGATGGTGCAATGCAGTCCTGGGATCATTTACCAGGCGAAATAATCGCCAGCAGGGTTCAGCAAAAAGGGAGGCCAATGGCCTCCCGTTTTTATTTAGATATGTACTCTCGGGTTTCGCTCAAGCTCTAGCGAGCTACAGACTTGCAAGGCGAAAGCAGGCGAGGAAGCGGAGTGTACTTTTGTACATGAGCATTACTCGCTTCGCTCGCCCTTCGGGTCGCGCTAAAGCGCGTTAGCCGCAAGCGGCTTGCTGAGCCTGTTTTTAACGCAGCAGGGCCGATGTGCAGCAGATCGTTATTACAAGGTGCTGGCCTTGGCTGCGGGTATGGGCGCTAGGCATTGGCTGTAGGCGCCCGATTCAAGGTAAGGCAACAGTATCGGGGCCATGCCTTTGAGTACTTGCACCGGCAACGCTGAGGTGAAGCGGAAATTTTCCGCGGCGCGGCCGGGGACGAATGCGGTCAGGGTGCCGTAGTGACGTGGGCCCAGATAGAAGACAAAGGTGGCCGTGCGATTGATCGCCCGCGAACTGAGCACACGCCCACCGGCGCCGACGGTTTCGATACGGTTATCACCGGTTCCCGTTTTTCCGCCGACCTTGAGCGATTGGCCGTTGGCTTGGGTAAAACTGCCGAGCAGGCGGCGTGCGGTACCGGCTTCTACCACGTCGGCGAGCGCGCTGCGCAATGCCGCTGCGACTTCCGAAGCCATGACCCGCTTGCCTGCGTTGTGATTGCGCACCAGCAACGTGTCGTAAGGCGTATCAGCCGCGAAATGCAGGCTGTCGATGCGCGCGGTAGGCTGGCGAATGCCGTCGTTCTGGATAATCCCGACCAGTTCGGCCAGCGCTGCAGGGCGGTCACCGGAGCTGCCGATGGCGGTGGCCAGTGATGGCACCAGATGGGCAAAAGGGTAGCCAAGGTTTTGCCAGCGCCGATGAATATCCAGAAACGCCTCGACCTCAAGCATGATGCGAATGCGGCTGTCGCGGGCACTTTTGTGGCGGCTGCGAAATAGCCAGCCATAGACCTCTTGACGCTCATCGCGGCTCGCCGCCACAGCCTCGTTGAAGGTAGCTTGCGGTTGCTCGATCAGGTAGCCCAGTAGCCACAGTTCGAGGGGATGAACGCGAGCGATATAGCCCTGGTCTGGCAGGCTGTAAGCGCCTGGCCCGTAACGTTTATACAGTTCGCTGATGCGCGTATTAGTGAGCTTTTCCTTGGGTAGGTTGTGGTTTAGGAAAGCGGCGAAAGTGGCTTCGTCTGCGTGCGGCATCAGGTAGCGGTGCACGGCCGCGAGCCGAGCCGAGGAGTGGCGCAGGCCATTGAGGAAGGTTTCCAGGCGCAGTTGTTCAGGTTGCCCCTGATACTTACGCCAGAACCGCAGCAGAAAGGTTCGACCCTCACGGTCGGCGAAGTCTTGCAGATAGGCCTGGCGACGCGGGTCCTTGTCGTCTTTGAGCAATTCAGCACTGTTGTGCGGGCCTTGGTAGGTGGTGTAACGCACCAAGTCACGCATCAAGCGGATAAACGGCAGGTTCAGCGACTCGCGCAGGGCTTGGCGCATGCTTGCGATACGTGCGTTATCTTCACGGCGGAAATTCGTGAAGGTATGGAGGCCGCCTCCGGTGAAAAACCGTTCGTGGGGGCTGGCGGAGTATTTACGCTCCAGCGCGGCGTCAAGCATGGCGGCCAGGCTGGCGTTGGGGTTGCCCAGCAGGTAGGCGATGGCCCAGCGGGTCAGGTTGTCCTGGGCGTTGACTGCGCGTAATTCGCTGGCGCTCTGCTCCGCGTGACGCTGGTGCAGTTCGGCGATGATTTCCAGGTAGGTGGCCAGCACCCTGAGTTTGGCGGTAGAACCGAGCTCCAGCTTGCTGCCTTCGTTGATGTCGAATGGCTGATCGGTGCTGTCGGTCTGCACGCGCACCACGCTGCCGTTATGGGTGCGTTCGAGTAGGGTAAAGCTGTAGCGCACATCGGCGGTTTTTTCTGGCGAGAGCAGGCGCTCGCCGAACAGGCCGATTTGCCCGGCAAACACCGGGTCAGCCAATTGCTGCAGGTAGTGGCTGGCAGCTTGTTGCAGCGGGTTATTGAGGGTGCTGGTGACACTCAGGTCGAGGCGGTCTAGGTCATAAAGCGGCATGTTAAGCATGGCCGACAGGCGCGAACGTGCGACGCTGATGCCCTTGTTGCCGTCCACTGGCTGTAAGTTGGGTTCTAAAGCCCAGTCTCGATAAGTCAGGGGCTGGCGCAGGGCGGCATCGCGCAGCGCGGCGTCGATCAGGCCGCCACCGGCGAGCAAACGGATATGGCTGTCGGTCAGTTCGCCCAGGTCCTTACGGCCCTGCGCCAGGTAATAAGATGGGCGGCGCTGGGCAATCATTAAGGCCAGTACCTGACGCAAGGCCAGGCCGCGCTCGGCCAGGCTGGCATCCGCTGAGCGTGCTGGATCAAGCAGCAGGTTGACCCGCGCAAAGTCCGCGCCGAACCAGATGCGCAGCCCATCCGCTAACCCGTGCACCTCGCCGTGCCCTGGGGCGGCGGCGAGCGGCACGCTGTTGAGGTAGTCGCGCACAATATTTTCCCGCGCGGCCAGCGTCTGCGGGCCGCTCTGGTAGGCGCGCACGCTGGCAGAAAGCATCTGCCGCAGCTTCTCCGTGGCCGACGCGGTCAGGCCGTCCGGGGAGTGGCGGTACTTCTCCAGCTGGGTCGCCAGGGTGCTGCCGCCTGCCGATTGATCTTGCATATCCAGCAGCTTGCCGACCTGGGAGGCGGCGGCCATGACAAACCGCGGCCAGTCCACCGCCGGGTTGGCCAGGGGCTGGTTGGGGGCGAGTAGTTTGCGGTTTTCGATAAACAGCAGGCTGTTAGCCACCAGTGCCGGGATAGCGCTGAAACTTGGGTAGCGCTGCTGTGGATAACGGAATGCATAGAACGGCGTGCCGCTGCAGTCATTGATCTGCAGGCCGCTCTGGATTTTTTCCGGATAGGGCACGAACAGGCCACGCTGGGCATAGTCGAGCAGGGCGGGGGAGAACTGCGCCTGCTGCTGCACGATAAAGTCGCGTTGGCCAAGACGCTCCAACATCAAGGGCAAATAGGTGTAGCCCTGGCGCTTATCGAACGGGCCTTCTTTGGGGTAAATGATCGATGGGCTGGGGCCAGGTTGGACCCGGTAACTGAGGGTTTGCGCGTAGCGACTGATTTCCTGGGCCTGAAAGCGTGAGGTGCGCACTTCCTCTACGAGCAGCAGACCTGCGGCAATACACAGCAGCATAAGCAGCAGCCAGAAGGTGATCTTCAGCTTACGGCTGCGCTTGCGAGGGCTGGGTGGCTCGCCAGCCGGCAGGGTGGTGATGTCGAGTTTCCAGGGTGCGCCCATATTCATTTGGCCTGATGCAGTCATCCAGGAGGTTGGCGGGGTGCTAAATAACCTCAGCGGGCTTGAGCGCTGAGGTCTTCTCAGCTGGCCACTGTCTGCAGTTTAGTCGTTGCTGCAGTGGTCATTAGGGCAGGGGTTGGCAGGCATAGGCATTTGCGCTGACTTTTATGCATGGGCGCTGTGGTTCACTGACCAGCGGCAATACACATATGCCGCAATACGCGCAGGATCGCCCCTGGCGCTGCGCATTGCTGGCAGATGGCTAGAATCGGGCGAGTGACGTAACAGGCGGCGAGTGAGTTATGCAGCGCGACCATCGGGAGCAACTTAACCTCAGCTGGCAGGCTAATGCCGATGCCTGGACGGCGGCAGTGCGTGAGCAGCGCATCGAGAGCCGTCGTTTGGTCAGCGATGCGGCGATCATTCAGGCGATTCTGGCCCTGGCGCCTAAGCGTGTGCTGGATCTGGGCTGCGGCGAGGGTTGGTTGTGCCGTGGGCTGGTTGAGCATGGCATCGAGGCCGTTGGTGTGGATGCGTCTGCGCCCTTGATCGCGGTGGCGCAACAGGCAGCGGCTGGTGCATCGCAGTACCGTGTTTGCGGTTATGCCGAGCTGGAGCGCCAGGCTGCAGTGCTGGGGCAGTTCGACCTGCTGGTGTGTAATTTCGCCCTGCTGGAAGAACCCCTGGCGCCCACCTTGAATGCCCTGCATGGCTTGCTGGCGGCGGATGGACGCTTGTTGATCCAGACCCTACACCCCTGGCGTGCCTGCAATGATGCCGGCTACCGCGACGGTTGGCGGGTGGAAACCTTTGCCGGCTTTGGCGAGGGGTTTGCCCAGCCCATGCCCTGGTTTTTCCGTACCTTGGAGTCTTGGCTGGCGTTATTCAACGAGACGGGCTGGCGCCTGCAGTGGTTGCAGGAGCCCTTGCATTCGGAGAGTGAACAGCCGGTGTCGCTGTTGCTGCTGCTGAGTTCTGAGCGCCACTGAGTTAAACCCAGCCGGTTAGCCGGCGCGGCGTCAGTCGACGATAAACAAGCGTGCGCCCGTCTCGGTGGAGGAACGATGGGCTTCGGCCTGGTCGGCGACCTGATAGCTCATGCCGGCGGTCATCACAAAGCGTCGACCATCTTCCAACTTGGTGTGCAACTCACCCTCCAGGCACAGCAGGATGTGGCCCTTCTGGCACCAATGATCAGCCAGATAGCCTGCGCTGTACTCGACCATGCGCACGCGCAACGTGCCAAACACCTGCGTGCGCCAGTAGGCCATGCCGCGTTCGCCGGCATGTTCGCTGCGCTCGATCTGGCTCCAGTCGGTGATGCCGAAGGGAATATCGCTGATGTTCACGGTGAGTCCTTTTCTAAAATGGCTTTGGCGTCAGTCTCGGCCCAGGTCGTGATCGAGCCTGGGCGCCTATGTCTTCCGCTACGGCGTGCGTTGCAGCTCAGCCTTGCCCGTATTACTGGCCAGCAGATGCTCGGGGAGGTCGAGCAAGTCGTCGTCGAAGGTTTCCAGGGGCGGTGGTCGCCGCTCGAAGCGTGAGCCGAGCACCAACAGGCAGGGCGTCAGCAGCAGGGTCAGCACGGTGGCGAAGCTCAGGCCGCCGGCAATCGCGCTGGACAGCTGGGTCCACCACTGGGTCGATGGCGCGCCAATGCCCAAACTCGGGGTGAGCAGGTCGACGTTGACCCCGATCACCATGGGGATCAGCCCCAGTACCGTGGTCACCGCGGTGAGCAACACCGGGCGCAAACGCAGGCTGCCGGTTTCCAGCGCCGCGGCACGCGGCTCCAGGCCCTGACGGCGCAGCTGGTTATAGGTGTCGATCAGAATAATGTTGTTGTTCACCACGATGCCGGCCAGGGCGATCAGCCCCATGCCGACCATAACGATGCCGAACGACTGACCATTGACCAGCAAGCCCATCAATACGCCTGCGGTCGACAGGACGATGGCCGAGAGCACCAACAGCGCCTGATAGATGCTGTTGAACTGGGTCACCAGGATGATAAACATCAGGAAGATCGCCACCGCAAAGGCGGTGCCGAGGAAGGTGGCGGCCTGTTTCTGGTCCGCACCTTCACCGGCGACCTTCAGCTGCACGTCGGCGGGTGGTGTGCCCATGGCTTGTTCGAGCGCGCTTTGGCGTTCGGCCAGTTGCGCGCCTTCGGCCAAGTCCGCTTGCAGAGTGATGGTGCGGTTGCCGTCGACCCGGCGCAGGGTGCCGACTTTCGGTGCTTGCTCCAATGATACGAAGTTACTCAGCGGGATTTGCCCGGCTGGTGTGTTCAGCGTCAGGCGGCCCAGCTGGTCGAGGGAGCGCCAGTTGGCGGGCAGGCGCACGCGGATATCCACTTCGTCGGTGGCATCCTCTGGGCGATAAGTCGCCAGCTTAAGACCGTTGGTGACCATCTGCACGGCATTGCCCACGCTCAGCACATCGGCGCCGAAGCGTGCGGCGGCTTCGCGGTCGACCTTGATCCGCCACTCGATGCCCGGCAGTGCGCGGTCATCCTCAATATCCTTGAAACCGCCAATTTTTTGCATGGTGTCGCGCAGCCGGTCGATATACAGGTCGGCCTGCTGAAAATCATGGGAGCTGATTTGCAGCTTGAGCGGTTTGCCGCTGCTCGGGCCTTCTTCCTGTTTACGGAACTCCAGAATGATCCCCGGGATGTCGGCGGTGCGCGTGCGCATGTCTTCGAGAATCTGGCTGGCCGAGCGACGCTCATGCCACTCGACGAACTGGAACTGCAGCGTGCCGATAACATCGGCGCCCAACTTGCCGTCTGGCTGTGCCAGCGAGCGTGCATACAGGGCTTTGACTTCCCCCATGCCGAGCAGGCGCTGTTCCACTTTTTGTAGCAGGGTGTCCTTTTCCTGCACCGACAAATCGCCCCGTGCACGCAACCAGATCTGCGCGCTTTCGGGTTCGGTTTCGGGAAAAAACTCCACGCCATGGTTAAAGCGGCCATAGGCGGTGTAGATCAACGCAATCAGTGCCAGCATGCCCAGCAGTGTCAGACCGGGGCGTTTTAGCAAGGTGCCCAGTAGCCGGCGATAGCCCTTGGCGCTGCGGCTCGGCTCGCTGGGTTTTGGCAGCGGCTGACCACCAGTGACCGCGCCGAGCACCGGCAGGAACACCAGGGCCATGGCCAGTGACGCGAGCAGGCACACGATCACCGTCGCGGGCAGGTATTTCATAAATTGGCCAACCACCCCTGGCCAGAACAGCAGCGGCAGAAACACCACCAGGGTGGTGGCGGTGGAGGCGATTACCGGCCAGGCCATCCGCGTGGCGGCATTGGCCCAGGCCTGGCGCGGGGTTTGCCCCTGGTGCAGGTAACGGTCAGCCAGCTCAGACACCACGATGGCGCCGTCTACCAGCATGCCTGCGACCAGAATCAAGCTGAACAGCACAACGATATTCAGGGTGAAGCCGAGCGCCCAGATCAGCAGGATGCCGGTGAGAAAGGCCCCCGGAATCGTCAGCCCAACCAGCAACGCTGAGCGCATGCCCATGCTCGCCATCACCAGAATCAGCACCAGAACAATGGCGGTCATCACGTTGTTGAGCAGGTCGCCAAGCAAGGATTTCACTTGTTGCGACTGGTCCATGATGTAGCTGACTTTGAGGTCTTGCGGCAGCAGCGGTTGGGCCTTAACCATCAGTGCCTTGACCTGCTCGATGGTGGCGATGATGTTGGCGCCGCTGCGTTTGGACACCTCCAGCACCACCGCGGGTTGCCCGTTGATCCGCGCATAGCCGGTGGGGTCTTTGAAGGTGCGGTGAATGGTGGCGACATCGCCGAAGGTCACCACGCTGTTACCCACCACCTTGATCGGCATGGACAGCACGTCTTCGAGGTCTTCAATCACCCCGGGCACCTTCAAGCTCATGCGTCCTGCGCCGGTGTCCAGGCTGCCGGCCGCGACCAGGCGGTTATTGCGGCTGATTAGGTTGAACAGCTCGTTGTAGTCGATGCCGTAGCTGTCGAGCACTTGTGGGTCGACGACGATTTCCAGCAGGTCTTCGCGGTCGCCGCCAATTTCTACCGACAGCACTTCGGCAATGCCTTCGACGTTCTCTTTCAGGCGCCGGGCGATATACACCAGCTCGGTTTCGGCAATCGGCCCGGACAGGCCAATCGACAGCACGGGGAACAGCGCCACGTTAACTTCATTGACTGTGGGTTCTTCGGCTTCTTCTGGCAGTTTGCTGCGGGCGGTATCGACCTTCTCGCGGACGTCGGCGAGGGCCAGCTTGGCATCGAAGCCGGCATCGAACTCCAGGGTTACCGAAGCTTGCCCTTCATTGGCCATGGAGCGCATTTCCTTGATCCCTTCAAGGCTGCGCAATTCCTGCTCCAGTGGGCGCACCAACAGGCGTTCGGCGTCTTCTGGGCTGATGCCTTCGAGGGTGACCGAGACATAGATGATCGGAATGCTGACATCTGGGTTGGCTTCTTTGGGGATCGCTACATAGGCGGCCAGACCGCCCAGCATCAGGAACAACAGCAACAACAGGCTGGTGCGGCTGCGATCCAGCGCTGCGGCGATCAGGCTGTGCATATCAGTTGCTCCCTTTGGCCAACTGGCTGATTACCTGCTGGCCGGGTTCGACAAAACCCTGGCCGAGGGTGATCAGCGCGACCTTGTTGGGTAAGCCGCTGACCCAGGCGCCCTGGTTGTCGACACTGATCAGCTGCACCGGGGTGAACACCACCTGTTGCTGCTCGTTGACCCATTTGACCCCGTGGCGGCCGGCTTTATCCAGGCTCAACAACGCCGGAGAAATACGCTGGGCCAGGGACTCGCCCGTTTGGATATGCAGGGTTGCGCTGGCCCCGGCTAAACGCAGCGCCTTGGCATTGTCGACCTTGACCTCGATACGAAAGCTGCGCGAGTCGGGGTCGGCGGCGGCCGCGATAAAGTGCAGCTCACCCTGCAGTTCGCGGCCATCGAGCAGTTCAATTTTCACCGGCTGGCCGAGCGTCAGTTGGGTCACTTCCTGCTGGGCGATCTGCGCGCTGACTTTAAGCAAGCTGATGTCGACCAGGGTCAGCAGGCTTTGCCCCGGCTGGACGAAATCCCCCAGCTCGACCATGCGCTGCTCATACATACCGGCAAAGGGCGCGGTGATCTGCGTATGGCTCAGCTGAATACGCGCCAGGTCCAACTCGGCGCGGGCCTTGGCCAGCTCACTTTGCAGGCGGATCAGCTCGTTGGTGGAAATCATATTGCGTTCACGCAGGCGCGCTGCGGCCTTGGCATCCGCCTCGCGCTGGCGCACATCGGCTTCACCTTTGGCCAGCTGGGCAGGGCGGTTGTCCGTGGACAGGCTGAGTAGTAGTTGGCCTTGCTTGACCGGGCTGCCTTTGTCCTGATCCAGGCGAATCACCGTACCGCTGATTTGCGAGCGCAACTCGACGCGGCGCCAGGCTTCGACCTGCCCCTGCACCACATGCTGGCGCTGCATCGTGCTGGCTTGCAGCCACTGCACTTCAACTTTGGCCAGACCTGGCTCTTGCACGGGGGCATCGGCGCTAGCGGTTTCCTGGGTTTTCAACAGCGCGCCGCTGAGTAACCACAGCACAAGCACTACGCTGACGGCAATCGCGATCAACCCGGGGCGTTTAGACAGCTGACTGAGCATGGGCGGTTACTCGTGACGAGAGGGTTGGGTAAGCAATTCAGCCGCCTGCGTGCGCAGGCCGGCAATGATGAAGTCGGTCACGCGGGCGAAGTAGTCATCCAGGGCAATAGGCTCGGCCCAATGGGCGAAGCCGCCCGAGGCAATGCGCGTCATAACACCGCTGACGCAGGCTTCGACGCCCCAGAGCAGGTTCTGCGTGTCGGCTTGGCTGAGTGTCTGGTTGTCCAGGGTGGCGCTGAGCAAGTCGGCGAAGAACAGCTGATACTCGCATTCCAGGTCGAGAAACTGCTGGCGGAACGGGGCTTCCAGGCGCTCCTGGAATTCCGGGCGGTCGCAGTGCAAACACAGCTGCGTTTCTATCGGGTTGGCCAGCATTTGTTCAAAGGCGCGCCGGATCACTTTACGCATTGCATCATGGGCTGAGCTGGCGGCCTGCAGGGCGCGCAGTTCGTGCAGGTTTATCTGGTTGAGGTCGAGCACCAAGCGTGCATACAGCGCTTCTTTGCTGGGGAAGTGTTTGTACACCGTGCCCTTACCGATACCCGCGGCAGTCGCGACTTCGGCAATAGTGACGCGATCCCAGGGCTGCTCGGCAAAGAGCCGGCGGGCGGCATCGAGTATGGCGCTTTCGCGTTGTTCGAAGAGTTGATCTTGGTAGCGCATGGCGACTCTTTTGCAGGTCGTGACTGGCGGTCATCCTATGACTGTCGGTCACGACCTGCAAGCGAGTCGTTGTAACAAGCGTTGCGCGGGTGCTTGTTACTGCAAAATATAGCCTTGTGGGTACAGCGGTTCGGGCAGCGCATCGCCAAGGTTTTCCAGCAAGTCGATCTCTATGCCGCGGACCATGCTGCTCAGGGGTAAGTCGTTGTCCGACAAGCCGAAGGGCTCCTCCAGCTCGTCACCCAGCGCATCCAGGCCGAAGAAGGTGTAGGCAATAATCGTCACCAGCACCGGCGTGAGCAGCTCCAGTGAGCCGACTAAGCCAAACGGCAGCAGCATGCAGAACAACCAGGCCGTGCGGTGCAGCAGCAAGGTGTAGGCGAACGGCGTTGGCGTGCTTTTGATCCGTTCACAAATGGCCTGGCTGGACGCCAAGGTATCTAAGCGCTGCTCCAGGCCGCGATAGAGCACGTCGCTGAGACGTTGTTCGCGTACGCACAGGGCCAGATCCTGATTGATCCAGTTGAGCAGGGTGTCTGGCACGTTGCGCCGTTGCCGCAGTGCCGTCAGTTCATCCGGGCTGACCCAGGTCGCACAGGCCGCCGCCGCATCCTGGCCGCGTAGATGGGCGGCCAGTGCATGGGCGAAGGCAATGCAGCGTTCGATGGTCAGGCGACGCAGCTGCGCATTGTCGTCACCGGGTAACAGGGCCTGGCATTCGCGGGCCAGGCCGCGGGCTTGAATAATCAGCTCACCCCACTGCTTGCGCGCTTCCCACCAGCGCTCATAACAGGCGCTGTTACGAAAGCCGAGAAAGACCGAGAGTGCCAGCCCTAACAGCGAAAAGGGTGGCGCACTGACATGGCTGAGCCACTGCATCCAGCCGCACTCATAGAGCCCCACCACCACGCAGGACAGCAGCGTAATGCTCAGCAGTTTGGAGGCGATATTCGGGAAGACTGAACCACGGCGAATGAAGAACAGGTGCAGCGCATTGGGGCGCGGGCGAACGATCATGACGGAAGTGCATCCAGGGATCGGAGGGGGCTTGAGCGGCGCGAATTATGCGCCGCTGCCCAGCCGCTGCCTAGGGCATTGATGCCTGCCGCTTGGCTTTTTTATCGCGCTCTTTATTGCGTGTTTAAAGCGTTGTTCCTGGGCGGTTAAGTTGTGCGCGGGGGATGGGGTGAGCAACGCGATAGCCATCACACAAGCGCTGGGTTACAGCGCTGCGCGGCTAACCCATCCTGCGTTGGCTACGGGCTTAGCGCGCCACGCTGACGCCTTCCAGGTTAGCGAAGGAGGTGTCCTTGGCGGTCAGCAGGAAATCGCGCATAAACGGCGCGTCGAGCATGTCGGTGCGGATGCCGGCATACAGGGTGGCGAACAGGCCTTTGTCGCCCAGGCGCTTGGCGGTGACGTAGCCGCGCGAGCTGTATTCATGCAGCGCCCAGTTGGGCAAACCACAGACGCCACGGCCGCTGGCCACCAGTTGCATCATCATCACCGTCAGCTCCGAGGTGCGCACTTGCGCGGGCTCGACATCCGCCGGCTCCAGAAAGCGGGTAAAGATGTCCAGGCGGTCGCGTTCCACCGGGTAGGTGATCAGGGTTTCGCTGGCCAGGTCTTCCGGCTTGATGCAGGGTTTGTTGGCCAACGCATGCTGGTTGGCCACGGCCAGCATGGCCTCATAGGTGAACAGCGGCACATAGGTGATACCGGCCAATTCCAGCGGGTCAGAGGTCACCACTAGGTCCAGATCGCCGCGCGCCAAGGCTGGCAGCGGGGCAAAGGAGAAGCCCGAGGCCAGGTCCAACTCTACCTCTGGCCAGGCATCGCGGAACTGGTCGATGGTTGGCATCAGCCACTGGAAGCAGCTGTGGCATTCAATGGCCATGTGCAGGCGCCCGGCCGTGCCGCCCGCCAGGCGCGCCAAGTCGCGCTCGGCGCCGCGCAGCAGCGGCAATACCGTGTCGGACAGTTGCAGCAAGCGCAGGCCAGCACTGGTAAAGCGCACCGGCTTGGTCTTGCGCACAAACAGCTGCATACCCAGGCGCTCTTCCAATTCCTTGAACTGATGGGACAGGGCCGATTGAGTCAGGTGCAGGCGCTCGGCGGCGTCCACCAGGCTTTCGCTTTCGCGCAGGGCGTGCAGGGTTTTCAGGTGGCGCAGTTCGAGCATGGAGGCCTCGGGGCAGGGGGATGACGCTTCACCCGTCCACTCTTGAGGTGTGTTCAATGAGGGGGAGATGAAAACAACGTCAGTCACCCTACATGAATAAAACTGTAGATCAAGGCGAATAGATTGAGTTTGTTTCACTATCCTCGCTTGCCGACAATACTCCCCATCTTGTTTACCTATGGAGCGTTTCAACATGGCCCTGTCCCATTCCCTTGGTTTTCCGCGCATCGGCCGCGACCGTGAGCTGAAAAAAGCCCTGGAAGCCTACTGGAAAGGCGAGCTGGATGAAGCGGGCTTGCAGGCCGTTGGCCGTGAGCTACGCGCCGCCCATTGGCAGGTGCAAAAGGATGCTGGCATCGACCTGCTGCCGGTCGGCGACTTTGCCTGGTACGACCACGTGCTGACCCACTCGCTGACCTTCGGCGTGATCCCCGAGCGTTTTCGCCCGGCAGACGGCAAGCCGACTCTGGATACCCTGTTTGCTATGGCGCGGGGTGCCGTTGCCAATAAGAGCGACAACAGTTGCTGTGCAGGGGCCCACGCCCAAGAGATGACCAAGTGGTTTGATACCAACTACCACTACCTGGTCCCCGAATTCACGGCCGATCAGCAGTTCCAACTGAGCTGGACGCAACTGTTTGATGAAGTCGAGGAAGCGCATGCGCAGGGCCACACCATCAAGCCGGTGCTGATCGGCCCACTGACTTACCTCTGGCTGGGCAAGGCCAAGGGGAGCGAGTTTGACCGCCTCGACCTGCTGGAGCGCCTGCTACCGGTTTACGGCGAAATCCTTCAGCGCCTGGCCTCTCAGGGTGTGGAATGGGTGCAGATCGACGAGCCGATTCTCGCGCTAGACCTGCCGCAAGAGTGGAAGAATGCTTTTGAGCGTGGCTACAACATTCTCCAACGCGAACCGGGCAAGAAGCTGATCGCCACGTACTTCGGCGGCCTGGAAGATAACCTTGGCCTGGCCGCCAGCCTGCCGGTGGATGGTCTGCATATCGACCTGGTGCGTGCCCCCGAACAGTTCCCGACCATTCTCGACCGGCTGCCGGCCTACAAGGTGCTATCGCTGGGCGTGGTCAACGGGCGTAACGTCTGGCGCACTGATCTGCAGGCGGTGTTGGAGATTCTGCAGCAGGCTCAGGAGCGCTTGGGTGAGCGCCTGTGGGTGGCGCCGAGCTGCTCGCTGCTGCACAGCCCGGTCGATCTGAACCGTGAAGACACGCTCGATGATGAGCTGAAAAGCTGGCTGGCCTTCGCCGTGCAGAAGTGCGAGGAAGTCGCGCTGCTGACGACGGCCCTGAATGACCCGCAGAACGCCGAGGTGCAGATCGCACTGGCACTCAGTAATGCCGTGCAGGCCAGCCGCGCGCAATCGCCGCGCATCCATAAACCCGCGGTGCAGGCCCGCCTGGCGGCGATTACTGCCGCCGACAGCCAGCGCCAATCGCCATTTGCCACGCGTATCGAGCAGCAGCGTGCGCGTCTGCAGTTGCCAGCGTTCCCTACCACGACCATTGGTTCGTTCCCACAAACCGCAGCCATCCGTCTGGCGCGCCAAGCATTTAAGGCAGGCAAGCTGTCGGCCGCTGAATACACCGAGGCCATGCACAGCGAGATTCGCCATGCCGTCGAAGTCCAGGAAAACCTCGGCCTGGATGTGCTGGTGCATGGGGAGGCCGAGCGTAATGACATGGTCGAGTACTTCGCCGAGCAACTCGACGGCTATGCCTTTACCCGCTTCGGCTGGGTGCAGAGCTACGGCTCGCGCTGTGTCAAACCGGCAGTCATCTATGGAGACTTGAGCCGGCCCAAGGCCATGACGGTGGCGTGGATTGGCTACGCGCAAACCCTCACTAAGAAAGTGATGAAGGGCATGCTGACCGGCCCGGTGACCATGCTGATGTGGTCTTTTGCGCGTGACGATATTTCCCGCGAACAGCAGGCGCGCCAGTTGGCCCTGGCGATTCGTGATGAGGTGGTGGACCTGGAAACGGCCGGCATCAAGATCATCCAGATCGATGAAGCGGCGTTCCGTGAAGGCCTGCCGCTGCGTCAGGCGCAGTGGCAGGGTTACTTGAACTGGGCCACTGAAGCCTTCCGCCTGTGCGCCTCGGGTGTGCGCGACGAAACGCAGATCCACACCCATATGTGCTACAGCGAGTTCAACGATGTGATCGAGGCCATCGCCGCCATGGACGCCGACGTGATCACCATCGAAACCTCGCGCTCAGATATGGAGCTGTTGGAGGCCTTTGAGCGTTTCGACTACCCCAATGATATCGGCCCGGGCGTATACGACATCCACTCGCCGCGAGTGCCGGATACAGCCGAGATGGCCAACTTGTTGCGTAAGGCCGCCCAGCGTATTCCCGTTGAGCGCTTGTGGGTCAACCCGGACTGCGGCCTGAAAACCCGCGCCTGGCCGGAGACTGAAGCGGCGCTGGTGAACATGGTTGCGGCGGCCCGTCAGCTGCGTACTGAGCTGGCCTAAGACGGCATAAAGACGAACGGCGTGTTGCCGTTCGTCCGCCATCATCAAACTGTCACGGTTGTGTGGCAGCGCGCTTGTACAACTATCACCACACTCGCGTCTTAATGGGGGGCTGCGTTTCGCTGTCCTGCGATGTGGTGACGTTATGCGTGTACTTATTTTTCTCGCCGCACTGCTCTGCGGCGTGCCTGTTTTAGCCGCTCAACGTTGTGATGTTCAGGTGCCGACCGAAATGGCCGACGTCGGCGAAGTGCGCCTGGCGTACCAGAGCATCGGGCGCAGCAGTGATCCGGCGTTGCTGTTGGTGATGGGGCTGGGTGGACAGCTGATTCACTGGCCCGATGAGGTGGTCGTGCGCCTGTGCCAGCAAGGCTTTCGCGTGGTGCGCTTCGATAATCGCGATGTGGGTTTGAGCGCGTGGACGCATGCGGCGCCGTCTATCAACCTGACCTATGAAGCCCTGCGCTATCGCGTGGGTTTATCCGTGTCGGCCCCTTATGGGCTGCGTGATATGGCCAAAGATGCCCTGGGGTTAATGGATACCTTGAGCGTGCGGCAGTTTCATGTGCTGGGCGCGAGCATGGGCGGGATGATTGCCCAGCATATGGCCGACCTTGCGCCTGAGCGGGTGCAGAGCCTGACCCTGATCATGACCAGTTCGGGTGCCCAGGGCTTGCCGGCGCCGAGTAGCGCGCTACTGGCGTTGCTGGCTAAGCGTGAGGCGCCTAATCGCGCTGTGGCGCTGGAGCAGCAGGCCGATCTGCTGGCCGCCTTGGGCAGCCCAACGGTCACTGATGACCGCGAACAGCTGGTGCAACAAGCGGAGCTGGCCTACGACCGTGCCTTCAACCCGCAAGGCGTGGAGCGCCAATTGCTGGCGATCCTGGCTGAGCCGAGCCGGGTTGACCTGCTCAATCGTCTTCGCGTACCGACCCTGGTGGTGCATGGCACCGCCGACCCACTGCTGCCGGTGATGCACGGCGTACATGTGGCGGCGCATATCAAGGGCAGTGAGTTGAAGTTGATTCCGGGCCTGGCCCATCGCTTTCAGGAAGCCTTCAAAGAACCGCTGCTGGCCGCAGTGTTGCCGCACCTGCAGGCCCATCGCGGCGATGGGCAGTGGGCGCGGCTTTAACTTACCGGGCTACTTAGCGGGTGCCGAGGAAGTCGCGCTTACCAATGGCCACGCCGTTGTGGCGCAGGATGGCGTAGGCGGTGGTGAGGTGGAAATAGAAGTTCGGCAGCACGTGGTCAAGCAGGAAAGCCTGGCCTTGGAAATGGGTTTCCTTGTCGCGGCGCTTGAGGGTCACGGTGCGTGCCTCGCTGCCGTCGATCTGCTCGGCGCTAAGGCTTTGCAGGAAGGTCAGGGTATTGGCGATGCGCGCTTGCAGTTCGGCAAAGCTGGTTTCGTCATCGGCATGGCTCGGTGAGTCAACTTCAGCCAGCAGCGCTGCGCCGCCTTTGGCACCGTCGCATGCGATCTGCACCTGGCGGCTCAGTGGGAACATATCAGGGGCCAGGCGCGCATTGAGAAATACGCTCTGTTCGATCTTCTTTTCGTCAGCGTGGGCAGCGGCGATGCCGAGGATGGTCGACAGGTTGGTGAGCTGGCGGGTAAAGACTGGGATGGATGCGTGGTACATGGACAGGGACATGGAAATCTCCAGAGGCG
The DNA here is from genome assembly GCF_049847425.1 of Pseudomonas sp. GWSMS-1. NCBI lineage: Bacteria > Pseudomonadati > Pseudomonadota > Gammaproteobacteria > Pseudomonadales > Pseudomonadaceae > Pseudomonas > Pseudomonas sp. GWSMS-1. The sequence continues at coordinate 2,583,005 of NZ_JBMHHV010000005.1, read as the reverse complement.
CCGAAACGGATTGCCCGGGCGCGATTGTGTAGAAAGGGGAGTGCACCGCCACAGTCGGTGGCGGTGACTTGGGCTAACAAGCTTAGAACCTGCTCACGATCTTGCCGCAGATGCGACGCGCAGCAGATCTGAGGCAAGTTCTTAGCCGATGGTGATCGGCGGCAGCTGGGTCAGTTCGACGGTCTGCGCTTTGCGCGGTGCGAGGATTTCCGCTTCACCGTCTACCACCATTTCATCGTTTTGGTTGAACACGCGGGTGGCCACGCGCACGCGGAATTTCGGCAGTTTTTCCAGAATTTCCAGGCGCACGGTGAGGGTGTCGCCGAGCTTCACTGGCGCGGTAAAGCGCATGCTTTGGCCGATATAGATGGTGCCCGGGCCAGGCAACTCACAGGCCACTGCAGCGCTGATCAACGCACCGCTGAACATGCCGTGGGCGATGCGCTCTTTGAACATGGTGGTGGCGGCGTATTCGGCATCCAGGTGCACTGGGTTGTGGTCGCCAGAGACTTCGGCAAACAGCTGAATATCGCGTTCAGTGACAGTCTTGCTGTAGTTGGCCGTTTGACCGACTTCGAGGGCGTCGTAGGGCGTGTTGCTGCTTTGGCTCATGGAAGACTCGCTTGGCTCTGTGGGTGGCGCTGGCGCGGTTGGCTAAGGGCCTGGTGCAACCAGTTGATGATGTAGGCCGTGACGTCGTCGCGGTTGCTCTCGTTGAGCAGTTCGTGGCGGGCATCCGGATAGATTTTGACCTGTACCTGCGCGTTGCCGGCGGCGAGCAGGGCATTGCCTAGGTCTTGTTGACGGTGGCCGTCGCTAACGGGGTCACAAGCACCGCCGATTACCAGCAGCGGCAGGCTGTTGTCGATCTGCGCGAGGCTGCGCAGCGGCGTGATCTGTTGCAGGCCGCCGAGCAGGTCGACCCACAGCTGATTGCTGCAGCGAAAGCCGCACAGCGGGTCATTGATGTACTTGTCGACTTCCAGCGGGTCGCGGCTCAGCCAGTCGAAGGGTGTGCGGTTGGGCTTGAAGGCCTTGTTGAACGAGCCGAACGAGACGAATTCAAGCAGCGCGCTGTAGCCCAGCGGGCCTTGCCGCCAGCGTTCGAAACGCGCGAGCAACTGGCCGGCGCGGTACAGCGCCACGGGCTGGTAGTTGGAGCCGGAGAGAATCGCCCCCTGCAAGCTACAGCTATGGTGCATCAGGTAGGCCTGGCTGATGTAACTGCCCATGCTGTGGCCAAGGAGGAAAATCGGCGTCTGCGGATGGCTCTGGCGCATATGGTGATTGAGGTTGGCCAAGTCGTTGACCACCAGATGCCAGCCATTGCTGTCGGCATAGTGGCCGAGCACGCCATGCTCTGCCGTCTTGCCATGTCCACGTTGGTCGTGCGCGTACAGCTCGAAACCCTCTGCCACCAGTGCTTCAGCCAGGCGTGCATAGCGCCCGCTGTGTTCGGCCATGCCATGGGCCACCATCACCAATGCCTTGGGCGGTTGTTCGCTGTACCAGCGGTTTACGTAGAGGGGCGCGGCATCGGTGCTGCTGAGCCAGAACGCTTGGTGGAGCATGGCGAATCCCTTAAGCCTGCAGAGGCTGGGCATTGTGCACCCAGTAAGGCGTGGCGCAAAGTCCGTGCGGGTTTAGCGATTGTGCTCGCGCAAAATTTGCATGTACTCGCCACTGCTGTGCAGGTCGCGCAGGCCTTGCTCAAACACCTTGCTCCAGTCGGGCTCGCCGGCCTTGGGCTGGATAAATCCGACCAGCAGGGGAATCCGTTCCACCACGTTGCCGTGCCAGCGCAGTGTGCCGCGCAGCTGTTCATCGTTATTGATCAGGTGATTACCAACGATGTGTTCGAGCAGCACCATGTTGAAGCGTCGGGCCTTGAGTTTGCGTAGGTTGCTGATGTCGTTAACGGCCTCTTCAAGGTGCAACCCCGCGTCGAGCACATGCTGCGGGTAAGCATAACCGCGCACAATGCCTAAGGTTTGCCCACGCAGTTGCTTTAAGTCAGTGAATTGCAGCGGATAGTCGCTGCGGATAAATAGCCCCAGCTCGCTGTAAAAGAGTGGCCGCGAGGCTTGCAGCCCGTCCGCTGTAATGTCGCTGGGCCATAAGGCCATTGCGCCCTGATGGCTACGGTTTTGTAATGCCCTGCGAACGCGCAGCCACGGCATGAAATCAATCTGTACTGAGTAACCACGCACGGCAAAGGCACGGCGGGTCAGGGCGACGATGCTGCCGCCATCGGGCAGGTGTTCAGAGCTGTAGGGCGGGTACTCCAAGGTGGCCATGCGCAGCTGTGATTCGGCCTGCGCAGGCTGCGCGAGCAGAATCAGTAAGGCCAGCATGGGCAGAATCAAAGGCATGGCGAATTTTTATGGTTATGACCTGAACGGTTATACGTGGCGGCCCAGGATAGTTCCACAGGGAGCGGCAAGATTCAGTGCGTCAATGACGCTGCCAGGCTATTTGCCTGTATGGCGTTAACTGTTAAGTTCCAGCCAACTCCGCAGCGCGGATCAGACCATCTCAGGGCAAGAGGATAAAAATAATGCAGCCTGATTTCTGGAGCGACAAACGCCCGGCCGGCGTCCCCAATGACATCGATTTGGGGGCTTATAAGTCGGTTATCGAGGTGTTCGAGCGCTCGTGCAAGAAGTTCGCCGACCGGTCCGCTTTCAGCAACATGGGGGTGACACTGACCTATGCCGAGTTGGACCGGCTCTCGGCGGCTTTTGCCGCTTACCTGCAAAAGCACACTGACCTGCAGCCGGGTGACCGTATCGCCGTGCAGATGCCCAACGTGCTGCAGTATCCGATTGCCGTGTTCGGCGCGATGCGTGCCGGGCTGATTGTGGTCAACACCAACCCGCTCTACACCGCCCGCGAGATGCGCCACCAGTTCAAGGATGCCGGCGTGCGCGCGCTGGTGTACCTGAACATGTTCGGCAAGCTGGTGCAGGACGTGCTGCCCGATACCGAGATCGATTACCTGATCGAAGCCAAAATGGGCGACATGCTGCCGAGCTTAAAGGGCTGGCTGGTCAACACCGTGGTGAAGAAGGTCAAGAAGATGGTCCCTGACTACCACCTGCCGCAGGCGGTGGCGTTCAAGGATGCGCTCAAGCAGGGCCAAGGCCATGCGCTGAAACCGGTCAAGGTTGGCCAAGACGATATCGCGGTGCTGCAATACACCGGCGGCACCACAGGCGTGGCCAAGGGCGCGATGCTCACCCACGGCAACCTGGTGGCCAATATGCTGCAGGTGGATGCCTGCCTGTCGCAGCTCGGCGATGATGGCAGCCCGCTGATGAAGCAGGGCCAGGAAATCATGATCGCGCCGCTGCCGCTCTATCATATCTATGCCTTCACCGCGAACTGCATGTGCATGATGGTCAACGGTAATCACAACGTGCTGATCACCAACCCGCGGGATATCTCAGGTTTCGTCAAAGAGCTGGGTAAGTGGCAGTTCTCGGCGCTGCTGGGGCTCAACACCTTGTTCGTCGCGTTGATGGATCACCCGGAATTCAAGAACCTTGATTTCTCCCATTTCAAACTGACCAACTCCGGTGGTACCGCACTGGTCAAAGCCACGGCCGAGCGCTGGCAGGCGGTGACCGGCTGCCCGGTCACCGAAGGCTATGGCCTGACCGAAACCTCCCCGGTGGCCAGCACCAATGCCTACGGTGACAAAGTGCGCCTGGGCACTGTTGGCATTCCGGTACCGGGTACGGCGTTCAAGGTAATCGACGACGATGGCGTCGAGCAGCCCCTGGGCGAGCGCGGCGAGCTGTGCATTAAAGGCCCGCAGGTGATGAAGGGCTATTGGAATCGTGAAGAAGCCACTGCCGAGGTGCTGGATGCCGAGGGTTGGTTTAAGAGCGGTGATGTGGCGGTGATCGATCCGGACGGCTTCGTGCGCATCGTCGACCGTAAGAAGGACATGATCATCGTCTCGGGCTTTAACGTGTACCCCAACGAGATCGAGGATGTGGTCATGGCCCATCCACAAGTGGTCAGCTGTGCGGCTATCGGCGTGCCGGACGAGAAATCCGGAGAAGCGGTCAAACTGTTCGTGGTGGCCCGCGACAGCAGTCTCAGCGCCGATGCGCTCAAGGCTTACTGCAAGGAAAACTTCACCGGCTACAAGGTGCCCAAGCAGATTGTCTTCCGTGATTCGTTGCCAATGACCCCCGTGGGCAAAATCCTCCGTCGCGAACTGCGCGATATCGCCTAACAAGTGTTTTCTGCTGGCCCTCAGAACAGCGTTCGCCAGTTCTGAGGCGCTGGCGAAAAACCTAGTAATACCTCTGCAAAGCCTATAGCTCGCCGGTTCTGGCGACATTAATAAAATGACCAGTCTCCAGTATTTAGTCATTTTAGTGACTGATGCGGCACTTATTGGTGCTGGTCGCTGTTTGGCAAAGCTGCTACCCTCGGCCGGCTTTTTTTGTGATCCGCCATCTATTGCGACCCACCTTTTAGGCCGTCGCGGCGCGCCGTGAAAAAATGCTCCCGGCAGTTCTTTTGCCGTTTAAATGACTAAAAACACGCGAATCTACAATAAACAGCCGTCTATGCGCGGTGAAGATCAAGCTGTTGCTGAGGAGTGGGCTTCCATGAACGAAAACTTTTGGAAGGATAAGTATCCCGTTGGGATTGCTGCCGAAATCAATCCTGACCAGTACCCGAATATCCAGGCGGTACTGAAAGAGTCCTGCCAGCGTTTCGCCGACAAGCCCGCTTTCAGCAATATGGGTAAAACCATTACCTATGGCGAGTTGTACGAGTTGTCCGGCATCTTTGCCGCCTACTTACAGCAAAACACCGATTTGCAGCCCGGCGACCGTATCGCCGTGCAACTGCCCAACGTGCTGCAGTACCCGGTTGTAGTGTTTGGTGCCTTGCGCGCCGGCCTGGTGGTGGTCAACACCAACCCGCTGTACACCGCGCGTGAGCTGGAGCACCAGTTCAACGACTCCGGCGCCAAGGCGCTGGTCAGCCTGGCCAACATGGCCCATCTGGTTGAGCAAGTGCTGCCAAAAACCGGGATCAAGACGGTCATCATCACTGAAGTGGGCGACATGCTATCGCCGCTCAAGCGCCTGCTGGTCAACAGCGTGGTCAAGCACGTGAAGAAGATGGTGCCGGCCTACAACCTGCCGCGCGCGGTCAAGTTCACTGCAGCCATGGCCAAGGGCCGCGGTCAGACGTCCACAGACGCCGCGCCGAACAATGGCGAAATTGCGGTGCTGCAATATACCGGCGGCACCACCGGCGTGGCCAAGGGCGCGATGCTGACCCACCGCAACCTGATCGCCAACATGCTCCAGGTTAAAGCGCTGATGGGCGCGGAAATGAGCGAAGGTAGCGAAGTGCTGATCGCGCCATTGCCGCTGTACCACATCTACGCCTTCACCTTCCATTGCATGGCGATGATGCTGATTGGTGGGCACAACGTGCTGATCACCAACCCGCGTGACTTGCCGGCTATGACCAAGGACCTGGCCAAGTACAAGTTCACCGGGTTTGTCGGCCTCAATACTCTGTTTGTTGCACTGTGTAACAACGAGGACTTCCGCAAGCTGGATTTCTCCACCCTGAAAGCCACCTTCTCCGGCGGCATGGCCCTGCAATTGGCCACTGCCGAGCGCTGGAAGCAGGTGACCGGTTGCTCGATCTGCGAAGGTTTTGGCATGACCGAAACCAGCCCGGTGGCCTCGGTTAACCCGTTCAGCAATATTCAGATTGGCACCATCGGCATTCCGGTGCCGTCGACTCTCTGCAAGGTGGTCGACGATGAAGGCGTTGAGCAGCCGCTGGGCTCGATCGGTGAGCTGTGCGTCAAAGGCCCACAGGTGATGAAGGGCTACTGGCAGCGCCAGGAAGCCACCGACGAAGTCCTTGATGCCGATGGCTGGCTGAAGACCGGCGACATCGCGGTGATTCAGGACGACGGTTATATGCGCATCGTCGACCGCAAGAAGGACATGATTCTGGTGTCCGGCTTCAACGTCTACCCGAATGAGCTGGAAGACGTACTGGCCACCTTGCCGGGCGTGCTGCAATGCGCGGCCATCGGTGTTCCGGACGAGAAATCGGGTGAGGCGATCAAGATCTTCGTGGTGGTCAAGCCGGGTGAAACCCTGACCAAAGAGCAGGTCATGGAGCACATGCGCGCCAATGTCACCGGTTACAAGGTGCCCAAGGCCGTCGAGTTCCGCGACATACTGCCGACCACCAACGTCGGCAAGATCCTGCGCCGCGAACTGCGTGACGAAGAACTGAAGAAAATGCAGTAACCACGCCTGCGTTTCACCATAAAAGACCCCGATATTCGGGGTCTTTTTGTATGTGCTGAAAAACCTGCTCAATTATTCCCGGCAGCGGTCGCTATATAGCTGTAAGTAATAGTCGATACGGTAAAGCGCTGAGCCGCTGCCGTTGTCCGTCCTTCCAAGAGGTAGTTGGTGATGCTTTCAACGTTGCGCGTACGCTCCAAACTGTTGTTGCTTGCACTCGGTCCGATTTTTCTACTGGCGATTCTGCTCAGCGCCGTAGCTGTGCATCAATTGCAAAGCCTTGCCGACCAGCAGGAAAGCAAAACCCGTGAAAGCTTGATCAAGGATCGTCAAGCCGAGCTTAAGCAATATGTCGAGCTAGCCAAGAATATGCTGGCACCGCTGTATCAGGCTTCGGCGGAAGGCGATATGGCGGCGCGCGCTGAGGCCGTGAAGGTTCTTGAGCGCTTGTCTTACGGTGATGACGGCTACTTCTGGGGCTACGACGAGCAGATCGTGCGTGTACTGCAAGGCAATACCGGCAAGCAGGTCGGCGAAAGCTTCAATGATTTCCGCGACCCCAATGGCGTCTATGCCATTCGCGAGCTGGTGCGTGCCGGTATAGATGGCAGCCATTACGTGAACTACAGCTTTGTGCTGGGTGGCAGTACTGAGCTGGTGCCGAAGGTGGGGTACTCCGAGCACCTGCCGAAGTGGAAGATGGTGTTCGGTACGTCGCTGAACCTCGACGGTGTCGAGCGTGATGTGCAAGTGGCGCGTGCTGAGTTCCAAAAGAGCATCGACCGCTTGCTGCTGATCATGATCGGTTCGGCCCTGGGCTTATTGGTGGTGATTGCGATCCTCGCCATGGGCCTCAGCCAGTCGTTGCTGCGTCCACTGCTGCTGATTAAGCGCAACCTCGATGACATGGCTGCCGGCGACGGTGACCTGACCCATCGCCTACCGATTACCAGCCAGGATGAAATGGGCGAGTTGGCCGGCTCCTTCAACCGGTTCGTGGAGAAAATTCATGGTCTGGTGCAGCAGGTCGCCGGCACGACAACCCAGCTCAGTGGCCTAGTCGGCGCAGTAGCCAGCCAGGCGCAGCGTTCGGAGCAGGCGATGGAAGGCCAGCGGCATGAAACGGACCAGGTCGCCACGGCGATTAATGAAATGTCTGCGGCGGCCCACGAAGTGGCCATGAGCGCCCAGCGTGCGGCCGAAGCCGCTCAGGAAACCGATCAGCAAGGCCAGTCCGCCAAACATGTGGTGGAATTGAATATCAAGCAGATCCATGAGCTGAGTGTGGAAATGCACAGCAGTGGTGAGTCGCTGGAAAGCCTGCAAAAAGACGTACAGGGCATCGTCAGCGTACTCGATGTGATCCGCGCCATTGCCGAGCAAACCAACCTGCTGGCGCTGAATGCGGCCATCGAAGCGGCGCGCGCTGGCGAAGCTGGACGTGGTTTCGCGGTGGTTGCCGACGAAGTGCGGGCGCTGGCGAGCCGCACCCAGCAAAGCACCGGCGAGATTCAAAGCATGATCGACCGCCTGCAAAACGCCACTGCACGCACGGTGGCCAGCATGCAGCGCGCGGGTGAGAAGGGCGAAAGCACCCGCGAACAGGCCAACCAGGCCGGTACGGCGCTGGACACCATCGCTGGCCTGATCGGCACGATCAACTCGATGAACGCGCAGATCGCCAGTGCAGCTGAAGAGCAGACCGCCGTTGCCGAGGAGATTAACCGCAGCGTGCATCAGATTGCCGGGGCGGTGGATGGCGTTGCCAGCGATGCCGCCGAGGGCGCGCAGACCTCGCGTGAGCTCAATGGCCTGGCCTTGCGCTTGCAAGAATTGGTCGGGCAGTTCCGTATCTAAGCGATTTTGCGCCGTGAGCGCTGTAATGAAGCGCTGAAGAAACCGGACAAGCAGTCAACGCCCGGTTAAAAAAAACCCGCCTAGGCGGGGTTTTGTGTGTCTGTCAGCCGCTCAGTTAGCGGTGCGCCAGGTGATTTCCTCAACCCCGTCGGCGCTGATGCGCATCCAGCGGTCGGCCTGTTCGTCACTTTCCTCTTCCTCCCAGCCGTTGGGCGCGCAGCGCACTTCGACATTCAGGGCGGCGAAAGCCGCTTGCGCGCACGTAAGGTCGTCGGCCCAGGGGGTGGCGTCGCTTTCCAGGAACAGGCTGTGCCATTTGCCCACAGCCTTGGGCAACCAGGTGACCGGTACATCACCGGCCATGCATTTGTAGGTTTGACCTTTCTGCTGCCAGGGTGTGCAGCTGCCCAGTGCGTTACTCAACCACTCACCAATGGCGTTGTGGTCGGCGTCTTTCAGGTAAATCTCGATATCCGGTTGGCGCATGGTCATAGCTTCTCGATCCAGTCGTAGCGGATGGCAACGGTCACTGCACAGGGTTCGGCAATGACCGCGGCGCGGCGTTCGGCGCTGGCGCGCCAGCCGTGTGGGGTCATGGCCAGCAGGTCGGCGCGGGCTTCGCTGCTATCCAGTTGTAGATTAAATGTCAGGGTTTCGCTGTGCGCCAGGCGCATGCCTTCGGGGATCAGCTCCAGGTGCTTCTGATCATCATAGTCACGCACCTCGTCATACAGTTTCTGCCGCAGTTCCATCAGGTGTTCGCGGGTTGGCCCCATACGCAGCAGGCCACCACCGGGCGCCAGCAGGCGTTTGGCTTCCTGCCAGTCGAGCGGGCTGAATACGCTAGCCAGCAGCTGACAGCTGGCATCAGCCAATGGCACGCGGGCCATGCTCGCCACCAGCCAACTTAGCTGCGGGGCGCGCTTGCAGCCGCGCTTGATTGCCTCGCGGGAGATATCCAGGGCATAGCCATCGGCGTGTGGCAGGGCATCGGCGATTTGCGCGGTGTAGTAACCCTCGCCACAGCCAATATCCAGCCAGCGGTTCGGGTTATAGCGCGCCGCCAGTTCGGCCAGGCGCTTGGCCAGGGGCGCGTAATGGCCACCATCGAGAAAGCGCCGGCGCGCCTCAACCATGGCGGCATTGTCGCCCGGGTCGCGGCTGTTTTTGTGCTGCACCGGCAACAGGTTCAGGTAACCCTGGCGTGCACGGTCGAAGCGGTGGTTGGCCGGGCAGGCCACACCGTTGTCTACGGCGCTCAGCGCGCCTTGGCAGATAGGGCAGGTCAGGCTCATGCGAGCAGGTTCACCAGGGTCTGATAATAAATTTCGGTGAGCACATCCAGGTCACTGGCCAATACGCGCTCGTCGACCTGGTGAATGGTGGCGTTGACCGGGCCGAGTTCGACCACCTGGGTGCCGAGGGTGGCAATAAAGCGGCCGTCGGAGGTGCCGCCGCTGGTCGACGGCTTGGTGTCACGGCCGGTTACCGCTTTGATGCTGGCGGCAACGCCGTCAAGTAGGGCGCCAGGTTCGGTGAGAAATGGCATGCCCGACAGCGCCCAGTCGAGGTGATAGTCCAGGCCGTGCTTGGTGAGAATCGCGTCGACCCGTTGCTGCAAGCCTTCAACTGTGGATTCGGTGGAGAAGCGGAAGTTGAACACCGCTTTCAGTTCACCGGGGATCACGTTGGTCGCGCCCGTGCCGGCATTCAGGTTGGAGACCTGGAAGCTGGTCGGCGGGAAGAACGCATTGCCTTCGTCCCAGTGTTCGGTGGCCAGTTCGGCCAGCGCCGGTGCGGCCAGGTGAATCGGATTTTTGGCCAGGTGCGGGTAGGCCACGTGGCCTTGCTTGCCGCGCACAGTAAGGGTGCAGCCAAGCGAGCCGCGACGACCGTTTTTCACCACGTCACCGACCAAGGTGGTGCTCGATGGCTCACCGACGATGCACCAGTCCAGGCGCTCGTTACGTGCACGCAGGCGTTCGACCACAGCCTTGGTCCCGTGGTGTGCGGGGCCTTCTTCGTCGCTGGTGATCAGAAAGGCGATACGGCCTTTGTGGTCCGGGTGTTCGGCGACAAAGCGCTCAACGGCAATGATCATCGACGCCAAGCTGCCTTTCATGTCCGCCGCGCCACGGCCGCAGAGCATGCCGTCTTCGTCGATCAGGGCATCGAATGGCTGGTGCTGCCAGCTCTGAATGGGGCCGGTTGGTACCACGTCGGTATGACCGGCAAAACACAGCACGGGACCGTCGTGGCTGCCGTGGGTGGCCCAGAAGTTGTCCACTTCCTCGATCCGCATGGGTTCGATGGTGAAGCCACAAGCCGCTAAGCGGCGCGTCATCTGTTCCTGGCAGCCTTCATCGAGCGGCGTAACGGATGGGCGGCGGATCAGCTCGCAGGCAAGCTCCAGCGTCGGGGAGAGGGGCGTGGCGTTGGCGGTCATTGCGGCTCCAAGGCGGCGTCAAGCGGAAAGGCCGCCATCTTAAAGCAAAACGGCGGCCATTGGCCGCCGTCTGGCATTCCAGACACGTAGGGTGGGTCGCGCTTCATCGATCCACCGAGCGCACTCATGGTGGATGTACAAAGCGACATCCACCCTACGGACTGCGGCTACTCAGTTGCTGCGGGCTGGGCTGGCTGTGCGCTTGGCTGAGGCGCGGGCCATGACGACAGCAGGGCCATGATAAGTGCCGCCAGGTAAGGCAGTGACTGCACCAAGAGCATGGCTACCCAGAACTTCACATCAGCGCTGGGCAAGCCCTGGACAACGCTAATACCCAGCGCTGCACCCCATAGCAGCAGCATGATGAACACTTCTTCGCGGGCCTCGACCAGGGCCACCAGAATGCCATGGTTGTTGGCCATCTTCGGGGTGCGGAAGAACGGGATGGTTTTGGTAAAGGTGCCGTACAGCACCGCCTTGGCGATGGTGTGCGACAGCGCCAACCCAGCGATGGCTGCCTGGAATGAGCGCACCAGGTCCACGCCCATGGCCTTGCGATAGAGGAACATGATTTTGCCGAACTTGAAGAAGAACAGTGCCAGCGGCGGGATAGCGAAGATCATCAAAGGCGGGTCGACCCGTTGCGGCACGATGATCATCGCCGCCGACCAGAGCAACGCACCGGCGGTGAAGAAGATATTCAGGCCGTCCGCCACCCACGGCAGCCAGCCGGCGACGAAGTGATAGCGCTGGCCGGGCTTGAGCTGGGAGCCTTTACCGAGGAACAGGCTGCGCGCGTGGCCTTTCATGATCTGGATGGCGCCATAGGCCCAACGGAAGCGCTGTTTTTTGTAGTCGATAAAGGTGTCTGGCATCAGCCCGCGGCCGAAGCTCTGGTGGGCATAGGCGGCGCTATAGCCTTTCTCAAACACGCGCAGGCCCAGCTCGGCGTCTTCACAGATGGTCCAGTCGGCCCACTTCAGCTCGTCCATCACGGTACGGCGGATCATGGTCATGGTGCCGTGCTGGATGATTGCGTCGCGGTCGTTGCGGGTGACCATGCCGATATGGAAGAAGCCTTTGTATTCGGCGTAGCAGAGCTTTTTGAAGATGTTCTCGTTGCCGTCGCGGTAATCCTGCGGCGACTGCACCACGGCAATTTTTGGGTCGCTGAAGTGCGGCACCATAAATTTCAGCCAGTTTTTATCGACGCAGTAATCGGCGTCGATAACCGCCACCACGTCGGCATCCGGCGCCGTATGCGGCAGGATGTAGTTCAGCGCGCCGCCCTTGAAACCGGCAATCGGTGCCACATGGAAGAAGCGGAAACGCGGGCCCAGTACTTTGCAGTAGGCCTCTACAGGCTCCCACACGGCGGGGTCCTTGGTGTTGTTGTCGATGATGATGACTTCGTAATCCGGGTAATCCAGCGCCGCGAGGGCGTCGAGGGTCTGTTTGACCATCTCCGGCGGCTCGTTGTAGCAGGGCACGTGGATCGACACCTTGGGCCGGTAGGCGCTGTCGCTGTCCACTGGCTGGAAGGGGCGTCGGCGCGCACGGGTCCAGGCGGTTTCAGCCAGCTCATGGGCCTCGGTGAGCAGCACAATAAACACGCCGAAGGCACCGATACCCAGCAGCAGGCCGACCAGGGTGCTGAACCAGGTGCTGTACTGCTGGCTGTAGTCGTAGCCGATCCACACCAGGGCGGAGCCGCCGGCAAACGCGACAAAGGTCAGGAAGGTGCGGCCGCGCTGGCGCAGGGCGCTGCCGTCAATCAGCATCAGGGCCAGGCTGAGCAGCGCCAGTACCACCGAGCCGATGGCCAGCAGGCGCCATTGAGGGATGGCCACCACCGGGCCTTCGAAGGCGAACTTGGGCTGACGTTCGAGGTTGTACACGCCCCAGTAGGCGCCCACCGAGCCTTCATCGCTGGCCTTCCACGGCTGGTCGAAGGCTTCGATGACGAAGTAGTTGTAACCCTTGGCATTCAGCGCATTAACCAGGGTGCGCAGGTAGATGGCCTGATCGGCTTGTGAGGCGTCAGCGCCACCGCGCATGCGGCCGTTACTCGGCCAGCCGACTTCCGAGAGCAGCAAGGGTTTTTTCGGGAAGAGTTTTTTCAGGTCCTTGGCGCGTTCGAGGACGAAGTCGGTGGCGTCCTCCATAGGCACGAACTCCCAGTAAGGCAGCACGTGGGCGGCGATCAGGTCAGTGTGCTCCGCCAGTTCGGGGTATTCCTGCCAGATGTGCCACTGCTCGGAGGTGGTCACAGGCACCTTGACCGCCGCGCGCACGCGGTCGATGTAGGCAATCAATTCTTCTGCTGTGACTTCTTTGCGAAACAGCGCCTCGTTACCGACCACCACGCGTACCACGCTGCGTGAGTCGTTGGCAATGTCGATGGCCTTGCTGATTTCCCGCTCATTACGCGCCAGGTCGGGGCTGATCCAGATGCCCAGGGTCACGCGCAGGCCGAATTCTTCCGCCAGCTGGGGGATGTCGCCCAACGGGCCGTCGACCGAGTAGGTGCGGATGTTGTCGGTCTGGCTGCTAAGCAGCTCCAGGTCTTCACGCATCTGCGTATCGCTGGGGTAGGTGTCTTTCTGTGGGTTTTGCCCGGCGCGGAAGGGCGAGAAAGAAAAACCGGAGACCTGTTCCGGCCAATCAGGGGCCGTTACCGGGCGGTTGTACAGCGCCCAGATACCCGTAAACAAGGCGGCAATCGCCAGGAACATGACCAGGTTCAGTCCAAACTTACGCGAAGGCATAGTGAGCAGGTCCAGCGAAAGGGCGATGAGAAATCGACGAGCGTCGGGTGGCGCATGCTACGCCGCCGCCATAGGGCTGTATAGCCCGCCTCGTGGGACTATTAATGGGACGGTAGAGGGGCGCTAAGGTTCCTCTTACGGCCAAATGAGGCGGCTGCTTTTCGGCTAGGCATGGGCTGCGCCAAACAGCGCTTGGGCACAGGCCACAGGCTACCTATAATGCGCGCCGCAGCTGGGAGTGAGTGATAAAAATGCCTGTTGATGAACAACGCTTTGGCGGAATTGCCCGTTTATATGGCCAGCAAGGGGCTGAGCGGCTGGCGGCTGCCCATGTCGCCGTGGTCGGTATTGGTGGCGTCGGCTCTTGGGCCGCTGAAGCCTTGGCCCGCTCCGGGGTGGGTGAGATTTCCCTGTTTGATCTGGATGACGTGTGTGTGAGCAACAGCAATCGTCAGCTGCATGCACTCGACAGCACGGTTGGCCAACCCAAGGTCGAGGTGATGGCGGCGCGCATTCGTGGGATCAACCCGGCGTGCGTGGTGCACGCGGTGGCGGATTTTGTCACCCGCGAGACCATGGCCGAGTACATCACCCCGCAACTCGATGCAGTGATCGATTGCATCGACAGCGTTAATGCCAAAGCGGCGCTGATCGCCTGGTGCAAGCGCCGTAAGATCCAGGTCATCACCACGGGCGGGGCGGGTGGGCAGATCGACCCGACGCAGATTCAGGTCGGTGACCTGAATAAGACCTGGAACGACCCGCTGGCCTCCAAAGTGCGTTCCACCCTGCGTCGCGACTATGGCTTCTCGCGCACCCCTGGACGCAACTACAGCGTGCCGTGCGTCTACTCCAGCGAACAGCTGCGCTATCCCAAGCCTGATGGCACGGTGTGTCAGTACAAGGCTTTTGTCGGTGATGGGGTCAAGCTCGACTGTGCCGGTGGTTTTGGTGCGGTGATGATGGTTACGGCAACCTTTGGCATGGTCGCTGCCGCGCGCATCGTCGACAAACTGGTGGCCGGTACGCGCCGCCCCGCAGAGCGGCCGCCCACGGCCTAAGTGCTGCCGGTTGCGCGGTAAGATGACCTGCTTTGATCGAACCTCAGCAGGGACATGCTGGCGGTTATCTGTTGAGGTGTTTGTGTTGTCCCTGTTGCATCGTGCGCTAAACCGTCCCCTGCGTTATCTGCTGCCGCTTGCGCTCCTGCTGAGGGGCCTGGATGTCAGTGCTCAACCGGTTGTGCGTGTTGGTACCGGCGACTGGGCGCCTTATGTTGACCAGCAGCGCGAGGATGGTGGTGCGCTGGCACGCTTAATCCGTGAGGTTTTCAATGCGGCAGGCTACCAGGTCGAGTTCGTTTACCACCCCTGGGAGCGCAACCTGTTAATGCTGCAGCAGGGCAGCCTGGATGCGGTGATGCCCTATTCCTGCTCAGCGCAGCGACAACGCATCAGCGCCTGCAGTGACCCTCTGGTGCAGGGCGAATTTGTACTGTTCCAGCGCAGCGAGCAGCCGCTGGATTGGGCGACTGTCGAAGACCTCAAGGCGCTGTGCATCGCCACCACACTTGGTTACTCCTATGGCCCGCAGTTTGATGCGGCCCTGCAGGCTGGGGAGTTGCGCGTGCAGCAGGGTGGCAAAGAAGGCACCGGTTTACGTTTGCTGAGCCTGGGCCGTGTGGACGCCTTTGTGCAGGACCGTGCGGTGGGTTATGCCATGTTGCGCCGCATGTTCTCACCGGCTGAGCGTGCGGCTATCAGCCATCACCCGCGTATTCTCAATCGCGAGTCGCTGCACCTGCTGTTTCGCAAGAACGAAGCCCAGGCCGATGAATTGCGTGCGGTGTTCAATGCCGGTTTGCGTCAGCTGGCCGTGAGGGGTGAGGTGCAGCGATTGCAGGAGCATTTAAATTCGCTCGACCTTGCTGCGGGTCAGAACGCACTTTAAGCGTCGCTTGCCAGTAACTGCTGCATGCGTGTGAGCACGGCCTGTAAGCCATTGCTGCGAGAGGGTGAGAGGTTGCGCGCCAGGCCGAGTTGGGCAAACCAGTCGGGCAGGTCCAGCTGCTGCATCTCCGTCAGGGTCAAACCGTTGACCCGTACCAGCAACAAGGCGAGCAGCCCGCGCAGCAAGCGTGCATCGCTGTAAGCGCGAAATTGCCGGTATTGCCCTGTTGTCTCGATCAGCAGCCAGACCTGACTTTCACAGCCGCTGACCCGATTGTCTTCACAGCGTTCGCTGTCGCTGAGTGGCGCCAGCTGCTCGCCCCACTGCATCAGCAAGCGTGCCCGTTGTTCCCAGCCCTGGCAGGCGCTGAAGGCCTCCAGTGCGGCTTGGGCGCTGGTGGGCAGGCTCATTGCAACAGCTCCAGGGCTTGGTCCAGTGCGGTGAAAAGGCGCTGTAGATCAGCCGTATCGTTATACAGCCCGAGGGATACGCGAAGCGCGCCGCTCAGGCCGAGACCTTGCAGCAAGGGCATGGCGCAGTGATGGCCGGCGCGCACGGCAATGCCTTGTTCGCTCAGCAGGTGGGCGAGGTCGGCATGGTGCACCCCCTCGACCACGAAACTGGCCAGGGCGACGTTCGGCGTGCCGAGCAGGCGTAGCCCCTGGCGCTGCTGCAGGCCGCTGAGCAGCTCGGCGTGTAAGGCGGCTTCATGGGCACCAACGGCATCGGCATCGAGGCTGCTCAGATAATCCAGGCTGGCACCGAGGGCAATCACCGAGGCAATCGGTGGCGTACCAGCCTCAAAGCCCAGTGGTGCGGGGCGGAAGCTGGCGTTGCGGTAGTCGGTGTGCAACAACATCTCCCCGCCAAACTGCCAGTGCGCCAGTTGTTCTAAGGCGTGCGTGCGGCCGTAAAGCAGGCCGACTCCGTCCGGGCCATAGAGCTTGTGGCTAGAGCAGACGTAGAAGTCGCAGCCCAGCGCCTGCACATCATGGCAGCCGTGCACCACGCCTTGGCTGCCGTCCACTACGGTCAGCGCGCCTTGCGCCTGTGCCAGTGCCAGCAGTGATTCAAGTGGCTGCCAACTGCCGAGTACATTGGACAGCTGGCTGACTGCGAGCAAGCGAGTGCGCGGGCCGATCAGCTGCGCGGCTTGCGCCAGGTCGATCAGGCCGAGGCTATCCAGCGGCAGCACCACCAGCTTAAGTTCACGGCGCCGAGCCAGCTGTTGCCAGGGCAGTAGGTTGGCGTGATGTTCCAGGGCGCTGATGACGATCTCATCGCCCGGCTGAAACTGCTGTTCCAGGCCATAAGCCAGCAGGTTGAAGGCTTCGGTGGCGCTGCGGGTGAAGATGATTTGCTGCGCGTCGGCGGCATTCAGCCAGCGTGCAACCTGCTCGCGGGTGGCCTCGAAGGCGCGGGTGGCGCGTTCTCCGGGCACATGCTGGGCACGATGCACGTTGGCGGCACCGCCGGCGTAATAGCCGAGCAGGGCATTGAGCATGGCCTGGGGTTTTTGTGCGGTGGCGGCGCTGTCCAGGTAGGTCTGGCCCTCGGCCTCAAGGGCCAAAATGCCAGGGAAGTCAGCGCGCCAGGGGGAGTTCAGTGACATTGGCTTCGGCATCCAGGAGCTGTCTGCTGAGTATAAATAAACAGGCCGGGCATTAGCCCGGCCTGTGGCAACTGCGCTGCGCTTAGTTGTGAGCGTGCAGGGCTTCATTCAGCTCGATCGCTGACTTGTGGGTTTTGCACTCCACGGCGCCAGTTTGCGAGTTGCGGCGGAACAGCAGGTCCGGCTGGCCGGCCAGTTCGCGGGCTTTAAGCACCTTGACCAGCTTGTTGTCGGCATCCAGCAGCGCCACCTTGGTGCCGGCAGTGATGTACAGGCCGGATTCCACGGTGTTGCGGTCGCCCAATGGAATGCCGATACCGGCATTGGCACCGATCAGGCAGCCTTCACCGACGGAGATGACGATGTTGCCGCCACCGGACAGGGTGCCCATGGTCGAGCAGCCGCCGCCCAAGTCCGAACCCTTGCCGACGAAGACACCCGCGGACACGCGGCCTTCGATCATGCCTGGGCCTGCAGTGCCGGCGTTGAAGTTAACAAAGCCTTCGTGCATCACGGTGGTGCCTTCGCCCACGTAGGCGCCCAGGCGAATACGCGCGCTGTCGGCGATACGCACACCCGCCGGCACCACGTAGTCGGTCATTTTCGGGAACTTGTCCACCGAGAAGACTTCGAGCAAATAGCCCTTCAAGCGTGCTTCAAGCTGGCGTTCAGCCAGCTCAGCCAGATCGACTGCGCCTTGGCTGGTCCATGCGACGTTTGGCAGCAGCGGGAAAATACCGGTCAGGTTCAAGCCATGTGGCTTGACCAGGCGATGCGACAGCAGGTGCAGCTTGAGATAAGCCTCAGGCGTGCTGGTCAGCGCAGTATCTTCAGCTAGCAGGGTGGCGACTAACGGCTTCTGGCTTTCGGCCAGGCGGGTGAGCAGGGCGGCTTGCGTCGGGTCTACATTTTTCAACGCTTCGGCCAGGTCGCCGGCTTGAGCGGTAGTGATGCTGATGGCCTGGTTGCCGCCGGTATAACCCAGTAGTTCTTCGACTTTGCTAACCAGCTCGCTGGCTGGGTTGAGCAGTGGCTGAGCGTAGAAGACTTCCAGCCAGTTGCTCTGACGGTTCTGGGTGCCAACGCCGAAGGCCAGGCTAAAGAGGGTGGTGCTCATTTTATTTTCCTTACCGCAAATTCATGTGGGCCGAGTGGTCAACCCAGTTCGGCGGCATAGCGGTCGGCCTTGAAGCCGACCAGGGTCTTGTTGCCGAGATCCAGCACGGGGCGTTTGATCATCGACGGTTGGGCGAGCATCAGTTCGATCGCCTTGTCCTGGTCGAGGTTGCTTTTCTGCACCTCGTCCAGCTTGCGGAAGGTGGTGCCTGCGCGATTTAGGACGATTTCCCAACCATGCTCGTTGCACCACTTTTCCAGGTTGCCGCGGTCGATGCCGCAGGTTTTGTAATCATGAAAGGCATAGCTTACCCCGTGCTCGTCGAGCCAGGTGCGGGCTTTCTTCATGGTGTCGCAGGCTTTGATGCCGTATAGGCTGTAAGTCATTGATTTATAAGGGGCTGTGTTGGCTCTCCAAAACCTCCCCAAATCCTCCCCAAAATTCCGGCGCGCATTATGCCACGTCGATCCACTCGGCCCCGCGCGCATCACGGTACAGGTCGGTCATTTTCGCGTGACGATGACCGAGCAAAGCCTGCGGGTCGCGACCTTCTGCGGCGTGCAGCCTTGCAGCCAGCGAGCGCATTTCATGGAAGGTCGGCGGGTGGTCGCCAAGATCAAGCCCGAGCTTGGTAGCGGCTCGATCCCGGGCCGCGGCAAACTCCTTGCTCAGCGTGTCCAAAACAAGGCTTTGCCCTGCCTTGGCACGACTGATGGTGCGTGCGTGGTGGATCAGGTGCTTGGACACTACCATATCGCGACAGCTTTTAATCACCGCGCCCAGCTCAAGCCCTGTCGACTCAAGCCGCAAGCCGGTACTAATGCGCAGGCGCGCGCCGGTCTTTGACTGGATCACATGCAGGTGATCGTCGCGCACATCCTTGAACAACATCCCCGCCACATCCTCCCGCCGCTGCCCCGTAAGTACAGCCAGCTCCATGGCCCGCTTTAGCCATGACTGCTTGGCCTCCGCATAGGTCGCCTTCCACAGATCCAGGGTCAGGCGCTTCCGCTTGATCTTCACGCGCGCCGCCTTGGTTGCATCTACTGGATTGCTATCCGTCCAGCCAACCGCCATCGCCTCGACGAAAACGTCGCGCAGCAGTGAGCGCATCGCCCTGGACATTTGCCCCTTGCCACCTTTGGCCACGCCCGCCAAGTAGCCCGCCACGTCCATTGTGGTGATCGTCCGTATTGGCTTGCCGCCCAGCGCAACGTCAAGCCGGTTAATCCGCATGCGTGCGTTGCGCACGCTGGCCGGTGATAGCTCGCGCGCCTGATAAATCTCCCGGTACTCGACCAGCCAGGCCGAGAACAGAAGGCCGGCAGGCTCTGGCTGCTCAGTGATCCGCTGCGCCAGTGATACCGGCGCAGCGTTCAACGCATGGTTGGCGGCCACCGCTTCACGAATGGCGGCCTCCTTATCGGTGCCCATGCCAAAGCATCGGCCAGACACTGGGTCGCGGTACTGGTAGTACGTCACGCCATTGCGCTTATCCAGCTTGCGGTACAGGTTCAGGCCGGCAAGGTCTTTGCTGCCTGGATCACGCGGCCTTGGAGACATTGCGGGCGGCCTCTATTCGGTTGAGTAGGCTTGAGCCTCGCGGGATAGGCTGAGGCTTTGGTGGCTCGTGGTAGCGGGCGTCAATCTCAACATAGTAGCTGCGCCCATGCTTTACCGGGGCGGGCTGGATTGAGCCCTCTCTGGCCCACTTGCGCAGGGTGTTGGTGCTGGGCGGCGTTTTGAAGTTCTCGGCCGCCCACTCTTCAAGGGTTGCAAGACTCATTGGATACCTCTCTACCCCTGCCGGGGAGGGTGGAAGGGGTTAGTTGGTTTTAGGCGGGGCAGGTGTAGGCAGCCGGTCAAGCCCGGCCCACCCAGCTCGCGCCGAGACCTTGTCTGCGTACCCGTTCGGCCCTGTGGCGCCGCAATTCATGCACTCGACATAGTGCCCGCGCCTTGCGTGCACACTCCCTCTGATCGCCCTTACCATCCTTGTGTCGCCCTGACCGCAGAAGGGGCACGCTAAGTCCTCCCTTATCGCGCGCTCAAAGAGGTCTTTTGCCTTGGCATCAGACTGCATTGACTGCTGCTCGACCAGCACGTCAAGGGCGACCACAGCTGCATCCCAAACACTTGCTAGGTTGTTCTGTGCACACATTTCATTAAACGATCTGATGGCATTATTAGTGGACTCGGGCGCCCACGGTCTCACTGAAAAGGCGTGAGCGGTCTTGACCAGCTCGCCGCCAAGGGCCGCCCCGATTGCAAGGAATGCGGACTCATCTGGTACGTCTATTATTTTTTTTGAGCGAATATCAGTTATCTCAGACACAGGAATACCTCTCCACCGACTCGCGCCGGCACAGTTAAAGATGGGGTTTAAGTTTCAGGCTAGGCCAGGTGGCTAATGCCTTTTTGTGTGGCGCGGTGAACGGCCAGGCAGATTGCGCCAGAGCTGACGCCGAGGGCTCGGCCGATCCGGCGCCAGGGCATTGGCTTGGGCAGGTGGCGCATTTCGTAGGCCCATACGAGCTGGGCCTTTAGGTAGGCGGGCTGGCTCATGGCTTGAGACTGGCCAGCTTGGCGTCGATAAGACGGTGCAGTCGCTCGCGCTCAACATAAATCGTGTACTCGCAGCAGTGTGCCTTTTCATCCAGCGGCACCGGCTTGCATGGATCAATGCGCGGGAACTTGCTACGCAACAACTCAACCAGCTCAGCGTCAGGCGATGGCTGGGCTGTGTAAAGCGGAACAGCCTTGTTGCCATGCTCATCGAGTAGCTCGCACATGCCAATCGCCGACCGACACCACATGCGAATGTTTCCGTTTTCAGCAAAGGCTGCGTAGGCAACAGGCTCAACTGTCAAGGATTGCTTGACGGTTGATAGTTCTCGCTCAAGCCTGCCGACCTTTGCGCGTAGTTTTGCGTTCATAGCGCCAAGCGATTTGCGGCTGCCTTTTGTATCGTGCTTTACGATTTGCTCTTCATAGCTGCGCGAGTCGGGGTGCCAGGTTGTTACAACCTCAACAGCCTCGCCCCCTTGGCTGGGCAGCTGGGCGCGGTAATCAGGCGAAAGTATTCGACATATCTCGCCGTGCTGATGATCCGTCATCTCTCCGCAAATTGTGCTTTGGCCGCTCGCCCACTTAATAACAAGTTCGTATTTGCCAGTAGTCATAATCCTGCCTCGATCATTCGCCCTTTCAGCTCTGCCGTTTCTTTCATCTCGCTAAGCATCGCAGCGGCGTGCTCGTCAGATATTGCGTGGAAATACCAGCAAAACTCGCCGTCAGGCGTATTGAATTGGAATGTGTACAAGCTCCATTGGATACCATTAACAATGCAGCTAATTGGCAGTTCTACTTTGTCTGACATCGTTAGTTACTCCGCTGCTGGTCGTTGTAGTCCTGCCAGGCCCAGCGCCACACGGCCCAGCGGTTCCAGTGAATGGCTGATTCTTCCTCGTCGCTCTCGCGCTCAAAGAGAAAGTGCCCGCTGTCTAGGCCGATCAGCAAATAGCCTGGCGGCATCTTCTTGATGCCCAGTCGGTTGGTGTAATCGAAGCTGGTGACGTTGTTTGCTGCCATCACCCTTGCTCCTTCTGACTGCCTGCTGATGGGGCGGCGTCTTCTACCGCGCAGCAATCAGCACAGCGGCGTTTTGGCTGATCACCGAAAAACATAAAGCGATGCTGGCAGGCAGCCGATGGGGCGGCGGCTATCCCCGCGAAATACAGTGACTGAGTTTCAACCAAATCCGAATCGAGCCCCTGGCGATCAAGCTCTGCCCATATCGCCGCCTTCATTTCAGGCGTGGCGACACGCGGAACCTGCACCTGCTCACTATGGTTAGCGGATAGGGCGGCGCGGGCGCTCCAGGCCATCCAGGCTTCCTGCTCGGCGGTGTAGTAGTAAACGTCTGGCGCGTTACTGCACTTTTTCAAGCGCTCGACACCACCGCAAAACTTCTCAAGCCGCCAAGCCTCAAACGCCACCCGCTCATCCACCACGCCTGTGATGACAGTAAGTGCTCCAGCAAGGTACTCACGCAGATAGCCTGCCGAGTCCATGTCGTTGGTTGGTTCTTCGTGCGAGCAGCGCTGACACACCCACACTTCATTGTCGAAGCGCTCCATCAGGTACGACAGGGTTTCCCGGTCGCCAGCGCTGGCAGGCTGGTTGAGGCGGGCGACTTCAGATAAGCACGCTTCCCACACCATCCAGCCGAACAGGGCAAAATCGTTTATGTACTGGCCGCCGCTATAGCGCAGTGGAGTATTACCGAGAGGGAGCGGCAAGGTCTTTGCTTTCTCAGCGTAAAAAGCCTCGTAAGCACTCGCATCGTCACGCTCCGGCAGCACCACCCCGCTCGGCTGTGCTTTCATGGCGGCAAGCTCAAGGCGAATCTGGCCCCAATCAACCAACACATCCTCAAGCTCGGCACCAAGCCGCTCAATCTCCCGCGCCTGCTCGGCTATGGTTGTGATCGGCTTACCATCCGCATCCGCATCCGCATCCGCATCCTCGTACTTGGCCAGGCGGGCGCGGAGCACTTCGCAGTTATCAATCGTGGTGTCGATAGCAGTTTCAATTCGGGCTTGTTCGCTCATGGCATGCGCCTCCAGTTCTCGGGGTTGTTCAGCTGTTCGCGGCTGCGGTAGTTGGTGCCTCGGCCAATGCTTTCCAGCTCGCACATGCCGGCGCGCTCCATGACTACCCGGTAAACGATGCCGGTTGATAGCTGCTGGAAGCGTTCGTTTAGCTGGGCGTTGATGCGTTGTACGGCGGCGCTTTCGGTGAAGGTGGTCATGCTGCCTCCATATCGGCGTCATTCCAGCCGCCCAGCCATAGGCAGCGGCGGCGGATATCCAGGGTTGCGAACGGGCAAGCATTGCGCCCTTGTCCGGACTGCCTAGCAATCCGGCCGTCCAGATAAAGCGGGTGCCTATGGGGTGGTATGTCCATTGCTGGTTACTCCGGCGTGATGGGCTGGCAGCAGAGGCAAGGGCATACAGCCATGCGCTGCTTGGTGTGGCGGCAGTAGGTGGGGCGGGTCATCGCGCTATCACGCAGATGTCGTCGATTGTCTGGCCGAATATCTCGCGGGCGGTCTTGGCTGTAATCGGGACAACAATCAGCCCCTGGCTTAGCGCCTCCGCAACATTCTCTGCATCCTGCTCAGCAACGAAGCAGCAGCGGCGGTCTGATGGGTTGATGCCAGCGATGGCGAGAGTGACGGTTTCAATAGGCATGGTTATCCCTCGCCAGTGGCGTGATTCGTTTAAGTGGGGCTGCAACTGCAAAACCAATTTTTGCAATTGCAAAGGAATATTCTGCGGCGTGTGCTTAACTACCGCCGCCAACCTCCCGCCCGAGCATCAGGCAGGGAGTGGGCGGGTAGGGTGGTTACTTCCTGCGCCGGCGGTGGTGGTCGTGAAAGAACAGCTTACCCACCTCACCGCTTGCCGTTGTGAACTCAGTGCAGATGACTACCGTGTCGGCGCCGTCCTGCCGGTGTACTGGCATGGTGTGGAAGGGAAGGTGCAGGCAGTCATTAAGGCGCTTTGAGCAGGCTTGGCAGCGCGATCGCTTGGGGTAGTGGGTCACGGCTTCAAATCGTCCCATGGCTTCCCGATCAGCTCTTTAACCGCGCCCATGCTTTGCAAGATGGCGCTAAGCCGCTCTTCCTGGCTTGCTACCAATGCCTGATCGAGCAGCGCTGACTTGATCAGCCGAAGAACCTCATTGAGCTGTGAGCGGTTCTTATCCATCCGCTCAAGCATGCTGGTTACTTGTCGTCCTGCTCGGCTTACCTGATCAGCCAGGCTTAGCTTTTCGATCAGCTCGTCGTCATCGTCGCGGTCGTCGTAGTCGCCGCCAAGTTTCGTCGCGGCATCTACCCGCAATGCCAGCTCTTCAATCAGAAGCAGTAGGTACTCTTCTCGATCATTGTCAGGCTGGATCGCAAGCCTCAGCTCCATCGGGCCCAGGGTTTTGCATACGACTGGCACGCCCTTGCGGCCAATCAGCACAGATGAGTGCATATCTTTCTCCAGGCAATATCAGCCCGCTGCGCTGCTGGCGCTGGGCTTGGGATAGGGGTGTTAGGGCAGGTCGTCAGCGTCGAGCTTTGCCGCGCGGCGTGCACCTAGGTTGTATAAATCACGCGCCACGTTTTCGTTTATCTCGAAAGTGTGGCGCGGGCTTTTCAGTGCATGGGCGGAGCCTTCAGGCCCCAGGGCATGCAGGTTGATGATCATGCTCTGGATGGCTTCGGATATGACCGTGATGCCGTGCCAGCGCATGAGGTCGGCCAGCATGGCGCGGATGCCGGGGCGTACCTTGTGGCGCAGTTCTTCCTCGCCGGCTGCTGCCGCCTTTTTTGCCGAGTTCGCTGAGCGCTCCTGGGTGGTCTTGGCCATCACGCCTCCAGATCATTTTGGCGGCCGCGTGGGATGCGGTGGGTCCAGATCATGTTGAGCACGTACTTGGGCGTGAGCTTTGGCGTGAAGGGCGCCTGGTCGGCGATGTCTTCAATGGTCAGGCCCTTGCCGGCCAGCTCAGTGATGGCGGCGATCTTTCTTTGCTTGAGCACCATGTTGGGCCGTGGCTTGCGCTCGCCTGCCGTCTTGCGCACACGCACCACCGGGATTGCCTTGGGCTTGTCGGGGCAGTTGATGCGGAAAGCCGGCATGGGCTCGTTGCCGATGCGGATGGGCAGCGTTTGAACGGGGCCGTTGTGGGCTTCGAATGCGGCCATTTTGGCGGCCAGGTTGTGGCGCAAGCTGTTGCGCGCCTCGATGCTTGATTGGTCGATCATGGGGTGACTCGCAAAGAAAAGGGCGCTGTGTGCGCCCTGGTGTTGGTCAGATGATTAGGCACCGAGCGCCCCGGTAGGGGTCGGCAAACGGTATGTCGTCATCGAAGCTGTCGAAGTCCGGTGCCGGTTGCGCGCTGGGCCGGGGTGCCTGCTGCTGCGGGCGGGGCGTTTGCTGGCGATCAGGCGCGCTGCCCGACTGCTGACCTTCTGGCCGGCCGCCAAGCAGCTGCATACGGCCCTGCATATCCACCACAATCTCTGTGGTGTAACGCTTGATGCCGTCCTTCTCCCACTCACGGGTTTGCAGCTTGCCCTCGATGTACACCTGCGAGCCTTTGCGCAGGTACTCGCCCGCAATTTCCGCGACCTTGCCGAACAGCGACACGCGGTGCCATTCGGTCTTCTCGACCTTCTGGCCGGTTTGCTTGTCCGTCCACTGTTCGCTGGTGGCCAAGCTCAGGTTGGTGACCGCGTTGCCGTTGGGCAGGTAGCGGGTTTCCGGGTCTTGGCCGCATGTGCCCACTAGGATGACTTTGTTTACGCCGCGCGCCATTAACCTGCACTCCCGGCCATTGCTGGGGTGCCGGTGTTGCCGCTCACCAGGTCTCGCCCTAGCTGATCGGCCTCAAGGTAGCCTTGGCGAAAGCCAAGCGGCCGGCCGGTGTCGGCGTCACGGATGTGGACCATGCCGCTAAACACATAGAGCTGAACCGCGCGCGGCTTTGGCACTTCTGGCAGGCGCTTGGCTGCGAATGCGGCGCGGGCATGCTCTGTGCCACGCAGCAGGGTGGCAAGGTTTTGAATGGTGGCTTTGGCTTGCTGAATGGCGTTCATGCTGTGCACCTGTGTTGTTAGTACCCATAAGCCAGCCACACCTCACCACCAGACTCCCGCAAGGATGCGGCTTGATGGGGCTGCTTATGGGTACTGGGTAGGGAAAAAGCCCGGCATCGGGAACCCGGTGCCGGGAATCGCGCTGTACGTTCGGGTGGGGCTTTGGGCTTGGCCCAATGATGCGCGGTCACATCGTCGCCCCGCTTGGCCGCTGCCTGTCAGGTGCTGGGCGCAGCCTTCAGGCTTACTGCGCCGCGCAGGTGTTGCGATGGCTTACTTCATGGCTATGGCCTCCGGTTGCGCGCTCACTGGGCACGCAGTGGCCACCTATGGAATTAGTGCCGGTTGCGCCCTCCGGCTGCCTTTGGGTGTAGTAGCCCTGGCGGAATCAATCCCTATGTAAACCTGGCTCGCGAGTGCCGCCTCCCGGCGGTGTACCTACCCAGTCGGAATGAACGATTCGCTCTGGTTGTGATGCGCGAAAGTGCGCATCGGGGTTTGATCTGGCCGCCTCGGTGGCGGTGGCATTTTTTCGGCTCAGCTTTACCCGTTAACCGCTGGTGCTACCCCGGCATACGCCAGACGGGCTGCCAACTTCCAGTTGTGCGCTTTCCTGCGCATCCAGATCACACCCGATACGCCCTGCATGCAGGTGATCGGTGCCTTATGCCCAGGCGGCAAACCTGCATAGCCCCAGCGCGGCATCATGCGTTGCTGGGTGGCGCCCCCGATTTGTCGGTGGGGGATTGGGTTAGCGGTAGCGCTGAACCTGCTCAACTGCATCCATGCGACTAAGAGGACGCAACTGGAAGTGGCGACGATTCAGACTGGTGCGCAGTACACGCGCCATGCTGTGTTCGCGAATAAGCTGCTTGCAGCTCTTATGGTTGTTAGGGCTGGCCATGGTGGTTCCTCTACTCGGTTGTTTTCCCAATGCGCCCTGTTGCCAAGGCGCATCAGTGAAAACTTGGTGTCTCTAAAGAGCATCTCCATCTGGAGCCAGTCGGTCCCTTTGTCAGGGGCTGGGGGATCGGTTCGCCTGTCCCGTGCTAGCCGGCGAGTCTCCGGCTTGTCTTGCTGCCGGTGTTGGCCGGCGATGGAGTAAATATCAACCACGGGTTGATATATGTCAACAACCGAAAGTTGATATTTTATTCCAGGCATAAAAAAACCCGCCGAAGCGGGTTTTTGTGGAGCTTTAGGTTAGGCGTCGCACTTAAGCGGCTCTTGCTCCCAGCGGCGGGCCAGTACCTCGAACTCTTGGAATAGGGTTTCGATCTTGTTCTGGCGGCGCAGCTCCATGATGAAGGCCTTCATTGCCCGCCAATCACGCAGCACTTGGCTGTAAACGGCGCGCTTGTAGATGTTTTCATCCAGTGCGCCTTCACGTATGCCTAGGGCAATAAATTCGTAATTGTTGATGATTGATAGGATGTGCCCGCGTTCCGGGTCTTGGGTCTTATTGGCCGCCGCCAGGGAGGTGAAGTCCCCTCCGGTGTTGTGGATAGACCCAACCGCTTTTTTGGCGGTGGTAAGGGTGTTGTCTGCGCGCTGGGTCATCAGCAGGTCGATGGTGGCCCGTTGCCGTGCAATTTTTTCGTTGTGTTCAATCGACGCCCTGTTGAGTATGCCGTTGTGATTGATCGACTCACGTGACAAGCGCCCATTGAACCATATAGTAAGAACGGCAGCCCCTGCGCCAAGCAGGATGACTGCCGTCTGTATCCAAAACCCTATGGTTTCGCCGAGTATTAGGTACGCTCCTTGTTCCGCTACAGCCATTTAGTAGTCTTCCCAGCCATCTCGTAGGTTGTGCATAGGTCCCCTCCTAGGTTTGTTTTGTGTTCACTGTATTAGTCTAGTTTATAGCATCTTGGTTCCGTCTGGATTATTACCAGACGTAATGATGTGTTACCGGTGCTTCACTCTTCGGTCACTAGTTTGTAGGTGGCTCGCTCTTGTTCAGTTAGCGGGTCACGCTCAACGTAGCGCATCACTTTAACGGCAACCGTCATGCCTAAGGTGTACTGCTGCACATGCTCGTACTGTTGGCGGTTGTAGCTGATCTTCACCTGGCTGCCATCCTCTTCGCGGATGTAAAACGCGCCGGTGTCTTTAAGCTGCGCTACGCGGCCATGCAGGGTTATTTCTTCTGGCTTTATGCGCTCAAGGGGGGATAGGCGCTCATGCGCTTGGCGTACATCTGCCAGACTACCGCCCCATTTGTAGAGCTTGGCGTTCGGCGCCGGCCAGGTCAGCTCGGCCCCGATGTCTTGCCGCTCTAGGTCGCCCAATAGCTCGCTCAATGTCTTGGTGGCGGGTACCCCAATAACGGTTACCAGTTCGCGTATCTGCGCCTGCTCTTGGCTCTCAAGTACGGAGAATATTTTCTCCAGGGCGCCGCCCATGGCTGAGTCACCGGTTAGGTCTGGGGCGATGTTGCCGGCGAATACCAAGCGAGTTGAGCCAAATGTTAGGCCTGAGAGGCGCATGTCCATCTCGTCAAAAAGAGGTTCAAGCCCTTTACGTTTTGGGCCTTTGCCGTGGCGCAGATGGTAGGCCGTGTGCGCCAGTATGGTGTTGAATTTACCCGACAATTTGGTGAGCAAACGCAACGGTATGCTGCCGTCCATGCGGCGGCCTATGAGGCGCAGCTCTACAACCTCATGCTGCAAGGCGGCTTTTGCTTGGCGCAGCTCCTGGCGCAGCTCTTCTTGGTGGGTTATCCAAGAGTCCAAAGACAGTTTGGCCGAGAACTTATTAGGCTCTGCTTGCAGGCGCTCCCGGTCACGGGTGATGAAACCATTGACCTGAGCTAGCTGGCGCTCAAGCCAATCTATGCGATTTGCTTGCTCAGTCATGGTTGATCCTCAGTTCAGCCAGCCCTTTAGGGGTGACTTCATCGCGCTGCGTGCCAAATTTCTGAAACCAAAAGGTTAGCCCGTCTTCATCATCGGATGCCACGTTAAAAACGTGAAGGCCAAAGCGGGCTTTTACAATTCTGGTGTCGAGAAGGCCTGTAATTACTTCCCATGATGATTCTGGAAGGGTGTCAACGCGAGCAGCGTCATACACCACAACCAGGTCGATATCGTCGGGCTCAGCCTTGGTGCACATAAATGAGCCATCGACCCAAATGAAGGCTGCTAGGCCTGTGCACTCCAACAGCTCCAAGTATACGGTCAGCGTGTTGAAAAGCTGTAACCGCCGAGCTGAATCCGGGAAGGCGTCCACAGTCATAGCTCTTAGCGACGCCAAGGTATGCGGGTATAGGCCTGAATCTGGGATCAGGGGAGGGTGATCAGTTTTTGTTTGGTCCATTATCCGGCATCAACAAATCCATTGCTTGCTTGAGCTTCCTGGCCTGTTCCGGCGATAGCTTGAGCATCTTCTCGGCCATGTCGTCGACGGCCTCGCGCTGCTCGACCGGTGCTGCCTCGTAAAGGTCGGTTTGGTAGTGCCTTGGGTTTTGCTGGTGCAGCTGCTCAAGCAGTGAGGCGCGTGGAGTTTGTTCATCCGCTACTGGCGGGGTTGGGCGCATGTCGCCTTCGCCATAGGCCAGCCATTCGGCTCGCACGTTCAACCACTCAGCGATAGCCAGCATGTTGCCGCGGCTTGGCATTGACTCACCGCTTAGCCATTTATGTGTCGCTTGCGTGCTTGCCTTGGCCTGGGGGTTGTTACGGATTCCCTCGTAGAGGTCAACATTCCGCCCACGGCCAGCCCTAACACCCGGAATGGCGTCTAGAGCCTTATTCAGGCGGGCTACAAATCCCGCTTTTATGTCTTGAGTATCAACCATGAGTTGATGGTTGCACACAGCTTGCGCAATAGTCAGTTGATCTCTAATATCAACCGCAAGTTGATAAGAGCGGGACGCCATGAGCGCAATCTCCATAGCTGTCGAAAAGGTAGGCGGCGCAATTTCTGCCGCGAAGGTCTGCGGTGTTCGCCGCCAAGCAGTTGATAAGTGGCTTGCAAAGGGAACTCTTCCTAGAACCGATTACACCGGTGAAACCACCTACGCCGTAAGCCTCGCTAGGGCCTCAGGCGGAGAGTTCACCGCTGACTGGCTATTGGCTAAGGCGGCCCCGAAGAAGTCCGCCGCCTGATCCATTGACACCAGATTCGCTCAGGCACAGCCAGGGCACCACGGAAAGAACAACGAGGTTTTACGAGATGGAAGATTTCCTGCGCGCCTGCCACGACACGATCAAGGACAACGAGCCAAAGAGCTTGGCGGCCAAGATGGGCTTGCCTCATGTGAGCCTTCTGCAGCGCTCAAACCCTGACAACGATGCGCACCACCTGACCATCGAACACCTCTACGGCGTGATGCTGCACACAGGCGATTTGCGCCCGCTGCAGGCGCTGGCGGCCGAGTTCGGCCAGGCCTTGGTTAGCCGTGAGGCCGCTACGGCGCTGCCTGTGCAGTTGGCACTTAACGAGGTGGTGGCTGAGTTCGGCGATGTAGCGCGCACCGTTCACGACGCGCTTGCAGACAACGTGTTGACCAGCCTTGAGCGGCGCCAGATCAGTAAGCAGGCGCAGGAGCTGATTGACGCCCTACAGGGCCTTATTACTTCCGCAAAAAAAGCTTGAGTCGGCGCAATGCGCGGATCGGTAGCGGGGGTTTTGGCCTTGCACTAGCTAATACCACCCTCTGAATTTCAGGCACAAAAAAGCCCGGGGGCAACCGGGCTTCTTCAACAACAACATACGGAGTCGATTATGCACATGCAGCCTTCCCCGAGCAATACCACCCTAACCGCGCCACGTTTTGCGCAATGTGAAAACGTAGCGCGAGAATTGCCGATGTTATGCGATTACCGAAACGATCCATTCCCATGGATTCAATTTCCGGGCGAAACCATCGCGGCCGTGCCTGCGAAGGTTTGCATTGAAGCTTGGCTTTTCCAAGGCGCTGATGATGTGGACATCTTCGCCGGTGAGAGCGCTGATTTGTTTGTCCAGGGTCTGCAGGTCGAGGCTGTCTTTATCTGCTCGCAGTTCACACCAGCGGCGTTTGAGGTCTGCGTGCCGCGCGATTTTGTCGGCCGGTGCCAGCAGGTGGTCAATGATGGCCGCCAAGGCGATAGCCGCGCCCGTCCACTTTGCGTAACCGCCAAGCGCCGAGATGTTGCTGAACACGGCGGCGCCGCCTGCCAAGAACACCAGGCTGAATACCCAGCGCAGGTGCCGGTAGAGCTTGAGGTGGCGGGCGTGCAGCTCGATGGCGTAGTCGATATCGAGACCGGCTTCGTAGTGGGTGCGGCTATAGCTCATTTCCTATTCCTTTTCGGGCGTGGGCTCCGGCGGCGGATTGCGGTACGGAGGAACCTGGGTTTTGTAATCTTCTGGGTCAATTTTCATGAGGGCTCCTTGCTTAAGGTTTGGGTGCTTGGTGGCATTTGGATCGTAGCATGTGAGCCCTCGCTTTTTGAGGTGTGCGATCGTGAGAGCGAGACGCGCATCGGGCAGGGGGGTGGCCTGTGAATTTCTATTCATTCCACCCTGGCGATTACACCCTGCGCACTGCTCACCTTGAGCCGCTTGAAGACTTGGCTTATCGCCGCCTGCTTGATCTGTATTACCTCAACGAGAAGCCCTTGGTTGGCACGCCTGACGAGTTGGCGCGGATCATCCGTATGCGCCAGTCAGCCGGTGAGGTTAAAGCGGTGCTTGATGAGTTTTTCAGCCTCTCTGATGCCGGCTGGAGCCACAGCCATTGTGATGAGGTGATAGCCAAGTACCACGCGAAAGCTAAGCAAGCCGCTACCAATGGCAAAGCCGGTGGGCGCCCGAAGAAACCTAGCAATAACCCAGAAGAAACCAAGCCGGTTATTTCTGGGTTGCTAGATGAAAGCGGATCGAAAACTAACCAAGAACCAGAAACCAATAACCATAACCAAGAAGATCAAAAGCCTTCGGCATGCGCCTCAGCACCTGCCGCATCGAAACCTGATCCGCTGGATGGGTTCGCTCAGTTCTGGTTGGCCTACCCCCGCAAGACTGCCCGGCAGGGCGCCGAGAAGGCCTGGGCAAAGCTGCGCCCTGATCGCTCGCTTCAAGCTCGGGTGTTGGTGGCCCTGGCCAAGCAGGCTAAGTCCCCGGACTGGACCAAGGACGGTGGCTCTTTCATCCCGCATGCAGCCACCTGGCTGAACGGCAAGCGCTGGGAGGATGAGCTGCCCGCCGCGTTGCTGGGCAAGCATCACGGGTTTAACGGCGAGCGCGATTACACCGAAGGTTTGGAGGGCAACGGCGATGGCACGTACAAATTCTGATTTGGTTGTGCAGCCGCTTGAGGCGCGCTTTGGGGTGATCGCTAAGCGTTATGCGGACTGCCAGCAGCATGGCGAGTACATCGCGACCCTGACCAAGCACCGTGAGGATTACAGCGGTTGCCCGGCTTGCGCAGAGCATGACCAGCGCCGGCGTGATGCCTTGGAGCAGGGCGAGCAGCAGAAGCAGCATGCACTGGAGCGCCTTGAGCGCCGGCTTGGTAATGCACTGATCCCCCCGCGCTTTGCCGGTAAGAGCTTTGCTGATTACCGCGTTGTGGGTGCTCGCCAGGCCTCGGTGCTGAAGGCGTGCCAGGACTATGCGCAGCGCTTCGATGAGCACCGCGCCGCCGGCCGTTGCTTGCTGCTGCTGGGCAACGTGGGCACTGGCAAGACGCACTTGGGTGCGGCTATTGCGGCGCATGTGGTGCGTGAGCATGGCGGTGCGGCGGTGTACCGCACGGTGCATGGGCTGATGCAGTTTGTTAAGGCCAGCTTTGGCCGTGACGCGGAATACACCGAGGCGCAGGCCTATGAGCGGCTGATTGCCCCTGCGCTGCTGGTGATCGATGAGGTGGGTGCCACCAAGCAAACCGAGTTCGAGCAGGCTGCGTTGTTCAACGTGATCAACGGGCGTTACGAGCAGCAGCTGCCGACCGTGATTATTTCCAACCTGATGCCGGGCGAGCTGCCGAGCGCACTGGGTGACCGTTGCGTTGACCGTTTGCGCGAGAACGGCGGCATTGCCCTGGTGTTCGATTGGGGTTCTGAGCGGGCACGGGCGGCCAATGAGTAAGCGTGTAGGAGGTGGCCGTTGAAGTGGGCCAAGCAATCCGAGTTCGTTGCGCTGAGCAACACCACGCCGACCTACAAGGTGGCGAAGTTCGTCGTCGACGGCGCCGCGCTTTACCGGGCCAGTGTGCGCGGGGAGTTCATCGGCAAGGTGTGCGATGACCCGAAAGAGGCTCAGGCGATCTGCGAGCGGCATTTGATGATTGTTGGCGAAGAGAAGGAGGTGGCGTGATGGCTGAGCCAATCAAGACTGAAAGCGCCTTGGATACCCAGGTGGGTGGCGCGCATTACAAGGGCATGAAGATCCAGCCCATGGAGTACAGCATGGCCAACGGCCTGGACGCCTGCCAGCACACGGCCATCAAGTACATCTCGCGGTTTCGGCAGAAGGGCGGCATTCAGGACTTGGAGAAGGCCAAGCACTGCATCGACATGCTGATTGAGTTTGAGCGCCGGGCAATGGCTGAGGCTGAGCACTGATGGCTGCTGCAAGCAAGAAGGCGGGCGAGCTGCGCACCACGGGTGATGTGGTGTTGTGGTGGCTGCGCAGGGTTGAGCAGAAGTATCCGGCGAACTCGGATTACAGGAAGAACGTGGTCTCGATGGCCAAGGTGAACATTCTCCCGGCCCTGGCGCGTGTGGCCATCAAGAAGCTGGATCGGCGGGTTGTGGATGACAAGCTGATTTGGCGCATGGGTGGCGACGGGAAGAAGCCCGCCACCCAGCAGAAGGCCATTCAGGTGTTGCGTCGGGCGTTCGCGACAGCCGAGAAGACGGGGCGCATCAAGATCAACCCGATGGCCTCTATCACGTTCAAGGACTTCGACAGCGCACCCATCAAGAGCAAGCCTGCTGCGTTGTCGCGCATCGACCTGCCGCCTTTGGTGGCGCACCTTTCAGAGGCCTTCGACAAAGACCCGGTGAGCGGCCTGTTGCCTTTGATGATGTTGGCCCACGGCACGCGCATATCGGAAACGCTCAAGGCCACTTGGGCGCATATTTCGAGGGCTGAGCGCTTTTGGGTGATCCCCGCGAACAAGTCCAGCCGCCTGCATGAGCTGCCTTTGACGCCTCAGGTGCTGGCGTTGCTGGCGCGCTATCGGGCTGCCTTGCCTGATGCCCGCGCCCAGGGTGATTGGGTGTTCCCGGTGAGGGGCGGCGCTCGGTTGTCGGCCACTACAGCGCATTCAATGTTCCGGTCGATATCGGGCGGCAAGTGGTCGAGCCATGACCTGCGCAAGCTGATGCGGGCCTCGCTGTCTGAGCTGGGTGTGGATCACTTTATCGGTGAGCGGCTGATCAACCACAGCCTTGGCAAGACAGCCGAAACCTATCTGACCCGTGACGTTGCAGGCCGCTGCCGTGAAGCGCTTGAGCTATGGCATGCCCGTCTTGATGAGTGCGGCTTTGCAATCGCGCACGGCCTAAATGTTGCCGCTGCTGCATCCCCGCAAACAGCCGCAAGCCTAGACGCTGCGGGCGCTCCGGGCGTTTCCAGTGTATTCACGGGTAGAGGATGAAGATGGGCAAAAAGGACTGCAATCAGGTGCTGCTGCCCTGGCCTCCGAAGGTGCTGAGCCCGAACGCTCGCAGCCATTGGGCGACCCGCAGCCGTGCTGCCAAGGCGTACCGCAACAGCTGCTTGTTGCACGCCAAGCTGGTTGGCCTGACTGCGCCTGCTGGGCGGTTGCTGCTGGTGATTGAGTTCATGCCACCGAACCGCCAACGCCGTGACGACGACAACCTGATCGCCGCGTTCAAGTCTGGCCGTGACGGCTTGGCCGATGCCTTGGGCGTTGATGACTGCTTGTTTGTGACGCAGTGCAGCCTGAGCACTGAGGTTCGCCCAGGCGGTGCGGTGCGGGTAACGCTGAAGCCTTATGTCGAGGCGGCGCAGTGAGCAGGCAGGTGGCGGTAATCCCTCTGGTGCGCTGCGAGGTGTGCCAAGGGCAGGGCGTTATCAAGGGCATCTTTCATGTGATGGATTGCGCGGGCTGCAACGGGGCTGGGTTGATCGATCGTGCGACCAATCAGGCGCTGAGCCTTGAGCAGATGGTGCAACAGCTGCGGGTAAGGCTGAACCGGGCCAATCGGCAGGTTGAGCAGCAAAGAGAACAACTGGAGCGTGCTGGCCTGGTTCCCGTAACGGGGCCGGCGGCGGACTACCAGGGCAACAACAAGAAGGGCGCGGGCGGCGCGCACTTCACTGGCGATTGAGGGGATAGCCATGCAACACCTGGATACTGAGTACATGCTGCAAGAGTGGGGTGTGTGGCTGCGTGTGCAGTCCGGCGTGCCGAGCTACGTTTCACCCAGCCTGGCGCTTATGCGTGACCATGTGCAGGTTGAGCGCGCCCCTGATCCCTGTATCACTGATGAGCTGGCCCTGCTGATCGATGGCAAGGTGTGCCGCTTGTTCGAGCGCTATGAGGAAGCGGGCCTAGCCCTGTGGAACTACTACCGGCACCAGGGCATGAGCTACCGCCGCCTTGGTCAGTTGATGACCGCGGCGCTGGGCAAGCCTGTGACCCATGTTCGCGCTCAAGAGTTGGTGATGGTGGGTGCTGCCTGGGTTGATGCCGCGCTGTGCCACTACCAAGAGGTGGCGTGACTGTTTAAATGTACACGCTGTGGTTATTGACAGTGGATTACACGGGCTGTACATTTCTCCCCATCTTGCGGTTTTACCGCTTCAAAAGCCCTGGCCTAACCGCCGGGGCTTTTTCGTTTCCGCTATCCCCCAGCTGTTACCCAACAGCCCTTGCCCGATCACACCGGGCCTTTTATCCCTGACACCCAGCACACATGCACGCCTCTTTGCTCCAAGCGGATGGCGGCGCATTGCTGTGCTGGACCTATAAGCAGAGACCGGCCGGCGATGGCCAAGGTATCCACTATGCGAGCACGTGACATGACTGAGCCAGCCTCCACCGCATTCGGCGGGATCGCGCTGTACAAGCTTGGCCTGCTGGGCGCGTTCTCTGCAGTGTTGGTGACCATCGTTGTGATGGCGATGACATTGCCCAAGACGCCGCGTGAGTTCGTGGTGGCGATGATCTGCACTGTTGTATCAAGCCTGACTGGCGGAGCGTTCGTGATCCGCTGGTTTGAGCTGCAGCATTGGGCCAACGACGATATCGGGCTGATTGCATTGGCCGGCGCCTTCTTCGTGTGCGGCCTACCTGCCTGGGTGATGGTGCGTGGTTGGTTCGTGTATGCCGAGTTGAGCAAGCACATGAGCCTGCCCGACATGCTGCGCGAGCTTAAAGCGGTGGTGTGGAAGTAGATGGCACTCAAGCCACCCAAGCCATGCGCATGGCCTGGCTGCAGTGTGTTGGTGCGTGGTGTGAGCCACTGCCTGACTCACAAGCCATTGGCCGATGAGCGCAGGACAGAGCAGCTGAAGCGCGCCCACAAGCAGTACAACAAACGGCGTGATGAGTCTGATGAGTTCTACAAGACAACGCGCTGGACCCGCTTCCGCGTCTATTACCTGCGCCTGCATCCTCTGTGTGTCGAGTGCACCAAGCATGACCGTGTGACGGCCGCTGTGATCCTCGACCACATCAAGCCTTACAAGACTCACCCTGAGCTGGGCCTGGACTGGCACAACGTCAGGCCGCTGTGCAGGCCATGCCACAACCGCATCGGTGAGCGGGTCGGCCTTTCCCCTTCGGTGCCAACTGTTTGACGGTTTTATAGATTTATTAAAATCTTATTTTTTTAAGCCGGAAAACAGGTAGCGGGCTCTAGGGGAGGGGGAGGGTCAAAAGTAGGGCAAAAACGCCTTCCCGAACGACGGGGGGAACCTTTTTCTTACGTCTCCAAAATAATGGTTTTCAAAAATGAGCAGACCAAGGACGCCGACCAACGTGCTCGACGCCCGTGGCGCATTTAAAAAACACCCCGAGCGAGCGCGCACTGACGCTCCGACTGCCGGCCCGCTTGGCAAAGCGCCCGCCCATATCGACGGCGAAGTGCTCAAGGCCTGGAAGGAAATCGAGAAGTCAGCACCGCTGGAAGTGCTCACCGCTTCTGACCGGCTAGCCCTTGAGCTGGCCGCAAACCTGCTGGCTCAGTTCCGGCTTAATCCGATTGACTTCCCGGCCGCCAAGTTGGTGCGCCTTGAAGCC
Source organism: Pseudomonas sp. GWSMS-1 (assembly GCF_049847425.1). Lineage (NCBI taxonomy): Bacteria > Pseudomonadati > Pseudomonadota > Gammaproteobacteria > Pseudomonadales > Pseudomonadaceae > Pseudomonas > Pseudomonas sp. GWSMS-1. The sequence goes on along the minus strand of NZ_JBMHHV010000005.1, from coordinate 2,546,078 downwards.
CTACTGGGAAAGTTCGGCATGACCCCGGCCGACCGCGCCAAGGTCGGCGGCAAGAAAGACGCCCCCAAGGGCAACCCATTCGATGACCTGTAATGGCCGCCAAGAAAACCTATCCGCTGGTAAAAGCAGCGGAGGCCTACGCACGCCAGGTGATCAGCGGGAAGATCCCGGCCTGCAAGTGGATCAAGCTGGCCTGCCAGCGCCACCTCGATGACGTAAAGCGCTCCAAGTCGGCCGACTTCCCCTATGTGTTCGACCCAGCCAAGGCCGAGCGCGTTGCCAAGTTCCTGCAGCTACTGCCGCACACCAAAGGCAAATGGGCCAGCAAGCGCGAGACCATCAAGCTTGAAGGTTGGCAGCTATTCAGCGTGTGCATCCCGTTTGGGTGGCTGCGCAAGAAAGACAAAACCCGGCGCTACCGCACCATCCTGATTTTCGTGCCGCGCAAAAACGGCAAGTCGATCATCGGCGGCGGCCTGGGCCTGTACATGTTCACCGCTGACGGCGAGTTCGGCGCGGAGGTCTACAGCGGCGCGACCACCGAGAAACAAGCCTGGGAGGTGTTCCGCCCGGCCAAACTCATGGTTGACCGCACCCCCGCGCTGCGCGACCACTACGGCGTCGAGGTCAACGCCTCCAACATGTGCCGCCTTACCGATGGCTCACGCTTTGAGCCGGTGATCGGCAAGCCCGGTGATGGCTCCAGCCCAAGCTGCGCCATCGTTGACGAATTTCACGAACACCAAGACTCAACCCTGTTTGACACCATGGAAACCGGCATGGGCGCCCGCGAGCAGCCCGTCATGCTGGTCATCACCACGGCAGGGTCGAGCATCGGCGGCCCCTGCCACCAACTGGTCAGGGACTCCGAGCGCATGCTCGAAGGTGCCATTGAGCGCCCCGACCTGTGGGCCATGCTCTACACGATTGACCCCGGCGACGACTGGACCAGCGAATCGGTACTGATCAAGGCCAACCCGAACTACGGCATCAGCATCAACGGCGACTTTCTGCAGGCCCGCCAGCGTGACGCCATGCAGAGCGCCGCCAAGCAGGCCACGTTCCGCACCAAGCACCTCAACGAGTGGGTGGGCGCCAAAAACGCCTGGCTCAACATGCTGCGCTGGAAAGAAGCCTCGACCCGCAAATCGCTCGCAGAGCTTGAGGGCAGGCCATGCATCATCGGCCTCGACCTGGCCAGCAAGATCGACATCGCCGGCAACCTGCTGCTGTTCCCGCCGGTTGAGGGCGACCCGCTCTGGCACGTCCACGGCCGGTACTACCTGCCCGAAGTGCGCGTGATCGAGGAACTGGACAGCAACACCGCCCGCTACCGCGAGTTTGACGCCCTGGGCCTGCTGACCCTCACCGATGGGGAAGTGATCGACTTCGAAGTCATCAAAGAGGATCTGCGCGAGTTCGCCGGTCGCTTCGATGTGCAGCAAGTCGCCTATGACCCCTGGCAGGCCACCCAGCTTGCGCAGGAAATGCAAGCCGAAGGGCTGTTGATGGTCGAAGTACGCCAGACGGTGCAGAACATCAGCGAACCCATGAAAGAGCTTGAAGCGCTCACCCTGCGCCGCGTGCTGGCCCACGGTGACTGCCCAATCCTCACATGGATGGCCAGCAACGTGATCGCCAAGCTAGACGTAAAAGACAACATCTACCCCAACAAAGAACGGCCAGAGAACAAGATCGACGGCATCGTCGGCTTGATCATGGCCATCAGTCGGGCAATTGCGGGCAGAGAAGAAGAAGCCCCAGGGCTTTCTGACCACATCGTGAAACACGGAATCAGGACGCTCTGATGGGAATACTCAAAAGCCTCGGCCGGCTGTGGGCGAAAAGTGATCCGCAGATCATCGACACGCCCGAAAAGCTGGCCCGCGCCCTTGGCGTTGAATACGAAACCCACAGCGGGCAAGTAGTCACCACCAACAGCGCCATGCAGCAGCTCACTGTATTTAACTGCGTTCGGGTGCTGGCTGAGTCGGTTGGCATGCTGCCTTGTCGGCTGTTTCAGCAAGTCGGCCGCGAGCGCTCAGGCGCCACCGGCCACCGGCTTTACCCGCTGCTGTCCGTCGCACCTAACGGCTACATGACCGCCCAGGAAATGTGGGAGCTGCTGATTGCCTGCCTGTGCCTGCGCGGCAACTTCTACGCCTACAAGGTCATGGCGCTGGGTAACGTGGTTGAGCTGCTGCCAATCAACCCAGCCAACGTAAAGCCCAAGCTTAACGACGACTGGACGGTTGAGTACCAGGTTACGTTCAAGGATGGCGTTCGCACGCTAACCCAAGATGAAATCTGGCACGTGCGGCTGTTTACCCTAGACGGCCTCAACGGCCTGAACCCCATCGCCTACGCCCGCCAGGCGCTGGGTCTTGGCCAGGCAATGGAGCAACACGCCGCCAAGCTGTTCACCAATGGCGCAGTCACCTCTGGCGTACTGGCTACCGAACAGCAGCTAACAGACGAAGCATTCAAGCGCCTTAAGACAGAGTTTCAAGGCGAGCACATGGGCGTGGCCAATGCCTACAAGCCAATGATTCTTGAGATGGGCCTGAACTGGAAACCGATCAGCCTCAATGCTCAAGACTCGCAATTCATCGAATCGCGCAAGCTGACAGACGCCCAAATCTGCGGGCTGTTCCGGGTGCCGCCCCACCTGGTGGCCAGCATGGAAAAGATGACGCTCAACAACATCGAGCACATGGGCATGAGCTTCGTGAACTACAGCCTGGTGCCGCTGCTCACCCGTATCGAGCATCGCATTCAGGTTGGGTTGCTGAGCGAGAAAGACCGCCTTACCCACTACGCCAAGTTCAATGCCGGCGCGCTGCTGCGCGGCGACATCAAAGGCCGCTATGAGTCCTACGGCAAGGGCATTCAATGGGGAATCCTCAGCCCCAACGATTGCCGCGAACTGGAAGACCTCAACCCGCGCGATGGTGGCGACATCTACCTGACCCCATGAACATGACCACCAACCCGGAGGCCGGGAATGAAGACAAAACAGCGCCTTGATATGCCGATGACCGTTAAATCGGTCAGTGACACTGGCGAGTTCGAAGGCTACGGCTCTGTGTTTGGCGTCGAAGACAGCTACGGCGACGTGGTTGTGCGCGGCGCGTTCACCGCAAGCCTTGAGCGCTGGGCAGCCAAAGGCCGGCTGCCGGCCCTGCTGTGGCAGCACAACATGAGCGAGCCGATCGGTGTTTACACCGAGATGCGTGAGGACGAAACCGGCCTCTACGTCAAAGGTCGCCTGCTCATTGATGCCGACCCGCTTGCCAAGCGCGCCCACGGCCACATGAAGGCCGGCAGCCTGTCCGGGCTATCCATCGGCTACATGCTCGATGACTACGAATACGACAAAGAAAAGGGCATCTGGATTCTCAAGGCCATCGACCTTTGGGAAGTCTCGCTGGTGACGTTCCCGGCCAACGATGAAGCCCGTATTTCTGACGTGAAATCCCTGCTGGAGCGCGGTGAAACACCGCCCCCCAGCAAGGTCGAGAAGGCCCTTCGAGAGGTTGGGTTTTCCGGCACACAAGCCAAGGCATTCATGGCCAAAGGCTATAGCGCCATCACCCCGCGAGAGGCGGGCGCAGACGAAGCGCTGCAAACCCTGAAATCCCTAATCGCCAAAATGTAAGGAGCCTCTCATGGCTGTTGAATTGAAAGACGTGCAAGACGTTGCCGAAGCACTCGGCAAGAAGTTTGATGAGTTCAAGGGCGCCAACGACAAGCGCGTTGATGCCCTGGAAGCCGAAAAAGGCAAGCTGTCCGGCCAGGTTGAAGCCCTTAACGGCAAACTGACCGAGCTGGACGCCCTCAAGTCCGAGCTTGAAAAAGAGCTGGCCGGCATCAAGCGCCCAGGTGGCAACGCCGACAAAGTGGTGTCTGAGCATAAAGCTGCATTCATGCAGTTCGTGCGTAAAGGCAAGGACGACGGCCTGGGCGAACTGCAAGCCAAGGCCCTGCAGACCACCGTTGAAGCTGACGGCGGCTATGCCGTACCGGAAGAACTTGACCGCGCCATCCTTGAGCTGCTGCGCGACGAGTCGCCCATGCGCCAAGTGTGCAGCCAGATCACCGTGTCCACCCCGGATTACAAGAAGCTGGTGAACCTGGGTGGCGCGGGCTCTGGCTGGGTTGGTGAGACTGACGCCCGCCCAGCAACCGGCACCCCAACCTTGGCGCAAATCAGCGCCGTCATGGGTGAGATTTACGCCAACCCGCAGGCCACCCAAACCAGCCTCGACGACATGTTCTTCGATGCTGAAGGCTGGCTGAATGCCGAAGTCGCCCGTGAGTTCTCCGAGCAGGAAGGCTTGGCGTTCCTCACCGGCAACGGCACCAACAAACCAAAAGGCCTGCTGGCATACACCATGGCCCTGACCGCCGATGATGTTCGCGCCTTCGGCACCATCCAGAACATCAAATCGGGCACTGCCGGTGACTTCGACACCGACGACCTGGTGAAGCTGGTTTACACCCTGCGCAAAGGTCACCGCGCCGGCGCAAGCTGGATGCTGCCGAACATGACCCTGTTCAAGATCCGCACCATGAAGGACCTGGAAGGCAACTACATCTGGCGCCCAGGCATCGAAGCCGGCCAGCCGTCCAGCCTGCTGGGCTACGGCGTGACCGAGAACGAAGACATGCCAGCAGTGGCTGCAGATGCCAACGCGGTGCTGTTCGGCGACTTCCGCCGCGCATACACCATCGTTGACCGAATCGGCACTCGCGTACTGCGCGACCCCTACACCAACAAGCCGAACGTGGGTTTCTACACCACCAAGCGCGTAGGCGGCATGTTGACCGACTCCAACGCCGTGAAAGTGCTCACCCTGAGCGCCTAACCCTGATAGGGCCAGCTACGGCTGGCCCTTGCTGAGGCCATTAACATGCCAAAAATTAACGTCACCCAAGCGTTCCCGTTTTCGCCCGACGGCAACACCGTTGTGCAAATCGAACTGGGCGAGCAAGAAGTCTCCGAGCGCTGCGCCGTTGTTGCGGTCGAGCAGCTCAAAGTTGCAACACTGGCAGGAGCGCCGGCTAAAAAAGAAAAGCCCGCCCCAGAGCCTAAAAAATGATTGCCCTTGCCGCCGTGAAGGCGCACCTGCGCGTCGAGCACGACGACGAGGACACAATGATCCAGGGCTACATCGACGGTGCCATCAGCGCCTTCGAAGTCTGGACCAACCGTAAGCTGGTTGCGGACGAAGCCTCATTGCCGGAGCCAATCGGCAACGCCCTGGTCATCAGCAAAAGCATCCAGCAAGGCGCACTCATGCTCATCGGCCACTGGTACGCCAACGCTGAAAGCGTAGTAATCGGCACCATCACCGCTGAACTGCCCTTTGCCACTCATGCGCTGTGGCAGCCCCATCGCTGGATGAACATCTGATGCGCGCCGGGAATTTGCGCCACCGCGCCACCATCCTCAGCCTATCCGCTGACCTATGCCCGGTTGAGCACGGCGCCCGCTGGGTCAGCATCCGCGCCAAGGATGCCGGCGACGTAGCAGCGCCGGCCGGCCTGCGCTCTACCGGCTTGGTCGAAGTACGCGCCCGCTACACCAATGAGCTGCAACAAGGCCGCTACCTGCGCAACGGTAACCGCCTACTGTACATCGCCAGCGCCCCGCGTGACCCCATGGGCACCAAGGCCGAAATGGTCATGAGCTGCGCCGAGCTGGTTGGTCAGTGCGCCGAGTACCGCCCGCAGTCGGGTGTGCCGGTTGAATGCCGCGTACACCTTAGCCATCAAGCGCCGTATCTGGACGATCTAGGCCAGGTGACCGACTACAAGACCCGCGCCGAGGTGGCCGTGATCGAAGTAGGCCGGCCAGAAGAAGGTGATCAGCTAATGATTGCCGGCACCCTTTACAACGTCATCGCCTACGCCCGCGACAGCGACGACGGGGTGGTTCGTGGCCTGTGGCTTGAGGTGGTCTGATGAATGTCACCATCAAGGTGCTGGGCCTAAAGCAGGCGCAGAAGCAGCTTGAGGCGCAGGCCAAGAAGGTTGACCCGGTATTAAGGGGCGCACTCAACACAACGGCCACCAAGACGCGCACAGAGCGCTTTGTTAATCCGCTTGCGCAGTCGATAAGGCCGCAGCGGGTTCGTGCTGCGCTCAAGGTTAAACGTGCCCGCCGTGGCCGAATGGATGCACGCATTATCCCCAGTAGCTCCGGCGTGCTAGTTGCTAATTACCGCACCTGGGGCTTTGACGTAATCGACGCCACCCGCGCGCGTATATGGGTACGCGGCCCGCGTGGCAGGAAGATTGCCGCCGGCTTTGTAAACCCGTCCAGCAGTCAAAAGCTGCCGCTCTCTACCCGTAGCAGCAAGACCACGGCAAGGGGCAAGACCTACGCCTACAAGCGCGCCCTGCAACTGGCGCGCGGCCCGAGTACCGCTTATTGGTTTAAGCAGCTCGCCACGACCCAAACAATCAAATGGACCAGCGATTATTTACAGGCTGAGTTCGCCAAGCGCCTACAGAAAGAAATCGACAAGGGGCCACGATGACCAGAGGTACTGAGCTTTCCGAAGCGCTGGAAGTGCGCCTTGATGCCATCAAGCAAGCTGCCGGCTTTCATACCGAGATAGCGGGTGTGTATGGCTTCGGCAAAAACAAGCCCGACAAAGCGCCATTGCCCTTTCTGCTGATGCGAATCACAGGCGATGACAAAGAGGATGAGCGCGCCGGCAAGTTTATCCGCGCCGCCAGCTACCAGATTGAGGGCGTGCTGCCGCGCACCGCCACGCTGCAAGATTTGCAGCACCTGCATCACGACATCATCAAAACCATCGGCGCTGACCCGTTGCCCATGATCCGCCCCCTTGCGAGCGGCTGGCTGAGCGAAGAGTCGACCGAGTACGACCCCGATAACGACGGCAGCACCTACCGCACCGTGGTCGTCAACGTAACGCTTCGATACGTCGAAACCTACTAACCCCAAACCAACACCCAAGCCCGCCATGTGCGGGTTTTTTTCGTCTGGAGAAAACCTCAAATGGCCAACTATGCATACATGGGTAAGGGTGTTGTAACCCTCGATGCCCGCGACGTGGGCAACGTCAGCAGCCTGCAATTCAACATCAACGAGAACATCATCAAGCAGCCGAACTACCGCACAGCCGGCGGCGGTACTTATGCCCAGGTGAACCGCATTGAGTCGGTTGAGTTCACGGCCACCCTGCATGACCTCAGCCCTGAGAACATGGCCATGGTCCTGTTCGGCACCACAAGCACCGTGTCGGACGTGGCCACCATCGAGGCGTTGACCTCGGGCGCGCAGACTTTCGAGATGGTCTTCTCGGGCCTCAACGAAGCGGCCACCGGCAAGACCGTGACCGTGACCGTATACAAGGCCAAGATCGGTGCCGCGCAGGGCCTGGGCTTTATCGGTGACGACTTCGGCGCACTGGAAATTACCGGCGAAGTGCTGATTGATACCAGTATCGTCGCCGCCGGCAAGTCGCAGTTCTTCAAGATTGACATGGACGTGATCACCTAAGAGCGGCGTGCTAAAGTCCCTCCCTTATCAACTGGGAGGGAGTCCGTTATGCAGTGTCCAGAGTGCAGCCATATACCGCTAGCCGGCAATCAGCCAGACCCATCACGCTGTCCTGAGTGCGGAATCTTCTACCAGAAGGCCATTGAACTGAGGCGCACCCGCGAGCAGCAATTGCAGCAGCAGGCAGCCGCTGATGCTGCTGCGAAGATGCAGGCGGCCAACGCGCTGTCTCCCGCTGTACGCGGCGCGCTGGTTGAGTACAAGGGCGCGCAGCCGGTAGTTGTGCTGGACGTTAGTATGAGCTTCGGCTCTATGGTTGTATTCATGATCAAGTGGGCCCTGGCTGCTATACCTGCGCTTTTGATATTGGGTGTGATCGGCTTCTTCGCGATGGCCTTCCTTGGCGCCCTAGGTCGATAGGCCAGAGAACCCACAAAAACCCGCTACGGCGGGTTTTTTATTGCCCGGAGTTTATATGTCAGAGCTTGAGATTCTGTTCCCTGAACCAGTGCCGGTTCTGCTGCGCGGCAAGCGCGCCCTCATTTATCCAGTGAAGCTGCGCGACTTTGAGTTGTACGGGAAGGTCGCGGGCGGATTCGTTGCGCTGCTGGATACCGCCAGCATTGAGCAAATCAACCGCTACGGTGAAAGCAACAGCGCTGCCATTCGCAAGCTGTTACGGGTGACCACAAGCCTGACTCGCTGGCAGATCCGCCGCTTACCATCGACCGTTTCGGTGTCGTTGTTGGCTGACGTTGTGCGGGTGAATTCCGGTTTTTTCGCAGACGCCCTGCCAATGATGGTCAGGGCGCTGGCTGGGGCGATGTCGCCCAACGCTTAATCAGCGCCGGGCATGTAGCCATTGGCAATTACACGCTTCCCCAGGTCGAGATTTATCTCGCCGCCATCGATAAGCAAGCCCGCGAGAGCATGCGCAACGCCATGGTTGCCGCGCGTGCCGCGCAGGCTGACGCCAAGGCCTTTAAGAAAATAATGAAGGGGTACGAGTAATGGCTCGCAAGGCAGAGGCTCAGCTGGTCATCAGTGGCGAGAACAAAACCCGCGCGGCTTTCACCGAAGTTAATAACTCGCTGAGCGAAATGAACAAGCGCGTCAACTCGGCTGCCGTAGCGTTAAAGGGCTTGATCGGCGTGTCTGTCCTTAAGGGGGCTGCGGTCCAGTACGCGAGCCTTGCCGACCAGGCCAAGCAGATCGACGCGCGACTGAAGCTGGCCACAAAGTCTCAAGTGGAATTCAACAAGGCTTCGGCCGATGTGCGTCGTATCGCCAACGAAAACGGCGCAGCGCTGGGCGCTGTCACTCAGCTGTATGCGCGCCTCGCTCCATCACTGCGAGAGGCGGGCCGCAGCCAGGCAGAAATCTCTCAGGTGGTTGAGGCGGTTACAAAGTCGCTTCGAATCTCAGGAGCATCGGCGGCTGAATCTGAAGGCGCAATCACACAGTTTGCCCAGGCTCTTGGCGCTGGCGCGCTGCGCGGTGATGAATTCAACAGTATTGCAGAGGCGGCCCCGCGCCTTATGCAGGCCCTCGCCGCCAGCCTTGGCGTGCCAGTTGGTGCGCTGCGTGACATGGCAAAGGCCGGGCAGTTGACGGCCGATGTTGTGGCTAACGCTCTAATCCAGCAGCTGCCACAGCTGACCAAGGAGGCCGAGGAATTTGGCCTAATGATAGGCACATCGGCTCAGCAACTCGAAAATGCCGCGCTCGATATGGTGGGTGCTTTTGATCGCCTGACTGGAGCCTCGGCTCGGGCGGCTAAGTCAATGAGCGAGGCAGCGGCGGCGGCCAATGGTTTATCTTCCGGCGAAAAGCCAATCGAGAATATCGCCCGACTGCTAAAGGAAGTGGCGCGCCTCACTCCACAGGCTTCTCTGTTTTTTGCGGCCGCCGATAAAGGCCTCGGCGCGCTCGGTTTGACCGGCAAGAAAGCGCTGGATGAAATCGCCAGCGCCGCCAAGACCTACCAGTTACAGCTCGACGCCATCGAGAAAGAGCAGGTTGACAAAGACATTCGCCGCCTGGCTGATGAGCAGAAAGCCGCCGCCGATATTGCAGGTATCAAGTACGACGAGATTGCCGCACTTAAGGACTGGGCGGAAAGCATGGGCGAGGTATACGAGGACTTTATTGCCCGCGAACAAGAACGTCATCGCCTGCGGGTTGCCGGCGACATGAGCGCCAACAAGCTGGTGGCTGATGCGCGCAAGTCAGGCCTGGCCGATCTAAAGAAGGACATGGACTCGCAGCTCAAACTGCTTGAGGCCGAGAATAAACGCCTAGCCAAGGCGCGCGAGAATACCCTCAGCATTGAGCGTGAGTTCAATCTGTTGGCCTCGGAGATTCGTGCTGGCGGTGGCTCAAGTGAGCCGACATATGCAGCCGCTCAAGATGCGCTGATTGCAGCGCGCCAAGCCAAGCAGCGCGGCGATAACAAGCTGGCCATCGAGCAGGCTCGCCAAGCCGGCGAAATCATCAAGGGCATTCAGCAGTCAGGCCAGAACACTTACGGCCTGGCAGGTATGGCTGATGAGCTTGGCCGAATTGCTGTTGAGGCATCTAAGCTGGATGAGGTCAGCGTCGAGAAGGATGTTGCCGCGGTATCAGCCCGCATAAATGACTTGGCCAAGCAGGCCGAAGCATTGAAGGTGGTCAACATCGAGGTTCAGATCGACGAAACCAACGTCGAGCAGGTCAAGGCCCGCATGCAACAGCTTGCAGCCGATATTGCCAAGCTGCTTGTTATTCAGCCCGTTATCTCAGCGGGAGGTGAGCAGGTTGCGCCATTGCCCGGCTTTGCTACAGGCACCAACAATGCCCCGCCGGGTTACGCGTGGGTAGGCGAGCGCGGCCCTGAGCTGGTGAACTTCCAGGGCGGCGAGCAAGTATTGACGGCAACCGCCTCGCGCCTGCTTGCCTCGCGCTCTGCCGGCGTCGACCCTCTAATGACCGAAGTGCTTGCAAACTCCGCCCCCAACTTCCCCGACCTTGGCCGCGTGGCCTTTGAGCTGGGTGGTGAGAGTGTGAACGTGTACGCCAGCCCCGGCGAAGCACTCAACCTGCAACGCCTGGCCATGAAGCACGGCCGCAAAAGATAACAGCCCGCCCAGCACTGGCTTTTTAATGCCTGGAGTTCCCCCAATGTCCGTACCCCTCATGCTCGGCGGTGTGCCGATTGTGCTGCATGCTGGCGCCCCGGATTTGACCGTGCAGCCCATCGGCGGATCTTCGCAGGACCGCATGAGTGATGGTGCTCTGGTCAAGCAAACCCACTGGGAAAAGGCCGGCGGCACCATCAGTGCACAAGGCTGGATGCCGCCGGGCCTTGATGGCCTGGATTACACCGGTCCGCTTGAGCTGCGCAGCACGCAAGCCAGCAATATGCAGCAGGCCGGCCTGGTGTTCACCCTCACCAGCACGCCGCGCCCGGACGATGCCCCGTGGGCGTTTGCCCTGGTCGGTGAGCAGTGGGTGGATGCTGCGGTTGTCACCGTTGATGGCGTTGCTACGGTAACCGCCGTGCCTGGCGCAACGCTGTACCAGGTGTGGTGGTGGCCGGTGTATTCGGTGTTTTGCAGCCGGCCGGTTAAGAGCCAAGCCGGTGGCTTTCAGTCGTGGTCCATCAGCTGGGAAGAAGCCTAATGCTTATCGGTTTCAGCCCACTGGGCTCCGCACCGCTGGGCAGCGCCGGCGCAAGCGCTGCGCCTGTGCCCGAGCCGGTTTATGTGGTGCGCGGTATCTCGTTTGTGTGGCGCGTGCGCTTGCTGGTGGGTGGGGTCGACCTGACTCACCTGCTGACGGGCCTGATCGATATCGACCGGGAAGAAGGCGCCGCTGGCGTGGCCGGGTTTAGCCTGCTGCTGCCGCCTGGCCCTGTGGTGCCGCCGGAATGGACGGGCAAGCCGGTTGAGCTGGATTACATCAGCCGAAACCGTGACGGCGTGGTGACCACAGCCCGCCTGTATACCGGCGCGCTGGAGATGCCCGCATGGGACAGCACCACGCGCATTCTGAGCTGCGAGTGCAGCGACCAACGCCAAGATCGGGTTGAGGCGCTGACGATCGAGCAGATCAACGCGCTGATCCCGGGCAACTGGTCGGCGGATGCCTTCGAGCCGCTGGAAGGCCGCAGCCGCTGGGAGTACGCCGAGGAACTGCTGAGCACCGTAACCGCTTCGCTGGACTGCTCCGCCACCGGTGAACTGCGCACAACCAGCTGGTACGCCACCACGCCGGCCTTCGTGTTCGGCCCCGGCACCACGCTGTATAAAAGCGTGCAGATCGACCTGCAGCCCCTGGGCGCGATCAGCAACACGGTCGAGATTGAGGCCAGCTACCGCTACCCGCGCCTGTATCAGCACAATGTTCAGTTTGGCTGGTCGCATCCACAAACAGGCGGCTCTGGTGGCATTGGCGCGTTCTGCGCCTGGCGTACCTGGACCACCGACCTGCCCAGCGCGGATATGGTCGCGAGTGAAATATCCGGCGCCGGCCTGACCATGATCGGCCGCCCGGGCGGGACTACGCTGCCACCAAGCATGCCCAACCCCTGCGGCGACGAAGTGCCGTGGATCAATACCTTTGGCGATCTTTTCCTTTCGGTCACCGCCTCCGGTGCGCAGCGCTGGGCGCAGTCGATTACCGAGCGTTACAGCATCACCATGACCGCCGGCAACCTGACCACCCCAGTGATCACCCGCCAGGCGGTGAGCTTTGAAGTGGAAGACAGCCGCGCGGATGACTGGCAGGCCGCCACGCCGGTTGGCAACAGCAGCCTGGAAGACCTGAACGATGAAAGCCGCCGAGTCAGCTTCCTGAATTGCATGCTCAGCCAGGGCAAGGCCACGCTGGTCAGCGCCCACCGTGGCACCACGGTTAGCTGGAAAACGAAAACCGACATGGCCTTGGGCGTCGACCTCACGCACACCCTGCGCCTGGACGACACCGCCAAGGCCACCGGCAAGTGCCGCCGCATCCAGCACAACATTGACCTGGCCGCTGGGCGCGCTAACACCACGCTCAGCATCGCAGTGATGCGCGGTGGCGGCGTGAATGACCCGCTCACCGTTCCGGCGGCGCCCGATACAACGCTGCCACCGATCCCTGCCTCGGGCGGCTCGCTGCCCACTCAGTTGGGCGGCCGGCTGAACAACCCAATCAGCGGGGGAGCGGTGCCGGCGTATGACGATGAGCGCCTGGGCTTTGCCGGCAACTGGACGGCCAAGGATGACTTGACCGCCGAAGACTTCCCGCGCCGCTTCAAAGTGCGCAGCGTTGAGATTGATGCGCTGTACCGCGACGAGCTGCAACGCGACGTGAGCGCGACTTACCGGGTGGCCATCCCCAACGATCAGCTGGAGCTTTGATATGACCAACGAGCAACGGCGCCGGGCACCAGGCGCTGCCAATGCCGCCAACCGCCAAGGCAGCGGGGCTGCTAATGCCGCCGAACGCCGTGCCGGTGGCGCCGCGATGATCGAGCGCCGCACTGGCAAGAGCCAGGTGGATGAAATCAACTCAGTCGTGGTTCAGCCTAAGGCGCGCAAAACCCTGAGAACAATCAGCCCGCGCGGCCCGCTGCCGGCACAAACCAGCCCCGGCACCGATACGCCAAACCCGAAGCCAACCGGCGGCGGTGGCGGCATTGCTAGCCCGCTGACTGAGCCAGATGCAACCCAGCGCACGTATTACGACCCCGTGCTGCTGCCCACCACGGACGGTCTCGCCTGGGTGAGCTGGCGCAGCGTGCGGCGGATTGAGATGGTCGATGCGGGTAACGCTGAGGTCGTGCTGGAGTTCGCCAATGGCCTTTCCTAACAGCCCAGTCGACCCCGAGATTGTGAACTGGGGCTGGCCCTGGCATGGGCGCATCGAGTCGCCGACGTTTGGCGCCGCAACCGGTGTGCTACGCCTCCCCAGCGGCGCCACGATGACAGTGAAAAGGCCCACCGACCACTGGACTTACCTCTGGGATATCGGCATGCCGCCACCAGGTGTAGCCAGCGAAAACCCGGATGAGCAGTGGCTCAGCAAGGCCATCATTCGCAGCACGGAAAGCAATGGCGCGCGCACTACAGCTGTATGGTACGGCGGCGCTACAAGCGGCGGTAACGCAGAGCGCTACCCCATGTATGTACCCGGGCGCGGCACGCTGCTGCGCCGGTTCAATCTCACCCCTAACGCAAATGCAACGTCATTCACCGTAAGGCTTGAGGTGCTAGGCGTTGGTGCTGTTGAGCGGATTTATACGCGCGCCCAGCTCGGCCTGAACGTGACAGATGCAGACGTTAGCTCTGTGACCATAACGGCCATGGACAACTCCTCACGCGGCGGGCGCTGCCTTTTGTTGCTGGTGCCCAACAGTTGGCAGGGTGAGCTTTTCGGCCGCTCGGTTATCGAGCTAACCGCTATCGTCGGCGACCTTGGGCTTGATGTCGGGCTCAGCGTACTGGCGCAGTACAGCGACAAAACCGCCAGCTATGAAAACGGCTTTGATTCCCTCGATGCGGAGCGCGCGCAAACCATGGCGGTTTGGGTGTCGCGCGTCCCTGATGTGCCGAACTTCACCGGCATTCTCGCAGACGGCCCGCCTGGCGACCCGCGAGACTGGACGGTAGCCGCCCGCTGGCCGGTAGGCAGCAACACGTCGTCGCAGTCATACGAGGGCGTGATTTGGGCCTGGTACAAGCCGGACGGCTCAGCCGAACTGGTTAAGTACAGGCAGGCGTCTGCAACAAACGGGTCTTGGTCGGGCGGGGTTACCAGTCGATCGGGGAGCTACACGACGACCGAAACGCGCTCAGTGTTGGCGGGCGGGCGGTCTGCCGATCTTGTGATCGTAAGTGTGGTAACGCTGTCGGGCGACAACATGTCCGCGGATAGGGTAGGCACCCTAACCATTGAGGGCGACCTGATCAGGACTGGCACTGAGACTGCGGGACCGATAGAGCTTTTTGTGCCGGGCTACCTGCCGATTGAGATAGCCCCGACCGAGCCGCCGATAATCAGCACGTTCGCACTTGGCTTTATGTTGCTCAGCAACAAGCTGATTGCGCCGTATCTGCCGGGCATCAGGCGAGACCCAGCCCTGCCGGCATCCGAGGATTGGACGGGGCCAGCTCTGCATCCGACCGGCATGGATGCTGGAAGCCAGACCCGACAAAGCACCTGGCCAGAGGCTGATCGCGACCGTTGGGCGCTCGGCTCGTACAACCCAATTACCGGGCAAGTGGTGCGCCACTTGCGTGACCTTTACTGCACATGGGTCTGATATGAACTACATCAATAACTGGCTGCGGCCGATCACTCTCGGCGCGGCAGATACATCAACTGCGCTTGATTTGCCCGATGGCACTTATCGTCTGTGCATCATCGGCGCTGGTGACCTATTTGAAGTGGTGGACGCGGCTGTCGTGGGCGGCACCGCCACGCTAACGCGTGGCCTTGAGTGTACAGCCGCGCAAACCTGGCTATCTGGTAGCACGATCACTGCCTCGGTAACTGCCGAGATGCTGGAGAGCTTCGCGGCTGCGGGCGCGACCTGGGGCGGGATCACCGGTTCCCTGGCTGATCAGGCAGATTTACAGGCCGCGCTAAACAGCAAGGCTACAAGCGCGCAAGGTGCCAAAGCTGATTCTGCTGTGCAGCCTGGCAACCTCGCGGCGGTTGCTTCCAGCGGAAGCTACTCAGACCTGGCCAGCAAACCATTCATCCCGGCCGCGCCAGCCGATATAGGCGCCGGCACAGCTGCGCAGGGTGCGCTTGCTGACACAGCGGTACAGCCTCCAGCACTAACAGCGGGGCTGTTACTAAAAGTCGACAAGGTGGCGGGCTACGACCTCAGCCAAGAAAACTACACGCCAGCCGAAAAGGCCAAGCTGGCCAGCTTGGATGGCAGTCTGTGGAAAGGTGAGTACCCGACACTGGCGGCGCTGCAGGCCGCACACCCCACGGCTGCGCCTGGTAGCTCGGCCAACGTCGACTCCGGCGCGGGTGATCCGGTGCTGCGCTACATCTGGGACGACAACGACACCGAGTGGGTGGCGCAGGCAGGCAGCTCTGACCCTGTTACGGCCGCACAGGTCAAAGCGCTCTATGAGGCCAACCCGGACACCAATGCCTATACCGACACTGAGAAGACGAAGCTTGGTGGTATAGCGGCGGGCGCAACCGTTAACGTCGACACAGACAGCTTGAGCGAGGGCAGCAGCAATCTCTACCACACCGCCGCGCGCGTTCTTGCTGCCGTGCTAAGCGGCCTCAGCCTTGCGACTGGAACGCCGGTAGTAAGCACCGACAACGTATTGGTCGCGGTCGGCAAGCTGCAAAAGCAGATCACCGACCTGAATACAGTGGTGGCGGGCAAGCAGGCCGCGCTGATCAGCGCCACGAACATCAAGACCATTAACGGGGGCAGCCTGCTCGGTGCTGGTGACCTGGCCGTTTTAGCCGCGCCGGCACCCGTAATAACAGAGCCGACAATCGCACGCACCCTTAGCCTGACCGATGCGGGCGCTTACATCCGCCCCGCCAATGCAGAAGCCTCGATCATCACGGTCGCGCCGCAATCCTCAGTGGCCTGGGCCGCCGATACCGAGGTGCACATTCGCCGAGCAGGCGCTGGGAATCTAATCCTAAGCGCAGGCGCAGGCGTAAGCCTAAACGCCCCGAGCGGAGGAACCCTGGTTATGACTGACCGCATGAGCGTTACCCTCAAGCGCGTTGCTACAGATGTGTGGGACGTGATCGGCCAGACGGTGGCAGCATGATTCCCGGTATTGCTGCGGCGCAGATGCGCATTGGGGGGGCGTCCGTTTTAGAGCGGCTGATATTTCCACTCACATATGACGAACAAGACCTCGACGGCTTGCTGACTTGGAGCCGAACCGGATCAGCGCCGCACGTTACGCCCGAGGGTTTCGAGGGGATGGGTACGGTGCTCGCTACAAGGGTGCGGGGCTGCCCTATTGGATGGGAGCTGATGGCCCGGTAACTTTGGCGGCATCGGTGCGAGCGCCACTAGCTCGACTGTCATCGAGTCGGGCTGTGCTTGTCGGTCTAGTTACTGACGATGTAACAGCCAGTCCGCGTATCCAGATAGCAAATGTGCTAGATCCTCGATCCGCTCCAGAGGGGGGCATTGCGGTTATCTGCGGCGGCAGCGAGCAGATAGTGGGGCGCCCAGGCTGGCGCTATGAGTTCCGTTCTCCGGTGCTTTCGGCTGGCGGCTATACAGCTAAACCGCAGGCCTTGTTATTTCTAGATGCGGACACAGTAGCCTTTTCAGTCCATCTAGATGATACGGAAAGCCGTGTTTATAAGTTGCGTCTTAGTGACGGCGCCCTCTTAGGCGAGTTTACTTTTGGCACGTCGACATACCAGCATATTGCGACTTTTGCGCGCCGCTCAAATGGTGACGTGTGGGCCAGCGACTACGACACGAATAAGTTGTTGCGTCTTGACCTTGAGGCCTCTTTCTCTTCCGGCGCCGCCGTTATCCTTGATATCTACGACACTACCGCTCTTGCGCCCTATGTAGGGTCGATTGAGTTCGTGACCGTATCCGGTGCGGAATATCTGCTGTTAGCGTTGTTCAGCACGACAGAGACCGGGATTGCTACATACGTCATTCCGGCTTCACTGCTGGGTACTTCAATTTTCACCATCGGCCAGGAATTTAAGCGGTTTGATATTGGTCGCCGCATCCAAGGCATTGCTATGCGCAGTGGCAAAATGATGGTGACACGCAATGCTCTCTACGGCACAAGTGGTGCCGTCAACGGATACATCCAGGAGATTGATATTGTTGGGGCTATCACTTCGCTCCCAACCAACTCGCGTATCGATGCCTCAGTCAATCCGACTTACCTCACGGGCCAGTGGTTCGGCCCGTCTTCTTATGTCGAAGACGTTGCGATACATCCTATTACCAACTGCATTTTTGTCCCGACCGAGGGGGCATACGCGGTTGCGGATGAACCTGGCTTTCTTGCGCTTTGGAGTAGCGACTTGAGCTACGAGGGTGTGCGCAACGATTATGTGCTGGAGCACGACGGGGAAGGGCAGCTCAAGGTTTCGATCAATGGCCGCTTGTTCGGTAGCTATAACTTGCCGCTGAGTGTTACCGCCGGCGCTCTGGTTGTGGGAGGGCCGCCGGCAGGTGGTGCTGGATTCAGCGGCAGCTTCACCACTGCGGTCATCGCTAACGTGCTGGTTCAGAATCAACCGTTAAGCATTGCTGACCGCAACACGCTTTTCAGTGGCGGATATGAGCTGCGGGAACTGAAAGCTTACGGCCTGACGCTGGCCAACCCGGGCGCGGAGGCCGGCAATACTTCTGGCTGGACGGTTGAGCTGGGTGGCATGACAGTGCGGCAAGCCACTCCAGGGCCATTTAATGGTGCCTACTACTTCACGGGCGGAAGCTTCGTGCAGTCGGTGAGCCGCCAGCGTCTCAGTTTATTAGCGCAGGGCTTGCAGGTCGCCGAGTTGGACTCCGGCCTTATGTGGGCTAAGGTCCGCTGGAAGCAATCGGCTTATAGTGACCAAGACCCCGGCGGCATGGGTCTGCGGATGCTCAACGCGTCGGCCGGAACTATCAGTACCAACTACTCGCCGTTTGCCTGGACGCTTGGCGGCGGCGGGGCACCAGGGCCCTGGTATTGGCAGCCGCGATCATTCCCGGTGCTTGTTCCGCCTGGTACAAGAAGCATCGATGCACTCTACAACGCATCGGGCAGAACCTCGGGCACGGCTAACGACTTCTATGTCGATGACATTGAAGTCACTGTGTACTCGAAATAGGTGTGCGCCGCGGCGCTTTCAGCCACTGCTCCACGGCGTAATAACTGATGGCCGCGCATACAATTCCGCCGATTCCGGCAATTATCAGGTTCTCAGCCCAGTGCAGGCCATACTCTCGGCCAAACTTGATGAAGAGGTAGTGCCATATGTAGATACCGTAGGACATTTTGCCTAGCCATGGCAGGACTCCCTTCCCCAGAAAAGCAGGACTCGCCATTACGATCATTAGCGAGAAGATCTCGGCGAGGCTTATACCGACCGCTGCCGTAGCTCGTGTTTTCCAGTCAAAGATTACGAGCACGGCCATCAAGCCGAGCAGCCCGATCCAACCAAAAATCGCCCGAGGTCTAATCGAGGTAAGCGCGGCCAGCGACCCCAGCAACAGGCCGCTGCAGTGAGTATCGAAGCGGAAGTAGACGTGCCAGTAGCGATCTAGCGTTTCGACGTTATACGCGCGCCATAGCGTGACGCCGACAAACATCGCAGCGACAAGCAACTGAGCCTGGCTACGGCGCAGGCGCATTGCAATAGCCACGGTGAATGGCCAGAGCAGATAAAACTTTTCTTCAATCCCAAGTGACCAAAGATGGCTTATCACTGCTGTTGGCCGACCTGTTGCGGTGGCGTAGTCGCCCATGTAGAAGCCAGCGATGAAGGCATCCCACTCATGTTTCTCAGTGGGTATCTCTGGCCATATGAATGGTGCCGCGCCAAGGTAAACGAGCAGGAAGAGGATCAGTGCAGGGTATAGACGGCGCAATCGTCGGGCGGTGAAGCCTGTGTAGTCGATCGCGCCGGTACGCTCATGCTCGGCGATCAGCAGCTTCGTAATCAGAAAGCCAGACAGTACAAAGAAGACATCCACACCCACGAATCCTGCAGACATGCCAGGCACCTTTGCGTGAAACATGAGTACTAGGAGCGCGGCTATGGCGCGCAGCCCATCGAGGCTTGGCTGGTAGTTCATCGGCCAACCATATCGCGATTAAACGAGCTGCGGGAATGATCCGCGTCATTTCTTACAGAGCGAATACCTGATCTATGCTGCTAAGCACCTAGCAAAAGGAGCTTGCTCATGAAATCCAGCCTCATCCTGCCGCGTGTTGTGTTCTACCCCTGCATCGCAATCTTCGCCATAACCTGCTGGTACATCGGCTATAGCCAAGGACAAAGCGCAATCCCGATAGGGTTTGAAGTGATCGAGCTGCCGGCATGCGTGCCTGAGCCGGCCGCCGAGGAAAGTTATCTGTAGCCAATCAGCCATTTAAAAGAGCCCGCCCAGTGCGGGCTTTTTGTTGCCCGGAGAAAAGTATGACTCTTTCCGAAATACGCCGCTCAGCGATTGAGCCAGCGCTTGCACTGCTGCCGGCGAAAATGTCTAGCCAGCAGGCGGAGGTGATGTTGCTGGCTATCGGGCTGCAAGAAAGCCGCTTTGTTCACCGTCGACAGATCAAGGGGCCGGCCCGTAGTTTTTGGCAGGCAGAGAAGGGCGGCGGCATGGTCCATGGAATTGCTCGCCATCATCTGACTGAGTTTCTGGCCTTGGCTGTGGCCGATGCCCGCGGCGTTGCTCCGGTAAATGACGATCAGGTTTATATCGCCATCGAGCATGACGATGTGCTGGCCGCCGCCTTGGCTCGTCTGCTGCTGTGGACAGATCCCTTCAAGCTACCAGCCGAGCATGATGTTGAAGGCGCATGGCAGCTCTACCTGCGCACCTGGCGCCCTGGTGCACATAGCCGAGGCACCCAGCAGCAAAAGGATGAGCTTCGCGCTAAGTGGGCCCGCAACTACGCCGCTGCAATTCGTGAGGTGTACCGGTGACCGGCTGGCTGAAGCTGGTGCCAGCCTGGGCGTACTGGGTGCTGGCGCTGGGCCTGGTTGCCGGCGCCCAGCAGTTGCGGGTTGCTACTGCACAGGTTGAGGCTGCTGGCGCTGTAACAGCACTGGCTAGCTATAAGACCGAAGTTAGCGAGCGCGATCGTCGCACGACGCTGGCGGCTTTACAGGAAACCAAGCGCCGGATGCTGGCGAGTGAAGAGGTGCAGAAAGATGCTGAGCAACAACTGGAAGCGGCACGCGCTGATGCTGTTCGTGCTGGCACTGCTCTTGAGCGGCTGCAACAGCGCCTCGATCTTACCGAACGCCGCAGCCGAGCAGCCGGCAATACCATCACTGCCCAGCTCAGCTCGGCAGCAGAAGCCGAGGCCAGAGTGCGTGCCGAGTTGTTCGGCGGTCTTGGAGCGCTGGCTGGACTCTATGCTGACATCGCCGACGACAGAGGAATAAGGGGCGCCGCTTGCGAGCGGCATTATGATTCTTTGGGTGGTGGTTGAACGTAGCCAGGACGGCCGGGGTGGGGCTGGAATGCTGTCTAATACTACCTATGCCTATCGCGTCGTTACTGGCCTGCAGCGCGGCTATCTGGTGATTTCTTTTTAGACAGCACAAAGGTGCGCGCCAGTGTTTGCGCGGGCTTTGGTTGGATTAAGCAGATACTGTTGCAGTAGTGGATGGTGGATAAATCCTCTCCAAAACCCAACCGTAAGTGTTTGATTTAATTAGGCCGGTAAGTCGTGAAAAGCGCCCCATTGCGGGGCGCTTTTTGTTGCGTAAGCCTTTGATGTGAAAGGGCTTTATTGATTTCGCTTAGGCATCCCAGGCTTTGATGCCAAACAGGGTGTTGCTCATGCGTCGAGGCCCTTCACAAAATCACGAATACGCTCTGCCGCTGTCACGCACTCCGCCAGTGGGGCGACCAGCGCCATACGCACGCGGTTCGCGCCTGGATTATGGCCATCGACACTGCGTGACAGGTAGGAACCGGGCACTACGGTGACATGCTCGCGAGCAAACAGCTCGCGGGTAAATGTTTCATCGTCTATCGGCGTTCTGGCCCATAGGTAGAAGCCGCCGTCCGGGCGCTGTACATCCAATACGCCGTCAAGAATCGCCAGCACTGCGTCGAACTTCTCGCGGTACAGCTCGCGGTTGGCCTTAACGTGCTCTTCATCGCTCCAGGCGGCTACGCTGGCCAGCTGGGTTTGTACCGGCATCGCGCAGCCGTGGTAGGTACGGTACAGCAGGAAAGATTTCAGAATGTCGGCGTCGCCGGCGACAAAGCCTGAACGTAGGCCTGGCAGGTTGGAACGCTTGGACAGGCTGTGGAACACCACGCAGCGCGCAAAATCATGCCGGCCCAGTTCGGCGCAGGCACTCAGCAGGCCGGCAGGCGGGTTGCCTTCATCGAAGTACAGCTCGCTGTAGCACTCGTCGGCGGCGATGACGAAGTCGAATTTATCGGCCAGGGCGATCAGCTTTTTCAGTGTCTCGAGCGGAATCAGCGCGCCCGTCGGGTTGCCGGGCGAGCAGAGGAAGAGGATCTGGCAGCGCTGCCAGACGTCATCGCTGACCGCGTCGAAGTCCGGGTTGAAGCCATGTTCTGCCAGGCACGGCAGGTAGTGCGGCTGCGCGCCGGCGAGCAGGGCGGCGCCTTCATAGATTTGGTAGAACGGATTGGGGCTGACCACCAGACCGTCAACATCACGCTGCACCACTGCCTGGGTAAAGGCGAACAGCGCCTCACGCGTGCCATTGACCGGCAGTACATGGCGCGCGGGGTCGAGTACGCCGGCTGGCAAACCGAAGCGGCGGCTGGACCAGGCGGCAATGGCTTCGCGCAGCGCCGGAACGCCCAGCGTGGTCGGGTACACCGCGAGCAGGTCAAGGTTGGCGCTGAGCGCTGCGGCCACAAACGCCGGCGAGCGGTGTTTGGGCTCGCCAATGGACAGGGCAATTGGGGTTTTGCCGGTCGGCGCAGTGGCGCTGCCGAGCAGGGCGCGCAACTTCTCAAAGGGGTAGGGCTGGAGGTGGGCGAGGGCGTGGTTCATGACGGATCGCTACTGGAATGCTTAAAAGGTCGCGACACTAGCACGTTAAGACGCATTTAGAGAATTCTGTGGGGTTGATTTACGGCCTAATCCCCCGCCGCCTTGCTCCAGCTGCGGCCCCCGCCAACGCGAGCCAATGGCCTGGCACTCTGCTGTGCCTTGCCTGGGGTAAGTGGTACCTGCCTTTTTAACTAAAGCCCCTGTGGTTTGGGCCGATAGTCGGCTTACCGGACAAAAAGCCGGATGCCTATTGCTGACCCGCTAAACGAGAGTATTAATGCGTAACCTAAAATTCAGCCACAAGATCATGTTGGCTGCGTCGTTGGTGGTGATTGCGGCCTTTGCCTCATTCGCCTTGTACAACGACTACATGCAACGTAACGCCATCCGCGAAAACCTTGAGAACTACCTGCGTGACATGGGCAATGTCTCGGCAGGCAATATCCAGCACTGGCTCAATGGCCGCGTTCTGCTACTCGACGCGCTTGGCGAGACCGTGGAGGATAGCGGCGATGCTATCGCGCTCAACAAGAGCCTTCAGCATCGCAGCATTGCTTCCTCATTTTTATACGCCTACCTCGGTGAAGCGGACGGCACCTATACCCAATACCCCGCCAGTGACTTGCCGGCCGGCTATGACCCACGTCAGCGCCCTTGGTACAAAATGGCCCAGGCGGGTTCTGGCGTCGGCCTGACCGCGCCTTACCTGGCGGCTGATCCGCGTGATGGCTTGTTGATCACCATTACCCGCGCAGTCCGCCGTGATGGCGCGCTGGCGGGGGTGGTGGGGGGCGACCTGAAGCTGGAAACCATCGACACTATTCTCGACTCGCTGGATCTCGGCGGGCTGGGGTATGCCTTCCTGGTCGATGACAACGGCACTGTGCTGGTTCACTCGGACCGCGAGCAGGTGCTCAAAGGTTTGGGAGACCTCTTTCCTGGCGGCAAGCCCATGCTCAGCACTGCCCTGCAAGAGGTGCAGGCGGCCGATGGTGCGGCGCGTATGGTCACCTTTATTCCGGTGCAAGGCCTGCAAGGGGTGCGCTGGTATGTCGGCCTGTCGGTCGACAAGAGCAAGGCCTACGCCGCGCTGCAGGAGTTCCGTTTGTCGGCGTTGATGGTGATGGTGATTGGCGTCGCGGCGATTTTGCTGCTGCTCGGGCTGTTGATTCGCTTTCTGTTGCAGCCACTGCATCTGATGAGCCGCGCCATGGGCGATATCGCGCAAGGCGAGGGCGACTTGACCCAGCGTTTGCAAGTTAACTCGCTGGATGAGTTCGGTGAGCTGGCGGTGGCATTCAACCGCTTTGTCGAGCGGATTCACGAGTCGATCCGCGAAGTGGCGTCCACCACCAGTGCGGTGCATGAGCGCGTGCGCACCGTGGTGGCGGCGTCTAATGCGTCGATGAGCAACTCCAGCGAGCAGGCCGCGCGGACCGACAGTGTGGCGGCGGCGATCAACGAGCTGGGCGCTGCTGCGCAGGAGATCGCGCGCAATGCCGCCGATGCCTCCACTCAGGCCAGTGGTGCACGCCAAGGTGCCGAGAATAGCCAGCAAATGGTCGAGAAAACTCTGGGGGCGATGAGTGATCTGTCGAGCAAGATCGAGGCGGCCGGTTCGCACATCGAAACCCTGAGCCAGAAGAGCAACGATATCGGCCAGATCCTTGATGTGATCAAGGGCATCTCCGAGCAGACCAACCTGTTGGCCCTTAACGCGGCTATCGAAGCCGCTCGCGCCGGCGAGGCTGGGCGTGGCTTTGCGGTGGTAGCGGACGAGGTGCGTAACCTGGCGCAACGCACCCAGAGTTCGGCGCAGGAAATCCAGCAGATGATCGAGCAGCTGCAAACGGGCGCTCAGGATGCAGTCAATACCATGGTCGAAAGCCGCCGTTTCAGTGATGACAGCGTGCGTATTGGCAAGCAGGCTGGGGAAAATCTGCAGAGCGTGACACGGCGCATCGGTGAGATTGACGGCATGAACCAGTCAGTGGCCACCGCGACCGAGGAGCAAACCTCGGTGGTCGAAAACCTCAACATGGACATCACCGAAATCAACGTGCTGAACCAAGACGGCGTGCGCAACCTGGAAGCCAGTCTGCGGGCGTGTACCGAGCTGGATCAGCAGGCCGGCCGGCTCAAGCAGCTGGTGGACAGCTTCCGCATCTAAACGGCCGGGCGCGTGAGGCGGGGCGGGTCCCTGTCTCGCGCGCCAGGTGTGTCAGATGATGTGCTGTGACGGTTGGGTTTCGCCGGTACTGGGCGCCGATAGCTTGCGCACGATGGTGGCCTGCAGGTTGGCGCACAGCTCGGGGTCGGAGAGTGGCTGGTTGTTCGCGTCGGTGACAAAGAACACGTCTTCTACCCGCTCGCCCAAGGTGGCGATCTTGGCGTTCTGCAACGACAAGTCGAAGTCCAGGAAGATTCGCCCGATGCGCGCCAGCAGGCCGGGGCGATCTGGGGCAATTACTTCCAAGATGGTCACCGGGCGGTTGGCGTCGTTGTGGATGGTGACCTGTGGGGCAAAGGCGAAGTGCTTGAGCTGGCGCGGCACCCGGCGCTGAATGATGCTGGGGTAATCGTCGGGGTTTTTCAGTACGTCGATCAGGCCCTGGCGAATTTCGTTGATGCGCGCTGGGTTGTCGCCAATCGAGCCGCCGTCACTTTCCAGCACGATGTAGGTGTCGAGGGTGAACTGGCTGGTGGACGTGAGAATGCGTGCGTCATGGATATTCAGGTTGAGCTGAGCCATGGCTGCCACGGTTACCGCAAAGAAGTCATGCTGATCTTCGGCGTAGATAAAGATTTGCGTGCCGCCTTCAAACTCACGCTGGGTGGTTTCCTTGATCAGCACCAGTGGGTTGCCGTCATTGGGGTGGCTAATGATCGCCAGCGTATGCCACGCCACATCTTCGGCCGTATGGCGCAAGAAATAGTCATCGCCTAGCTGTGCCCACAGTTGCTCAGCGACGTCAGCATCGGCGCCGCCGCGCACCAGAATGTCCAGGGCGGTGCCTTGCGTCAGGCGAATTTGTTCCTCGCGGTCCAGTGGGTTCTCCAGGCCGCGGTTCAGGGCGCGTTTGGTTTCGGTATAAAGCTGACGCAGCAGGCTGGCACGCCAGGAATTCCACAGGCTTGGGTTGGTGGCGTTGATATCAGCCACGGTCAGCACGTAGAGGTAGTCCAGGCGCGTTTGGTCGCCGACCAGGTGGGCAAAGTCGGAGATCACCTGCGGGTCGGAGAGGTCTTTGCGTTGTGCGGTGGTGGACATGCTCAGGTGGCTTTGCACCAGCCAGCCAATCAGCTTGGAGTCCCAGCTGGGCAATTGGTGGCGCGCGCAGAAGGCGGCGGCATCGACCGCACCGAGTTCAGAGTGATCACCGCCGCGGCCTTTGCCGATGTCGTGGTAAATGCCCGCAAGGTAAATCAGCTCAGGCTTGGGCAGCTTGTCGACCAGTTCACTGGCCAGGGGGAATTTCTCGGCAACCCCAGGCTTGGTCAGCTTGCGCAGGTGTTTGATCACGTTGAGCGTGTGCGCATCCACCGTGTAGATGTGGAACAGGTCGTGCTGCATCTGCCCGACAATCAGGCCGAATTCCGGCAGATACAATCCGAGAATGCCGTAACGGTTCATGCGCCGCAGGTTGCGATGGATGCCTTCCTTGCATTTGAACAGTTCGATAAACAGGCTGGTGTTGCGGATGTCGTTACGGAACTCATCATCGATCAGGTAGCGATGGTCGCGCAGTAAGCGGATGGTGTCGGCGCATATCCCTTCTATCTCCGGGTTCTGCGCCATCACCACGAAGATTTCCATAATGGCGAACGGCGTGCGCTTGAAGATGCCCGGGTGCACGGCTTCGATATAGCCGTTGCGCACTTGGAAGCGGCTGTTGAGGGCGGTGGCCTGCGTGACTTCGCCGGCACGCAGAATCTGCTCGTCAAAGTGCTGAATGATCAGGTCGCTCAGCTCTGCAATGGCCATCACTACGCGGTAGTACTTCTGCATAAAGCGCTCGATGGTGCGCTTGTTGTCCGGCTCTTTAAAACCCAGCAGCTCGGCCACTTTGACTTGGTGGTCGAACAGCAGGCGGTCTTCGGCGCGTCCGGCCAGCATGTGCAGGGCGTAGCGGACCTTCCAGAGAAACTCTTTGCTGGAAGCCAGTAGTGCGTATTCGCTTTCCAGTAAAAAGCCTTGGCCGACCATAGCGTGCAGGTTGAGCATGCCGAAATGCCGGCGTGCCATCCAGAGAATGGTCTGGATATCGCGCAGGCCGCCAGGCGAGCCTTTGACGTTGGGCTCCAGGTTGTACTCGGTGTTGTTGTATTTGGCGTGGCGTGCGCGTTGCTCGGCTCGTTTGGCGACAAAAAAATCTGTGCTGGCCCACATCTTTTCCGTGTTGGTGACGCTTTGCATGCGCTGACGTAAGCGCTCCGGCCCGGCAATGGTGCGGCTTTCCATCAGGTTGGTGATCACCGTAAGGTCGGCGCGCGCCTCTTCGGCGCACTCGTCTACGCTGCGCACGCTTTGCCCGACTTCCAGGCCGATATCCCATAGCAACGTGAGGAAGCGTTCGATCGGCTCGCGAAAGGTTTCGTGGTCGGCGTTATCGAGCAGGATTAGCAGGTCGATGTCGGAGAAGGGGTGCAGCTCACCACGGCCATAGCCGCCGACGGCCAGCAGGGCGATATCGGCGTCTTCACTCCAGGGCAGGCGCTGCCAGGCTTCACGCAGGATCTGGTCAACAAACCAGGCGCGGTCTTCGATCAGTCGGCGCACATCGCGACCGCTCTTGAAGCGCCCGTCGAGCACTTCGCGAGCGTGGCGGATGGCCTTTTTGAATGCCGCAATAGGGCTGGCCTTGAGGGCCAGTTCAGCCTGGAACTGGCCGCGGTCGAACAACTCTGGATCTACCTGCGGCATTGCGGCCTTCCTTCTATCTATAAAGCAGACTCGGTGATGGTTCAGGCCGACGTGCGTGGGATGGTGTCATCACTGCGCAGGGTGAAGATCTCGTAGCCGTTGGCTGTCACCAGGAGGGTGTGCTCCCACTGGGCGGACAGCTTGCGGTCCTTGGTGATCGCGGTCCAGCCGTCCCCAAGGGTACGGGTTTCGGCGCGGCCCTGGTTGATCATCGGTTCGATGGTAAAGGTCATGCCTTCTACTAGTTCCATGCCGGTGCCTGCGCGGCCGTAGTGCAGCACTTGCGGCTCTTCGTGGAACACCGCGCCAATGCCGTGGCCGCAATATTCGCGCACCACCGAGAAACCATTTTTCTCAGCATGCTTCTGGATCACTTCACCAATGTCGCCCAGACGGGTGCCCGGCTTGACCAGTTCGATACCTTTATACAGGCACTCCTGGGTGACTGTGGCCAGGCGCTCGGCCCACTCGGGCACTTTACCTACCATAAACATCTTGCTGGTGTCGCCGTGGTAGCCATCCTTGATCACGGTGATGTCGATGTTGATCACATCGCCTTCTTTCAAGGGTTTGTCGTTGGGGATGCCGTGACAAACCACGTGGTTGACCGAGGTGCAGATCGACTTGGGAAAGCCTTTGTAGTTGAGCGGCGCAGGAATGGCCTGTTGCACGTTGACAATATAGTCATGGCAGATGCGGTCGAGCGCTTCGGTGGTGACACCGGGCTTGACGTGCTCGCCAATCATTTCCAGCACGTCGGCAGCCAGGCGGCCGGCTACGCGCATTTTCTCGATTTCGTCGGGCGTTTTGATGGTGACGGTCATGTGCGGTTCTCGGACGCGAACAGAAAGTGCGTTATCTTAACAGCTACCAGCTGCAAGCCATAAGCGCTACGTGAGCGTGCGCCAGCAGCCCGGGGCACATGTATTGCGTTTGTCGGCTAGCTTGCGCTCGACTTCTATGGTATAAAACGCGCCGCTTTACGGGCGGTGCGCCCGAAAGCTTAAACCCACACACGTATCGACACGGTTTCCTGGGTGCTTAGCGACAAGTTCGCGGGTTGGAGATCGGGATACGTGGAGGCCTAACCCGACTTATCAAGGAACTATCATGTCCCAAGTCAACATGCGCGATATGCTGAAGGCCGGTGTGCACTTCGGTCACCAGACCCGTTACTGGAACCCGAAAATGGGCAAGTACATTTTCGGCGCGCGTAACAAGATCCACATCATCAACCTTGAAAAAACCCTGCCAATGTTCAACGACGCACTGTCGTTCGTTGAGAAGCTGGCTTCGGGCAAAAACAAGATTCTGTTCGTCGGCACCAAGCGTTCCGCTGGCAAGATCGTTGCTGAAGAAGCAGCACGTTGCGGTTCGCCATACGTCGATCATCGCTGGTTGGGCGGCATGCTGACCAACTACAAAACCATCCGTGCCTCGATCAAGCGTCTGCGTGATCTGGAAGTTCAGTCCCAGGACGGTACTTTCACCAAGCTGACCAAGAAAGAAGCGCTGATGCGCACCCGTGATCTGGAAAAACTGGATCGCAGCCTGGGTGGTATCAAGGACATGGGCGGTCTGCCAGACGCACTGTTCGTAATCGACGTTGACCACGAGCGCATTGCTATCACCGAAGCCAACAAGCTGGGCATCCCAGTTATCGGCGTTGTTGATACCAACAGCAGCCCGGAAGGCGTTGACTACATCATCCCAGGCAACGATGACGCCATTCGCGCCATCCAGCTGTACATGGGTGCCATGGCTGATGCCGTGATCCGTGCTCGCAACAATGCAAATGGCGGCACCGACGAGTTCGTTGAGCAAGCCCCTGCTGCAGAAGCTGCTGAAGGCTAAGTAAAACGCGTAAAGCGTTTGCTTAGTTCGCAAAAAGGGGGCTTGGCCCCCTTTTTGCCACCTTTAAAACCATCGCCGACGTGCAGCTGTAATTGTTTCTAGCCATTGTCGGCAGTGTGTTAAGAATTGAGCGCCCGTTTGTTTTTGGCGGGTGGAATGGTTAACAACCTATCCAGAGGATTTTGAAATGGCAGAGATTACTGCAGCGTTGGTAAAAGAACTGCGTGAGCGTACTGGCGAAGGCATGATGGATTGCAAGAAAGCCTTGACCAAGGCTGGCGGCGACATCGAAAAAGCCATCGACGACATGCGTGCTTCCGGCGCGATCAAGGCTGCCAAGAAAGCAGGCAACGTGGCTGCTGAAGGCGCTGTTGCAGTCAAAGATGACGGCAAAGTAGCTGTTCTGTTGGAAGTTAACTCGCAGACTGACTTCTTGGCTCTGCAAGATGACTTCAAGGCATTCGTAGCCGCCAGCGTTGAGCAAGCGTTTGCTGACAAGCTGACCGATGCTGCTCCGCTGATCGAAGCGCGTGAAGCTGATCGTCTGGTTCTGGTGGGTAAAGTTGGCGAGAACGTAAACATTCGCCGCCTGGTTCGCGTTGAAGGTGACGTAGTCGGTACTTACCTGCACGGTAACAAGATCGGTGTTGCTGTTGTTCTGAAAGGCGGCACTGTTGAGCTGGCTAAAGACATCGCTATGCACGTTGCTGCCAGCAACCCAGAGTTCTTGCTGCCTTCGGAAGTTTCCGCTGAAGCCATTGAGCGCGAGAAAGCCGTGTTCATGAGCCTCAACGAAGACAAGATCAAGGGTAAGCCAGCCGAGATCGTCGAGAAGATGGTTGGCGGTCGTGTGCAGAAGTTCCTCGCTGAAGCCAGTCTGGTTGAGCAGGCGTTCGTTAAGAACCCGGAAATCAAAGTTGGTGATCTGGCCAAGAAAGCCGGCGCTGAAATCGTGTCCTTTACCCGCTTCCAGGTTGGTGAAGGCATTGAGAAGCCGGTCGACAACTTCGCTGAAGAAGTTGCTGCCCAGCTGGCTGCCAGCAAGCAGTAAGACAGTTAATCGCTGTCGCCCCGAAGAGGCTGCCCGCTAACGCGCGCGGCCTCTTTGTCAAATTAAGGGGGCAGCTACGCTGTGGGGTGGTTGGGCTTTGGCACCAATGACTCGGGCGATTGTCAAAGCGCCCACTAAACGCGAACACAAGGTTCGCGCAGAATTCAAACGCCGCAGGAGAGACTCGCAATGGCTCAGCAGATGAGTGGTCGTCAACCGCGCTACAAGCGCATTCTGCTCAAACTTAGCGGCGAGGCCCTGATGGGGTCGGAAGACTTCGGTATCGATCCGAAGGTGCTTGATCGCATGGCCCTGGAAGTCGGGCAACTGGTCGGTATCGGCGTCCAGGTCGGCTTGGTGATCGGCGGTGGCAACCTGTTCCGTGGTGCGGCGCTGAGCGCAGCGGGTATGGATCGGGTCACCGGCGACCACATGGGCATGCTGGCGACCGTGATGAACGCCCTAGCGATGCGCGACGCGCTGGAGCGCTCGAACATCCCGGCCATCGTCATGTCGGCGATCTCCATGGTTGGTGTGACCGACCATTACGACCGCCGCAAGGCGCTGCGTCATCTGAAAACCGGTGAGGTGGTGATCTTCGCCGCTGGCACTGGTAATCCGTTCTTCACCACTGACTCGGCGGCCTGCCTGCGCGCCATCGAGATCGATGCTGACGTCGTGCTCAAGGCGACCAAGGTCGATGGTGTGTACACTGCCGATCCATTCAAAGACCCGCATGCCGAGAAGTTCGATCGCCTGACCTACGATGAGGTGCTCGACCGCAAGCTGGGCGTGATGGACCTGACTGCTATTTGTCTGTGCCGCGACCATGCTATGCCGCTGCGCGTTTTCAATATGAACAAGCCCGGTGCTCTGCTGAACGTTGTCGTCGGCGGCGCTGAAGGCACTCTGATTGAGGAAGATACCCATGATCAATGAGATCAAGAAAGACGCTCAGGCACGTATGCAAAAGAGCCTGGAATCGCTGATTCACGCCTTCAGTCGTATCCGTACCGGTCAGGCCCATCCGAGCATTCTCGGTGGCGTGATGGTGCCGTATTACGGTGCAGATACCCCGCTGAATCAGGTGGCCAACGTCACCGTCAAGGACGCCCGCACCCTGCAAGTTGTGGCTTTCGAGCGCAACATGTTGGCCGCTGTCGACAAGGCCATCCAAAGCTCGGGCCTGGGTTTTAACCCGACCAACTTGGGCGAATTGCTGCTGATCTCCATGCCTGCGCTGACCGAGGAAACCCGCAAGGGCTTCACCAAGCAAGCGCGTGATGCGGCTGAAGATGGCCGTGTAGCGGTGCGTAATATCCGTCGCGATGCCTTGAGCCAGTTGAAAGACCTGGTCAAAGAGAAGGAAATCAGCGAAGACGAAGAGCGCCGTGCGGCCGACGAGATTCAGAAGCTGACGGATAAGTTCGTCGCTGAAATCGAAGTGGCAGTGAAGCAGAAAGAAGCGGATCTTATGGCCGTTTAACGGCCAGGATATCGTCATGGAAATGACCAAAGACGGTAATCCGCCCGGCGTGCCACGGCATGTGGCGATCATCATGGACGGTAATAACCGCTGGGCGAAGAAGCGTTTTCTGCCCGGCGTTGCTGGCCATAAAGCCGGTGTCGATGCAGTGCGTGCGGTGATCGAAGTGTGCGCGGAGGCAGGCGTCGAGGTGCTGACCCTGTTTGCCTTTTCCAGTGAGAACTGGCAACGCCCGGCTGAGGAGGTCAGTGCGCTAATGGAGTTATTCCTCAGTGCGCTGCGTCGCGAGGCGAAAAAACTCAACGCCAACGACATCAGCTTGCGCATCATTGGTGATCGCTCGCGCTTTCACCCTGAGCTGCAAGCCGCGATGCGTGAGGCGGAGGCGCAAACCGCAGGCAATAAGCGTTTTGTCCTGCAGGTGGCGGCCAACTATGGCGGCCAGTGGGATATCGCCCAGGCTGCGCAGCGCCTGGCGCGTGAAGTTCAAGGTGGCCATTTGCGCGCCGAGGACATCACCCCTGAGTTGCTGCAAAGCTGCCTGGTAACCGGCGATTTACCTTTGCCAGACCTGTGCATTCGCACGGGTGGCGAGCACCGCATCAGTAACTTCCTGCTCTGGCAGTTGGCCTACACCGAGCTGTATTTCTCCGACCTGTACTGGCCGGATTTCAAACACGACGCCATGCGCAAAGCCTTGGCCGATTTTGCAAGCCGCCAGCGTCGCTTTGGGAAAACCAGCGATCAGGTGGCTGCTGAGGCTCGTAGTTAATGCTCAAGCAACGAATTATCACGGCGTTGGTGCTGTTGCCATTCGCTCTGGGTGGTTTCTTCCTGCTCGATGGTGCGTTGTTTGCGCTGTTTATCGGCGCTGTAGTCAGCTTGGGCGCTTGGGAATGGGCGCGTCTGGCCGGTTTGACTGCGCAGGTGCAGCGCGTGGCGTTTGCGGTGTTGGTTGCAGTGCTGCTGCTGGGCTTGTACCTAGTGCCTGTTTTAGCGCCTTGGGTGTTGCTGTGCGCGCTTATCTGGTGGGCGCTGGCGACCGCTTTGGTGCTCGGTTATCCGGCCAGTAGTCGCTACTGGGCTGGTCTGCCGGCTAAATTGATAATTGGCCTACTCATTCTTTTGCCGGCCTGGCAGGGGTTGGTGCTATTCAAGCAGTGGCCTGAGGCGAACTGGCTGATTCTGGCGGTGATGGTGCTGGTATGGGGCGCTGATATCGGTGCCTATTTCAGTGGGCGTCGTTTCGGTAAGCGCAAGCTGGCACCACAGGTCAGTCCTGGAAAAAGCTGGGAAGGGGTGTTCGGTGGTTTGCTGGCCACGCTGCTGATCTGTGTGAACGTAGCGATTTACCGCGACTGGTCATTTGCCAGCCTGCTGTTGGGCTTGCTGGGTACCGCCGTGGTGGTGCTGGTCTCGGTGGTTGGTGATCTGACTGAAAGCATGTTTAAGCGCCAGGCTGGGGTCAAAGACAGCAGCAATCTGTTGCCGGGTCACGGCGGCGTGCTCGACCGTATTGACAGTCTGACGGCGGCGATTCCGATATTCGCCGCGTTGCTGTGGCTAGCGGGCTGGGGCGCGTTGTGAGTCATCTGCAGCAGGTTACGGTGCTGGGGGCAACGGGCTCGATCGGCCTGAGCACCCTTGATGTCATTGCGCGCCACCCTGAGCGCTATCAAGTCTTTGCGTTGTCCGGTTTCAGCCGTCTGGCCGAGCTGGAGGCGCTGTGCATGATTTATCGGCCGCGCTTTGCCGTGGTGCCGCAGACGCTGGCGGCAGCTCAGCTGCAAGCAACATTGCGCGCAGCCGGGTTGGCCACTCAGGTGCTGCATGGCCCGGAAGGTTTGTGTCAGGTCGCGGCTCATCCTGACGTGGATACTGTTATGGCGGCCATCGTTGGGGCGGCCGGCTTGCCGCCGACTTTGGCGGCGGTGGAGGCGGGCAAGAAAGTCCTGCTGGCCAATAAAGAAGCGCTGGTAATGTCCGGCGCCTTGTTTATGCAGGCTGTCAAACGCAGTGGTGCGGTATTGCTGCCGATTGACAGTGAGCACAACGCGATTTTTCAGTGCCTGCCGGGCGATTATTCCCGTGGCCTGCAGCAAGTCGGGGTGCGACGTATTCTGCTCACGGCTTCGGGCGGGCCATTCCGTGAAATGCCGCTGGAGCAATTACATGCGGTTACGCCGGAGCAGGCCTGTGCGCACCCTAACTGGTCGATGGGGCGCAAAATTTCGGTCGATTCAGCCAGCATGATGAACAAAGGCCTTGAGCTGATCGAGGCCTGCTGGCTGTTTGACGCGACACCGTCGCAGATTGAAGTGGTGGTGCATCCGCAAAGCGTGATCCATTCGCTGGTGGACTATGTGGATGGTTCGGTATTGGCTCAGTTGGGCAATCCGGATATGCGTACGCCAATCACCCATGCCCTGGCTTGGCCGGAGCGTATCGATTCCGGTGTGGCGCCGTTGGATCTGTTCGCCATCGCCCGTCTGGACTTCCAGGCGCCCGATGAGCAGCGCTTTCCCTGCTTGCGCTTGGCACGCGAAGCGGCGCAAGCCGGCGGTACTGCGCCAGCGATGTTGAATGCGGTCAACGAAGTGGCTGTGGCCGCTTTCCTTGAGCGGCGCATCCGTTTTCCTGAGATCGCGCGTATGATCGAGGACGTTTTGCACGCTGAGCCCGCCCTGGCGGTTGAGAGTCTGGATGCGGTGCTGGCGGCTGATAGCCGCGCCCGTGATCTGGCTGAGCAATGGCTGAGTCGGCGCTAAGCGCCGACGCGGAGAAGTTTGATGAGTGCGCTTTATATGTTGGTTGGCACCCTGGTGGCGCTTGGGGTGCTGGTAACTATTCATGAATATGGCCACTTCTGGGTCGCGCGCCGCTGTGGGGTTAAGGTGCTGCGTTTCTCGGTGGGCTTTGGCAGCCCTCTGCTGCGCTGGCATGACCGCCACGGCACCGAATTTGTTGTGGCCGCCATCCCGCTGGGCGGCTACGTGAAAATGCTCGATGAGCGTGAAGGTGATGTACCGCCGGAATTGCTCGATCAGTCGTTCAATCGCAAGTCGGTCAAGCAGCGTATCGCCATTGTTGCGGCCGGGCCCGTCGCCAACTTCCTTCTGGCGCTGTTGTTCTTCTGGGTCGTGGCCATGCTTGGCAGCCTACAGGTGCGTCCGGTTATCGGTGCAGTTGAGTCGGGCAGCCTGGCTGAGGTTGCCGGTTTGCAGGCGGGGCAGGAGATCGTCGCGATTGATGGTCAGCCGACTACGGGCTGGGCGGCGGTTAATCTGCAGTTGGTCAGTCGTTTGGGTGAAAGTGGTCGCCTGGATCTTGCTGTACGCGAGCCCGGTTCGTCGGTCGACAGTTCACGGCAGATCGTGCTGGACAATTGGTTGCGTGGCGCTGATGAGCCTGATCCTATTGCGTCGCTGGGTATTCGCCCATGGCGCCCGGTGCTGCAGCCCGTGCTGGCGCAGCTTGATTCTGAAGGGCCTGGCGCCGCTGCAGGTTTGCAGGTCGGCGATCGTCTGCTCGCGCTTGATGGGCAACCTTTGGCGGATTGGCAGCAGTTGGTCGATCAGGTTCGGGGTTTGCCAGGTAAAACAATCACCCTGCGAGTTGAGCGTCAAGGTCGGCAGCTGGATGTGCCGCTGACCCTGGCGACGCGCGGGGAGGGCGAGGCGCTGAGTGGTTACTTGGGCGCTGGCGTAGCCGGCGGCGAGTGGCCGCCGGAGATGTTGCGCGAAGTCAGCTACGGCCCTTTAGAAGCCATCGGCGAAGGTGCGAAAAACACCTGGACGATGAGTGTTCTAACCCTTAATTCCCTGAAGAAAATGCTGTTTGGTGAGCTCTCGGTAAAAAACTTGAGCGGGCCGATAACCATTGCTAAAGTGGCGGGCGCTTCTGCTGAGTCGGGTTTGAGTGATTTCCTGAAATTCCTCGCCTACCTGAGCATTAGCCTGGGGGTTCTTAATTTGCTGCCTATCCCTGTGCTGGATGGGGGCATCTGCTGTTTTATCTGGTCGAGTGGGTGCGTGGTCGTCCACTGTCGGAACGGATACAGGGTTGGGGGATGCAGATCGGCATCAGTCTGGTGGTCGGGGTTATGTTGCTGGCCCTGATCAATGATTTGAGTCGCCTGTAGCTAGCGCTGAATTACGCTCTCCGTATGTACAAAAAGTGTCGCCTTAAGCGGCAGATTTTTTATTGTCAGTTGATATAAGAAAGGACTTCATGAAACGTCTGCTGCTACCTGCGGTGCTTGCCGCACTGATGATCACCGAAGTTCACGCCGAGTCCTTCACCATCTCCGATATTCGGGTCACCGGTCTGCAGCGCGTCTCTGCGGGTAGCGTATTCGGTGCCTTGCCGCTTAATGTCGGCGCGCAAGCTGATGACCGCGCCTTAGTCGAAGCCACTCGCGAACTGTTCAAAACCGGTTTCTTCCAGGATATCCAGCTTGGCCGTGATGGCGATGTGCTGGTGATTACCGTGGTTGAGCGGCCGTCGATTTCCGGCATCGAGATCGAGGGTAACAAGGCCATCAGCAGTGAAGACTTGCTCAAAGGCTTGAATCAGTCGGGCCTGGCTGAAGGTGAGATTTTTCAGCGCGCCACGCTCGAAGGCGTGCGTAATGAGTTGCAGCGTCAGTATGTGGCGCAGGGCCGTTATTCTGCTGAGATCGAAGCCGAAGTGATTCCGCAGCCGCGTAACCGCGTGGCGCTGAAGATCAATATCAACGAAGGTTCAGTTGCCGCCATTCAGCACATCAACGTGGTGGGTAACTCGGTTTTCTCCGATGAAGACCTGATCGGCCTGTTTGAGTTGAAAACCACCAACTGGCTGTCCTTCTTCAAGAATGACGACAAGTACGCCCGTGAAAAGCTCTCCGGCGACTTGGAACGTCTGCGCTCCTATTATCTGGATCGCGGCTATATCAACATGGATATCAGCTCCACTCAGGTGTCCATTACCCCGGACAAAAAGCACGTCTATGTCACGGTCAACGTGGATGAAGGCGAGAAGTTCACCGTAGGTGAGGTCAAACTCAGCGGTGAATTGAAGGTGCCGGAAGAAGAAGTCCGCGCCTTGTTGCTGGTTCAGCAAGGCCAGGTGTTCTCGCGCAAAGTGATGACCACCACGTCCGAACTGATCACCCGTCGTCTGGGTAACGAGGGCTATACCTTCGCCAACGTCAATGGTGTGCCGGAAGCCCATGATGATGGCACCGTGTCCATTACCTTTGTGGTCGACCCGGGCAAGCGTGCCTACGTCAACCGGATCAACTTCCGTGGTAACACCAAGACAGAAGATGATGTGTTGCGCCGTGAAATGCGCCAGATGGAAGGCGGCTGGGCGTCGACCTATTTGATCGATCAATCGAAAACCCGTCTGGAACGCTTGGGCTATTTCAAAGAAGTTAACGTCGAAACCCCGCAAGTGCCGGGCACCGATGATCAGATTGACGTCAACTACAGCGTTGAAGAGCAGGCCTCTGGCTCGATCACCGCTAGCGTCGGTTTTGCCCAGAACGCCGGCCTGATTCTGGGTGGTTCGATCACCCAGAATAACTTCCTTGGTACCGGTAACAAGGTCAGCGTGGGCCTGACCCGCAGCGAATACCAGAGCAGCTACAACTTCGGTTTTGTGGACCCTTACTGGACGCCAGACGGCGTTAGCCTGGGCTACAACGCCTTCTTCCGTGAGACGGATTACGACGAGCTGAACACCGATGTGTCCAGCTACTCGGTGGACAGCTACGGTGCGGGCGTCAGTATTGGTTATCCGATCAGTGACACCTCGCGTCTGACCTATGGCTTAACCGTACAGAACGACAGTATTGGCACCGGTATCTATACCGTTGACGAAATTTTCGACTTTATCGAAGCCGAAGGTGACAGCTACCTGAACCTTAAAGCTTCGGTCGGCTGGTCGGAGTCGACGCTGAACCGTGGCGTGCTGGCTAACCGTGGTCATTCACAAAGTTTGGTGTTTGAAACGACGGTGCCGGGCAGCGACCTGTCCTTCTTCAAAGTGGATTACCGCGGGCAGATTTTCAAACCGCTGAGTGATACCTATACCCTGCGCCTGCATAGCCAGTTGGGTTATGGCGAAAGCTATGGTTCGACCAGCGAGTTGCCGTTTTATGAAAACTACTACGCCGGTGGTTTCAACTCCGTGCGTGGCTTCAAGGACAGCAGCCTGGGACCGCGTAGCACGCCGAGCAAAGGTACTAACCCAGGTACAGCATTCGATCCGGACCAAGATCCGCTGCCATTCGGCGGTAATGTGCTGATTCAAGGCGGCGCCGAATTGCTGTTCCCAATGCCGTTCGTGAAAGATCAGCGCTCCCTGCGTACCGCGCTGTTCTGGGACGTGGGCAACGTGTTTGACACCAATTGCGGCAGCTCCCAGGATGATTGCAGCAGCATTGATCCGGGTAACTTGGCCAGCTCGGTGGGCGTTGGTCTGACGTGGATTACCGCACTGGGGCCGTTGAGCTTTAGTTTGGCCATGCCAATCATCAAGCCGGATGATGCCGATACGCAGATTTTCCAGTTCTCTCTCGGTCAGACGTTCTAAGCGTCAGATTATTGAATATCAACAGTTTTGCAGGAGTTGCACCGTGCGTAAGTTGACTCAGCTGGTTTTGTTAAGCGTTGCCCTGCTGGCGACTCCGGCGTTTGCCGAGATGAAAGTCGCGGTATTGAACTATCAGATGGCTTTGCTGGAGTCTGATGCGGCCAAGCGTTATGCGGTGGATGCCGAGAAGAAGTTCGGCCCGCAGCTGAACAAGCTGAAAACCTTGGAAAGCGATGCCAAGCGCATTCAGGATCGTCTGGTCAAAGACGGTGAAAAAATGCAGACCGCTGAGCGCGAGCGCTTGGAGCTTGAATTCAAGCAAAAGGCCCGTGATTTCCAGTTCCAGTCGAAAGAGCTGAATGAGTCCAAGGCTGTAGCGGATCGTGAAATGCTCAAAAAGCTCAAGCCGAACCTGGACAAGGCGGTGGAAGAAGTCATCAAAACCGGTAACTTCGACCTGGTGCTGGAGCGCGGTGCGGTGATTGATGTCAAACCTCAGTTTGACATCACCCGTCAGGTTATCGAGCGCATGAACAAGCTGCGCTGATCATGAGCATGCCGGTTTATACCCTTGGCCAGTTGGCCGAGCGCTTAGGCGCCACACTGCGTGGCGCCGAAGACCAACCGATCAGTGGTTTGGCCACCTTGCAGGAGGCGGGCCCTGAGCAGTTGAGTTTTCTTGCCAATGCGCAATACCGTAAGTTTCTCTCCGGCTGTCAGGCGGGTGCGGTGCTGTTAACTGCAGCCGACGCCGAAGGCTATGCCGGTAATGCACTGGTTGTGGGCAATCCCTACCTGGCGTATGCCGAACTCTCTCATCTGTTTGATCGCAAGCCGCGGGCTCTGTCGGGTGTGCATCCGACTGCTGTGGTAGCGGCGGATGCGCAGATCGATGCCAGTGCCAGCATTGGTGCTTATGCGGTGATCGAGAGTGGTGCAAAGATTGCCGCTGGCGTGACTGTCGGCGCGCAGTGCGTTGTCGGCGCGCGCTCACTGATTGGCGAGGGCGGCTGGTTAGCCCCGCGCGTCACGCTGTATCACGATGTGTGTATCGGCAAGCGTGTGGTGATTCAATCCGGCGCCGTGATCGGTGGTGAGGGCTTCGGCTTTGCCAACGAGAAGGGCGTTTGGCAGAAAATCGCGCAGATCGGTGGCGTCACCATTGGCGATGATGTCGAGATTGGTGCCAACACCACCGTAGACCGTGGCGCGTTGTCAGACACGCTGATTGGTAATGGGGTCAAGCTGGATAACCAGATCATGATCGCGCACAACGTGCAGATCGGTGATAACACCGCCATGGCCGGCTGTGCGG
This sequence comes from Pseudomonas sp. GWSMS-1, assembly GCF_049847425.1. Lineage (NCBI taxonomy): Bacteria > Pseudomonadati > Pseudomonadota > Gammaproteobacteria > Pseudomonadales > Pseudomonadaceae > Pseudomonas > Pseudomonas sp. GWSMS-1. Next base: position 2,506,621 of record NZ_JBMHHV010000005.1, on the reverse strand, counting down.
GTATTTCTGGCAGCACCAAAATTGGCAAGAACTGCATGATCGCCGGCGGTGTCGGCATGGTTGGGCATATTGAGGTGTGCGACAACGTGTTCGTCACCGGCATGACCATGGTCACCCGCTCAATCACCGAGCCCGGTTCCTATTCGTCGGGTACTGCCATGCAGCCAGCGGCTGAGTGGCGCAAGAGTGCGGCACGGATTCGTCAGTTGGATGACATGGCGCGACGCCTGCAACAGTTGGAAAAGCAGCTGGCCGCCGTGACCTCTGCCGCTGACACTTCATCTGATGCCTGAGCCGGTATTTACCGGCTTCTCTTTTTTCTCTTACAGGCTTCTCTGCACATGATGGACATCAACCAGATTCGTGAATACTTGCCGCACCGCTATCCGTTCCTGCTGGTGGATCGGGTGGCTGAGCTGGATCTTGAAGGCAAGCGTATTCGTGCCTTCAAGAATGTCAGCATCAATGAGCCGTTTTTCAACGGGCATTTCCCCGAGCACCCGATTATGCCGGGCGTCCTGATCATCGAGGCCATGGCTCAGGCCGCCGGTATTCTCGGCTTCAAGATGATGGATCTGAAGCCTACCGATGGCACCCTGTATTACTTTGTTGGCTCGGACAAACTACGCTTTCGTCAGCCAGTGGTGCCGGGTGATCAACTGATCCTCGAAGCCCGCTACCTGAGCAGCAAGCGCAGCATCTGGAAGTTTGAGTGCAAGGCCAGCGTCGACGGCAAGGAAGTCTGCTCGGCAGAAATCATCTGTGCGGAACGCAAACTATGAGTTTGATTGACCCTCGCGCGATCATCGACCCCAGTGCCAAGCTGGCTGACGACGTTGTCGTTGGCCCTTGGTCGATAGTCGGGGCCGATGTAGAAATTGGCGAAGGTACAGTGATCGGCCCCCATGTGATCCTCAAGGGGCCGACGCAGATCGGTAAACATAACCGCATCTATCAGTTTTCCTCAGTCGGTGAAGACACCCCTGATCTTAAGTACCACGGCGAGGCGACTCGTCTGGTGATCGGTGATCACAATGTGATCCGTGAGGGTGTGACCATCCATCGCGGCACCGTGCAGGATCGCAGCGAAACCACCCTTGGCGACCACAATCTGATCATGGCCTATGCCCATATCGGCCATGACAGCGTGATCGGCAACCATTGCATTCTGGTTAACAACACCGCGCTGGCCGGGCATGTGTGGGTCGATGACTGGGCGATTCTTTCTGGTTACACCTTGGTGCATCAGTTCTGCCGCATCGGTGCGCATAGCTTCTCCGGCATGGGCACGGCGATTGGCAAGGATGTGCCGGCATTTGTCACGGTATTTGGTAACCCGGCAGAAGCCCGCAGCATGAACTTCGAGGGCATGCGTCGTCGTGGCTTCAGCCCTGAGGCTATTGCGGCTCTGCGTCGCGCCTACAAAATTGTCTACCGCCAGGGGCTGACGGTTGACCAGGCGATGAGCGAGCTGGGCGAGTCGGCAAGCGCATTCCCCGAGGTCGCGATTTTTCGCGACTCCATTCTGGCCTCGAGCCGCGGTATTACCCGATAATTTATGACTGACCTGATGCGTGTCGCGCTGGTCGCCGGCGAGGCGTCTGGCGATATTCTTGGTGCCGGGCTGATGCAGGCCCTTAAAACGCAGCACCCCGCGATCGAATTTATCGGTGTCGGTGGCCCGCTGATGCAGGCCCAGGGGCTGAATTCCTATTTCCCGATGGAGCGCTTGTCGGTGATGGGGCTGGTCGAGGTACTGGGCCGCCTTCCCGAATTGCTGTCGCGGCGCAAACGCCTGATCAATACCTTGATCGCAGCCAAGCCAGATGTGTGTATTGGCATCGATGCGCCGGACTTCAACCTGACGCTGGAACTCAAGCTGCGTCAGGCCGGAATCAAGACCGTGCATTACGTCAGTCCATCCGTGTGGGCCTGGCGGCAGAAGCGCGTGCTGAAAATTCGTAAAGCCTGCGACCTGATGCTGACCCTGTTTCCGTTCGAGGCGCAGTTCTACCAAGATCATCAGGTGCCGGTGCGGTTTGTCGGTCATCCGCTGGCCGATACCATTCCGCAGCAGGCGGATCGTGCGGCTGCCCGTGAAGCGCTGGAGCTGGCACACGATCAGCCGGTGGTCGCCTTGATGCCGGGCAGTCGTGGCGGTGAAGTGTCGCGTCTGGGCAGTTTGTTTCTTGATGCCGCGGTGCGGTTGCGTACCTTGCGCCCCGGTATTCAGTTTGTGTTGCCCTGCTCCAGCCCAGAGCGCCGTGCACAGATTGAGCACATGCTGGTCGGCCGCGATCTACCGCTGACGCTGCTCAACGGTCGCTCCCATGAGGCGCTGGCTGCTTGCGATGCAGTGTTAATCGCCTCCGGTACGGCAACCCTCGAGGCGCTGCTGTACAAGCGCCCCATGGTGGTGGCTTACAAGGTGGCGCCGATGACCTATCGCATCCTCAAGCGCCTGGTGAGCAGTGCTTATATCTCGCTGCCGAATTTGTTGGCTGAGCGTTTGTTGGTGCCTGAATTGATTCAGGATGCGGCGACTCCTGAGGCGCTGGCGCAATTGCTTGCTCCGCTGCTGGACGGCGGCGAAGTACAGACTGAAGGCTTTGATGTGATTCATCGCGCGCTGCGACGTGACGCTTCGCTACAGGCTGCCCAGGCTGTCCTGCAGCTGACAGGTCGCGGCTGATGCAGCTGGGACTGGATTTCACCTTGGTGCAAGAGCTTGTCGCTGGGGTCGATGAAGTGGGCCGTGGCCCGCTTTGTGGTGCGGTGGTAACCGCGGCGGTGATTCTCGATCCGGCGCGGCCGATTCTCGGCCTCAACGACTCGAAGAAGCTGACCGAAGCGCGCCGCGAAAAGCTCTTCGATGAAATTTGCGAAAAAGCCTTGTCCTGGTGCATTGCCCGGGCGGAGGTGGAAGAGATCGACCAGCTGAATATTTTGCAGGCCACCATGCTGGCCATGCAGCGCGCGGTCGAGGGCTTGAGTGTTACGCCCAAACTGGCGCTGATTGATGGCAACCGTTGCCCGGTATTGCAGGTGCCCAGTGCTGCTGTGGTCAAGGGTGATAGCCAGGTGCCCGCTATTGCTGCGGCCTCGATCTTGGCCAAGGTCAGCCGTGACCGTGAGATGCAGCAGCTTGATCAGCAATACCCGGGCTACGGGATTGCTGGGCATAAGGGCTATCCCACGCCGGTGCACCTAGAGGCGTTACGTCGCCTGGGGCCAACGCCGATTCATCGCCGCTCGTTTGGCCCGGTGCGTGCACTGCTTGAGGAGTAGGGTGGATCACGCCTTATCGATCCACCGAGTGCAGGGGCGGTGGATGTAAAGAACGACATCCACCCTACGCCGCGATGCCTGATCCACATGCTGCTGTTTGCACCTAGGCCCGGTACAATCCGGGCCTTGTCGTTTTTGTGTTTTGTATAGGACTGCCATGACCGCCTCGTTCGTCCACCTGCGTTTGCACACCGAGTTTTCCCTGGTCGATGGCTTGGTGCGGGTCAAACCACTGATCAAGTCGGTGGCGGCTGCCGGCATGCCGGCCGTAGCAGTGACCGACATGAGCAATATGTGCTCGTTGGTGAAGTTCTATAAGGCCGCCATGGGCGGTGGCATCAAGCCGATCTGCGGCGCCGACATCTGGCTGGCCAGCGCCGAGGAAGATGGCCCGCTGAGCCGCATGACCCTGCTGGCAATGAATGCGAAGGGCTATCGCAACCTCACCGAGCTGGTTTCGCGCGGCTGGAGCGAAGGGCAGAGCAATGACCTGGTGATCATTCAGCGCGATTGGGTCAAGGCTGCCGCCGAGGGCTTGATTGCGTTGTCCGGCGCCAAGGAAGGCGAGGTCGGTCATGCCTTGCTCGATGGCGAGCACGCCACCGCCGAGGCGTTGCTGCAGGAGTGGATGGCGGTGTTTCCCGAGCGCTTCTATCTCGAAGTGCAGCGCACCAACCGGGTCAACGATGAAGAGCATGTCCATGCAGCTGTAGCGTTGGCCGACAAGCTCGGTGCGCCGCTGGTGGCGACCAATGATGTGCGCTTTGTCAAAGAAGATGATTTTGCCGCCCACGAAACCCGCGTGTGTATTGGCGAAGGCCGCAGCCTGGACGACCCTCGCCGGCTGCGTACCTACTCCGACCAGCAGTACCTGAAAAGCCCGGAGGAAATGGCCGCGCTGTTCAGTGATTTGCCGGAAGCGCTGGAAAACACCATCGAGATTGCCAAGCGCTGCAATATCGAGGTGCAACTGGGCAAATACTTCCTGCCGGACTTCCCCGTACCGGCTGGTTTGACCATGGACGAGTACTTCCGTCAGGTCTCCTTCGAAGGGCTGGAGGAGCGTCTGGCGGTGCTGTGGCCGAAAGACACCACACCGAACTATGAAGAAAAACGTCAGATTTACATCGATCGGTTGAATTTCGAGCTGGATATCATCATCCAGATGGGCTTCCCCGGTTACTTCCTGATCGTAATGGACTTCATCAAGTGGGCGAAAAACAACGGTGTGCCGGTCGGCCCTGGCCGTGGGTCGGGTGCCGGTTCGCTTGTGGCCTATGTTCAAAAGATCACCGACCTTGATCCGCTCGCCTATGACCTGCTGTTCGAACGGTTCCTCAACCCGGAACGGGTCTCCATGCCCGACTTCGATGTCGACTTTTGCATGGACGGTCGTGACCGGGTGATCGACTACGTGGCCGAAAAATACGGCCGCAACGCGGTAAGCCAGATCATCACGTTCGGCACCATGGCGGCTAAGGCGGTGGTGCGTGACGTGGCGCGGGCCCAGGGCAAGTCCTATGGCTTGGCAGATCGGCTGTCGAAGATGATCCCCTTCGAAGTCGGCATGACCCTGGAAAAAGCCTACGAGATGGAGGAGCCGCTGCGCGACTTCCTCAAGGTTGATGAAGACGCCCGCGAAATCTGGGAGATGTCGCTCAGGCTCGAGGGCATTTGTCGTGGTACCGGTAAACACGCCGGTGGTGTGGTGATCGCGCCGACCAAGCTGACTGACTTCTCGCCGATTGCCTGCGATGACGAAGGCGGTGGCCTGGTCACCCAGTTCGATAAAGATGACGTGGAATCTGCCGGCCTGGTGAAGTTCGACTTCCTCGGCCTGCGCACCCTGACCATCATCAAGTGGGCGATGGAAACCATCAACCGCGAGCAGGCCAAGCAGGGCCTGCCTGACCTGAATATCGACTTTATCCCGCTGGACGACAAACCGACGTTCAGCATGCTGCAGAAAGCTGAAACCACCGCGGTATTCCAGCTTGAATCGCGCGGCATGAAGGAGCTGATCAAAAAGCTCAAGCCGGACTGCTTGGAAGACATGATCGCTCTGGTGGCCCTGTTCCGTCCGGGGCCGCTGCAGTCGGGCATGGTGGACGACTTTATCAACCGTAAGCACGGTCGCGAGCCGATTTCCTATCCGCATCAAGACTACCAGTACGCGGGCCTGGAACCGGTGCTCAAGCCGACTTACGGCATCATCCTGTATCAAGAACAGGTGATGCAGATCGCCCAGGTGATGGCCGGTTACACCCTCGGCGGTGCGGACATGCTGCGTCGTGCCATGGGTAAGAAAAAACCCGAGGAGATGGCCAAGCAGCGCGGCGGCTTTATCGAGGGTTGCGCCAATAACGGTATCGACGCGAACCTGGCGGGCAACATCTTTGACCTGGTGGAAAAATTCGCCGGTTACGGTTTCAACAAATCTCACTCCGCCGCCTACGGCTTGCTCTCGTATCAAACAGCCTGGCTCAAAGCGCACCACTCGGCGGCCTTTATGGCAGCGGTGTTGTCGGCGGATATGCACAACACCGATAAAGTGGTCACCCTGATCGAGGAATGCCGCAGCATGAAGCTGCGCCTCGATGCGCCGGATGTGAACATTTCCGAGTACAAGTTCACGGTTAACAACGAAGGCTGGATTGTTTACGGCCTGGGTGCGATCAAGGGTGTCGGCGAAGGGCCGGTAGAGGCCATCGTCGAAGCACGTCAGGAAGGGCCGTTTAAGGACCTGTTTGATTTCTGCTCACGGGTTGACCTCAAACGCATCAACAAACGCACCCTCGAAGCGTTGATTCGCAGCGGCGCACTGGATCGCCTAGGGCCGCACTTCCATGAAGAGCTGAAGGCTTATAAGGCGAACATCGACCGTAACCGCGCGGTGCTGTTGGCAGCGATGGAAGAAGCGGTGCAGGCTGCCGAGCAGACCGCGCGTAGCCATGACAGTGGCCATATGGACCTGTTCGGCGGAGTGTTTGCCGATGCCGAGGCGGATGTCTATCTCAATCATCTGCGGTCCCGTGATCTAACGCTGAAAGAGCGTCTAAAGGGCGAGAAAGACACCCTGGGTCTGTACCTCACAGGCCACCCGATCGATGAATATGAAGGTGAGGTGCGGCGCTTTGCCCGTCAGCGCATCGTCGACCTTAAGCCGGCGCGGGGTGATCAAACGATTGCCGGCCTGGTGGTGAACCTACGGGTGATGAAGAATAAAAAAGGCGACAAGATGGGCTTTATCACCCTCGATGACCGCTCCGGACGGATTGAGGCCTCGCTCTTCGCCGAGGCGTTCAACACCGCACAAGCGCTGCTGCAGACCGATGCCTTGGTGGTGGTTGAGGGTGAGGTGAGCAATGACGACTTCTCCGGCGGCCTACGTCTTCGCGCTAAGCGGGTGATGAGCCTGGAGGAGGCGCGAACTGGCTTGGCTGACAGCTTGCGGATTAAAGTCGCCAGTAGCGCCTTGCAGGGTGATCGCCTGCGTTGGTTGGCCGAGTTGTGTGGCCGCTACCGTGGCGCGTGTCCGATCACCGTCGACTACAGTGGCATCGATGCCAAGGCACAATTGCAGTTTGGCGAGGGCTGGCGAATCGAGCCGGCTGACAGTCTGATTCAAGCATTGCGTGACCAGTTCGGCCGCGACAACGTCTTTTTGCACTACCGCTGATTTGCGAGGCTTAGGCTTCGCCGGTTGGTCGTGATGCCCAGTGGGTTCTGTATTGAAAAATTTCGTGCAGAACCGGGTGTCGACCTGAATGCGCCTGCTGCTATAAGGTAGGGCGCGATAACGGATACAGCTCCCGGCCACTTGGCCGTCGACGCAAGACGGATGACTATGAACCCGAACTTTCTCGATTTCGAACAGCCGATCGCCGACCTGCAAGCCAAGATCGAAGAGCTTCGCCTGGTCGGTAACGACAACTCGTTGAACATCACTGATGAAATCGCTCGCCTGCAGGATAAGAGCAACTCGCTGACCGAAAGTATTTTCGGCAACCTGAGCAGCTGGCAAATCGCCAAGCTGGCGCGCCATCCGCGTCGCCCTTATACCCTGGATTACTTGCAGCACATCTTTACTGAATTTGATGAGCTGCATGGCGATCGCCACTTCTCTGATGACGCTGCTCTGGTGGGTGGCGTGGCGCGTCTGGACGGTGAGCCGGTGATGGTGATCGGTCACCAGAAAGGCCGCGAAGTCCGCGAAAAAGTACGTCGCAACTTCGGCATGCCGCGTCCAGAAGGCTACCGCAAGGCCTGCCGTCTGATGGAAATGGCCGAACGCTTCAAAATGCCGATCCTGACGTTTATCGATACGCCGGGTGCCTACCCGGGTATCGATGCCGAAGAGCGTAACCAGAGCGAAGCGATTGCCTGGAACCTGCGTGTTATGGCACGCCTGAAAACCCCGATCATCGCCACGGTGATCGGTGAGGGCGGCTCCGGCGGTGCGTTGGCAATTGGTGTGTGTGACCAACTGAACATGCTGCAGTACTCCACCTATTCGGTTATCTCGCCGGAAGGTTGTGCCTCGATTCTGTGGAAAACCGCAGATAAGGCGCCGGATGCTGCTGAGGCGATGGGCATCACCGCAGAGCGCCTAAAAGGTTTGGGTATTGTCGATCAGGTTATTGGCGAGCCGCTTGGCGGTGCGCACAGTGATCCAGCGGCTGCCGCTGAATCGGTACGCCAGGCATTGCTCGGTCAGCTAGACATGCTCAAGACGTTCGATACCGAGGCACTGCTCAAGCGTCGTTATGAGCGCCTGATGAGCTACGGCATCGCTTAAATGACCTTGAGCGCCAGGTTGCTGGAATCTCTGGCGCCCTGGCGCAACGCGCCGGCTTGGCATATCGCCTTGTCCGGCGGGTTGGATTCCACGGTGCTGTTGCACCTGCTCGCGGGTCTCGCGCAACGCGAGGCATTGCCGCCACTTTCCGCTATTCATATTCATCATGGCTTACAGGCTGCGGCTGATGCCTGGCCCGCACATTGTCGTGAGCTGTGTGCGGAGCTGTCTGTGCCGTTGCAGGTCGAATATGTGCAGGTCGCACCGGGCGCCAGCCTTGAACGGGCGGCGCGCGATGCCCGTTACGCCGCTCTGGTTGCGCGTCTTGCGTCTGGCGATGTCGTGCTGACCGCACAGCATCGCGACGATCAAGCAGAAACCCTGCTGTTTCGTCTGTTGCGCGGTGCTGGCGTGCAAGGTCTGTCAGCCATGCCGGTGAGTCGTGGATTGGGGGCGGGGCGCCTAGTTCGACCGTTGCTGACCTGTTCGCGTGCTGAGCTGTTGGCGTATGCCCGCGAGCAGCAATTGAGCTGGGTCGAAGATCCGTCAAATGCCGATGAGCGGTTCTCGCGTAATTATTTGCGTCGTCAGGTGCTACCGCCATTGCTCAAGCGTTGGCCGCAGGCGTTGGTCAGTCTGTCGCGTAGCGCGGCGCACCTAAGTGAGGCTGGGCAGTTACTGGATGAGTTGGCGCAGCAGGATGTCGCTGCCGCTGAGGCGTCTAATGAGTTTGCCTGGCTGGCATTGCCAAGTCTGGCGCTGCCAGCTCTGCGTGACTTGAGTGAGGCACGCCAGCGTAACGCTCTACGTTACTGGTTGCGGCCGTTGACGCCGATGCCCGATAGCGAACACTGGGCGGGGTGGCAGGCGCTGCGTGATGCGGCGGTGGATGCCGCGCCAGTATGGAGGCTCGCGGCGGGGGAGTTACGCCGCAGTGATCAGCGTTTGTGGTGGCTGGCGGGAGACTGGTTGCGATTACCTGGCGTGCCCAAGATTACGATCCAGGATGGCCAGAGTGTGGTGTTGCCGGGTAATGGCAGCGTGCGCATTAATGGGGCGTTGCCAGCGGGTGCGTGGCAGTTGGATTACCGGCGCGCAGGCGATCAGCTTCAGGTGCTCGGGCGCGGGCATCGCGACTTAAAACGTTTATTCAATGAATTGCGGGTGCCGGTTTTTGTCCGTGATCGCCTGCCATTGATGCGCTTGGATGGTCGTGTGGTGGCGGTCGCCAATCTGCCGGGACTGCAAGGTGCGCATGATGATAGCTGGCAATTAAATTGGCAGCCGCCGACGAGCGATCAAGGTTTGAGCTGATAAGCCCTTTCCGGTAGACTACGCTCCCGTCTTACTAGTGCTTTTGTTGACTCCCTTGGGAATCGACAGGGCTAGCTTATTGCAGTTGCTGCAACAAGTGGCTTGGGTACTCCTTCGCTTTTCCTTGGCGGCACTGGCCGCTTAAACGCAGACTTCTAGGGTTCTTCATGACGCGCTACATATTCGTCACGGGTGGTGTTGTTTCTTCATTGGGGAAAGGCATCGCCTCGGCTTCATTGGCGGCTATCCTGGAGGCGCGGGGCCTGAAGGTCACGATGCTCAAGCTGGATCCCTACATCAACGTCGATCCGGGCACCATGAGCCCGTTCCAGCACGGTGAGGTGTTCGTCACCCACGACGGGGCTGAGACTGACCTTGATCTGGGCCACTATGAGCGGTTTATCCGCACCACGATGACCAAGAGCAACAACTTCACCACTGGTCGCGTCTACGAAGACGTGCTGCGCCGCGAGCGCCGTGGTGATTATCTGGGGGCGACCATTCAGGTCATTCCGCACATTACCGACGAGATCAAGCGCCGCATCATCAAGGGTGCGGGTGACGCTGACGTGGCCATGGTCGAAATTGGTGGCACGGTCGGCGATATCGAGTCGCAGCCATTCCTTGAGGCGATCCGCCAGTTGCGTGTGGAAGTTGGTGCCAAGCGCGCCATGTTGATGCACTTGACGCTGGTGCCTTATATCGCCACCGCTGGCGAGACCAAGACCAAGCCAACTCAGCATTCTGTAAAAGAGTTGCGCTCCATCGGCCTACAGCCGGACGTGCTGATTTGCCGTTCTGACCACCCGATTGATGTGTCCTCGCGCCGCAAGATTGCGCTGTTCACCAACGTTGAAGAGCGTGCGGTGATTTCTCTGGAAGATGTCGACACCATCTACAAGATTCCGGGTGTTCTGCATGCCCAGGGATTGGATGATTTTGTCATCGAGCGCTTTGGTCTGGAATGCAACAGTGCTGATCTGTCCGAGTGGGATCGCGTGGTGGATGCCAAGCTGAATCCAGAGCACGAAGTCACCATCGCCATGGTCGGTAAGTACATGGAGCTGCTCGATGCCTATAAGTCACTGATCGAAGCGATGAGCCATGCCGGTATTCAGAACCGTACCAAGGTTAATCTGCGTTATATCGACTCCGAAGATATCGAAAACAAAGGCACCTCGCTGCTTGAAGGTGTCGATGCGATTCTGGTGCCGGGCGGTTTCGGCCTGCGAGGCGTGGAAGGCAAAATAACCACGGTTCAATACGCTCGCGAAAACAAAATTCCTTACCTGGGCATCTGCCTGGGTATGCAGGTCGCGGTCATCGAGTTTGCACGTAATGTGCTGGGCTGGAGCGATGCCAACTCTTCTGAGTTCGACACCACGAGCCAGCATCCAGTGGTCGGCTTGATCACCGAATGGCAGGACGCGACCGGTGTAACCGAGCAGCGTACCGATGCTTCTGACCTCGGCGGCACCATGCGTTTGGGGGCTCAGGACTGTCAGCTGGAGGCAGGCTCGCAAGTGCGCGCCTGTTACGGCAAAGATGTGATCGTCGAGCGTCATCGTCATCGTTATGAAGTGAACAACAACCTGTTGCCGCAGCTTATTGAAGCAGGGCTCAAGGTTACCGGTCGCTCCGGTGACGGTGCGCTGGTTGAAGTGGTCGAAGCGCCGGATCATCCGTGGTTCGTAGCCTGCCAGTTCCACCCGGAATTCACCTCCACACCGCGTGACGGTCACCCGCTGTTCAGTGGCTTCGTCACTGCCGCGTTGGCCCAGAAAGCTAAGAAGGCATAAGGATATGGCGCAGAAAATCATCAAGGTTGGCGACATCGAGATCGCCAACGACAAGCCCTTCGTGCTGTTCGGTGGCATCAATGTCATCGAATCCCGCGATCTGGCCATGCGTGCCTGTGAAGAGTATGTGCGAGTTACCGAGAAACTAGGCATTCCCTACGTGTTCAAGGCCAGCTTCGACAAGGCCAACCGCTCGTCCGTGACCTCATTCCGTGGCCCTGGTCTGGAAGAAGGCATGAAGGTCTTTGAGGAAATCAAAAAGACCTTCGGCGTGCCGGTGATCACCGACGTACATGAGCCCTATCAAGCCCAGACCGTGGCTGATGTCTGCGACATTATTCAGTTGCCGGCGTTTCTTTCACGGCAGACCGACCTGGTCGTGGCTATGGCAAAGACCGGTGCTGTGATCAATATCAAGAAGGCCCAGTTTCTCGCCCCCCAGGAGATGAAACACATCCTGGCCAAGTGCGAAGAAGCCGGTAATGACCAGCTTATTCTCTGCGAACGCGGTTCAAGCTTTGGCTACAACAACCTGGTGGTGGACATGCTCGGCTTCGGCATCATGAAGCAGACCCACTACCCGGTATTCTTCGACGTAACCCACGCGCTGCAAATGCCGGGTGGTCGCGCCGATTCTGCCGGTGGTCGTCGTGCTCAAGTTACCGACCTGGCCAAAGCCGGCATGAGCCAGGGCCTGGCGGGTCTGTTTTTGGAAGCCCATCCGGACCCGGATAACGCCAAATGCGATGGCCCTTGCGCCCTGCGCTTGGACAAGCTTGAGCCGTTCCTCACTCAGCTCAAGCAGCTGGATGATTTGATAAAGAGTTTTGCGCCGATTGAGACTGCCTGAAACGGTAATTCTCCGGTAAAGTGCGCTTTGTATACAATCTGACTGAATAGTCGGTACATGTTGTGCGCTGGATTAGCCTTCAGCGCGCAACGAGTGTGCATCTCAGTACTACCCTTTTCGTCAATTTTTTGGAGTGCTACACGCAATGGCAAAGATCGTCGACATCAAAGGCCGTGAGGTTCTCGATTCCCGTGGTAACCCGACTGTGGAAGCCGATGTAATTCTTGATGGCGGTATCGTTGGCAGCGCCTGTGCGCCGTCCGGTGCCTCCACGGGTTCGCGTGAAGCGCTGGAACTGCGTGATGGCGACAAGAGCCGTTACATGGGCAAGGGCGTACTGAAGGCCGTGGCCAATATCAATGGCCCGATCCGCGAGCTGCTGCTGGGTAAAGATGCCATCGACCAGAAAGCGCTGGATCAGGCCATGATTGCGCTCGACGGTACTGAGAACAAAGCCACCCTGGGTGCCAACGCCATCCTCGCGGTATCCCTGGCCGCGGCCAAGGCAGCTGCTCAGGCCAAAGGCGTGCCGTTGTATGCGCACATCGCTGACCTGAACGGCACTCCAGGCGTTTACTCGATGCCGGTCCCGATGATGAACATCATCAACGGCGGCGAGCATGCCGATAACAACGTTGATATCCAGGAATTCATGGTGCAGCCGGTCGGTGCTAAGACATTCTCTGACGCACTGCGTATGGGTACCGAGATTTTCCACCACCTCAAAGCGGTACTCAAAGCCCGTGGCCTGAGCACCTCTGTCGGTGATGAAGGTGGTTTCGCACCGAACCTGGCTTCTAACGAAGACGCCCTTGCTGCCATAGCCGAAGCTGTGGCCAATGCCGGCTACACCCTGGGTGATGACGTTACCCTGGCGCTTGACTGCGCTTCCAGCGAGTTCTTTAAAGATGGTCAGTACGACCTGGCTGGCGAAGGCAAAGTCTTCAACGCCGAAGGTTTTGCTGATTACTTGGCCGGTCTGTCCGAGCGTTACCCGATCATTTCCATCGAAGATGGTATGGACGAGTCTGACTGGGCGGGCTGGAAAGTCCTGACCGACAAGATCGGTGACAAGGTTCAGCTAGTTGGCGACGACCTGTTTGTGACCAATACCAAGATCCTCAAGCGCGGTATTGACGAGTCAATCGGTAACTCGATTCTGATCAAGTTCAACCAGATCGGCACCTTGACCGAGACGCTGGAAGCCATTCAGATGGCCAAAGCAGCGGGTTACACCGCTGTTATCTCGCACCGCTCGGGTGAAACCGAAGACAGCACCATTGCCGACTTGGCCGTGGGTACTGCTGCTGGCCAGATCAAAACGGGTTCGCTGTGCCGTTCGGATCGTGTATCCAAGTACAACCAGCTGCTGCGTATCGAAGAGCAACTGGCGGGCAAGGCACCTTACAACGGTCGCGCTGAGTTCCGTGGCTAAACGCCGCTGCGCTTGACGTTACAGCGTTGCGCCTTGTGGCCCATATGGATGTGGCTGACGCCGTTGCCCGCCGGGAGCGGGTTCGGCACTAGTCTTCGCTCGCGATGTTTTCAGTGATCACTCAAGGCATGGTAAAAGGGGGCGGCGCGAGTCGCCCCCTTTTACGTTCGGAAGCTTTTTCGCTATGCGCAATAATTTTTACTGGGTGTTTATCGTGCTCATTGCCGTGCTGGCAGGCCTGCAGTATCGCCTGTGGGTGGGTGATGGAAGCTTGGCGAAGGTGGCCCAGTTACAGCAGCAAATTGCCGATCAGCAAGGTGAAAACCAACAGCTGCAAGAGCGTAATCGGATTCTCGAGGCTGAGGTTATGGAGTTGAAAAGCGGTATGGAGACCGTCGAAGAGCGTGCGCGACACGAGTTGGGCATGCTTAAAGAGGGTGAAACCCTCTATCAGTTGGCTGAATGAACAACAACGAATTTCCCCCTTTCTGGGCGCTGATCCCAGCTGCTGGCATCGGCAGCCGGATGCGTGCCGATCGGCCCAAGCAGTACCTGCAGCTTGCCGGCAAAAGCATTATTGAACACACCCTGATGTGCTTTCTTGAGCACCCACAATTACGCGGTGTGGTGGTCAGTCTGGCGATCGACGATCCCTATTGGCCAACGCTGGCGTGTGCCAGTGACCCGCGCATTCAGCGGGCTGACGGTGGTGCCGAACGCGCTGATTCAGTACTCAACGGTTTGCTGCGCTTGAATGAATTGGGCGCTGAGGATCAAGACTGGGTATTGGTGCATGATGCCGCGCGGCCGAATTTGGCCCTCAGTGACCTGGATCTATTGCTCGCCGAGTTGGCCGATGATCCGGTGGGTGGGTTGCTCGCTGTGCCCGCCCGCGACACGCTTAAGCGGGCGGGTGCTGATGGTCGTGTGCAGGCTACAGTTGATCGTTCGACCATCTGGCAGGCTTTTACCCCGCAGATGTTCCGCCTAGGTGAGTTGCAGCGCGCGCTGGCTGATGCGCTGATTGCCGGTGTGGCAATTACCGATGAAGCCTCTGCTATGGAGTGGGCGGGGCAGGCGCCGCGGCTGATTGAAGGCCGTGCAGATAACCTCAAAGTCACCCGCCCAGAAGACCTGCAGGGCCTCAGCTTGCTCTGGCAAGGGCGCTGCTAGCTCAGTCCTTGCGGTATTCGCGGCGCTCGCCGAGCCCTTGCTTAAGAAAGTCCACCAGCTGCCGTACTTTGGGCGATAGGTGCCGCTGCTGGGGGTAGATTGCCCATACGGCGGTGTCGGGTGGCTGCTGGTTATCCAGCAATGAAACCAGTGCGCCGCTGCGCAGATGTTCGAGTACGTAGTAATCCGGCAGTTGGCACAAGCCCACCCCGCGCAACGCGGCTTCCAGCACCGCCTGGCCGCTGTTGCAGCGCCAGTTACCCTGTACCCGGATGCTGGTATCCCGGTCGCTGGTCTGAAAGCTCCACATATCCGAACTACCGATCAGGCAATTATGTTGGCTCAGCTCGGACAGCGAGTGTGGCCGGCCATAGCGCTGCAGGTAGTCGGGGCGGCGCACAGGTACAGTTGTCGCGAAGCCAGCCTTGCAGCCACCAAGCGCGAATCCTGCAAGCGCCCCAGGCGGATAGCCAGGTCCAGGCCATCGTGCAGCAGGTCGAGGGTGCGGTTCGTCAACTCGATATACACCCGCAATTGCGGGTGCTGGATCATAAACTCGGTGACCAGCGGCACAATAAAGCGTTCGCCGTAGGCTACTGCGCAGGTCATGCGCAGCAGGCCCTTGGGTTCGCTGCCCAAATCGCCGACGGCGCGCAGCGCTTCTTCGCGGGCATCCTGCAGACGCTGGCAATGTTGCAGGAAGGTTTGCCCTGCTTCCGTCAGTGCTACGCGGCGGGTGCTGCGGTAGAACAGGCGTGTCTGCAGGCGTTCTTCGAGGCGGGCGATCTGCCGGCTGACCTGGGATGATGACAGGCTCAGGCGTTCGGCCGCGGCGGTGAACTGGCCACATTCGGCGACGGCGACAAATTCATCGAGGCCTTCCCAGCGGTTCATAACGGTTTCTCTCAAGGGTTTACCGGCAGATTATCCCTGTGCAGCAAGAATGTTTTATTTTTTGGCGGATTAATCTTTTTAAGGCACTGATCTAGACTCCCCGCACTGTTGAACCCCCTGGAGAACGATCATGATCAAATCCCGCGCCGCTGTAGCCTTTGCTCCAAACCAGCCACTGCAAATCGTTGAAATCGATGTCGAGCCGCCCAAGGCCGGTGAAGTGTTGGTGCGTATTGTCGCGACCGGCGTGTGCCACACGGATGCGTACACTTTGTCCGGTGAGGACTCTGAAGGCGTGTTCCCGGCAGTGCTGGGCCACGAAGGCGGTGGGATTGTTGAAGCCATTGGCGAGGGCGTGACCTCGGTGCAGGTCGGCGACCACGTGATTCCGCTGTATACCGCCGAGTGCCGTACGTGCAAATTCTGTACCTCCGGCAAGACCAACCTGTGCAGCTCGGTACGCGCGACGCAGGGCAAGGGCCTGATGCCGGATGGCACCACTCGCTTCTCCTACAACGGCGAGCCGATTTATCACTACATGGGCTGCTCGACCTTCTCCGAATACACCGTGCTGCCGGAAGTTTCCCTGGCTGTGATCCCGAAAGAAGCACCGCTGGAAAAGGTCTGCCTGCTCGGTTGCGGCGTCACCACCGGCATCGGTGCGGTGCTCAATACTGCCAAGGTGGAAGAGGGCGCCACTGTGGCGATCTTCGGCCTCGGTGGCATCGGCCTGGCGGCCATCATCGGCGCGAAAATGGCCAAGGCCTCGCGGATCATCGCCGTCGATATCAACCCGGCTAAGTTCGAGGTCGCCCGTGAGCTGGGCGCGACTGATTTTGTTAACCCAAAGGATTTCGCCAAGCCGATCCAGGAAGTTATCGTCGAAATGACCGACGGCGGCGTGGATTATTCCTTTGAGTGTGTCGGCAATGTGCAGCTGATGCGCGCGGCGCTGGAGTGCGCACACAAGGGCTGGGGCGAGTCGGTAATTATCGGTGTGGCCGGTGCCGGTCAAGAAATCAGCACGCGGCCGTTCCAACTGGTAACCGGGCGCGTCTGGCGCGGTTCGGCTTTCGGCGGCGTTAAGGGTCGTACCGAATTGCCGGGCTATGTGGAAAAGGCGCAGAAGGGCGAAATCCCGCTGGATACCTTTATCACCCACAACATGCCGCTCGAAGACATTAACAAGGCCTTCGATCTGATGCATGAAGGCAAGAGCATCCGCACCGTTATCCACTTCTGATTACGCTGGGCGGCTGCATGGCCGCCCAATGGAGGCCTCATGACCTTGGAAAATATTTCCTGCCAGAAGAGTGCGGGCGGTTGGCACAAGCGCTATCGGCACCGTTCTGCGGTGCTGGGCTGTGACATGGTGTTTGCCGTGTACCTGCCGCCGCAGGCCGAGCAGGGCGGCAAACTGCCGGTGTTGTATTGGCTGAGCGGGCTGACCTGCACCGATGAGAATTTTATGCAGAAGGCCGGCGCGCACAAGCTGGCGGCCGAGCTGGGGATGATCATTGTCGCGCCGGATACCAGTCCGCGTGGCGCGGATGTTCCGGATGATCCGGATAAGGCCTGGGACTTCGGTTTGGGTGCCGGGTTCTACCTGAACGCCACCCAGGAGCCTTGGGCACGGCATTACCGCATGTACGACTATGTGGTGCAGGAGTTGCCAGCACTGATCGAAGCGAACTTCCCGGTATCCGACAAGCGCGGCATTAGCGGTCACTCCATGGGCGGGCATGGTGCGCTGGTCTGCGCACTTCGCAATCCGGGGCGCTATCAGTCGCTGTCGGCGTTTGCGCCGATCAGCAATCCGAGTAACTGTCCCTGGGGTGAGAAGGCATTCTCGCGCTACCTGGGCGACGAGCGTTCGCGCTGGCGTGAATGGGATGCTTGCGTCTTGCTGGCTGAGGCGACGGAAAAGCTGCCGATTCTGGTTGATCAGGGTGATCGCGATGATTTCCTGGAAAATCAGCTCAAGCCGGATGCCCTCAAGGCCGCGGCGCAAGCGGCAGGGCATCCGTTAACCCTGCGTCTGCAGCCCGGTTACGACCACAGCTACTACTTTATCGCCAGCTTTATTGACGACCACCTGCGTCATCACGCCAAGGCGCTGTTGGGCTAAGGCCCCGCTGGCGAGCGATGCTGCTTCGCCAGCTAGCCGGCTTCTGCCTGCTGCTTTCAGTTAGAATCACGCCCTGACTTTTTCAGGGCGTTGTTCTTTATGCGTATTGGCCACGGCTACGACGTGCACCGCTTTACCGAGGGTGCCTTTATTACCCTGGGCGGCGTGCAAATCCCCCATCAGTTTGGCCTGTTGGCCCATTCCGACGGCGACGTGCTGCTGCACGCGTTGAGTGATGCCTTGCTTGGCGCGGCGGCTCTGGGCGACATCGGCAAACACTTCCCCGACACCGACCCGACCTTCAAGGGGGCAGACAGTCGCGCCTTGCTGCGTCATGTGCTCGGGCTGATTCACGCAAAAGGCTGGCAGGTCGGCAATGTCGACGCCACCATCGTCGCCCAAGCGCCGAAGATGGCCCCGCATATTGAAACCATGCGCGCACGCATTGCCGAGGACCTACAAGTGAGCCTGGATCAGGTCAACGTCAAAGCCACCACGACCGAGAAGCTTGGTTTTACCGGGCGTGAAGAAGGCATTGCGGTGCATGCGGTCGCGCTGTTGGTCGCGCAATGAACGAACTTCAATTGCTGGGCCCGCGCGCCCATGGTGAGCCTTGCGGCACGGCAGTACTCAAGGCCGTGGCGGAAGATTTTCAGGTCGATGAGGTGCTGGATATCCCGCTGGCCGGCGAGGGTGAGCACCTGTGGCTGTGGGTAGAAAAGCGTGAGCTGAATACGGAAGAGGCCGCCAAGCGTATTGCCCGCGCCGCTGGTGTACCGCTGCGGCTAATCAGCTATGCCGGCCTCAAAGATCGCCAGGCGCTGACCCGTCAGTGGTTCAGCTTGCACCTGCCGGGCAAGGCTAATCCGGACCTGAGCGCTGCCGAAGATGCCAGCCTGAGCATCCTCAAGCAGCAGCGCCATACACGTAAGCTGCAACGCGGTGCCCATGCGGCCAATGGCTTTACCCTGCGCCTGACACAGCTTGCCGCTGACCGCGAAGCGCTGGATCAGCGTCTGACGCAGATCGTCGCTCAAGGTGTGCCCAACTATTACGGCCTGCAGCGCTTCGGTCATGAGGGCGGTAATGTCGCCCATGCCCGGCATTTTGCGCAGGGTAAAAGCTTGCCGGAAAAACGCAATGTGCGCTCGCGGGTGCTCTCGGCGGCGCGCAGTTATCTGTTCAATCAAGTGTTGGCTGAACGGGTCAAAGCCGGTACTTGGAATCAGGCATTGCTGGGTGATTTACTGGCCTTCACCGACAGCCGCAGTTTTTTTCCTGCCGGTGAGGCCGAGTGCGCTGACCCACGCTTGGCCATACTTGATCTTCACCCTACCGGGCCGTTGTGGGGTGCCGGTGTTTCGGCGGCTGAAGGGAGTGCCGAGGTACTGGAGCAGGACTTGGCGGCACGCGAGGTTGTCTTGGTCGACTGGTTGGCAGAAGCGGGCATGACCCATGAGCGGCGCATCCTGCGCCTCCCCATTGGCGGCCTGTCGTGGCATTATCCCGAGCCTGACATTTTGCAACTGGAATTCGTCCTGCCGGCTGGATGCTTCGCCACCGTCTTGGTGCGCGAGCTTGTCGATCTGTTGCCTGCAGGGCAGACGGACAACCCATGCGTATTCTGATTTCCAATGATGATGGCGTTGCTGCGCCAGGCCTGTCTGCGCTGCATGCAGCGTTAGCGGACTACGCCGAGTGCGCAGTGATTGCACCCGATCAGGACAAAAGCGGCGCCAGCAGTTCGCTGACCCTTGATCGTCCTTTGCACCCGACGACCTTGCCTAACGGCTACATCAGCTTGAACGGCACCCCGACCGATTGTGTGCACCTGGGCCTCAATGGCTTGCTACCGCACGTGGCGGACCTGGTGGTGTCGGGTATTAACCTAGGAGCTAACCTGGGTGATGACGTGCTGTATTCCGGCACGGTGGCTGCTGCTCTGGAGGGACGCTTTCTGGCGCGTCCGGCGTTTGCCTTTTCTTTGCTCTCACGTTTGCCGGATAACCTGCCGACTGCCGCCTATTTCGCCCGTAAGTTGGTCGAGGCGCATGAGCAGCTCGACCTGCCGCCGCGCACCGTGCTCAATGTGAATATCCCCAACCTGCCGCTGGAGCATATCCGTGGTATCCAGCTGACGCGTCTGGGTCACCGTGCGCGGGCTGCTGCGCCGGTGAAGGTGGTTAACCCGCGCGGTAAAGAGGGCTACTGGATCTCGGTAGCCGGTGATGCGGAAGACGGTGGCCCAGGCACAGATTTTCATGCGGTGATGCAGGGCTACGTCTCTGTCACGCCGTTACAGTTGGATCGTACGTTTCAAGAAGGGTTCACCAGCCTGCAACCCTGGTTGGAGGGGCTGCTGTGATCTTCCGTGAACAGGATGACTTGCACCGCGGTATTGGCATGACCTCGCAACGCACCCGCGAGCGCCTTATTCAGCGTCTTTACGAGGAAGGCCTGTCCAACCCCCATGTACTCGAAGCTATTCGCCGTACGCCGCGCCATCTGTTTGTAGACGAAGCCCTGGCGCACCGTGCCTACGAGGACACGGCGCTGCCGATTGGCAGCAATCAGACCATCTCGCAG
Organism: Pseudomonas sp. GWSMS-1; assembly: GCF_049847425.1. Lineage (NCBI taxonomy): Bacteria > Pseudomonadati > Pseudomonadota > Gammaproteobacteria > Pseudomonadales > Pseudomonadaceae > Pseudomonas > Pseudomonas sp. GWSMS-1. Next base: position 2,486,356 of record NZ_JBMHHV010000005.1, on the reverse strand, counting down.
CCGTATATGGTTGCACGCATGAGTGAGCTACTGCTGGCCGCGGGCCCCTTGGACAAGGTGCTGGAAATCGGTACGGGCTCGGGCTACCAGACTGCGATTCTGGCTCAGCTGGTCGAGCGGGTGTTCAGTGTCGAGCGTATCCAGAATCTGCAGGACAAGGCCAAAGAACGGCTGCTTCAGCTAAACCTACGCAACGTCGTGTTTCGCTGGGGTGACGGCTGGGAAGGTTGGAATGCCCTGGGGCCATACAACGGCATCATCGTCACTGCGGCGGCGGCCAATGTGCCACAGGCCTTGCTTGATCAACTGGCTCCAGGCGGACGCTTGGTTATTCCGGTTGGTGCGGGTGATGAGCAGGAACTCATGCTGATCATCCGTGAAGAAGACGGCTTCTCGCGGCACGTGCTCGATGCTGTGCGTTTTGTGCCTTTGCTTAACGGGCCCCTGGCCTGACTTTAGATTGCTCGCGGATGGACCCATGAAGAAGTATTTCCTGCTTTACGCCAAAGGCATTGCCATGGGCGCGGCCGACGTAGTGCCCGGTGTTTCGGGCGGCACCGTAGCCTTTATTAGCGGTATCTATGACGAGTTGCTACGTTCTATTTCGAGCATACCGGTGGCGCTCGGCCTGTTGCTGCGCGGGCGCATTGTCGAGGCTTGGAAAGCCGCCAATGCGACCTTTCTGTTGGTGTTGCTGCTGGGCGTCATGACCAGCGTGCTCAGCCTTGCGCGGTTGATTACCTACCTGTTGGTCGAGCAGCCGATCCCCGTGTGGTCGTTTTTCTTTGGCTTGATTCTGGTTTCCACTCACCTGGTCGTGCGCGAGATTAAGCACTGGAATTGGACGCGGATTGTCAGTCTGGCGTTAGGGGCGGCATTCGCCTACTGGATTACCGTGGCGTCGCCGCTGCAGTTGGGGCATGACCCCCTTAGCCTGTTCTTTGCAGGCGCTATCGCTATTTGCGCAATGATTCTGCCAGGTGTTTCCGGCAGTTTTATTCTGGTTCTGCTGGGCTTGTACAGCTTTGTGCTGACGGCGGTGAAAGGCCTGGATATCACTGTATTACTGATTTTTGCCGGCGGTTGCCTGGTTGGTCTTGTCAGCTTTGCCGGGATTCTGCGTTGGCTGCTGTCGCGCTGGCGCGACCTGACTCTGGCGTTTCTTACCGGGCTGATGATCGGCTCACTGAACAAAATCTGGCCCTGGAAGGAAACCCTGACGTGGCGCACTGACAGCCATGGCGAGCAGGTGCCGCTGCTACAAACGAACCTCTGGCCTGAGCGCTTCGCTGAAATTAGCGGGCAGGACCCGCAGCTTCTTCTGGCCATTACCTTGGCTATTGTCGGCATCATGCTGGTGCTGGCACTGGAGTGGTTGGCCGGGCGCAGCCCGCAAAGCGCTGGCGAGAACCCATAATTGCGGCACAATGCCCGCCTGTTAAATGCAGTCAGTTTTACCCAAGGGAGATGCAGGTGAGTTTCACAGCCATTCAATTGCCGATTCGCGGCAGCGGTGCTCGTAACCTGCTGGGTGGCCTTGTCCTGGGTGTGCTGCTGAGTGCCTGCGCGAGCCCGCCACCCGGTGGCGTCAAAGTGGTTGATCGTACTGCCAGCCAGGCCCCGCAGCGTCAGCCGGTTCGCAGCGGTCAATACCAGGTGAAGCGTGGCGATACGCTGTATTCCATTGCCTTCCGTTTTGGTTGGGATTGGAGGGCGTTGGCCGCACGCAATGGTATTGCGCCGCCGTATTTGATTCGCGTTGGCCAGATTATTCGCTTTGACGGGCAGCCTGCCAGTCGCCCGCCGGTGGTGGCCAGTGCGCCCGTAGTTGTGGCACCGGCCCGCCGGCCGAGCACGCCGATTAGCAGCAACCCTGCGCCAACCCAAGCGCCAGTCCCGGTCAAGACTATGCCAAGCATCAGCGCGTTACCGCCCACGCAGCGCTCTGCATCGGGCTGGTTGTGGCCATCGAATGGCGCGGTTATCGGACGTTTTTCCTCAAACGGCAGTTTGAATAAAGGCATTGATATAGGCGGGGAATTGGGCCAGCCTGTTTTAGCTGCGTCTGATGGTTCAGTGGTCTACGCCGGGAGTGGTTTACGGGGCTACGGCGAGTTGATAATCATCAAACATAGCGATACCTATGTAAGCGCCTACGGTCATAACCGCAGGTTGTTGGTGCAGGAGGGGCAACAGGTCAAAGCCGGGCAGAAAATTGCCGAGATGGGTTCCACGGGAACTGACCGTGTCAAACTTCACTTTGAAGTGCGCCGCCAAGGTAAACCTGTAGATCCGCTGCAATACCTGCCTAAACGTTGACCTTGCGCTAGCCTGTCCCCACTCGTAGGAGGACGGGCCCGGTGCAACCAGGGAGTTGGTGCGCTAGGGCTTGCTGTCGAACTCAGCAAGGAATAATAAAAATGGCTCTCAATAAAAAAGAAGCGCCGGGGTTTGATGTCGATGATGAAGTGCTCCTGATGGAGCCGGCTATTGTCCTTGACGACGACTCAATCGATAGCTCGCAAGCGCCACTTTCCCGCAGCACCGCTAAGGCGTCCACCGCCAGCAGCAAACAGCACAAATACATTGATTACACCCGCGCGCTCGACGCCACTCAGCTGTACCTCAACGAAATTGGCTTCTCGCCTCTGCTGACGCCCGAAGAAGAAGTGTTCTTTGCGCGCTTGGCGCAGAAGGGCGACCCCGCGGGTCGCAAACGCATGATCGAAAGCAACCTGCGCTTGGTGGTGAAGATTGCTCGCCGTTACGTTAACCGTGGCCTGTCGCTGTTGGATCTGATTGAAGAGGGCAACCTCGGCCTGATTCGCGCGGTAGAGAAATTCGATCCAGAGCGTGGTTTCCGTTTTTCGACCTATGCCACCTGGTGGATCCGCCAGACCATCGAGCGGGCGATCATGAATCAAACCCGTACCATTCGGTTACCCATTCATGTGGTTAAAGAACTCAACGTATACCTGCGCGCCGCGCGCGAACTGACTCAAAAACTCGATCACGAACCTTCGGCAGAAGAAATTGCTAATCTGCTGGAAAAACCGGTGGGTGAAGTCAAACGCATGCTCGGCTTGAACGAGCGTGTGTCCTCGGTGGATGTGTCGCTGGGCCAGGATTCGGACAAAACCCTACTCGATACCCTAACGGACGATCGTCCGACCGACCCTTGTGAGTTATTGCAGGTTGAAGACCTTTCACAGAGCATCGATCAATGGCTCTCGGATCTGACCGATAAGCAGCGTGAGGTGGTGATTCGCCGCTTCGGCCTGCGTGGTCACGAAAGCTGCACGTTGGAGGAGGTGGGGCAGGAGATCGGCCTGACCCGTGAGCGCGTTCGGCAGATTCAGGTCGAAGCCCTCAAGCGCTTGCGCGAGATCTTGGAAAAGAACGGCCTGTCGAGTGACTCGTTGTTCCAATAACTCTGATGACAAATACCAAGCCCGGCTTCTGCCGGGTTTTTTATGGGCTTCTATTCTGGGCGGCCATCGAGTTAGTGCTGTATTTGCGCCCAGCCGGATGGTGTTCTTTGTCACTTATACGAGAGTACCTGTAAGCCATTGCTTACAGGTTGCGTAAGTGTTTGGTGCGTGGTTCGGTCAGGTGAACGCCTGTTAATTACCTAATTACTTGATTTATATGAGTTATATATTTTTTGTTTGGTGGTTTCAGGTGGCGCCAGCAACATTTCAGGCGCTTGTTAGGCCGGTAAAGATCGCTATTATTAGCCCTGTGCAGACGGATAAGCACAGGTTGTCAGGATGACAATCAGGACATCGCAAGGCGCGATTCATCAGGATGATGGGCTGGGAAATACAGGGACTAGGGACAAAAGAGTGGGCGGTTAATACCGCCCCTTTTTTTGTCTGCAGAAAAGTAAAAACCCGCGCAAGGCGGGTTTTTATGCAATCGAGGAGCCGGTAACTAGCGCTCTAGGTATTGCAGTTTGTCCTTCACGCCATCCCACTCTTCGGCGTCCGGCAGGGACTCTTTCTTCTCGGTGATGTTTGGCCAGATTTCCGCCAGATCGGCGTTCAGCTCGATGTACTCCTGCTGATCTTCTGGTACTTCATCTTCAGAGAAAATCGCTTGTGCAGGGCACTCAGGCTCACACAGTGCGCAGTCGATGCACTCATCCGGGTGAATCACCAGGAAGTTCGGGCCTTCGTAGAAGCAGTCCACCGGGCAGACTTCTACGCAGTCGGTGTATTTGCATTTGACGCAGTTGTCGGTAACGACGAAGGTCATGTCTGATTCTCTCCTCGGGCGCCAGCCTGCCCCGTTCTATGCGGGCTTTAGCGGCTAGGGGGTGGTGTGGCCACGGCTCAGGCTTTAAGTCGGGCAGTCGTAAAAATGCGCGCGATTCTAACAGTTCGCGCGCAATAGCGTTAGAAGCGTGTCTTCCATGTATATAACAGTTCCAGTGCTTTGCGCGGAGTCAGATCATCGGGATTGATCTTGCGCAATTCCTCCTGCAGTGGATGCGGCAGGCTGGCAAACATATCGCTCTGCATTGGCGCCGCAGTCTGACCTGGCTGCGTGGGCGGCAGTTCGTGGGGCAGGCTGGTGGTTTCTAAACGCGCCAGGTGTTCGCGTGCGCGTAGGATCACCTCGCTCGGCACGCCGGCCAGTTGCGCAACGGCGAGGCCATAGCTCTGGCTGGCAGGGCCGGGCAGCACGTGGTGGAGGAACACAATGCGCTCATTATGCTCGGTGGCGTTGAGGTGCACGTTGGCCACGATGGGCTGGCTTTCCGGCAGCACGGTCAGTTCAAAGTAATGGGTGGCGAACAGGGTGTAGGCGCGCAGCTTGGCCAGCTGTTCAGCCGCGGCCCAGGCCAGCGATAAACCGTCGAAGGTGCTGGTACCGCGACCGACTTCGTCCATCAATACCAGGCTGCGCTCTGTGGCGTTATGCAGGATGTTGGCGGTTTCGCTCATCTCCACCATAAAGGTCGAGCGGCCACCGGCCAGGTCATCGCTCGAACCGATGCGGGTAAAGATGCGGTCGACCAGCGATAGCTCGCAGCTTTTTGCCGGGACGAAGCTGCCGATGTGCGCGAGCAGCACGATCAGCGCGGTCTGGCGCATGTAGGTGGATTTACCACCCATGTTCGGCCCGGTGATGATCAGCATACGCGTGTCATCGTCCAGGCTCAGGTCGTTGGCCACAAATGGCGTGGTCAATACTTGCTCAACCACCGGGTGACGACCCTGGTCGATGCGCATGCATGGCTCATCAACAAAGCGCGGACGGTTGAGGTCAAGGTTAAGCGCACGCTCGGCCAGGTTGCTCAGTACATCCAGCTCGGCCAATGCAGCGGCGCTGTCCTGCAGTGGGCCCAGGTGGCTGATCAGACGTTCGAGCAACTCGTCATAGAGTAATTTCTCGCGGGCCAGGGCGCGGCTCTTGGCCGATAGCGCCTTGTCCTCGAACTCTTTGAGCTCGGGGGTGATAAAGCGCTCAGCGCCTTTCAGGGTTTGGCGGCGGATGTAGTCAGCCGGGGCTGACTCGGCCTGCTTGCTGGGTAGCTCGATAAAGTAGCCGTGCACGCGGTTGTAGCCGACCTTGAGGTTGGCCAGCCCGGTGCGGGCTTTTTCGCGGGTTTCTAGGTCCATCAGGTACTGGCCGGCGTTTTCGCTGAGCGACTGCAATTCGTCCAGCTCAGCGTCGTAGCCGGTTTTCAGCACGCCGCCATCACGAATCACCGCCGGCGGATTGTCGATAATCGCTTTTGCCAGCAGCTCGGCCAGTTCCGGATAGGTACTGACGCACGTCGCCAGGCTGGTCAAATGAGGCGCTTCTAGATTGGCCATGGCCATTTGCAGGGTTGGTAACGCGGCCAGGGCATCACGCAGGCGTGCGAGGTCGCGTGGGCGGGCGTTGCGTAGGCCGATGCGAGCCAGAATACGCTCTAGATCACCGATTTCTTTGAGTTGTGGCTGAAGGGTTTCGAAGCGATAGCGCTCCAGCAAGCAGGCGATCGATTCCTGCCGCGCTTCCAGAATAGATTGGTCGCGCAGCGGACGGTTTAGCCAGCGGCTCAGCAGGCGGCTGCCCATGGCAGTCTGGCAGCGGTCAACGACCGACTGCAGGGTGTTTTCACGCCCACCGGCCAGGTTGATGTCCAATTCAAGATTGCGCCGGCTGGCGCCGTCGAGAATTACCGTGTCGTCCAGGCGCTCATGACGCAGGCTGCGCAGGTGTGGCAGGGCAGTGCGTTGAGTTTCCTTGGCGTACGCCAGCAGACAGCCCGCTGCGCCGATGGCCAGCGTCAGGTTTTCACAACCAAAGCCCTTGAGGTCCTGGGTGGCGAATTGTTGGCAGAGGCTTTTGTGCGCAGTGTCGCGTTCGAAGTCCCACGGTGCACGACGTTTTGCGCCCCGGCGCTTTTCGGCTGGCAGGTTTTGTGGCCAATCATCGGGGATCAGCAGCTCAACCGGGTTCAGGCGCTCAAGTTCGGCCAGCAGGTTCTCCCAGCCCTTGATCTCCAACACGCTGAAGCGGCCACTGGTGATGTCCAGTACCGCCAGGCCGAACAGCCGCTCATCACCCAATACTGCCGCCAGCAGGTTATCGCGCCGCTCATCGAGCAGCGCCTCATCACTGATGGTGCCAGGGGTGATAATGCGCACCACCTGGCGCTCTACCGGTCCCTTGCTGGTGGCTGGGTCGCCAACCTGCTCGCAGATCACCACGGACTCGCCAAGTTTGACCAGCTTGGCCAGGTAGCCCTCCAGTGAGTGGAAGGGAATGCCGCACATAGGAATCGCTTGGCCCGCGGATTGGCCGCGTGCGGTCAGGGTGATATCCAGTAGTTTGGCGGCCTTTTTTGCGTCCTCGTAGAAAATCTCGTAGAAGTCGCCCATGCGGTAGAACATCAGTTGATCTGGATGCTGATTTTTCAGTCTCCAGTACTGTTGCATCATGGGCGTGTGAGAACTGAGGTCGCTTTGGCTCATCGTTTTAACTGTCCGGCTGAATCGCAAAAGCGCCTAGTGTACGGTATCGGCCTAGCTGGCTTTAACCCCGGAGTGCAGATGACTGTGAATGAGCAAACCCTGACCCGCCTGGCGACCGAGTTGGGCGAGCAACTGCTGGCTGCTAAGGCTCAGGTGACGACGGCGGAGTCTTGCACCGGCGGCGGCATTGCTGAAGCTATTACCCGGGTTCCGGGCAGTTCGGCCTGGTTTGAGGCTGGCTTCGTAACCTATTCCAATAAGCAGAAGAGCCGACAGCTCGAGGTGCCTGAAAGTCTGTTCACCACCGTTGGCGCGGTGAGTCAGGAGGTTGTCGAAGCCATGGTGCGCGGGGCTCAGGCCAATAGCGGGGCGCGTTTCGCCGTGGCGGTCAGCGGTGTAGCTGGGCCCGATGGCGGCACGCCGCAGAAACCGGTTGGGACTGTATGGTTGGCTTGGGGCGATGGTGCGCAGTTTTTTAGTGTGCGCCGGCAGTTTTCCGGTGACCGTGGCGAAGTTCGCCGACAAACGGTTGAGGCCGCTCTGGGTGGGCTGTTGCGCCTGCTGGCGCAAGAAAATCCAAGCCCGGGGTAGGCGGGCGACTTGCCCTGTGGAATAATACTGTCTACTTATACAGTTGTTGGTGGCCGCTAGCTGGCCCTTCTTGATTACGTGAGGACTTAAATGGACGAGAATAAGAAGCGCGCCTTGGCGGCTGCCCTAGGCCAGATTGAAAAACAATTCGGTAAAGGCGCAGTGATGCGTATGGGCGATCACGATCGCCAGGCCATTCCAGCCATCTCCACTGGCTCGCTGGGTCTGGATATCGCGCTGGGCATTGGCGGTCTGCCGAAAGGCCGTATCGTCGAAATCTACGGCCCTGAGTCCTCGGGTAAAACGACGCTGACCCTGTCGGTTATCGCCGAAGCACAGAAGCTCGGTGCCACCTGCGCCTTCGTCGATGCCGAGCATGCGCTCGATCCCGAATATGCCGGCAAGCTGGGTGTGAATGTTGACGACCTCTTGGTGTCGCAGCCGGATACCGGTGAGCAGGCCCTGGAAATCACCGACATGCTGGTGCGTTCCAACGCCATCGACGTAATCGTTATCGACTCCGTGGCAGCACTGGTACCGAAAGCCGAAATCGAAGGCGAGATGGGCGATATGCACGTCGGCCTGCAGGCTCGTCTGATGAGCCAAGCGCTGCGCAAGATCACCGGTAACATCAAGAACGCCAACTGCCTGGTGATCTTCATCAACCAGATCCGCATGAAGATCGGCGTGATGTTCGGTAGCCCGGAAACCACCACCGGTGGTAACGCGCTGAAGTTCTACGCCTCGGTTCGTCTGGACATCCGCCGTACTGGCGCGGTGAAAGAAGGCGACGAAGTGGTCGGCAGCGAAACGCGTGTCAAAGTGGTGAAGAACAAAGTCGCACCGCCTTTCCGTCAGGCTGAATTCCAGATTCTTTACGGCAAGGGCATCTACCGTAACGGCGAAATCATTGATCTGGGTGTGCTGCACGGTTTCCTCGAAAAATCCGGGGCCTGGTACAGCTATCAGGGCAGCAAAATTGGTCAAGGTAAGGCCAACTCGGCCAAGTACCTGGAAGACAACCCGGAAATTGCACGCACCGTTGAAGGCTTGATCCGCGAGAAGTTGCTGGTGGCAAGCCCTTCGGTTAAGGCCAACTCGACAGCCGGTGACTTGGCTGACGCTGACGCCTGATTGGTTTGTCCATGTCCACTGTTCTGGATAACCCCGTCGCAGTGCGACGGGCGGCCATGGATCTACTGGCGCGGCGCGAACATGGTCGCGTCGAGCTGACCCGTAAGCTGCGCAGCCGTGGTGCAGCAGATGAATTGATTGACGCGGCCCTCGACCGTCTTGCGCAAGAGGGCTTGTTGTCTGAGGCGCGCTACCTCGAAGCGTTTGTCAGTTATAAGGCGCGTGCCGGCTATGGGCCGCTGCGTATCCGCGAAGAACTGACGCAGCGCGGCTTGAGCCGCGGCGATGTCGAGCAGGCCTTGCGTGACAGTGGTATCGACTGGCGTGAACACCTGCAGGAAACCTGGCAGCGCAAGTTTGCCGGTGAACTGCCGCGTGATGTGCGTGAGCGTGCCAAGCAGGGGCGTTTTCTCAGCTATCGAGGTTATCCGCCCGAGTTGATTGGGCGTTTGCTGCGAGGGGCTCTGGACGATTAAGCGGCAGCTAGTTTTGCTCGGTCAGCCTGTATCAATCCTTACGTTTCCCCATTACCTATTCTACACGCCGATGATGCAGCAGTACTGGAGGCAAATGCTTTCTGGACTGAAATCCGTGTTGCTGATTTTTCCTGTTAGCCGGCTGAGCCGCGATTACCGACAGCCTGCATGCAGGCTATCGGCTGGGCGACAGATCAGGCGTTTTCAGCCCAGTTCTGGGACTGATTAATCACATCCAGTAGCTCGCGCAAGCGCCCGTGATTGCGGCCGTTGAAGGCAAAGGCCAGGCGCGTCATGTGGCAAAGCTCGGGTTCGTCCTGCTCCGATTCACAGTACGCCTGCTGTTGGAAATCACCCTCCGTACACAGGTCGTGAAACGCTTTATTGAGCTGCTGCATGGCGGCTTCACTCAGTGCATGGTTGAGGCGGATAACAAAGCGTTCCTCGAGCCAGCGGCTGGAGTGGAAGTTGCTGTAGAACTGAGCGATTTCTTCAGCCGCCTCTTCGGCGCTGTGCACCAGGCGCACGAGATGCATATCACTGGGCAGGATGTAACCGTTGCCCTGCAGCTGTTCGCGGATAAACGTCAGGGCGCTGGTCCAGAAGGTGCCGCCAGGCTGGTCGAGTAACACCACGGGTACCAGTGGGCTTTTACCCGTCTGGATCAACGTCAGCACTTCCAGTGCTTCGTCGAGGGTGCCGAAGCCACCGGGGCAAAGCACCAGGCCATCGGCTTCCTTGACGAAGAACAGCTTGCGCAGAAAGAAGAAGTGGAAGGACAGCAGGTTGTTGCTGCCTTGCACGGTGGCGTTGGCGTTTTGCTCGAAGGGCAGGGTGATGTTAAACCCCAGGCTGTTTTCCAGGCCTGCGCCCTCATGGGCGGCCGCCATGATGCCGCCACCCGCGCCGGTGATGACCATCAGGTTGTGCTTGGCGAGCGTCGCGCCAAGGTCGCGGGCCAGGCTGTAAATCGGGTGATCGGTTGGTGTGCGTGCCGAGCCGAATACGGTCACCTTGCGCCGCCGTTTGAACTGCTCCAGCGCGCTGAAGGCCTGCTCCATTTCGCGCAGGGTTTGTTGCATGATTTTGGCATCCCAGCGGTTACGATCCGCTTGGGCCATGCGCACAACCGTGCTGAGCATGGCCTGGTAGAGCTTGATGTTGGGGCTGTTGGGGGGGGCGGCCAAGCTCGCCAGCTCTTGCACTTTACTGTTCAGGTCGACGCCGCTGATCTGAAAATGCCGGGACAGGTAATCGTCCGATTCATCGGGCATACAACTTCTCCTTTTGGTTGCCGGCTGAGGCTCGCGTTACCGCTTCAGCCATGCCCCGAGTATGCCTGGCAGCTAACGGTTTGTGCGCCGAACACCGCGTGGACTGTCTGGGTCTGCTCGCATCAGAGGGCGATTTGTTCGCCAGGCTCTGGAATATTCGCGATCCAGTTCAGGCGCTCACGCAAGGCTAGCTGCAAAGCCTGCGTCTTCTCCAGCTCACCGTGCACCAGATACAGCTCTGGGTGGTGCTCAAAATGACTGACCCAATCAATGAGTTGCGATTGCCCGGCGTGCGCCGAGAAGCCGCCCAGGGTGTGCACCTTGGCTTTTACTGCGATGCGCTGATGGAGGACTTTGACGCTCTGTGCACCATCGACAATGCTGCGCCCGAGGGTGCCCTTGGCCTGGAAACCGGGAAAAATCAGGTGGCAGTCTTCACGCCAGAGGTTGTGCTTGAAGTGGTGGACGATACGCCCGCCGGTACACATACCGCTGCCTGCGATGATGATCGCGCCGCTTTTAATCCGGTTGATTGCCATTGAGTCTTCCGGGGTTGGCGTGCAATGCAGGATGGGCAGCCAGTCTTCAATGCGCTTAACCTTTTTGGCCGCCAGCGCCGCGCGGTCTTCGGCGGCGAACTGGTCCTGGAAGCGTGAGTAGATGGCATTCGCCCTTATGGCCATGGGGCTGTCGAGAAATACCGCCTGCTGCGGCAGGCGCCCCTCTTGATAAAAGCGCCCCAGGTAATAGATCAGGTCCTGGGTGCGGCCAACGGCGAAGGAGGGAATCAGCACGTTGCCGCCATCGCGATGGGCTTGCTGGAGGATTTCTGCCAGTTCGTCCAGGGTGTCTTCGCTGCAGCGGTGATCGCGATCGCCGTAGGTTGATTCCAGCAGCACCACATCAGCCTGCGTCAGCGTGCTGGGGTCTTGCATCAACGGCGAGCAGGTGTTGCCCAGGTCACCGGAGAACACCAGACGGCGAGTCAGGTGATGGTCTTGCACTTCTATTTCGACAATCGCCGAACCGAGAATATGTCCAGCATCGTGGAAGGTCACGTTGACCCCCTTGGCCACTTCGCGATTTTCGCCGCAGACCATCGGGCGGCGCTGGCTCAGGGCTTGCTCGGCGTCAGCGGTGGTATACAGCGGGCGTATCGGGGTTTTACCCATGCGCGCCCGCCATTTGTTTTCCCACTCAGCGTCTTTCTCTTGGATAAACGCGGCGTCGAGCAGCATCAGCTCCATCAGCTCACAGGTCGCATCAGTCGCGAAGATCGGCCCGCGGTAACCCTCTGCCGCCAGCTTGGGCAGTAAGCCGGTATGGTCAATGTGCGCGTGGGATATCACCACAGCGTCTAGCGTGTGCGGGTCAAAGGCAAACGGCGCGCGGTTGCCGTCTTCCTCTTCGCGGCGCCCCTGGCGCATACCGCAATCGAGCAAAACCCGTGCACCGTCACGGCTTTCAATCAGGTAGCAGGAACCGGTGACTTGTTGAATCGCGCCGAGGAAGTTGAGCAGGGCCATGGCTAATCCTTGAACGAGTTGAATGGGTCGTGCGTAACGCTGTCCTATCCAGCGAGCGAGGGTTTTGATACAGGTCAGCATCTACCCAAATCCCTTGCGCTACGGTCTGTTGCCGTTTCATCGCGAAGTACGTTGCTGCTCCGGCGCGACCGCGACCGCGACTGTCACGGGAACAACGCCTGAACGTTGTCAAACTATCGGAGCCGTATATGACCCAGCTATTCCCCAGCGCCAGCGAGTTGGCCGAGCATGCATGCCTTGAGCCGGACTTTGCCGCCTGGCAGCGCGGTTATGGCCCGTTACAGCATAGTCCGCAGACGTGTGCGGCGGTCTACCGCATGGCCCACCAATTGGTGCAGGCGGGGCTGCAGATGGACCTGGCGAGCGTCTACCGGCACTTTCATGCGCTGGATCGGCTGAGCGCAGCGGGGATGTGGCTGGTGGTGCATATGACCTATGCCCAGCGCGTGCGCCTCGATGGTGTGGCGTTGGCTGCAGAGGATTTTAAGGTGTCGCCTGAAGGGCATACCGGGGGCGCGCTGAATATGGTGCCGGCCTATGCCGGCTACCTGGCGCTGAATAACCTCACTGGGGAAACTCGCGGCTGGTTGATGGGGCAGGGCCATTGTGTCGCGGCCATTGAGGCGCTCAACCTGCTGACGGCTAATCAGCATCCAGAACAGGCCGAGCGTTACCCCTGTGATGAGGCCGGCATGAGCCAGCTGGTGGCGGATTTCTACAGCTATGCGCAGAACGCGGCCGGTCAGGTCAGCGCGCCGCTGGGCAGCCACGTTAACCCGCACACGGCGGGTGGCATCGCTGAGGGCGGCTATCTGGGCTTTGCCGAGTTGCAATACGCCCACCTGCCGTTGCCGGGTGAGAAGCTGGTGGCATTTCTCTCCGATGGCGCGGCCGAGGAGCAGCGCGGCAGTGATTGGATGCCACGTTGGTGGCGCGCTGAGGATTGTGGCTTAGCGCTGCCAGTGATGATTGCTAATGGCCGGCGTATCGAACAACGCACTGAGCTGGTGACACCTGCCGGGCTGGATAATTTCCGCGAGCACCTGCGTCATTGCAGCTTTGACCCTGTGAGTTTCGATGGGCGCGACCCGGCGGCTTTTGTTTGCGCGCTGTGGGAAATGGAGCAGCGCACGAGCCGCCGGGTGCAGGAACTGCGCGATGGTGTGCTGAATTATCCGCTGCCGATGCCCTATGGCATTGCTGAAACACTAAAAGGCTTCGGCTTTTATGGGGCCGGCAGCAATGCCGCGCATAACTTGCCGTTGCCGGCCAGCCCGCATAGCGATGAGGCCGCACGCGAGCTATTCAATCAGCATGCGGCGCCGCTTTGGGTTGCCCCGGATGAGCTACGTGCCGCCTGCGCGCTTTTTGCGGCGCGAGGCGCGCGTGCGCTGGAGCGGGACAATCCCTTGGCGCAGCGCCAGCCGTCGTTGGCGCAGCTGCCTGCGCTGCAGTATCAGCAGCGCGCCTGCTCGCCGATGCTGGCCTTGGACCGATTTTTTGTCGATCTGGTGCGGGCTAACCCGCAGCTGCGCCCACGGGTCGGTAACCCCGATGAGCTGGCCAGCAATCGTCTTGGTGGTGTGCTCGAGGCACTCAAGCACCGCGTTATCGCGCCGGAAAGCCAGCTGGAAGCGATCGATGGCGCCATCATCACCGCGCTCAACGAAGAAGCGGTGGTGTCTGCCTGCCTGGCCAATCAGGGTGGCCTGAACCTGGTGGCGAGCTATGAGGCCTTCTGCGTGAAGATGCTCGGCGCAGTCCGTCAGCGCATCATCTTTGCCCGGCAGCAGAAGGAGGCCGGGCGTCCGGCTGGCTGGCTGGGTTGGCCACTGGTGGCCACTTCACATGCCTGGGAGAACGGTAAGAATCAGCAGTCGCATCAGGACACCACCTTCTGCGAGGCATTACTCGGTGAAATGAGCGACATGGTCCGGGTGGTGTTTCCGGCCGACCATAACTCGGTATTGGCGCTGTTGCCGGGCATCTATCAGGCACGGGGTCAGCTGGCGTGCATGGTGATTGCCAAACGTGAGCAGCCTTGTGTCTTCAGCCCTGAGCAAGCCGAACAGCTGGCGCAGGACGGCGCTCTGCTCTTGGCCGAGAACCCCGGCGCGCAACCTGTGCTCTTGATCGCCACCGGCAGTTACCAGCTGACGGAAATGCAGCGTGCCGCTGCTCGTCTCAGTGAGGCCGGTTGCGCCTGGCGTTTGGTCTATCTGCAGGAACCCGGGCGTTTCCGTGAGCCACGTGACCATTGGGAAGCGGCTGGGATCACCGCTGCCGAGCGGGTTGAGCAGTTATTCCCCGCCGCCTGTTCACAGCGTGTGCTCCTCACCCATATGCGCCCGGAAGTGGCGCGCGGGCATCTCTGGCCGCTGCTGGGTAATGGTGGCCAGAGTCGTGTGTTGGGTTACCGCAATCGCGGCGGCACGTTGGATGAACCGGGCATGTTGTTCGCCAATCAGGCCAGCTGGGGGCATGTGCTGGAGGCTACTGCAGGGTTACTGGATAAACCACTGGGCGAGCTGCTCAAGGCTGAAGAGCTCGCGGCGGTGCAGGGGCATGGTGACCCGCGCTGCCTGCGTTAGCCCTGGGGGGGGCGCGACGCTGGCTGATTGAGCTGTGTCGCGCGAAGTCAGCGTTTGCGGCTTAGAGGCCGCAATCGGCTTTGCTGAAGCGCTCGGTGGTCACCGGGCGGTTGCTCTTGTATTCGCTGAACTCATAACGCAGCACCGCACCGCGTGTCAGCAGCTGGCGATAACCGTTATTGCGGCACACGCTGTTGGCCAGTTGTGCGCGCACCACATCGGGGTTGCCGCGCATCTTGGCGGCATGCTCGCTGCGCACGCTGAGGTGGTTGACCAGCTCACTGCCGTCAACGGTATAGCCTTGATCGAGAATGTCTTCATTGATTGCCCGTGGTGTACCCACGCTGCTTTCGCGCGCCACTTGTTCCAGGGCTTTACTCAGTTCAAAGTTTTTCAGGGTGGCCGCATGGGCAAACAGCGGCAGGCTCAAGGCCAGGGTCAGGCTGGTCAAACGCAGCATGGGATTCTCCAAAGTCGTCTCGACACCTCTGACCGGCAGTCGCTGGTAGAGGTTCAGTGGCGCCTATCTTACTCGTCCGCAGGCTCTTGCGCTGTTGCAGGCGCTGGCGGCGCAAGACGTATGGTTGAATATGCCGTGGCGGGCTTTGTTAGACTGCCGCGCTTGTCGACCCAGGATCACCCATGCCGTCCTTTCTCTTTTGTCAGGTGAATGCCTGATGAGCCACGCTGTCGCGCGTTTGCGTGCTGCGCGGATTGCCCGCAGTGCCAAACCTTTTCTCGCCCGTGGCAGCCGCTCGGTGCGCTGTGATAATTGCCGCTTGGCGGTGACCCACTGTCTGTGCGCCTGGCGGCCACGTATCGCGGCCCGCTCTGCGGTGTGCTTGTTGATGCATGATGTCGAGGCGCTCAAACCGAGCAATACCGGTTGGCTGATTGCTGATGTGCTGGCCGATACCTCGGCGTTTGGCTGGTCACGCGTTGAGGTCGATGCCGACCTGCCAGCATTGCTGCGCGACCCGCAGTGGCAGCCTTATCTGGTGTTTCCGGGTGAGTATGTGGCCGCCGAGCGGGTGGTCAGCGAGGTGCGCCCGGATACCGGTAAGCGGCCGCTGTTTGTGCTGTTGGATGCCACTTGGAGCGAGGCGCGCAAGATGTTTCGCAAAAGCCCTTACCTCGACAGCCTGCCAGTGCTTAGCCTGCAGGCCGAGCAGCTGTCACGCTACAAACTGCGGCGCTCTAAACGCGACGATCACTTCTGTACTGCGGAAGTCGCGGCCCTGTGCTTGGAGCTGGCGGGTGACCAGCGCGCCGCTGATGGTTTGAATGCCTATCTGGATGTTTTCAGCCAGCACTACCTGGCCGCCAAGGCGCCACGGGCGGTAACGCTGGATGATCCACTGCACGATCGCCTGCGCGAGTTTCTCTAGCCGCTCGGCGATATCGAGCGGCCTTGTCGAGCCTGGCTAACCACAGGCTCGGCAGCGTAGGGTTTAAGCAGCCTGATGCGTGGCCAGTTTTCTTGGCCACAGCTGCGCCAGTAGCATGCCGGCGAACATCAATGCACAGCCGAAGTAGCCGCGCAGCTCCAGTGATTCACCTAACAACCAGGCCCCGGCGATGGCGGCGAATACCGCCTCCAGCGAGAGAATGATGGCGGCGTGGGAGGCTATGGCGTCTTTCTGCGCCACCACCTGCAGGGTAAAGCCGACGGCCACGCCAATGACCCCACCGTAGAGAAGTGCAGGACCTGCCGCGATGATCGCTTGCAGTTGAATCTCCTCGAAGATCACCGCCAATACCAGGCTGATCACCGCGCAGGTGACGAACTGCACCAAGGCCAGGCGCAATGGGTCATGACGGCCGGCAAAGAACCCCACCAGCAGCACATGCACGCCCCAAACGAAGGCGCCAGCCAGTTGCAGCCAATCGCCGGACGCCACCTGAAAGCCCTCACCGACACTCAGCAAGAACATGCCAACTACCGCCAGGCAAGCCCCCAGCCAGATACCCAGGCCGGTCTTGTGGCCGATAAACAGCCCCAGCAGCGGCACAACAATCACGTACAACCCGGTGATAAAGCCGGAGTTAGTCACGCTGGTGAACAGCAGGCCAACCTGCTGCAGGTTGATCCCCAGCGCCAGGGCCAGGCCCATCAGTACGCCGCCGCGCAGCAGCTGACGGTTTAACGGTACGACCGCTACTGTGCTGCTGGTGCGGCTCTCCAGCAGGCGCAGCACGGGCAGCAGAATCACGGCGGCCAGCGTAAAGCGCAGACCGGTATAGAGGAACGGGCCGATCGAATCCATGCCCAAGCGCTGGGCGACAAAGGATGAGCCCCAAATCATGGCGGTCACTAGCATCAACAGGTCAGCGCGCAGGGCGTGGCTTCGCATTTCAGGCTCTCGTCGGCAAAGCTGCGAACTGTGCCGCAAAGCATCGTACTTGACCACCCCGTCAGCGCTCGGCATGCTGGTGCGCTTTTCTGCGATATCAGGTTTGCTTGCGCGGCAACCCTGCGCCCTGCACCTACTGTTTACCGAGCCCTGGACATTACCCCTGGCGGGTATCCACATAACAAAAACAGGATTCACCATGGCCGCATTTGAAATCCTTATTGCTGATGATCACCCCTTGTTCCGCAGTGCCTTGCAGCAGGCCCTGACGCTGGGGCTGGGCCCGGATGTAAAGCTGGTTGAAGCGGCTAGCATTGCCGAGCTTGAGGCCTGCCTGGCAGAGAAAACCGATTGGGATCTGGTCCTGCTTGATCTCAACATGCCGGGGGCCTACGGTTTTTCGGGTTTGGTGTTGCTGCGTGGGCAATACCCGCATATCCCGGTGGTGATGATTTCTGCCCAGGAAGAGCCGACCATCGTTGCTCGTTCGCGGGAGTTTGGGGCCAGCGGCTTTATTCCCAAGTCCAGCCCGCTGGAAACCATTCAGCAGGCCGTACGCTTGGTACTCGACGGTGAGGTTTGGTGGCCGCAGCAGAGTCCGGAAGCCATTGCCTTGTCGGCCGAGGCGAAGGCGGCCAGTGCCGGCTTGGCCAGCCTCACGCCGCAGCAGTTCCGTGTGTTGACCATGGTTTGCGACGGTTTGCTGAACAAGCAGATCGCTTATGAACTGAGCGTGTCTGAAGCCACGGTGAAAGCCCATGTCACGGCGATTTTCCGCAAGCTGGGTGTGCGCACTCGCACGCAGGCGGCGTTGCTTTTGCAGCAGTTGGAATCGATACCCTCTAACTGAAGTGCTTTTATCCACGGCTTGGCGTAGCCTGCCGGGCTTCTCCGCACATGGTCGTGATGATGTCGCCATTCAAAGGCCAAACGGGCTTTAAACGTATCCTTAATGCCACCGGTTATTCGTTGGCCGGCCTGCGTGCTGCATTCACTGGCGAAGCCGCATTCCGCCAGTTGTTGTTAATCAACCTGGTGCTGGTGCCTGTGGCGTTCTATCTGGATGTCAGCCGCGTCGAGCGTGCGCTAATGGTCGCTGTATGCCTGCTGGCGCTGATCGTTGAGTTGCTCAACTCGGCGGTAGAAGCGGCGATTGACCGCATCTCCCTGGAACTGCACCCGCTGTCGAAGAACGCCAAGGACATGGGCAGCGCCGCCCAATTCATTGCCCTCAGCCTGATTGCTCTGGTGTGGGCGATTATCCTGCTCGGTTAATTTTCAACTCAGGCGATGCTCGGCAGAACAATCTGATCGCTGCGCGTTACACCGGCAGTCAGGGCGCGGCATAGCTCGATAAACTCACGCATGGCGGCAGTCTGGTACTTCTGTTTGTGCCAGATAAAGTAGAACTGCCGGCGTAGGTCCAGCTCAGGTGTTTCCACCGCCACCAAGCTGCCACGGCGAAATGCATCACGCAGCGCTAGGCGGGAAATACAGCCAATCCCCAGGCCCGATTCCACCGCCCGTTTGATCGCTTCAGTGTGTTCCAGCTCCAGGCGGATATTCAGGCCGCTGCGGTGGTGACGCATGGCCTGGTCAAAGGTCAGGCGGGTGCCAGAGCCTTGCTCACGCAGTATCCATGCCTCGTGCGTCAGTTCTTCCAAACTCGCCTCGCGGCGTTGCGCCAGCGCATGCTGCGGCGCACAGAACACCACCAGTTCATCCTCGACCCAGGGCTGCACCTCGATATCCGGGTGCTGGCAATCCCCTTCGATCATGCCCATGTCCAATTCGTAGTGGGCAATCTGCTGCACCACATAGGCGGTGTTATGTACTTGCAGTTTGACCCGGCACTCGGGTGGCGCTGCATGAAATTACCTATCAGCAGCGTGGCTAAATAGTTGCCGACGGTCAGGGTCGCGCCGACATTCAGTGAGCCAAAGCCGCTCTTGCCGCCCAGCAGGCGTTCGATCTCCTTGGCCTGGTCGAGCAAGGCGACGGCCTGGGGCAATAACTGCAGGCCTAGGGCATTGAGGCGCAGACGTTTGCCGGCGCGGTCGAACAGTTGGCAGTCGGACTGACGCTCTAGCTCGCTCAGTGAGGTGCTGGTCGCCGATTGCGACAGGGCCAACGAATCGGCTGCGCGCGAAACGCTTTCCTGTTGGGCTACGGCGACGAAAATTTGCAGTTGCCTGAGGGTAAATCGCATATCTATATAATCGATAACCTATATCTTGATAATCAAGTTAACAGATATTGAGTCGCTCATTACAATGCCATGCAATTGCGCCAACGCGCGCTGGCTACATTACCTTCTGCGGAGCCCCGAGCATGAGCAACCTTAACGCTGAGCGTATTCTGAGTGTTCATCACTGGAACGATACGTTGTTCAGCTTCAAGTGCACCCGCGACCCGGGTCTGCGTTTCGAGAATGGTCAGTTTGTGATGATCGGCCTGCAGCAGGATAACGGGCGTCCGCTGATGCGCGCCTACTCGATTGCCAGCCCGAACTGGGAAGAGCATCTGGAGTTTTTCAGCATCAAGGTGCCGGACGGCCCGCTGACCTCACAGCTGCAGCATCTGAAGGAAGGCGACGAGATCGTCATCAGCAAGAAACCCACCGGCACCCTGGTGCTTGATGACCTCAAGCCTGGTAAGCACCTGTACCTGCTCAGCACCGGTACCGGTCTGGCGCCTTTTATGAGCGTGATTCAGGACCCGGAAACCTACGAGCGCTTCGAAAAGGTCATCCTGGTTCACGGCGTACGCTATGTGAATGAAGTGGCCTACCGTGAGTTCATCACCGAGCACCTGCCGCAAAATGAGTTCTTTGGTGAGGCGCTGAAAGACAAATTGATTTACTACCCAACGGTGACCCGCGAGCCGTTCGAGAATCAGGGCCGTCTGACTGATCTGATGCGCAGCGGCAAGCTGTTTCAGGACATCGGCCTACCACCGATCAACCCGCAGGATGACCGCGCGATGATCTGTGGCAGCCCAAGCATGCTCGACGAAACCAGCGAGGTGCTGAACGAGTTCGGCTTGCAGGTTTCTGCGCGTATGCGCGAGCCCGGCGACTATTTGATTGAGCGTGCTTTCGTCGAAAAGTAAGCACTTAACCACAGTAAAAAGCCCGCTAATCAGCGGGCTTTTTACTGTGTGTTCCACTCACTTGCAGGGCGCTGTGAGCGCGGTTGCCGCCTTTCTGCTTGGCCATATACATGGCGTTGTCGGCATGCTGCAGCAATTGCTGCTCATCCAGGGCGTGCTGCGGATACAGGGCAATGCCGATGCTCGGCAGGATGGTCTGGCTTTGTTCATGCAGGTCGAAGGGGTGATTGAGGCTTTGGCGAATTTTCTCGGCCACTGCACTGGCATGTTCGGCTGAAGAAAAGTCCTCAAGCAATATGACAAATTCATCGCCGGCAAAGCGGGCTACCGTATCGACCTCACGCAGGCATTGCTGGATGCGCTGCGCCACGCCCTGTAGCAAGAGGTCGCCGGCGGCATGGCCGAGGGTGTCGTTGACCTGCTTGAATTTGTCCAGATCAAGAAACAACACCGCCACCTGTGACTGCTCGCGGCGTGCGCGTGCCAGCGCGGTCTGTAAACGGTCGCGCAGCAGTTCGCGATTAGGCAACTGAGTCAGCGGGTCGTACTGCGCCATAAACTGCAAGCGGTTGAGCATTTGCTGGCGCTCTATGGCCGTTGCGACCTGAGTCGAGACGAACTGCAGGAGTTCTTGCTCATCGCCGTTGTAACCGTCGCTCAGTGCAGTATTACGGACGATTAATGCGCCTATCACGCCTTTATGCGATTGCAGTGGCACGCCCAGCCAGTATTGCGTCGGTGAGTCGCTTGCAAGCGCTTCGGTGGCCGAGGTGCGCAACAGGGTTTTACCCGTCTGGATGACTTCAGCGCTCAGTGTGGCGACATGCACGTGAGCAGCGTCGTGGGGCTGTTCATTAGGAATAGCGGGGTAGGGGAAGGTCAGGGCGTCGTGCTGTTCATCGTAGAGTGCAACTGAGAAGTTAATAGCAGGCAATAACTCGTCGATGATTAAGTGCACCTGCTGAAACAGTGCTAGCAAGTCTTTTGCCGAGTGCGCGACCTCCGCGATGCCGTACAGCGCCGCCTGGATCGCTTCGCTGCGCTTGCGGGCGGTAATGTCATGGGCGACTGCAATGCGCACCTGGTCATTGTCCGACCAGCGTGCAGACCAGAGAATGTGCACCGTTTGCCCATCTTTGCGCAGGTAGCGATTCTCGAAATGCGGTTTGTGTACCCCCTCCATAATCTCCGCTGCGGCCTGTAGCGTTTTTACCCGGTCATCAGGGTGCACCATGTCGATCATGGGCTTGCCGATCATTTCGTCTGCGCGGTAGCCAAAAATACGCTGGCAGGCCGCGCTGACGAAAACAAAGCGCCCGCTTTTGTCCACGACACAGATGGCATCGAGGAGCAGGTCAACAAGGTTCTCGGTGGGGACGTAACGGCTGAGTGGCATACGTTCACAATAAGTCGGTGCGTGGTGGTATAGGCGGGGTAAGCCGGTTACTGGCCTTTTGGCAGTATAGCCAGCATGTCCAACTTACCTGCAAGGCGCATGACAGGGAACGCTTTTTTATCCGGCGAGTGCAATGTCGGTAAACATTGGCCCGTTTGGCCTTAACTGAGCATGAACTCAGCTAAGGCGCATCGCGTAAACAACCCACTACGGCGCTAATGCGCGTTGCTGAAACGCTGTCCGGAGACTGCCGGATGGTAGATCGGCTGTACCTTATTACCGGCGGGATCGAGCAGGTGGAAGCTGTGCGCACCATCACCATGGGCGAATGGCCGGTCAAGCAAGGTCACGCCCTGTTCGTTGAAGTAGTGATACCAGGCGTGGAGCTCCTCGATGCTGTCGACGATAAAACCGTAATGATCGACGGCTTGTTCGCCACTGCTGGGGGCAAAGGCGCGGCCCAGGGAGAGGTTGTCATTGCCGCAGGTCAGGTAAACCAAGTCTGGATTGGCGCGGTGCAGCACCTGCATGCCGAGGATGTCCACGTAAAAGCGTTCGCAGGCTTCCAGGTTGGGCACGAGCAGGGCGATATGGCGTAAGCCATTGAGGCGACCGGGGCGTTCGAGCATCAGTGATTCCTTTTTTGTATACATTTAGACTTCAAATATAAGACAAAATAAGCATCTGCTGCGAGTCTTCCGGCTCCTGGCGCAAAGAGGCACGGCCCGGTCTATAGCTGTTAGTCGGCCAGCACCACATCCAGCACGCGGATGCAGCCGGGCTGCGGGTAATGCCAGTGCACATCGACGTCCCAGAAGCGCACACCGTAGCGGCGCTCGGGGGAAGGCTGCTGATAGGCCGGGCGCGGGTCTTGGGCCAGGCATTGTTCGATCAGCTCTACCAGGGGCTCAGCCAGGCGTTTGCCGTGATCGTGGGCCTGGGTGAGTGCGCTGTCCTGCCAGCTGACGTCGATCAATGCTGGCGCACTGTCGGCAATGCGGTTGTAGGCACCTGTCACGCTATCGGCATAGGGCACGTAGGGTTTGATATCCAATACCGGGGTGCCATCGAGTAGATCAATACCGGAGAGCCAGAGCTTGCCCGGTTCGACTTTATCCAGCTTAACCACGGACTGGCCGATGCCGTTGGGCCGATGGGTGGCGCGGGTGCTGAATACCCCGACCGATTGGTTACCGCCCAGCCGCGGCGGGCGCACCTTGAGCCGTGGTTTGTCTTCCAGTGCCTGATGAAACAGGAACAGCAGCCAGACATGGCTGACCTGCTCCAGGCCTTGTACCGCATCGCCGTTATCGAAAGGTGAACACAGTTCCAGCACGCCGCGGGCGGCGGGGGCGAGTTGCGGCTGGCGGGGGATGGCGAACTTCTCCTTGAAGCAGGAGCGCACAAAACCGATGGGCGAAACAGAATAAGACATGGCGGCGTGATCGAGTGAAAACGCCGTCATAGTACCTGACTAGAGGCTAAAACCACCGTCGATGGGGATGATTGCGCCAGTCATATAGGCGCCGGCGGTGCTGGCCAGACTGATCGCCAGGGCGGCCATTTCTTCTTCACGGCCCCAGCGCTGCATCGGAATTAATGCCGTGTCCTCGGCCATGGCCGCCTCATCGCCGGCAATGTGTTTGGTCATCTTGCTGGGGAAGCGTCCCGGCGCGATGACGTTCACGTTGATGTGATCGCTCACCAGTTCGCGCGCCAGCATCCGTGACAACTGGTGGAGTGCGGCTTTGCTCGGGCCGTAGGCGTAAGCGTTTTCGCCATGCGAGGTGATGCCTGCGACCGAACCAATGTTGATCACCCGCGCCGGGTTGGCGGCGCTGCCGGCCTTGCGCAGCAGTGGCAGTAATTGCTGGATGCAGCTGAATACCGACGTGACGTTGAGTTGCATGACCTTTTCCCAGCCCTTGGCTGGGTAGCTCTCCAGTGGCGCGCCCCAGGTGGTGCCAGCATTGTTGACCAGAATATCCAGGCTGCCGATCTTCTCTGCCAGTTGCTCGGCCAAGACCTGCACGCCTGTTTCGCTGGCCAGGTTGGCGGCGATGCCATGGCAGGTGCCAAAGGCTGACAACTCGGTGGCGGTTTGTGCGCAGGCTTCGCCGTCACGGGCGCATACGTAAACGGTTGCGCCCGCTTCAACAAAGGCTTTGGCGATCATCTTGCCGATGCCGCGGGTGCCGCCAGTAACCAGGGCGGTGCGACCTTGCAGATCAAAGTAGGGGTGCATGGCAACTCCTCAGGGGGATGAATGCCACCAGCCTAATCGTGCGCCTGCCGTGCGGCAGGCACTATTGCTCTTGGAAATACGCTGCCATGCAGGGCGCATGGCAAAAACTGAGTTATTCGCCGCGTACGCGCAGGGTCAGGCCCTTGAGGAAGTTACGCAGGAATTGATCACCGCAGGCGCGGTAATTGCTGTGGCCGACTTTGCGGAACAGTGCGCTCATTTCTGGCTTGGAAACCGGGCAGTCGACGCTGTTCATGACCGCATGCATGTCGTCTTCTTTCAACTCGAACGCAACGCGCAATTTTTTCAGCACGATGTTGTTGGTGATCGGCAGCTCGAAAGGTTGGCCCGGACGGCTGTCATCTTTGCCGCGCTTGAAGTACACCAGGCCATCAAGAAAGTGCGCCATCAGCTCATCGTCGCAAACGGTAAAACCCTCTTCTTCATCTTTTTTCAGCAGGGGGCTGAGCTCCGCTACGCTGATTTTTTTGCCGCTCAGTTGGATGATATCGGCCATCTGCGCATCGCTGATGTTGAGGGTGTAGCGCAGGCTGCGCAGTACGTCGTTATTAAGCATGGGGTGGTCCTGAAAAGGGCTGATGCACAAAACGCATCAGCTAAAAAATTAGAAACGTTCTTTGCCGGCCAGGTAGCGCCACTGCCCAGGCGTTACCTTACCCATCGACACGCCACCGATGCGGATGCGCTTCATGCTCAGTACCTTGAGGTCGACACTGTTGCACATAAAGACTAGCTGGCCGGGCAGCGGATTCTTCAAGGCGAAGCGCAGGCGCGTTTCGTTCTGCCAGCTGACTTTGCACGGCGGCAAGGCCAAGCCGTTAAAAATCAGGCCCTGAGCCAAGCGCTTGAGTTGGCTGGCGCTCAAGGTGCCGATGACCTCGACCACATATTCCTGCTCAAGCTTGTTCAGGTCTTCTTTGAGCTTGCGCTCGATGCGCCAGTCCTGGGTCAGCACGTGCAGTCCATCAGCACCGGCTTGCAGCGGTGCGCAGCTATTGAGGCGGGCGAAATGACTTTTCAGCGGGCGGATGCCGCTAGCGTCGTCTGCCCAATGGTTAGCCGCGCCGATGCTCTCGATGGCGCGATCCGGGTAGTGCCCGGCAGGTACGTTGAGCAACAGGGTGACCGGCTCGCTGGGGTGAGCACGGCATCGGCGAGTAATTCGACGCGTTGCTCGCCAACTTTGAACTGCGGCTCTTCGACGACCACGCCGTCCACCGTGACCCAGCCACCCTCGATATACAGCTCGGCCTCGCGGCGCGAACAGCCGATCACTTCAATCAGGCGTTTGGACAGGCGAACAGGCTCGGTCATAAAAAGCAGTCATCAAAAAACAAAGGGCCGCTATTGTAACTGTCCGTAGCGGCTATGCACGGAAGATCAGGCGAGTGGCGATGATAAATCTGCTGCCCAGTGGAAATGATCGAGGCCAGGCTTTGTGCTCGCCCATAAAAAACCGCCCCTAGGGGCGGTTTTTTATGGCGCGGGTGTTTAGCCGCCTAGGTACGCATCGCGCACTTTCGGGTTGGTTAGCAGTTCTTCACCGCTGCCCTGCATAACAATTCGGCCGTTTTCCAGCACGTAGCCACGGTCCGCGAGTTTGAGCGCCTGGTTGGCGTTTTGCTCGACCAGGAACACCGTCACGCCATCTTTGCGCAGCTGTTCGATGATGTCGAAAATCTGCTGGATGATGATCGGTGCCAAGCCCAGCGACGGCTCATCGAGCAGCAGCAGGGTCGGCTTGCTCATCAGCGCACGGCCGATGGCGAGCATTTGCTGTTCACCACCAGACATGGTGCCGGCGCGCTGGGCAAAGCGTTCCTTCAGGCGCGGGAAGAGCAGCAAGACTTTGTCCATTTGCTCCTGGTTATCGGCTTTGCTACCGAAGAATCCTCCCATTTCCAGGTTTTCTTCCACGGTCAGGCGGGCGAACACGCGGCGACCTTCCGGGACCACGGCAATGCTCTTGCGCATGATCTCGGGGGTGTCCATGCCGATCAGTTCTTCGCCTTGGTAGCGAATACTGCCGCTGCTGGCCTGCGGGTTGCCGCACAGGGTCATCAGCAGGGTCGACTTACCGGCCCCGTTGGCGCCGATCAGGGTGACGATCTCACCCTGACGCACTTCAACGTTGACGTCGTGCAGTGCCTGGATCTTGCCGTAGAAGGTGGAAACGTTCTCGAAATACAGCATCACGCTTCCCCCAGGTAGGCTTTGATTACGTCCGGGTTCTCGCGGATTTGCTCCGGCGTACCGTCCGCCAGGGGCGTGCCCTGGTTGATCACGTAAATGTGGTCGGAAATGCTCATGACCAGTTTCATGTCGTGCTCAATCAGCAGCACGGTCACGTTGTGTTTATCGCGCAGCATGCCAATCAGCGCCTTGAGGTCGTCGGTTTCGCGCGGGTTGAGGCCGGCAGCGGGTTCGTCGAGCATCAGGATGCGCGGGCGGGTCATCATGCAGCGGGCGATTTCCAGGCGGCGTTGCTGACCGTATGCCAGGGTGCCGGCCGGGCGGTTGGCGAACTCGGTCAGGTTGACCTGGTCCAGCCAATGCGCGGCGTAATCCATAGCCTCGCGCTCGCTTTTGCGAAACGCCGGGGTCTTGAACAGTCCGGAGAGGAAGTTGGTGTTGAGATGGCGGTGTTGCGCCACCAGCAGGTTTTCCACTGCGGTCATGTCTTTGAACAGGCGCACGTTCTGGAAGGTGCGGACTACGCCTTTGCGGGCGATCTTATGACCCGGCAGGCCCTCGATGCGCTCGCCATCCAGGCTAATGCTGCCCGCGGTGGGCTGGTAGAAGCCGGTCAGGCAGTTGAACACGGTGGTCTTGCCGGCACCATTTGGGCCGATCATCGACACCACTTGCTTCTCTTGCACGGACAAACCTACGCCGTTGACGGCCAGTAGGCCGCCGAAGCGCATGGACAGGCCGCTTACTTCTAGAATCGAGCGGCTCATCGTTTCAGCTCCAAGTGCGGACGTTGCATGGGCAACAAGCCCTGCGGACGCCAGATCATCATGAATACCATCAGTGCACCGAACATCAGCATGCGGTACTCGCTGAACTCACGCATCAGCTCGGGCAGCAGGATCATCACCACGGCGGCGAGGATAATCCCCAGTTGCGAGCCCATGCCGCCCAGCACGACGATGGCCAGAATGATCGCTGACTCGATAAAGGTGAACGATTCCGGTGTCACCAGCCCTTGGCGTGCGGCGAAGAAGCTACCGGCGAAACCGGCGAAGGTCGCGCCCAGGGTGAACGCCGAGAGTTTGATGATGGTTGGGTTCATACCCAGCGCGCGGCAGGCAATTTCGTCTTCACGCAGGGCTTCCCACGCGCGACCAATCGGCATGCGCAGCAGGCGATTAATCACAAACAGGGTCAGCAACACCAGCAGCAGGGCGATCAGGTAGAGGAAGATCACCTTGTTGATCGAGTTGTAGGCGACGCCGAAATACTCGTGGAAGGTTTGCATGCCTTCGGCCGCGCGGCGCTCGAACGACAGACCAAACAGGGTCGGTTTGTCGATGTTGCTGATGCCGTTGGGGCCGCCGGTCAGCTCGGTCATGTTGCGCAGCAGGATGCGGATGATCTCGCCGAAACCGAGGGTGACGATGGCTAAATAGTCACCGCGCAGGCGTAGCACCGGGAAACCGAGGATAAAGCCGAAGAACGCTGCCATCAGGCCGGCAATCGGTAGGCACACCCAAAAGCCCAGGCCGTAGTAGTGCGACAGCAGTGCATAGCTGTAGGCACCGACCGCGTAGAACCCGACGTAACCCAGGTCGAGCAAGCCGGCCAAACCGACCACGATGTTCAAGCCGAGGCCGAGCATCACGTAGATCAGGATCAGTGTGGCGATATCCACCGCGCCGCGCGAACCAAAGAACGGCCAGGCCAGGGCGACCATGATCAGGCCAAGGATGATCCAGCGTTGTGTCGAGGGCAGGGTGAGGAAGTTGCTCGCCTTACTCGGCACGCTCGGCAGGCTGGGTACCTGGCTCCAGGCCGCACTCAGTTGGCTGCGGAACAATTGCCAAAAGAACATGGCGATGGCGCAGCCGGCGATGGTCCAGATAATCGCCGGGCTGGCGCCTTGCACTTCGAGCTTGATGCCTACAGTCGTCAGCTTCAGACCGAGCACCGGATAGGCCACGGCCAGCACCAGCAGGGCGCTGAAGATAGCGGTCTTGAGGTTTTTGGTGATGGCAGTACTCATACTTTTTCAACCTCCGGACGACCGAGGATGCCCGTAGGACGGAACAGCAACACCAGAACTAGTAGGCTGAAGGCCACCACATCCTTGTATTGGTCGCCGAAAATGTCGGCACCAAACGCCTCGGCCAGGCCGAGTAGCAAGCCGCCCAGTACTGCGCCTGGAATGCTGCCGATGCCGCCCAGAACCGCGGCGGTGAAGGCCTTGATGCCGGCGAGGAAGCCCAAGTGTGGGTTGATCACGCCGTATTGCATGCCCAGCAGCACGGCAGCGACACCGGCCAGGGCAGCGCCGATGACGAAGGTCAGGGCAATGATGTTGTTGGTGTTGATGCCCAGCAGGTTGGCCATCTTCAGGTCTTCGGCGCAGGCGCGGCAGGCGCGGCCCAGGCGGGAGCGTGAGATGAACAAGGTCAGGCCGAGCATCACGAAGAAGGTGACGACGAAAACCAGCACCTGCATGTAGGAAATCACTACGCCATTCATCGCGCTTTCACCAAACACGAAGTTGCCGGGTAGCAGGTTAGGGATGGCTTTGTCTTTTGAATCCTGGGCCAGCAGCACTTCGTTTTGCAGGAAAATCGACATGCCGATGGCGGAAATCAGCGGGATGAGACGGTTACCGCCGCGCAAGGGTCGGTAGGCGACCCGTTCGATGCTATAGCCGTAAGCACTGGCAATAATGATGCTGCCGGCAAAGGCGGCGATCATCAGCAGTGGCAGGCTGTCGAGCCCCAGCATGGTCAGGCCGGCAATCGCGATAAACGCGACGTACGAGCCAATCATGTACACCTCGCCGTGGGCGAAGTTGATCATGCCGATGATGCCGTAAACCATGGTGTAACCGATGGCTATCAGGGCGTAGGTGCTGCCGACGGTCAAGCCGTTAACCAGCTGTTGCAGGTAGTGATACAGATCAGGCATTGCCTAACTCCTGGGTGGCACGCAAGGCAGCGCTTAGGGCGCAGCATGCAACCGGAATTCTTCTAATAAGCAAAGCCCACGGCATCTGCAGTGGGCTTTGGGTTCAGGCGGGGAGGCTTACTTGGCTTCGGACTTGGTGCCGTCCTGGTGCCATTCGTACACCACGAAGCTGAAGTCCTTCAGGTCACCCTTCTCATCGAAGCTCAGGCTGCCCGTTGGGGTATCAAAGCTGTTGGCGCGCAGGGCGGCGGCCACTTTCGCGGTGTCGGTACCACCTGCTTTAGTGATGCCTTCAGCGATTACCTGAACAGCGGCATAGGCAGGGAATACGAACGGGCCGCTTGGGTCTTCGTTCTTGGCTTTGAACGCATCAACCAGCGCCTGGTTGCGTGGGTCCTGGTCGAACGACTTCGGCAGGGTTACCAGCATGCCTTCGGAAGCCGGGCCTGCAATGGCCGAGATTTCCTTGTTGCCCACGCCTTCAGGGCCCATGAACTTGACGCTCAGGCCTTTCTCGGACGCTTGGCGCAGCAGCAGGCCCAGCTCTGGGTGGTAGCCGCCGTAGTAAACGAAGTCGACACCGGCTTGCTTAAGCTTGGAGATCATCGAGGAGAAGTCCTTATCGCCGGCGTTGATGCCTTCGAACAGAACAACCTTGGTGCCTTTGCTTTCCAGGGTCTGCTTGACCGCGGTGGCAATGCCTTCGCCGTACTGCTGCTTGTCATGGATCACGGCAACAGCTTTGGGCTTGACGTGGTCAGCGATGAAGTTACCCGCGGTTGGGCCCTGCAGGCTGTCCAGGCCGATGGTGCGGAAAATCAGTTCATAACCGCGCGAGGTGATGTCCGGGCTGGTGGAGGCCGCGGTAATCATCAGGATGCCTTCGTCTTCGTAAATATCGGACGCGGGCTGAGTAGAGCTGGAGCACAGGTGGCCAACCACGAATTTAACTTCGTCGTTGACGATCTTGTTGGCCACGGCAACCGCTTGTTTCGGGTCGCAGGCGTCGTCATAAACCACGCCTTCGAGCATGGCACCGTTTACGCCGCCGGCTTTGTTGATCTGCTCGATGGCCATTTTGGCACCGATGAACT
The DNA here is from genome assembly GCF_049847425.1 of Pseudomonas sp. GWSMS-1. Classification (NCBI taxonomy): domain Bacteria; kingdom Pseudomonadati; phylum Pseudomonadota; class Gammaproteobacteria; order Pseudomonadales; family Pseudomonadaceae; genus Pseudomonas; species Pseudomonas sp. GWSMS-1. Next base: position 2,456,406 of record NZ_JBMHHV010000005.1, on the reverse strand, counting down.
GCATCTCACCGTATTGCGCGACGGCGCCGGTGACGGGGCCTGCCAGGCCAATTTTGATGGTGTCTGCTGCTACCGAGTAGCTGGCAACGCCAGCCATGGCCATGGCGGCAAACAGTTTGGAAATCTGCTTAGTAGCCTTGTTCATAGTGCTCCACTCTTATTGGTTTTGATTGTTGTAGTTCTGGCGGCCAAAGCTGCAGAACCGGGTTGTTTCCCCGGCCATCCCCCCGGCAACTGTACCGGTGCAGTGTAGAGCGCGGCTTCGCGGCTTGGAAAGCAGCTTGCTGGGGGCAAAACCTTGGGGTGTCGCTTTAACACAACAAATGTATAGAAAAACGGCGTGTCTTTCTCGTCGCTGGCGACGTCGCGAATTTGCCAGCAGGCGGGTCGACGCTATCATGGCGGCCGATTTCTAATACAGCCATCACTAACAGGGCAACCCATGTCTGAGCTACCCATGACAGAACAACCTAGCACCCTCTATGCCAAGCTGCTTGGCGAAACAGCGCCGATTACCTGGCAGGAGCTGCAACCGACCTTCGCCCGCGGTGCGTTGTTGCTGGTAGACGCTGCGCTGGACCTGATCGATGTCGCGCAGGCGGTGGCGCAGAACGACCAAGCCAAGGTTTCCGCCTGGCTGGCGGCAGGGCAGTTGAGCCGGGTTGATGACAGCCAGGCTGAAGACCTGCAAAAGCGCGATCCAGAGCTGTGGGCGGTGGTCGTCGCGCCCTGGGTGCTGGCGCAAGAACGACTCGCGCGCGCACCGCTGCACTGAGTTGGCGCGTGCGCCTACACAAGCTGAGCAACTATGCTGGCAGCACCACGGACTGATAAGGGGAACCATCAGCATGTTTGAGCCCGGTCATTTGCATCGCGCCAACAGCATCGCTACGGCTGAGATGCCGCTCTTCAGCGTCGACCTCTATTACGAGGTGCGCCAGGACCCGAGTGAAGGCGCGATGCTACATATGCGCATGCAAGGGCAGGTGGACGGCAAAGCCTTTGAAGAAGTCTTCGAGTTGCACCGTGACACCGCCTACAACTTCGCCAGTGTGGCCAGCCGTCTGGCGCATAAACATGGTTTGCCCACCAACAGCAGCCTGATTATGCGTAGCCATAGCGAGTTCGATCAGATGTTCGAGGACATTCGTGCCAAGCTCGGCGCCCACAGCGGCGAGCCGGTTAATCTCGATCACCTGCAAAAGGATGGTTTGTAAGCCGCTTCACGGCAGCCAGTGCAGCAGGTCTTCGCCAACCGGTTTTCAGTCAATTCTGTGTTGGCGTGCAAAACCGTACGCCATTGTGCGGACGTTGACGGGGCAAGGCGGATGCCGGTGCAACCTAGGCTAAGATAGCGGCCTTGATTGATTTGGAGTCTGCTTATGTCTACAGCCCTTCCTGCTTTGGCCTTTGCCGGTATTGGCCTGATGGGCCTGCCCATGACCCAGCGCCTGCTGGCCGCTGGTTTTGCGCTGACGGTCTGGAACCGTTCGAGTGAGAAGTGCGCCCCGCTGCAGGCGCTGGGCGCGCACGCGGTAGCGAGCCCGGCGCAGCTCTGCGCCCAAGCCGATATCGTGATGCTTTGCTTGGCCAACACTGAGGTGGTGCGCGAGGTGGTGTTCGGCCCGGGTGGCATTGTTGAAACGGCCAAGCCAGGGCAGTTGCTGGTGGACTTTTCCAGCCTGGAACCGGCAGCCACTCGTGCGATGGCTGCCGAGCTGCACGCTCGCTGTGGCATGCATTGGGTCGATGCGCCGGTGTCCGGCGGTACCCCAGGTGCGGCCAATGGCACCTTGGCGATCATGGCCGGTGGCCGGGTCGAGGATGTTGAGCGCGTGCGGCCGATTCTTGCGCATCTTGGGCAACGCCTGACGCGCATGGGCGATGTAGGCGCAGGCCAGGTCACCAAGGTGTGCAACCAGATGATTGTCGCCTGTAACGCGCTGGTGATCGCCGAAGTGGTGGCCCTGGCCGAACAAGCAGGTGTCGATGCCAGCCTGATCGCCCCGGCGCTGGCCGGCGGTTTTGCCGACTCCAAACCGCTGCAAATTCTCGCGCCGCAAATGGCCGAGAGTCAGTTCGAGCCCGTCAAATGGCATGTGCGCACCCTGCTGAAGGACCTGGATACGGCGGTGAAGCTGTCGCAGCAAATCGGCTCGGCCACGCCGCTCAGTGGTTTAGCTGCGCAACTGATGCGTCAGCACGGCAGCCAGGGCAATCTGGAACGTGATCCTGCAACTCTGGTGCAGCTGTACCGGGCGCCAAAGCATCAAGAGTCACAGTCATGAAAATCGCCGCTAACCTGTCGCTGCTGTTTACGGAATTACCACTGATCGAGCGGGTAGTGGCTGCGGCGGCCGCCGGCTTTGATGGCGTGGAAATTCAGTTTCCTTACGAGCTGCCGGCCATCCGTTTGAAGGAGGCGCTGGAGGCCGCAGGCATGCCGCTGCGCCTGATCAACCTGCCGGCGGGTGATCTGATGAACGGCGGTGTGGGCTTGGCGGGGGTGCCTGCGCGCCAGGCCGAGTTTGAGGCGGCGCTGCAGGAGGCGCTGAGCTACGCCGCCCTAGTGCGCCCAGCGCTGGTCAACGTGCTGCCGGGACGGCTGGCCGAAGGTGTTGAGCCTGAACAGGCGCTGGCTTGCCTGATCACTAACCTGCGCAGGACCGCCGAAGCGTTCCAGTTATTGGGCATTGGTGTGGTGGTCGAGGCAGTCAACCCACTGGATATGCCAGGGTTTCTGATCAATACCCCGAGCAGCTCGATGCCCTACTCAACGCCGTGGCGCACCCTAATCTGAGCGCGCAGTACGACTTTTATCACATGGCTCGTCAGGGCTTGGATATCGCCGCGGGGCTTGCTCTGCTGGCCGGGCGTATTGGCCATGTGCAGTTTGCCGATTATCCAGGGCGCGGCGCGCCGGGTACTGGCGAGCTGCAGTTTGCGCCGTTACTGACTGCTTTGCGTGACAGTGGTTATCAGGGCTGGCTGGCGGCCGAGTATCGGCCGGGAGAGGCTGGCACCCAGGCCAGCTTGGGCTGGTTGAGTGAGTGGCGAGCAACCTGAGGCGCCAACCGGCAACCCAATTGCTCGGGTTGCCGGCTGCAATGGCTTACTCGGGTTTGTCTTCAGCGTACTTGTTGAGCGAGATAACCCGGGTTTTGCCAATGCGGTGCCTGTAAATTTCGCGCAGGTACTTGATGGCTTTCTTCACGCTGTCGCGTGACAGGCGAATATCGTTGATCGAGACGAATTTTTCCGGGTCATGGATTAGCTCGCGGTATTTCTTCTCGTACATTGGCTTGATCGCGTACCAGTTGGTGTCGAGGATTTTTGCTGGGTTCTCGTACTCGTTGAGCATGGCGTCGACCTGCATCTCGTCGAACTCATCGCTCATGATGAAGTCCAGAATGGCATTGTCCAGACTCTCGTCGAAGCGGTGTGGGTCGCGCGCAAAGCAGCGCTTAATAAAGGCCACGATCAAGGTTAAGAAATCATCCGACAAGCACGGGCTCTTGGCGATCAGTGTGGTTAGCGAAAGGTTGGCCGAGGCGCCGATGACCAGCGCGTAGCGCTTCAATGTGGTGTTGGGGAACAGGCTGTTGAGGTGGGTCTTGAGCCGATTCAGGTCCATGTAGGAGAGTTTGTAATCCTTCGGCAATGAAACAATCGACACCACCGAGGAGCAGTTCTTGAAGAAGTGCAGGTCGCTAAGTTTGGTGGCGTTGTAGTCAGACGTTTTGTATTCATCCAGCGCCTCGCGGTAACGCTTAGATTCGATGGGTAAGAGGCTAATGCCCTCGATGGCCTGGGTGACCTTGTTAAAGTGCGGCAGGTCGATGGAGCGAAAGAACAGGTCGTCTATATTCAAGCGCGACGGCTCTTTGTCCAGCACACGGTACTTGTCGAGTATGGCGGCATTTTGCTCTGGTACCACCGACTCGGCGTAGGCCACTGCGACCGGCCCCGCCAGGCTCATAAACAGATCGTTGGCGTCCAGCCGGATGGTTTCGCCGATGTCGATGCCGGCACGGCGGAAGTAGTTCTGATCGTAGTCGGTGGTGACCGCCTGGGCGGTGAGGATGTTGAAGATTTGCTGCGAGATGTACTGGTTGGCGTGACGCTCCATGGCGTTGACGTCGATATTCTGAATATTGCCGTCATCGCTTGCTTCGGCATAACGCATGATGTCGTTGGAGATCAGCATCATTGCGTTCCATGGGCGGATGCGACGCATCACACTGGCTTCGCTGTTCTCTTCATTGTCAAAGTTGTATGAGAAGTCCCATTCCTCGGCGAGGTACTTACAGAGCAGCCGCCCGGCATTGATGTGCAGGGCTTCGGACATTTCGCTGCGCTGGTCGGAGATGTTCGGCAGGATACAAATGCCGCTGGTGAAAATCGGCTCGAAGACAAAGCTGTGGTCGCGGTTCTCTGGGCTTTCGTCAAAGTTCTTGGTGTCGAAAGTCTTACTCATGTAGGCGAATTGCTGCGCCAGCCCGAACTCCGATGCCATGCCCGAGCCGGTGCCGCCGCCGGCGCTGAAGATGTAGAAATACAGGCGTGACTGGTTGGCTTTGATACCGCACGAATCGATCAGGTAACTGTGGATAAATTTCCAGTCTTCGTTAGTGAAGCGCTGGGTGTCCTTGTTGAGAATAATTTTTGCCAGATACTGCCCGAGAATCGGTGCATTCCCTGCACCACCCGCATGCACCTCGGACAGGTCCATGATCTTCATCTTGCTGTAGTCGCTGAGGAAGCCGCTGGTTTCGCCCTTGCGCGAGAAACGGATGCGTCCCTCGATGTCCTTATCCAGGTCGCCTAGCATCACCAGCGGTTCGATCAGAAATACCGGCTTGGTGTCTTTGCTCGGGGCACGCAGCAGGTTGCTGCGAATCCAGCGCGTGGGGCGGAAGTCCTGCTCGGCCACGGCTTTTTCTTCGTTGTTGAATTCACTCAGGTAGAACTGTCGAGCGTTGTAGACCAGTGAAGCGACATCCAGCGCGATGTTAGAGCCGCAGCGGCCCAGGCCAATCAGACAGACAGAAGGGAAGTGCTGCACCCTTCGCTCGTGGTCGTCATCCTGCGGAGCTGGGGGGAACACCAAGCTTCTCAGTCCGTCGAGGTTGTCGAGGATGCGATCTATATCGCGCTCGGTGAAATACATGTACTGCTCACAGTTTTTATCGAGCCTCACTCTGGGCGGAAGTGGGGCCGAGGCTGATAAGGTATCAGCCAAGTCAGCCAGAGTGGCTTCGGTAGCGGGAGTGGTCACAGCGTCTTTTTTTGTTTTCATTTAGAGACATTCCGACAGCTAACGAGGTGGTTGGGCAAAGGGCCACATTGCGCTCAGTAGGCTTGTTTGTAGCATGAAAAATGGAAAATCTCCTGTTATGCACGGTATTGCTCCGGGGCGTCCTGTGTTCCAGTGCGGGATTTTGTGAACGCTATGCTTGCCAAGGGCGTCCATTACCCGGCATACACACCGCCAATAGTCACAGACAGCCCAGTTGCAAGGCTCTAGATTGGCCTTGTAGGTGCTGGACACGGCAGCTGGCTAAACGCAGCTGGCGTGCTTCGATAACAATAATTAGAGATGGATCCCATGCAGCAGCAGTCCCTTCAAGCGACGAATGCCTGGCGCATTTTGTGCCTGCTTTTTCTCGCCAACCTGTTCAACTTCTTCGACCGTACCATTCCGGCGATCATCATCGAGCCGATCCGCATGGAGTGGGACCTCAGCGACCTGCAGCTAGGGTTGATCGGTACCGCCTTTACCATCGTCTATGCCATTGCCGGTGTGCCGCTGGGGCGCATGGCTGATACGGGCGCGCGGCGCAAGATCATGGGCTGGGGCTTGGCGGCCTGGAGTGGCCTGACCGCCCTTAATGGGCTGGCCTGGAACTTCTGGAGCTTCCTGCTGATTCGCATGGGTGTAGGAATTGGCGAGGCCAGCTATGCGCCGGCCGCGAACTCGCTGATCGGCGATTTGTTCCCGGCGCACAAACGCGCTCGCGCCATGGGCATCTTTATGCTCGGGTTGCCGCTTGGTTTGCTGTTGGCGTTCTTCACTATCGGGGCGATGGTGACGGCCTTCGATAGCTGGCGCGCGCCGTTCTTTATTGCGGCGGTACCGGGGGTGATTCTGGCGCTGTTTATGTTCTTCATTAAAGAGCCGACGCGCGGCGCGGCTGAACAGGTGAAGTCGCTGACGACGCCGGTAGATAAGCCGGTGCGCAAGGTGCTGGCGATTCGCACCTTCTGGTGGCTGGTGGTTGCCGGGCTGACGTTCAACTTCGCCACCTATGCGTGTAACTCATTTATGGTGCCGATGCTGCAGCGCTACTTCCTGCTGCCGTTGGAGCAAGCGGCGATGGCCACCGGCGTTATTGTCGGTTTGACGGGGTTGTTGGGGCTGACCTTGGGCGGCTGGTTGGCAGATAAAATTCATCAGCGCTGGCAAACTGGGCGTCTGCTGTTTGCTGCGCTGAGCATGTTGATTGCAGCTGTGGCGACGGGCTGTGCTTTGTTTATTGGGCGGGTTGAGGTCGCCGTCTTTGTGGCGTTGTTCAGCATTGGCTGGTTGTTTTCCTACAACTTTTACACCTGCGTTTACACCGCGATTCAGGATGTGATCGAGCCGCGCCTACGCGCGACGGCCATGGCGTTGTTCTTTGCTGGCCTGTATCTGCTCGGCGGTGGTCTGGGGCCCGTGGCGGTTGGGGTGCTCTCGGATCATTATTCGCAAGCGGCGATGCTCGCTGCGGGTGCGAGTGAGATGAATGAGTCCTTTAAGGCTGTTGGTCTGCATAACGCCATGTTCCTGATTCCGGTGGCCTTGTTTATGACCATGCTGGCGCTGGTGCAAGCCTCGCGGTGCTTTGTCAGCGATGCTGCGCACATGCAGCGGGGCATGGCTGAAGCCGTACCGGCCTGACGCCTGACCCAGACAGCAAAAGGCCCGCAATTGCGGGCCTTTTGCTGTCTGGGGTAAGCCTTGGGCTTATCCGGCGACCAGCACACGGATGGCTTCCAGGCGCAGTGCCGCCTTGTCGAGCATGGCCAGGCCTTGCTCGCGCAGCTGGCGCAGGGCGTCGAGTTCACTGTCACGCACGCTGGGGTTGACCGCTTGCAGGGCGATCAGGCGGGCCAGTTCCTCGTCGGTCTCGGCGGCCAGGCGCCGTTTGGCTTCTTCTACGCGTTCGTTATGGCGCGGCGCGACCTTGCTTTCGCCCGCATTAATCAGCGGGTTGAGGCTGTCGCGTTGGGCCTGGACGAACTTGTTGGCACTGGCGCGTGGCACGCTTTCCAACTGATCGTTGAGGGTTTCAAAGGCCACTTTGTGCGCCAGGTCGTTGCCATTGGCATCGAGCAGGCAGCGCAGGGCGATTGGCGGCAGATAACGGCCCAGTTGCAGCGCGCGTGGCGCTACCACCTCACTGACGTAGAGCATTTCCAGCAGCACGGTGCCGGGTTTCAGCGCCTTGTTTTTGATCAGCGCGACGCCGGTGTTGCCCATCGAGCCTGAGCGCACCAGGTCCATGCCGCCCTGCACCATGGGGTGTTCCCAGGTGAGGAACTGCATGTCTTCACGTACCAGTGCCATGTCGCGGTCGTAGGTGATGGTCACGCCTTCGTCGTCGCCAAGCGGGAAGCTGGCATCCAGCATCTTCTCGCTGGGGCGCAGGATCAGGGCGTTGTCGGAATGGTCTTCGCTGTCGATGCCAAAGGCGTCGAACAACTGCTCCATATAGATCGGCAGGGCGAATTGGTCGTCCTGTTCGAGAATGGCTTCAACCAGCGCCTCGCCCTCGCCGGCACCGCCGGAATTGAGCTCCAGCAGGCGGTCACGACCGGCATGCAGTTCGTCTTCCAGGCGCAGGCGCTCGGCTGTGGCTTCATCAACCAGTGCTTGCCATTCGCCATCGTCGCCGCTTTCCAGCATGGGCAGCAGGCGGCTACCAAACTGGTGCTGCAAGGCATTACCGGTCGGGCAGGTGGCGAGGAAGGCATTGAGTGCCTGGTGATACCACTGGAATAGGCGCTCTTGCGGGCTGTTTTCCAGGTACGGCACATGGAGCTGGATGCGGTGCTTCTGACCAATACGGTCGAGACGGCCGATACGCTGTTCGAGCAGGTCCGGGTGTGCCGGCAGATCGAACAGCACCAGGTGGTGGGCGAACTGGAAGTTGCGACCCTCGGAGCCGATTTCCGAGCAGATCAGCACCTGGGCGCCGAACTCTTCATCGGCGAAGTAGGCGGCTGCGCGGTCGCGCTCAAGGATGCTCATGCCCTCATGGAACACGGTGGCGGGAATGCCTTTGCGCACGCGCAGGGCGTCTTCCAGGTCCATGGCGGTTTCGGCGTGGGCGCAGATCACCAGGACTTTGAACTTTTTGAGCATCTTCAGCGTGTCGATCAGCCATTCGACGCGTGGGTCAAACTTCCACCAGCGCTGGTCTTCATCAACATCGGTCTGCGCCTGGTAGCTGACTTCCGGATAGAGGTCAGCATGCTCGCCAATGGGTAGCTCCATGTATTCGTCGGGGCTGGCCAGCGGGTAGGGGTGCAGTTCGCGGTCCGGGAAGCCCTGCACGGCGGCGCGGGTGTTGCGGAACAGCAGACGGCCGGTGCCGTGGCGATCCAGCAGCTCACGTACCAGGCGCGCCGACGCGTCGCTGTCGCCGGCATTGACCACGTTGAGCAGTTCCTCACCGCTGTCGCCAAGGAAGTCGTGGATGGTTTTGTGCGCGGCGTCGGACAAGTGCCCTTTATCCAGCAGCTCCTGTACGGCTTCGGCAATCGGCTTGTAATGCTCGCTCTCAGCGCGGAAGGCTTCGAGGTCATGGAAGCGGTTCGGGTCGAGCAGGCGTAGGCGCGCGAAGTGGCTGTCCTGACCCAGTTGCTCGGGGGTAGCGGTGAGCAGCAGCACGCCGGGGATTATCTCGGCGAGTTGTTCGACCAGCGCGTATTCGGAGCTGGCGTGTTCCGGGTGCCAAACCAAGTGGTGGGCTTCGTCGACCACCAGCAAGTCCCAACCGGCAGCAAACAGCGCGTCCAGGGCCTTTTCGTCTTCACACAGCCATTCCAGCGCGACCAGCGCCAGTTGGCAGTCTTCGAACGGGTTGCTGGCGTCGCTTTCGATAAAGCGCTCTTCATCAAACAGCGCGACATCCAGGTTGAAGCGTCGGCGCATTTCGACCAGCCATTGATGCTGGAGGTTTTCCGGCACCAGGATCAGTACGCGGTTGGCGCGCCCGGAGAGCAGCTGGCGATGGATCACCAGGCCGGCTTCGATGGTTTTACCCAGGCCCACTTCGTCGGCCAGCAATACGCGCGGGGCGATACGGTCGGCGACTTCGCGGGCGATGTGCAGCTGGTGCGCAATCGGTTGCGCACGCACGCCGCCCAAGCCCCAGAGGCTGGACTGCAACTGGCGGCTGGTGTAATCCAGGGTGTGGTAGCGCAGGGCGAACCACGGCAGTGGGTCGATCTGTCCGGCAAACAGGCGATCACTGGCCAGGCGGAACTGGATAAAGTTCGACAGCTGGGTTTCTGGCAGGGTGACGCTTTCGTGCTGCGCATTGAGGCCGTGATAGACCAGCAGGCCGTCGATGTCGTCGACTTCCTGTACGGTCAGCTTCCAGCCTTCGAAGTGGGTGATTTCATCGCCCGGTGAGAAGCGTACGCGGGTCAACGGCGCACTGCGCATGGCGTACTGGCGGGTTTCGCCGGTGGCCGGGTAGAGCACGGTGAGCATGCGGCCGTCCTGCATCAGAACGGTTCCCAAACCCAGCTCCGCTTCGCTGTCACTAATCCAGCGTTGCCCCGGTTCATACTGCGCCATGCTTGTCTCCCGCGTGAAAAAGCCGACTATCTTAACGCAGCGTCGGGCCTGACCAAAGGCGCAATGCTGCACGTCGGGCACTTTGTGTGGTTTGGTTGCTCAAAAGTGTAGCGAGGCCGCGCTCAAGTCGCGGCTCCGCTGGCCGACAGTCTGACCAAAGGAGGGCTGAAAAAAAATGCTGCCACCCATCCCCCATAGCCTGGTCCCCGTGACCGTGCAGAACGATGTGGTTAAGCCGCGCCCGGAAATTCCGCCGGTCACGGCTGCCGCCGAAAGCGCCAAGGAAAGTGCTGTGAGCCTGGACAAACGGCATCCTCAGGAGGCCGAGATGCTGCTGCGCGAAGAGCAGCGCCGGCGCCAGCGTCGACATGGCTACACGCCCGAGGAACTGGCCGAAGGCGAGGTGGATGAAGCCGATGAGGCGGCCATTGAGGAGTTACCGCGTCAGGGGCTATGGGTGGATGTGGAGGTCTGAGGTGTGCACACTGAGTTGTCCCTTCCCGCAAGTGTGGTCCCGTGGATCTATTTGACGACAGCCCCTTAGCGCTACCCAATGCTGAGCTGGAACTGCATGCGCAGTGGTTAGACAGGCCAACCGCTGACCATTGGCTGGCCGAGCTCAGTGCACAAACCCCCTGGCAGCAACCGCAGGTGCAGATTTACGGGCGGCAACTGCCGGTGCCAAGGCTGGTGGCTTGGTATGGCGATGCCGAAGCTGCTTATCGCTACTCGGGCTTGAGCCATCAACCTTTACCCTGGACACCTTTACTGGAGCAGATTCGCGAACGGGTGGTCGCCGCGGTAGGGCAGCCACTCAATGGTGTACTGCTCAACTATTACCGTGATGGTCAGGACTCTATGGGTTGGCACAGTGATGATGAAGCTGAGTTAGGCGTTAATCCGTTGATCGCCTCGCTTAACCTAGGCGGCACCCGGCGTTTTGATCTGCGCCGCAAGGGGCAGGGGCGTATCGAACACTCGTTGCCGTTGTCGCATGGATCACTGCTGGTCATGCGCGGGCCAACCCAGCATCATTGGCAGCACCAAGTGGCGAAAACGCGCAGCGCCTGTGCGCCGCGCCTGAACCTGACCTTTCGTTTGATCAAGCCGAGCCCATGAGCAAAGACGACAAGCTGATTGATTTCGCGGCCGAACGCGACAAGCGCATCCACGATCTGCGGGATAAAAAGCTCAATGAAATGCGCGACGCATTCGAGCAGGCCCTGCCATTGCCCAAGGGCAAGAAAAAGCCGGGCGGCAAACCGAAAAAGCGTTGATTTGACTCGGCGACAGGCTGATTCGTTGACCTGGGTCAGTTAATCACGGTGCCATGCAGGCAGCGCCGGCCCATTGTTGATCTGGATCAATTGCAGCCAACGTCCCCCTGTTACCTTGAAGCCATTCCCACACAGGCTTCAAGCAGGAGGCAACCATGTTTATCGATGTCGTAGTTCTCGCTGGTATCGGCACCGTCGGTCTGATGGTTGCCTTCTTCGTCGGTGTTGGTTATTTCATCTGGCAGGATTCGCACAAGCGCAAGCAGGGCTGAATCCGTTAGAGCAAGGGGCACGCAAGGCAATTTGGGCGACTTCGGTCGCCCTTTTTTATGGCCTGCAATTTACCCTCTAGCGGCTCAGAGCGCGTACGCCTCTTGCGGGCTGCGCGCAGATTCGACCTGCAGGTAACTGCCGAGTTTGGCTTGCTGCGATGCCGTGGTGAACAGGCCAAGTTTGCTGCGTCGCCAGAGAATATCCTCGGCCTGCACGGCCCATTCTTCTTGGCATAAATAATCGACTTCACGGGTGTAGAGGCTGCCGCCCAGGTGCTCACCTAAATCGCCGAGGCTGCTCACGCCCTTGAGCATCACCCAGCTGCGGCTGCCGTAGCTGCTGGCCCAGCGCCGTGCCAGTGAGGTGGGCAGCCAGTCAAAACGTGCGCACAGCGCTTCGATCAACCCGCTTTGGCTGTCCAGTTGTTCTGCGCCGGGCAGCAGGCTGCTGGCCGTCCAGCGTGGGCCCATCTTCGGGAAGAAGGGCGCCAGTTGCGCCAGCGCCGACTCAGCCAACTTTCGGTAGGTGGTGAGCTTGCCGCCGAACACCGACAGCAGCGGTGCTTCGCCAGGGTGGCCGGAGAGTGACAGGGTGTAGTCGCGGGTGACCGCCGATGGGTCATCCGATTCGTCGTCGCACAACGGCCGGACGCCGGCATAGGTGTGGAGGATGTCGTCGTGGGTTAACTGCTTTTTGAAGTGAGCGTTGACCACGTTCAACAGGTAATCGGTTTCTTCTGCGCTGATCGCCACCTTGGCTGGGTCGCCCTGGTATTCGCGATCAGTAGTGCCGATCAGGGTGAAGCGCTCCTGATACGGAATGGCGAAGACAATACGGCGGTCTTCGTTCTGCAGGATGTAGGCCTGCTCGCCCTCGAACAGGCGCGGCACGACGATATGGCTGCCCTGGATCAGGCGAATGCCGTACGGCGATTCCTGCTTGAGGTCTTCACGGATAAAGCGCGCCACCCAGGGGCCGGCGGCGTTGACCAGTGCGCGGGCGCGAATCGAAAACAGGCTGCCGTCGCTGCGCTCCAAGTGGATATGCCACAGGCCTTTGCTGCGCCGGGCACTGACACAACGGGTACGGCTGTGCACGTGCGCGCCTTTTTCGCGGGCGGCCATGGCGTTGAGTACCACCAGGCGGGCGTCGTCGACCCAGCAGTCGGAATATTCAAAGCCGCGGCTAATCTCAGCTTTCAGTGGGCTGCCTGCGCCGAAGCGCAAGCTACGTGACCCTGCCAGCTGCTCGCGCTTGCCCAGGTGGTCATAGAGGAACAGTCCTGCACGGATCATCCAGGCCGGGCGCAAGTGGGGCCGGTGGGGCAGGATAAAACGCATGGGTTTGACGATGTGTGGCGCCATATTCAGTAGCACTTCGCGCTCGGCCAATGCTTCGCGTACCAGGCGAAACTCGTAATGTTCGAGGTAGCGCAGGCCGCCATGGATCAACTTGCTGCTGGCCGATGAGGTGTGCTGCGCCAGGTCGTCCTTTTCACAAAGGAACACGGACAAACCGCGCCCTGCTGCATCGACGGCGATCCCGACACCATTGATACCACCGCCTATCACGGCAAGGTCATAGACTTCAGCGAGTGGTGTGTTGCTGGCGAGACGAGTAGGCATAATGGCACCGAAAGTCAGTATTGAACTTTTAATGTTCACTTTCGAAAATATGCTAGTCGAATATGCACAGCTTCGCCACCCCGGAATGCGCTTTCGCGCCCAGTGGTCGTCGATGTTTAACGTGCGAGTGTTGGCTTACACCAGGTCGAGCTGCACCTTGTGTTCGGCCAGCAGGCGGTTGACTGAGATAGAGGGTGCTGCATCGGTGAACAGCCGATCGACCAGCGCGATCGAGCCTAAACGCACCACGGCATTTCGGCCGAACTTGCTGGAGTCGACGGCTAAAAACACCTGGCGGGCGTTACTGATGATGGCCTGGGATACCCTCACTTCCTGGTAGTCGAAGTCGAGCAGGCTGCCGTCTTCATCAATGCCGCTGATGCCAACCAGGGCGAAATCGACCTTGAACTGCTGGATGAAATCAACCGCCGCCTGGCCCACCACACCGCCATCGCTGCGCACTGTGCCGCCGGCCAGCAGCACTTCGAAGTCGGCCTTGGTGCTGAGTTGAGCCGCCACGTGCAGGTTGTTGGTGATGATTTTCAGGCCCTTGTGGCCCAGCAGTTCACGGGCAATTGCCTCTGTTGTAGTGCCGATGTTGATAAACAGCGAGGCGTGGTCGGGGATCTGCGCAGCGACGGCGGCGGCGATGCGCTGCTTCTCATCGCGCATCAGGCCGGCCCGCATGCTGTAAGCGGTGTTTTGGATGCTTGAGCTTTCACTCGCAGCACCACCGTGGGTGCGGCGGAGTAAACCCTGCTCGGCGAGCTGATTGATGTCGCGACGAATGGTTTGCGGCGTCACGGCAAAGGCCTGAGCCAGCTCGTCAATGCTGACATAGCCGCGCTCGCGGGCAAGCTCGAGAATATCGTGTTGGCGGGGCGGCAGGGTCATAAGGGCTCCTTGAGAGTGCGCGCCATTATAGACTGGCTCGGGTGAATGTTATGTCCGCCATCCATGGCAGGCCACCCTGCGGGCCGTCGCTGCGCGACGTTAAAAATGATTCCCGATCATTTTTTATGGCCACACATCCACAACGGCCACCCTGCGGGTCTGCGCTGTACGACGTTAATAACTGCCATAAGCCGATTTTTCGGCTAAGGTACGCCAAATTTTTCAGATTGTTTTCACATTCGAACATGACCCCAGCCATTGATCTGCTGAAAAAAGCCAAAGCGGTGCATCAGGTGCACAGCTACCACCACGACCCCAAGGCCGCTTCCTATGGGTTGGAGGCGGCGGAAAAGCTCAATCTGCCACCTGCTCAGGTGTTCAAAACCTTGCTGGCCGCCAGCGAGAAGGGTGAGTTGTTGGTCGCGGTGGTGCCCGTAGTCGGCACGCTAGACTTGAAAGCGCTGGCCCAGGCCGCAGGCGTGAAGAAAGCCGACATGGCGGACCCGATTGCGGCGCAACGGGCCACCGGTTACTTACTCGGCGGCATCAGTCCGTTGGGGCAGAAGAAGCGGCTACGCACCTTTATCGATGAGTCCGCTCAGCAGTTCCCCAGCCTCTACGTCAGTGCCGGGCGGCGCGGGCTGGAAGTGCAGCTGGAGCCTGCCGTGTTGGCGCAGCTTACGCAGGCGCTGTTTGTGCCGATTGGTCGCGGCTAGCCGCCGTTTAATAACGTGTAAAAGAAGGAAGTCTGCATGTCTCATTACCTGCTTGCCATCGACCAGGGCACCACCAGCAGTCGTGCCATTGTGTTCAGTGCCCAGGGCTTACCCGTGGCGCGCGCGCAGCAGGAGTTCAAACAGTATTTTCCTCAGGATGGTTGGGTCGAGCATGACGGTGAAGAGCTGTGGCTGAGCACCCTCAAGGTTTGCCGCGAAGCCCTCAACCAGAGTGGTTTGTGCGCCAGTGATGTGGCCGCGATCGGTATCACCAACCAGCGTGAAACCACGTTGGTGTGGGATGCGCAGACCGGTACGCCGATCCACCCGGCGATTGTCTGGCAGGATCGACGCACTGCCGATTACTGCGCTGAGCTTAAGGATGCAGGCCATGAAGCGGCGGTGGCGGCCAAAACGGGCCTGTTGATCGATCCGTATTTCTCCGCCACCAAGCTGCGCTGGATCCTGCACAAAGTACCCGGTGCCCGTGAGCGGGCCGAGCGCGGTGAGCTGCGTTTCGGCACCGTGGATTCTTTTCTGCTGTGGCGTTTGACCGGTGGTAAGTCGCACAAGACGGATGCCAGCAACGCCTCGCGCACCTTGCTGTTCAACATCCATACCCAACAGTGGGATGAAGAACTGCTCAAGTTGTTTGAAATTCCCGCCAGTCTGTTGCCTGAAGTGCTCGACTGCGCCGCTGATTTCGGCACCACCGACGCCAGCCTGCTCGGCGCCT
Organism: Pseudomonas sp. GWSMS-1; assembly: GCF_049847425.1. NCBI lineage: Bacteria > Pseudomonadati > Pseudomonadota > Gammaproteobacteria > Pseudomonadales > Pseudomonadaceae > Pseudomonas > Pseudomonas sp. GWSMS-1. Next base: position 2,441,035 of record NZ_JBMHHV010000005.1, on the reverse strand, counting down.
CTATTCCGGTGTTAGGCATGGCTGGTGATCAGCAGGCCGCGTTGATCGGCCAGGCCTGCTTTGAGCCGGGCATGGTGAAAAGTACCTATGGCACGGGTTGCTTCATGATTCAGAACACCGGCAGCACGCCGGTGACATCGAAGAATCGCCTGCTCACCACGGTTGGCTATCGCCTGAATGGCCAGGTCACCTATGCGGTGGAGGGCAGTATCTTTGTTGCCGGTGCCGCCGTGCAGTGGCTGCGTGATGGCATCAAGCTAATCAGCCATGCCCGCGATACTGAAGCGCTGGCCGAGCAGACTGGCGATGCCTGCGGGGTGTACCTGGTGCCGGCCTTTACCGGCCTTGGTGCGCCGTACTGGGACCCGAAAGCCCGTGGCGCTATATTCGGCCTGACCCGCGATACCGGGATTAAGGAGATCGTCACTGCCGGCCTGCAGTCGGTGTGCTACCAGACCCGTGACCTGCTCGAAGCCATGCGCCAGGACGGCGCTGTAGAGCCCAGCGCGCTGCGGGTGGATGGCGGCATGGTGGAGAACAATTGGGTTATGCAGTTCTTGGCCGACATCCTGGGTGTGCCAGTTGAGCGCCCTGAAGTCACTGAAACCACTGCACTGGGTGTCGCCTATTTGGCGGGTCTGCAGGCCGGGATCTATCCGGACCTGGCGAGCATCGCCCGCCACTGGCATCGTCAGCAGCGTTTCGAACCACGCATGGCCGATAGCCATCGCAGTAAGCTGTATGACGGTTGGCTGGATGCAGTGACCCGGGTGCGCAGCGAGAGCTAACTCCCCTTATGCAGGCCCGGTTCGCCGCCGGGCCTGTGTCTAAATGATTGACCCCTTGGTTGTGCTGTACGGCCCATTTCATGCTCGGCTGTAGCGGCGTTCGCGTGCCTGTTTGCGGCATGCTTGGGCATGACTAAATGATGAGGGTGGTTTTATGCAGCTCGACTTTTACCAGATTGATGCCTTCGCCCAACACGCCTTCAGCGGCAACCCGGCGATGGTTTATCGCTTAGACCGCTGGCTTGATGATGCCTTGATGCAGCAGATTGCCGCCGAACATAACCTGGCGGAAACCGCGTTTGTGGTGAAGGAGGGCGCGGCCTGGCATATCCGCTGGTTTACCCCGTCTGCTGAAGTGCCGCTGTGCGGCCATGCCACCCTGGCGGCGGCCTATGTGCTGTTTGAACAATATGACGAGCCGGGTGAGGTGATCAACTTCAGCTGCTTGTCGGGCGCGCTGCGTGTCAGTCGCGCAGGCGCCAGGCTGGTGCTGGATTTCCCTGTACGTCGAGCACAGCCCTGTGAGCTGTGCGCAGAGGTAGAGCAAGCTTTAGGTCTGCCTGTGGAGCGAGTGCTGGCGTTGCACGAAGGGCCAGGTATTCAGGAGCTACTGGCGATATTGCCCAGCGAGGCGGCTGTGCGGGCCTGTCAGCCCGACCTGCCAGCGCTGGCGAAATTGCCGGGGCTGGGCCTGTTGATCAGCGCGCCCGGTGAGCAGCACGATTTTGTCTCGCGCTACTTTGCGCCTGCCATCGGCATCAATGAAGACCCGGTCACCGGCTCGACCCACTGCATCCTCACGCCTTATTGGGCCGAGCAACTCGGCAAGAATGCCTTGAGTGCTTACCAATGTTCTGCGCGCGGTGGCGAGCTGCAGTGTGAGCTGGCGGGGGAGCGGGTAAAGATTGCCGGCCAGGCGGTGATGGTCGCCAGTGGCCGGCTATTGCTGCCGTGAGCTGATTAGCTGTCGCTGCTGTAGCGGCGTACACCCGATTCGCCCAGGCTGGCCTGTGTGGCAATACTGCCGGGCACTGCAAACGCCACCAGGTGATCAGCTTCCACACGAATGCCAACCTGCTGCCCGGGTTGGTGGTCGGCGTGACTGGGGAAAATCGCTTCCAGCTGGCTGCCCGTGGGCAGTTGCAGGCGATACAGGGTGGCTGCGCCGAGGAAGGTTTTGCCGACAATTAAGGCTTTTTGCGTGCTGTCTGGGTCGTAAATGATGTCATCCGGGCGCAGTAAAACATCCACAGCACTGCCGACGGGCCAGGTGTAGGCACGGTTACCACGAATTAACCCCAGTTCGGTTTGCACGGCTTCTGGGCTGAGCATCTGGCCACGAATGAAATAGCCCTGGCCGATAAAACTGGCGACGAAGGGTGTGAGCGGTTCGTGGTAAAGGTTGAACGGGGTGTCCCACTGCTCCAATTTGCCTTCCTTGAATACGCCGACCTGATCGCTGACGGCAAAGGCTTCTTCCTGGTCATGGGTGACCAAAATCGCGCTGGTACCTCGGGCCTTGAGGATGTCACGCACCTCATGGCTCAAGCGCCGACGCAATTCACCGTCAAGGTTGGAGAAGGGCTCGTCGAGTAGCAGTAACTGTGGTTCCGGTGCCAGCGCGCGGGCCAGCGCGACACGCTGTTGCTGGCCGCCGGACAATTCATGTGGGTAGCGTTTCGCCAGATGACTGAGCTTGACCATTTCCAGCAGCTCACCGGTAATGCGCTCACAGTTCGGGTGCTTGCGGATGCCGAAAGTGATGTTCTCCGCCACGCTGAGGTGCGGGAACAAGGCGTAATCCTGAAACACCATGCCGATCCGGCGTTTTTCCGGTGCCAGGGTGTAACCCGTTTTGGAGATGATCTGATCGGCCAGCTGGATCTCGCCCTCTAGCACGGGCTCGAAGCCGGCAATAGCGCGCAGCGTCGTGGTCTTACCGCAGCCCGAAGGGCCGAGCAAACAGCCGATATCGCCCGCATTCAGGTGCAGATTAAGGTGCTGCACCACTTTATGTTCAGGGTAGCCGCAGCTCAGTTCGCGCAGGGTTAGCAGGGCTGGATTCATGCGTGGTGGTACGCCGGCTCAACCAGAAATTCGAGCAGCGCTTTTTGCGCATGCAGGCGGTTTTCTGCCTGATCCCAGGCCGCCGAGCGTGGGTCGTCGAGCAAGTCTTCGCTGATTTCCTCGCCGCGGTGCGCCGGCAGGCAATGCAGGAACAGCACGTCATCGGCCGCGGCATCGAGCAGGGCGCGTGTGACCTGGTAGCGTTTGAACTGGCGCATGCGCTCGGCGGCTTCTTCTTCCTGGCCCATGGAGGCCCAGACATCGGTGCTGACCAAGTGGGCGCCGACAACAGCTTGCGACGGGTCACGCAGCACCTGTACGCGCTCGCCAGCCAGTGCCAGCAAGCTGGCGCTCGGCTCGTAACCCGCGGGGCACGCTACGCGCAATTGGAAATCGAACTGGATGGCCGCTTCTATATAGGAGTTGCACATGTTGTTGCCATCGCCGATCCACACCACGGTTTTGCCTTTGATGCTGCCGCGCTGCTCCTGGTAGGTTTGCATGTCGGCCAGCAACTGGCAGGGGTGCAGGTCATCGGACAGGCCGTTGATCACGGGTACCCGCGAGTTGGCCGCAAATTCTGTCAGGGTGCTGTGGGCAAAGGTGCGGATCATCACCGCATCGAGCATGCGCGACATGACAATAGCCGCGTCGCCAATCGGCTCACCGCGGCCTAACTGGGTGTCGCGCGGCGAAAGAAAAATCGCCTGGCCACCGAGCTGAATCATCCCGGCTTCGAACGACAGGCGGGTTCGCGTCGAGGCTTTCTCGAAAATCATACCCAGCACGCGATTTTTCAGCGGCTCGAACAGCACGCCGCGGTTACGCAAGTCTTTGAGCTCCATGCCTCGGCGGATCAGCCCCACCAGCTCATCGGGGGTGCAATCCATCAGCGAGAGAAAGTGTCTTGCGCTCATCGTTAACTACCTTTTGACAGCGAGGCGCAGGTTCAATGGCCGAGTGAAATAGAAGAAACGGCAGAACCTACGGCTTAGGGCCGCACCATGCGACGAAACGGGGAAGGCGCGATCTTATAAGTAAATGGCGAGCAGGCGCAAACCACTCGCGACTACACCAGCGTTATTCGATTTGTAAGCCTGTACCTATAATCGTTGTGAGAGATGTCATAAAAACGACATCTGCGGTTGAAGTCGAAATGCCTGGAAATTAGGATGCGCCCGCCTTTCCGAGGCAATGCATTGCCCCGCAACGGGGTGTCCATGGAACGTTTATGAAACGGAGTTTCATATGAAACATTTTGCATCTATCGCCGCTATCTCTGCTTTTGCCCTGCTGACCGGCTGTGCCAGCCAGAACGTCAGCCAACCAACTCTGCCGCTGGGCGGCTTAGTTGAAACAGGCCTGAAAGCTGATGTGAAAGTGGGCGAGACCATCTCCGGTGAGTCTTCGGTGAACATTCTGTTCAACGTGTTCAAACTGGGTGGTGATACCCAGTTCGCCGACGGCGTAACCTACGGTGGCAGCGAAGGTGGTTTTGCTCTGGGTCTTGACCCAGTTGCTTCCGCTAAATCCGCAGCTGCATACAAAGCTGTCAAGGCCTCGGGTGCTGACGTAATCGTCGCCCCACGTTACGTAGTAAACGTGCAAGATTACTTCGTATACAAAACCGTTAACGTCAAAGTGACTGGTAACAAAGGTACTGTCACTTCGATCCGTTAAGGTCTCGACGCTATAGTGAATCGGTGGGCATGATGCCCTCCGATTCATAAGACAAAGCCTACTGGTGCCTTTCTTTGGCCGGCACCATAGTTCGATTCTGGCGACCTGTGCGGTCGTTTCGAATCAGAACAAGAGGCCAGGCCATGAGCAAGTCCCTCCACCACCGTGCATGTCATCTCTGCGAGGCCATTTGCGGCCTGACCATTGAAACTGAAGTACAGGTTGATGGCTCCACGCAGATCCGCTCGATCAAGGGCGACCCCCAAGACACCTTCAGCCGCGGTCATATCTGCCCCAAAGCAGTGGCCCTACAAGATATTCAAAGTGATCCCGACCGCCTGCGTCAGCCGATGCGCCGCGTGGGTAGCGAGTGGCAGGCGATTGACTGGGACGCAGCTTTCGAGCTGGTAGCCGAACGCTTCAGCGCGGTCCAGGGCGCACATGGGAAAAACGCCGTAGCGGTGTATCAGGGCAATCCGAGCGTGCATAACTACGGCCTGATGACCCACAGCAATTATTTCCTCGGCTTGTTGAAAACCCGCAACCGTTACTCCGCCACCTCGGTTGACCAGCTGCCCCATCACCTGACCAGTCATTTGATGTATGGCCATGGCTTGCTGATTCCGATTCCGGACATCGATCACACCGACTTTATGCTGATCCTAGGCGGTAACCCGCTGGCCTCTAACGGCAGCATCATGACCGTGCCGGATGTGGAAAAGCGCCTGAAAGCCATCCAGAAACGGGGTGGAAAATTGGTTGTGGTCGATCCGCGACGCAGTGAAACTGCCGCGATTGCCGACCAGCACGTATTCGTGCGCCCGGGGCAGGATGCCGCGCTGTTGTTTGGCTTACTCAACACCCTGTTCGAGGAAAATCTGGGGCGCAGCAGCCACTTGGCCGTCAGCGGATTAGAAGAGGTGCGTCAGGCCATTGCCGGTTTTAGCGCCGAAGCCATGAGTGCGCGCTGCGGCGTGCCTGCGGCGACGATTCGCCAGTTGGCCCGCGACTTTGCCGCCGCTGAGTCGGCGGTGTGCTACGGCCGTATGGGCGTATCGACCCAAGCCTTTGGCACCTTGTGCCAGTGGCTGGTGCAGTTGATCAATTTGCTGACCGGTAACCTGGACCGGGTGGGTGGGGTGCTCTGCACTGAGCCGGCTGTGGATCTGGTGGCCTCGACTTCGGGTGGGCATTTCAATCGCTGGCAGAGCCGCGTATCTGGTTTGCCGGAATACGGCGGTGAGTTGCCGGTATCCGCCCTGGCTGAGGAAATGCTCACCGGCGGTGAAGGGCAGATCCGCGCACTGGTGACGGTGGCCGGCAACCCGGTGCTGTCCACGCCCAATGGCCGCCAGTTGGAGCAGGCGCTGGAGGGGTTGGAGTTTATGCTCAGCATCGACTTCTATATCAACGAAACCACCCGCTATGCCGACTTGATCCTGCCGCCGACCGGGCCGTTGGAGCACGACCACTATGACACCACCTTTAATATGTTCGCCGTGCGCAATGTCACCCGGTTTAACGAGGCCGTTCTGGCCAAACCCGCCAATGCATTGCACGACTGGGAAATTTTCATTGGCCTCGCTAAGGCGTTTGCCGGCAAGAATGGCCTGGAACTCAAGCCGACCATGGCCCCGAGCAGATGATCGACATGGGCCTGCGTATGGGGGCTTACGGTGACAAGTCAGCACATAAACTGTCCCTGGCGAGATTGCGTGAGCACCCGCATGGCCTCGACCTGGGTGCACTCAAGCCAAACCTGGGCGCACGGCTGAAAACCGTCAATCAGCAGGTGCAGGCCGCGCCGGCGGTGATCATGGCCGACCTGCAACGTTTTGCCGCGCAGCCGGTGGCCAAGGCTGATGAGTTGCTGTTGATTGGTCGTCGTCATGTGCGCAGCAATAACTCCTGGATGCATAACTACCACCGGTTGGTGAAAGGTAAGCCGCGCCATCAACTGTTGATGCACCCGGCCGACCTGCAACAGCGTGGGCTGAGCGATGGCCAGCGGGTGCGGGTGCGCTCGCGGGTTGGTGAGATAGAGGTTGAAGTCGCTGCCAGCGACGAAATGATGGCCGGCGTGGTCAGCCTGCCACATGGTTGGGGCCATGCGCGGCCTGGCGTGCAGATGGCAATTGCCAGCGCGCAACCGGGCGCCAGCGCCAACGACCTGACCGATGAGCGGCAGCTCGACAGCCTGTCCGGTAATGCCGCGCTCAACGGTGTGCCGGTGCAGGTGGAGGCGGCCTAGCGAGCCTTGTTTGACCTATGGGCGTGACAGGGAAGGCCGAGCATTGCGCTCGGCTTTTCGCTACAATGCGCCACCGCGCCGACCCGAGAGTCGGAAAGTTAAGTCCTGAGGTGCCCAATGGATATCATCGAAACCATCAAAGAGCAGATCGCCGCCAACACCGTTCTGCTGTACATGAAAGGCTCGCCGAACGCTCCGCAGTGCGGCTTTTCCTCCAAGGCTGCACAGGCTGTAATGGCGTGTGGTGAGAAATTCGCCTACGTCGACATCCTGCAAAACCCGGAAATCCGCGCCAACCTGCCGAAATACGCCAACTGGCCAACCTTCCCGCAACTGTGGGTTGGCGGTGAGCTGGTCGGCGGTAGCGACATCATGGCGGAAATGTTCGACAAGGGTGAGCTGCAGACCCTGATCAAAGACGCTGTGCAAAAAGCCGACGCGTAAGCCGGTGCTGCACAAACAACAAACCCCGCACTTGGCGGGGTTTGTTGTTTATTGCGCGGATGTTTATTCGTCCATTTGCGACTGCAGGTAGTTCTGCAAGCCTACCGACTGGATCAGGCTGAGTTGAGTTTCTAGCCAATCAATGTGCTCTTCTTCGGAGCAGAGGATGTCTTCCAGTAGTTCGCGGCTGGCGTAATCACCGATGCTTTCGCAGTAGGCAATCGCCGCTTTCAGGTCAATGTGTGCCTTGTGTTCGATCTTAAGGTCACACTCGAGCATTTCCTGAGTGTTCTCGCCGATCAGGATTTTGCCGAGGTCTTGCAGGTTAGGCAGGCCTTCGAGGAAGAGGATGCGTTTGATCAGCTTGTCCGCATGCTTCATCTCGTCGATAGACTCGTGGTACTCATGCTCACCGAGTTTCTTCAGGCCCCAGTCTTCATACATGCGTGCATGCAAGAAGTACTGATTGATCGCGACCAGCTCGTTGCCGAGGATCTTGTTCAGATGCTGAATGACTTTCTTGTCGCCTTTCATGTCTGCGTCTGCCTTGCAGGGGAGTTAGCGCTTGATTCTGGGCTGCGGGTTTTTGGCTGTCAAACCTAAGTGCCTGAATTCAAAGTTAAATCCAATCTGAGTAAGAATGCTTAAGTTCTGCATTTTGCTGCTAAGGCATTGAATTACAGCCATAAAAAAACCGGACGCAAGGCCCGGTTCTTGATCGCGCAGTCAATCAGGCGGCAGTAAAGCTGGCCGGGTAGGCCATGACCGCCTGGCTGCTTTGCACGTCGCTTAACGTTTCGCGTACCACTTGCTTGGCCAGGCAGGCGCACTTGCCACACTGGCTGGCAACGCCGAGTGCCGCACGGACATCACGGTAACTGCAGCAGCCCTCATAGATGGCTTCGCGGATCTGACCGTCAGTTACACCTTCGCAGAGACAGACGTACATAGTTAAGGCTCGTGGTGGGGCAGTGGTTCGTGTGAAGGATAGTAATGATAATGAGAATGCTTGTCAAAAATGTGTATGGTTGACTGACGAGCGGTGGCCGCCGGCAGGCCCGCTTCGCTTCTCTCTCTGTGCGGGCCTAATTCGGCTGAGGATTCGGCGCCTATCTGTAGCCGCGACGTGGCATCGGTGTGGGTGAAAAATCGCCGTCGAGGTTTGTCGATCATGGATGCCCCTGGCTGGCTTCTGCCCCGGTCGTATTTATTGCCGGGTGGGCGGCAAAGGGCTGGGCGTGATTGCCGCTGGCATGCCCATGGGCGGAAAGCCTTTGCCGCTTTGCCGCCTATAACACCCTATTTATTGGTTAAATTATTGATAAGTAAGTAAAAAATAAAATGGCACAGCCTTTGCTTATGGTCATGCACGGAAAACAACAACGCCAATTGGCAAAGGTTTCTGACCATGAGCATCAGTTTCGATCGGGCACTCGGCATACATGAAAAGGCACTCGGCTTTCGCACTCAGCGTGCCGAGGTGTTGGCCAATAACATCGCCAACGCTGATACGCCTAACTACAAGGCGCGTGATCTGCAATTCGCCAACGTATTGGCGGAGCAAAGTGCCCAGAACCAGCGCGGCCCGGTCAGTCTGAATCGTACTAACAGCCAGCATATTCCTGCCGATGGTGTGATGGGCGGCGATGCCAGTCTGGAATACCGCAACTCGATGCATCCCTCGATTGATCAGAACACCGTAGACCTGCAGATCGAGCAATCCAACTACGCAGAGAACTCTGTGCAGTTCCAAGCCAGTTTCACCCTGCTCAACAGCAAATTCAAAGGGCTCGTCAGTGCCCTGCGCGGCGATTAATAGGAGCCTGAAGCTATGTCACTTTCCAGTGTTTTCAACATCGCCGGAATGGGTATGAGTGCCCAGAGTACTCGCCTGAATACCATTTCCAGCAACATTGCCAACGCAGAAACGGTCTCATCAAGTATTGATCAGACATATCGCGCGCGGCATCCAGTATTCGCCACCGTGTACCAGTCAGCGCAAGGCGGTGATCGGGGTTCGTTGTTTGCCGATCAGGACAATGCCGGTGCGGGCGTACAGGTATTGGGCGTGGTCGAGGACCAGAGCAGCCTGATGCCGCGCTATGAGCCGAACCATCCGGCGGCCGATGAGGGTGGCTACGTTTACTACCCCAACGTCAACGTGGTGGAAGAGATGGCCGACATGATTTCCGCCAGCCGGGCCTTCCAGACCAACACTGAAATGATGAACACCGCCAAGCAGATGATGCAGCGCGTATTGACCCTGGGTCAGTAAGCCAACGAATAAGGAGTGCAGAGTGATGAGTGTTGTTGGCGATGTCAGTGGTTCGGCGCTGGACCAATACCAGATCAAGCAAGGCAGCAGCCAGAATAAAGAGCTCGGGAAAAACGAGTTTCTCAACTTGCTGGTGGCTCAGTTGAATAACCAAAATCCGCTGGAGCCGCAAGGCAATGGCGAGTTTATCGCCCAGTTGGCGCAGTTCAGCCAGGTTGAGGGGATTGAGAAGCTCAATACCAGCATGGGCTCTTTGCTGAGCGGTTACCAGTCATCCCAGGCGCTGCAGGCTTCTTCGTTGGTCGGACGTAAGGTCATCGTGCCTACGGATAAGGCGGTGGTTGATACCAGTGAGAGCTTTAAGGCGAGCCTCGTTCTGCCAGCCAGCAGCAGTAACGTCTACGTCAATATCTATGACAAGGCCGGTGCTGCTGTGGGGCGGGTCAACCTCGGTGAGCAGGCGGCCGGCAATGTCAGCTTTATCTGGGATGGCAAAGACAGCAGCGGCAACCTTTTGCCGCCGGGTACCTACAAGTTTGAGGCGCAGGCTACTTATGCCGATGGGGCTAAAGGCCTATACACCATGCTACCGGCCAACGTTGACAGCGTGACGCTGGGTGGCAGCGAGTTGATGTTGAATCTGGCGGGGCTTGGCAGTGTGCCTATGTCGCAAGTACAGGTTATCGGTCAGTAACTAACAGGTTTAAGCCGCCGGCTGTCCGGCAGAGGAGTTTTCCATGGGTTTCAATATCGGTCTTAGTGGTTTGCGCGCCGCGACCAGTGACCTCAACGTAACCGGTAATAATATCGCCAACGCCGGTACTGCTGGGTTTAAACAGTCGCGTGCCGAATTTGCCGATGTGTATGCGGCGTCTGTGCTGGGCTCCGGTGCCAACCCGCAGGGCAGTGGTGTGCTGCTGGCCAGCGTGTCTCAGCTGTTTAACCAAGGCAATATCAACACCACGCAAAATGCCTTGGACCTAGCAATCAATGGCGCTGGTTTTTTCCAGACCAGCAATAACGGCGAAATCAACTACACCCGTGCCGGTTACTTTGGGACGGATCGCGACGGCTTTATGGTCAATAATTTCGGCTATAAGCTGCAAGGCTATGCGGTGGATGCCAACAATAACCTGCAGAATGGCGTGGTTACCGATTTGCAAATCCAGTCGGCCAGTCAGGCGCCGTTGCCGACCAGTAATCTGGATCAGGTCTTTAACCTCAATTCGACCAATACCGTGCCGACCACGGTGCCGTTCGATCCTGCGGACCCGACGTCTTACAACTCGTCGACCTCGACCAATATCTACGATAGCCAGGGTAACTCCCACGTTTTTACTCAGTACTTCCTTAAGACCGGGCCGAATACCTGGCAAATGAATGTGCTGATCGATGGGCGCAACCCGGATGATCCGGCGTTGACCACGCCATCTTCGGTCGATCTGCAGTTCACCACGGCGGGTCAGTTGGATGTTCCCGCTTTGATTGCCTCAGCGCCCACCGGTTTTGCCGTAGAGTCTGATGGCACTATCAGTCTTACCACCTGGGTGCCTGCTGCTCCCGATAGTTCGGTGCCGCCGGTATGGTCTGGTAACGGTGCGGACCCCGCACCTCTTCCCGCAGGGATGAATATCGATCTGCGCCAGGCGACTCAATTCGCTAGTACCTTTGCGGTCAGTAGCGTCAGTCAGAATGGCTACACCACGGGTCAGTTGGCTGGGTTGGAGATTGACGATGCCGGGGTGATTTTCGCGCGTTATACCAATGGACAGTCAAACATTCAGGGTCAGGTGATCTTGGCTAATTTTGCTAACGTACAGGGTTTGACTCCTGTCGGAAAAACCGCTTGGGCGCAGTCCTTTGCCTCGGGCGAGCCGGTTGTTGGTACCCCACGCAGCGGCACTCTGGGTGCTTTGCAGTCCGGCGCACTGGAAGACTCCAACGTTGAGCTGTCCGATCAGCTGGTTAACCTGATCGTGGCGCAGCGCAACTACCAGGCCAACGCGAAAACCATCGAAACCGAAAGCGCGATCACCCAAACCATTATCAACCTACGTTGATAATGGCTGCCTGCGGCAGGCAAGTGCTTGTCGCCGGCGGCAAAAATACGCCGCCGCGGTTTTTAAAAGGCTCCCTTATGGAGCCTTTTTGTTTTTAAAATCGATATTTATCAATGGCTTATGAATATTTTCCGGATGCTGGCATAGGCATTGCTTTATACCTTGTATAGAGCAGCGGGCGACACGCCCAACTCGGAGAATAACCATGGACAAGATGCTGTACGTTTCCATGACTGGCGCCCATAACAACACCCTGGCCCAGCGTGCCCACGCCAACAACCTGGCAAACATCACCACCAATGGTTTTCGCCGGGATTTTGAACAGGCGCGTTCCATGCCGATTTTTGGTGACGGTTTACCGTCGCGGGTCTACGCCATGAGTGAGCGTCCCGGTACCGACTTCACCCCGGGCTCGTTGCAGGAAACCGGGCGTGATCTGGATGTGGCAGTGGGCGGCAAAGGCTGGCTAGCAGTGCAGGCCCCCGATGGTACTGAGGCCTACGTGCGCACTGCCAGCTTGAACGTCGATGCCCTCGGTGTGCTGCGTACCGGCAACGGCTTGCCGGTGATGGGCAACGCCGGGCCGATTGCAGTCCCGCCTGAGCAGAAAATCGAAATCGGTAAAGACGGCACCATCAGTATTCGTGCCCTCGGTGAGGCGCCAAACGTGTTGGCTGAGGTTGACCGGCTAAAGCTAGTCAACCCAGATCTTAAACAGATGGAAAAGGGCACCGACGGCCTGATCCGCTTCAAGGGCCAAGGTCCTGTGCTGGCGGATGCCAATATGGAAATCACCTCGGGTTTTCTCGAGTCAAGCAACGTCAACGCCGTGGAGGAGATGACAGCGATCCTCTCTTTATCCCGCCAATTCGAGCTGCAAGTGAAGATGATGCGTACCGCCGAAGACAATTCGTCGGCTATGGCGCGCGTCTTGCAAATGACCTAATTATCAGCACGCGGCGTCGGTAAATCGACGCCCGAGGAGAATCGATATGCTTCCGGCACTGTGGGTCAGTAAGACGGGCCTTACCGCTCAGGACATGAACCTGACCACCATTTCCAACAACTTGGCCAACGTCTCGACCACCGGCTTTAAGCGTGATCGTGCCGAGTTTGAAGACCTGCTGTATCAAATCCGCCGTCAACCCGGCGGCCAGTCCAGCCAGGACAGCCAATTGCCCTCTGGTTTGCAGTTGGGTACCGGTGTGCGTGTCGTCGGCACGCAGAAAATTTTCACTGCCGGCAGCCTGCAAACCACCGAACAGCCGTTGGATATGGCGATCAATGGTCGCGGTTTCTTCCAGGTGTTGCTGCCTGACGGCACCGTTTCCTATAGCCGCGACGGTAGCTTTCACCTCAACTCCGATGGCCAGGTGGTGACCTCCAACGGTTACGCGCTGGAGCCCGCCATCGTACTGCCCAACGAAGTGCGCACGTTTACCGTGGGCGAAGACGGCACCGTGTCGGTGACTACGTCCGGCAACCCGCAGCCGCAGATCGTTGGCAACCTGCAGACCGCCGACTTTATCAACCCGGCGGGCCTGGAAGCGATCGGCAACAACCTGTTCCTGGAAACCGCTTCCAGCGGCGCGCCGCAGGTCGGTACACCGGGCTTGAATGGCCTGGGTACCACGCTGCAGAACACCCTGGAAAACTCCAACGTCAGTGTGGTCGAGGAACTGGTGAACATGATCACCACCCAGCGCGCCTATGAAATGAACTCCAAAGTCATTTCCACTGCGGATCAGATGCTTGGCTTTATTTCGCAGAACCTTTGATAGCTAAGGCCCGTTAGTCGCGTGACGGCTGGCGATGTCTTGAGCGCAATCAGTAAACGCTTGATCGGGTATTGCTGGCGAACGTTACACACGCCACCCCACGCAACGCATGAGGTAGTAAATATGAACCGGCTGATTATCATAAGTGCACTGCTTGGCCCTCTGGCTTTGAGCGGCTGCATGGCGCCCGCGCCTAAGCCGGACGACCCCTATTACGCACCGGTCATGCCGCGTACTCCACTGCCCGCCGCGCAGAACAATGGCTCGATTTATCAGGCAGGCTTTGAGAATGGTCTGTTCAGTGACCGCAAGGCTTATCGGGTCGGCGACATTATCACCATCACCCTGAACGAGCGCACCCAGGCCAGCAAGAACAGCAGCAGTCAGATCAGCAAAGACAGCTCGGCCAACCTGGGCGTACCTAATCTGTTCGGCATGGCCGTGTCGCCGAAAAACCCATTGGCCGGTATTGGCGCTTTGGGCATGACCAATGACAACCTGGGGCTGGATGCCAGCTTTGATGCCACGCGTTCGGCTGACGGCTCAGGTGCTGCGGGGCAGAGCAACAGCCTGACCGGCTCGATTACCGTATCGGTGGCCGAGGTGATGCCCAACGGTATTTTGCTGGTGCGCGGTGAAAAGTGGATGACTCTTAACACCGGCGATGAGCTGGTGCGGATTGCCGGTCTGGTGCGTGCCGATGACATCGCCACCGACAACACCGTGTCCTCGACCCGTATTGCCGATGCGCGCATCACTTACTCGGGTACCGGTGCCTTTGCCGATGCCTCGCAACCGGGCTGGATGAGCCGTTTCTTTCTTAGCCCAATGTGGCCGTTCTGAGGATGGCCAACATGACGCTTAGTAAATACCTGATTACCGCTGTCGCCCTGTTGCTGGCCTCTGTTGCTCAGGCCGAACGGCTCAAAGACCTGGCTAGCATCCAGGGCGTGCGTACGAACCAGCTGATCGGCTACGGCCTGGTTGTTGGGCTTAATGGCAGCGGCGACCAAACCACCCAGACGCCCTTCACCGTGCAAACCTTCAACAACATGATGGCGCAGTTTGGCATCAAGGTGCCGGCCGGCGGCAACGTACAGCTGAAGAACGTCGCGGCGGTATCGATCCATGCTGACCTGCCGGCGTTCGCCAAGCCTGGCCAGACCATCGACATCACCGTTTCTTCTATTGGTAACGCCAAGAGCCTGCGTGGCGGCAGCCTTCTGATGACGCCACTTAAAGGGATCGACGGTAACGTTTATGCCATCGCCCAGGGCAACCTGGTGGTCGGTGGTTTTGACGCCGAAGGCGGCGACGGCTCGCGTATCACCGTTAACGTGCCGTCGGCGGGGCGCATTCCCGGTGGTGCAACGGTTGAGCGGCCAGTGCCGAGCGGTTTTGATCAGGGCAATAGCCTAACCCTCAACCTCAATCGCCCCGACTTCACCACCGCCAAGAATATTGTTGATCACATCAACGAGTTGCTCGGCCCAGGCGTCGCCCAAGCCGTCGATGGCGGCTCAATTCGCGTCAGCGCACCCCTTGATCCCGGTCAGCGGGTGGACTACCTGTCGATTCTGGAAAACCTCGAAGTCGAGGTCGGTCAGGCGGTGGCCAAGGTCATTATCAACTCGCGCACTGGCACCATTGTGATTGGCCAGAATGTTCGGGTGCAGCCCGCCGCCGTGACCCACGGCAGCCTGACTGTGACCATTACCGAAGATCCGATTGTCAGCCAGCCAGAAGCCCTTTCCGGCGGTCAGACGGCCGTGGTGCCTCGCTCCAAGGTCAATGCTGATCAGGAGCTAAAACCCATGTTCAAGTTCGGTCCTGGGACCACGCTGGATGAAATCGTCCGCGCGGTGAATCAGGTTGGCGCGTCGCCTTCCGACCTAATGGCCATCCTGGAGGCGCTCAAGCAAGCCGGCGCTCTGCAGGCTGACCTGATTGTGATTTAAGAGGAGGGCAGGCTATGGACTCTCAACTCTCAGCGGGTTTGCTTGGCGGTCAAAGCACCGTAGACAGCGGTGCCTACAACGACTTGGGCCGTTTGCAGCAGTTCAAGGTTGGTGGCGACAGCGAAAAGAACATCAAGAAAGTCGCTCAAGAATTTGAGTCGCTGTTTCTCAATGAAATGCTCAAAGCCATGCGCTCGGCCAACGAGGCGTTCGGTGAAGGTAACTTCATGAACAGCAATGAGAGCAAAACCTACCAAGACATGCACGACCAGCAGCTGTCGGTCACCTTGTCCAACCACCAGAACGGTATTGGCCTGGCCGATGTGCTGGTGCGGCAGATGTCGCAAATCAAAGCCGCCGACACCCGCCCCAACCCCTTTGCCCAAGTCAATGAGCCGGTGCCAAGCGCGCCGAGCAAACCACTGGCTAACGTCGAGAGCAGCCGTGATGACAGCTCGCTGCTCAACCAGCGGCGTTTGTCGCTGCCGGGCAAACTTACCGACCGTTTGCTCGCCGGCATCGTGCCGCCCACGGCGGCTGCCGATAGCCAGCCGCTGGCGCAGAACAACTGGATCCCGGCTAAAGCCTTCGCCGCGCCCGCCGATACTGCGCAGGGCTTGAGCGGTACGGACGCCATCACCGGTCGCCGCATTGCCCAGCCGCCACTGGCACCGAGCAAGGCCGCGTTTGGTTCGAAAGATGAATTTATTGCGGCCATGTTGCCGATGGCCGAACAGGCCGCTGACAAGATTGGCGTCGATCCGCGCTATCTCGTGGCTCAGGCCGCGTTGGAAACCGGCTGGGGCAAGTCAATTATTCGTCAGCAGGACGGTTCCAGCAGCCACAACCTGTTTGGCATCAAAACCCACAACACCTGGGAAGGCGACTCGGCGCGCGTGTTGACCACTGAATTCAAGGGCGGCAAGGCGGTTAAAGAAGCGGCGACCTTCCGCGCCTACGAATCCTACGCCCACAGCTTTGACGATTACGTGAGCTTCCTGCAGGGCAACGGCCGTTACGAGAAGGCCCTGGCCACCACCGACAAGCCTGAGCAATTCGCCCGCGAGTTGCAGAAAGCCGGCTACGCCACAGACCCGCAATACGCTCGCAAGATCGCTCAGATTGCCCGGCAAATGCAGACCTATCAAACAGTCGCGGCCGTTAGTACGCCGTCCACTAGCGGATGATGAATCATGGCTGACTTACTCAACATTGGCCTGTCCGGGCTGTCGGCGAACAAGACTTCGCTGGCAGTCACCGGCCACAACATCACTAACGTCAACACGCCGGGCTTCTCGCGCCAGGAGACGATCCAGGCTACGCGCGTTCCGCAGTTTAGCGGTGCCGGCTATATCGGCTCGGGTACCACGCTGGTTGATGTGCGGCGCATCTATAACGAATTTCTCAATACCCAGGTGCGTAGCAGTACGGCGCTCAACAGTGATACTCAGAGCTATCTGGGACAGATCAATCAGCTCGACTCGTTGCTGGCTGGCAGCACCACAGGGGTAAACCCTGGGTTGCAGAAAGTCTTCGCTGCACTGCAAACCGCCGCCGAAGACCCGGCCAATATTCCTGCTCGGCAGCTGGCATTGTCCGAAGCCGAGGGCTTGGCCAAGCGCTTTAATACTGTGTATGACCGTTTGTATGAACAGAACGCCTTTATCAACAAACAGTTGTCGGCGGTGACCGATCAGGTCAACCAGCTCGCCGGATCGATTGCCGGTTACAACGAGGCTATTGCGGTGGCTGCGTCCAACGGCCAGCAGCCCAACGACCTGCTTGATGCTCGCGAAGAAGCGGTGCGTAAGTTGTCGACCTTTATTGGTGTGACGGTCGTCCCCCAGGATGACAACAGCTACAACCTGTTTGTGGGGTCAGGTCAGCCCCTGGTGGTGGGTAGCCAGGCCTCGCGTCTGGAGGTGGTGCCGGGCTTGTCCGACCCGCTGCGTAGTGAGGTGCAGTTTGTCAGCGGCAACTCGCGCCAAGGCATTACCTCGCTGATTACCGGCGGCGAGATGGGCGGGCTCATTCGCTACCGCGAAGATGTGCTAGATACTACGTTGAATGCTGTTGGCCGTTTGGCCCTGTCGGTTACCGATCAGGTCAATCGTCAGCTGGGGCAGGGTCTAGATCTTAATGGCCAGTTCGGAAATGGCCTCTTTCGCGAGCTGAATGACCCGCTGCTGATTGGTCAGCGCAGCCTGGCACGTGTCGGTAACAGCGACACTACCGCCAACCTCAATGTACTGATCGAAGACACCACGCAACTGACCACCAGCGATTATGAAGTTGAGTTCACCAACGCCACAGACTACACCGTGCGACGTGTTAGTGACGGCACCAGCTTTGGTCCGTTCGACATCACCGTAGTGCCGGCTGCAGAGTTCGATGGCATCTCGCTGAATGTTGCCAGTGGCACTTTTGCCGCCGGTGACCGCTTTCGGGTGATGCCAACGCGTAATGCTGGCGAGTATATCCGTGCGGATATGAAACGCCCTGAAGAGCTGGCCTTTGCCGCGCCGCTGAAATCGCAGACCAGCCCGGCGAATATCGGCACCGGGGTGATCAGTCAGCCAACCCTGCAGACTGAAATCGATATCTATGACCCAGTGGCTCAGGCCGATCTGGAAACCAGTCTGCGCAATGCACCGCCGCTGCGTATCGTCATGGGCGCCGGCGGCGGGGCCACTCAGGGTTATGACGTTGTAGATATAAACGGCAACGTGATCGATACCGGGGTGATTGTCCCAGGGCAGAACAATTCCCTGACCATCACAGTGCCGGCGACAGCCGGTCCACCTGCTGTGCCGGCACCGTTCGATTATGAAGTGACCATCAGTGGTCGGCCGCAGGAAGGTGATAATTTTTCGGTTTCTTTCAATACCGATGGGGTGTCCGATAACCGCAACGCCCTGAAGCTGATCGATCTGCAAAACCGCACGACTATTGGTATCAACCCACTAGCGCCGGCGACCACTGGTTCAAGCTTTACCGATGCCTACGGCGATCTAGTAGAGCGGGTTGGCACCCTGACCAGCCAGGCGCGGGTCGATGGTGAGGCCACCGGCGCTATTCTCAAGCAGGCCACCGATAACCGTGATTCGATTTCGGCGGTCAATCTGGATGAGGAAGCGGCCAAATTGATTCAGTTCGAACAGTACTACCAGGCGTCGGCACAGATCATTCAAGTTGCCCGCAGCCTGTTCGATACACTGATTAATACGTTCTGACGCGCCGTCTAGAACTTCGAGGTTAGTTTTATGGTGATGCGCATCTCTTCGATCCAGGCCTTCAATAACGGTGTCAGTGGCCTTGGGCGCAATTATTCCAACCTGATCCGCACTCAGGAGCAGATCAGCAGTGGTAACCGTATTCTTACGCCGGCCGATGACCCGGTAGCATCGGTGCGTCTGCTACAGCTCGAACAGCAGCAGGCAATATTGGGCCAATACAAGGAAAACCTCACCGCTGCGAAGAACAGCCTTACGCAGGAAGAAACCACCATCACCTCGGTGGTCAACGTATTGCAGCGTATACGCGAGCTGGCGGTGCAGGCGGGTGGCGGTGCGTTGTCAGCCGATGACCGTAAATCGATTGCCAAGGAGTTGAGCGAGCGTGAGGGTGAGTTGCTTAATCTCATGAACAGTCGCAACGCCCGTGGTGAGTACCTGTTCAGTGGTTTTCTCGGTAAAACCGAACCTTTTCTGCGTAACCCCGACGGCACTTATTCCTATCAGGGCGATGAAGGGCAGCGCAGCCTGCAGGTAGCTGGCTCGAGTAACGTGGCGATCAACGATAACGGCAAGCGGCTGTTTGAAGACGTGGCCAACGCCAATCGAATTGTAAATGGGCTTGGCGTGAATAATCCTGCATTGCCTACCCCCCTTTACCTGCCACAACCATTCCGGCGCTGCCGACGGCTGATCAGCGGGTATTTATGTCGCCCGGCCTGGTGCAGGACAGTCAGGCTTTTAACAGTGATTTCCGCGCAGGCGAGCCGTATTCGCTGGCCTTCGTCAGCGGTACTGAGTTTCGTATCTATGACAGCGCCGGTGCTGACGTAACGTCTGAAATACCGGGCGGAGGAGCGATTGATCCTCTGGTCGGCGGCGGCAATGCCATCAATTTCCGAGGCATGCGTTTCCAGTTGGATGTGGTGCTGCAGCCAGGGGACAATGAACTGGACTTGGATAATCTATTGGCGGATACCGCTACTGCTGGAACGCCAGGCATCAATACCCATAGCTTCACATTGCAATCTGCACCTACAGACTTTGCCGTCAACCGTTCATCAACCAACAACTCGGCTGCAATCGTCGCTCCGGCAGGCATTAGCAACCAGGCAACCTTTGACAGTCAGTTTCCAACGTCTGGGGTGGTCCTGCGCTTTACCGACGACACCAACTACGAGGTCTATTCCCAGCCAGTGGGCCCGGGTAGTCCAGTGCTCACCACTGGCACAGTGGTTGCGCCTTACCCGGCAACCTTCAGTGTGTTCGGGGCTGACTTCACCCTGTCGGCGCCGGCTGCGGTTACCGGTGGCGATGAGTTCGGCGTGCAGCCGCAGTTTCAGGAGCAGCGCAGCATTCTCAACACCATCAGCCGACTGCGTCAGTCGCTGGAATCATCACCGACCTCTCCGGCCGGTAACCTCGGTGTGCGTAATGAAGTGGCGATCGCCCTGACCAACCTGGACAGCGGTATGGGCAAGGTGCTGGAAGTGCAGACGGAAATTGGCGCCCGGATGAACCTGATCGAAACCACCGAAGTTGATAACGAAGACGTCACCTTGGTCAACAAGGCCGTGCAGGCTGATCTACGTGAGTTGGATTACGCTGAAGCGCTTTCACGCCTGTCATTTCAAACCATCATTCTTGAAGCCGCGCAGCAGAGCTATGTAAAGATCGCCGGGTTGAATCTGTTTAATCAGTTGCGCTGACGCTCTTTGAGTGTTGCCGTGTAGCCAGTCTTAGGACTGAACGGATGGGCATCTACTCTGTTCATTGCTTTATGCGAAACCCCAGCTTGCTGGGGTTTCGCGTTTCTGGCGAATGGGTGGGACTAACTAGCTAATCTTTGCCGTAACGTTGGGTCGAAAGATGCGAGTCAGATTTTTATCTGGCTGTGGCGTTGCCGCTGTTTAATCAAACCTGGTTGGCCAAGGTTTTGCATAATCGGTAGTAGACTGGGTAATGTGCTGTTTTATTGGCAGTTTCCAATACTGCTAGGATTTTGGCCTGCAGGTATTTCTCATTGATGCCCTGTTTGAGGTTTGACATATGAAGGCAGTGATTTTGGCTGGCGGTTTGGGTACTCGCATCAGCGAGGAATCCCACCTCAAGCCAAAGCCCATGATCGAGATCGGCGGTAAGCCGATCATTTGGCACATCATGAAAATCTACTCCCACTATGGCATCAATGATTTCTTGATTTGTCTGGGCTACAAGGGCTATGTGATCAAGGAGTACTTTGCCAACTACTTCCTGCATATGTCGGATGTCACATTCGATATGGCTGAGAACCGTATGCATATCCATCAACGTCATGCTGAACCGTGGCGCGTGACCTTGGTTGATACAGGCGAGGCCACTGGTACTGGTGGGCGTCTTAAGCGCGTGCGTGATTACCTAGGCGATGAAACCTTCTGTTTTACCTATGGCGATGGCGTCTCTGATATTGATATTCCCGCCCTAATTGCTTTCCACAAGCAGCACGGCAAGTTGGCCACTGTTACCGCAGTGCAGCCACCGGGGCGCTACGGTGCTCTTGATGTGCAAGGGCAGGTGGTTAGCGGTTTTCAGGAAAAACCACTCGGCGATGGTGGGTGGATCAATGGCGGTTTTTTTGTGCTTGAGCCTGCCGTGATCGATTACATCGAGAATGACACCACGACCTGGGAGTTTGAGCCCATGCGCGCGCTGGCCAGCGAGGGGCAGTTGATGAGTCATCTGCACCTTGGCTTTTGGCAACCAATGGACACTTTGCGTGATCGGGTGTTGCTGGAAGAACGCTGGAAAAGCGGCGAGGCGGAGTGGCAGTTATGGCGGTGAACCCGGTTTTCTGGAAAGGACGCAAGGTTCTGTTGACTGGGCATAGCGGTTTCAAAGGCGGTTGGCTGGCGTTGTGGTTGCGTCAGCTCGGGGCTGAGCTGCGTGGTTTTGCCTTGCCGCCTGCCACTACTCCGTCGTTGTGGCAGGCGGCACAACTTGATCAGCAGATCACCGGTGAGTTCGCTGATATTCGCGACGCTGCCAGATTGAGTGCAGCTGTGCAGGCATTTCAGCCTGAACTGGTTCTGCACCTGGCTGCTCAGCCGCTGGTACGTGAATCCTACCGAGCTCCTGCGGAGACTTACGCCACCAATGTCATGGGTACAGTGAATCTGCTTGAGGCTGTTCGCTCTACCGATTTTGTGCGCGCCGTGCTGGTGGTGACCACTGACAAGTGCTACGAGAACCACGAGTGGCCGTGGCCTTATCGGGAGCAAGATGCTCTCGGAGGCTTTGACCCTTACAGCAGCAGCAAGGCATGCGTCGAATTGCTTTGCGCCAGTTACCGCGACTCCTTCCTCAGGGCTTCTGGTGTGGCGTTGGCAACCGCTCGTACGGGTAATGTACTGGGTGGTGGTGACTGGTCTCCGGAGCGCTTGATCCCCGATATATTTGGCGCCTGGCAGCAAGGGCGTGAAGTGGTTCTGCGCTATCCCCATGCGACTCGACCTTGGCAGCATGTACTTGATCCGCTGATGGGTTACTTGCAGCTGGCGCAGGGGCTGCTGACTGAGCCTGATCGTTATGCCGCTGCCTGGAATTTCGGACCTGACAGTGCTGGGCTGGCGACAGTCGAAGCGGTGGTGGGGCGTCTTGCTGAGCTCTGGCCAGGTCAGGCTCGCTGGTCTACTTCAAACGACGCCCAGCCGCATGAAGCGGGGTTGCTGGCGCTGGATTCCAGTAAGGCCCGACAGTTGCTGGGCTGGGCGCCACGCTGGTCACTGGACACTACTCTGAAGCGCACGCTGGACTGGCAGTTGGCTTGGCAGGACGGCCGTAATATGGAAGACGTTACCCGCGATCAGATCGCGGTTCACCAAGGCGAAATTCAATGAGTGACAGCACCGCGCAACAGCTGCGCCAACAAATTGCCGAGTTGGTCGGACGCTATGCCGAGCTGCAGATGGCGCCCAAGCCGTTTGTGGCTGGGCAAAGCTCGGTGCCGCCTTCGGGCAAGGTAATTGGTGCGGGCGAGTTGCAGTCAATGACCGAAGCGGTGTTGGATGGTTGGCTGACCACCGGGCGTTTCAACGAGGCGTTCGAGAAGCGTCTGGCCAAATATTTGGGGCGCCGCTGCGTCCTCACCACCAACTCGGGTTCATCGGCTAATCTGCTGGCATTCTCCGCGTTAACCTCGCCGCGTTTGGGTGATCGTGCGATCAAACCGGGCGACGAGGTAATTGGCGTCGCGGCGGGCTTCCCCACTACCGTCAACCCAATCCTGCAGTTTGGTGCGGTGCCGGTATTCGTGGATGTCGAGTTGCCGACATACAACATTGACCCGGCGAAGATTGAGGCGGCGATTGGCCCGAAAACCAAGGCCATCATGCTGGCTCATACCCTGGGCAATCCCTTCGATCTGAGTGTGGTTCGTGCAATATGCGACAAGTACGGCCTGTGGCTGATTGAGGACTGCTGTGATGCTCTAGGGGCGACCTATCAAGGTCGTATGGTCGGCACATTTGGTGACATCGGCACGCTCAGTTTCTACCCGGCGCACCACATAACCATGGGTGAGGGCGGCGCCGTATTTACCAATAATCCGGCGCTAAAGCGCATCATCGAGTCCTTCCGTGACTGGGGGCGAGACTGCTACTGCGCGCCAGGTGAGGACAACACCTGTGGCAAGCGTTTTTGTTGGCAGCTAGGTGAGCTTCCTGAAGGTTATGACCACAAGTACACCTACTCGCACCTGGGCTACAACCTCAAGATCACTGATATGCAAGCTGCCTGTGCGTTGGCGCAGATGGATCGTGTGGATGATTTTATCCGCGCCCGTAAGCGCAATTTTGCTTGGCTTAGTGAGCGCCTGAGTGGGTGTCAGGATTTTCTGATGCTGCCGCAGGCCACACCGGGGAGTGCCCCTTCCTGGTTTGGCTATCCCATGACCTTGCGCGATGGTTGCGGTATCCGCCGCGTTGAATTGCTGCGGTACCTGGATGCGCAGGGCGTCGGTACACGGTTGCTGTTTGCCGGTAACCTGGTGCGTCAGCCCTATATGCAAGGCCGCAACTTTAGGGTTTCAGGTGAGTTGTCGGTCACCGATAAAGTGATGCGCGATACCTTCTGGATTGGCGTATGGCCGGGTCTTGGCGAGGCACATCTGGAACACGCTGCGCGTTGTCTTGAGGTTTTCTTCGGCTTGAGGGCAGGCTGATGAATGCTTATATCCTCTGCGGTGGCTTTGGCACACGTCTGCGCAGTGTGATTGACGACACGCAGAAGGCCGTGGTGGATATTCACGGTCGTCCATTCCTGGCTCTGGTGCTGGCGCAATTGCGTGAAGCCGGTATCCGTCGCGGGGTGCTTTGTGCTCATTATCGCGCTGACCAGCTGGCTGCATTGCTACCTTCGTTGGAAGCTGAATCCGGTTTGTCGTTGCAGTTGGTGATTGAGGAAACCCCGCAGGGAACCGGTGGCGCGGTATTGAATGCCTTGTTTCATGTGCCACCAGAGGGGCGTTACTTGGTGCTAAACGCAGATACATTTCTTGATTCAGATGCTTATCGTCTCGCCCTGGACGCTGAGCACGAAATGCTAGTCGGGGTGCAGGTTGAGGATCGTTCGCGCTACGGCAGTCTGCGCTGTTCCGCACAAGGTGAAGTGCTTGGTTTCGAAGAGAAGGGCAAGTCTGGCCCTGGTTTGGTGAATGCGGGCGTTTATGGTTTTAGCGCCGGCGCATTAGAAGGGCTACCGATTATCAACTGCTCTATGGAACAGGACCTGCTGCCATCATTGATACGTCAGCACCGCTTGTATGTCCGTCAGTACACTGGGTTTTTTTTGGATATAGGGACACCAGACTCTCTGGATGCGTTCAAGTCTGATTTGCGCGGGAGTGCAATCTGATGAGTTTGCTGGTCAAGGAACTCACGATCGATATGCAACGAACCATTCTCGATGCCATTAAATGCATCGAGTCGGGCAATTTGCAGATTGCTTTTGTGCTCGCGGATAACATGCGTCTGTTGGGTGTTGTGACAAACGGTGATATACGCCGCTACCTGCTGCAGGGTGGTCTGACCGATCAGCCAGTGACGGCCTGCATGAACCGTGAGTTTCGCAGCGTGTCAGTCTCGACCCCGCGTGAAGATCTGTTGAAGGCGTTCGATCTTGGGCACAACGCTTTGCCTGTTCTGGATGACGAAGGACGCTTGGTCGATGTCTATACCCGGCAGATGGCCGCGAGTGCAGAAGTACCGGTACTGGCGCGTGCGCGCGCACCAGTACGGATGAGCTTCTGTGGCGGCGGAGCAGATCTGACGTATTTCTTTATTGACCACCCGGCGGCGGTTCTTAGTTGTACTGTAGGCCTCTATGCGCATGCGACTCTGGTGCCGCGCGATGATAGGCAGATTCATATCTACTCCGAAGATCTGGGCCGCGAAGAACACTTCCATTCTTTGCCGGCTCTTTTGTCGGCAGCCGAGAAGAGTTTGCTCGCAACTATCGTTTCGGTGATCAAGCCCAAGTACGGTTTTGATCTGTACCTGCGTTCAGACTTTCCAGTGGGGTCTGGGCTGGGAGGGTCTTCGGCAGCCACCATCGCCAGCATCGCGGCGTTCAATGAATTGCGCCAAGATCGTTGGAACACTTATGAGATTGCTGAACTCGCTTTCCAGGCTGAACGCCTGTGTTTCGGTATCGCTGGCGGCTGGCAGGATCAGTACGCTTCAGCCTTTGGCGGCTTTAATCTTATTGAGTTCGAAAACCAGCGCAATCTGGTTCATCCAATACGACTGGAAGAGGCCATCCGCAATGAGCTGGAGTCCTGTCTGGTGCTGTGTGATACAGGCATTTCCCATGACTCCGGGCGTTTGCATGAGTTGCAGCGCGAGGAGATAGAAGCGGAGTCTTCACAGACGGAGCTGCTTAGTGCCAGCGTAGCCCTGTGCCTGCGTATGCATCGTTACCTCATGCGCGGTGAGTTGCGTGACTTTGGGCTTTGCCTGGATGAAGCGTGGCAGTTGAAGAAGCGCTTCTCCTCAGCGATCAGCGATAGTCGTCTCGATGATATTTACGATGCGGCACTGGCTGCAGGCGCCTTAGGGGGCAAACTGCTCGGCGCCGGTGGCGGTGGCTTCTTCTTATTTTACGTACAGCCTCAGTATCGGCAGCGGGTAGTGCATGCAGTGCGTGCGCAGGGCTGTCAGACCCAGAACTTCCGCTTTGAATCCAGCGGCGTAACCTCATGGCGAACGAAAATCCAATGACTTCTATTTTTCTCGACGGTATCGCGCTGGGCGGTGACAGTGTCTTCGTGATTGCCGAGGCAGGCAACAATCACAATGGCTCGCTGGAGCTGGCCAAGCGCCTGGTGGATGCTGCGCTTGAGTCCGGTGCCGATTGCGTCAAGTTCCAGTTGCGCAACCGTGATGCGTTGTACCGGCGCAAGGCTGACGGATCGCGGGCTGAAGACCTTGGCGTGGAATATATTCAGGACCTGCTGGATAAGGTTGAGTTGGGCCTAGAACAACACCGCGAGGTGCGTGAGTACTGTAAGCAGAAGGGCATCATTTACTTGTGTACACCCTGGGATGAACCCAGTGTCGACGTGTTGGCGGATTTTGATGTCGCAGCGCTGAAGATCGCCTCGGCTGATCTGTGCAACCCCTACCTGATTGCCAAAGCCGCGAGTTTGGGCAAGCCCCTGATCCTTTCTACCGGCATGTCCTTTGAGCACGAAATCGTACGGGCCATTGAACAGTTGAATGCGCTGGGTACACCATTCGCGCTGCTGCATTGCAACAGCGCCTATCCTGCCCCGAGTCTGATATTCAGCTTGGTTACCTGCGTCGGCTGCAGGAGTTGCATGATCTGGTCGGTTACTCCGGTCACGAGCGCGGCATCGCCATTACGCTCGCGGCGGTGGCGCTGGGGGCCAAGCTGGTTGAACGTCATATCACCCTGGATCGCAGCATGGAGGGGCCTGACCATCTGGCCAGTCTCGAGCCACAGGAGTTCCGCCAGTTGGTTGAGGGTATCCGCCAGTTGGAGCTTGCGCTGCCGTGGCAAGGCCCTGATCGGCACGCCAGCCAGGGCGAACTGCTCAATCGCGAGAACCTCGGGAAAAGCGTTATCGCCGCCTGCAATATTGCCCGTGGCACCGTTCTCGACGAGTCCATGCTACGGGTTGCCAGTCCTGGCCAGGGCTTGCCGCCGTATCGGTTGCCAGAGTTGCTGGGCAAGCCGGCGACCCGCAATGTAGTTCAGGGCGATTTCTTCTTCGACAGCGACCTCGATGAGCAACAGGTCGAACAGAGACTGACCTTTGACCTGCCCATTCGTTGGGGCGTGCCTGTGCGCTATCACGATTTTTGCGATTACCGCCGGCGTATCGAGCCCGACCTCTACGAGTTCCACCTGTCCTATCGTGACCTCAGCCTGAAGCCGCAACCCTTTCTCAGCGAAGTGGCCTGCTCGCGTTTGGTGGTGCACGCGCCGGAGCTGTTCGAAAACAGCGAGTTGCTTGATCTGGTCGCCGACGATCCGGCTTATAGGCAGCGCTCGATCGACAATCTGCAGCGTGTGGTTGATGCAACCCTGCAGATTAGTGAGTTCTTCCCCAAGGCGGATGCTCGCCTGATCGTGGCCAACATCGGTGGTTTTTCCGCTGACGAGCCGCGCCCGCTGGCCATGCGCCCGGAACTCTACGAGCGCTTCCACGAGGCCTGCCGCCAGGTGGATTTCGCCGGCACTGAGCTGATTCCGCAGAACATGGCGCCGTTCCCCTGGCACTTCGGCGGCCAGCGTCACCAGAATATCTTCATGATGCCCGAGGAATTGGCCGCTCAGGCGCGCGACCGTGGTCTGCGCCTATGCCTGGACCTGTCGCACCTGCAGATGACCTGTTTCCACTTCGGCCTCGACTTCCAGCAAGCGCTGGCCCTGTTGCTGCCGCATTCCGCGCACCTACACGTGGCCGATGCCAAAGGCACCAACGGTGAGGGCGTGCTGATGGGCACCGGCGACATCGGCTGGCCGGCGACTTGGGCGCAGATTCGCCAGCACCCGCAGGTCAGCTTCATCCCCGAGGTTTGGCAAGGGCACAAGGACCACGGTGCAGGATTCTGGTCGGCTTTACGGTATTTGCAGTCGCTATGAGAAAGCTGGCCATGAGTGGTTCTTGTGCCCGGCAGTCGCCTTACGTCTTTCTGGACGGTGTTCTGCTGCCCGTAAGCCAGTTCAAGGCTCGGTCGCTTAATGTTTGTCTTCTTTTTCAATCCCGCTACGAGTAACGATTTCATGCGCGTCGCTGATTACATCTTCGAATTCATCTCCAGCCAGGGTGTCGGGCATGTGTTCTTCCTGCCGGGTGGCGGGGCCATGCACCTCAACAACGCCTTGCAGCGTCAACCACGGCTGACTGCAGTGAGCATGCTCCATGAGCAGGGCGCCGCGATCGCCGCCGAAGGCTATGCGCGTACCAGCGGTAAATTCGGTGCTTGCCTGGTCACTTCCGGCCCCGGCGCGACCAATGCCATTACCGGCCTGGCTGGTGCCTGGTTCGAGTCGACACCGGCGCTGTTCGTTTCCGGACAGGTCAAGCGTGCCGACCTCAAGGGAGATAGCGGCCTACGTCAGCTCGGCACCCAGGAGCTGGATATCGTCAGTGTGGTCACGCCACTGACCAAGTATGCAGTGTGCTTGCTCGATCCGCTGCGGGTGCGCTATGAGCTGGAGAAGGCGCTACACTTGATGCTCAGCGGGCGCAAGGGCCCGGTGTGGCTCGATGTGCCGCTGGACGTGCAGGCTACCGAGATCGCGCCGGAGCAGTTGGTCGGCTTTACCCCTGAAGCGGATGAACAGTCGCCAGTGCCGGACGAAGCCGCCGTGCACAGACTGGTGCAACGCCTGCGTCAGGCCAAGCGCCCTGTGCTGCTGGTGGGCAATGGCGTGCATGCTGCCTGGGGCGAAGCCGCCATGCGCGAGCTGATCGAGACGCTGGGACTGCCGAC
The DNA here is from genome assembly GCF_049847425.1 of Pseudomonas sp. GWSMS-1. Lineage (NCBI taxonomy): Bacteria > Pseudomonadati > Pseudomonadota > Gammaproteobacteria > Pseudomonadales > Pseudomonadaceae > Pseudomonas > Pseudomonas sp. GWSMS-1. The sequence continues at coordinate 2,412,503 of NZ_JBMHHV010000005.1, read as the reverse complement.
GCTGACCACCTGGATTGGCGCGGATCTGCTCGAATACGAACATCCGCTTTACGTCGGCCGCTGTGGCACTGTGGCGCAGCGTGGTGCCAATTTCAGCGTGCAGAACGCCGACCTGGTATTGGCCATCGGTTGCCGCATGGATTTTTCCATTACCGGCTTCAATCGCAGCCACTTCGCGCGTCAGGCCGAGATCGTGGTGGTGGACATTGATCCGGCGGAAATCGCCAAACTGGGCGACATGCCCGACGAGCGCTTCGTCTGCGATGCGCGCGCGTTCATGCAGCAACTTCTTGCCGCCAATGGTGTGCAGACGCTGGATTGCCAGAGCTGGCGCGAGCGTTGCCAGGCCTGGAAGGCTGCTTACCCAGTGGTACTGCCTGAGTACCGCAAGCCCAGCGACTACGTGAACACCTACGTGTTCAGCGAAGCCCTGTCCGAGGCCATGGCCGAGGGCGACCAGATCATCCCCGGCAGTTCCGGCGCCGCGTTGGACACCTTTTGGCTGTCGGTGCGCCTCAAGCGCGGTCAGCGCGCGGTGGCGACTGGTGGGCTGGGCTCAATGGGCTATGGCCTGCCGGCGTCCATCGGTGGCTGCCTGGGCAGTGGCAGCCGCCGCACCATCTCGGTGGATGGCGACGGCGGTTTCGTCATGAATATCCAGGAGCTGGAGGTGGTGCGCCGCCTGCGTCTGCCGATCAAATACTTCGTGCTCAACAACAACGGCTATGCCTCGATCCGCGCTTCGCAAGGTGGCTACTTCAAGCAGACCATCGGTTGCGACCCTGATTCTGGGCTGACCCTGCCGGACATCTCCGCCCTGGCTACTGCCTTCGGCCTGCCGGTGTGTCGTATCGATGGTAAGTCCGACCTGCGTCAGGCCATCGATGAGGCGCTGGCGCTGGAAGGCCCGGTACTGTGCGAGGTGATGGTCGAACCCGACCAGGCCATCGGCCCACGCATCACCTCGAAGATCGGCCAGAACGGCGCCATGGTATCCAGCCCGCTGGAAGACCTCTTCCCCTTCTTGGAGCGCGACGAGTTGCGCGCCAACATGCTGATTCCGCTGGTGGACAACTGACGATGAGCGACTACCTGAGCCAATACGCTGACGCCGGCCTCTACACCATGCAGGGCCGTCTGGGCGCGCCGGAGGAAGGGCGCTTTCAGTCGTTCCCGCGTCAGGGCTGGCGCCTGGAAATCGCTCGCGCCGCCGAGATCGGCCTGCGCGGTATCGAATGGATCTATGACCTATTCGGCGAAGCCGCCAACCCGCTGGAAACGTCCGAAGGGCGTGAGGAGCTCCGTGGCTTGCTCGCCCAGCACGGGGTCGCCGTGGTGTCGATCTGCGCCGACTATTTCATGGACCGTCCGCTGCTGCGTTGCAGCCAGGCTGAGAACGCCGAACTGCTCGATCGCCTGCACTGGCTGCTGGGCATCTGTCCGGAAATGGGCGTGGGCCGCGTGGTATTGCCTTTCGTCGACGCCTCGCGTATTCGCGACGAAAGCGAGCGTGATCAGGTGGTGGCTAATCTGCACCAGGTGCTGCCGCAGGCCGAGCGCCATGGCGTTGAACTACACCTGGAAACCGACCTGGCGCCGCAGGCGTTTCGTGAGCTGCTCGACCTGCTCGATCACCCGCTGGTCAAGGTCAACTACGATGCTGGCAACAGTGCGTCGCTGGGCTATCGCCCGGCGGATGAATTTGCCGCCTATGGCGCGCGTGTCGGCAGCGTGCACATCAAGGATCGTCGCCTGGGCGCCACGACCGTGCCGTTGGGGCAGGGCGATACCGATTTCCAAAGCTTGCGCGAGCAATTGATCCAGTACGACTACCGTGGCGACTTTGTCCTGCAGGTCGCCCGTGGCGAGGCCGGTGACGAACCGCGCTGGCTAGCCGGCATGGCCGCACGGGCAGCCGACTGGCTGCGCGGTACGGCCTTGAATGAGAGAAAGACATCGTGAAGATTCTGTTCTGTGGCCTGGGCGGCATTGGTCAGCGCCACTTGCGCAACCTGCGTCAACTGCTTGGTGATGAGCTGCAGGTGCACGCCTACCGGGTGCGCGGCCAACGCATCAAACTGCGCGACAACCTGACCGTCGACGAAGGCGCCGACCTCGAACGCGACTATGGCATCGTCGTGCATCACGACCTGGCCGAGGCGCTGGCTGAAAAGCCGGCTGCCGCCTTCATCTGCAACCCTAACTCGCTGCATGTTCCGGTGGCGCTCGAGTGCGTGCGTGCCGGCGTACCGGTGTTCATGGAAAAACCGCTGGCCAGCGATCTTGCCGGCATCGACCAGTTGCTGGCCGAGGTGGAGCAGCGCCGCCTGCCGTTCCATGTCGGCTACAACTTCCGCTTCCACCCCGGTTTGCAGCGCCTCAAGGCGCTGCTAGAGAGCGGTTTCTTCGGCCGTCTGCTGAGCGTCCGTTCAGAGATCGGTGAGTACCTGCCCAACTGGCACCGTTACGAAGATTACCGACAGATGTACGCTGCCCGTTCCGACCAGGGGGGCGGTGTGGTTCTTTCGCAGATTCATGAGATGGACCTGATCTATTGGTTCTTCGGCCTGCCGCGAAGCATCGTTACCCACGGCGGCCAGCTCAGCCACCTAGAGATTGATGTCGATGACACCGCATCATCTTTGATGCGGTGCGACGGCGTCGCAGGTAGTTTCCCCATCCTGCTGCATCAAGATTACCTGCAGCGCCCGTCGGTGCGCTGCTTCAAGATCGTCGGCGACGCCGGCTACGCCGAGATCGACCTGCTGGCCAACCGCTTGCGCGTTTACGGCGCCGAGGGCGAGTTGAGCGAGGAAAACGACTTTGCGGGGTTCTTGCGCAACGACATGTTCCTGGCCCAGGCCAGGCATTTTCTCGATTGCGTGAACGGCTTGGCCACGCCGCAGGTGAGCCTGCACGATGGCCTGCAGAGTCTGCGCCTGGCGCTGGCGGCTTTGCGCTCGCTGAAAGAGGGCAGGGAAGTGGCGCTGAGCGAGGTGAACGTGCATGGCTAGCGTGGAAAGCCTGTTCCGTCTTGACGGACGCTTGGCCGTTATAACGGGCGGTGCCGGTCTGCTGGGGTACCAGCATGCCGCAACCATCGCCGGGCTCGGCGGCATCCCCATGCTGCTGGATATCAACGACGAAGCCCTGGCCACCAACGCCGCCAGGCTGGCCGAGGAAACCGGCTGCCTGGCCCCGACCTACGTGGTCGACATCACCGAACTGCAGGCACTCGAGGCCGTTGGGCAGCAACTCTTGGCCGAGCATGGCCGGGTGGACATCCTGATCAACAATGCCGCGCGCAACCCCAAGGTGGAGAGCGCCGGTGACAAGGACTTCTCCCGTCTGGAGCACTTTCCCTGGGAGCAATGGCAACTCGATCTCAACGTTGGCCTAGGCGGTGCCTTCAACTGCGCCAAGATCTTTGGCACGCAGATGGCGCGGCAGGGGCGTGGGGTGATCGTCAATATCGCTTCAGACTTGGGTGTGATTGCGCCTGACCAAAGGCTGTACCGGATCGAGGGGCGTGAGGCCGAGCAGCAGCCGGTCAAACCGGTTACCTACTCGGTGGTCAAGCATGGCCTGATCGGCCTGACTAAGTACCTGGCCACCTACTGGTGCGAACAGGGCGTACGTTGCAATGCGCTCTCGCCTGGTGGCGTCTACGCCGGGCAGAACGATGTATTCGTCAGCAAACTGACGCAACTGATCCCGCTGGGCCGCATGGCCGAGGCCGACGAGTACCGTGGCGCCATCGCCTTCCTCTGCTCGGATGCCTCCACCTATATGAATGGCGCGAATCTGGTGATGGATGGAGGGCGTAGCACATGGTAAGTCGTGAACTGATCGCCAGACATTGTATTTGCTGCAGCAGCGATCAATTGCAGCGCTCGCCTGCGGTGCTGATGCCTTTCGTTGCGCTGCGAGTGTTCGGCCACGAACCCGTGGAGATCACCGCTGATTGGGGCCTACGTGATCTTCGGCAAGGTACGGCGTATACCCTTTGTGCATCTTTGCAGTGTCAGGAATGCGGGGCGCTGTTTCTCGATTACCGCTTCACTGATGAGCAGATGGCCGCGCTATACTACAACTATCGCGATGATATCTATTACGACCAGCGAATCCGCTTCGAGCCAGGTTTCGCCAGTTCCCGGCAGCACTTCACTTATCGCTCGGCGTACCTGAGTGCGGTCGAGGCCTGGCTGGCGCCTCGGCTGCCAGAGGCGCCTGCAGTGCTGGACTGGGGTGGTGACACGGGGATCAATAGCCTGTTTCGCGGTAAAAACCGTCTACTGCATATCCACGATATTTCCGGGGTGGAGTTGGTAGTAGGCGCCGAGCGCGTCGATCTTGAGCACGTGGCGCAGAACCAATATGACCTGGTGACCTGCAGTCAGGTACTGGAGCACGTTCCCTATCCGATGGAGTTGGTAGAGCAGATCCTTCCTGCGCTTGGCCCGGAAACACTCTTCTTTCTTGAGGTGCCCAGCGAGGCTCTGATGCGTGAGAATCCGGGTAGCCTGGCGCTGGCACCGCTGAAGCGGCATTGGCATGAGCATGTTAATTTCTTTACCGAAACGTCCATTCGCCGCCTGTTGGAGCGTCTTGGGCTCGAGGTCGTCGATGTGCTGCACCTGCCGGTTGATCTGGGTGGATAAAGGGTCAGGTCATGGGCGTTCTGACGAGGCGCCCCTGATGACCAAAGTCGCCTGCAAGCGCCACCCGGTGATCGTAGAAGACGTGGAGTCTATCTTCTCCTACCCGGAAGATTGGGCGCGTTTCGCGGACAGCCATGTGCTGATAGCGGGCGCCACGAGTTTTCTGGCCGCCTATCTGATCGAGTTCTTCGCTTCTTTGAGTGAGCGTTGGCCTGAGCGGCCGGTTGTCATTCATGCATTGGCGCGTGATGCGGACAAACTACGCCGACGTTTTCCGCATCTTGTGCACTGCCAGTGGTTCCGGCCAATCATTCAGGACGTCTGCGATCCGCCCCCTGAGTTCGAACGTGTGGATTTCATCGTTCATGCAGCAGGTGCGGGAAGCCCAAAGCATTATCTGGCTGATCCGATTGGCACCGTGCGTTCCAACGTCATTGGCACGCTCAACTTGCTCGAAGTGGCCCGTCGGCACCATGCCCGCCTGCTGTTCATGAGCAGTGGCGCTGTCTATGGCCATGGTGAAAGTGACCAGCCCATCGGTGAGGGCGATTTTGGAGTGCTTGATCCGCTGGATGTATCTGCCTGCTATGGCGAGGGTAAGCGGGTTGCCGAAACCCTTTGCGCCGATTATTACCGCCAGCATGGCGTCGAAACCATTATGGCGCGGATATCACACACCTATGGCCCCGGTATTGCCCTTGATGATGGGCGCTCGTTTGCCGACTTTGTCGCCGACTCTCTGGCTGGACGAGATATTGCTCTTAACAGTGATGGTTCCGGCAGTCGCCCGTTTTGCTATGTGGGGGATGCCACTTTGGCGTTCCTGATGTTGCTTCTGCGAGGCGAGGGCGGTAATGCCTATAACGTCGGTCTGGATCAGGAAACCACGATCCTTGAATTGGCAAGGCTGATCGCGCGACTGTCACCAACCCCAGGCTTGAACGTAACACATCAACCTCCGAGTGCAGCGCGGCAAGCATTGTTCCGAGCGCATGGCCACTGTGATATTTCCAAGATGGAAAGATTGGGATGGCGGCCTAGGATTCCTCCCGAGGCAGGATTCGCAAGAACCCTTCGCTACTTCATCCAATCTTGAACGGTAGACCTATGGAAAAGACTATAAAAAATCCTCTCGTAAAGGCTCGGGAGCAGTTCAAGACAGGTGAAGTCGACAAGAATGCGTATGTCGAGTACGTCAACAATCGGCATCAAGGACTTTTCGATTATCCCGCGTTCATTTCTGGCACTGATGTGGCAGAAATCCGCATCACCCAAGAGGGGGTCAGGGTAACGTCTGCAGCACATGATATTGCCATGTCGATAGATGCCGTGGATCTTCACGCGACGCCTTATACGCTTCTCGATTTTGGTCGTTACGAGGCGGACGAAACCCATTTTCTCAAATCGGTATTTCGAGATGGCGATGTGTTTCTCGACATCGGTGCGAATCTGGGGTGGTACTCACTTGTGTTGGGGCGCAATTGTCCGAACTCGCGAATCTTCGCCTTCGAGCCCATTCCTGCAACTGTCGGGGTGCTGGAAAAAAATATCCAGCTTAATAAGTTGAATAACATCGAGCCTATTTGTATGGGACTGTTTAACGAGGAAGCCGAGCTCAGCTTCCTCTTTGCACCTGATGTGTCGGGTGCAACATCGCTGAAACTGACCGGACAATCGCGTGGCGCTTCGGCCATCCAGAATGTCGTGTGCAAGACCACCATCCTCGATAACTTCTGCGTTTCGCGTGATGTCGTTCCCACTTTGTTGAAGGTCGATGTCGAAGGGGCGGAGCTGATGGTGCTGCAGGGTGGCGAAAAGACGCTGCAGTACACCCCCATCATCCTGATCGAGCTATTGCGCAAGTGGTCGCGAGAATTTGGCTACCACCCCAACGACGTATTTACTCTTCTCGAACGCTACGGCTACCGTGCCTGGGTGTTCGCAGCAGACGGCAAATTGGAGCCTTGTGCGGAAGTCACGGAACAAACCGTTCAGACCAACTACCTGTTCATGCATCCGCAGCGTCACGCCGAAGTGATTGCCCAGTGGCAATCATCTGTCTGATAGAGGTTTTACCATGTCTGTTCCGATGGCCGTGAAGTACGGCCTTATCACCAATGTCATGACTTTCGGCCACCTCACGGCAGGCAGCCGGAGCAATCTCGGTGACGACATTCAGACCCATGCCGTCGAGCACCTCTATGCCTGCATGGACATTCCAGACGAGCAGATCGTCCGGCTCAACCGCTATGAGTTTCCTGATTACGACGGTCACCACGGCTATCTGCTGATGCCGATGTGCGGTTATTTCACGCTCGGCAATGCACAGAGTCCACTACCGCTCTCGCCTTATATCATTCCAATCTACTTCAGCTTCGGGCTCTCCAGTGATGTGGATGATCCGCTGGATCTGGAGCATTTTCGTCGACACGAGCCCATTGGCGCCCGTGATGAGCGGGTCATGCAGATGTTTCGTTCTCGGGGGGTGACAGCATTTCTCTCAGGGTGTCTGACCATCACGTTTCCCCGTCGCGAGCGTGCTCTGGTGGATGGCAAGGTGTTTCTTGTCGATGTGCCTGATGAAGTGCTCGAACATATTCCTCGTCATCTTCTCGACAAGGCGGAGTGCCTAACGCATGTACATCCCTACGAGCGAATTCCCTCCGATCAACAAGAGGCAGATCGCTTGGATGCCCTCGCTCGGGAATATTGCAGGCGTTATGCCGACGAAGGGGCGCTAGTGGTGACTAGCCGCCTGCATTGCGCAGCGCCTTGTATCGCGATGGGGGTGCCGACCATTGTCGTGGCACATAACATCAGTGATCGCTTCGCATGGTTGGACCGCTTCGTGAAAATCCATACTCGGGACACCTTCGCCGAGATTGATTGGAACCCCGAAGTGCCGGACATCGAAGAGGTCAAACAGAAAATCCGCAGTGCGGCCGCCAAACAGATAGAGCTCGCTCGCGAGCGCTGGGCGCCTTGGGCCGAAATCAGTGCGTTCTACGAGTCGCGTGAACGTAGCCGCTACAACCATCTGATGGAGCATGCGTTATGCCGTTTGCTGCCCGATGATTCGACACCTCTGCGTTTTGCGTTCTGGGGCGCCAATACTCATGGTGTCCGTTTGAGTCGTGCACTACGGGAGCTACGCCCCGGCAGTGAGTTGGTGGTGGTGGTGGATGAATACCTGCAGGCCGAACAGTTCTGTGGCGTGGCGGTTGTGCGTTCGGATCATCTGGCGGCTTTGCAGCGTGATGGCGTATATGTATTCATTACCACGTTCGCGGGTCGTGACTATGCCGAGCAGCATCTGCAGAGGGCAGGTGTCACGCATGGCTGTCTGTTCCACGATCAGCTCACCTTTCACGCGCTCTCGTAAGCCTCAAGGCCAACAGGAATAATCTACCCGGCAAGCCCGGGAACGCTTCGGACAAGGACTCAATCTCTCGGCAAATCTGCCGATTTCTGTACCTTGCAAGGGCGCTACACAATGACAGGGGACATGATGCAGAGTGATGTGATGGTCGGTGGGCGTTGCCTCGGTAAGCCATGGCGAGTGGGTATTGCAGGTATTGCCTATGATAATCCCGAGCAGTTGTTCGTCCTCAATGACTCATCCTGGGAGTCTCTACGGCGCGAGCTGCCATTGCCGCAGCTCAGGGCCTATTGCGATGCCCATGGCCTGATCATCGAGCGGGTTGTAACCGAGCACAAGGCCAGCTATGACGCCCTCCTGCTGGTGTCAGATGCCCATGGCGGTGTACCACTGGTCACCTCGAACCTGCAAGCACGTCGCTACCTCTTGCTGCGTGGCCAACAGTCACGCTTTTCCGCTGAGCAGGAAGCGTCGTTCGCCCGCATCTTCCTTCCACTCGGCGAACCCTTCACTGACGGTCGACTCGTCTGCCTCAACCCACCGCTGAATCTGCCCGCAACGCCAGCGAGCGTGCCGCTATGGAGAATTTGCGCTGACACGCCTGAGTTGCCGGGCCTGCTCTCGCTGCAATGGCGTGAGTGCCTTGAAAGCGGCAATGTGCCTGTCTATGTGGGGGATTGGAGCGTTCCCGCATGGTTGCCGCCAGGTAGCTACATCGACGCGCGCGACTGCGATGATGATGACCGAGAGGCTTACTGCAATGAGCAAGTTGCGGCTGCCGCGGCAGTACTGGCGAGCTACTGCATCGACAAGCGCAGTTATCCCTATTCCGCAGAGTGCTGGGTTGCTGCGCTTACTGCTGCTATCGCGGGCGATGCCGCCTCAGTTCGTGAGAACAGGCCGTTACTCAGCGTTATAATCCCGGCCTACAACTACGGGCGCTTCCTGAAGCAGACCATCTCGTCCGTATTGGATCAGGGGTATGACGATATCGAGATTCTGGTTCTCGATAACGCTTCAACGGACGGTACACCCGAAGTCGTCGCTTCGTTCGCTAAAGAGTCTTGCGTACGCTATCTGCGCAACTCGCGCAATGTGGGCCCCAGCTACAATGTACTCAACGGCATTCAGATCGCTCAGGGGCGCTATCTGTCTATTTTGATGGCAGATGACTATTACAACCCAGGCTACTTATCTCGTCTGTTGCCTCGTTTGCAGCAGAAGCCCAAAGCGGTCGTGGGATACACCTCAATCCGCTGGGTGAACGAGCAAGGGCAGGCTCTCGTTGCGCCCAGGCATCCTGGCTACCGTTCTGAAGACTACGACGGTGGCCGCAACGAAGTCGCTGAGCTGCTGATTCATGACAACTACATTCCTCCATCGGCGGCGCTGATCCAACGCGAGCCATTTCTGCAAGTCTGGCGCAGAGATCCTCAGCTCAACGGGGCTGGCGACTGGCTATCCATGCTGCAGGTGGCGGAGAAATACCCAGACTTCATCTTCCTGAGTGAGCCCGGTGTCACCTACAGGTCACATGCTGCGCAACTCTCTACCGAGTTCTATTCTTCTAGTGCGCCGTTGGCCGATCATATTCGCTTGGTTGAGGGGGTGTTCGAGCGCAACGCCGAGGGCAAGTTACGGGGCCGAGAGCTCGATGTCGCTGCACACCTTCGCCGCCGGCTCGCCCTGTACCCGAGCGAAGTGGGCTCACCTTTGGGGGTGCGCGTACGCAATCTCTGTGAGCGGCTTGAGGCGCTCGCGGCATTGGGCGAGAGTTCCCTGCTCTCGATCATCCTCACCACCTACAACCGCCCGGGTCTGCTCAAGGACGCCCTGGCAAGTGTGGGTTGCCAGACCCTGCGCGATTTTGAAGTCATCCTGATCAATGACAACGGCGAGCCGGTCGAGCACCTGCTGGCCGCCTATGACTTCCCCATCACCTACATCCGCCAGGGGCGCAACCAGGGCCTCTCAGCGGCGCGCAACGCGGGGCTGGCGCTGGCGCGTGGGCGCTACATCGTCTACCTCGACGACGATGACATCTACCTGCCCAATCACCTCGCTGTTCTGGCCGAGGCCTTCGAGCAGCATCCGGGCAGCGTCATCTATACCGGCGTGGAATACGTTAATGAAAAGTTGGAAAACGGGCAGCGCCTCGAGTTGGGCCGTGGCCAGCCGTTCAAGCATGAGGTGTTCGACCGCGACCGTTTGTTCGTGCAGAACTACATCCCGGTTAACACCTGGGCGCATCCAAGGCAGATGCTGGCGACCGTAGGCGAGTTCGACACCAGCCTCGCCGCGTTCGAGGACTGGGACATGCTCCTGCGTCTGGCCACGCGCTACCCCTTTGTTCATGTGCCGGTTGTGACCAGTGAAGTTCATACGCGTGAGCAGAGCACCAGTGACGATCACATGCTGGGCCGGGAGCGGAAGAACTTCCCGGCGCTTTATCAACTGCTATATCAGCGTTATCCCGGCTCGGACAGTGAGGTATTGAAGCGCGAACGTGGGGATATGCTGCAACGTTTAGGTATCTCGGTAGACGAGTGCGCCGATGTACCCACTTTGCAGCGTTGGTTGGCGGAGCGTCTGCCGACCGAGCCTGAAAATCGCTTGATTAATCAGTACCTGCAAGAGCACGACGGTGGACCGATGATCGGCATCATCGTGCTTGATATAGATGGGCAATCGCCACTGTTGATGCAAACGCTGAAGAGCCTGATCGGCGAGCGCTGCTTGTATGCCACCCTGAAGATCGTGGTGTTGACCAGTGGCGGTGATGTACCGAAGACCTCTGCGGGAGAAAAGTTGCACTTCGTTCGATTGAGCGATGAACACTTGGCGTCACAGATTAACCGCGTAGTGAACGAAAACGACTTCTCCTGGTTCATGCTGGCCCGCGCCGGCGATGAGTTCACCCCCAGTGGTTTGATGGTCGCCGGGCTTGAGCTGGCGGCAAATCCGGAGTGCCGTGCAATTTACGGCGATCAGTTGCAGCGTTTGCCTGATGGCAGCCTGGGTGGGGCATTTCTGCCGAGCTTCAACCTTGATCTGCTGCTTAGCTTCCCACTGATCATGGCGCGTCACTGGTTGTTCCGGCGCGATGTGTTTCTGGGCGTCGGTAGTTTTGATGCACAGTTCGCCGAGGCCCTGGAGTTCGACCTGCTCGTCCGCTTGATTGAGGCGCAGGGCCTACTTGGGTTGGGGCATGTTGATGAGCCACTGCTGATCATTGATGCGCCCGCACTGCAGGATAACCCCGATGAGCGGCGAGTGATTGAGCGTCATCTGGCCCAGCGCGGTTATCAGGCGCGGGTTCTTCCGGGGCTGCCTGCACGTTACCGCATTGATTACGGTCATTCGAGTACGCCGCTGGTCTCGATCATCATTGCGGTCGATGCTCCCTTGGCCTCTTTGCAGCGCTGCCTGGATAGCCTGCTCGAGAAAACCCTTTACGCACATTACGAAATCCTGCTCGGTGCCCATGATGGATTGGATGCTGATACTCAGGCGTGGTTGCAGGGTATTGCCAGTCTTGCTAATGCCCGGCTTAGGGTAGTCTCTGCGGGCGATATCATGCTGGCCCAGAATCAGGCGGCTATGGCCGCTCAAGGTGAATACCTGCTGCTGCTGTCTGGTGAGTCGGTGGCGGTGAGTGAGGCCTGGCTGAACGAGTTGCTTAATCATGCGCAACGCCCTGAAGTCGGTGTTGTCGGCGGTAAACTACTGAGCGGCGACGGACGTATTGATCAAGCCGGTTTGCTACTTGGGCTGCGTGGCCCTGCTGGCCGGGCTTTCGCCGGTGAGGCAATGGACAGCGCGGGGTATCTGCAACGCCTGCAGGTCGACCAGAACTACAGCGCCGTAAGTGATGCCTGTCTGATGGTGCGCACCGATATCTTTCGTCAGCTTGGCGGGCTTGATGTCACGCTGAGCGCATACCGCGATATCGATTTCTGCCTGCGCGTGCGTGCTGCAGGCTACCTGACCGTATGGGCCGCCCATGCGGTGTTGATGCATGAGCATGTATATCGAGAGCCTGACGTTGGCGAGCAAGACGCACTCTACGAGCGTCACTTGCCAGACATCGCGCGTGACCCTGCCTATAACCGTAATCTGGCATTGAGTGGTCGTGGTTTTGATCTGGAGATCGACTCTGGCCTGACCTGGCGACCGCTCAGCTGGCGACCGCTGCCTGTGGTGCTGGCTCATCCGGCAGACCCCTTTGGTTGTGGTAACTACCGTGTGATCAAGCCGTTCTCGGCGCTCAAAGAGAGCGGTATGGCTGATGGCATGATGTCCATTGGCCTGCTGCAGGTGCCAGATGTGGAGCGCTTTGACCCGGACATTATCGTGCTGCAGCGCCAGATCGGTGACGAGCGCCTGGACGCCATGCGGCGGATCAAGAAGTTCTCTCGCGCATTCACCATTTATGAGCTGGATGATTACCTGCCCAACTTGCCGCTCAAGAGTGTGCACCGTGCACAAATGCCGAAGGACATACTCAAGTCGCTGCGCAAGGGGTTGAGCTTTGTTGATCGCTTTACGGTATCCACGGCGCCGTTAGCTGAGGCCTTTGCCGGGTTGCATAGTGATATTCGGGTAATAGAGAACCGCTTGCCGGTGGATTGGTGGAGTGGCCTGTCATCCAAACGGCAGCGAGGCAGGAAGCCTCGCGTCGGTTGGGCCGGTGGCGTGAGCCATACCGGTGATCTGGAGTTGATCGCTGATGTGGTCAAGGCGCTGGCCGGCGAGGTCGAGTGGGTGTTTATGGGCATGTGCCCGGAAATAATCCGTCCTTATGTGCATGAGATGCATGCGGGTGTTGCAATTGATTTGTACCCGGCCGCATTGGCCAGGCTGGATCTGGACCTTGCTTTGGCTCCGGTCGAACAGAACCTCTTCAATGAATGTAAAAGCAACTTGCGCCTTCTTGAGTACGGCGCCTGTGGCTTCCCGGTGGTTTGCAGTGATCTAGTTTGTTATCAGGGCGTACTGCCTGTAACTCGGGTAAAGAACCGTTTCAAGGACTGGGTCGACGCAATCCGCATGCACATCAGTGATCTGGACGCGAGTGCGAAAATGGGTGACGAACTGCGTAAGCACGTGCAGGAAAGTTGGATGCTCGAAGGGGTAAATCTTGAAGCATGGAGGGCCTCATGGTTGCCTGATTGATGCCGACACAGTGCTATGAAGGTATAAGGGCTGAAGGGATAGGCTGCTTTTGTATGTGGGAAACTCGGTATTTGCCGTCGGAATGTCGGCAGATACCTGGTTTTTCACGGGTTTGCCGCTTAAGTGTTTGTTCTGTTGGTGGAAAAAAAAATAGAACGAGTTGCTAAAGCTGCACCCGAGACCGCCGATATAAAGATCGAATGCGAACTTTATGGGGCGTCTGAGCAAAGCAGGCCCGAAGCTCGCAGGCTCAGACAATCTCAGTAGCACGGTCCTTTGGAGGCAAACACCATGGCCCTTACAGTCAACACAAACGTAGCGTCACTCAACACTCAGCGTAACCTCAACAGCTCGTCCAAAGGCTTGGATACCTCGTTGCAGCGCCTGTCCACAGGTTTCCGCATCAACAGTGCCAAAGATGACGCCGCCGGGTTGCAGATTTCCAACCGTCTGACTAGCCAGATTAACGGCCTGAACGTAGCGACTCGTAACTCCAACGACGGTATCTCCCTGGCGCAAACTGCTGAAGGTGCTTTGCAGCAGTCCACTGGTATTTTGCAGCGTATGCGTGACTTGGCTCTGCAGTCCGCTAACGGATCAAATGGCGCGACCGAACGTTCTGCTTTGCAGGGGGGGTTGCTCAGTTGCAGCAAGAGCTTAATCGTATTTCCGACACCACAAGTTTTGGCGGTCGTAAGATTCTTGACGGTTCATTTGGCTCTCAAGCATTCCAAGTTGGCGCTAATGCTTATGAAACTATTAACGTTTCGATTGGCTCGGCTGCTACTGACCGAATTGGCATCAATCGTGCGACCAGCGATAGTGCAACCGCAGTAGCCGCCGCTGCAGGTGCTTCAGGAGCTTCGGCTTACGGCGCTACCGCCAGCGGTATCAGTATTTCTTCACAGTTCACCACAAATGCCCCGGGTGGCTCCGTTGAAGTAAAATATGGTGCAAATTCTTCTGCCCGAGATATAGCATCTGCAGTTAATTCAAAAAGCGACGAAACCGGTGTTACTGCTAACGCTCGAACCGTAGCTTCCCTTGGCGGTGTGTCCGCATCTGGTACTGTTTCCTTTAAGCTGGAGGGTGCAAGTAGTGAAGCATCTGTTGTTTCGGCTGTTATTACTGATACAGGTGATCTTGGTGCCCTCGCGGATGCGATCAATAAGGAAACAGGTAAAACTGGGATATCTGCTGTTTCCAAAGGCGATACTATTGAGCTGGTGAGTAACTCTGGTGAGAAAATTGAACTTAGTGAGTTTTCTATCGGTACTGAGACGGGGAATCTTGCAACGCTTACTAACAAAAACTTTGATGGTAGTGAGGACGTAGGTACAGCTGTGGACGTTGCTGCTGGCGCAGGCGCTCGTGCGGATGGCCAAGTACAATTTGAGGCGGCTAGTGCCTTCGAGATATCTGGTGCGGGCGCAGGTTTAACTGATGGTTTCAGCTCATTAGATAGCGTTAAAGATATCGATATCAGCACAGCAACAGGTGCGCAGGATGCTCTCGGTATTGTCAACGGTGCGATCTCCAATATCGACAGTCAGCGCGCACAACTCGGTGCTGTGCAAAACCGTTTTGAGAACACTATCTCGAACCTGCAGAACATCTCCGAGAACTCCTCTGCTGCTCGCAGCCGGATCCGTGATACTGACTTTGCTGCTGAAACCTCTGAGCTGACCAAAAATCAGATCCTGCAGCAGGCTGGTACTGCGATCTTGGCCCAGGCTAACCAGTTGCCACAGGCTGTGCTCAGCCTGCTCGGCTAAGGGTAAACGCGCTAGACTGCGGGGAGAAGGGCTTAGCTCTTCTCCCCGTTCCCTCATTCTGAGGAGAAAATCATGGACATTAGTTCTATACAAGTTACGTCTGCACCGGTCGCTGCGGCCTCGAAAACAGAGCGTGCACCGGATTCAGCTGCAAAGGTTGTGGCTGAAGCTGTTGATCGCAAGCCATCAGGGAGCACTGCAACGGCTTCAGCAACGAAAACTGAGAGCGGTAGTCCAGCCTCCCGTGAAGACGTTGAAGCTGCTGTGGCGACGATTCAGGATTTTGTTCAATCGGTTCGTCGAAGTCTGAATTTTTCCCTAGAAGATGGGAGTGGGCGCGTAGTGGTCAAGGTCACTGATGCCGGTTCGGGCGATGTGATTCGGCAAATCCCATCTGAAGAAGCATTGCAACTGGCAGAGAATCTTTCGGAGGTTCGCAGTTTGTTATTCAAAGCTGAGGCCTAGCCAGCAGGGTTGGCACAGCTTTTGACTGTTAGCGCTATATAGCGTGTTGCAGTCATTATTTTGGCGAGGTGAAGCATGGTCGGGATTACGGGCATTGGCTCAGGAATCAATATCAACGAAATAGTCACAGCGATGGTTAATGCCGAAAGGGCGCCCAAGGCCAATCAGCTGGACAATCTCGAGAAGACCACTGTTGCGCGCATCTCAGCCATGGGCTCGCTAACCAGCGCGTTGAATAACTTCAAAACCGCTGTCGACTCGCTGAATAAGACCTCCTTGTTCGAGTCTCGAACGGCCAGTTCGTCTAATACCAGTGCACTAAAAGTAACTGCCTCGACTACAGCGCCTGCAGGTAATTACAGCGTTCAGGTGCAGCAGCTGGCCACTAGCAGTAAGGTTGCTTTGCAGTCGGTGGCGGGCGGTAACGCCGCCACGTTCAGCAGTGGTTCTCTGGCTATTTCGACTGGGAGCACGAGCTTTGACGTCGATATTACCGCGAGTAATAACACCCTTGCCGGTATGCGTGATGCCATCAATGAGGCCGGTAAGAGCAGTGGCGTAAGCGCCACCATTATTACGGACGACTCTGGCTCGCGCTTGGTGCTGAGCTCTACTAAGAGTGGTGCGAGCAATGATATTCAGGTTGCTGCGAGTGTCGATGGGGTGACCGCTGGGAACAATGCTCTGACGTCCCAGGCGTTTGCCATTGATCCTAATGATCCCGATGCTTTCTTACCTCCCAGCTCCAGCACTGGAGCCGGAGGCGTTATCACCAAGGCCCAATCAGCCAAGCTGACCATCGATGGTTTGCAGTTGGAGCGCAATACCAATCGTATCGAGGATGCTCTTGAAGGGGTGACCCTTGATCTGACTGCGGCGCAAAGCTCCACAGATCTGGCTGATGGAAAAACCATCAATCTGGCGGTTGGGGTCGATAAGGGCGGCGTGAAGGCCAATCTGCAAAAGTTCGTGGAAGCGTACAACGCCCTTATTAGTACAACATCTCAGCTGACCGCTGTTGTTCCAGTCGATGGCGGAAAGCCGGTAACCGGCCCTTTGCTCGGCGACTCTTCAATACGCAATGTGTTGTCTAGTTTGCGCAATGAAATGGTCAATATGACCGGCGAAGGTGGAGTGCGCGCACTGGCAGATTTGGGTATTACGTCTGATTCGAAAACTGGTCAGCTCAAGATTGACGACACTCAGTTAACCAAAGCGCTGGATGGCAATTTCGATCAGCTTGCCGGTTACCTCGCCGGCGATAATGGCCTGATGGGGCGTCTATCCAAATCAGTTGGTTCATATGTAGGAGACGCTGGTGTGCTGAAGCAGCGTACTGATGCGTTGCAAGCCACCAAGGTCGGCGTCGATGAGCAGCGCAAAGTATTGGCTGTTCGAGTAGAAAGTCTGCAGACACGTCTTTATGCTCAGTACAACGCCATGGACTCCCTGGTCGGCCGGCTAAAGCAAACCAGTGAAAGTCTGGCCAATCAACTCGCTAGCCTGCCAGGTTTTGTGAGAAAGGATAAGTAATGAGCAAGAAACCGATTGATACCTATAAGCAGGTCAAAACCAGTCACGATATTTCTCCTTATCGTACTGTGCAATTACTGCTAGAAGGGGCGCTGCAGCGAGTGATGTTGGCCAAGCATGCCCAAATTGAGGGGGATGCTGAGATTCGTGGCATGGCTGTCGGCAGCACCATCACTATATTAGGGGTATTGCAGTCTAGCTTGGACAAGGAGCAGGGCGGTGATATTGCCGAGAATCTTGATTCGCTCTATGACTACATGACACGCCGCCTGGCGGGCGTGGCGATCGATACCACGCCGCGTACCCTAGATGAGGTCCAGGCATTGCTTGAGCAGATCAAAAGTGCCTGGGATGCGATCGGTCCAGAGGTTGAACCGGCTGTAGGAAACTGATTTCGTTGCTAAAGCTTTGCTCTGTAGCGCCGATACCCAAGGTATCCAGTAAACAGAACAGCGAGAAAAGCGATGAACGCAATGGCGGCTCTCAAGCAGTATCAAACCGTAAACACCCAGGCTCAGGCAGTTGAAGCAAGCCCGCATCGCCTGATCCAGATGTTGATGGAAGGCGGGCTAACTCGTTTGGCTCAAGCTCGTGGAGCAATGGAGCGTAATCAAGTTGCTCTCAAAGGTGAGCTGATCAGTAAAGCGATTGGTATCGTAGGCGGCTTGCGTGAGGGGCTTGATCTTGAGCAGGGCGGGGAATTGGCTGCCAACCTGGATAGCCTTTATGAATATATGGCAACGCGATTAGTTGAAGCGAATGTTCAGAATGAAGTGGCACCGCTTGATGAGGTTGCAAGTTTGTTGCGCAACGTAAAAGCCGGCTGGGATGCTGTAGGTCATTGATTCAGTTTGGTGTTTAAAGGAATGTACCCATGACTTCGACAGTCCAGCGTCTAGAAAAAACCGGAAGTGCGCTGCGTAGCGCCTTGGCAAATCAAGACTGGGCCGCTATTGGTGAGTTGGATTTGCAGTGCCGTCAGGCTGTGGATGAAGCCATGGTTGAATCTGCCAGTGACGAAGATACGCTGCGCGCTCGCATGCAGGAGTTGCTGGAGCTTTATCGTGAGCTGGTCAGCGTTTGCCAGGCAGAGCAACAGCGTTTGGCCCATGAGTTGGTTCAACTCAATCAGTCGCAACAAGGCGCAAAAGTTTATCAGCTGTTTGGCTGACCCTCCCCGAGCGCGCAGCTGCGTGCTCGCATGATCTTCTGCTTTACCCCTCATGCATCTGTATGCTTTTCGAGCAAATTTCAGGCGGTTTGCTGAGGAATTGGAAAGTGCACGCCATAAAATTGACATTGAACAGAAAATTGACTTTACTACCGGCCAAATACCGGCGCTGGGGCGAGTTGTATTTAGCGGCGGGTGTGTTTTTCACTCCAGGATCAGAAATTAATTATGTGGCGTGAAACAAAAATCCTCCTGATTGACGATAACAGCGAGCGCCGTCGTGACTTGGCGGTCATTCTGAATTTTCTGGGTGAAGACCACATAGCCTGTGACAGCCAGAGCTGTCAGCAGGTTGTCGCAGGCCTGGAGTCGAGCCGTGAGGTGCTCAGCGTGTTGCTGGGCGACATTACCGCCAAGGGTGGCGTGTTGGGCATGCTGAAGCAGTTGGCCGAATGGGATGAGTTCTTGCCGACGCTATTGCTTGACGAACAGGTGGCTGCCGAGTGGCCGGAAGAGCTGCGCCGTAGTGTGTTGGCCTGCCTGGAGATGCCGCTGAGCTACAACAAACTGCTCGACTCGCTGCACCGCGCCCAGGTGTACCGCGAAATGTATGACCAGGCCCGTGAGCGTGGCCGTCAGCGCGAGACCAATTTGTTCCGTAGTTTGGTCGGTACCAGCCGTGCCATTCAGCATGTTCGGCAGATGATGCAGCAGGTGGCCGATACTGAGGCCAGCGTGCTGATTCTGGGTGAGTCGGGCACAGGCAAGGAAGTGGTCGCGCGCAACCTGCACTACCATTCCAAGCGCCGTGAAGGCCCTTTTGTGCCAGTCAACTGCGGGGCGATTCCTGCTGAGTTGCTGGAGAGCGAGTTGTTCGGCCACGAGAAAGGCGCGTTTACCGGCGCGATCACCACCCGTGCTGGGCGTTTCGAGCTGGCCAGTGGCGGTACGCTGTTTCTCGATGAAATCGGCGACATGCCGCTGCCCATGCAGGTGAAGCTGCTGCGCGTATTGCAGGAGCGTACCTTTGAGCGAGTGGGCAGCAATAAAACCCAGAATGCCGATGTGCGGATCATTGCCGCTACACACAAGAACCTTGAGCAGATGATCGAGGCCGGCAGCTTCCGTGAGGATCTGTATTACCGCCTCAACGTGTTCCCGATCGAGATGGCCCCGTTGCGTGAGCGCATCGAGGACATTCCCTTGCTGATGAATGAATTGATTTCACGCATGGAGTTCGAGAAACGCGGCTCCATTCGGTTTAACTCGGCGGCCATCATGTCGCTGTGTCAGCATGACTGGGCGGGCAACGTCCGCGAGCTGGCCAACCTGGTCGAGCGCATGGCAATCATGCATCCCTACGGCGTGATTGGCGTGGGTGAGCTGCCGAAGAAGTTCCGTCATGTCGATGATGAAGACGAGCACATGGTTGCCAGCCTGCGCGATGACATTGATGAGCGCGCCACGCTGATCTCAGGTCTGCCGGGTGTGAGTTCTACGGCGATGCTGCCGCCAGAAGGCCTGGACCTAAAGGATTACTTGGGCAACCTGGAGCAGGGCCTGATCCAGCAAGCTTTGGATGATGCCAATGGAGTGGTTGCACGTGCCGCGGAGCGCTTGCGTATTCGCCGCACCACCCTGGTCGAGAAGATGCGTAAATACGGCATGAGCCGGCGTGATGACGAGGGGCAGGACGACTGAGGGCTTTTGCCCGCGTTCGTCAGTGACTTGGCGTTTGCTCAACCAATAAAGCCGAAGGTTTGACGCAACTTTCGGCTTTGTTTTTTAAGGCTGTGATTTTGATAGATATTTTTTCCGGCACGGGTATTGCTAACTCTCTTGCAACTGACTGTCTTATGACGGCTCGCTGCGCGAGAGAGACCCATGAACACCAACCTGCAACGCCCCCAAAATGCTGACGAGCCCGCCGCATCTGTTGAACAGGCCAGCCGTGCCGGCCTCGAACAGACGTTTGCCTTGTTTAACCAGATGTCGACCCAGCTCAACGCCTCCTACAGCATGTTGGAAGCGCGGGTAACCGAGCTTAAAGGTCAGCTGGCGTTGGTCAGTGCCCAGCGCATGCAGGAGTTGGCCGAGAAGGAGCGACTGGCTAACCGTTTGCAGAGCTTGCTGGATTTATTGCCCGGCGGCGTGATCGTGATCGATGGGCAGGGCGTGGTGCGTGAGGCCAATCCGGTGGCGCGTAACCTGTTGGGCCGGCCGTTGGTTGGCATGTTGTGGCGCGAAGTCATCGCCCGCAACTTTGCCCCGCGTAAAGACGATGGTCATGAAATTTCCCTTAAAGATGGCCGGCGCTTGTCGATTGCCACCCGCTCATTGCACGCCGAGCCGGGTCAGCTGGTGTTGCTCACCGACCTGACAGAAACCCGGCGCTTGCAGGATCAACTGTCCCGCCATGAGCGCTTGTCTGCCTTGGGGCGCATGGTGGCATCGCTGGCGCATCAGATTCGCACGCCGCTTTCTGCTGCCTTGCTTTATGCCAGCCACCTCACCGAGCAGGTGCTGCCGGCTGAACAGCAGCAGCGCTTTGCCGGTCGCCTGAAAGAGCGCCTGCACGAGCTGGAACACCAGGTGCGTGACATGCTGGTCTTCGCCCGTGGCGAATTACCATTACCGGATCGCTTGGCGCCCACCGCGCTGTTTGATGCGCTGCGTCGCGCTGCCGAGCCACATGTTCTGGGTATGCAGGTGCGCTGGCAGTGCGACAGCCGTGTCGGTGAGTTGCTGTGCAACCGCGACACCCTGGTCGGCACGGTGCTCAACCTGATCGAGAATGCGATTCAAGCGGGCGGCCGTGAAGCACAGTTGAAAGTTCATCTGTATCAGCGCGGCGAGACTGTGCGGCTGTGCATCAGCGATAACGGCCCAGGCATCGACAGCGCGACGCTTGCCCGGCTTGGCGAACCCTTTTTCACCACTAAAACCACCGGTACTGGGCTTGGCTTGGCTGTGGTCAAGGCCGTGGCGCGTGCCCATCAGGGCGACGTACAGCTGCGTTCGCGGCCGGGGCGCGGTACCTGCGCCATTATTACCTTGCCGCTACTCGGTGCTGTGCACCCTTTGATTCAGGAGTAACCCCCATGGCGAGCAAAATTCTGTTGGTCGAGGATGACCGCTCATTGCGCGAGGCATTGGCCGATACTCTGGCGTTGGGCGGGCATGATTACCGCGCGGTCGATTGCGCCGAAACAGCATTGCTGGCGATTGCCGAGGAGTCCTTTGGCCTGGTAGTGAGTGACGTCAACATGCCCGGCATGGATGGCCACCAGTTGCTGGCGCAAATTCGTCAGCGTCAGCCGCAATTGCCGGTGCTACTGATGACTGCGTTCGGCGCGGTTGAGCGCGCGGTGGATGCCATGCGCCAAGGCGCGGCGGATTATCTGGTCAAGCCGTTTGAGCCCAAGGCTTTGTTGAGCCTGGTGGACCGGCATGCTTTGGGGCGAGTCGCAGCCAGCGAGCAGGATGGCCCGGTCGCTGTAGAGCCTGCCAGCGTGCAACTGCTGGCCTTGGCCACGCGCGTGGCGCAGAGCGATTCCACGGTGTTGATCACCGGTGAGTCGGGTACCGGTAAAGAGGTGCTGGCGCGCTTTATTCATCAGCAGTCGCCACGTGCGAATAAACCCTTTATCGCCATCAACTGCGCGGCAATCCCGGACAACATGCTCGAAGCCACGCTATTTGGGCATGAAAAGGGCGCGTTTACCGGGGCGATTGCCAGCGCACCGGGTAAGTTCGAGTTGGCCGAGGGCGGCACCATTTTGCTCGACGAAATCTCGGAAATGCCGCTGGGCTTGCAAGCCAAGCTGCTACGCGTGCTGCAGGAACGCGAGGTGGAGCGGGTGGGCGCGCGTAAGCCGATCACTCTGGATATCCGTGTGTTGGCCACCAGCAACCGTGACCTGGCTGCAGAGGTGGCGGCGGGGCGCTTCCGAGAGGACCTTTACTATCGCTTGTCGGTGTTCCCACTGGCTTGGCAGCCGCTGCGTGAGCGCCCGGCGGACATCGTACCGTTGGCAGAACGGTTACTGGCCAAGTACGTGAAGAAAATGAATCACGCGCCGATTCGTCTTTCCCCTCAAGCGCAGATGAGCCTGACCAGCTACGGCTGGCCGGGTAACGTGCGTGAATTGGATAACGCCATTCAGCGCGCGTTGATCCTGCAACAAGGTGGCTTGATTCAGCCGCAGGATCTCTGCCTGCAGGCGCCAATCGGTTCTGCGCCAGTACCGAGTGCGCCGCCGCTGTTTGCAGTGCCAAGTGAGCACGCGCCGGTGTCGTTCGAGGCGCCAGCGGCAGATTCCGGTGCCTTGGGTGATGACCTGCGGCGCCATGAATTCCAGATGATCATCGACACCCTGCGTGCCGAGCGTGGCCGGCGCAAAGAAGCGGCTGAGCGCCTGGGCATCAGCCCACGGACGCTGCGCTACAAGCTGGCGCAGATGCGCGATGCAGGGATGGATGTGGAAGGCTACCTGTTTGCCAGTTGAGTCAGCTGAAACCTGATACGGATCAGTAGTCCGGCTGCAGGCTGAAATGCAGGCGCTGTAGGGTGGATGACGCTTTTTTCATCCACCCTAAGGTCGCTGTTGGTGGATGGGTAAAGCGTCATCCACCCTACGCCTGATCGCGAGTGCTCGTGTAGCCCGGATGCAATCCGGGGATGACCCTCGACATTCCCCCCGGATTACATCCGGGCTACGACGTTGATTACTCCTTCCACGGCATCGGTGCGCCAAGTAGGCGTCCCATCGCACCGTATAGCCCCAGCTCCTTGAGCACCGCAAGCTCGCCTTCGGTTTCCACCATTTCGGCAATCAACGGCAGGTCGATGCTGTTTGTGGCGCGGAATACCGCTTCGATAAACATGCGCTTGTCGCTTTCTTGGTCGATCGCGCGAATATAGGTGCCATCCAGTTTCAGGTAGGCCAGGCCCAGGTGGGTGAGGTTGCCGATCAGGCTGAAGCGCCCCCCGAAATGCTGCAGACCCAAACTGAAACCGCTGTCGCGGATGGCCTGGCTGAGGGCTTCCAGTTCGGCTGCCGGTGGCAGGTGGCGTTCGTCCATTTCAAAGGTCAGTAGGCTGGCTTGCTGCGGATGCTGCTTGAGAATTTCAATGATGCGCTTGAGTGTGGCGCTGTCGTGTAGGGTGGCTGCTGACAGGCTCAGCGCCAGTGGCGCGGCATGCTGGCTCAGGTGCGCCAGGCTGTGTTCGAGCATCGCCAGGTCAAAGCGTGCGGTCCAGCCGAGACGCTCAATCCAGGGCAGAAAACGTCCCGCGGCAATCGCCTCTCCCTGCGGGTCAAGCAGGCGCGCCAGCACCTTGTGGTGCAGCAGCTGGTTACGGTCAGCGCATTGCACGACGGGTTGAAAGTACAACTGCAACTTGCGCTGGTTCAGCGCATCGTCTATCCAGGTGCGCCAGTCATGCAGGCTCTGAGTCGCTTGGGCCTGGTAATCATCCAGGCGTACCCAATGGCGGCTTGGGTCATTTTGCGTTTGTGCCAGGGCCTGGTCGGCACGGCTGATGACCTGGCTGGCTTCTTCACCGGGGCGAAAGGCGCCAATGCCAATGTGCGCCACCGGTGTGCAGTCACTGGCGCCAGTCTGGCGCAGGTTCTCCAGGCCGCTGTGCAGTTCGCCGGCGAGCAGTTCGGCTTCTTCACTGCCAATGCCTGGGATCAGCAGGCTGAATTCGCCGCCTCGGCTGCGTGAGGCCAGCCAGTCTGCACGGCTGTTTTGCTCAAGCAGGCGCTTGAGCAACTCGCCGATGGCGGCAATCAGCGCGTCAGTTTTCTGGCCGCCTAAGCGCTGATTGAGCCCGGCCAGATCATTGACCCGTAGCAGGAACAAATAGCCTTCAGCATTTTGTTCGTGGAGCGCCAGTTGGTTGGCCAGGCGGATGTCGAATAAGCGGCGGTTGGCCAAGCCGGTGATGCTGTCTTGGTAGGCTTCTGTGCGCAGTTTTTCGCTGCGTGCGGCTTCTTCGGCGAACAGGGTTTTCAGTTTCTCCACCATCTGGTTCATCGCCGTGACTACACGCTTGAGTTCCGGCGTGCGCGGTATAGTGGGTAGGGTGAGGAACTCGCGGCGGGTGATGGCTTGGGCTTGTTGCACCATGTTGTCCAGCGGGCGCAATTGCGTGCGCAACAGCCAGCCGCCGAGCACCGCGCTGACCAAGCCACAAATCAGCAGCCAGATCAGGCTGCCAATGGCGCTGTCCCAGAGTTTGGCCAAGGCGAATTGTGGGTTACTGAGCACTTCAACCCGTGCGGCTTGTTCCCAGCCGCGCATGATCAAGGCATCGCCGCCCTGGGGCTGCAGGTCGACCAGTTGGCTGAACCAGGCGGGTACGCTCTCGGCGGTGGAGTCGCTGCTGCGCCGCTCAACAATGACTTCGTCACCCGGGATGCGCACCACGCGGATGCTATTGAAGTAGCCGCTGTCGAAAATCGAGCTGACCATCAGTTCGATCATCGCCGGGTCGTCCGCGTGCGGTGTCATCGACAGCCCCAGCGCCGTCGCAGCGTCCTGGGCGTGTGAGCGCAACTGGCTGAGCTGTTGCTCGCGCGAGCTTTCCACGCTGGCGATAAAGCTGCCCGTAAAGGCCACAACCAGAAACAGACAGATGGCAAGAAATAGCTGCTTGAGTAGAGACATAAGGTTCCTCCTAGCCTTCGCCTATGGCGAAGCCCTCCGTGCGCATTTTTTTCAACAGATCCTGCCAGCGCGAGAGTCTTTTTGAATCGCTCTTCTTGCTGTTAGAACCGGGGAGATAGAGCCCTTCGGCATTGAATGCATAGACCGGCAGTAGGTCTTTGCGCTGCGAGGCGGGCTTTATTTGGTTGATCAAGTTGTCCAGTACCAGCGGCTCGGCGCCGGGGCTGGCGTAGTACGTCAGCACCATGTGTGCCTGGTTGTAGTTGAGCGCTTTGACGTAGGTGATACGCAGTTTTTCGCTGGGGATGCCGAGGCGGCGCAGGGTGAAATACTTGGCGATGGAATAGTCTTCGCAGTCCCCCTTACCCTTGACCAGCATCTCCACGGGGGTGGCCCAGTAGTCGTTCTGTTTCCAGACTTTTATGTCATCGGTAAAGCGAATCTGCCGATTAAAGAAGCGATTAATCTCGCTGAGCTTGACCATCTCGCTGCTGGTGCTGCTGGCCGTAATTTGCGCTTCCCAGGCCAGGATGCGCGCTTTGGCTGGCCCGAGATTGCCGTAGCGGCTTTCAGCTTTTTGCAGGATTACGCCGAAGTCCCAGTTGGCCAGAGCGCTGGCCAGGCTGATCAGCAGGATGCAGCCGCCCAGCAACGCCCGGTTGAGGCGCTTGAACCATCCATAAGTTAGCTGACGGAGAGGCATGTGCCACGCCTTGGCCGGAGATTTGGGGAGTTTAGGTGCTGCTGCCGATATTTGCCGCGCCAAATACCTCCAATGTCGCCAGGTTTGACCGCTGACTAACGCTTGCTCAGGGTTTTCTGCCTAAGGATATACAGGCTGACCAGCACCGCACTGGTGAGCATAAAGGCCCTGGCCCAGAACAGCGGTACCAGGTAGCACGACAGGCCAATGCTCAGCCACATCAGACTGATGGCGTAGACTTTGCCTTTGAGCGGAATGCCCTGGCCTTCAAGGTAATCAACAATCCAGGGGCCCAGCTGGCGGTGGTTGACCAGCCACGTGTAGAAACGCTTCGAGCTGCGCATAAAGCAGGCCGCCGCCAGCAGCAGAAACGGCGTAGTGGGCAGCACTGGGAGAAAGATACCGATCACTCCCAGTGCCACGCTCAACCAGCCGATAGCCAGCAGTGCGTAGCGAATGGCCGGGTTGCGCTGTAGCTGGATGTCACGCGCCATGGCGCGTGCTTAGTGCTGGCGAGGTTTTAGCAGAGCCGGCTTTTCTTCGGGGGCGTTGCACAGCAGGAAGAGGGCGGTCAGCAGCTCAGGGATCTGCTCGACCATGCTGTCAACCAGGTCGCGATCGCTGGCGATTTCTTCGAACTCGGGCTGTTCATCGAACAGGCCGGAACCGACCATGATCGGCAGCAGCAGTTCGCTGACTTCATCTTCATCGTCAAACCACACCGCTTCACGCAGGAATACGCCTTCCATAAAGCCAATGCACCAGCCGCGCAGGTCGGAGTCGTCCGGCTCATCGCCGAGGTCCAATTCGCACGGTACGTCGGGCTCATCATCGCTGGCCAGTTGGCGGGCAATATGGCTTTGCAGCTGGATCAGGGTGGCTTCGATCTCTTCGCGCTCGGCGTCACTGCGGTAATGCGGCGGCTCGGAGAACAGGGCGTCAATCCATTCGCGCTCAGGCACTTTTTCTGGGCAAATCGACAGGGCAGTCAGGTAGCCGTGGGCGGCGATGTAGTCCAGGGCCTCATCATGCAGCTCATCAGCATCGAGGAAGGCTTGCAGGCGGGAGAGTTGCTCGGCGAAGGACATCGGGGGGCTACCTTGAAGGAGTAAACGACGTTGGATTCTAGTCTAGAGCGACCCGAGCGGCCATAGGTGTCGGTCAACGGCAGGTGAAAATCAGTACAAACTCGGTCACGGCTGCGCGTGCCCATCCGGCACTTGCGTATAATGCGCAGCTTGTTTCGGAGACCCTTCATGCTCGAGCACGCACAACGCATCCTTAAAGACGTATTCGGTTACGACAGCTTCCGTGGCCGCCAGGGTGCGATTATCGAACGCGTGGCCAGTGGCGGCGATGCCTTGGTGCTGATGCCCACCGGCGGTGGCAAGTCGCTGTGCTTTCAGGTGCCGGCGTTGCTGCGTGAGGGGCTGGCGGTGGTGGTGTCGCCACTGATTGCCTTGATGGATGATCAGGTCGCGACTCTCGACGAGCTGGGCGTGGCCGCGGTAGCGCTGAATTCGACCTTGAGCAACGACGAGCAGCGCGAGATTGCCGAGCGGATCAAGCGCGGCGAAATCAAGATGCTCTACCTCGCGCCCGAGCGGCTGGTGCAGCCGCGCATGCTGAGTTTCTTGCAGAGTCTTGAAATCGCCCTGTTCGCCATCGACGAGGCGCATTGCGTGTCGCAGTGGGGGCATGACTTCCGCCCGGAATACCTGCAGCTGGGCCAGCTGGCCGAACTCTTCCCCAATGTGCCGCGCATTGCTCTGACTGCGACGGCAGATATGCGCACCCGCGAGGAAATCGTCCAGCGTCTGCACCTGCAGAATGCCGAGCGTTTTCTGTCGAGCTTCGACCGGCCGAATATCTTCTACCGCATCGTGCCCAAGGAGCAGCCGCGCAAGCAGTTGCTGAACTTCCTCGCGGCACGCAAGGGTGACGCCGGCATCGTTTACTGCCTGTCGCGTAAGAAAGTCGAGGAGGTGGCTTCTTTCCTGTCTGAGCAGGGCTACCCGGCGTTGCCGTATCACGCTGGTTTGGCTAACGAGCTGCGCGCCTACCACCAAAAGCGTTTTCTCAATGAGGAAGGGCTGATTATGGTGGCGACCATCGCCTTCGGCATGGGCATCGACAAACCCAACGTGCGTTTCGTCGCCCATCTTGATCTGCCGAAATCGCTGGAAGCCTATTACCAGGAAACCGGCCGCGCCGGCCGTGATGGCCTGCCGGCGGATGCCTGGATGGCCTACGGCCTGCAGGATGTGATTTTCCTCAAGCAGATGCTCAACAACTCCGAGGGTGACGAGCGGCATAAGCGCGTCGAACAGCACAAGCTCGACGCCATGCTGGCGTTGTGCGAGGAAACCCGCTGCCGCCGTCAGTCGCTGCTGGCCTACTTCGATGAAGACATGCCGCAACCTTGCGGGCACTGCGACAACTGCATGGACGGCGTACAGACCTGGGACGCCACCGAGCCGGCGCGCCAGGCGCTGTCGGCGATCTACCGCACCGGCCAACGTTATGGCGTGGGGCACTTGGTTGATGTGTTGCTTGGCCGTGACAACGATAAAATCCGCACGGTCGGCCATCAGCATCTGGCGGTGTTTGGCATTGGTAAAGCATTTGCCGAAGGCGAGTGGCGTTCGTTGTTCCGCCAGCTGGTAGCGCGCGGGTTGGCGGATGTCGACCTTGAGGGTTTCGGCGGCCTGCGTCTTTCTGACAGTTGCCGGCCTTTGCTCAAAGGCGAGGTCAGCCTGCAGCTGCGCCGCGACCTGAAACCGCAACAAAGCGCCAAGGCGTCCAGCAGTGCCGCCAGCCAATTGGTGCGTGGTGAGGAGCGCGGTCAGTGGGACGCCCTGCGTGCCCTGCGGCGCAAGTTGGCGGAAGAACATGGCGTGCCGCCGTATGTGATTTTCCCGGATGCCACTTTGCTGGAAATGCTGCGCAGCAAGCCCAGCACCCTGGCCGAGATGGCGCGGGTCAGTGGCGTCGGTGCGCGTAAGCTGGAGCGCTATGGCGAGGCGTTCCTGGCTGTGCTCGGTGCGGGTGATGACGCGCCGCGTGCAGTGGTCGATCTGCGTCACGAGTTAGTCAGCCTGGCGCGTGCTGGCATGACCCCGGCGCAGATCGCCAGCCAGCTCAGTTGCAGCGAAAAGAATGTCTACGGCCTCTTGGCTGAAGCGATTGGCCGTCAGCAATTGTCGCTGGAGCAGGCGCTGGATGTGCCCGAGGCCTTGCTCAGCGAGATTCAGGACGCCTTTCTCGACGGCGAGGGCGAGTTACCGCCGGTAGCCGCCATCAGCGAGCAGTTTGCCGGCCGTGTTGAACTGGGCATCCTGCACTGCGTGCGTGCGGCCTTGCAGGCGGAATTCGAAGCCTAAAGCGCGAACATAATCGTGCGGGCTCTGCTCAACTGGCCGATTTTGCCGCTGCGCGTGGCGCGTGGGGTGAATGCGTGTGTACCGGCCCTGGTGCTAGCATCATCGGATCTCCCTTGCATGAATTGCCCCATGGACCGACTGATTCAGGCCAACGGCCAGCCGCACTACGGCATTTTTCCCGCCGCGCCGGGGCTGATCAATTACCGCGACTTTGACTTTCGCTCGCCCATGGGGCGCAAGCTCGGTGCTTTGGCCAAGTGGCGGCGCTTCCATCAATTTCAGTATTTTGGCCTGATCAGTGGTGAGCTGATTGGCGGTTGTGCCCTGGCCAACCTCAGCCTGCTGGGGGTGGGTTTTGTTTACCTGTTTCACCCCGCCAGCGGGCGGATGATCGAGCGTCAGTTCAAGCTGCCGCTGGGGTTTGGCAGCCAGTTCTCGCAGAGCCCTGATCAGGGTGTTTGCGAGTTGCGCAGCGGCGGCAACCGACTCCGTTTTGAGAACACCTCGACACCCAGAGAAAAGCGCCTGCTGGTGGAACTGAATGACGGCACGCGGATCGACGCCTGCTTTTCCGACGCGCAGCCAGCGTTTCAGCCGCTGTGTATCAATACGCCGACGGGCGTCAATGGCTGGGTCTATGCGCAGAAGGTCGCCGGGGTACGCTGCACGGGGCAGGTGCGCAGCGCTTTGGGTGATTTTGACCTGGCGCAGATTGGCGCGTTTGCACACCACGACTGGTCAGCCGGCTACATGCGCCCTGAAACCCACTGGAACTGGGCCTGTTTATCCGCTCAGGCGGGTGAGCAGCGGGTTGGGCTGAATCTGTCCTGCGGGGTTAATGAAACCAGCTTTACCGAAAACTGTTTTTGGCTCGATGGTGAACTGCATAAGGTGGATACGGTGCGGTTTGCCTTTGATCGCGACCAGCCGTTGCAGCCCTGGTTGATTCACTCCCATGACGGTCAGGTTGAGCTGCGTTTCGAAGGCCGTGGTTTGCACAAAGAGCGGCTGAACGTAGGGCTGCTGGCGAGTAACTTCAAGCAGATATTCGGTCAGTTCAGCGGCGTATTACGTCCGCCTGGAAAGCCCGACGTGCGCATCGATAAGCGCTGGGGTTTTGTCGAGGATCAGTACGTAAAGTGGTGAAACCCTTTGCAGGCTTGCCTCGTTAAAAGGGTTATGGTTAGCTGGCTAATAATTAGTTTTTTATAGTTAAGAGCCGTTAGCCATGTCACTTACCGATCAACACCGCTTTGCCATGCAAGTTGCTCAACTCTCTCGCGCCTGGCGCGCTGAACTGGATCGTCGCTTGGTCGGCCTTGGGCTTTCTCAGGCGCGTTGGTTGGTGCTGCTGCACCTGGGGCGCTTTGCCGAATTGCCGACCCAGCGCGAATTGGCGCAGAGCGTTGGCGTCGAAGGGCCCACGCTGGCGCGTCTGCTTGACAGCTTGGAAGCCCAAGGTTTGGTCAGCCGCCAGGCCGTGCCCGAAGACCGGCGGGCGAAGAAAATTGCCCTCAGCCCGCAAGCCCGCCCGCTGATTGAGAAGATCGAAGCGATCTCCGCAAATCTGCGCCAGGAAGTGTTCGCGGGTATCGATGAAGACGAGTTGCGCCGTTGCCAGAAGGTTCATGCCCAGGTGCTGAGTAATCTGGAAAAGCGCTGATGCGTGATGACCTGCAGGCGCTGCAGCAACGTTTCGGTCCGCGTTACCCGCAGTGGCTGCTGGCGTTGTTGATGGTCGGCAGCATGGCCATGGTGTTGGCCTCCACCAGTATCAACGTCGCCTTGCCTGCCATCATGGCGGACTTCTCTATAGGTCGGCCGCTGGCGCAGTGGTTGTCCACTGGGTTTCTCGCGGCCATGACGGCTGGCCTGTTGTTAGCTGCCTGGGCCCAGGCGCGCTTTGGTGCACGGCGTACGGCGCAGTTCGGCCTGCTGCTGTTTATCATCAGCTCGCTGTTGGCACTGGTGGCTCACGCCGCTTGGCAGCTGATTGCCCTGCGCATTGTGCAGGGGCTGTGCGCCGGGATTGTGCAGCCGTTGGCCATGGTGCTGATCTTTCGTGTGTTTGCCGACGGCGGCCGCGGTATGGCATTGGGTCTGTATGGCTTGGGGGTGATGCTGGCGCCGTCATTGGGGCCTGGGATCGGCGGTTATTTGGTCGATCATTTCGGCTGGGCGGCGATCTTCTGGATGCCGTTGCCGCTGTGCTTGCTGGTCATGCTGGCCGGCCAATGGTTGTTGCCCAGTGTGCGTGAGCGCACTACACCGCGCCTGGATATCCAAGCCTTTGCCTGGTTGAGTGTGGCGATATTCGCCGCGCTGGGGTTTCTTGCTGAAGCGCAGCGTTTTGCCTGGGACGTTCCCCGCGTCTGGTTACCCGGCACTCTGGCGCTGCTGGCCGGCTTGGTGTTTATCCAGCGCAGCCGACGTGCGGCTCAGCCTCTACTGCCGCTGGCGTTGTGGCGGCATGCGGTTTTTCGTAGCGCCAGTTGGGTCGCGCTGACCCTGGGGCTGGGTTTGTATGGCTCGACCTACTTGATCCCGCTGTACCTGCAAACCGTTGAAGGTTTCAGCGCCGGCCGTGCTGGCATGTTGCTGTTGCCGGCCGGGCTATTAATGGGCATGGCGTCTTTTCTCGGTGGTTGGCTCAGTGATCGACTGTCTGCGGCGCTGCTGCTGAGTGCTGGCCTGCTGATTTTTGCCGTGTCGGCGGCAGGGTTGGCCTGGGTCGAGCAGGGCGCTTCATTCCTTGTACTGTGTTTCTGGGCTAGCGTGGGGCGGATCGGTCTGGGGATATTGCTGCCGGCGTTGAGTACCGGCTCGCTGGATATTCTCAGCCCTGAAGAGCTGGCTCAGGGGGCGGGGGCCATTACCTTCGTCCGTCAATTGGGTGGCGCGTTTGGGGTGAATCTGCTGACGTTCTTCCTGGAGTGGCGGCACAGCGCCGAAGGCGGCGATCAATGGGCTGAGATGCTGGCCTTTAAACAGAGCTTCTGGCTGGTGGCGGGGGTGTTCGCCGTCACGGTACTGGCGGCCTGGGGCGTCAAATCGAGCAGGCGCTGAGCGCTGGGCGTTAGTGTGACGGAGTTGTCGTTTTCTTGACAGTTAGCCTATGCTTGCACCTGTGCTGGCTTTTTGCCAAATAACTGTTGGCTTTTCAGCAGTCAGTCCTTCGTTATTACCGCCATGCACCAGCCGGGTTAAACACGGAATGTATTTCCCCGCGCAGCATTTGCCGACCTCTGTACGTTCGTAAGCGCTGGACGCGCACGCCTTCAATGGGGAGCGGCGAGGGCACAGAGACGGATTCACCTGGAGCGTTTTTTATGGCAAAGGTTCGTCAATTACTGATTGGTTTGGCCTCCGGCTCAGCCCTCTATTCGGGACTGGTCCCAGCACTGGGGCTGGGTGAAATTACTCTGCATTCGGCGCTTAGTCAGCCGTTGGATGCTGAAATCGAATTGTTTGATGTGGGCGATCTAAGTGACGCCGACATGCGCGTGCGCCTAGCACCCGCTGATGTGTTCAGCCGTTCCGGCGTTGAACGCTTGTATTTCTTCAATAGCCTGCGCTTCACCCCACTGCTGCGTGGCGGTAAAAGCGTGATTCGTGTGGTATCGACCCAAGTGGTGCGCGAGCCTTATCTGAACTTTATCGTTGAGGTGGCGCGCCCCAGTGGCAAGTTGTACCGCGAGTACACCGTACTGCTAGACCCACCCAGCTCCGCTGCCTATAGCCGTTTGCCCGAACCTTCTACGGTGCCTGCCGCGCCGCGAGCTGCAGTTAGCGAACGCGCCCAGCCGAAGGTCTTGCCGGCTGCGCAACAGGGCAACAGCTACCGCGTGGTCAGTGGCGATAGCTTATGGAAGATTGCCACGCGCTTGACCGCTGGTACTGGCCAGGCGCCCCAGGCGCTGATGGACGATATCCAGGCCCTTAACCCTCAAGCCTTTATCGAGGGTGATGTCAGCCGCCTGCGTGCCGGCGCGCAATTGTTATTGCCTGATCGCATCGCCAGCGCGCCGTCTAGCGCAGTCGAGCCCGCTGTTGCAGAAGGGTTTTTACAAGTTGTTGAGGACGCCGAGGCTGCGCCCGCGCCCGCACCAGTAGTCAGCGCTGACCTGCCGGCTGAGGTGCTGATCCAGGAGCAAGCCCGCGTCGAGCAGGAGCTGGCCATCCAAACCGCTGAGACGTTGCAATTGCAGCAGAGTCTGCTGCAGCTGGGCCAGCAGGTGCAGCAGTTGCAGGAACAGATGAACACCCGTGATCAGCAGATTGCCGATCTCCAGGCTGAGTTGGCTGCCGGTCGTGCGAGTGCCGCGGCTGCTGTTGCACCTGCCGTGGTCGCGGTCAATCCACCGGAGGCGCCTGAGTCAGGCAACAACTGGCTGGGGATCATCGCGGGGCTGCTGGTGCTGTTGCTCGCAGGTGTTGCGGGTCTGTTCTGGCGTGCTAGAAAGCCGCTAGAACCCGCGCCCCTGCCTCTCATGCCTGCGGTCATGCCTGATGCACCCAAGGCGCCGCGTGTTGTGCCGGCCGAACCCGCTGTTGCGGTTTCGCCAAGCCCTCGCGACGTTACGCGTGCCGGCCCGGTATGGCCCGCGGCGGGTGAGGATGCCTTGCAAAGCGCCAATGTGTATATCGCCTATGGCCGCTTAAGTGAGGCCGCCAGTACCTTGGAAAGTGCCTGGGAAGCGCAGCCGCAACGCAGTGATATTGGCTTTCGTCTGCTCGAAGTACTGGCGTTGTTGGGCGATGCTCAGGGCTTTAATGCGCAGGAATTACGGCTACGTGAATCTGGCTTTAATCCGGTTCGTATTGACGAGCTGAAAGCGCGGCACGCTGAGCTGTTAGATGCACCTTCGCCCAGCCAGATTGATGACATGGTGCTGCAACTCGATGAAGTCGAGGCCGCGCCCGTTGAGCCGTTCGCGAATGACGTTCAGCTCAATCTCGATGAGATGTCCCTGGATGCCGACTGGGACCTGGTCAGCCCCTTTGCCCCCGCGGCGAAGAATAAGGCGCCGAACAAGCCAGGGAGTGCTGCTGAGCAGCGCAAGGGTTCGGATATTTTTGAGCCCTCAGCACGAGATGCGCGTAGCCCGTTTGCAGAGTCGATGTTGGTGGAGGAGAGCCCACACGACAGTTGGGAGATCGACGAGCTTAACGTGGCCTTTTTGGATGATTTCGATGAGCTGGCGGGCAGTAACGATAACGTCTCAAAACTGAACACTGCGCTGGCTTATATCGAGCAGGGTAGCTTGGACAGTGCCTGCCAAATCCTCAATGAAGTGATTAACGAGGGTGACGAACAGCAGAAGCAGGAAGCACGACAGCTATTGGCTAAGATCGCCTGATTAAAGGCGCTGCTGACTAACGCCCGCGTGCCCCTGGTATGCGGGCGTTTTGTTATGTCGAGCGTGAGTGGGCGCGCGCTATCATCCACTTTTCATCCGTTGTGAGCCTGCCAATGTCCATCCCCAAAGCCGAAGTGGTGATCACCTATTGCAGCCAATGCCAGTGGCTATTGCGCGCAGCCTGGTTAGCCCAGGAACTGCTGTCGAGTTTTACTGATGATCTGTCCCGGGTCAGCCTCGAACCCGCCACTGGCGGCGTGTTCCGGATTACCTGTGATGGCGTGCAGATATGGGAGCGCAAGGCCGATGGCGGCTTTCCCGAGGCCAAGGTGCTCAAGCAGCGCCTGCGTGACCAGATCGCCCCCGCTCGTGATCTGGGTCATAACGACCGTTGAGCACCGTCAGTCTGGCTTGAGATTACTTGGCCATGCGTGCCGAGAGAAAGATGGCACTGACAATCAGCAGGCCGCCGGCAAGCATGCGCAGGGTGGGTTGTTCGTTGAACAGCAGCCAGGCGAAGGCAATGCCATAGACTGGCTCGAGGGCGAAAATAACGGCGGTGGTGCGAGCCTTGAGCACCCTTAGGCTGGCCACAAATAGGCTATGCGCAAGGCCCGTACAGAAGATCCCGAGCATGGCCATCCACAGCCAATCCTGTGTCTGAACGCTGGGTAGGCTTGGCCAGGCCAGCGGCATAAAGAGCAGTAACACCGTCAGGTTCTGGTACAGCGCCGCCTGCACGGGGTCGATGCCGCGGGTGCTGGCGCGATTGAGCAGCGACAGCAGAGCGAACAGCAAACCCGACAGGACTGCCCAGAGCAACCCTGTGGTCGCCTGGCTGGCTAGATCGAAGTTCGGCGTAACCAGCACCAAGCCTAGGCACACCAGCGCCACCATGGCGTATTCGATTCGCTGCGTGCGCTCACGAAACAGCAGCCCTTCGAGCAGCACGGTGAAAGCTGGAAAGCTGGCGAAACCCAGGGTGGCAATGGCCACACCAGAAATCTGCACCGCCTCAAAGAAGCTCCACCAATGCCCACCGAGTAACGCACCGCCAAGGGCCAGTTGGCTCAGCTGTTTTAGGCTGAGGCGCACCAGCCGTGCATTGCTGATCAGCTTGGCAAAGAGCA
Organism: Pseudomonas sp. GWSMS-1; assembly: GCF_049847425.1. Taxonomy (NCBI): domain Bacteria; kingdom Pseudomonadati; phylum Pseudomonadota; class Gammaproteobacteria; order Pseudomonadales; family Pseudomonadaceae; genus Pseudomonas; species Pseudomonas sp. GWSMS-1. The sequence goes on along the minus strand of NZ_JBMHHV010000005.1, from coordinate 2,377,090 downwards.
GCAGCGCCACCACAGCGAATAGCGCGCGGCCGGCAGAGATCATCTGCGGGGTGGTGTTAGCCAGCTTGCCAAAAATGCCCGACAGGCCGAATAGCAGGGCGCCAAGATGGATAGCCCACAGCGCGTTACGTGGGTTCATAGCAGGCGTGCACCGTTTGCTACAGGTTTGTCGAAGCTGGTCAGCACCACCTTGTTGTCGGCGTCATATACGCCGGTCACCAGCACCTCGGAGCGCACGCCGGCAATCCGTTTGGCGGCAAAGTTGCACGCGCAGAGCACTTGGCGGCCGAGTAACTGTTCGCATTGATAGTGAGCTGTCAGCTGGGCGCTGGATTGTTTGATACCCAACTCGCCGAGGTCGACCTGCAACACATAGGCGGGCTTCAGGGCTTTTTCGTTGAGCGCCGCAGACAGCACGGTACCGACGCGCAGTTCTACCCGTTGAAAATCTTCCCACTCGATCTGTTGCATGCCGCGGCTCCTCAGACTAAGCAGCGGAGTCTAGGGGGGCGCCGGGTAAAAGTCTGTCGCAGAACTTGCGGCGTTTGTCGCATTACTCGCGTTGTACACGTAAGGCGCGCGCAGAAAGCCCAAATTGCCGGGAGAGGGCCGCGGTAAAGGCGCTTTGTGAGGTGTAACCAACGCGTGCGGCGATTTCACCAATGGCCAGGGCGCTGCTTTGCAAGAGTTGACGCGCCAGCTGTAGGCGGCGGCTGCGCACATAATCCATAGGCGTTTGCCCGGTCTCACTGAGAAAACGCACATGAAAGCGTGCCGCTGACAGGCCTGCCAGGCGCGCCAGATCCGCCACCTGCAGTGGGTGTGCGGCATGTTGATCGATATGCGCATCCAGCGCAGCCAGTGGCAGGGCGTTGCTCTCGTGGGGCGGCGTATCGGCGTGGGTCAGGCTGGCCAGCAACAATGCGGCGCCTTGCTGGGCAATCACCGGGTCATTGATCGCACTGGCCGCCAGCCAATTGACCAATTGGCTTTGCGCGGGGGTGAGGCTGACCGCCGCCGGTTTTTCCAGCAGCCGGCGAGTGGCATCAAAGTGGCTGCCCAGTTGCTGCTGTAACCAGTGCTCGCAAGGCACGTCGAGTACCAGGCAATGGCTGCCTCGCTTGCTACCGCAGGCGTGCAGGGCATCACTGGGCACTACAGCTAGCGTCTGTCGGTTTACTTGGCTGCCCTGCCCGGCAACTTCGAACTCCAGTATGCCGCTCAGGCCAAAGACCAGCTGCGCGTGGTCATGGCTGTGGCTGAGTAGTTCATGGCTGTAATGACGCAACGACAGCGGCGAGGACATGCTGGACTCCTTTTCAGGCGATAAGTCTACCCGCAGATCAGCCTAACGGTCTGTCATTCAACTGCCATGCGCTTGTCATGGCTGCTTCACTGGCGCTACGCAGACTCGAGCAAACCCAGCCGGAGGTCGTCTATGACCAGCGCTCAGCTCGCCAAGCCCAGCCGCAAGCAACGTGTCCGCACTCTGTGGATTTCCGATGTTCACCTGGGGACTCGGGACTGCCAAGCCGAACACCTGGCAGCGTTTCTCAAACGCTATCAAACCGACAAAATCTACCTGGTCGGCGACATTATCGACGGTTGGAAGCTGCGCCGCGGCGTGTACTGGCCGCAGGCACATAGCAACGTGATCCGCCGCCTGCTGACCATGAGCAAGCGTGGCACCGAGGTGATTTACGTCACGGGCAACCATGACGAATTCCTGCGGCGCTATTCGAGCCTGATGCTCGGCAATCTCCAGTTGGTCGACGAGGCTGAACACATCACCGCCGATGGTCGCCGGCTGTTGGTGATTCACGGCGATCAGTTTGATGTGATCACCCGCTATCACCGTTGGCTGGCCTTTCTTGGTGACTCGGCCTATGAGCTCACCCTGACCCTCAACCGCTGGCTGAATTACTGGCGCTACCGCTATGGCTACGGCTACTGGTCGCTGTCGGCTTACCTCAAGCACAAGGTTAAGACCGCGGTGAGCTTTATCAGCGATTTTGAACAAGCCATCGTTCATGAGTGCGCCAAGCGTGGTTTTAATGGCGTGATTTGCGGGCACATTCACCATGCCGAAATTCGCTCGATGGGTGAGGTGGAGTACATGAATTGCGGGGATTGGGTGGAGTCCTGCACGGCGCTGATCGAACACCTGGATGGCAGTATCGAGCTGTATCGCCTGGCCGATGACCAGGTGCATCAGCTCCAGGCGGCTTCAGTAGCTACCGGAGAGCCGGCGCTGTGAGGATGCTGATCGTCTCCGACGCCTGGTCGCCGCAGGTCAATGGCGTTGTCACCAGCTTGCAGGCGCTGATTAGCGAGCTGCGCGGCCTGGGGCATCAGGTCAAGTTGTTATCGCCGGCGGATTTTCGTGCGCTACCGTGCCCCAGTTATCCAGAGATTGCCCTGGCGTGGGATCTCTGGCGGGTGGGCGCAGCAATTAGAGACTTTCAGCCGGATTGCGTGCACTTGGCCACCGAAGGCCCACTGGGTTGGGCCGCGCGGCGTTGGTTGGTCAAGCGTGGCTTGGCATTCTCCAGCGCCATCCATACGCGCTTTCCGGAATACGTGCACACCCGTTGGCCCTGGGTTCCGCTGAGCTGGGGGTATGCGTTTTTACGGGCGTTTCACCGACCTAGTCAGGCGGTATTGGTCACCACCGAGCGCATGCGCGAGGTGTTTGCCAGCGGGGGGGTTAAGCGCCTGCTGCTGTGGCGCAAGGGCGTTAATACGCAGCTGTTCCAGCCGTCGGTCAGGCCGCAGCGGGCGGCAGAACCGGTGTTTTTGTATGTCGGGCGGATTGCCCCAGAGAAAAATATTGAGGCGTTTCTGGCCCTCGACCTGCCGGGAGAGCAGCGTGTGGTCGGTGATGGCCCGCAGCGTGAGGCGCTGCAGGCGGCTTATCCGCAGGTGCGCTTTCTCGGTTACCAGCATGGCCAGGCGCTGGCCGAAGCCTTTCAGAGCGCCAGCGTATTGGTGTTCCCCTCGCGCACCGATACCTATGGTTTGGTGATGCTTGAGGCTTTGGCCTGTGGCACGCCGGTGGCGGCCTTTCCGGTGGCCGGGCCGCTGGATGTGTTGCAGGCGGGGGTTAGCGGGGTCATGGATGAGGACTTGCGCGCGGCCTGTGTGGCGGCCTTGAGCCTGGATCGCGCATGTTGCGCCGAGTTGGCCGCGCGGCAATCCTGGCGGGCTTCGGCGCTGGAGTTTCTAGCGCAACAGCCGCTGCTAGACGGTGAGCTGTGCAGGCCGGTTTGTGCAGAACTTACCCGAAGTAGGGCGTGATCAGGCGCTTACATGATCACCTTGTCACGCAGCTTATCGGCTGCCTGACTGAGGGCCTGGATGACCTTTTCCTTGTCGAAGTTCTGGATGCCGTTGGTGTCCAGGTACATGGAAAAACCCGGCAGCTCATGCTCGACGTAGCTGGAGGTGGCGCCCAGGTCGCGGCGGAAATCCACCACCTGATAAATCTGCACCGGGCGAGTAAAGCCCTTGACGGTGATCTGGCCCTTATCGCGGCACATGATCACGTCCTTGATCAGCGAGTAGGTCTCGTGGGAAATCAGGATTTCCCCCGAATCAGCGGCGCTTTCTAGGCGGCTGGCGAGGTTCACGTCGCGACCGATGATGGTGTAGTCCATGCGCGTGTCCGCGCCGAAGTTGCCCACCGTGCAGTAGCCAGTGTTCAGCCCCATGCGGATTTCCAGCGGCTTGGTGATGCCCTGGGCGCGCCACTGCTGGCGTAGGACCTTCATGTGTTTGCGCATGGCGATGGCCATGGACACGGCATTCACCGCATCTTTCTTCGCGCCTTTGCTGTTTGGGTCGCCGAAGAACACCATCACGCAGTCGCCGACGAACTTGTCGATGGTGCCGCCGTATTTCAGGCAGATCTTCGACATCTCGTTGAGGTAGGTGTTGAGCAGGTCAGTCAGGGCCTCGGCTTCCAGCTCTTCGGCCAGTTCTGTAAAGCCCTTGATGTCCGAGAAGAACACCGTGAGCTTCTTGCGCTGAGTTTCCAGGCGCACGCTTTTTTTGCCGGTAAAAATCGACTCCCATACCTGTGGCGAGAGGTATTTGGCAAGGTTGCGTGCCAGCCGTGCGGCTTTTTCTTGCTCGCGGCTGATGTCGCTGCGTACCTGGGTTAGGCGTAGGCCCTGCTGGTGCACGAAGTAGGCCGTGATGCAGATATACAGGGTGGTAAAGGCAATGCTGACCAGCGCCACCAGTACCGGGGACTGGAAGTTCGCGGTGACGTCGGTTAGGGCAAAGATAAGAATTGCGCTGCTAAAGGCGATGAGCGCGGCCAGCCCAAGGTAGCGCAGGCCGCCGATGACTAAGGCGCTGAAGGCCATGATCAGCAGCGCCATCATCGAGGGCACCACCGAAAAGCCCAGCAGCGTAAGCACTCCGCCACAGTGCACCGCATCCAGGAAAAGCAGGCTGAGGGTGGTGCGCTGAGGGTACGCCCGCTTGAAACGCAGGCTCAGGTGGTGCGCCAAATGTGGGTAGAGCAGGGCGTAGGGCACCATCCAGAGAATGTCATAGCCGAAATGCTGGACATAAGTCCCCGCGGCAATACTGGCGGCAATGGCGATATAAGCCAGAACGCGTGAGTAATACTCGCGCAGCGGTGGTGACGGTAAGGTGGGAAGTCGAGGGGCGCTTTTGACATTCATGCGATAGAACAATCCCTGCTGCTCGTCTGGTACCTCTGTCGGGCACCTGGGTGGCGCACCGAGTTGGCTGCGCAAAATAGCCAAGGATCATAACCAAGCCTACCGCCACCGCCAAGCGCACCCGTCGAAAGGCTGCGCGGGCTGTGACAGGCGTCTGCGTACGGGCACTTAATGCACCGCTAAGGCGCTGGCTTGAGCGCGGCCGCGGTGGTTCGTGTGGCGAAGTCAGAGGGGCGTTCTGTGGCTTAAAAAGCGACCCGCCCAGTGAGCATGTCCTTAAACATGACAAAGTCGCCCATCAGCGACCAGCGCGGGTAACGGAAGGTGGCAGGCTTGTTGTGCTCAAAGAAGAAGTGGCCGACCCAGGCGAATCCGTAGCCTACAAAGGGCAAGGCGATAAGCAGGCCGAGAGCGCCTGTGACCACTACATAGGCCAGAAGCGTGAGCACTAGCGTGGTGCCGATGAAGTGCAGCCGTCTGCAGGTGCTGTTGCTGTGTTCTTGCAGGTAGTAGGGGTAGAACTCGGCGAAGCTGGTGAAATGCTCGTGGGTTTCGTGGGTTTCGTGGGTCATCCGGGGGCTCCTCTTATTGTTCGGGTAGCCGTCAGGGTTGCAGCGGCAGCGGCTTGCTAGCAGTCTAGGTTGCCTGGCGTACCGGGCCACTGACATTCAGTGCCAGTTTAGTATCCTTCTGCGTCTTCCTGACCCTAATAAGAATAAGTGATGAGCGAACGAACCACTTCATCCAGCTGGGCTTCGGGCATTGTGGCGGCCTTGGAGCTGGGCGGCGTTGATTGCCATCGCCTGTTTGCCCAGCTCGGTCTCGACTATGCCGCGTTGAGTGACCCCGACGCGCGTTTTGCTCAGGATGCGATGACCCGTCTCTGGCACCTGGCGGTGCAGGCTTCCGGTAACCCGGCCATTGGCCTGAATATGGCGAAGATCCAGCGGCCCTCGGCGTTTAATGTGGTGGGCTATGCGGTGATGAGCAGCCGCAATCTGCAAGAGGGCTTTGCCCGTTTGGTGCGTTATCAGCGGATTATTGCTGAGGGCGCAGATCTCAGTTTTCACCCGACGCCTGAAGGTTATGAAATGCTCCTGGCGATCCATGGTGATCGCCTGCCGTCGGCCCGGCAGAGCGCGGAAGCTTCGCTGGCGCACTCATTGGCCTTTTGTCGGTGGCTGACGGGCAAAACCCTGCGTCCGCGGCGGGTCAGTTTGATGGGGCCGGCTCCGCAGAATCAGCAGCCCTATGAGGAGGTGTTTCAGTGCCCACTGAAATTCAACGCTGAGCACTATGCATTGCTGTTTGAACGGGCCGATCTGGATGCACCGCTGCCCTCGGCTAATGAGGCATTGGCGCAGTTGCATGACCGTTTTGCCGGTGATTACCTGGCGCGGTTTACCGGCTCGCGGGTCACCCATCAAGTGCGTCAGGTGTTATGCCGCCTGCTGCCCCAGGGTGAGCCCAAGCGTGAAGCGGTGGCGCAGGCGCTGTTGTTGTCTGAGCGCACCTTGCAGCGGCGTTTGCAGGATGAAGGCACCAGCTACCAGCACTTGCTTGATGACACCCGCCGCGAACTGGCAGGGCAGTACCTGGGGCAGGCTAATCTGACCCTGCTGGAAATTTCCTACCTGCTGGGGTTTTCTGATCCGAGTAACTTCTTTCGGGCATTTCGCCGCTGGTTTGACACCACACCAGGCGAATACCGCGCGCGCCTGTAGCGGCGCGCATTCATCCTCAGTGTCGCCAGAACGCCGGCAACATCAACACCAACACGGTGAGGATTTCCAAACGGCCGAGCAGCATGCCGAAGGTCAGCAGCCATTTGGCCACGTCCGGGAGGCTGGAGAAGTTGCCCGCCGGGCCGATGATCGGGCCCATGCCGGGGCCGACACCGGACACCGTACTGGCCGCGCCACTGAGGGCGGTGATCCAGTCCAGGCCGCAGAGCGTCAAGCCCAGGGCTAGCACGGCAATCGTGATGGTGAAAAAGAACGAGAACGTCAGGATCGAACGGACGATATCTTCATCCAGGTGATGGCGGTTGTACTGCTGCTTGATCACCGCACGCGGATGAATCAGCTGCAGCAGGTTGGCCCTGAGCAGTACATAGGCCACCTGGAAGCGGAAAATCTTCAAACCGCCGGCAGTCGAGCCCGAGCAGCCACCGATAAAGCCCAGGTAGAAGAACAACATGCCGGCAAAGCCGCCCCACAGCGTGTAATCACCGAGGGCAAAGCCGGTGGTGGTCATAATCGAGGTGGTGTTGAACGCCACATGGCGAATGGCTTCGAGCCAGTGCAGTTCGGTGCTCAGGTAGTACCAGGTGCCCAATAGCAGCCAGGTACTGAGCAAAATCGCCAGGAAACCGCGCACCTGCTGGTCTCTGATCAAGGCTTTGTAGTTGCCGCGCAGCATTGAGGCAAACAGCACAAAGGGCAAACTGCCGAGAATCATCAGCACGATGGTGACCCAGTGCACAGCAGGTTCGGTCCATTTGCCAACTGACTGGTCGGAGGTGGAGAACCCGCCGGTGGCGATCGCCGACATGGTGTGGTTGATCGCATCAAACACGCCCATGCCGGCAATCCACAGCGCCAGGCAGCCGAGCAAGCTGATGCCGACGTAGGCGGCGACCATGTATTTGGCGACCATGTGCGAACGCGGCATGATTTTTTCTGAGCGGTCCGAGGACTCGGTCTGGAACAGGCGCATGCCACCGATACGCAGCATTGGCAGAATCGCCACGGCCATGGCGATAAAGCCGATACCGCCGAGCCAGTGCAGCAGTGAGCGCCAGATCAGAATGCCTGGCGACATGCTGTCCAGCCCGGTCAAGACCGTGGCTCCGGTGGCAGTGATGCCTGACATGCTTTCAAACACCGCGTCGGTGATGCCCACGCGCAGAGAAAACATAAAGGGCAGGGCAGCAAAGAGGCCCACCAGCACCCAGCTGGAGACCGTCAGCAGGTACATGTCGCGTGGGCGCAGCTGGATATCCTTGGGCCGTCCCTGGGCGATCATCGCGATGCCCACGACAAAGGTGATCAGGCTCGACCAGAGAAAGGCATTGAGCTCGTCAGGTCGCTCAAACAGCAGCAGCGTCAGCATGGGCACGGCCATGCCGATGGCCAGCGTCAGGAGAAAGATGCCATTGATAAACGCGATGATCCGTAAGGTTGGCCAAGCCATTTAAGCGTGTTCCATTGCAGTAATAGCGAGATTCTAGAGACTGTCGCCGCGCTTGGTCAGTTAATCATCCGGCAGGTGCTCATTTAATGCCGCCAGAATGCCTTAGTGACCAGCACCAGTACGGTCAGAATTTCCAAGCGGCCCAGCAGCATGCCAATAGTTAACAGCCATTTGGCGGCATCTGGCAGGCTGGAGAAGTTGCCAGCAGGGCCAATGATCGGGCCCAAGCCAGGACCCACGTTGCACACCGCCGTCGCGGCCCCGGTGAGTGCGGTTACCCAATCCAGGCCGAGTAAGGTCAGGCCCAGGGCAATCACGCCAATGGTGATGGTGAAGAAAAATGAAAAGGTGATCAGCGAGCGGACAATCTCTTCATCGAGGTTGTGGTTGTTGTATTGCTGCTTGATCACCGCGCGCGGATGCACCAGCTGTTGCAAGTTGGCCCTGAGCAATACGTAGGCCACCTGAAAGCGGAAGATCTTCAGCCCGCCGGAGGTGGAGCCCGAACAGCCACCAACAAAGGTCAGGTAGAAGAACAGCAGCACGGCGAAGCTGCCCCAGGTGGTGTAATCGCCCAGGGCGAAGCCGGTGGTGGTGACCACTGAGGTGACATTCACCGCGACAATCCGGAAAGCATCCCACCAGCTGTTGTCTGAGTGCAGCCACAGCCAGGTGCCGAAAACCAGCCAGGTGGCCAGCAGGAAACCGAGAAAGCCTCGTACCTGGTGGTCTTTAAACAGCGCTTTACGGTTGCCGCGCAACGTCGCGACATACAGGGTAAAGGGCAGTCCGCCGCAAATCATCAGCAGCACCGCCACCCAGTGCACGGCGGGTTGGCTCCAGTTGGCCAGCGATGAGTCTGAAGTCGAATAGCCGCCAGTGGAAATGGAGGCCATCGCGTGGTTGATCGCATCAAACGGCGTCATGCCGGCCAGCCAGAAGCCAATGAAGCCGCCGAGGGTCAGCGTCAGGTAGATAAACAGGATGTACTTGGCGGCCATGTGCGAGCGCGGCATGACCTTTTCGCCCCAGTCCGATGACTCGGTCTGGAACAGGCGCATACCACCGACCCGCAAGAGCGGCAGAATGGCCACGGCCATGCCGATAAAGCCGATGCCGCCCAGCCACTGCAGCATCGAGCGCCAAATCAGCAGCCCAGGTGAGGCGTGATCCAGGCCCGAGAGCACCGTCGAACCCGTAGTGGTAACGCCGGACATGGTCTCGAAGAAGGCATCGGTGTAGCTGATGTGGTGGATCAGCACCATCGGCAGGGCGGCAAAGATGCACACCACCAGCCAGCTGCCAGTGGTCAGCAGGTACATGTCACGCGGGCGCAGCTGCGCATCCTTGGGCCGGCCCGGAATGACCATGGCAATGCCCGCCGCAGCCGTGACCAGGCTGGACCAGAGAAAGGCGCTGAGGTCATCGGAGCGCGAATACAGCAGCAGCGTCAGCATCGGGATCAGCATGCTGGCCGCTAGGGTGATCAGGAATATGCCGAGGATAAAAGCAATGATGCGCAGTGTCGGCAATGACATGGGGTCGGCTCGGTAACTGGGGGCAAAGGGGCGCTATTCTACGCGCGCTGTGGCGGCTGTACAGCGCTTGCATTAGGCGCTTTACAAGCGCTTGGCGCAGCATAGAATAGCCGCCCGGTGCCGGCCCTCTGCCGGTTTCTGAGTCCTCAAAATCATGTCTGATAGCAATCCTTGCTTGAGCTGTGGCGCGTGCTGCGCGCACTTTCGTGTGTCTTTTTTCTGGGGTGAGTGCCAGTCGGCCGGTGGTCTGATGCCGGACGATCAGGTGGTGTTGATCACCCCCAGCGTGTTGCCATGCGCGGCACGGACAGTAAACCGACGCGTTGTAATGCCTTGATGGGGGATGTCGGCCAGGGCGTGCGCTGCACGCTCTACAAAGAGCGCTCCAGCACCTGCCGTGAATTCGAGGCCTCCTGGGTTAACGGCGAGCACAACCCGCAGTGTGATGCGGCGCGCAGTGCGCACGGATTGCCGCCGTTGATGCCACCGGTATCGCCCAGTGTTTCGCCTGAGCGGGTGGCCTAGAACCTGCTCATGGGATTGCCCGCGCGTGCTCCGCAGGCACTAGAATGGCCAATTGATTGAATTGCCGAGGTGACTGATGGACGCTCTTGATGCGTTGCTAAACCGTGTTTCTGCGCCGCGCTTGGTGGCGCCGGCACCCGATGCCGCGCAGCGCGAACTGTTGTTTCGCGCGGCTTTACGTGCGCCTGATCATGGTCAGTTGCGCCCCTGGCGTTTTCTGACGGTTGAGGGGGAAGCGCTGACGCAGCTGGGTGAACTGTTTGCCGGTGCATTACCAGCCGATGCCAGCCCGGAGGCGGTGAGCAAAGCCCGCGCGATGCCGTTACGTGCGCCGTTGCTGGTGTTGGTGATTGCCCGCGTGCAGGCCGATTCCAAAGTCCCTGCCCAGGAGCAGGTGCTGGCCGCCGGCTGCGCCGCCCACAGCATTTTATTGGCGGCTCACGCTCAGGGGATCGGTGCGGTCTGGCGCACGGGTGATATGGCCTACAGCCCACACGTTACTGCCGGTTTGGGCCTGGGTGCAGATGAGCAGCTGATTGCCTACCTCTACCTGGGCACGCCTGCGCGCGAATTGCGCGCGGTGCCGGCGGTACAGGTGAGTGATTTTGTCAGCACTTGGCCGGCGTCTGATTCGGCGGAGTAAGCGGCACGCGCAGGGTGGCGACAAAGCCACCTTGTGCATGGTTACTCAGTTCCAGCTGGCCTCCATGGCGCTCGGTCGCACGCCGGGCGATGGCCAGCCCCAGGCCATGACCACTGCTGGTTTGCCCCGGGGCGCGGTAAAAGGGTTCGCCAAGGCGCGCCAACTGCTCAGGAGGTACGCCGGGGCCATGGTCGCGCACGCTCAGGCATAGTTGCTCGGCGTTTTTGCTGGCCGTCAGCTCGATGGCTTGCCCGGCAGGATTGAAGCGCAAGGCATTGCGCAGCAGGTTGTCCAGCGCGCGTTGCAGCATATCCGTCCAGCCGTTGAGCTGCAGGCCGGGCTCCAGCTGAATATTGATCTGTTGCTGCGGTGCGTCTAGGCGCGCCTCTTCGCGCAGGGTGTTTAGCAGCTCCGCGAGGTCGATTGGCTGCGCTGCGCCCGGTTCCGCATCGAGGCGGGCGAGGGCGAGGATTTCACTGATCAGTGCTTCCAGGCGGTCGCATTCCTGACTCAGGCGTGGCCAGTATTTCTCTCGCTCGACGGCATCTGCACGCTCGGTCAAGGCCAGCGCTATACGCAGGCGTGCCAGTGGTGAGCGCAGTTCGTGGGACACATCGCGCAGCAATTGGCGTTGGCTGCTGATCAAGCCTTGCACGCGTTCGCCCATGCGGTTGAAGTCAGCCGCCAGCACGCCGAGTTCATCGCGTCGCTCGGCCAGTTTGGCCAGGCTGCTCTGTTGATAAGCGGTTTGTCCCAGATCGTGAACGGCGCCGCGCAGGCGATTCAACGGGCGGGTGATCGACAGGGTGAGCCAGAGGCTAAACAGCGTCAGTACCAGCATGGCAATCGCCAGCGCACTGAGCGGCCAGAGCAAGCTGTCGCGTTGCCAGGCCGCAACTTCGGGGATCGGAATGCGGTAGATAAACAGGTAGGTTTCGCCACTGCTCGGGCTGGTGTAGTCGACACTCAGGCGGCGCCAGGGTAGGCGCTTCTCATTGCGGTGGCGCGCTTCAAAGGCGGCAGCGCGGGCCGGGAAGGTGCCTTTAACCACCGGCTGGCCGCTGTTATCAAGCACCTGTACATCGATGCGAAAGCTGCGCTTACGCTGTTCCAGCAGGGCTTGGGCGGCAGCTGGGCCTTGTTCTTCGTAGCGTTGGGTCCAGGTCTCGGCGAGGTCATCCATGCCGGGGTGCTGGCTGAGCAGCCATGCATCCTGGTTGAGCATGCGCCCAAGCAGCATGGACAACCCGGCAACCAGGGCAATGGCCAGCCAAAAGCTGGCAAAGATGCGCCAGAACAGTGATCGCACGGTAGCTCCTTGGGTAACAGAAACGCCCATCAAGGCTTGTGGCCTGATGGGCGCAGATCTAGGGGATGCGTTTAGCTTTTGTTCGCCTGCTCAGCTTGCCAGGCCTTGAAGGCTTTATGCTCGGCGCGGCGTTCTTGCATGTTTTTCTGGTGTTCGTCGAAGGCCTTCTGCTGCTCAGGCTTGAGCAGCGCGCGGATGGCGTTGTGTTGTTCATCCTTGGCTGCTTGCAGTTCAGCCTGCATGGCTTTTTGCTCTGCGGCTGGGAGTTTCTCCAGGTAGCGTTGGGTGATCGCGTGGCGGCCTTTCATCTGCTCGCCCATCAATTTACGGATTTCGCGGTGTTGCTCTTTGCTCAAATCGAGCTCTTTGAACATGCGGGCGCCGTGCTCGCCACCGTTATGCCGTGGGCCGCTTTCAGGCATGGCCATCGCCAGGGTTGGCAGGGTCATGGCGAGCAGTACTGCAGTCAGGGTCTTGCGCATGGTGTGTCTCCTTGTCTGAAACCGGTCGATGCCGGATGAGCCCAGTTTAGGGCGTTCAAGGTCAAGGGCCGTCAGGGCAAGGTAAAGCTTAGGTAAAGGACACGGCGCAGCTGATTGACTTAAATCTGTTCGGGGTTTGCGAGCCCGTGCAGCTAAGGCCAAGCAGGGCCAGGCGCAGTAGGCGTTGAGCAGCTTTCAAACGTTGTAGTAATAGCCGCGGCTGCGCAGCGCCAGAATGCGTTGGCGGCCATCGGCATGCGGGCCGAGTTTTTTGCGCAGGTTGCTGACGTGCATGTCCAGGCTGCGGTCATACAGGGTCAGTTTGCGACCGAGGGCCAGTTGCGCCAGCGCTTGTTTATCCACCGGCTCGCCGGGGTGTTGCAGCAGAGCTTCGAGAATGCGGCTTTCCGAGAGGGTCAGCGTGACCTCCTGCTCGCCTAGCGTCACCGTGCCGCGGGCCTGGCTGTAATGTAAATCGCCGAGGTCGAGCGGATTACCGGGCGTGGCCGCTAGGCTGCGGCGCAATACCGCGCGCAAACGTGCGGTGAGTTCGCGTGGGTCGCAGGGCTTGGCCAGGTAGTCGTCGGCACCCAATTCCAGGCCGAGGATCCGGTCCAGTGGTTCGCCCCGGGCCGATAGCATCAGCACCGGCAGGTCCGGGTGGTCGCTGCGTAATTGCTTGAGCAGTTCCAGGCCGCTGCCGTCGGGCAGCATTACATCCAGCACCACGGCATCCGGGTTGTGCGTGGCAAGGGCGTTGCGGGCGCTATTGCCGTCATGGCAGGCGCTGACCTGAAAGCCTTCCTGGGTCAGCCAGCTGGTTAGCAGTTCGCAGAGTTGGACATCGTCGTCGATAAGCAGCAGGTCATTCATGGCTCAGTTGAGCCACTCGCGGCGTGCGCGGCGTGCGCGGCGTCCACCGCGTAACAAAGCGCCGATCAGTACCCCCAGCAACCCCGCCCCAGCACCCGTGGCAAACCACATTTGCTGTTCGCTGATCAGCGGCTTCGGGGCGCTGGCCTGGTTTTTTTTCAGTTCGAGTTTGAGGCGCTGGTTGTCCTGGCGCAGGCGCTGCAGTTGCACTGTTTCATGTTCGTTGCTGGCGCTTTGCAGCTCCGCGTTAAGGGCTTGGCGTTGTTCTTCGCTGATGGCCAGGCGCTGTTCCAAATCGTCGATTTGCGCCTGCGCCGAGGTGGCTTCAGCCAATGGCTGCGGCGGGCTTTCTTCGGCCTGAGTAACGGCCGGCAAGCACAGGGTCAAGAGTAGAAACAGCGGGCCTGGACGCATCGGAACTCCTCGCGTGTCATTGTTGTTATGGGCTGTTCAGCGCAACGATGGCTTTAAGGCAAAACCAGCTTGAAAGGTTTGACCAGGACAGAGGCATACACCCCGGCGGCGCGGTAAGGGTCGGCGTCGGCCCACTGTTGCGCGGCCAGCAGCGATTCAAACTCTGCGACGACCAGGCTGCCGGAAAAGCCTGCTGGGCCTGGGTCATTGCTGTCGACGGCTGGGTGCGGGCCGGCGAGGATCAAGCGGCCTTCAGTTTTCAGCTGCTCCAGGCGAGCAAGGTGCGCCGGGCGAGCATTCAGGCGGTTTTCCAGAGAGTTTTCCACATCGGTGGCAATGATTGCGTAGAGCATCTTGATCCTTAATAGAAGTCGTTAGCGGTGGCCGCAGCCGTGAGAGAAAAACAGTCTGTTCAGGCAATGTCGAGGAAATAGTGGCGCAAGCCAGCAAGAATCCACATCTGCCGGCATAATAACAAACATAAATGACTCGGAAAGCGCCCCTTATGGAAGTTGATTTGCATTGCCATAGCACCGCATCAGACGGCGCACTTGCGCCGGCTGCGGTGGTGGCGCGGGCGTTTGAGCGTGGTGTGCGGGTGCTGGCGTTAACCGACCACGACACCCTGGATGGCCTCGATGAAGCCGGCGTGGCGGCGCAAGCCTTGGGCATGCAGCTGGTCAACGGCATCGAGTTGTCCTGTCTTTGGGGTGGCGCGACCATCCATGTGTTGGGTTATGCCTTCAACCGTGAAGCGCCGGCTTTGCAGCAGGCGATTGCCGAGTTGCATGAGGGGCGCTGGTTGCGCGCGGCGGAAATCTCCAAGCGTTTGGACGCTAAAGGCATGCCAGGTGCGCTGGACGGCGCGCGGGCCATTCAGCAGGAATTGGGCGACAGTGGTAATGCCCCGGCGCGTCCGCATTTCGCCGATTTTCTGGTGCGCGGCGGTTATGTCAAAGACCGTGCTGAGGCGTTTCGCAAATGGCTGGGCTCGGGCAAGCTGGGTGATGTCAAACAGCATTGGCCGGAGCTGGCGCAGACGGTCGACACCCTGCGCCGTGCGGGTGCCTGGGTCAGCCTGGCGCATCCCTGGCAGTACGACTTTACTCGCAGTAAGCGCCGCAAGTTGATTGCCGATTTTGTCGGTGCTGGCGGGCATTCGTTGGAAGTGGTCAACGGTATGCAGCCGGCCGACCAGGTAGGCAGCCTGGCAATTCTGGCGCGCGAGTTCGGTATGTTTGTCACGGCGGGCAGTGATTTTCACGCGCCAGGCCAGTGGTCTGAGTTGGGGGTTTATCGCCCAGTTCCCGAGGATCTACCGCCCCTGTGGGCACGGTTTAAGCATGTCCAGCAGCCTACTGCAATCTGATCAGGATTCGAGAGTGAGCCAATTCTTCCAGATTCATCCGGAAAACCCGCAAGCGCGTCTGATCAAACAGGCCGTGGAGATTATCCGCAACGGTGGGGTGGTGATCTATCCGACCGACTCATCCTATGCCGTGGGTTGCCATATTGGTGACAAGACGGCTATCGAGCGTATCCGCCGCATGCGCCAGCTGGATGACAAGCACAACTTCACCTTGGTGTGCCGTGATCTGTCAGAGCTGAGCACCTTTGCCAAAGTGGATACTGCGGCGTTCCGTTTGCTCAAGGCCCATACCCCCGGGCCTTACACCTTTATCCTCAACGCCACCCGCGAAGTGCCACGCATGTTGTTGCATGCCAAGCGCCGTACCATTGGCCTGCGGGTACCCAGCCATCCGATTGCCATGGCGCTACTGGAAGAACTCAACGAGCCGTTGATGAGTGTGAGTTTGATCCTGCCGGGTGAAACAGTGCCGATGAGCGACCCTTACGAAATGCGCCAGACCCTTGAGCGCCAGGTTGATCTGATCATCGATGGCGGTTTCGGTGGGCTTGAGGCCTCCACTGTGGTCAGCCTGCTCGAGGATGAGCCTGAAGTGTTTCGGGTGGGCTGCGGTGATCCGTCGCCTTTTACGGATGATCTTTGAGCCCGCCTCTATATAATCGAGCTCCTTCGTTTTTACAGGTAATCCGTTTTGAGTCTTGCTGACGCCGAACGTCGCGTGTTCTCTGGCATGCGCCCGAGTGGTTTGTTGCACCTGGGGCACTATCAGGGGGTGCTGAAGAACTGGATCAAGCTGCAACACAGCTATGAATGCTTCTTCTGCATTGTTGACCTGCATGCATTGACCACTGATTACGATGATGTCGGCCCCTTGTCCCAGCGGGTCATGGACATGGCTGTGGACTGGCTGGCTGCCGGCGTGAGCCCCAGTTCCGCGACGTTGTTTATTCAGTCGCAAGTCCCCGAACATGCCGAGCTGCACCTGCTGCTGTCGATGATTTGCCCGCTCAGCTGGCTGGAGCGCGTGCCGTCCTACAAAGAGCAGCAAGAACAGCTGCACGGCAAGGACCTCAGCACCTTCGGCTTTCTCGGCTATCCCTTGCTGCAAGCGGCCGACATTCTGCTGTACCGCGCCGGTGTGGTGCCGGTGGGTAGCGATCAGCTGGCGCATATCGAATTTGCCCGTGATGTGGCGCGGCGCTTCAACCATTTGTATGGCCGTGAGCAGGGCTTTGAGGAAAAGGCCGAAGCCGCGATTATCAAACTCGGCAAGAAGACTGCCAAGCTCTACAACAGCCTGCGCAAGGCTTATCAGGAGCAAGGTGATGGTGAGGCGCTGGAAACCGCCCGCGCCCTACTCAAAGATCAGCAAAGCATTACCCTGGGTGATAAAGAACGCCTGTATGGCTACCTGGAAGGCGGCGGCAAGATTCTTCTGGCTGAACCGCAGGCTTTGCTGGGGGAGTCGCCCAAGTTGCTCGGGCTGGATGGCAGCAAAATGTCCAAGTCCAACAACAATGCGATCTTCCTGCGCGACACCGCGCCGGCGATCGAGGAAAAAATCCGCCGCATGCCGACCGATCCGGCGCGGGTGCACCGTGATGATCCCGGCAACCCGGCCCACTGTCCGGTGTGGTCGTTGCACCAGCTCTATTCCAATACGCCAACCTGCGAATGGGTCCAGCAGGGCTGCCGCAGCGCCGGTATCGGTTGCCTGGAATGTAAAGCGCCTTTGATTGAAGCGGTGCAGCTTGAGTTGCAGCCGTTGCAGGCACGGGCGGCCGACTACCAGGACAGCCCTGATCTGGTTCGGCAGATTCTTGCCGATGGCGCCGAACGTGCACGTTCAGAAGCACGGGAAACCCTTAGCGAAGTCCGCCTGGCCCTTGGCCTGAATTACCGCTGAACCTACTGTCGAGAATGACCATGTCCAGCGTGCCGCCCGAGGAACACCCCGATAGCCAGGCCAATGCCCAGCAGGAGCTGCCATTCGCCTTGGTGTATGGCCAGGCGGTCACCGAAATGCCGCTGGATTTATACATTCCGCCGGATGCCCTGGAGGTGTTTCTCGAAGCCTTCGAGGGCCCGTTGGACCTGCTGCTGTACCTGATCCGCAAGCAGAACATCGACGTGCTGGATATCCCCGTGGCGGAAATTACCCGCCAGTACATGGGGTATGTCGAGTTGATGCAGTCGGTGCGTCTGGAGCTGGCCGCTGAGTACTTGGTGATGGCCGCCATGCTCGCCGAGATCAAGTCGCGCATGCTGTTGCCGCGCTCCAGCGAAGTGGAAGCCGAAGAAGACGATCCGCGTGCCGAGTTGATCCGGCGTTTGCAGGAATACGAGCGTTACAAGGCGGCGGCAGAAGGTATCGACGGGCTTAGCCGGGTTGGCCGTGACCTTACCGTGCCACGCCTGGATGCGCCCGAAGCGCGGGCACGCAAGTTGTTGCCGGATGTCAGCCTGGAAGAGGTGCTGCTGTCGATGGCAGAGGTTTTGCGCCGCGCTGACATGTTTGAAAGTCATCAAATCACCCGTGAAACGCTGTCGACCCGCGAGCGCATGAGTGATGTGCTTGAACGGCTTAAAGGTGGCGCTTTCGTGCCATTTGTCAGCCTGTTTAGTGCTGAAGAGGGCAAGCTCGGCGTGGTGGTGACCTTTATGGCCGTGCTGGAGTTGATCAAGGAATCCCTGGTCGAACTGGTGCAAAACGAGGCTTTTGGGCCAATCCATGTGCGCGCACGGGCGGAATAAGCATGAACCTTAATGAACCGCGTGAACTGGCCAGCCTGCTTGAAGCCTTTCTCTTGGCGTCCGGCAAACCGCAATCCTTGGAGCGTTTGTTCGAGTTGTTTGAAGAAGCCGAGCGGCCGCAACCGAGCGTATTCAAGAAGGCCTTGGCGCACCTGGGGAAATCCTGTGAGGGGCGGGCTTTTGAGCTGGTTGAAGTGGCGACGGGTTATCGCCTGCAAGTGCGCGAGAAGTACGCGCCTTGGGTCGGCCGCCTGTGGGAAGAACGACCGCAGCGTTACTCGCGTGCCATGCTCGAAACCCTGGCGCTGATTGCCTATCGCCAGCCGATCACCCGCGGCGAGATCGAAGACGTACGCGGCGTGGCGGTCAACAGCCATATCGTCAAAACCTTGTTGGAGCGCGAGTGGATCCGTGTGGTGGGCCACCGCGATGTGCCGGGTAAACCGGCGATGTTCGCCACCACCAAGACTTTTCTCGATCACTTCAACCTGAAAAGCCTCGACGAACTACCGCCACTGGCCGCCTTGCGTGAGCTGGAGCCTGAGCCCGTGCTGGCCTTTGAGGATGACCCCGAGGCCCCGCAAAGCCTGCAGGCGCGCGCCGATTTGGCCTTGGATGATGAGCCGGCAGTGGCAGCAGGCGAGGAAACCAGCTTCAGCAGCCTGCTGGCTGAACTCGACTCGATGGAACAGGGGCTGAAGACCGACTTCGACGATTTAGCCGAGCAGGACGATGAGCATGAAGAGGCTGATGAATCCCACGAAACCCTGGATAAAGAACAGTTACCTGACTGAGGTCTGCGGGGTGACTGGCGCATTGCTGGCGGTATTGATCCGGTGAAAGATCCCTGCATCAAGCTATGTAAGTTCGAGCGTGATACCTGCCGTGGTTGCGGGCGCACTAAGGCCGAGATCAAAGCGTGGAAGAAACTCGGCAAAGTGGCCCAGCGTGCTGTTTTGGCTGAGGCCGATCTGCGCTTGCTGAGCTTGGCCGCCGTGGGGCGGAAGAAACGCTGACGGCCACCGATCAGATCGCGCACCTCAACCCGTGCGTAAGCGCCGCGTTTCGCGTATGCTCCGCGCCCCTTCGACGAATAGGCCCAGCCTAGATCGTCCGAATCACTAGCGATAACACCGGGAGGTGCCCAGATGAGTGAAATCGAAGAATACAGCCCCGCAGGCGAAAAACTACAGAAAGTCATGGCGCGTATGGGCCTGGCTTCACGCCGCGAAATCGAAGCCTGGATCAGTGCTGGCCGCGTTAAGGTCAATGGCGCTGTCGCCAGCCTCGGCGTGCGTGTCGACCTGCACGACGCTATTGCCGTCGATGGCAAAGTGATCCGCCGCGAAGAAGCCGCCGAAAGCGTGCGCCGCGTGATCATCTACAACAAACCCGAAGGCGAGATCTGCACCCGTGACGACCCAGAAGGCCGTCCGACCGTGTTTGACCGTCTGCCACGGCCGAAAGATGGCCGCTGGATCAACATCGGTCGTCTCGACATCAACACCACCGGTTTGCTGATGTTCACCACCGATGGTGAGCTGGCTAACCGCTTGATGCACCCGTCTTATCAGATGGACCGCGAGTACGCCGTGCGCGTGCGTGGCGAAGTCGATGAAGAGATGATCGAGCGCCTGAAAGCTGGCGTGATGCTCGAAGATGGCCCGGCCAAGTTCACCGACATCAAAGAAGCCCCGGGTGGCGAAGGTTTCAACCACTGGTACCACTGCGTGGTAATGGAAGGTCGCAACCGTGAAGTGCGCCGGCTGTGGGAATCCCAGGGTCTGGTGGTCAGCCGTCTGAAGCGCGTGCGTTTCGGGCCGGTATTTATCACGTCGGACCTGACCATGGGCCGCTGGCGTGAAATGGGCCAGCGCGAAGTGGATATCCTCAGTGAAGAAGTCGGCCTCAAGTCGGTGGCTTTGCCGGATATGAAGGAAAAAGCCCGCGACAAGATCGACCGTCTGCAGCGTAAATCGGCCAAGCCGGTTGGGCGTGCCGCGCGTCCGGAGCGGACTCTGCGTCCAGCCCATGGCGGCGGCCCTGCAGCGGGCAGTGATCAGGGTCGTTCGCGCCCTGCGCGTGGCGAAGGTGCTGAGCGTGGCGAGCGTCCGGCGCGCACCCCGCGTGCACCGCGTGATGATCAAAGCAAAGGCACGCCGGTTGCCGAGCGCCCGCGTGACGTCAACAAGAAGTATTCGGGTAAGCCCGGTGGTGCGCAGCGTCCAGGTGTTGAGTTGGCCGATCGTCCGGCGCGCAAGCCCGCTGGCGCGCCGGTTAAGCGTCGCAGCCAGCCGACCCGTGAAGGTCAGCGCCCAGGCTTCGGTCGTGGTCCAAAGCCGGAGTAATTCGCGCGAGCGGATATGAAAAAGGCGACCTTCGGGTCGCCTTTTTTTATGGCCTGCCAGCCATGGTGTTCATCTGATGCGTCGTCGCTGGGCGGCGTTAGGCATGTTTCCCGCCATTTTCTGGTCGTTGCGTTTAACCGGCCATCGACAGGCGGTTGCGGCCATCGCGCTTGGAAACAAACAGTGCGTTGTCGGCGCGGCGCAGCAGGCTGTCCATCGACTCGCCTGGCAGCAGGGTGGCGCAGCCGAGGCTGACTGACAGCTCGATGGCTTGGTTCTCGACCAAGTACTGGATGCCCATTACGGCCATGCGCAGGCGCTCGCCGACCATTGAGGCCGCTTCGCGGCTGGTGCTGGAGAGCAGCACCATAAATTCTTCACCGCCGTAGCGGAACACCATGTCGACATTGCGCAGGCTGTCTTTCAGGGCGTTGGCCACGGCTTTGAGTGCCTGGTCGCCGACGATGTGTCCGTGGTCATCGTTAACGCGCTTGAAGTGATCGATGTCGACCATTAGCACCGACAAGGGCTGCAACGTGCGACGGGCAATGTCCACTTCGCGCTTAAGTGTCTGTTCCATGGCGATGCGGTTGCCGGTTTCGGTCAGCGGGTCGCGCAATGCGCTTTGCAGGGCGGCGCGGTAGAGCAAGGCGTTGCGCAGCGGAAACAGCAGGCTGGCGAGCAGTGATTCGAGCTGGCCCAGCTCATCTTCACTGAAGCGCTGGTTGCGCCGGAAGGTCAGCTCGCCGAGGTACTCGCCTTCATGATTCAGGCGGTAGCCGGCCGAGTGGTTGGCACGTTCGCCCAAGTCTAGGCGCAGGTCGCAGGACGCCAGCTGGTAGCTCAGGGCGCCAAGGGGCACCAGGCGCTGCACCTCACTGAAGAACAGTTCGAGAATACGCTCGACTTCCAGGGAGGTTTGCAGGCGCAGGCTTAATTGCTGGCGTAGTTGCGCCAGACTAACCGGCTTGAGGGTTTTCTGCAGGCGAGTGGCGTAGCCAAGACGCTGTAATTTGGCAGCATCGAAATCGATGGTGTTGGACTGATTGTGCGGGGCCATGAAGCTCTACCTCTAGCGCTGTTCGCGACGACTAGTGGCTGTAGAGCGAATTCCGTGCCAATCCCATATTTTTAATAAAAGGGCTTTTATTTCAGTGGGTTATTGGTTGCTTGTGGCGGGGTGCGGCAAGGGTTTGCCGGTTAACTGACGAGGCTGATGGCAATTTGCTGCCAGTTAAATGGCCGCCCGCCGGAAAACCGGCGGGCGGTGCTAGGGGTTATTGCGCGTCAAAGGCCTGGCCATTGACGCCCGTGCTGTCTGGCCCATCAGGTACAAATAGACCGGCATGATCGCTTCGGGCAGCGGGTTGTTTGCCGGGTTTTCCGCCGGGTAGGCCTGGGCCCGCATATTGGTGCGGGTGGCGCCGGGATTAATGCTGTTGGCGCGCACGTGGCTGACGCCATCGACCTCATCGGCCAGTACCTGCATCAAGCCCTCGGTGGCGAACTTCGACACGGCGTATGCACCCCAATAAGCGCGGCCTTTGCGCCCGACACTGCTGGAGGTGAATGCCACCGAGGCGTCCTGCGAAAGTTTTAGCAATGGCAGCAGGGTGCTGGTGAGCATAAACATGGCGTTGACGTTGACCTGCATAACGCGCATGAAGTTATCGCCGGAGAGCTGCTCCAGCGGCGTGCGCGGGCCGATGATCGAGGCGTTGTGCAGCAGGCCGTCGAGCTTGCCGAATTCCGCTTCGATCATCGCGGCCAGTTCGTCGTATTGGTGCGGCAGGGCGGTTTCCAGGTTAAACGGGATCACCGCAGCCTGAGGGTGGCCGGCGGCTTCGATGGCGTCGTAGACCTGGCTGAGGTTTGCTTCGGTTTTGCCCAGCAGCAGCACCGTTGCGCCGTGTGCGGCAAAGGTTTTGGCGGCGGTAGCGCCAACGCCACGGCCAGCGCCGGTCACTAGAATCACACGGCCCTTGAGCAGGTCGGGGCGGGCGGAGTAGTCAAACATCAATAAAACCTCATTTCTTTAGGAGCGGGCGGCTTCAGCGCGCGCCCAGCGAGCAGTCTTCAGCAGCTGCACAGTGCTCGGTCGAGTACGGCGCGCAATTCCAGCGGATGATCAACCACCACATCGGCGCCCCAGTTGCGGGGGTTGTCCTGCGGGTGGATATAGCCGTAGGTCACGGCGGCGGTCTTGCAGCCTGCAGCGCGACCGGCTTCGATGTCGCGTTCGTCGTCACCGACAAACAGGGTGGCGGCCGGTTCTACGCCCATTTGGGCGCAGGCCAGCAGGATCATCTCCGGGTCGGGCTTGCTGCGGCTGACGTGGTCCGGGCAAACCAGTGCTGCTGAGCGCAGCGCCAGACCCAGTTGCTGCATGATCGGTTCTGCGTAGCACACCGGTTTGTTGGTGGCCACGCCCCAGACCAGCTTGGCCTGTTCGATATCATTAAGCAGTTCAGCCATGCCCTCGAAAGGCTGGGTCAGGACCGCGCAATGCTCTTGGTAGCGCTCGAGAAACTCCAGGCGTAGCGCCTCAAAGCCTTCGGCCTCTGGGTCCATGGCGAAGTTGGCGGCCACCATGGCGCGCGCACCGCCGGAGATCTGGTCGCGAATCAGCTTGTCGGCAATCGCGGGTAGGCCACGCTCGCTGCGCATGGCCTGACAGATGGCAATAAAGTCCGGAGCGCTGTCGAGTAGGGTGCCGTCCATGTCAAATAGAACTGCTCGTAAACGCATGCCTATCATTCCTCGCGCAGGGTCTGGATCATGTAGTTGACGTCAACGTCGGCTTCCAGCTTGTAGCGTTTGGTCAGCGGGTTGTAGGTCAGGCCGATGATGTCTTTAACCTGCAGGCCTGCGTCACGGCTCCAGGCGCCCAGTTCGGAGGGGCGGATAAACTTCTTGAAGTCGTGGGTGCCGCGCGGCAGCAACTTCATGATGTATTCGGCGCCGATGATGGCGAACAGGTATGCCTTGGGGTTGCGGTTGATGGTGGAGAAGAACACCTGGCCGCCGGGTTTAACCATGTGGTAGCAGGCGCGGATCACCGAAGCCGGGTCAGGCACATGCTCAAGCATTTCCAGGCAGGTGACCACGTCGAACTGCTCGGGCATCTCGATGGCCAGGGCTTCGGCGGTGATCTGCCGGTACTCAACGCTGACGCCGGATTCCAGCTGGTGCAATTGGGCCACGGCCAGGGGGGCTTCACCCATGTCGATGCCGGTGACGGTCGCACCGCGTTGGGCCATGGATTCGCTGAGGATGCCGCCCCCGCAGCCGACATCCAACACCTTCTTGCCGGCTAGGCTGACGCGCTCGTCGATCCAGTTGACGCGCAGCGGGTTGATGTCATGCAGCGGTTTGAATTCGCTCTCGCGGTCCCACCAGCGGTGGGCAAGGGCTTCGAATTTGGCGATTTCGGCGTGGTCGACGTTGCTCATATAAATCCCTACAAATCAGGCTGCGGCGAGAGTGGGAGCGCAAGGTGCTCATGGTGCCAGTTTCGCCGGGTGGAGTGGCTGCCACTTGGGCGGCCAATGTATGTCAGTTTGTCGCAGTGTGGGCTGTTGGTCGCGGCTAAAGCGCCTCCCGCAAGCCCTGCAGGGCCATGCTTAGCGCCCAGCGATCTTTGCGCCCCAGGCGCGGGCGTTGGCGATGATGCGTTGTTCGTCCAGACGGGTCAGTTGGCCGGCGTCCAGCAGTTGTTTGCCGCCGACCCACAGGTGCTCGACACAGGCGCGTCCGCCGGCATAGAGCAGCTGCGATACCGGGTCATAGACTGGTTGCTGGGCCATGCCGGAGAGGTCAAATGCCACCAAGTCGGCGGCCTTGCCCAGCTCCAGTGAGCCAATGTGCTCATCCAGGCCGAGGGCGCGCGCGCCGTTGAGGGTGGCCATGCGCAGCGCGCGGTGAGCGTCGAGGGCGGTGGCAGAGCCAGCGACGGCTTTGGCCAGCAGGGCGGCGGTACGGGTTTCGCCGAGTAAATCGAGATCGTTATTGCTGGCTGCGCCATCGGTGCCGATGGCGACGTTGACCCCAGCCTGCCAGAGCTTCTCCACTGGGCAAAAGCCGCTGGCTAGCTTGAGATTAGATTCCGGGCAATGGATCACGCTGGTATTGCTTTGCACCAGCAAGGCCAGGTCATCATCGTCGATCTGGGTCATGTGCACGGCCTGAAAGCGCGGGCCGAGCAGCCCTAGGCGAGCCAGGCGGGCCAGTGGGCGTTCGCCGCGTTGTTCCAGACTCTGCTGAACTTCAAAAGCGGTTTCGTGCACGTGCATGTGGATGCCGGCGTCCAACTCGGCAGCCAGCATGCAGATGTTTTCCAGCTTGTCGTCGCTCACGGTGTAGGGCGCGTGCGGGCCGAAGGCGACTTTAATGCGCGGATGATACTTGAGGTCGCCGTACAGGCTCAGGCCCTTACGCAGCGCCTCATCAGCGTCGCGCGCGCCGGGGATGGGGAAGTCCAGTACGGGGATGGTGATTTGTGCGCGGATGCCGCTGCTGTGCACCAGCTGGCTGGCGGTTTCCGGGAAAAAGTACATGTCAGAGAAGCAGCTGATGCCGCCCTTGAGCTGTTCGGCAATCGCCAGCTCGGTGCCGTCCTGTACGAACTGCTCGTTGACCCATTTGGCCTCTGCCGGCCAGATGTGCTGCTCCAGCCAGGTCATCAGCGGCAAATCATCGGCGAGGCCGCGGAACAGGGTCATGGCGGCGTGCCCGTGGGCGTTGACCAGGCCTGGGGTGAGCAGGCGGTCCGGCAGTTCCAGTACGCGCAGTGCGCTGTGCTTGAGTGCTTCGGCGCGTGGTGCGATCAGTGCAATGCGGCCGTCGCGAATGCCCAGGCCGTGGTTTACCAGCACGACGCCGGCAGGTTCGACCGGGACCAGCCAGGTAGGCAGGAGCAGAAGGTCGAGCGGGGCTTGGGGCATGTTGGCGCTTCCGGCAGTCAGTAGTGCTGCGAGTTTATAGGGGAACGCCTTGGGCTTGAAGCGGCTGCCGCCGATCTGGCGCGCTGTGCGTATAATGGCCGGCTTTTTTCGGTGGAGGTGTGTGATGCGCGAGCAATTGCTAGCGGCAGAGAAGGTCAAGGCCATTGAGTGGCGTGACGGTGTTCTGCATCTGCTCGATCAGCGCGCGTTGCCCTTCGAGGAAATCTGGCTCAGCTACCACTCGGCCGCGGATGTGGCTGAGGCGATCCGTAGCATGGTGGTGCGTGGCGCGCCGGCTATCGGCATCAGTGCGGCCTATGCCATTGTTCTGGCGCTGCGCACGCGCTTGCAGGCTGGGGGTGACTGGCGTGCTGCGCTGGGCGCGGACTTTCAGCTATTGGCCGACTCGCGGCCGACGGCAGTTAATCTGTTCTGGGCGCTCAAGTGCATGCGCGATCGGCTCGATCGGCTTAAAAACACGGATGATCCGCTGGCCCTGCTTGAGGCTTGCGCCGTGGGGATTCACCAGGGTGATCGCGAAGCCAACCTGACCATGGCCGAGCTGGGGGTTGATTTGATTCGCCGCCACCAGGGCAATCAGCAGAACCTACTGACCCACTGCAACGCCGGGGCGCTGGCCACCGGTGGCTTTGGTACGGCCTTGGGGGTGATTCGCGCGGCCTTCCACGATGGCTTGCTGGAGCGCGTGTATGCCGACGAAACCCGCCCCTGGCTGCAAGGCTCGCGCCTGACGGCTTGGGAGCTGGCGGCGGACGGTATTCCAGTAACGGTGAATGCCGACTCGGCCGCTGCGCACCTGATGAAGACCCGCGGTATTACCTGGGTCATCGTTGGGGCTGACCGCATCGCCGCCAATGGCGATGTGGCCAACAAGATTGGCACCTACCAGTTGGCCGTCAATGCCATGCACCACGGCGTGCGCTTTATGGTGGTGGCGCCCAGCTCGACCATCGATATGGCCACCGAGCATGGCGACGACATCGTGCTGGAAGAGCGTGATGCCAGTGAGTTGCTGGAGTTGGGTGGCAAGCGTATCGCCGGTGAAATAGACGCGCTCAATCCAGTGTTTGATGTCACTCCGGCCGACCTGATCGACTTTATCGTCACCGAAAAGGGTGTGGTTGATCGTCCGGATGCCGAAAAAATGGCGCAATTGATGTGCCGCAAGCGTCTGCATTGAGTTTTGTCCAGTGCGCGCGCACCCAGTCGCCAGGCTGGCGCTGGGGATAGGTGCGTCGCGGCGATTGTGGTAAGCTCCGGCGGTTTTCGGGGGTGCCCATTAGGGGGCTCCTACCTGCGCAGATACATGGCATAACTTATTGATTTGTCGTGAGTCGCTATGAGCCTCAGGCTCGGCGACAGGCTCCACACCACTCAGGACGAGCGGCGCGGAGTTTCACCAGAAAAAGGAACAAGGCTACTCATGGGCGAACTGGCCAAAGAAATCCTCCCGGTCAATATTGAAGACGAACTCAAGCAGTCTTACCTCGACTACGCGATGAGCGTAATTGTCGGGCGCGCACTGCCGGATGCACGTGATGGCTTGAAGCCCGTGCACCGCCGTGTGCTGTTTGCCATGAGTGAGTTGGGTAACGACTGGAACAAGGCATACAAGAAGTCCGCCCGTGTGGTCGGTGACGTAATCGGTAAGTATCACCCGCACGGTGATACCGCGGTGTACGACACCATCGTACGGATGGCGCAGCCATTCTCCCTGCGTTACCTGCTGGTCGATGGCCAGGGTAACTTCGGTTCGGTGGACGGCGATAACGCCGCCGCCATGCGTTACACCGAAGTGCGCATGACCAAGCTGGCCCATGAGCTGCTGGCTGACCTGCACAAAGAAACCGTGGACTGGGTGCCGAACTACGACGGCACCGAAATGATCCCAGCGGTCATGCCAACCAAGGTGCCTAACCTGTTGGTTAACGGCTCCAGCGGTATTGCCGTGGGCATGGCCACCAATATTCCCCGCACAACCTCACGGAAGTGATCAACGGCTGTCTGGCCCTGATCGACAACGGCGAGCTGACGGTCGATGAACTGATGCAGTACATCCCGGGCCCGGACTTCCCAACGGCGGCGATCATCAACGGTCGCGCCGGCATCATCGAGGCCTACCGTACTGGCCGTGGGCGCATCTATATGCGTGCTCGCGCGATTATCGAAGACATCGATAAAGTCGGCGGTCGCCAGCAGATCATTGTCAGCGAGCTGCCGTATCAGCTGAACAAAGCGCGCTTGATCGAGAAGATCGCCGAGCTGGTCAAAGAGAAGAAGCTCGAAGGCATCACTGAGCTGCGCGATGAGTCTGACAAAGACGGCATGCGTATCGTCATTGAGCTGCGTCGTGGTGAAGTGCCGGAAGTGGTGCTGAACAACCTCTACGCCCAGACCCAGATGCAGAGCGTTTTCGGCATCAACGTGGTGGCGCTGATCGACGGTCAGCCGAAAGTCCTGAATCTCAAGGACATGCTCGAAGCCTTTATTCTGCACCGCCGTGAAGTGGTCACCCGCCGTACGGTGTTTGAGCTGCGTAAAGCCCGTGAGCGTGGACACATCCTTGAAGGCCAGGCGGTAGCACTGTCCAACATCGACCCGGTTATCGCACTGATCAAAGCTTCGCCGACGCCGGCAGAAGCCAAGATCGCGCTGATTGCCAAGGCGTGGGAATCCACTGCCGTTGAGGCGATGGTTGAGCGTGCTGGGGCTGATTCTTGCCGTCCGGATGACCTCGATCCGCAGTACGGTCTGCGCGACGGCAAGTACTACCTGTCGCCCGAGCAGGCTCAGGCCATCCTTGAGCTGCGTTTGCACCGTTTGACCGGTCTCGAGCATGAAAAACTGCTGGCCGAGTACCAGGAGATTCTCACCCAGATCGGCGAGCTGATCCGCATCCTCACCAGCTCCGTGCGCCTGATGGAAGTGATCCGCGAAGAACTGGAAGCGATCAAGGCCGAGTTCGGCGACGCCCGTCGTACCGAAATCCTCGACAACCGCTTGGACCTGACCCTGGCTGACCTGATCACTGAAGAGGAGCGGGTGGTCACCATCTCCCACAGTGGTTATGCCAAATCGCAGCCGTTGACGGCCTACCAGGCGCAGCGCCGTGGTGGTAAGGGCAAGTCAGCGACTGGCGTTAAGGATGAGGACTATATCGAGCACCTGCTGGTCGCCAACAGCCACGCCACGCTGTTGTTGTTCTCCAGCAAGGGCAAAGTGTATTGGCTGAAAACCTACGAAATTCCGGAAGCGTCCCGCGCTGCCCGCGGTCGTCCGCTGGTTAACCTGTTGCCGCTGGGCGAGGGTGAACACATCACCGCCATGCTGCAGATCGATCTGGAAGCGCTGCGTCAGCAGGCGCCAGAAGGCGATGAAGCAGACGACATCGAAGGCGTGCTGGTTGAGGCTGAAGAGGTTGAAGAACTGGTCGAAGGCGATGACGCCGACGACGAAACCCCGGATGAGCCGACCGGTGCCTACATCTTTATGGCTACGGCCAAAGGCACGGTGAAGAAGACCCCGCTGGTGCAGTTCAGCCGTCCGCGCAGCTCGGGTTTGATCGCCCTCAAGCTGGATGAAGATGACACCCTGATCTCCGCTGCCGTGACTGACGGTGCGCGCGAAGTGATGATGTTCTCCGACGGCGGTAAGGTGATTCGCTTCAAAGAAAGCAAAGTGCGCACCATGGGCCGTACCGCTCGCGGTGTGCGCGGTATGCGTCTGCCGGAAGGGCAGGAGATTATCTCCATGCTGATTCCGGAAGCGGATGCGCAGATTCTGACGGCCTCCGAGCGCGGTTACGGCAAGCGCACGGCGATGGACGAGTTCCCACGTCGCGGTCGTGGCGGTCAGGGCGTTATCGCCATGGTCAGCAACGAGCGTAACGGCAAGCTGGTCGGTGCGGTGCAGGTGCTTGAAGGTGAAGAAATCATGCTGATTTCTGACCAAGGCACGCTGGTGCGTACTCGCGTCAGTGAGGTCTCCAGCCTGGGCCGTAACACTCAGGGCGTGACCCTGATCAAGCTGGCCAAGGATGAAACCCTGGTCGGTCTTGAGCGTGTGCAGGAGCCCTCGGCGGAAGACGACGAAGAGCTGCTGGACGGTGAAGAAGCTGTTGAAGGCGTGGTCGAGGATGCAGATGCTGCACCCGAGGCCGCTGCTGACGAAAGCTCAGCCAGCGAAGAGTGATCGGTGTGAGCCGTAGGGTGGGCATCGCTCAGCGATACTCATCCTGCGCTTAGGGCTTGCCGCTCATCCTGGGTTCGACAGGAGTTCGCTCAATGGGTTATGCCTTCGGCTAACCCATCCTGCGGAGCGGGGCTAAAAGCAGTGGATGCGTCATCGCGAAGGGCGTGGCGCTCGGTGAATCTGAGAGAGAGTGGATGTGAGCAAGCGAGCCTTTAACTTCTGCGCCGGCCCAGCCGCGCTTCCTGAAGCTGTTCTGCAGCGCGCCCAGGCGGAACTCCTCGATTGGCAAGGCAAAGGCCTGTCGGTGATGGAGATGAGTCACCGCAGTGAGGAATACACCGCCATCGCGGAAAAGGCCGAGCAAGACTTGCGCGACCTGATGGCTATTCCGTCCGATTACAAGGTGCTGTTCCTGCAGGGTGGTGCCAGTCAGCAGTTTGCTGAAATTCCGCTCAACCTGCTGCCCGAAGACGGTGTTGCCGACTATATCGACACCGGCATCTGGTCGAAAAAAAGCATCGAAGAAGCCAGCCGCTACGGCAATATTAATGTTGCCGCCAGTGCCAAGGCCTATGACTACTTCGCCATTCCTGGGCAGAACGACTGGCAGCTGTCGAAAGACGCCGCCTACCTGCATTACGCCAGCAACGAAACCATCGGCGGCCTGCAGTTCGACTGGATCCCCGAGGTGGGTGACGTGCCGCTGGTGGCGGACATGTCTTCCGACATCCTCTCGCGGCCGATCGATGTGTCGAAATTCGGCCTGATCTACGCCGGCGCGCAGAAGAACATCGGCCCTAGCGGCTTGGTGGTGACCATTGTGCGTGAAGACCTGCTCGGCCGTGCCCGCAGCGTCTGCCCGACTATGCTCAACTACAAAGTCGCCGCCGATAATGGCTCGATGTACAACACCCCGGCGACCTTCTCCTGGTACCTCTCTGGCCTGGTGTTCGAATGGCTGAAAGAGCAGGGCGGTGTAGCCGCTATGGAACGCATCAACCGCGCCAAGAAAGACCTGCTGTACAAAGCTATTGATACCAGCGACTTCTACAGCAACCCGATTGCCGTTAATGCGCGCTCCTGGATGAATGTGCCGTTCCGTCTGGCTGACGAGAAGCTCGACAAGGCCTTCCTTGCCGGCGCCGATGCCCGTGGCTTGCTCAACCTCAAAGGGCATCGCTCGGTGGGTGGCATGCGCGCCTCGATTTATAACGCGGTGGGCCTGGATGCTGTAGAGGCGCTGGTCGCTTATATGGCTGACTTCGAAAAGGAGCACGGCTGATGACCGATGTAGTGTCCGAGCAGGAATTGCAGGCCCTGCGCCTGCGCATCGATAACCTCGATGAAAAGATTCTCGCGCTGATCAGTGATCGCGCCAGCTGCGCCGAAGAAGTGGCGCGGGTCAAAATGAAGGCGCTGCCGGAAGGCGAGAAGCCGGTGTTCTACCGCCCTGAGCGTGAAGCTCAGGTACTCAAGCGCATCATGGAGCGTAATAAGGGCCCACTGGGTAACGAAGAAATGGCGCGGTTGTTCCGTGAAATCATGTCTTCCTGCCTGGCGCTGGAAAATCCGCTCAAGGTCGCCTACCTCGGCCCGGAAGGTACCTTCTCCCAGGCTGCGGCGATGAAGCACTTTGGTCACGCAGTGATCAGCGTGCCGATGGCGGCCATCGATGAAGTCTTCCGTGAAGTCGCTGCCGGTGCGGTGAACTTCGGTGTGGTGCCGGTGGAGAACTCCACCGAAGGTGCAATCAACCACACGCTCGACAGCTTCCTTGAGCACGACATGGTCATCTGTGGTGAGGTCGAGCTGCGTATTCACCACCATCTGCTGGTCGGCGAAACCACCAAAACCGACAAAATCACTCGTATCTATTCCCATGCTCAGTCGCTGGCGCAGTGCCGCAAGTGGCTCGACGCGCATTACCCCAACGTTGAGCGCGTAGCCGTATCGAGCAACGCTGATGCCGCCAAGCGGGTGAAAAGCGAGTGGAACAGCGCGGCGATTGCCGGCGATATGGCGGCCAGTCTGTACGGCCTAAGCAAAATTGCCGAGAAGATTGAGGACCGCCCGGACAACTCCACGCGCTTCTTGATCATAGGTAGCCAGGAAGTACCGCCGACCGGTGACGACAAAACCTCGGTGATTATTTCCATGAGCAACAAGCCGGGCGCGCTGCATGAGTTGCTGGTGCCGTTCCACAACAACGGCATCGACCTGACGCGCATCGAAACCCGTCCGTCGCGCAGCGGCAAGTGGACCTACGTGTTCTTTATCGACTTCGTCGGCCATCACCGCGACCCGTTGATCAAGGACGTGTTGGAAAAGATCAATCAGGAAGCCGTGGCGCTCAAGGTCCTTGGTTCCTACCCCAAAGCGGTACTTTAAAACTGCTGCGGCAGGTCTCGGGTTTCAAGCTACACGCGCATCGACGCCGGGCTGTACTTGGGGCTTGCGGCTTTAAGCGTGAGGCTTTGTTATGACCGATTTCCTCGCCTTGGCCCAGCCAGGCGTTCAGCAGTTGTCGCCCTATGTGCCAGGCAAGCCGGTGGATGAGCTGGCCCGTGAGTTGGATCTGGATCCGGCCAGCATCGTCAAGCTTGCCAGTAACGAGAACCCGCTCGGCCCTAGCCCTAAAGTGCTGGAGGCGATCCGCGCTGAGTTGGCTGAGCTGACCCGTTACCCCGATGGCAACGGCTTCGAGCTGAAAAGCCGTCTGGCTGCGCGTTGCGCCGTGCAGGTTAGTCAGGTCACCCTGGGTAACGGATCCAACGATATTCTCGACCTGGTCGCACGTGCCTACCTGGCGCCGGGTCTGAATGCGGTGTTCAGCCAATACGCCTTTGCCGTCTACCCGATTGCCACCCAGGCTGTTGGTGCGCAGGGCAAAGTGGTGCCGGCGCAGGACTACGGCCACGACCTTGAGGCCATGCTCGCCGCGATTGATGAAAACACCCGTGTGGTGTTTATCGCCAACCCAAACAACCCAACGGGCACTTGGTTCGGCCCTGATGCGCTGGAGCGCTTCCTCGCGCGGGTGCCCAGCAATGTGCTGGTGGTGCTGGATGAGGCTTATATCGAGTATGCCGAGGGTGATGAGCTGCCGGACGGCCTAAAGTACCTGGCGCGCTATGACAATCTGCTGGTCTCACGCACCTTCTCAAAGGCCTATGGTCTGGCGGCGCTGCGCGTTGGCTACGCGCTCAGCTCGGCGCAGATCGCTGATGTGCTGAATCGTGTACGCCAGCCGTTCAACGTAAACAGCCTGGCCTTGGCGGCAGCGTGTGCTGCGCTGGATGATGGCGATTACATGACGCAAAGCCGTCAGCTCAACGATGCCGGCATGGCGCAGCTTGAGGCTGGGCTGAGTGCGTTGGGGTTAAGCTGGATTCCGTCCAAGGGCAACTTTATTGCCGTGGATTTTGCCCGTGATACCGCGGCGATCAATCAGGCGCTACTGCGCGCGGGCGTCATCGTGCGGCCAGTGGCCGGTTATGGCATGCCGAACTTCTTGCGGGTATCGATTGGTTTGCCCGCGGAGAACGCCCGCTTCCTTGAGGCGCTGGCTGAGGTGTTGCGCGCGTGAGTGATTTAAACGCGGCTGACACTGCACTGCCATCTGCCGTGCCTAAGCTCGGGCGCCTGGTGGTTATCGGGCTGGGGTTGATTGGTGGCTCCTTTGCCAAGGGCCTGCGCGAGCGCGGCCTGTTCAGTGAGGTGGTGGGGGTCGATTTGGATCCCGAGTCGCAGCGTATGGCAGTCGACTTGGGTGTGGTTGATCGCTGTGAAACCGACCTGGCGGCGGCTTGTCAGGGTGCGGCGGTGATTCAGCTGGCCGTGCCGATTTTGGCCATGGAGAAGCTCCTGGGCGAGTTGGCGAAGCTTGATCTGGGCACTGCGGTGCTGACTGATGTCGGCAGCGCCAAGGGCAATGTAGTGCGCGCTGCGCGCCTGGCCTTTGCGGGTCGGGCTGTACGCTTTGTACCGGGTCATCCGATAGCCGGCTCCGAGCAAAGTGGTGTGGAGGCCGCGAATGTTGAGCTGTTTCGTCGGCATAAGGTGATCCTGACGCCGAGCGAGCAGAGTGATGCGGCCGCGTTGGCGTTAGTCGATGGCTTGTGGCGCGAGCTCGGCGCGGATGTCGAGCATATGGAAGTCGAGCATCATGATCAGGTGCTCGCTGCGACCAGTCACCTGCCGCACCTGCTGGCCTTTACGCTGGTGGACTCGCTGGCCAAGCGCAGTGAGAACCTGGAGATTTTTCGATACGCTGCCGGCGGTTTTCGCGACTTCACGCGCATTGCCGGCAGTGATCCAGTCATGTGGCATGACATCTTTCTCGCCAATCGCGAGGCGGTGCTGCGCACGCTGGACGTATTTCGCGACGACCTCGACGCCTTGCGCGACGCGGTTGACGCTGGGGACGGGCACCAATTGCTGGGCGTATTTACACGCGCCCGCGTGGCCCGTGAGCATTTCGGCAAAATTCTCGCCCGTAGGGCCTATGTGGACGCTATGCACTCGAACGATCTGATTTTTCTGGCTAACCCTGGCGGCAAACTCTCTGGGCGAATTCGTGTGCCGGGTGATAAATCCATCTCGCACCGCTCGATCATGCTCGGTTCACTGGCTGAAGGGGTGACTGAGGTTGAGGGCTTCCTTGAGGGTGAGGATGCGCTGGCAACCATTCAGGCGTTCCGCGATATGGGCGTGGTCATTGAAGGGCCGCACCATGGTCGCGTCACCGTGCACGGTGTTGGTTTGCATGGTTTGAAGGCACCGCCTGGGCCGATCTACCTGGGTAACTCAGGCACCTCGATGCGCCTGTTGGCGGGCCTGCTGGCGGCGCAGTCATTCGATACCACCCTGACTGGTGATGCCTCGCTGTCCAAGCGCCCTATGAATCGCGTGGCCAAGCCATTGCGCGCCATGGGTGCGATTATTGAAACCGGGCCTGAGGGGCGTCCGCCGCTGACGATTCGTGCGGGTGCGCGCCTGGGCGGCATGACCTATGAAATGCCGATGGCCAGTGCGCAAGTCAAATCCTGCATGTTGTTGGCAGGTCTGTATGCGGCGGGTTCGACCACGGTGATCGAGCCGGCACCGACCCGTGACCATACCGAGCGCATGCTGCGTGGCTTCGGCTATCCGGTCATGGTTGAGGGCAATACTGCCACTGTTGAGTCCGGCCACAAGCTGACCGCGACCCATATTGAAGTGCCGGCGGATATCTCTTCGGCCGCGTTCTTCCTGGTGGCCGGCAGCATCGCCGAAGACTCCGAGCTGGTGCTTGAGCATGTCGGCATCAACCCGACCCGTACCGGCGTAATCGATATCCTCAAGCTGATGGGGGCGACATTACCCTGGAAAACCAGCGTGAAGTCGGTGGTGAGCCGGTAGCGGACATTCGTGTGCGCAGCGCCAAGCTCAAAGGTATTGATATCCCGGAAGACCTGGTACCTCTGGCTATCGACGAATTCCCAGTACTGTTTGTTGCTGCTGCGGTGGCCGAAGGACGTACCGTGCTGCGTGGCGCTGAAGAACTACGCGTCAAAGAGTCTGACCGTATTCAGGTTATGGCTGATGGTTTGGCGGCGCTGGGTGTCAAGGTTGAGCCTACGTCGGATGGCATCATTATCGACGGCGGCAGTATCGGTGGAGGTGAGGTCTGGGCGCACGGTGATCACCGTATCGCCATGTCGTTTAGCGTGGCGTCACTGCGCGCGACGGCGCCAATCCGCATTCACGACTGCGCCAACGTAGCCACCTCGTTTCCTAACTTCCTGGCGCTGTCGGCTCAGGTGGGTATCCGTGTGGCCGAGGAGGGTAAGGCATGATTGTCGCACCGGTTATCACCATCGATGGGCCGAGCGGTTCTGGCAAAGGTACGGTTGCTGGCTTGCTGGCTAAACAGTTGGGCTGGAATCTGCTGGATTCGGGCGCGCTCTATCGTTTGTTGGCATTCGCGGCGGGTAATCACGGCGTCGACCTGACCAATGAAGAAGCCATGAAGCTGCTTGCCGCTCATCTGGATGTGCAATTTATTGCTGCCGGTGATGGGCGCGGTCAGCGCATTATTCTTGAAGGCGACGAGGTCACCGATCTGATTCGTAATGAACAAGTCGGCGCTGGCGCGTCACTGGTTGCCTCCTTGCCTGCTGTGCGTGATGCGCTACTGCAGCGGCAGCAAGCGTTTCAGGAGATGCCCGGGCTAATCGCCGATGGTCGCGACATGGGCACCGTAGTGTTCCCCGATGCGTCGCTAAAGGTTTTTCTCACCGCCAGCGCCGAGGAACGTGCCCGTCGCCGTTACCTGCAGTTGAAGGCCAAAGGCGATGATGTTAATCTCGCGAGTCTTCTTGATGAGATCCAGGCGCGCGATGAGCGCGATACTCAGCGTGCAGTGGCCCCACTCAAGCCGGCGGCCGATGCAATTCAGCTGGATTCCACTGAACTCTCGATTGAACAAGTGCTTGAACGAATACTCAGCGAAGTCGCCACGCGTGACCTCGCTGGATGACCAGAGCCACAGCTGCTTAAGCTGACCGGCTCGCCAAGGAAGCTTACGGGAACCCAGTCCTAGACCCGTCTGCTTCTTTTTACATAAACGTACCCACATTGTCTGGAGTGTGGTTTGGGCGGATTCCCCGCCCTGAATCAACAGGAATTAAAATGAGCGAAAGCTTTGCTGAACTGTTTGAAGAAAGCCTAAAAACCCTGAACCTTCAGGCTGGCTCAATCATCACCGCTATCATCGTCGACATCGATTACCAAGCTGGTTGGGTAACCGTTCACGCTGGTTTGAAGTCTGAAGGCCTCATCCCGCTGGAACAGTTCCACAACGACGCTGGCGAGTTGACCATCAAAGTCGGTGACGAAGTTCACGTAGCGCTGGACGCGGTTGAAGATGGCTTTGGTGAAACCAAGCTGTCCCGTGAAAAAGCCAAGCGTGCCGAGTGCTGGATCGTTCTGGAAGCAGCTTTCGCCGCTGAGGAAGTGGTTACGGGCGTTATCAACGGTAAGGTTAAGGGCGGCTTCACTGTCGACGTTAACGGCATCCGTGCGTTCCTGCCAGGTTCCTTGGTCGATGTCCGTCCTGTGCGTGATACCACTCACCTGGAAGGCAAAGAACTCGAATTCAAAGTCATCAAGCTGGACCAGAAGCGCAACAACGTTGTCGTTTCCCGTCGCAGCGTCCTCGAAGCAGAGAACTCCGCAGAGCGCGAAGCGCTGCTGGAATCCCTGCAGGAAGGTCAGCAGGTTAAAGGTATCGTCAAGAACCTCACCGACTACGGCGCGTTCGTGGATCTGGGTGGCGTCGACGGCCTGCTGCACATCACCGACATGGCTTGGAAGCGTATCAAGCATCCGTCGGAAATCGTCAACGTTGGCGATGAAATCGACGTCAAAATCCTTAAGTACGATCGCGAGCGCAACCGCGTTTCCCTCGGCCTTAAGCAGCTGGGCGAAGATCCATGGGTTGCCATCAAGGCACGTTACCCGCAGGACACCCGTGTCACTGCGCGCGTAACCAACCTGACCGACTACGGCTGCTTCGCAGAGCTGGAAGAAGGCGTGGAAGGCTTGGTGCACGTATCCGAAATGGATTGGACCAACAAAAATATCCATCCTTCGAAAGTCGTTAACGTCGGCGACGAAGTGGAAGTTATGGTTCTGGATATCGACGAAGAGCGTCGTCGTATCTCCCTGGGTATCAAGCAGTGCAAAACTAACCCGTGGGAAGATTTCTCCGGTCAGTTCAACAAGGGCGACAAGATCTCCGGCACCATCAAGTCGATCACCGATTTCGGTATCTTCATTGGTCTGGATGGTGGCATCGACGGCCTCGTTCACTTGTCCGACATCTCCTGGAACGAAGTAGGCGAAGAAGCTGTACGCCGCTTCAAGAAGGGCGACGAGCTGGAAACCGTTATCCTCTCCGTTGATCCGGAGCGTGAGCGCATTTCCCTCGGCATCAAGCAGCTGGAAGAAGATCCGTTCTCCGACTACGTTGCTGTTAACGATAAAGGCACCATCGTGCGCGGCATCGTTAAAGAAGTTGACGCTAAGGGCGCTATCATCACCCTGGCCGATGGCATCGAAGCCACACTGAAAGCCTCCGAAATCAGCCGTGACCGCGTTGAAGACGCGCGCAACGTTCTGAAAGAAGGCGAAGAAGTAGAAGCTAAGATCATCAGCGTTGACCGTAAGAGCCGCGTAATCAGCTTGTCGGTCAAGTCGAAAGACGTTGAAGACGAAAAAGAAGCAATCCAGAGCCTGCGCGACAAGCCAGCTACCTCTGACATTGCTGCGGGCCCGACCACCCTTGGTGATCTGCTCCGCGCGCAAATGGAAAAGCAGAACTAAGTTCAGCTAGTCCAGAAAAAGGGCGACTTCGGTCGCCCTTTTTTGTACCTGAAAATCGCTAAGGTATTGTTTTATAGGCTGTTCAAATCCAATCAGGCATGCTAAAACCGTTCTATCTAGTGATCTAGCCGCTTGAAAAAGAAGGGAAAACCATGACCAAGTCGGAGTTGATCGAGCGCATCGTCACCCACCAGGGGCAGCTCTCATCAAAGGATGTCGAGTTAGCGATCAAGACCATGCTTGAACAAATGTCGCAGGCCCTGTCGACGGGTGACCGTATCGAGATTCGCGGCTTTGGTAGCTTTTCCCTTCACTACCGTGCTCCGCGGGTAGGGCGCAACCCCAAGACGGGGGATTCCGTGAGTTTGGACGGCAAGTTTGTGCCGCATTTCAAACCGGGCAAAGAGCTGCGTGATCGGGTGAATGAAGACGAATAAGGTCTTTGGGTTTTACTCAGTCATTAACCGGCGGCTACGCCGAAGCAATATCTAGGTCTAGGTCTAAGCCCTTGGTTCTGGCCTTTCCAAAAATCGAAGTCTCTAAGGTGTAAGGGCGTTTCAATCATCTTGTAAATATCGTATGCCGGTATGGCAACCCCAGGCCGGTTGGGGTGTCTTAGCTCGAGCTGTCCTTTATACTTTGGTCGCTTGCACAGCAATCCCTCAATTCATGCAGTTTGCCGTCGCAACTGGGCGCCACATTGCTCATCTGAAATTCGTTCGCGTACTACCTCCTTGTTCAAGCGCTGTCGAAAAAATATATGCAGCTGTTAGCGGGTATGTAGCTTTTCTACCTTTTATGCCGTGGCCGCGCAGTAGCTTAGCCTCGTTATGGCCGGTGGATGAATATCAAGCTATTCAGTATGGGGGCGCTAAGGAATGGAAAAATGCCTGCTTGAATTTGCTGCAAGCTGATTGGCCTCTGTGTTGGGCGATATCTAGTCGAAATCATGTTGATTTTTTGTTGCGCATGATTATCATTATACAGAATAAATATTCTGCCCATACAAATTGATATCTCAGCACCAATTGCGATCGAATCGAATTTTCTGCGCTACTAATAAATAAATTTTGTGGTTTTATAGTTCTGAGTATTTCAAGTCTTGAAGTTTTAGGTTTGGTCGGATGCCTGCTAATTCGGCAATTTTATCAGTAAACGTTCTTTTGAAGTTTCATTCAAAACTCGTTTAATTTTTTAAAAAAACCAACCGATGGTTCAATGTAATGCGCATATTTTTGACGGGTACTACCGGATTTGTAGGTAACGCGCTGCTTCAACAGATTACGGCAGAAGGGCACTATGACCCGGTTGTTGCAATCCGTCGTCAAGTAGTTGGACTGCCATATGGCGTACAAGTGATGCGAGTTGGTGGTCTGCAACCTGAGACTCAGTGGAGTAAAGTGCTAGAAGGTTGTGAGGTGGTTGTTCACTCAGCAGCAAGAGTCCATGTCATGCACGATACGTCGTCCGACCCGCTAGCCGAGTTCCGCATGATCAATGTTGAAGGCACGTTGAGTCTCGCCCGCCAGGCCGCGGCAGCGAGTGTACGCCGCTTTATCTTTATAAGTTCAATTAAGGTCAATGGCGAGGGTACACCTGTAAATATGCCTTACCTTGCTGGTGCTCAAGCGGCACCAGCGGATTCGTACGGCATTTCTAAGATGGAGGCCGAACATGGTTTACGCGCATTGGCTGGCGAGACCGGCATGGAAGTAGTGATTATTCGTCCGACCCTAGTCTATGGGCCGGGGGTGAAGGCTAATTTCCTCAATATGATGCGCTGGTTGCACAAGGGTGTGCCGTTGCCGTTTGGGGCTATCCATAACCGACGCAGCTTGGTTGCGCTGGACAATCTGGTCGATCTGATCGTGACCTGTGTCGAGCACCCCGCTGCCGCTAATCAGACCTTTTTGGTTGGAGATGGCGAAGACCTTTCAACCACCGAATTATTGCGCAGAATGGGCGTGGCATTGGGCAAGCCAGCGCGCCTGTTACCTGTGCCGAGTCGTTTGCTCGAAGTAGGTGCCAAACTCTTAGGTAAGCAGGCGCTTGCCCACCGGTTGTGTGGCTCGTTGCAGGTCGATATCAGCAAAACACGTGAGCTACTCAACTGGACGCCGCCGGTCAGCGTCGATGAGGCGTTGCGTAAGACGGCGAAGCATTTTCTGGAACAACAAAACAAATGAGCATCTGGTTGTTATTACCGGTTGTGGCCGGCTTTGCGCTTTTTACGACTGGCGCGTTGCGCCGTTATGCCTTGTCTCGCAGACTGATGGATATCCCCAACGCGCGGAGTTCGCACTCAGTGCCGATGCCGCGCGGCGGTGGCCTGGCGATAGTTCTGAGCTTTCTGCTGGCCTTGCCGTTGTTGGCCGTTATGGGCCTGGTCGCCTGGCCTTTGGTTTGGGCGCTGTTGGGTTCAGGTGCTGGAGTTGCTGTATTGGGGTTTCTCGATGACCATGGCCATATCGCCGCGAGTTGGCGTCTGCTCGGGCATTTTTCGGCGGCTGTCTGGGCACTGATCTGGCTAAACGGTCTACCACCAATTAATGCTTTCGGTTTCGGCCTCGAGTTGGGCTGGTTGGGTCATGTGATGGCTGCGGTGTATCTGGTCTGGCTGCTCAATTTGTACAATTTTATGGATGGCATCGATGGAATTGCCAGTGTCGAAGCTATTTGTGTTTGTTTGGGCGGAGCCTTGTTGGGCATCGCCGGCTCAAACCAGCCTTCGGAGTTCGTCGTCCCTTTAATATTGGCGGCTTCGGTCGTGGGGTTTCTGTTTTGGAACCTCCCCCCGGCACGAATCTTTATGGGCGATGCGGGTAGCGGCTTTCTTGGTGTTACCTTGGGCATATTGTCACTGCAGGCTGCTTGGGTCGCGCCGCAGTTTTTGTGGAGTTGGTTGATCCTGCTTGGGTGTTCATCGTCGATGCGACCTTCACCTTGCTGCGCCGTCTGATTCGAGGCGATAAGGTGTATGAGGCTCATCGCAGCCATGCTTATCAGTATGCTTCTCGGCGGCTTGGCGGGCACTTACCGGTAACGCAGGCAGTTGCAGCGCTTAATTTGTTCTGGTTGCTGCCTATTGCGCTCTGGGTTGGATGGGGTGGGATGGATGGTTTGGTTGGTCTTGTCGTCGCCTATGCCCCGTTGATCGGCTTAGCGGTGAAGTTCAAGGCGGGCGAGCAGGGGGCGCATTAAGCGTTCTTCCTTTGGCTGTTTATAGACACTGATTGGTTTATATAACTGAGTTTGGCAGTCATAGCACCTCAGGATGTAGTCATTGGTTCTTGGCCAGTTTGAGAGATTGAGGAAATGTTGTGTTAAGACTTGCTGAAAAGTTGCGCGGTCGTCTGGTTAGTTTGCCACGACGCCAGAAGCGACTGATTCAGGTTGCCATAGACGTGGTGCTTGTCTGGAGTGCACTTTGGTTGGCTTTTTTGGTGCGCTTGGGCGATAGCAAAGCTGTTGAACCCTTTGCAGGGCACGCCTGGTTATTTGCGTTGGCGCCGGCCATCGCCATTCCTCTGTTTGTTCGCTTCGGTATGTACCGCGCTGTGATGCGCTATTTCGGTAACGATGCACTGCTGGCCATTGGCAAGGCCGTTACGCTGTCGGCGTTAATACTGGCTCTGGCGGTTTATTGGTATCAGGGTGCACCCAAGCTCGTGCCGCGCTCAATGGTGCTCAACTATTGGTGGTTGAGTCTGGTATTGCTCGGTGGGCTGCGCTTGGTGATGCGCCAGTATTTTATGGGCGATTGGTTTTCCGCCGAGAACCCCAGCCGACTGCAGGGACGTGAGCACGGTTTGCCTAAAGTGGCCATTTATGGCGCTGGCGCGGCGGGTAACCAACTTATTGCGGCCTTGCGTCTTGGGCGTGCCATGCGCCCGGTGGCTTTTATTGATGATGATCCAGGTATCGCTAATCGCACCATCGCCGGGCTGCGGGTTTACACCTCCAAGCACATCCAGCAGATGATCAACGAAACGGGCGCCGATGAAATCCTCTTGGCCATGCCTTCGGCTTCGCGTGGGCGGCGGCGGCAGATTCTTGAGGCGTTGGAGCACTTTCCTCTGCATGTGCGCAGCATTCCCGGTTTTATGGATTTGGCCAGTGGCCGCGTGAAAGTCGAGGATGTGCAGGAGGTCGATATCGCCGACTTGCTCGGGCGCGATGCGGTGCCGCCGCAACAGGTTCTATTTGAGCGTTGTATCCGTAATCAGGTAGTGATGGTCACCGGCGCTGGCGGCTCGATTGGCGCCGAGCTATGCCGGCAAATCCTGCTTAATGAACCTACAACGCTGCTGATGTTCGAGCACAGCGAGTTCAACCTGTACAGCATTCACAGCGAGTTGGAGGCGCGCATCAAACGTGAGTCGTTGCCACTTCGCTTGGTGCCGATTTTGGGCTCGATTCGTAATGCAGATAAGCTGCGCGATGTGATGCAGACTTGGAAGGTTGATACCGTTTATCACGCTGCGGCTTATAAGCATGTGCCGATGGTGGAGCACAATATTGCAGAAGGCGTGCTGAATAATCTGCTCGGTACGCTGAATACCGCACAGGCGGCGATCAGGGCGGGGTGAGCAACTTTGTCCTGATCTCAACTGACAAAGCGGTGCGCCCCACCAATGTTATGGGCAGTACTAAGCGTTTAGCCGAGATGGTGTTGCAGGCGCTTAGCCGTGAAGCGGCGCCTGTGTTGTTTGAGGATGACAAGGCGCTGCGCCAGTTAAATAAAACGCGTTTTACCATGGTGCGTTTTGGCAATGTATTGGGCTCATCGGGCTCGGTAATCCCTCTGTTCCACGAGCAGATTCGTAAGGGCGGGCCGGTTACGGTCACCCATCCGAATATCACCCGCTACTTTATGACCATCCCGGAAGCGGCACAGTTGGTCATCCAGGCGGGAGCCATGGGGGAGGTCGGTGATGTATTCGTGCTGGACATGGGTGAGCCGGTCAAAATTGCCGATTTGGCGGAAAAGATGATTCATCTCAGTGGCTTGAGCGTTCGCTCTAAAAAGAGTCCGCAGGGCGATATTGCCATCGAGTTTTCCGGTTTGCGCCCTGGCGAGAAG
Organism: Pseudomonas sp. GWSMS-1; assembly: GCF_049847425.1. Classification (NCBI taxonomy): domain Bacteria; kingdom Pseudomonadati; phylum Pseudomonadota; class Gammaproteobacteria; order Pseudomonadales; family Pseudomonadaceae; genus Pseudomonas; species Pseudomonas sp. GWSMS-1. The sequence continues at coordinate 2,334,341 of NZ_JBMHHV010000005.1, read as the reverse complement.
CTTTACGAAGAGTTGCTGATTGGCGATAACGTCAGCCCGACTGAGCACCCAATGATCATGCGGGCCAATGAAGAACATCTGCCCTGGGAGGTGTTCAAAGTACGTTTGAGCGAGTTGCTCGGTGCCGTTGAGCGCGATGACTATGATCGGGTGCGCCAGCTATTGCGTGAAACGGTGAGTGGCTACAAACCCGAAGGTGAAATTGTCGACTGGATTTATCAGCAGCGCCGAATAGAGCCATAAGTGGGGCTAAGCCAGAGGCTTGCTCTTTAGGTACAGCCTTGGCCGCGATCAATGGTTGATGCGTCCTTGATCTTGACGATTTCAGCAGCCCTTAAGTTCGCGTTATGTGCCTGCTCATGCAGCAAGTGGATGCTGCTTGAGCGCGTCATGAGCCGCAAAGTAAACAATTTTTGTCAGTGTAGTTTGACAGTTGTGTAACAACGTCTAGTTTTGAGAAAGCATGGAGCTGGATTGCCATGCGCTTCTATTAAACTAACGAAAGGATGCACACGATGCTTAACGCTAAACTCTCGTCTCTGTTGTTTGCCTTTTTAGCTTCTTTCTCGCTGATGGTATCGGCGGCGGAAGTACCCAGCCCATCTGGCGCTGAAGTACCGAGCGCTGAAGTAGCTGCCGTCACCAAGGTCAATCTGAATGCTGCCGATGCGGCCACCCTGCAACGCGAACTGTTGGGGATTGGTGAAGTTAAAGCGCTGGCGATTGTTGCTTATCGTGATGAGCATGGTGACTTTGCTTCGGTGGATGAGTTGCTGGAAGTTAAAGGGATTGGCGAAGCAACGCTTGAGAAGAATCGCGATAAGTTGAGTATTAACTGACGGGCAAAAGTTGTTGCGAAAAACGAAGCCGGTTATCTACCGGCTTTTTTATGCGTGCAACTTTTTCGCCTGGGTGCTCAGGTGACGTCCGTGACTTGAGCTTAGGCTGCCTTATTCAGAAAGATGATGGTATGCAGGCTGGATAATTTCCGCGGCTACACTGGCGCCATCAATCACAGCAGCAAAGGCAGCTTTCCTATGCAAAATCGCATGATGATCACCGGCGCAGGTTCGGGTTTGGGGCGTGAGATTGCCCTGCGTTGGGCGCGTGAGGGTTGGCAGTTGGCGCTGTCGGATGTTAACGAGCCGGGTCTGACAGAAACCCTGCAGATGGTGCGCGATGCCGGCGGTGATGGATTCACCCAACGCTGTGATGTACGTGACTACAGTCAGTTGACCGCGTTTGCTCAGGCCTGTGAGGAAAAGCTTGGCGGTATTGATGTAATCGTCAATAACGCAGGCGTTGCTTCGGGTGGCTTCTTCAGTGAATTGTCATTGGAGGATTGGGATTGGCAGATTGCGATCAACCTGATGGGCGTGGTTAAGGGCTGTAAAGCGTTCCTGCCGCTGCTGGAAAAAAGCAAAGGCAAGATCGTCAATATCGCTTCCATGGCGGCGTTGATGCAGGGCCCCGCAATGAGCAACTATAACGTGGCTAAAGCCGGTGTTGTGGCGCTGTCGGAAAGCCTGTTGATTGAGCTGAAGCTTCACGAAATTGCTGTGCATGTGGTCTGCCCCTCCTTTTTCCAGACCAACCTGCTGGATTCCTTCCGCGGTCCTACACCGGCGATGAAAGCGCAGGTCGGCAAATTGCTGGAGAGCTCGCCGATCAGTGCGGCAGATATTGCTGATTACATTTATCAAGAGATTGGCAAAGGCGAGTTTATGATTCTACCCCATGAGCAGGGCCGCATGGCTTGGGCCTTGAAGCAGAAAAATCCGCAGTTGCTGTACAACGAAATGACCACCATGGCCGATAAGATGCGTGCGCCACGCAGCAAGTGAGTCGATGTGGTTTTGTTGATTTAACGGTCAACATAATCCTGCTTAGGGCTTGTCTGCTATGAGCTTGCGCTCTAAGGTTTGCGGTCATGCCGGCATGGCCGCGAAACTGATGGATGTTCTGTGAAACCTTTCCCCCGGGCCATGCTGTTGCTGGCCCTCGTTCTGGCTGCAATCAACTTACGCCCGGCATTACCTCTCTGGCCCCGCTGATCGAGCGGATTGCCACTGAGCTGGCCTTGAGTCGCAGCCTGATCAGCCTGACCACCGCGCTACCCGTGTTATGCATGGGCCTGCTGGCGCCTTTCGCGCCACGCTTGGCGCTGCGTCTCGGGCTGGAACGCACCATTGCTCTGTGTATGGCGCTGATTGCGCTGGCGTTGCTGCTACGCGTGATGGCCCATGCCAGTGTGATTTTGATTGGCAGTGCGGTGCTGTTGGGCGCTGCTATTGCGGTCGCCGGGCCGTTGCTTTCGGGCTTTATCAAACGCCATTTTGCCGGGCGCATGGGTAGTGTGGTGGGCTGGTATTCGCTGAGCATGGCGATTGGCGGGGCCGGTGGTGCGGTGCTGACGGTGCCGGCTACGCAGTGGTTGGGCGATGACTGGACCCGTGGTCTGGCATTTTGGGCGTTACCGGCGTTAGTCGGGTTGTTGTTGTGGCTGTGCCTGCCCAATCGCGTTGAGGCTGACACCGGAGCAGCGGAGGGCTTGCCCTGGGGGCAGCCACGTGCCTGGCTAATCAGTGCGTTTTTCGCCCTTCAGGCCGGGTTGTTTTACGCCCTGGCTACATGGGCGGTGGCGCGGTATCACGAAGCCGGGCTGAGTCTAATCCACAGTAATAGCCTCTTCAGTGTGTCGATGCTGATGGGGTTGCCCAGCTCGTTCCTGTTGCCCTGGCTGGCGCAACGCTTCCAGAATCGCTATGCGTTGCTGATGGGCTGCGGCTTGTTGTCGTCTATCAGCCTGATGATGATCACCTTTCAGCCCACCGTGCTGCCCGAGTTGTGGGCGGTCACTGTTGGTTTTGGTTTGGGTGGCTCCTTTGCGCTGTCATTGGTATTGCCGCTGTACGAGTCGGCTTCGCCCATGGCGGTTAGCCGCTGGACTGCGATGATGCTGTGCATGGGTTACAGTCTGGCCTGCCTGACGCCAGTATTAACGGGGTTGGCGCGGGATCTGGCCGGTAACTATCAGCTGCCGTTTATGGTGCTGACAGCGCTGGCGCTGGTAATGACCGTGCTGGCTTGGGTGATGGGGCATGGGCGCGCACGTACGCCTAACTGAGGTCAGTTAGGCACGGTTTTTCAGGGCGATAACGCTTTTTAGCCGCCGTTCCTTCCTTGGCTTTTGCGGCTGTGATAGAAGGCAACCCTTGATTTGCTGGAGTGCCCGCGTGGAGTCCGAATCCATCGTTTATGGTTGTATCCGAGACTGTCCGTCGGACAGTCCTGCGGAAAGCCGTTTGCGCCGTGAAATCAATCGGCAGGTGCTGGCCGAGCTGCCAGTGGGCGATGCCTGGAGCTTGCTTGGCCGGGAGATGTTCGCTTTTAGCGAGCTGCCGGGCGATGGCGTGTATCAGACTCAGGTGATCCACTTTGGCGCCAGCTACCGTACGGTCGAGTACGAGTGGAGCCTGTGGATCAAGCAGTTCGAAGCCCTGCTCAAGCGCCTGTACTGGGCCAGCGCAGTGGTGCACCTGGAAACCGAGTTGAACGGTACGCACACCTTTCGCTGGGAGTCGGACAACGGTTTTCACAGCCCGCAGGAAGGTGAGTTGCGCGTGCGCTGTGCGTGGGAGCGTGAGGGTGGTTTGCGCGGCTAACCCAAGGGTTTAACGCGACTATTGCTCTAGCGCATCCAACCATTCTTTCGGCACGTCGCGTTTCAGCGCCAGTTGGCATTGTTGGCTTTCTGCATCGAAAACAATCACCGCCTGGCCTTTGCTCAGCGCGTGGCGTACGCGTTCAATACGCGTGTGCAGCGGTGTTTCGTCGCCGTTGTCGGTGCCGTCGCGGGTGACGAAATCTTCGATCAGGCGAGTCAGGGTGTCAGCTTCGAGCAGGTGATAGGGGATCAGCACGGTATGGCCTCCAGAGCGCAGCGGCGATGCTAACGCGCACAGGCCTGTCTGGCCATGTTTGCTTCAGGCTATTGGCTGGCTGGAACGGTTGGCTGCAGGTAGGTTTCCAGGGTGCTGTAGAGCTTGCTGCTGTCCAGCGGCTTACCGAGGAAGTCATTCATTCCGGACTCGGCGCCATGCTGGCGGTGTTCTTCGAGGATGTGTGCGGTGAGCGCGATGATCGGCACCGCTGGCAGCTTGCATTTGCGCTCCAGGCGGCGAATCTGTCGAGTGGCTTCGAAGCCATCCATTTCTGGCATTTCGCAGTCCATCAGGATCAGTTGTGTGGCACTCGGGTCGCGCCGGTACTCATTCAGGGCAGCCAAACCGTTGGCCACCACGCGCACGTTATAACCGCGCTTCTTCAAGAAGCCCTGTACCACCAACTGATTCACCGGGTTGTCTTCAGCCACCAAGATGCACGGTGTGCTGGCGGAATCGCAGCGTGGTGTGATGGGTAGCGTGATTTCGTTTATGCGGGGTTCTTCGTACAGTTCCAGTAGCGCAGCGCGTAAGGCGTTGATGGCCAGCGGTTGCGTCAGGCCATATAGGCGTAGGCCCGGGGCGTAGGGTAGTTGCTGCTTCTGATCTGGCGCGCACAGCAGCAGGACGCGCTGGCCTGGCTTTAGCAGCGGTTGAAGAGAGTCCAGCCAGTGCTGGCTACTGCCAGGCCAGGGTGACATCAGTACCAGCAACGGAGGCGCCGCAAAATCCTCCAGGTAGCCGAGCAGGTTTTCGGGATTTTGGCAGCGCTCGGTGCGCATACCCCAGCGCCCAAGCAGGCGGCTTAGCGCATCCAGGCCAAGGCCGTCGAGGGAGGTGAGCAGTGCTGTGCGGCCCTTGAGCAGTTCGTGCAGAGGGTCAATGGTGGGTATGTCATCGGGTAGCGGAATATCGAAGGCGAAGCGGGTGCCTTGACCTGGCGTACTCTGCACTTCGATGCGTCCGCCCATCATCTCTACCAACTCTTTACTAATGACCAGGCCCAGGCCGCTGCCGCCGTAACGGCGAGTGGTGCTGGAGTCACCCTGGGCAAATGACTCGAACAACTGGGTCAATGCCTGGTCAGTGATGCCGATGCCGCTGTCACTGATAGCAAACACCAGGTGTGGGTTGCCTTGGGAGTCATTACGTAGGCAAACATTCAGCGCCACGTGGCCTTCGGCGGTAAATTTCAGTGCATTGCTGAGCAGGTTCATCAGCACTTGCTTGAGGCGGGTCGGGTCGCCATTGAGACGACGCGGCACGCCATTTTCCAGGCTTACATAGAGACGTAGACGCTTATCCAGCGCCTGTCCGGTAAACAGGCTCAGGGTGTCGGAAATGAGGTCTTCCAGGTCGAACTCGATATGTTCCAGGCTGAGTTTGCCGGATTCGATGCGCGCGTAATCGAGTATGTCGTTGATCACGGCCATCAGTGAGCTGCCGGAGCTGGCGATGGTGTCGACATAGAACCGCTGACTGCGGTCTAACGAGGTTTCCTTGAGCAGTTGCAGCATGCCCAATACGCCATTAAGCGGGGTGCGGATCTCGTGGCTCATTTTGGCCAGGAAGCGGCTTTTGGCCTGGTTTTCGATTTCGGCTTGCTCGGCGGCGCGGCGTGACTGGAAGCCTTCCTCCTTGAGCATATTGATACGGTCTGCCAGACCGATGGACAGAGTAATCAGCTCAATGGTCACGCCGATCTTGACCACCGTCGCACCATACAAGCCAAACAGTTCAACACCCAGCGAACCCGTGGTGGCGATGATGAACGAGGCCAGCAAGATGCTCCAGGCGAGGATGTAATAAGAGCCATAGCGCAGCCCCTGGCGCCACACATACGCACCGCAGAGCAGCAGCACCAGCGATACCGCCAGTACGGTCAGGCTGGCGAGGATGTTCCAGGCTTGCAGGCCAATCAACGGCACCGACACCAGGCAGCCGCCGACTAGCAACATAAATAGACGCAGGCCGAGGTCTAGGCGCGGAAAGTATTGTGCGGTGTGCAGGAAGTGGCGGCTGAACTGGGTGGCCGTCAGGCAGTGGATGTACATGAGGATGTAGATGCTCACCGACTGCAGGCCGACATGCTCGGGTAACAGCTTGAACAGCATGCCGTCGAAGCTGGCGGCAAACAGGCCAATATTCAGGTTGTACACCAGGTACCAGAAATAGGCTGACTCGCGCAGCGAGATAAAAAGGAACAGGTTGTAGCAGAACATCGCAAACAGCACGCCGTAGAAGGCACCACTGATGCCCATGAGATTTTCCTGGGCGGCGGCACTGGCTTGGTAGGTGCTGAAGAGCAGCGGAATAAAGATCGTACTGGTGGTTTCAACGCGCAGCAGCAAGGTGCTTTCGCCGGGTGCCAGTTCTAGTGGAAACCAAAAGTTACGCACCTGCACCGGGCGCTGGGAGAAGGCATAGCGGTCACCGCTTTCCTGCATGTACCGCTGGCCATCGGGGGCTATCAAAAAGATCTGCAGGTGATCGAGCAGCGGGTAGTTGACTTCTAAGTAGCCGGGCAGGTTTTGCGCCAGCTGATTATCCAGCCGTACCTTGAACCACCAGGCCGAAGCATTTTTACCGAGGTTGGCGTGCGGGCCCTTTACCGCAGTAAAGTTTTCGTCGGCCAGGGCACTGACCTGCTCGCTGCTCAGCTCGCCCTTGGGGTCTTCCAGATAGGCCATAGATGGCCCCAGTGACAGGCGTAGGTCGTGGCTGTCTAGCACTGCAGGCAGCAGTGCCCACGCCGGCCCACAGAGCCAGAAGAGCACCACCGCCAGCCATATACGAGGCATCCACTGTCCTCATTATTATTATCGGGGCCTGGTTCGGCTCCGTGTCGTGCCATCACTTTGCCCGTATGCGCGTCGCCCTTCAAGTATCCTGATCGCGAGGGCGCCAGAGGCTGTCGACAGTCGGCAAACGGGTGTCACTTTCCATCTGCGCGTCGTGTTCCAGTTGGTGGCTGAAGCGCTCAAGCGACCCCTGCGCCGGCTGGGCATCGCTGGCAAATACCGGTGGGCTGAGCAGGTAGGCGGCGAGTAGGCGGCTAAGGGCCTTGAGGCTGTCGATATGCGTGCGCTCGTAGCCGTGAGTGGCGTCGCAGCCAAAGGCCAGTAGCGCGGTGCGGATATCGTGGCCGGCGGTAACCGCTGATTGCGCATCGCTGTGGTAGTAACGGAACAGGTCACGGCGCACCGGCACCTCATTTTCCTCGGCCAGGCGCAGTAATTGCCGCGACAGGTGATAGTCATACGGTCCGCCGGAATCCTGCATCGCCACGCTGACGGTGTGCTCGCTGGACTGCTGGCCCGGCGCGACCGGGGCGATATCGATGCCAACAAACTCGCTGACATCCCAGGGCAGGGCGGCGGCGGCTCCCGAGCCGACTTCCTCGGTGATGGTGAATAGCGGGTGACAGTCGATTTCTGGCTCGATGCCACTTTCCTTAATGGCCTTGAGCGCGGTGAGCAGGGCGGCGACGCCGGCTTTGTCATCCAAGTGGCGAGCGCTGATATGGCCGCTTTCGGTGAACTCCGGCAGCGGGTCGAAGGCGACGAAATCACCCACCGAGATACCCAGCGACTCACAGTCAGCGCGGGTGCTGCAGTAAGCATCCAGACGCAACTCGACATGGTCCCAGCTGATCGGCAGTTGGTCCACGGCGGTGTTGAAGGCGTGCCCGGAGGCCATCAGCGGCAGCACGCTGCCGCGAATCACGCCGTGATCGGTAAACACGCTGACGCGGCTGCCCTCGGCAAAACGGCTGGACCAGCAGCCGACCGCCGCTAAGCCCAGGCGGCCGTTGTCTTGCAGTTCGCGGACGATCGCGCCAATGGTGTCCAGGTGCGCTGATACGGCGCGGTCAGGGCTGCTCTGTTTGCCTTTGAGGGTGCCGCGGATGGTGCCGCGCCGGGTCATCTCGAACGGAATGCCGATCTCTTCTAGGCGCTCGGCGACGTAACGCACGATAGTGTCGGTAAAGCCGGTGGGGCTGGGAATGGCGAGCATTTCCAGCAGCACCTTTTGCAGGTAATCGAGGTCGGGTTCGGGGAGCTGTTGCATACAAGGTCTCCTAGCGAAAATTGTCTGGGCGGCCAGTCCGGCGTAATCCTTGGCGCAACCGGGCTAGTCGTGACCCGGATTGCGCCGTACATCGCGGTTTTGATGGGGGTTTAACCCACCTGGCTGAGGGGAAATAACAGGTCGATAAAGCGCTCGGCGGTGGGCTGTGGCTGATGATTGGCCAGGCCGGCGCGCTCGTTGGCTTCGATAAACACGTAGTCGGGTTGATCGGCGGCCGGCACCAGCAGGTCAAGACCCACCACGGGGATGTCCAGTGCGCGGGCTGCTCGTACCGCTGCATCGGCCAGCACCGGATGAAGGATCTGGGTGACGTCCTCCAGGCTGCCGCCGGTGTGCAGATTGGCGGTCTTGCGTACGGCCAGGCGCTGGCCCGCCGGTAGCACGCTGTCGTAATCGACCCCCGCGGCATGCAGGGTGCGCAGGGTTTCGGCATCCCTGGGGATGCGGCTTTCGCCTTCGGTGGCAGCTTGTCGGCGGCGGCTTTGCGCATCGATCAGCGCGCCGATGCTGTGTTGACCATCGCCGACCACTTCGGCCGGCCGGCGAATAGCGGCGGCCACCACAGCAAAGCCGATCACCAGAATGCGCAGGTCGCAGCCTGGGTGAAAGCTTTCCAGCAGCACGCGGCTGTCGAAGGTACTGGCGCGCTCGATCGCATCCTGCACGTCCAGTGGCGTACGCAGGTCTACTGCAACGCCCTGGCCCTGTTCACCATCCACCGGCTTGACCACCACACTGCCATGCTCGGCGAGGAACGCGGCGTTCTCTTCGGCGTTACCGGCCAGGCGCTGGGCCGGCAGGTGCAGCCCGGCTTGGGCCAGGGCGCGGTGAGTCAGGCGTTTGTCCTGGCAGAGGGTCATGCTGACGGCGCTGGTCAGGTCGGTCAGTGATTCGCGGCAGCGAATGCGCCGGCCGCCGTGGCTCAGTGTGAACAAACCCGCATCGGCGTCGTCCACCTGCACGTCGATACCGCGGCGCAGGGCTTCATCGACAATGATCCGGGCGTAGGGATTCATCGGCGTATGCGGGCCAGGGCCGATAAATAGCGCTTCGTTGATGCCGTTTTTGCGCTTGATGCTGAAGGTCTGCAACTCGCGAAAACCCAGCTTGGCGTAAAGCCCTTTGGCCTGGTCGTTGTCGTGTAGTACGGACAGGTCCAGGTGGCTCAGGCCGCGGCTCATAAAGTGTTCAACCAGATGGCGCACCAGTACCTCACCGACACCGGGCCGGCTGCAGCGTGGGTCGACTGCCAGGCACCACAGGCTGCTGCCGTTGTCTGGGTCTTGGTAGGCCTTGTGGTGATTGAGGCCCATCACGCTGCCGATCACGGCGCCGCTGTCTTCATCTTCGGCCAGCCAGTACACCGGCCCACCCAGATGGCGCGGGGTGAGTTTTACCGGGTCGATTGGCAGCATGCCGCGCAATTGGTACAGGGTGTTGATTGCCTGCCAGTCGTTGGCATTTTGCGCGCGGCGAATGCGAAAGCCGCGAAAGCGCCGGCGTGCCTGGCGGTAGTCGCTAAACCAGAGGCGCAGGGTATCCGAGGGATCAAGAAATAACTGCTGCTGAGCCTGCGCCAGAACCTGGTGAGGGGCGGCGACATACAAGGCGATATCGCGCTCGCCAGGCTGTTCGGTCAGCAAGTCGCCGGCCAGGGCGGCGGCGTCCGGGTAGGTGTGGCCGATCAGCAGGCGGCCCCAGCCACAGTGCACAGCTTTCGGTTGGCCCATCTCGCTGTCGGGTTCTTCGGCGAAACGCGCCTGCAGGCGTTCGTAAGACGGTGTCTGACCGCGGAGCAGGCGTTGGTTAAAGGCAGTGGCACGCATTGGAAGGCATCCTTTGCTGGCTACGCACCCAGCACCGGCCGGGGTATTCAGGGAAACGGGCGAATGAGCAGCCTTACAGGCCGTGCTCATTCAGCCAGAGGTTGAGCGCGGCCATCTGCCACAACTTGGAGCCGCGCAGCGGGGTCAGCTGGCCGTGCGGGTCCGTCAGCAGACGGTCGAGCATGGCGGGGTTAAACAGGCCGCGATCCTGGCTGGGGTCCAGCAGCAGGTCGCGCACCCAACCGAGGGTGGCGCCCTCCAGATGCTTGAGGCCCGGTACCGGAAAGTAGCCTTTAGGCCGGTCGATGACCTCGCTGGGGATCACCTGGCGTGCAGCTTCCTTGAGTACATGTTTGCCGCCATCGGGCAGCTTGAAGCGCCCTGGAATTCGCGCGGAGAGCTCTGCCAGGCGGTAATCGAGGAACGGTGTGCGGGCTTCGAGGCCCCAGGCCATGGTCATGTTGTCGACGCGTTTGACCGGGTCATCGACCAGCATCACCGTGCTGTCGAGGCGCAGGGCTTTGTCCACTGCAGCGATTGCGCCGGGTTGGGCGAAGTGTTCGCGAACGAAGTCGCCCGCCGCATCACCGGTTAGCCAGGCCGGCTGCACGCAGGCGGCGTATTCGTCGTAGTCGCGGTCGAAGAAGGCGGCGCGGTAAGCGGCAAACGCATCCTCAGCTTGATCCACCTGCGGGTACCAGTGGTAGCCGGCGAACAGTTCATCGGCACCCTGGCCGCTTTGCACCACCTTGCAGTGCTTGGCCACTTCACGCGACAGCAGGTAGAAGGCGATGCAGTCGTGACTGACCATCGGCTCGCTCATGGCGCGGAAAGCGGCGGGCAGCTGGTCGAGAATCTCGTGCTCACCGATGCGCAGCTGATGGTGTTGAGTATTGAAGCGTTCGGCGATCAGGTCGGAATACTGGAATTCGTCGCCACGCTCTCCGCCGGCATCTTGAAAACCGATGGAGAAGGTCGAGAGGTTTTCCACCCCAGCCTCACGCAGCAGGCCGACCAGCATGCTTGAATCAACCCCGCCCGACAGCAGCACGCCGACATCCACAGCGGCGCGTTGACGAATCGACACCGCTTCACGCATGCCGTCGAGCACGCACTCTTTCCACTCGTCCAAGCCAAAGCTGATTTCATCACGCTGCGGGCCGAACGTTAGGTTCCACCAGGTGTGCTGCTCGCAGTTACCTTCGGCGTCGATGCGCATCCAGGTGGCGGGCGGCAGCTTCTCTACGCCTGCGAGCAGGGTGCGCGGCGCAGGCACTACGGCGTGGAAGTTCAGGTAATGGTTGAGCGCGATGGGGTCGAGAGTTTTGCCGATATCACCACCGGCCATAAGTGCCGGTAGGCTGGAGGCGAAACGCAGGCGCTGGCTGGTGCGCGACAAATACAGCGGCTTTACCCCGAGACGGTCGCGGGCAATAAACAGTTGCTGGGTGTCTCGTTCCCAAATCGCAAAGGCGAACATGCCATTGAGCTTGGGCAGCAGGTCTGTGCCCCAGGCGTGATAGCCCTTGAGCAGCACCTCGGTGTCACCGCCGGAGAAGAAGCGATAGCCCAGCGCTTTCAGCTCGTCACGCAGTTCCGGGTAGTTGTAGATGGCACCGTTGAAGACCATGGACAGGCCCAGATCGCTGTCGATCATCGGTTGGCCTGAGGCTTCGGCGAGATCCATGATCTTCAGCCGACGATGGCCAAGGGCAATCGGCCCTTGGCTGTGGAAGCCATGCGCGTCGGGACCGCGCGGGGCTAAGTGATGGGTGATCCGCTCGACTGCAGCCAGGTCGGCTGGTCGTTGATCAAAGCGTAATTCTCCAGCTATTCCGCACATAGTTTTCCTTACCGGTATTGCCGTTGGGGAGTGGTTTGGCTCAGCAAACCTTTTACACCAAAACAAAATAATGCTTTGATGTCAAAGTTTTATATCGAATTAAAAGGCGTGTATGGCGGATAAAAAGGTTTCTACTGAAATAGGTTTGTCATCTACTTCTGCGTTTGAATTACCCCTTTTTCAGGCGCTGCGGCGCTTGCAGCAGGCGGGTGAAGTGCACGCCAAGCGTCTCAGCCGTTTTGGTGGGCTGACGCCAATGCAATTGATGATTTTGCAGGTCTTGGCAGGCGAGAAGCGCCTGACGGCCAGCGACCTCAGTGGCCGCGTCAGCCTGACGGCGGCGACCTTGTCGGGCATGCTCGATCGGCTGGAGGAACGCGGGTTGTTGCAGCGTCAACGTGATGATCAGGACCGGCGCAAGCAGTGGTTACTGCTCAGCGAGCCCGGCCGTGCGTTGCTGCAACAAGCGCCGAGCTTGCTGCCACCGGAGTTCGTCGAGCGTTTTGCTGGGCTGCAGGAATGGGAGCGTCACAGCCTGACAGCCGCGCTGTTACGCGCGGCACAGCTGTGTGAGGAGATGGAGTAGCCACGGCGCGCGGCAACAGATGCGCGCGGCCTTGAGCGGCTTAGCGTTTGGCGCTGATCTTGGGTTGCTTGTACAAATCCAGCAGCACCTGGTCGAGTATCGACGAAGCGCCCCACGGCCGGGGGTCGTTGAGAATCGCCACCACCGCCCAGCTGTTGCCGTTGCTGTCGCGGCTAAAGCCCGCAATGGCGCGCACGTTGTTCAGCGTACCGGTCTTGATTCGTGCCTCGCCTACGAGTGGCGTGCGGTGCAGGCGTTTACGCATGGTGCCGTCCAGGGCGACCAGGGGCAACGAAGCCATGAATTCAGCTGCATAAGGGCTCTTCCAAGCGGCCTGTAGCAGGGTGGCCATTTCCCGCGCGCTGACCCGCTCGGCGCGAGAAAGCCCGGAGCCATTCTCCATTACCAGGTGCGGTGCCGTGATGCCTTTGCGCGCCAGCCAACTACGGATGACCCGCTGTGCCGCCTTGCTGTCGTCCTCGTCGGCGGCGTTGCGGAACTGCGCGCCCAGGCTGAGGAACAGTTGCCGGGCCATGGTGTTGTTACTGTACTTGTTGATGTCGCGGATGATCTCGGTCAAGTCCGGTGAGTAAGCGCGGGCCAGTAGGCGGGCTTTCTCCGGCACCGGGGCGAGGCGGTCCTTGCCCATGATGCTGCCGCCCAGTTCTTGCCAGATGGCGCGGATCGCGCCGGCGGCGTAGCTCGGGTGGTCGAGCAGCGACAGGTAGGTCTGCGAGCTGCAGCCTTCGGCCAGCTTGCCGCTGACAATCACCGTGGTGCCGTCGAACTCGGTCACGGGGTTGTAACGCACATCCGGCCAGCCCGGGCATTTGCCGGCGGGCAGGGCTTTGACTTGGTTGTCGATACGGATATCGGCAATAGGTGGCTCGGCGGCGATATGCACCTTGCCGCCTTCGGTGCGGGCGATAAAGCGCAGCGCTTTAAGGTTGACCAGCAGTGAGTCAGGCGTCACCAGGAAGGGCTTGTAGGCGTCGCCGCCGTCGTCATTAAAGCTGGGCAGCTGCGGTTGCACGAAGTGGCTGCGGTCGAGCACCAGGTCTCCGTTGACTTGATGCACGCCGTTGGCACGCAGGTCGCGCAGCAGTAGCCAGAGCTTTTCCATGTTGAGCTTGGGGTCACCGCCGCCCTTGAGGTACAGGTTGCCGTTAAGCACGCCATTTTTCAGTTGGCCGTCGGTGAAGAATTCGGTTTTCCATTGATGGGTCGGGCCGAGCAGTTCGAGCGCCGCGTAGGTGGTCACCAGCTTCATGGTCGAGGCCGGGTTAACGGAAATATCGGCATTGATAAAGCTGCTGCTGCCGGGACCATTGAGTGGAATGGTCACTACGGACAGGGATTGGCTGCTGATTTTGTTAACTTTTAACGACTGTTGAACCTTGTTTGATAAGCCGTTGTTGGCGGCTGCAAACGGTAGGCAAACAGGCAGTAGCAGGCCGGCGATGGCCAGGCGACGCAGGGTTTTGATCATGGGCGGCTACCCTCCAGCTGAGGGAAAAAAAGATGGCGCGAGAGATGTAAAGAGGTCCCAGCGCGGGTTGGGATAAAGTTGGCAATTATGCCTCAAGAGCAGGCCTACGCAGTGGCAGTAATTGCGGCGGCAGGGGGCTTTTCTGCAGGTCGCTTGATGACCTGTCGTCTTTGAGGCGGGCGTGCAGGCGGCGAAACTGCTAGAGTGCCGCGCGTTATCACTTTTGAGGATTGTTCCATGGCTACTAACCGTTCCCGCCGTCTGCGCAAAAAACTCTGCGTGGATGAATTCCAGGAGCTGGGTTTTGAGCTGAACCTGACCTTCAAGGAAGATCTGGCTGATGCAGCCATCGATACTTTCCTTGAAGATTTTCTGCGTGACGCCATGACCGCTAATGGTCTTGGCTATGTCGGTGGCGATGACTTCGGTCTGGTCTGCCTGGCCAAGCGTGGCTCGGTCAACGAAGAGCAGCGCGCTGCCGTTGAAGCCTGGCTCAAAGGCCGTGACGAGCTGGTGGAGTTCACTGTCAGCCCGCTGCTTGATGTCTGGTACCCAGACAATCAGCTGAATCAGGCCTGATGCTCTAAGCGGGGTATGCCTCACGCATGCCCCGCTGCTGTTCTCGTTTTCTACGCAAGACTTCCGCTAGCCGTCCAGGCCAGCCTTGGCCAGCAAAGCGGCCTCATCGATCGGGTCAATTTGTTCGCGCCGCACAAAGCGCTCGGCGTACTTCAAGTAGACTTTTTCCCGCACAAATAGGCTGAACAGTTCAGCGTCGATGTGCGCGGCCGTACACATACCCGCCATGATGTTCAGTGACTCAGACAACAACTTGCCTTTCTTGTAGGGCCGGTCGGCTGCCGTCAGGGCTTCAAAAATATCGGCAATCGCCATCATCCTCGCGGGCAGGCTCATGTCTTCGCGCTTCAGGCGTTTGGGGTAGCCGGTGCCGTCCATTTTCTCGTGGTGACCGCCGGCAATTTCGGCGACGTTGGCCAGGTGCGCGGGGAAGGGCAGGTGGTTGAGCATGCGAATGGTCTGCACCATATGGCCGTTGATGATGAAGCGTTCCTCGGCGGTCAGCGTGCCACGGCCGATGCTCAGGTTGTAAAGCTCACCACGGTTATGTTTATACGTCGGAACGTCGAGCTTGAACCCCAGGGGGTTATCGTCGGCAATCCGCTCGCTGTGCGGGCGCTCAAACAGGTGCTCAGGCTTGTCGCTTAGTAATGCTTCTTGCACGGGCAACTCGGGCGCCGGGGTGCGTGACTGGCGCTGGTTTTCTTCCCAAGAAACCCCCAAACGATCATCCAGTGTGCGCATCCAGGTGCGCGTGGCAATGCGGCGTAAACGCTCCAGGTCGGCCTCGGCCATTGCCTCGCCCCCCAGGTTGCAGTGGGCAATAAAGGCGAACTCATCATCCAGCGTGGCCAGCAGTTCATCGCGTACCAGCCCCAGAGCGTGCGCATCGCCGCCCTGGCTCAGGTTTTGCCAGTAGCTGATCCAAGCGTCACGTTTGAGCACTTCGAAGCGCATGCGCACTTCATGGAGGCGGTCACACAGGGTTTCCAGTTTGGTGGCTTTGTCCACCACGTACTCGGGGATGGTGACTTTGCCGCAGTCATGCAACCAGGCAGCGATATGCAGGGCTTCCCATTCTTCCTCATTGGGCTGGTAGTCACGAAACGCGGCCTCATCGCTGGCTGCCGCCGCGCGGGCGAGCATCAGGGTGATTTCCGGAACGCGTTGGCAGTGGCCGCCGGTGTAGGGACTCTTGGCGTCGATGGCGCCGGCGATCAGCTGAATAAAGGCGTCGAGGAGTTTTTTCTGTTGATCCAGCAGGCGCTGGCTCTCAATACACAGGGCGGCGACGCCGGATACGGCTTCGACATAGGCAATGCGCTCCGGGCGCAGCATGGCCAGGTCGGCTTCGTCGCCGCTGTCGCGGTGCAGCAGCACAAGTACCCCGAGGGTCTGGCCCTGGCGGTTATGCAGGCCGGTGCAGACCAAGTGCACACGCGGGCTATCGAGGCGGTGCAGCAGGCTCTGGAAGCCCTGAGCCTGTTCGAAACCGAGCGCCACGATAACGCTGGGGCCACCCGCTGCCGTCTGGGCGAGCCAGTCGGGTACGTTCGGGTCGTCCTGTGCAAAGGCGGCTATGTGGTAGGTATCGAGGCTGTGGTGCTGCCCATCAAGAATCAAATGATGGGGCTCCAGGCGCCCGCTATGGCTGTCGCACAGATAAAGCAGGCCGCCACTGGCGTCACTGAGCTTGACGGTTTCACGCAACACGCGGCGCAGTAGGGCATCGAAGCGGGTTTCCGCTGACAGTGTGGCGGTAATTTCAAGGAAGCTGGAAATGGTCTCCTTCATGCTCGCCATCGACACGGCCAGTTGGTTGACTTCCTTGACCATGGAACGAGCACTGGCCGGGTAGGTGAAGTTGAAACTGCGGATGGCTTCTGCTTCATCCACCAGCAGACGCAGCGGTTTGACCAGAATAGTGGAGAGCAGCCAGCCAATTGGAATACACAGCAGTAGGATGCCGAGCGTCAGTATCGCGCCCTGCCAGCGGATCCGGTAAGCATCAGCCAGCAGTTCGTTTTCCGGTACCAGCAAAGCCAGACGCAAGCCTTGTGGGCCACCTTCATCGAACTGACTGTAGGCGACTTGCCAGCGCTGCTCGCCCAGTTGCACGCTACCTTGGCGACCTTGAGCCAGGCCCAAGCTGAGAAATTCGGCCAGCACCGGGCTGAGATCCTTAACCTGAACCAGCTGCAGTGTGTCCCCAGGCACGATCAGGCGTGAGCTGTCTGGGTAGGCGACGGCGCTGCCGTCGGGGCTGTACAGCACCACCTCGGTGGAGGGCGTTATTTGGTGCGAGGCCAGCGTGGCGGAAAGGTCGGCGAGGGTTAGGTCGGCCGCCACGACTGTGCTCTCGCTGCTCTTGCGGGCGATGGTGGTGCCGATCTCTCCGGTGGAGAAGAAGGCGTAGGGCGCCGTGCTGTAATGCTCCTGACTCTGCATGGCGCCCTGGTACCAAGGACGGCTGCGCGGGTCGAAGGTTTCCTTGAGGTTTTGCCGCCGGCTGATGGGTTGCAGCTGCGCATCGAAGAACAGGTATACGGACTCCAGCCGTTGCTCGCTGATGCGGTCAATGCTCCACACCTGGTAAGCCGCATTAGTCGGGGCGTAGAAGATTTTCCGCAGTTTTTCACTGCGCAGCGGCCGCACCATGAAATAAGCGCCGTCGCCATAGCCCACATAGATCGATGCCAGTTTCGGATTGTCACGCAGCGCCTGGGCGAAGATTGGCAGCATGATCATGCGTTCATGACGATCACGACCGTTGACCTGCTCATTACGCGCCAGCAGGTTGATCATGAATTGAATCGGTTGGTAGGTATTGCGCAAATCCGCTTGCACTTCTTTGCGCATCTGGCTGAACAGCTGATCACTGCTGCTGAGAATGATGTTGCTGGTTTGCTGATAGTTGAAAACCCCCAGCACGGCCCCTGAGCTCAGCAGCAGCAGGCTGAACAGCACGCTGATATGAAAATGCAGCGGAAAGCGGCGTTCTTTGAGGCGTGGCGTCTGCTGCATGTCACACGTCCTTAAATGCATAACCAAGGGGCAAAGCATAGTGAACGCAGGCGGGCTTTGCCTGGCCCATCGGCGGCCTTAGGTCGTTGTGCTAGAGCCCTCGGTGCGGGTCTTTTTAAGCAGCTGTCGATGCTCTAACCAGCGCTCCAGGCCGTACACCATTAACGCCACCAGCAAAGCCAGCACCACGCCGATCAGGCTGTTGAATAAGCGCACCTGCGGCAGTTGCCAGTCGTGTGCCAGGCTTTCTGCCAGCAGCACAAAACATACGCTGGTCTGCAGCACAAACAGCCCGTAGTGATTGGCTTGCAGCGCGCGGCTGAGGGCGATTAGCGGCAGCAGTGTGGCAACCATCAGTGCTGGGTTTTGTAGGCTATGGCCGAGCAGTATCAGCAGTGCCGCGGCACCCAGGCTGGCCAGAATCGATTGCACGGCGCGCACCAGGCTGCCCTGAAAACTCAGCTGCAAGGTGGTGACCACCGTGAGCGTCAGCCAGTAGCCACGGTGCAGTTGCGCCAGGTTGACGATCAGTCCGGACAGGGCAAATGCCAGGGTGCAGCCCAGCGCATGCAGCCGCCATTTCTGTTTCGGCAGGCGTTTAGCGTGACGTTTGAGTACTTTGAAAATGCTGATAAAGCGCGGCATATACGGCCACATGCGCAGGCCATGCATGCCGCGCAGGCCAAAGGCCAAGAGCATCACCCAGAGGCCGCCTAGGATAAACAGCATGGCGATGGCGTAGGGGTTATTCAGCGTACCGAGGCCCTGTTGACCTTGCCCCAGACACAAGCAGATGGCCAGGCCGATGCCCAGCTTGCCGGCTTCACTGCCAAAGCGTTGCAGCCAGGCCAGGAGAAAACCGAATAACGCGAAGATCAGAAAGCTGGTGTAAGGATGATCGGCCGACCAAAAGCCTAATCCGGCACTGGCCGCACCCAGGCCGCAGAGCATCAACATGCGCAGCATCCCGAGGCGATGCAGGGGGTTGGCCTGAGCGGCCTGAAACGCGCCCACTGAGGCCCAGAGAAACCCCGGGTGCGCGCTGAACAGCCCGAGCAGCAAAGGCAGCGCGCAGCCAAAGCCCGCCACCATCGCCGGGCCCCAGGCAGGCGGACCGGCATGCCAGCTAAAGGTTTGTCGTAATAGGCTATTCATGGCTTATACCGGACTGGAGCGGCCCGTCATCTCGCGGGCCATTTCTGTAGCGTAGCTATCAGTCATGCCCGCAATAAAGTCGATCATGCGCAGAAATGATTTGTACAACGGCCAGTGCGGGTCAGGTGCGTTATTGCCCAGTAGGTCGAGAATGCGGCGGTTCTTGAACGACGGCGTGCGCCCGCCATGCTGTTCAAGGGCCGCGCCACAGAAAGCGTTCAAGAGGATTTCCAGCGTGGTGTAAGCGCCGATTTCATGCAGGGTCTTGCGCTTGTCCTGAAAGATTTTTTGCCGTGCCATGTCTTTGGCGCTTTGCACGCAACGTTTAGCCGTGCCGTGCATGTGCTCGACCAGGTCGCCTTGCAGCGTGCCGGCAAGCAGGGCGTCTTGCTGCTCGACAAAGGCTTCGGCGGCGGCGTTGGTCAGGTGCTCGATGGCTTTGCCGCGCAAAATCGCCAGCTTGCGCCGTTTGGAGTCATCGGGGCCGAGCTGACGGTAGGTTTCCGGCAGGTCATCGCCCACCAGATCGAGCAGCAGCGCTTCAACTTCGCTGTACTCAAGCAACTCCATTTCCAGGCCATCTTCCAGGTCGATCAGGCCGTAGCAGATGTCGTCCGCCGCCTCCATCAGGTACACCAGCGGATGACGTGCCCAGCGTTGTTCGTCCAATTGCGGCAGGCCTAGCTTGCCGGCGATTTGCTCCAGCAGTGGCAGCTCGCTCTGGTAACAGCCGAACTTGTGCTTTTTGTAGCCCAGGGCTTCGGCGTGGCGTGCGGTCCAGGGGTATTTCAGGTAGGTGCCCAGCGTTGCGTAGGTCAACCGGGTGCCGCCGTCGAACTGGTGGTATTCCAGTTGAGTGAGTACGCGAAAACCCTGAGCGTTGCCCTCGAAGCTGAGAAAGTCGCCGCGTTCGCTGGCCGTCATATCGTCCAGCCAGCCGCGCCCTGCGGCCTGCTGAAACCAGTGGCGAATGGCGTCCTCGCCGGAGTGGCCGAAAGGCGGATTACCGATGTCGTGGGCCAGGCAGGCGGACTGCACAACCATGCCCAAATCACTCGGTTCACACCAACCGGGCAATGCATCGCGGATCATTTCACCGACGCGCATACCCAGCGAGCGACCGACGCAGCTGACTTCCAGTGAATGGGTCAGGCGGGTGTGGATGTGGTCATTACTGGACACCGGGTGCACCTGGGTCTTGCGGCCCAAACGACGGAAAGCGCCGGAGAAGATGATGCGGTCATGGTCTTTATGGAAGGGCGTGCGGCCCAATTCATCGGCACTGTGCGTGGGTTTGCCGAGTCGTTCGCGGTTGAGCAGGGTTTGCCAATCCAAGGTATGTCCTCGCCGTTACCTGGCTTTTGTCCGCTAGCTTCGGGGTTCTGTGCGCATCATGCAAGGCGCAGCGCTTTGACTGTGCGTTGTGAAGTCAAAAGCCAGCGGCATCAATATCAATCAGCAGCAGCCGTTTGCCGTTGTCGATAAATTGCCCTGCGGTCAGGCAGTACTGGTTGGTGGTGGCGTCGCGGTAGGTGCTAGAGAGAATCAGCCGACGCTCATCCCAGCCTTCGGCAAGCAGCTGATAGAAATACGGTCGCCATGACCAGTTATGCCCGACATAGCGCGCGTCGCTGCGCCAGTGCGGTTCATGCCACTCTAGGTTGGCCGTAAGCTGGGTGCCGTGGCGGTCGCACTGGAAGATGCGCAGCAGCCAAGGGTAGGCGTGCGGTTGTGGTAAGTGATCTGGGGACGAGCCGCCTTCGATCCAGCTTTTAAAACTGTTCATCAGCTCGCCCAGTTGCTGGCGCAGGCTCATCAGGCGCGCACGCTCGGCGAGTTTTTGCTGCACATAATGGTCGCGCAAGTGGGCAAAGCGTTTCACGAAGGCATTGCTGCTGAAAAAAGCTTCTTCGGGTTTGGCAAACAGATAACCCTGCACATAGCGCGCTCCGCACTCTAGGGCAAAGTCCAGCTCAGCTTCGGTTTCCACGCCTTCGGCAATGATCCAGCAACCGGTTTTTTCCGCCATCTGCGCTAGCGCTTTAACCACTTCGCTGCTCGGCCCGCCACGCGCAGCCTGTTGGAACAGTCGCATGTCTAACTTGAGAATGTCGGGTTGCAGGGCCAGTACGCGGTCGAGCTGCGAGTAGCCGGCGCCGAAGTCGTCAATGGCGATCCGCGCACCGGCTTGCCGGTAGCGCTCGACCACGCCAGGTAGGCGTGCGCTGGCGCCGCCTAACTCAGTAATCTCGAAGACGATGCGCGCGGGGTCGATACCGCTGCGCTCCAGTTGTTTCAGGCTGGGCAAGGCTTGCTCGGGGCGCAGCCGGCTGATCCAGCGTGGCGAAATATTCAGGCTGAGGAACCAGTCCTGCGGGGCTTCGTGGAAGCGTGTGAGCGCTTGTTGGCGCACCTCACGGTCGAGGCGGCGCAGGGCGGCCGGCGGGGTTTTCGGGTCGCTAAACAAGGGACCAGCTGAGTGCAGTTGGCCATAGTCAGTGCGCAGGCGCGCCAAGGCTTCGACGCCGGCGATACGCCCGGTGGCGGTATCGATAAAAGGTTGGAAAACAGCAAGCGGTTGACCGTTGAACACTGCGCAGTTCCTTAGCCAGGCAAGACGCCCCAGTGGGCGTTATAGCCGGGTGACTAAGCAAGATTGTGGCCAGATTAATCCTCTGTGCAGCTATCTTTAGTCGCGTTCGCCGTCTTGTCAGTGTGGCGTGGCGGGTTACGCCTGAGCAGCGGGAAGGCGATCAGAGCGATGCGCAGCCAGCGTCGCCAATGGCCTCGGCGAATGCCAACGGTGGCCATTAGCAGCGCACTGCCTGCGACCCAAAAGGGTGCATTGCTGTTGCCCAACTCTTCGCGCCAATGCTTGCGCAAATATTGTGCTTGGCGCAGCGGTTGCAGCATGACCAGGCTTTCGTGGCGCAGCTCCTGGCGATGCATTTCCAGGCGCATACGCAGCAGGGTTTTACGCAGTTCACGGCGCGAGGCTTTGGCGGGTGGCTCGGGCATATTCATGGCAGCAGTTGCTCACGGTCGCGGGCCAGCTCTTCAAGGCTGGCGCTGAAGGGCGCAGGCGCATTACGGACCCGCTGCAGCAGTGTGATCAACGCGCTCAGTAGCCCTAGCGCATAAAAAGCACACAGGCCACTGATGACCAGCAGGCGATGACTTTCCCAGAAGGTTATTAACAGCGCGGCAGACAGGCCAATGAGCAGCAGTAGACCAAAGAACAGGCTCAGGCAGGTTAGCACCAGCAGGTTCAACGTATGGCTTTGCTGCTCTTTGAACTCTTCAGCAAACAGCGCGATGTGGCCCTGCAATAACCCCAGCAAGGCACGGCCAAATCGCTGTGGCGAAGTGCCGCGACTTGTCGGGGTAGGCGGTGTTGCATCCATTGCGATTCTCTTTAGCGGCGGGAGATCAGCATACCCAGTAATAAGCCGATAGCGGCTGCAACGCCGAGGGTCTGCCAAGGGTGAGTCTGCACATAGCCTTCAGTGGCATCAAGGGCCGCTTTGCTGCGTGCATGCAGCGCGTCTTCGGCGTTGTGCAGGGTGCCGCGCGCGCGACCTAGGCTACTACGGATTTGCTCGCGCAGTTCCTCTGCCTGCTCGCCTGCGAGGCTGGCGGAGTGTTGCAACAGGCTTTCGGTGTCGCGTACCAGTGCCTGAAATTCTTCGAGTAACTGATCCTGGCTGGACGCTGCGGGGTCTTACGGGCCATAAATGTCTCTCCTTTTGACGAACAGTGTAGGGGTTCGAGTCCTGAGAGTAGCAGGGGTTCCTTTTTTCTTCGGTGAGCGGCGTCGGAATGCGGTAATGGCTGGTACAACGTTTGCATTGCGCTGGTGCGTACTCTTGCGAGAGCGCCCTCTTATAGGGCTGCAAGGGGGTTGGCTGGGACGCCGTGGTGCATCTATAACTTACTAATAACTATGGAATAAGTACTTTGAAGTCGGGTTGGTACAGCACTCGCTTGGTGCTGTACCAACCCGGCGTCGACAAAGTGGAAGGGGGCAATTGCTGCTATCTGGTGCACATTTGTCGGCTAGTGATCCGCTTTGGTGCTTTTCCCGCGACGGAGTTTTCTTTGCAGATGGAAAACATCAACAGTGCTGTGGAAACCCTGATTCACGGCTCCAATACCTTATTTATCCTGCTCGGCGCCGTGATGGTGCTGGCCATGCACGCCGGTTTTGCCTTTCTCGAGGTGGGCACGGTCAGGCAGAAAAACCAGGTCAACGCCTTGTCGAAGATCATTTCTGACTTTGCCGTGTCGGCCTTGGCCTATTTCTTCGTCGGTTATTGGATTGCCTACGGCGTGACCTTCCTTGAGCCGGCCAGTGTGCTGACTGAAGGTAACGGCTATGCCTTGGTGAAGTTCTTCTTTCTACTGACTTTTGCCGCGGCTATCCCGGCGATTATCTCCGGTGGTATCGCTGAACGCGCCAAGTTTGGCCCGCAGCTGTGTGCCACGGTGTTGATCGTGGCGTTTATCTATCCTTTTTTCGAGGGCATGATCTGGAATGGTAACTATGGTGTGCAGGCCTGGCTGGAGGCGCGGTTTGGCGTAGCGTTTCATGACTTTGCTGGTTCGGTGGTGGTGCATGCCGTGGGCGGGTGGCTGGCCTTCGGGGCGGTGATCCTGCTGGGGCGCCGCAATGGCCGTTACCGTGAGGGGCGTCTGGTGGCCTTTGCACCGTCGAATATTCCGTTTCTTGCGCTGGGCTCGTGGATTCTGATCATCGGCTGGTTTGGCTTCAACGTGATGAGTGCGCAAACCCTCGGCAGCGTCAGCGGCCTGGTGGCGGTCAATACATTGATGGCGATGGTCGGCGGCACCGTAGCGGCGTTGTTTGTCGGCCGTAATGACCCGGGCTTCCTGCACAACGGCCCATTGGCCGGGCTGGTGGCGGTGTGTGCCGGCTCTGACTTGATGCACCCGGTAGGCGCCTTGGTTACCGGGGCGATTGCCGGTGCGTTGTTCGTCTGGGCGTTTACCGCAACCCAGGTGAAATGGAAGATCGACGATGTGCTTGGTGTCTGGCCGCTGCATGGCCTGTGCGGCGTGTGGGGCGGTATTGCCTGTGGCATCTTCGGCCAGCAGGCGCTGGGCGGTTTGGGCGGTGTTAGTTTAGCCAGCCAACTTATCGGCACCGGGTTGGGCGTGACAGTGGCCTTGCTTGGCGGGCTGCTGGTCTATGGTGTTCTGAAGCTCAGCGTAGGTATTCGCCTGAGCCAGGAGCAGGAGTACTACGGTGCCGACCTCTCGGTGCATAAGATTGGCTCAACCAGCCAGGATTAATGGCTAAGCACTCATGCAAAAGGCCCGGGCAAATGCCCGGGCCGTTTTATTACAACTGCAGAAGAGATGCTTAGAGCAGTGGCAGGGTGTAGCTGACGATCAGGCGGTTCTCGTCGAGATCACCACCGGTTGCCGCTGCGTTGCTGCGTACCATTGCGTTGCGCCAGCGGAAGGCCAGGTTTTTGAACGTGCCTTGCTGAATGGTGTAGCTGACATCAACATCACGTTCCCACTCTTTGCCATCGCGACCGAGGGATCCATCGAACCCATCGCCGGTGACATAGCGCACAAAAGCGCTCAAGCCAGGTACACCATAGGTGGCGAAGTTGACGTCATAGCGTGCCTGCCAGGATTTCTCATCTTTGCGGGTGAAGTCGAGAATTTGCAGGTAGTTGACGATGTAGGGGTCGGTTTCAGTGAGGAATGGAAAGGCGTTGTCGCCGCCGACCTTCTGGTAGCCAAGTCGGAAGGTGTGGGCGCCGGTACCGGCCCACAGGTTGACCGAGGTCAGGTCGTTATCCAGTTTTCCGCCGAGTTTGCTGCCATTGTCCTGAGAATCGAAGTAGGCCAGGTTGGCGCCCAGCTTCCAGTCACCGATGGGTTGTATATGGATCAGGTTGTACATTTTTTGGTCGTAAATATCCTCTAGTTCGCCATACCACAGGCCAACAGTGGTGTTGCCAGCATTGAACTTGTAGTCACCACCGGCGAAGTTGTAGCGGTCACTCTTACCGCCAACGTTGCTGGCCGTAATGTCTTGGCTGTCGGTGGAGTTGCGGAAGTTCACCTCGCGCAATTGCCCGCCGTTGAGTGTCAGTCCGTCAATTTCCTGGGAAGTGACCATCCCGCCAGTGAATACTTGAGGAAGCAGGCGTGAGTCACCGGAAGATACGATAGGCAATTTAGGCATCAGTCCGCCGACCTTACCTACAGTTTTAGAAATGCGAACTTTAGCCGCTGCAGTGGCTTCGGAGTATTCCCCCGGCCCCTCATTACCAAAGCCGTTCGGCAGCAGGTTGGTGCCGGCGCGCTCATCAGATGAGTCGAGCTTCAGCCCTAGCCCTGCATAGGCATCCAAGCCAAAACCTACTGTACCTTCGGTGAAACCGGACTCAGCCTTGAAGAGAAAACCTTGAGCCCATTCTTCGCGCTTGGATTGCTGCGCCGCAGTACTGTTGCGCAAGTCGCGGTTCAAATAAAAGTTGCGCAGCTCGAGGCTCGCTTTGCTGTCCTTGATAAATTCTGCCTGAGCCAGCGATGGCAAGGTGAGGCAGGAGCCCAGTGTGGCGAGTGCCACAGCGCGGGCGAGGGGGGTTGTGCTCATTATTATTAGCTCCTCGTGTATGCGGGTCGGCGTGTGCCCGATCTATTCCAGCGAGACGCAATAAAACATGGACGTCTGTCCTTAGCTTTTAGACTTTGGTCGGTTATGCGTCATTGAATAGGGCTGCGGAGCAGTGTGCGGTCGTTGCAGGCGCTCTAGCACGAGCATGGCGCCGTTGATCGGATTGCCCAGGGTCAGGTTAAAGTTTCATCGTGTTTGGCCGCCAACCTATTAATACACCGCCTAGGTACTTTGCCATGAACCCTCTGGCTGCAAACTTATCTTCCGCCACGCGCCCGTCTTCCGTCACTGCTCAGCCGGTTGTGCGTAATGCTGCTGACGCGCAGGCAACGCTGGCCAATCGTCTGGCCGAACGTCTCGGCCTTGAGCCAGGTGCTCTGGCCGGCAAGGCCAATGACTACAGCCCGGAAAAAGTCGCCGGGCGCATTCTTGGGTTTATCGAGCAGCGCTTGCAAAGCGAGCAAGCGGCCGGCGCTGATACCGGCAAACTGCAAAAGCTTCTCGACCAAGCCCGTGAGGGGTTGAGAAAGGCTTTGGCGAAGCGCGCAAGATTCTCGACGGCATGGGTGTGCTGCAAGGCAAGGTGGCGAGCGATATTGACGACACTTACCAAAAGATTCAGGACGGGTTCAGTGACCTGAGCAAGCGTTTTAGCCCCGATGCGGCATTAGTTGAGGGCTCAAGCAGCATTGCGGCCTACAGCGAGCGCTTTGCCGCCCAGGCAGAAACCTTCGAGATGTCGGTGACTACCCGTGATGGTGACCGCCTGCGTATTTCCATCGCCCAGGCATCGGCCAACTGGTCGCAAAGTGGCGTTGTCGCGAGCAGTAATGGCAATGGCAGCTCTATGGTCGCCAGCAGTCAATCGGGCAGCCTGCAGATTGGTGGCTGGCAGGTCAGTGTTGAAGGCGAGCTGGATGATCAGGAGCGTGCCGCACTGGAAAAACTTTTCGGTCAGGTGCAGGAACTCTCCAACAAATTCTATTCCGGTGATCTAAACGGTGCCTTCGATCGCGCCATGGCGCTGGAGATGGACGGTGAGCAGTTGGCGTCGATGTCTCTGCGTCTGACGCAAACCACCGTACGCCAAGCGACCGATGCCTACAGTGCCGTCGCGCAAGACGCAGGGCAGGCCGCCAGCGCAGTTAACAATTCGCTAATCGACTACGCCCAGGGCCTGCTCGAAGCGCTGCGTAACGTCAATCAGGTGGTTGAAGAGGGCGCCGGTAAGAGCAGCCTGCTGGATCTGCTTAAAGGCGGTTTCTCGCTGGACGAGCGTTTTGACAGCGGTCGGCTGGACAAGGCCGCGCAGCTCAATAGTCGCTTGCTCGATGGTTTGCAAAACCTAGGTATCCTGGGCCTGGACAGCGCCAAGGGCACCGACGTCTGAGTCATGCGCAGTGCTAAACTGCACGTCCAGTCGTCGGAGGTGCGTAGATGCTCCCGGAATGCCAACTGTTTGGAACGCTCGGCTGCCACCTTTGTGAGGTGGCGGAAGCCTTATTGATGCCATTTGTCGAGCATGGTCTGTTGGTCGAGTTGGTCGATATTACTGAGCATGAATACTTGGTCGAGGATTACGCGCTGCGTATCCCGGTGTTACGTCGCTGCGATACCGGGCCGAGTTGAACTGGCCATTCGAAGCTGAACACATTGTCGAATTTCTACGCAGCGCCTGATATATGTGCGCTGCGTGCTGGTCACTGATTTATTCAAGGAAAAATATTGATGAGCATGGTGCATGGCGACGCCTTGTCGCTGCTGCTGTTCCGATTGCACAGCGGCCGTTTGCTGGGGATCAACCTGCTCAAGGTTCAGGAAATTATTCCATGCCCCGCGCTGACCAAGTTGCCCAGCCGCCACCCGCATGTGCGTGGTGTCACCACCCTGCGCGGGTCTGCGTTGACGGTAATCGACCTGGCCAAGGCCATCGGCGAGCAAGGGGTTCCTGGGAGCAATGACGGTTGTCTGATCGTTACTGAACTCAGCCGTTCACGGCAGGGCCTGCATGTGCAGAGCGTGGAACGCATTGTTCAGTGTTCCACCCGCGATGTGCGTCCACCGCCGGCAGGTTCCGGCAGCAAGGCGTTTATCACTGGGGTGACGCAGATCGACGGCAAGATTGTGCAGATTCTAGATATCGAAAAAGTGCTGCATGAGCTTGCACCGATGATTGTCGAGGAGTTGGACGAGCAACTGTTGTCAGAGCGTGAGCGCGCACTGCTCAAGGGCCGTCGCGTGCTAGTCGTGGATGACTCCCACGTCGCGTTGCACCAGACCATGATTACCCTGCGCAAACTGGAGCTGGATTGCCAGATGGTCCGCAGCGCTGCCGACGCGCTTGAACTGCTGCAGAAGCAGTTTGATGCTGGGGAGCCCATCGAGGTGTTGGTTTCAGATATCGAAATGCCAGAAATGGACGGCTACGACCTGGTTCGTACCCTGCGTAAAAAACCAGATATCGGGCAGATCTATGTGCTGCTGCACACCTCGCTCGACAGCACAATGAACACTGAAAAAGCCAAGGCAGTCGGTGCCAATGACGTGCTGACCAAGTTCTCCATCGTCGATCTGAGTAAGGCCTTGGTGCGCGCGTTCGATAGCCTGTAATAGGCTTTTCGATACCCATAAAAAAGCCCGCATTGAGCGGGCTTTTTTATGGGTTTTATCTGCGCTGATCAGGGCAGTAAAACCAGAATTTGGTCGGAGAGACAGGATTCGAACCTGCGACCTTCTCGTCCCGAACGAGACGCGCTACCAAGCTGCGCTACACTCCGATTGGGCAAGATTTTACTGAAAAAGTTCTACCGCACAAGGGCTTAGGTTTTAATTTTTTCTATCGTTCAGCGCTCTTTAGCTGCGCCTGAAACAATCCAGGCGTCGGGTAATAAATTTCTGACGACGCCTGGGGTATTAACTTACAGCTCTTTGACGGTGCGCACTTGGTCCTTGTTGACCTTGGCGCGTTTGCCGTCGAGTTGTTCGAACTCATAGAAGCCCGAATCCTCGTCAAAACTCGGCTCATCGATGGTCTGGATTTCACGGCCATCGTTGAGGGTAATCACGGTGGGGGATGCGCAGCCTGTCAGCGCGACCAGGCCCAAGGTAAGCAGCATTGCTGGAATAATCCGCTGGGTCATGGAGATCTCCTTAATTGATAGATGTTTTACCCAGCTTGTGACGAGACTTCGCCAGGCAAGTTCCCTTCTTCCGGTAAGAGCGCGCCACGCTGAGTAATTCTGGCGTATTGAAGTTGGCCAGACGCGGGTCGCCCTGCGGGAGTTCTAAGGTCAGGGGATCAAGGCTGCGCAGCCAGCGCTGCGGGCTGCGCTCACCGGCTTGCCAGGCCAACTCCAGGCTAGGGTGAAGCGCGGTGGGAATGACGCTGAATAGCGGCTCAAGAAAATCACCCTGGCGGATCACCACGGCGCGCTCGCCAGCCTGGCGCAAGAGCTTAACCAGCAGCGGCCTGTCGAGTTGCGGGGCATCGCACGGCAGGATCAGCAGGTGCGGATGCAAGGCTACGCGCAGGCCGGCTCTGATGCCCGCCAGGGGACCCTGGAAGTCAGCCTGATCATCGGCCACCAGGCGATCTGCGAAATGTGCGTATTGCTCGCTGTTGCGATTGCAGGAAATGATCAGATCGTCGGTCAGGGGGCGAACCAGTTCGTGCAGCCAGGCAATCAGCGGCCGGCCTTGCCAGTCGAGCAGCCCCTTGTCCTGGCCGCCCATACGTTGCCCGCGCCCGCCCGAGAGCAGCAGCACAGAGCAGGCAGGTAGGGTGTTAGCGGTGGGCATATGACGTCTCCGGAAACGGGCCTGTGATATAACGGCGAGCATTATTGCCCATAACTGGAAGCCTGCCATGAACCACAAGGCCGAGGCACATTTCGTGCCCTTGAATATCGCTGTGTTGACCGTCAGTGACACCCGCAGCCTGGACACCGACACCTCCGGCCAGCTGTTTGTTGACCGCCTGCAGGCTGCCGGCCACCAGCTCGCCGCACGGGTTCTGCTCAAGGACGATCTGTACAAAATTCGCGCACAAGTGGCGACCTGGATTGCTGAAGATCAGGTGCAGGTGGTGCTGATTACCGGCGGCACCGGCTTCACCGGCCGCGACAGCACCCCGGAGGCCGTGAGCTGTTTGCTGGACAAACAGGTCGATGGATTTGGTGAGCTGTTTCGGCAAATTTCTGTGCCTGATATTGGTACGTCGACCATTCAGTCCCGCGCTCTTGCTGGTCTGGCCAACGGCACGTTGGTGTGCTGTCTGCCGGGCTCGACCAACGCCTGCCGTACTGCCTGGGACGGCATCCTCGGCGAGCAGCTGGATAACCGTCACCGCCCATGCAATTTCGTCCCGCATCTCAAGTCGGTGGCCGCTTGCGAGAGCCGTGGATGAGCGGCTGTGACAAGCCGGGCCTGATGCCCGTCGAAGCGGCGCTGGCGCGTTTGCTGGCGCAGGCTGAGGCCAGTGCGATTGTTGAAACTGAACAGGTCAATCTGAGCGATGCTGCTGGTCGGGTATTGGCCGAGCCACTGCTGGCTGAGCTGGATCTGCCGCCTTGGGACAACAGCGCCATGGACGGTTACGCCCTGCGCCTGGCCGACTTGAATGGCGAGCCCCTGGTCGTCAGCCAACGTATCCAGGCCGGTAGCGCACCTGCGCCTTTGCAGCCGGGAACCTGCGCACGAATCTTTACCGGGGCGCCTCTACCAGCCGGCGCCGATACCGTGGAGATGCAGGAAAACGCCGTGCCCGGCGAGGATGGTCGCGTTGCCTTTAGCGCGCCGCTGAAGCTCGGGCAGAACGTGCGCGCCCAGGGTCAGGAAACACGTATCGGCGATTGTGTGCTGCCGGCAGGGACTCGCCTGGGGCCTATCGAGCTGGGGCTTGCGGCGTCGCTAGGCTGCGCCGAATTGACCGTGCGCCGGCGGCCGCGTGTGGCTGTGTTGTCTACCGGTGATGAGCTGGTCGAGCCGGGTCAGCCGCTCGGCCCTGGGCAGATCTACAACAGCAATCGACGTTTACTGATCGCCTGGCTGCAGCGTCTGGGCTGCGAGGTGGTGGACGGCGGCATTCTGCTCGATGACCTGGAGTTGACCCGTGCGGCGCTGGGTGCGCTGAGTGATGTCGACCTGATTCTCTCTACCGGCGGCGTGTCGGTGGGCGAGGCGGATTTTCTCGGTATGGCGCTGCGTGAAGAGGGTGAGCTGGCGCTGTGGAAACTGGCGATCAAACCGGGCAAACCGCTGACCTGCGGGCAGTTCCGGGGTGTGCCGGTGATTGGTCTGCCGGGCAATCCGGCGTCGACTTTGGTGACCTTTGGTTTGCTCGCACGGCCTTATCTGTTGCGCCGCTTGGGTATGCAGCGGGTCGAGCCGCTTGGCTTTCCGATGCCGGCCGGCTTTACCTGGGGCAAGCCAGGCAAGCGCCGCGAATACTTGCGTGCGCGACTGGAAAATGGCCGGGTGGTGCCTTACCCGAACCAGAGTTCCGGGGTGCTGCGCAGCGCCGCCTGGGCTGAGGGGTTTGCTGAAGTGCTGGAGAACACCACCTTGGGCGAGGGCGATAGCCTGCGGTTTATTCCGCTTAGCGAGATTCTCGGCTAGCGCCGTTAGGCTTTGCGCTGGCTCTCGCGAAATTCGCCTGGGGTCTGCCCGGTCCAGCCTTTGAAGCTGCGGTGGAACGAGCGCGATTCAGTAAAACCCAGGTAGCTGGCGATATCCTGAATCGCCAGCTCGCTGCGCAGCAGGTAGTGTTCGGCCAGTTCCTGGCGCAACTCATCGAGAATCTGCTGGTAACTGGTGCCGGCCAGTTGCAAATGACGCTGCAGAGTGCGCACCGTCATATTGAATTTCTCGGCCACCCGTTCCTTGCGCGGCAGACCATCTTTGAGCAGCAACCTGAGCGCGTTTTTCACCCGCTGCGGCAGCGGTTCGTTGCCGTCCAGCCCGGCCATCAACGTCAGTGCATGTTCTTCCAGGGTACGCAGCAGGTTGGCGTCGGCCTGGCGCAGCGGCACCGCTAAGTACTCCAGTGGCACGATCAACGCGTTGCAGCTTTGCTCGAAGCGGATCGGACAGCCGAAGATCGTTTGGTATTCGGTAATGTCGACACCCTCAGGCAGGGCATGCTCGAACCACACCTCACGCGGCGAACTGTCCGATTCGGAGATCCAGCGTGCATACAGCAGCCATGACGCCAGGACGTTCTCTACCAGGTGGCGGCGAATCGGTTCGGCTTGATGACGACAGGCCCAGATCAGCTTGACGTGGTCGCTAGCGGGCTCGACCCGGCTGACGCCCATATCGCCCACCAGTTTTTCATAGGGCACGATGCGACCCATGGCCTCACCGAGGGTCGCGCAATTCATGGTGATGTAACCCAATACGCTCCAGGAGCCTGGCTGCACAAAGCGCGCGCAATGTAGACCAAACAACGGGTCGTTCGAGGCCGTGAGCAGGTGTGCGAGCAAGCGCTCATGGGTTTCGCTGGGGATACGTTTGCCGTTATCGGCCAGGTTTTCGGCTTTGATGCCGGCTGCTGCGAGCGCCTGATCGACATCCAGCTCCAGGTGTTCGGCATGGCGCAGGTATTTGAGTAAGGCGGGGACTGAGGTGTAGCCGAGATTGTCGGTCATCTTCTTATTCTGAATGTCTTGATTGGCGATAGCGCCTGGCTTGATTCGACAGTGACGCGCTTGAGCGGCCGGCTAGTATAGGCAGCCATAGAGGGTGACTGAAATATCCGGGAGACACAGATGCGACGTTGGAACGGCTGGGGTGATGAAGCAACAGTGGTGGAGCTGCCGAGCCATGGTGAGGCTTTTCTTGCTGAACTGGTCGGCCCTGGCCAGTTGCTTGCCGATGCCAGCCTGGAGCAGGTGTTGGCCCAGGTACCGACTTCGCGTCTACAGGCTCACCCGCTGATCTGTCTGAATGCCGAAGACCGTGTGCGCCATGCCCGCGGCCAGAGCCTGCCGGATTGGCTGGCGATGCGTTCGGGTGATTTTGGCGTGTTCCCCGATGGCGTGGCCTATCCAGAGAGCGCCGCACAGATTCGTGAGTTGCTGGCTTGGGCCAGCCAGCAGGACCTGATCGTGATTCCCTACGGTGGCGGCACCTCGGTGGCTGGGCATATCAATCCTCAAGCTGGCAGCAAACCGGTGCTGACCCTGTCGCTTGAGCGCATGGGCAAACTGATCGAAATTGATCACGACAGCCTGATCGCTACCTTCGGCCCCGGCGCCAATGGCCCGCAAGTGGAAAGCCAGTTGCGCGCCCAGGGCTACACCCTTGGCCATTTTCCGCAGTCCTGGGAGCTGTCGACCCTCGGCGGCTGGGTCGCCAGTCGTTCCAGTGGTCAGCAGTCATTGCGTTATGGGCGTATCGAGCAATTGTTTGCCGGCGGTAAGGTCGAGACTTTCGCCGGCACCCTAGAAATACCAACCTTTCCGGCATCTGCGGCCGGGCCTGACCTGCGGGAAGTGCTGATGGGCTCGGAAGGGCGCTTCGGCATCATTTCTGAGGTCAAGGTGCGCATCACCCGCCTGGCCGAGCAGGAGAATTTCTATGCGGTATTTTTGCCCAACTGGCAGCTGGCACTGAGCGCCATTCGCAGCCTGGCTCAGGCTCGGGTGCCGCTGTCGATGCTGCGCCTGTCCAACGCCATCGAGACCAAAACCCAGCTGGCCCTGGCCGGTCATCCGCAACAGATCGCCTGGCTGGAGAAGTACCTGGCCCTGCGCGGCGCAAGGGATGGCAAGTGCATGCTGACCTTCGGCGTGACCGGCAGCCGCACGCAGAATGCCGCTTCGCTGAAACAGGCGAAGAAACTGCTGAAGGGTTTCGGTGGCATCTTTACCGGCACTCTGCTGGGCAAGAAGTGGGCAGAAAATCGCTTCCGTTTCCCCTACCTGCGCCATGGCCTGTGGGCCGCCGGTTACGCGGTGGACACCCTGGAAACCGCCACCGACTGGAGCAATGTCGATAACCTGCTGAACAAGGTTGAGGCCAGCTTGCGCAACGGCTTGAGCGAAGAGGGCGAACAGGTGCATGTGTTTACTCACCTGTCCCACGTCTACAACCAAGGCTCGAGTATCTACACGACTTACGTGTTCCGCCCTGGCAGTGACTACGCCGAGGCCATGGCGCGCTGGCAAAAGCTCAAGCATGCCGCTTGCCTGACCATCGCCGAGAACCGCGGCACCATCAGCCATCAGCACGGTGTGGGTCGTGATCACGCGCCGTACCTGCCGGTGGAGAAGGGCGAGTTGGGCATGGCCGCGCTCAAGAGTCTGGCCGTGCACTTCGACCCTGAACAGCGCCTGGCTCCTGGCGTGCTGATTCAGGATTGATGATGACTCAGTGGAACGCCGCCTGGCGTGAACAGGCACTGCCTGAGCTGGCTGCTCGCGACTGGGACCTGATCGTGGTCGGTGGCGGCATCAGCGGCGCCGGGATCCTGCGTGAAGCCGCGCGGCGTGGCTGGAAATGCCTGCTGCTGGAACAGCGCGATTTCGCCTGGGGCACCTCTAGTCGCTCGTCGAAGATGGTGCATGGCGGCCTGCGTTATATCGCCAAGGGCCAGTTTGGCCTGACCCGTGACTCGGTGCGTGAGCGCCAGCGTTTGCTGCAAGAAGCGCCGGGTCTGGTCGATCCCTTGAGTTTTATCATGGCGCATTACCAGGGCGGCTTTCCTGGGCCCAAAGTATTTGGCTGCCTGCTGGCGGTGTATGATGCTCTGGCTGGCAAGCGCAACCACCTGTATTACCCGCTGCAGCAGCTGCGCTACCTGGCACCTGGCATCAAGGAAGGCGACTTGCTTGGCGGCACACGATTTTTCGATGCCGTGACCGACGATGCACGCTTGGTGCAGCGTGTGCTTGGTGAGGCCCGTGCCGAAGGGGCGGAAGCGCTCAACGGCATGCGTGTGGTTGAACTGCAGCGTGAGAATGGGCGGGTCACCGGCCTGATCGCCGAAGACAGCGAAACAGGCTTGCGCTACAGCTTTAAGACCCGTGCTGTGGCGCAGGCCACCGGGGCTTGGGCCGATCAACTACGCAGTAAAACGGGTCTGGAACATATCCGCCCACTGCGCGGCAGCCACCTGCTGCTGCCGGCCTGGCGCTTACCGGTGGCGCATGCCTTTAGCTTCATGCACGCGTCTGATAAGCGCCCGGTATTTGTCTTCCCTTGGGAAGGCGCAACGGTGATTGGCACCACTGATCTGGATCACCCGGCCCCCCTGGCTGAAGAAGCACGGATCAGCCCGGACGAAGTCACTTATCTGCTCGATGCCTGCGCTCAGCAGTTTCCCGCAGCCGGGATAGGTGCGGCCGATGTGCTGTCGACCTGGGCCGGCGTGCGCCCGGTGGTCAGCGATGGTGAGCCGGGACGCAAACCCTCGGATGAAAAGCGCGAACACGCGCTCTGGGTTGAACCCGGCTGCGTGACCCTGGCTGGCGGCAAGCTGACCACCTTCCGCCTGCTGGCACTGGAGGTGCTGCAGGCTTGCGCGCCGATGGTTGGCCGCACGGTCGACGACCATGGCGCGGCGACCTTTGCAGCGCTGTCCAGCCTGCCGATGCCTACGCTAAGCCCGGCTCAGCAGAAGCGCCTAATCGGTCGTTATGGTCGGGCGCTGCCGCAATTGCTGGCGCTGATCGACGAGCTAGGTGTTGAGCAGGTAGTCGGTACGGACACCTTATGGGCCGAACTGGCTTGGGCCGCCGAGCAGGAGTTGGTGCTGCATCTGGATGATCTGCTGCTGCGCCGTACCCGTTTGGGCCTGCTGTTGGCCCAGGGGGCTGCCGCCGAACTGCCGCGTATCCGTGCGTTGTGCCAGGCGCGGTTGGACTGGGATGACGCGCGCTGGCAGCAGGAAGAAACGGATTATCTGGCGCTCTGGCAGCGCTGCTACAGCTTGCCCATAGACGACTGATTAACAGCCAGTAGCCCGGATGCAATCCGGGCTACTGCGTGTATTTACAGAAAGGGTTGTGCCTTGAGCGATAAAAACTACCTACTGGCCATCGACAATGGCACCCAAAGTATCCGGGCGCTGTTGTTCGATCTTCAGGGCAACCTGCTCGCCAAGGGCAAGGTGGAGCTTGAGGCCTATTACTCCAAGCAGCCTGGTTGGGCCGAGCAGGACCCCGAGTATTACTGGGCCAGCCTGGGCCAGGCCTGTGCGCAGCTGTGGCAGCAGGTGGATATCGACCGCAGCTTGATCAAGGGCGTGTCGCTGACCACCCAGCGCGGCACCCTGATCAATGTTGACGCGCAGGGCCAGCCGCTGCGCCCGGCAATGCTCTGGCTCGATCAGCGCCAGGCCAAGGTCGAAGGGCGGATCACCGGACCCTGGGGCTGGCTGTTCAAACTCGCGGGTTTGCAGGCTACGGTGGATTACTTTCGCGCCCAAGCCGAGGTCAACTGGATCGCGCAGAACCAGCCGGAAATCTGGGCCAATACCCACAAGGTGCTGCTGCTCTCGGGGTTTCTTACTCACCGGCTGTGCGGCAAGTTTGTCGATTCGCTGACCAGCTGTGTGGCCTACCTGCCGTTCGACTACAAGCGTTTGCAGTGGGCCAAGCCCGGCGACTGGAAATGGCAGGCCATGCCGGTGCGCCGCGAGCAGTTGCCGGAGCTGTGCAAGCCTGGCGAGTTGCTCGGCCATATCAACGCGGCAGCCAGCCGCCATACCGGGATTCCCGAAGGCCTGCCGCTGATTGCCGCTGGCGCCGACAAGGCCTGTGAGGTGCTTGGTGCCGGCGGTGTCGAGGCGAGCACGGCCTGTCTGTCCTATGGCACTACGGCGACCATCAACACCACGCGCAGCCAGTACCTGGAAACCATTCCGCTGATTCCGCCATACCCCTCGGCGATTCCCGATCACTTCAATACCGAGGTGATGATTTATCGCGGCTTCTGGATGGTCAGCTGGTTTAAGCAGGAATTTGGCCTGCGTGAAATGCAGCGGGCTAAGGAGCTGGGCGTTGAGCCTGAGGCGCTGTTCGATGAGCTGGTCAATAGCGTGCCCGCCGGTTCCATGGGCCTGATGCTGCAACCCTACTGGTCGCCGGGCATCCGCGAGCCGGGGCTGGAGGCCAAAGGCTCAATCATCGGTTTTGGCGACGTACACACCCGTGCGCATATCTACCGGGCGATTCTGGAAGGGCTGGCGTATGCCCTGCGTCAGGGCAAGGAGAAGATCGAGAAGCGTTCGGGTACCCGCATCACCTGCCTGCGCGTCTCAGGTGGCGGTTCGCAGAGCGATGCGGCGATGCAGCTGACGGCCGATATCTTCGGCCTACCTGCCGAGCGTCCGCATTTGTATGAAACCAGTGGTCTGGGCGCGGCGATCAATTGTGCGGTGGGTCTGGGGCTGCATCCCGATTACCCGACAGCGATCAAAGCCATGACTCGGGTCGGCCAGGTGTTTACGCCCAATCCAGAAGCGCAGCGCACCTATCAGCAGCTGTACACGCAGGTTTATCAGCGCATGTACAAGCAGCTCAAACCGCTCTACCAAACTATCCGTAAAATCACCGGTTATCCCGCGTAAAGCGGCTTAGCGGCGCGCAGGTTTGCTGCGCTGCTAAGCCATCACTGCAGTCAGGCCACATCCACCAGGATGATTTCGCTATCTTCGATAGCCGTCACCCGGATCACTTCTACATCGCTAACCGCCACGCCATCGCGGGCCTGGGCGCTGACGCCGTTGACCTCGATGCTGCCGCTGGCGGCCACCAGATAAGCCCTGCGCGCAGCGCCAATCGGGTACTCGGTGCTCTGCCCGGCTTGCAGGGTAGCGGCGACCATCCGTGCATTGGTACGGATCGACAGGGCGTCCTGGTCTTCGGCAAAGCCGCTGGCCAGGGTGACGAAGGTGCCGGCGCGCTCACCTTTGGGGAACGGCTTTGCGCCCCAGGACGGCGGCAGGCCCGACTGGTTGGGCTGAATCCAGATCTGGAAGATCTTGGTGGTGGTGTCTTCCAGGTTGTATTCGCTGTGGGCAATCCCGGTGCCGGCGCTCATTACCTGCACATCACCGGCTTCGGTACGACCATGGTTACCCAGGTTGTCCTTGTGGGTGATGGCACCTTGGCGTACATAGGTGATGATTTCCATATCGCGGTGCGGATGGGTCGGAAAGCCGGTGTGCGGCGCGATTTCATCATCGTTCCAGACCCGCAGTGGTCCCCAGCTCATGCGCGCCGGGTCATAGTATTCGGCAAAGGAAAAGTGATGACGGGCATTCAGCCAGCCATGATGGGCACCGCCGAGTTCGGCGAAGGGGCGTACTTCGATCATCTGCATATCCTCATTGAAAACACCGGCTTTCAGCCGCGGTGTTCGTGGGCAATGGATAGATGATCCAATAAATCAATACGATTAAAAATGCTTAATTGTTGAGCTTAATGATCGTTATTTTTGATGTTTTTGTAATCTCCGGTTTGCCACAACCTGGCGGATCCAGTATCAAATGGCGGTGCTGAGTATTTGTCTAGGGCGTGAAAAGGAAGCCGCTGATGCAGGAACGTAAAGCGCTGTTAATTCTGCATGGCAAGCAAGCGCTCAATGCCGAAGTGAGGGCGGCCGTGCAGGTGCGCCGCCAAGAGGGTTGGCAGCTGGATGTGCGCGTCACCTGGGAGGCCGGTGATGCGCAGCGCATGGTGCGCGAAGCGTTACAGGCGGGTTACCCGACGCTGATCGCCGGTGGTGGTGACGGCACCCTGCGTGATGTGGCCGAAGCCATGGCGCACGCTAAAACCAACGCCAGTCTGGTGTTACTGCCATTGGGCACCGCCAATGATTTTGCTCATGCCGCCGGTGTACCGCTGACGCCCATGGCCGCGCTGGCCTTGCTGGATGAGCCGGCGCAGCCGATTGATCTGGGTGAGGTCGACGGTCAGGTGTTCCTCAATATGGCCACGGGTGGTTTTGGTTCCAGTGTCACGGCCAACACCTCGGAAGAGCTTAAGCGTGTCCTGGGTGGGGCCGCTTACTTGCTGACAGGGCTGAGCCGCTTTGCTGAGGTGGAGTCGGCGTTTGGTCGCTTTTCCGGGCCGGATTTTCAGTGGCAAGGCGAATTTCTCGCCCTTGGTATTGGCAATGGCCGGCAAGCCGGCGGTGGGCATGTGTTGTGTCCGCAGGCGCGGGTGAATGATGGCCTGCTGGAGGTGTGCATTGTGCCGGCGGCAGATGATGTGGTCGGCACCCTGGGCACGCTCTTGTCGGGCGGCATCAATGGTTTACAGAGTGTGGCCGTCAGTGCGCGGCTGCCTTGGCTCGAGGTGGAGGCCCCGCAAGGCCTTGATCTCAATCTGGATGGGGAACCGGTGGTAAGTCGTCAATTACGCTTTGTGGCCCTGCCGGCTGCTTTGCGCGTGCATTTACCAGCAGGTTCGCCGCTATTGCAGGCTTAGCTTGTCCCTGATGGGCCTTTGTAAGGCTCTTGTCGCACGGGGCGCTTCGTTATCGGCCTTTAGATGGGCGGCCTGTAGCCGATACACTAGGGCATGGCCATTTGAACTAGGCTAATTCGATCAGTGAACAGGAGCGCATGATGGCCGGTATTCTCGACTCAGTGAACCAACGTACCCAGCTGGTGGGCGAGAATCGCCTGGAAATTCTGATGTTCCGTCTGGTTGGCCGGCAACTGTTTGCAATCAACGTGTTCAAGGTGCAGGAAGTCCTGCAGATGCCCAAGCTGACGCTGATGCCGCAGCGTCATCGATTTGTTTGCGGGGTGGTGAACTTGCGTGGGCAAACCCTGCCGGTGATCGATTTGTCCCAGGCCATCGGCATGCGTCCCATCGTGCCGGATGAGCGCAGCACCATTATCGTCACCGAGTACAACCGCTCGGTGCAGGCGTTTCTGGTCGGTGGGGTCGAGCGCATCCTGAACCTCAACTGGGAGTCCATTCTGCCGCCGCCGGGCGGGGCCGGTCGTCAGCATTACCTGACAGCCATCACCAAGGTCGAAGATCAGATTGTCGAGGTCATCGACGTGGAGAAGGTGCTGGCGGAAATCACCCCGATGAGCGCCAAGGTCTCCCCGGAAAAACTCGCCGACCCGCTGCTGGAACACGCTAAGGGGCGCGAAGTGCTGCTGGTGGACGACTCCACCGTTGCCATAAGTCAGCTCAAGGGCACCATGGCGCAGCTGGATATCCGCTGCCATTGCGCCAGCGATGGCCTGCGCGCCTTGAACCTGCTGAAGAGTTGGGCGGATGAGGGCATTGATGTGCACGAAAAGCTACTGATGGTGATTACCGATGCGGAAATGCCGGAGATGGATGGTTACCGCCTGACCACGGAAATCCGCAACGACCCGCGCCTGAAGAATTTGTACGTGGCGTTGCACACCTCGTTGTCCGGCAGCTTCAATGAGGCCATGGTGAAGAAGGTGGGCTGCGACAACTTCCTGTCTAAATTCCAGCCGGACAAGTTGGTGGATGTGGTGTGCGACCGCTTGGCGCTTCTGCACTCGGCTAATTAGGCCGTGTGTTTGCGTCAGACCGGGGCTATTCGCTCAGGCGCTGGCGCAGTTGCTCGATGCGCTCGCGGTTGACGTCAAAGTCTGCATAGCCCAGGCGCGACGCCGAGCGCACATCCACCGCGTCGCGCCGATCATAAACTCCACATCATCGACAAAACGCATCAGCTTGCTGCTGAACTCCGCGCGTAAATACCCAGGTGCTTCATCCACCAGAAGCGCGCGCGGCTCATTGCTGATCAGGGCTTTGAGGCGTGCCTGGGTTTGCTCAGGTGAGCCTTGCAGGGGCAGTGGTTTGATGGCGTGTTGGGCATCGCTGGCCTGGCTGTTTACGCAGTTCGGTGAGTCTGGGCAGGCGGCCAAGCGACCATTGTGGATGCCCAAGTTGTCCGGCGGACTGCCGCTGCAGGCGCTTAGCAACGTGGCAAATGACAGCACTAGCGCAGGCTTGTAGGTGCGGCGGCTTACTCGTATAAGTGCATTTTGCCAAAAGGAAGTTGGGTTCATGTTGCATCTCTCCGGGTTGTACCGCTATCCACTGAAATCAGCGATGGGCGAAGCCCTGCGCGAAACGGTGCTGGACACCTTGGGCGTGCAGGGTGACCGACGCTGGATGGTAGTCGATACGCAAACGGGGCGCTTTCTTACCCAGCGTTTGCTGGCGCAGATGACGCAGCTTCAGGCGCGTTGGCTGGGTAGCACGCAGCTGCAGCTGAGTGCGCCAGGTATGAGCGATCTACAGGTGGCGGTGCCGGACGAGCAGGCGCCGCTGCGCGCGGTGACGATTTGGCGTGACAGCCTGCAGGTGCCAGATGCTGGTGATGCGGCTGCACAGTGGCTGAGCCAGTGGTTGGGGCGTGCCTGCCGGCTGGTGCAAGTGTCAGAGCCGCGTGCGCGGCAGGTTGATACGGCTTATGCCGAGGCGGGTGACAAGGTGGCGTTTGCCGATGGCTTTCCTCTGCTGCTGATCGGCCAAGCGTCGCTGGATGACCTGTCGGCGAGGGTTGGCCGGCCGTTACCGATGCTGCGTTTTCGTCCCAACCTTGTAGTCAGTGGCAGCGCGGCTTATGCCGAGGACAGCTGGAAGCGGATTCGTATTGGCGAGCTGGATTTTCGCGTGGTCAAGGGCTGTTCACGCTGCATCATGACCACCCTCGACCCACAAACCGGCGAGCGCAGCGCAGACCGTGAGCCGCTGACCACGCTGAAAACCTACCGTGAGCGCAATGATGAGGTGTTTTTCGGGCAGAACCTGATCGCCTGCGGCGAGGGCTATTTGCAGTTGGATATGCCGGTTCAGGTGTTGGAGTAGGGCGGCAATGCACGCTCAACAGGTGCTGTTGAGCGTGCAGCATGAGCCTTTACTGGTCGAAGTAACGCTCGTGCCAGGCCACCAAGGGCTGCGGCGCGTTGAGTTTGTCGCCATAGATCACTGAGTAAGACAGCACGTTCTGCACATATTGGCGGGTTTCATCAAACGGGATGTTCTCGATCCACACGTCATACGACAGGTGATCGGCCCCGCGCAGCCACTGACGAACACGGCCTGGGCCAGCGTTGTAGGCCGCGGAGGCGAGCACGCGGTTACCGTTGAACTGGCCGTATATCTGGCTCAGATAGGCCGCGCCCAGTTGAATATTGACCTCCGGGCGGTAAGCCAGCTGCGGCGATGACAGCGGAATACCGAAGCGTTTGGCGGTTTCCTTGGCCGTGGCGGGCATCAGCTGCATCAAACCCATCGCCCCAACCCCGGACTTGGCGTCGGACATAAAGCCACTTTCCTGACGGGTGATGGCAAATACCCAGCTGGAGTGAATATCGCGGTTGCGTGCCTCGCGCACCAGTTGCTCACGGTGGGCCATTGGGAAGCGCACATCCAGGTCGTCCCAATACTGCGCTTGGCTGATGGTGCGAATGGCGGGGAAGTACCAGCCCATCTCGTAGGCCAGGCGCGCCTGGGCGACCATTTCATCGCGGCTAAACAAACGCGTGACGTTGTACCACTCGCGCCGCCCATCGGCGACCTGACCGCGGGCGTGGAACTCCAGGGCGCGACGAATCGCCGCCGAGTTACGCACTTTGTTGATGGTTTGCGGGCTCAGGGCCAGCGGCTTGTTTCTCAGCTGATAGGGCGCCTGTACTTGGTCGGCGGCCATAAAGCCATAGAAGTCACGTTCCTTGGCCAGCGACTGGTACAGCGCTTTGGGCGCCTGGCTGTTGGGCTGCGCGAGTTGCAAGGTGCGCGCCTGCCAGTAACGCCAGCGGTTGGTGTTGCCGAGCTCGGCGGGCATTCTGTGGGTTAGCTGGTTGGCTTCCTCCCAGCGGCCCAGGCGCAGCAGCAGGCGCGCGCGCCACTCACTGACGGTGTTATCACGCAGCTCTGGGTCATATTTGGCCATGACTTGCAGGGCGCGGGCATCGAACCGCTTGGCCAGGGTCAGGCCGATTTCGCGGGCGATGGCGACTTGTTCCGTGTTGGAGAACTTCATGCGCTGGGCATAGCTGTCGAGCAGTTTCAGTGCGCTTTCCGGGTCCTGGCGGGCCAGGCGGCGCAGGCCCAGGCCGACGATGTCAGCGCTGGCCGGATCGGTCTGAGTGAAGCGACTGGTTTGTTTCAGCAGCTCAGGCTTTTGCGCAACCTCCAGCAGGTTTTTGCCCTGGTTACCCAGCGTCGGCAGGCTCTTGATCAGGTGGCTGAGCAGGCCATAGTTGCGCGACTCGGCTGCCAGCTTGGCGCGCTGCCAGCGTTTCTGTTCAGTGAGCTGGCCTTCTGCAGCCCAGCGCTCGAATAGCGGGTCGCAGGCATTGGGCTGCGATTTGCCCACTAGCCAGAGTTTTTCGGCGGTGGCATTACCTTCAGCGCGCATGCCATGGCTCAGTTGGTACTGGCCATACAGGCAATCGAGTTCGGTGAAGTTCAGTGCCGGGTCGTAGTGGTTGATAAAGGTCTGCCATTCACCGCGCTCGGCCAGCCAACGCAACCAACGCAGTTTCATCCAGTTGATTTGCGG
The DNA here is from genome assembly GCF_049847425.1 of Pseudomonas sp. GWSMS-1. Taxonomy (NCBI): domain Bacteria; kingdom Pseudomonadati; phylum Pseudomonadota; class Gammaproteobacteria; order Pseudomonadales; family Pseudomonadaceae; genus Pseudomonas; species Pseudomonas sp. GWSMS-1. The sequence goes on along the minus strand of NZ_JBMHHV010000005.1, from coordinate 2,291,625 downwards.
CAGGTCACCGTGTTCGGCGAGGAATTTCTCGATCTCGTCATTGCTCGCCCATTTCAGCCGCGCCGTCAGCTCGTCATAGGCCAGGTAAGGCTCCAGCGGGTAGTCGCGCAGGGCATCGGCATAACGCTGGTAAGGCTCTTTGTCACCTTTGGCCAGTGCCGCTTTGGCCTGGTCGTAATACTGGCGTTGTTGCGTCAGGGTGGCGGCCTGCGCCGCAGATAACCCGAAGGAGGACAGCAATAGGCAGGACAACAGGTTGAGCAGGGGACCGCGCATGACACTTCCAGGCAAATAGTGCGTATGGCCCTAGCTTAGTCCTTTGCCTGGGGAGGGTGAAGGCTCAAAGCGTTGCAGCGCGTAATTGCTGCGATGCGGCTTCGCTTAATGGTCGATTAGGCGTGCTAGAGCGCTTGCCGTCAGGGTTGTGTGGTGCGGCGGCGGGGGTAACCTCGGCCGCTGGCGAAATTGCCTGCTCGGCCTACGCGCTTCTCGGTTAGAATGCGCGCCCTGTTTTGCGGCTGCTTTGGGCATCTGCAGATGATTTTCTGGGTGTTTCAGGTTACCGCTGTACGTTTGATGCAACGAAGTGCGTTGCTCAGCCCCCGGTTGACCGGCTTTCACCCGTCGTTTTTTGTTGAGGCGTGCCATGACCCTGCTCAAGTTCACCGATATTTCCCTGGCCTACGGCGCAATGCCGCTATTGGACAAGGTGTCTTGGCAGATCGCCCGTGGCGAGCGGGTGTGCATCATCGGCCGCAACGGCACCGGCAAGTCGAGCATGATGAAGCTGGTCAAGGGCGACCAAAAAGCCGATGACGGTGCCGTTTGGCGCGCGCCAGGGTTGAAGATCGGTGAGTTGCCGCAAGAGCTGCCGGTAGCCGATGACCGTACGGTGTTTGATGTGGTCGCCCAGGGTTTGGACGGTGTAGGCGAACTGCTTGCGCAGTACCATCACCTGGCGCAGAACTGCGTCACCGAAGACGACCTGAATAAGCTGATGCACGTGCAGCAGGACCTTGAGGCCCGTGACGGCTGGCGCTTGCAGCAACTGGTCGACAGCACCCTGAGCCGCTTGCAGTTGCCGGCTGACAAGACTCTGGCTGAGCTCTCCGGTGGCTGGCGTCGTCGCGTGCTGCTGGCTCAGGCGCTGGTCTCCGAACCCGATTTGCTGCTGCTCGACGAGCCGACCAACCACTTGGACATCGGTGCGATTGCTTGGCTGGAAGAAGCCCTGACCGATTTCCAGGGCGCGGTGCTGTTTATTACCCACGACCGTTCCTTCTTGCAGAACCTGGCCACGCGCATCCTCGAACTGGACCGTGGCGGCCTGATCGACTGGAATGGCGACTACGCCAGCTTCCTAGTGCACAAAGAGGCCACGCTGGCCGCTGAAGAAACCGCCAACGCGTTATTTGACAAAAAATTGGCCCAGGAAGAAGTGTGGATTCGTCAGGGCATCAAGGCTCGCCGCACCCGTAACGAAGGCCGTGTGCGTGCTCTCAAGGCCCTGCGCGTTGAGCGTAGCGAGCGCCGTGAGCGTACCGGCAAGGCCAATATCATGCTGGAAACAGCAGAGAAATCCGGCAAGCAGGTGATGGTCCTGGAAAACGTCAGCTTCGCCCACCCAGGCGGACAGTTCCTGATCAAAGACTTTTCCATGGTGCTGCAGCGTGGCGACCGTATTGGCCTGCTCGGTGCCAACGGTACTGGCAAGACCACGTTGCTCAAGCTGATGCTGGGTGGCTTACAGCCCACCAGCGGTGAGGTGGCCGAAGGTACGCGCATCGATGTTGCGTATTTCGACCAATTGCGTCACCAGCTTGATCTGGAAAAGACCGTGATCGACAACGTTGCCGAAGGCCGCGACTTTATCGAAATCGACGGGCAGAACCGCCATGTGTTGAGCTACCTGGGCGACTTCCTGTTCAGCCCGCAGCGTGCGCGCACGCCGGTTAAGGCGTTGTCCGGCGGTGAGCGTGCTCGCCTGTTGCTGGCCAAGCTATTCAGCAAACCGGCCAACCTGCTGGTGCTGGACGAACCGACCAACGACCTCGATGTGGAAACCCTTGAGCTGCTCGAGGAGGTGCTACTGACCTTCCCGGGGACCGTGTTGATGGTCAGTCACGACCGGGCCTTCCTCGACAACGTCGTGACCAGCACCCTGGTCTTCGAGGGTGAAGGCAAAGTGCGTGAATACGTCGGTGGTTACCAGGACTGGCTGCGCCAGGGTGGTTCACCGCGTTTGCTCGGCGTTGGCGAAAGCAAAGCCGGTAAACCTGAACTGGCCACCGCGGTGGTTCCGGCGCCGGTTGAGGCCGCGCCTGTGGCTACAGATGCGAGCAAGAAAAAGCTCAGCTACAAATTACAGCGTGAACTGGAAGCCATTCCTGGGCAGATCGATGTGCTTGAAGCGCAGGTTGCCAGCTTGCAGGAGCAGATCGGCTCGCCGGCTTTCTATCAGCAACCAGCGGAAAAAACCGCTGAAGTACTGGCTAAGTTGCAGGCTGTGCAGCACGAGTTGGAACAATTGGTTGAGCGTTGGGCCGAGCTGGAAGGCTAATCCCGCGCTCTAGTAAATAAGTAGCGCGCTCAAATAGCATTCGGGCTTCTGGCGGAGACAGTCGATGGCCATCGAGTACAGCATTACTCTCGACGACGATCACCAGTTCAGTTATAGGATTGAGCTGGACCGGGTGTATGCAGCAGAGGCTGCGCAAAGTGCGCCAGCCTGGACGCGTCTGGAATATCAGCAGTGCAGTAATTGTCCGCTGAGCAAGGACAATTTCAGCCATTGCCCCGCAGCGGTTGATTTGCACCGGGTGATTGAGGATTTCCACGGCCTTCCGGCGTTCAAGAAGGCTGCTGTTTGGGTGCGTACGCCGGAGCGTGAGTACAACAAACAGGTTGGCTTGGACGAAGGGTTGCGCGCGCTGCTTGGGGTGATCATGGCAACCAGTGCTTGCCCGTTGCTGGGCAAGCTAAAGCCCATGGCACAGCAACATTTGCCGTTCGCCAATAACCAGGAATTCATTCTGCGGGCTGTGTCGCTCTACCTCACTCAGCAGTATTTCAACCTGCGCGAGGGGCATGCCGCTGACTGGCAACTGAAGGGGTTGGTAGAGACTTTCCAGCAATTGCAGCTGGTTAATCAGGCGTTCTGGCAGCGCATTCATGCAACGTGTGACGGTGACTCGAACCTCAAGGCGTTTTTGACGTTCTTTTCTATGGCCTCAAGCATGACCTATTCGCTGGAGACTCAGTTGCAGAAAATCCGCCCATTGGTCATGGGGGCGCGCGACGCTAACGAATAACGCAGCGCGGTTAGCGTTGCGTTATTCGTGCGCGGAGTTTATTCGGCTTTCTTCAGCCGCACTGCCAGGACGTCACAGGGGGCGCCGTGCAGGACATCGTTAGCGGTCGAGCCAAGTAGCAGGGCTAGGCCGTGGCGGCCGTGGCTGCCGACGATGATCAGGTCGCACTGCTGTTCTTCGGCGAGGCGATGGATTTCCTGGCGCGGCTGACCATAAGCCAGGTGGCGATGTTCGGCGCTAAGAGCGGGGTACTTGTCGGCAAATTTATCCAGACGCTCGCGTGCTTGGTCGAACTGCTGTTGTTGCAGCATCGACAAGTCCATCGGCACGTCGCCGCCAAAGGCCATGGCCATGGGCTCGACGATATGCACCACGGATAATTTGGCGCCGCTGCTGGCTGCTAATTTCTGCGCTCGGTGCATAACCGGGTCGCATTCCTCGGTAAGGTCGACAGCGACCAGAATGTGCAGATAGGGCATGGATAGCTCCTTACATGTGGTTCGATGGTTTAAGTATGGCCTTATTGAATGCATATAACAGGCTTTTGCCTGTGAGAGAACGATATGAGTCCTTGGTTTCTGGTTTTACTGCTGGCGGTCATGTTAAGCCCTTTGGCATGGCTGGCTCCGTCACGCCGTCAGCGTGGGCAGATGGATGTGCGCCTGCAGGCTCGGCGTATGGGCGTGGCCATGCAGTTGTCGCCGCAGGAGTGGCCGTACTGGTTGTTGCGTGAGCCACCGGGGTCGTGCCCGCAATATCACCAGGCACGCCGGCGCGGTCAGGTCGATCGCTGGTGCTACTGGCAACTGGAGCCTGGGCAGTGGGTCAATAAATGGCGCGAGCCCTGCGCCGATGAGGTCTTGTTGACCGAGTTGCAGGCATTGCCGGCGGATGCGTTCAAGGTTGAAGCGACTGATCAGATGCTCTCGATATGCTGGGGCGAGCGGGGCGCTGGCGCGGCACTGGAAAAGGTTGTTGGCTTTCTCAAAGCCAGAGCCTGAGTCTAACAAGGGCCTTTGCAAGCACCGCGCTTGCCTGTGACCAGGCAAGCCGCTGGAGCGAGTGCTGAGTGCGCCCGACGCGATCAGAGATCGGTGGCTGCGTACTGGGTGGAAATCTGTTCGATGCCCTGAATAATGGTGTTGGAATACTTGCTGACCAGGAAGGGCACGCTGTTTTCGTTGTAGTTAATCAACGATTTTTCAATGTAGCGCCACTTGGTCGCGACCTCGCCCCAGGACTGCTTGAGTTGCGGGGTGTTTTGCGGGGCTTTCTGCAGTGTCGCCATCTTGCTGGCGAACTCGCTGACCATGTCCTCAATCGGCCGTGCATCACCGCCGCCCATAAAGGTCGCGCCCACCGAGGCGCTGCGTGAGGCGTAATCCACAGCGATGCCTTGCATCAGCAGGCTTTGCTCGCGGCTATGCTGGGTCAGTGTGGGTACGCTGTAGCTGCCTTCTTGCTGAATCTTGCTGTAAAGCTCCTGGCTTAGGCTCATGAGCTGTTGGTTGCGCGCGGCCAGGTCGGCCACCGGCTGCAAATCTGTATAGCCCTGGGTTTTTAGTGCATTAATCAGGTTGTTGAGATCGCTCTGGTAGCCTTTCCATTGCTGGTCCAGTTGTGAGCGTAGGGCGTTCGAGCCCTCGCCAGGCATGTCTCTCAGCGCGCTTAGCTGGGTGTTCACCTCGCTGAGCGACTCATTGATCATTCGCGCATAGCGTTGATCGCCTTCCATACCGTTAAACATATAAAAATCGCCCAGCGTTTTTTGCGCGGCAAGGCGTAGCTGGTGCAGGTTACGTAGGCTGGTGGCGGTTTCAGCAGCTTGGCTTGCGGCGCTGAACAGGGGGAGTGTGATTGCCAGTAGGGTGCTCAAAGCAATGGCAAGCGTGCGCCTCGACATAAGGAAACTCCGTGCGCCCTTGGTCGGGCTTTAATTGTTTTTGTTTTAGTTACGGGTGTCATAAACACGGCCGTATTGAAACGACTGTACCTGTAGCTAAAATATTTTACTAGGTCGTCGCTGGTGCGCTTTTTTGCGTGGTTTGCTCGATAAGTAGCGCTATATCGCAGCGAATAGCTGCTTTTTCGAGGCGAAGCTATCGGGGCGCCTGTGCGCGTTTGAGCGTAACTTTTTGTACGTTATTGCCGCCGTTACGGGCCAATTGACAAGTCATGGCTTTTCCTTGAAGGTGTGCACACCCAAATCAAACGGGCGTATGAATTGAGCGTTTGCTTACTTAATCCATCGCCTTTACAACCCGAATATCGCGTCGGTGGGTGTGCCAGGCTGATTGGGGTTACTCTGATGCGGTCATGCCGTGGAGTAACTTGCTGGTTGGCTCCGATGTGTACTGTTCAGCTTCCATACCGTGGAGATCAGTTGATGATTTACGAAGGTAAAGCCATCACGGTTAAGGCTCTTGAGAGCGGCATCGTCGAATTGAAATTCGACCTCAAGGGTGAATCCGTCAACAAATTCAACCGTCTTACCCTCAATGAGCTGCGTCAATCCGTTGATGCGATTAAGGCTGATGGTTCGATCAAAGGCGTGATTGTCACCAGTGGCAAAGACGTATTTATCGTCGGCGCCGACATCACCGAGTTCGTCGACAACTTCAAGTTGCCGGACGAAGAGCTGGTGGCTGGCAACCTCGAAGCCAACAAGATCTTCAGTGATTTTGAAGACCTCAATGTTCCGACTGTGGTCGCGATCAATGGCATCGCCTTGGGCGGTGGTTTTGAAATGTGCCTGGCTGCGGATTATCGCGTCATGGCCGAAAGCGCCAAAGTGGGTCTGCCAGAAGTCAAACTGGGCATCTACCCAGGTTTCGGCGGTACTGTGCGTCTGCCACGTGTTATCGGTGCCGATAACGCTGTTGAGTGGATTGCCAGCGGTAAAGAGAACAAAGCCGCTGATGCCCTGAAAATGGGTGCAGTGGATGCCGTGGTTGCTGCTGACAAGCTGCAAGCCGCTGCACTTGACCTGATTTCGCGCGCCATCTCTGGCGAGTTGGACTACAAGGCCAAGCGTCAGCCGAAGCTGGAAAAGCTCAAGCTCAACGCGATCGAGCAAATGATGTGCTTTGAAACCGCCAAAGGTTTCGTGGCCGGACAGGCTGGCCCGAACTACCCAGCGCCAGTTGAAGCCATCAAGACCATCCAGAAAGCGGCCAACATGGGGCGCGATAAGGCCTTGGAAGTTGAAGCTGCCGGCTTCGTTAAACTGGCTAAAACGCCAGTGGCTGCCAGCTTGATCGGCCTGTTCCTGAATGATCAGGATCTTAAGAAAAAAGCCAAACAGCACGACGAAATCGCTAAAGACGTGAAGCTGGCTGCCGTGCTCGGTGCTGGCATCATGGGTGGCGGTATTGCCTACCAGTCCGCGTCCAAGGGCACTCCGATCCTGATGAAGGATATCCGTGAAGAGGGTATCCAGATGGGCTTGGCCGAGGCGTCCAAGCTGCTCGGTGGTCGTGTTGCTAAAGGTCGTATGACCCCGGCGAAGATGGCTGAAGCCCTCACCGCCATTCGTCCGACCATGTCCTATGGCGATTTCGGCGCTGTCGACATTGTTGTCGAAGCGGTCGTCGAAAACCCTAAGGTCAAGCAGATCGTGCTGGCTGAAGTGGAAGGCATGGTACGCGAGGATGCAATCCTGGCGTCGAATACCTCGACTATCTCCATCAGCTTGCTGGCCAAGGCGCTCAAGCGTCCGGAAAACTTCGTCGGCATGCACTTCTTCAACCCTGTGCACATGATGCCGCTGGTTGAAGTTATTCGTGGCGAGAAATCCAGCGACGTAGCTGTGGCTACAACCGTCGCTTACGCCAAGAAAATGGGCAAGACCCCGGTTGTGGTCAATGACTGCCCAGGCTTCCTGGTCAACCGCGTGCTGTTCCCCTACTTCGGTGGTTTCGCCAAGCTGGTCAGCGCGGGCGTCGACTTTGTGCGCATCGATAAGGTGATGGAGAAGTTCGGCTGGCCAATGGGCCCGGCGTACCTGATGGACGTGGTCGGCATCGACACCGGTCATCACGGTCGCGACGTAATGGCCGAAGGCTTCCCAGACCGCATGAAAGACGATCGTCGCTCGGCAGTCGATGCACTGTACGAAGCTGATCGCCTGGGTCAGAAGAACGGTAAAGGCTTCTACGCCTACGAGCTGGATAAGCGCGGCAAGCAGAAGAAAGTTGCTGACCCGGCTGTTCTCGAAGTGCTCAAGCCCATCATCTTTGAGCAGCGTGAAGTAACCGACGAAGACATCATCAACTGGATGATGATCCCGTTGTGCATGGAAACTGTTCGTTGCCTGGAAGATGGCATCGTCGAGACCGCTGCCGAGGCCGATATGGGGCTTGTTTACGGCATCGGCTTCCCGCCCTTCCGCGGTGGTGCGCTTCGTTACATCGATACCGTCGGTGTGGCTGAGTTCGTTGCCCTGGCCGACAAATATGCCGAGCTGGGCGCGCTGTACACCCCGACCGCCAAGCTTCGCGAAATGGCCGCTAAGGGCCAGAAGTTTTTCGGTTAATCGCGGACAGACTAGAGCGAGAGTAAATTTATGAGCCTGAATCCTAGAGATGCAGTCATTGTCGACTTCGGTCGTACCCCAATGGGTCGTTCCAAGGGCGGCATGCATCGCAATACCCGTGCCGAGACTATGTCGGCCAACCTGATCAGTGGCGTGCTGGCACGTAACACCAAGGTCGATCCGTCTGAAGTGGAAGACGTAATCTGGGGCTGCGTTAACCAGACCCTGGAGCAGGGCTGGAACATCGCACGCATGGCGTCGCTGATGACCCAGATCCCTCACACCGCTGCTGGCCAGACTGTGAGCCGCCTGTGCGGTTCGTCCATGAGCGCGCTGCACACTGCTGTGCAGGCGATCCAAACCGGTAACGGCGATGTGTTCGTTGTCGGCGGTGTGGAGCACATGGGCCACGTTGGCATGATGCACGGCGTTGATCCAAACCCGCACTTGTCGCTGTATGCGGCCAAAGCCTCGGGCATGATGGGTCTGACGGCTGAAATGCTCGGCAAAATGCATGGCATTAGCCGTGAGCAGCAAGATGCATTCGGTGAGCGTTCGCACCGTCTGGCTCAGAAAGCTACCGTTGAAGGCAAGTTCAAGGATGAAATCATCCCGATGCAAGGCTACGACGAGAATGGCTTCCTGAAGGTCTTCGACTACGACGAAACCATTCGTCCGGAAACCACCCTGGCAAGCCTGGCTGCACTGAAGCCAGCGTTCAACCCGAAGGGCGGCACCGTGACTGCAGGTACGTCCTCGCAGATCACTGACGGCGCTTCCTGCATGATCGTCATGAGTGCTCAGCGCGCTCAGGACCTCGGCATCCAGCCAATGGCAGTGGTTCGTGCCATGGCAGTTGCCGGTGTTGATCCAGCGATCATGGGTTACGGTCCAGTACCGTCGACTCATAAAGCCCTTAAGCGTGCGGGTCTGACCATCAATGACATCGACTTCTTCGAGCTCAACGAAGCCTTCGCTGCCCAGGCCCTGCCTGTGCTGAAGGACTTGAAAGTGCTCGATAAGATGGAAGAGAAGGTCAACCTGCACGGCGGCGCAATCGCTCTGGGTCACCCGTTCGGTTGTTCCGGTGCGCGTATCTCCGGTACCCTGCTCAACGTGATGAAGCAGAATGGCGGCACCTTCGGTGTGTCGACCATGTGCGTAGGTCTCGGCCAAGGCATCACCACCGTCTTCGAACGCATCTAAGTTGTAGTCGATGTAGAAGGTGGAAAACCGGGGCCAAGTGCCCCGGTTTTTGTTTTTAGTAGAAAATCTTTAAGGAATTCATCCATGCAGTTACAGCCTGGCCTCTATCGTCACTACAAAGGCCCGGAATACCGGGTATTTGGCGTGGCGCAGCATTCTGAAACGCAGCAGCTGGAGGTGGTCTATCAGGCGCTGTACGGCGAGTTTGGCCTTTGGGTGAGACCGCTTGAGATGTTCTGTGAGAGCGTTGAGGTGGACGGCGAGACGGTTCCACGCTTTGCTTTGATTCAGGCTGAAACAGCATTGTTTACTCGGCCTTGAGCTGACATCGGGCCACCGCTGCGCTTGACCTTAGCCGGACCGCCACTATATATAGCGGTGCCGCGCTAGCAGGCAGTCACCGCGCCTCCCGCATTTATTTACCGAATTCAGGAAATTTCCAATCCATGGGCAAATCGCTGGTCATCGTGGAATCCCCGGCCAAGGCCAAGACCATCAACAAGTACTTGGGCAACGAGTACGTGGTGAAGTCGAGCATCGGCCACATCCGTGACCTACCCACCAGTGGTTCGGCGAGCACCGCCAAAGAGCCGGCCAAGCGTGGCAAAGCCGCTGCAGGTGAAGTACCTGCGCTGTCGCCCAAGGAAAAAGCCAAGCGCCAGCTGATCGCGCGCATGGGGGTTGATCCCGAGCATGGCTGGAAAGCCAAGTACGAGATCCTTCCGGGCAAAGAGAAGGTGGTCGAGGAATTGCGCCGTTTGGCCAAGGATGCCGACACTATCTATCTCGCAACCGACTTGGACCGCGAGGGGGAAGCCATTGCCTGGCACCTGCGCGAATCCATTGGCGGTGACGACAGCCGCTATAAGCGCGTGGTGTTCAACGAAATTACTAAAAAGGCCATCCAAGACGCGTTTTCCAAGCCCGGTGAGCTTGATATCAACCGGGTTAACGCCCAGCAAGCGCGGCGCTTTCTCGATCGCGTAGTGGGCTACATGGTCTCGCCATTGCTGTGGGCCAAGATTGCCCGTGGTCTGTCTGCCGGCCGCGTGCAATCTGTAGCGGTAAAGCTGGTGGTCGAACGTGAAAAAGAGATTCGCGCGTTCGTCCCCGAAGAATATTGGGAAGTGCATGCCGATCTAGGCACGGCCAAAGGCGCGAATGTGCGCTTCGAAGTGGCGCGCGAGAACGGCGCTGCCTTCAAACCGCTGAGCGAGGCCCAGGCCATGGCGGCCTTGGCTACGCTGAAAGCGTCTAGCTACACCGTCAGCAAGCGTGAAGACAAGCCGACCAGCAGCAAGCCGTCTGCTCCCTTTATTACCTCCACCCTGCAACAGGCTGCCAGTAACCGCCTGGGCTTTGGGGTGAAGAAGACCATGATGATGGCTCAGCGTCTTTATGAGGCCGGCTACATCACCTATATGCGTACCGACTCGACCAACCTCTCGGCTGACGCCGTGAGCATGGTGCGTGACTTTATCGAAGGCGAGTTTGGCAAGAAGTACCTACCAGCCAACCCGATTGCCTACAGCAGCAAAGAAGGCGCACAAGAGGCGCACGAAGCGATTCGTCCTTCTGACGTGAACCTCAAGCCGACCCAGTTGTCAGGCATGGAGCGTGACGCCGAGCGCCTGTATGAGCTGATCTGGCGTCAGTTCGTGGCCTGTCAGATGCCGCCGGCGGAATACCTGTCGACCACTGTGACGGTGACGGCTGCGCAGTTCGAACTGCGCGCTAAGGGGCGTATTCTCAAGTTCGACGGTTATACCCGTGCGCTGCCGCAGCTAAGCAAGCCGGGCGATGACGATGTGTTGCCGGAAATGGATCAGGGCGAAGTGCTCAAGCTGGTCAAGCTCGACCCGAGCCAGCACTTCACCAAGCCGCCGGCGCGCTACTCGGAAGCGAGCCTTGTTAAAGAGATGGAAAAGCGTGGCATCGGCCGTCCCTCGACCTATGCAGCGATCATCGGCACCATCCAGGATCGTGGTTATGTGGCATTGCACAACCGCCGTTTCTACTCTGAAAAAATGGGTGACATCGTCACCGAGCGTCTGTCTGAAAGCTTCTCCAATCTGATGGATTACGGCTTTACAGCCGGTATGGAAGAAAATCTGGACGATGTGGCTCACGGCGAGCGCGAGTGGAAAAATGTACTCGACGAGTTCTACGGTGACTTCAAGAAGAAGCTTGAAGTTGCAAGCGACAGCGTTAACGGCATGCGTGCCAATACACCTACGCTGACGGATATCGCCTGCCGCGACTGTGCGCGACCAATGACCATTCGCACGGCCTCTACCGGTGTGTTCCTTGGTTGTTCGGGGTATGCGTTGCCGCCTAAAGAGCGTTGCAAGGCCACCGTCAATCTGGTGCCGGGTGATGAAATTGCCGCTGACGATGAAGGTGAGTCTGAGTCGCGCGTGTTGCTCGGCAAGCACCGTTGTCCGATCTGTTCGACGGCTATGGATGCCTATCTGCTCGATGAAACCCGCAAACTGCACATCTGCGGTAATAACCCAGATTGCGTGGGTTATGAGGTTGAACAGGGCCAGTACCGTATTAAGGGCTATGAAGGGCCGAGCCTGGACTGCGACAAGTGTGGCAGCCAGATGCAGCTCAAGACCGGGCGCTTTGGCAAATTCTTCGGCTGTACCAATAGCGAATGTAAGAACACCCGCAAACTGCTGAAAAGCGGTGAAGCGGCGCCGCCGAAAATGGACCCGGTGAAAATGCCGGAGCTCAAGTGCGAGAAGGTCAACGACACTTACATCTTGCGTGACGGTGCCTCTGGTTTGTTCTTGGCCGCTAGCCAGTTTCCAAAGAACCGTGAAACCCGCGCTCCGCTGGTGTTGGAGTTGATTCCACACCGCGATGAAATCGATCCAAAGTATCACTTCCTTTGTGATGCGCCGAAGAAGGACCCTCAAGGTCGTGCTGCGGTGATTCGTTTCAGTCGCAAAACCAAGGAGCAGTACGTGCAGACCGAGGTCGATGGCAAGCCGACCGGCTGGCGTGCATTCTTCGATGGTGGTAAGTGGAAAGTCGAAGATAAGAGCTGATCTAGCTGTACGCGCGCTCGCCGTGGGCGAGTGCGCGTATGCTTATCCAATCCGTAATGGAGGGCGCCGCAATGGCTAATGAGCTCTATACCCGTACTAATCAGAAAATCTTCTATGCAGGCCTGGCGCTAGACTCCTGGCGTAACGCCGAGCAAGCCCAGAGCATGAATGCGCTGGCTTTGATCCAGGCTGAGCGTGAAGCTGCGCTGTTTCATCTTTATGGGGCCCTGCTAGGGCTGTGCCATGAGATTGCTGGCTATTACCGCTTGCCTGATAGTTCCGCTCCGCAGGCTGAGCGCTTTCTCACGCCGGCTGTGTTGCAAGCCGCGCCGAGCCAGGAGCTGGGCGAGTTGGTTGAGTTGGCGCAATCAGCTGATAGCTGGGTTGCTGAGTTGCTGAAAGCGTATGCCGCGCTATTTCAGCCGCCTCAAGCGGGTAAGAAGGTCAAAGTAGACCCTGGTACGCCGCTGATAACGGCGGTTAGCTTGGATGATGAAGTCGAGCCCCTGACTCATCAGGCGCTGGAGGCGTGGCGGCAACAATTGAAAGCTCTGGCGCAGCGCTTTCGCGAAACATTGAGCGAATGGTGACAGGCTGATTTGCCCGGTGGGCTAGGGCGGGCTCAGGTCGGCTGTTACAATGCCGGTCTTTCGTGGAGAGCTAACCCAATGCCTACATCCTTCCTGGAAATTGTCGAACTGCCTGACGGACGCATTGCGCTGCGCCGTGCAGAGGATGAAGAATCGTTGGTCGTGCTGGATTTTTCTGCCGACGCCAAAGCGTTTCTGCAGGGGCAGCATGTTGAAGTGGCCAAAGCCATGCTCAATGTTGGTGTGCAAATGGCTGGGCGCTTAGCTGAAAATAACTTTCAGCATGAAGAAGGGCCGCGGGTACTGCATTGAAAGTAGGGCTTTTTCAGCGCTGACTTAGCGTGCTCTGTCAGTTGCAGGTGGCCCTTTTAGCAAGGACCTAGTGGCTAAACATGCACATTCCTTGTGCGTTGCACTGGTCGATCATCCCAGGCTGATATTTAGGCTCTGTGCCTTACCTTGGTGGGCCGCCTGAACAAGGCGTTGGCGTGCCTGGCGCTCAAGAGGGTGAAGCCAACTGACGACGGTATGGCTCCGGCCTAGCTTCAAGGCCTGTTGGGCCAGCTCTAATGGACTTTGCTCTCCGCGTGGGTGGAGCAGCAGGATGCGTTCGCGGTTAAGGCCTGCCTCACGTAGCCACGCTTGGGTCAAGCTTGATGGTGGGGCGATCAGGGTCAACCAGCGTTCGTCATGGTTCTCGCTGAGTTGGCGCAATACCGGTGCGAGTAAATTTAGGCAGTGTCCTGCTGCGCCGCGCAACGACAGTTCACTGAATGCTTCGCCCTCATCATCCTGCCAAGGCAGTTCGCCGCTCTCGGCAAACAAGGGTGGCGTGGTTGAGGCTAGAAAAGCATCGAACAGCGGTAGTTGTGTACGGTTCAGTGATTGTGGGAACTGCATAGATCCTCCACTCGCAGGTGTTAGCAAATTGCCTGCATTGTCGGTACTGCGTTAGAAAGGCCTCACTTGTCGCTTCACCGGCGGATAACGCCGACGCTCAGGCCTTCAATAATCAGATCCTGTTCTGCCAGATCCACTTCGATTGGCTCGAACTCCGGGTTTTCGGCAATCAGCCAGACTTTGTTGCCTTCACGCTTGAAGCGTTTGACCGTAACTTCATCATCGAGGCGTGCCACGACTACCTGGCCATTACGCACTTCACGGGTCGTGTGTACGGCCAGTAGGTCACCATCGAGGATGCCGATATCCTTCATGCTCATGCCGCGTACGCGCAGCAGATAATCGGCTTTGGGATGGAAAAATTCTGGGTTAATGCGGCACGATTCTTCAATGTGTTGCTGCGCGAGGATGGGTGCGCCGGCGGCTACACGGCCGATTACCGGCAAGCCTGGCTCTTCCTCAGCATTGGGTTCAAAGCCTGGGATGCGAATGCCCCGCGAAGCCCCGGGGGTCATTTCGATGGCGCCTTTGCGGGCAAGCGCCTTGAGGTGTTCTTCCGCTGCGTTGGGTGATTTGAAACCCAGTTTTAAGGCAATTTCTGCGCGGGTGGGCGGGTAGCCGTTGTCTTCAAGACATTGCTTGATGAAGGCGAGAATTTCAGCTTGGCGCGGCGTCAGTTTAAGCATGATCGACTCTGTCTTTTTGTACAGTGACTGGGATTATATACAGTGATTGCAGGTTGGCAATCCTTACGTTCTGATCTGTACTTTATTCATCCCTATATCGTCACTCGCGTGGCGCTACTATTCAGGTGTTACAGGGTGGCTAGCCAGGGTCGGGATTCGGGGTTGCTGGGCGATGTGTGACCAGTCGGCCACAAGATGGTCGGCCCCGCTTGACAAGGCGGGTAGGTGAAACGTATGTTTCAAACAAGTGTTTGTTCAGATGAAAAAGTCATGGCGCAGTCGGAAACCGTTGAACGCATTCTCGATGCGGCAGAGCAGCTTTTTGCGGAGAAGGGTTTCGCAGAAACGTCTCTGCGTTTGATCACCAGTAAGGCTGGGGTGAACTTGGCCGCGGTGAACTATCACTTCGGCTCGAAGAAAGCCCTGATTCAGGCGGTTTTTTCACGCTTCCTTGGGCCTTTCTGCGCAAGCCTGGAGCGCGAGCTGGATCGTCGTCAGGCTAAGCCCGATGCCAAGGTCAGTCTAGAAGAGCTGCTTGAGCTGTTGGTCGAGCAGGCGCTGGCCGTCAAGCCGCGCAGTGGTAACGATCTTTCAATATTTATGCGTTTGCTTGGTTTGGCGTTTAGTCAAAGTCAGGGGCATCTGCGTAAGTATCTGGAAGAGGTGTATGGCAAGGTCTTCCGTCGTTATATGCAGCTGGTGCATGAAGCCGCTCCGCGCATTCCGCCATTGGAACTGTTTTGGCGCGTGCACTTTATGCTTGGCGCGGCAGCGTTCAGCATGTCCGGGATCAAAGCCTTGCGGGCCATGTCGGAAACTGATTTTGGGGTTAATACCTCGATTGAGCAGGTCATGCGCTTGATGGTGCCATTTCTGGCTGCCGGCATGCGTTCGGAAACCGGCTTGACCGATGAGGCACTGGCCAGCGCCCAGCTTAAACCGCGCACCAAGACTCCCGCGGTCCCCAGCAAAGTTTGACCTCGGCGGGTGGGCTTGGTGGATGCTATCCGCTAAGCTAGCCGCCCATGGTAGCTCTCGATTTTCTGCATATTTCCCTCGCCGATCAGTGCCTGTATGGCTTTGCCAATGGGCAGCTGCACCTGCGCCTGAGTGTTTCCACCGCGCTCAATGGCGCAGGTGAGCGCAATGGTTCCGGCTGTACGCCTCGCGGCTTGCACCGGGTACGGGCGAAGATTGGTGCTGGCTTGCCCAGTGGTGCCGTGTTGCGCGGGCGCCGCTGGACGGGCGAGGTCTGGTCGCCTGAGTTACATGTTCAATTCGCCGGTCGTGACTGGATTCTCACGCGCATTTTCTGGCTCAGCGGCTGTGAGCCTGGGCGCAATCGGTTGGGCGCTGTCGATACTTTTCGCCGCTATATCTACATACACGGTACGCCGGACAGCGAGCCCATGGGTGTAGCGTTGTCCCATGGCTGTGTGCGCATGCGTAACAGTGATTTGCTGACGCTGTTTGCGCGGGTGCCGGCCGGCTGTGCGGTTCAGATTGACGAGGCGGCTTGCCCCGATTGGGCGACCGCGCCTCTTATTTAAGGATGACTTGTGAGTTCACCCATGCACGGTTCATTAATGCTGGATATCGCCGGCACCTGGCTGACGGCTGAGGATCGACAGCTCCTGCGCCAGCCGCAGGTAGCAGGGTTGATTCTGTTCGCGCGCAACATCGAAGATCCGCGTCAGGTGCGCGAACTGTCTGCGGCTATTCGCGCTGTGCGACCTGATTTGTTGTTGGCGGTCGATCAAGAAGGCGGCCGCGTGCAGCGTCTGCGTCAGGGGTTTGTGCGCTTGCCGGCCATGCGTGCGCTGGCCGATAAAGATAATGCCGAGCACTTGGCTGAGCAGTGTGGCTGGGTGATGGCCACTGAAGTGCTGGCTGCTGGCTTGGACCTGAGTTTTGCGCCGGTGCTGGATCTCGATCATCAGCGCAGTGCGGTGGTTGGCAGTCGTGCTTTTGAAGGTGATGCGCAGCGCGCAACACAGCTTGCCGGCGCGTTTATCCGCGGCATGAATGCTGCCGGTATGGCTGCTTGCGGCAAGCATTTCCCTGGGCATGGTTGGGCTGAGGCGGATTCTCACGTGGCTATTCCGGTCGATGAGCGCAGCCTGGATGACATTCGAGCCAAGGACCTGCTGCCGTTTCGTCAATTAAGTCAGCAGCTGGCAGCGGTAATGCCCGCTCATGTCATCTATCCGCAGGTGGATGACAGCCCGGCCGGCTTCTCGCGGCGCTGGTTGCAGGACATTCTGCGCGGTGAGTTAGGTTTTGAGGGCGTGATCTTCAGTGACGATCTTTCCATGGCCGGCGCCCATGTAGTGGGTGACGCGGCGTGCCGTATCGAGGCGGCGCTGTCGGCGGGGTGTGACATGGGTTTGGTGTGCAATGACCGGGCAGCAGCCGAGCTGGCTTTAGCTGCCTTGCAGCGGCTCAATGTTCTACCGCCCACGGGGCTTGCGCGCATGCGTCGCAGGGCTTTCCCAGGTGTTGAATATCGGCAGGATCCGCGTTGGCTTGCTGCGCTTGGCAGTTTGCGTGATGCGCAATTAATCGACTGAGGACGAATGGATGACGGTTTACGCGATTATCGGTGGCACCGGCCTGACCAAGTTGGACGGTTTGACCATTAAGGCCGCGCTGCACATTGATACGCCTTATGGCGCGCCTTCTGCTGCGGTGCTGAGGGGCGATTATGCTGGGCGTGAGGTGTTGTTCCTGGCGCGTCATGGGCACCCACACCGTATCCCGCCGCATCAGGTGAATTACCGCGCCAACCTCTGGGCGTTACGTGAGGCGGGTGCCAAGGCGGTGATTGCAGTGAATGCAGTGGGGGGATTCATACGGCCATGGGGACCGGACACTTCTGCTTACCACATCAAATCATCGATTACAGCTACGGCCGTGAGCACACCTATTTTGAGGGTGAGCTGGAGCATGTTACCCACGTTGATTTCAGCCATCCCTACGATGCAGGGCTACGCAGCAAGCTGAGCAATGCGCTGACCGCCGAGCACTGCGCATTTAGCAGCCATGGTGTTTACGGCTGTACTCAGGGGCCGCGCCTGGAAACGGTGGCTGAAATCGCACGGATGGAGCGTGATGGCTGCGATATTGTCGGTATGACCGGGATGCCAGAAGCCGTATTGGCGCGTGAGCTGGCGTTGCCCTATGCCTGCTTGGCGCTGGTGGTGAACCCGGCTGCTGGCAAGTCACGCGCCCTGATCACCATGGCGGAAATTGAGCGTGCGCTGGACGAAGGCATGGATACGGTTAAGGCTGTATTGGCGCGCGTGCTAAGCAGTTGAGTCCGTGTTGATGCAGGTAGAAAGGGTCGCGCGATGCGGCCCTTTTTTATGTTGGGGTTTTACAGCGGGCTGACACGAATCAGCAGGCCTGTGCTGCCGTTATCGACAAAGGTCAGTTCAGCGCTTTTCAGGCGGCTGCTTTGTTTGATGCGTTCGCTGTCGCTAAGGCTGCCGTTGGCATCGAGCTGGTTTATCCATATGTCGCTCTGCAGTTCAATCAGGCGACCGGCCTTAAGCTCGAGGGTGCCTTCGACGGGGTAGTGGCCGAACTGCTCGTTGCCGGTGCTGATGGCTACATGGCTGCTTGAGTCGCCCAGGCTCATTGACCAGGCTTGGTGCAGTAAGACTTGATAGCCATTGGCGGGGTTTAGCTTGCTGGCTTCGGCATTCAGTGCGGTGTCGCGGCTGTTGCTGCCATCCACCGGCAGCGCGTTTTGTGCCCAGTTGTCGGGCGGCAGCTGGCCGGCAGAAATCGCTTCGCCTGCTTGGCGAAATACGATCACTTCAACCTGGTACAGGTTTTCGGCTAAGGCGCTTGTGCTGCTGAGCATGCATAGCAGAATAAGCGGCAGCAGAGCGAGGGTGCGGAGGGCGCGCATGGGTCGGTCCTTTAAGTAGAAGGGGTCAGGCGCTCGAACAGCGCTTCCAAGGTGTTGAATCGTTCTTCCGGGCGCTCCATGGGCACCTGGAATTTAAACAGCGTTGCACCTTCGAATTTGTAACGGTTGGGTGCGCCTTGGATTAGCTTGATTAGGGTCAGTGGGTCGACGCAGGTGTCGGCGGCAAACTCGATGCGGCCACCTTGCGGGCCTGCGTCGACTTTTTTGATCCCGAGTTTTTCTGCCTGCAGTTTCAGCAGGGTGATGCGCACCAGATTCTTGCTTGGCTCAGGGAGCAGGCCGAAGCGGTCGATCATTTCCACTTGTAGGTCTTTCAGGCCTTCCTCGTCGCTGGCGTTGGCGATGCGTTTGTACATGATCAGGCGTGCGTGCACGTCTGGCAGGTAATCGTCGGGGATCAGTGCCGGCACGCGCAGATTGATCTCCGGGCCGCCACCTAGAGGTTGGTCGAGATTGGGTTGTTCGCCCTTGCGGATCGATTTAACCGCGCGCTCGAGCATTTCCATATAGAGGGTGAAGCCCACCGCCTGAATTTGCCCGCTCTGGCCGTCGCCGAGCAGTTCGCCGGCGCCGCGGATTTCCAGGTCGTGGGTGGCGAGCAAAAAGCCGGCCCCCAAGTCTTGGGCGTTGGAGATGGCTTCGAGGCGCTTTTGCGCATCGTCGGTCATTTGCTTGCGCGGCGGCGTCAGCAGGTAGGCGTACGCTTGGTGGTGGCTGCGGCCGACACGGCCACGCAGTTGGTGCAGTTGCGCCAGGCCGAACTTGTCGGCGCGTTCGATGATGATGGTGTTAGCGCTCGGTACATCGATACCGGTTTCGATAATGGTCGAGGCGGTCAGTACGTTGAAACGCTTGTGATAGAAATCGCCCATCACCTGTTCCAACTCGCGCTCACGCATCTGCCCGTGGCCGATACCGATGCGTGCTTCCGGCACCAGTTCGGCGAGGTCGGTGGCGCATTTCTCGATGGTTTTCACATCGTTGTGCAGGTAATACACCTGGCCGCCGCGTAGCAGTTCGCGCAATAACGCTTCCTTGATCGTCGGGTTGTTCTGTTCCATGACGAAAGTGCGTACTGACAAACGCCGCGCCGGTGGCGTGGCGATGATCGACAAATCGCGCATGCCGGCAACGGCCATGTTCAGGGTGCGCGGAATTGGCGTGGCGGTCAGGGTGAGGATGTCGACTTCGCTGCGCAGGGTCTTTAGTTGTTCTTTCTGGCGCACACCGAAGCGGTGTTCTTCGTCGATGATCACCAGGCCCAGGTTGTTGAATTTAACGTCGTCCTGCAGCAGCTTGTGGGTGCCGATGACGATATCCACCTTGCCTTCGGCCAGTTGTTGCATGGCCTCGTTGACTTCCTTGGCGCTCTTGAAGCGACTCATCACCTCGACCTTTACCGGCCAATCGGCGAAGCGGTCGCGGAAACTGTTGTAGTGCTGTTGGGCGAGCAGGGTAGTGGGCACCAGTACTGCTACCTGCTTGCCGCCATGCACGGCGATAAAAGCGGCGCGCATGGCCACTTCGGTTTTGCCGAAGCCAACATCGCCACACACCAGGCGGTCCATCGGTTTGGCGGAGAGCATGTCGCTGTACACCGCCTCAATGGCAGCTTGCTGGTCCGGGGTTTCCTCAAAGGGGAAGCCGGCGCTGAAGGTGCTGTAGTCGGCCTTTGGGTCGGCAAAGGCATAGCCCTCACGAGCGGCGCGCCGTGCATAGACGTCGAGCAGTTCGGCGGCGACATCGCGCACCTGTTCGGCAGCCTTGCGTTTGGCTTTCTGCCAGATTTCCGAGCCAAGCCGGTGCAGCGGCGCGAGGGCATCATCGCTGCCGGTGTAACGGGCGATCAGGTGCAGGCTGGCGACCGGTACATACAATTTGGCTTCTTCGGCATACATCAGCGCGAGGAATTCAGCGGCCTGGCCGTCGAACTCCATGGTCACCAGGCCCAGGTAGCGCCCCACACCATGGTCGATGTGCACCACTGGCGCGCCTTCACGCAGCTCGGTGAGGTTCTTGATGGCATTGTCGCCACCGTCACGGGATTTCTCGCGGCGCCGACGCTGCATGACGCGTTGGCCGAACAGCGGGCTTTCCGCCACCAGGGCGAGGTCTTCGAGCAGCAGGCCGTCATCCAGTGGGGCGATGCAGATGCCCAAGCGTTGCTTGCTGGCGGTGAAGGCCGGCCAGCTGTCGAACTCCTTAGGTTTGAGCTTGAGGCGGGCGAGCAACTCCAGAAGCACTTCGCGGCGGCCGGCGGATTCCGCGCAGAACAGCACGCGGCCAGGGTATTCCTCAAGGAAACGCCGCAGTGCCGCCAGCGGCTCGCCGGCTTTGGCCTGGATGGCCAAGTCGGGCAGGGGCTTGGCGTTAAATCGCAGGCGGCCGACGCCTTCTTCGATGTCGTCCTGGCTGACTACCACGCGCGGCCAGTTTTTCAGGCGGGCGAAACAGTCTTCTACCGGCAGAAAAATATCGGCGGGTGGCAGCAGTGGGCGTTCCGGGTCAACCCGGCGATCTTCGTAGCGGCTGCGTGCGTCTACCCAAAATTGCTCAGCGGCTTTCTCGATGCCCGGCAGGGAAAATACCTGGGTGTCGGCGGGCAGGTAGTCGAAGAGGGTGGCGGTTTCTTCAAAGAACAGCGGCAGGTAGTACTCAATCCCTGCTGGCGTGATGCCCGTGCTGAGGTCCTGGTAAATCGGGCAGCGGCGGAAGTCCACGTCGAAACGTTCGCGAAAGCGCCCGCGGAAATCAGTAACGGCTTTCTTTTCCAGCGGGAATTCGCGGGCCGGCAGTAGTTTGATCGAGTCGACTTTGTCGATGGAACGCTGGGTTTCTGGGTCGAAGGTGCGCAGTGTTTCGATCTCGTCATCGAACAAGTCGATGCGATACGGCTGGCTGCTACCCATCGGGAACAGGTCGATCAGTGCGCCGCGCACGGCGAACTCGCCATGTTCATACACCGTGTCAACGCAGCGGTAGCCGGCGGCTTCCAGGTTGCCACGCATCTGATTGACGTCGAGCTGTTGGCCCACCTGCATAACCAGGCTGCTGCCAAGCAGAAAACGCTTGGGTGCCAGGCGGTGTAGGGCTGTGGTGATTGGGACTACCAATACGCCATGTTTCAGCTCAGGCAGGCGATAAAGTGCGGCAATGCGCTGGGAAATGATGTCCTGATGCGGCGAAAACAGGTCGTAGGGCAGGGTTTCCCAATCGGGGAAATGCAACACCGGCAAATCCGGCGTGAAGAAACTCAGCTCCTCCTGCAGGCGTTCAGCGCTCTGGCTGTCGGCAGTCAGCAACAGAGTGAAACGTTTGGCATTGCTGGCGGCTTCGGCAATTGCCAAGCTCAGCGCGGCACCGGGCAGGTTGCCCCAGTGTTGTTTGCCAGCAGTGGCCGGCAGGGACGGTAGGCGAAGTACGGACGCAGTCGGCACAGGCAGCTCACGGTCAAATCACAAGGTCGTCGATTGTAACGGGCGTTTACCTGCGGTGTCAGTTAAGACAGTCGTGCATTGCTCATGCTAGCGTGCACCGTCATAATGTAGCCCCTTTTTTTAGCCCCTACATGTGGAAGGTACTGCCCGTGACTCAGAAGCCCGACCAGTGTCTCGGTGAGTGGATCGATCGAGAAGCCCTTGCGGAAGCGATGATTCCGATGATTGGCCAACTCTACCGTAACAACAACGTGGTCACCTCGATCTACGGCCGTGGTTTGATCAACCGTTCGGTTATCGACATTCTCAAAGCCCACCGCTTCGCGCGTCACCGTCTGGTTGACGGCAGCGAATTGTCGGTGCACGAGACCTTCCCAATTCTCAAGGTCATGAGCGAGCTGAAACTGGGCGCCGCCTCGGTGGACCTGGGCAAGATGGTCAGCAAGTTTAAGGCTGACGGTCAGGGCCGTAGCATCGAGCAGTTCGTCAAAGACGAGCTGGTTGAAGTGGCTGGCAAGCAGAACGGCGAAGCCCGCGAGGGCACCGATGTAGTGCTGTATGGTTTTGGTCGTATTGGCCGCCTGTTGGCGCGCATCCTGATCGAGAAAACCGGCGGTGGTGATGGCCTGCGTCTGCGCGCCATTGTTGTGCGCAAGGGTGCGACCAATGACCTGTCCAAGCGCGCCAGCCTGCTGCGTCGCGATTCGGTACATGGTTCGTTCGACGGCACCATCACTATCGATGAGGCCAGCAATACCATCACCGCCAATGGCAACCTGATTCAGGTGATTTACGCCAAAGACCCGAAAGAAGTCGACTACACCCAATACGGCATCAAGAACGCACTGCTGGTGGATAACACCGGTGTATGGCGTGACGCTGAGGGCTTGGGCCAGCACCTGGCCTGTCCGGGCATTGACCGCGTAGTGCTGACTGCACCTGGCAAAGGCGCGCTGAAGAACATTGTGCACGGCGTTAACCATGCCGAGATCACCGCAGATGACCAGATCATCTCGGCTGCATCCTGCACCACCAACGCCATTGTGCCTGTGCTCAAGGCGATCAATGATCAGTACGGCATTGCTAATGGTCACGTTGAAACGGTGCACTCGTACACCAACGACCAGAACCTGATCGACAACTTCCACAAGGGTGATCGCCGTGGTCGTTCGGCGCCGTTGAACATGGTGATCAGCGAAACCGGTGCAGCCACTGCAGCGGCCAAAGCATTGCCTGTGTTGAAGGGCAAGCTGACCGGTAACGCCATTCGCGTGCCGACGCCTAACGTGTCGATGGCCATTCTCAACCTCAACCTTGAGAAAGCCACCAGTCGTGATGAGGTCAACGAGTACCTGCGCCAGATGGCCATGCACTCCGACCTGCAGAAGCAGATCGACTTCGTGCAGTCGCAGGAAGTGGTATCGACGGACTTCGTAGGCTCGCGCCATGCCGGTGTGGTCGACGCTGAAGCCACTATCTGCAACGAAAACCGCGTGATCCTGTACGTCTGGTACGACAACGAGTTCGGCTACAGCTGCCAGGTGATCCGCGTGATGGAAGACATGGCTGGGGTTAACCCGCCTGCTTTCCCACGCTAAGCGTCAGGTTGCAATGAAAACGGGAGCTTCGGCTCCCGTTTTTTATGGCTTGCCATCCTTGCCGCAGCCCGTCGTTGTGCGCCGATAAAAATGATGGCTGGTCTTTTTTATTGTCTGCAATTACTCGGCTAAAAGACGGGTGCGCAATTTATCCGACAGCCCGTTGGGTGCTAACCAGATCCCCAGGTAAGCCTTGGCCAGTTCTGGATTTTGGCTGGTGAAGGTGGTCTTGCCATTCAGTTCTAAGCTCAGTCCGCTGTCCGGGTTGAAGTTCAGGGCGTAGCGGTCCCCGGGGTTGATGTTGCGAAAGGTTGCGTGCAGGGCGTCTATTCCTGGGCGCAGGCGTTCTAGGGTGGCGGCATCTTGCTGGCGTTCTAAGGCAACCCAGGCCGCCTTGATCACGTCCTGCCTATCGATCTCGCGGAAGTAGTAAAGCTCCAGGCGCTGCGTGAGTGGTGTAGCGACTGCCTGGCGCGCGCTAGCCCGGGCGGGGGCATAAAAGGCAGCGGCATACACATCGACCCAGAGGTACGTCAGCACGCTTTGGTTCTTGCGCTCTAGGTTGTTCTGCCCCAGTTCGTGACTGGTGGCGAAGCCTGCTTCTTGCAGGCGTTCGCGATCATTGGCCAATAGCTCGCCGCTTATAAGCAGTAGGGTGGTAAGTAGCAGAAATAAGCGCATGACAGGGCTCCAGTTGGTCGCGTGAGTGCTATGTCTCGCGCCCAGCGCTTACAGTCAAGTCGCGATCTGTTGCCTTCTGTTACGTTTAACCGGATAAAAGCAAGCGCTTGGGTGGCCAGTGGTGGAGCGTGCGCTTTATAATCAGCCAGATTTTTTCCCGCGACCGACATCCTGCCCAGTGCCTGATTTGTTTTGGTACTGCGCCGCATCTTTATGCGTTGGTGTCGCCCGTATTCTGAAAAGCATATAAATCAGTGGTTAGACAAACCTATGATCAAAATAAAACATGGGCTTGATTTGCCCATAGCAGGCGTGCCGGCGCAGCGCATTGAGGCTGCAAGGCCCGTGCGTAGCGTCGCTGTCATAGGCTTCGATTATCACGGTATGAAGCCTTCGATGGAGGTTCAGGTCGGTGATCGGGTCAAGCTTGGTCAGGTGCTGTTCTCGGACAAAAAGTCCCCAGGCGTGCAGTTCACCGCTCCGGCCGCAGGCGTAATCAGCGCGATTCACCGTGGTGAAAAGCGTGTGCTGCAGTCGGTGGTGATCGACGTTGAAGGCGATGAGCAGGTTACCTTTGATCAGGTAGCAGTGAACCAGCTGGCGACTGTCGGCGGCGCAAAAGTGCGTGAGGTCCTGCTGCAATCGGGCCTGTGGACTGCACTGCGCGCGCGCCCGTTCAGCAAGGTGCCGGCAGCAGATGCGCAGCCTAGCTCGATTTTCGTCACCGCGATGGACACTCAGCCGCTTGCAGCCGATCCGACCGTGGTGATTGCCGAGTACGCCGCCGACTTTGAAAATGGTCTGCAGGTGTTGAGCAATCTGGCCAAGGTGTTCCTCTGTAAAGCTGAGGCGCATCGCTGCCCGGTGAGCAGCTGAGCAAGGTGCAGACTGAAGCCTTTGCTGGTCCGCATCCGGCAGGCTTGCCGGGTACGCATATCCACTTCCTTGATCCGGTCAATGCCACCAAGAGCGTTTGGTCGATCAACTATCAGGACGTGATTGCCATCGGCAAACTGTTCACCACAGGCCAACTGTGGACCGAGCGCGTTGTGGCGCTGGCCGGTCCTGTGGTCGAGCAGCCGCGTCTGGTGCGCACCCGTTTGGGCGCAAACCTCAGCGAGCTGACCGCCGGTGAACTGCAGCCGGGCTCCAATCGAGTTGTTTCTGGCTCGGTGTTGGGTGGCCGTACTGCGCAGGGCGCTTTTGCTTTCCTCGGCCGTTACCACTTGCAGGTGTCTTGCCTGACTGAGGGCAACGAACGTGAGCTGATGCATTACCTGCGTGCTGGGGTAAACAAGCATTCGGTGATGAATATCTTCGTTTCCAAGTTAATGGCGGCGAAGAAGTTTGCCTTCTCCACCTCCACCAATGGCAGCCCGCGCGCCATGGTGCCGGTAGGTAACTACGAAGCCGTGATGCCGCTGGATATCCTGCCAACGCAACTGCTGCGCTACCTGATCGTTGGTGATACCGAGATGGCGCAGAAATTGGGCTGCCTGGAACTCGACGAAGAAGACCTGGCGCTGTGCACCTATGTGTGTGCTGGCAAGTACGAATACGGCCCGATCCTGCGCGACAACCTCGCGCGCATTGAGAAGGAGGGTTAAGTCATGGGTATCCGTGCATTCCTCGATAAAATCGAGCACAACTTTGAAAAAGGCGGCAAATACGAGAACTGGTATGCCCTCTATGAGGCCATCGACACGTTCTTTTACCGCCCGGTAGCGTAACCAAGACCACTGCTCACGTGCGTGACGGCATTGACCTCAAACGCATGATGATCACCGTGTGGTTGTGTACCTTCCCGATGATGTTTTTCGGCATGTGGAACACCGGTTACCAGGCCAACCTGATCTTTGCTAACAGCCCTGAACTGCTGGCTGCTCAGGAAGGCTGGCGCTTCGCCTTGATCGGCTCACTGGCCGGGTTTGACCCAAGCAGCCTGTGGGATAACTTCATCCAGGGCGCTGCGTACTTCCTGCCGGTGTATGCGACAGCCTTTATCGTCGGCGGCTTCTGGGAAGTACTCTTTGCCTCGATCCGCAAGCACGAAGTTAACGAAGGTTTCTTCGTGACCTCGGTGCTGTTTGCCCTGATTCTGCCGCCCAGCATCCCGCTGTGGCAGGTGGCGCTGGGTATCAGCTTCGGCGTGGTAATCGGCAAGGAGGTGTTTGGCGGTACCGGTAAGAACTTCCTCAACCCAGCGTTGGCCGGTCGTGCTTTCCTGTTCTTCGCCTACCCGGCGCAGATGTCCGGTGATGCGGTGTGGACGGCCGTTGATGGTTTTGCCGGCGCAACCTCGTTGAGCCTGGCCGCTGCCGGTGGTGTGGAAAACATCATCGGTAACGGTATTACCTGGTCCAGCGCGTTTGTTGGCACCATCCAGGGTTCAATTGGTGAGACCAGCACCCTGGCGATCCTGATCGGCGGCGGTGTGTTGCTGATTACCAAGATTGCGGCGTGGCGCATCGTGTCGGGCGTGATGCTGGGCATGATCGGTTTCAGCCTGCTGTTGAATATGTTGGGCTCTGACACTAATCCGATGTTCGCCATGCCGTGGTATTGGCACTTGGTGGTGGGCGGTTTTGCCTTTGGTATGTTCTTTATGGCCACCGACCCGGTGTCCTCGTCCATGACCAACACGGGCAAGTGGATTTTCGGTGCGCTGATCGGTGTGATGGTGGTGTTGATCCGTGTGGTCAACCCGGCGTTCCCGGAAGGCATGATGCTGGCGATCCTGTTCGCCAACCTGTTCGCACCGCTGATCGACCACTTCGTCGTTCAAGCCAATATCAAGCGGAGGCTGGCACGCAATGTCTAGTCAAAAAGAATCCACCGTCCGCACCTTGGTGGTGGCCCTGTTGGTGTGCCTGGTGTGCTCGGTGTTTGTGGCCGGCGCGGCCATTGCGTTGAAGCCGACTCAGGTTGAAAACCGTCAGCTGGACAAGCAGCGCAGCATTCTGGCTATTGCCGGGCTGGGCGAGCCGAATATGTCTGCCGCGCAAGTTAAAGACATGTTCAACGGCACCATTACCGCCAAGCTGGTTGATCTGCAAACGGGCACGTTCTCCGATGCCAAGGACCCGATGACCTTCGATCCGTTGAAGGCTGCAAAAGATCCGAAGCTGTCGAGCGTGCTTAGCGGTGATGACGATATTGCCTCGATCAAGCGTCTTGAGCGTTACACCACGGTTTATGTGGTGGAGAAAGACGGTCAGATGGATACCTTGATCATGCCGGTACGCGGCTATGGCTTGTGGTCCACCCTGTATGGCTTTATCGCCATCAAGGGCGATCTGAATACGGTTGCGGGCATGGGCTTTTACCAGCATGCCGAGACTCCGGGCTTGGGTGGTGAGGTCGATAATCCGAAATGGAAAGCGCAGTGGCTGGGCAAAACCCTGTTTGATGAAAACGGCAAGCTGTCAGTTGCCGTGGTCAAGGGTGGTGTCGATCCGCAGAGCCCCAACGCTGTCCATCAGGTTGATGCATTGGCTGGGGCCACACTGACCAGCAAAGGCGTCGATAACCTGCTGAATTTCTGGCTGGGTCAGAACGGTTTTGGTCCGTTTATCGCTAACCTGCGCGCAGGGGAGGCTTAATCATGTCGCAGCCGACTATTAAAGAAGTCCTGCTCAACCCCATCTTCAACAACAACCCGATTGGTTTGCAGATTCTGGGTATTTGCTCTGCTCTGGCAGTGACCTCGAACCTGAAAACCGCGCTGGTGATGTCCATCGCGCTGACCCTGGTAACCGGGTTTTCCAACCTGTTTATCTCGATGATCCGCAGCCAGATCCCCAGCTCGATCCGCATGATCGTGCAGATGGTGATCATCGCTTCTCTGGTGATCGTGGTGGATCAGGTGCTTAAGGCGTATGCCTTTAGCCTGTCCAAGCAGTTGTCGGTGTTCGTCGGACTGATCATCACCAACTGCATCGTGATGGGCCGTGCTGAAGCCTTTGCCATGCAGAATCCGCCGGTGCTGTCGTTCTTTGACGGTATTGGTAACGGCCTGGGTTACAGTGCATTCCTCGTCGCACTGGGCATCATTCGTGAGCTGTTCGGTGCAGGCAAGCTGATGGGTTACGAGATCATCCCGGTGATCAACGACGGTGGCTGGTACCAGCCTAACGGCATGCTGTTGCTGCCGCCTTCGGCGTTCTTCCTGATTGGTCTGTTCATCTGGGCGATCCGCAGCTGGAAAAAAGACCAGCTGGAGAAGCCAAGCTTCAAGATGGCCTCGCAAGTGTCGAATAAGGAGGCTTACTAATGGAGCATTACCTCAGCTTGCTGGCCAAGGCGGTGTTCGTTGAGAACATGGCATTGGCCTTCTTCCTCGGCATGTGCACCTTTATCGCCATCTCGAAGAAAGTCGAGACGGCGATTGGCCTGGGTATCGCGGTTATCGTGGTGCAGGTCATCACCGTGCCGGCGAACAACCTGATCTACACCTACCTGCTGAAAGATGGCGCGCTGGCCTGGGCCGGTTTGCCAGAAGTGGACCTGAGCTTCCTGGGCTTGCTCAGCTACATCGGGGTGATCGCGGCCATCGTACAGATCCTCGAAATGCTCTTGGATAAGTACGTACCGAGCCTGTACAACGCCCTTGGCGTGTTCCTGCCACTGATCACGGTGAACTGCGCCATCATGGGCGGCACCCTGTTTATGGTCGAGCGCGACTACAACCTGGCGGAAAGTACTGTATATGGCTTCGGTTCCGGTCTGTCGTGGGCCTTGGCGATTGCCGCGCTGGCGGGGATTCGCGAGAAGCTCAAGTACAGCGACGTACCGGCAGGCTTGCAGGGGCTGGGCATCACCTTTATTACCATCGGTCTGATGTCGCTGGGCTTCATGTCCTTCTCCGGCGTGCAGTTGTAAGGAAGGGATGAATAGATGATCAATTTAGAGATTTTCATCGCTATCGGCATGTTCACCGGCATTGTGCTGGCGTTGGTGCTGATCATTCTCGCAGCGCGCGCCAAGCTGGTTTCCAGCGGTGACGTGAGCATCGAGATCAACGGCGAAAAAACTATTGTGGTGCCCGCGGGTGGCAAGTTGCTGCAAACCCTGGCGGCCAACAATATCTTCTTGTCTTCGGCTTGCGGCGGCGGCGGTACCTGCGCCCAGTGCAAGTGCGTGGTTGAGCACGGCGGCGGTGAAATGCTGCCGACCGAAGAGGCTGCCTTCACCCGTCGCGAAGCCAAGGCTGGCTGGCGCTTGTCCTGCCAGACTCCGGTCAAGCAGGATATGAAGATCGAAGTGCCGGAAGAAGTCTTCGGCGTGAAGAAGTGGGAATGCACCGTTGAGTCCAACCCTAACGTGGCGACCTTCATCAAAGAGTTGACGTTGAAACTGCCGGAAGGCGAGAGCGTTGACTTCCGCGCCGGCGGTTATGTTCAGCTTGAGTGCCCGCCGCACGAAGTGCATTACAAAGACTTCGATATTCAGCCTGAGTATCGTGGTGACTGGGACAAGTTCAACCAGTGGAAGTACGTGTCCAAAGTCGAAGAGACCGTGATCCGTGCTTACTCCATGGCTAACTACCCGGAAGAAGTGGGCTTGGTGAAGTTCAATATTCGTATTGCTTCGCCGCCACCCGGCAAGGACGATCTGCCACCAGGCAAGATGAGTTCGTGGGTGTTCAGCCTTAAGCCGGGCGACAAGGTTACCGTGTACGGTCCATTTGGCGAGTTCTTCGCCAAGGATACCGATGCAGAGATGGTGTTTATCGGTGGTGGTGCGGGCATGGCACCAATGCGTTCGCACATCTTTGACCAGCTCAAGCGTTTGAAGTCCACCCGCAAGATCAGCTTCTGGTACGGCGCACGCTCCATGCGTGAGGCGTTCTACAACGAAGAGTACGATCAGCTGCAGGCCGAGAACCCGAACTTCAAGTGGCATCTGGCACTGTCTGACCCGCAACCGGAAGACAATTGGACAGGCCTCAAGGGGTTTATCCATAACGTGCTCTATGAAAACTACCTGAAGGATCACCCCGCTCCTGAAGAGTGCGAGTTCTACATGTGCGGTCCGCCCATGATGAACGCAGCAGTGATCAAGATGCTGGTCGATTTGGGTGTGGAGGAGGAGAACATCCTGCTCGACGACTTCGGCGGCTAATCATGGTTTATGCGGTACTTCGGCCCGTTATTGCAGCCAGCTTGCTGGTCGCTCTAACGGGCTGCTGGTTTTCAGCGCATGTAGAAGAGTTTGGTGGCCCGACGATGGGCAGCACCTACTCCATCAAATACGTGCGCAAGCAGAATTCACCCAGCCCGGATCTGCTCAAGCGTGAGGCGGATGCGATCCTGGCTGAGATCGACAAGCAGATGTCGACCTACCGAGATGACTCCTTTATCGAACAATTCAACCAGGCGCCTGCCGGTAGCTGTCAGAGCATGCCGGGTCCTGTGTTGGCGTTGATTGAGGAAGGGCGCGTGCTCAATGCGCAAAGCCAGGGGGCGTTTGATCTGACCCTTGAACCATTGCTTAACCTGTGGGGGTTTGGCCCCAAGGCGCGCGCGGAGAAAGTGCCTACGCCTGAGCAACTGTCAGCCGCACGTGAGCGCATTGGTATGCAACATGTGCGGCAGGTCGGTGAGCAGTTGTGCAAGGACGTCGATGTTCAAGTGGATTTCAACAGCATTGCTGCCGGCTATGCGGTGGATCGGGTGGTGCAACGCCTCGTCGAGCTGGGCGTCGACAGCTACCTGGTGGAAATAACCGGTGAGCTAAAAGCGGCGGGTCGAAAGCCGGATGGCCAGCACTGGCGCATTGGCCTTGAGGCGCCACAAGAGGGCGAGCGTGTTGCTCAGCGTGTATTGGCGCTTGAAGGTTACGGCGTTTCTACCTCGGGTGATTACCGCAATTACTTTGAGGAAAACGGGCAGCGTTATTCGCACACCTTAGATCCGTTGACCGGTGCGCCGATCACGCACAAGCTGGCAGCAGTGACCGTTGTCGATAAATCGACCTTGCGCGCCGATGGTTTGTCTACAGTGCTGATGGTAATGGGCACTGAGCCCGGCTTGGCATTTGCTGAGCGTATGGGCATCGCCGCGTTTTTCGTGACCCGTGAAGGTGACGCCTTCGTCACACAGACAACTCAGGCTTTCGAGCAGCTATTTGCTGCAGGAGACGAGCAATGACTTTTGTAGTGGTTTTTTTGGTCATGCTGCTGGTAGTGGGCATGATGGCTGTAGGGGTGATCATGGGCCGTAAGCCCATTGCAGGTTCTTGCGGGGGCATCGCTAACCTGGGGATCGAGAAAGAATGCTCGATCTGTGGGGGTAGCCGTGAGAAGTGTGAAGAGATCAACAGTGATTCGCCAGTTGATGCTGACGCGCTGGCCTACGACGCGACAAAGCGCTAATCGCTCTGCGGCCGGCCAAGGGCTAGGCTGCAGCTGATGTATTGATTGTCAGGCTGTGTACAACGCGGCGCTGACCCTGCCGAGAGTACGGTACAAGTGCTCCGGTGTGATGTGAAGGAGTAAACATGGCGGTCTACAACTACGACGTAGTGGTGTTGGGTTCTGGCCCTGCGGGTGAGGGCGCGGCAATGAACGCGGCCAAAGCCGGGCGCAAGGTGGCTGTGGTTGATAGTCGCCGCGAAGTCGGCGGTAACTGCACCCACCTGGGCACCATTCCTTCCAAAGCGTTGCGCCACTCGGTGCGACAGATCATGCAATTTAATACCAACCCGATTTTCCGTCAGATCGGCGAGCCGCGTTGGTTCTCCTTTCCCGATGTGCTGAAAAGCGCTGAGCGGGTGATCGCCAAGCAGGTCACTTCGCGCACCGGCTTTTACGCGCGTAACCGCATCGACTTGTTTTTCGGCACCGGCAGCTTCGCCGACGAGCACACCGTCGAAGTGGTCTGCTCTAACGGGGTCGTCGAAAAGCTTGTGGCCAAGCAGATTGTAATCGCCACCGGCTCGCGGCCTTACCGTCCGGTGGACGTGGACTTCCACCACCCGCGTATCTATGACAGCGACACCATCCTCAGCCTTGGGCACACCCCGCGGCGGATCATCATCTATGGCGCCGGCGTGATCGGTTCCGAATACGCTTCGATCTTCAGTGGCCTGGGTGTGCTGGTCGATCTGATCGACAACCGTGATCAGTTGCTGAGTTTCCTCGATGCGGAAATCTCCGATGCGCTGAGTTATCACCTGCGCAACAACAATGTGCTGATTCGTCATAACGAAGAGTATGAGCGCGTTGAGGGTGTAGAAAACGGCGTGGTGCTGCACCTCAAGTCCGGTAAGAAAATTAAGGCTGATGCCTTTCTCTGGTGTAACGGCCGTACCGGCAACACCGATCAGCTGGGGTTGGAGAATATTGGCATCAAGGTCAACAGCCGTGGCCAGATTGAGGTCGACCAGGCCTACTGCACGCCTGTGCCGAGTGTTTACGCAGCGGGCGATGTGATCGGCTGGCCGAGCTTGGCCAGTGCCGCCGCTGACCAAGGCCGCTCGGCTGCCGGTAGCATCGTCGACAATGGCAGCTGGCGTTTTGTTGATGATGTGCCGACGGGTATTTACACCATCCCCGAGATTAGTTCGATCGGTAAGAACGAGCGTGAGTTGACTCAGGCCAAGATCCCTTACGAAGTCGGTAAGGCATTCTTCAAGGGCATGGCGCGGGCACAGATTTCACAAGAGCCGGTGGGCATGCTGAAAATTCTGTTCCACCGCGAAACGCTGGAAGTGCTGGGTGTGCACTGCTTCGGTTACCAGGCCTCGGAGATCGTGCATATCGGCCAGGCGATCATGAACCAGAAGGGCGAGGCGAACAGCATCAAGTACTTCGTCAACACCACGTTCAACTACCCGACCATGGCCGAAGCCTACCGGGTCGCGGCGTTCGACGGCCTCAATCGGCTTTTTTGAGCGGCTCCGGCCGGTGGCCTGAGCCGGCCGGGGAGAACCCGTTCAGTGACTCCTGCGACTGGCGTTGGCCCAATCGCGAAAGTTTCTGATTAGGCTTAATAAAAAACCGGCCCAAGTGGCCGGTTTTTTATGCGTGATCTTTGGCTTAGGTGCTCAACCCAACGTCTGTACAGCGAGCCCTGGGAAATCGGTGATGATGCTGTCCACCCCAAAATCGGCCAGGCGACGCATCAGCGCCGGCTCGTTGACTGTCCATACGGAGACATGCAGGCCGGCTTTTTGTGCTTTTAGCAGGCGCTCCGGGGTGCACAGTGTCCAGTTCAAGACCAGTAAATGGCAGCCGTAATGCTTGGCGACTTTAAGTGGGTCAAGCCAGGCGTATTCGGCGACCAGGCCACGTTGCAAATGCGGTGTCAGGCGTTGCAGGGCGCCGAGTACCTCGCGTGAGCTGGACGTGACAGTGACTTTGTCAGTCAGCTTGTAGCGCTCAGCCAGATCGCTAATGGCCTCAACCATGCGCGCCGCGCGGACCTTTGAGGCGCTTTTGACTTCCAGCTGCCAGTGCTCGAAGTCGCACTGTTGGAACAGTTCTTCCAAGCGTGGGATGGGGCAGGGCGACACGGCGTCTGGCCCAGCTTTGCGCGCGTCGTAACCCACCAGTTCAGCGGCGTCATGTTCGACCACCTTGCCGCGGCGGCCGGTGGTGCGCTTGAGCGTGGGGTCATGAATTACCATCAGCTCGCCATCGCGCGATAGATGCAGGTCCAGCTCGCAGCGGCGTACGCCATGCTTAAGGCATTGCTGGAAGCTGGCTAGGGTGTTTTCCGGCACCTCGCCCTTGGCGCCGCGATGTCCATAGATAACTGTCACTGTGGCTCCTTGTTGTGCCGGGTTGTGCCGGGCTGATGATGGCGGACGCTGCTGATTACGTGCGTGTTCTCAAAATAGACACTGAACTCGCGGTAATCCCAGCGGGTAATCGGTGGGTTGCCAACGCTGGGGTGTTCTTCATCGGCCAGGCCGAAACGTTCCAGTACGGCGCGTTGTGACTCACCCAGCTGCGGTAGCGAAACCCCACTGGCTCCTTGCTGGCCCAGAGGGATTTGCAGGGTGTCGGCGAACGCACTGAAGGGTAGCAGCAGGGCAATAAGCAGAAACAGGCGTGGCATATCGGCTCGCTATCAGGGTTGTGGTGGCTGCTCGCGGGCCTGGCGACGTTCCAGTGCTTGGCGCTGCAGGATATGCCGGGCGAGGAGTTGGCGTTGGGCATCGCTGAGAGCTTCGAATTCCGCCCCAATCTCAAATTGCTGCGACGCTAATGCCTGGCAATGCACCACCTTGGCTCGTAACAGCAGGCCCAGGGCTTGCGGCATCAGCACCATCTTCAGTGCCAGGTGCGCCCCCTCGGCCACTGGCTGATTATTATTGAAGCTGACGCCCCCTTCGGAGAGGCTGACCCGGCGCGGTGTGCCGATGTCGCGCAGCAGGCTTTGCGCGACGGCCTGGCCGAGCAGGTCGATGCGCTTGTTCATGACCTTGAGGTAATTGGCCAAGGTACGATCGCGTTCGGAAATATGCCGCAGCAAATGCTGCGACTCGAAGTCCATCAAATGCAGGTCGCTGAGTAGGTTGAACAGCGGCGAGTTGTCGTGAAGTTCGTCACTGGCCAGGGCCTCAGCGCCCGAGAGTAGGGTGAATTCCAGTGCGATCGTATCGTCGATACGATAGTATTCGCGGCGATCATTTTCATCTTGAGTCGGCATGGCGAACCCATGGCAGCAGTAGTGGTCAGAGTGTAAGGCTGCTCGCCAACCCCCGCCACAAGGACGTTTCTTTTTCCCTCAAGTCAGCCTCGAAATGTACAGACCCCTGTTCGTATTTATCGGCACGCGCTACACGCGGGCCAAGCGCCGTAACCACTTCGTTTCGTTTATTTCCCTGACCTCGATGATCGGGCTGGCACTGGGTGTGCTGGTGATGATTCTGGTGCTGTCAGTGATGAACGGTTTCGACCATGAGATGCGCACCCGCGTGCTCGGCATGGTGCCGCACGCCACGGTGGAAAGTACCACGCCGATCAACGATTGGCGCCGCCTGGCTGAGCAAGCGCAAAGCAACCCGCAGGTGCTGGCCGTGGCACCGTTCAGCCAGATGCAGGGCTTGCTGACCAACGCTGGCAAGGTGCAGAAAGTGCTGATCAATGCCGTTGATCCGCTCGAAGAGACCAAGGTCTCGATCATTGACAATTTTTTTCAGCAGGGCCGTTTGCAGGCGCTGCAGCCCGGCGAGTTCGGCATGGTGCTGGGTGACAAAGCCGCCGCCAAACTGGGCGTCGGTATGGGCGATAAGGTCACTTTCGTAGCGCCTGAGGTTACGGTGACGCCGGCTGGCATGTTCCCACGGCTTAAGCGTTTTACCGTGGTTGGCATCTTCCATGTGGGCGCCGGCGAAATTGACGGCCACCTGGCCCTGACCCACGTGCAGGATCTGGCGCGCTTGCAGCGTTGGCAGCCCGATCAAGTGCAGGGCATTCGCCTGAAATTTGCTGATCTGTTCGAAGCTCCCCGCACCGCCTGGGCGCTGGCGCAGACCCTCGGTGAGGGCGACTACTATGCCCGCGACTGGACCCGCACCCACGGCAACCTGTACCAGGCGATCCGCATGGAGAAGGCGATGATTGGCCTGCTGTTGCTGCTGATCGTCGCAGTCGCGGCATTCAACATCATCTCCACCCTGGTGATGGTGGTCACCGACAAGAAGGGCGATATCGCCATTCTGCGTACCTTGGGCGCGACGCCACGGCAGATCATGGCGATCTTTATGGTGCAAGGCACGGTGATCGGCGTATTCGGCACAGCCATCGGTGCAGTGCTGGGTTGTCTCGCTGCCTTGAATATCAGCAGTGCCATTGCTGCGCTGGAAGGCGTGTTGGGAATCAAATTCCTCAATGCGGATGTGTACTTCATTGACTACCTTCCGTCGCAGCTGATGCTGGCGGACGTGCTGCTGGTCTGCGGTGCGGCCCTGGTTCTAAGTTTTTTCGCCACCCTGTATCCGGCCTGGCGCGCGGCGCGTACCCAGCCCGCGGAGGCCCTGCGTTATGAATGATCAGGTTATGAGTGATTCGGTTATGCAAGATCGTGCAGTGTTGAGTTGTCGCAACCTCGGTAAAAGCTACGACGAGGGCCCGCAATCGGTTGTCGTGCTGCAAGACTTGCAGCTGGAGCTGCACCCTGGCGAGCGCGTGGCGATTGTCGGTAGCTCCGGCTCGGGCAAAAGTACCTTGCTGAATATGCTCGGCGGCCTCGATACGCCGAGCACTGGCAGCGTCTGGCTGGCCGGCGAGGAGTTATCCGCGCTGAATGAAAAACAACGCGGCCTGTTGCGTAACCGCGCATTGGGTTTTGTTTACCAGTTTCACCATCTGCTGCCGGAATTCACCGCGCTGGAAAACGTCTGTATGCCTTTGCTGATTGGCCGTACGTCAATCACTGAGGCACGCCAGCGCGCTACCGCGCTGCTGGAGCGAGTCGGTCTCGGTCATCGCCTGGCGCACAAACCCTCGGAGTTGTCCGGTGGTGAGCGTCAGAGGGTGGCGATTGCCCGCGCCCTGGTTAATCAGCCTGGGCTGGTATTGCTCGATGAGCCTACCGGCAACCTGGATCATCACACTGCGCAAGGCATTCAGGACCTGATGAAGGAGCTGAGCACGTCCTCGCAGACCGCCTTCCTGGTCGTGACCCACGACATGGAGTTGGCCCAACAAATGGATCGTATTTTGCGTCTCGAAGACGGCAAGCTGGTGGCCGCCTGATGTTTCGTCCGCTGAGTATCTTTATCGGTATCCGCTATACCGGGGCCAAGCGGCGTAATCACTTTATTTCCTTTATCTCGATGACCTCGATGATCGGCCTGGCGCTAGGTGTGCTGGCGATGATCGTGGTCCTGTCGGTGATGAACGGCTTCCAGAAGGAAATGAGCACGCGCATCCTCGGCATGGTGCCGCACGCCAGCATTGCCGGGGTTAAGCCGCTGGATGACTGGCACGTTGTGGCAGCTGCTGCGCGGCTCAACCCGCAGGTGCAAGCAGCGGTGCCCTTTGCAGAGCTGGAAGGCATGCTTTCGGTGCGCGGGGCTATGCAGCCGATACAGCTGCACGGCATTGATCCGGCGCTGGAGCCACAGGTCTCGATCATCGATAAGCATATGCAGCAAGGGCGCCTTAGCGATCTGCGTGAGGGTGAGTTTGGTGTGGTGCTCGGCGAGATCACCGCGAGGCGTTTCCAACTGCGTATTGGCGATAAGTTGGCGCTGATTGTGCCGGAGCTAAGCAGTGTACCGGGCGGTATCAGCCCACGTATGCAGCGCCTGAATGTGGTGGGTATCTTCAAGGTGGGTGCTGAGCTGGACAGCTCGCTGGCGCTGATTCACGTCGCCGATGCCGCGCACATTCAGCGCATGCAGCCAGGCCAGGTGCAAAGTGTGCGCCTGAAACTGCAGGATCTGTATCAAGCGCCACAGGTGGCTGCGCAGATTGTCCGTGGCCTGGGCGCGGGTTACACCTCCAGCGACTGGACCCTGACCCAGGGCAGCCTGTTCAGTGCGATGAAGATGGAAAAAACCATGATCGGGCTGTTGTTGCTGCTGATCGTCGCCGTGGCGGCCTTCAATATCATTGCCACGTTGATCATGGTGGTGGCGGATAAGGGCGCGGATATCGCCATTCTGCGTACCCTCGGCGCGACGCCAGGGCAGATCATGGGCATCTTTATGGTCCAGGGTACGGTGATTGGTGTGATCGGTACGGTGATCGGCGCGGTGCTGGGTGTGCTCGCTGCGCTGAATGTCAGCCAGCTGGTGGGCTGGGTCGAGCGCTTGAGCGGCCAGCAGGTGATGAGCTCGGATGTCTACTTCATCAGCAACCTGCCATCGGAGCTGCTGCTGTCGGATGTCCTGCTGATCTGTGGTGCAGCCTTTACCCTGAGTTTTTTGGCCACCGTCTACCCGTCTTGGCGTGCGGCGCGTATCCAGCCAGCCGATGCATTGCGCTACGAATAAGCTAGGCTGAGCAAAACAAAAAAAGCCGTTACTCAGTAACGGCTTTTTTGTTTCGGTGTTACGCGTCGTGTTGCTGGCGTTTTTCTTGGCGCTTGCGCCAGTTGTGCTGCACCCACCAGCGCCAGTAGGCATTGGTGCCGAAATAACCAATCAGGCCGAGCACCAAGCCAATCACCAGCGAGCCTAGGTAAAGCGGCTGCCAGTGGGTTTGCAAGACATGACCGACCCAGCTGATGGTGATGTGATCCGGCATTTGCAGGGTCGGTGTGTTCATCAGCCAGGCGCCGAATTTATAGCTGCAGTAGAACACCGGCGGCATGGTAATCGGATTGGTCAGCCAGACTAGGCCAATCGAGATCGGAAGATTAGCCCGGCCGGTTATTGCACTTGCTGCGGCAGCCAGCATTTGCAATGGCATGGGGATCATCGCCCAGAACAGGCCGATAGCCATGGCGCGCGAAACGGAATGGCGGTTCAGGTGCCAGAGGTTGGGGTCATGAATTAGGCTGCCCAGAAAACGCAGGGATTTATTGTCCTTGATGCGGTCTGGGTGAGGCATGTAGCGCTTAAATAAACGACGCGGCATGAAGGCTCTCTGGCAGGTAAAAGCGCCGTCATTATGCACCCATTGCGCGCTGCCTGCTTTCACACTTTGTGACAGCAAATAAGCAAGCGAGGGTCTTCAGGCTAAGTATTCTCCCTGACTCAAGGAGTGAGTCTATGCGCAGCGGCATATTAGCGTTGGTGGCCGGGCTACTGACGCTGCGTTTTCTTCCAGCCTTGCCGCCGTTCTGGTTGCTGGCTTTCCTGCCAATTGTGGGGTTGATGCTGTTGCCGTTCCGCAGCTATCCCATTGCCTTGTTTTTGTTCGGCTTTACGTGGGCCTGCGTCTCGGCGCAGTGGGCGCTGGATGATCGTCTGGCACCGTCATTGGATGCGCGCACGCTGTGGTTGCAGGGGCGGGTGGTCGGCCTGCCCGAGGTCAGTGAGGGGGTGGTGCGCTTCCAGTTAGAGCAGGCGGTTTCGCGCCGCGGGGCGTTGCCCGAACGTTTACGCCTGTCTTGGTATGGCGGCCCGGCGCTGCATGCGGGGGAGACCTGGCGCCTAGCGGTTCGCCTCAAACGCCCCCATGGTTTGGTCAACCCGCAGGCATTTGATTATGAGGCCTGGCTGCTGGCACAACGTATTGGGGCTACCGGCACAGTGAAAACGGGCGAGCTGATATATCCAGCCAGTGGCGCCGGGGCGTGGCGTGACCGCTTGCGGCAACATCTATTGGCAACTCCAGCACATGGCCGTGAAGGAGCCTTGGCCGCGTTGGTGCTGGGTGATGGGTCCGGGCTGTCGACGGCAGATTGGCAGGTGCTACAGGCCACCGGCACGGTGCATCTGATGGTGATCTCAGGCCAGCATATAGGTCTGTTAGCAACGCTTTTGTATGGCCTGGTCGCAGGGTTGGCGCGTCTGGGGTTGTGGCCGCGGCGCTGGCCCTGGTTGCCCTGCGCCTGTGTGCTGGCTTTAACGGGCGCTCTAGCTTATGGCGTGTTGGCGGGGTTTGAGGTGCCGGTACAGCGCGCCTGTGTGATGGTCGCTCTGGTGCTGTTATGGCGCTGGCGCTTTCGTCACCTGGGTGTGGGGTTGCCTGTGTTGCTGGCTTTGCTGGCGGTGTTGCTATTGGAGCCGCTGGCCAGCTTGCAGCCTGGGTTCTGGTTATCCTTTAGCGCGGTGATGCTGTTGATTCTGATCTTTAGCGGCAGGCTGGGTGCCTGGCCTTGGTGGGGCACGCTGCTACGCGCGCAGTGGGCTATGGCGATTGGCTTGCTGCCCTTCTTGCTAGCGCTTGGTTTGCCCGTGAGTGCCAGCGGGCCCTTGGCCAATCTGGTGGCGGTGCCTGTAGTGGGCCTGCTGGTAGTGCCGCTGGCCTTGCTCGGTACGCTATTGCTGCCCTTGCCTGGGTTGGGGGCAGCGTTGCTCGGCGTTGCCGGTTGGGTGCTGGATTGGCTATTCGGCTTGCTTGCGCAGTTGGCCCTGTGGATGCCTGCCTGGTTACCCAGTGCGTTGCCATTCTGGGCCTGGCTGCTGGTGGCGTTGGGTGCGTTGGTGCTGTTATTGCCGGCCGCCCTGCCAGTGCGCAGTCTTGGGGTGTTAATGCTGCTGCCGTTGTTGTTCACCGCGCAGCCGCGGCCTGAGCACGGTAGGGCTGAGGTGTGGATGCTGGACGTTGGCCAGGGGCTGGCGGTGCTGGTGCGCACTCAAAAACATGATGTGCTGTATGACGCCGGGCCGCGCTTTGGCGAGTTCGATACCGGCGAACGGGTGGTGCTGCCCTCCCTGCGGGCACTGGATGTGCGTGGGCTTGATCTGCTGTTACTCAGTCATGCCGATAGCGATCATGCTGGCGGTGCTGTTGCCATTAAGCGTGGGCTGTCGGTTGGGCGAGTCATCAGTGGTGAGCCATACAAGCTGGCGCGCACACTTCAAGCAGAGGCCTGTGTCACAGAGCGCTGGCAGTGGGACGGCGTGCACTTCAGTACCTGGCAATGGGCGGATGCGGCCGATGGTAATCAGGCGTCTTGTGTGTTGCGCATCGAGGCCAGTGGTGAGCGCCTATGGCTGACCGGTGATATCGATAGTCAGGCTGAGCGCGCGCTGCTCAATAGCGGTTTGGCGATGCCGGCACATTGGCTGCTGGCCCCTCACCATGGCAGCCGCAGCTCTTCGTCTGCAGCATTGCTGGCGGCGGTTAAGCCGGACACTGTGTTGATTTCACGGGGTGCACACAATGCTTTTGGTCATCCGCATGCTGAGGTTATGGCGCGTTATCAGGCGATTGCGGCGCAGCCTTATGACACCGCTCGGCATGGCGCGGTACGGATTCGCCTTGGTGCATTCGAGCCGGCGCAAGGTTTGCGTGATCACGCACGTTTTTGGCGGGAAAAATGAGAACGGCAGCGGTCGGCGAGGCCGCGACCCTATGCTAGAGTGGCGCCACTTTTGTGAAGGGGATCTGCCACCGTGTGGGAACTGGTAAAAGCTGGCGGCTGGATGATGCTGCCGATCATTCTGTGTTCTATCGCTGCGGCCGGCATTATTGCCGAGCGCCTGTGGACACTGCGGCCGAGCCGCATCACCCCACCCAATCTGCTTGGTCAGGTATGGAAGTGGATCAAAGAAAAGAAACTGAATAACCAGAAGCTCAAGGAGCTGCGCGCCAATTCGCCGCTCGGGCAGATCCTCGCTGCCGGGCTGGCCAACTCCAAGCATGGTCGCGAGATCATGAAAGAGTGCATTCAAGAAGCCGCCGCTCGGGTGATTCACGACCTGGAGCGCTACTTAAATGCCCTGGGTACCATCGCCGGCATCGCGCCGCTACTGGGCTTGCTCGGCACGGTGCTGGGCATGATTGAAATCTTTAGCTCGTTTATGGGCTCGGGCATGGCCAATGCAGCATTGCTTGCTGGCGGTATTTCCACGGCGCTGATCACCACGGCTGCGGGCCTGATGGTGGCGATTCCGGCCCTGTTCTTCCACCGCTACCTGCAGCGCCGGATCGATGAGCTGGTAGTTGGCATGGAGCAGGAAGCGATTCGTCTGGTGGAAGTGGTACAAGGCGACCGCGATGTTGATATGGGCGAGGGCAAGGCGTGAAGTTCCGGCGTAAACCGCGGGAAAACGTTGAGATCAACCTGGCCTCGTTGATCGACGTGGTATTTATCCTGCTGCTGTTCTTTGTGGTGACCACGACCTTTACTCGGGAAACCCAGCTTAAGGTCGATCTGCCGGAAGCCGTCACGGGTACTCCGCCAGAACAGACTGAGCTGAAGCAGCTGGAAATCCTGATTGCCGCCGATGGCAGCTATTCGCTGAATGCCAAGCAGTTGCTGAAAAGTGATCTGCCCAGCCTGATGGCAGCGCTGCAGAAAGAGTCGGAAGGCGATAACAGTCTGCCGCTGATCATCAGCGCCGATGCTAAGACGCAGCATCAGGCGGTGATTACGGCCATGGATGCCGCCGGCAAACTGGGCTTTGCCCACCTGCGCATGACCACCATTGAGGCGCAAGCCGCGCCTTGAGGCTTGCCCGTCGATGAGTATGGCTGACCGCATTACGGCTGCCTGGTACGCTGGTCATCCGGCGCTTGTCCTTCTGCGTCCGCTGGAGTGGTTATATCGCGCAGTGGTGCAGCGCAAGCGTGCGCGCTTTCTCGCGGGTGAGGGCGAGATCTACCGCGCACCGGTACCGGTTGTGGTGGTGGGTAATATCACCGTCGGCGGCACCGGCAAGACCCCGATGATTCTCTGGTTGATCGAGCACTGTCGTAGCCAAGGGCTGCGTGTCGGTGTGGTTAGCCGCGGCTACGGTGCGCAGCCGCCACAGTTACCCTGGCGGGTGCAGGCTGATCAGGCTGCCAGCATGGCCGGTGATGAGCCTCTATTGATCGTGCAGCGCAGTGGTGTGCCACTGATGATCGATCCGGACCGCAGTCGAGCCGTGGCGGCCTTGCTGGCTGAGCAGCCGCTTGACCTGATTCTCAGTGACGACGGTTTGCAACACTACCGTTTGGCCCGTGATCTGGAATTGGTGCTGATCGATGCGGCGCGCGGCCTGGGTAATCGCCATTGCCTGCCTGCCGGTCCGCTGCGTGAGCCGGTCGAGCGTCTACAGAGTGTCGATGCATTGCTCTATAACGGCGCATCAAGCGATCCGCAGGGCGGCTATGGGTTTACGTTGCGGCCGCATACCCTGGTCAATCTGCGCAGCGGTGAACAGCGCCCGCTGAGCCATTTCCCCCCGGTCAGGCCCTGCATGCGGTTGCCGGTATTGGCAACCCACAGCGTTTCTTCAACACCCTCGAAGGGCTACACTGGCGGCCTGTCGCGCACGCCTTTGCCGACCATGCGCCGTACAGCGCCGAGCTGCTGAATTTCAGCCCGGTGCTGCCGCTGGTGATGACGGAAAAGGATGCGGTCAAGTGCCGTGCCTTTGCGGCTGACGATTGGTGGTACCTGGCGGTGGATGCCGAGCCCTCGGCTGCGTTTGTCGCTTGGTTTGATCAGCAATTGCAGCGCCTTGTGCCGCGCACCTGATTGTTCTGATCATTCGGCGGTTTCGTCCGCCTCAGCAACTGCTTCCTCTCAAGGATCTCCCATGGACCCGAAACTACTCGATATTCTCGCCTGCCCACTGTGTAAGGGGCCGTTGAAGCTCGTGGCTGATAAAAGCGAGCTGATCTGTAAGGCCGACGCGCTGGCCTTTCCCGTGCGCGATGGCATCCCCGTGATGCTGGAAACCGAAGCGCGCACCCTCAACGTTGACGAGCGTCTGGACAAGTAAATGAGCACTGCTTTTACCGTTGTGATTCCGGCGCGCTTCGCTTCCAGTCGTCTACCGGGCAAGCCGCTGCAGGATATTGCCGGCAAACCGATGATTCAGCATGTCTGGGAGCAAGCCTGCCAGAGCAGTGCCCAGCACGTAGTGGTGGCCACCGATGATGCGCGGATCGTCGAGGTGTGCCGTGGTTTTGGTGCGCAGGTGGTATTGACTCGCGTCGACCATAACTCAGGCACCGACCGCTTGGCTGAAGTGGCCGCGGCTCTGGGCCTGGCAGGCGATGCCATTGTGGTCAATGTGCAGGGTGACGAACCGCTGATTCCGCCGGCGATCATCGATCAGGTGGCGGCCAACCTGGCTGCCAATCCGCAGGCGGTCATCGCCACCCTGGCTGAGCCGATTGAGGATGTGCAGGCGCTGTTCAATCCCAATGTGGTCAAAGTGGTCAGCGACAAGACCGGTCTGGCCCTTACCTTTAGTCGTGCGCCGCTGGCCTGGGCGCGGGATGCCTTTGCCAAGAGTCGTGATGAGCTGCCTGCAGGTGTGCCATACCGCCGGCATATCGGCATCTACGCCTACCGTGCGCAGTTTCTGCATGATTTTGTCAGCTGGGGGCCGTGCTGGCTGGAAGACACCGAGTGCCTGGAGCAGTTGCGTGCGCTCTGGCATGGCGTGCGTATTCATGTTGCCGATGCCCTCGAAGCACCGCCGGCGGGTGTTGATACCGCAGAAGATCTGGAGCGGGTTCGTCGCCTGCTGGGGGCCTGATGCGCGTTCTGTTTGTGTGCTTGGGCAACATCTGCCGCTCGCCCACGGCGGAAGGCGTTTTGCGCCACAAGCTGCGTGAGGCTGGGCTGGCAGGGCGCATTGAGGTTGATTCGGCAGGCACGGGCGATTGGCATGTCGGCAAGGCTGCCGACGTGCGCACCCGTGAAGCCGCGCAGCAGCGCGG
Organism: Pseudomonas sp. GWSMS-1; assembly: GCF_049847425.1. NCBI lineage: Bacteria > Pseudomonadati > Pseudomonadota > Gammaproteobacteria > Pseudomonadales > Pseudomonadaceae > Pseudomonas > Pseudomonas sp. GWSMS-1. Next base: position 2,247,453 of record NZ_JBMHHV010000005.1, on the reverse strand, counting down.
CTATGATTTGTCCGCTCTGCGTGGGCGGCAGGTCAAGGCCGCAGATTTTCATGCCTTTGACCTGGTGTTGGCGATGGACGCCAGCAATCTGCATGACTTGCAGCAACTCCGTCCAAGCAGTGCCGCAGCCGAGTTGGATCTGTTCTTGCGCCGTTATCAGTTGGCGCTTGATGAGGTGCCTGATCCTTATTACGGTGGTGAAGCCGGTTTTGCCCAAGTGTTGGACTTGATCGAGCAGGCCTGTGATGCCTTGGTACTTGAGCTTAAGGAGCGTGTATGAGCCTGCAAGTGAGCACTCAGGTATCGCTGAAGCCCTATAACAGCTTTGCCGTTGAGTCCCAGGCCAGCCATTTTGCCGAGGCTGAGAATGATCAGCAGGTGCGCGAGGCGTTGAGTTACGCGCATGCGAAGCAGTTGCCGTTACTGTTGCTGGGCGGCGGCAGCAATCTGCTGCTCACTGCTGATGTTGAGGCGTTGGTGTTGCGCATGGCCAGTCGCGGTATTCGCCTGCTTGCGGATGACGGCGAGCGCGTACTGATTGAGGCGGAGGCGGGTGAGCCTTGGCATGCCTTTGTGCAGTGGACCCTGGCCCAGGGCTTTGCCGGGCTGGAAAACCTCAGCCTGATTCCCGGCACCGTGGGTGCTGCGCCGGTGCAGAACATCGGTGCTTATGGGGTTGAGCTGAAGGATCTGTTTGCGGGTTTAACGGCCCTGGATCGATACACTGGCCAGCTGCGCGAATTTTCTCTGCAGGACTGCGCCTTTGCCTACCGCGATAGCCTCTTCAAGCGCGAAAGTGGGCGTTGGGTCATTCTGCGTGTGCGTTTTGCCTTGAGCCGCGCGGCTGCACTGCATCTGGATTACGGTCCGGTGCGCCAGCGTTTGACGGAGCAGGGCATCAGTGTTCCGACGGCGCGGGATGTCAGCCAGGCTATCTGCGCTATTCGCAGTGAAAAACTGCCTGATCCAGCTGTGCTGGGCAATGCCGGCAGCTTCTTTAAAAATCCCTTGGTATCGGCTGAGTTGGCGCAGCGTTTGCGCGATGAATATGCGGATCTGGTGGCCTATCCGCAGGCCGACGGGCAGGTCAAGTTGGCTGCTGGCTGGCTGATCGAACGGGCGGGCTGGAAGGGTTTTCGCGAGGGTGATGCGGGTGTGAATCGCTTGCAGGCGCTAGTGTTGGTCAACTATGGCGCGGCCACAGGTGCGCAGCTGTTGGGGTTGGCGCGGCATATTCAGGCTGATGTTGCACAGCGTTTTGCGGTTGAGCTGGAGATTGAGCCTAACGTGCTGTAAGGCACGGCCAATAGACTCGCGAGCGATGATGTGCGCGGGTAATAACGCAAAAGGGGATGCCGAAGCATCCCCTTTTTTATTGCCTGTAGCGGATTAGATTTGCGGTTTGGCCACTTCTTTATCCTGTGCGTCAGTCTCTGCTTCAGTAAACAACGAGCTTTGCGGCTCTTGCTTTGCTTCAGCTTCTGCTGGCGCTACGGCGGGTGTTTCTGCTTCAGCTGCAGCATCAGTGACCTGCTCAGCGGCAGGTGCTGCCGGGGCAGTAGCTGGAGCTTCTGCGGCTGCACGAGCCAGGCGCTCGGCCTCGCGCTTACGACGGCGCACTTCACGCGGATCGTTAGGTGCGCGACCGCTGCTGCTGGCGACTACTGCAGGTGCGGCCTCAGCGGCTGCCACTTCGGCAACCGGCTCAGGAGCAACAACTGCGGCGGCTTCTTCAACAGCCTGTGCCGGTGCCTCAACAACAGCAGGCGCTGGTGCAGCTTCGCTGGCTTCAACGGTTTGAGCGGCTTCAACCGGCGCTTCGATGGTCTCTGCGACAGGGCTGCTTACGGCTTCAATAGCCGCTGTTTCAGCGACCTGTTCAACTGCTGCTTCAACAACTGCATCAGCCGTTACTTCAGTAGTCGCTTCAACGGGCGCGGTTGGCGCTTCAGCTGTGGCCGCTTCAGGTGCTTGCTCCTGCTTGGCAACAACAACCGGCGCAGGCTCCACTGCCGCTGGTGCTGCTTCATCTGCAGTTGCAGTAACAGCGCTAGTGGCTGCCGCTGTTGCGATTAATGCAGTGTCTGCATCGCTGGTTGTTTCTGTTGCCTCTTCGCTGCCCTCAATCGGGTTGCCGTTGGCATCGCTCTGGCGCTCGCGACGATTGCTGCGACGACGCTGGCCGCGGGAGCGGCGACGTGGGCGATCACCGCCTTCGCTACCGTCCTGCTCCTCATCTTGCAGTGCTTCTTCGGCATTCAACGCTTCTTCTTCAGCAGCGGCGGGCGCTTGCTCGGCGCGCGGCTTGCGCTCTTCGCGTGGTGGTCGCGGCTGGCGCGGTTCACGTTGTGGACGCTCTGCCTGAGCTTCATCGCTCACGGTGGTGCTGTTGTTTTCTGCGGCGTCCAGTGGCTCACGCAGTTCGCGGGTCTGACGCTCTTCACGTGGCTTGCGGTCGCGCGGTTGGCGCTCTTCGCGTGGCGGACGCGACTGGCGGACTTCCTGCGGCTCGCGAACCTCTACGACATCACGTGGGCTACGTTCCTCGCGAGGTGCACGCTCTTCGCGTGGCGCGCGCTCTTCACGTGCGACGCGGGGCTGGCGCTCTTCGCGTGGTGCGCGCTCCTCGCGTGGTGCGCGTTCTTCACGTGGCTTGCGATCTTCGTTGTTGCGACCGCCACGGTTGCGGTTCTGCTGGCGACCGTTACGACGCTCATCGCTACGCTGTGGGCGTTCGCTGGCTTTCTTCTCGACTACCGCTGGCTTTTCTTCTTCCTTGCCGGCGAACAGGCTGACCAGGGATTTGACCAGGCCCTTGAACAGGCTCGGCTCGGCTGCAGCAACAGGCTGAGCGACAACGGCTTCAACCGGGGTTGGCGCGGTGCGCTGCGGCGCGGTCTTGATTGCAGCTTCTTGGCGAACCAGGGTGCGAGTTGCCGCAGCCTGCTTCTCTTCTTCCACTTCAATGGTTGCCATTTCATAGCTGGATTGAGTGGACTGCGCTTCCGGGCTGTCGTCACGGATACGGGTGACTTCGAAGTGCGGGGTTTCCAGGTGGTCGTTTGGCACGATCACAATGCGTGCCCGAGTGCGCAGTTCGGTCTTGGTGATCGAATTGCGTTTCTCGTTGAGCAGGAAGGCCGCAACGGTAATTGGCACCTGTGCACGCACTTCGGCAGTGCGGTCTTTCAGGGCTTCTTCTTCGATCAGGCGCAGGATAGCCAGCGACAGCGATTCGACGTCACGGATGATGCCTTGGCCGTTGCAGCGCGGGCAGACGATGCCGCTGCTTTCGCCGAGCGATGGGCGCAGGCGCTGGCGCGACATTTCCAGCAAGCCGAAGCGTGAGATGCGGCCCACTTGTACGCGGGCGCGGTCAGCTTCGAGGCTTTCGCGGACTTTTTCTTCCACGGCGCGTTGGTTCTTCGCCGGCGTCATGTCGATAAAGTCGATAACAATCAGGCCGCCGATATCACGCAGGCGCAGCTGGCGGGCGATTTCTTCGGCCGCTTCCAGGTTGGTCTGCAGGGCAGTTTCTTCGATGTCGCTGCCTTTGGTGGCGCGCGCCGAGTTGATGTCGATAGACACCAGGGCTTCGGTCGGGTCGATGACCAGGGAGCCGCCCGATGGCAACTTCACTTCGCGCTGGAAGGCGGTTTCGATCTGGCTTTCAATCTGGAAACGGTTGAACAGCGGCACGCTGTCTTCGTACAGTTTGATCTTGCTGGCGTACTGCGGCATCACCTGGTTGATAAAGCTCAGGGCTTCCTGCTGCGCTTCGATGCTGTCGATCAGTACCTCACCGATATCCTGGCGTAGGTAGTCGCGGATGGCGCGAATGATTACATTGCTTTCTTGATAGATCAGGAACGGTGCGGCGCGATCAAGTGAGGCTTCCTTGATGGCGGTCCAGAGCTGCAGCAGGTAGTCGAGGTCCCACTGCATTTCTTCGCTGGAGCGACCCAGGCCGGCTGTGCGTACGATCAAACCCATGTCGCTTGGTGCGACCAGGCCGTTCAACGCTTCACGCAACTCGTTACGCTCTTCGCCTTCAATGCGGCGCGAGATGCCACCGGCGCGCGGGTTGTTCGGCATCAGTACTAAGTAGCGGCCAGCGAGGCTGATAAAGGTAGTCAGGGCTGCGCCCTTGTTGCCACGCTCTTCTTTCTCGACCTGAACGATGACTTCCTGGCCTTCCTTGAGCACGTCTTTAATGTTGACGCGGCCTTCTGGGGCCTTGCTGAAGTATTCGCGGGAGATTTCTTTGAGCGGGAGAAAACCGTGGCGTTCAGAGCCGAAGTCGACGAAAGCGGCTTCGAGGCTAGGTTCTACGCGGGTAATTTTGCCTTTGTAGATGTTGGATTTTTTCTGCTCACGAGCGCCGGACTCGATGTCCAGGTCATATAGCTTTTGCCCATCTACTAGGGCGACACGCAGCTCTTCGGGTTGAGTTGCGTTAATCAGCATTCTTTTCATGTAATACCGTCGGTTTCCGGTGCTGGCGGAAGCGGCGTTCGGCACACACGACTTCAGGGGTCGGTGTTAGGTGCGTCAGGAACGGTCGTAAAGCGTTCCAGTGTCTAGCGGCGATCAGCTTGTTGTGCTGGGCCGCGACGGACGTCTCCTGCTCGCTGTAACTAACAGAAAGCACTAAGTCAGGAGGAGGAATCAGCTGTTGGTAGCGGACGAGATGAAGCGTCTTGGTAAAGCGAGCTGCTACGCGGACCAACAGTTGTACGTCTCCACCCTACACGTATCGCTGAAACTCGGGTGCCGCTCGCGAAAATCCGCAGCGGGTTAACTATTATCGCAACTGTCCAGAGGGGCAGGTTGCGCATCATGGCTTAAAGGCTTTGTTTCCGAGTTATTCAAAGCCTAAGTGGCTTTATTTCAATCGAATAACCCGTTGGACGGCCTTGCGTCCCAAATGAATTGCGTTAGCAGGGGGTGGCAGTTTTGACGAGCACCCGCAAACTAGGCCGCTTTTGGCGGCGTTCCCGACTATAGCAGCAATGATTAAGTGCTTCAATTCCATAAAAATTGTTATGATTGCGCGATGACAAATCCTTCCCCTCCAACCTCCGGCGTTCAGCTGCTCGAGGTTGCGCCGGAACTTGCCGGCCAGCGCATCGATAACTTTCTCCGCACCCAGCTGAAGGGTGTTCCTAAAACGTTGATTTACCGGATTTTGCGTAAAGGCGAAGTGCGCGTGAATAAAGGTCGGGTCAAGCCCGAGTACAAGCTGCAGGCCGGCGACATCATTCGTGTGCCGCCACTGCGTTTGGCTGAGCGTGATGAGCCTGAGCCGCTTGCGCAGGGGCTTCTTCAACGCCTTGAAGCGGCGATTGTCTATGAAGATAAAGCGCTAATCGTGCTGAATAAGCCGGCGGGCATTGCGGTGCATGGCGGTAGCGGATTGAACTACGGGGTGATAGAAGCCTTCCGTCAGTTGCGCCCGGATGCCAAGGATATTGAGTTGGTTCACCGTCTGGATCGCGACACCTCGGGTCTGCTAATGATTGCCAAGAAGCGCAGCATGCTGCGTCACTTGCACGAGGCGTTGCGTGGTGATGGCGTGGACAAGCGTTACATGGCGTTGGTGCGTGGCAATTGGGCTGCAGCCAAGAAGCAGGTCAATGCGCCGTTGCTAAAGAGCAATTTGCGCTCCGGTGAGCGCATGGTTGAAGTTAATCCTGAGGGTAAGGAGGCTTTGACGATGTTCCGTGTGCTGCGCCGCTTTGGTGAGTTTGCCACGTTGATCGAGGCCAAGCCTGTTACCGGGCGTACCCATCAGATCCGTGTGCATGCGCAGCATGCCGGGCATTGCATTGCCGGTGACAGCAAGTACGGTGATGACGACTTCACCAAGGAGATACGTGGCCTGGGCGGTAAGCGCTTGTTTTTGCATGCGTACGAGTTAATCGTGCCGTTGCCCGATGGCGGCAAGCTCAAGTTGGAGGCGCCGGTTGATGAAATGTGGGCGCGAACCCTGGAGCGGCTAAGTGCGTGATTATCAGCTGCTGATTTTCGATTGGGACGGCACCTTGGTCGATTCCATTGGGCGGATTGTTGCCGCCATGCACATGGCGGCGGATGCCTGTGAGTTGCCGCGCTGCACGGATGAGCAGGTGCGCGGCATTATTGGCCTGGGTTTGCCTGAGGCAATTCGTTGTCTTTACCCCGATATGCAGAGTGCGGCCTTGGCGCAACACGTGCGTAAGAGCTACAGCGAGAATTATCTGGCGTTAGAGTCTGAGCCTTCATCGCTGTTTCACGGCGTGGCGGAGAGTTTGGAGGCGTTTCGTGCCGAGGGCTATCGTCTGGCTGTGGCCACTGGCAAAGGTCGGCATGGTCTGCAGCGTGTGTTAGCGGACCGAGGCTGGCTGGATTATTTCGACTACAGTCGCTGCGCCGATGAAACGGCGAGTAAGCCTGACCCGCTTATGCTGCACGAAATTCTTGCGCAAAGCGGTGTTACGGCCAGTCAGGCGTTGATGGTGGGCGATTCGTCCTTCGATTTGTTGATGGCGCACCGCGCTGGTATGGATTGTGTGGCGGTCGGCTATGGTGCGCAGTCGCTGCAGGCGTTGCGTGAGTGTCAACCGACGTTGGCTATAGAGTGTTTTACCGAGTTGCGCGCTTGGCTGGGTCAGCGTGCGTCTAATCAGTCAGTTGAGGTGGTATTGCATGGCAGATGAATGGAAAGCGTCGGCAGCAGCTGATGGTGATGAGAAGAGCTGGAAGTTGCTGGAGAAAACCCTGCTGGCTGGTGTGCAGGAGCAGCGCCGGTCGCGGCGCTGGGGGATTTTCTTCAAGTTGCTGACTTTTATCTATATTTTTGCCGCGCTGGCGCTCTTCTCGCCGATATTGGCGATGAAAAAGGGTGCGACTACAGGCAGTCACACTGCTCTGATTGAGGTGCGCGGGATGATTGCCGATCAGGAGGCCGCCAGTGCTGACAATATCGTCAGCAGTTTGCGGGCGGCGTTTGAGGACACCAATACCAAAGGTGTGATCCTGCGGATCAATAGCCCGGGCGGCAGCCCAGTGCAGTCGGGTTATATCTATGATGAGATACGTCGCCTGCGTGCCGAATACCCGGCAATCAAGGTGTATGCCGTGATTACTGATCTGGGTGCGTCGGGTGCCTATTACATAGCCAGTGCTGCCGATCAGATTTATGCCGATAAGGCCAGTCTGGTGGGGTCTATTGGTGTGACGGCGGCAACCTTTGGTTTTGTTGGGGTGATGGAAAAGTTGGGGATTGATCGTCGGGTTTATACCTCTGGCGAGCACAAGGCTTTTCTGGATCCGTTTCAGCCGCAAAAAGCTGAGGAAACCGAGTTTTGGCAAGGTGTGCTGAAAGCGACCCATCAGCAGTTTATTGCCAGTGTTAAGCAGGGTCGTGGTGAGCGTTTGAAGGATGCCGAGCATCCTGAGTTGTTCTCCGGTCTGGTTTGGTCGGGTGAGCAAGCTTTGCCATTGGGCTTAATTGATGCGCTGGGTAATACCAGCTATGTGGCGCGCGAAGTAATTGGTGAGAAAGAATTAGTCGACTTCACCGTGCAGGAGTCGCCGTTTGATCGTTTCGCCAAAACCATAGGGGCCAGCATGGCTGAGCGCATTGCGCTGTGGATGGGCTTTCAGGGGCCAGTGCTGCGTTAACAAGTGAGTCAGATCAAAGCGAGCCCGGTCATTGACCGGGCTTGTTACTTTATGGGAGTTCGATGCCGTTGGCGTGCAGCATATCCACAAGGCGGATCAGTGGAAGACCGATCAGGCTGTTGCTGTCGCTGCCTTCAGTGCTGCGAAACAAGCTGATACCCAGGCCTTCGGCTTTGAAGCTACCTGCGCAGTCGAAGGGTTGCTCGGCTGTCAGGTAACGCGTGATTTGCGCTTCGCTGAGTGGGCGGAAATGCACGGTGAACGGGATGCAGTCTGTTTGTTGTTGGCCGGTCGCGCTATTAAGGAGTGTAAGTCCAGTCAGGAAGGTCACGCTGTTGTCGCTCGCAGCCAGCAGTTGTTCGCGGGCGCGCTCCAGTGAGTGAGGCTTGCCGAGGATTTGTGCGCCTAATACTGCGACCTGGTCCGAGCCGATAATCAGGTGTTGTGGGTAGGTTGCGCTCAAAGCGTGAGCTTTTTCCTGTGATAGTCGGCGTACGAGGGCTTCTGCGCCTTCATTGGCGTGCCTTGATTCGTCGATATCCGGTGCGCTCCAGGTGAATGGCAGGCGCAGGCGGGCGAGGAGTTCACGTCGGTAGGGTGAGCTTGAAGCGAGCACCAAGGGCAGCACGGCGATTTCCTGTATGGGTTGTCTGGCGAGTGGTGGATTCTATCCATCGCCTCAAATGCTGGACAGGCCGAATTTCCTTTGACAGGGGTGGGTTGCATCCCTAGAATGCGCCGCCTATGTCAAATGACCCGATTCCACCTCACGTTGATCCGCGCAAATTAGCCGACCGCAGCGCTACCCTTGAAGGTAAGCTGCAGCTTGCAGATTTGCAGCGCCTCTGCGGCCCGCTTGCCGATAACCAAGGCATGGTGCGTACGAAGTTCTCTTTCGAGCGCGACGAGCGCAATGCTGTGGTTTTTCACAGCGAGCTCGAGGTTGAGGTCAAGATGGTTTGCCAACGTTGTCTGGAACTAGTCACTTTGCCGATCCATAGCGAGTGTGATTACGCTGTGGTGAAAGTAGGTGGGAATACCCAGTCAGTGCCGCAAGGCTATGACGTTATTGAGTTGGATGAAGACCCATTGGATCTGCTGGCGTTGGTTGAAGAGGAGCTCTTGCTCGCTTTGCCCATTGTCCCGGCTCATGACCCTAAAGATTGCCAGCAGCCGGCCGGCCTCGTAGAGCCCGAGTCGAGCGAGGACGAGGTAACGCGGTCCAACCCGTTCAGTGTATTGGCGCAGTTAAAGCGTGACCCAAACGTTTAGGAGTTAATTAGTTATGGCTGTTCAGCAGAACAAAAAATCCCGTTCCGCCCGTGACATGCGTCGTTCGCACGATGCTCTCACTGCAAGCACCTTGTCGGTTGAGAAAACCACCGGTGAAATGCATCTGCGTCACCACGTATCGCCAGAAGGCGTTTACCGTGGCCGCAAAGTGATTGATAAGGGCGCTGACGAGTAAATCTTGTCTGCTCCAATCATCGCGATTGATGCAATGGGTGGGGACTTCGGTCCCCACTGCATTGTTCCAGCCTGCATCTCCTGCTTGGCTGAGTACCCTTCGTTGCACCTGGTCCTTGTCGGCCAATCTGAACTTATTGAATCGTTGATTGCACGCCATGCTGGTGTCGATCGCGCGCGCCTGCGTGTTGAGCATGCCGATGAGGTCATTGGCATGAGTGACCAGCCTGCTCAGGCCTTGCGTGGCAAGCCCGGTTCGTCGATGCGCATCAGTCTTGAGTTGGTTCGCGATGGTGTGGCGCAAGCCTGTGTCAGTGCCGGTAATACCGGGGCGCTGATGGCTTTGTCGCGCCATGTGCTGAAAACGCTGCCCGGTATTGATCGTCCGGCCATGGTCGCGGCCGTTCCGACGCAGGCGGGTTTCTGTCATTTGCTTGACCTGGGTGCCAATGTCGATTGCAGTGCCGAGCACCTCTATCAATTTGCGGTGATGGGTTCGGTGGCGGCAGAGGTGTTAGGTGCGGCGCGCCCGCGTGTGGCGTTGCTGAATGTGGGCACCGAGGACATCAAAGGGAATCAGCAGGTTAAGTTGGCGGCCAGCTTGCTGCAGCAGGCCGAGGGTTTGAATTACATCGGCTTTGTGGAGGGGGACGGGCTTTACCGGGGCGAGGCTGATGTGGTGGTGTGTGATGGCTTTGTTGGTAATGTCCTGCTTAAGTCGAGTGAAGGCCTGGCAGTGATGATTGCTGGGCGGATTGAGGCGTTGTTCAAGTCCAGCCTGGCTGCGCGAATGGTTGGGCTGTTGGCGTTACCGCTGTTGCGTCGCTTGCGGGGTGAGTTGACCCCCGCTAAACACAATGGTGCGAGCTTGGTTGGGCTGCAGGGTATTGTGCTGAAAAGCCATGGTGCTGCCGGTCCGGAGGGCTTTAAAAGCGCCATTCGCCGAGCCTTGCGGGAGATTGAAGAAGATTTGCCGCGGCGTTTGCAGGGGCGACTGGGCAGGCACCTGCTTTAGAATGTGACCGCAGCGGGCAGCCTGTCATCCAACTGTCAGTTTCCTGCGCTTGGCTAAGCTGGGCGCGTATTACCGACGATCACGAACATTAGGAACAGGTTTCCATGTCTGCATCTCTCGCATTCGTCTTTCCAGGTCAGGGCTCCCAGTCTTTGACTATGCTCGCCGAGCATGGTGCACAGCGGCCGCTGATTCTTGATACGTTCGCCGAGGCTTCCGAAGCCCTTGGCTATGACCTCTGGGCGCTCACTCAGCAGGGCCCTGAAGAGCAACTCAATCAAACCGATAAAACCCAGCCGGCAATTCTGACGGCCTCTGTGGCGTTGTGGCGTGCGTGGCTGGCTGAGAGTGCAGCGCGTCCGGCGTTTGTCGCCGGCCATAGCCTGGGTGAGTATTCAGCTCTGGTTGCCGCCGATAGCCTATCGTTGGGTGCTGCGGTCAAGCTGGTTGAGCATCGCGGCCAGTTGATGCAGCAGGCCGTTCCAGCTGGGCAGGGCGGTATGGCGGCGATTCTCAGTTTGGACGATGCTGACGTACTGGCTGCCTGCGCCGAAGCGGCGCAGGGTGAGGTGGTCAGCGCGGTAAACTTCAATGCGCCGGGTCAGGTGGTGATTGCGGGTGGTAGGGCTGCTGTTGAGCGGGCCATTGAGGCCTGCAAGGCGCGTGGCGCCAAGCGCGCCATGCCGTTGCCGGTCAGCGTGCCATCGCACTGCGCACTCATGCGACCAGCGGCTGAGCGCTTTGCTGAAGCGGTGGCGGCGATTGACTGGCAGACGCCGCAAATTGCTTTGGTGCAGAACGTCAGCGCGGCAGCAGTGACTGATCTGGACGGGCTCAAGCGTGATTTGCTGGCTCAGCTCTACAGCCCAGTGCGTTGGGTTGAGTCAATCGTTTGCCTGTCTGCGCAAGGTGTGACTGATTTGGTTGAGTGTGGGCCGGGAAAAGTGTTGTCTGGTTTGAATAAGCGCTGCGTCAAAGGCATCAATACCCACAACCTAGACACCCCAGACGCCTTCGCTGCAGCGATTGCAGCTCTGGTCTGATTAAGGAGAAACGTTATGAGCCTGCAAGGTAAGGTTGCATTAGTCACCGGCGCGAGCCGTGGCATTGGCCAGGCGATTGCCCTGGAATTGGGTCGTCAAGGTGCTGTGGTGATTGGCACTGCCACGTCGGCCTCGGGTGCTGAGCGTATAGCGGAAACACTCAAGGCGAACGGTATTGAAGGTGCCGGTCTGGTGCTGGATGTCAGCGACAGTGAATCAGTTACCAGCACCCTCGAACATATTCAGCAACACCATGGTCAGCCGTTGATCCTGGTCAACAACGCCGGCATCACCCGCGATAATCTGATGCTGCGGATGAAAGACGACGAATGGTTCGATGTGATCAACACTAACTTGAGCAGCCTTTATCGGATGACCAAGGCAGTGCTGCGCGGTATGACCAAAGCGCGTTACGGGCGCATCATCAATATTGGTTCGGTGGTGGGTGCCATGGGCAACGGCGGGCAGGTTAACTACGCGGCTGCCAAGGCTGGTCTTGAGGGTTTTGGTCGCGCCTTGGCGCGTGAAGTGGGCTCGCGAGCGATTACCGTGAATGCGGTGGCGCCTGGTTTTATCGACACCGATATGACCCGCGAATTGCCTGAAGCGCAGCGTGATGCGCTGCTCACTCAGATTCCGCTGGGCCGTTTGGGGCAGGCAGAAGAGATCGCAAAAGTGGTCGCTTTCCTCGCTTCTGATGGCGCAGCTTACGTCACAGGCGCTACTATCCCTGTGAACGGTGGAATGTACATGAGCTGAATGTGACGGATGGCTTCAGAAAACTGTCATAGATGCTGTCTAAAATCCGTTATAAAGCTGTAATAGATTTATAGGCAGATCGTTGAAGTGTTCGTGGGGCTCCCCGGCATTCAGCTTGAAATGCTAAAAACCCTTTCTATACACTTGGCTGCTGAACAGTGGCCTGGATTGTCCCATTAGGAGTGAGAACAACGTATGAGCACCATCGAAGAGCGCGTCAAGAAAATCGTTGCTGAGCAACTGGGCGTTAAAGAAGAGGAAGTAACCAACAGCGCTTCCTTCGTTGAAGACCTGGGTGCTGACTCTCTTGACACCGTTGAGCTGGTGATGGCTCTCGAGGAAGAATTCGAGACCGAGATCCCGGACGAGCAAGCCGAGAAGATCACCACCGTTCAGGAAGCGATCGACTACGTTACCGCTCACGCGTAAAACGTAATCGTCGGTTCCCGACTCGGAAAAGCCGCACGCCCTTGATCAGGCGTGCGGCTTTTCTTTAAGCGCATTCCAAGCGTTGAAAACTAGAAAAGGAGATTGCTGTGTCGCGTAGACGCGTCGTGGTTACCGGTATGGGCATGCTGTCGCCATTGGGTAACGATGTGCCGAGTAGCTGGCAGGGCATTTTGGCCGGGCGCAGTGGCATCGGTCTGCTTGAGCATATGGACCTTTCCGCTTACTCCACTCGTTTCGGTGGGGCGGTTAAGAATTTTAATGTTGAAGAGTATTTGTCCGCCAAAGAGGCGCGCAAACTCGATTTGTTTATCCAGTACGGCCTCGGCGCCAGTTTCCAGGCGATGCGCAACTCCGGTTTGGAAGTCACCGACGCCAACCGTGAACGCATAGGTGTGGCCATGGGCTCCGGTATCGGTGGCCTGACCAATATCGAGAACAACTGTAAATCGTTGCATGAGCAGGGGCCGCGGCGCATTTCGCCGTTCTTCGTGCCCGGCTCCATTATCAATATGATTTCCGGCTTCCTGTCGATCCATTGGGGGCTGCAGGGGCCGAACTACGCCATTGCCACGGCCTGTACCACGGGCACCCACTGCATCGGCATGGCGGCGCGCAATATTGTCTACGGCGAAGCTGACGTGATGGTTGCCGGCGGTGCCGAGATGGCGGCCTGTGGCTTAGGCATGGGCGGCTTTGGTGCGGCGCGTGCGTTGTCTACCCGTAATGATGATCCTGCTAAGGCCAGTCGTCCGTGGGACAAAGACCGTGATGGCTTTGTGTTGTCCGATGGTGCCGGTGCGTTGGTGCTTGAAGAGTTGGAGCACGCCAAGGCGCGTGGGGCGACCATCCACGCCGAGCTGATTGGTTTTGGTATGAGCGGCGATGCGTACCACATGACCTCACCACCGGAAGACGGTGCAGGCGCGGCGCGCTGCATGACCAATGCGCTGCGCGATGCGGGTGTGAACCCTGAGCAGGTGCAATACATCAATGCCCATGGCACCTCGACTTCGGCGGGGGATAAGGCCGAAGTGGCGGCTGTGAAGTCGGTGTTTGGCGATCATGCCTATAAGCTGGCCGTCAGTTCGACCAAATCCATGACCGGTCACCTGCTCGGCGCTGCCGGTGCGGTGGAGGCGATCTTCAGCATCCTGGCGCTACGCGATCAGGTAGCGCCGCCGACCATCAACCTGGATAACCCGGACGAAGGTTGCGATCTGGACTTCGTCGCGCACCAGGCCAAGGCCATGGCGCTGGACGTAGTGCTGTCCAACTCCTTTGGTTTTGGTGGTACCAACGGCTCGCTGGTGTTCCGCCGGTTCGCCGGTTGATGCTGAGTTGGATTGATGGCCAACCGGCCCAGCTGCTGTCCGTCAAGGATCGTGGCTTGGCCTACGGCGATGGGCTGTTTGAGACCATCGCCGTAAAGGCCGGGCAACCGCTGTTGCTAGATCGGCACCTGGGCGTTTAGCTGAAGGTTGTGCGCGGCTGAGAATGCCTGCCGAACTGCCTGTTGTGCGCGCCCAGGTATTGGCATTCAGTCAGCAGCTGGGTGAGGGCGTGGTCAAGCTGATCCTCACGCGCGGTGAGGGGCAGCGCGGCTATGCAGTGCCGCAGCCTGCAAAACCTCGGTTGATTTTGCAGGCGAGCGCTAAGCCCGTTTACCCGGCTGCCTATGCCGAGCAAGGCGTGCGTCTTTTCCCCTGCGTTACCCGCCTTGCCGAGCAGCCTTTGCTGGCGGGCTTGAAACACCTCAATCGGCTTGAGCAAGTGCTGGCGCGCAGTGAGTGGCACGACACCGAGCATGCAGAGGGGTTGATGCTGGATACCAGCGGTCGGGTGATTGAGGGGTATACAGCAACCTTCTGTTTGTGAGTGCCGGTGTGCTGATGACCGCCGATCTATCGCGCTGCGGTGTGGCCGGCGTGATGCGAGCGGAGCTGCTGGCCCAAGCTGCGGCGCAGGGCATCGAGTGCCAGGTGCGTGATATCCATTACGCCGAGTTGCTGGCTGCTGACGAGGTGATGCTGTGTAACAGCGTCTACGGCGTCTGGCCCGTGCGCGCTTTACTTGCGCACGACTGGCCGGTCGGGCCGCTCACCCGTAAACTGCAGGCCATTGCCCGCGATCTACTGGACTGCTGATTCGTGATACGCAAATTTTTGCTGCTGCTGGAAGGTGGTGTGCTGCTGGTTGGCGTGCTGGTTGCGTTTGCTGCCTGGCAACAACACGCAGCGTTGCACCAGCCCCTGAAACTTACTGATGAATACTTGGTTGACGTGCCCGCTGGCGCGACGCCAGGTGGTGTGCTCAATCGTCTTGAGGCCGATGGCGTCCTCGATCAGGCCTTCTGGTTGCGCCTCTACTGGCGCTTCAATCTGCGCAATCAACCGCTGCACAGTGGTGAATACCGCCTGGTGCCGGGTGCCACCGCGAGCGATATGCTCGATCTATGGCGTCGCGGTGAGGTGTTGCAGTACAGCTTGACGCTGGTCGAGGGCTGGAATTTCCGTCAGGTGCGAGCCGCACTGGCGCGTGAGAAACGTCTTGAGTTGACCCTGGGTGAGCTGAGCGATGCCGAGTTGATGAAGAAACTTGGCCTGCCGGGTCTCAATCCAGAAGGCCGTTTCTTTCCTGACACCTACAGTTTTGTCCGCGGCATGAGTGACCTTGAGTTGCTTAAGCAGGCGCAGGTGCGGCTGGAGAAAGTATTGGCCGAAGAGTGGGCGCAGCGCGCCAAGGATTTGCCTTATAAAGAGCCCTACGACGCGCTGATCATGGCTTCGATGATCGAGAAGGAAACCGGCATGCCGCAAGAACGTGGCGAAATTGCCGGGGTGTTCGTGCGGCGTTTGCGTATCGGTATGCGCCTGCAGACTGACCCGACCGTCATCTACGGTATGGGCGAGCGTTACAATGGCCGCATTACCCGTAACGATCTGCGTCAGCCCACGCCCTACAACACCTACACCATCGACGGCATGCCGCCGACGCCCATCGCACTGGTCGGGCGTGAGGCGATTCATGCCGCGTTGAACCCAGTGGCGGGCAAAAGTCTGTATTTTGTTGCGCGGGGCGATGGCAGCCACGTGTTTTCCAATAGCCTTGAGCAACACAACCGCGCGGTGCGCGAGTATCAGCTCAAGCGCCGTGCGGATTACCGATCGAGCCCAGCGCCTGCCACACCCAATAATCAATAAGGACAACCTGTGAGCTTGTTTATCACCCTGGAAGGCCCAGAGGGTGCCGGTAAAAGCACCAATCGTGACTACCTGGCCGAGCGCTTGCGTGAGCAGGGTGTTGATGTGTTGCTGACCCGTGAGCCGGGTGGTACGCCCTTGGCCGAGCGCGTGCGTGAGCTGTTGCTGGCGCCCAGTGATGAGCCGATGGCTGCTGATACCGAGTTGCTATTGGTGTTTGCGGCGCGGGCTCAGCATCTGGCGCAGGTCATTCGTCCAGCCTTGGCGCGTGGTTGTGTCGTGCTGTGTGATCGCTTTACTGACGCGACGTATGCCTATCAGGGCGGCGGCCGTGGCTTGTCTGAAACGCGCATTGCGTTGCTGGAGGAGTTTGTTCAAGGCCCGTTACGTCCGGATTTGACCCTGATATTCGATTTGCCGATTGAGGTGGGCCTGGCCCGCGCAGCCGCACGTGGCAGGTTGGATCGTTTTGAGCAGGAAGGTCGGCAGTTTTTTGATGCGGTGCGCCATACCTATCTACGGCGTGCGGCCGAGCAACCGCAGCGTTATCGAATTCTCGATGCTGGGCAATCCTTGAGTGACGTTCAGCTGGTGTTGGATAAGCTAGTGCCGCAGTTGTTGGAGCTGCAGCGTGGCTGATGCCTACCCCTGGCAAGACTCGCTCTGGCAGCAGCTAGCTGGGCGCAGTCAGCATGCCCATGCTTATTTGCTGCACGGGCCGGCCGGTATTGGTAAGCGCGCACTGGCAGAGCGCTTGATGGCGAGCCTGCTGTGCCAGCACCCCAAAGGGTTGAATGCCTGTGGTCAGTGCAAGTCCTGTCACCTTTTAGCCGCCGGCACTCACCCGGATAATTATATTCTCGAGCCGGAAGAAGCCGACAAGGCGATCAAGGTTGATCAGGTGCGTGAGTTGGTCAGCTTCGTCGTGCAAACCGCACAGTTGGCTGGGCGCAAGGTGGTGCTGGTTGAACCGGCCGAGTCGATGAACATCAATGCCGCCAACGCATTGTTGAAAAGTCTGGAAGAGCCGTCCGGCAATACCGTGCTGCTGCTGATCAGCCACCAACCCAGTCGTCTTCTGCCTACGGTGAAAAGCCGCTGCGTGCAGCAGGCATGCCCATTGCCAAGCGAGGCGATGAGCTTGGCATGGTTGCAGCAGGCATTACCGGGCTGCAGTGCCGAAGAGCATCAAGAGTTGTTGTTCCTTGCTGCGGGTTCACCCTTGGTGGCGGCCAAGATGCATGAGCAGGGCGTAATCGCTCAGCGTGCTCAGGTGGTGGATGGCGTAAAGAAACTACTCAAGCAGCAGATTTCACCCAGCCAGCTCGCTGAAAGCTGGAATACGGTATCCCTGCAATTGTTGTTCGATTGGTTCTGTCAGTGGTCGCAGTTGATGCTGCGTTACCAGCTGGCGCGCGATGAAGGCGGGCTGGGTCAAGCCGATATGCGCAAAGTGGTGCAATACTTGGCGGATAAAGCCCCGCAGCCGAAAGTGCTGAACATGCAGGATTGGGTGCTGGCGCAGCGTCAAAAAGTTATCGGTAAGGCTAACCTTAACCGTGTCTTGCTTCTCGAAGCCTTGCTGGTGCAGTGGGCAAGCTTGCCCGGACCGGGCTAGAATCGGCCATTAAGTGAATAAAATCAGGAATGCCGCATGAGTCTGCCTCCTAACTTGGGCCCGCGTAACGGAATTTTGTCGCTGACAATCAAAGACAAATCCGTGCTTTATGCCGCTTATATGCCCTTTATCAAGAACGGCGGCCTGTTTATTCCAACTAACAAAAGCTACAAGCTCGGCGATGAAGTATTCATGCTGCTCAACCTGATGGATGAACCGGAGAAAATTCCGGTCGCCGGCAAAGTGGTTTGGATCACACCCAAAGGCGCCCAGGGCAATCGCGCCGCCGGTGTGGGCGTGCAGTTCAATGATGGTGACAACACGGCGCGTAACAAAATAGAAACCTACCTGGCTGGTGCGCTCACCTCAGATCGTCCGACACACACCATGTAAGTGTTCTCTCATCCGTCCCTCGTGCCGTATTTAGCGGCACCGATTCTCAAGTGATTGTTCCCCATGCTAGTTGATTCCCACTGCCACCTTGATCGTCTCGATTTGGCCGCCTATGACGGCTCACTGGATGCGGCGCTGGATGCTGCGCGCGCGCGCGGAGTAGGTCACTTTCTCTGTATCGGCGTCAGTGCTGACAATGCTGCGGCAGTTAAAAGCCTGGCCGAGCGTTATGCCGATGTTGATTGCTCGGTCGGTGTACACCCGCTCGACCTTGAGCCGGGCGCTGCGCCAGCGCTGGATTGGTTGCTCGGCGAGTTGAATCATCCGCAGGTGGTGGCCATTGGCGAAACGGGGCTCGATTACCACTATGAGCCGGAAGCGGCCGAGTTGCAGCAGCAGGCGTTTCGTTTGCACCTGCAGGCGGCGCAAGTCACCGCTAAGCCGGTGATTGTGCATACCCGCGAGGCCCGTGCCGATACGTTGACCCTACTGCGCGAAGCCGCGCTGCCACAGGGCGGTGTGTTGCATTGCTTTACCGAAGACTGGGAGATGGCCAAGGCGGCGTTAGATATCGGTTTCTATATTTCGCTGTCCGGCATTGTCACCTTCCGCAATGCTGACGCGCTGCGTGAAGTGGCGCGTCAGGTGCCGGCTGATCGCCTGCTGGTGGAAACTGACTCACCTTACCTGGCGCCCATCCCGCACCGCGGCAAACCGAATCTGCCTGAGTATGTCCGGGATGTGGCTGAGTACCTGGCGGTATTGCGTGGCGTCAGCTTCGAACAGCTGGCTGAACAGACCACGGCAAACTTCAAACGCCTGTTTCCTTTAGCCCGAGTGAATTGAGCCCAGGGCAAAAATGCCCGGAGCAATTGTTAACCTCGCGCAGCGACTGCCCAAGGGCGGCTTTCAAGCGCTGAGGTCATAAAGCATTGCCTGTAGCAATTATCAACCTCGTGCAGCAACTGCCCCAAGGGTGGCTGTTAGGAGTTGCAGGCCATAAAAAATTGTCTGGAGCAATTTTTAACGTCGCGTAGCGACGGCCCGGAGGGTGGCAGCCATGGATGGCGGCCATAAAAAAACCCGGACTCTGGGGGGAAGCCGGGTTAAGACCATTAGGAGTAAATCAAGGTACGCGGTCCACGGTACCTTGCCTGGTGGAGCGCTTGGGGGTACGCCGCACACCAGTACTCATCAGTATTGATGAAGATTGCCGATCGTCCAGGCCGTTCGCCGCCATTCTTAAACGTATTTGGAATACAGGTTGTGCTGTTGAGCGCTTAACCAGTCGCCAGCTGCTGTAACAGTTGCAGCGTTTCCTCGATTACTTGCGGTGTGGTGTAGAAGTGCGGTGACAAGCGGATCCCGGCACCGCGCTGTGCGCAGATCACCTGCTGCTGTTTTAAGCGCGCGAACAAGGCTGGCTGCTGCCAACCATCAAGACTGAAGTTCACAATGCCGGCGCGCTGCTGGCGGGCCAGTGGGCTGTGAAATCGTATGCCTGAGAGCTTTTGCAGGTCGTCGATCAACCATTGCATGCGCGCCTGCAAGGCTTGCTCGACCTGCGCCATGCCGACGTCTTCCAGCAGTGACAGGCTGGCCTCAAGTGCCATGGCGCCGAGCATGTTGGGGCTGCCGCATTCAAAGCGGCGGGCGCTGCGCGCCGGCTCCCAGTCGTGGCGTTGGTAGTCACCGGCATGTTCCAGCATGTGCCAGCCGTATTCATGCAGTTTCAGCTGCGCACGCAGGTCGCTGCGGCAATAGAACACCCCGAGCCCTTCCGGCCCGAGCAACCATTTGTGCCCGTCGGCCATGGCGAACGCGCATTGGCTGGCCTGAGTGTCGAAGGGCAGGGCGCCGAGTTGTTGGATGGCATCGACACACAGCAGCACGCCGCGTGTTTGGCAGCCGTGACCCAGGCGCGGCAGGTCTAGGCGCAGGCCGCTGACGTACTGTACGGCGCTGATCGCCATCAGACGGGTGCGTGGGCCACAAGCGGTCAGCAAGGCTGCCTCCGGATCACCGGCATGCAGGTTGACCTGCACCACCTCGACGCCCTGCGGGGCGAGGGCTTCCCAGACAACCCGGTTGGATGGGAATTCTTCATCGCTGATCACCACCTGATCGCCTGGCCGCCAATCCAAGCCAAAGGCGACAAAGGACAACGCCTCGGAGGTGTTCTTGATCAGGGCGATATCGGCGCAGGTTGGTGCGTTCAGCAGGCGCTGCAAGCGTTCACGCAGACGTCGCTCGACTTGTAGCCAGGTCGGGTAGTCGCGGGCACCGGTTCTGGCGTTCTCGACGGCGAAACGGCTGACTGCATCGACGGCCCGTTGCGGCCCAGAGTGTGTAAAAACACTTTCTTATCGTGCGTGCTTCAGCCCATTGCTCCTGGACGTGGTGATTTCCCGATTATTGACCACGATCAGCGCCGGTAACGCGTCAGAGCGCGTATGAAACGCTGTGGCACCTCCTGGAGCAGCAAAAGCTGGGGCTTTTACGCCGTCATCGCCTTCAACAAGCCTTCGGTGCCGATGATTTTCATCACCCGCTTCAAGTTGTAGGCGAGCACATTCAAGCTCATTTCTGCGCTCACCCCGTTCAGTTTTCGAGTCAGGAAGTGCGTTGCCCCCATCCATTGTTTGAGCGTCCCGAAGGGATGCTCAACAGTCCGTTTTCGAACCCGCATCATCTCTGGTGCTTGGTTCAACCGACGCTGCATTTCCTCCAGCACAGCTTCATGCTCCCAGCGCCTTACTCGACGATTTGTACTTGGCGTGCATTGGGTTTTCAGCGTGCAACTCTGGCACTTTGAACTCCAATAGCAGTGCATATTCATGCCTTTCTCAACGCTGGAGAATCGCCAGATCAGTGCCTCTCCCGCCGGGCAGGTGTATTCGTTTTTCGTCGGGTCATACACGAAGGCATCTTTGTTGAATCTGCCATCAGCCTTGGCGCTTGAAGTCATTGGCTTAGGCACGTAGGCCGTGATGTTTGCGTCGTGACAGGCAAGGATCTCTTCGCCCTTGAAGTAGCCTCGGTCAGCCACCACGGACAGCGTTTCTGCGCCGATGGCTTCACGAGCCTGCTTCGCCATTGAACTGAGTTGGTCACGGTCGGAACCGCTGTTGGTGATCTTGTGAGCAACTATTAAATGGTGCTGCGTATCGACAGCCGTCTGCACGTTGTAGCCGACGATACCGCTGCCGCGCGTCATCATCGAACGGGCATCCGGGTCGGTCAGCGAAACCTGTTTGTCAGGGGAATCGTTGAGCTGAGTTTCGATCCCCTGAAGCTCTTTCATCTGCGCTTTGAGCTTGGCAATTTTATCTTTCAGACTGGCAGTGTCCGGCGCGGAGGCGCTAGGAATCTGTCGATCAGCCGCATCGAGCGCAGCCAAATAACGGTTGATTCCCGCCTCGATTTCTTCCATGCGCCGCTTCAGTTTGGCGCTTGTGAAGTTGCGGTCGCGGTTATTCACCGCCTTGAATTTGCTGCCGTCGATAGCGACCAGGTTG
The DNA here is from genome assembly GCF_049847425.1 of Pseudomonas sp. GWSMS-1. Lineage (NCBI taxonomy): Bacteria > Pseudomonadati > Pseudomonadota > Gammaproteobacteria > Pseudomonadales > Pseudomonadaceae > Pseudomonas > Pseudomonas sp. GWSMS-1. The sequence continues at coordinate 2,226,325 of NZ_JBMHHV010000005.1, read as the reverse complement.
TCGCTAAACAACCCCAACTGCTGGCAGAGCAAAACGAACTGACGGCAGACGCCGCGAATGGCTTTGCTGTTGTCTTTTCGAAAGTTGGCGATGGTCTTGAAATCGGGCATCAAACGCCCGGTTAGCCACATGAGTTCGACGTTGCGCTGGGCTTCTCGCTCAAGACGTCGGCTCGATTGAATGCGGTTTAGGTAACCGTAGATGTAGATCTTCAGCAGGATCGCTGGGTGGTAGGCAGGTCTGCCGGTTTCGGCTGGAATGACGCCATCAAAACCTAGCGAGGCCAGGTCGAGTTCATCGACGAAAACGTCGACCACGCGCACTGGATTGGTATCGCTGACGTAGTCGTCGAGGCTTTCGGGAAGTAAGGTGCTTTGACCTCGGTGTTCACCTTGGATAAACCGTTTCATGGGTTTCCCTTGCGATGAAATTATCAGAAATCATAGCAAGGGTTTGTCCGGACGTTTTTACACACTCTGGGTCATGGGGAGACAGCTGCGTGGTTCAAATAGCGCAGGCCGGGAAGTTGCGGAAACTCGTCATGAACTGCGTACATGGTCGGATGATCCGTGCAATTTGCCGTTAGTTAGGCATAATACGCGCCTTCGATTTTTTGACCCCCTAGTCCTTTTATGCATAAAGAACCCCGCAAGGTCCGTGAGTTTCGCCGCCGCGAACAGGAAATTCTCGACACAGCACTGAAGCTTTTCCTTGAACAGGGCGAAGACAGCGTGACTGTGGAGATGATTGCCGACACGGTTGGTATCGGTAAAGGCACCATCTATAAGCACTTTAAGTCCAAGGCCGAGATTTACCTGCGCCTGATGCTCGATTACGAGCGAGACTTGAATGAGTTGCTGCATTCGGCTGACGTCGACCGCGATAAAGAAGCCCTCTCGCGTGCCTATTTTGAATTCCGCATGCGTGATCCTCAGCGCTACCGTTTGTTTGACCGTCTGGAAGAGAAGGTGGTCAAGGGCAATCAGGTGCCAGAGATGGTTGAGCAGCTGCACAAAATTCGCGCCTCCAACTTCGAGCGCCTAACCCAGTTGATTAAAGGTCGCATCGCCGAAGGCAAGCTGGAAGACGTGCCGCCGTACTTCCATTACTGCGCCGCCTGGGCGCTGGTGCATGGCGCTGTGGCGCTGTATCACTCGCCGTTCTGGAGCAATGTGCTGGAAGATCAGGAAGGCTTCTTCCAGTTCCTCATGGATATTGGCGTGCGCATGGGCAACAAGCGCAAGCGCGAGGGTGACACGCCGGCTAGCTGAGGTATTCAGCGCGTCGATAAACGCTCAGCTGCGCGGGCGGCGCCCCTATACTCGACGCCTTACTTTGCTGGAGTCGAGCATGATCGTTGACCGCCAGGGCAGACGCTTTCGCAATTTGCGTGTCAGCCTGACCGCCGCCTGCAACTATGCCTGTACCTACTGTGTACCCGACGGCAAGCGTTTGGTGGCCGCGCAGGACGAGTTGTCTGCTGATGCGATGCTGCGCGGCGTGGCCTATTTGATCGAGGCGGCTGGTATTGAGCGTGTGCGCATTACCGGTGGCGAGCCGCTGGTCAGCCCCAAACTAGACGCCTTTTTACGCGGTGTTAGCCAATTGGGTTTGGCCGATATCAGCCTGACCAGCAACGCTCAGTTGCTGGCGCGTAAGTTACCGTTGCTGCTTGAGTGCGGTATCCGCCGTTTGAATATTTCCCTCGACACCCTGGATGCGGCGGCATTTCGCAGCATCGCCCGTGGTGGTGATCTGGCTACTGTGCTCGACGGCTTGCAGCAAGCCAGAGCTGCGGGGCTGCAGCTCAAGGTCAATATGGTGCCGTTGCGCGGCCAGAACCTCGACCAAGTACTGCCGATGCTCGATTACTGCTTGGTCAATGGATTTGAGCTGCGCTTTATCGAGTTGATGCGTATGGGGCATCTGGCACGCGACCCTAACGCGTTTCAGCGTCAGTTTGTCGGCATGCCTGAGTTGCTGACGATGATTGGTCAGCGTTATGCCTACAGTCAGGCCGTCGCCCCCTTGGATGCCACGGCACTGCGCTATGAAATCCCAGGGCAGGGTTTTTTTGGCGTAATCGCCAATGAGAGCGTGCCGTTCTGTCGCACCTGCTCGCGGCTGCGTTTGTCATCAAGTGGCTGGCTGCACGGTTGCCTGTCATCGAGCAATCGCCACTATGTAGGGGATTTGCTCGACAAGCCACGCCATCAAGCGTTACCAGCGCTACAAGGCATGTTGGTCAAGGCGTTGGCTGACAAACAAGACGTCGCGTTCACCGGCGGTGCCACCGTGATGAAGATTATTGGCGGCTGAAACGGCCGCCAGCATTGAGTAAAGACCATGCAAGATTTCCCCATCAGCTACATCGAGCCGGTATTCCGGCCGCCCAGCGAAGCCCATTCGTTGATCTTGCCGGTGACCAATGGCTGCTCTTGGAATCAGTGTACGTTTTGCGAAATGTACACCCAGGAGCAGAAGAAATTTCGCGCCCGTGACGAGGCTCAGGTGCTTGAAGAAATTCGCCTGACCGGCGAGCGAATGATCGTCCAGCGGGTATTCCTGGCGGACGGTGATGCGCTGGTCATGCCTACGCGCCGCTTGCTGACCATCCTGGCGGCAATTCGTGAGCACATGCCCGAGGTTTCGCGGGTGTCGAGCTACTGCCTGCCGCGCAACTTGCGCAAGAAATCGGTGGAAGAGCTCAAGGAGCTGGCTGATGCCGGGCTGGGTATGGCGTATGTCGGCTGTGAGTCGGGCGATGACGAAGTGCTGACGCGGGTGAACAAAGGCGAGACCTATGCGTCCAGCCTAAGCGCATTGGATAAGCTCGGCCAGGCGGGTATCACCCGCTCGGTGATGATCCTCAACGGTTTGGGCGGCACGGTGTTGAGTGATCAGCATGCTGATAATTCGGCGCGCTTGATGAACGAGGCTCAGCCAGAGTTTCTCTCGACCCTGGTGGTGAGCTTCCCTCAGGGTGAGGCGCGCTTCCGAGAAAACTTTGCTGATTTCCAAGCGCTGAATCAGCAGCAGCTGTTTGTCGAGGTGGAGCGCTTGCTGCAGGGGCTTGAGCTGCGCGATACGGTCTTTCGCAGTGACCATGCCTCTAACTATCTGGTGCTCAAGGGCACGCTCGGTGCAGATAAGCAGCGCTTGCTGGCACAAGTGCGAGAAGCCATAGAAAAGCCGCAGCAGGCCCATTTGCGTCAGGAGTGGCAGCGCGGTCTTTAAGCGGCAGGGCTGGCGTGAAACCTGCATCTAGGCCCTATCTGCCGGTTTTCCGTCGCCGGCTGCAGGAGAAGTATGATGCGTAGCCTGTTCTTAATTGTGGGTGTGTTGCTGCTGGGCGGTTGCATGAAGGTCAGTGATCTGGCCGATGGCGCGATTTATCAGCTGCGCGATGTCGGTGTGCTCGACCACAGTCAGACCCGCCGTGCCAGCCCCTGGCGCCTTCAAGCGGACTCGTTCATCTACATTGCTCAGGGTCACTTTGTGCCGCCGGGCGGCGCTTATCCGCGGCCCAATGTGGTGGCTGAGGAGGCCTATAAAGGCTTCGTTGAGTATTTCCCGATGGTGCGTCGTGCCAAGTCGCCGCTGGGGCTTGAAGAGGCGATGGCCGAGGCGCGCGAGGCTGGTGCCCATTATCTGCTGTACAGCCGCTTTGCTTTTGCCGATGACCGCATCGGCACCGTGGAGGAGTGGGAGGACCAGGAAGCGCTGGATCGTTTGGGCATCGATCGCGGGGTGATTCAGCTGATGTTGATCGAAACCAATACCCGCTATTTGGTCGATACGACCCGCATTCGTAGCCGCGGAGGGTTATTGACGCTTTATGATGCCAAACCAGAAGACTTGATCGGGCCGGCGCTGCAGGACTATGCGCGGCGCTTGTTGGGTTTGGGCTACTGAGGAGGGCTGATGACTGACACAGACAAAGCTGGCAATTTGCTGGCGCAAATACCTAAAGGTGAGGGCAAAGCGCCGCCGCCAGTGCATCTGTGGAACCCGGATTTCTGCGGCGATATCGATATGCGCATCGCCCGTGATGGCACCTGGTATTACATGGGTACACCGATTGGCCGTAAGCCGATGGTGAAGCTGTTCTCCACCATTATTCGCCGCGACGGCGATAAGTATGTGCTGGTAACGCCGGTGGAAATGGTCGGCATCCAGGTTGATGACGCGCCTTTTGTGGCAGTCAGCCTGCAGGTTGAAGGTGCGGGTGAGGCGCAGGTGCTGCGCTTTATCACCAATGTCGAGGATGAGGTGGTGGCAGGTCGCGAGCACCCGTTGCGGGTCGAGTTGGACGCGCTGACTGAAGAGCCTGCGCCGTACCTGCTTGTGCGAACCAATCTGGAGGCGCTGGTGCACCGCAATGTGTTCTACCAATTGGTCGAGCTGGCGGTTGTGCGGGAAATTGACGGTAAAGCGTGGTTGGGTGTGTGGAGCAGTGGTGAATTTTTCCCGATTGGTCCGCAGCCAGACTGACTGTTCGTGTGCTTTTAAGCCCACATAAAAAAGGCTCCCGAGGGAGCCTTTTTTAGTGCCTTACATGTTGGGGTAATTAGGCCCGCCTGTGCCTTCAGGGGCCACCCAGTTGATGTTCTGGGCGGGGTCCTTGATGTCACAGGTTTTGCAGTGCACGCAGTTCTGCGCGTTGATCTGGAACTTCTTCTCGCCGTCTTCCTGCGTGACAATTTCATAAACGCCAGCAGGGCAGTAGCGCTGCGCCGGCTCGTCATACATCGGCAGGTTTTTGCTCAGCGGAATGCTCGGGTCGGTGAGCTTCAGGTGGCAGGGTTGTTCCTCTTCATGGTTGGTATTGGAGAGGAATACCGAGCTGAGCTTGTCGAAGCTGAGCTTGCCGTCGGGTTTCGGGTAGCTGATTTTCTCGCAGTCAGCCGCCAGTTTCAGGCAAGCGTAATCCGGCTTGGTGTCGTGCAGGGTGAAGGGCATCTTGCCGCCGAAGATGTTCTGGTCAACCCAGTTGAAACCACCGCCGAGTAGCGGGCCGAACTTATGGATGGCCGGACCGAAGTTGCGGCTACTGAACAGTTCGTCATACAGCCAGCTGGCCTTGAAGCCGTCAACATAACCGGTCAGCTGATCGCCACCTTCGCTGCCGGCAAACAGCGCATCCGCTACTGCGTCGGCTGCGAGCATGCCGGACTTCATGGCGGTGTGGCTGCCCTTGATCTTGGCGAAGTTGAGGGTGCCGAGGTCGCAACCGATCAGCGCGCCACCATTGAAGACCATTTTCGGCAGGGAGTTGAGGCCGCCTTTAGCGATTGCGCGAGCGCCATAAGCGACACGCTTGCCGCCTTCCAGATACTGGGCAACCACTGGGTGGTGCTTGTAGCGCTGGAACTCATCGAATGGCGACAGGTGCGGATTGCTGTACGACAGGTCAACGATCAGGCCAACGACTACCTGATTGTTTTCCAGGTGATAGAGGAACGAGCCACCGGTGTTTTCGGTGCCAGCGATATCCAGCGGCCAGCCTGCGGTGTGCACCACCAGGCCTTGCTCGTGCTTGGCTGGGTCGATGTCCCAGATCTCCTTGATGCCAATGCCGTAGTGCTGAGCATCGGCTTCGGAGTCGAGGTTGAATTGCTTGATCAGCTGCTTACCAATGTGGCCGCGGCAGCCTTCGGCGAACAGGGTGTACTTGGCACGCAGTTCCATACCTGGGGTGTAGTAACCCTCTTTCGGGTTGCCTTCGCGGTCAACGCCGAGGTCGCCGGTCAGAATCCCGTAAACCGAGCCGTTCTCGTTGATCAGCGCTTCTTGGGCAGCAAAGCCTGGGTAGATTTCTACGCCGAGGTTCTCTGCCTGCTGCGCCAGCCAGCGGCACAGGTTGCCGAGAGAAATAATGTAGTTGCCATGGTTGTGCATGGTCTTGGGAACGAACAGATCGGGCACGCGAGTGGATTTATCTGCACCGGTCAGTACGTAGATGTCATCACGCTTGACGGGCGTGTTGAGCGGCGCACCAAGCTCTTTCCAGTCAGGGAACAGCTCGTTCAGGGCGCGGGGCTCAAATACGGCACCGGAAAGAATGTGCGCGCCGACTTCGGAGCCTTTTTCGACCACGCAGACGCTGATTTCTTTACCGGCTTCGGCTGCTTTCTGCTTCAGTCGGCAGGCGGCGGACAAACCAGCAGGGCCGGCGCCGACGATGACGACGTCGAATTCCATAAACTCGCGTTCCACAGGCTATCTCCTTCTCAAGGCACTCTAATTTTATTTGGTGATCGAGCTCGTTCCATGAGCGATGCTGGCGCATTATATGCGCAGCATCCCGATGCTCCAATACAAACGTTTGTTTGAATTTTCTGTAGGGTTGTTAGAATCTTACTACATCGCTTGCGATTGGCTGCTTCGTTGTATTGACCCGCCTAGGTCGTGCGTTCAAGATACGAGCGGTTTTCTGTCTGCCGTTACTGGTCGACTCCCGGTTCCGGCCGGTTTGCAGTTCCCGCCATGTTCGCTTCTGGCGACATTCTTATTCACCGGAGAGTAACGAGGAATCCATGAAGGTTCTTGTAGCTGTCAAACGAGTGGTCGACTACAACGTCAAAGTTCGCGTCAAAGCGGACAACAGCGGCGTTGATCTTGCCAACGTCAAGATGTCGATGAACCCTTTCTGCGAAATCGCCGTGGAAGAAGCTGTACGCTTGAAAGAGAAGGGCGTAGCGAGCGAAATCGTTGTTGTAACCATCGGCCCGACCACTGCTCAAGAGCAGCTGCGTACCGCGCTGGCGCTGGGTGCTGACCGTGCCATTCTGGTTGAATCGGCGGATGAGCTGAACTCCCTGGCCGTTGCCAAACTGTTGAAAGCGGTTGTCGATAAAGAGCAGCCGCAGCTGGTCATCATGGGCAAGCAGGCCATCGACAGCGACAACAACCAGACCGGCCAAATGCTGGGCGCTCTGACGGGTTTCGCTCAAGGCACCTTCGCTTCCAAAGTGGAAGTGGCGGGCGACAAGGTCAACGTAACCCGTGAAATCGACGGCGGTCTGCAGACTGTTGCGTTGAGCCTGCCGGCCATCGTGACCACCGACCTGCGCCTCAATGAGCCGCGTTACGCGTCGCTGCCGAACATCATGAAAGCCAAGAAGAAGCCGCTGGAAACTGTAACCCCGACTGATCTGGGTGTTTCCACCGCTTCCACCGTGAAAACCCTGAAAGTCGAAGCGCCTGCTACCCGCAGCGCTGGCATCAAGGTCAAGTCCGTGGCTGAACTGGTCGAGAAATTGAAGAACGAGGCGAAGGTAATCTAAATGACTATCCTGGTTATCGCTGAACACACCAATGCCGCCCTGGCGCCTGCCACGCTGAACACTGTTGCAGCTGCAGCGAAGATCGGTGGTGACATCCACGTGCTGGTAGCCGGTGCCGCTTGCGGCGCAGCTGCCGAAGCCGCCGCCAAAATTGCTGGCGTGGCTAAGGTGCTGGTTGCTGACGACGCTGCTTTCGCGCACCAGCTGCCGGAAAACGTTGCGCCGCTGGTGGCTGAGCTGGGTAAGGGCTACAGCCACATCCTGGCTGCTGCCACCAGCAACGGTAAAAACATCCTGCCGCGCGTTGCCGCTGCACTGGACGTTGATCAGATCTCGGAAATCATCGCGGTTGAAAGCGCTGATACCTTCAAGCGTCCGATCTACGCCGGTAACGCTATTGCCACTGTGCAATCGTCCGCTGCCGTTAAAGTCATCACCGTTCGCGCCACCGGTTTCGACCCGGTAGCGGCTGAAGGCGGTAGTGCCGCTGTTGAAGCCGTTAGCGGTGCAGCGGATGCAGGCAAATCGACGTTCGTCGGTGAAGAACTGGCCAAGTCCGATCGTCCGGAACTGACCGCTGCCAAGATCGTCGTTTCCGGCGGCCGTGGCATGCAGAACGGTGACAACTTCAAGCACCTGTATGCCTTGGCTGACAAGCTGGGCGCTGCGGTGGGTGCTTCGCGCGCCGCTGTTGACGCCGGTTTCGTACCAAACGATATGCAGGTCGGTCAGACCGGCAAGATCGTTGCGCCACAGCTGTACATCGCCGTTGGTATTTCCGGCGCGATCCAGCATCTGGCCGGCATGAAAGACTCCAAAGTGATCGTTGCGATCAACAAGGACGAAGAAGCGCCGATCTTCCAGGTGGCTGATTACGGCCTGGTAGCTGATCTGTTCGACGCAGTACCTGAGCTGGAACAGCTGGTTTAACCCAGCCTTTACCAGTTAACAAAAAACCCGCTCACTGAGCGGGTTTTTTGTTTCCGATGATCGCTTGTTCGAGCTTGCTCTTGTGGCCAGCCAGTCAGGCGTTATTGGTCCGCTTACTCTACTTATCAAGATCCTTGAGAAAAGCGCGGAGGTGCTGAGCGGTCAACTCCGGTTGTTCAATCATCGGCGCATTGCCGGTATTGGGCATGATCACCACACGGGGTTTATGCAGGAGTGGCTGCATGACTTCGACGCTGGATACGTCTAGTACTCGGTCTTCGGCTCCCCAGATAATCAGCGTGGGTGCCTGAATCTTGCTTAGTTCAGGTTCTAGCGGGATGTAGCGTTCGACCAAGTGGGCAAATATCTGCTCGTAATGCGCACTGTTGAGGGCGGCCTGCTCAGCGAAATAGCCTTTTAGCGATTCAGGCAGGTAGGGCGGCTTGACGAAGATGAACGCCAGCAAGCGTTGAAAGTCCTCGGGGCTCTTGACTACTAATGGATTGGCTTCACCGCGACTTAGGCGCAGGCGTAGTTCACTGGGTTGCGGTGAGGTGATACCTGCGTTGTCGAGTAATGTCAGCGAGCGTATTCGCGTTGGATAGCGTGCGGCGTACAGCGCACTGATGTGGCCACCCATGGAGTTACCCATGAGGTGCAACTGATCCAGCCCCAGTGCGTCGATGATGTCAGCCAGGCGTTCAGTCTGCGTGCCGATATCGTAGCTGCCAGCGGGCTTACTGCTTGCGCCAAAGCCCGGCAAGTCGAGGGCAATGACGCGGTAGTCCTGTGTGAGGTGGCGGGCGAAGCGCAGCCAGTTGTCTTTGTTAGCGGCAAAACCATGCACCATCAGGATGGTTTGTGCGTCGCTTGGGCCGCCTTCGTAGTAATGAATGTTAAGATCGTGCACGCTGATTTGCTTGAGGTTCAGCCCTGCGCGTTGTCTCTCTATAAATTGCATGCTGGCTAGCAAGGTGGCCGGCGACAGATAGAGCAGAGTGGCGCCGCCCATGAGCACGAGAACCAGGCCAGCGATTAGTTTTTTCATGGCAGCTCTTTATCGCGAATTAATATGAATGCGTATTAAGCTAGCATGAAGACGACACCCTCTAGTTTGCATTTGCCCCTACCTACCCAGGTAAAGTCGAGAAGTCGCTAATGTTTGAGCGTGGTTTATATAAATCGATTTTTCTGCTGCTCGGCATGCTGCTTGTGCCGATCACTGCCCTTGCCGCCGGTAAATGCGAGCGGTTGGTGGCCACCGGTAATCCGGAGTACCCGCCTTATTTGTGGCGCGACCCACAGAACCCACAGAAGCTCATCGGTGCTAATGCCGACTTACTGCAACACCTGGCCAAGGAGCTGGGCGTCACGGTAGATATCATTTACACCGGGCCTTGGTCGCGGGCGCAGGATGAAGTCAGAAAGGGCCGTGTCGACTTGCTTGTCGGGGCTTTTCTCACGCTGCCGCGTTTGGAGGTGATGGACTATATCCATCCGGCCTTCTACATAACGCCGAGCGTGGTGTGGGTACACCGTGGCGCTGAATTTCCTTATGCCGGCTGGGAAGACTTGCGTGAGCGCACAGGCGGTACATTGGTCAACAATAGTTTTGGCCAGCAGTTTGATGCCTACAGCAAGAGCAACCTCACCGTTGAAGGTGTATCCAGTTTGCCCCAGGCATTTCAGAAGCTTTTGCTGGGACGCACCGATTATGTCTTGTACGAGCGTTACCCCGGCCAGGCGCTGGCCGATAGCTTAGGCATTCAAGATGACCTGCTGGTGCTTGACCCGCCAATTTCCAGTGAGGGTTTGCACCTGACCTTGTCGCATAATTCGTCCTGTAATGACCCTTGGTTACGCGGCATGCTTGCGAAGAAAATGACCGAAGCCGTTGCCAGCGATTTGCCTGAAGCCCTGTTGCAGCAAAATCTGCAGCGTTGGGCCGATCAACAGCCCGCCCTCGCTGGCGAGGCCATAGAGTAGGAAATTCCGTGATCAATCGATTTATCTGTGCGGGCTTGCTACCGCTTATGCTCAGTGCCTGTGTGACTGACCCAGCCCCTCATGAGCAGTTACGTTTAACTGAACAAGCGCTCAGCCAAGCTGCAGCGCTGGGCCTGTCTGCAGAGCAATCGCCAGCGCTGCAGCTGGCCGAAGACAAGTTCGCGTTGGCGCAAGCGGCCATGCAAGAGGAAGACTACAAGCAGGCGCGGGTGTATGCGGAGCAGGCAGAGCTGGACGCCCGCCTGGCTGAAGCGCAATACCTGAGTGCAAAGAGCCAGCAACAGCTGGGCGCATTGAACAATGCCATTAACCGCCTGCGTACACAGTTGGGGGGCATGCAATGAAGCGCTTTCAAACGGTTCTGAGTGCTGCAGTGGGCGCATTGTTGTTGAGCGGTTGCGCCTCATCACTGCGCTCCAGTGATCAGTCGCTGGAGGCCGCCCAGGCGGCTTATCAGCAGGTCAAGGAAGAAGCGGATGTACTGCGCAGCGCGCCCAAGGACCTGATCCGCGCCGGTGAGTCGCTGGCCAAAGCAGAGCGTTTGTCGAGCTATTGGGGCAGCGCTGATGATGTGGTGCACTATGCCTATCTGAGCCAGCAGTACAGTGCGATTGCTGGGCAGAAGAGCAACCTCAATCTGAACCAGGAGCGCGCGGCCAAACTAGAGCTTGATCGACAGCGTCTGCAGTTGGCACTGCGTGAAGCCAAGCTGCTGAGCATTCAGGATCAGAACAGCTGGCTAGAGGAGCAGATGATCAGCCTGGCCACCGCCCAGAGCGAGCGTGGCTTGGTGATGACCCTGGGTGATGTGCTGTTCGATGCCGGGCAGAGTGATTTGAACGTTTCAGCCAACCGCACCGTATTAAAGCTGGTGCAGTTTCTGCAGTTAAACCCACGCCGTGTCGTACGGATCGAGGGCTATACCGATAGCCGCGGTGATGCCCAAGAAAACCTCGAACTCTCCCGTACGCGTGCGCAAGCCGTAGCTGATGCGCTGATCGATTTGGGCGTGGATGCCAAGCGCATCGAGGTGCAGGGGCATGGTGAGAGCTTCCCGGTGACCGAGAATGCATCGGCTAAAGGCCGCGCACAGAATCGGCGGGTCGAGATCGTTTTCTCTGACGAGCAAGGGCAACTCGGTTCATCACGTTGAGCCTGTCTCAGTCAAAAAAGCCCCGGTTTTCCGGGGCTTTTTTATGCTTGGCACTAGGGCGTTGTCTGCTGTCCTTGTGCGGCCAAGGCGCACAGTCTGTCTACCTGCTTGATTGAATCGATACTGTCTTGGCAGATGGCCGCTGTATCACCCACAATTCAGTAATCTGTACCGGTGCAATTTAGATAGACCGGTTTACTGTTACGGTTCAGTCAAGCAGGAACGCGGTTATGACCAATCTGTTGCTTTATCAGCGCATTGCCCAGCAACTGGCGGAAGATATTCGTCGCGGCGTTTACCAGCCCGGTGAGCGAGTGCCTTCGGTGCGCAAGATGAGTGCGCAGCTCAATGTCAGCCATGCGACCGTGCTGCAGGCGTACGCCAACCTGGAAGACCAGGGCCTGATTCGCGCCCGCCCGCAGTCTGGTTTCTATGTGCACCAGACGCCAGCCCTGACTGCACCCACTCCGGATATTGCGCGGGTCGAGCGCCCGGGCCTGGTGACGCGCAGCAGCATTATCAATCAGGTACTCGCCGAATCACGCCGCGAGGGGGTTTTCCCCTTGGGCGCAGCGGTGCCGCATGTGGATTACCTGCCGGTGCGCGCGTTGCACCAGCAGTTGGCCAAGGTCACGCGTTTTCACAGTGCGCGGGCCTTCAGCTATATGTTCAGCCCCGGTTTTGAGCCGCTGCGCCGCCAAGTGGCGATCCGCATGCGCGACGCTGGCGTAGTGGTCGACCCGAGCGAGGTGGTGATCACCCACGGCTGTGTGGATGCCTTGCAGATGAGCCTGCGGGTACTGACCAAGCCGGGAGACCTGATCGCCACCGAATCGCCCACTTACTATGGCTTGTTGCAGTTGGCTGACTTACTTGGCCTGAAGGTCATCGAAATTCCCAGCGACCCAACCACCGGCATCAGCCTGGAAGCCCTGCAGTTGGCGGCGAATCAGTGGCCGATCAAGGCGCTGGTGCTGACTGCGCGGTTGAGTAATCCGTTGGGTGGCACCATTCCCGAGGAGCGTCAGCGGCAGTTGCTGCGCCTGGCCAGTGATTACGATATTCAGATTATTGAAGACGATATCTACGGCGAACTGATGTTCGAGCAGGGCCCGACCAAGGCGCTCAAGTCGCATGATCGCGAAGGCAGGGTGGTGTATTGCTCAAGCTTCTCGAAAACCCTTTCACCCGGGGTGCGCATCGGCTGGATTGTCGCCGGCAAGTACCAAGATGAAATCCAGCGCTTGCAGACCTTCAGCACCCACTCGGCGTGCAGCGTGACGCAGATGGCCGTCGCGGCTTATTTGGAGAACGGGGGTTATGACCGCCATCTGCGGTTTATCCGGCAGGAATACCGCAAGAACCTCAGCGCTTTCCAGTTGGCGGTGCAGCAGTATTTCCCCGAAGGCACGCAGATGACGCGCCCCAAGGGCGGCTTTATTCTCTGGGTCAGCCTGCCTGCGCGGGTCAATACCAAGGACCTGCACGTTAGTGCTTTGCAGCAGGGCATCAGCATTGCGCCTGGGCTGATTTTCAGTAATACCGAGCAGTTCAACCACTGCATTCGTCTGAACTGCGGCATCCCGTGGAACCGTGAGGCCGAGCGCGCCTTGATGACTTTGGGCATGTTGGCCGGGCAGCTGTGTCAGGAAGCCGTTACTGGTTTTTAGATCGGGTTTAACCCGGGTCAGCCCAAGGCAGCGTCTACCTGAGCGAATGGTTTGTTCCGATCGCTCAGGAGATGCGCTCATGTCTACTTACCCCGTATTGCTTAGTCGTCCTCTGCTTGCCGGATTTACCGCTGGCGTACTGATCAGCCTCGGCGCATGCAGCGCCGCCAACCCTGATGCGCCGAATAAGGTGACTACTGCTGCCACGCTGAGCGATCAGGCTCGTGATCGTGCCGAACTGCATGAGCAACCGGCCGCTGCCCCGGCGGAACTGCAACGCAAAAGCCAGGTGGCGGGCAGAGCCGTTATGCCCAGCGTGGCGTATGCGCCAATGCCAATGTCCTTACAGGCTGATGCCTTGCCGCCGGGCTACCGTGATGAGAACCGCGAGCAGTACCAGAAACTAGCCGACAACCCCGTGCACGCCGTCGCCGACACGCCGGTATCGACCTTTAGCATCGATGTGGACACCGGCAGCTACGCCAATGTGCGGCGCTTTCTTAATGGCGGGCAATTTCCGCCGCAGAGTGCGGTGCGTCTGGAGGAGCTGGTCAACTACTTCCCCTACACCTACCCGCTGCCGTCTGGTGATGCACCGTTCGGCATCCATACCGAGCTGGCAGCTACGCCGTGGAACCCGCAGAGCCGCCTGATGCGTATCGCCATCAAGGCCTCGGATCTGCGCGTAGACGAGTTGCCGCCGGCCAACTTGGTGTTTCTGGTGGATGTCTCCGGCTCGATGGACCGCCGTGATGGCCTGCCCATGGTGCAAAGCACCTTAAAGCTGCTGGTTGAGCAACTGCGCGCTGAGGACAAGGTATCGCTGGTGGTGTATGCCGGCTCATCCAGCGTGGTGCTGGAGCCCACTGCTGGCAACGAGAAAGTTAAGATTCGCGCCGCGATCGATCAGCTTACAGCGGGCGGCTCCACAGCCGGTGAGTCGGGTATTCAGCTGGCCTATCAGCAGGCGCAGCAGGGCTTTATCGACGGTGGTATCAACCGCATTCTGTTGGCCACTGATGGTGACTTCAACGTCGGTGTCAGCGATTTCGAAACCCTCAAACAACTGGCAGCCGACAAGCGCAAGACGGGCGTCTCTCTGACCACCCTGGGCTTTGGTACTGATAACTACAACGAGCAGCTGATGGAGCAGTTGGCTGATGCCGGCGATGGTAACTACGCCTATATCGACAACCTGCGCGAGGCGCGCAAGGTGCTGGTTGATCAGCTCAGCTCGACCCTGGCGACCGTGGCTAGCGATGTGAAGATTCAGGTCGAGTTCAACCCGGCGCAGGTTAGTGAAAATCGCCTGCTGGGTTACGAAAACCGTGCGCTTAAGCGTGAATACTTCAGCAATGACAAGATCGATGCCGGCGAAATTGGCGCAGGCCATACCGTGACCGCGCTGTATGAAGTGGTGCCGGTGGGCGGGAATGGCTGGTTGGCGCCGCTGCGCTATCAGGCCGCTGCAAAAACCGACCGTAAAGCGGGTGAACTGGCCTGGCTGCGCATTCGTTACAAGGCGCCAGGACAGGATGTCAGCAAACTGCTTGAGCAACCGATTCACACCAGCGCTGCCGAGGCCATTAGTCAGGCCAGTGAAGACCTACGCTTTGCCGCTGCCGTGGCCGCTTTTGCCCAGCAGCTGAAGGGCGAAAAATACACTGGGCGCTTCAGCCTAGCTGATAGCGCTGAGCTGGCGCGAAATGCCAAGGGTAATGATCGCTTTGGCCTGCGTGCCGAGTTTGTGCAGCTGGTGGAACTGGCGCAGAGCCTGCAAACTGGCGATTCCAGTACCAATAGCGCACGAGTACAGCAGTGAATCGACCCCTCACGGATGACGACGCCGCCTTGTTGCGGCGTTACCGCCGCGGTGATGCGGCGGCTTTCGCCGAGTTATACCAGCGTCACCGGCTCGGCTTGTTTCGCTTTCTACTTGGCCTGTGCGGTGATCACGCGCTGGCCGAGGAGGTGTTTCAGGACACCTGGATGAGCCTGATCCGCAGTCAGAGCGAGCAGCGAGAGGCTGTTCAGTTCAAGACCTGGCTGTACCAGATTGGCCGCAACCGGCTGATTGATCATTGGCGCAAGCACGGTCGGCATCAGGCGGGGCATGCTGAATATGATGAACAACAACATGCCCCGCACGACCCGCAACCGAACCCCGAACAACAGCTCAGCCTGAGCCGCGATCAGCAGCGTTTGCAGGCCGCTTTGGCCGACTTGCCGGCGGAACAGCGCGAGGTGTTTCTATTGCGCACCCACGCTGAAATGCAACTGGCCGAGATCGCCGAGTTGACCCAGATTCCCGCAGAAACGCTGAAAAGCCGTTTGCGCTATGCCTTGCAGAAGTTACGTCGGTTGCTGGCTGACCCGGCCGCCGAGGAGTTGTCCGTATGAAGCATGATCAACACATGGCTGATGAGCAGGAACGGCAGATGCTCGAACACTTCCGTCAGCACACCAGCGGCGAACCCAGTGCGCAGCTGGATGCACAGATTCTCGCGGCTGCCAGTGCTGTAGCGCGCAGCGCGGGCACAACCGAGGCCAAACTGGGCTGGAGCGCGCGCCTGCACAGCTGGCTGTTCGACGCTGGCGGCCGGCAACGCTGGTCGGTGGCGTTGGCGGGGGTCGCCTGCCTGGGGATTGGCGTGAGCCTGACCTGGCGCACCTTCGAGCAAGCGCCGGATGCCTTTGATGCCGTGCCCAGCGGCGCAGCGATGGCGCCGGCTGCTGCCAGGATGGCGCCACAATCCGCGCCGGTGCCTGCATCACAGGCGGAATCTGCTGCGCTTGCTGATGAGCCGCAGCCTTCGCGGGCGATGCGGTCGGCACCGCAGATTCAGGGCTACGGTGCTGATGCCGCATCGGCTGAGAAGAAGCTCTCGGCCGATGTGTCCAATCAGCTGCTGCGTGAAGAGTCTTCGGCTGATGCGTTGCATGAGCAACTGCCACAAGCAGCCCGTGCGCCGACCGAGCAAGCATTGAGTAAAGCGGCTGAGCCGGCGGGCAATCAAGCCCAGCAGCAATTGCACAGTGAGTTGCAGCGGTTACTCAAGCTGCGCCGCGATGGTTGGACGGAGGAGGCCGATGCCTTGTTGTTGCAGCTGATGCGTAACTATCCAGAACTGGATGTCGACGCGCAGTTGCAACAACTGCAGCAGGTTGACTGAGGTCATTGGGCCTTTTGTGGTTGATGCGGTGAATGGCAGCAGTTGGTTTGCGCTGCTATTCACCCAGTTGTTACCTGCGGTACAGATTACAGGCTTGCCAGAGGCCTTAGCCTAAGGCGAGCATAGCGGCCTGTATCTCTGTCTTTGTGTTTACCATGACCTCTATTCGAAGCCTCGCGCTGCTGATGACACTGTTGTCTCTGGCAGCCTGCGAGCAGTCCGCTAATCCCCCAACACAGCCCAAAACGCCGGTCGCCGAGGTACAAGCCGCTAAACCGCCTGCCGATAAGCCACCTAGCGAAAAGCCCCCGCAGTGGTCATCCGCAGTGCCGCTATGCCTGAGCCTGCAGCGGTTGATAAGCCGCCGCGCACCGTGCCAGACAAACCGTCTGCGCCAAGGCCTGAGCCAGCAGCTGCGCTGGACTTGAGCCTGCACCCGAACGTGTTTGATCCATTGCAGCCACTCGAGCCGATTAATGACTTGTCGACGCCATTATTGCCGCCCTTGTTTGGCGAGACAGTGCAGCCTGAGAGCCCCTTTCAGCTCAATGGCAAGCTGATCACCAATGAGCGTGATGAGGATTACTGGCAGTCAGTCGAAGGTGCGCAGCTGCAGTTCGAGTTCAAGCACTAAGCGTGCAGCACGCCAGTGCGCTCAGTGGTAAAGGCGGTGGTTAAGCCCTTATCACTGCGCGGAGGGTGATTTTCGCCATACCAAAGCTCTACGCCCAGTCCGGTAGTGCATGTGTCATTTAGATGGTGTGGGCCGGTTCATCTGTTTGAGCGCGAAGTCATGCACCGTCCTGAGTAAGCCGGCGCTCAGGAGTAAATCACTGTGTTGTGGCCATATCGGGTAGAACTTAAACCAGTGCTTTCCCCCGGCTAGTGCGTTTTGCCAGTAGTCGGGAGAAGCGTCAGTAGCTTGTTTAGTCGACAAACAGGTCGGGGATCAGTGCGCCGCCTTGTGGGTCGAAGCGGTAGTGCTCGAACTCAGTCGCACCCTGTTCGCGGAGGATGTCCTCGTCGATCAGCAAGCGCCCGCTGATACTGCGTCCTTGGCTGCTGAGGATGGCGTGAGCCGCATCGGCCATGATCGCGGGCGTGCGTGCGCGCTTGAAGGCATCGCGGCTGCCCAGTTCGAACTCGATAGCGGCGGTGGCGATCATGGTTTTCGGCCACAGTGAGTTGACACTGATGGCGTATTTCTTGAACTCCTCACTCATGCCTATGGTGAGCATGCTCATGCCGTACTTGGTGACCGTGTAGGGGCCGTGTTGTGCAAACCATTTGCTGTCCATATTCAGCGGCGGCGACAGGTTGAGGATGTGGCCATTGCTGCTCTGCTTAAGGAACGGCAGGGCGGCCTGGCTACACACCATGACTGCGCGGGTGTTGATCTGGAACATCAGATCAAAGCGCTTGGGTTCGAGCGTTTCCACGCCGACCAGCTTGATCGCGCCGGCGTTGTTGATCAGCACATCGATGCCGCCGAAGTGCTCGGCAGCCTGGGCCATGGCCGTTTTTACCGCGCTCTCGTCACGCACATCGACTTGCAGGGCCAGTGCTTTACCACCTGCGGCCTCAACCTCGGCGGCCACCGAGTGGATGGTGCCGGGCAGCTTGGCATGGGGCTCAGCGCTTTTTGCCGCGATCACGATATTGGCCCCGTCACGCGCGGCGCGCAGGGCGATTTCACGACCGATGCCACGGCTGGCACCGGTGATAAACAGGGTTTTACCTTGCAGTGACATAGGCGTGCTCCGTGATTTGTTGTTATTCGTCTGGTCGCATTTGTAGGGTGGGTTGAGTCAGGCGATAACTGCTCTTTATGAAACGGACATGAGCTCGTAGGGTGGGTGGCGCTCTTTCATCCACCAAGGCGGCGTTGCGGTGGATGGGTGAAGCGCCATCCACCCTACGTCAGGCTTCAGCGGCTTCGATTTCCACTAACAGCTGACGGTTTTTCACCTGATCGCCGCGGCTGACGCCAATCCGGCGTACCACGCCGTCGATGCTGGCCTTGAGTGGGTGTTCCATCTTCATCGCTTCCAGCACCACCAGCAGCTGACCCTTGCTGACGCTGCTGCCTTCTTCGACCAGCACCTCGACGATCGCGCCGTCCATCGGCGCCTTGACGCTGCCCGATCCAGCACCAGCAGCACTGCTGACAGGCTGGTGAGTGATGTCGCTCAGCTGCAGATTGCCGTTTTGACCGTACAGCCAGAGGGTGTCACCAGCCAGGTGATAAGCCAGGCGCTGGCGAATGCCGTCCAGCTCCAAGGTGGCCCAGCGGCCGTCACTGGCCAGCAGCGTGAGGTTGACCTGCTGCTCGCCAAACGTGGCTAGCAGGCTGGGTTGTGGGCCGTCGGCAATCACTTGCAGTGCCACGTTGAAGTTTTGCTCGCCGTGTTTAAGGACAAAGCGCCACGGCGCGCTGCCGGCATTGCGCCAGCCAGCCAGACCGCCTTGATGCGCCCGGGCATTGGCTGATTGCTGGAACAGCAGGGCGGCTGCGGCCGCCAGTTCGCTAACTGTGGGCGGCTGCAGGCTCAGGCTCGGGTCGCTGGCGAAATGCTCGGCGATAAACGCGGTGGTGGCGTTACCAGCAGCGAACTCGGGATGGCTGAGTAGGTTGGCGAGAAATCGCTGGTTGCCATTCACGCCCAGCAACACGCAATCCTCGACTGCCCGTACTAGCTTGCGCCGTGCTTCTTCGCGGGTCGCACCGTAGGCGATGATTTTGGCCAGCATTGGGTCGTAGAACGGGCTAATAACCTGGCCTTCAACAAGGCCATGGTCAATACGGATGCCGTCACGCAGCGCCGGCTCCCAGCGCAGCGCGGTGCCGGTTTGCGGCAGGAAGTTCTGTGTCGCATCTTCGGCGTACAAGCGCACTTCCATGGCATGGCCGGTTAGACGAATGTCGTCCTGCTTGAGCGGCAGCGGTTGGCCTTCGGCCACGCGAATCTGCCAGGCGACCAAGTCCTGCCCGGTGATCAGTTCGGTGACCGGATGCTCGACCTGCAGGCGGGTGTTCATCTCCAGGAAAAAGAACTCGCCGCTCTGATCGAGCAGAAACTCTACAGTGCCAGCGCCGACGTAGTTCACGGAGGCGGCCGCTTTCACCGCCGCTTCGCCCATGGCTTGGCGCAGTTCTGGCGACATCACCGGGCAGGGCGCTTCCTCGACCACTTTCTGGTGGCGACGTTGTACCGAGCAGTCGCGCTCACCGAGGTAAACGATGCTGCCCTGGCTATCGCCAAATACCTGGATTTCCACGTGACGCGGTTGGATCACTGCGCGTTCGAGAATCAGCTCGCCAGAGCCAAAGGCGTTTTGCGCTTCCGAGCGGGCGGTACGGATTTGCTCGGCCAGTTCACTGGCTTGGTGGACCAGGCGCATGCCCCGACCACCGCCGCCGGCGCTGGCTTTGATCATCAATGGGTAGCCAATACGGCCGGCTTCGCCGATCAGGGTTTGTTCATCCTGGGCCGCCCCTTCATAGCCGGGAATACACGGCACGCCGGCTTCGAGCATGGCGATCTTCGACAGGCGTTTGCTGCCCATCAGGTGGATGGCTTCGACGGTGGGGCCGATAAATACGATGCCGACGGCTTCGCAGGCACGGGCGAAGTCGGCGTTTTCCGAGAGAAAGCCGTAGCCGGGGTGTATCGCATCGGCCCCGGTTTGCTGCGCCGCTTTGATGATGTTGTCGATCACCAGGTACGACTGATTGACCTGCGCTGGGCCGATGCACACGGCCTCATCGGCTTGCTGCACGTGACGTGCGTCGGCGTCGGCTTGCGAGTAAACGGCGACGGTGCGGTAGCCCAGGTCTTGGGCGGTGCGCATCACCCGGCAGGCAATTTCCCCACGGTTGGCGATCAGAATTTTGTTAAAGGCGGGCATCTGTGTGCTCCTGTGAGTCGATTCCCGGATTTCATCCGGGCTACAGTCTCGGGTTACGTAGGGTGGATCGCGCTTTATCGATCCACCGCTTGGGGGCCTTGATTACATTGGTGGATGTAAAAAGCGACATCCACCCTACGGGTTTGGTCGTAGTGTCAGTTCGTCCAATCCATCATTGAGCCCACTTCGGCGCGCGCTTTTGCATAAAAGCCATGGTGCCCTCGATGCCTTCGGCTCCTGTTACTGCTGCAGAGAACTGTTCTGCAGCGCTGTCTAGCAAATGGCCAAGCGCTTCATTTTCTGTCGCCAGCAGTAGGGCTTTGGTCTGGGCGTTGGCTTGTGGTGCACAGCTGCGGACTTGCGCCAATACTTGCTGCAAACGGGCGGCGATCTCGTCCGTATTGGGCTCGCTAAAGTGCACCAAGCCCAGGCGTTCGGCCTCACTGCCATTGAAGCGTGCGGCGGTCAGGGCCAGGCGACGCGTCTGGGTCAGGCCGATGCGCTTAACCACGAAGGGCGCGATCTGCGCCGGCAGGATGCCCAGAGTGGTTTCCGGCAAGCCGAACTTGGCATCCTGATGGCTGATGGCAATATCGGAAACGCAGGCCAAACCAAAACCACCACCGAGCACGGCACCTTCGAGTACGGCAATCAGCACCTGTGGGGTGGCCTGGGCTTCTTCCAACAGGCTGCCGAAGGCGCGATTAAGGTTGCGGTAGGCATCGCCACCGGCAGACCTGGCGCCGGCCATGTCCTTGATATCGCCACCCGCGCAGAAGTGTCCGCCGGCACCGCGCAGCACGATGGCGCGCACGCTCAGATCGTGTCGCAGGCTTTCCAGCACCGCGCGCAGTTCGTTAACCATGGTAAGGCTCATGGCATTGCGGTTGTCCGGACGGTTGAGGGTGAGGTGCAGTACACCGCCCTCAAGGTTTAGCAGCAGGGTTTCGCAGTTAGGTAGGTCGGCCATGGCAGGTTCCTTGATGTATTGGCAAAGAGGGCGGACGTAGGGTGGATGGCCACCCCGTGGATCGCGCGTTATCGACCCACCGAGCGGTGCCACGGTGGACGTAAAAGGCGACGTCCACCCTATGTGTGTCTGCTCTTAGCCCTTCTTTTTGCCCGGCAGAATGCCCATCAGCTTGCAGATGATGCCCAGCATGATTTCGTCGGCGCCGCCGCCAATCGACACCAGGCGCACGTCGCGGTAAGCGCGCGATACCGGGTTGTCCCACATAAAGCCCATACCGCCCCAGTACTGCAGGCAGCTGTCGGTCACTTCACGGCCCAGGCGGCCGGCCTTGAGCTTGGCCATCGAGGCCAGGTTGGTCACATCCTTGCCGCGCACGTACTGCTCGGTGGCCTGGTAGACCAGGGCGCGCAGGCATTCGATTTCGGTCTGCAGCTCGGCCATGCGGAAGTGAATGACCTGGTTGTCGATCAGCGCGTTGCCAAAAGTTTTGCGCTCTTTGCAGTAGTCGATGGTGGCGTTAATGCAGTGCTCCAGGCCCTTGATCATGTTGGCGGCACCGAACAGGCGTTCTTCCTGGAATTGCAGCATCTGCATCATAAAACCCGCGCCTTCATGGCCGATGCGGTTGCGCTGCGGCACGCGCACGTTGTCAAAGAACACCTGGGCGGTCTCCGAGCTGCGCATGCCGAGTTTGTCCAAGTGCGGGCTGAGGGTAATGCCCGGGGTGTTCATCGGCACCATGATCAGCGACTTGTTGACGTGTGGTTTGTCGTCGCTGGTATTGGCCAATAGGCAGATAAAGTCAGCAGAGGGGGAGTTGGTGATCCACATCTTGCTGCCGTTGATCACATAGTCGCTGCCGTCTTTCTTGGCGGTGGTTTTCAGCCCAGCCACATCGGAGCCAGCACCCACTTCGGAGACGCCGATGCAGCCAACCATCTCGCCGGCAATCGCGGGCTTGAGGAACTCTTCACGCAGCTCATCGGAGCCGAAGCGCGCCAGCGCTGGGGTGCACATATCGGTCTGTACGCCGATGGACATCGGAATACCGCCGCAGATGATGGTGCCGAACTCTTCGGCCGCGACGATCGAGTAGCTGTAATCCAGGCCCATGCCGCCGAATTTCTCCGGCTTGGAGATGCCTAGCAGGCCCAGATCACCAGCCATTTTGAAAATCTCGTGGATTGGGAAGCGACCGTCTTTTTCCCACTGCTCAACGTGCGGGTTGATTTCCTTGTCGACGAAATTACGAACCGTGCGGCGTAGCTCTTCGTGTTCTTGGGTAAAGATCATTTCTTATGCTCCGAATGATTACAGGCGGGCTACGCCGAACGAGTTTGATTTAAGTGGGCGCACAGCGGCTTCTGCACAGATATCCAGCAGGTAGCCGAGCAGTTTGCGCGTGTCGCGCGGGTCGATCAGGCCGTCGTCCCACAGACTGGCGGTGCCGTACAGCGCGGTGGACTGGCTGTCGAGCTTCTGTGCGGTGACTGTTTCCAGCATGTCGAGCATCTTTGGATCAGCTTCCTTGCCTTCCTTGGCGTGCTTGTCCTCGGTGACGATGCGCAGCACCTTGCCGGCTTGCGCGCCGCCCATGACCGCGGTTTTGCTGTTAGGCCAGGCGAAGATAAAGCGCGGGTCCAAACCACGGCCGCACATGGCGTAGTTGCCCGCGCCGTAGGAGCCACCGACGACGATGGTCAGTTTGGGCACTGTGCAATTAGCCACGGCCTGGATCATTTTCGAACCGTATTTGATCACGCCCTGTTGTTCCGACTCGGTACCGACCATAAAACCGGTGGTGTTATGGAAGAACAGAATCGGCGTGTTGCTCTGCTCGCACAGTTGGATGAACTGCGCGGCCTTGGCTGCACCTTGCGGGGTGATCGGGCCGTTGTTGCCGATAAAACCGCAGGGCTGTCCCTCGATCTGCAAGTGGCCGCAGACGGTCTGGTTATCGAACTCATTTTTGAAGTCGAGGAAGGCCGAGCCGTCGGCGATGCGCGCGATGATCTCGCGCACGTCATAGGGCTTCTTGGCATCTGCTGGCACCAGACCGAGCAGCTCTTCGACCGGGTACAGCGGCTCGCGATAAGCCTTGGTCGGGCGCGCGGGCAGCTGCGCATTCCACGGCAGCATGCCAACAATGTCTCGCGCGGTGCGCACTGCGTCGGCATCGTTCTCAGCCAGGTACTCGGCGGTACCGGCGACCTGGGCGTGCATTTCGGCTCCGCCCAATTGCTCATCGGTGGCGATTTCACCGGTAGCAGCTTTCAGCAGCGGTGGGCCGGCGAGGAACATCTTGGCCTTGCCGCGCACCACCACCACATAATCTGACAGCCCCGGCTGGTAAGCCCCGCCAGCGGTGCTAGAACCGTGCACCACGGTGATTTGCGGCAGGCCCATGGCCGACATACGTGCCTGATTGGCAAAGCCGCGCGCACCTTCGACGAAAATATCGGCAGCGTAGTTAAGGTTGGCGCCGCCGCTCTCGGCCAAGGTGACCACCGGCAGTTTGTTTTCGAAGGCGATCTGCTGCAGGCGCAGGGTCTTTTTCAGCCCGGTGGGGGAGATGGTTCCGCCCTTGATTGCACTGTTGCTGGCGGTTACCAGGCAGCGCACGCCAGCGATATAGCCGATGCCGGAAATGATCCCGCCACCTGCCTGCGTGCCGTCTTTGTCATCGTGCAGCTTGTAGCCGGCCAACGACGACAGCTCAAGAAACGGCGCGCCGGGGTCGAGCAGCAGATTGAGGCGCTCGCGTGGTAACAGCTGACCACGCTTGTCGAATTTTTCCTTGGCAGCGGCGGCCTTGTTCAGGCAGTTCTGCTCGATGTCGCGGAAGCTGGCCACAGCGGCAAGCATGGCCTCGCGGTTTTTCGCGAAGTCCTCGCCGTGCACGTCGATCTCGGATTGGATAACCGGCATAGCGTTACTCCTCGCCCTTGAGCACGTCAGGCACGTAGGCCCGATGAAAGCCGTTATAGGACTCGCTGTTTTTCGCCTTGCCCAGCGTCCATGCACGCGTGCCCTGACTCGCTGCGCCGTCGATGCGGATGGTATTGCCGCTGATAAAGTTGGCCCCCGGGGTGAGCAAGAAGACGATAGCCGCTGCCACCTCTGATTCGCTGCCGATGCGTTGCAGCGGCACATGGTCTTTGAGGTTGCGGATCATGGTTTTCATCGACTCGGGGTAGGTGTCCATACCGCTGGAGGCGATCCAGCCCGGCGCCACGGCGTTCACCCGCACGCCAGCGTGGCCCCATTCATAGGCTGCAGTCTTGGTGAAGTTCTCCATACCGGCGCGCGCTGCGCCCGAGTGGCCCATGCCAGGCATGCCGCCCCACATATCGGCGAGCATGTTGACGATGCTGCCGCCGTGTTTGCTCATGCTCTGAAGGAACACTTCCTTGGCGATCAGAAAACCGCCGACCAGGTTGGTGCGCACCACGGTCTCGAAGCCTTTCTGATTGATGCCGATCAGTGGCGCGGGGAACTGGCCGCCAGCGTTGTTGACCAGGTGATGGATCTGCCCGCGCTCGGCGACCACGGTTTTGACCATGGCTTTGACTGCTTCCTCATCACGGATATCGCATACCTGCAAGCTGGCGCTGCCGCCGTCTTCGATAATTTCGCCGCAGGTGGTTTCCAGTTTTTCCAGCTTGCGTCCCACCAGCACCACATGGGCACCCAGGTGCGCCAGTTCATGGGCAGTGCAACGGCCGATGCCGCTGCCGCCACCGGTGACCATGATGGTCTGGCCGCTAAACAGGCCAGGTTTAAATACCGAGTCGTATGCCATTGTTGTTATCGTCCTCGTCGTAGGGTGGACAACCGCGAAGCGTTGTCCACCAAGAGTTGGTGGATGGGTAAAGCGCCATCCACCCTACAGAGCCTTAGCCAATGCACTGGGCACTGGTATCGGGAATTCCAGCAATTGCTGAGCGAAGGCCTTGCCTTGCGGGTCGATGCGCAGGGAGGCAACGCCGCCACCGCCCAGGGCGTTCTCCAGCAGGAAGTTCAGGCTGTGGCTGCCGGGTAAATACCAGCGGCTGACCTTGCCGGTTTGCGGGTCAATTGCGTGCTGCATCCATTCGGCCACGGCGCCTTCTGTTAGCGCAGCAGCGATCCAGGCCAAGTACTCGGGCTTTCTGGCCATTACGCCGATATTGCTGTGGTTGCCCTTGTCGCCGGAGCGCGCCACGGCCAGCTTGATCAGCGGCACGCTAACCTCGGCCTGAGCGTTTGGCAGTGGGGCGGCGATGTCGGTGGCGATCTGCGAACTATCCAGCGCCGCGATCTGCGGTAGGGCGACAGACGTACGTTCGCCGTCGATTTCGACCTGCAGCTGGCAGGCGGATTTGTCGGCCAGGAAGCTGAACAGACGGATGACCGGGTAAACAGTCGGGCGGCCGCCGACGATGCCGGTCAGGCCCGGGGCCATGCCCGTCGCGGCTTGTGCGATCTCGCGGGAGAACAGGATCAGCGCTTCTTTCTTGGCGTGGCGCACGGCGATCTTGATCACTATTTCGCGGGTGTCGGCACGCTGGCCGCGTGGGCCGTAGGTCGCCTCGGAGCCCAGCAGTTCGATGCTGACTTCCTTGTAAGGTCCCCAGCCGCGTTCGGCGAACAGCTCCTCGGTTTTGTTGATGATGGCCTGGCTGACGCGCTTGGCTTTTTTTACCGCATCAATACCGGCCATCAGGCAACTGGCCGTGCAACGGAAACCATCCGGGTGGGTGGCGCTGACTTTGTATTGAGCGGTCGGCGGCAGGCCGCGAGCGCCTTTCAGTTCAACGCGATTCTCGCCAACCTGGCTGAGTTGTACCTGGGTGAAGTCGCAGAGCACATCGGGCAGGTAGTACGCCCGTGGGTCGCCAATTTCATAGAGCATCTGCTCGCCTACAGTAAAAGGCGTGACCAAACCGCCGGAACCTTCCGGCTTGGTCACGACAAAACTGCCATCGGCCGCCACTTCCACCACCGGGAAGCCGATATGCTCAAAATCCGGCACGCTTTCCCAGTCGGTGAAATTGCCGCCGGTGCACTGCGCGCCACATTCGATGATGTGCCCAGCCAATGCTGCTTGAGCGAGCTGGTCGTAGTCGCTCCAGGCCCAGTTGAATTCATGCACCAGGGCCGCGCTAACCACGGCGCTATCGACTACGCGGCCGGTGATGACGATATCTGCACCCAGCTTCAAAGCTTCGACGATACCCGGCGCGCCGAGGTAGGCGTTGACCGAGACACAGAAGGGCGGCAGCGCAGCGCCAGTAAACATCTCCACCGTGCCGGCTTTGGCCAGCTCGCCGAGTTTGGGTTGCAGGTTGTCGCCATGCAGCACGGCGATCTTCAGCTGCACGCCAGCCTGTTCGCAAGCAGCCGCCAATGCCGCAGCGCAGGCACTGGGGTTGACCCCGCCGGCGTTGCTGATTACGCGGATGTTCTTCTGGGCGATGTCGGCCAGCAGCGGCGCGAGGGTTTCCACAAAGTCGGTGGCGTAGCCGGCGTCCGGCTTCTTCATGCGCGCACCGGCCATGATCGACATGGTGACTTCGGCCAGGTAGTCGAATACCAGGTAATCCAGCTCGGAGCCTTTTACTAGCTGGGCGGCGGCGGTGCTGGTGTCGCCCCAAAAGGCGGAAGCGCAGCCGATGCGTACGGTTTTAGTCATTGGAATAGGTCCGCAACACATGAATAAGGTGACTCGAAGGCTACCAAGCAAGCGCTTGGTTGAAAAGCCCCGCGGCGAATCTTTCTAACCTAAAGTGCGGCCAAGCGCTTGCTTGGGTGGCCGGTGCAGCATAAATTTCACTAATAACGACAAGCACTTGGGTAAACCTGCTGAGAATAAGCGTGCGATTGCAGGCTTGGGTGGGTTGGCTTGAGGCATAAAGAGAGTTGGAGAGTACTTAGCGTGGATGATCAACAAGCTCAGGTGGTGATGCGCGATCTGGTGGCCAGTGGGCAAGTCACTGATCCGGAGAGTGCACGTGGCAAGCTGCTGCAAACCGCCGCACACCTGTTTCGCAGTAAGGGTTATGAGCGCACTACGGTGCGAGACTTGGCCAGCGCCGTAGGCATTCAGTCCGGCAGCATCTTTCATCACTTCAAGAGCAAGGACGAGATCCTGCGTTCGGTGATGGAGGAGACTATTCGCTACAACACCGCGCTGATGCAGGCCTCGCTGGCCGAGGCGAGCGACCTGCGCGGTCGCGTACTGGCGCTGATTCGCTGCGAACTGCAGTCGATCATGGGCGGCACCGGCGAAGCCATGGCGGTGCTGGTGTATGAGTGGCGCTCGCTTTCGGAGCCAGGCCAGGCGTTTATCCTTGAGCTGCGCGATAGCTACGAGCAGCTGTGGCTTGAGGTGCTGGGTGAGGCCAAGGCGGCCGGTTACTTCAAGGCCGACCCCTTCATCATGCGTCGTCTACTCACAGGGGCGCTGAGTTGGACCAATACCTGGTTCCGTCCCGAGGGGGCCATTTCCCTTGATCAGTTGGCCGAAGAAGCATTGTCACTGGTTATTAAGGAAACCTGAGTAGATTGAGCTTCGCTGTATGGCACTTTGATAGTATTTTGGCGCCAATGGACTTCGAGTCATTGAGTCCGCTCACTACGTTGCCGCGCGTTGTTTGTATTGAGGTTCCCACTTGGCCATGTTGTTAAAAGCGTTGCTACTTGGCTTGATTCTTTCTCTGGCCTGCGTTGCGCAGGCCGCAGTAGAAGTGCGAGTGGGGGCCTACCATTTCCCGCCTTATGTGATTAAACCGGACAGTGAGCGCGTAGGCGGTCTATTGCCCGAGTTGCTGCACGCGCTTAATCAACAGCAGAACGAGTATCGCTTTACGCTGGTTGCCACCTCGACCATGCGCCGTTACCGCGACTTACAAAGCGGCCGCTTCGATGTGATGCTCTTCGAGTCACCGGCCTGGGGCTGGCAGGGCATTGCCCACACGGCTCTGAATCTGCAGATCGAGGATGCCGAACTCTATGTCGCGCGCATGCAGGCGGGACGCGACGAGCACTATTTCGATGACCTCAAGGGCAAGCGCATGGCCCTGTACAGCGGCTATCACTATGGCTTTGCCGGGTTCAATGCGGACAAGCAGTTTCTCGCCGATCAATTCAACGCGGTTCTGACTTACTCCCACGACAGTAATTTGATCATGCTGCTGCGCGGGCGCGCGGATGTGGCGGTGGTGACGCGGTCTTATCTGCACGCCTACCAGCAGCACTACCCCGAACAAAGCAGCGCGCTGTTGATTTCCCAGCGGGTTGATCAGGTCTATCAGCATCAGGCGTTGTTTCGCCCGCAGTCGGCCATCTCACCGCCCGTATTTGCCGACCTGCTCAAACAGCTCCACCGCAATCAGCAGTTGGATAAATTGCTCAGTCGCTACCATTTACGTGACCTTTCCGTCCCATAAGTGACCTAAAACGCACTGTTCGGTCAGGTTTTCCTGGAGTAGGCTGCGTACATTGATTAATAAGGATGTTCGCTGCTATGGGCTTTATCAGGCGCTGGTTAAGTCGAGTGGGCGGTGCGTGCATGGCGCTGCTGCTCGCCGGGCCGCTACTCGCTGCACAGGATGTGCGGGTTGCTGCGGTGTATTTTCCGCCCTATGTATTCAAGGCCGAGCAAGTGGGGGCGCAGTCGCCTGGCTTACTCAGCGAGCTGCTCACAGCGCTTAACCAAGCTCAGAGTGACTATCGTTTTGTCATGGTGCCAACGGCCATAAAGCGCCGGTTTGCTGACTTTGAGCAAGGGCGCCTCGACCTGGCGATTTTCGAAAATCCGAACTGGGGCTGGCAGCATGTTCAGCATGTTGCGCTGGATATGCGTCTGGAGGACTCGGAGGTATTCGTTGCACGCGCTGAGCCGGGACGTGATCAAGGTTATTTCGATACGTTAAGCGGTAAGCGTTTGGCGCTTTACCATGGTTACAACTATGCCTTTGCCAACTTTAATCCGGATCCTGAGTACCTGAGCAAAACCTTCAACGCCACCTTGAATCATTCCCATGACAGCAGCCTGCTGATGGTCTTGCGCCAGCGTGCCGACATTGCGCTGGTCACGCGTTCTTATTTGGGCGACTTTCTTGAGCGTAACCGCCAATACGCAGGGCAGTTGCTGATTTACGAGCGCATGGATCAGCGTTATCGCCATCATGTGCTGTTACGCCCGGGGGCGCCCATCGAGCCTGAGCAGTTTATGGCGATCTTTGAGTCGTTGCGTGACAACGGCCAGCTGTTGAAGATTTTCAGCCGTTATCAGATCCGCGTCTTACCGCGTGATGGCCAGGTTAAGCTGGCGACAGAGCGCTAGCCATCAGCCGTAGGTTCACCTCAGGTGGTGATAGAGGCGCTGGCGTGGCACTTAGCCTTAGTTTTCGCCGGCGTCCTTGGCTTCCTGCTCACGTTCGCGTTGATGGATCTTTGTCAGTTGCTCGTCGCTTAATGGCAACGGTTTAGCCGTGCGCAGCAACACCATCAGGCCGCCGACGATGGAGCCCAGCACCAGAACAATAAACAGCCAGATATACCAGGTCATGAGGGATTACTCCTTTGGCGAGTCTTCACCATACCTGTCGGCGGCGGATCTGTCCGATCAGCCGCCGACAAGGACCTAGCGGCGGACTTGCTTTAGGGTTTCAGCAATCAGGAACGCCAGTTCCAGCGACTGGTCGGCGTTCATCCGTGGGTCGCAGTGGGTGTGGTAGCGATCCGACAGGCCGTCTTCGGTAATCGGCCGCGCGCCGCCGATGCATTCGGTAACGTTCTGCCCGGTCATCTCGATATGGATACCGCCGGCGTAGCTGCCTTCGGCCTGGTGCACGGCGAAGAACTGCTTCACTTCGGCCAGGATCTGCGCAAAGTCGCGGGTCTTGTAGCCGCTGCTGGCCTTGATGGTGTTGCCGTGCATCGGGTCGCTGCTCCACAGCACCTGGCGGCCTTCACGCTGCACGGTCTGGATCAGGCGCGGCAGGCCGGCTTCGACCTTGTCGGCGCCCATGCGCACGATCAGGTTGAGGCGGCCGGGATCGTTATCCGGGTTGAGGATGTCGATCAGGCGGATCAGGTCTTCGCTGTCCATGCTCGGGCCGACTTTTACCCCGATCGGGTTGCCGACGCCACGCAGGAATTCGACATGCGCGCCGTCCAGCTGACGGGTGCGGTCGCCGATCCACAGCATATGCGCGGAGCAGTCGTACCAGCCGCCGGTGAGGCTGTCTTTGCGCACGAAGGCTTGCTCGTAATTCAGCAATAGTGCTTCGTGGGCGGTGAAGAAGCTGGTTTCGCGTACTTGCGTGGCGCCGTCCATGCCGCAGGCGCGCATAAAGGCCAGGGTTTCGTCGATGCGCCCAGCCAGTTGGCTGTACTTCTCGCCAAGGTCCGAGTTGGCGATAAAGTCGAGGTTCCACTGGTGTACTTGATGCAGGTCGGCAAAGCCGCCTTGGGCAAAGGCGCGCAGCAGGTTCAGCGACGCGGTGGACTGATGGTAGGCCTGCAGCAGGCGCTCCGGGTCCGGCACGCGGCTTTTCTCGTCGAAGCCGATGCCGTTGACGATGTCGCCGCGGTAGGCGGGCAGGGTTACGCCGTCGATGGTTTCATCATTGGCCGAGCGCGGTTTGGCGAACTGACCGGCCATGCGACCGACTTTGACCACCGGGCAGCCGGCGGCGAAGGTCATGACGATGGCCATCTGCAGCAGCACTTTGAACGTGTCGCGGATTTTCAGGGTGGAGAACTCGGCAAAGCTCTCGGCGCAATCGCCGCCCTGTAGCAAAAACGCGCGGCCCTGGGTCACCTCAGCAAACTGGCGGCGCAGTTCGCGGGCCTCACCGGCAAATACCAACGGCGGATAACTGGCGAGCTTTTGCTCAACGGCCAGTAGGTGCGCGGCATTCGGGTATTGCGGTTGTTGCTGGATCGGCTTGGCTCTCCAGCTTTCAGGGCTCCAGGGTTGCGACATTGCGGCTCTCGGCTTAAGTCAATTCAGGCGGACGGGCATGGTAACCGATAAGCCATGGCCGGCAAGCCGATAGGCGCAATAGAGCCGCTGCATGATGCTGTTGCTTCCTTTTATGCGGGATAGCGCGAAGTAATCAGCGTGGCAGCACATCGCACCCTGGC
The DNA here is from genome assembly GCF_049847425.1 of Pseudomonas sp. GWSMS-1. NCBI lineage: Bacteria > Pseudomonadati > Pseudomonadota > Gammaproteobacteria > Pseudomonadales > Pseudomonadaceae > Pseudomonas > Pseudomonas sp. GWSMS-1. Next base: position 2,195,084 of record NZ_JBMHHV010000005.1, on the reverse strand, counting down.
AAAAAACACCCGAAGCCTTGCTGTTTGCCCAACCCTTCGGCGAACTCGCTGCCACGGCGGTAGGCGATGCGGCCGTTGATCAGCGTTGCATCCACCGCCGCATCGTTGCGTTTGACCACGCGCTCCAGGCCGAGCACTTCCATTGGCGCTTCATGGATGTCATCCAGTTCATCGGTCAGCCCGGCGGGATTCACGATCACCACATCCGCACGATCACCCACGCGGATAGTGCCGGCATCCACGCCAATAAAGTCAGCCAGTTCACCGCTCAGGCGATGGATGGCGCGGCCGGTGTCCATAAACGGTGTGCCGGCCAGTTCGGCGTCACGCACGTATTTGAGGAAGCGCAGCGGGAAGTTGTATTGGGCAATGGAGCGCAGGTGCGCGCCAGAGTCGGCGAAGCCTGGCTGGGTCCAGGGACTCGCCAGCAGCTTGTACATCACCGGTTCGCGCTGGTTGCCGTAGCAGGTGGTCCACTTCAGCGCCTCGCGGTACTGGCAGGCCAGCTCGAAATAGGCATCTACCGGGTCCAGGCCACGGGCGGCGCCGAGCTGTTTGAAGTTCTTGCCGACCAGGCTGGCGTCCGGGCATTCGGTTACCCAGCAGTCGGAGAAATCGCGGTGCCACAAACCTTTGGTCAGCACGGCTTTGACCTGCTTTTTGAACAGGGCACGGAACTCCGGCTCCAGCACCTTGGCATAGAGCTCGTCCGGGTCCTTGATATTGCGCAGAATCTCGCCAGCGCCGAACTCTTCGAAGGCGTTCACGTTGAGCCCTTCAAGGCGCAGGGTGAACGGCGCTGGCAGGGTTTGCCAGCGGAAGTGGCCACGCAGCACGGTGTTCGCCAGCCAGCCGGAAAGGCGGGTAAATCGGTGCAGCAGCGGCTGCGACTTGAGGTCCAGCGCGGTGAGCATTGAGCATTTCAGCGGCTTACGGAACCAGCCGTGGGCCTGATAAAGGAAGGCGAACACGTTGACCTTGGTCACCGCATTTGGCGCGCCCTGCATCACCGCGCCACGCCGACGGAGGATGGCGAACAGGCGGGAGAACTCCTTCCAACTGGCGAAGGTCGATGGCAGTGGGCTGGACCAGGCGCGGTCGCCGTCCATCTTGTCCAGACGCGTGGTCATCACCGATAGACCGATGCAGCCAGCGTCCAGGGCTTCTTCGAGCAATTGCTCCATGCGTTGCAGTTCTTCCTCGGTTGGGGTGACCTTCGAGGTGGCGCGTTCCAGCCCCATCACCGCTACGCGCAGTTCGGAGTGACCGAGGAAGGAGCTGACGTTCGGCCCCAATGGCTGCTGATCGTAGAAGGCGCGATAGCCGGCGGCGTCGCGCCAGGTCTTCTTCTCCTGCAGGATTGGCAGCACGTACTCACGCGGCACCGCCTCGACGCGGGTGAACAGGTCGGAGCAGTCCTCGGCATCGGCCAGCACCATGCTGATCGAGCAGGAGCCGATGGTCACGCTGGTGACGCCATGGCGCACCGACTCCTTCAACGCGGGCGCGGCGATCACTTCGGCGTCGTAGTGTGAGTGAATTTCCAGAAAGCCTGGGCTCACCCATTTACCGCTGGCGTCCAGTACCTCGGGGCAGCCGTTTTCATCCAGTGCACTGAGGCTTAGCACATCAATGCGTCCATCCTTGATGCCGACATGGCGCAATTGTCCGGGTTGGTCGCTGCCGTCGAAATACAGGCCGTTCTTGATGATGACGTCGTAGCTCATAACAAACTCCAAGGCGCTGTAGGCCGTCGAGAAACTACCTGCGTTGCCATCGCGGCGTTAAAAACAGGCTCAAAATGCTCATTTACAGCTCGTGAACTCCGCTTTTTCGCCTGTTTTGACCAGCCGGAGGCTGTTACTAACGTAGCGCCTTGCGCTGGCTGCCTCGCCAACATTTCTCAATGGACTACAAGCAGCAGGCAGCCGGTAACCAGCAGCAACAGGTAAATGGCGATGCGGAAGTGTTGTTCGTTGAAGCGTTGGTGCAGGCGTTCGCCAAGCCATACGCCTACCAGCAGCAGTGGTGCGTAGCACGCCACTTGCGGCAGCGCGGGAAGCAGGCGGCCATCAAGCAGGAAGGCGATGGTCAGCAGGCTGTTGAGGGTGAACCACACCGTGACCAGGGTGGCGCGCAGGCGTGCCTTGTTCAGCTGGGTGCCGGCCAGGGCGAACACCAGCAACGGCCCGCCTGAGGCAAACAGGCCATGACTGATTCCGGCGCACAGGCTGAGCAGGCGGCTGAGCCACAGTGGGCGGACGGGTTGCGCGGCAGCATGACGCAAACGCCACAACTCGCGGGCGGCAAACCACAGCACCAGAGCGCCAAACAGGCGCTTGGCCAATGCGGCGTCCAGAAAGGGCAGCAGGGCATAGCCGATAACCGTGCCGAGCAGCATGCCGGGCAGGATCATGCCCAGTAACAGGCGGCGGTCGATCATCTGCCGGTGCCGCCAGGCCAGGTAGCCGGTCATGCAGATATTCAGCGGCACCAGCACGGGTAGCAACTGGTCGATGGTTAGCAGCAAGGCGCCCAGCGACAGGGCGATGACGATGCTGCCGAAGCCGGTGATCGCCTCCAGGGTGTAGGCCAGTAGGATAAAACCCGCCAGCGCCAGCCAGGCCAATTCCATCAGTCCATCTCCGCGGCGAAACGCGCGCTCATCTTGTTGTAGTAAAACCCCGGCGCGATGCGCCAGAGCAGGCTGGCCAGCCAACTGCCGCGATCCGGGAACAGGCGCTGACGACCTTGCTGTTGTGCCTGGATGATCTGTGCAGCCATCCAGTCGGCGCCACGCACGTTGCCGATAGTCGAGCGGCCGTGTTGCGCCGGCAGACCATTACCACCGAGGGCGTTCTGGTCAATGGGCGTGTCGAGAAAGCTTGGGTAAACCAGCAACATGCGGATGCCATCGCGCGTGGCCTCGGCACGCAGCACTTCAAAGAACTGACCGAGGGCGCTTTTCGCGGCGCAATAACCGGCGCGACCGAGCACCGGCATCCAGCCGGCCATGGAACCGATGGCGATGATCTGCCCACGGCTCTGGTGCAGCAGCGTCAGGGCACTCAGCGTCAGCTCTACGGGGGCTTGGTAATCGACAGCCATGACCTTGCGCAGCACCGCCGGGTCTGTCTGCATGGCCGGCGAGCGGTGGGTGATACCGGCGTTATTGATCAGCACATCGAGGCCGCCGAAGCGCTCAACACAGGCTTGCAGCAACTGCTGGTGCAGGAGCTGATCGGTGATGTCGCCAGCCAGCCCGATTACCCGCTCTGCGCCGAGCTCATTGACCCTTGCGCTCAGGCCGCCTGCGTTGATATCGGTGAGCAGCAGATTGCAGCCCTGGCCGTGATAGGCGCGCGCAAGCTGCCAGCCGAGGCCGCTGGCGGCTCCGGTGATCAAGATGGTGGGCATTATTTTTCTCCGAGTGTCGCCAGAATCGGACTGGACGGCGCATCTTCATGCGGCGGCTTGCGTGACCAGAAATAGGCCAGTGCCATGCCCGAGACCAAGTGCCAGCAGCCCCAGAAAGCGGCAATCAACAGCATGCCGGTGACCTGCGGGAAGAAGGTAAAGATGATCACCAGGCCCAGTGCCGAGTTCTGGATGCCCACTTCGAGGGTGATGGCGCGGCGTTCAGCCTCTGGCAGGCGGCTTAATCGGGCGCAGCCGTAGCCAATGCTTAAGGCCATGGCGTTGTGCGCGACCACCAGCCAGAAGAACAAATGGAAGTGACTTAAGAATTGCTCGACGTTTTTGCCGAAGGCGAGGGCGACAAAGCCCAGCATCACCGCGAGGGCGAACACGCGCAGGGGCTTTTCCACCTTGCGTGACAAACCGGGGAAGCGTCGACCGATCAGCATGCCCAGCGCCAGTGGCACGCCGAGTACAAGAATCACCATCAGCAGCAGGCTTAGTGGGTCCATGGCGATTTCGCTTAGCAGCGGTCGGGTGTAAGGGTTGAGCCAGGCGTACAGGCCGAAGTTGAGCGGGGTCAGCACACTGGCCGCCACGCTGGACACGGCGGTCATGCTCACCGACACGGCGACGCTGCCGCGCGCCATCCAGGTCATGATGTTGGAGAAGCTGCCGCCGGGGCAGGCCGCAATCAAGGTCATGCCCAGCGCCAGTTGCGGATCGATGCGCAGCGCCCAGCACGCCAGGCAGGTGAGTGCTGGCAGCAGCAGAAACTGGGCTATCAGGCCAATCACCGGCGCTTTGGGCGCGAGCAGAATGCGTTTGAAATCCTCACCCCTCAGGTCGAGGGAAACGCCGAACATCATCACTGCGACGATGATATTGATCAGCACCAGGCTGCTGGGGTCGAACTGAATATGCACCGCTTCCATTACACGCTCCCTGCCGTGACGCGGCTGGCGGCAGGCGCAGCGGCTAGGCCCGAGCGCAAACGTTGGCTGTGCTGCGCGATGCGCTGCCGATAGCTGTCTTTGTGCACGTAGTAGGCCATGCGCTCCAGTTGCAGGTACTGGTAACCGCCATCCAGGCGAATGCTCGCCCGCTCACGTTTGACCGTCTGAAGGTCTTTGGCGGCAGCCGTGTCGGCGTGCAGGTTTTTGATATACAGCGCCACCAGTTCGGCCTGCTCGTCGCGGCCCTGCCAGCCCAGGCCGGACGCCTCGACCATTCCCATCATGAACAGGTCGTCGTATTCCGGGTGGAAGACATTGAGATACAGCTGCGGCGCGCCGGCGTGAGTGGGCCAGTTGAGGTGCGCGCGGTCGATAAAGGGGTAGTCGAGTTTATAACCGGTACCTTGCAGGATCAGGTCGTACTCGGCCTGTTCACCATCGCTGAACGTCACCTGCAGGCCTTCGATCTTGGCGATGTCGCGGCGCGCCTTGATATCGCCATGACCGAGGTAGTGCAGCACCAATGAGTTCATCACCGGGTGTGACTCATAGAGTTTGTAATCGGGGTCGGGCAAACCGAACTGCGACGGTTTGCCGACGAGTGCACGCACCAGCAGGCCGTCGAGAAATTGTTTGAGCGGTCGTGGCAGCTTGATCGCGCCACCCAGGGTGTCGGTGGGCCGGCCGAGGGTGAACTTGGGTAGGAAGTAATAACCGCGCCGCACCGACAGGTCCACCGAGGCCGCGCGGTGCACGGCGTCCACAGCAATGTCGCAGGCGGAATTGCCGCAGCCGATCACCAGCACGCGCTTACCCTCGAACGCAGCGGCCGAGCGGTAGGCGCTGGAGTGCATCAACTCGCCCGTAAACTCGCCGGGTAGGGCCGGCTGGTTGGGCGTGTGTAGGGTGCCGTTGGCGATTAATACGCCGTCAAATCGCCATTCACGTTGCACGCCAGCCTGCTCGCTTATCAGCTTCCAGCCCTTGTCCAGGCGCTGAATGTCGACCACACGGGTGTTGAATTGGTAATGCGCATACAGGCCGAAGTGCTCGGCATAGTCGCGGAAGTAACGGCGCATTTCATGGTGGTGAGGGTAAGCCGCCACCTCATCGCGCATCGGAAATTCGCTGAACTGGGTGGTGCCCTTGGAGGAAATCAGGTGCGCTGAGTCGTACATGGTGCTGTGTGGGTTATCGATATCCCACAGGCCGCCGACATCCGCGTGCAGCTCGAAACCGACAAAGTCGATGCCGTGTTTGTCCAGTTGACGGGCTGTGCACAGCCCCATGGGACCGGCACCAATAATGGCGTACATGGCAAACCTCAATGCTTTCTTATAGTTGTAGTTGTTCAGCGTCTACGGCACTGAACTGCAAGGTGGTTAATTATTGCGTGACCCAGGCGGTGCACCTCAATGACAATTAGCGCCTTTCCTCTGGCCGAAATGGTCGGGGATGTCACGGTGGAGAGTGGTGGATGCCAGGTTTACCCCCGGTTGGTCAGATGCCCGACCCGTTGTTGATCGCCGAAGTACACGACGCCTTTGGGGTTATTCAAGTGGTCGAAATGGGCGCTTACCGTTTTCTTGAGTTCGGTGAGGCGATCGAGCAGAGCTGCGTCTACATGCCCGACCCAAGCTGGCTGGAGTACGACTACACCCGCGCGATGCTGCTCGGCGCGTTGTGCCATGAGCATCCGGAAACTGCGCTGTTTCTTGGTCTGGGTGCCGGCAACCTGACCCAGGCGTGCCTGAAGTTTTTGCCGCTGGATGATGTTGAGGTGATTGAGCTGCGCGCCGATGTGCCGCGCCTGGCCATGGAGCACATGGGCCTGGAGGACGATCCGCGGCTGACGATTCGCATTGGTGATGCCCTGGAATTGCTGGAAAGCGCGGAAAAGACCGACCTGCTGTTCGTCGACCTGTATACAGATCACGGTCCGGCGACTGGGCATTTGGCTTGGCGTTTTCTGGAAAACTGCCAGAAGCAACTCAACCCCGGTGGTTGGCTGATCATCAATCAGTGGGCTGGCAACGACGGTAAGCCGTTGGGCGCACCGCTGCTGCGCGGCCTCTATCATCGGCATTACTGGGAGTGCCCGGTGAAGGAGGGCAACGTGGTGTTGCTGGTGCCGGCCGATATTGATCAGCAGATAGACGTTGGCGAGTTGCTGCGCCGCAATGCATTGCTGGCGCCGCAGTTTGGTTATTCGCTGGAATCGTTGATTAAGGCCGTGCGTCCTGCGACCTGATCGGACCAGTGGATACCTGGGTTAGCGCCCCTTAAAGTCGCCCGGGCGGCGCTCCAGCATGGCGTTTACGCCTTCCTGGGCATCCTCGCTGGCCATCAGCCGAGTCACAGTCGGGTGCAAGCTGGCGGTCGCGGCGGCCGGACCTTCAACCACCGCCTGGCGTGCTGACGCCAGAGTGGCTTGCACGCCCAGCGGTGCTTGAGCGGCAATGCGTTCGGCGAGCCCTAACGCTTTGGGCAGCAATTCCTCACTGGCCACCACCTCTTGAATCAGCCCTAGCCGATAGGCTTCATGGGCATCGAATTCATCACCCGTCAGCAGCCAACGCATCGCGTTACCCCAGCCAGCTGTTTGGTGCATGCGCAGGGTCGCACCACCAAACGGGAAGATGCCGCGTTGCACTTCCATTTGCGCAAAGCGGGTGTTGCTCGCGCACAGGTTAATGTCCGAGGCCAGCATCAGCTCGATGCCGATGGTGAAGCAGTAGCCTTGCGCGGCGACGATCACCGGTTTGCTCACCCGTGGCCCGCCGAACACGCCCCAAGGGTCGCAGCCGCCTTCAGGGATCTTCCAGCCGGCGGCAAACTGCGCCGCCACATTGGCCAGGTCCAGACCGGCGGTGAAGTGCTCGCCGTGGGCAAAGACCAGCGCTACCCGCGCCTCGCTATCGCGCTCGAACTCACCATAAGCCCGGCACATGTCGTCGAGCATGGGCAGGTCAAAGGCATTACGTTTGCTCGCTCGGTCCAGGCCAATCAACATGATTTGGCCGCGTTTTTCACGGCTGACACGGCCGCCGGTGCTTGAAGTCATGATCGGGAGTCCTTGTGCGCAGGGTGAGTGGGCTGATGCTTGAGGTTGTTGCAGCGTTGCTGTTTGAGGCTATCAGAGGATGGCTGAATGGCACGTTATAGGCGTTATGTATGCTTTTTTTATGGTTGGGCTGATGAAAAACAGGCACATCGGCCAGGTTTTCCGGTATAGTACGCGCCGGTCAATTCTTGGCCACGTTCAGGTAGTACAGCTCGCCCGGAGGTTAACTTCGGCAGTTAGTCCGTTTTGCGGACTATCCTTGACGATTCATTTATCACACGTTTTCGCAAATCCCCGCCGACATGGCTGCCAGGGTGACCTTCGGGTCTTACACGGCATGCGTAGCTTTGGAATATGGGTCTTTGCGGATGCACTAGAGGCAGACCCATGACCCAGGAAATCGGCGGCTTCGCCGCTCTCGATCTACATCCCAATGTTCTCGCTGCTGTAATTGCTACTGGCTATGAAGAGCCTTCGGCTATTCAGATTCAAGCGATTCCAGTAATCCTCGCCGGCCACGACATGATCGGCCAGGCGCAGACTGGTACCGGTAAAACTGCTGCCTTCGCCCTGCCAATCCTCAGCCGTATCGACCCGGCCAAGCGTCAGCCACAAGCGCTGATCCTCGCGCCGACCCGTGAGCTGGCCTTGCAGGTTGCCACTGCGTTTGAAACCTACGCCAAGCAAATGCCAGGCGTTAATGTCATCGCCGTTTACGGCGGTGCACCGATGGGCCCGCAGCTGAAAGCTATCCGTAATGGCGCACAGATCGTTGTCGCCACACCGGGTCGTCTGGTTGACCACCTGCGTCGTGACGAGAAAGTGCTGTCGACTATTCAGCACTTGGTTCTCGACGAAGCCGATGAGATGCTCAAGCTGGGCTTTATGGATGACCTCGAAGTCATCTTCAAGGCCATGCCGGAAAGCCGTCAGAGCGTGCTGTTCTCCGCTACGCTGCCGCACTCGATCCGTGCCATCGCTGAAAAGCACCTGCGTGACCCTAAGCACGTCAAGATCGAAACCAAAACTCAGACCGTAACTGCCATTGAGCAGGTGCATCTGATGGTTCACGCCGACCAGAAGCACGCTGCCGTACTGCGTCTGCTGGAAGTCGAAGAATTCGACGCGCTGATCGGTTTTGTGCGCACCAAGCAAGCCACCCTGGATCTGGCAGCAGCGCTGGAAGCCAAGGGTTACAAGGCTGCTGCCCTGAACGGCGACATCGCGCAGAACCAGCGTGAGCGTGTTATCGAGTCGCTGAAAGATGGCCGTCTGGACATCGTGATTGCCACCGACGTTGCTGCTCGTGGCCTCGACGTGCCGCGCATCACTCACGTGATGAACGTGGACATGCCGTACGACCCAGAGTCCTATGTGCACCGTATCGGCCGTACTGGCCGTGCTGGCCGTACCGGTCGTGCGCTGCTGCTGGTGACTCCACGTGAGCGCCGCATGCTGCAGGTAATTGAGCGTGTAACTGGCCAGAAGGTCGGTGAAGTCAAGTTGCCGGACGCCCAGCAAGTGCTGGACGCCCGCATCAAGAAGCTGACTAATAGCCTCGCGCCGTTAGTGGCTGATGCTGAAGCTAGCCACGGTGACCTGTTGGATCGCCTGACTGCCGACATCGGTTGCAGCCCGCGTGCGCTGGCCGCGGCCCTGCTGCGCAAGGCTACAAACGGTCAGGCGCTGACCTTGGCTGAAGTTCAGCGTGATCAGCCGTTGGTACCAGGTAGCGGTGGCGCTCCACGTGAGCGCAGCGAGCGCAGTGACCGTGGTGGTGATCGTCCTGAGCGCGAAGGCGGCCGTGAGCGTCGTGCCCCAGTACCGTTGAGTGAAGGCAAAGCGCGTTGCCGTACTGCGCTGGGTGCGCGCGACGGTATCGCCGCGAAGAACCTGCTCGGTGCCATCCTTAATGAAGGCGACTTGGCCCGTGAAGACATCGGCCGCATTCAGGTGCGCGAGAGCTTCAGCTTGGTCGAGTTGCCGGAAGAAGGTCTCGATCGTCTGCTGGGCAAGCTGAAAGACACGCGTGTCGGTGGCAAGCCGCTCAAGCTGCGTCGTTATCGCGAAGATTAATGCTTCGTTGATTTAAAAAGCCCCGCCTAGTGCGGGGCTTTTTTATGCCTATGGATTTTAGTGTCTGGCTGACCATCAGCTGTGCCGCGAGTGGCTGGTTAGGTCCTGTGCGGTTTTGCCCGTGAATGGTGTTTTAAGGGTTTTGTCTGGCTTTGGCTGCCTTAATAACACCCGGGTGCGCTGTTTGCCGCTTGGTCTTTTTGGTCGCTTTGCGGCAGGATCAACCGTTGAATACTTATAGGGGGCGGTATGCACGCAGAGTTCTGGCAGGCGCGTTGGTCGCGCAGTGAAATCGGCTTCCACTTATCTGAGGTCAATCCCTATCTGCAGCGTTATTGGTCGGCGCTGGGTTTGGTTGAGGGCGCTCGGGTGCTGGTGCCGTTGTGTGGCAAGAGCCTGGATTTGGCCTGGTTGGCCGGGCAGGGTTATCAGGTTACGGGGGTTGAGCTGGCGCAGCGTGCGGTCGAGGACTTCTTCGCGGAGCATGAGCTGCAGCCCGTGGTGAGTGAAGTGGGGGGCTTCAGGCATTACCAAGCCGGTAATGTGGAGATTTATTGTGGTGATTTCTTTGCTCTGACGGCGCAGCAGCTTGCTGGCTGCGCTGCCCTTTACGATCGCGCCGCATTAATCGCCCTGCCTGAACCGATGCGCGAGCGCTATGTGACGCACTTGACGCAAATCCTCCCCGCCGGCTGTCAGGGCCTGTTGGTCACGCTGGACTATGATCAGGCGCACATGGATGGCCCGCCCTTTGCGGTGGCGGATGACGAGGTGCAACGCTTGTTTGCGGCCAATTGGCAGCTGCAGAGCTTAGCCAGCGCCGATGTGCTGGGCGAGAACTGGAGGTTTCTCAAGCGCGGCTTGGAGCGCTTAGATGAGCGGGTGTATCGACTGTCGCGCCAGTAAACCGTGTGCCTAAGGCGCAGCTGAGTCGCTTTGCTGGCGGCTCAGCGACTGCCATCAAGTCAGACGGTATCGACAGCGATTGTGTCGAATACCTCCGGCGTCAATGCCGCCAAGCCATGGCTGTTGAGCACCTCGCGAGGATGTTGCTCGCCGGGGAAGCTGCTGTCGATCATGCTCAGGAGTTGTAGGCCGCGGTCGGTCAGTACAAAGTTTTCGCCGTTACCGCCTTCACTCTCCGGACGCGAGGCGATGAAGCCAGCCTTGAGTAATTGTGCTTCGTACTTCGTGGCCTCTACTTTGAACTCATCCAGATCCGCTACAGGATGTCCGGCTTGATCGGACTCAGTGGCTAAGTCTTCGGCATACATGCGTGGGACAAAAGGCTCATTGGCAGAGTTTTGTACTTCATGCAGTAGGCGTTCGATAAGATCCCAGTCGTATTTCATGTGGTTTTCTCCCGTTATTTTGACCTGGGTGCCAACCTAGGTCTGACCAATCTTTGGGGTTACCTTGTTTAAAGTCCGACTCGGGGTGCTGGGTAAAGTTCGCTTTAGCTGCACGAGCTGCCGTAAGGGGCGATGAGTCATTAAAAAAGGCGACCCGAGGGTCGCCTTTTTCATTGCTGCTGAACTTAGCCGCGCTGGCGCAGGGCTTCGATGCGGTCTTCCAGCGGCGGGTGGGTCATCAGCAGGCCCGCCAGGCCGTGCTTGAGGCCACCGTTGATGCCAAAGGCCATCATGCTGTTCGGCATATTGACCGGCACTTCCTGTTCGGCGCGCAGGCGCTGCAGGGCGGCGATCATTGCGCCAGTGCCAGCCAGGCGTGCGCCGGCGTCGTCAGCCTTGAATTCGCGCTTACGCGAGAACCACATGACGATGATGCTGGCCAGAATGCCGAGTACCAGTTCAGCGAAGATGGTCGCGACGAAGTAGCCAATGCCCGGGCCGTCGTCTTCGTTTTTCAGGATCACTTTATCGACGAAATTGCCGAAGATCCGTGCAAAGAACATCACAAAGGTGTTCACCACGCCCTGGATCAACGCCAGGGTGACCATGTCACCGTTGGCTACGTGACCAATTTCGTGGGCCAGTACGGCGCGCACTTCGTCGGGCGAGAAGCGCTCCAGTAGGCCTTGGCTGACCGCTACCAGCGCATCATTCTTGTTCCAGCCGGTGGCAAAGGCGTTGGATTCGAAGGCAGGGAAAATGCCGACTTCCGGCATCTTGATCCCGGCTTCGCGGGACAGCTCTTCCACGGTCTGCAACAGCCATTGTTCATGACGGGTACGTGGTTGGGTGATGATTTCGGTCTTGGTGCTCATCTTCGCCATCCATTTGGACAGGAAGAGCGAAACCAACGAGCCGGCAAAACCGAATACACCGCAGAAAATCAGCAAGCTGCCGTAATTCTGCCCGGTAAAGCGGTCAACCCCGAGTAATTTCAAGGTGATACTGGCAATGATCAACACCGCAATGTTGGTGGCCAGGAACAGCATAATGCGCATCATGGTGTATTGAGACTCCTCACGGGAAATACCTATTGGGCCGCTGGAAAACCTTGTTTTGGCTGCTTTGCCTGGTTTTTCAACGACCTGCTAATTAGTTATGTCGGCTATATAAGGGCGCGCCCCCTGCCACTTCAACCCAGCGACTATTTCAAACTATGTCGCTTGCGCCGTTAAGCGTGCTTTCGAACAGCAGGCGGGTGAGGCGGGCGACGCGTTCGCCGTGGCGTTGCTCCAGCGCTTCACGCAGTTGAAACGCCAGTGTGGCATGCACGCGGCGCACGCTCGGTGGCAGAGCGTCGCCTGCTGGCAGTGCATGGGGCACGCCGCGTGTTAGGCGTAAAAAGCCCTTTTCGCTGAGTACGGCCTGGTCCAAGGCATCGTAGCCAATGGTTGAGTCGAAGCGGATGTAGCCTTCTTCAGCCAACCACAGCAGCGCGCCCAGGCAGCTTTGATGGCGCGGTGTGGGCAGGCCGAATTCGTCGGGTTCTTCACGGCCGATCAGGTCTTCGACATACAGCGCGGCTTTGCTCGGAAACGCCTGGTACAGAGTCAGCATGCCTGCGGCAGCATCCTTGTAAAAGTCGTCGATCTGCAGGTCCATGGGCTTACTGCTGGTAGGTTTTAAGGAAGTTGCCGATCCGGCCAATGGCCATTTCCAGCTCGTCCACGCGCGGCAGGGTCACTACGCGGAAGTGATCCGGCCACGGCCAGTTGAACGCGGTGCCTTGGACGATTAGCAGTTTTTCCGAGAGCAGCAGGTCGAGAACGAATTTCTCATCGTTATGGATCGGGCAGATTTTTGGGTCAATCTTCGGGAAGGCATACAGCGCGCCCATCGGTTTGACGCAGCTGACGCCTGGGATGTCGTTGAGCAGTTCCCAGGTGCGGTTGCGCTGCTCCAGCAGGCGGCCTTGTGGCAGTACCAGGTCGTTGATGCTCTGGTAGCCGCCCAGAGCGGTCTGGATCGCATGCTGGCTCGGCACGTTGGCGCACAGGCGCATGTTGGCGAGGATGTCGATGCCTTCGATGTAGCTCTGTGCGCGGTGCTTAGGCCCGGAGATCGCCACCCAGCCAGAGCGGAAGCCGGCTACGCGGTAGGACTTCGACAAGCCGTTGAAGGTCAGGCAGAGCACGTCTGGGGCCAGCGAGGCGGTGGAGATGTGCTGGGCTTCATCGTAGAGGATCTTGTCGTAGATCTCGTCGGAGAAGAGCACCAGGTTGTGCTGGCGCGCCAGTTCGACGATGTCCATCAGCACTTCTTTGGAGTACACCGCGCCGGTGGGGTTGTTCGGGTTGATCAGCACCAGAGCCTTGGTGTTCGGGGTGATCTTGGTCTTCATGTCGGCGATGTCGGGGAACCAGCCCGCTTGTTCGTCGCATAGGTAATGCACCGGCTTGCCGCCAGCCAGGGCCACGGCGGCGGTCCACAGCGGGTAATCCGGTGCCGGGATCAGCACCTCGTCGCCGTTGTTCAGCAGCGCCTGCATGGCCATGACGATCAGCTCAGAGACGCCGTTGCCGAGGTAGATGTCCTCGATGCCAACGCCTTCTACCTGTTTTTGCTGGTAGTACTGCATCACCGCCTTGCGCGCACTGAACAGGCCTTTGGAGTCGCTGTAGCCTTGCGCGGTCGGCAGGTTGCGGATTACGTCCTGCAAGATTTCCTCAGGCGCTTCGAAACCGAACGGCGCCGGGTTACCGATGTTCAGCTTGAGGATGCGATGGCCTTCCTCCTCCAGGCGTTTGGCGTGCTTGAGCACCGGCCCGCGGATGTCGTAGCAGACGTTGGCGAGCTTGTTGGATTTGCTGAACTGCATATTAAGTGATCCCGAATGGTGGAACGCCGCTGAGAGGGTGTTTACAAATTACTGCGCTCGGCTATGCAGCGTTGAAATCAGCCCGGGACGCGTCGTCTCAAAATGCTCATGTACAGCTTGTACACTCCGCTTTTTCGGCTGCTTTCGCCTTGCCTCGCCATCGCTCGTTAGTTTTGTAAAGACCCTCTGAATTACCCTGCAAAAAAGACGCGATTTGATGCGCCTTGGCAGGCTGTAACGCCGGTGACAGACTGGGGTCGAATGATACGTGCCAGCCCGACCTTGGCAAAGGTACTGGTCGGGCTTTTTTATGGCCTTTGAGCCATGACGGCCTGCCTTTGGCCGTTGTGATACGACGTTAAAAATCGCTCCCGGCGATTTTCTATTGAGGAGAGCTGCTGTGGACAAGCTAGAAAAACCCCTGGAAGACTGGCGTGAAACGCTTTCCGAAGAGCAGTTTCACGTCTGCCGCCTAGGCGGCACTGAGCGCGCCTTTAGCGGCCAGTACCATGACAGCAAGGTGCCGGGTATTTACCACTGCGCCTGCTGCCAGGCTGAACTGTTTGATTCGGATGCCAAATACGACTCTGGCAGCGGTTGGCCCAGTTATTTTCAGCCGGTCAGCAGTGAAGCGATCACAAGCCTGGATGATTTCAATCACGGCATGCACCGCATTGAGGTCAAGTGTGCCAAGTGCGATGCGCACCTCGGGCATGTTTTCCCGGATGGGCCGGCACCTACGGGGCTGCGCTATTGCATCAATTCGGCATCGCTCAAACTGGTCGCTAATACCGACGCCTGATCATCCTGCAGATAAACGATGCAGCTATGGCCCGCTATCAGCGGGCCTTATTTTGAGCAATTAAATTGCATGCAATCTAATTGCTCGCTACCTTGCTTGCACACCCACTCATCAGGACGACCCGCATGAGCAACGCACTCTTCGATATTCCCGTTACCACCATCAAAGGCGAGCAAAAGACCCTGGCTGATTTCGGCGGCAAGGCCGTGCTGGTGGTCAATACCGCCAGCAAGTGCGGTTTCACCCCGCAGTACAAGGGCCTGGAAAATGTTTGGCAGCAGTACAAGGATCAGGGTTTGGTGGTGCTGGGCTTCCCCTGCAACCAGTTCGGCAAGCAGGAGCCGGGCGATGAGGGCGCAATCAGCGAGTTCTGCGAGCTGAACTTCGGTGTGAGCTTCCCGCTGTTCAAAAAGGTCGACGTCAATGGCAGTGATGCCCACCCCTTGTTCGTCAACCTGAAGAAGAGTGCCCCGGGACTGCTCGGCAGCCAGGGCATCAAATGGAACTTCACCAAGTTCCTGTTGAGTGCCGACGGTCAAGTGATCAAGCGCTTTGCCCCACCACCAAGCCTGAAGACCTAACTGCCGAGATCGAGGCGCTGCTGAAATGACATCGCTCAGCCTGCACGCAGAGGAAGGCTTGCAGTTGGATAACCAGCTGTGCTTCAAGCTCTACGCGGCGTCGCGGGCGGTGATTCGCGCCTACAAACCGATGCTCGACCAGCTCGGCCTGACCTATCCGCAGTATTTGGCCATGCTGGTGTTGTGGGAATGGCAGCAGCAGCCACCCGCGTTGCCAACGGTCAAGGCGCTGGGTGAGCGCCTGCTGCTTGACTCTGGCACGCTCACGCCGCTGCTCAAGCGCCTGGAGCTGCAAGGCTTGGTGCAACGCAAGCGTTCGGTCAGTGATGAGCGTGAGGTGCACCTGGCGTTGACGCCCGCCGGCTGCAGCTTGCGTGAGCAGGTGCTGCCGCTGAAAAGCCAGCTGCTGTGCGAGCGTGGCGTCGACCTTGATGCGCTCGCCGCGCTGCGTAGCCAGGTGGGTGTGTTGCTCGATCAGTTTATGGCGCTTAACCACTGATCGAGCAGGGCTGCTAACTCATCTTTGCGGAAGGGTTTGGCCAGGTAGTCGTCCATGCCAGCCGCGCGGCAACGCTCGCGCTCATCGGACAGTGCGTTAGCCGTCAGGGCGATGATGGGCAGGTCCGTGAGTTCGGCTTTCTGGCGAATCCTGCGGGTGGTTTCATAGCCATCCATAACCGGCATGTTGCAGTCCATCAGGATCAAATCGACCGTCTGGGTTTCCAATAGGCTCAGGGCTTCTGCGCCATGATGGGCCAGCAGTACGTCGTAACCCAGTTTGCCCAGCATGCCCTTGGCCACCAGTTGATTGACCGGGTTATCTTCCACCAGCAATACGCGGGCCTGGTGGTTGCGATGCGGCTCGCTGGGTTGTTCGCGGGTATGCGCTTCGCCTTGCCCGAGCGTACGAAGTAAGGCCTGCAGCAGTGCCTGGCGTGACAAGGGGCGCGCGAGCTGTTCGATGGGGGCGAGTGCGGCCACCTGTTCGTTACTGAGAAAGTTGCCATAGGCGCTGACCAGCAGAATCGGCAGGCTGGAGTGTGCGCGCAGCTCACTCAGGCGCTGCGGGCAATCGCTGATAAACAGGTCAGCATCAAGCCTGTCCAAGGCGGCGTCGGCGTCCAGATGTTGATACTGCAGCCCCCAGCTGGGCAACACGCTTGCCAGTTGCTCGCTGAGTCCGGAGCTGGCTGGGCTGAGCCCGAGAATGCGTCCGTGCAGTTTTGGTAGCGTGACGGTGCTGCTTTGGGTGGGCAGCGGCAGCTCGACGCAGAACGTACTGCCAAAGCCTTCCTGGGTTTCCAGGCTGAGGCGGCCGTGCATGGCTTCGCACAGGCGACGTGTCAGGGCCAGGCCGAGGCCGGTGCCACCAAATTGTCGAGTGATGCCTACTTCGGCCTGGGCAAACGGATGGAAGATCCGAGTCTGGGCGTCTTCGGCGATACCGATGCCGGTGTCGCGCACAATGATCCTTACGCCGTCGGCCTGCGCCTTGACGCTAATGTCGACGCGGCCAAAACGGGTAAATTTCAGGGCGTTGGAGAGCAAGTTGCTGACGATCTGCCTAACCCGGGTCGGGTCGCCCAATACCTGGTTAGGCAGTTTGGGGTCGATCAGGCAGGTCAGCTCAACACCCGGCGCGGCATTCTGCGAAAGCAGGTTGGCGGTTTCTTCGACCATGCTGCCGAGATCAAAGGGAATGTGTTCGAGCTCCAGCTGGCCAGCCTCAAATTTCGACAGATCGAGAATGTCGTTGAGCAACTCGACCAGCACCTTGCCGGAGTTGTGGGCGATCGTCAGCTGCTGACGCTGTTCGTTGTTCAGTGGGCCATCCAGAGACAGCGCTAGCATGCCCAATAGGCCGTTGAGTGGGGTGCGAATCTCATGGCTCATATTGGCCAGGAAGGCCGAGCGCGCCTGCGCCATGTCCAGTGCCGTACGTTTGGCTGCTTCGAGCTCGCTATTGGAGTCGAGCAGGCGTCTGTTGGCGTCTTCCAGCTGCTTGGTGCGCGCCGAGACCGTGTCTTCCAGCTCTGCCAGGTAGCGGGTCAGGCGGTCTTCGGCGTGTTGACGTTGTTCTATTTCGCTGGCGATGCTAGCCAGTTGCCGATTGGTTACGTCGACCAGTACGCCAATTTCATCGCGCTCGTGGCCGGGTGGGTAGGGCAGTTTGCTGTGATGGGGGCTGCGCAAGTCACGCTCGCTGAGTGCGCGGATAAAACCGGTCAGCGGCTTGGTCAGCATGAAATAGAACAGCACCAGGAGGATCAGTGACAGCAGCAGGCTGCGGGCGAACCCGGTAAGCAGAGTCAGCAGTGAGCGGCGCAGGAAGTGGCTGCCGAATGCATAGGTGTCCACTTCAAGGCTCAGTATCCCCAGCGCCTCGGTGGGCGAGTGGCTGACGAATAGCGCCGTCTCGAAGTGTCGGCGTGGGCCGAAGATAAAGTCACTGAGTACCCGGTAGCGGCTTTCCATCGCAGGCCGGCTGACGCGGGCTAGGGTCAGTTGGTTGTTGTCGATGATTTGCGCGCTGATTACCGCGGGTGAGCGCAGCAGGCCCAGCACCAGCTCTTGGGCCAGCTCGGCGTCTATGTTGTAGGCGATGCGTGCCGCTGGGTTATGGCTGATTTCCATCAGCGCATTAATCTCGCGGTTGATGGAGGCGTCTTCGCTGGCATAATCGATACCCACTTGGAACAAGCTGAGCGTCGTGCCGAGGATAAAGGCTACCAACACGGTCAAGCCGGCCTGTTTGAATGACAGGCGTTGGGTTAGCGCTATATCCATATGAGCCGGTTGTCTCGTGTTGAGTTGCTTGCCAAGCATAGCCCATCTGCTTTGCCAGTCGGCAGTGGTTAAGCCGCTCGAAAACCCAGGAGTGTGTTGTGGATTCGCGATTAAGTGATTTTTTAGTGCGCGCCGATGCGGTGTTGGCGCGGCTGGAGCCTATATTGCCGGCGCAGCGGCCGGTGATCGATTGGCAGCAGAGTTTGGCCGCACGTTGGCAGCACGACGGGCGCAGCGGCTTTCTAGCGCCGCTCAAGGTCAATCTGGATGTGCGCCTGGATGATTTGATCGGGGTGGATCGCCAGCGTGCTCAATTAGCGCGCAACACCCAGCAGTTTATTCAGGGGCTACCAGCCAACCATGCGTTGCTCTGGGGCGCCCGAGGCACCGGCAAGTCATCGTTGGTTCGCGCGCTGTTGGCTGAGCATGCGGCAGCAGGGCTGCGCTTGATTGAGATCGAACGTGATCATCTGGCTGACCTGCCGCGTATCGTCGAGCAGTTGAGCGAGTTGCCGCAGCGTTTTGTGCTGTTCTGCGATGATCTGTCATTCGAGGCGGGTGAGGGCGATTACCGCATGCTGAAAACCGTGCTCGACGGCTCCCTGGAGCGTGCGCCGGACAATGTGTTGCTGTACGCGACCTCCAACCGTCGGCATCTGGTACCGGAAAACCAGAGTGATAACGAAAACTGGCAGCGGGTGGATGGCGAGTTGCACCCCAATGAGGCCGTGGAGGACAAGATCG
This sequence comes from Pseudomonas sp. GWSMS-1, assembly GCF_049847425.1. Taxonomy (NCBI): domain Bacteria; kingdom Pseudomonadati; phylum Pseudomonadota; class Gammaproteobacteria; order Pseudomonadales; family Pseudomonadaceae; genus Pseudomonas; species Pseudomonas sp. GWSMS-1. The sequence goes on along the minus strand of NZ_JBMHHV010000005.1, from coordinate 2,176,427 downwards.
CATTGTCCGATCGCTTCGGGCTGTGGCTGTCCTTCTATCCATTTACTCAGGAGCACTTCCTTGACGTCGTGCGCCACTGGGTTGAGGTGCACGCTGCCCATGCTGGCCTGAGCTGGCAGTGGGATGAAGCGCTAGAGAAGGCAGCGATTCGCTGGGCACTGGGCCGCGGTAACCGCAACGGCCGCTGCGCTTATCAATTTGCCCGTGACTGGGTAGGACTGCAATTACTGAGTAAGACTGATGATTGAGCTACAACCAAGCGAGCAGGGGCTCGATGACTACCCGTTTCTTGCTGCGCAGCTACAGGCTCTACTGGCCGGTGAGCGTGACTTTATTGCCAATGCGGCGCAATTTTCTGCGTTTTTGTTCCAGCAAATTGGCGACCTGAATTGGGCCGGCTTCTACCTGGTGCGGGGCGAGGAACTGGTGCTCGGGCCTTTCCAGGGTAACGTGGCTTGCGTACGGATCCCCTTTGGTCGCGGTGTCTGCGGCGTCGCAGCGGCGAGCGGGAACACGCAGCGGGTCGACGATGTACATGCCTTTGCCGGGCATATCGCCTGCGACAGCGCCTCCAATAGCGAGTTGGTGGTACCGCTGTTCAAGGGCGAGCGGTTGTTTGCTGTGCTGGATCTCGACAGCCCATCGCTGGCGCGCTTTAGTGCGGCGGATCAGGCGGGTATCGAGCGCTTGGCAGAGGTATTTGTCGAACTCACCGATTGTTGAGTCGGCGCAAGTAAAAAAGCCCGGCTTGGCCGGGCTTTTTGCTGTCTGAGGCTGGCGTTTAGGCTTTTACGGTCATCTTGGCGAGCATCTTCTGTTCGCTCGGCAAGACGCCCTGCACCGAGGCGCGCGCCTTGATTCGCGCGTAATGCGCGCTCAGGTTGGGCCAGCGTTCGGCGTCGAGCTGCTCACCACCGTGTTGCATGTTAATGAGTTGGCAGGTGAGGGCCAGGTCGGCCAGGGTTAGGCTGTCGCCGGCTAGGTATTCGGCTGCCCCGAGGGTTTTCTCTAGGTAGTCGAAATGAGGCGGGAGCTGCTCATGCATTGCTTTGTGGACGGCGGCCTCGTCGCTGCTCTTGCCCATGCTTGGCTTCAAGACCCGATTGCGAAATACGGTGAAGGTGCATAGCGGTGCCAGCTCGTAATCGGCATATTTTTCCAGCCAGCGTACCTGGGCGCGTTGTGCGGCATTTTCCCCGAGCAGGCTTGGGCGTTCTGGATGTTTCTCGTCGAGGTATTGGCAAATGACGCTGGAGTCAGCGAGGGTCTGTTCGCCGTCTTTGAGTGCAGGAATGCGCGCCAGTGGGTTCAGGTCTTTAAACCAGTCGGGTTGAGCGAACGGCAGGACGATTTCAAGTTGATAGTCCAAGGCCTTTTCAGCGAGCAGCAGGCGGACTTTGCGGACGTAGGGCGACAGGGGGGCACCGTAAACAGTCAGGCTCATGTGTGGCTCTCGTTAGCAGGGCGTTAGCGCTCAGGCTGCGCGCCGGAGTGGGTTAATCGTAGATGTTGTTCTTCTTCCATTCGTTCTCGCCCAGCGACTCCAAACCGGCGTCTAGTTCGCTGGGCTGCTCGGCAGCAGGTGTGCTGGTTTCCAGCACCATGGCATTGGCGCGGTCGAGCTGTTCTTGGAATTTCTTCAGGGTGGCTTGGTAAGGGGCTGGGTCAGGTTGTTTGCGCAGGTACTGTACGCCCCGCTCAAATGCTAGGCGTGCCTGGCCGGGCTGGTTCTTTTGCAAGGCTTGTTGGCCAAGGTTGCCAAAAAACTCGATATGCACCTGGGTCAGCATGTGCCGTACTTCTTTCAGCCAGTGCTTAGCATCGTTGCTGGGGATAATGCCGTCTTTGGCGCAACGGGTGAGCTGGCCATGCAGGTTCTCCAGCTGGAAACGCACATCCTTGGCCTTGGCTTCATTAATGATGGGTTGCGGCGGGTTGTTGACGGGAATCGACTCGCCCTGGGCGATCAGCTTACGCAGCTCTTCAGTGCGCGCTTTGAGGGTGCTATTGCCTTTCTCCAGCTGCAGCATGCGTTCACTGAAGTGCAGTTGCAGGCGGCTCAGCAGTAACTTCAGTGCGGGCGTCATCAGCTGGCCTGGGAGGGTTTCAGCGAGGTCGGTGCTGCGGCGCAAGCGATCATTGAGGTCGGCCTTGATGCGCGCCTTCTCCAGTTTGTTGTTCTCGACCATATGATTGATGTAGGCAATGATGATCAACAGACCGATGCCAGAAACAATCAATATGGTAATCACGAGTGGGGACATGGGTGCAGTCTCTCGATTACCGGTATTGGCCGAGTGTAGTGCCTTAGCGGTGAGGCTCATAGAGCAGCGGTGTTTTTGCAGCTGAAGTCTTTGATTTATAAAATTTTTTACATTGAGGTTGACGGGCCTGCAAAGGCTCAATAGAATGCGCGCCACTTCATAGCGCAATGCCAAACAGCAAAGCGTTTAGAAGCCGGATAGAAGTTGTAGTTTCCGGGCTGCGTCCCCTTCGTCTAGTGGCCTAGGACACCGCCCTTTCACGGCGGTAACAGGGGTTCGAGTCCCCTAGGGGACGCCACTTCTTTAAGAGGTGTGCTGCTTAAAACCAAGTTGTATGCGGGAATAGCTCAGTTGGTAGAGCACGACCTTGCCAAGGTCGGGGTCGCGAGTTCGAGTCTCGTTTCCCGCTCCAAATTAAGAAATTCTGCTCAGGCAGGGTTTCGAAAAGTTCCAGGTCCCCTTCGTCTAGTGGCCTAGGACACCGCCCTTTCACGGCGGTAACAGGGGTTCGAGTCCCCTAGGGGACGCCATTTTTGTTGTTGCTACATGCTGTAATTGCGGGAATAGCTCAGTTGGTAGAGCACGACCTTGCCAAGGTCGGGGTCGCGAGTTCGAGTCTCGTTTCCCGCTCCAAATAAACGAAAAAGCCGCTCACTGAGCGGCTTTTTTGTGTCTGTTATTTTTGCTGCGTATAAAAAAGCCCGCCGGTGATGCCGTACGGGCTTTTTGTTGCTGGTAGCGGCTTAGTGCGTGCCGCCCTGGGCAGGCATCGCTAGCAACTGCTTTTCCTGGTTCCAGTCGAAGGGCTCGTCGTTTTCTGCGGCGTAGAAGCGGCGCTCTTCAAGCGTCTGGTACATCTCGATTTCTTCATCTGGCATAAAGTGCAAGCAGTCACCGCCAAAGAACCACAGCAGGTCGCGGGGCACCAAGTGGGCGATTTGCGGGTAGCGCTGGAAGATCTGGCTGATCAGGTCCTGGCCGAGGTAGAGGCTGGCTTCGGGGTCTTCAGGTAGATCGCTGAGCAACTCATCGTAGCGCTCTAGGTACATGGCGTGGCTGTCATCGAGAATTTGCTCGGCTTCGCCCAGGGCCACCAGGATGGTGCGCAGGTGCTGGAGCAGGGCGAGGTGGTGGTCGATGTGAACGTTGGCCATGAGGCAATCCTGTAGGTAAAACGGGCGGCGCAGTATAAGCCCGGCGCCGCCCGCTGTCCTGATTGAGGTGTATCCCTAGCGCACCTTGCCAGGGCTGAGGGTCAACTCGTCCTTGGCAAAGTCATCGACATCGATCACCACACGGCGCGCCGCTTCTGCTTGTTGCAGGCTGTGTGCCTCCTCTGGGCTGAGAACGCCAGCGGCCAGCGCTGCATCAATCAGGCTTTGCCCGGGCTGCTCTTGCACCTGGCCTGCCTTGACGGCTTTGTGCAGCTTCTTCTGCAGGGGTTGTGTGTCCTGCAGCAGGTTCATCGCATATTGCAGAGCCCCCACTGGGTCCTGCTCGGCGTGTGGGCGATAGCAGCCTTCGAGCAATTCCTCGAGTGCCGGGTCACCGCTGTTGCGACCGGTAATGGCGGCGACTTGCGCATCCAGTTCGTCACTTGGGCCTTTGTGGCGACGTCCCAGCGGCAATACCAATAGGCGCAGCGTGCAGCCGAGCAGCTTGTTGGGGAAATTACTGAGCAGTGCTTCCAGTGCCTGTTCGGCCTTGCTCAGGCTTTCTTCCATGGCCCAGCGCAGCATCGGTTGCGAATGCTCTGGGTAGCCGAGGTCGTGGTAGCGCTTGAGCGCTGCTGAAGCCATATAGAGGTGACTGAGTACATCACCCAAGCGCGCAGACAGGCGCTCGCGGCGTTTTAGTTCACCGCCGAGGATCATCATGCTGGTGTCTGCGAGCAGGGCAAACGATGCGGCCAGGCGATTGAGTGCGCGGAAGTAGGGGCGGCTGACGCTATCCCCAGGCACTTGGCTGAAGACGCCAAAACCCAGGCTGAGTAGCAGGCTGCTGGCGGCGTTGCTGACGGCAAAGCCGATATGTTGCAGCAGCAGACCATCAAACTCGTGCAAGGCCTGATCTTGATCCTCATGGTTGGCCAGGGCCATTTCCTTGAGTACGTAGGGGTGGCAGCGAATCGCGCCTTGGCCAAAGATCATCAAGTTGCGCGAGAGAATATTCGCGCCCTCTACGGTGATAAAGATCGGCGCACCTTGCCAGGAGCGCGCCAGGTAGTTGTTCGGGCCCATGATGATGCCCTTACCGCCGTGCACATCCATGGCGTGGCTGATGCATTCGCGGCCGCGTTCGGTCAGGTGGTATTTGAGGATGGCCGAAAGCACAGAGGGCTTCTCGCCAAGGTCTACCGCGTTGGCGGTGAGGATGCGTGCGCTGTCCATCAACCAGGCGTTACCGCCGATACGCGCCAATGCTTCCTGGATGCCTTCGAAGGCGGCCAGCGGCACGTTGAACTGCTCGCGGATCTGGCTGTACTGGCCGGTGGTCAGGCTGGTGAACTTGGCCGCACCGGTACCGACTGCGGGGAGCGAGATGGAGCGGCCGACGGACAGGCAGTTCATCAGCATCATCCAGCCCTTGCCGAGCATCTCCTGGCCACCGATCAGGTAATCCAGCGGGATAAATACATCCTTGCCGGCGTTCGGGCCATTCATAAAGGCGGCGCCGAGCGGCAGGTGGCGACGGCCGATCTCAACGCCGGGCGTTTCAGTGGGCACCAGGGCCAGGGTGATGCCCAGGTCTTCCTCTTCACCCAGCAGGTGCTCGGGGTCATAGGCTTTGAATGCCAGGCCGAGCAGGGTCGCGACTGGGCCGAGGGTGATGTAGCGCTTTTCCCAATTCAGGCGCAGGCCGATGACTTCCTCACCTTGCCATTGGCCTTTGCAAATGATCCCGGTGTCCGGCATCGCACCGGCGTCGGAGCCTGCCAGTGGGCCGGTCAGGGCAAAGCAGGGGATGTCTTCGCCGCTGGCTAGGCGCGGCAGGTAGTGGTCACGCTGGGCGTCGGTGCCGTAGTGCAGCAGCAGTTCGGCTGGGCCGAGCGAATTGGGCACCATCACGGTGGAGGCCAGGTCGCCGGAACGGGTGGCCAATTTCATCGCCACTTGCGAGTGGGCGTAGGCGGAGAAGCCTTTGCCGCCATATTGCTTAGGGATGATCAGGGCAAAAAAGCCGTGTTGCTTGATATGCGCCCAGGCCTCGGCAGGTAGGTCCATTTGCTGGCCGATCTGCCAGTCACTGACCATGGCGCAGAGTTCTTCGGTCGGGCCGTCGATAAAGGCCTGTTCTTCTTCAGTGAGTTGCGCTTTGGGGTAGGCGAGCAGGGTGTCCCAATCTGGGCGGCCGCTAAACAGCTCGCCATCCCACCACACCGTACCGGCTTCGATGGCGTCGCGTTCGGTGGCCGACATCGGCGGCAGGGTTTGCTTGAACCACGTGAACAGTGGCGCGCTGAGTAGGCTGCGGCGTTGCTGCGGTAGCAGCAGGGGTACGGCGGCGGCGAGCAGTAACAGCCACAACACAACCATCAGCCAGGTTGGTGCGTGGCTGAAGAGCCCCATCACCAGCAGAAAACCTGACGTTATGCCCAGTGCAGGCAATGGCGCACAGCGGCGGTGAGCGAGAAAAGCCGTGCCAATAAGCAGGGCGAGCAACCAGAGAGCGAGCATGCAGAATCCTCCGTGATGATGATGTAGTTCAAGCACCATCATGAGCATAGTCGCCATAGATGGCGACAAGAGCGGTGAGCTTGGCCGAATCGTCGTGACATTGGCCGGTCTCGCGTCGCTAGACTGGTTCCTCAGTCATGGAGAAACCCCCGATGCGTGAATACCTCGACCCCGGCCGCTTCATCGATAGTGACCACCCAGCGCTGGTGGAGTTCGCAGAAAAGTTCCGTGGGGCCAGTCGCGACCCGCGCGAGCAGGCCGTCAGCCTGTACTACGCCGTGCGCGATGAGGTGCGTTACAACCCCTATGTGTTCAGTCGTGACCCTGAAACTCTAAAAGCCAGCAGCGCACTGCTGGCGCGGGAAAGTTACTGCGTGCCCAAGGCCGCCTTGCTTGCCGCCTGCGCGCGGCATTGTGGTATCCCTGCACGGATTGGCCTGGCCGATGTGCGCAACCATCTGGCGACTGAGCGCCTGCTGGAAATGCTGCGCAGTGACGTATTCGCCATGCATGGTTATACGGAGCTGTACTTGGATGGTCGCTGGGTCAAGGCCACGCCGGCGTTCAATCAGGCGCTGTGCCAGCTGTTTAATGTGGCGACGCTGGAGTTTGATGGCCGCACTGATAGCGTGTTCCACTCGTTTAACCAGCAGAAAGCGGCGTAAAGAATATGGGGTTCTGGCGTCCTGCCTGAATACGGCTAACCTCTTTCCTGATCACCACAAATCAAGGAGAGAACCGTGGGTAGACTCATGCTGACAAGGAAGGCAGAACAGGGGCTTCGACTCACCATCAAGCCCGAGCATCTAGACAACATTAGTGACCTGATCCGCAAGGGCATCACCGTCACCATTTCCGAAGTCACCAGAGAGGGAAAAGTCAGGATTGCCATAGAAGCACCTGACAGCGTTCTTATCCTGCGTGACGAGTTGGAGTTTCTGACCTAACCCCCGCTGAGAAAACAGAGCGTGTTTTGCAGGCATAGTCGTCCATTGCTCTGTAGGTAGTTACGGGTCAACTCGGCCAGTTGCTGATCTTATTCGACAATAAGAATGTGCCACGACCAATGCAGCACAGCGGGCTACTCGCAGAGTTAAAACGGTTGGCCACATCAAGGTCATAGAGACAGCAATACGCATGCTGCATCTCGGACATACCACTAGATGTAGTAGTTCTGCTAGTGAGACCGGCCACACTTGCAAAACAGGCGGAAAAAGCACGTTCAACACCGACGAACGGTTTATCAGGGACAGCACCAGCAACTACGGGGGCTTGCGAAAGTTACCCCAAAGTAACCCATAGTCTTATCCACAGGCGCGAATAATTTATCGGCTTGCCTTCACCCCTACACCGCACTATCTTGTATCCCCAGCGCGATAAACACCTACATATTGGGTTTTAGCACCAAGAATCACACTAAATATGGGATTTTTAGTTTGCTACTACAGCTTGTCGGGAGTGTTTGCGGGCTGTGCTCTGCTGGCTCTTTTTTGGCTGATATTTGCTGTTACTATGCGTTAACCGCCGTATGTCACCAAGCCTTAAAGCTAAGACCTATTTAGTTGTGTTGGCGGTTTAACGGCGTCAAAACACCGTTTAGCTATACAGGGCAAGGAGCCTTAGAACCTGCAAGGAATGCAGAGAGAATTCTTATGGCAGCTATTCAAGGGCCAAAAGAAAACCCTGCCCCGTAAAGGGCAGGGCATCACGTCGACTCGGAGCTAGTCCCTGGAAGTTCTGGACTCTGAGACGACACGTTAACCACCGCCAGAGGCATAAGGTTAAGCGGTCTGAAGTATAGGTTCACACCATAACGTAATACAACATCGTGTTTTAAAACGGTGATGATCAGTGTGTACCGGCCTTATGCCATGGCAATTTCCGAAAGGAATGCACCGTGCGTAAACCACACAGCAACACCCGCCGTACCCGTCGTAGCAGCCCGCACAGCCTTAGAATTGTGCACGTTGATCCCTACACCCGTTTCCGTTTTGGGCGGTGGGAAAGCGTTTGTGAGCACTGGAGAAGTATGCCAAGGCAGCTTGCCTTCGACTTCTAGGGTAGTGTGACAATGGGGCATGGATGCCCCGCTTCTACATCCTGAGGCTACCTGATGGTGGCCTTTCTTGTTTTCTGGATATGGAAATATGGCAAGCATTCTGGTGCTTACACCTGCGTGATAGCAGACCTTTTAAGCCTAGGTAGATATGAGATAAATTCTCATCTACCAAATAATAAAATATCTAGCCCTAGTGCTGGTGCTGCCCCGTAGACACACCCTCAAACCATGCTTTGAGTGGGGCTGTACTGCTCTATTTGAGGCATTGTGCCTTGCTTGGTGAGCTGTAAAGGGTAAACAGCCCCAATTAAAGGGGGCTTTCATATTGGCTTGCTCACTTTATTTTGCGGGGCTTTCCCTGATCTTCCATCAGTTCAGCAAACTGAGTCCATGTGAGGGAGTGTTTGTTCACATGGTTTCCTGACGGTACCCATTCAATATTGCCCTTGCTTATGAGGATGGTGCCAAGCTTGCCGCCATCCTTCTTCACTTCTATTTCTACATCCTGGTGCTGCACCAGCTTGGATTGAAGATTGATTTTTACTTCGTGAGCCATAGCGCTTTCCCTTGCGGATTTAATGTCATCCGATCCTACCTCCCATGATGGCATTTAGGAAGTACGCCAAGGGTGCGGACATCAGGAGCTTGAGGGGATAGATTCTCGTTTGACTCGATACACTGTCGCGACACCTACACCACACAGCTTGGCCACTTGATCCATGGTTAAGGTGGGGTTGCCTAGATGCTTCTGAATCTCATCCCACTTCTTATGGTTCTTGGTTTTGCCACCGACCTTCTCGCCACGAGCTTTCTTCTTTTCTAAGCCCTGCTTGATACGTTCAACGCGCTTCTCTTGGTCAAGGCGTGCCATGGTGGCCATGAGGTCAATCAGCATGCTGTTGATCACTCGCATGATCTGGCCAGTTATTCCTTCATCATCAATGAGCTGGTGAGAGGTTGGTAAATCTGCCACTACAAGCTTTAAGCCCTTTGCTTCGATGATCGCCTTGAGCTTTGCCCAATCAGCTTGAGATAGGCGAGACAGGCGGTCTACAGACTCAACTAGAAGCACCTCACCGGCCTGAGCAGCATCAAGCAAAGCATTTAGAGCTGGGCGGTCTAGTTTGGTGCCGCTGATGTTCTCGGTGAACGTGCTCTTAACAGAAAGGCTGTGATCCTGGGCAAACTGCTGAAGGGATACTAGGGCGCGTTCTGCATCCTGATCCTTGGTAGATGCTCTCAGGTAGAGGTGGGCTATCTGCATAATCCGCAATCCTATCGTTTATGACTGTTATCGATAGTCCAATGATAATCTATCATTTAGCTTTCTGCGATTAATCAATGATAGGAGGCGACAGACGGTTATCAGTCTACTGAATAGCTAGAGCTAAACGATAGGTATCAGTCCACGTGCTGGGTGGAAGCGGGATGCTGAAGAAAGAGCTATAAACCTTCGAACAAAGTAGACAGCTCAATACCCAAGGCATCAGCGAGAGCCTTGATTGCATCCAGGCTGGGGTTAGCGCCACCTGTCTCTATCCGAGACATGTAGGTGCGGGCAAATCCGCAATGATCTGCGAAAGCTTCTTGTGTCATGCCGGTGGCAAGACGAAGCTCACGAATGCGAGTACCAAAGCGTTTGCGTAGTGAGGGGGAGGACATACCCCCATGCTCTAGTGATGTGATCTAATCGTGAACACACTAATCGTGACATTACTGGATTGAAGGAGAGTGCCTGGATGGCTCTAATTGACTGCTATGAGTGCGGTAAAAAGATCAGCAGCACGGCACCAGCATGCCCAAGCTGCGGGGCACCATCCAAGGCGGACAACCCCAAAGGCCGTGGTGAGCGTATTCCTGCAAACCTCAACCCTGTTAAGAAGCTATTCGTCATTGTGTTCTGGTGTGTCGTTGGCCTTGTAGTACTGGGCCTTATTGCCAGCAAAGGGAAGCACACGCCCAAAGAGAAGACCCTCGAAGAGCAAGGCATTTATCTTGATAGCTCAGCCAGCTATGCCGCTGTAGATGCTCAGGTGGGTTGCAGTAGCAATTTCAGCGATGACAAGAAAGAGGATTTATTCAATTCCAACTACCGTAACCGGTGGATGGAGTGGCAAGGCGAAATCACATTGCTTGAAGCTGGTGAAATGTCCCTGAACGTAGACGGGAAAGGCACTCAAGACCTGTCTGTGAAATTTGATGACCCGTCTGCTGGTTACGATCTAAAGAAAGGCAGTCTAGTGACCGTAAAGTTTCTGATGACAAGAGCCGGGGGCTGCTTTCTTCCGTTCTCTGGTGAGCGTGCAAGGGTAGTTAATTGGCCTAAAAGTTAAGGGCATTGCACAACTCGCTGACGGGGCTGCCGATTACAGATAACCGACTCAAGTCTGATCAAACGTATGTGGTGCTCTTGCTTGAGCTGGTCTATCTCTCTGTCGTATCCCTCACTTATTTGGTTTATCCGCTGATGAGCCATCACGTCAGTGGCTGGCAGGGGCTGGGTGACTTGGTACAAAAGGAAGAGTGCGTACACTAGGGTCATAAAAGTGAGTAGGCACAGCGAATTATTAAAGAAATTGAGCATATGGGAATTATTCCTATTTTAAATGTCTGTAAATTTGAATGATGGTGCTAAATTTATAAGGTAGAAGCATCCTGCTTAACAGATAGTGTGCTAAAACCTGATAGTATGGGGCTATAGACGTGCTACAAATAAAGACTCATTGTAGATACCTTCAATACTGACAATAATTGGCATGTTAAAGCAGGTTTTAGTTAGTTAAATTGCTTTACATCAGTCGGTACTGCGAGTACGCCAGCTTGTAGCTTTCAAGTTCCTCAAGCGTGGTGTGTGTGGCATTGCGTGGATTTGCGTACAGCAGACGTGTAAAGGTCGGGAAGACTCCTATATCAAACTGTTCTTCGATGAGCCCTAATGGAAATTCTGTAGAGAGTGTAAATTCTACAATGTTATCCGTGTGCTGTTTCTGGTCGAAGTATTCCGGGTTGAAGACTCGCTTGATGTAGTCCGTAGTGTTCGGAATGTGCGTTGTACTTACCCAAAGCCAAATGTAGAACATGTTGCTCCTTATTTTTGTGTGTGAAAGGGGTTGTATTTCAAACCCCTATCGGTAGATTACTTGTATTTAGATTTCAGAAGAGCCATCACGCCATTGAAAGCTGGTGATGGTGTTTTCTCTTTAGCTTCTTGAGCTTTAGCAATCTCACTCTTTGTAGAAGCAAGATTCTTTTCGATAGCTTCTTTTTCGGCTTTTACTTTCTTGATCTGAGCTTCAACGCGGTCAATCTCAAACCTGAGTGCATCCATACTCATCTTGCCCTTTACAAGAATAGTTTGAATGTCTGTAGGGAGGGATTGCATCGATTTACTGAAGTCTTGAATAGTGCCTTTGCCGGCTGCTTTATCCATTAGCACTGTTAGAAAAGACATTACTTAGCCCCCAGCTGCGATTGAATAAACTTCTCGGCTTGTGCATGAGCTGCCGCTAATGTTTTAGAATCCTTGTCTTCTTGAATCTTGCGCTCTTTAGCTTTCTTTTGTTCAAATAGCTGAGTAGTAAGAAGCTCGATCTGCTGTTGATTGAATGCCTCAATATCGGCCTTGTACTGCTGTTCTACATCAAGATCAGATTGGGTTAGTAGTACGTCGATTTCTTCTTGTGGGCGATAGAACGTAATGCTCCAGTGAGCTGGGCTGTGGCTTGGACTATCAAAAGGAAAGATAGGAATTCCAGCAACTGCCATTTCACCGACATAGGCAAGGAACTGTTCAAAGTTATTGAAGAATTGACGCTCTGCTGCTGCTGGGTAAATCCATCGGCCTGCACCGTAATCAGAAGATTGATAATGTCCTTCCATCACTGTGTTGCGAGCTTCGGCCTGAAGGGCTTCAAGGTCAGATTGATTGAATTGCTTAGCCATCTGAACGTGCTGCTTAACTTGGTTTGTCATTGTGTTTCCTCTTCTTTATTTAAATTTGGGCTATGCACAGGATGCACAAAGCCCGGTAGTTTGATTATTGCTAATCAAATTCTGTTTGTTGTTTAGATTGTTGGTTGTCTGAAAGCCTTATGGGAGTAGGCTTAGAGTTAGTTAAATGTACATATTTACATACTACCTATTGATTAAGCATTGCACTTAAAATGGTAGTGTTTGGAGCCAGCTATCAGAACTAGAAAGATGTGTGTGATTATCGTCTTCTACCTGAATGTTGTACTCGCTATAGTCGTATTGGTAGTAGTCACGATTCTGTATATCAGCTTGGTATGCCTGCAAGAAGCTAGATGCTTTGGCGTTATTGCTGATACGGGCCAAGGCTGCGCTGTCTACCAGACCAACAAGATTTAGAGCGTCTTTTACCTTTGGTACGTTGGATAGAAATTCTTCTACCTCTTCTTTCAGATAGCTGAAGTCTGTGTATGTCTCATGGCGGCGGCAAAAACTGAGTGCAACACCTGACCTTTCCGGTACGGTGCTGCCCCTATGTCTTATTCCGAACTCAGCGTTGAAGAACGCGCCACCATTCAAATCAGCCGTGCCCAAGGGTTCAGCCTGCGCAAGATTGCTTGCTTGATCACCCGATCCCCTTCGACCATCAGCCGGGAGCTGCGCCGCAATCGAGATGTCTGTGGTGGCTACTCGGCCCGCATGGCCCAGCAGCAGATGCAGGCCCGCCGCCAAGGCTGTCGACCGAAACGAAAGCTGTTGCCGGGTGGTGAGCGCTTTCAGTTGGTGGCCCATATGCTGCGCGAGCGTTTGTCTCCCGAGCAGATTGCCGGCAAGCTGCGCAGCATGAACATTCCCAGCCTCAGAGATGCATACGTCTGTCGCGAGACGATCTATAACGCCATCTATGCCTTGCCGGTCGGCGAGCTGCGTAAGGAGCTGATCATCTGCCTGCGCCAAAGTAAGACGACGCGCCGGCCGCGCTCTGGCGGCGTGGATCGGCGTGGCCAGATCCCCGAGATGGTCAGCATCCATGTGCGCCCACCGGAGATCGAAGACCGACTGATGCCAGGGCATTGGGAAGGCGATCTGATCAAGGGCAAGGCCAACGCCTCGTCTGTAGGCACGCTGGTAGAGCGCACCAGTGGCTACCTGATGCTGGTAAAGATGAACGACGCGACGGCGACCTCGGCGATGGAAGGCTTCAGTGCAGCGCTCAATGGCATGCCGCTGGCGATGCGCAAGAGCATGACCTACGACCAGGGCCGAGAAATGGCGCGGCATGCTGAAATCACCCAGCAGACCGGGGTGGCGATTTACTTCTGCGATCCGCATAGCCCTTGGCAACGCGGCAGCAACGAAAACATCAATGGCCTGATCCGCCAGTACCTGCCCAAGGGCACGGACTTGTCGGTACACAGCCAAGAAGAACTCGACGCTATTGCACTGCAACTGAACATGCGACCGCGTAAGCGCTTCGACTTCAAGTGCCCCATCGAAGTTATGGGTGAGGTGATGCAGAAGGCCATGGCTATGCGGCATGATGCTCCAGCTTCAATTCAATGACCGTGTTGCACTCAGCTCCTGCAACCGCCCATCGTAAGCAGGAACGCCATTCTCTGTTACTGTAAGCGTGTCTACTTGCAAATACTTGCGCAGAGTGTTGGTAATCAATGCTCTATCAACATCTGCCCCCTGGAGAGTGCTGAATGCTGTAAAACCTATGAAGTCTCGGAGCTTACCCATATCTTTATTAGGCTTGGCTGTCAGTGGGTTAAATTCATAATACCAGCGGTAACTTGTTGCGGTGATGCTGTCTAAGCCGTGTTCGCCACGTTGTTGGGCAAGATACTGGGCTACAACACGAACAGCGGCAGATACAAATAGGTAATCGTCTTTCTTTTCTGTGTCATAGCTGGCGAAGCGTTCAAGCTCTTCAAGGTACACGACAAGGCTACGGCGAGCTGTAAGCTTGATGTTGTAAACGTCTTTCTCTGTTAAGTCAGCCTCAAGATTCATTAGAACTTGTGTTCCCATCTTGCGAAGATCAGAGAGCGGGAGAGTGTTGTTCTCAAGCTTGGAGATTCTTTCAGCAATTACAAAGCGATTGGCCTTGGTAATCTTATTGGCCTTGGCATAATCAGTGAGCTTAGAACCTAGATACTTTTGAATCTTTGCAAATACTTGCTTGTCGGAATCGTCTTTACCTACTCGCCACTTTGGTAAAAGCTTGTTACTACGAATGCTTAAACCAGCGCCCTTATACGATTTTGTACCCTGTACCTGATTTGGTAGGCTGCCACCGATGAAAAGGTTCTTGTGGTGGAGAAGACCTACAGAGCCATCACCGGATACGGGGGATATGTGGCACAAGTGAAATTTACTTTGCTTCTTGTCTGAATCCCAGCCGTAGCACTTGTATCGGCGGTTGTAGACTTCAAAGAGCTTTTCTAAATCTACGTCTTGCAGAACTTCTACTGTGCCAGCTCTGCGACATTCCCGAGCAATCCATAGCCAGTTATCAGAGTAAGGAATCTTTTCTATTCGCTTGTTTGCGGTCTTGATAGAGCGGGCTTTAGAGCGGCAGGAAGGGCTGCAATAATGTGTCTTGCTGTAGCGGGTGGTAGGGTAGCTGGTGCTGCATACTGAACAGATGTAAAAGCGTTCAAGCTTATTCTTGTTTTTGTTTGTCTCGATGTTGGGCATAAGTAATTGCCTCCTGGGAATGATGAGTGCTGATAAAGCTGATAAGTAGATTGTTGAGGTGTGTGGGATTATTTACCCCTGTCTCATCAAGTAGCTTGAGGAACTGTTCTTCTGCTTTTCCTGTAATGGCTAAGCGCATTTTGATAACTCCTTAAATTGTTGGAAGCCTGATGTACACTGGGCTGGAGTGAGTTAAATGTACAAGATTACATACTACTGGCTGTTTAACTTCGCAAACTCAGACTTTAGCTGTTGAGTCACTAGCCAACTTTCCAGCAAATCATTCATTAGAAACGAAAGAGAGGGTTTGTCTGTACTTTGAAGCTCTTCATATTGACGAATAAAATTATTATTCATCTTAAGCCGTACGGTTTTTATGATGCGTTCGCTACCATCTTTCAGATAATCACTCATTCTTACTTTTCTCCACTTCAGTTACATATTCATCAAGCAAATCATTCAACAGAAATGACAACGTAGGTTGATGATGTGAGTCTGAAAAAACAATGTTGATTCGATCTAGTAACCGAGTGTCGAGGTAGCATCTAAAAGATTGGAATGGGCTTAGCTCACCGTTACTCAGTTTGCGCATTGTCTGCATTCTCCTTTGCCTCTTTGATTAGTTTGTTCACAATCTCGCTTGGGGTGGTTCCCTGATTAATGCTGGTGCGGTGAAGGTGGTGTAGATTTTCCAAGCTGACTAAAAGTAGTTCTTTAGAAAACACATCATTTCCTATGTGTAAGTATTCGTTGCTGGTATCTCTCATTATTTATTTCCTTATGAATTTAGGCCGTAAAAGGCCGTTAGCCTAAAGTGGCTATGGTTGTATGGGTTATGGGGTGATCGTTGAAAAGAGGGGGTAAAAACTTAACAAACAATTGTTTATTGATTGGCTTCTAAAGTCTCTTTCGGCGTGTCTTTGTTAATGCTGTCTAAAAGCTCTTGTAAGCTCTGTAGTGAGGCGTTATCACTGGTGCCATAGGCTAGGGTGGTGAAGGTATCAATCATCGCTCTGCGCTTTCTGTGGAGGCGGCAGCGTAGTGTGGATGGTGCGGGTGTATTAGTTACTGGTCGTGCCATTTTGTATTTCCTTTTGTTGTAGTTGGTTGTAGTGCGTGACAAGTTCAGCCAGTGACCAATCTTGTTTCTTGCGTAGTCGTGCAGCTTTTCCGTGACAGGAAGCACTACAGATATTTTTGTTGGCCCGTTCTGTAGTCATTGGCGAACCACAGACGAGACAAGCTCTTTCGACAAGTGCCATTTGTGGCCCTCCGTAATGTTAAAAACGATAAATAAGAATGTTTATGCAAACAAAAAGCTCAACACACATTCCAGCCCTGTGCCTGAAATAACCCAATGGGAATATGTGTGAGCTATAACAAAGCAGTGCTTGTACAAAGCTTTGGTTTAGGGTGCTGGTGCTGGAGAAGAAGGCCAGCAGTCAGCGGGGGTTGCCAGTGCTTTTGATGTGGTGGAGGTGAACCACGCACTGACAGGAACAAGAAAGAACAATGATTACAGCGTGAGAAGCAAAAACGCCCAGGAACACGAACGCCCGCACTAGACGGGTTATGTTTTCGAGGTGGGGTAGAACAATTACAGCGGAGGGGTGAATCTTTAATTCTGGTACTTGGTTAGACGCAAGAAAAGAACGTTTTCTTGGTACTCTCATATGTGAGACGCTTTTCAAACCTGAAAAGTCACACTTTTGCAAAATATATTTTCAATTGGCGACGGACGGTCAAATTTTCCGGGCCACAAACTGACTTGACTTTAGAAAGAATAGCACGTTTTTCGGCTTTTTGTCAAGCATTATTTGAAACAAAGAGCAAGTAGTTTTTATCTACCATCGTTAATTAGCTGATAGATAGGGCTGGGAAGCCGATGTTTACTGGCTTCGCTACTGATTGGTTATAAAGTAACCAGAATCAGCGATTGAAACTTTAGATTGCCTGATAGCTATATTATACACTATTTCTATTGATCAATCAATCGTTATTTGTTTTGTTAATCGCGTTCTAAGCCGTGTCCTTCCTTACCCTGCGTTCACGTTGGATAAAGGGAAGGAGTGGGCCGGTAGCTTTGGACTGAGTACGCTGGAAAGCATCAAGAGCCTCAAGCTGTGACTGTCTGAGCATTGGGAGTCTGATTTCCTGCCCCAGGTTCTCAAGAAGGTAGTGACCTGTCAGCCGATCTACACCCTTGTACAGCCATGGGTACAGCTCGCCACTCACGAGAATCAAACCATCTGCATAGCATGTGATGCTGTAACCGACGCTCTGTAGTAAGGCGTTCAGCTTCATAGGGTCATCATCAAGAAGGGATGATTCAAGGCTAACAGCGTCTAAATTGCTTACCAGCGAACTAGCGTTGTCCTGTAGCAGTAGGGTGCGTTCTGTCTCTAGCTCCGTGCGCTTCTGCTGGTGCTGGGTCAAAGCGTCTTGAATTTCACGTATCAGGCCAACGCTCGTAATCGTAGTGGCGAGTGCGCTGATTGACTTAGATAGGTGCGATAGCTCGCCGTCTATTTCGACAAGCCGTTGCTGGCTGATTGTGAGCTGCTGAGACTCAAGTGCCTGCTGCACGAAAGGAAGTGATGTAGTGATCCTTATGTACTCAAGCACCTGCTTGGGAATACTCCGGGCGTTGTCGCACTCAGCCTTAACCCTTGATCGTGTGGCACACCCGTAAACAGCCGGGCTGTGTTTATGCTGCCTGATGCCGAAATTCTTATGACAGTGGCCACACTTCACCACACCGGTTAGCAAGAATTTTGTAGGGGCAGCGACCGTTCTACTGTTGTCTTGAAGCTTCTGCTGTACACGGTAGAAGAGGTCAGCCGGGATAACAGCAGGGTAGACGTTCGGAATGTCGCCCCAGTACCCGATTACCTGACGATCACGTAACCATCGCTTAATTGTTGAGGGTTCACCGTAGTCATAACGGCTGGTGTGGCTTCGTCAGCGCGTAACCTGTTAATGATCCTGCGTTCACCTATGCCGCTGGCGTAGTCTTCAAAGATTCGCTTTATATGGGGCTGAATCTCGGGGATCAGTTCACCGTCTGACGTTAACCACACGGGTGTACGGCGTTTGATTGGCTTCCCTTCCTTTGCCTTAATCCGTCTGCCTTCATACGATGCTTTGACACGGCGACTCAGACTTTCGCTGTAGGCGTTGGCCTGTTGAATCTTGGCAAGAAGTAAGAACAGGTGATGACCATTGACGCTCTCGCGGGTGTACTCGGTGCCATCGTCCAAGGTTGTGATCGTAACGCCAGCCAACAGAATCTCTGACAAGACGGGGATCATCTTCATCGGCTCGAGACGCCCAGTGCGGTCTATGGCTTCGACAATGATGCAATCACCAGGGACGATAGCCCCGGCTTGGATGGCAGATAGTAGGCGACCAAAACCGTTCTCTAGGTGCTGACCACTCCAGCCAGATTTGCCCAGGTCTTCAAATGTCAGTGGCGATAGGGTGTATTGAGGATGGGCTTCTAACCATCGGGCTTGAAGGTCTTTCTGCCTTCTGAGGCTGTCACCATAGGTTTGCTTAGTAGATGAAAACCGTGTGTAACTGATGGCGCTGGGCATAGGACGTGCCTAAAGAATGTCGTATTAGCATTGTAGCTTATAGCCAGCAGGGTGAGCGTTACATGGAGTACCTGTGTGACCACGGGCAATTTGCCGATGTGCCGGAGCAGCTGTTCTTCGAGCATTTGGCTGTTTGCTACCCGCATTTATTTAGCGAGCAGGGGTTGTCGATCGACGGAGATTTTGCCGCTGAAGTGGCCTCGTCTTGAGTGAACGCAGACGAAGGTATCGATAGCCCTGATAGGCACCATCGCAAATGCTCGGGTTTATTCCGCCGCCGGCACTGGTAGGCTGTTGCCAGCCTCGGGCGTATCAGTATTCCCGTAAAGGGCTGCGATAGAGAGCGTCCAGGCGCTAGACTTGGGCAGCTTTGCGCTGCGTAGCGCAGCCTCCTCTTATATTTCTTCTATTTATCAGGTGCGCGCATTTTTATGAGTACCGCTCTGTCTATTCGCCAGTTGACCAAGACTTACGGCAACGGCTTTCAAGCATTACACGGCATCGATCTGGATGTGGCGGAGGGCGATTTTTTCGCCTTGCTCGGCCCCAACGGTGCCGGCAAATCCACCACCATTGGCATTCTCTCGACCCTCGTAACCAAAAGCAGTGGCACAGTGAATGTGTTTGGTCACGACCTTGATAAACAGCCCTCGGCGCTCAAGCGCTGCCTGGGTGTGGTGCCGCAGGAATTCAACTTCAACCAGTTTGAAAAGGCCTTCGACATCGTCGTGACCCAGGCCGGCTATTACGGCATCCCCGCGAAAATCGCCAAGGAGCGTGCCGAGCAATACCTCAATCAGCTCGGTCTGTGGGGTAAGCACAACGTGCCGTCGCGCGAGTTGTCTGGCGGCATGAAGCGGCGTCTGATGATTGCTCGCGCGCTGGTGCATCAGCCGCGCTTGCTGATCCTCGATGAGCCAACCGCTGGGGTCGACATCGAACTGCGCCGCTCGATGTGGAGCTTTCTCACCGAGCTGAACCAGCAGGGCATCACCATCATTCTGACCACGCATTACCTGGAAGAGGCCGAGCAGTTGTGCCGCAATATCGGCATCATCGACCACGGCCGGATTGTCGAGAACACCAGCATGAAGGACCTGCTCAAGACCCTGCATGTAGAAACCTTCCTGCTTGATCTGAAGGAGTCCTTGCTGGTGCCGCCGCAACTGGTTGGCTACGCGGCGCAGCTGCTGGACCACCACACCCTTGAGGTGCAGGTGGACAAAAGCCAGGGCATTACCGAGTTGTTCCGCCAGCTGGCCCTGCAGAACATTGAGGTGCTCAGCCTGCGCAACAAAACCAATCGCCTGGAGGAGCTGTTCGTGTCTCTGGTAGAGAAGAACCTGGCAGGAGGCGCGGCATGAGCACGACTTATCTGAACTCAGAGCTGGCCGCCAATATGGTGGCCCTGCGCACCATTGTTTACCGCGAGATTCGCCGTTTCACCCGCATCTGGCCGCAAACCCTGCTGCCGCCAGCGATCACCATGGTTTTGTACTTCGTGATCTTCGGCAACCTGATTGGTCGGCAGATCGGCGACATGGGCGGCTTCACCTACATGGAGTACATCGTGCCGGGGCTGATCATGATGTCGGTGATCACCAACTCCTACGGCAACGTGGTGTCGAGCTTCTTTGGCAGCAAGTTCCAGCGCTCCATCGAGGAGCTGATGGTCTCGCCGGTGTCGCCGCACATCATCCTCACCGGCTATGTGATCGGCGGTGTGCTGCGCGGTCTGGCGGTGGGCTTTATCGTCACCATGCTGTCGATGTTCTTCACCAAGCTGCAGGTGCATCACTTGGGCGTGACGGTGTTGGTGGTGCTGTTGACCGCGACCATCTTCTCCCTCGGTGGTTTTATCAACGCCGTGTTTGCGCGCAACTTCGATGACATTTCGATCATTCCGACCTTTGTGCTGACGCCGCTGACCTATCTGGGCGGAGTGTTCTACTCAATCACATTGCTGCCGCAGTTCTGGCAGACGGTCTCCATGGCCAACCCGGTGCTGCATATGGTTAACGCCTTCCGCTACGGCATCCTCGGCGTTTCCGATATCCGTATCGGTGTGGCGATCAGTTTTATGCTGGTGGCCACCGCCGTGCTCTACGGCGTGTGTATCCGTCTGCTGGTGAGTGGCCGGGGTATGCGTCAGTAGCAAGTTGCAGGCCCTAATATGGGGAAACATTTTTAACGGCTGATCTGCCCGGCTCGGCCGTTAGACTCAGCCTCTACAATAATTAGGGGTTGTATATGTTTGCTCGCGCGCCTGCTCTCTCAGTTATCGCCGCTGTAGTGTTTTCATGGGGCAGTCCGCAGGTGTCAGCCAACCCAGGACCACTGGTCGAAGTGGTCACGGTCGAGAGCAGCTTGGTGCGCGACGAGTTGGTGACCTTTGGCTCACTACGCCCTGACGAGTCGGTGATGATCCGCCCGGAAATTGCCGGCCGCATCGCCCAGCTGCATTTTCGCGAAGGTCAGCGCATCGAGGCAGGCGCCTTGTTGGTCAGCCTGGATGATTCGATTGCCCGGGCTGAATTTGCCCAGGCACGGGCCAACCTGAACTTGGCGGAAAAGAATTTTCAGCGGGCGCAAATGCTCTTCAAGCGCGGCGCCAGCAATGCGCAGGCGCTTGATGAGGCCAACGCTGAACAGCAAGCCGCGCGGGCCAGCCTGGCGCTGTCGCAGGCGCGCCTGGACAAGACCCGTATCCTCGCTCCCTACGATGGCGTGCTGGGCTTGCGAGCAGTCAGCCCTGGCGATTACCTCAGCGAAGGCCAGGACATCGTCAACCTGGAGGTGCTCGATCCGCTCAAGGTGGATTTCCGCATTCCGCAAAAAGCCGTCAGTCAGATACGACTCAAGCAGGTCATCGAGATCAGCCTGGATGCCTATCCGGGCGAGCGCTTCAATGGCGAGATTTTCGCCATCAACCCACGCCTCGACGAAGCTGGGCGCAGCCAGGCGATTCGTGCGCACATCAGCAACAGCGAAGGCCGTCTGAGCCCGGGGCAGTTTGTGCGGGTGTCGGTCATCCTGGCTGAACGACCGGATGCCCTGGTGATTCCCGAAGAGGCAGTGATGCCGGTCGGGGAGCGTTTGCTGGTCAACCTGGTGGTGGAGGGCAAGGTCGAGCTGCGTGAGGTCACGCTGGGCAAGCGTCTAAACGGTAAGGTCGAAGTGGTTAGCGGCTTGCAAGGGGGTGAAACCCTGATCAGCGCCGGCTGGCAGAAGGTGCGTGCCGGTGCGCCGGTGCGCATCAAGGCGGTGGAGCGTGCGCTATGACCCTGTCGGATATCTGTATCCGGCGGCCGGTGTTTGCCACCGTGCTGTCGCTGATTGTGGTGCTGCTCGGGTTAATGGCCTACGACCGCTTGGCGGTACGTGAGTATCCGAATATCGATGTGCCGATTGTCACGGTCAACGTCAGCTATCCGGGGGCCAGCCCGGAAATCATGGAGTCCCAGGTCGCCCAGCCGATCGAGGACGTGTTGTCGGGGATCGACGGGCTGGACTTTGTCAGCTCCATCAGCCGTTCGGAAAATACCCAGATCACTGCGCAGTTTCGCCTGGGCAGTAACTCCGATGAAGCCGCCAACGATGTGCGCGACCGCTTGGGTCGGGTGCGCGGTTTGCTGCCGGATGAAATTGCCGAACCCATCGTGCAGAAGGTCGAGGCCGACGCCCAGCCTGTGATCTGGATCGCCTTCTACAGCGAACGCTACAGCGCCATGGAGATCACCGACGTGCTGGAGCGGGTGATCAAGGATCGCTTGCAGACTATTCCCGGCGTCTCCGAAGTGCAGATTCGTGGCGCGCGCACCTTCGCCATGCGTATCTGGCTTGACCCGGAGAAGCTCGCGGCGCACAACCTCACAGTGCAGGACGTGGAAGACGCCCTGCGCCGACAGAACGTCGAGATTCCGGCTGGGCGCATCGAGTCGCAGCAGCGCGAATTCACCGTGCTCTCGGAAACCGACATGAACACCCCGGAGCAGTTTAATCAGCTGATCCTCGACGATTCGCGCGGTTATCTGCTGCGCCTGGCGGATGTCGGCTATGCCGAAATTGGCGCGCAGGATGAGCGCAGCATCGTCCGTTACAAAGGTCAGCCGGCGGTGTCGATGGGCATGATCAAACAGGCCACCGCCAATCCGTTGGACATCTCCGATGGGCTGGAGGCCGCCATGCCGGATGTGCGCGCGTTACTGCCCGAAGGCATGGAAATGGCGGTGGCCAACGACAACTCGCTGTTTATCCGCGAGTCGATCGATAACGTGTTTATCACCATCTGGGAAGCGGTGGGGTTGGTCATCCTGATCATCTTTATCTTCCTGCGCTCGCTGCGCGCCACCATCATTCCGCTGGTGACCATTCCAGTGTCGCTAATCGGCGCGTTCGCCCTGATGTCACTGATGGGCTTCACCATCAACACCCTGACGCTGTTGGCCATGGTGCTGGCCATCGGCCTGGTGGTGGACGATGCCATCGTCATGCTGGAGAACATCCACCGGCATATCGAGGAGGGCATGCAGCCTTTGCAGGCCGCGCTCAAGGGCAGCCGTGAGATCGCCTTTGCGGTGATCGCCATGACCCTGACCCTGGCCGCGGTATTCGCGCCCATCGGCTTTATGCAGGGCACCACCGGCAAGCTGTTTACCGAGTTCGCCTGGACCCTGGCCGGCGCGGTGCTGGTCTCGGGCTTCGTTGCCCTGACCCTGACGCCAATGATGTGCGCGCTCCTGCTCAAGCCACACCAGGCCGGCGAGCGGCATAACCGTTTGTACAACCTGATCGAGAATTTCCTCAACAACCTGACCTACAGCTACAAACACCTGCTGGCCAAGGCGCTGAGTGCCTGGGTGCTGGTGGTCGGCGTGTTGCTGCTGACCGTGGTGGCCTGCGTATTGCTGTTCTCCGGGCTTAAGTCCGAGCTGGCGCCAACCGAGGACACGGGCACGATAATCGGTGTGTTCAATGGCCCGGACGGCGCCACCATCAATTACACCGGGCGTTATGCCAAGGAGATTGAGGATGCCTACGCCAGCATCGTGGAAACCAACCGCTATCTTGTCGTGGCAGGCTTTCCCACCGTGGCCCAGGGCATTTCCTTTATGAAGCTGGAGGACTGGGCTGATCGCTCGCGTAGCCAGTTCGAAATCCGTAACGAGCTGTTGCCCAAACTGCAGGACATCGCCGGGGTGCGTGCCTTCCCGGTCAATCGCCCGCCGCTGGGGCAGAGTGCGCGTAACCAGCCTGTGAACTTCGTGATTCGCTCCTCCATGGAGTACAGCGAGTTGCAGGGTTATGTTGATGAACTGCTCAACACGCTGCGTGATTATCCGGGGCTGGAAAGCCTGGACAGCGATCTGAAGCTCAACGCGCCGCAGCTCAAGGTGGCGGTTAATCGCGAGCAGGCGGTGGCCGTGGGCACTGATGTGGCCACCATTGGCCGCAGCCTGGAGAGCCTGTTCGGCAGCCGTCAGGTGACCCGGTTTAAGCAGAATGGCGAGCAGTACGACGTGCTGGTGCAGTTGCAGGGTGTGGACCGCAGCAACCCGCAGGATCTCGACCGCGTCTATGTGCGCGGCCGCGATGACGGCATGGTGCAGCTGTCCAACCTGATCGAGGTGCGTGAAACCGTGGCGCCGCGCGAGCTCAACCACTTCAACCAACTGCGTGCGGTGACGGTGAGTGCCAACGTCGGTAGCGGCTACACCCTCGGCGAAGCCCTGGCGCACCTGGAAAACACTGCGCGCACGGTGTTCCCAGCCGAGACCCAGTACGACTACACCGGCACCTCGCGCGACTTCAAGGAGTCCAGCGCCGGAATTGCGCTGATCTTCGCCCTGGCCCTGGCGTTTATCTTCCTGGTGCTGGCGGCGCAGTTCGAGAGTTTCACTGACCCGTTGATCATCCTGTTCAGCGTACCGTTGTCGATGGCCGGCGCCTTGCTGGCGCTGACGATGTTCGGCGGCACCTTGAACATCTACTCGCAAATTGGTCTGGTCACGCTGATTGGCCTGATCACCAAGCACGGCATCCTGATTGTCGAGTTCGCCAACGTGTTGCTCCGTCAGGGCCATGAAGTGCGCAGTGCGGTGATCGAGGCGTCGGTGGCGCGTCTGCGACCGATCTTGATGACCACCGGGGCGATGGTGCTCGGCTCGCTACCATTGGCGATTGCCACGGGCGCGGGGGCGGAAAGTCGCCAGCAAATCGGCATGGTGATTGTCGGCGGCCTGCTGGTTGGCACCTTCTTTACCCTATTTGTGATCCCGACCCTGTACATGCTGCTGCGCCGTTGGCAGCCGATTAAACCGCACGATGAGGGCATGACAGCAGCCTAGGCTGGGGTGACCGGCGCGTTGCGTTAAGCAACGCGCTATCATCGGCGTTTTGCACCGCTAACCCTCCTACGCAAGCGTATTAATCGGGATGTGTTATGTACCAACTTAGCGATTTGCTGCACCTGATGGCCCGTCTGCGCGATCCGCAGCATGGTTGCCCGTGGGACCTCAAACAGAGTTACGCGACCATCGTGCCGCACACGATTGAGGAAGCCTATGAGGTGGCCGACGCCATTGAGCGTGGCGACTTTGACCATTTGCCGGGTGAGTTGGGCGACCTGCTGTTTCAGGTGGTGTATTACAGCCAGCTGGCGCGCGAGGAAGGGCGTTTCGAGTTTGCCCAGGTGGTCGATGGGATTACCCGTAAACTGCTGCGCCGTCATCCCCATGTATTCCCTGATGGCGATCTGTATGGCGAGCCGGATGTCGCCATGCTCGAAGAAGCCGCCGTCAAGCAACGTTGGGAAGAACTCAAAGCCGAAGAGCGCGCCGAGAAAGCCGCGGCGCCTGAACAGCTTTCGTTACTGGATGATGTGCCCACCGCGCTGCCTTCGCTGAGCCGGGCGATCAAATTACAAAAGCGTGCCGCTCAGGTCGGGTTTGACTGGCCGGAAGCCCTGCCGGTGGTCGACAAGGTGCGCGAAGAGTTGGATGAAGTGCTGGAGGCCATGAGCGAAAACGATCCCGAAGCCATTAGCGAGGAGATCGGCGATTTGCTGTTTGTGGTCAGTAACCTGGCGCGACACCTCAAGGTTGACCCGGAAACGGCCCTGCGCGCGGCCAATGGCAAGTTCGAACGGCGCTTCTGTTTTATCGAGCAGAGCTTGCGCGAGCAGGGGCGGGCTATGCAAGATTGCGCCCTGGATGAATTGGATGCGCTGTGGGGCGAAGCTAAAAAGCTGGAAAAGCTCACCCCAAGTTGCTGAACCCGTAGGGTGGATGACGCTCTTTTCATCCATCACTGCCAGGGACACGGTGGATGGGGGAAGCGTCATCCACCCTACGAATAACGCGTTACGATTACGCTGGGTACGCCCACTCAATATTGATGGTTGGAAAGGTAGGTTATGGCTCTCTCACTACGCGATCAGTTGCTTAAAGCCGGGCTGGTCAACGAAAAGCAGGCCAAGCAGGCCAGCAAGGAAAAACAGAAGAAGCAGCGTCTGGAGCAGAAAGGCCATATCGAGAAGGACGAGTCGCAAAAGCTCGCCGCTCAACAGGCCATGGCCGAAAAGGCGGCGCGTGACCAGGAACTCAATCGCCAGCAGCAGGAGAAGGTCGAGCAGAAGGCCCGCGCCGCGCAAATCAAGCAGTTGATCGAGGTGTCACGCCTGCCCAAGCTGACCACCGAGGATTACTACAACTTCGTTGACGACAAGAAGGTCAAGCGCCTGTCGGTCAACACGCTGATGCGCAACAAGCTCAGCAGCGGGTCGCTGGCCATCGTGCGCCACGGCGGCGGTTATGAAGTGATCCCGCGTGAGGCCGCGCTGAAGATTCAGGAGCGCGACGCGCAGCGTGTGGTGCTGCTCAACACACCGACCGAAGCCCCAGATGCCGATGATCCGTACGCGGCGTACCAAGTGCCGGATGATCTGATGTGGTGAGTGGCTGAGCAGGGCCGAGTAACACTTAGCCCTGCTTGTCGAAATCAGCACAATAAAAAGCCGAGCATTAAGCTCGGCTTTTTTTATTGCGCTCTGTCTCAGTCCTGGCGGCCTTCAACGGCTCGGCCGTCAACGCTGCCTTGCTTGAGCATGATCTGGTATTCCTTGCCGTCTGTTTCGACCTGATGCAGGCGTACCAGTAGGAAGTCCCAGTCCTTGGCGAACCATAGGATGGTCTTGCGGCTGCTTTGGGTCGGGTCACGCACGCGCTCGACCTTGATCGCATCGATCAGCCCCGCCTTGGTACGCACCACTTCCTCACCCAGCACGCGGAAGTCATACGTCTCCACTTCGTCGCCATCGACCACCTGGTAGCTCATGCTTTTCTTGCCGGCGGCCACATCGTATTGCAAGGCCAGTTGGTAGGTCGATTTGTCCAGCAGGCCGCGGTTCAGCGGCAGGCGCACCGGGGTGTCGCGGTCGCTGCCGATGACTTGCTTGGCCTCCCAGTCAAAGTCCTGCTCGATTTTCTTGGCTTTGCCCAGGCCGCCGCGCTGATACAAATAGGTCTGGGGTAGGAAGGTGGTGTTATCCACGCGCAGAGTGCTTTCTTCGGTCAGGCTGGCGACCAGCATGGAGGCTTCAAAATTGAGCTTCCAAACGCCATTGTCCAGCGCTTGCAGGCTGCGCTCGGCGCTGCCGCTGACGGGCAGTTGCTTCCAGTCGGCGGTGTAGCTGGCGGAAAAGGGTTTTAGCTCAACGGCGAATGCCGGCAGGCTCAGTAGTGTCAGTGCGAACAGTAAGGCGCGACCCATGGTGTCTCCTGTTTACGTTCGAATAAGGTATCCGGTACTCGGTAACAGCTGCTCGTCCAACATCGCCCCTTGCGCCGTTAGGTGCAAGCGGCCTTCGGCAAACCAGCGGACTGCCATCGGGTAAATTACATGTTCTTGCTGGTGTACGCGCTGCGACAGACTGCTTTGTGTGTCATCTGGCTCCACCGCGACCACAGCCTGTACGACCAGTGGTCCGCCATCGAGTTCCTCGCTGACGAAGTGCACGCTGCAACCATGCTCGCTGTCACCGGCTTCCAGTGCCCGTTGATGGGTATGCAGGCCTTTGTACTTGGGCAGCAGAGACGGGTGGATATTCAGCAGGCGCCCCGCGTAATGACGGACAAACGTCGGGGTGAGAATACGCATAAAACCAGCCAACACCACCAACTGTGGATCGTAGCCGTCGATAGCCTCGACCAGTGCAGCGTCGAAGGCCTCGCGGCCCTCGAACTGTTTGTGGTCAAGAACCACGGTGGCGATGCCGGCGGCCTGTGCACGTTGCAAACCATAGGCATCGGCGCGGTTACAAACCACCGCGCTGATCCGGGCCGGGCTGCGTTCGGAAGCGTCAGCGTCGGCCTGGATGCTGTCAATCAGCGCCTGCAGGTTACTGCCGGAGCCCGAGATCAGCACCACCACATTGCACGGTGCCGGCATTAGTGCTGTTTCAGGTTGTTCAGCACGACCTGAGCAGCGCCTTCGGCCGCTTGGTTGATCTGGCCGATCACCCATGGCTGTTCGCCGGCGGCGGTCAGGGTTTGCAGGGTAATGTCGACCTGATCCTGTGCCACGCAGATGACCATGCCGACGCCACAGTTGAGTACGCGGTGCATCTCGTGCTCATCCACGTTGCCTTTTTCTTGCAGCCAGTCGAATACCGCTGGGCGCGTCCAGCTGGCCACGTCGACCACCGCTTGTGCGCCTTTTGGCAGCACGCGCGGGATGTTGTCGAGCAGGCCGCCGCCAGTGATGTGGGCCATGGCTTTAACCGCGCCGGTGTCTTTGATCAGCTTGAGCAGCGGTTTAACGTAGATGCGCGTCGGCGCCATCAGCAAATCGGCCAGCGGCTTGCCATCAACCTCAGTGGCTTCGATTTCGCAGCCCGAGACTTCGATGATCTTGCGGATCAGCGAGTAGCCATTGGAGTGCGGGCCGGAGGACGGCAGGGCGATCAGGGCGTCACCGCTGGCGACTTTCGAGCCGTCGATGATCTCGGCTTTTTCCACTACACCGACGCAGAAACCGGCCAGGTCGTAGTCTTCGCCTTCATACATGCCCGGCATTTCAGCGGTTTCACCGCCAACCAGGGAGCAGCCAGCCAGCTCGCAGCCGGCGCCGATGCCGGTGACTACGGTGGCCGCTACATCAACGTTGAGCTTGCCGGTGGCGTAATAGTCGAGGAAGAACAGCGGCTCGGCACCGCAGACCACCAGGTCGTTGACGCACATGGCGACCAGGTCTTGGCCTATGCTGTCGTGCTTGTTCAGGTTCAGTGCCAGGCGCAGCTTGGTGCCGACGCCGTCGGTGCCGGAGACCAGTACAGGCTGCTTGTAGCCAGCCGGGATCTCGCACAGCGCGCCGAAGCCGCCCAGCCCACCCATGACTTCCGGACGTGCGGTGCGCTTGGCCACGCCTTTGATGCGTTCGACCAGGGCTTCGCCCGCGTCGATATCTACACCTGCGTCCTTGTAGCTGATGGAGGGTTGCTTGCTCATAGATCCAGGCCTTTAGGGAAAGTTCGGATAGGCGCCGCCAGGTAGGTTGGCGGTCTGCGAAGGCGCGCGATTTTATCAGGCTTACCCGGCAGCGGCCAGCCGCCACCGTTGCGGGCGTTAGGCGCGCTGTTTAAGGTGACCACACGGGCGCAATCTGCTCGCTGCGGGCCATACGCCGCTTAAAATGGCTTTGGTATGCCCTTTAACAGCCCCTAAACTCGTGACACTGTGCTGTTTTCGCCTGCCTTGCGTGCGAGCGCTGGCCGAAATTGTTGTTAAATCTGCCCGGTATGCCACTTTCCGTCCGTCGAGAATCCACCCATGCGTTTGACCGCTCGCCTGCTTCTTGCCTGTTTGACACTGTCCGGCCTGCCAGCCTTGGCCGCCCCCGTGAGTGATCTGTACCAAGTCCGCGAGGCGGTCAGCAGCCAGCAGCCAGAGGAGCGTGCGGCTGCTCTGGGCCGTGCTCTGGATACCCTAGTGCTGCGTTTGACCGGCAAAACTGATGCCGCGCAAAGCCCAGCACTGGCGGCGCTGCGCAAAGACCCGCAACAGATTGTCAGCCAATATGGTTATGAAGGTGACACCTTGCTGGTCGACTTTGACCCTCACAGTACCGAGCGCAGCCTGCGTCAGGCGGGGCTGGCGTTGTGGGGCGCGAATCGTCCAAGCATCCTGCTCTGGTGGTTGAGTGATGCCAGTGATGGCAGCCGCCTGCTTGGCGATGGTCAAGCCGCCGCTGCAATGTTTAATCAGGCTGCGCAACACCGTGGCCTGCCGCTGCGCCTGCCGTTGGCCGACCTCTCCGAGCAACTCCTGGCCGTACCGGAAAACCTTGCCAGCAATGACCCTGCTGCCTTGCGTGAAGCGTCCGAGCGCTACGCTGCCGATGCTTTGTTGGCGGTTGTCGCGCGTGAAGCAAACGGCCAGTGGCAAGCCGAATGGCGGCTGTGGCTGGGTGACGAGCGTGAGCAGGGCAAGGTTCAGGGGGCTGATCAGGCCGCGCTGGCAGATGCCATCCTGTTGGCGGTTAATCAGCGTCTGGCGCCGCGTTTTATTGTCGCCCCCGGCGCTGCCAGTCGTTTGACTGTAGAAGTGCAGGGCGTTGATCTGGCGCGTTACGCCGAATTGCAGCGCATGCTTGAGCCATTCGCCGCGCAACTGCTCAAGGTACAGGGCGACACGCTGACCTTCGCGGTCAATGCCAATGCCGAACAACTGCGAGCACAGCTGGGCCTGGCGCAGCTGCAAGAGCTGCCGGCCGAGGCGGCGGTGGTCGATACTGAGCCGGCGGTTACGCCGCCCGCCACAGGTGCTGAGTCTGCACTGCCAGCGCCGCCGCGTGACCCTGTATTAAGGTTTCGCTGGTAGGCTATGGCAGTCGCACACACCCTGATTGACCAAACCGCAGCCCGATAGCTGCGGTTTTCTTATACCGCGCCCCTAAGCGTGGGGCTTTCTGGATAACGCGTTGGCATATGGAGCGCAGAGCATGATCGACTCGCATCGTTGGATATGGATAGTCGCAGCGTTGCTGCTGGGCGGCCTGTTGTACCTGCTCGCCCCGATTCTCTCGCCGTTCTTGATTGGTGTGCTGTTGGCCTACATGGGCGACCCGCTGGTCGATCGATTGGAGCGTTGGAAGTTCTCGCGGACCTGGGGCGTGGTGGTGGTCTTCGCGTTGATCACCCTAGTCATGGCCATTCTGTTGCTGGTCCTGGTGCCGTTGTTGGGTAAGCAGCTGGTGCGCCTGTATGAGCTGGTGCCAGAAATACTCGACTGGATGCAGCACCAGGCGTTGCCATGGGTTCAGCTAAAACTGGGCCTGAGTGAAGGGTTCTGGCGTTTTGATCAGTTGAAGGAAGCGATGTCCGGGCAGCTGGGTAAAACCACCGATATCGTCGGCATGCTGTTGTCCACGGCCACGGCTTCTGGGCTGGCATTGATGGCCTGGTTGGCCAATATGCTGCTGATTCCGGTGGTGAGCTTCTACCTGATGCGCGATTG
This sequence comes from Pseudomonas sp. GWSMS-1, assembly GCF_049847425.1. Taxonomy (NCBI): domain Bacteria; kingdom Pseudomonadati; phylum Pseudomonadota; class Gammaproteobacteria; order Pseudomonadales; family Pseudomonadaceae; genus Pseudomonas; species Pseudomonas sp. GWSMS-1. The sequence goes on along the minus strand of NZ_JBMHHV010000005.1, from coordinate 2,145,647 downwards.
GGACCTGATGGTCGCCAAGCTGCGCAGCCTGTTGCCGCGTGGCCGTGAAGGTTTGATTGTGCAGCTCTTCTCGGAGTGCCACGAAGTGCTGGGGGCGTTCTTGCGCGGCCAGTTGCTGGTGATGCTGGCGCTGGGTGTGATGTACGCCACCGGGCTGATGCTGATTGGCCTGGAGCTTGGCTTGCTAATCGGTGTGTTGGCTGGCTTGGCCAGCATCGTGCCGTACCTGGGGGTAGTCGTGGGGATTGGCGCGGCAATGACGGCGGGGCTGTTCCAGTTCGGCGTGGATTTCTACCCGTTGCTGGGCATCGCCACGGTATTTATCGTCGGGCAAATGCTCGAAGGCATGCTGCTGACCCCCATGCTGGTGGGTGATCGCATCGGCCTGCACCCGGTGGCGGTGATCTTCGCGATCATGGCGGGCGGTCAATTGTTCGGCTTCACTGGCGTCCTTCTGGCGCTGCCGGTCGCTGCGGTGATTATGGTGTTAGTGCGTCATTTGCATGAGTTCTATAAACAGTCGAATACCTATGGCGCATCGCCGGAAAGTGACTGAGTTGTAAGGTTTACGATTCGATTGATTTGCGTGTGTTTAAACGCTCTAACCGGTTTAGGCGCAACGCATCATGCAAATAAGAAGGGGGCATAGCGCATGGCCATGCGCGGCGACGGATGCCCCCCGTGCCACCTTGTAAGGTCAGGATATTGCCGCCGCTCATAATCAAGTGACGGGCAAGCGTTTGGCGCAGTACGCGCGAAGCGAAAGGGAGAGGTCAGCATGAAGGCAGAGTGGGACGACGCCCCCGAGTGGATCAATAGCCGCCGCAAAAGAAGCACAGCAGCGGTGCTGCTACCCGGTTTGCTTGGAACGTGCATCACCGTTGGTGCCCTGTATTTCGCTAGCCAAGCGCTGTTAAAGGGCACCGTGCAGCAGATCGTAGAAAAGCGACAGCCGCTAAAGCCCGTTCCAGTGGCCGAAATAACACGAGCAGAACCCGTAGCTGATAAAGACTGGGACAGCCTCGTAAACGAGGCAGCAAGCCGGCATATAGAAGCTGAGCCGTCTAGGGCAACAGAACAACCCACCCCAAATGCCAAGCAGACGGTATTCAGTGATTTAAATTACACACCGCAAGGTGCTGTAAATATTATCCAGGCGACCAGCACCTACCCCATTGAAAAGCCAGCGCCTAAAACCAATGGGCCAAAAGAAATCGTTGTGGTCGGCAAAGAGCCACGATTAAAAGATTACTGCCCGTACAGAGAGGGCAGCATAGAACGCAGAAATTGCAGAATGAGAATGGACTTAAACGGTAGTCGGTAGCGATCAAGCCAAGGTCCTGATGCATGCCGTCTCAGCTAGCGGTTAGAGCGCCTGGTTAGATACCGTAGTCACGCTCAACCTTGGATATTCGTACCTTAAATGCAGAATACCAATGTTCTTTTCCCGATATTTGCGCCTGCTGGTGTTCAATATTGGCTTTCCAGTTTTTAATTGACTCAATATCTGACCAGTATGAAACAGTAATGCCTAACTCTTCTCTTGCGGACTCCATGCCGAGAAAGTCGGGCTGTTGAACTGCAAGCTTAATCATTCGAGTTGCTATTGCGCCGTAGCCGTTATCACCTTCAGTGCGCAAAGATGTAAAGATAACAGCGTAATAAGGTGGGGTTGGCGTATTGGCTATGGTCGACACAGTTTTCCCTGTGGCTATTTGAACTACTAGTTAGGTTTCATATGCTGATGAATAATGTTGGGGCGTACGCAGACCAATATAAGGCTATTGTGCCTAGTGCACTTGCCGAAATAGCGAATAACGATATTGATTTTGACGAACGCTTAATTGCAAGTATGCCAAGTGCTAAACATATGACCGGCAGCACTGCCCACCATTGGATAGTTTTGAAAACAAATTTTGAGTAAGACGTTTGCTGAACACCAAAGCTTGACCAGAGACTAGCAAAATAATTATCTGTTTCAGGCTGGAGAAGTGCATAGATGAAAAATGCTTGGGCCAATACAAATATGGCTATGGTTGCTGCGAGTACGAATTTCTTCACTATGATACCTAACGTTTGGTTAAGGGGCGGGCTTTAGCCCGTCCCAGTGAGCGAAACGAACGGTTTGAATGCTGTAATGGACTCTCCCCGCACCACGGTTCTATACCTAGAACTGCGGTGACTGATCATTGGGAGAGACGTTATGAAGCGAATTGCGGTTGATCTGGCCAAGTCCGTTTACCAAGTTGCCGAGAGTGTCCGTTCCGGCCAGGTGGTGCAGCGCAAGCGGCTGAACCGAGAGGCGTTTAGGCGATATATACAGGAGCAGGGCGAGCCGGTCGAGTGGGTGATGGAGGCTTGTGGCACGGCCCATTACTGGGGGCGCGTGGCGCAGGCACTGGGCCATTCGGTAAAGCTGATCCACCCGCGCTATGTGCGCCCGTATCGGCGCCGCAACAAGACCGACCGCAACGACTGCGATGCGATGCTAGAAGCCTCGCGCTGCAAGGATATCCATCCGGTGCCGGTGAAAACCCATGAGCAGCAACAGGTGCAGCAACTGCATGGGCTGCGCGAAACCTGGAAGAAAAGCCGTACCGGCGTTTTGCAAGGTAGTTGTCGCGTCAGCCGTGTTTTTAAGCTGCTATTTTCAGTGCCGGCTGCTCCCTTTCCGGGTTGAGTGTGACGGTGCCGATTGGTTGCCAATTTCGCGTTGCACCTGACCAGCGATGCGGGTGTTTAAAACGGGCTTGCTGATACAGCACATGACGCTTGGCCAGCACCTCTTGATCCTCTCCACGATGGCGCTGCGCCGGGGTCACGAAGCGGATGCGGCTGTGGCGGTGCTCATGGTTGTACCAGCGGATAAAGTCGCGCACCCAGCTGCGTGCTGCGTCCAAATCGGCAAAGCCATCCTGCGGCCATTGCGGGCAGTATTTCAGGGTTCTAAACAGCGATTCTGAGTAGGGATTGTCGTTGCTCACCCGCGGTCGTCCGCGCGAGGGGGTGATGCCCAGATCGTACAACTTGCTCAGCAGTGTCACCGATTTCATCGGCGCGCCGTTGTCCGAGTGCAGCACCAAGGGTTGGCCCACGCAGCGCTCGCCGAGCACGGTACGCTGCATCAGTTCGGCCGCACGCTCGCCGCTTTCTTGCTCGTAAACCTCCCAGCCCACGGCCTTGCGGCTGTAGATGTCCTCGATCAAATACAGGTAGTAATACTGCCCGCGCACCGGCGATTGCAGATAGGTGATGTCCCATGACCAGACCTGGTTACTCTTCGTTGCACTGTGCGTGGTCGGCGCGGCGTGCCTCTGCGGCGCATGGCTGCGGCCGCGTTGGTGCTGCTGATCGGCGGCCTTGAGGACACGGTAAAAGGTGGCCTCTGAGGCCAGGTAACGGCCTTGGTCGGCCAGCCTTGGCACGATCTGGCTCGGCGGCAAGCTGGCGAATGGCGGGCTGTTGCACACCTCCAGAATGGCGCGGCGCTCATCAGGACTCAGGGCGTTGAGCGGCCGTGGACGTAGCGTGGTCGTGCGCTCATCGGCCTGTATAACAGGCATCAGCGCCCAGCGTTGCAGGCTGCGCAGCGACAGGCCAATCTCTGCGCAGGCCACCGCCTTGCGCGCGCCAGAGGCGACGGCATGGTTAAAGCGTTCAACGAGTTGTTGCCGTTCTGGCAGCGAGGTCAAACGTCCTCGCTGTCGTTTCCCCAGAAGGCATTCATCTTTTTTCTCAGTACCAATATGGCGGCGGTTTCCGCCAGCGCCTTGTCCTTGCGCCGCAACTCGCGCTCCAGTTCGGTAATGCGTTTCTTGTCGGCCCGTGCTTGATCTCGCTCTGCCTTGAGCTGCGCTTTGGCGGACATCTGGCCCGTGATGCAGGCTTGGCGCCACGCGCTGATTTGCTCGGGGTACAAGCCCTTGCTGCGGCAGTATTCGCTGAGCTCGATCTCGCTCAAGGCAGCGGCATGTAGCACAGCCGCAAACTTAGCTTCGGCCGGCCAGTCATCGGCGTTGTTCTTGTCTCCGGGCACTACCGCGCCTCCTGCTTTGAGCTTTGTGCGCCAAGCATACAGGGTGGCTTGGGAGATGCCTTCTTGGCGCGACAACTCGGCCACGGACATGTTTTGCGGCGGCAGTAATTTACGGATAAGGGCCGCTTTACGCTCAGGTGAATAGCTCGACATTACAGCTCTCTTTGACGCCCCCGATCTATCGTTTTGATAAATCAGCTCAGGCGACAACTAGCCTGACACCGGGGGTACCCAGCGGATCAACCTACTGCGCGGCATCCTGCGCGAAGCGGGCATCGAAGCTCCAGCCTCTACCGCCGCTTTTATCCGTGCCGCCCATGAGTTAGTTGAGCGCCCAGAAATCGCCCCCTTGAGCCATCAACTGCATATCGTCCTGGCGGAAATCAACCTGCACGAACAGTGCATGGTCGAGTGCGAACAGCAACTCAAGCGCTGGCATGCCGACGATGAAGTGGTACGTAAACTCGATGAGGTCAGCGGTATTGGTCTGCTGACCGCCAGCGCCCTGAAAACCGCAGTAGGCAAGCCTGAGCGTTTTACTAATGGCCGCCAACTCAGCGCTTGGTTGGGCATGACACCGCGTGAATTCAGCAGCGGCGACCGACGTAAACTGGGCCACATCAGCAGACAGGGCAACGTCTATGTGCGTACCTTATTGATCCACGGTTCGCGAGCAGCCTTGCTGGCGGCACAGCGATGTCAGGCCCGCACGCCGGAGAAACTGACCCAGTTACAACGCTGGGCCGTCGAGACAGCGTCACGTATCGGCCACAACAAAGCAGCTGTGGCGCTGGCTAATAAATTGGTAAGGATTTGCTGGGCTGTGTGGTGCAACGAGCGGCGTTTCAGTGGTGACTGGCAAAGCGTAAAGCCCGCCTGACGGCGGAGCAATCAGTAAGATGTGATGGTTTTCTTGTGGTTGTGGTGAGCAGCAACACTGTCGAAACAGGCGAGTCCTGCAACGGAATAAGGCCGATAACAATCATGATCTTCGTGATCGATTGAACGCTTGGCCCCCGCTGCGCGAACTACAGAGTGGCCAGGGCAGTAAAGCCCAAAATAGGCCGGATATACGAATGCAACCGCGCTGACGACAGGGTTAGGAAAGCTTTGCTCACTACTTGTGGGAAGAGTCCATATACCATTTGTTACATGGCATCTGTGCCGAGTATCAGCTCTTTGAGTTCCTCAACTGTATTCTCGCTTTGGTCCCATTCCACATCGCCAGATTTAAGGTGGCTAATCAGCTTTGATAGTGATGATACTTTGTGAGCGATGTCTCTAAGTATTCTTGCCATTTCCAACTCACAGTTGTGAGGGGTTCTATACACAATCTCAATTTTTTTGACTGGCTCACTGAAATTGTTATAGGAGTCTTGAGGTTCGGACTCTTTTAAAAGACTCAATCGCAAGTCTTGTGAACTATCGAAGTTGGGTAGTAATTTCGTATAGCTCTCTACGTCTTCACGGGTGTTAAATGCAAGAAAATAAAGCAGGGATGAATCATTGAGTCTGAACTGGTTGTTCCGGGTGGAAAACTCAACAACCAAGGTGAGAAGCTCGGAAATTATATTGCGTAGATATTCGCAATATTGGTGCAGTACAGCGTCCCTCTTAAATGACTCTATCTCTAGTGATGCCTTTGAGTGGATAAAGCATAGCATTGTGTCAATATATATATTTGCAGTGCTTTCTATTGCTTTTATGGTGCATAAGTTTTCGGCCGGTGTTCCGTTTCGTCCGCGTTTGTATTGGGATTTGTAGCTGTCAATTTTGAATTGAAGTGAAACTATCAATTCGTTGGAAAGCATTGATAGGCTTTCAAATTTTGGCAGTTTTATTTGTAAATTTGAATATGATTTTGATTCTTGCCAGTAATTGAATACTGAGTTGTACTTTTCACGCAGTGATTGCTCGGTGGATTTTTCGTGAGCTGAATGCAGAATCTCAATTACAGGTGAAAAGTCTACAAGAACATTGCCTTTGTCTTCGGTAGGGCGAATTAAATCAAAGAATTCAGGTATTGAGAGGGCGGTTGCAGGAGCTGAGTGCAACACGGTCATTGAATTGAAGCTGGAGCATCATGCCGCATAGCCATGGCCTTCTGCATCACCTCACCCATAACTTCGATGGGGCACTTGAAGTCGAAGCGCTTACGCGGTCGCATGTTCAGTTGCAGTGCAATAGCGTCGAGTTCTTCTTGGCTGTGTACCGACAAGTCCGTGCCCTTGGGCAGGTACTGGCGGATCAGGCCATTGATGTTTTCGTTGCTGCCGCGTTGCCAAGGGCTATGCGGATCGCAGAAGTAAATCGCCACCCCGGTCTGCTGGGTGATTTCAGCATGCCGCGCCATTTCTCGGCCCTGGTCGTAGGTCATGCTCTTGCGCATCGCCAGCGGCATGCCATTGAGCGCTGCACTGAAGCCTTCCATCGCCGAGGTCGCCGTCGCGTCGTTCATCTTTACCAGCATCAGGTAGCCACTGGTGCGCTCTACCAGCGTGCCTACAGACGAGGCGTTGGCCTTGCCCTTGATCAGATCGCCTTCCCAATGCCCTGGCATCAGTCGGTCTTCGATCTCCGGTGGGCGCACATGGATGCTGACCATCTCGGGGATCTGGCCACGCCGATCCACGCCGCCAGAGCGCGGCCGGCGCGTCGTCTTACTTTGGCGCAGGCAGATGATCAGCTCCTTACGCAGCTCGCCGACCGGCAAGGCATAGATGGCGTTATAGATCGTCTCGCGACAGACGTATGCATCTCTGAGGCTGGGAATGTTCATGCTGCGCAGCTTGCCGGCAATCTGCTCGGGAGACAAACGCTCGCGCAGCATATGGGCCACCAACTGAAAGCGCTCACCACCCGGCAACAGCTTTCGTTTCGGTCGACAGCCTTGGCGGCGGGCCTGCATCTGCTGCTGGGCCATGCGGGCCGAGTAGCCACCACAGACATCTCGATTGCGGCGCAGCTCCCGGCTGATGGTCGAAGGGATCGGGTGATCAAGCAAGCAATCTTGCGCAGGCTGAACCCTTGGGCACGGCTGATTTGAATGGTGGCGCGTTCTTCAACGCTGAGTTCGGAATAAGACATAGGGGCAGCACCGTACCGGAAAGGTCAGGTGTTGCACTCAGTTTTTGCCGCCGCCGAGGCTTTCAGACAGATAGCCAATCTGACCATTCCCACGGCGAAGGCCAATAAATAATTGGGTTTTCTCTGACATGTGATCTTCTCTAGAGATAAATTTGGAGTTCGCGACGATTTTTGTATGACATGTAACTATTATTAGGCGACATTGAATGTCGCATTTGATGTCGTAAAAACATGTCGGATAACGTTCCTTGTCGTCTTGTGAGTCTACGTCTAGCTTGAAGGTGGTCGCGGCAAACGCGACATCATTCAGGGAGAAAAGCGACATGGAAGACGACAAGCCTCGGCTGCTCGATCAAGTCCGCCAGCAAATCCGCATCAGGAACTATTCCATTCGCACTGAAAAAATCTACGCCGAGTGGATAAAACGTTATATACGGTTTCACACGTATCGTCATCCTGTAGAGATGGGGGTGGTGGAGGTTGAGGCGTTTCTAACTCACTTGGCCGTGACCCGTAATGTGGCGGCGGCCACGCAGAATCAGGCGTTGGCGGCGCTGTTGTTTCTGTACAAGGAGGTGTTGAAAGTTGAGTTGCCCTGGCTGGAGGGGGTTGTACGGGCGAAGAAGCCGGCGCACTTGCCTACGGTCTTAACGCGTGAGGAAGTGGCTCGGGTATTGGCCGAAATATCCGGTGTGCACGGTTTGGTTGCCAGTTTGTTGTATGGCTCTGGGCTCAGGTTGATGGAGGCGCTGCGCTTGCGGGTAAAGGATGTAGAGTTTTCCCGTGGCGAGATTTTAGTGCGTGACGGTAAGGGCCAAAAGGATCGCGTGACCATGTTGCCGCGCTCAGTGGTGATTAGCCTGCATGAACATTTAGAGGCGGTTAAGGCGTTGCATCAGCAAGATCTTGCTGAGGGGTTTGGTCGGGTTAATCTGCCGTTTGCGTTGGCGCGTAAGTACCCCAATGCGGCTGCGGAGTGGGGCTGGCAGTTTGTGTTTCCGTCAGGTAATCGCTCGCAAGACCCACGGGGTGCCGGCACGTTTCGTCATCATTTGCATGAAAAAACTATTCAGCGCGTATAAAAAAGCCCCGCATGTGCGGGGCTTTTTAGGCTGTAGGCTTTAGATCAGCTCGGCCCACATGTCGTATTCATCCGCATCAACGATACGCACGCGTACTTTTTCACCTGGCTTAACCTCGGTGCTGGCAATAAATACGCTGCCGTCGATTTCCGGGGCATCGGCGTAGCAGCGGGCGACGGCGCCTTGGTCGTCGACTTCGTCGATCAGCACGTCCATTTCCTTGCCGACCTTCAACTGCAGGCGGGCGCTGCTGATGGCTTGCTGGTGGGCCATAAAGCGGTCCCAGCGATCTTGCTTAATGTCGTCCGGCACGTGGTTGTCGAGCAGGTTGGCCGGTGCGCCTTCGACGGGCGAGTACTGGAAGCAGCCGACGCGGTCGAGCTGGGCTTCGGTCAGCCAGTCGAGCAGGTATTGGAAGTCTTCTTCGGTCTCGCCAGGGAAGCCGACGATAAAGGTCGAGCGGATGGTCAGTTCTGGGCAGATTTCACGCCAGTTCTTGATCCGCGCCAGGGTCTTGTCTTCGAAGGCGGGGCGCTTCATGGCTTTCAGCACTTTCGGGCTGGCGTGCTGGAAGGGGATGTCCAGGTACGGCAGGATCTTGCCGGCGGCCATCAATGGGATCAGTTCGTCGACGTGCGGGTAGGGGTAAACGTAGTGCAGGCGCACCCACACGCCCATGCTCGACAGGGCTTCGCACATTTCGGTCATGCGGGTTTTCACCGGCTGGCCGTTCCAGAAGTCGGTCTTGTACTTGACGTCAACGCCGTAGGCGCTGGTGTCTTGGGAAATTACCAGCAGCTCTTTAACGCCAGCTTTGACCAGGCGCTCGGCTTCGCTGAGCACTTCACCCACAGGGCGGCTGACCAGCTTGCCGCGCATGGAGGGGATGATGCAGAAGCTGCAGCTGTGGTTGCAGCCTTCGGAAATTTTCAGGTAGGCATAGTGGCGCGGGGTGAGTTTGATGCCCTGCGGCGGCACGAGATCGATCAGTGGGTTATGGTCTTGGCGCGGCGGTACGACTTCATGCACAGCGTTGACCACTTGCTCGTACTGCTGCGGGCCGGTGACCGAGAGCACGCTAGGGTGCACGTCGCGGATGCTGCCTTCTTCAACGCCCATGCAGCCGGTGACGATAACCTTGCCGTTCTCTTTGATCGCTTCGCCGATCACTTCCAGGGATTCAGCCTTGGCGCTGTCGATAAAGCCACAGGTGTTGACCACCACAACGTCGGCATCGTGGTAGGTCGGTACCACTTCATAACCTTCCATACGCAACTGAGTGAGGATGCGTTCGGAGTCCACCAGCGCCTTGGGGCAACCGAGTGATACAAAGCCGACTTTCGGCGTGGCGGGGGTGGACATGGCGTTAACCTCAGGCGTGTACGGACGGATGCTGGACGCTTGTTGCGTCTCTGATCAAAAAGTGCGCAATTCTAGCGGCGACGCTGCCAATTGACCAGCGCTGAGCGTCGCCTCTGTAGGGGATGAATGGTTCAGACGTGCTTGCTGGGGAGGATGCGCGTCAGGGTGTTATCGCGTACGAAGAAGTGATGGAACAACCCGGCGACAGCATGCAGGCCAATCAGCCAGTAACCGGCGCTGCCAGCCAGCTCGTGCCACTCTTTTATGTCGCCAGCCAGTGGCTTGTTGGTTGCGAGCAGCGCGGGCAGTTCCAGGCCGAAGAACGGGATGGGTTTGCCGGCAGCGCTGAGAATCAACCAGCCAGCCAGTGGTGCGCCGATCATCAGGGCGTAGAGCGCCAGGTGCATCAGCTTGGCCGTGATGGCCTGCCAGGCTGGCGGTGCAGGAGTGATTGTTGGTGTGGGTGCGATTGCACGTGCCAGCAGGCGCAGCCAAACCAAGGCGAATACCGCGAGGCCGAGCATAAAGTGCCATTGCTTGAGCAGTTCGCGCATGTCGCTGCCTTTAGGGAAGTTGCCCTTGAGCTCGATGCAGGCATAAACGCCGGCAATCAGAATCAGCATCAGCCAATGCAACGCGATGGACAGGCTGCCGTAGCGCGATTCGGTATTTTTCCAGGACATGATGGTGTGGGTTCCGAGTGGGGTAGGTGATGGCCCCTACAGTTTAGGCTGGCAATACTTAAGCGTTGCTGAGCTCGATCACTTAAATCGCGGCCAAAAAAAAGACCACTCATTGAGTGGTCTTTTTAATATTTGGTTGCGGAAGCCGGATTTGAACCGACGACCTTCGGGTTATGAGCCCGACGAGCTACCAGACTGCTCCATTCCGCGCCGTTGATTCTATACAGAAATCGCCTGCTGTCAACAAAAAATGTGTTCTTAATCAAATGCTTAGGCGTGCGATAGGCGAGAAACAAAAAAGGCCACTCGTTTGAGTGGCCTTTTTTGAGTATCTGGTTGCGGGAGCCGGATTTGAACCGACGACCTTCGGGTTATGAGCCCGACGAGCTACCAGACTGCTCCATCCCGCGCCGGCTATTCTATATAGATACGACCTCTTGTCAATCGATTAGTGGTTTTTAATCAATAACTTAAATCGCTGGGGTGGCGATATCGAGGGAGGGCTGAGTCGCAGTTGATCGCTGTCGCGCGTTCAGCCCTTGGCAGGCGAGGGCTGTGGCGGTTAAGAGCGGTCGATGGGTATTGCATCGAGGTCGCTCTGCTGGCGTGTGCAGAAGCGGTGGGTTCGGATTTATGGCCTTCGATTAAATCGCGGCCAAAAAAAAGACCACTCATTGAGTGGTCTTTTTAATGTTTGGTTGCGGAAGCCGGATTTGAACCGACGACCTTCGGGTTATGAGCCCGACGAGCTACCAGACTGCTCCATTCCGCGGGGCCAATTGTAGCGCCTGAATAAGTCATGTCAACCTGAATGTGGGTTTAAGTCGTTTTTATTCGGGTTTTAGCCATTTTGCGCAGTTTTATGCGTTTGATCTCGAGGTCGGGGCTCAACCGCTTAGCTGAGAATGCTTTGGCCATAGCCTGTGGCGGGACTGTTGGGCTAGAGTCCGTGCCCATTGAATGGGAGCAGTTTTATGAGTGGTGAATGCAAGTCCTGTGGTGCCCAGGTCTCAAGCGACGCGAAGACCTGCCCAGGGTGTGGCGCGGCGCTGGCGGCCAAGACCAAGCTGTTGCCATTGGCAGCGTTTATGTTGATCGTGATTTTGATTATCCAGTCCTATATCAGCAAGCCAGACGATGCGGAGCGCGACGCCAAGCCAGCTGCCCCCGTGAGCTCAGCCGCACAGTAGCGGCAGGATTGATGGCGTTGACCATGAACAGCCGCAAAATCATCCATATTGACTGCGATTGCTTTTATGCCGCCATCGAGATGCGTGATGAGCCAAGCCTGGCGAGCAAGCCGCTGGCGGTCGGTGGGCTGGCGGATCGGCGTGGGGTGATTGCCACCTGTAACTATGAGGCGCGCAGTTACGGTGTGCGCTCTGCGATGGCCTCAGGCCAAGCGCTGAAACTGTGCCCGGATTTGCTGATCGTCAAGCCGCGCATGGAGGTCTACAGGGCGGTGTCACGGGAGATTCAGGCGATTTTTCGTGATTACACCGAACTGATCGAGCCCTTGTCGCTGGATGAGGCTTACCTGGATGTAAGTGACAGCCCGCACTTTGCTGGCAGTGCCACGCGCATCGCCCAGGATATTCGGCGGCGCGTGTCGCAGGAGTTGCACATCACTGTTTCTGCGGGGGTGGCGCCGAATAAGTTTCTCGCCAAGATCGCCAGTGACTGGAAGAAGCCCAATGGCTTGTTTGTGATCACGCCCAGTGAGGTGGAAGATTTTGTCGCCGCTTTACCGGTTAATAAACTGCACGGCGTGGGGAAGGTCACGGCGGATAAGCTCGGGCGGTTGGGCATTCGTACCTGCAGCGACCTGCGTGAGTGGAGCAAGCTGGCCTTGGTCAAGGAGTTCGGCAGTTTCGGTGAGCGTTTGTGGGGGCTTGCCCAAGGTATTGATGAGCGCCTGGTACGCAACGACAGCCGGCGTCAGTCGGTTAGCGTGGAAAATACCTTCGACAAGGACCTGCCCGATCTGGCCGCTTGCCTGGAGCAACTGCCTGCGTTGCTGGAACAGCTGGAAACGCGCATGGCACGGCTGGACCCGACGTATCGGCCGGACAAGCCCTTCGTCAAAATAAAGTTTCACGATTTCAGTCAAACCACCCTGGAGCAAGCCGGGGCGCGGCGTGATCTGGACAGCTACAGGCGGTTGCTGAGCGCGGCTTTTGCCCGAGGCAACAAGGCCGTGCGCCTGCTCGGTGTTGGTGTGCGCTTGCACGACCTGCGTGGGGAGCATGAACAGTTGGAGTTGTTTGCGCCCTGACGGCAGGCGTTTGTTAGATGTTGCGTGCGGTGTGCGCTGCAAAATAGCCAGCCTGCGCAAACCGCCGGTAACCGCGAGCTCAAATACCTGGCATAAAAAAGGCGAAGCCTCGCGGCTTCGCCTTTTTCGTTCCGCGCTGATCAGTTCTTGCGCGGCACCGGCTTAAGCAGCTCGTCAGGCGGCATTTCGCAGGCGATCTTGCGGCCCAGCAGCGCCTCGATGGCGGGCAGGGCGTAGGCGTCGTCTTCGCCGGCAAAGCTGATCGAGGTGCCACTGCTGCCAGCGCGTCCGGTACGACCGATACGGTGTACGTAGTCGTCTGGCGTTTCGGGCAGGGTGAAGTTGATCACGTGGCTGATCGCATCAACGTGGATGCCGCGGCCGGCCACGTCGGTGGCGACCATGACGCGGATTTTGCCTTCACGGAAGCCTTCCAGTGCACGAATGCGCTTGTGCTGCGGCACGTCACCGGACATTTGCACGGCGCTGATGCCGTCGCGGGTCAGGCGCTCTTCGATGCGGCGCACTTCGTCCTTGCGGTTGGCGAAAACCATCACGCGGATCCAGTCGTTCTGGCTGATCAGGTTGTACAGCAGCTTGTATTTGTCACTACCGGCTACGGCATAGACGTGCTGCTCGACCGTGTCGCTGGCGACGTTTTCCGGCTCGATTTCGACGATCGCCGGATCGGTGGTCCACTGTTTGGCCAGGTTCATCACGTCTTCGGTGAAGGTCGCGGAGAACAGCAGGGTCTGGCGTTCGCCCTTCATCGGGGTCTGGCGGATGATCTGGCGTACTTGCGGGATAAACCCCATGTCGAGCATGCGGTCGGCTTCGTCCAGCACCATCACTTCGACCATATCGAGGTGAACTTCACCGCGCTGGTTGAAGTCGAGCAAGCGACCCGGTGTGGCCACCAAAATGTCGCAGAAGCGCGATTCGAGCAGTTTGAGCTGCTTGTCGAAGTCCATGCCGCCGACAAAGCTCATCACGTTGAGGCCGGTGTACTTGGTCAAGTCGGCGGCATCTTTGGCAATCTGCACCACCAGCTCACGCGTCGGCGCGATGATCAGCGCCCGTGGCTCGCCCATGTAGCGCTCTTTTGGCGGGGGCGTTTGCAGCAGCTGAGTGATGATCGAGACCAGGAAAGCAGCTGTCTTGCCCGTACCGGTTTGGGCGCGGCCAATGGCGTCGCGGCCGTTGAGCGTGTAACCCAGCACTTGCGCCTGAATCGGCGTGCAGTAAGGGAAGCCAAGATCATGGATGGCGTGCATCAGCTCGGGGGAGAGCTTGAAGTCATGAAAGCGGGTTTTGCCTTCGGCTGGTGCTACGGCGAAGTCTTCCAGTTTCCATGTGTCGATTGGTTTGGCAGCGCGTTCGCGGCGCGGTTTCGCCGGTTTTGCTTTGCTCGGTAACGGTTTCTCCACGCTTTTACTCTCGCGTGGTGCAGCGCTTGGGCTGGGTTTTTCAGCAGTGGCGTCATGCTGGGCGCGCGGTGTGCTGGGCGTTACAGGCGTTGTTGTTATTGGGCTGGATTGCTCGCCCTCGGCCTTGCCGAACATTTTCTTAAGTGCTTTGAGCACGGTCATCTCATCAATTGGTTAAGGAGTGAACAGCCGCCAGTGTAATGCAAGAAGCCGGCGCGGCGAAGTGCCGCGCCAGATCGCATCTGTTAGCAGACCATTACAGGTTTCAGTTGGCTGGCAGGCTGCTGAGCAGTAAACGCTGCACATTGCCGCCCATGATGGCGGCAATCTCGGTATGGCTGAAGCCAGCTTTAAGCAGGCCTTCGGTCAATTGCGGTAAGCCGGTAACGTCGAAGGGAGCATGGATGGTGCCATTGAAGTCCGAGCCCAGCGCCACATGTTCGATGCCAATCGTGTCGACGGTATAGCGAATGGCGTTAACGATGGCTTCGACCGAGGTGGCGCAGACGGCAGCATCCCAGTAACCGATGCCGATTACTCCGCCGGTGGCGGCGATGGCCTTCAGGTGTTTGTCGCTCAGGTTGCGAGTGCCTTTGCAGGTGCCTTCGACGCCTGTGTGCGAGACCAGCACTGGGCGCGTGGCCATGCCGAGTACGTCATCAATGAGCGGGCGAGAAGCGTGGGCCAGGTCGATCAGCATGGCCTTCGCTTCCAGGCGCTTGATCACTTGGCGGCCCAGCGGCGTAAGGCCGCCTTTTTCCAAGCCGTGGGCGGAGCCGCCGACTTCATTATCGAAAAAGTGGGTGAGGCCCGCGATACGGAAACCGGCCTCGTAGAGCGCATCGACGTTCTCCAGCTTGCCTTCGATCGGCTGCAAACCTTCGGTGGCGAGGATTGCCGCCACGCGTTGCGGGTCTTGTTGCCAGGCGCTGATAAAGCGGGTCAGGTCGCTGCGGTTCTTGATCAGTACCAGGCGGCCATCGCTGTTGAGGCTGGCTTGGTTGAGCTTGTGCGCCTGGTAGAGCGCCCGTTGCAGCAGGCTGTTCCAGGTTTCCCGAGGCCAGCGCTGGGCCATGGCCAGCAGGGTGATGTTGTCGCTGTCACCACTGTTGCGCTCGTAATTGAGGCCGCGGGGTGTTTTGGTGACGGTGGAGAACACCTGCAAGCCGACGTGGCCTTCAAGCATGCGCGGCAGGTCGGAGTGGCCAAAGTCATAGCGCTTGAGCAGATCGCGCTCCCAGAGCAAGGCATCGTCGTGCAGGTCGGCGATAAACAACTGTTTATGCAGTTGCTTGGCCGTTTCGCTGGCGGGGTAAGGCGCTGGGGACTCGACGCTGTTCATCTTGCGGTCAAGCAAGGAGGGCAGGGCCAACACGCTGCCAGCAGCGATCAGTAAAAGAACCAGGAGAGTAAGCAGGGTTTTGCGCATAGTCAGGAGCCATCCGGCGTTGTTGTTATGCGCAGCACTTTAGCAAGGGTGGCGAATAAATGTGATGGATGGCGAGCGCGCCGCTGTGGGGCTAAAAACCCAGCAAGGACGACGCGCAGCCGCTCGTATGGGTTAGCCGCAGAGGCAGTCGCGGCCTTGCTGCTTGGCCTGATACAGCGCGCTATCAGCGCGGGATATAAGACCTTGCAGGCTGTCCTTTGGCTGCATCTGCGCCAGGCCAATGGACACGGTTACACCTGGCAGTACGCCAATCGGTGAGTGGAAGGAGCTGATCTGGTGCAGGGCTATACGCAGCCGTTCACCAATGCCGCGGGCCTCTTCGGCGCTGATTTCCGGCAACAGAATGAGGAATTCTTCACCGCCGAAGCGGGTCAGGCTGTCCATGGGGCGTAATTGGTTGCGCAGGGTATTGGTTAGTAGGCACAGCGCATAATCACCGGCCAGATGACCGTGCTGGTCGTTGTAGGCTTTGAAGTGATCAACATCGAGCATCAGGATGCACAGGGGCTTGCGGTTGAAGGCGCAGCGGGTGCTTTCGCGCTCGAAGATGTGTTCCAGCCAGCGGCGGTTATAGGCGCCGGTCAGGGCATCGATATTGGCGGTCTGTTCGCTGTCGAGAATAAGCCGGTTGCCCTGGCGCACGCGCTCGCAGAGCAATTCCAGCAGGTTTTGCATGAGCGTGGGTGATTGCTGGAATAAGTTGAACAGCGATTCACGGTGCAGGCGTAGCACGCAGCAGGGCTCGGTTGCGACGACAAAGGCAGAAGGGTGTTCGTTGTCGATAAAGCTGATTTCCCCCGCGCAGTCGCCAACTACTAGAGTGCTGACAGCCTGGCTGTCGAGTGAACCCAGGTAGACCTTGAGTTGGCCTTTGAGCAGCAGGTAGAGGTATTGGTTGCGATGGTCGGGCGAGAGCAGCACATCGCCGGCTTCTAGGTCGCAGGCCCGGAAGTCTTTGAGCAGATGGTCGATGCTGCTGGCGGCAACGTTATTGAACAAACGCAGACGGCGCAGTTGTTGCAGGTCGGCCTGCCAATGGGCGTGTTTCATCTGGCCAACAAGTGCAACGGTGTGTTCGGTGGACGGGGCATCGCTAACGCTCCCTGCTTTTAGGACGATTACCATGCACGACCATATTCCGCTGCCTGTGGGCTGACAATCCTTGTCGTGCCCTGGCGCGACCAGTGGTACTGAAGTTGAATGGTCGGTCACAACTCCAGCGCAATCCTTGCGCTGGCCTATTGCTTAGTCGGCTGGATGCAGCTCTATGGCCACGGCAAAACCGGCCAGACGCTGAGTCACGGCCCCTGCCAGAGTGGTTTGTCCGGAGGGCAGGTGGATGTGGGCGACTTGACCACGTTTGTCATCGCTGAGGACTTCAACGCGCAAGCGCTGATCCAGCTCCGCCAGTGCCGCCTGGTAAACGCGTGCAATGGCGTCAAAGCGCAGCGCCGGCTTGAAGGTTTTACCCACGGCGGTCAGCGGAATGTTCTCGATGATCCAGGCATCCTTGGGGATCGCCGCGCGCTCCGGGATGTGCTGGGCGGCATGCGCCAGTAGCTCGGCTTCGTCGGCGTGCGCGCCGGGCTTGAGCTGCACATACACCACGGGCAGCTCGCCGGCCTTCTCGTCAGGCTTGCCGACTGCCGCCGCCATGGCCACGGCAGGGTGCTTGTGCAGCGCTTCTTCAATCATCTGTGGGTCGATGTTGTGACCGCCGCGAATGATCAGATCCTTGCTGCGGCCGGTCAGCCAGATGTAGCCATCGGCATCTATTCGGCCCAGGTCGCCCGTATTGAACCAGTTGCAGTCGACCCAGATGCCAGCATTCTTGCTGTTCTGCAGGTAGCCGTTGAACACCGTTGCACCGCGGATGCACAGGTTGCCAATTTCATTGGGCGCGGCATCCCTTAAATAGGTGCCTTGTTCATCGAGTACCTTGATCGCCACTTCGCAATACGGCATCGGCAGACCGATGGAGCCCGGGCGGCGCTCGCCGGCGGGTGGGTTGGCACAGCTACCGCAG
The DNA here is from genome assembly GCF_049847425.1 of Pseudomonas sp. GWSMS-1. Lineage (NCBI taxonomy): Bacteria > Pseudomonadati > Pseudomonadota > Gammaproteobacteria > Pseudomonadales > Pseudomonadaceae > Pseudomonas > Pseudomonas sp. GWSMS-1. Next base: position 2,128,219 of record NZ_JBMHHV010000005.1, on the reverse strand, counting down.
GTGCCCTCAGTCAGGCCGTAGCCTTCGATCAGGGTCAGACCGGTTTTGCTCTCGAACTGGCGGATGAGTTCCACCGGCATCGGCGCGGCACCGCACAGGGCATATTTCAGCGAGCTGAGGTTATGGCCTTCGCTCGGCACCTGGAGAAGGCCAGCATAAATAGTCGGAACACCGCTGAAGAAGCTGACGTTGTGGCGTTCGATGATTTTCCAAAAATTGCTGATTAATGCGGTGTTGCGATAACCCTGCGGTGTTGCCAACAGCACTTCGGCGCCGCCGATAAAGGCGGCCAGCCCCGTGACAATCACACCATTAACGTGGAACAGCGGCAGACCACAGAGCGTGACATCTCCCGGGGCGAAGCGGGTTACCAGGTTCATGCTGTACGCCATGGCGACTTCGTTGCCGTGGCTGTGCGGGGCCAGTTTCGGCGTGCCAGTGGTGCCGCCGGTATGGAAATAACTGGCAATGTCGTTTGGCGAAATCACCCGGCAACTTTCCAAGTGATCAGCCGGGCAACTGGCGATCAGCTCATCGAAATCCACTACCCCGTCGGGCAAAGGCCCGCGCTGTGCTTTGACGGCGCTGCGCTGCGGCTCGGGCAGCAGGTTGGACATGTCTACGCAGATGATTGCCTTGAGCGCTGGCAGCTGCTCGCGCAGGCCTGCAACTTTGGCCCACAGGTCGGTGCCCGGGAAGGGGGCGAGGGTGACCAGTAACTCTGAGTCGGAGGCCTGGATCAGCTCGGCGATATGCTCCGGGTCGAGCAGCGGGTTGATCGCGTTAACAATCCCGGCGGCCTCGCCACCCCAGATGGTGAAGTGGGTCTGCGGTAGGTTGGGCAGCAGAAACGAGACGGCCTTACCTGGGCGCAGGCCCAGGCGATGAAAGGCGTTAGCGGTCTGGGTGATTTTGCCCAGTAACTGCCCGTAGGTGAGGCGGTAAGCCGCCTCATCAGCCGTGCCCTGAAGGATAAACGACAGGGCCGGTGCATCCATTTGCCGTGCGGCGCTGCGGCGGATCAGCTCATAGGTACTGGCCGGCAAGTCGCGCTCGGCCAGTGGGGTTTGCTCGATCTGGCGGATGTCGCGCAAGGTCTTGATCGCAGGGATGTCCGGCATAGGCGTTCTCGCTCTTAGGCTGTCAATTGCCCAAGCGTTGCTCCAGCCAATCAGCAATGTCGCGGATTTCCTCGTTCACCACTTCGTGGCCCATCGGGTAATCGCGCCATTGCACGCTGACGCCGGAGGCGCTCAGGTAGTCATGGGCTGCACGGCCCATGGCCGGCAGTACGATGTCGTCGAATGTGCCATGCAAACACAGGACCGGCAGTTGTCTTTTTGTATCTGCGAGGCTGACGTCGTCGCTGAAGGTTGGCGCGTAGGTCGATAGGGCGATAACTCCGCCTAAGGCGAACTGCCAGCGCAAGAAGGCGGTGTGCAGGACCACCGCGCCACCCTGGGAGAAACCGGCGAGGACGATGCGCGCCGGGTCAATGCCACTGTCGCGTTGCGCCTCGATCAACTCGATAACCTGTTGGGCTGACGCTTCCAGCTGCTCGCGGTTGATCGCACGGGCTGGGCTCATGGCCAGAATGTCGTACCAACTGGGCATGGCGTAGCCACCATTAATCGTCACTGCCTGCGTTGGCGCTTGCGGCAGAACGAAGCGGGTGGTGTGCAGGCGCTGTTGCAAGGCTTCGGCGACAGGCATGAAGTCGTAACGGTCGGCACCGAGGCCGTGCAACCAAATGACGCACGCGTCGGCGGCAAGTGTGGGCTGAAGAATCAAGGGTTCGGTCATCTGAAGCTCCGCTGTGGTGCGATCGCACTGATTTAGTGCGAAGTGAAAAGTAGGGGGTGGTGATTATGGAAAGAAGATGTCGCCAGGGTGAAAGTTTTGCTCTTGTACTGCCTGTTTGGGGCTTGGTCGACGAGGCTGGTACGGCCCTTGCTATAAACCCTGGAGGCTGATGCTGCTGCCTGGTCGTGGTAACAGTGCCGCCCAATTGGGTGCGGAAACTGAGTCGCCTTTAACGGTGCTTCATGGGTTCGCAAGGTGCTGCAGGCTGTGCGACATGTCACTTGCTACCTGTCTCTCGCTCATTCAAACAATGAGCCGGTAAGAGTTTATGGCCGCTGGAGCAATCGGCAACTAGACTCGAACCATGGTTTTACCCCCGGTTGAGTGTGTTGCTGCCGACACAGTCAACGAGCCCCACAAGGGTACGGTGGAAGAACCGAGACTCCAAACACAACAAAAGCAACTGGAGGTTTTAATGAAGATGGTGAAATCCACATTGGCAGTACTGACCACCGCCGCGGTTCTCGGCGTTAGCAGTTTTGCTCAAGCTGGCGCTACTTTGGACGCAATCCAGAAGAAAGGTTTTGTTCAGTGCGGCATCAGTGATGGTCTGCCTGGCTTCTCCTACGCCGATGAGAAAGGCAATTACATGGGCCTCGACGTCGACGTATGCCGCGCAGTTGCTGCTGCAGTATTCGGTGATGCGACCAAGGTCAAGTACAGCCCGCTGACCGCCAAAGAGCGCTTCACCGCGCTGCAGTCTGGCGAAGTCGATGTTCTTTCGCGTAACACCACCTGGACCAGCTCGCGCGATTCCGGCCTGGGTCTGAACTTTGCCGGCGTTAACTACTATGACGGTCAAGGCTTCCTGGTTAACAAGAAGCTGGGTGTTTCCAGCGCCAAGGAACTTGACGGTGCAACTGTCTGCATCCAAGCCGGTACCACCACCGAGCTGAACCTTTCCGACTACTTCCGCGCCAATGGCCTGAAGTACACCCCCATCACTTACGACACCTCCGACGAGAGCGCCAAATCGGTTGAAGCCGGCCGTTGCGACGTGCTGACGTCCGACCAGTCGCAGTTGTATGCACAGCGCATCAAGCTGGCTGATCCAGACTCCTACGTGGTGCTGCCGGAAGTGATCTCCAAAGAGCCGCTGGGCCCGGTTGTTCGCCAGGGTGATGAAGAGTGGTTCGACATCGTGCGCTGGTCGCTGTACGCGATGGTTAACGCTGAAGAGCTGGGTATTACTTCGGCCAACGTCGAAGAGCAAGCCAAATCCACCAAGAACCCTGACGTAGCACGTCTGCTCGGTGCTGAAGGTGAGTTTGGCAAAGACCTGAAATTGCCGAAGGACTGGGCCGTACAGATCGTCAAGCAAGTCGGTAACTACGGCGAAAGCTTTGAGCGCAACGTCGGTGTTGGCAGTCAGCTGAAGATTGAACGTGGCCTCAACGCCCTGTGGAACAAGGGTGGTCTGCAGTACGCACCGCCGGTGCGCTGACCGTCTGTTGCCGGCCACTCGCCCTGAGTGGCCGGCATTGTTCTGATTGATGTGAACCCTATGCCCGCCGACGCGGGCATAGGGTTCCAAGAGGGCTCCTATGCAAACTACTGCAAATGCCCCGCGCCCCGGTGGATCGGTCTGGACCGACCCCAAGGCACGCGCTTGGCTATTTCAAATTATTGCCGTTATCGCCGTTGTGGCGCTCGGCTGGTTCCTGTTTGACAACACCCAGACCAACCTCGAGAAACGCGGGATTACCTCTGGTTTTTCCTTTCTCAATAACAGTGCCGGCTTCGGTATTGCCCAACACCTGATCGACTACGACGAAAGCAACTCCTATGGGCGTGTTTTCGTGGTGGGCCTGCTCAACACCTTGTTGGTGTCGGTGATTGGTATTGTCCTGGCGACGCTGTTGGGTTTCCTATTGGGTGTGGCGCGTCTGTCGCCGAACTGGTTGATCAGCAAGCTGGCAACCGTGTACATCGAGATCTTCCGTAACATCCCGCCGCTGCTGCAAATCTTCTTCTGGTACTTCGCCGTGATGCTCTCCCTGCCAGGGCCGCGGCAAAGCATGGGCGTGGGTGAGACGTTTTTCCTCAACAGCCGTGGCTTGTATATGCCGGCGCCGAGCCCTGCGGATAACTTCGGTCTGTTTGCTGGCGCGGTGATTGTCGCCATCATCGGTGTGGTGCTGCTGTCGCGTTGGTCGAAGGCGCGTTTTGAGGCCACCGGCAAGCTGTTTCCGGTGTCCATGGGGGCGATTCCACTGTTGATCGGCTTGCCGGGGCTGGCCATTCTGCTGGGCGGTAACCCGCTGCAGTGGAGCGTGCCGGAGTTGAGCGGCTTCAACTTCCGTGGTGGCTGGGTGCTGATCCCGGAGTTGATGGCGCTGACCCTGGCGTTGACCATCTATACCGCGGCCTTTATCGCCGAAAACGTGCGTTCCGGGATCATGGCGGTCAGCCACGGGCAAACTGAGGCCGCCCGCTCGCTGGGCATGCCTGCCGGCAAGACCTTGCGTCTGGTGATCATTCCGCAGGCGCTGCGGGTCATCATTCCGCCGCTGACCAGCCAATACCTGAACCTGGCGAAGAACTCCTCGCTGGCCGCCGGTATTGGTTATCCGGACATGGTCTCGCTGTTTGCCGGAACGGTACTCAACCAGACCGGGCAGGCCATTGAAGTGATTGCCATCACCATGAGCGTGTACCTGGCGATCAGTATCAGCATTTCCATGTTGATGAACTGGTACAACAAGCGCATTGCGCTGATCGAGCGGTAAGGAGCAGCCATGCAAACTCATACCTTCAAACCTGATCTACCGCCACCCGCGCTCAGCGTCGGGGTTGTCGGTTGGCTGCGCGCCAACCTGTTTTCCAGCTGGTTCAATACGCTTCTGACGCTGTTTGCGGCTTACTTGGTCTGGCTGATTATTCCGCCGCTGATTCAGTGGGCCTTGATCGACGCTGACTGGACCGGTACTACCCGCGCAGATTGCACCAGCGGCGGTGCCTGCTGGGTGTTTGTTCAGCAGCGCTTTGGTCAGTTTATGTACGGCTTTTACCCGACTGAACTGCGCTGGCGCGTTGACCTGACCCTGTGGTTGGCGGTAATCGGCGCCGCACCATTGTTCATCCCACAAATGCCACGCAAAGCCATCTACGGCCTGGTTTTCCTGGTGGTTTATCCGCTGCTGGCTTATTGGTTGCTGCACGGTGGCTTCTTCGGCCTGACGACGGTGTCGACCAGTCGCTGGGGTGGCCTGATGTTGACCCTGGTGATCGCCGCTGTCGGTATTGCCGGTGCTTTGCCGCTGGGCATCGTGCTGGCGTTGGGGCGGCGCTCGGATATGCCGGCCATCCGGGTTATCTGCGTAACCTTTATCGAGTTTTGGCGCGGCGTACCGCTGATTACCGTGCTGTTTATGTCCTCGGTGATGCTGCCGCTATTCCTGCCTGAGGGCTTGAGCTTTGACAAGCTGGTGCGGGCATTGATCGGGGTAATTCTGTTCCAGTCGGCCTACATCGCCGAAGTGGTGCGCGGTGGTCTGCAGGCGATTCCCAAGGGCCAATACGAGGCCGCTGCGGCCATGGGCCTGGGTTACTGGCGGATGATGGGCCTGGTGATTCTGCCGCAAGCCTTGAAGCTGGTGATCCCTGGCATCGTTAACACCTTTATTGCGCTGTTCAAGGACACCAGCCTGGTGATCATCATCGGCCTGTTCGACTTGCTTAACAGCATCAAGCAAGCCACCACCGATCCGGCTTGGCTGGGCATGGCCACTGAAGGCTACGTGTTTGCAGCGCTAATTTTCTGGATTTTCTGTTTTGGTATGTCCCGCTACTCCCAACATCTGGAGCGCAAGCTGGACACCGGCCATAAGCGTTAGGAGACCTTTCAATGCCTGAAGCAATTAAACAAACCAGCGCTGAGCCGATGATCCTCATGGAGGGTGTGCACAAGTGGTACGGCCAGTTCCACGTGCTCAAGGACATCAACCTGAGCGTGCAGCAGGGCGAGCGCATCGTGCTGTGTGGCCCGTCCGGCTCTGGGAAGTCGACCGCGATTCGCTGCCTCAATCGTTTGGAAGAGCATCAGCAGGGTCGCATCATCATCGATGGCACCGAGCTGACTCATGACCTCAAGCACATCGAAGCGGTGCGCCGCGAAGTGGGCATGGTGTTCCAGCACTTCAACCTGTTCCCGCACCTCACCGTGCTGCAGAACTGCACTTTGGCCCCGATGTGGGTGCGCAAGATGCCCAAGCGCGAAGCTGAAGAAGTGGCCATGCACTACCTGGAACGCGTGCGCATTCCGGAGCAGGCGCACAAGTACCCGGGGCAACTCTCCGGTGGTCAGCAGCAGCGCGTGGCGATTGCCCGTGCGCTGTGCATGAAACCGAAGATCATGCTGTTCGACGAGCCGACCTCGGCCCTCGACCCGGAAATGGTTAAAGAAGTTCTCGACACCATGGTCGGCCTGGCTGAAGACGGCATGACCATGCTCTGTGTCACCCACGAAATGGGCTTTGCCCGCACCGTGGCGAACCGGGTGATATTCCTCGATAAAGGCGAGATTGTTGAGCAAAACGAGCCCAACGCCTTCTTCACCAACCCGCAGAACGAACGCACCAAGCTGTTCCTCAGCCAGATCATTCACTGAGTTTCGGCTGCAACAAAAAAGGGAGCCCTTGGGCTCCCTTTTTATGGCCTGCCATCCATGGCAGCGACCCTGCGGGCCGTCGCTGTGCGCTTAGTTGCTTTCCGGCCAGAGGCGCAGTGGCTTGCCTTGTGCGGGCCAGAGACGCAGCTGCTCAGTGGGCGAAAAGTCCCAGCGCTGCACCGTGCTCAGGCTCTCGAGAAAGCGCGCTTCCTGCTCCATCAGGGCCGGCGCGCACATTTTGCGCGTGCTGCCGGCAGCACTGAAGCTGAGCTTATCGCCTTGTAGCGTGTAGCCAGCAAACCAATGGTTGCAGCCGGCGTTACCGTAGGCGCGGCCATCATCACCCAGAGTGATGGTTAGGTGGCTGTTGTCGATCAGCGGGCGCTCACCGATCCATTCCACCTGGTAGGTCTGTTCGGTTTCCAGTTGCGGTGCGGATGTGGCGCAGCCTGCAAGGCTTGCAGCCAGTAAGCTTATGGCTAATGTGCGGTTCATGGAGCCTCCTTGTTGATGCACGTCGGGCATAGGTGCTTGGCGTTCTTCGACAGCCAACCGAGCTCTTTGATCCGTGCTTCGGCGGCGGGTGCCTGAGCTTTTTTGCCGAGGGCGGCATCGACCGCGAATTCGAAATCCAGTTGCGCATTGCAGCTGTCGCAATTGACCTGCCAATTGAAGATGGCCAGTTCGCCGAACGCCGGGCCGGTGGCCACGGCCACCCACTGGCCGCGTGGGTTGATCAGGTGGCGAACCTTGTCAGCTTGCAGGCGCATGGACAGCTCGCGACTGCCTTTGAGGGTGACCAGCAGGGTGTCGCCGCTCTGGATCGAGCCGCCATTGCCGGTGACCTGATAGCGGCCGGGTGCCAGTGCGCGGCATTCGATCAGGGTGTGCTCGGGGTTGAGCAAGTTGTAGCGAAAATCGTGTTCAGCCATGGATCCTCCAAATGTGTGCGCGATGCTATCACGCGGCAGGAAGTAGCTGATTGATTGGCGCTCCGCTCAGCCAGGCGGCGATATTGTCGCGTGTGGTGCCGGCAATCGCCGCCAACGCTTCATGGGTGAGAAAAGCCTGATGCGCGGTAATCAGCACATTGGGGAAACTCAGCAGGCGCGCCAGAACATCATCCTGCAGCGGTTGCTGCGAGTGATCCTCAAAAAACAGCTCGGCCTCTTCTTCATAGACATCCAGGCCCAGGTAGCCCAGTTGCCCACTTTTCAGCGCGCCAATCAGTGCCGGTGTATCGATCAAGGCCCCGCGCCCAGTATTGATCAACATCGCGCCACGCTTCATTTGTTGTAAGCGCGCGGAGTCGATCAGGTGGTGAGTGGCCGTGTTGAGCGGGCAGTGCAGGCTGATGATGTCGCTGGTTTCGAGCAGTTGATCCAGTTCGACTTGCCGCGCGCCAGCGGGTAGGTCGGCAATGGGGTGTGGGTCATGGATCAATAAGGTGCAGCCGAAGCCGGCCATGATCCGCGCAAAGGTCAGGCCGATTTGCCCAGCGCCGATGATGCCGGCGTGTTTGCCATGCAGGTCGAAGCCGATCAGCCCGTGCAGGGAGAAGTCACCTTCGCGGGTGCGGTTGAAGGCGCGGTGGGTGCGGCGGTTGAGGGTCATGATCAGCGCCACCGCATGCTCGGCGACGGCATGCGGTGAGTACGCGGGCACCCGCACCACGGTCAGGCCAAGGGCGTGTGCGGCGTGCAGGTCAACATGGTTGTAGCCGGCCGAGCGCAGGGCAATTAGCCGGGTGCCGCCCGCCGCGAGTTGCTGCAATACCTCAGCACTGAGGTCGTCATTGATAAAGGCGCACACCACGTCGTAACCGGCGGCCAGGCCGGCGCTGTCCTGACGCAGATGGGCTTCCTGAAAGCTCAATTGCCAGTCGTCAGGGAATCCCGCGGCGTCAAAGCTCTGTTGGTCATAGGGCTTGCTGCTGAACAGAATGATGCGCATGGAGTTCCTCGGCTTGTTGATTCGATCTGCCTGATTCAGGCACTGAGCTGTGAATGCTGAGCCAGCCGGTCGATGGCGGCCTCCAGTTGGTCCAGCGCTTGTTGGGCGGCTGGATCGTTCTGTTTCAGTAGCGTTTCACTGCGTTGGCAGGCCGCGCGCAGTTGCGGCACGCCGCAATAGCGAGTGGCCCCGTGCAGGCGGTGTACGCGCTCAATCAAGCTGTTGCGTTCGCCGCTGTCGCGGGCTTGGCGAATGGCTTGGCGGTCACCCGGTAACCCTGCCAGCAGCATGCTCAGCATATCGGCGGCCAGGTCCGCTTTACCGGCAGCCAGGCGCAGGCCTTCTTCGGCATCCAGCACGCTGAGGTTGTTATGTGTCGCACTCATGCCGGTGTGCTCGCTGCTCTGGCTACGCAGGGCAAGGCCGGTCCATTTGAGCACCACCTGGGCCAATTGGCGTTCACTGATGGGTTTGGTCAGGTAGTCGTCCAGCCCGCTTTGCAGCAGGGCACGCTTTTCGTTGGCCAGGGCGTGTGCCGTCAGCGCGACAATCGCGACCGGGGGCTGGCCATGCTCATTTTCGTGCAGGCGAATCGCTTCGGTGGCCTGGCGACCATCCATGCCGGGCATTTGTACGTCCATAAAAATCAGGTCGAAGGTTTGTTCGGCGGCTTTTTCCACGGCTTCATAGCCGCTGTTGGCGATGCTGACCTGGGCGCCCATATCGTCCAGCAGGGTTTGCACCAGCAGCAGGTTCGCCGGGTTGTCGTCGACGCAGAGAATCAGCGGTGGTCGGCTGGGCGCGGCATGTTTGTAGTCGGCTCGGTTCTGCCTCGGGCTAATCAGCTCGGCCAGGCCACGTTGCAGCTTGCGTGTACAGGCGGGTTTAGCTTGCAGCTGGCTGTACGCATCCGGCAAAAAGCTGTGGTAAAGCGACTGCTCAGTGGTCGGGCAGAGCAACAAGGTTTTGCAGGCCAGTCGCTCAAGCTCCCAGATACGCTGGTCAAGGCGCTCTGGCGGCAGGGTCTGGGTACTGACGCCGAGCACCGCCAGCTCAATCGGTTGAGCGCTATGTCGGGCTTCGGCCACCGCGCTGAGCAAGCTGTCGAGGCTGTCAAAACCACTGACCTGCAGGCCACAGTCTTCCAGCTGATGCTGCAGGGCCTGGCGAGCCAGGTCGTGGCTTTCCAGTGCGGCCACGCGGCGCCCGAGCAGCGGTGGACGAGGCAGGTCTTCGGCATCATCACGGGCTTTTGGCAAACTTAGGGTGATCCAGAATTCCGAGCCTTCTTCGGGGGTGCTGTCGACACCGATCTCACCGCCCATTTGCTCGATCAGACGTTTGGAAATCACCAGGCCCAAGCCTGTGCCACCGGCCTGCCGGCTGAGCGAATTGTCGGCCTGGCTGAAGGCCTGGAACAATTCACGCAAGTCGTCATCGGAGAGGCCGATGCCGGTGTCCTGCACGCTGATGCGCAGCTGGGCGCGGTCGGCGCTTTCGTCTTCGAGCATGGCGCGGATAACAATGCTGCCAGCGCGGGTGAATTTGATCGCGTTGCTCACCAGGTTGGTCAGCACCTGCTTGAGCCGCAGGGGGTCGCCGATTAGCGACAGCGGCGTGTCGCGATAAACCAGGCTGAGCAACTCCAGCTGCTTGGCGTGGGCGGCGGGGGCGAGAATGGTCAGGCTTTCCTGAAGCAGATCCCGCAGGTTGAACGGGATGTTTTCCAGGACCAGCTTGCCGGCCTCGATTTTAGAGAAGTCGAGGATCTCGTTGATGATTGCCAGCAGGCTGTCGGCGGATTTTTCGATGGTGCCCAGGTAGTCCTGCTGGCGCGGGGTCAGCTCGCTTTTTTGCAGCAGGTTGGTGAAACCGAGGATGCCGTTGAGCGGTGTGCGGATTTCATGGCTCATGTTGGCCAGGAATTCAGATTTTATCCGGCTGGCCTCCAGGGCCTCTTTGCGCGCCAGGTCCAATTCGATGTTCTGAATTTCGATGGTTTCCAGGTTCTGCCGCACATCCTCGGTGGCCTGGTCGACACTGTGTTGCAGTTCTTCCTGAGCGTTCTGCAGGGACTCGGCCATGCGGTTGATGCCCGACGCCAGCTCGTCCAATTCATGGCTGCCGAGTGGCGGCAAACGGGTTTCCAGATGGCCGTCCTTGAGCTGGGCGACGCCGTGTTTGATCCGCCGCAGTGGTTCGTTGATGGTGTGGCTCATGCGCACGGCAAGCAGGGCGGTGACCATCAGGCCGGCAGCAATCAACAGCAGGCTGGCGAGCAGGCTGCGGTAGCCGATGATCAGGGTGCTGTGATGTGAGAGTTCCAGCTCGACCCAGCCGAGCAACCGGGTGCCCGGGTTACTGGTGGCCTTGCCGGTCAGGCTCAGATGCTGCTCATACACCGGCAGAAGAAAGCGCGTCGCGTTCTGGTTGCTGTTTTGTACAAGCTGCTGCTCACCTGTCGCTGGCGAGGGGTTTAGCATGCTCGGCCCGCATGGGCGAGGGCATTACGATCGGCGCTGAGGAAGCTTACGGTGCGCACGTCGGGCTGCTCGAGTGCCTGGCTGGCGATGCGCTGCAACAGCTCGGCGTCGCCGCTTTGCAGGGCTGGGGCGGCGAGGGGGGCGAGTTGCTCGATGATCATCTGCCCGCGCTGCAGCAACTGCTCCTGCAAACCGGACAACTGCATCCAGGTGAAATAGCCACCGAGCACCAGGGCCAACAGGCTGGTGGGCAGTAGGGTGAGCATGAGCACCCGGCCTTTGATGCCTAAATCCGTTATCACGCGCTGCCTCCTGTACTGACGTCGCGGCAGTTTAGCGGTTGCGCCCGCTCTCATGGCAAATGCTGTCGTGCAAAGCGGGTCTGTTATATAGCCGAGGGTGGTTTGCCGGTATCATGAGGGCCTTCTTCGCTTCTGGATCCTCTTGTTCGCCATGAGCCTGCATTACCCAACCATCGCCGATTGCGTCGGCAACACCCCGCTGGTTCGCCTGCAACGTTTGCCGGGTAACACCAGCAATACCTTGCTGCTGAAACTTGAAGGCAATAATCCGGCGGGCTCGGTAAAAGACCGTCCGGCCTTGTCGATGATTAGCCGCGCTGAGCAGCGTGGTGATATCACCCCCGGTGATGTGCTGATCGAAGCCACCAGCGGCAATACCGGCATTGCCCTGGCCATGGCCGCGGCGATCAAGGGTTACCGGATGGTGCTGATCATGCCGGACAACTCCACCGCCGAACGTAAGGCGGCGATGACGGCCTATGGCGCGCAGTTGATTCTGGTCAGCGGTATGGAAGAGGCCCGCGACCTGGCCTTGCAGATGCAGGCCGATGGCAAGGGCAAGGTGCTCGATCAGTTCGCCAATGGCGATAACCCGATTGCGCACTACACCAGCACCGGCCCGGAAATCTGGCAGCAGACCGGCGGGCAGGTCACCCATTTCATTAGCTCTATGGGCACCACCGGCACCATCATGGGGGTGTCGCGCTTCTTGAAAGAACAGAAGCCTGAGGTGCAGATCGTCGGCCTGCAGCCGATGGAAGGCGCCTCGATTCCTGGTATCCGTCGCTGGCCGCAGGAGTATCTGCCGAGCATTTATCAGGCTGAGCGGGTTGATCGCATTATCGACATGGGCCAGCAGGAAGCCGAAGAGGTGATGCGCCGTTTGGCGCGTGAAGAGGGCATCTTCTGTGGGGTGTCTTCCGGCGGTTCGGTGGCGGCCATGCTGCGGTTGTCGCAAGAAGTTGAGAATGCGGTGATGGTGGCGATTATCTGCGATCGCGGCGACCGTTACCTGTCCAGTGGCATTTACGCCGAACCGAGTAACTGATGGCTAAGAAAGACGGCGGTCTACGCTTTCAACCCAGCGGTGGTTCCCGTGCGCCGCAGGTGCCGGTGGGCAAGAAACAGAAGCTGGCCATCGAGCGCCTGGCTAACGATGGCCGCGGTATCGGCTTTGTCGAGGGCCGTACCTGGTTTGTCAGCGGCGCGTTGGCCGGTGAGCAGATTGAGGCGCGTGTGTTGGGTGCCCACGGTAAGGTGGTTGAGGCACGCACTGAGCGGATTCTCACCGCCAGCGCCGAGCGGCGCAGCGAGGCCTGCGCCCATGCCAAGGTCTGTGGCGGCTGCAGCTTGCAGCATATGCCCCATGCCGATCAGCTTGCCCTGAAACAGCGCATGCTCGCCGAGCAGCTGAGCCGTCTGGCCAACCTTGAACCGCGCGAATGGTCCGCGCCACTGGTCGGTCCTGAGCTGGCGTATCGCCGCCGCGCGCGGATTGCCGTGCGTTGGGACAACAAGGCCAAGCGTTTGGACGTTGGTTTCCGCGCCGCGGCCAGTCAGGACATCATCGCCATTAGCGAATGCCCGGTATTGGTACAGCCTTTGCAGCCGATCATGCGCGCCTTACCTCAAGTATTGCGTGAGTTGGATAAACCCCAGGCGATTGGTCATGTTGAGTTGTTCAGTGGCAGCAGCAGCGCGGTGCTGGTGCGGCATACCGCAGCACTGAGCGAGGCTGACCTCGACCGCTTACAGGCATTTTGCACCGCGCAGGCGGCCCAACTGTGGTTACAGGGCAGTGCTGAGCCGCAGCCGTTGGATCCTCAGCAGCAACTGAGTTATCGCCTGGATGCCTACGACCTCAACCTGGCCTACCGGCCTGGGGACTTTGTTCAGGTCAACCAACCGGTTAACGACGCCATGGTCGCGCAGGCGCTGGAATGGCTCGCGCCGCAGGCCGATGAGCGGGTGCTGGATCTGTTTTGCGGTCTGGGCAATTTCGCCTTGCCGCTGGCCCAGCAGGTGCGTGAGCTGGTGGCGGTAGAGGGCGTGCAGACCATGGTCGAGCGCGCCGCGTTGAATGCCGAAAGGAATAACCTGGGCAACGCGCACTTTTTCCAGGCCGACCTGTCCAACCCGCTGGCCGAGGCCGGCTGGGCGCAGGGTGGTTTCGCTGCCGTGCTGCTGGATCCACCGCGCGATGGTGCGTTACAGGTGGTTAAGCAAATGACCGCGCTGGGCGCTAAACGGGTGTTGTATGTATCGTGTAACCCGGCGACCCTGGCCCGCGACAGCGCTGAATTACTGGCGCAGGGGTATCAGCTCGAACGGGTTGGTGTCCTCGATATGTTTCCGCAAACCGCGCATGTTGAAGCCATGGCGCTGTTTGTTAAGCCGTAGATAGACGCATCGAAATATGGCGGCAGGCTCTGGCTTATAAAGGGCTTGCACTGTTCTCGATGCAGCAGGGGTGCACAGGGATTGCGCCTTAAGTGGTTAAACCGACCAGCCCGTAGAAGGCTGGCGACTGTTCGGTGTGCATATCACGCACTGTAGGGAAGGTAAGCAAGATGGTTCAGGTCAGAGCGCATCAGCCGATCAACGATGACGGCAGTATCAATCTTGAGGTATGGCTCGAACATGTACTAAATGTCGACCCCGCGTTGGATCGCGACGCCCTGCGTGAGGCGTGTGAGTTCGCCCGCGCGGCTGAGCAGCAGGCCAATGCCGCGAAGAATTTATGGACTGAGGGCGCGTCGAGCTTCCGCGCCGGTCTGGAGATCGCCGAAATTCTCGCCGATCTCAAACTCGATCAGGACTCTCTGGTCGCCGCCGTGATTTACCGCTGCGTGCGTGAGGGCAAGGTGCCGTTAGCGCTGGTCCATCAGCGCTTCGGTCCGGTGGTGGCCAAGCTGGTCGAAGGCGTGCTGCGCATGGCTGCCATCAGCGCCTCGATGAACCCGCGTGACTCTCTAGTGCTGGGCTCCCAGGGCCAGGTGGAAAACCTGCGCAAGATGCTCGTGGCGATGGTCGATGATGTGCGCGTGGCGCTGATCAAGCTGGCCGAGCGCACCTGCGCGATCCGTGCGGTGAAAGAGGCCGACGACGAGAAGCGTCAACGTGTGGCCCGCGAGGTCTTCGACATTTACGCCCCGCTGGCCCACCGTTTAGGTATCGGGCATATCAAGTGGGAGCTCGAAGACCTGTCATTCCGCTATCTGGAACCCGAGCAGTACAAGCAGATCGCCAAGCTGCTGCACGAGCGCCGTCTGGACCGCGAGCACTACATCAATGAAGTGATGGGCCAGCTGCGTGGCGAGCTGGATACCACCGGAATCAAGGCCGACATCAGTGGCCGGGTGAAACATATTTATTCGATCTGGCGGAAAATGCAGCGCAAAGGGCTGCAGTTCAACCAGATTTATGACGTGCGCGCAGTGCGGGTGCTGGTGCCTGAAGTGCGTGATTGCTACACCTCGCTGGGTATCGTGCACACCTTGTGGCGGCATATTCCCAAGGAATTTGACGACTACATCGCCAACCCCAAAGAGAACGGCTACCGCTCGCTGCACACGGCCGTGCTTGGCCCAGAGGGCAAGGTGCTGGAGGTGCAAATCCGCACCCAGGCCATGCACGAGGAAGCCGAGCTGGGGGTGTGCGCGCACTGGCGCTACAAGGGCACTGACGTTAAGGCCGGCTCCAACCATTACGAGGAGAAGATTTCCTGGCTGCGTCAGGTGCTCGAATGGCATGAGGAACTCGGCGATATCGGCGGTCTGGCTGAACAGCTGCGGGTGGATATCGAGCCGGACCGGGTTTACGTGTTCACCCCGGACGGTCACGCCATCGACCTGCCCAAGGGCGCGACGCCGTTGGATTTTGCCTACCGGGTGCACACCGAAATCGGCCATAACTGCCGCGGTGCGAAGATTAACGGGCGCATTGTGCCGCTCAACTACAGCCTGCAAACCGGCGAGCAGGTGGAGATCATCACCAGTAAGCACGGCACGCCGAGCCGCGACTGGTTGAACTCCAACCTCGGTTACATCACCACCTCGCGGGCGCGGGCGAAGATTGTTCACTGGTTCAAACTGCAAGACCGTGATCAGAACGTGGCGGCGGGTAAAACCCAGCTCGAGCGCGAACTGCTGCGCCTGGCGCTGCCGCACGTAGACTTCGAAAAATTGGCGGACAAGGCCAATATGAAGACCAGTGAGGATCTTTTCGCGTCGCTCGGTGCGGGCGATTTGCGCCTGGCGCAATTGGTCAACCTGGCGCAGCAACTGGTTGAACCCGATCGGGTCAACGAGCAGTTAGAGCTGATCCCGCGTAAGGCGTTGGGTTTCAAACCCGGCAAGCGTGGTGATATCCAGATTCAGGGCGTGGGTAATCTGCTTACGCAGATGGCGGGTTGCTGCCAGCCGCTGCCCGGCGATCCAATTGTCGGCTATATCACCCTCGGTCGTGGGTGAGTATCCACCGCCAGGATTGTGCCTCGGTGCTGCAACTGGCCGGGCGTGAGCCGGAGCGGATCATCCAGGTTGGTTGGGGGCCGGTGCCGGTACAAACCTACCCGGTGGACATCATCATTCGCGCCTATGACCGCGCCGGTCTACTGCGTGACGTGACTCAGATGCTGCTCAACGAAAAGCTCAATGTGCTGGCGCTTAATACCCGCTCGAACAAAGAGGACAACACCGCTTCGATGTCCATCACGGTTGAAATTCCGGGGTTGGATGCATTGGGGCGGCTACTGGGACGTATCTCGCGCCTGCCAAACATTATTGAAGTGCGTCGTCACCGGGCTTAACCCGGTAGGGCGGGTTAGGCGCAGACATTGCGGCGCCTAATTGATGCAAAGGCTTTAGTCGCGACCTTGTGGGGGCACGGCTAAAGTCCTTGCTGTTTAAGCCGGCCAGTTAGTCGACTTTCAACACCAGCTTGCCGAAGTTCTCGCCGCTAAACAGCTTGAGCAGGGTTTCCGGGAAGGTTTGCAGACCGCTGACAATGTCTTCCTTGGACTTCAATTGGCCGCTGGCCAGCCAGCCGCCCATCTCCGCCGCCGCTTCGGCAAAGCGTGGGGCATAGGTCATCACCACCATGCCTTCCATGCGCGCGCTGTTGACCAGCAGGTTGAGGTAATTGGCCGGGCCTTTGACCGCCTGCTTGTTGTTGTACTGGCTGATCGCGCCACAAATGATTACTCGCGCCTTGAAGGCCAGGCGGGTAAGCACTGCATCGAGAATGTCGCCGCCGACGTTGTCGAAATACACGTCCACGCCTTTCGGGCATTCGCGCTTGAGGCCGGCGATCACCTCTTCATTTTTGTAATCGATGGCGCCATCGAAGCCCAACTCATCGATCAGAAATTTGCACTTGTCGGCGCCACCAGCAATGCCGACGACGCGGCAACCTTTGAGCTTGGCGATTTGCCCGGCCACGCTGCCCACGGCGCCGGCTGCACCGGAGATCACTACAGTTTCACCGGCCTTCGGCGCGCCCACATCGAGCAGGGCGAAATAGGCGGTCATGCCCGTCATGCCCAGCGCCGACAGGTACAGTGGCAAGGGCGCGCGCTTGGGGTCGACCTTGTAGAAGCCCTTGGGCTCACCGAGGAAGTAATCCTGCACACCGAGTGCGCCGTTGACATGGTCACCCACGGCAAAGCCCGGGTGCTGCGAGGCGACAACTTCACCCACGCCGAGGGCGCGCATGACTTCGCCAATACCGACGGGTGGAATATAGGATTTGGCATCATTCATCCAGCCACGCATGGCCGGATCCAGCGACAGGTAGGCGTTTTTCACCAGAATTTGTCCGGGGCCGGGTTCGCCGACGCTGGTTTCTACATAACTGAAGGTTTCGCGGCTGGGCAGGCCAACGGGGCGTTGGGCAAGCAGGAACTGACGATTGAGTGGGGCAGTCATGGCGGGTACTCACTGAGCGGAAAGACTGTTGATAGCCTTACGACCGCGATGAGCAAGATTTGCCCAGGCAACGAATGGTTGTTTATCCATTCGAGTGATAGGTGGCGTGGGGTGTTAATCACTCATTTGGATGAAGCCTTCACCGCTAGTTTGATAGTGCTGCCGTGGGCGTGGGCAGCTGATTAGACTCGGCGCAGTTTTTTATTCCTTGCGAGGACACGCAGATGAGCTTGAGCTTTTCCGGCCGGGTTGCCCTGGTCACCGGTGGTGCTGCTGGTATTGGCCGTGCTACCGCACTGGCATTCGCCAACGAAGGTCTGCAAGTGGTGGTGTCCGATGTTGATGTGGCAGGCGGAGAGGGCACGGTTGCATTGATCCGTGAGGCTGGCGGCGATGCGCTGTTTGTACGCTGTGACGTGACCCGCGACGCCGAGGTCCAGGTGCTTATGGAACGCACGCTGGGGGCTTATGGGCGCCTGGACTATGCCTTCAACAACGCCGGCATTGAAATCGAGAAAGGCAAGCTGGCTGACGGCAGCGAAAGCGACTACGACGCGATCATGGGCGTTAACGTCAAAGGTGTGTGGCTGTGCATGAAGCACCAGATTCCGTTGCTGTTGGCCCAGGGTGGCGGCGCCATCGTCAATACGGCGTCGATAGCTGGCCTGGGGGCTGCGCCGAAGATGAGTATCTACTCGGCGTCCAAGCATGCAGTGATTGGCCTGACCAAGTCCGCTGCGGTGGAATATGCGAAGAAGAAAATCCGCGTCAACGCCGTTTGCCCAGCGGTAATCGACACCGACATGTTCCGCCGCGCCTATGAAACCGACCCGAAGAAGGCTGAATTCGTAGCGGCCATGCACCCGGTCGGGCGTATCGGTAAGGTCGAAGAGGTTGCCACCGCCGTGCTTTACCTGTGCTGCGATAACGCAGCCTTTACCACCGGCCATGCGCTGGCTGTGGATGGTGGTGCAACGGCGATCTGATTTGCAGATGCGGCGATAAAAAAGGTGCCTTTATGGCGCCTTTTTGCATATAGGGTTACCCGGTCGGCTGATTGGCCGCTAAAGTCACTGCGAGCATCGTCATGCGCTCGCCAGAATCGTTGCGCTGTCCCGATCCCGGAGTAGAACAATAATGACTGCTGACCCGTTACTGACCCTGTTTCTTCCCATTGCCCTAGGCATCATCATGCTCGGCCTGGGCTTGTCGTTGACTCTGGCGGATTTCGCCCGCGTGGTGAAACTGCCCAAGCCGGTGCTGATCGGCCTGAGCTGCCAGCTAGTGCTGCTGCCACTGGTGTGCTTCTTCTTGGCTAAAGCGTTTGGCCTGGAACCCGCGCTGGCCGTTGGCTTGATGCTGCTGGCCGCCTCGCCAGGCGGTACCACGGCGAATCTCTACAGCCATTTGGCCCACGGTGATGTGGCGCTGAATATCACCCTCACGGCAGTCAATTCGGTGGTCGCGGTGCTGACCATGCCGCTGATCGTTAACTTATCGCTGGCCTATTTTATGGACGGCGATCAGGCGCTGCCATTGCAGTTCACCAAAGTGGTCCAGGTGTTTGCCATCGTGCTCGGCCCTGTGGCCATCGGCATGTGGATTCGCAGCCGTTTCGAAGGCTTTGCCGCCCGCATGGAAAAGCCGGTGAAAATCATCTCCGCGCTGTTTTTGCTGATCATCATTTTGCTGGCTGTGGTTAAGGACTGGCAGACGTTCGTTGACTACGCGCCCCTGGTGGGCGGCGCCGCGCTGGCCTTCAATTTGATCAGCCTGGCGGTGGGCTATTGGGTGCCACGGTTGATGAAGCTGAGCCTGCGCCAGTCGATTGCCATCGGTATGGAAATTGGCATCCACAACGGCACCCTGGCGATTGCCCTGGCGCTCAGCCCGATGCTGCTGAACAACCCGACCATGTCGATCCCGGCGGCGATCTACAGCATCATCATGTTCTTTACCGCCGCCGCGTTTGGCTGGTGGGTGAACTTCGCCCATGGCAAGGAACTGCAGCGCGGCGAGTGAGCGGCCGCTTATAGCGGGCAATAAAAAGCCGGTCATGTGACCGGCTTTTTGTTGAATCGATATTAGTGTAGCGGCAGTTCAACGCCTTCAAACAGTTCTTCCAGCTCGACCTTGCCGTGGCATTGCACGGCTTTGGCCATGACATCGCGGGTCAGGTGTGGGGCGAACTTCTCGATAAAGTCGCACATAAAACCACGCAGGAAGGTGCCGCGGCGGAAGCCGATTTTGGTCACGCTGGATTCAAACAGCTCGCCGGCATCCAGCACCACCAGGTCAGGATCAAGGGTGGCATCGACGGCCATCTTGGCCACGATGCCGACGCCGAGGCCCAGGCGTACATAAGTCTTGATCACGTCGGCATCGGCGGCAGTGAACACCACTTTTGGCGTCAGGCCGCGATGGCTGAAGGCTTCATCGAGCTTGGAGCGGCCGGTAAAACCGAATACGTAGGTGACGATGGAATACTCAGCCAGGGCTTCCAGAGTCAGCTTCGGCAGTTTGGTCAGTGGGTGACCCTGGGGCACCACCACGCAGCGGTTCCAGCGGTAGCAGGGCATCATGATCAGGTCGTTGAACAGCTCCAGGCCTTCGGTGGCAATGGCGAAATCAACCGTGCCATCGGCGGCCATTTCGGCTATCTGCATCGGCGTGCCCTGGTGCATGTGCAGGGATACATCCGGGTACTGCTTGATAAACGCGCTGATCACCGGCGGCAGGGCGTAGCGCGCCTGGGTGTGGGTGGTGGCAATCGACAAGGTGCCTTTTTTCTCGTTGGAGAATTCCTGGGCAATCTGCTTGATGCTTTCAACTTTGCGCAGGATCTCACCGGCGGTGTTGATGATGCGCTCGCCGGCTGGGGTGATGCGGGTCAGGTGTTTACCGCTGCGGGCGAATACTTCCACGCCCAGCTCGTCTTCCAGTAAGCGGATTTGCTTACTGATGCCCGGCTGCGAGGTGTAGAGACTTTGCGCCGTGGCAGAAACGTTGAGGTCGTGATGCGCGACTTCCCAGATGTAGCGCAATTGCTGAAGCTTCATAAAATTCCCTCAAAGCAGAAAGACAGCCGCTCAGGTCGTCGGCGTTTTTATAACCATAATGATTAGTTAAGCATTAAAAATAGACCAAAAAATAAAATCTGCTGCACTTCTTTAAAGATCACCTCGGTTGCGGTGCTGCAGCATCGGCACCAGGTACACCGGTACTTCGGCCAACTGCACCAGGCGGGACGCGGTACGGCCCAGTGGAATGTCCATATCTGTGCCGTGGCTGTGGCTACCTAAGACCAGCAGGTCGACGCCAAGTTGCTGCGCGGCATCGAGTATCACCAGCGGTGGATCACCCTGTACCACCCGTACCGCCTTGATCAGGTCAAGGTCATGCAAGGTCTCGCCCACTTCATCACGAAAGCCTTCCAGCACGCGCTGCTCGATGCTGGCCATCACGGTGCTCAGGCCGTTTTCACGCAGTTCTTTGAGGCGCTCTTCATCCAGATACGTCTGTAACACCGACTCGGCAAACAGGCCCATGGGCTCCACAGCGTGCACCACATAGAGGTTGGCATTGAAGGAGCGGGTCAGCTCCAGCGCGTGTTGCAATATATAAGGCGCGTAGAGGCCCAGATCGGTGGCATAGAGAATCGAACGGATCATGCGGCCTCCTTGACTGCCTGACTGGCGGGCCCGATTTGAGCTTAGCAGTGCAATTGGCAGGTCAATGAAGCTCAGGGTTTTGAGGACGAATGGTTATATGCGCAAGCGGGGCAGCGGGGCGCAGTGCCCCGCTTAGAAGGCTGGGTTAAGGCTGAGGTTCGTTGCTGATGCCATGCGGCACATGCCCGGTGGCGACCACTTCGCGGGCTTTTTCGCAGTGCCCGGCCTGGTCGTCGAAGAACACATCGGCGCCGAAGGTTTCCAGAATGGCGGCTTTCTCCAGACCGCCGAGGAAGTAGGATTCATCCAGGCGAATATTCCACTCGCGCAAGGTTCGGATCACCCGTTCATGGGCCGGGGCCGAGCGCGCGGTGACCAAGGCGGTCCGAATCGGGCATTGCTCTTCAGGAAACTCCTGTTGCAAGCGATGCAGGGCCGCGAGAAAGGGTTTGAACGGGCCGCCGCCGAGCAGCTCACGGGCCGACTGGCGTTCGTGGCTCTGAAAGGCCTCCAGGCCACCCTGCTGATAGACCCGCTCGGACTCATCAGAAAACAACACCGCGTCGCCATCGAAGGCAATGCGCAGTTCATTGCTGGCTGCCCGCCGCGCACCGCCGGAGAGAATGGTCGCCGCACCAAAGCCGGCGCGCAGTGCGCTGCGCACATCCTCAGCATGGGTGGAGAGGAACAGCTGGCAGCCGAATGCTGCGAGATACGGGTCCGGGCTGCGCCCGCCGACAAAGGCGGCGCGGGAAATGCCCAGGCCATAGTGTTGGATCGAGTTGAATGCCCGCAGCCCAGTGTCGGCACTGTTGCGCGACACCAGAATCACCTCTACCCGCTGTTGCTTGAGGGTGGTATTGAGCGCCAACAGCTTTTCGACCAGAGGGAAGGCGTCACCAGGGGCGAGGATCTCGTCCTCATGCTCAATCTGGTATTGGCGATAAGCTGCAACGCCCTGGCTTTCATAGATGTGATGGCTTTCGCGCAGGTCGAACAGCGCCCGCGAGGAGATCGCCAGTACCAGTTTGTCGCCTAATCCCTTGCTCATGGCTGCTCCCGTTTTACGGTTGGCGTTGTTCGAGATAACGCAGGCTCTGGTAGAGCATCTCAGTGCGCGGCATTGCGCAACCGACCTTGGCAGCGGCGGCCAGTGGGACGGCATAAATAGCGTGCAGCTCCAGCGGGCGTTGCAGGGCAAAGTCGTGGTACATGCTCGGTAAATAGTCCGGTGTGCGCTCGGTGGCCGCCAGCAATTTACCGGCAAACTCCGCAGGCAGTGGATAGCCACAGGCGCTGGCAGCTTCTACCACCTCTTGCATGAGGGCGGCGATCAGGGCCCGGCTCTCGGCGTTGCTCATCAGAGCGCTGGTACCGCTATTCAGCAGTACGGCCAGGCCGTTGAAGGGCGCGTTCCACACCAGCTTCTGCCAGCGCGCCTGCTTCAGCTCGGCCATCGCCTTGGAGGCCAGCCCTGCGGTTTGAAACAAGCCGGTGCCTTGCTCAAGGATCAGCTGGCGACTCTCCGTATCCAGCGCCGGGCCTGAGTGATAACCAAGGTTGACGCCGCCCAGGGCCTGATGCTCAACCACACCTGGCGCGCTGCGATGCGCGTAGATGTAGCAAAGGCCGCCGAGCAGGTGCAGCGAATCGGGTAACAGTGGGCGTAGTTCGTCTTCGACATCCAGGCCGTTTTGCATCAGCACCACTTTGGCGCCGGGCGCCGCCGCCTGGCTGATAAGCGGGGCCAGTTCGGCGTTGCTGGTGGTTTTGGCGGCGACTAGCAGCCAGTCGCAGGGCGGCATGTCGGTGACCGACAGGTACGCCTGCACGTTATCCAGATGCAGCGAGCCGTGCACGGTACTGTTGACTCGCAGGCCTTCACTGGCCACGGCCGTGAATTCACTGCGCAGCAGAAAATGCACATCAAAGCCGGCGCGGGCCAGCATCAGGCCATAAAAGCCGCCAATCGCGCCGCAGCCGATAATGCCGATACGGGGTGCTGCAGTCATCAGGGAAGCTCCTCAGCGGGGCGCGACAGGGCAGTGTCCAGCGCCAGGGTTAATTCGCTGCTCAGCAAGCGAGCTTGCACAGCGCCATAAAATTGGCCATCACGCACGGCAAACAGGGCCGGCAGATGGAAGACCTCGTAACGCGTAACCAAACCGCCATTGTTGCCCGCATCGACCCACGCTAGGCGCTGCACGGGCAGGTCCAGCTTGGCCAATTCACGGCGCGCCCAACGGCAACTGGCACAACCTATGCTGGTGAATATCAGCAATGACGTGCCGGGCAGGTCGAGCAGGTGACGATCCGCATCTAAATCGGTGAGTTCCAGTTCAGTCACTATACTGCTCATGTCTGATATCAAATTGATGGCATCTGAGGTCGTAAGCGATGCGTCACTTTCTGCGTCATCCCAGTGATATGCCGGTGGAGTTGGTGTTGCGCAAACAGGCGTGTGTGCCCAAACAGCGGCTCAACAATATCAGCCTCGGCGGCGTGGCTTGCAACTCCAGCCGTGCTTTTCGCCGCGGTACGGCTGTTGAAATGCGCATCCCGCTGTTCGGCGAGCAGGCGCGCTACCCGGGGCTGGTGGCGTGGTGCCGTAAACAGGGTGAGCATTATCTGGTGGGTATCGCCTTTATTGATGAGGACACCTTGTTTCGCGCCCGCATGGTCGAGCAGGTGTGCCACATCGAGCATTACCGCAAGCAATGTGAACAGCAGCAGGGCTGTAGCTTATCGATTGAGGCCGTGGCGCAAGAGTGGATCAGCCAGCACGCTGCCGAGTTTTCCCGCGACAGTTTGAATTAGTCAATCCAACCATCGGCACGGCTCAAGCCGCCAAGCCCATTGTCGAGCCGTGCCTTTACGCGCTAAGGTTCGGCTTCCCCGCAGTGCTCCTATTGCTGTGCTCCGCCACACGGGGATCGCTGGCGGCCGGCACCCGTGACCTGATGACTCTTACTGATGAATAGCACGATGGCTGATTTACCGATTGATGACCTCAACGTTGCCTCCAACGATACCCTGATAACCCCCGCACAGCTCAAGCGTGAAATTCCGCTGACTGACGCTGCCCTGCGCACGGTTGCCAGCGGGCGTGAGGTAATCCGCAATATTCTCGATGGCAAGGATCACCGCCTGTTTGTGGTGGTCGGGCCGTGCTCGATCCACGACATCAAGGCCGCCCATGAGTATGCCGAGCGCCTTAAAGCGCTGGCTGCCGAGGTGTCGGACAGCCTGTATCTGGTCATGCGTGTGTACTTCGAGAAGCCGCGTACCACCGTGGGCTGGAAAGGCCTGATCAACGATCCGTTTATGGACGACTCGTTCAAAATTCAGGACGGTCTGCATATCGGTCGCCAGTTGCTGCGTGACCTGGCGGAAATGGGCCTGCCAACCGCGACCGAAGCCCTCGACCCGATCTCCCCGCAGTACCTGCAGGATTTGATCAGCTGGTCGGCCATTGGCGCGCGCACCACTGAATCGCAAACCCACCGTGAAATGGCTTCCGGCCTGTCCTCCTCGGTGGGCTTCAAAAATGGTACTGACGGCGGCCTGACGGTGGCGATTAACGCCCTGCAGTCGGTCTCCAGCCCGCACCGTTTCCTTGGTATCAACCAGGAAGGTGGTGTCTCGATCGTCACCACCAAAGGCAATCCCTACGGTCACGTAGTGCTGCGTGGCGGCAACGGCAAGCCGAACTATGACTCGGTGAGTGTGGCTGTGTGTGAGCAGGAACTGACCAAAGCCGGCATTCGCCCGAACATCATGGTCGATTGCAGCCACGCCAACTCCAACAAGGATCCGGCCCTGCAACCACTGGTCATGGACAACGTCGCCAACCAGATTCTGGAAGGCAACCAATCCATCGTCGGCCTGATGGTTGAAAGCCACCTAGGTTGGGGCGCTCAGTCGATTCCTAAGGACCTGAGCCAGCTCAAGTACGGCGTATCCATCACCGATGCCTGCATCGACTGGGAAAGCACCGAGAAAACCCTGCGCGGCATGCACGCCAAGCTCAAAGACGTGTTGCCTAAGCGTCAGCGCGGCTAAGCGCAGCGGCTGTAATAAAAAACGGGCTTATGCGTGATGCATAAGCCCGTTTTTTTTGGCTGTGCTTTGCGCTGTCTGATCGGTTTTTCAGTAGGATGTGGTAAGCGTCCGCCAAACGCACAGCCCTAGAAGTCGAACAGATCAAGACATTTGCGAAGTCTGGTACTGTGTAACCATCATCGCCTTGGCGCCGCACTGTGCCGGATCACATCCCTACCAGCGACTGGGTTAAACGCTCGCCCGCACCTCGAAAAATGGAGTGCATCGAAGCCTTCTTTCGTTATTGAATATCGGCGCGCCATCCACAGATTCGACAGCGCAAACAGGGTTATAAGCTGGGAAATGTTATTGGAAAGGCCTGGGAAGTGCGTCTTCACGAAGACCACATTTTTTCAACATTTAGCAGCTTGTAAGCCGGATTAGCATCCGGATTCATAGGCTGAACAGTTAAAGATCCAGCACTAGGTATGGGCTTTTAGCTCTTGAGCAGCAAGGCGTAAATTGGTCGTTGCGGGCATGCTCTGCATCGCTCAAGAATCCGTCCCGGTGATCTGCTTCGCCTTCTAATACTCGTGTCAGGCACGTGCCACAGATGCCTTGGCCACAAGCGATCGGTATATCGAAGCCGGCTGATTCCAGTGCTTCCAGTGCTGAAATGTTTGGTGGTACCTGCAGCACCTGGCCGCTGCTGCGAATGCGTATTTCGAAGCTTTCGTCGTCTGCTCTGTTGGTGCTGGTTGCAGCGCTAAAGTATTCGCGGTGCAGGTGGCTGTCCTCCCAGCCTTGGTCGCGAGCACTGTTTAAAATATGCTCCATAAAACCGTTCGGGCCACAGACATACAGATGGTTGCCGGTTGCTGGCGAGTTGAGCAGGCTGCTTGCATTAAGCTTTTGCTGCTCGGGACCATCGTCGAAATGCAGGTGCACATGTTGGGCAAAAGCGCTGTGACTCAGAAGTTCTATAAAAGCGGCGCGCTCGGCTGAGCGTGCGCAGTAATGTAGCTCGAAGTTTTCACCTTGTTGGTACAGGCGCTGAGCCATGCACAGTATTGGGGTGATCCCGATTCCACCAGCGAACAGCAGGCTACGTCCGCTGTGCGGCGCCAGCGGGAATAGGTTGCGAGGTTGGCTGATTTGCAGGCGCTGCCCTACTCTCAGCGAGTCATGCACACTCTGTGAGCCGCCGCGGGAAGCCGGATCTTTGAGTACGGCAATGCAATAGCGCTGGCGCTCATCAGGATGGTTGCACAAGGAATACTGGCGCACCACATTGCCAGGTAGGTGAATATCGATATGTGCACCCGCCTCGAAGGCCGGTAGCGGCTCCCGGTTGGTTTGCACTAGCTCCAACCAAATAATGTCCTGTGCCTCTAAACGCATCGCGCTGATGGTGGCGTCAATCATGATGTGCTCCTGGCGATCACGGCTTCAGCTTGAGCTGCTTGTTCGCGGGCAATAATGCGTTCGAGAATTCGTCGCGACTGTACGCCGCCGGCATCAATGTTGAGCTTCAGCAGGGGGCGATCGGGGTAGGCCAGAAGGTTGTTTTGTTGCTGTTCGAGCATGTCCAGATCTTCGCCGAAGATCTTCCCCTGTCCTTCGCGAATCTTAGCGGTGAGTTCTGCATCCTCTGGCTTGAAGTCGCGCGCCATGCCCCAGAAGTACCAGATTGAGGTTTCGTGTTGGCGCTGATGGAAAATTGACCCACCCTGCCGATTGAAATTTGACCCAGGGCGGATTGCTGATTTTGTTACCAGCAACTGTGGATAAGTCTACCAGCGCAGCTGCTGTTGCCCCCACTCCTTCGCTAGCCCAGTTCAGTTGTTTAAGACCTGCCACATGCAGCCATGTAGCAGGCCGTCGTCGCCATGAAATCAGAACGGCTCATCGTCCTCCGGTTCTTGGCCGCCCTTACGCTTTCGCTCCCGTGATTTGATCTTGGCCTGGGCCGCCAAGCTACTGTGTTGCAGTCGATAGGACTCGTTACCGGTTTCGACGATGTGGCAGTGGTGGGTCAGCCGATCCAGCAGGGCGGTGGTCATCTTGGCGTCGCCGAACACGCTCGACCATTCGGCGAAGCTCAGGTTGGTGGTGATCACCACGCTGGTGTGTTCGTACAGCTTGGACAGCAGGTGAAACAGCAACGCACCGCCAGCCTGGCTGAACGGCAGATAACCCAGTTCGTCGAGGATGACCAGATCCATGCGCAGCAGTGCCTGGGCGATCCGCCCGGCTTTGCCGTCGTGTTTTTCGCGCTCCAGCAGATTGACCAGATCGACCGTGGAGTAGAAGCGCACGCGCTTACCGTGCCGGGTGATGCCGGACACGGCCAGCGCGGTGGCTAGGTGGGTTTTACCGGTGCCTGGCCCACCGATCAGCACCACGTTCTGCGCGGTGTCGGTAAAGCTCAGATTGGCCAGCTCGCTGATCAAGCGAGCGTCGGCGCTGGAGGCGCTGAAGTCGAAGCCGGCCAGATCGCGGTGCATCGGCAGCTTGGCCATGTTCATCTGGTGGCTCACCGAGCGCATGGCGCGATCTGTGTGCTCTTGTTCCAGCAGGTGTTCGAGCAGCCACTTGGACGAGGCTGTGTTCGACTCACCCTGTGCAGTTAACTCCGCCCAGGCCGTGGCCATGCCGTGCAGGCGCAGCTCCTTGAGTTCCGCCATCAAATCACGCATGACCGACCTCCTCGGCCTGGCCACGCAGGCGGTCGTAGCGCGCCGTGTTAGCGACGGGGGCTTCCTTGAGCGACAAGTGGGTTTCGACGCTGGGTGGTGGTTCGGATGCTGTCAGCCGTGCCACGACATTGAGGATGTGTTCGGCGCTCAGGCTGCCGCTCTCCAGTACCAGCTCAACGGCTACCAGCACGGCATCGAGTCCGGCGACCGGTACGGCAGCCAGGACTTGCGCCATGATCCGGTCACCGCCGGCATGACGCCCCAGACCGTGCTTAAGCTGACGCAGCGGCGCTGGCAGATCAGTAAAGGGCGCTCCGTTGCGCAGCGCGCCGGGCTTGCGCTCAATCAGCGGGATGTAGTGCTGCCAGTCGTAGCTGACCTGTTCGCGATCCAGCAAGCGCGCATGGCTGGCAATCAGCGCATCATCGGCCACCACCTCGATGCGGGTCGGATACAAACGGCTGCTGACCCACTTACCCGCGTACTCACACGGCACCGAGTAACGGTTGCGCCCGACGCTGACCAGGCAGGTGCTGGAGACCCGCGCAGGCCGCTCGACGTAACCGTCGAAGGCCGCGGGCATAGGCATCAGTTCGGCGCGCTCCAACTCCAGTACCTCGGCCACACTGAGCCCGCTGTATTGAGGGTGCGTCAGCTCGTTCCAAAGCGCGCGGCAGCGCTGGCCCAGCCAGGCATTGAGTTCCTCGAAGGAGTGAAACTGGCAGTCCTGGGCGTCTAGCCAGATACGCCTGCGGCTGTCTTGCACGTTCTTTTCAACGATGCCCTTTTCCCAACCAGCGGCGACGTTGCAGAAGTCCGGATCGAACAGGTAATGCGCGCACATCACCGCAAAGCGCGCATTCACCGCCCGGCCTTTGCCCTTATTGACCTTGTCGACGGCGGTCTTCATGTTGTCGTAGATGCCCCGGCGCGGCACGCCGCCCAAGGAGCCGAACGAGCGTGTATGGGCGTCAAATAACATCTCATGGCCCTGGCTCGGATACGCCACAAGCCAGAACGCACGGCTGGCACACAGCTTCAGATGTGCCACCTGCATACGCCGGTAAATGCCGCCGACCAGCAAGCCTTCCTCGCTCCAGTCAAACTGAAACGCCTCGCCAAGAGCAAAGGTCAGCGGCACAAAGGCCTGCGACGCCTTGCCCTGTCCCCCTCGCCAGGCACGGATAAACGCGGTGAGCTGGCTGTAGCCACCGTCATAACCTTCGGCTTTGATTTGCGCCAACAGCGCCTTGGCACTGCGCCGCTGTTGCTTGGGCCGCAGCGAATCGGCTTTTAGCGCCTGCTCCAGCGTGGCGTGAAAAGGGCTGAGTTTGTTGAAGATCGCGCGGCGTTGGTAGACCGGCGGCTTGGCCTCAGGTGCTCTGACCCACTTGCGAATCGTGTTGCGCGCCAACCCGGTGCGCTTGGCTATCTCATGCAGCGACAGCTTGTCGCGGAAATACATCCGGCGAATTTTGCCCATCATTTCCATACTGATCACCCTGTGTTCTCCTGCTCAAAAATTGAGCAGAAGCAGTTGAACACCTGGGTCAGTTTTCAGTCGGCAGAACAGCCTCTACTGGGTCAGTTTTCGGTCAGCGGCAACACCCAATGGCCTGCTTTCGGCGTTTATGAGCGATCTGCTGCGCGCCTTCGCTAAGGGCGAAGCCTATGTCTGTCCGGTGTCAGCACCGGCGACGGCCTGGTGGATGTCGGTGCGCTGCTGTGTCGACAACCTGCTGCATGCCGCTGAACTGGATCGCGCGGCACTTGCGGGCGAGACCGCCTGGCAGTTGCCGTTACTGCATCTCTCGATCAGTCAGGTGCTCGAAGCGCTGAGTAAGGTCTATGGCCAGGAGCGCCGGGAGTTGATTACCTTCGCCCCCGATGCGCGTCTGGAATCACTCTTCGCGAGCCAGCCACCGATGAAGACCCCGCAAGCCCGCGCGCTGGGTTTTCGCCACGACGGTTCGGCCGCCGCGCTGATTCGCAACTCGCTCGATGTACTGCCTATTTCTCGTCGAGCGGTTGCGGCTAAAGCTGCATCTACAGGTGTCATCCTTTAATGAACATCCCAAAAGCCGTTTGCTGGGATTGTTCGTCTCCCGTGGTCGTTTTTCCGAGAGCGGAGATGCCTCAATCATTAGAAAAGCGCACAAGCCTGGGCGCAATAGCGCGCTACGGCCAGGTGAAGAAACTCGCCAACATGGAAGCCCTGACGGCCAATCCCTTCAAGGTTTCCTACTTCCCCTACAAGATCAAACACGCCTCGGCCGACTCGTGCGGACCGTGGCGATTTGTGAGGAATAAACATGAATAAGTTATTTCCCAGTCCCGCCGCTGCCCTTGAAGGTTTACTCGAAGATGGAATGACTCTGGCGGTTGGTGGCTTTGGTTTATGCGGTATTCCAGAGGTACTTATTGCGGCCTTACGCGACAGCGGTGTGCGCAATTTAACCGCGATCAGCAACAACGCCGGAGTTGATGGTTTTGGTTTGGGCCAATTGCTGGAAACCCGGCAAATCCGCAAGATGATTTCTTCCTACGTTGGCGAGAACAAGGAGTTCGAGCGCCAGTATTTAGCTGGTGAGTTGGAGCTGGAATTCACCCCGCAGGGCACCCTGGCCGAGAAGCTGCGCGCCGGTGGCGCGGGCATTCCGGCGTTCTTCACCAAAACCGGTTACGGCACTCTGGTGGCCGAAGGTAAGGAAACCCGTCAGTTCGATGGCCAGTGGTACGTGATGGAAAAGTCGCTGACCGCCGACGTTGCTCTGGTCAAGGCGTGGAAGGCCGACAAGGCCGGCAACCTGTTGTTCAACAAGACCGCCCGTAACTTTAATCCGCTGGCGGCGATGGCAGGGCGAGTGTGCATTGCTGAGGTCGAGGAAATCGTTGAGATCGGCGAACTGGATGCCGACCAGATCCACTTACCCGGCATCTATGTGCAGCGCTTGGTGCTGAACGCCAGCCCGGAAAAACGTATTGAACAACGAACGGTGAGGAGCTGAACATGGCCTGGACCCGCGAACAGATGGCGCAACGCGCCGCACAAGAATTGCAGGATGGTTTCTACGTCAACTTAGGGATCGGCCTGCCGACCCTGGTGGCCAACTACATCCCTGAAGGCATGGACGTCTGGCTGCAAAGCGAGAATGGCCTGCTCGGCATCGGCCCCTTTCCACGAACTGAGGACGTCGATGCCGATTTGATCAATGCCGGCAAGCAAACCATCACCACGCTGCCTGGCAGCAGCTTTTTCAACAGCGCTGACTCCTTCGCGATGATTCGCGGCGGCCATATCAATCTGTCGATTCTTGGTGCGATGCAGGTGTCTGCCGAAGGTGATCTGGCCAACTGGATGATCCCCGGCAAGATGGTTAAGGGCATGGGCGGGGCGATGGACCTGGTCGCCGGAGTCAAGCGCGTGGTCGTGCTTATGGAACACTGCGCCAAGGGCGGAGCGGCGAAAATTCTTCAACGCTGCGACCTGCCGCTCACCGGAGTCGGGGTAGTCGATCGGATCATTACTGATCTGGCCGTGCTCGATGTGACCGCGCAAGGCTTACAGCTGGTCGAGTTGGCCGAGGGCATCTCCCTGTCCGAGTTGCGCGATGCAACCGGGTGCGCGGTGCTGGCATGAAGCTGTGAAGCATAGTGCGTTGCGCTTTCTGCCTGTCTTGGCAAAGCCGCAGGTGATCAAGAGCGGATCGTTCCTCTGCGCAGCCCATTACTGCATGCGCTATCGGGTTTCTGTCCGCGAACGACAGGAAGGCGATCTGGCCACTGCCCATGTGGGCTCTCGTACGATTCGTCGCCTAGGCCTTGAGCCGGTGGCGGCACAACGCTGACTTATGCAGTGAACAAGGTGAGTGTGATGAATGTGATGAAGCGATTCTGTTTAGCGGTAACGCTGTTCTTTGTGTGGGTGGGCACCAGTCAGGGCGAGGTGGCGTCTGACGACGAACAGGCACGGCGGTTGTTGCAGAGCGCGGTGGAGTATTACCGCATGCAGGGCGATACGGCCTTTGCGGCCTTCAGTCGCCAGGGCGAGTTCATCGACGGTGAGCACTATGTATTTGTTGTCGATACCAATGGCACGATGTTAGCCAGTGGAAGCAGCTCTGCCGTATTAATCGGGCGGGATGTTTCCACCGTATTGGAACCCGAGTTGCGTGAGGCGTTTAAGCGTGCCTTGAGCAGCACGGAAGATGATCAGGTTCACAGCGCCGAGTATCGCTGGATGAACCTGCGTGACGGTCGCGTGGAGCGTAAGAAGGTGTTTTATCAGCGGGTTGGTGAGCGCGTGATTGCTGTTGGTCTTTACCTGCCAAGGGCTACGCCAGCGCAGGCTGAGAAGTTTCTTGACCGCGTGGCTGAAGCTTTACGCAAGGATTCAGCGGCAACGATTGAAGCCATCAATGACCTGTCTGCGGCCTATCATGAAGATGATCTCTACGCCTTCGTGATCGATCTCGACACCCAGCGCTTTGTTGCTCACGGCTATAACCGCCGGCTTGTGGGGGTGGATTTTGCAACCATCAAGGATCCCGAGGGCAAGCCAGTAGGAACGCCTATCCTGGCGTTGATCAGCAAAGCTGAGCGGGCAGGTTATGACTATCGCTGGAAGAATCCGGTGACCAGTAAGCTGGAGGACAAACACGCTTTGCTGCGCAAGGTTGGTCACTATTTGGTTGCAGTTGGTTACTACCGCAAGTCGATCGAATGATTGCTTGTAGAGAACAGAGGAGGTGATGGATGAGTGTTTATGAAAGCTATGTGTCCTGTGCCAATCCCAGCCGGCTGATGACGCGCTTGTGCCGTCATTGGGGGTACAAGCTCACCGTCGAGTTGAGTGAGAGCTGTGGGAGCGTGGAGTTTCCGGCTGGTCGTTGTAAGTTCATTGTTGAGCAGGGTTTGCTGCAGGTCTCCCTGGAGATGCCGGAGGATAACCAGGTGCGTATGCAGCAGGTGGTCGCCGAGCACCTACAGCGCATGGCGGGTGAGGAAACCCTAACCATTGAGTGGCGTGCCAGCCTGGAGTAAGTAAAGTTCTGCGGGCTTATTTCTCACTTGCCAGCTTGCGACTTAGTGACCGGTTTTCTAAGCGCAGGGCAATCAGCAATGGCAGTACGGCAATAGCCGCGTCGATGAGTAGTAGCTGATTAAATGCGTGCTGCAACAGACTGTTGCTCACCGTAATCAATGGCTGGGCTGCTGTGACCTGAGGTGTCGCTGAAAGTTGCCAGAATAAACTGGAGAGCAGAGCGGCACCAACCGCGCCACCGAGCCCGCGGAACAAGCCGCAAACACCAGTAGCCGAGCCCATATGCTGTCTGGGCGCCGCACTTTGTACCGCCACTAGTGAAGTGGGAAACTGCAGGCCGAGTGCAGTCCCGCAGAGCAAAAGAATGCCCAGCGTGATGCCAGCATGTCCGCTGGGTAATAGCGCCAGTAGTGTCAGGCTTAATGGCAGCAACAGAGCCCCAGCCACAATCATGGGTTTGTAACGCTGCAGGTGGGCACTCAGCTTGCCACCGGTATAGGCTCCAATCGGCACCCCAAGGCAATGGCCATTAGTTGCGCCGCGCTGCTTTGCGCGCCACCGGTGTTGTGGGCGTGCAGCGGTATCAATACCCCCAAGCCTATAGATTGGAAGCTGGCAAAAAACAGTATCAGCCAGCTCGAGCGAACTGCTGCTATTTGCAGCAGTTCGGGTGGGATCAGTGGCTCGGCTGCGCGTTGCTGTTGCCACAGAAATAGCCCTAGCCCTGCCATTGCAAGAACCAGAACAGTGCCATTGGCCGGCGTCAGCCATTGTGGTTGTTGGCCTAGCTGGTTAATCAACAGCAGTAGGCTGCCGAGCCCCAAAATCAGCAAGACGCTGCCGAGGTAGTCAATCTGCGCGTTACGGCGATTTTCTAGCAAGTGCGCCAGGCGTCGTTGGCACAGCCAGAGCGTCAGAATACCCAGTGGCAGGTTGATCCAGAACACCCATCGCCATGACCACTGGCTGCTCAGCAGGCCACCCAGTGTTGGTCCGATCAGACTGGCAAGTGCGAACATGCCGCTAAACCAGGCTTGGTAGCGGCCCCGTTCGGCCGGAGCGATCAGGTCGCCAATCAGCGCTTGGATAATGGCGAGCAGACCGCCGGCGCCGATCCCCTGCAAGCCTCGCGCAGCAATCAATTGAGGCATGGACTGCGCCAGCCCGCAGAGCAGGGAGGC
Organism: Pseudomonas sp. GWSMS-1; assembly: GCF_049847425.1. Taxonomy (NCBI): domain Bacteria; kingdom Pseudomonadati; phylum Pseudomonadota; class Gammaproteobacteria; order Pseudomonadales; family Pseudomonadaceae; genus Pseudomonas; species Pseudomonas sp. GWSMS-1. The sequence continues at coordinate 2,094,446 of NZ_JBMHHV010000005.1, read as the reverse complement.
TAATACGAAAAGACCAACGGCGACTGCCAGTAGCCGTCTACGGCCGAACAGATCGCCGAGCTTGCCAAAGATCGGAGTGCTGACGGTCATGGCCAGCAGGTAGGCGGAAACCACCCAAGCCAGGAGCTCGCTACCTGGTAGCTGACGGGCAATATCCGGCAGAGCCACAGCCACCACAGTCTGGTCGAGTGCGGCAAGGAATAGACCGAGTAACAGGCCAGCCAACACCCGGCGTAACTGTGTTGGGGTGAGCGCCACGGGTACTGTTGTGCTGCTCATTAAACCTTTCCTTACTCGGCGTCGATGCGCGCCAGGCCATCGCTGACTTGACTCAGGTAGTAGGCGGCACTCCCTGGTACCCAGATCAGCTCATGATTAAGTAAGCGAGGGCGGATAAAGTCGTACTTGCGCATGAGCTTGTTAAGCTCGACGCTGTGCTGCGGCCAATCCTGTTTAAGCGTCGTAAAGTTCTGAGTAATTTGCTGATCTAAGTGCGCAAATGTTGTCTCGTCCATAGCCATTACGTAGACGCCTAGTGAACCAAAAGTGCGTGTCTGGTAGAGCAACTGCAGGCGTTCGACGTCCAGCGTCAACTTATGCAGCGTCAGCCGGCGTGGCTCAATAGGTGCTGCGCTGGCATAGAGCATACTGGCCTGCTGGTCGAGACGCGCCTGGGCCTCAAGTAACGGATTGATCCAGGTGGGGTAGAGTTCGGGGCTGCTAGTGGGCTGTTTTTCCAGATCCTCTACACGCTCACGCATATCGCCGGCGAATTTAATCAACAGCGGATCTTTCTCTAGGGTTACCAGGCGCTGCAACTGCTGTAGGGCTTGCCGATAACGCTCGGCATTACGCGGGTCACTGTCATTGTGGTTGGGGTTGTAATGCACCAGTAGGTTGCTACAGGTGCTGAATGCCTGGCTGCGTATGGCTTGGAGACGTTCGGCGTCAGTGTTGGAGTAAGCCAGGTGAGGTAGCAGCAGCAGGATAAAGAATAGTCGGATGGGCATGGCAGAATTCCTTTTTTGTTTTTTTGGCTCATGCAGTGGCGCCGTGCCGGTCCCGCGCGGGTCGGGACCGGTACCGATCTTGACGAGGTGGGTAACGACGTCTGAGCGATAGGCGCATTTAAAAAACGGCGTGTTCTCTCATGAAGAACGCGTCGACAGCCAAGGCTGCGGGCAGAACTTTAGTGGCAGTAATAGTTATTCTGCAATTATATTAAATAAAAATTTTCATTAGGGCCGACTTGATTTTTTAAATATATCAACTAACTGGGTGTTCGTCTAAAATCCCAGGTTGTGAAATGATCTATCAGGATTAGAGATGCCTTGTAGTTGTAAAAAAAATTGGTAATTTCTTGTATTTTAAATTACTAATGATGCTGAGTTTTCAGATTAACATCTAATGATGTGTAGGCGGGTTTTTACGATATTCTGATGTTCTAGGGATATCTTGTTGGTGTATTTTTGCTTTTTAGAGTTGCATGTGTTTGTTTGGAGGTGCAGTTTTTCTGACCCCATGTTGTTTCAGCTGTATATGGTCAGTTGCAGGTATTTGTTGCGCCTAAATGTTTACAGTAATTAACTATAATAGTTGCAAGGTAAGCTAGCTTGCTTTGCCTATATTGGCTGCCGCTGTAGCGGTGATCTAACTTTTCAGAGTCATCTCGTTTGTGTCGATAATGCGGTGAACGCCGAGGATGGTTTGCGCCAGTAATGCATCCTTTGCTGACATCATAAGCCCCGGCATTTTAAGCATTGGTGTATACCCGCAGTACGTAATCGAAGACTCGCCCACTGCCCACTGCCCACTGCCCACTGCCCACTGCCCACTGCCCACTTTGCCAAGGCAGAAGGCATTTAACATAGACCGATCAATCCAAATCAGAAGCGTCGGCATGAAGGCGTTTTCCGCATCCAGAGCGTGAACGCCTGCGCTAGTCGACCCACGCGCTCGACCGAGTTGGATATCGGTCTGCGAGAGCCGGGTGGTTCAGTGGGCATCTGCAGCAACCCGACCACGCCGCCGTCTCTGCCCACGCTATGGTGCTACGAGGTGCTGAGTGCGGAGGCAGTGGACTATCGGGAGAAGCTGAATCCATAACCAATGAGTTATGGATTGATGTGATCTTTTCAATTTCTACGGTGACGACTCTGCTCGAGACTGCTTGAGATACCTGTGCCTGCAGTAGCTCCACTATTCCAACAAGAGAACTTCGACATGTCCGACGCGCAGCACAGCCGTTTCGTCATTCGTGACCGTAACTGGCACCCCAAGGCGCTTACGCCTGACTACAAAACCTCGATTGCCCGCTCGCCGCGCCAGGCGCTGGTAAGTATCCCGCAGTCGATCTCGGAAACCAGTGGCCCGGATTTCTCGCACCTACAGCTGGATCAGCACGACAACGACCTGCTGCTCAACTTCAACCACGGCGGCTTGCCGGTGGGCGAGCGCATCATCGTCGCCGGGCGTGTGTGCGACCAGTACGGCAAGCCAATCCCGCATACCCTGGTGGAAATTTGGCAAGCTAACGCCGGTGGCCGCTACCGTCACAAGAACGACCGTTACCTAGCACCGCTCGACCCCAACTTCGGTGGCGTCGGCCGCGCGCTGAGTGACAGTCAGGGTTATTACAGCTTCCGCACCGTCAAGCCCGGCCCATACCCTTGGCGTAATGGCCCGAATGATTGGCGCCCGGCGCATATCCACGTCTCCATCAGTGGCCCGTCGATCTCTACCCGCCTGATTACCCAGCTGTATTTCGAAGGTGACCCGCTGATTGTCATGTGTCCGATCGTCAAGTCGATCACCAACCCGGACGCAGTCCAGAGCCTGATTGCCAGACTCTACATGAGCGCGGCCAATCCCATGGATTGCTTAGCCTATCGCTTCGATATCGTGCTGCGCGGTCAGCGCCAAACTCACTTCGAAAACCGCTGAGGAGGAACCGAACATGCCTATCCAACTGCTGCCGGAAACCCCTTCGCAAACCGCCGGCCCCTACGTGCATATCGGCCTGGCCTTAGAGGCTGCCGGCAACCCGAGTCGCCCCCAGGAAATCTGGAACCAGATGGCCAAGACGGGTGCGCCCGGCGAGCACATCACCCTGATCGGCAATGTCTACGATGGCAACGGTCACTTGGTGAAGGATTCCTTTCTAGAGTTCTGGCAGGCCGATCATCAGGGCCGTTATGACTATGAGTTTGATCTGGCTAAGCCGTTTAACAGCTTCGGTCGCACTGCCACTACCTTCGAAACGGGCGGGTGGACGCTGCGCACTATTAAACCGGGTGTGGTGAGCAACGCTGCTGGCGTGCCAATGGCACCGCACATCAACGTCTCGCTGTTCGCTCGCGGCATCAACATTCACCTGCAGACGCGTCTGTACTTTTCCGATGAGGCCGAGGCCAATGCGTTGGACCCGGTGCTCAATCTGATCGAGCAACCACAGCGCCGCGAGACGTTGGTAGCGCAGCGTTGCGAGGTCGAGGGCAAGCTGGCTTATCGTTTTGATATGCGCATCCAGGGGGAAGGGGAAACTGTCTTTTTGACTTCTAAGCCACAGGATCCCGAGCGGATAGTCCTTGCCGAGCCAGTCGCGCAGCGCGTCCGGCGGCACTTCACTGATCTGCTGGACGCTCGCGGTTACCGTGCCGATAGCGCGCAGTTGGCTGCCATCGAGCAACTGGGCGCCTGGCTCGACGAGCATTTGCACGGTCGCAAGGGCTGGTTTCGTCGACGCCCCTCCGGGGTTTATCTGTGGGGTGGTGTTGGTCGTGGCAAAAGCTTCGTGATGGATGCCTTCTTTTCGGCGGCGCCGCTGAAGGGCAAGCGCCGGGTGCATTTTCATGCCTTTCTGCAGGAGTTGCAGCTGCGCATGCACGATTTCGCCGGCCAGGCCGATCCGCTCGCTTGCGTGGCGCGTGAGATTGCCACGCAAACCCAGTTGCTGTGCTTTGACGAATTCCATGTGCATGACATCGGCGACGCCATGTTGCTCGGTCGTCTGTTCAAGGTGCTGGAAGAGGAGGGCGTTGGGCTGGTTTGCACGTCCAACTACAGCCCGGATTGTTTATGTCCTAATCCGCTCTATCACGAGCGTTTCAAGCAGACGATAAGCTTGATTAAGAGGCGCTTGATAATCCTCTCGGTGGAGGGGGGCGAAGATTACCGCCTGCACGCCGGCGAGCGGGAGGTTTGGGGCAGTTTTTATTGGCCTATGACGGACGATGGCGAAGTACTGATTCGTCAGCAGTCAGGGTTGGGAGGCTGCGCGCAGTTCGATCATCTGATGGACGTGAATCACCGACCTTTGCGTCTTTACGCCTATCAAGGGCAATGCGCCTGGTTGGATTTCACCGAGTTGTTCGCCACCGCGCGTTCAACAGCCGATTACTTGTGGCTGATTGAGCGCTTTGCGCAGATGGCGATCAGTGGGCTGGGGCCGCTGGGTGATTACCCGCAGGATGTTAGTCAGCGTTTTCTCAATTTTATCGACATCGCCTACGATCGAGGGCTGAAACTGCAGCTGTATTCCAGTGTGGCCATTGAGCAGTTGACGGAGGGCGGCTACGCCCAGGATTTTGCCCGAACCCTGAGCCGCCTGCGCACGCTCAAGGTTATAGCACTGCCACTCACCACGCAGGACAGCGGCTGACAGTGGTGCTCGATCTGTTTTCGCGGCAGGTAATCGGTTGGTCGATGAAGCGCGCCAGGGCCAACACCCAGATGTTAGTGGCGACCGCCGCCAGCACGTTGGACGCGGCGAATTATTTCGACAGCAGGATGGGGCACGCCTGCGTTTCTGGCACGGAAGAGGACGCAACCCTATTGTGGGTCAGTTCCCATGCGAATATGCGCTAATAAGCCCTGGGAACTTGTGCTCGATTCGCCGCGCTGTCGACGGCAGCGTCTTCAAGACCGAAGGTCGCTCAACGTGACCTACGTGCACCGGCTTTATCTGCCTAGTCAAGCTATTAATTACTGATCAAATGACCGGCTTGTTCTATCTCACTGCCGCTGCGCTGATGAACGGCTGTTAGTGCATCAACAAGTGCTGATGCACTAACAGCACTCCAACCCGGACCGATTCACAATCGCCAGAATGGGGCGGTGTCCAATCAGTAGGCAGTGGCGACCGTATCGTTCGGGCTCCAACCACCACCAAGGGCTTTGTACAGTTGGATTTCCCGGTTCAGCTGAAGCAAGTGGTCACTGAGCAGTTGGCGTTGGGAGGCGAAGAGTTCGCGCTGCGCATCAAGCACGGTGAAGTAGGTGTCCACGCCCTCGTCGTAACGCTGGCGGGCCAGTTGGTAGTAAGCCTGGTTGTTGTCGACCAGATCACTCTGTGCCTGTACCTGCTCGCCGAACGTGCCGCGCGCCGCCAAGCCGTCTGCGACCTCGCGGAAGGCGACCTGGATGCTCTTCTCGTACCGGGCGACGTTGATGTCCTTGAGCACCTCGGCGTAGTCCAGATTGGCTTTGTGCCGCCCGGCGCTGAAGAGCGGGATGTTGATCCGTGGCGCAAAGCTCCACAGGCCGGAGCCGCCTTCGAACAGGCCGTCCAACTCACTGCTGGCAGTCCCGGCGGCGCCCGTCAGGCTGATGCTGGGGAAGAACGCCGCCCGCGCCGCGCCAATGTTGGCGTTGGCGGCCAGCAGGCGGTGTTCGGCTGCGCGGATATCCGGCCGGCGCAACAGCAGGTCTGCCGGCAGGCCGGCGGGGAATCCGGCAAGCAGCGCCATGTCGGGCTTACCGCTCTCGGGCCGGTCCGTTGGGATGTCGCTGCCGAGCAGCAGGCGCAGGGCGTTGCCATCTTCGGCGATAAGCCGGGTGAACAGCGCCTTCTGTGTCCGCGCCTGATCGACCAAGGTACGTGCCTGACGTACGTCCAGCTCGGAGGCGGTGCCCACTTCGGCACTGGATGTGATCAGTCTCAGGCTCTTCCGGTAGCTTTCCAGGGTGGCCTCGGTCAGCTCCAGTTGGGTCTGGTTGCTGCGCCAGCTGAAGTAGGCGGTGGCCACATCGCTGACCAGGGCGATGTGCACACTGCGCTGCACCTCTGCGGTGGCCAGGTATTCCTCCAGCGCGGCACGGCTGAGGCTGCGGATGCGGCCGAAGACGTCCAGCTCGTAGGCGACACCAAGCGACGCCTGGTACTGGCTCTGGATTCCCGCCGCGCCGGTCGGCGACAGATCCGCCGGCAGGCGCTGGCGCTGACCGCCGGCACCGGCGTCGATAGTTGGCAACAGCTCGGAGCGCTGGATGCGGTGCAACGCTCGATAGGCCTCGACGTTAAGCGCGGCCTGGCGCAGGTCGCGGTTGTTGTCCAACGCCAGGCCGATCAACTGGCGTAACGCCGGGTCGCGGAAGAACGCCTGCCAGCTCAGTTCGGCGGCACTGCTGCCGCTCCCCTTGACCGTTTCATAGGCTGCACCTTGCGGCCAATCGCCCGCAATGGGCGCCTCGGGGCGTTCATAGTCGGGAATCATGCTGCAGCCGCCCAGCACCAGGGCTACCGCGAGCGTCAGCGGCTTGAGTCTCATACGGATTCTCCTTTGGTAACCGCTGGCGCCTTCTTGAAGCCCTCGAACAGTTTGACCACCACCACGTAGAACAGCGGTACGAAGAATACCGCAAGCACAGTGGCGGTGATCATCCCGCCGACCACGCCGGTGGCGACCGAGTGCTGGCTGCCTGCACCGGCGCCCGTGGCGAGTGCCATCGGCAGCACGCCGAAGGTGAAGGCCAGGGATGTCATGATGATCGGCCGCAAACGCAGCTTGGCGGCTTCGACGGCGGCTTGGGCCAGCGGCATGCCTTGCTTCTCGTAAAGCTCCTTGGCGAATTCGATGATCAGGATCGCATTCTTCGCCGCCAGACCGACGGTGGTCATCAGGCCGATCTGAAAATACACGTCAGCGTTCAGGTCTCGTCCCAGGGTGGCGATCACCGCACCGAGGATGCCCAGTGGCACCACCAACATCACCGAGACTGGCACCGACCAGCTCTCGTAGAGGGCGGCCAGGCAGAGGAACACGATCAGCACGGTCAAGGCGTAGAGCATGGGTGCCTGGTCGCCAGTCTGAATTTCCTCGTACGACAGGCCGGTATAACTCAAGCCGATGCCCGCTGGCAGCTGCTGCATGATCTCGGCAATGGCGATCATCGCGTCGCCGGTGCTGTAACCGGGCAACGGCTCGCCGAGGATCTCCACCGAGGAAATGCCGCCGTAGCGTTCCAGCTTGGGCGAACCGAACACCCACTCGCCGCTGGCGAAGGCCGAGAAGGGCACCATCTCGCCAAGGGCATTGCGCACGTACCACTTGTCGAAGTCTTCCGGCGAGATGCGCGCCGTATCTTCGCCTTGGATGTAGACGCGCTTAACCCGTCCAGCGTCGATGAAGTCGTTGACGTACATCGAGCCCCATGCCGCGGTCATGGTTTCGTTGATCGCCGCGATGCTGACCTGCAGCGCCCGCGCTTTCTCATCGTTAATGTTGACCTGGAACTGTGGCTCGTCGTCCTTGCCGTTGGGCCGCACCGCGCGCAGCTTCGGATGCTCGTTGGCCAGCTGTAGGAAATGATTACGCGCTTCCATCAGCGCCTCGTGGCCAAGGCTCGCACTGTCCTGTAGGTAGAGGTTGAAGCCCATGGCGTTGCCCATTTCCAGGATCGCCGGTGGCACAAAGGCCATCACCGTAGCGTCCTTGATTTGCGCAAAGCGCTTGTTGGCACGCTCAGCCATGCTGAACACATCCTGGCCCTCAGCGCCACGTTCGCTCCAGTCCTTGAGCATGACCAGGCCCAGCCCCGAGTTCTGACCGCGACCTGCGAAGTTGAAGCCGTTGACGGTCAATGCCGAGTTCACCAATTCGGCTTCATCTTCCAGCAGGTACTCCTTAACCTCCGTCAGTACCGCTTCGGTGCGTTCGGCAGACGCGTTCGCCGGCATACGCACCTCGACCATCATCAAGCCCTGGTCTTCATTGGGCAAAAATGCCTTGGGAATTTGGCTGAACAGGTAGCCCGTACCGGCGGTGATCAGGGCGAAGGCCAGCAGGTAGCGTCCGCGGTGCTTGAGCATGCCGCCAACGCGGCGCTCGAAACGCGCTGTACCGCGGTCGAAGGTACGGTTGAACCAGCCGAAGAAGCCTTTTTTCTCGTGATGGGCATCGCCCTTGGGCGCTTTGAGAAGCGTGGCACACAGCGCCGGGGTGAAAATCAGCGCAACCAGCACCGATAGGCCCATGCAAATCACGATGGTGACGGCGAACTGCTTATAGATGATGCCCGCCGAACCGCCGAAGAACGCCATCGGCACGAACACCGCCGACAGCACCATGCCAATGCCGATCAGCGCGCCGGATATCTGCCCCATGGATTTGCGTGTGGCTTCCAGTGGCGACAGCGCTTCTTCGTGCATCAGGCGCTCGACGTTTTCCACCACCACAATGGCGTCGTCCACCAGCAGGCCGATGGCCAGCACCATGGCGTACATGGTCAACACGTTGATGCTGATGCCGAAGTAAGGCAGCAAGGCGAAGGCGCCAAGCAGCACAACGGGCACCGCCAGAGTCGGAATAAGTGTGGCGCGGAAATTCTGCAGGAACAGGAACATCACCAGGAACACCAGCACAACGGCTTCCACGATGGTGGCGACCACTGAGCTGATCGAGGCCTCCACCACCGGCGTGGTGTCGTAGGGATAGAGCACCTCGACGCCTTCCGGCAGATAGGCTTTCTGTTGCTCCATCACGGCTTTCACCGCGGCCACGGTTTCCAGCAGGTTACCGCCGCTGGCCAAGCGTAAGGCCAGACCGGCAGAGGGCGTGCCGTTGTAATTGCTGGAAATGGAGAAGTTGTCGGCGCCCAGCTCAACGCGGGCTACGTCCTTGACGCGAACCTGCGCACCATCTGCCTTAACCTTGATGAGCACTTCCTCGAACTCTGCCGCCGTGGTCATGCGGGTCTTGCCCAGTACGGTGGCGTTGAGTTGCACACCGCGACGGGTCGGCAGGCCGCCGAGCTGGCCAGACGACACCTGGACGTTCTGCTCACGAATAGCCGCAGCCACATCGCCTGGGGTCAGCTGATAGCTGTTGAGTTTGGCCGGGTCGAGCCAGATGCGCATGGCATTCGGCGAGCCGAACACTAGGAAATCGCCCACGCCATTGATGCGCGAAATCGGATCCTGCAGCTGCGCAGAGATCAGGTTGCCAAGGTCGAAGTTGTCCATCTTGCCGGTGTTGTCCAACAGGCCGATGATCAGGAAGAAGTTCTTCTGGTACTTCACTACCCGTAGGCCTTGGCGTTGCACTTCCTCCGGCAACCTGGGCGTCGCCAACTGTAGTTTGTTCTGCACCTGGACCTGGGCGATGTCCGGATCCGTGCCCTGCGCGAAGGTCACGATGATGCTCATGCTACCGTCGGAACTGCTTTCGGCGGACATGTAGAGGAAGCCGTCGAGGCCGCTGAGCTGCTGCTCGATGACCTGGACCACGGTGTCTTGCACCGTCTGCGCCGAGGCGCCGGGGTAGTTGGCCGCGATGGCTACCGCCGGGGCGGCGATATTTGGGTACTGGCTAATGGGCATCTTTACCAGCGACAACGCACCGGCGAGCATGGCGACGATGGCCAGCACCCAGGCGAAGATCGGCCGGTCAATAAAAAAACGGGACATGAACCTCTAGCTCCTCAGTTGGCCGCGGCAGTGGATTTCGGGCCGAACTCGGCAACCAGCTCGACGTTCGTCGCCTCCACCGGCTTGACCGTGATGCCGTTGCGAGCGCGCTGGGTGCCTTCAGTAATCACGCGTTCGCCGTCGGCGACGCCCTTGCCAATCAACCAGGCGTTGCCAACCGTGCGCAGGGTGTCGACTTCACGGCGCTCGACGCTGTTGTCCGGCTTGACCACCCAGACACTGGGTACGCCACGCGTATCACGGCTCACCGCCTGCTGCGGCACCAGAATCGCGTCCTGCTGGGTACCTTCCTTGAGCAGCGCATGCACAAACATGCCGGGCAGCAGCTTGCGATCCGGGTTGGGGAACTCGGCGCGCAGGGTCACCGAACCTGTGGTGGGGGCAACACTGACCTCGGAGAACTTCAGGGTCCCGGCAATGGGTAAGCGCTGCCGTCGTCTAGCGTCAGGCTGACCTGTGCCTGGTCTTCGCCGGAACGCTGCAAACGGCCGGACTCCAACGCGCGGCGCAACTCCAGCAGCTTGGTGACCGGCTGGTTGACGTCGACGTAGATCGGATCGAGTTGGGTGACGGTGGACAGTTCCTGAGCCTGGCTATTGGTTACCAGTGCGCCCTCGGTGACCGCAGAGCGACCGATGCGTCCGGAAATCGGCGCCAGCACCTTGGTGTACTGCACGTCGATGCGCGCCACCTGAGCCACGGCCTGAGCCTGCTTCCAGGCTGCTAGGGCGTCATCGTACTGCTGGCGGCTGACCGCGTTGGTTTTGAGTAGGCGCTCGTAGCGCCTGGCCAGGTTCTGGGCAGTGACCAGGTTGGCCTCTGCCCGAGACAACACCGCCTCATAGGTGCGTGGGTCGATCTGGTAGAGCTGTTGGCCTTTCTTGACCTCGGAGCCTTCGGTGAACAGGCGCTGCTGCACGATACCTGAGACTTGCGGGCGGACCTCGGCGATACGGTAGGCCGAGGTTCTGCCCGGTAAATCAGTCGTCAGGGTCAGCGGCTTTGCCTGCAGGGTATACACGCCAACCTCAGGCGCTGGCGGGGCACTCGCCACCGGCTCCCCTTCCGAGCAGCCGACTAACAGCAGCAGGGTCGTCAGGGGAAGTATCTGCCGCGCACGCAGTGCTTTTGAGTGTTTCACCTGTTTATCTCCTTGGAACGTACAAAGGTCATGTATCGCAATATGGTTTAGTGTATCACTATGCGGTTAAATTCAATCAAGGTAAAAATGGCTGGGGCGAGCGCCCACGTCCTTACCGTTCAGTATTGGTGTGGCAGACGGGCTGCCGGTCAGCGTTGTGGCTGGCATCTACGGCAGGTCCGCTGGACAATGGCGGCGGCACGCATGGCGCGTAGGCACAGATAAGAGAGGACCCCATGACGCAAACAGACCAAGCCAGCGAAGGCGGCAAGCACGTCGGCATTCAAGTGATTGCCCGAGCGGCTGCCGTGATGCGAGCACTGGGCAACCATCCGCAAGGTTTGAGCCTCGCCGCCATCGCTCAGGTTGTTGACCTGCCGCGCTCGACGGTGCAGCGCATCATCAATGCACTGGAAGAGGAGCTGCTCGTCGAAGCGCTGGGTCCTGGCGGCGGCTTTCGTCTTGGCCCAGCGCTCGGGCAGCTGATCAACCAGGCGCAAACAGACATCATTTCGCTGGTCAGGCCCCATCTGATCGCGCTTTCGGAACAGCTCCAGGAGTCGACTTGCCTGTCTTCGCTGGCCGGCGATAAAACCTATGTTCTGGATCGCATCGTTGCCGAGCGCGAATTGCGCGTGGTCTTCCCCATCGGCATCAACGCGCCAGCGACCGCCACCGCCAGTGGCAAGCTATTGCTGGCCGAGTTAAGCGAAGAGGCGGTGCGCGCCTTACTCCCCGATCCCTTACCCGTGTTCACCCCCTTGACCCTGACGCGCGAGGCGCTGTTTGAGCAACTGGTGGAGATCAAGGCATGCGGGCTCGCGGTTGACCGGGGCGAGTACATTGAGGGGCTGTGTTCCTTTGCCGTGTTGCTGGATACCTACCTGGGGCGCTACACCATTGCCATAGTCGCCCCCTCTACGCGCATGGTGTCGCGCAGCGAACCATTCCAACAGGCGCTGCTGGCGTGCAAACACAATATCGAGCGGGCGATCGGGCGCACCCCGCCAAAGTCGTAAGAGCGAACCGAATATGGCCAGAAAGACTGCGGCTGAAGCAGCAAAAACATGAAAGAGAGTGCGCGACGCTGTGGGGGGGGGGGGGACGTATTTCTCGTGATGGTATTCGCTTGCACAGGTCGCACAGCAAGCGGGAGTGCCCCGTGGAGCGGTTACTCACCGTCTTGAATTCGCTGTCATCAATGGCGAGCAGATTTTCGCTAATCCACCTAACGGCTGGCAGAGCAAAACCAACTGACGGCAGACGTCGCGAATAGCGTGGCTAGGTCGAGTTCGTTGACGAAGATATCGACCACGCGTACCGGCGCTGGTAGCGCTACGTAGTCGTCGAGGCTTTCAGCAAGCAAGGTACTTTGACCGCTGCGCTCACCGTTTTATGGGCGTCCCTAACGATGAGATTCTCGCAAACCAACGCAAGGGTTTATTGGGGCGTTTACACGTTCTGGGTTCACTTCAGCCGCTGTTGATAGTGAGCGCGTAGGTTTACCCCAAACGCTCAATATCACTCAGCTATCCAATTACTGAACCGCTATCTGCGCCGCAAAAAGCGCTTTGGCTGACTTAGCCGACCATGCGCTTTAGCGTGTCATCCTTCTTGATGAAGTGGTGAAACAGCGCCGCACCTATATGGCCCACTACCAGCGCCAGCAACAGCCAAGCCAATGGCGAGTGCAGGTTGCCGAGGCTGATCAGCCAGTCGGTTTTCAGGCCGGTTTTGGCGAGCAGTTGTACGCCAAAGACCTTTATGCCGTAACCGTTGCCGAGCATCACACAAAGGCCGGTGAGGGGCATTAGCAGCATGCTGGCATAGAGCAGGCCATGGCCTGCTTTGACCAGCAGCGCGGTCGGGCCGACAGGCTGCGGGCGTTGTTGCCGCTGGCTCAGCGCCCAAAGCAGGCGCACTACGATCAGTATCAGCATCAGGCTGCCGATGGAAACATGCCAGGGCACCAGGGTCTGGCCGACCCAATGTTCACCGTCGTTAATGCGGTCGCCCAGTTTGAGAAGTTGCCAGCCGATCAACAGGGCCATGGCCCAATGCAGAAGCCGAGAAATACCGCCATAACGCTGGGCTGAATCATTCATGTTGCTCTCCTTGTACTACGGGTAAAGGTCACGACGCCTGCCGGTCCCAGATAAATTCGGGCAACGGCGCGGCCGCCATGCGTTGTAAATGCTCACTGACGATTGTTTGCAGGCGCAGAAGTTGCTCGTTGTCAGCGGCCTGCACGCGCACGTGCAAGCTGTCTTGCTGGGCTTCAAGCACACAGGGCCTCAGGCCAAGCTGAATCTCACCGCGCTGTTCATCGAAGCTGACCGGGAACTTGTGGCCCCAGTGCTTGCACAGGCGGGTGATAAGTCGTTGCGGGTTATCGGTGGTGATCTGTGCAGTAGCAATCAACATGCTAACGCTCCTCTGCGTTCGCCCTCGTCGGCTGCTGCGCGACGAAGGCAAGGGGATGTCAGGCAATGCTTTCGACGATACCGCCCTCGACCCGCAAGGCCGACCCCGTCGTCGCGCTGGCCTGTGGCGAGGCGGCATAGACGCAGAGGTTGGCGACTTCCTCGGGGCTGGCAAAGCGGCGGATCAGGCTCGAAGGGCGATTTTCGACGAGGAACAATGCTTCCATTTCTGTCGCCGACACGCCGCGCTCGCGCGCCATATTTTCGATAAAGGCGATAGCGCCCTCGGTACGGGTTGGTCCCGGGAGGATGGTGTTGACGGTCACGCCGCTACCGGCCAATACCTTGGCCAGTCCGCGCGACAGGCCTTGCAGGGCGGCCTTGCTGACGCCGTAGTGGACCATTTCACTGGGAATGTTTAGCGCGGACTCGCTGGAGATGAACTGAATCCGCCCCCAGCCGCGCGCTTGCATGCCCTGTGCGTAGTGGCGGGCTAGACGCACGCCGCTCAGCACGTTGATCTGGAAGATCTCTTCCCAGTCCGCGTCGCTGATATCGAAGAACGCCTTGGCGCCGTAGACACCCAAATTGTTTACCAGAATGTCGGCCTGTGGCTCGGCACTGATCAGCGCTTGGCAGCCCACTGCGGTGCCGAGGTCGGCGACCACACCGCGCGCTTGAGCGCCGGCCTGGGTGAGGTGTAACTGGGTCAGCGCTGCATCGACGTGGTCCTGCTGGCGGCCGCATATGACGACGCTCGCGCCAGCCTCGGCCAGCCCTTTGGCAATGGCCAGGCCGATGCCCCCGGTGGAGCCGGTGACAATCGCGGTTTTGCCGGAAAGGTTGATGATCATGCACAACTCCTGTTGTAACTAGCCAAAACGGAAGGCCGACAGCGCGGTTTCCATCACGTGGTCGGTGAAGATGCAGTGGCCGGCGTCGTCACCTGCCGCACCTGTCGCCAGCATCAGCGGCAGGAGGTGCTCCTCGGCACGCGGCGGATGGCATAGCCGCGCCGAGGGCGCTTGCGCCCAGTCGACCAGGGCTTGCTCGCGTTGCAGCGGCGCGGACTCGACGGCCTGGACCAGCCAACGGTCGAACGTCTCGGAAATCGGCCCGAAACGTGGGTCGCCATAACCGCGCATGTTATGGAAGCTCATGCCGCTGCCGACGATCAGCACGCCTTCGTCGCGCAACGAGGCCAGCGCGCGTCCGGCGTGCAGATGGGCTTGCGGGTCTAAGTCATGGCGCAGGGACAGTTGCACCACGGGAATGTCGGCGCCTGGGAACATCAGCTTCAGCGGGATGAACATGCCGTGATCGAAGCCCCGCGTGGGGTGCTGTTGCGCGGGTAGGTGCGCCTGGCCGAGCAGCGCACTGATGCGCGCTGCCAGTTGGGGCGCACCGGGGGCCGGGTAAGTCAGCTCGTAGGTGTGCTCAGGGAAGCCGTGGTAGTCGTAGATCAGCGCCGGTTGTGCGCCGCTGGTCACGCTAAATGTCGGCTCCAGCCAGTGAGCCGAGACCAGCACGATGGCCGTAGGGCGCGCGGGTAGGGTGGCGGCCAGGTTTTTCAGAAAATCGGCCATGCGGTTCCATGCGGTGGGCGGGCTCCAGTCCATAAAGAAGCAAGGCCCCGCACCATGGGGGACGAACAGCGTCGGCATCCGGGTATTGCTGCGAGTGATCATGGTCGCTTACCGCACGGTGAAATTGGGTGCCGGCAGTATCGCTTGAATCATTTACATTGATAATCCATCAAATAATGCGTTCACTTCCTGCTAATAGGAGGAAATCAATATGCTCGACCGTGTCACTGGCATGCGCATCTTCGTTCGGACGGTCAGCGCCGGCAGCTTTTCTGCGGCGGGCCGGCAGATGGGTATATCGCCGGCGATGGCCACCAAGCATGTGGATGCCCTAGAAGACCACCTGGGGGTCAAGCTGCTCCACCGGACCACGCGCCGCCTGAGTTTGACCGAGGCCGGCGGTGATTATCTGGAGGCTTGCTTGCGCATTTTGCCCGAGATCGACGAAGCCGAAGCCAGCGTCGCCTCGCAACGAATCGAGGCCCGCGGCTTGCTGCGCATGAGTCTGCCGTTGTCGTTCGGGAGTCGGTTTATCGCGCCGCTGCTGCCGGCCTTCAACCGTCGACATCCGGCGCTGAATATCGAGCTGGGGCTGACTGACAGCAGGGTGGACCTGGTTGATGGCGGTTGGGACCTGGCGGTTCGTATCGGCCGATTGGCCGACAGCCCGCTGCGGGCACGCAAGTTGGGTGATTGCGCGATGTTGGTCTGTGCCGCGCCTGGTTATCTCGACGACCACGGCGTGCCCCGGCGAGTGGCCGAGCTGGCCCAACATAATTGCCTGGGCTACACCCTGTCGTCCTGGGCCGGGGGCAAAGAATGGGCGTTTGGTCACGATGGCAGTGTGCGCGTGGCGATCAGGGGGGATCTTGCTGCCAATAATGGCGACGTGCTGCTGGCCGCTGCGGTGGCTGGCCAGGGGGTGATTTATCAGCCGGACTTTATCGTGGCCGAAGCGCTAAAACACGGCCAACTGATTGCCCTGCCACTCGATCATCCGCCGTATGCCCTGGGTGGGGTTTATGCCGTTTATCCGCAGGACCGTCGTCCGCCCGCCAAGGTGCGGATGATGATCGATTATCTTGCCGAGGCATTCGCTCAGGCCCCCGGATTAAACAGTGCGCGAACTTCTGCTGGCTAACGCCGTTGATCGATGCCCGCGCGTAGTTATTTTTCCAGCTGTTTGCGAATCTTTTTCAGCTCTTGCCGCCGCGCTGCGCTGACCGCTGGGTAACTCAACTGCAGACCTTGCAGCGCGTCGAGGACGATCTGCGACACGATCAGCCGCGCGTTGTGCTTGTTGTCGGCCGGCACGATAAACCAGGGCGAGTCCGCCGTACTGGTGGCGCCCAGGGCATGGCCATAGGCTTGCATGTAGGCGTCCCAGTACTCGCGCTCGGCGATGTCGGCCGCGCTGAACTTCCAGTTCTTGTCGGGCTCATCAATGCGCGCCAGCAGGCGCTTGCGCTGCTCCTCTTTCGACACGTGCAGGAACACCTTGATGATGCGCGTGCCGTTGGCGTGCAAGTGCCTTTCCAGGTCAACGATTGAGCGGTAACGGCCGTGCCACACCGATTCGTCGGGCTCAGGGTCGGGCAGGTGCTCGCTGTGCAGCAGGCTTTTGTGCACGCGCACGATCAGCACCTCTTCGTAATACGAGCGGTTGAAGATGCCGATGCGCCCACGCTCAGGCAGGTCGCGGGTGGTGCGCCAAAGGAAGTCGTGTTTGAGTTCGCGCGCGCTCGGGTGCTGAAAGCTGAACACCTGGCAGCCTTGCGGGTTGATGCCCGACATCACGTGGCGGATGGCACCGTCCTTGCCCGCGGTGTCCATCGCCTGAAACACCAGTAATAAGGAATGGCGGTTAGACGCGTACAGCATGCGCTGCTGGTCGCTTAAGCGATCAACGTGGCCTTGCAGCACTTTGTGGTACTTCTTCTTCGACTTGCACAGCGGTTTGACGTCGGTAGGCCAAAGGCCAAGGTCGACCGCGTCGCCTTCGCCGAGTTTGTATGCAGTGGCGTCGATTTTCATGGGGTGTCCTTTTTCGTCGCCGGGCAACCGTGGGGCGTCTCGCGTTAGCGGTTTAGCTCGACTGCTGGGTCGTAGGCGGGGGCGGCCTTCACTGCCTCGCGGCTCAGGTTCACGGTCACGCTTCTGTCGGGCCAATGCACGCCACTGATTTGCTCCGGCGCGATGAGCACCTTGTGCCCGACCCACCAGTTGCTGGTATTGATGATCAGATAGCGGATGGCCCAGCTTTCGTCATCAATCAGAAAGCCATCAACATGGCCCACTTCGCCATCGCTGGCGTGGATGTGGTAGCCGATGACCGCCTGGCAACTGCGCAGGTGCGGGTCGTCGTCACGGTGACTCGCCTGGTCGGCCATTGCGCTTTGTTCGTTGCTCTGTTCCAGCGCTACGTTGCCACCGGGCAGCTCAGCGGAGCCGGGGTACAAGCCCATCGGCAGCATGCCGTTGCCCCACATCCCGGTGCCGCCCCAGTAATTTGGGTAGCCGTAGTAACCCATGTACTGCACCTCATGCTGTCGGGACACGGGCTTGTCGGTGTCGATGATGGGGCTGTGTTTGACTTGTTCCTGGGTGATCGCGACGTGGAGCTTGTTCTGCGCCCAATCGAGGCGGTTGATAGAAATAGGCGAGATCAGCACTTTGCGTTCTGCCAACCAGCTCCCCGTGTCGACGATCAGGTAGCGGGTTGCCCAGGCGTGATCGTCGAAGTAGATGTCCTTAACCTGGCCAATGTCGCCGTCGGCGGCGCTGATAACGCACTTTTCGATGTCTTTCTGGCTGTGCAGCATGGGGAATCTTCCTTTCGGCATGGCGACCACTGCGCATCAACAGGATGCGTGGGTGAACCGTGGGTGGCAGGGACGTCAGCGGGGGCGAGGTGACAGCCGCCGACGCTGATGGATGTGACGGGTTGGCGATGCAACCAATGTGCTGGCCGACAGGGGCTGACGTCTGTTCGTTGGCACACACACCGTGATGGCGCTAAGGCAAAACCGCTGTGCCAGTGCGGGCGTCCCGCTAAGGGCTTTGTGTGGCAGCGAACAGACTCAAGCGGTTGGCGTGGGCAGAGTTTGGCCATGCACTGCCGTGCCGACACCCACGCACGTCCCGTTTAAGCAGCGGCGTCTCGCTGCGCAGCGGGCCGCTGTGGCCGTAACGCAAAAAGGAAAACCAGCATGAAAGCATCAATTACGTTCGCCCTTGCACTGCTGGTGCCGGTCGGCGCGTTGCTAGGTCAGCCCTTACGGCGCATCCGCTGTTTTAGCGGCCTTCGTTGTCAGCAGGATGCTGATGCCGATTGCGGCGGCCAGCAATGAGCCGATCAGGATGGCCAGCTGCGCTTCGCGCTCGAAATGGCTGTCATGGAACGCTAGGCTGCTGATAAACAGCGCCATGGTGAAGCCGATACCAGCCAGAAAAGCGGTGCCAATCAGCTGCCGCCAAGTCGAGCCTTCGGGCAGTTCGGCCAGCCCGGTCTTCACTGCTAGCCAGCTGGCCAGGCTGATGCCGAGCGATTTGCCGAGTACCAGCCCGACCATGATGCCTAGGGGCACAGCGGTGGGTAGCGTGCGCAACACCGTGGCGTCGATGGCCACCCCCGCATTAAACAAACCAAAAATCGGCAGGATGGCGTAGGTGACCCAAGGCTGAACCCCGTGCTCGAAACGCTGCAGCGGTGCGGTGGCTGCATTGAGGCTGCCGTCGAGCGCGCCGATGATCGCGACCCGATCGGGATGCAGCGCGTCGGAGTCGTTATCGAGGGACTTGGCTTCGATGTCGTCGGCGCCGCGGTGAATGACCTCCGGCAATGCACTCGGCAGGATTTTCACCCGCGCCGGCACAAACAACGCCGTTAACACGCCGGCCAGCGTCGCATGCAGCCCGGACATGAAAAAACCGGCCCACAGCCCCAGCCCGAGCAACAGATAGATCGCGCCCCGGCGGGCCCCAAAGCGGTTGGCCACCCCCAGCGCGAGCAGCACGGCTACGATCACGGCGATGCCGCGCCAATCGATCGAGGCAGTGTAGAAAATCGCAATGACCAACAGTGCGCCGAGGTCATCGACGATGGCCAGTGCGACTAGAAAAACCTTCAGGGCTTCAGGGATGCGCGAGCCCAGTACGGCCAGCGCCCCGAGGGCAAAGGCGATGTCGGTGGCCATCGGAATGCCCCAGCCCTTGGCGCCCGGGCCATCGAAATTGAACCCGGCATAGATCAGTGCCGGCAGCACCATGCCGCCCACGGCGGCGACGATGGGCAACATGGCCTTGCGGCGTTCGGCCAATTCACCGACAAGAAACTCACGTTTGATTTCAAGCCCGACGCCGAAGAAAAAGATCGCCATCAGGCCGTCGTTGACCCAATGCTGCAGGTCCAGGCGCAACACCTGATTGCCGAGGGCAATGCTCAGCGGCGCGTGCAGCAACTGCTCGTACGCCGATGCCCACGGCGAGTTGGCCCAGGCCAGTGCCAGGATGGCGCAGCCCAGTAGGACCAAGCCACCGGACGCTTGCCGTTGTGCGAACAGCTGAAACGGGCGCAGCACCAAGTCGCCGGCGTGCTCGGCAGCCGTCGGTTCGCGCAGTTCGTCGTCCCGTACCAAGCTGTCCGGCTTCATGGTCGCAAGGGCAGGTGCAAGCTGCCTGTAGACCGGCTGTGCGGGGTTGCTGGCGGAAAATGAGCGTGTGTGCTGTTCATTCGTTCAGCCTATCGCGGTCTGCACGTATTGCACGGTGCGTTAGCGAACAGTCGAGTGTGCGCTGTCGTACAGACCCGCGCACGCGCACTGGGCAGGCTGCTTGTGATTGGCGTTTGCTCATGCGTGCTGGCTGCCGGCCCGTCTGGGCAGCGGCTGTAGGGCGCGGCAGACACCCGCGAAGGAATCGACATGAAGACCGCTGACACCCTACTCAATAGCGAGCGCCTGTGACGCTGTCCGGCCGACCCGCCGCATGGTGGGGGCTGACTAAGCAGGTCGCGAGTTCCTGGCTCGACGACTATGTGCCAAGCATGGGCGCCGCGCTGGCCTACTACACAATATTCTCGCTGGCGCCGCTGCTGTTGGTGGTGATTTTGATGGCTGGGTTGCTGTTCGGTGAAGACGCCGCTCGCGGTGAGATCCAAGCGCAGTTGCAGAACCTGATGGGTGAGCGCAGCGCGGGCGCGGTGCAGAGCCTGCTGGTCAGCGTGCGCGAGCCCGCTGAGGGGCTGACGGCCACCGCCGTGGGGCTGGTGCTGCTGTTTGTTGGTGCGACCACCGTGTTTGCCGAACTGCAGAACGCGCTCGACCGGATTTGGCGGGTGCCGGAGGGGCTGCGCAAGACGGGTTGGTTCTCGCTTGTGCGCGCCCGCCTGATGGCGTTCGGCATGGTTCTCGCGCTGGGCTTCCTGCTCATTGTGTCGCTGGTCACCAGTGCGCTGCTGGCTGCCGTGGGCCGGCAACTGGAGCCGGTGCTGGGCAGCTGGCAGACCGTGGTGGAGCTCGGCAATGCGCTCGGTGGCTTCCTGCTGGTGGCGCTGATGTTCGGCCTGATCTACAAGATCATGCCGCGCCCGCGTGTGCTGGCGTCCGATGTGTGGCTCGGCGCATTGCTGGCGGCGTTACTCTTCACCGTGGGCAAGGTGGTGATCGGCGCTTACATCGGCCGCAGCGACGTTGCATCAGGCTTTGGTGCGGCGGGCTCGCTAGTGGTGGTGCTGCTCTGGGTGTACTTTTCAGCGCAGATCCTGCTGATTGGCGCAGAGTTCACTTGCGTCTACGCCCGCACATTCGGCTCGCGAAAAGCCAACGATTGATCGATGCCGGCGCAACTGTGCTGCCGCCCAGCGCTCTGTTCACGTGTAGTCCCCGCGTTTGCCATGGCCGCACTGGCTTGAACCGCCGCACTTCGCCTGCGGCGCTTTGGCTCGAACGCGGACGTTTAGCGCGGGGAAAATAAATCTGTGCCCTTGGGCCGTCGAACGCCGCCAAGATTGAATACAATGTGCGCCCGATTATCCCGGGCCATCACAATGGCTGCACCGGACAAGGAACTCGCCTCCATGGCTTCCCCAGATAAACAGCAAAAACGCGCCCGGCGGGCTAAAGCCAAGGCTAAACAGAACCGTTCGGGCCAGTCCAAAGCCCATGTGGTGCATCCGCTGCTGGCCAATCCGTTGATCAACGAGCCGTTCGATGATGTCGAAATCGACCTGAGCACCTTCGACTTCAAAGACATCGAAGAGAACGGCTTCGACCCAGCGCACTTCGACGATTTGTTCCAAACGATGAAAGCCGCCGAAGGCATCAGCCTGCTGGCGATGTGCTTGGTGTTCCTGCAATACCCGGTGTTGGAGTTGGTGGTCGCAGAGGAAGCGGAAGACGCCGCCACCGACTTTATGATGGGCCTGCTGATCACCTATCGCGGGATCTTCCATGATGAAGACGAAGACACGGCAGTCGAGTGGATCGGCGGCAACACCTTCCAGCATGCCTATAACGAAGCATCGATGATCCTGCAGCAGAAGAACGCTCGCAGCACCCCAGGCGCCCGCGCTTAAAGATAAGGCCGGCAGCGGCGCTGAGCCGTCGGCTACAAACAGCTGCACGGGCCACCGCTGCCTTGCTCTTGCGCAGGCGCTTAAATATCGCGAAACAGGTCGTGGGCGTTGAGCAGGCTGTAGGCAATTTCAGGGCGTTTTTCCAGGCCGCGGCGGATGGCGGTGGGGATGGCCTGGCGGGTTTTGCGGCACAGGCCTGGCAGCTCGGCGATATGGATGCCGATACCGCGCATGCTGCGCACTTCATTAAGGCCCGGTGCAACGGTCAGGTGGATGCCGAGTTGTTCGTGCAGGCGCCGTTGCATCTTTTCCAGGTCGCTCAGGCTCTCAAGGTTTTCCAGCCGCTCAAGCAGGCGCTTTTCTTCTGCGCGGGTGAGCAGCAGGATGCGCAAGTCGTTGCCTAATGTATCCAACAGCTGCTCGCGGCCGCAGTCGCAGGCGCCGGGCGGGCAGGGTTGGCGCAGCGGGGGTGTGCTGGTCATGGCCCGATGATAGCCAGCTGTGTGGGCGTTTGCCCATATCAGGCATAGACAAATAACCTATTGGGTGGATAATCCGCCCATCACCTGTGCTGAAGACAACCTCGCACCATGTCTAAAACCCTGCGTACTGCCCTGATCTGGATGCTAATGCTCGCCCTCCCGGCGCAGAGCATGGCCGCCATCAGCATGCAGTTATGTGCGGTCTCGCAGCAGAGTGGCGCAGCCGGCCAGGTTGAGCCGCAAATGGCCGCGCATCACCCGGGCGCGATGCAGATGGCTCAGGCTACTGAGGCCTCTGCCACAAACGCGCATCACACCAGCGACCGCGCCAGCAATACTGCGCCCGCCAGCGATAACAGCTTGTGCAGCCTCTGCGCGTTTTGTGTCGGTGCGGTGGCGTTGAGCGCCGTTGTCGTCACCAGTACGCCGCAGCATGCGGCTGAGCCGTCCATGGCGCGCCTGCAAGAGTTTGTCGGCTTTATCGCCGAAACCCCCGATAGACCCCCACGCCTGTTTCTCGCCTAAGCCAAACCACGCGTTGATCTGCCCGCTGTAGCGACTGCTGTGGCCCGCATGACGCGTATTGAGCTATTTGCCGGTGTTCGCCTGTGCTGCGCAGGCGCGCCGCTGCACGCGAGAGTATTTGATGATGCGTTTTCCCTTATTTCGCCGGCCGGTGCTGATCTGCCTGGCGTTGCTGATGCTGCCTCTGCGCAGTTGGGCCGAACTGCCCGACCCGCTCGATAGCGAGGCCGCCACGCCGGCCTTGCACTATCAATCACCGCTCAAGGCCTATCAGGGGTTTAGTGAGCCACCGCTGAGTGACTGGTCTGAGGCCAATGAACTGGTTGGTCGCATCGGCGGCTGGCGTACCTATGCGCAGGAGCCTTGGGAGCAACCTGCGGATAACGCGGCCATGCCATCTGCTGAGCCAGCGGCGACCAACCCGCATAGCCAGCATGGAGGAATGTCCCATGAGTGATTTCTCACGGGGTGTGCGGGCTGGGCTGTGCGCCGTTGTTGTGCTGCTCGGTGGTTGCGCCAGCTTTACCCCGGATGGTGGCTTCACTGCAGTCGAGCAGGCAGGCCAGCAACTGGACAAACAGGTGACGTGGGTGAAAACACCCGAGCAACGCAGCCAGGTAGACGAACGGGTGAGTGAGTTACTTGCTCAGCCGCTTAGCGTGGATGCGGCGGTGCAGGTTGCCTTGTTGAATAACCGTGGCCTGCAGGCGAGTTTTGATGCGCTGGGGATCAGCGAAGCGGAGCGGGTGCAGGCCGGGCGTATCCCTAACCCTGGCTTCTCCTTCGGGCGCTTGGAAAAAGGCAGCGAGGTGGAGTACGAGCGCGGGTTGCATATCAACCTGGCACGTTTGATTGCCATGCCGCTGACCTCGGGTATGGAAGCCAAACGCTTCGAACAGATGCAACGCCAGACCAGCTTGGCGCTGTTCGAGTTGGCCACGCAAACGCGCAAGGCCTGGTACCGCGCAGTGGCTGCGCAGGAAAGCCTGGGCTTTATGCAGCAGGTGATGGACTCCGCTGAGGCGGGTGCCGAACTGGCGCGGCGCTTGGCGGCAGTGGGCAATTACAGCCTGCTGCAGCAAGCGCAGGAGCAAAGCTTCTATGCCGATGCCGGGCTTAACCTGATCCGGGCCGAGCAGGCGCGGGTGCAGACGCGCGAGCAGTTAACCCGCTTGCTCGGTTTGTGGGGTGAGCAGCTCGACTTCCGCTTACCTGAGCGCCTGCCGCAATTGCCAGCAACGGCCGAGCCATTGCCCGATGTTGAGCGCCTGGCCATGAGTCAGCGCTTGGATATCCAGGCCGTGCGTCTGGATGCCGAGCGCATGGCCAGCAACTTGGGGCTGAGCAAGACCACACGCTTTATCAATGTGCTGGAACTAGGCCTGGTGAATAACCGCTCCAATCAGGAGCCGACTCAGCGCGGCTATGAGATCAGCGTCGAGTTGCCGCTATTCGACTGGAGTGGGGCCGAGGTGGCTAAGGCCGAGGCGCAGTACCGGCAGGTGCTCAACCGCGCTGCCGAGACGGCGATCAATGCCCGTTCCCAGGTGCGCGAGGCCTACCTGGGTTACCAGGCCAGTCATGATATTGCCCGGCATTACCGCGACGAGGTGCTACCGCTGCGTGCGCGCATCGCCGAGGAAAACGTCCTGCAGTACAACGGCATGTTTATCAGCACCTTTGAGCTACTGGCTGATGCGCGCAAGCAGATCCTCTCGGTCGATGGTTACCTGCAGGCGCAGCGCGACTTCTGGATCGCCAACGCAGATTTGCAGATGGCCATGCAGGGTGCGCCGAGCTTGCCCTCCACTGTGGCGGCCACTGCCGTTGCCGACGAGCCCGCTGGGCACTGATCAAGGACTTATTCCCATGGTTTCACGACGTGATTTTTTCCTCGGTGCTAGCGCTATTACCGCGGCTGTCGCCACTTCTGCGGTCAGCCGGGTATCCCTGGCTGGCATTCCCGAGGCAGTGTCGCAAAACAGTGCCGACACCATGCCGCCGCTGCAACCGCAAAACGGTCGGCCTTACAACCCAGTGGTCACCCTAAACGGCTGGACGCTGCCCTGGCGGATGAACAACGGCGTCAAGGAGTTCCACTTGGTCGCCGAGCCGGTGGAACGCGAGTTGGCACCCGGCTACAAGGCCCATTTATGGGGCTACAACGGCCAGTCGCCGGGGCCAACCATTGAGGTGGTGGAGGGCGACCGAGTGCGCATCTTCGTCACCAACAAGTTGCCCGAGCACACCAGCATCCACTGGCATGGCCAGCGCTTGCCCAATGGCATGGACGGCGTATCGGGTTTGACCCAGCCAGCGATTCCGGTGGGTAAAACCTTCGTGTACGAGTTCGAAGCACGCCGCCCTGGCACCTTTATGTACCACCCGCATGCCGACGAAATGACCCAGATGGCCATGGGCATGATGGGTTTTTGGGTCACCCACCCGAAGGGGCATCACCCACTGATCAGCGAAGTGGATCGTGACTTTTGCTTTCTGCTCAATGCCTATGACATCGAGCCGGGCGCTTACACGCCGAAGATCATGACCATGCTCAACTTCAACCTATGGACCTTCAACAGCCGCATCTTCCCCGGTATTGACCCGCTGGTGGTGCGGCAGAACGACCGCGTGCGTTTGCGGGTCGGCAACCTGACCATGACCAACCATCCGATTCACCTGCATGGTCACGAGTTTGAGGTGACGGGCACTGATGGTGGGCCGACACCTGTGGGGTCGCGTTGGCCTGAGGTCACCACTGACATCGCGGTGGGGCAGATGCGCCAAGTCGAGTTCCTCGCTAATGAGGAGGGCGACTGGGCGTTCCACTGCCACAAGAGCCACCACACCATGAATGCCATGGGTCATGACGTGCCGACACTGATCGGTGTGGACCAGAGTGAAATGACGCGCAAGATCGCCAAAATCATCCCCGACTACATGGTGATGGGTGAACGCGGCATGGCCGACATGGCGGAAATGCAGATGCCGCTACCGGCCAATACCGCGCCGATGATGACCGGCGACGGTCCCTTCGGTTCGGTGGAAATGGGCGGCATGTTCACCATGCTCAAAGTACGCAAGGACCAGCCTGCGGGGGATTACCGCGACCCTGGCTGGTTCAAACACCCCGCCGGCAGCGTGGCGTATGAGTGGACAGGCGAAGTCGCCAAACCGACACGCTCAAACGCGGCTGGCGGGCAGTCGATGCCGCTTAAACAGCCGCTCGCTGAGCCGGTTGAAGTACAGGTGCGTAAGCCCGGTAGCCATGCTGAGCATTGAGGCGCAAAAGTTTGTGGGCGTGGCCGGGCGGCGTACCGCTTTAGCCGCGAGCGCGGCGTGCTTCGTCGTAGTTGAAGCCGGCCCAGTCAAATTCGTAATTAAGAGGACGTAGATTAATGAAGCAGATAAAACGTTTGCCCTTAGCGCTGGCCCTGATTGGCGTGCTGGCCAGTGGCGCTGTACTGGCTCACAGCGAAGAGCATGGTATGCAGCACGACATGATGGTGGTTAAAGAGCAAAAGCCCTGGGGCATTGCCGGCGATCGTGAACAGGTCACGCGCACCATCGAGATTGGCATGAGCGATCAGATGCGCTTTAGCCCTGATCAGTTGCAGATCAAACAAGGCGAAACCATCCGCTTTGTGCACCGTAACGCGGGCCAGTTAATGCACGAGTTTGTGCTCGGCACTCAGACTGATCTGGATGCGCACGCCGCGATGATGGCCAAATTTCCCGGTATGCAGCACGACGAGCCCTATATGGCCCACGTTGGGCCGGGCCAGGGCGGGGAAATCATCTGGACCTTCAACCGTGCCGGCGAGTTTGATTTCGCCTGCCTGATCGCCGGGCATTACCAGGCCGGCATGGTCGGCAAAATTCGCGTATTGGCTCAATAACCCCTTAACCAAGCAAGAGGATTGACGATGAAAAACCTACTCAGTGTTATTGCCCTGACCAGCCTTCTGGCCGGCCCCGTCATGGCCAGTGAGCAAGCGGGCACGCCTGCCATCAGCAGTGCGGTGGCCACCAGTCAGGGTGAAGTACGCAAGATCGATACGGTCAACCAAAAGGTAACGTTGCGCCACGGCCCGCTGGCCAACTTGGGCATGCCGCCGATGACCATGGTGTTCAAGGTGCAAGACGCGGCCCAGCTGGAAGGGCTCAAGGTGGGCGACAAGGTGAGTTTTGTTGCGCAGCAGCAGGGCAGCCAGTTCGTTGCAATCGAGTTGCAGGCTGTGCAGCCTTAACGGATTAATCGGGGCCGTTGCGGCCCCGATTGCTTGATCAGGCGGCGGCGAAGCGCTCGTTGAGGTAGGCAATGATTGCCTTAGACTCGTACAGCCAGGTGCTCTGGCCGTTCTCTTCGATGCGCAGGCACGGCACCTTGATCTTGCCGCCTTGCTGTTCCAGGTCGCTGCGCGCTTGGGCGTCGTTCTTCGCGTCACGCAGGGCAACCGGTACATTGAGTTTGTGCAGGGTGCGGCGGGTTTTTACGCAGAACGGGCAGGCGTGGAATTGATACAACGCCAGATTGGCGGCGCTTTGTTCAACCGCCGTTTGAGCCTCTGGCGTACGTTTGAGTTTGGCTGGGCGGCTGATCCAGTCGAGGAAGATGATCAACTGGCCGAGGCCGATGCGCAGTGCCTTGATAATCATGCTGAAGCAAACCTTGGGTCGAGAAACACGGGCGCGCAGCTTACCCGAGTTTGCGCCACTGGCGTAGGCGCTGGCCTGGGTCTAAGCCGAACGGCATAATTTACGGCCTGATGCGCACCCAACCAGAGTGCGTACATACCACCTCGCGAGTGCCTGATGAAGCCCGAAGATCTGCTGTTGCTGGTAACCCGTGAAATGCCCTTCGGCAAATACAAAGGCCGCTTACTCGCCGACCTTCCCGGCAATTACCTTAATTGGTTCGCCCGCGAAGGTTTCCCCCAGGGTGAAATCGGCCGATTGTTGGCGCTGATGCAGGAAATTGATCACAACGGCTTGTCAGGGCTGCTGGATCCATTGCGCACTAAGCCCCGTGTACCGTTTAACGGTCACTAAACTTAGAAACAAATAGATGGCTTTCTCATATCTATAACTTATTGATATTAATAGTTTTTATCAATACCATGGCGCCGCTCCAGTATGTCCACATGCTCTGTGTGCTTTTTGGGTGATTTTGTATACAATTGTTTCGGGCTATCTGCCCGTTTGAGTGCTGGGCGCAGCAGCCGGCGTTCAGCTTCTACCCTCTGCGCTAATGGTCCTGAGGCTTGCGCTAGTCCAAGGCTGCAGGTGACACGCCGCAGGCTTATCGGGCCCTTGCTTCACCGCCTAGGTCTAGAGCTCTTAGTGCGATTGCCGGCTGTTTTGGGCCTTTCACCAGGCTGCCAGCCATTGCTGCGATCCGTTGCTTTACCCCTATGAAGCTGTTTGACCCGCAGCAGGGTGTCAGTGACTTGATCTCGACATGGACTTCCTTGATCCCACTAAGTGCCTAGCACACGGATTGCGCCGTTGCTGGTGCGGGTGTGTGCCTGTGGTTAATAAACCATGGCGAAATATCGATCTAATCCAAGGACGAATTCCACTTTACGAGTATTCACCATGGGTGCACTGGCAATTGTTCGGAAAGATTAGGGGTTACAAACCTGTGCATTGATCTGATGCGCTGTGGTTAAAAATAGCTGTGTGTTCACGACTTATATTGGTATGCCGCGGCCACGTGCCGTCTCAGGAAATAATTTATGCGCAGTAATAGAAATATCACAAATATCGAGCAAACGTTTTCAGGCGACCAGCGTTTGATATCAGCGACTGATATTTCCGGGAAAATAACCTACTGCAATAAAGAATTTATAAAGATAAGCGGTTATTCAGAAGCTGAACTGCTGGGCAGTCCACACAGTCTAGTGCGTCACCCCGATATGCCGGCGGCAGTGTTTGCTGTGATGTGGAACTATTTAAAAGCCGGCAAAAGCTGGATGGGGATTGTAAAAAATCGCTGTAAGAATGGTGACTACTATTGGGTGAGCGCTTATGTGACCCCGGTTGTTGAAAGCGGTAAGTTGGTTGGCTATGAGTCGGTCAGGGTAAAGCCGACCCGTGAGCAAGTTGAGCGTGCACAAGGTGTTTATAAAAGAGTTTTTGCAGGTAAAAAAGCCAATCCAGTATTTAATTCAGTAGCAAAGCTGTTTGAGGTTTTTGCGCTGCCGGTGGCGGCGATCATGGGTGCGGTCTTTTCAATTGGTTATCTTTCCAGTTTCTATGCGCAAGTAGCGATTGTTGCAATATTCTCTCTGTTTAGTTGGTGGGCATATGCTCGGTTAGATAAGCACTTGGTGAAAATACTGCGCAGTGCACCCGATGCATTTTTTGATCCTGTCAGTGCAGCCACCTACAGCGATGCGTCAGGGGCTTCGGCGCAAATGGAAATGGTCTTGATCAGTGAAGATGCTCGACTTAAAACGGCCTTAACCCGGCTGAGTGATTTGACAGTGTTGGTCGCCGACTCAGCTAAACACTCGTCATCGCTATCCAGCCAGACAGAATCTTCATTGTTAGAACAGCGCTCAGAGATAGACATGACCGCCGCAGCCATGACGGAAATGGCCGCATCCATTTCCGAGGTGGCAGGCCATGTGCAGCAAACTGCAACTGAGGCACAAAGAGCCAATGAACTGGCTGCCGAGGGTGATGCTGTAGCTGAAACATTGCGCACGGCCATTCAGTCACTGGCCACCACAGTGTCCAATATCAGCTCTGCCGTTGATCACCTGGCAAATGAGACGCAGCAAATCATGAGCGCTGCTGGAGTTATCCAGACGATTGCCGATCAAACCAATCTCCTGGCATTGAATGCTGCAATTGAAGCGGCAAGGGCTGGTGAGCAAGGCCGAGGTTTTGCTGTTGTCGCGGACGAAGTGCGGGCCCTTGCGAGCAAGACGCGTGAGTCTACTCAGCAAATTCATCATGTTATTCAGGCCTTAAAGCTGGGTGCTGATGACGCGGTCGCCATTGCCAAGCTGGGTATTAACGAGGCCGATCACGGTGTGCAAAAAGTGATCGAAGCGCAACGGGCCTTGCAGGGCATTCGCGAGGCCGTAGACAAGATCAGCGGAATGAGCCAGCAGATGGCCGCCGCTTCGGAAGAGCAAGCGCATGTCGCTGAGGATATATCCAAGCAAATTAATAACGTTGCGGTGACCGTCGAACGGACAGCGGGTAATGCCACGTCTGCTGTGGGTTATGGCAGCGAGTTGGAGCAGTCATCTCGCGGGCTGCGCGCGTTAGTTGATCGTTTTAATCGATAGATTAATCTTTGCTTTGGAGTTTGCCGTGATAGATACCTATCGGATGGCGGTTGATCGCGCAGCCATTTTTCTGAGACTGACCCGAGCGGAACAATCATTTATGTGAATGATATGTTCTGTAAGATATCGGGCTACAACAAAGACGAGTTGATGGGCCAGAATCACCGAGTGCTTAATTCTGGCACTCACACCCCCGTTTTTTTTGAGAACATGTGGCGCACGATTTCTTCAGGCTCGACCTGGAAAGGCGATATCTGTAATCGCGCCAAAGATGGCAGTCTATATTGGGTTTACAGTGCCATCATGCCGATGGTTGATCCTCAGAGTGGCAGAATTGAACGGTATATCTCAATTCGATTTGATGTCAGCGAAAAAAAGGAATTGCTACGTAATTTAGAGTGGCGCGCTGATCATGACGTACTCACAGGGCTACCTAATCGTGCTTTGCTGGCTAAAATAGCTAAAGAAACGTGTCTAGAGCAGCGCTCATCTGGCAAGTCGGTTGTTGTAGGAATGATTGATCTTGATAGTTTTAAGGAGGTCAATGACGGTTACGGGCATGCTGTAGGTGACAAACTTTTAGTTATTGTCTCTGCTCGTATAAAAAGTGTACTGCGTCCCACCGATATAGTGGCGCGAACAGGTGGCGATGAGTTTGTTTTAGTGCTCAAAGACTTGCAGGAGCACTCAGAAATTGGTTCGGCCGTTATACGCATCATGGCGGCCATTCATGCACCCTACATAATACAGGGTGTTGAATTTAGGGTGTCTGCCTGTGTCGGCCTCACGGTTTACCCTAAAGATAATCGAAGTGTTGACACCCTGCTGCGTCATGCTGATCAGGCGATGTATGTGGCGAAGCAAAAAGGGCCGATGTCATATCATATTTTTGATGTCATTCATGACAGCAAGGTCAAGAGCGGCTTTAAGATAATCAATAGGGTTAAAGAAGCACTAAGGCTTGGTGAGCTCTCACTGTTTTATCAGCCAAAGATTTGCTTGAATGACTGCAGTGTCGTTGGTTTTGAGGCGTTGTTGCGTTGGCATGATCCCGAAAGAGGGCTAGTGTCGCCATTGGATTTTTTACCGCAAATCGAAAACGATAAAATAATTTGCGATATTGGTGAATGGGCCATTGAGCAAGCAGTCGCGCAAATCAGTGAGTGGTGCGCCACGGGGCGTAACTGGTCGGTCAGCGTGAATATTGCTGCACGGCATTTTAAAGAACAAAATTTTATTGAGCGTCTGGGGGCAGTACTGCAGAACGCCGGGCACGTTAACGCTGGACTGCTGGATATTGAGATCGTTGAGTCGGTTGCGCTGGATAATATCGAGTATGTGAATAAATGTATTGTGGGCTGCCAAGGCCTGGGTGTGACATTCTCGATTGATGATTTTGGAACAGGTTATTCCTCACTCAACTACTTGAAGCAGTTGCCCACGCAGACGCTTAAAATTGATCAGTCTTTTGTCCGGGATATGTTGGTGGATGCCGAAGATTTTTCGATTACCTCGGCTATTGTCGGGCTGGCCAAAGCATTCAATAAAGTTGTTGTGGCCGAAGGCGTTGAGACGCAAGAGCACTTTTTTGCGCTTAGGTCACTGGGGTGTGATTTTGCCCAAGGCTATTTGATTGCCAAGCCTATGCCCGCGGCCGATGTAGTGCGCTGGGAAGCTGAGTATGTGCAGAGCGCTAAGTATCGCTCCTTGCGGCAGGCCCATGGAGTGGCTGAGGTGGCACCGCAATAAGCACGGTGTGGTGCTTGTTGTACTGATAACGCCGTTGCGCCGCTGGGTGATCGCCAGAGTAGGGTGGCCCAGGTGGGTGCAGTGAGCAGCGCTTATAGCCGATCAGCATCGGCTGTCATGGGTGTTTCAGGCATAAAAAACCGGCGCTAAGCCGGTTTTTTTGTGTGGCAAGTTTTGCTTAGTTATTAACCAGGCTAAGGAACTCGCTGCGGGTTGCTGCGTTTTCGCGGAACTCGCCGAGCATCACCGAGGTGACCATGGAGGAGTTCTGCTTTTCCACGCCGCGCATCATCATGCACATGTGCTGGGCCTCGATAACCACCGCAACACCGAGGGCACCGGTGACTTGCTGGATGGCTTCGGCGATCTGCCGGCTGAGATTTTCCTGGATCTGCAGGCGCCGTGCGTACATGTCGACAATGCGTGCGACTTTCGACAGGCCAAGCACTTTGCCGTTGGGGATATAGGCGACGTGGGCCTTACCGATAAAGGGCAGCATGTGATGCTCGCACAGCGAATACAGCTCTATGTTTTTCACCAGCACCATTTCGCTGTTATCGGAGCTGAACAGCGCGCCATTGGTGACTTCTTCAAGCGTCTGCTGATAGCCCTTGCACAGGTACTGCATGGCTTTGGCGGCGCGCTTGGGGGTGTCGAGCAGGCCTTCGCGGGATACGTCTTCGCCGAGTTGGCCGAGGATCGTGGTGTATTGCTGTTCCAGAGACATGGACACTCTCGTAGGTCTTTGCAGAGCGCGCAGGGTAGGGCGCAGGGATAAGGCTGGCAAGTGCGCCAGCCGCCAGTTGCAGGGGCTTATTCGTCGCGACCATCCATCATGGTGCGCTTGAGCATCACGTAAACCGCGCCGGTGCCGCCGTGTTTGGCCAGGCAAGAGGTAAAGCCGAGTACTTGCGGATGCTGACGCAGCCAGGTGTTGACGTGGCTTTTGATCATCGGCTTGCGGCCGTCCATGCGCACGGCTTTGCCATGGGTGATGCGCACGCAGCGCACCTCTAGCTTGTTGGCTTCAGCGATAAATTCCCACAGGGTGTCGCGGGCTTTTTCCACGGTCATGCCGTGCAGGTCGAGGCTGCCTTCGAAGCTGATCTGGCCCAGTTTGAGCTTACGCATCTGGCCTTCTTGCACGCCATTGGCGGCCCAGTACAGCGGGTCTTCGGCGCCGACATCAATGACAAACTGATCAGACAGGCCATCGACCTTGATCGCGTCGACGCGCGCCGTAGCAGCCTGACGCAGGGTGGCCAGTTGGGCACGGTTGGGTTTTGGCTTGCCGGTGTCCGCACGGTCATGCTTGATCGGTCTGACGCCGTGCAACTGGGCTTTGAACAGGGAGAAATCGTCGTCTTGCATTTGGTGCCTGTTACCGTTTAGTTCATGGCCGCGCCGAAACGGCGGCAGACCCTACACTTGCGCGAAGGCCGCTAGTGTAACCAACCTGTCGGTCTTCGTGCTGTGCGGATCCGTAAGGCTCAGTCGCGCTTTTTCATCAGGTGCGGTGCCATGCTTAGGTCGCTGGGGCGGCGCAGGCGGCGTCGACAACGACGCCAGAGCAGCACGCCGACACTCAGTAGCAGCAAACCGGTGACGACAAACACGCTGGCCGTGGCCGGCGACTCGTTCAGCGGGCCGAGTGCGGCAGGCTGGCCAAGCAGGGTGGCGGTGCCTGCCAGAGTCAGCAGCACGCCGAATGCGGCGAACAACGCCGCCAGCCCAGCCCCCAGACGCAGGCGCCAGTTACTGGCATTGCGCGGGCGCAGGCGGCGGGCGTCAAAACCATCGGAGAATTTCATTCCGATTTACTCATGCCAATTTCCTCAGTGGCTATCGGCGATAAGACCGGTGTGTGCTGGCGTGGTTCAACTGCGGTGGCCAGCACGGGTAAGTGGCGAGTTGCCCCGCAGCCGTTCAGATCATCGCGCTGGCGTGCGGCACAACGGCGGCAAAGTTGTCGGCCAGGGCGATCATCTCGGCGCGGTGCATGTCGGCGGCACTGATGACCTGACCATCGAGGGTCGGCAGGTCACGGGTGGCGCAAGCCGCATCGACGACGGTGCAACGGTAACCATAGTCCTTGGTGGCGCGTACCGTGGTGCTGATGCTCGAATGCGTCATAAACCCGCAGACGATTAGGTCTAGGTGGCCGATGGCTTGCAAACGCTCATGCAGGTCAGTGCCATTAAAGGCGTTGGGCATGCGTTTTTCGACGACGATTTCCCCTGGCAGCGGCGCAACCTCGGGCAGGTGCATGCCGCGTGGGCCGCGGGGATCGAGCAGGCCGTCGGGGATGCCAAGGTGTTTGACATGCACGATGGCACTGCCGAGGGCGCGTGCGGCGGCGAGCAGCTTGGCAATTTCCTCGAGCGCGGCATCCAGTCCTGGTAATTGCAACACGCCGCTGCGGTACTCCTCTTGCGCATCAATGATCAGCAAGGTTGCATTGCTCAAGCTGGCGGGCGCATGGCTGCGGCCAGTGAGGGCGAACATCGTTTTTACGGCGGACATGGCAGGGAACTCCAGGCTGGCATGGACAGTCTGGCCATTGTCCACTTGTGCTGCGCTGCTGTGAACCGTTGTGGTCAATGATCTTGCTGGCGAGCCGGGGCCAGTGGCGACCCAGGCCAGGTTCTTACCAGCAAAGTTACGGCGCCATGGGCCGGATTACCTGGTGTTCCGAACATTTGCAGCAGTTGTTCGGCAAGGTAACTCCATTGCGGTACTGCGGTCATTGCGCCTAAAGCACGACGCGCGGTGTTCCCAGTCCGCGAGTCATGCTTTGACGCCATGGGCACGGTCAGTACAGGCCTAACAATTCGAACTGCAGGTACCAGATACCGAGTGAACCGAAGAAGTTGACCAAGATGGCGGGTAAGAACTTCAGGTGCACAGCGAAGCTGTAAGTCTTATCCAGCGACATCGCCATGACGCCGGCCGCGGAACCCACCACCGTCAGCGAGCCACCGATGCCGACCATCAAGGCATTCAGCGCCCATTGATTCAGGCCCAGCTCGGGGTTTGACATCAGTGCGGCCGCTTCCACCGGCACGTTGTCCATCACCCCGGACGCCACCCCCAGCACCACGTTGACCGCCGTGGGGTGCAGCACTTCAAACAGTCGCGAGATATACGACAACCAGCCTACATGGTTGAGGCACGCTACCGAGGTAATGATGCCGATAAAGAACAGCAGGGCGTTCCACTCGACCTTTTGCAGTTGATCCTGCCAAGGCAGTTCGATGCCACGACGCATCAACAGCCAGGCGTACAGGGCGACGATGCCCAGGCCGATGCCGATGGCGAACTCAATGCTGACTTTCAGCAGGACATTGCACAGTACTGCGCCGAATACCGCGAAGAAGCCGACCAAGGCCAGACCCGCACCGCCGGGCTTGAGGGCGGTTTCTGACTGGTCCGCGAGGTGGATCAACGCTTGGCCATTGAGTTTGCGCAGATAAAAAAAGTGCAAGGTGGCGGCAAACAGTAGCCAGCCGATCAGCGCGGAAGGAATCAGCAGCAACAAACCAGCGATGCTGATTTTGCCGGCCAGCACCACCATCAGGCTGGTCGAGGTGCCGAGGAACCACACCCCGGAGTTGGAGGCGACCACAATGTTGCACAGCGAAATATGGGTGTAACGCTGGTTTGTCGAGATGCTTTTCACCGTTTTGCCGAAGATCATCGCCGTGGTGATGTTGTTGAGAAACGGCGAGAGCATGGCCGACAGTGCCCCAGTAGCCCAGAACATGCCGCGCGCCCCGAGGCCCTTGCGCATCAGGTAGCCGTTGAGTGCGGTGAATACGTTCCGCTCATTGAGCAGCTCGACCACCATCCACATAAACGCCATAAAGGCGATCAGGCCGAACAGTTCTTCCTTGATTTCGCTTTGTGCATGCAGGAAGTACTGGAAGCCGTTCGGGTCATAAAACGCGTAGTGGGCGCCGATAACGATCAGGCCGGACATCATGAACATCGCCGGCTTGAACTTATCCATCTCCAGTTGTGCTTCAAAAATAATCAGCGTCATGCCAATCAGGAATATCGCCAGCACGAGCAAGCCCGTGAGCGAGAAGGGATCTATGACCATTTTTAGGGGGTTCTTAAGAAAAGGGAGGGAAGGGTTAGAAATTGGTAACAAAATTATACTGATGCGCGTAAGCCATAGGCAGGTTTACTTTGTGACTGCAGCGGCTTTTATGGTCAGCAATGCGTCGTGCCGTTAAACAGCCGCTGAGCCTGGGCGCGGGTAAGCGTGACAGGCTGCTAGAATGGCGGACTTTTACCAGCGGAGAGCTGCCGTGACCGACGCCATACATGCCCACCCAACCCGCCTGCGCACTGTGCGCGATTACATTCGCTGGGCGGTCAGTCGGTTTCATGGCGAGGAGCTGTTCTTCGGCCACGGCACCGACAATGCCTGGGACGAAGCGCGCCAGCTGGTACTCGGTGCCCTGCACCTGCCGTATGAAATAGCCGACGGCTACCTCGATTGCCGCTTGGAAGACGACGAGCATGCGCACCTGCAAACGCTGCTCACGCGGCGCATCGATGAGCGTGTACCGACCCCTTACCTGCTGGGCGAGGCCTGGTTTTGCGGCCTGGCGTTTATCGTCGACGAGCGCGTGCTGATTCCGCGCTCACCGATCAGCGAGTTGATCGAGCAGCATTTTGCGCCGTGGCTGGCCGTACAGCCGACACGGATTCTCGACCTGTGCACCGGCTCGGGTTGTATCGGTATCGCCTGTGCCTATGAGTTCCCCGAGGCCGAAGTGGTGCTGGGCGACCTATCGTTTGAGGCGCTGGAAGTGGCCAACCAAAATATCGAACGGCATGGCCTGGATGAGCGGGTTTACACCGTTCAGGGCGACGGCTTTGATGGGCTGCCGGGGCAGCGTTTTGACCTGATCGTGTCTAACCCGCCGTACGTGGACGCCGAGGATTTTGCCGATATGCCGGCCGAGTACCAGCACGAGCCGGAGCTGGGCTTAGCCTGTGGCGATGATGGCCTGGACCTGGTGCGGCGCATGCTGGCTGAAGCCGCTGACCACCTCAGCGAAAAGGGTGTGTTGATTGTTGAAGTCGGCAACAGCCAGGTGCATGTCGAGGCACTGTACCCGGAAGTCGACTTCACCTGGCTGGAGTTCGAGCGCGGCGGTCACGGCGTATTCCTGCTCGCCGCTGCGCAATGCCGCGAGCATCAAGCGCTGTTCCGTCAGCGCCTCTAGCAGGCTGTTGCAAAACCACCGGCTTCGCCAGCGCTTCAATCGCCTGCTAGCGCAGCGTTAAGTGCCGGCTAATCAGGGCGCGCAATGCCGCTGGTTTGACCGGTTTGGGCAGGAAATCAAGGCCGGCGGCATGCACCTGAGCGATCAGCTCAGGGCGGCCGTCGGCGCTGATCACGACACCCGGTAGCGGTTCACCCAGGCGCGTGCGCAGCCAGGCCATCAGTTCGGTGCCGGTTTCACCGTCATCCAGGTGATAGTCAACCAGCGCCAGTTGCGGGCGCACGTCTTCACTGAGCAGGTGTTCGC
Source organism: Pseudomonas sp. GWSMS-1 (assembly GCF_049847425.1). NCBI lineage: Bacteria > Pseudomonadati > Pseudomonadota > Gammaproteobacteria > Pseudomonadales > Pseudomonadaceae > Pseudomonas > Pseudomonas sp. GWSMS-1. The sequence continues at coordinate 2,057,410 of NZ_JBMHHV010000005.1, read as the reverse complement.
ATTCCAGGCGATTACGCGCGGTCCACACCTGGCAGCCCCAGCGTGAGAGCAGGCTGTGCATGCCCGTGAGGATGCTGTCTTCGTTGTCCACGCAGAGCACCTGGATACCGGCCAGTGGCTGACCGTGATGATCCACCTGAGCAACCGGCACCGGGGCTTCGGCATGCTGGGCGAGCGGCACGGTGACACTGAATACGCTGCCTTTGCCTGGCCAGGAGTGCACTTGCAGGGTGTGGCCGAGCACTCGGCACAGACCATCGGCAATCGCCAGGCCCAGGCCCAGGCCTTTTTCGGCGCGGGTCTGGTGGCTGTCCAAACGTTTGAATTCTTCGAAAATCACCTTGCGCTTGTCGTCCGGGATGCCCGGGCCACGATCCCAGACTTCCAGGCGCAGGTGCCGGCCTTGACGGCGAACACCCAGTACCACGCGCCCCTTGGCGTAGCGGAAGGCGTTGGTCAGGAAGTTTTGCAGGATACGCCGTAGCAGCTTGATGTCGCTGTCCACCCGCAAGCGGCTGCCGCGCAGGCGGAAGTCCACGCCTTGCTCGGTGGCCAGCACCTTGAATTCTGCACCGAGGGTGTCGAACAGGTTGTTCAGCACGAAGGCATGACGATCCTGGGTGATGCGACCGTTTTCCAAGCGTGAGATGTCCAGCAGGTCGCTGATCAGGTCTTCGGCCGAGCGCAGCGAGCTGTCCAGGTGGCGCACCAACTCCCGAGCGTCTTCGGGGAGTACGTCGTCCTGGTGGGACAGGGCCGCGGAGAATAGCCGTGCCGCGTTCAGCGGCTGCATCAAGTCATGGCTGACCGCGGCGAGAAAGCGAGTTTTCGACTGGTTGGCGCTTTCGGCCACGCCCTTGGCTTCGGTCAGCGCCTGATTCAGCTGCGAGAGTTCATAGGTGCGTTCGCTGACCCGTTGTTCGAGGCCTTCATTGGCGGCCTTGAGCGCGCGCTCGGCTTCACGGAACTCGGTGATGTCGGTAAAACTCATGACAAAGCCACCGCCGGGCATTGGGTTGCCGATCAGCTCAATGAACTGGCCATTGGGGAACAGCCGCTCGGAGGTGTGCGCGGTGCCCTGGCGCATCCAGTGCAGGCGCTTGCTGACATGTTCGTCGATATCGCCTGGGCCGAGCAGGCCGCGTTCGGCGTTAAAGCGGATCAGTTCAGCCACCGGCCGCCCGACATAGACCAGGCCTTCGGGGTAGTTGAACAGCTGGATATAGCGGTTGTTCCAGGCCACCAGGCGCAGTGATTGATCGACCACGCTGATGCCCTGGGTGATGTTCTCGATCGCACCTTGCAGCAGTGCACGGTTGAACTGCAGCACTTCGGAGGCTTCATCGACGATGCGTACTACGTCCTCGACCTGCATTTCGCGGCCTTCGATGGCCGCCTTGACCACTGCACGGGTCGACGAGGCACCCAATACGCCGGCCAGTAGGCGCTCGGTGTGGGCGATCCAGTCGCTGTTGGCGGTCTGGCTGGGGTCGAAGCCTTTGCCCTGGCGGTAGGCAAAGCGCATAAAGCTCTGGCGTGCACGGTCTTCGCCGACAAAGCGGTTGGCCAACAGCAGCAAATCGCCGACCTGCACCGCCAGCATGCTGCGGCTACTGGGCTTATTGCCCAGGTCATGGCCAATAAAGCGCCCGGCCTGCCAGTACTCCGCGACCCGCGCGCGGGAAAAGTAGGACACCCAGGCAAACAGCAGGAAGTTACCGGCCAGCGACAGCACCACGCCACGGGTCAGTGGGTCGACCTGAAAACCAATCGGGCCGTAGAGCAGGGTTTGGATACCCGGCAACACATCCACGGGCCAGCCGAGGCTGCGGGCGAGCAACGGCATCACCAGTGTGTAGAACCAGATCAGTGCGCCAAAAAACAGCCCGGCAAATACACCCTGACGGTTAGCCTGTTTCCACACCAGCGCGCCAAACATTGCCGGGGCCAACTGGCCGATGGCGGCAAACGACACCTGGCCGATGGTGGCCAGGCTAGCGTTGGAGCCCAGCAGGCGATAGCACACGTAAGCCAGCAGCAGGATCAGCACGATGCTGACGCGGCGCGCAGTGAGCATCCAGTGACGGAAGGCTTCGAAGGGCCGTTCGGTGTTTTGCCGGCGCAATAGCCAGGGCAGCAGCATGTCGTTGGAGATCATGGTCGACAGTGCCACCGAGGCCACGATGACCATGCCGGTGGCGGCCGACGCACCGCCGATAAAGGCCAGCAGGGCCAGTGCCGGGTGGGCCTCGGCCAGCGGCAGGCTGATAACGAAGGAGTCCGGTGTAACCCCGGCCGGCAGCAGCATCTGCCCGGCCAGGGCAATCGGCACCACGAACAGCGCGGCCAGTATCAGGTAGGCGGGAAACACCCAGCGCGCTAGTTTCAGGTCTTTGGGTTCGATGTTTTCCACCACGGCCACATGGAACTGCCGCGGCAGGCAGATGATGGCGATCATCGCCAGGCCGGTCTGCATCATCATCGCCGGCCAGTTCACTGTTTCTGCCCAGAAACTCTCCAGCGCGGGGCTGGCGTTGGCCTGGCTGAACAGGTCGGCAAAGCCGTTGTACAGGCCATAGGTGACAAAACCGCCGACCGCGAGGAAGGCCAGCAGCTTGACCAGCGACTCGAAAGCAATCGCCAGGACCATGCCGCGGTGGTGTTCGGTGACATCCAGGTTGCGCGTGCCGAACAATATTGTGAACAGCGCCAGCACCAGTGACACGATCAGCGCGGTGTCCTGAGCGCCCGTGCCGTTGGCGCCCGCGCCCGCTCCACTGAGCAGGTTAACGCCGAGCACGATGCCTTTGAGCTGCAGGGCGATATAGGGCAACACCCCGACCAGGCAAACCAGCGCCACCACCACCGCCAGCGCTTGAGATTTGCCGTAGCGTGCGGCAATAAAGTCGGCAATCGAGGTTATGTTTTCCTGTTTGCTGATCATCACCATCTTCTGCAGCACCCAGGGTGCGAAAACCAAAATGATGATGGGCCCGAGGTAAATCGGCAGAAACGACCAGAGCTGCTCGGCGGCCTGGCCGACCGCGCCAAAAAATGTCCAGCTGGTGCAGTACACCGCCAGTGACAAGCTGTAGACCCAGGCCCGTACGCGCGGCGGCATGGGCGCGGCGCGGCGGTCACCGTAGAACGCGATGGCGAACAGAATAGCCATATAGATCAGCGCAACCGCGGCGATCAGTCCGCTGGACAAGGTCATGCATACTCCAAAAACAAACGAGAGGGGCGCTGCGCTCGCAATGGGCAGCGCTAGAGCCGCCAAAGCCTAACGCATCAGCGCCCGAGACAGATTATGGGCTGCAGTTTCGCAGTAAAGTTACGACGCGTCAGGCACGACCAAGGTCGCACGCGTACAGCTCGTATGACTGTTGTGGATTGTGCACACTGGCACGCGCTGTTAGCGTGTCGCGTCTGCGACGCTGTCCGAGGAGGGACCCTATGTTCAAGCCGCAACTAATAACCCTGCAACGTGGTGGATTGCGCATCGAGCCTATGGTCGATGCGGATATCCCGGCGTTGGTGAGCCTGGCCGAAGCCAATCGTGCAGAACTGGTGCATATGAATGGCACTCAGCGTCTGGACTGGTACCGCGAGGGCTTGCTCGAACAGCGCGAAGGGCGCGCCTTGCCCTTTGTCATCCGCCTGGATGAACAGTTGGTTGGTACCACACGCTTTGCTGATTTTGTCAGCAGCCTGCCGGCCGCAGAAATCGGTTGGACTTGGTTGGACCGCAGCCAGCACGGCACGGGCCTTAACACCCTGATCAAATACCTGATGCTCAAGCATGCCTTCGAGAATTGGCGCATGGTGCGTGTGCAGCTAAAAACCGCGGCCAGCAACCTGCGTTCGCAACGTGCTATTGAAAAGCTCGGTGCGCTGCGTGAAGGCGTGCTGCGCAACCACCGTCGGCTGGCCGATGGGCGTTTGGATGACACCGTGTTGTACAGCATCACCGACCATGACTGGCCTGTGGTCAAGCAACAGCTGGAGGCGCGTTTCAGCGGTTGATAGATGGCACAGGCGGGCATCGAGCAAACACGGTTTTGGCAATCACGCGAGTTGGCCGGCGTGGAGTTGCTGCACGCGCACTTTATTGAGCAGCGCTTTTCGCCCCATGTGCACGAAGGGTTTGTGTTTGCCGTAATCGAGCAGGGTGCTCATCGGTTTCAACATCGCGGTAGTGAGCATATAGCGCCGGCCGGCAGCATGATCCTGATTAACCCGGACGAGCTGCATTCCTGTTCAAAAGCGCATGATCAGGGCTGGCAATACCGCGCGTTCTACCCCGAGGTTGGGCAGGTGCGTGAGGTGCTGGCAGAGTTGGAGCTGGAGCGCGGCGATCTACCCAGTTTTGCCGCAAGCGTGTTGCATGATGCGCTGCTGGGGCAGACGTTTGCCGACTTGCATCGTCTACTGGACAGCCCGGCCAGCGCTTTGCAGCAGCAGAGCGCCTGGCGTGAGGCGATTTTGCTGTTGTTTCAACGTCATGGGCGTATTCCCGCGGGCCTTACGCCTGGCCATGAGCCACAGGCTGTGGCGCGGGCCAAAGAGTTACTGGCCAGTCAGTTGGCGGCGCCGCCGTCGCTGGAGCAATTGGCGCAGGCCGTGGGCTTATCACCGTTTCATTTCGCCCGGGTGTTTCGCCGTGCCACGGGCCTGCCGCCGCACAGCTGGCTGATGCAGCGCCGGCTGGAGCAGGCGCGCGCGCTGTTGAGGGATGGCTGCGCGCCGCTGAATGTGGCGATGCAATTGGGCTTTGCTGACCAGAGCCACCTAAACCGTCAGTTTAAACAGGCCTACGGCGTGGCGCCGGGGCAATATCGCCAGGCCCGCGCCATTCGCTAGCGTGTCGCCATCCAAATCAGCAACCCCGCCTGAAACATGCAGAAGGCCACCAGGCAGGTGATGGTGAAACGTAAACTGCCGTCTTCGCGCTTGAACAGCTCGATGCGCTCGGTCAGTTTGCGCACCTTCACATCCAGCTCGTGCAGGCTCTGATCGGCTTGCTGCAGCATGCCGGCGGCGTCCAGTAACTTGATGATTTGCACTTTTTCCGATTGCCAGTCGCTATGCAGCGAGCTGACCCGTGGTGCGTTGCACTGTGCCTTGATGTTTAACGGGTCGAGGTACTCGACAGTAAAGCCCTGGGCCTTGAGGCAATGGTCGCGGCGGGCGCGGGCTTCATCACTGAAGGCGCTCTGGCTCGGCAGCGGGGTGCTTTCCACCTGGTAATGGGCGAAGTGCTGCCGCGCCCAGGCAATCCCCTGTGCCAGCAGAAACCGCCCCAGGCCACGGTTTTCAGGCTCTACGCTAAGACCTTTGTCCGGGCCAAAGCGCACTATCCGTTGCTCATGGTCCGCCCAAACGTCGAGGATGTTCTGTTCCGGGCGCACCCGTTGCCCGGGCAGTTGCAGGGTCAAGCGCAGCAGGCTTTGCTGCTTACTCTGGCGCTCGACGCGGCCCAGCTGGATAAAACGCAGCGGCCGCGCGCCGGTGTGGCGGTCGGTGGGCAAGGGGGCCAGGCGTAATAACAGAAAGTGCTCAGGCGCCAGCTCTGCCCAGGGGTGAGCGGGCTTGGCGACTTCTTCAGAGGCTGCGTCGGTGTCCGTTTGCGGCGCGGGGCTGGTGGTCATAAACAGCGGTCCTGTACGCGACGCCGAAACAGTTGGCGCCTGTCTGTGCGCTATCGGCCGTTAGTCGGCTAACTAGAGGCTGGCATTGTGCCGCTGCGCTGAATAAACCGGGCGATCTGTTCGCCCAGCCCGTGCGCCAAGGGTAAGCGAGGATTGTTATAACTCGCCAGTTGCGCGGGTAAATCCAGCGCGCTGATGCGCAGCATATGGTTCATCCCGGGGATGATCAGCAGTTCAGCATCGGGTTTGGCTGCTTGCAGGGCGTGGGCATCGGCGACGCTGACTTGAATGTCATGGCTGCCTTGCACGATCAGTGCGGGAATTTGCAGGCGAGCAAAGGCCTGGCCGGGGTTCTGTTGCAGCAGCGAGATCAAGTAAGGCTGCACGCTGGGGCGAAACAGCACCTGCAACTGCTTGGGTACCTGTGGGGTGAGTTGTCCGGCCAGTAGGTTGTCTAGCAATTGATTGCTTTGTGCGAGTAGCGGCGGCGGAAGGCGCGCTGCCAGTTGCTCACGCAACAGTTGGTCAATCGGGCGCGAACTGCCGGCGATTGCTACGAGGGCTTCGGCGTGGGCTTGTTCGGCGGCCAGGCTGGCAATCAGCGCGCCTTCGCTATGACCGATCAGAATCAGCCGGTTAAATGCCGGGTTGGCTTTGAGCAGCTGCGCCCAGGCCACTGCATCGCTGACATAACGTTCGACACTGAGGTCGCGCTCATCGGGCGTCGCGGCGCGGCTGGCGGCCACGCCGCGCTTGTCGTAGCGCAGGCTGGCGATGCCTTGTTTAGCCAGGCTCTGCGCCAGGCGCTTGAGGCTGTCGCTCTGGCCGCCTTCGGGGTTGTTGCCGTCACGGTCGGTGGGGCCGGAACCGGCGATCAGCAACGCCACCGTCACGGGTGTGGCGCCGCTTGGCGTGAGCAAGGTGCCGTGCAGTGTGCCCTCGGCTGTTTTCAGGTGCAGCGGTTGCTGCACGCTGCTGTGTGAAGCGCTGTTGGCAGCGGCTTGAGCCAGAGGCGGGAGTAGGCAAAGGGTCAATAGAAGCGCTCGCAACATGGATAACAACTGCCAGAGGGGGAACTGTTGGACGGTTATACGCGCTGAAGGTTCGAGGATGAACTGTGCGAACGCCACGGGTATACTCGCCGCCTTTATTCAAGTGGGCGCTGCGCGAGTTGGCGTAGGCTCTGAGCTGATTTTCGCGGAGCGTTTTGCACATGTCCGGCAATACCTACGGCAAGCTGTTCACTGTCACCACCGCTGGCGAAAGCCATGGCCCGGCGTTGGTCGCCATTGTCGATGGCTGCCCGCCGGGGCTGGAAATTAGCCTGGAAGACCTGCAGCGCGATCTTGATCGACGCAAACCGGGCACCAGCCGCCACACCACCCAGCGTCAGGAAGACGACGAAGTGGAGATCCTCGCCGGGGTGTTTGAGGGCAAAACCACCGGTTGCTCGATCGGCCTGCTGATCCGCAATACCGACCAGAAGTCCAAGGACTACTCGGCGATCAAGGATTCCTTCCGCCCGGCGCATGCCGATTACACCTATCACCATAAGTACGGCATCCGTGATTATCGCGGCGGCGGTCGCAGCTCTGCGCGCGAGACTGCCATGCGCGTGGCCGCCGGCGCCATCGCCAAAAAATACCTGGCCACCCAGGGCATTGTGATCCGCGGCTATATGAGCCAGCTGGGGCCAATCGAAATCCCGTTCAAAACGTGGGACAGCGTCGAGCAGAACGCCTTTTTCTGCCCTGATCCTGACAAAGTGCCGGAGCTGGAAGCCTATATGGACCAGCTACGCCGTGATCAGGACTCGATTGGGGCGAAGATCACCGTGGTCGCCGAAGGCGTAATGCCCGGCCTGGGCGAGCCAATTTTCGACCGTCTGGACGCCGAACTGGCCCATGCGCTGATGAGCATCAACGCGGTCAAGGGCGTGGAGATCGGCGCCGGATTTGCCAGCGTGGCGCAGCGCGGCACCGAACACCGCGATGAGCTGACGCCGGAGGGTTTCCTCTCCAACAACGCTGGCGGCATTCTGGGTGGGCTTTCCAGTGGTCAGCCGATTGTCGCGCACCTGGCGCTCAAGCCAACATCGAGCATCACCACACCAGGCCGCTCGATTGATGTTGATGGCAACCCGGTGGATATCATCACCAAGGGCCGTCATGACCCCTGCGTGGGCATCCGCGCCACACCCATCGCTGAGGCGATGATGGCCATCGTGCTGATGGACCACTTGCTGCGTCATCGTGGGCAGAATGCTGATGTGCAGGTCAGCACGCCGGTGCTACCACAGCTGTGATCAGCCGCCTAGGTTGGCTTGAGCGCAGCGATAGCCAACATTGCGGCCCTGGGTATCGCTCTGCTCAACCCAAGCTACGGCTAGTTCATGAGCAGCGCATTGCCTTACTGGCGCCTGTCCGGGTTCTACTTTTTTTATTTCTCGCTGCTCGGCGCCACCGCGCCGTTTCTCGCGTTGTATTTCGACCACCTGGGTTTTTCCGCCGCGCGAATTGGCGAGCTGATCGCCATTCCCATGCTGATGCGCTGCATCGCGCCGAATATCTGGGGCTGGCTGGGTGACTACACGGGCCGGCGCCTGGCCATCGTGCGTTTTGGCGCACTCTGCACGCTGCTGTGTTTTGCCGGCATCTTTATCAGCCAGAGCTATGCCTGGCTGGCGTTGATCATGGCGCTGCATGCGTTCTTCTGGCATGCGGTGCTGCCGCAGTTTGAGGTCATCACCTTTGCCCACCTCAAAGAGCAGGCTGCGCGTTACAGCCAGATTCGCCTGTGGGGCAGCATCGGCTTTATTGTCGCGGTGGTGGGCCTGGGCAAACTTTTCGAGCTGCTCAGTTTGGACGCCTACCCCTGGGCGCTGATTCTGATCATGGCTGGCATCGTACTGAGCAGTTGGTGGGTGCCCAATGCGCAGCCACAGATGCGGCCCAATACTCAGGATCAAGGCGGCTTCCTGCAGCAGCTAAGGCGACCGGGGATTCTCGCCTTCTACATCAGCGCCGGCTTGATGCAGCTGAGCAACGGCCCGTACTACACCTTCCTCAGCCTTCACCTGGAAGCGCTGGGTTACTCGCGCGGGGTGATTGGCCAACTGTGGGCGCTGGGCGTGTTGGCCGAAATTGTGTTGTTTATGGTCATGGCCCGGTTGCTGGCGCGCTATTCAATACGTACCGTGCTGCTGGCGAGTTTTCTGATTACCGCGCTGCGCTGGCTGCTGTTGGGTAATCTGGCCGGGCATCTGCCGGTGCTGCTGTTCGCCCAATTGATGCACGCTGCGACTTTTGGTGCGTTTCATGCGGCGGCCATGCATTTTGTTCAGCGCAGCTTTGCCGATCGCCAGCAAGGCCAGGGCCAGGCGCTTTATGCCGCGCTGGCGGGCGTCGGCGGCGCACTGGGCGCACTGTATTCCGGCTACAGCTGGCACAGCCTGGGTGCGGCCTGGACCTTTGCCATCGCCAGCCTGATTGCCCTGTGCGCCGCTGTGATCACCGCGCGCTTCATGCGTGATGAGCGTCCGTAACCCTATTTACTGAATTCCAAGGCTTGAATTGAGCCCTTTCTGATCGTACGAGAGCCCTGCCCATGAGCTGCCTGACCGTCTACCACCAGTCCGCACCCGCGCATCCGAACAAGCTGCTGAGCCATGCCGAAGACATTGCCAGTACCCTGGCCGCTGTCGGCGTGCAGTTCAGCCAAGTGCCTTTGCAGCAGCCGGTGATTGCCGGTACGGCCAGCGCTGAACTGATGGCGGCCAATCGCGTGCAGATCGATCAGCTGCTGACTGCGCATGGCTATGCCAGTGCCGAGATCCTGAGCCTGTGTGATGAGCGCGGTGAGGGCAGCGAGTTGGCCCGCGCGCTGAGACAGGAGCAGGCCTGCCAGCCCGCTCACCTGCACTATTACTTGGCGGGTCGTGGCCTGCTGGCGCTGCATATCGGTGAGTATGTCTACGGCCTGCTGTGCGAGAAGGGCGACCTGGTGCAACTCCCCGCCGGTACTGCGCACTGGTTTGATGCTGGCGAGCATCCGCGTTTCGCCGTGTTGCGCCTGTTCGACAGCGCCCAGGTGCCCGTTTTTAGCCCGGTAGTGGGTGATTTCGCCGCTGCGTTTGCCGGCCTGGATGACTGCTAATAAGTCGAACAGCTGAACTCTTCTGCCGAGCGTCTATCCTAGGTAAGCGATCCCTTCGCATAGGAGCAACACTCTATGGGTTCAATGTTTAACGGTTTACTGGGGCTGGTCATTCTGGCGCTGGATATCTGGGCGATTCTCAGCGTGATCAAAAGCAACGCCGAAACGGGCATCAAGGTGTTGTGGATATTGTTGATCGTCTTGCTACCGGTGCTCGGCCTGATAATCTGGGCGTTGATGGGGCCGCGTGGTACGGTCAAGTTCTAATGCAGTGGCGGTCTGGTGCGTGGCTGTTGGCGTTGTGCCTGTTGAGCGGCGTCGCCCTGGCCGACGATGAGCACGCCTGGACGGCGCTGCGTGAAGGCCGCGCCGTTTTGCTGATGCGCCACGCCACCGCGCCCGCACCGGTGATCCAGCGAATTTTCAGTTGGCTGACTGCCGCACTCAACGCAACCTCAATCAGGCCGGCCGCGAGCAGGCGCAGCGCTGGGGGCAATTGCTGCAACGTCAGTGGATTAAACCGCGTCTGCTCAGCAGTCGCTGGTGCCGCGCTCAGGATACGGCTCGGGAAATGGGTATTGCTGCAGTCCAAGCGTTGCCCGCCCTGGATTCGTTCTTTCAAACCCCCACCACTGCCCGAGAGCAAACGGCTGCACTGATCGAACAGGTCAATGCGCAAGCCCGTGGCGCGCCGATGGTGCTGGTCTCCCATCAAGTCAATATTACGGCCTTGACCGGCATCTATCCGGCGTCTGGCGAGGGGCTGATTCTGGCCTTGCCGCTACAGGCTCCGGCGCGTGTGCTGGCGCGTATTCAGCCCTGAATTATCGTGCGTTAAATACTCAGCAGCCTTTGTTCCGGTAGCTGCGCGCCTTCCAGTTTGAGCAACAGTGCCTTGCGCGGCAAACCACCGGCATAGCCTGTGAGGCTGCCGTCGCGGCCGATTACCCGGTGGCAGGGAATGATGATGGCAATCGGGTTAGCGCCATTGGCAGCACCCACCGCGCGGACTGCTGTGGGCCGCGCGATCTCGGTGGCGAGGGCGCTATAACTGCTGGTCTGCCCGAAGGGAATACGCAGCAGCGCCTGCCACACGGCGAGCTGAAAGGCCGTGCCTTGCGGCGCTAAGCGCAGTTCGAAGCGCTGCCGGCTCCCGGCGAAGTACTCATCCAGTTGCTTGCACACCTCATCCAGTTCATCGGTGGCGCTGCGCCAATTTTCAGCAATACGCCAGGGCTTGCTGTCGATATCCATCAGCAGCTGCTGCAAGCCGCTTTCATCAGCGGCCAGTAGCAGGCGGCCGATAGGGCTCTCGTAGTAGCGGTAGAACATCGGTCAGCCCTCACGTGAGTGGTGCCATCTGTGCAGGGTTATTTAGGCGCGTTTAAGGGGTTTATGCGCTTGAGCCCAGTGTCTGCCGATATTGCCCGGGTGTCAGGCCTTTCCAGCGTTTGAAGGCGTGCAGAAAGTTCGACACCTCGCTGTAGCCAAGGCGTTCGGCAATCTCCTCTTGGCTCAGGCTTGCTATGGCCAGTAACTCTTCGGCCAGGGCCTGGCGCACTTCCTCCTGCAACTGGCGAAAACTGCTGCCTTGTTCTTCTAGGCGGCGGCGCAAGGTGCTGCTGCTGATATTCAGCTCACTGGCGATCACTTCCATATCGGCCAGCCGGCCTGGTGTGCTCAGCAAACGATCGCGAATCTGCCCGGCCAGGCCGCTACGCACCTGACGTTTGGCCAGCAGGGCCTGGCACTGCAGCTCGCAGAGTTGCGCGCTGTGCGGATTGGCGCGGGGCAGGGGCAGGTCGAGCAGGTAGCGAGGGAAACTGATGCGATTCTGTGCGCAGGCAAATTCCGGCAACAGACCGAATTGTTCCGTAAAACGCGTCGGATCGGCCGGTGTAGGCAGGCTCAGTTGCACGCTGCTCAGGGGCACCTTGGCGCCGGTCAGCTCGCGTTGAATCACCATCACCGCGACGGCGTCGCGCAGCAGGAGGAAGTCGCGCACCTGATCCGGTAAATGGCTGCCATCCAGCTCCAGGTGCGCCTGGCTGGCATCTTCGCGCAAGGTGATGCGGTTAAAGGCAAAGGTCAGGTCCAGATAACGCAGGCCTAGTTCAGCCGCCTGGCGGAAGGTCTGGCTGCTGAGCAGGGCGTAACCCCAGATACCGTAGGTGGTCAGCTGATAGCGCAAGCCAGCCTGCAGGCCCAGGTCATCCTGGCCGGGCAGGGCGTCGATCAGGTTGCGGATCAGTTGCAGTTCCTGCGCGCCTTCGATTTCGCTGTGCAGTTCGGCCAGTTGCAAAGGGCTGAGGCCGGTATTGAGCAGGCAGCGCTCGACACTCAGGCCATGGTCGAGGCCTAGCTGGGTCAGCAGTTGTGCGCTGGTGATGCTGCGTTTGGGCAGGGTGTAGGAGGCGGCTGACATGCAGTTGTCCGGTGGCTTGTCCGAAAGTCACAATCGATTGGCCGACTATGCCATAACTGATCAGGCGGCAGGCAAGTAGCATCCGGTTACCGCTACTGAAAGCGATTGGGGAATAACAATGCACAACAACACCCAACGTCCGGCCCCCTTGCGCGTGCTGATTATCGGCAGCGGCTTTGGTGGCCTGGGCATGGCCATCCAGTTGCAGAAGGCCGGTATCGAGGATTTTCTGCTGCTGGAAAAAGCCGCAGAAATCGGCGGCACCTGGCGCGACAACAGCTACCCCGGTGCGGCGTGCGATGTGCCGTCACACCTGTACTCGTTTTCTTTTGAGCCGAAAACCGACTGGAGCCGCAAGTTCGCACCCCAGGCGGAAATTCACGCGTACATGCTGCACTGCGTGGCCACATATCAGCTGCGCTCGCGCATTCGCTGCAATGCCGAAGTGGCCTCGGCAGCGTTCGATGCGGCTGCGGCGCTGTGGCGAGTGACCCTGAGTGATGGTGACGAGCTTTGCGCCGAGGTGCTGATTAGCGCCTGTGGCCAGCTCAATCAGCCGGCCTATCCGGCGCTGCCGGGGATTGAGCAGTTTAGCGGCGAGGCCTTTCACTCAGCGCGCTGGCGGCATGACCTGGACCTGACCGGCAAGCGTGTGGCGGTGATCGGCACCGGTGCCTCGGCGATCCAGTTTGTCCCGCAGATCCAGCCTAAGGTGGCCGAACTCAAGCTGTTCCAACGCTCGCCGGCTTATGTGCTGGCTAAGCCCGACCGCGCCTACAAACCCTGGGAGTTGGCGCTGATGCGCAGGCTGCCCTGGCTGCAGCGCATCGATCGTGGCCTCAAGTATCTGCAATATGAGATGCGCGGCCTGGCGTTTATCAGCCTGCCGTGGCTGATGAAGCTGATGCGCTTCACCTTTGACCGGCATTTAAACAAGCAGATCAGTGACCCGCAGTTGCGTGCGCAGTTGCAGCCGGATTACCCCATGGGCTGTAAGCGCATCCTGATCAGCAATGATTACTTCCCAGCACTGGCAAAGCCCAATGTGACGGTCATCAGCGAGGCGATCAGCCGCGTCAGCGAAACGGCGATTATCACCGCCGATGGCCGCGAACACCCTTGCGATGTGCTGATCTACGGCACCGGCTTTGCCGCCACGGATTTTCTCGCGCCGATGCAGATTACCGGGCTCGATGGGCTGGAGCTAAACCAGGCCTGGCAGGCCGGCGCCGAGGCCTACAAGGGCATCAGCGTCAGCGGTTTTCCCAACCTGTTTATCCTTTACGGGCCCAATACCAACCTGGGGCACAACTCGATCATCTACATGCTGGAAAGCCAGTTCCGTTACGTGCTCGGTTGCATCGATGTGCTGCGCCAGCAGGACGTGCGCTATTTGGATGTGAAAGCAGCGGTGCAGCAGCACTACAACCAGCAGATCCAGGCCAGCTCGCATCGCACGATATGGGAGCAGGGCTGCTCAAGCTGGTACAAAACCGCCTCCGGCAAAAGCACCAACAACTGGCCGGGCTACACCTTTACCTATCGCCAGCAGACCCGCGCACCGGAGTTAAACGACTATGACCTCACCCGCTGAGTTCACCGCGCCAGCGGCCGATCAGGCGTTCTTGCGCAGCGTGTTACGCAACAGCCTGCGCCTGTTGTTCCGTGGTTTGGTACGCCCACCCATGCCAATTGCCGGTCAACGTACGGTGCTGCGTGTGCTCACTGCGTTCAGCCCGACGCCGCGCGGCATCACCCGCAGTGCTGGCACCCTGGGCGGGCGAACGTGCGAGTGGCACAAGCCGCAGAGTGGCCGTGGCATGGTGCTGCTCTACCTGCATGGCGGTGCTTATCTGATCGGCGGTGCGAATACCCACCGGGCGATTTGTTCCAACCTGGCCAGGCTCGGGCAGATGGAGGTGTGCGCGCTGGATTACCGCCTGGCACCCGAGCATCCATACCCGGCCGCCCGCGATGATGCCCTGGCGGCGTTTCAAGCGCTGATTGATCTGGGTTACGCGCCCGCGCAAATCGTTATCGGCGGCGACTCAGCCGGCGGCAACCTGAGCTTGATCACCAGCCTGCGCCTGCGCGACCTGGGCTTGCCGCAACCGGCGGCACTGCTGTGTTTCTCCCCGGTCACTGACTTTACTGGCACCCAGTTGCATGAGCCGCCGGCGGGTGATCCGTTGATCCACCCCAAGTGGATCGAGCAAGCGCTGGCGCTTTATTGCCCGGCCGATGTGGCGCATGACGATCCTGGCCTGTCGCCGCAGTTTGCCGATCTACATGGCCTGCCACCGGTGCTGATTCAGGTGGGCGAAGACGAAATTCTGCGCAACGACAGCCTGCGCTTTGCCGACAAGGCCAAGGCCGCAGGGGTGGATGTGTGCCTGCAGCGCTATCCGGGGCTGTGGCATGTGTTTCAGGCCCACGCCGGCATGCTCAAAGCGGCCGATTTCGCCCTGGCCGAAGTGGTGAGCTTTTTGCGAGCGCGAGGTTGCTGATGCACAACATTCTGATTACAGGTGCGGCGTCGGGCATCGGCGCTGCCACCGCGCGCTTGTTTCACCAGCAGGGCTGGCAAGTGGGCCTGCTCGACATCAACCATCAGGCGCTGGCCACGCTCGCCGCCGAGTTGGGTAACGTTTGGCATGCTGAACTGGATGTGACGGATGCCGCGGCGGTCAAGGTCGCCTTGGCGGACTTTTGCGCGTTGCACGGAGGACAACTGCGCCTGCTGTTTAACAGCGCTGGGGTTTTGCAGTGTGGCCATTTCGAGGAAATTGAACTGGCCGAGCATGCGCGCATCTTGCAGATTAACGTGCAGGGCACGCTGAACATGACGCATGCGGCGTTCCCTTACCTGCAAGCCACACCGCAGGCCCAGGTAATCAACATGGGCTCGGCTTCCGGGCTGTATGGCGTGCCGCACCTGGCCAGTTATTCGGCGTCCAAGTTCGCCATTCGCGGCCTGACCGAGGCGCTGGAGCTGGAGTGGGCCAAGTACGACATTCGCGTTGGCGACCTGATGCCGCCCTTTGTCAGCACGCCGATGCTCAATAATCAGCGCTTCCAGGCACCGGTGCTGCGCCGCCTGGGCGTTAAGCTTGAGGCGCACGCTGTGGCGCAGGCGGCCTGGGCGCAGGCGCAGAGCAATAACGTACACCGGCCGATCAGCCTGCAGTTCAAGCTGCTGTACGGCTCCGGCCAGCTAACACCGGCCTTGCTGACGCGGCGCATCATGGCTTGGCTAAGCCGGGACTGAACAGGTAGGCGTATTTTTAGCTGGGCAAACGCCGCACGATAGGGCTAGTCTGCAACTAACGCTTCTGACTTGTTCGCCCTGAACAAGCCAGCGTTGACCAGCCCTGGTTTCAGGTCTGGCTTATGACCTATCAAGCAGCGTGATCGCTTGATTCTCGGGCGGCACTGCCACTGGTGCCGCGACATCGCTGAAGCTCAAGCGGTAGCAATGGGAAAGCGTTTAACAGGTTCTCGCACTGCAGTATCGACATCGAGTTGGTTCTTTAGCGTCCTGTAAATTTATCCATCGCCTGAGGAGTTCACTTCATGAGCACAGCCTTGCACGACGATGTTAGCAATGGGGTTCTACGGCGGATGAAGGAAGGTGGCTTTGACTTTGCCAGCTTCCATCCCATCGAGTTCTATGCCCTTTTTCCGGATGAGGCGCGAGCCCGCCAGGCCACCCGTAAATTCCGTGGTGAGTCGTTACACGCCTTGGTGACCGAACGCGATGACGGCGTTTGGCACCTGCAAGTCAGTAAAGTGATGTTTGCCACCTGCTACGGGATTGATGACTTTGAACATGACCTTGGGTCAGTCGTCATCCCCCTTGGCGGTAAGCTGGATGGTTGGGGCGTAACCCAGGAGGTCAGACAGCCCTGAGCGCCATACACCGGCCAGCCATACGCTGGCCGGTGTCATTGTGCGCCAGGCATGGCGCGTTGCGCGCAAGCGCAACCAGCTTGGCTGTGGTGGCCTCGCTGGTGACTTGGAGGTGAAAGTCCTCTACACACCCGGCAAGGGGAAGTGTTAGCCAGAGGCAAGGGTGTCGCGGGTGACCGCGAATCTGAAGGAAGCCCGAGGCAAAATGCTGGCCTGACGTACAGGAAGCGGATAGAGGCGTCGTAGTGGGGTGAGGTCGCAATGACAGCCAAAGCCCAATACTTGCACGGAACACTACGGCGTAAATCCGACAGGCATAAGCAGGAAGGTCGCGCGAATTACCCTGGGAGATCTGTAGGTTTGCCACTGGGCTACCAAGCGTCGCGAGGCGCTGGGATGAATCTACAGAAGTCAGCCGAAGCCGTAGTAAGTGACGAATGACCGCGTCACCAAGGGCCGAACAGGTTATGCCGCCAGTAGGCGTCAGAGTCTCGTCGAATGTCGAAAAGCAGAAAATTCTCCGAGGGAGAACTGTGAACCTAAGTTCCGGACGGTATCCGCGGACGACGGTTGGCAGTGCGCAGGCATCGGCGTCGTCTGTGACGTGGACGAACGCGGAGCCGGACACGCTGATGGAGCGGGTGCTTACACCGGCCAACCTCAAGCGTGCGTACCAACGCGTAGTCAGCAACAAGGGAGCGCCGGGTGCCGATGGCATGACGGTCGACGAATTGGCGGGTTACGTAAAACAGTATTGGTCAACCCTCAAGGCGAGACTGCTAGCCGGCGAGTATCACCCACAAGGTGTTCGCGCCGTCGACATCCCCAAGCCCAAAGGCGGCACCCGACAGCTGGGTATCCCTAGCGTCGTGGATCGCCTGATCCAACAGGCATTGCTGCAACAGCTCACGCCGATCTTCGATCCGCTGTTCTCGAACTACAGCTACGGTTTTCGTCCGGACAGAAGCGCCCACCAGGCCATTGAAACAGCCCGTGCCCATGTGGCGGCGGGTCACCGTTGGTGCGTGGAACTCGATCTTGAGAAGTTCTTTGACCGAGTCAATCACGACATCCTGATGGCCCATGTGCAGCGTTATGTCGAGGACAAACGCGTGCTCAGGCTGATCCGTCGCTACCTCGAAGTCGGAGTCATGTCGGGCGGGATCGTCAGCCAGCGACAAGAGGGGACGCCGCAAGGCGGCCCGCTCTCGCCGTTGCTGTCGAACATTTTGCTCAATGAGCTCGATCGAGAGCTTGAGCGACGGGGCCATCGCTTCGTGCGTTATGCCGATGATGCGAACATTTATGTACGTAGCCGTCGTGCTGGCGAGCGAGTGATGAACAGCGTCGAGCGCTTCCTGAGCAGGCGTCTGAAACTGACGCTGAATCGGGAAAAGAGCCGGGTGGCAAGGCCGTGGGTCTGTGACTATTTGGGTTATGGGATGAGCTGGCATCAACAGCCGAGACTAAGAGTGGCGACGATGAGTTTGAGTCGCTTGCGTGCCCGGCTCAAAGGGCTTCTAAGCGGAGCGCGTGGACGCAAGATGTCGGATGTCATCGAGCGAATAAACCCTGCGCTGCGTGGCTGGGCGGGCTACTTCAAGTTGAGCCAGAGTAAGCGACCACTTGAAGAGCTGGATGGCTGGGTGCGTCACAAACTTCGCTGCGCTGTATGGCGTCAATGGAAGCAATCCGCAACGAGGGTTCGCAACCTGATGCGCCTGGGACTCAGCGAGGCCCGCGCATCCAAGTCTGCGTCTAATGGCCGTGGCCCATGGTGGAACTCGGGAGCGGCGCATATGAATCAGGCGCTGCCGAAGAAGCTATGGGATCGCCTGGGGCTGGTCTCAATACTGGATACGATCAACCGGCTTAGCCGCATAACCTGAACCGCCGTATACGGAACCGTACGTACGGTGGTGTGAGAGGACGGCGGATGTGAATCCGCCTCCTACTCGATTCTACCTCGCTAACTCACGCCTCAACTAATCGCCCCTCGACCCCAGCCTGCGCTTTGCTTCAGACTTGGCCCATGACCGATATCCTGATTTTTACCCATGTTGATTACTGCCCACCGGCCCACCTCGGCAAGGTGCTGGAGCAGGCTGGCCATGCCTTTACGGTGCTGCGTGCTGATCTTGGCGAACTGGAGGGCATCGACCTTGACCGCCCCAAAGCCGTGGCCATTATGGGCGGGCCGATGAGCGTGAATGATCCGCTGCCCTGGATCGCCACTGAAGTGGCGGCGCTGCAGCATTTAATCCGCCGCGATATCCCGCTGATCGGTCACTGCCTGGGCGGCCAGTTGTTGGCCAAGGCTCTGGGCGCGCAAATTCAGCGTATGCCCTATACCGAAAGTGGCTGGCAGCCGCTGAGGCGGCTCGATCAGGCCGCACCTAGCCCGTGGCTGGCGCACTTACCCGACAGCTTTACGGTGTTTCAGTGGCATGGCGACAGTTTCGCCATCCCGGCCGGTGCGCAGCCGTTGCTCAGCAGCCCCTGGTGCAGCAATCAGGCGTTTGCCTGGGGCGATAAAGTGCTGGCCCTGCAAGGCCACCCGGAAATGGACGAAGCTTTAGTGCGCCAATGGCTAGACGATTGGCACCACCTGCTAGATGACACCCAGCCAAGCCAGCAGAGCAGGGCGCAGATGCTTGAAGACCTGCCAGCTAAGATCGCTGAACTGAATCGCGTGGCCGAAGGCTTCTATCGTCACTGGCTGCATTTGGCCGGTTTGTAGGTCGCCGCCATAAAATGGCGCGGCCTGTCATGGGCAAGCCAGTGACGCGTCTCATCTTGGTGCGTAATGATCGCAGACATTATTTAACCTATTGAAATTTAGGCTATTTAACTAGTGGCGCGGGCTTTGCAGTGTTGACTCCATGACCGGCTGACAAGGAGTACGGCATGGGCCGCACCTTTTATGATGAGATGTACGACGCGAGTGGTGCAGTCCGCCCGCACTATCAGGCCTTTTCCCGTTGGCTGGCGGACACCCCGGAGGAACTGCTGGCCCAGCGCCGCCGTGAAGCTGACCTGCTGTTCCACCGCGCGGGGATCACCTTCACCCTGTATGGCGATGATCAGGGCACCGAGCGCCTGATTCCATTCGATATCATCCCGCGCAGTATTCCGGCCAGCGAATGGCGCATGGTCGAACGCGGCTGCATCCAGCGCGTGCAGGCGCTGAATATGTTCCTTGGCGACCTCTACCACGACCAGCGCATCATCAAGGCTGGCATCGTGCCGGCCGAGCAGGTGCTGGCCAACGAGGGTTACCAGATCGCCATGCAGGGTCTCAACCTGCACCGCGACCTATACGCACACATCGCCGGGGTCGATCTGGTGCGTGATGGCGACGGCAGCTACTACGTGCTGGAAGACAACCTGCGCACCCCCAGCGGCGTCAGCTACATGCTCGAAGACCGCAAGATGATGATGCGTCTGTTCCCCGAGCTGTTCGCTGCCCAGCGCGTGGCGCCGGTCGATCACTACCCCAACTTGCTCCTCGATACGCTTAAATCCTCCAGCCCGCTGGATAACCCCAATGTCGTGGTGCTGACGCCGGGGCGCTTTAACAGCACGTACTTTGAGCATGCCTTCCTTTCCCGTGAGATGGGCGTGGAGTTGGTCGAGGGCGCTGACCTGTTTGTGCGCGACGACAAGCTCTTTATGCGCACCACCTCCGGGGCCGTCCAGGTGGATGTGATCTACCGCCGCCTCGACGATGCCTTCCTCGACCCACTGGCGTTCAACCCGGGCTCCATGCTCGGTGTGCCCGGCTTACTGGCCTGTTACCGCAGCGGCAACGTGGTGCTGGCCAATGCCGTCGGCACCGGCGTGGCGGACGATAAATCGGTCTACCCCTATGTCGACGACATGATCCGTTTCTACCTGAGTGAAGAGCCGATCCTAAAAAACGTGCCGACCTTTCAGTGCCGCAAACCGGCCGAGCTGTCCCACGTGCTGGCCAATCTCGAACAGTTGGTGGTCAAGGAAACCCAGGGTTCCGGCGGCTACGGCATGTTGGTGGGTCCGGCGGCCAGCAAGGCTGAGATCGCAGAATTCCGCACGCGGCTGATCGCCCGCCCAGAAGCCTATATCGCCAGCCGACTCTGTGCCTGTCGACCTGCCCGACCTTTGTTGAGCGCGGTATTGCACCGCGGCATATCGACCTGCGTCCGTTCGTGCTGTCGGGCAAGGAAACCCGCATCGTCCCCGGCGGCCTGACCCGCGTGGCGCTGCGCGAAGGCTCGCTGGTGGTCAATTCGTCCCAAGGGGGCGGTACCAAAGACACCTGGGTCGTGGAGGATTCATCATGCTGAGTCGAACGGCCTCTGACCTGTACTGGATGTCGCGCTACCTAGAGCGTGCGGAGAACCTGGCGCGCATGCTGGATGTCAGCTACTCGCTATCGTTGATGCCGCAAGACGGTCGCGGCGACGGCTTGGAAGAGCTGGCCCTGCCGCTGCTGATTACCGGCACCCTGGATGAATACCTGACGCGCCATGGCCCGATGGATGCCGAGCGCATGCTGAATTTCTTCGCCTTGGATGCGAGCAATCCGGCGAGCATTTACTGCTGCCTGCAGGCCGCCCGCAGCAACGCCCACGCCGTGCGCGGACGGATCACCGCCGACATGTGGGAGAACATCAACGCCACCTGGCTGGAGATTCGCGGCATTGCCGAACAGGGCCTGGGCCGATATGGCATCAGCCGCTTCTGTGAGTGGGTCAAGGAGCGCTCGCACCTGTTCCGTGGCGCCACTTTCGGCACGATTATGCGTGGCGACCCGTACCGTTTTATCCGCCTCGGCACCTTTATCGAACGCGCCGATAACACCCTGCGCCTGATCGATGCGCGCTATGAAATGCTCGGCGAAGACATCGACGAAATCGACGGTCGCCCAGCCCGCAGCTACTACCAGTGGACCGCGCTGCTACGCGCCTTGTCGTCATTCGAGGCGTTTGCCGAGATCTACCGTGGCTCGCCCGATACGCGCAAAGTCTCCGAATTGTTGCTGCTGCGCGCCGACATACCGCGCTCGCTGCGCGCCTGCATGGACGAGCTCAACCTGATGCTCGCCAGCCTGCCCGGCGACAACGGCCGCCCAGCCCAGCGCCTGGCCGCCGAACTGGAAGCACGGCTGCGTTACACCAGCATCGAAGAAGTGCTCGACGAGGGCCTGCACGCCTGGCTCACCGATTTCATCCTGCTGGTTCGCCAGTTAGGTCAAGCCATCCAAAGCTCCTACCTGGAGGTCGCATGAGACTGTCAATCAGCCACGACACTACCTATCGCTATGAAGATCAGGTACGCAACAGCATCCAGTATTTGCGCATGACCCCACACGACAGTGAGCGCCAGCACGTAATCAGCTGGGCATTAAGTTTGCCGCGCCCGGTGCGTGCGCAGATCGACCCCTACGGCAACATCCTGCACGTGCTGACCCTGGATGAACCGCACGAGTCCATCGTCATCGGTGCCCGTGGCCAGGTCGAAATAGACGAGTCGCGCGAAGCCGAGCACGAAAGCCAGTCGGCCTGGCCGTTTCTGCGCTTTACCCGCCTGACCGAAGCCGATGCCGCCCTGCGCGAGTTCGTCCAGCTGCAAAGCCACAGCCGCGCTGACCGCAGCGGCCTGATCGACCTGATGTACGCGCTGAATGCGCACATCAGCTACCAGCCTGGCACCACCGCTGTGGAAACCAGCGCCAGCGAGGCCTTCGCCGGCGGCAGGGGCGTCTGCCAGGACCACGCCCATGCCTTTCTCGCCTGCGCGCGCAGCCTGGGTGTTCCCGCGCGTTATGTGTCGGGTTATCTGTTTACCGACAGCGAAGACCACCTGGCCAGCCACGCCTGGGCCGAAGCCTGGCTAGATGGCGCCTGGTACAGCTTTGACGTAACCAACTGCCTGGCCAAGCCGGAGCGGCATTTGAAATTGGCTGTGGGCCTGGACTATCTGGATGCCTGCCCCGTCCGCGGCATGCGCCGGGGCGGCGGCATCGAGCAGATGCACGCGCAGGTGGATGTAGCGCCGTTGCTGCAGGTGCAGCAGCAGTAAAGGCGCTGCGCTGGCTTCGCAGGATGGGGGTAGGGTGGGTTAGTGGCGCTGATCTGAGATTAATTGCTCAGCTAGAAGCGTGAGCGCCACGTAACCCACCAAGCGGTGGTCGCCGTTGCACGTGTTCTTGCGAGGGTTCGTAGTACAGTTTGCCTGTGCAGTCGGCTCTAGTTTTGGTTTCGCCCCTTACAGGCGAGTCCCTTTGATTCGCTTCGCTCACCCCTTCGGGCTGTGCTAAAGCATGTTCAGCCTTCGGCTGTGGCAATTGCCCCAAAAGGAACCAAAAGGTCTAGCCCCGACATCCGGCCCTGCCGGCGGCAGGGTGACCAGCCTTCGGCTGTTACTCCGTTTCATTCACTTCATCATTGCTCCAGAGGGCCGGCGTACAAGGGCCGTTCCTGGCCCTTTACGCCTTTCGCCGCATTCATGCGGCTCACCACTCTGCACAACGATTCTGTTCACCCTTCTGAAGGGGCGTTTTGCGTCGTCTGCACATTTTGTGGGGATTAACCAAAAGCAACGGCACATCGCTCACCCACCCGTAGGGTGGAAAACCGCGAAGCGTTTCCACCACGGCAATTTGATGGGTATCGCGTTGCTCAACCTGCGCGGCCCGACCCATCTTAAGAGCTGGCAGGCTCTGCGAAACCTGTAGGAGCGACGGGAACGCCAAGTTATTGGCCGCGATGTTTTTATTCACCTCGATTCGCGGGCAAGCCCGCTCCTACAAGGGCTGCACTTTTCGCCCCGCCATATGCCGCAAATACGCGACCAACTCCCCCAGCGCCTTATCGCTCAATACCTCAACCGCAAACCCCGGCATCTTGCCTTGCGGCCAGCGGCGTAAGCTTTGTGGGTCGCGGATGTAGCGGGGCAGAAAATCTCCGCTGAAATACTCGGTTGGGTTATGCGGAATATTCAGGTCGGGGCCGAATTGCGAGTCGCCGGCACCGTTCAGGCGGTGGCAGGCCATGCAGTTCTTCTGGTACTGGGCAAAACCCGCCTGCACCGCCGGGCTGGCGTCGGCGGCGGGGAGGAGTTGCGGGAAGCGCTGCGCCACCGGGGCCAATTTACGAATGGCTGCCAGCTGGAACGGCCATTGCTCCGGGCCAATTTGGCTGGCGGCCGGTTTTTGCCAGACCAGGTAAAACGGCCCGGCGCTGGGTTTGCCGTTGCCCAGGGGTGGCCAGGGTTGTGCCGGGTCTTCAATCGCCAGCCAGGCTTGGCTGCCGGTTTTGCTCAGCACAGGCGCAGCGGACAGTTCGGCGGCAAAGCCGTCGCTGGCCACCAGTTGCAGGTGA
Organism: Pseudomonas sp. GWSMS-1; assembly: GCF_049847425.1. Lineage (NCBI taxonomy): Bacteria > Pseudomonadati > Pseudomonadota > Gammaproteobacteria > Pseudomonadales > Pseudomonadaceae > Pseudomonas > Pseudomonas sp. GWSMS-1. The sequence continues at coordinate 2,033,906 of NZ_JBMHHV010000005.1, read as the reverse complement.
TCACCCGGCTGCACACCTTCCAGCAGCGCCGCCAGCGGCACGGCGCGGTAGTGCATGTTGCGTTTGTAGCTGACGTCGTCGCGGATTTCGATGGTTTGCGCCTGTGGGTGGGCGAGCAGTTGGGCGCTGCTCAGGCGCTGGCTGCCGTTGCCCAGTTCCAGGGTCAGTTCGGCGGCGTGCAGGTGAGTGAAGGGTAAGAGGGCGAGCAGGGCGATAGCGGGGGTGCGTGTGTTCAATCCTGCGACTCCAGGGCCAGTTTCAGTTCGTCGTAGCCGCCGGCGTTGATCAGGTTGTTGTAACCCATGGCACGCAGGCTTTCTTCGGCGATACCAGAGCGGCGGCCGCTGCGGCAGTACAGCACGATGGGCGTGTCTTTGTCCGGGGCGATGGCGCTGATGCGGCTGGCGATCTGTTCATGGTCGATTTGCTCGGCACCGGGCAATGCGCCCGCGGCGAATTCTTCGGCGGTGCGCACATCAATCAGTACGCTATCGGGCGATTGCAGGGCGACGACGGCGGCGTTGAGTTCGGCTTCGCCGGCCAGTAGTGGCAGGCTGACCAGCAGGCCGAGGGTGGCAAGTAGGGGGCGCATGGCGGGCTCCTTGGGGTGATTGAAATCACCCTAGCACAGGCCGTTGCGTGCGCGATGCTGGCAAACGCGCTGCCACTGCCGACGCACGCTACGGTGGCTGGCAGGGCAGGGTTTCAGGGGCTGGACGCGAACCATTTGTGGGGATGGAGGCGCAGCAGGATTCGGGTTAGCTGACCAGTCGGGTCAGGTTGGGAAGAATCAGGATCAGGGCGGTGGCAAAAACGATCATGCCTGCCTGGCGCATTTTTATGGGATTGAGCATGGCGAGTGGCCTTGTTGTTTTTTGCGGCGCGGTCGTCGCGCTCCTGCGTACTGCGCGGAGGCGATGCCACGTCTCGTGTTGATCATTCAAGCCGTCCCGGCAAAACCCGGTGACGACGCCGACAGCGGTCAATCGACAGGGCAATTGCCGATAACCTGATTCAACTGTAGAGCTGGGCTGGCATCGGCTATAGACGCCTTGATTACTAAATCGCACTGGCTAGTTGCCAGCAGTTATGAGGCGTGCCAGGTGGGTGCCAAGCAGCCCCTGAGCTAGACGCGATTGTTGCTCTTTGCCCAGCGATTGACCGTTTGTCTGAGCTGAGCGGTCAATAGGCCTGAGCACTTCGGTCATTGAGCCTGCTTCCGCGCGGCGTATGGTAGGCCCACTCAACAAAAACAGGCGCGGGCCTCACCTGCGCCATCAGCCACCCTCCATTGGAGGTCTGAGGACGCCATGACCGAAGCATATATTTTCGATGCCGTGCGCACGCCACGCGGCAAGGGCAAGAAGGACGGGGCGCTGTACAGCGTCAAGCCAGTCGACCTGATCGCCGGCTTGCTCAAGGCGCTGCAAGCGCGCAATAACCTGGACACCAGCCAGGTCGATGACATCGTGCTCGGCTGTGTAACGCCGGTGGGTGATCAGGGCGCGGACATTGCCAAGACGGCCGCCATGGTCGCCGATTGGGATGTCAGCGTGTCGGGCGTACAGCTCAATCGTTTCTGCGCTTCGGGTCTGGAAGCGGTAAACCTCGGCGCGATGAAGGTGCGTTCCGGTTTCGAGGACCTAGTGGTGGTCGGCGGTGTCGAGTCGATGTCGCGCATTCCCATGGGTTCCGATGGTGGCGCCTGGGTAATGGACCCAGCCACCAATATGCACACCCATTTCACCCCGCAGGGTATTGGTGCCGATTTGATCGCCACCCTGGAAGGTTTCAGCCGCACCGACGTCGACAGCTTTGCCCTGCGCTCGCAGCAGAAGGCTGCTCGCGCCAGCAAGGACGGCTCATTCAGCAAATCGCTGATTCCGGTGGCTGATCAGAACGGCATCGTGCTGCTCGATCACGATGAGTTTATCCGTGGCGAATCCACCCTCGAAGGCCTGGGCAAGCTCAAGCCGAGTTTCGAGATGATGGGCCAGATGGGCTTCGACAGCACCGCGCTGCGGGTTTACAGCCATGTCGAGCAGATCAACCACGTACACACCCCGGGCAACAGCTCCGGCATCGTCGACGGTTCGGCCCTGATGCTGATCGGCAGCGCCGCCAAGGGTAAGGAACTGGGCTTGAAGCCGCGTGCGCGCATTGTTGCCACCGCCGTGACCAGTACCGACCCGACCATCATGCTTACCGGCCCGGCGCCGGCCACCCGCAAGGCGCTGGCCAAGGCCGGGCTTAACATCGCCGATATCGACCTGTTCGAAGTCAACGAAGCGTTCGCCTCGTGGTGATGAAATTTATGAAAGAAATGGGCGTCAGCGAAGACAAGGTCAACGTCAACGGCGGCTCCATCGCCATGGGTCACCCGCTGGGTGCCACCGGTTGCGCCATCCTCGGCACCCTGCTCGACGAGTTGGATAAGCGCCAGTTGCGCTATGGCCTGGCTACCCTCTGCGTGGGCGGCGGTATGGGCATTGCCACGATTATTGAGCGAGTTTGACGTTTTGTAGGGTGGATGACGCGTAGCTCATCCACCGCGCAGCCGGTTGGTGGAAAACCGCTTTGCGGGTTTTCCACCCTACGAGGCTCCCCCCGACATTTGGGAAGTGAATAGAAATGACTGACGCCATCCGTTACGAAAAAGGCCAGGACAATATCGTTGTTCTGACCATGGACATGCCCGGCCAGAGCGCCAACACCATGAACGCGGTCTACCGCGAAGCCATGGGCGCCACTGTTGCACGCCTGGAAGCTGAGAAAGACGCCATTGCCGGGGTGATTATCACCTCAGCGAAGAAGACCTTCTTCGCCGGCGGCGACCTGAGCGAGCTGATCAAAGTCACCAAGGCTGACGCGCAAGCCTTCTACGACATGATCCTCAACATCAAAGGCCAACTGCGCCGCCTGGAAACCTTGGGCAAGCCGGTGGTGGCGGCCATCAATGGCGCGGCTCTTGGCGGCGGCTGGGAAATTGCCTTGGCGTGCCACCACCGTATCGCCCTGGACAACTCCAGTGTGCAACTGGGCCTGCCGGAAGTGACCCTTGGCCTGCTGCCGGGCGGTGGTGGGGTGGTGCGTATGGTGCGCCTGCTTGGCTTGGAAAAAGCCCTGCCGTATCTGGCTGAAGGCAAGAAGGTTCGTCCCGATGCCGCGCTTAAAGCGGGTTTAATTCACGAGCTGGCTTCCGACAAGGATGACTTGCTAGCCAAGGCCCGTGCCTGGATCGCAGCTAACCCGGCGCCGAAGCAGCCGTGGGATGTTGCAGGCTACAAGATCCCTGGTGGCACGCCGTCGAGCCCGAACGTGGCTCAGATGCTAGCCATCGCCCCGAGTGTGCTGCGTGATAAAACCAAGGGCTGCTTCCCTGCGCCTGAGAAGATCATGTGCGCCGCCGTCGAGGGGCTCAGGTCGACTTCGATACCGCGCAGATCATCGAAGCGCGCTACTTCACCGAGCTAACCACCGGGCAGGTGGCGAAGAACATGATTGGCACCTTCTGGTTCCAACTCAACGAAATCAACGCCGGCGGCTCTCGCCCACAAGGTTTCGAGCCGTACGTGACCCAAAAGGTTGGCGTGCTCGGTGCCGGCATGATGGGTGCCGGTATTGCCTATGTGTCGGCGGTGGCCGGGATCGAGGTGGTGCTCAAGGACATCTCCATCGAAGCCGCCGAGAAGGGTAAGGACTACTCGGCCAAACTGCTGGAGAAGAAGGTCGGCCGGGGCCAGATGAGCGCCGAGAAGCGCGATGGCATCCTGGCGCGGATCAAACCGACGGTCAGTGATGCCGACTTCGCTGGCTGCGACCTGATCATCGAAGCGGTATTCGAAGATCGCGACCTCAAGGCCAACGTCACTGCTGCGGCTGAGCGTGCAGCGTTGTCTGATGCGGTGATCGCCTCCAACACCTCGACCTTGCCGATTACCGGCCTGGCCACGGCGGTGCAGAAGCAGGACAAGTTTATCGGTCTGCATTTCTTCAGCCCGGTGGACAAGATGCCGCTGGTGGAAATCATCAAGGGCGAGCAAACCAGCGACGAGACCCTGGCGCGCGGCTTTGACTACGTGATGCAGATCAAGAAGACCCCGATCGTGGTCAACGACAGTCGCGGCTTCTTCACCTCGCGAGTGTTCGGCACCTTCACCAATGAAGGCCTGGCCATGCTTGGCGAAGGCGTGAGTGCGGCGATGATCGAGACTGAAGCGCGCAAGGCTGGTATGCCTGTCGGTCCGCTGGCGATCAGTGATGAAGTGTCGATGAGCCTGATGAATCACATTCGCCAACAGACCATCAAGGATCTGGCCGCCGAGGGTAAGCAGATCCCCGAGCACCCGGCCTTTGCGGTGATCGACATGATGCTTAGTGAGTACAAGCGTCCGGGTAAGGCAGCGGGGGCGGGCTTCTACGATTACCCTGCGGCCGGCGTTCCGGCGGGCGGCAAGAAGCATCTGTGGCCGGAACTCAAGGCGCGCTTTGAAAAAGCTGATGCGCAGATTTCACAAGAAGACGTACGTGATCGCATCCTGTTTATCCAGGCCATCGAAACCGTGCGTTGTGTGGAAGAGGGTGTGCTGAAGTCGGTTGCCGACGCCAATATCGGTTCGATCTTCGGTATCGGTTTTGCCGCCTGGACCGGTGGTGCGCTGCAGTTTATCAACCAGTATGGCGTGCAAGACTTTGTCGCCCGCGCCGAGTATCTGCCGAACAGTACGGCGAGCGCTTCCTGCCGCCGGCGTTGCTGTTGGATAAGGCGGCGCAGAATCAGCTGTTCTAAGGTCGTACGGATGATGCATAAGAAACCGGCTCCCAGTGAGCCGGTTTTTTATGGACTGCCATTCATGTAGGCCGCGTAACGTTAACCGGGTTGCCGAGCATTTTTTATGGGTGGGGCTCTAGACTGCTGCAACGGCCACCCAGGAGTGGCACAAGGGAGGTGTTATGAAAGTTGGGATACGCAGTGCGCTGTTAATCAGCTTGGGATTACTGGCAGCACCGGTGTGGGCGGATGATTGCGCCAATGCCATGGATCAGTTCACCCTCAACCAATGTGCGGCGGCAGATTACGCCAGTCAGGACAAACGCCTGAACCAGCTCTATGGCGATTACCGTAAGCGTCTGGATGATGGGCAGAAGCAGCAGCTCAAAGACGTGCAGCTGGCCTGGATCAAGTACCGTGACTTGGCCTGTGCGTTTGAGTCAGCGTCGGTGGAGGCGGTTCAGCCTATCCAATGATGATGAACGGCTGTTTGAGCGCAAAAACCGCGTCGCGGGCCGATGAGCTGGAACAGTTGAGCGCCTGTGAAGAGGGCGACCTGAGCTGTCCGGCGCCCGCCCCGTAATACGCTTTGCCATTCAGCACGCCTGGTGGCCGCAAACCAGTTGTTGAATGGCCTGACGTTCGCTCAGGTGAGTCGGCATGCGTAGGGTGGTCACGGTGCCGTCGCTGAGTTGGATGGCCAGCTCAGACTCAAAATGGATGCCACTGCCGTCGACAGTGGCATAGGTCACGCCGTAGACGCTCTGATTGCTCAGTGATGGGCGGCTGTTCATGGCGTCTTTCCTCGTGCTAATGGCGCAGTTATTTAGCGGCGTTCTGGTCGGCTTTGAGTTGTGCAGCTTGCACTTTCTCTGCCTGGCGCTGGCTACTCGCGCTGTGGTTGCTGGTGAATGCCGATGCGGCAAGCAGGCTGGCGATGGCGGAAAAACTGGTCATGGTGATGTCCTCTGGTTAGTGGGCGCAGTGCCCGATGGCCAGATCATCTGCGTCTGCACGCAATCGCAGAAGTGAATGACGGTTATGGTGACTATCGAGGACGCTGATGGGCTCCGGGTAATTGGTCGGGTTTAGCCCACAGCTATTGCCTTGCGGGCTGTCAGCAGGCACGCTGGCGCGCTGAATAACAACCCTCCTGCGCCCTAGGTAACCGCCCATATGCCGCTGCAGATCTGCATCCTGGAAACCGATGTTCTTCGCCCTGAATTGGTCGACCAATACGACAGTTATGGCCGTATGTTCGAACAACTGTTCTCCCGTCAGCCAATTGCTGCCGAGTTCAAGGTGTACAACGTGATGGAGGGGCATTACCCGCCGGACAGCGAGCGCTACGATGCTTATCTGGTAACGGGTAGCAAGGCAGATTCCTTTGGAAGCGACGCCTGGATCCAGACGCTGAAAACCTACTTGCTGGAGCGCTACAGTCGTGGCGACAAGCTGTTGGGCGTGTGTTTCGGTCATCAGATACTCGCCCTGTTGCTCGGCGGCAATACTGAACGCGCTGTGCAGGGCTGGGGCGTGGTATTCACCAGTACCGCATGGACAACAAACCGGGCTGGATGAGCCCCGACCTGGACGACCTGACCCTGCTGATTAGCCACCAGGACCAAGTCACCAAACTGCCGGAAAACGCCACATTGCTGGCCAGCAGTGAGTTCTGCCCGATTGCTTCCTACTGCATTGGCGATCAGGTGCTGTGTTTCCAGGGCCATCCCGAGTTTGTCCATGACTACTCGCGCGCGCTGCTCGACTTGCGCCAACAGCATATCGGTGAGGCGGCCTACACCAAGGGTGTCGACAGCCTGCAGCATGACCACCAAGGCCACACCGTGGCTGAGTGGATGATGCGTTTTGTTGCGCAGGGCCGTACCGGTCTTGCTGAGTAAGTAGCTGTTGCATAAAAAAGCCCGGTCAATGACCGGGCTTTTTTATTGGTAACGCTTAGGCTGGGCTGATCTGCTGATCCATGGCCTCAATGCACTGCTGCATTTGCCTCTGACAAGTTTCGATCAGCTGCGGCAGGTCTTCCTGGCTCAGGCCGGCGGTGGGAATGGCCGGCAGTGAGCGGATCATGATCTCGCCGCTGTTCCAGCGGTTCAGCTGCAAGTGCTTAACGTAGGTGCTGACGCACACGGGGATGATCGGCACGCCGGCGGCAATCGCCATCTGAAATGCCCCCTTCTTGAAGGGCAGCAAGCCTTTACCCAAATTACGCGTGCCTTCGGCGAACACCCAGATCGAGGTGTCTTTATGTTTGAGGGTGTCGGTGGTGGTGAGCATGGATTTTTTCGCGCGAACGGCGTTGCCACGATCGAGCAGCACGTTGCCAGCCAGCCAGTACAGCTGGCCAAAGAACGGCACCCACTTCAGGCTTTTCTTGCCGATGCTGACGGTGCGCTCGGGCACCACGCGGCCAAGTACGTACAGGTCATAGTTGGACTGGTGGTTGGCGATAATCACGCAGGAGCGCTGGTGGTCGAGCAACGGCTGCACATCAGTCTTGAGCTTCCAGCCCAGCAGCCACTGCGCGGGAATGCTGTAGAGGCGCGCACAGAGGCGGCTGTTATCCGGGTTGAACGGCCGGCAGATGCCGATTAACAACCCGAGGATGCCGGCGAGGATAAAGTGCACGCCCATCGCCAGCATGCGCAGTAGAAAAAGCATTTGGTACGCCCGTCATATGAAAAAGGCGCGAAGTGTACGGGCGTGCACTGTTTTCGGCAATTGATGCTGATCAGAGGTCGTAACAAGGTTTTTAGCGGCATTCAGCGACGTTTATGCAGCGCAAATGATGGGCGTGCTGCGGAGCGTCAGATGGCGTTTAGTTGGGACGTCACTAAATGCAAAGCCCGGCGCTTGGCCGGGCTTTGCGGTGCTGCGCAGGGTGGTTTACACCAACTGCTTCTTATCCAGTTCTATAGCGTTGTCCAGCGCTTCGAGCAGCGCTTTGCGCACTTTCAGCTTGGTGTTCTTGTGCGCGGTCATGTTGATCTTCTTCATCTGCTGGGCAACAGCCCGCGCCGTGGCCTGCAGTTCTTCGGCCGGTACTACCTTGTCGAGGAAGCCTGCATCCACAGCGCTTTGCGGGTCGAACATCTCACCGTTGATCACCGAGCGGTGGAAGACCGATTTACGCAGACGGTCACGAGCCAGTTCGATGCCAGCGTGGTGCATGGTCATGCCGATCAGTACTTCATTAAGCCCGATGGTGAATGCCCCTTCGGTGCCGATGCGGTAGTCGGACGACAGCAGGATAAACGCACCCTTGGCCACTGCATGACCTGGGCAGGCGACGATGATCGGGAAGGGGTGGGCGAGCATGCGCCGCGCCAGGGTCGAACCGGCGGCAACCAGATCGATCGCATTCTGCGGGCCGGAGGTCATCACTTTGAGGTCGTAACCACCAGAGAGAATGCCCGGTTGGCCGGTGATGATGACGATGGCCTTATCCTGCACGGCGCGATCCAGAGCGGCATTAAAAGCCGTGATCACATCCGGGGAAATAGCATTCACCTTGCCATTACACAGGGTCAGGGTGGCAATGCCATCGTCGAGTTGGTAGCTGATCAGGTCGCTCATGGTGGGTTCCTTGTGCTGAAGTGTCGCAGACGTTACCCACCCGCATCGGTCAGGTAAAGCACGATGACTGACTGGTTGGTCAGTGATTACCGGCGACTCGGGCTATGGCGGCGATCAAGATCGCCAATTGGGCTGCACGGTTTACTCGCAATTAAGCTCACCTCTCTATAAGGAGTGATCGACATGCCTGGCTTAATCCGATTTATGAAGTGCTGGCGCGCCGCATTGGCTTTGCTGCTGTTGGCCGGCATGCTCTGGCTTGCGAGTGATCAGCACAGCCAAAGCCCGCTTGGTGTAGTGGGGCTGTTCGGCTTCGGTCTGTTTATCTCCCTGGGATTTGTCCTGTTCGGCCAGCAGCGATTCGAACCGAGTACGAGCAATCCCGCCGCCGAAGACCAGCACTTGGCTTAAGCGCATGAATTTTTTGAAAAAATATTTTGCCTTTGGCGGGCTCTTCGGCTACATTTGCGCGCCTCGACAGACAGCAATGACCGTCGAGACCCGGTGAAGTGTCCGAGCGGTTGAAGGAGCACGCCTGGAAAGTGTGTATACGAGAAATCGTATCGTGGGTTCGAATCCCACCTTCACCGCCAGATTGATTCACGAAAGCCCGACCCTGTGTCGGGCTTTTTCGTTGTGCGCCAGGCATGGCGCGTTGCGCGCAAGCGCAACCAGCTTGGCTGTGGTGGCCTCGCTGGTGACTTGGAGGTGAAAGTCCTCTACACACCCGGCAAGGGGAAGTGTTAGCCAGAGGCAAGGGTGTCGCGGGTGACCGCGAATCTGAAGGAAGCCCGAGGCAAAATGCTGGCCTGACGTACAGGAAGCGGATAGAGGCGTCGTAGTGGGGTGAGGTCGCAATGACAGCCAAAGCCCAATACTTGCACGGAACACTACGGCGTAAATCCGACAGGCATAAGCAGGAAGGTCGCGCGAATTACCCTGGGAGATCTGTAGGTTTGCCACTGGGCTACCAAGCGTCGCGAGGCGCTGGGATGAATCTACAGAAGTCAGCCGAAGCCGTAGTAAGTGACGAATGACCGCGTCACCAAGGGCCGAACAGGTTATGCCGCCAGTAGGCGTCAGAGTCTCGTCGAATGTCGAAAAGCAGAAAATTCTCCGAGGGAGAACTGTGAACCTAAGTTCCGGACGGTATCCGCGGACGACGGTTGGCAGTGCGCAGGCATCGGCGTCGTCTGTGACGTGGACGAACGCGGAGCCGGACACGCTGATGGAGCGGGTGCTTACACCGGCCAACCTCAAGCGTGCGTACCAACGCGTAGTCAGCAACAAGGGAGCGCCGGGTGCCGATGGCATGACGGTCGACGAATTGGCGGGTTACGTAAAACAGTATTGGTCAACCCTCAAGGCGAGACTGCTAGCCGGCGAGTATCACCCACAAGGTGTTCGCGCCGTCGACATCCCCAAGCCCAAAGGCGGCACCCGACAGCTGGGTATCCCTAGCGTCGTGGATCGCCTGATCCAACAGGCATTGCTGCAACAGCTCACGCCGATCTTCGATCCGCTGTTCTCGAACTACAGCTACGGTTTTCGTCCGGACAGAAGCGCCCACCAGGCCATTGAAACAGCCCGTGCCCATGTGGCGGCGGGTCACCGTTGGTGCGTGGAACTCGATCTTGAGAAGTTCTTTGACCGAGTCAATCACGACATCCTGATGGCCCATGTGCAGCGTTATGTCGAGGACAAACGCGTGCTCAGGCTGATCCGTCGCTACCTCGAAGTCGGAGTCATGTCGGGCGGGATCGTCAGCCAGCGACAAGAGGGGACGCCGCAAGGCGGCCCGCTCTCGCCGTTGCTGTCGAACATTTTGCTCAATGAGCTCGATCGAGAGCTTGAGCGACGGGGCCATCGCTTCGTGCGTTATGCCGATGATGCGAACATTTATGTACGTAGCCGTCGTGCTGGCGAGCGAGTGATGAACAGCGTCGAGCGCTTCCTGAGCAGGCGTCTGAAACTGACGCTGAATCGGGAAAAGAGCCGGGTGGCAAGGCCGTGGGTCTGTGACTATTTGGGTTATGGGATGAGCTGGCATCAACAGCCGAGACTAAGAGTGGCGACGATGAGTTTGAGTCGCTTGCGTGCCCGGCTCAAAGGGCTTCTAAGCGGAGCGCGTGGACGCAAGATGTCGGATGTCATCGAGCGAATAAACCCTGCGCTGCGTGGCTGGGCGGGCTACTTCAAGTTGAGCCAGAGTAAGCGACCACTTGAAGAGCTGGATGGCTGGGTGCGTCACAAACTTCGCTGCGCTGTATGGCGTCAATGGAAGCAATCCGCAACGAGGGTTCGCAACCTGATGCGCCTGGGACTCAGCGAGGCCCGCGCATCCAAGTCTGCGTCTAATGGCCGTGGCCCATGGTGGAACTCGGGAGCGGCGCATATGAATCAGGCGCTGCCGAAGAAGCTATGGGATCGCCTGGGGCTGGTCTCAATACTGGATACGATCAACCGGCTTAGCCGCATAACCTGAACCGCCGTATACGGAACCGTACGTACGGTGGTGTGAGAGGACGGCGGATGTGAATCCGCCTCCTACTCGATTCTGCTGTTTGCTGACGGCTCAGTCGCCTTTATGGTGTGTTCGGCATTTAACGGAGCGGCGCATGCGCGCGACTTGGGATATTTTCTGCAGCGTTGTAGATAACTACGGCGATATCGGGGTGGCCTGGCGGCTCGCGCGGCAGTTGGTAGCCGAGCATGGCCTGGCGGTGCGGCTGTGGGTGGATGATTTGGCGGCGTTTGTACGCCTCTGCCCGCAAGCGGATAGCCAGGTGCTGAGGCAGGTACAGCAGGGCGTTGAGGTGTGTGTGTGGCCCGCTGATTGGCCGGCTGTTGAGCCGGCGGATGTGGTGGTTGAGGCGTTTGCCTGTGAGCTGCCGGCGGCTTATATCGCGGCGATGGCGGGGCGTGAGCAGAAAGTGCTCTGGCTTAACCTGGAATACCTGAGCGCTGAGGATTGGGTTGAGGGTTGCCATGGTTTGCCCTCGATGCAGTCCAACGGCTTGTCGAAGTTTTTCTTCTTTCCAGGTTTTACGCCCGGCAGCGGTGGTTTGCTGCGTGAGCGTGAGCTGCTGACGCAGCGGCGAGTATTTCAGGCTGACGAGCGGGTGCGCGATGAGTTTCTGCGCAGCCTGGGTGTTGAGCCCGTGGCCGGGGCGCTGCTGATTTCGCTGTTCGCCTATGAAAATGCCGCCTTGGGCAGTTGGCTGGAGGTGTTGGCGGCAGGGCCGCAACGGATTCAGCTGTTAGTGCCTGAGGGGCGAATTTTGAGTAGTTTGCAGGGCTGGTTGGGTGGCCCAGTATTGCAGGTCGGCGATGCTTGTCAGCGTGGCCGGCTACATATCCAGGTGCTGCCGTTTATTCCGCAGGATCAGTACGACCGGTTGCTGTGGAGTTGCGACTTCAATGCGGTGCGCGGTGAGGATTCTTTCATTCGCGCGCAATGGGCCGGGAGGCCGTTGCTTTGGCATATCTATGAGCAGGCTGATGGCGCGCACCTAGAAAAGCTCAACGCGTTTTTAGCACTCCATAAGGAGGGCTTGTCAGCCGAGGCGCAAGTTGCCCTGAGCCGTCTATGGGATGCCTGGAATAGCAACGGGCCGATGGGTGAATGCTGGACGCAGTTGCTGAAAAATTGGCCAGAGCTGGTTGAACACGCCGAAGAGTGGTGTCTAGAGCGGGCCTCGCAGGCCGATCTTGCTGAGGCGCTGGTGCAGTTTTACCTAAATTGGCTATGATACGCGGCCAAGAATTTTGTAATTTCATCCAAACCCGGATATTCGTATGAAAACCGCACAAGAAATGAAGCCCAACAGTGTGGCCCTGATCGACGGCCAACCTTGGCTGATCCAGAAGGCCGAATTCACCAAATCCGGTCGTAACAGCGCCATCGTTAAAATGAAGTTGAAGAACCTGCTGACCGGTTCCTCGACTGAAACCGTGTACAAGGCTGATGACAAGCTTGAGCCGGTTATCCTGGATCGCGTAAACGTAACTTACTCGTACTACAGCGAACCGAACTACGTCTTTATGGACGAAGAGTTCAATCAGTACGAGCTGAACAAAGACGACCTGGAAAGCATCATGCCGTACATCGTCGATGGCATGACCGACGTCTGCGAAGCCGTCTTCTTCGAAGGCAAAGTGGTTTCGGTCGATCTGCCGACCACCATCGTTCGCCAGATCACCTACACCGAAGGTTCCGCTCGCGGCGATACTTCCGGCAAGGTGATGAAGCCAGCCAAGCTGAGCAACGGCACTGAAGTTAAGGTTGCAGATTTCTGCAACATTGACGACTGGATCGAGATCGACACCCGTACCGGCGAGTACAAATCCCGCGCTAAAGCTCCGGTCTAAGACTGGCTTTAACGGCGAGAAGAAAAAGCCCGACCTAGTGTCGGGTTTTTTTATGGCCAGCCATCCATCGCGGCCACCCTTTGGGTCGTCGCTGCGCGACGCTAAAAATGATTCCCGATCATTTTTCTTGCTGTTTAGGGGTAGCCCTTAGCTGCGCTGTAAACCGCTTTGCAGGGCCAGGTCCCAGGGCGCTATTGGGCCAAAACGTGCTTTGAGAAACTCCAATAGCAAGCGGCTGCGTGAGTCGGTTTCACGTTCCAGGCGCAGGGCGTAGATACCGCTGGGTTCGGGTGCGGGTAAGCCGTTCTCGCAGAACAGGGGCAGCAATTCACCGCGCACCAAATAGTCGCTAATCAGCCATGTAGGCAGGTGGGCGATGCCCAGGCCGGCGAGTGCGCTGAACAGCAAGGCTTCAGCGTTGTTGGCGGTCATGCGCAGGCGTTTGGGTCGGCACAATTGCAACTTACCGCTCTGTTCGAAGCGCCAGGCATAGGGTGGGGCCAGGCTGTCCCAATCGAGGCCGTCATGATCCAGCAACTCGGCGGGTGTGCGCGGTACACCGCGCTGTGCCAGGTACGCTGGGCTGGCACAGACGATTCGCACCATCGGTGATAGCGCGGTGGCAACCAGTCGCGTATCGGCCAGCGGGCCGATGCGCAGCACCAGATCGACTTCGCCTAAATGCGTGCCGTGCAGGTCGACGAAGCTGTCGATCAGGCGCAGTTGTACATCCAGCCCCGGATAGGCGACGAGAAACTCGGCAATCGCCGGCGCGAGATGTCGGCGACCGAACGGTGCGGGGGCGTCGATGCGGATCAACCCTTCCGGGGCGCTGCTCAGCGACACCGCCTCGGCACGGGCCAGGTGCAACTCGGCAAGAATGCGCTTGGCGCGCTCGGCAAACGCCAGGCCGGCAGAGGTGGCGCGTACGGCATGCGTGCTGCGGCTAAACAGCTGGCTGCCCAGTGAGCGCTCCAACGTATCAATGCGCCGTGCCACCGCAGAGGGCGTGAGCGGATGGCGACGGGCGGCGGCGGAAAAGCTGCCCGTTTCCAGCACATCGAGAAACAGGCTGAGCTGGTCGGTTAGGTTGTCAGGGTTCATGTGTCGCTTCTGCTGTGCGTTAGAGGCATAGCCATTTTGCGTTGCTGTGCGTTTCGCGGCCAGTGGCGAATGACTAAGGTGGGCAACTTCTTTGTGGAGCCTAGCGATGACCGTGCTCGATTTTGCTTTGAACCTGTTGCTCGGGTTGGTTCTCGGTACTTTGGGTGGCCTGTTTGGGATCGGCGGCGGCTTGATCGCCATTCCGGCGCTGGGCGTGTTGTTTGGCTTGGATCAACAACTGGCTCAAGGCACAGCGCTGGTGATGGTGGTGCCTAATGTGTTGCTGGCGTTATGGCGCTATCACCAACGCACGCGTATCGAGTGGCGGCATGCATTGGCGCTGGCGACGAGCAGTTTAGCTTTTGCCCTGCTGGGTGCCGGTTGGGCTGTCACCCTGGATGCCGACCTGATGCGTCAGGGGTTCGTGATCTTCCTGGTGCTACTGGCGGCTTACAACGTCTCTCGCTTGCTCAGTAAAGCGCCCAAGTTGTCGGCGGGGCTGCGTTATCCCTGGCCCTGGCTGACGCTGCTGGGCAGTGGTGCTGGTTTGCTTGGCGGCCTGTTCGGCGTCGGCGGTGCCGTGTTGGCGACGCCAGTATTGACCCTGGTATTTGGCGCCAGCCAAGTGGTGGCGCAGGGCCTGTCTCTGACCCTGGCCGCGCCGAGTACTGCTGTTACCTTGGCGACCTATGCTGCGCATGGTCATGTCGACTGGGTATTGGGAGCGCCCCTGGCGGTGGGTGGTTTGCTGAGCATCAGTTGGGGCGTGAAACTTGCCTATGCGCTGCCCGAGCGCTTGCTTCGCGGCTTGTTCGCCGGCTTTCTGCTGCTTTGCGCGGTGCTGCTGGGGGTTAAAGCCTGAAGCCCTCGGCAATCTGCTCAGCCAGGGTTTCTGTCACTTGGGTTTGCGTGTTGCTGTTGCGCAGCAGGACGATGCTGGCCGAGGGTAGGGCGGGCATGCCTTCTGCCTCGCCGATAATCTGCATATCCGGTGTGATCAGGCTCTGCAACTGTGCGGTAATGGCCAGGCCGGCGCTGACCGCAGCCATGACCGCCGAGCGTTTGGCGCTGCTGCGCGACAAAGGTGCGAGCGCAGATGCGTTCAGTTTTCGTCAGGCATTTGCGGCGCCTAATGCGCTTGTGGCCCAGTCTGTCGAATAACCGCAACTCATATCTTTTGCGTTCTGTTTGAGCCGTGAACGAGACTGGCGGATCACCGGAGCGGCAAGCGCGCTGCGCATCCGCTACAATGCGCGCCGAATTTGTCATGCCCGAGAGCCCGCCCATGTCCGCTTGCCAGACCCCGATCATCGTTGCCCTGGATTTTCCGACCCGTGATGCCGCGCTGGCATTGGCTGATCAGCTCGATCCTGCGCTGTGCCGGGTCAAGGTCGGCAAAGAGCTGTTCACCCGCTGCGGGCCGGAGATAGTCAATGTGCTGGCCGGCAAGGGTTTCGAGGTGTTCCTCGACCTGAAATTTCACGACATCCCCAACACCACGGCTATGGCCGTCAAGGCGGCGGCCGAGATGGGCGTGTGGATGGTCAATGTGCACTGCTCGGGCGGCCTGCGCATGATGGCGGCTTGCCGCGAAACCCTGGATAAGCTCGCTGGCGCCAAACCGCTGCTGATCGGCGTGACCGTGCTGACCAGCATGGAGCGTGAAGACTTGGCGGGCGTTGGTCTGGATGTTGAGCCGCAGGTCCAGGTGCTGCGGCTTGCCGGGCTGGCCGCGCAAGCCGGATTGGATGGCTTGGTGTGCTCGGCCCAAGAAGCGCAGGCGCTAAAGGCCGCTCATCCGGCGTTGCAGTTGGTGACCCCTGGGATTCGTCCGGCCGGCAGCGCTCAGGATGATCAGCGGCGTATTCTGACCCCACGTCAGGCATTGGATGTGGGCTCGGATTATCTAGTGATTGGCCGCCCAATCAGCCAAGCCGCCGACCCGGCGCAGGCCTTGGCCGCTGTTGTCGCCGAGCTGGCCTGAGGCATTGCCGTGTGGCAAGCGCTTTAATGTGCCTGCCGCGCTGAAGTCACTTTCAAGCTCTACTCACTATCGCGCTTCGACTAACCAGGTTCTCTCTATGCATCCCGCCGCCGAAGATTCGCCACTGGGTAAATCCAGCGAATACATCGCTACCTATACGCCCGCATTGTTGTTCCCCATTCCGCGTGCGGCGAAATGGTCCGAGCTGGGGCTGAGCGCTGAAACGCTGCCGTATCAGGGCGTGGATTTCTGGAATTGCTTCGAGCTGTCCTGGTTGCTGCCGTCGGGCAAACCGGTGGTTGCCATGGGTGAGTTCGCGATTCCCGCCGACTCGCCGAATATCATCGAGTCGAAATCATTCAAACTGTACCTCAACTCGCTGAACCAGTCGGTGTTCAACACGGCTGACGAACTGGTGGTCGTGCTGGTGAAGGATCTCTCGGCAGCGGCGGGCAAGCCAGTGGGCGTGCGAGTGCGCAGCCTGGCCGAGGTAACGGCTGACGGTGTGGCCGCCGCGCCCGGTACCTGCATTGATGAGCTGGACGTGAGCATCAGCAACTATGCGCAGCCGCAGCCTGAGTTGCTACGTTGTGACGCCGCGCGAGTGGTTGAGGAAAGCCTGCATAGCCATCTGCTCAAGTCCAACTGCCCGGTCACCGGTCAGCCGGATTGGGGCACGCTGGTGGTGCAATACCGTGGCCTGGCGCTTGATCACGCCAGCTTGCTGGCCTACCTGGTGAGCTTTCGCCAGCATGCGGATTTTCACGAGCAATGCGTTGAGCGGATCTTTCTCGACCTGCAACGCTTGCTTAATCCCGAGCATTTGACGGTGTATGCGCGTTACGTGCGCCGCGGTGGGTTGGATATCAATCCCTATCGCAGTACTGGGCCTATCAGCCCGGATAATCAGCGCTTGGCACGCCAGTAACGCAAAACCCCAGCCGTTGAGCTGGGGGTTTTCTTGGCGTCGTTCTTGGCAGCTTTGCCTCGACCCGCATGCGCTTGCGAGGTAGGCCCGCGCGTGCCGATAGCGCTAGATGCCCATGTTAGCCAGGCTCTGCACGATATTGCGCAGGGTGCCCGCAATGGTTGGATGGCTGGCTTCGAAGCGCTCTACCGCCAGGTTGACCCCGTCGATCAGCGTCGCATCCGGCGCCGCGGCGGCCTGGCGGGCCAGTTGCACTTCAATTTCCTGCGTGAGCACAAACAGCTCGGCGCGTTCTTCTTCTGTGAGCGGTGGTTGCTCGACCAATTGGTCGCGCAGGTCTTGCAGTTGTTGCTGCAGGCGGCTTGCAGGCATGGAACTCTCCCTTTATTGATCGACAGATGGACTGACCTTGCACCAAGGCGAAAGGTTCTGCATGACGTCAGGGTAATCCAAGCTCGCGGGCTTTGCTTGCTTTGGGTCAAGTGCATGCATTGGCCGGTGAGCAAGCAGCGACGAATTTAGGGCTTTTCGCCTTTTTGGCGGCGCAGGCTAAGGTCCGCAAGACAGGTGGGCAGGTCGCTCAGTTGATCAATCACCGAGTGTACGCCCAGCCGGTACAGGCTCAGGGTGGCCTGGCTGCGCAATCGATCACGTTCGCCCATGGTTAGGCGCTGCCAGTCTGCCAGCGCCACGCCGCACAGCGGGCCGCTGATGGCTAGGCCAATGGTCCAGATGCCGGCATTGAGCGCCGCCTGTAATAAACGTGGTTCTCCACTGACCAGCACGCAGCCTTCAAGCTGATTCACCTGCAGCTCCATCAGGCTAAGCCAAATTGCGTCCGGCGCTGGCCACGGGCGGCAACTGCGGCTAGGTGTGCCGCGTAGCCATCCTGGTAACACGCTGGCCAGGCAAGTGCTGGCATCGAGTGGCAGTTCATCCAGCCAGGCGCAGGGCACGCCTTGCTGTTGCAATTGCTCCAGCAAGGGTAAGGCGGCCTGCGTGGCTTGCGCATGCTCGCGCGCGGTCTCGCACAGTGCTTGTTGGTAAGCCAGGCACTCCCCGGGCAGGGCTTTGCGACCCAGTACCTGTTCAAGGCTCTGGGATTAGCTGCATTGGGATAAAGGCGTTGCAGGGTCAGCGCAATGCTACGTGCGCCAAAATCAACCAGGCAACCAGAGAGGCTAAATAATAGGGCGTTGAACGTGGGCGAGGTGGCAGGCGTTTGCATGGGCCTTCCTTGAAATGGTCTAGTCCAGCCTATTCCTTGCAGGTTACAGGTAGATGAACAGATTATTTACGTGCAGTGTCGCTGCCAGTCAGCGCGGTGTAAGGCCTTGCCAGGAAGGTTTTCCAGGTGCTTGTTCGTCCGCTATGCTGCCCATTTAGCGAGCTGTGGTCTTATACTGCGCCACCTGATTTGGCCGCCTGTGGCAGCCTGAGCATTTTCAAGGAGTGACTGTGATGCGTGTGACCGGTGCGAGTTGGATTAAACGATTGAGCCTATTGGTTGCCTGTACCGGCGTACTATCGCTGCCTGCACTGGCGCAAGCCAACGAAGAAGACCCTTGGCAGGGCTACAACCGTTTTATGTTCCGCATCAACGATAACGTTGATATGTATACCCTCAAGCCTCTGGCCAAAGGCTATCAGGCTGTTACGCCGCAGTTTCTTGAAGATGGCGTGCATAACGTCTTTCGCAACATCGGCGATGTCGGCAATCTGGCCAACAATTTGCTGCAAGGTAAATTGCATGACGCTGGGGTTGATACGGGTCGGCTGATTTTCAACACCACGTTTGGTCTGCTGGGCTTCTTCGATGTAGGAAGCGCCATGGGCCTGCAGCGCAGCGATGAAGATTTTGGTCAGACCTTAGGCGTTTGGGGCTTGGGCAGTGGTCCGTATGTTGTACTGCCATTGCTCGGGCCGAGCACAGTACGCGACGCATTCGGCAAGTTGCCTGATGGTGCACTGGCTGCCAATGGCTACATCAACCATGTGCCGACGCGCAATGTGGTGCTGGGCGTCAACGCTGTCGATACACGCGCTCAACTGCTATCGGTTGAGCGTTTGGTCAGTGGCGACAGATACATATTTGTACGTAACGCTTACCTGCAAAATCGTGAGTTCAGGGTGCGTGACGGTCAGGTCGAAGACGACTTTTAAATCGGGTGCTCTAAAATAAAAAAGGCGACTTGAGCAGTCGCCTTTTTTCTTGCCTGCAATGGCCTTAGCTCATTGAAATGATCGCTAAGCCAAGCGCCTGGCGCCCATCGACCATCGTGCTTACGCGAACCACCTCGGCTTGCGCATCCAGCCCGCGTAGGGCGTTGTGGTCGGAGGCAATGTGGATGCGCACCTTGTCACCTATGCTGACCGCACTTTCAGCTTCTAGCTGCATGCCGGTGCTGGACAGGTCCAGGCATAACGCAGGAATCTCCTTGCCGTCATGGTGCAGCGTGACGGGCGCTTCGAGCCGCATGCGGATGTAATCGCGTTTTTCACTGTAGTCACGATCATTTTGGCTCATGGGCATTTTCCTCATGTGATTAGGGCTGTCCTACTGTTCTTATAACCTTGGCCGATTTGAGGTGTAAAGGCGTGTTTCGACGGCCGGCGTGCGCTTGAATCACTTAGCGGATGGGAGTACCGTCTGCGCCTTGAAGCAAGCTGAGTTCGCGCGTTTAGGCTTTTGCCTGAACGTATCAAGCCAACCCATACCCGGCGCAGTTTGCCTGGATACCTCATGCACACAACCAGTGCCACGCTGCTGATAATCGATGACGACGACGTAGTGCGCGCGAGCCTCGCCGCCTACCTGGAAGACAGTGGTTTTCATGTGCTCCAGGCCGCCAATGGCTTGCAAGGGCTGGAAGTCTTTCATGCCGAATCCCCGGATTTAGTGATATGCGATCTGCGCATGCCACAAGTCGACGGTCTCGAACTGATCCGCCGTATTAATGCTCTGCACGTGGAAACCCCGGTTATCGTGGTGTCCGGGGCGGGCGTGATGAGTGATGCCGTTGAGGCTTTGCGCCTAGGGGCTGCCGATTACTTGATCAAGCCCCTGGCTGATCTCGCCGTGCTTGAGCATTCCGTTCACCGGGCGCTGGACCGTGCCAATTTGCGTCTGGAAAACCAGCGCTACCGTAACGAGCTGGAAACCGCCAACCGTGAGCTGCAAGCCAGCTTGCATTTGTTGCAGGAAGACCAGAACGCCGGTCGCCAAGTGCAGATGAACATGTTGCCGGTGACGCCTTGGCAGGCTGACGGCTTGAACTTTGCGCACCAGATCATTCCTTCTCTTTATCTGTCTGGCGACTTTGTCGACTATTTTCGCGTTGATGACAGCCGTATCGCCTTCTACCTGGCTGATGTATCGGGGCATGGTGCGTCTTCAGCATTTATCACCGTACTGCTGAAGTTTATGACCACCCGCTTGCTCTACGAATCGCGCCGCACCGGCAGCCTGCCGGACTTCAAGCCGTCCGAGGTGCTTGGCCACATCAATCGCGGCTTGATCAACTGCAACCTGGGTAAGCATGTGACCATGCTTGGCGGCGTGATTGATCAGACCAACAACCGTCTGACCTACAGCATTGGTGGGCACCTGCCGCTGCCGGTGTTGTACAGCGAAGGCCAGGCTCGCTATCTGGAGGGCCGTGGCTTACCAGTCGGATTGTTTGTCGATGCTCAATACAATGATCTGGAGCTGGAATTGCCGGAGACCTTCAGTTTGACGCTGCTTTCTGATGGCATCCTGGATCTGCTGCCGGGTGATACCTTAAAAGACAAGGAAACCCTGTTGCCGCAATTGATCAGTACTGCAGGCGGTACTCTGGACGGCCTACGCAAGGCTTTTGGGCTGGCCAATCTAGGGGATATGCCGGATGATATCGCCTTGCTGGTGTTAAGCAGGAACCTTGCATGAGCCTTGGGATAAGCCCCGGTAGAATTCAGTTTGCAGAGCAGGATGGCACCTTCATCTTGAAGTTTGTCGGCGAAGTGCGCCTGACGCTCTGTTCAGCCTTGGATTCGACCATCGAGAAGATTTTTACGGCGCTGAATTTCTCAGCCATCGTGATTGATCTCACTGAAACTCGCAGTATCGACAGCACGACCCTTGGGCTATTGGCCAAGTTATCGATTCTGTCGCGGCAAAAAGTGGGTCTACTGCCGACCGTAGTAACCACTCACCCCGATATCACTCGGTTGCTGCAGTCCATGGGTTTTGATCAGGTGTTCAATATCGTTGATACGCCGCTGCCATGCCCGGATTGCCTGGATGATTTGCCGTCGCAGGATCAGTCCGAAGAGTTGGTGCGCGCCAAAGTACTTGAAGCGCACCGCATTCTGATGGGCTTGAACGAGTCCAATCGCGAAGCCTTCCACGACTTGGTCAGTGCGCTCGAGCACCACTGATTGCGGCGGGATAAATAAACGGGGCGCTGATAAGCGCCCCGTTTGCGTTTAGGCTTGACTACTCAGCAGCTTTTCCAGTTTTTCCTGATCGCGGGCGAACAGGCGGATGCCTTCCGCCAGCTTTTCAGTGCCCATTGCATCTTCATTCATAGCCCAGCGGAACTGGCTTTCGTTCAGGCTTTGTTTGGCCTGGGCAGGCTGACCTGGATTGAGTTTACGTTGCAGCGGGCTGGTATCATCCGCCAGCTGCTGCAGCAGCTCCGGGCTGATAGTCAGGCGATCACAGCCGGCCAGTTGTTCGATCTGGCCGATATTGCGAAAGCTCGCGCCCATCACCACGGTTTGGTAGGCGTTGGCCTTGTAGTAGTTGTAGATGCGCGTGACTGACTGCACGCCGGGATCTTCTGCGCCGACAAAATCACGACCTTCGGCCTTCTTGTACCAGTCATAAATGCGCCCTACAAAGGGCGAAATTAGAAACACGCCGGCATCGGCACAAGCCTGGGCTTGCGCGAAGCCGAATAACAGCGTCAGGTTGCATTGAATACCGGCTTTTTCCAGTTGCTCGGCGGCACGGATGCCTTCCCAGGTCGAGGCGATCTTGATTAGCACGCGTTCGCGGCCGATGCCAGCCTCTTCATACAGGCCGATCAAGCGTTCGGCACGGCGTAGCGTGGCTTGAGTGTCGAAGGACAGGCGTGCATCCACCTCGGTGGAAATTCGCCCGGGAATGACCTTGAGAATTTCGCCACCCACCGCCACGCCAAAATGGTCGCAGGCCATGCCCAGGTCGCCTTTGCAGGCGATAACGGCGTTTTTTAGCAGCTCGCTGTAGCCAGGCATGGCTGCGGCTTTCAGCAGTAGGGAAGGGTTGGTGGTGGCATCGACCGGCTTTAGACGGGCGATGGCATCAAGGTCGCCGGTGTCGGCGACCACGGTGGTGAACTGCTTGAGTTGATCCAGCTTGGAAGTCATGACACAGCCTTGTCGTTGCAGATGCACCGACCTTACCCGAGTCAGCGGCCTTGCAGCAATTGCGCCGCTTGATCGAACAGCGCCAGCGGCTCGCTGGTCTTATGAATATCCACCGAAAGCAGCTGGCGAAAGCGTCGCGCGCCGTTAAAGCCCTGGCCCAGGCCGAGCATATGGCGGGTGATATGGTGCATGCTGCCGCCTTCGGCAAGGTGCGCGGCGATGTAGTCGCGCATGCTCAGCATCGCCTCGAAACGGCTCATCACCGCGCGGCTAGAGTCGAACAGCTGTTGGTCTACTTGGGCCAGCAGGTAAGGATTATGGTACGCCTCGCGGCCGAGCATCACGCCATCGAAGGTTTGCAAGTGCTGCTGGCAATCCTCCAAGGTCTTGATGCCGCCGTTGAGGATGATCTCTAGTTCCGGAAAGTCCTGCTTGAGCTGCGCTGCAATCTCATAACGCAGTGGTGGTACTTCACGGTTTTCCTTGGGCGATAGCCCTTCAAGAATCGCGATACGCGCATGCACGGTAAAGCTGCGGCAACCGGCATCGCGCACCGTACCGACGAAATCACACAGCTCGGCATAGCTGTCGCGGCCGTTGATGCCGATGCGGTGCTTGACCGTTACCGGGATCTCGACGGCATCCTGCATCGCCTTTACGCAATCAGCCACCAGTTGTGGGTGGCCCATCAGGCAGGCACCGATCATGTTGTTCTGCACCCGGTCACTGGGGCAGCCGACGTTCAAGTTGACCTCGTTATAACCTGCCTCTTGTGCCAGCTTGGCGCAGGCCGCCAGATCGGCTGGCACGCTGCCACCCAGCTGCAATGCCAGCGGATACTCGGCGGCGCTGTGGCGCAGAAAACGCTCCGTATCGCCATGTAAGATGGCCCCGGTAGTGACCATTTCGGTGTATAGCAAGGCGTGATGCGACAGCTGGCGCAGGAAGAAACGGCAGTGACGATCAGTCCAGTCCATCATCGGTGCAACGGAGAAGCGGCGGGACACTGGAGTCGGCGTGTTTTCTGGGGTTAAGCCTTGTAGCATGGGTGTCTCCGGTGTGCGTGTTTCTGACGTGTTTTCGGGGGTTTGCGGGCATTTTTAAAAGTCAGGTGGTACGCTGTACCACCTAAATGCTCGCATGTACCACCGGAAAACAGGATGTACCACCATGGCAACGATCAGACCGCGAAAGAGGGCTGACGGCACGATCAGTTACACCGCTCAGATTCGAATCAAAAAAGATGGGGTGCAAGTTTACACAGAGAGCCAGACCTTCGCGCGCAAGAAGGCGGCCGAGGCGTGGGTGAAACGTCGCGAGACTGAGCTGAGTGAGCCTGGTGCAATCGAGCGCGCCAAGAGGGGCGGTGTGCTACTCAGGGATGTAATTGATAAGTACTTGGCAGAGGTCAGCCAGGCTCAGCCGCTTGGGCGGACGAAGGAGTATACGCTGCGTGCGATTGCTGCATCGTATCTGGGTGATATGACGCCAGCGCAGATGACCAGCCAGGTACTCGTCGACTATGCGCTATGGCGGATGGGCTCAGAGGGTGGTGGTGTTCAGCCGCAAACTGCCGGCAATGACCTGGCTCATCTTGGAGCGGTCCTGTCAGTCGCCCGCCCAGCCTGGGGTATGACGTGCCTGCCGGCGCGATGACGGATGCCCGGATGGTACTCAATAAGCTGGGTTACAAGATGAAGAGCCGCGAGCGCGAGCGGCGGCCGACCCCGGCTGAGCTGGCACTGTTGCTTGAGCGGTTCTGTGATGTTTTGAGTGCACGCCCGTTGTCGGTGCACATGCCCAAGGTCGTACTGTTTGCGTTGTTCTCTGCGCGGCGGCAGGACGAGATCGTGAGAATTCGTTGGGCAGACTTGGACGAAAATCGGCAGGCGGTACTGGTCCGTGATATGAAAAACCCAGGTGATAAATGGGGGAACGATGTTTGGTGTCATTTGCCGCCCGAAGCTTGGGCCATCGTGCAAAGCATGCCGCGGGTCTATGACGAAATATTCCCGTACTCCGGGGATGCGATACAGGGTGCTTGGCGTCGGGTGATTGCGAAGACTCATATTGAGGATCTTCACTTCCATGATCTGCGGCATGGGGGCGTGAGCAGGCTGTTTGAGATGGACTGGGATATCCCAAGAGTGGCGAGTGTTTCTGGCCACCGGGACTGGAACTCACTTCGGCGCTACACCCACCTGCATGGGCGTGGGGATTCTTTCGCAGGTTGGGAGTGGCTTCCGAAGGTGTTGGCGATGCCAGTGAGCTTTGGCGCGGCTGTGGCCAAGCGTAAGAAACAGCCAGGCTCATAACTGCTTGCACTCTTTGATTGCAGCAGCGCGCTGCTCGTCTAGATAGTTTGCGAGGTCTTGCAGATGGATGCCTTTGGCAGACTTCTGGCTGCTTTCCAGTCGTGTAATCGGGATTTTGATCTGTCCGGCCAGTACTTTTCGCTGGAACATATCTGGCGTGAGGTGGGTGAAGTAGTCCTTGCAGACCTGCTCAAGCGGGATAATCTCTTGGCCGTTGTATTGGGCCATCAGCAGAAATGTTGTGTTCATCGCTGATTTCCTTTCACTACTTTTTGCGCTGCGGGTACTGCTCGTACAGATTCTGTGTCTATGTCTGGAGCGTCGGCCTCGCACTTAGTGGTCTCTGGCTCGTGTTTTTTGCTCATGGGTGTTTTTTGCTCAACGCTAACTGGGTGATTCATCGTGAGCAGTTTTAGCCCTCAAAAGGGCCGAGTTCGTACCCTGAACGGGGTCAGGTCAAGACGAAAAACAGAACGTTGAATGAGTTATCCCGTCCTAAAGTAACTTTATCTGCTTAGCGTCTCACCAAGAAAAACGTCCTTGCTTTGAGCTGCCTGACAGTTTCGACGGCGAATGGAAGAGCAGCCGAAGAAGATCGGCGGCATTGGTCAGCTACATCGACAACGAACCGCTCGAAGGGTATTCGTCATGGTAAGAGGGCAGAGCGGTAGTGGACTGAGTGCCCTAGAAACCGGTGGGGGCGGAATCTTTGCGCTTTGAGGCTCTGCTACTTGGTCGGGTTGCCACGTACAAGCCGATTGCCGGCCGGAGTCATACGGCCGGCAATCGTTGGGTCGGGTTACTGAGTATTGCGGCGTTTGGGGCGCAGCATGCGGCAGGTCTTGAAAGCCGCTTTAGCCTGTTTGTTCAACTGCTCAACGTTGCTAAAGAACTCATCCAGAATGCTCATGTTTTCAGCGTTTTTAATGAAACGATTTTCTGGGTTGTGGAAATCCAACAACGACTGGAGCTTCCGGAAGGTCTGAGGTGCCTTGCCGTCCGAACTGGGCAGATTTGAGCAAACAAGCCAGATCAAATTTGGTGCCTTAACCTTAAGGTCACTCTTTTTCAGAACCAAGCAAATGCTTGGGAAACGCCCAGCTTTGCGTTCGACGGTGTCAGCCAGGGCTTTCATTTCTTTAGTAATTTTATTCAGCTCACGCTTCGCTGCACGGCGGGCCTCAGAACGCTTAGGCAGAGGGCATTGATCAGCGATGGGATTTTGCATGGGTGTGTCTCCATAAATTGTTTTTGGGCGACGACTGTCGCCACTCCATAATTCATGTAGAGAGGTCCTAAGAGCTGCCTATCTGACCCAGTTAGTGGGTCAGGTGAGTCATTTTTCTCGGCTGGCCACATGCTTCCGCGTTGATTCGGTCATGCGGCATCTGCTCAACACCTATATCCAGGCTGATCCCGCTGACCCTTTAAGTGCAGTCGATAACTTCTCGCTGGTTGAGCTGATCATCCAGACGGGCGTTCACGATGCCATCGCCAAGAAGCTCAACGCCAAGGGCAATCTCTCCAAGGATGCAATTGCTGAAGGCATCATCAATAACGTGCGCAAGACCATCATCCGTGAACAGTTGACTGACCCAAGGTTCTACGAGGGGATGTCGCGCTTGCTGGAGGATCTGATCAAGCAGAGCCGTGATGATGCAGCTGCCTATGAGGAGTTTCACCTGCTTGAGCCAACCCATAACGAGCGCTTCATCTCCATTCTTACCGAGCACTACCCAACCTGGCGTGAGGCCCGCGCTGAGCTGAATGAGTTGCCGCTGACGGCAGAGGTTTGGAGGGAGTGAGGGGGTGGGTATCTGGTGCGGATTTTCCCAATGCGTCCTAGATACAGCCGATTAGCCTTTCCGCAGATGTTTGCATCCGGTTGGCTTGTGTTGGCAGTGCGGATTTTGCGTAATACTGTATATTAATACAGTATTAATTGCAGGTCGCTCCCCATGTTCATTTCAGTGCTCGGCCGCGCGGCCCAGATCTCCGGCATCCGCTTGCCGCTCTTCTTAAGCCGCATTTCGGCGGGTTTTCCTTCACCCGCTGAGGATCACATTGAGGCCAACCTCTCTTTGGACGAGCTGTGCATACGCCATCCCGCCGCTACTTATTTTTTGCGTGTGTTAGGTAGCAGCATGACAGGGCTGGGCGTGTATGAAGGCGACACCCTGGTGGTCGATCGGGCACTCAAACCTGTCGCCGGCATGGTGGTGGTGGCTGTGGTGCGTGGTGAGTTCACCTGTAAGCAGTTGGCTTATGAAGCCGGTGTGCCGGTTTTGCGTGCAGCCAACCCGGCTTACCAAGATATCCGCCTAGGACAAGATGAAGAGCTTGAGATCTTTGGTGTGGTGGTGCACTGCATCCACAAAATGCCAGGGGTCTAAGCATGCCCAGAGTGTATGCGTTGGTGGACTGCAATAACTTCTACGTGAGCTGCGAGCGGCTGTTCCGACCGGATTTACGCGGCCTGCCAGTGGTGGTGCTGAGCAACAACGATGGCTGCGTGGTCAGCCGCAGTAACGAGGCCAAGGCATTGGGCATCGGCATGGGCGAGCCTTACTTTAAGATCCGCGACTTGATCGAACCGCATGGCGTGGAGGTGTTCAGCAGCAACTACGCGTTGTACGGAAATATCTCTGCGCGGGTTGTGAGTGTGCTGCGTGAAATGGCACCACGGATGGAGGTGTATTCCATAGATGAGAGCTTCCTAGATCTCACCGGCGTGCATCGGCCGTTAGCGGCCTACGGGCGGTTTATCAAGGCTGAGGTGGAGCGGCTTACGGGTATGCCGGTTGGGGTAGGGGTGTCCACGACCAAAACCTTAACCAAGCTGGCCAACTGGGCCGCGAAGAAGCACAGCCAAAGTGGCGTTGTAGTCGCTACACGCATAGAGCAGCAACAGGCGTTGTTGAAGGCGGCACCGGTGGGCGAGGTCTGGGGTGTTGGCCGGCAGATGCAAAAGCACCTAGCGGTTATGAACATCACCACTGCCTGGGACCTGGCCCAGCAGGACGCCAAGAGCATGCGCAAGCTGTTTAGCGTGGTGGTGGAGAAGACCATCCGCGAGCTGCGCGGCGAGCCATGCTATGGCCTCGAGGAAGGGCCTGAGCCGAAGCAGATGATTGCCTGTAGTCGTTCATTCTCCGAGCGGGTGACCGAGCTGGAGCCGCTGCGCGAGGCGGTGGTCACCTACGCCAGCCGCGCAGCCGAGAAGCTGCGCAAGCAAGGCGATGCTTGTCAGATGATGCAGGTGTATATCCGCACCGGGGTATTCAACCCCGACGAGAAGCGCTATTCACGCACCGCCAACGTGCCGCTGCCATATCCCACCAATGACACCCGCGACCTGATCCAAGCCGCCCTGACAGGCGTGCAAGCGATCTACCTACCGGGGTACCGCTACCAGAAAGCCGGTGTGGTGTTGATGCACTTCGTAAACCCGGCGCACCTTCAGGGCGACCTGTTTGCTCCCAAACCCCGCTCGCGCAGCGCTGAACTGATGACCGCCCTGGACAAGATCAACACCACCATGGGCCGAGGCACCGTGCGCCTGGCGCGAGTGCCTGCCAGCGGCAGCTGGGCGATGAAGCAGCAGCTGAAATCCCCCGGCTATACGTGCCGCTGGGGTGAACTGCCGTCGGTGCGGTGACGGTGTTGTTGTGCTGTATTGTCTAGCGCATCAATTAAGTTTGATTTTCCCAGATGCTAAAGCTGGTCTTTGGTGATCAATCCTTCGAGTACGCTAGGCGTAGGCATGGCACCCCTTTATCAGGCCTATCTACCTTGTGAAGCTCTGAACTCAGATGCATAAACGGACAGCTGAGGAATTGGCTGAAAGTAACTTCTGTAACTCCTCCAACCTTCGCTTGGTAGAAGATGTCTGCCCAAATATCGAGCTCCTCGTCATCCATTCCATCCGCTGAATTCATTCTTATTACCTATTATACGAAGATATATAAATCACAGCCTGACGTCGTTTCAAAAAATGCAACTCAGGTTTTAGCATTTATCGGCTTTGGTTTCTGCGTCCAGGGGCCGTTGAGGTGTGGGAGCCAATCGTGTGTTTTATCTAGCCGTTCGACGATGAGTCGAACTGTTAACCAATATCGATATATCGTCTCTTTAGATGAGTTCTTTGTTTGTTCTTGAAGGAACCACCTGAGATGTTTGGTTCGCCAGCGCTTTGGGTGGTTCCGTTTCCACCGGTGTTCAATCGCTGCTTGAATTACTTCCGCCTGCATCAGGTGGCGCCTTCTTGATGAAGGGGAACCAGTCAGTACCCCGCTAAGGAATATCTGCATGGTGATGCTCATTTGGTCTCACTCCCTATATATGAGTTGGTGACTTCGGGACGCTCATGTCCTAATTCACGACTGATGATCTGTCGTGCTGCGCGTACAACAGCGCGATCTGGGTTTTCTTGGCGGGGGAAAACTGGGGCAGCTGTTCCAACCAAATCCTTGTAACGATCGCATGCAAAGGCTGCGCGAAGTTCGTGTGGGCCTTTGACGCCATGGAGCTTCATTATTGAACGGCTAGGATTTACCTCGTGCCGCAAAAAACTTACATAACTTTCATTCAAGGCCA
Organism: Pseudomonas sp. GWSMS-1; assembly: GCF_049847425.1. Taxonomy (NCBI): domain Bacteria; kingdom Pseudomonadati; phylum Pseudomonadota; class Gammaproteobacteria; order Pseudomonadales; family Pseudomonadaceae; genus Pseudomonas; species Pseudomonas sp. GWSMS-1. The sequence continues at coordinate 2,004,846 of NZ_JBMHHV010000005.1, read as the reverse complement.
AAAGATTTCGGCTACCTTCAGGTGATACTTTTCGTGCATATTCCAGCGCAAAAAGTATCTCATCCGTAACCGGAATCCATCGCGGAGCGAATGCGCCTGAGCGGCCTCCCTTACAGCCATCCTGGATATTTATTCGGTTATTCGCTGACTCTTTAGTAAGGCGAGGTAAGTCCGCCAAGATACATTCTCTCAGGCGCATTCCAGTGGAACGGGCTAGTAGTACAATCGCTGCCGACCGATTGAAGCAGTTTGCTATAAGTTGTTGGTGCAAGTTGTGAACTTGGGAGATATCCATGCCTTCGGGAATTGATCTGCGGATGTAGCAGCGTCTTTCTCCAAGAGCAGCATGAATTTTGTCAATACGAATTTTTTGGTCTTCGCGCATGATCTGCATTACAACGTTTACGCTAGAAATTCGGTTTGTTGCTGTTGCGATTGAAATATCTTCTTCGTCCAGTAGCATCTTTAGATATAGCGCGTACTCTGAAAATAAAGAGGTAGTTACTTTTCTTATATCTCTGATTTCATGCTCTTCATTCAGCCAGTTATAAAATAACCTGCTCCTTTCAATATGTGCTTGGACTGTCTGATAATGCCCATCTCCATAGTGAACTTTCAGCGCGACCTTGGTTGCATATTCAGCCTGGTTTCCAAATCCAAAATTTTTCGACTTTGAGTTGCGGTGCTTAGCCATAGGTATCTCCAAGTGAAATTGGCCACGAACTAACGAGGCGATTTCAACGAATAGGGAAAATTAGGGCAGCCAGGCTCCGCCATAGAAATGGTTAGTGTTAACGGGGCATGTGCCCGCAACTGGCTGAGGGAGATGCTGAACGCTGCGACTAAGTGCCAAAGGCACCCATCGGTTAACGCACGCGCACTACAAGGCCCGCTGGGTCCGATATGGACGGCGGAAAGGGCTGGCGGGCTGACGAGGCACGCCGTAGTGCTGGGAGTGGAAGTTCACTGCTTATCGTTAATGCATCTCAGCCTGTCAGGCTGGTGCCCTGCATGGAGCGCATCGGTGTTGGGCAGTGGACTGCTATACGCACCTGCTGAGCAGTGTCAGCGATAGTGTCATAGAGCTAGAGCGGTGGACGCTAATGCTGGCGTGGCCTGGGGCCTCATCCAGAAAAACCGTCTCTGTTTGTAAAGCGGAGGAGGTGCTGCTATAGGGCAGCTCACTAAGGTCGGTCACTCATGAACCGACTCTGTGGTTAGATCATTTCACAGGATTGAGGCGCTTGACAACCCCCCCCTATTTTTGTGCTCAGAGTTTTGGGTAATCATTGAGCAGTGCTTAAAAGTTCACTTTTGTGAACTTTTAAGCACCCTGTGTGCAGGTGACAGAACCGTTTCAGTGAGTAAACCCGGTCTGCTATGTAGATAAAGTTCACTTTTGTGAACTTTATGATGGGTAACCATGCATTATTTAACCCGTTTAACGATCTGGATGCACAAGTCGGGGGAGACGTCGTCTGTACCCTTAAAGTGGGCAAACTCAGCCCCTTTTCTATCATTGACCTTGCATCATGATTCCGTCTTGTGCCTTTCGCACGTTAGAAATAGGACGGACCATGGACTTTTCAAGTACACCCACGCGTAGTGAAAACTCAGAAGTGCTAAATTATTTTTAGGGTAAAAAATCCTAGTCGAGGACCTTGCTGGGTATGTTGATATAAAACAGGTAAAAGACTTTGCGAAAAATCATCCGCAAGGTGTGCTGGTTGTTATTACAAATGAGTTCAAGTGCAAGTATAAGGTTGTTTGTTTGAATGCTATTTCACTCCATCATTGTGTGGTGGATGAGTGCCTGGTTGAGGTTAATCCGGGTGGTGGGAAAATGTGGAAGCACTATTTGGGGAAAATATAGTATTTTGATTTCATGCCTTGTGAACGTCTAGATTATGTTGGTGTTATAAAAGATGAAGTGTGCTCGCATTTGCTAGTCTGTTACTTGAAAATGCTAATTTTGAATTATCTCGCGTTATGAGATATTTCTTCGAGCTCAATATTTCCGAAGTGCTAGTTCGGTAATCGCGTTGATAATTGTACTGGAACACTATTTTTGATAGTGCTCCTGTACAGTTCTTTCTGGTGTGGGCAGAAGTTGAAGGACTATTCATCTTATGCCGCCGAAGAAATACGCAATTTCACCAGAGAAGGTCTTGACCTGCTGCAATGAGCAGATGGTGTTACACCCAGGCTGCTTTCGGCCGATTCTGTTGAAAAAGTCCCGTCGCGTTTTTTGCCACTGAAAGTGCGTGAGCGACGTTGAAATCTGATCCGATCAGAAGGCAGAGCTGCCTTAGTTTTTACGTAGCAATACCGAAATCGAGCGTTTTTTGAGCTCCCGAAATACGGTTCTATCAAACATCGACTTTTTCAACAGAATCGGCCAAAAACGGTCATCTAATGTCTACGAAACCCGGGGAGACTCAACTGCAGGCCACGGAATGTTCTGGTGGCGACGTAAGACAGAACAGGCGAAGATTACCTCCCATCAAAACGGAGATGCCAAGTGCCGCTCACTAACAAGGATGTCATCGAGGCTTTTATCGCAGATTTCAAATCGATGCATCATGATGACCAACAGCCCGATGTGATTTGTGATTTCGACGGTGATCCAACCTCACTTGCCCAAGTGGCAACGATTCTTGGCAAACCAACTCTTCAGTTCTCCTATCGTTTCGCCGACAGCGCCGTTAACGATCACAGTGATTTGTTTTACTGCCTTATCATCGCTGGCCATGAACTCGCTCACTGGGCGAATGCCCACACCAAGCATCAAGATAAAGACTATCTCGATAGCAAAGCTATCGAGATGTGGGCTGACTTTTTTGGCACTAGGTTGGTTTTCTCCGCAGTGGCTCGCTGCAAGAAGGTTAAAGAAATTATCACTGGCCGATTACGCACTCCCGCTTTCGACGTGGTAGGGCCAGATGCTCTGCTACCGGAATACGGAAGATCATTGCGGCGGGTGTACGATACCGTTTTCGCACCTGTTGGAGTATCGCCCGAATACCCATCACCGAAGGAGCGGGTGCACATCTGTGCCGCCGGGGTCACGTCCTTCTTCTATAGACACCAGGGGCAGATGCATCAGGGGAGAACCATCTCCGCGTTGAGGAGTGTTCTTCTGGAGCCGTTCAAGGATCTTCTCGAAATGTTCCAGAAGGATGTCGCTGCTGACGATAGCGATGAGATATCCATCCGCAACATCGAGATCCACTTGGGACTTAAGCAAGGTCGGACGCTAATCACCCCCGGAATTCGTCCTGAATTCAATCAGCTGGCTGGCACTCACTATCTGGGGCATGAAGAGAATATGGCTCATCGTGAGCAGCTGCGAGATACGGTTAGGGTTTGGGGAGTTGAAGTCTAGTTCTGCAGTATTGAATCGCCGCAATTTCCGATTCCAGCCTGTTGCGACTGGCGACTCCCGGCCAAAAGCGGACGGAATGGAGGGCGCGCCGAATTGGCTCTTGACGCACCTCTTCAGGGTGAGAGCTGGCAGTAGTTTGACAACTGATCAGTTTCTTTCTCGGGTAAAGCGATAGAACAGGTTTGGCTCGCTGACCACGTACAAATACCCTTCATTGTCGATGGTTACGCCTTCGGCCTGGGGTATGCCTTTTAACAAACCAGCAAAACCTCTCGCCAGGGAGCGGAAACTCACCACCTTGCCCTCGTCGGTCATTTCAATCAGCAGTTTCGACTCGTCGCTGAGCAATATCAGATGGCCGCTCTGTTGATCGAAGACGACTGAAGACAGGTCAGTCGCAAACACCTTGTCTTTTACCAGGCTGGACAGGTCACGCACGTGCAAGGAAAAGCCTCCGGCCAGGCTGGCACGAAGGCCGCTCACTTCCAGCAATTGGCGAGGATCCCGCTCCTTGGTCACAAACAGGCGGTCGCCTTTCAGGTCGTAGGCGAGCCCTTCAAGGCCTTTGTTGTCTTCCTTGCCAAGCGCCAGGGTGAGAGCTGGATACTGGTCTCGGCTCAATGGTCGATCAGGAGAAAGTTTACCGTCTTCGGCGATGGGGACATCCACGATAACCAGGCTCTGCCGGCGCTCCTCGGCGATTACCAGCTGGCCATTGCCGGCATAGGACACAGCTTCCACATCGTGGAAGCCATCCAGGCTGTAACGCCTTTCCACATCACCGTCACGACTAAGGGCCAATAGTTCGTTTGGGCCGTTGGTGACCGCCCACAGCAGGTTTAGGTCAGGGTCAAAGGTCAGACCCGAAAGATTGCTGTCCACACCGGAAACCGCCTTAGCATCCAGTTCAACCCGATAGCCAGGCAGCCACACAGAGCGCTCCTGCCAATCGTCGGTGTGCCAGCTGGTCTTGATCCAGAAGTACAAACGATCATCAAGGTGATGGGTGCGGACTTGGAATACGGTAAGCAATACAAGGCACAGCAGTGCCCACATCCAGGCGCTTGTTTTCCGTGTTCGGCCCAGCCAGTTTTTTGCCAACAAATACATAGAAATCTCGTTAATTGGGGCTGACGCCACGAATCGTGACGATTTCAACCCGACTCAGTGCGACTCGCACAGGTGATGCACAGCAGCGTGGCCGGATCAAATTCCAGGCGGCCCGAGGCGATCAACTCGCCGCATTGGTTACACCAGCCATACTCACCCTCGTGCCAACGCTTGAGGGCCAGTTGGAGGCGGACGCGTTCATGCTGCGCCCGACTGCGGATGGCATCGTTCATTGCTTGCTGCTGGAGTGCATCCATTCTCGACAAACGCCCTACCTTGCTTTGATCCAGCTCTACCGATTGCGAGCGAGACTCAGCGTCTTCCAGCAATCGATCCAGCTCGGCAGCCCGCTGTTCCAGCAGGGTCTTGAAATGGGCAAGATCGAGGGCGTCGTCCATGGCCATTAGCGCAGCAGTAACAGCGGACTGATGGTGGTGCGGAGCATGCTGGTCGTGGTGCTACCGACCAGGAACTGCCGGATACGGGAATGGCCATAGGCCCCCATCACCAGCAGATCAATGCCATGCTCTTTCTGATAGGCGTGCAGGGTAGGCTCTATCTCGCCGTTCCGGGTCTCGGCACGAACAGTGAATCCGGCATTGATCAGCACTTTCTGCGCCCAGTCCAGCTGCGCGGACGCTTCATCGCTCACGGGCCCAACCATGACCAGATGGATCGGCAGCCCCTTAAGCAGTGGGCTGGCTGCCAGCATCTCCACACCCTTGCGGGTAGTAGCGCCGCCATCGAATGCAAGCATCGCGCTCTTGGGCTTTTGGAAGCTGGCCGGGGTAACCAGGATTGGCCGGTGCATGATACGAATCACGCTCTCCAGCTGGCTTCCGACATGCTGACTCAGATTGCCACTAGACTCGCCCTGGCGACCGATGACCAGCAGGCGCGTTTCGCTTTGCAGCTCTTGCAAGCTTTCCAGCAGATCGCCATGACGCTGCTTGGACTCAGGCGCGGTCACACCATCCGCCATGGCCCGCTCTTTCGCGGCCACTAACATGATCCGCCCTTGTTCAAGGGCCAACTTGCCGCGCTGTTCATCCAGGGAAGCAAGCTCATCGAGCAGATGCTCGCGGCTGCCAAGCCCGATATTACCACTCAGATCCGCTGCAACCGGGTACTGGCGCTGATCCAACACATGCAGGAAGGTCAGCGGCGCTTCCAGGCTCAGACTGGCCCAGGCCGCGTAGTCGCACACAGCTGGAGCCGAGGTGGAACCGTCGATACAGGCAATTACGTGGGTCATCGTTGCTCTCCTTCTTAGTGGCCCATGAGTTGATCAATGGCGTCGGGTTTATCGTGAACACCGAAGCGATCCACAATAGTGGCGCTCGCTTCGTTGAGTCCCAGCACTTCAACTTCGGTGCCTTCGCGGCGGAACTTGATAACCACCTTGTCCAGGGCAGCTACGGCGGTGATATCCCAGAAGTGGGCGCGATTCAGGTCGATGGTTACCTTGTTCAGGGCTTCCTTGAAGTCAAAGGCCGCGACGAACTTGTCTGCCGAGCTGAAGAACACCTGGCCGGTGACGTTATAGCTACGATGCTCGCCGGCTTCGTCCAGCGAAGAACTGATCGCCATGTAATGGCCAACCTTGTTGGCGAAGAACATCGCGGCCAGCAGCACGCCGGCCAACACGCCGAAGGCAAGGTTGTGGGTGGCCACCACGACCACAACGGTGACGACCATGACAATGTTGGTCGACAGCGGGTGCTTCTTCAGGTTGCGCAGCGAATCCCAACTGAAAGTGCCGATGGACACCATGATCATCACTGCCACCAGCGCAGCCATCGGGATCTGCTTTAGCCAATCGCCAAGGAATACCACCATCAGCAGCAGGAATACGCCTGCGGCAAGGGACGACAAGCGAGAACGACCGCCAGATTTCACGTTGATGATCGACTGACCAATCATCGCGCAGCCGGCCATACCGCCGATCAGACCCGAAGCAATGTTGGCCACGCCCTGGCCCTTGCACTCGCGGTTCTTGTCACTGGGGGTGTCGGTCAGGTCGTCGACAATGGTCGCGGTCATCATCGACTCCAGCAAGCCGACCACGGCCAGCGCTGCCGAGTAAGGGAAGATGATGGCCAACGTTTCGAACGTCAGCGGCACGTCAGGCCAGAGAAAGATTGGCAGCGTATCCGGCAGTTGACCCATATCACCGACAGTGCGGATATCCAGCCCAACCGACATGGCAACGGCGGTCAGCACGATGATGCACACCAGCGGCGATGGGATGAGCTTGCCGATCTTGGGGACGTAGGGGAACAGATAGATGATGCCGAGGCCCGCGGCTGTCATGGCATAGACGTGCCAGGTGACATTAGTCAGCTCGGGTAGCTGAGCCATGAAGATCAGGATCGCCAGGGCATTGACGAAGCCGGTCACCACCGAGCGCGAGACGAAGCGCATCAGTGAGCCGAGCTTCAGGTAACCGGCGACGATCTGCAACACACCACACAACAGCGTGGCCGCCAGCAGGTATTCGAGACCATGATTCTTGACCAGTGTCACCATCAGCAGTGCCATGGCCCCGGTTGCTGCCGAGATCATTCCGGGGCGGCCACCGACAAAGGCGATCACCACAGCGATACAGAAGGATGCGTACAGGCCAACCTTGGGGTCGACGCCAGCAATGATCGAGAAGGCGATGGCTTCAGGGATTAGGGCCAGTGCGACCACAAGACCGGCGAGGATGTCGCCACGGATGTTGGATAACCAGGTTTGCTTTAACGAGTGGAGCATCAGAATTCCCAAGGCAATGGATCGCGCAGCACAGCATGGCGCAGGCCAAGTGCAGCTGGTCGATACGAGGTCAAATTGTCGGATGTAGGGGGCGCTGTGACGGGTGTTGAAACCGAAGGCACAGCAGAGCGTTACCGCTGGCAGAGCAAGCGGTCACAGATGATGCGGGGGCGAAGCGCTATGGCGGCGTAGGCAGCCAGATCATGTTTTGCAGGGTAAGCATAAGGTCTTATCGAGAGGCTTTAGAAACCTAAACCAGCATGATTCTACAGGATTAGAGCTGTTTTTGCGAATCACGCCTGGCCAGGCGTCATGCTTGGATCTCAGTCTGAGCCTCGCGCACTATCTCAATTACTTGGCGCTGCTCGGTGAAGCTCACGGGTGTCCGCTGTTGGCCGGTTAGAGTATTTCAGTTCACTCTAACCTCCCCCGCTAGACCGCGATCTCTGGTCTCTTGGCACGCCCTCGTCACGTGCCCTAGTCCTGAGACCTCGCCTATTACTATCACCGCCGGTGACTTGAGCCTGAAAACCTGTGCTGCATCACTCATGGTTGCCAAATCACTTCTGCACTCGCGCTGATGGGGCAGGGAGGCGTTTTCGATCATGGCCACCGGTGTGCTGGCAGCAAGCCCACCGGCCATCAATTCCCGTTGTACCTCTTCCAGCTTGGCCACGCCCATATACACCACCAGTGTGGTGCCGGTTTGTGCCAGAGCCTGCCAGTTAAGGCTGCTGTCGTCCTGGGTGTGGGCGGTGACTAGGGTGACGCCACGGGCAACTCCGCGCAAGGTCAAGGGAATGCCGCATTGGGTGGCGCCGGCCAAACCTGCGGTGATGCCGTTCACCAGCTCCACTTCAATTCCGTGGGCGCCCAGCCATTCGGCCTCTTCGCTGCCACGGCCAAAAATGCAAGGGTCGCCGCCCTTCAAGCGCACCACACACTTGCCTTGGCGGGCGTAGCGCAGCATCAAGCGGTGGATGAATTCCTGCGGGGTAGATCGGCAACCGCCGCGCTTGCCGACGCTAATAACCTTGGCGTTCACACAGTGTTCGAGCACTGCCGGGTTAACTAGGTCGTCTATCATCACCACGTCGGCACTATTGAGGGCGCGCAAGGCCTTCAGGGTGAGCAATTCAGGGTCACCGGGACCGGCACCCACCAACCAGACTTTTGCGCTCATGGGGTCTTCCTAATCAGGGCTGTGTATACGGCGCAGCGAGCTTGCATGCTTTGCTGCGATATTGTGCTGTTTGAAGTCATGCGTGCAGCAACCAAATCAACAGCAGGCCATTGACCAGTAGTGAGGCCAGCGCCAGTGCTCGCCACACTTTCAGCGGCTCGCGTTCAAGCAATGGCCGGTGTCGAGTGCTGGGTTGGTGTTCGCCTTGCTGCAGGGCCAATAACCACTCTTCGGCGGTTTCAAAGCGCTGGGTGGGGTCGCTGGTCAGGGCTTTGTCGAGGTTCTTCACCAGCCATTCTGGAAGGTCTGGGCGGTAGCGATTGGCGGCCACCGGGGTGCCAAAGCGCGGGCGCTGAAAGGCCTCGATTTCGCCGTAGGGGTAGTGGCCAGTAAGCAGGTAATACAGAGTAACGCCGGCGCTATAGAGGTCCTGCGCAGCACTGGGCGGCGCGCCTGCATAGGCTTCCGGGGCAATAAAACTGGGGGTGCCGGGCAACTCGCCCAGTGCCTGATTGGAAAGCCCAGGGCAATAGGCTAAACCGAAATCCAGCACCCGCAGCTCGCCATCATTATTGAGCAGCAGATTCTCCGGTTTGATATCGCGATGGACGATGTTGCGTCGGTGCAGCATGCCCAGCGCCCGTAACAGGAGCGAGGCGATTCCCAGCCATTGATTAAGGCCGAAGTTGCCGTGCACGTGATAGTGCTCGGCCAAGGTGATGCCGGGGTGTTCGCGCATCAGATAGTAAAGGTGCTGACGCTGGTTGGCGTGGTGCACCTCGGGAAAGTAACGTCCGGCCACGCGCCGCAGAAACCACTCTTCCTGTAACAGGGCATTCCCGGCTGTGCTGTCACTGTCCCGGCTGGCAGGTAGGGTTTTTAACAGCCAGGGTTGCTGCTGGTTGTCACGCACGCGGTACAGCACAGACTGGCGGTTTTGCCCCACAAGGGCCTCCACCTGCCAGCCTTCAAATACTTGCCCGGGCTTTAACAATGGTGGCAGTGGCCATTGATCCAGCTGCCCCAGAGCGTCGCCCAAGCTGGTCTCACCCAATTCATCGACCCGTACCAGCACGGCACTGGCGTTGTCCTGGCTGCCAGCTTGATGGGCAGCACTAACCAGGGCCTGGCTGGCCGCTTGCAACTGCTGTTCATCACGCAGAATACCGGCAATTGAGGCCTCACTCAGGGTGGCCCAAATGCCATCGCTGACCAGCAGAAAGCTCTCGCCAAGGCGCAACTCGCCATCCAGGTAATCCACCACCACATGCTGCTCCAAGCCCATGGCGCGCTTGAGCACATGCTGCATACCCGGTTGGCCCCACACGTGGTCTTCGCTGATGCGCTGTAACTGCCCGGCAAACCAGCGGTACACCCGGCAATCGCCGATATGTGCGAGGGTAAAGTGCCGACCGCGCATCACCAAAGCACTGAGGGTGGTGAGCAGCGGCTGGCCGCCGCCATTGGCATGCAGCCAGCGGTTTTGTGCAAGCAACAGACGGTCCAGGGCTTGCGCCACGCCCCAGGTTTCCGGCGTGGCGTAGTAGTCGTGAGCCAGTGCTTGCAAGGTTGACCGGGCAGCCAAGCCACCGTCCGCGCATTGGCTAACGCCGTCAGCCAAGGCAAACAAATAACCCTTGCTGCCAGCCAGCGATGGCGCCGGAGTGACCAGACGCACCGCATCCTGGTTCTCCACGCGCGGCCCGCTGGCGCTGCTTTCGGCGTAGCTCAGATGCAAGCCCATGGCGGTTTACTCAGACCCGTGCAGCGGTAAAGGCAGCCGAACCCCACGTGGTTCTCCAGCGTTTTTTCACACCGTGCAAACCGAACCAGGCAATCACGCCCAGGCTGGCAAATAACCACAGGCCGATTTGGTAGTCGCCGGTATTCTGTTTGATTGCACCCAGGCCTGCAGCCAGGAGGAAACCGCCGATTCCTCCTGCCATGCCGATCAGGCCGGTCATCACACCAATCTCTTTACGAAAGCGCTGTGGCACCAGTTGGAACACTGCACCGTTACCTGCACCCAAGCCCAGCATGGCGCTAACGAACAAGGCCAATGCCGCCACCGAACTAGACAGATGAAAGCCCACCGCAGCAATGCAGATGGAGGCCACGGCATACATGCCCAGCAAGGTACGAATGCCACCAAAACGGTCGGCTAGGGCGCCGCCTAGAGGTCGCATCAGGCTGCCACCGAATACACAGGCCGCGGTGTAATAGCCGGCGGTCACTGGGCTGAGGCCGTACTGGTCGTGGAAATAACCGGGTAGGGCGCTTGCTAGGCCGATAAAGCCGCCAAAGGTGACGCTGTAGAAGAACATAAACCACCAGCTATCACGGTCGCCCAGGGCCTTGAAGTAATCGGCCATGGATTTAGCTTTGCTGCGGTTTGGAGCGTTACGGGCCATCAGGGTGAAGGCGATAAGCGTCAGCACCAGTGGGATCAGCGCCAGGCCAAACACATTGCTCCAACCAAAGGCTGCGGCCAGCAGCGGGGCAGCCAAAGCGGCAATCACGGTGCCCGAGTTGCCAGCGCCGGCGATGCCCATGGCCTTGCCTTGGTGTTCCGCGGGGTACCACTGAGATGCCAGCGGTAGGGCTACGGCAAACGAAGCACCGGCCATACCGAGGAACACACCGAGCAGCAGTGCTTGTTCATAGCTGTGGATGCCCAACTGCCAAGCCACCAGCAGTGCGCCAATCACAACCACTTGGCCGAAGATACCGGCGGTTTTTGGCGACAACTGATCCGCCAGTATGCCCATCAAAAAGCGCAGCAGGGCGCCAGCCAGAATCGGCGTAGCCACCATAAATCCGCGTTGCTGAGTGGTTAGTTGCAGGTCAGTGGCAATCTGTACTGCCATTGGGCCTAGCAGGTACCAAACCATAAAGCTCAAATCGAAATACAAAAAGGCGGCAAACAACGTGGGGGTGTGGCCGGCTTTCCAGAAACTGTTGGTGTTCATTCCCAGTACCTCATCTGCAAATAGGTAGTTGTGTTTGCAGGTGGGTAGCTTTGAGAGCTGCCCACCAGGCCCCGTTTCCAAGGCCATAAACGCAAAAGACGCCGCAATCCCAAGTTCGCTTTAGCGAGGGGAAGTGCGACGTCTTTGTCGTGGTGGGGCAACCGCCGTTGGCTACCTGTGCTGATACATAAGCAGGTTGTGTGCCAATTAGGCTGGAGAGCTCTAGGGCAATGGTTTTACTTTTATTTGCAGAGCCTTTTAGGCTGTGTACAGCCACTGTTGGTGCAGTGTGCTGTGTTGTGGAGCAGGCGCTGCGTTTGATTTTGTAGGGTGCGCACCGCGCAGCTACCGCTCCTACGGTTAGCCCAACAACTCAGTCATGGCGATAATCTGCTCTGCCACCTGAATCAGCTTCTGCTGTTTGCTCATGGCTTGGCGACGCATCAGTGTGTACGCCTCCTCTTCGCTGCAGTCTTTCATTTTCATCAACATACCCTTGGCCAACTCAACCCGTTTGCGCTCAGCCAGCTGCTGGTCGCGGGCGTGTAGTTGCGAGCGCAGCACTTGGTCGCTTTCAAAGCGCGCCATGGCCACGTCCATGATCGGCTGCAAGCGCTGGGCATGGATGCCTTCGACGATATAGGCGCTCACACCAGACTTGATCGCCTGGCGCATCACGCCGGGATCGTGCTCGTCGGTAAACATCACAATCGGCCGTGGCTGGTCGCGGGTCACCAGCACCACTTGTTCCATCACATCCCGGCTTGGCGACTCGGTGTCGATCAATACCACGTCCGGACGCACGGCTTCCACGCGGGCGGGCAGGTCGATGGTCAGCCCTGACTCGTCGATCACTTCAAAGCCCGCCTCGCTCAAGGCCGTACGCAAGCGCCCGACCTTCTTCGAGGTGTCATTGATCAGCAGGATACGCAGCATAGCGGCCAGCTCCTGTCAGTGATCATTGAGGGCATGCAGGTTAAAACTGCGGGCATAGCCGGCAGGGTCGGTACCGTCCCAAACGCTGCCATCGAGCAGGCGGCTGGTGCGCATGGCGGCATTAGGCACAGGAATATCCAGGGCGGTTGCGGCGGCGCTGTACAGCTCAGTTTGTTGCACCTGGCAGGTTACGGCGAGGTAGTCAGGGTCCTGGCGCAGCAAACCCCAGCGGCGGAACTGAGTGAGAAACCACATGCCATCCGAGAGGTAGGGAAAGTTTGCAGCGCCGTTGTTATGGAAGCGCAGGGCGTTGGCGTCGTGCCATTGATTGCCCAGGCCATCGCTGTACTCGCCCAGCAGGCGCGGTTCGACACTGGATAACGGCGCATCTAGGTACTCACTGCTGCTCAACAGTTGTGCTGTGCTGCGACGGTTCTCGTGGCTTTCCTCAATAAAGCGGCTGGCTTCCAACACCGACATCACCAGAGCGCGGGCGGTATTGGGGTTTTGCTCAACAAATTCGCGAGTGCAGGCCAGGACTTTTTCCGGGTGATCCGGCCAGATGGCTTGGCTGGTGGTCAGGGTAAAGCCCTGGCCATGCTCCACGGCATTGGCGCACCAGGGTTCGCCCACGCAAAAGCCATCAATGCGCCCTGCTTCCAGGTGCGCGAGCATTTGCGGCGGCGGCACCACCACGCTGTTTACATCCTGCAGCGGGTGAATGCCCTGGCTGGCCAGCCAGTAATACAGCCACATGGCATGGGTGCCGGTGGGGAAGGTCTGGGCGAAGGTAAGTTTTGTGCCGCTTTGGTGCGCGCGCTGTTGCAGTGCACTGGCGCTGGTCACACCAGCCTCTTTCAGTGGTTGCGACAGGTTGATGCTCTGGCCGTTCTGGTTCAGACCCATAAGCACGGCCATATCGGTAGCAGCGGCGCCGCTGATGCCCAGTTGAATGGCGTAGATCATGCCGTACAGGCTGTGGGCGGCGTCCAGTTCGCCGCTTATCAGCTTGTCATTGATGCCAGCCCAGGAGGCCTGGCGTTTGAGGTTGAGGGTTAAGCCATAGGGCTGGGCAAAGCCCTGGGTGGCCGCTACGACCACGGAGGCGCAGTCGCTAAGCGGCATGTAGCCGATATTGAGGACGTTCCTTTCTGGGGCATCGCTGCCCGCTACCCAGGCCAGAGAGTGCATAAGCAGGCCATCGCTCATAGGGGTGTTCCTGAAAACCTAGACCACAAAAAACGATGTCCCTACCGCGGGTTATCAACCGGGTAGCACGACGCAGTTGTCAGTAAGGTCGCCACGTGGCGTTTACTGGCGACCTTAGCGGGAAGAACAGCAATTGCTGTGCCGAGTTTGTGTTTGGCGGGTTCGGCTCTTGATCTGCATAGGAGCGACTTCAGTCGCGATCCCCGCAAACGTGGGCATCAATACACATCGCGCAAATACCGTCGCTCTTTGCTCATGCCGCTGACGTACAGGGTGGCGGCGCCGCTGCTCATTTTTCCGTGTACTTGCACGATCTTTTTCAGGGCTGCGTCGACGTCTTTGGCCATGCGTGCGGCGTCGCCGCAGACGCATACCGAGGCGCCTTGTTGCAGCCAGCTCCACAGCAGCGCGCCCTCTTCGAGTATGCGTTGTTGCACGTAGATTTTTTCTGCCTGGTCGCGGGAGAAGGCGGTGTCTAGGCGGGTGAGCAGGCCGCTGCGTTGCCAGGTACGTAATTCGTCGTGGTAGTAGAAGTCGCTTACGGCGCGTTGTTCGCCAAAGAACAACCAGTTTTTGCCAGAACCGCCCTGGGCTTGGCGCTCCTGCAGAAAGGCGCGGAAAGGCGCGATGCCGGTGCCTGGGCCAATCATGATTAGCGGCAACTGCGGGTCTTGTGGGGGGCGAAAGTGCGCCGAGCGTTGCAGGAATATCCGTGCGCCCCGGCCCTCTGCACGGTCGGCTAGGAAGGTTGAACAGACGCCACCACGCTGCTTGTTCTGGTGCTGGTAGCGCACGGTAGAAACGGTGATATGCACTTGGTTTGGATGCGCTTTAGGGCTCGATGAAATGGAGTACAGGCGCGGTTGCAGCGGCTTGAGCAAGCTCAGCAGTTCATCGCTGTTGAGGGGGATTGGGAACTCCAACAACAGGTCGAGCAACTGACGGCCCCAGAGCCAATCCTTGAGTTCGGCTTGGTCTCCGCCCTGCAGCAGCTCTTCCAAGAGCGGACTGGCGGAGCGCTCGCATACCCACTGCAGCTGCTGAGGGGTGATGCGGACGATTTCCAAGTGTTCTTCTAGGGCCATGCGCAGGGTCATGGGCGTTTGTTCTTTGAGCTCAACGCTGCAATCACCATCGAGCTGCAAGGCCTTGAGAAGGGCATTGACCTGCTCTGGGCAATTGCTCGGCCATACGCCCAGGGCATCGCCGGCTTGGTAGGGGAAGTCGTGGTCGCCGAGGTCGAAGACGATATGGCGGGTTTCCTTCTGCGCCCCCTGGCTGTTGAGAATGCGGTTTTCTAGCAACCGAGTGATCAGCGGGTTGTGACGGTTGTAGCGGCTACTTTCGATGGGGGTTGGCAACAAGTTGGAGGTTTTTTCCACTGCGGCAATGGGCCCGCTTGGCAAGGCTATGCAGATTTTTTCCAGCCACTGCTCGGCAGCTTGTTGATAGTCCGGTTCGCACTCTTGGCGCGCGTGCAGGCATTCGCCGCCGAGGGCTGCTAGGCGCTCATCCAGCTTGCGGCCAAAGCCACAGAACTGGTCGTAACTGGAGTCGCCCAGGGCCAACACGCTGTAGCGGCTGCTGGCCAAGGCTTGGGCTTCGGCGTTTTCCAGGCTAGCCCAAAAACTGGCGGCATTGTCCGGTGGCTCGCCATCGCCAAAGGTGCTGGTCACCAGTAGTACGCCGGCGGCGCCACATAGGTCCTCCAGCTTGGCGTCATCCATGGCCATCATCCGCACGCGTTGGCCTTTACTGCGTAGGCGCTGTGTGCAGGTTTCGGCCAGATCTTCGCTGTTGCCGGTTTGTGAGGCCCACAGCACCAACCACTGCGGGGCGATGACTTCTGCCGGTGCTGCGCTGAGCAGTTGCAGCGCATGGCTGGGCATATCCAGACCCGCGGTTTGGCGTGAAAACAGCCCCGCCAACATGCCATCCAGCAACAGGCGTTTGTTTTCCGTTAGCGGTGCACTGGCGGGCAGGGTGGGCACGCCACTTACACGCCCTTCCAGGCTGCGTAGGCCCAACAGATAGCCCTGCATATACAGCTCCTCGGCGGCGCTCAGTTGCAACTGCGCCGGGGTGTCGAGGTTAAGCAGGCGAGCAAAGACATTGGTCTGCATGGGGGCGAGCTCCTCGGAAACAGTGGTCCCCTGAGGGGACGGCGCACGGCTGACGGCTTGTAGGCTAACGGCGCA
The DNA here is from genome assembly GCF_049847425.1 of Pseudomonas sp. GWSMS-1. Lineage (NCBI taxonomy): Bacteria > Pseudomonadati > Pseudomonadota > Gammaproteobacteria > Pseudomonadales > Pseudomonadaceae > Pseudomonas > Pseudomonas sp. GWSMS-1. Next base: position 1,989,099 of record NZ_JBMHHV010000005.1, on the reverse strand, counting down.
AAACTTGAACGCCGGCTGCAGGGATACGGGGTCAATGGCGTCGCTGGTCACAGCGTTAATGGCCAGCTGTTCGCCAAACACATCGTTCCAGTGGAAGGGCGCAAAGCAGTTGCCTGGGCGTACGCGGTCGCTGATTAAGGCCGGTAGCACCGCCACGCCATGGCGGGAACGAATTTCCACGCCGTCGCGTTCACTAATTGCCAGGCGGGTGGCGTCGCTGGGGTGAATTTCCACAAAGGGGCCGGGGTTGAGCTTGTTCAGTGTGGGTACTTTCCCGGTCTTGGTCAGGGTGTGCCACTGGTGCTGCAGGCGACCGGTATTGAGTATCAGGGGGAAGTTCTCATCGGGCAGTTCTGCAGGCCGCAAATGGGGGCGTGCAAAGAACTGCGCCTTGCCACTGTCGGTGGCAAACACCAGTGCCGGTTGGCTGCCGTCTGCGGCCAGTTTCAGGGTTTGGCTGGTGTCATTATTCAAGTAACGCAGTGGGTTACGCGTGGCCGCGTCGCTATCGGCAATGGGCCATTGCAACGGTTGCTCGCGCAGGCGTTCATAGCTGGCACCGCGAATGTCGTAGCCGGTTTTGGGGTTCCAGCAGCGTTTGATTTCTTCAAAGATTTCGCTGGCGCTGTTGTAGCTAAACGCTTCGCTGTAGCCCATGGCGCAGGCCACGCGGGCGATAATTTTCCAGTCGGCCAAGGTGTCGCCTGGCGGAGTTACGGCTTGCTGCATTAGGGTGAGGTTGCGCTCGGAGTTGATCATCACCCCCTCGGCTTCCGCCCACAGCGCGCCGGGCAACAGGATGTCGGCATAGCGATTGGTTTCGGTGTCCAGGTAAGCGTCCTGAGTGATCACTAGTTCGGCCTTTTGTAGTGCCTCAATCACGGTTTTGCGATTGGGCGCACTGGCTACCGGGTTGGTGCAGATAATCCAACAGGCTTTTACTTCGCCGGCGGCCATGGCCTCGAATAGGGCCACCGTGCCATCGCCACCTTCGCTCCGAAGGCTGCCGGGTTGCAGGGCCCATATCCGTTCAATAAACGCGCGGTCCTCGGCCACCAAGGCGGAGCGCTGGCCAGGTAGGCCGGGGCCCATATAGCCCATCTCGCGGCCGCCCATGGCATTGGGTTGGCCGGTAAGGGAGAACGGCCCGCTGCCTGGACGACAAATGGCGCCGGTGGCGAGGTGCAAGTTGCATAGGGCGTTGGTGTGCCAGGTGCCTTGCACGCTCTGGTTGAGGCCCATGGTCCAGCAGCTCATCCAGTTTTCTGCTTCACCAATCCACTGCGCGGTCTGGCGAATATCGGCCGCGCTCAAACCAGTAATGGCGGCGACTTTCTCGGGCGAGTAGTCCTCAAGAAAGCTCGGCATTACCTCCCAGCCTTCGGTGAATTCAGCGATAAACGCTGGGTCGGTATGGCCGTTTTTCACCAGCACATGCAGCAAGCTATTGAGCAGCGCCAGGTCGGTGCCTGGGGCGATTTGTAGGTACAGGCTGGCCTTGTCGGCAGTGGCGGTGCGCCGTGGGTCGATGACGATCAGCTTGGCCCCGGCCTTAACCCGGTTGAGCAGGCGCAGAAACAGAATGGGGTGACAGTCGGCCATGTTGGCGCCGATCACTACAAACACATCGCTATGCTCAAAGTCGCTGTAGGAGCCGGGCGGACCATCGGCACCGAGGGATTGTTTGTAGCCGCTGCCGGCGCTGGCCATGCACAGGCGCGAGTTGGATTCGATATGGCTGCTACGAATAAAACCCTTGGTCAGCTTGTTGGCCAGATACTGCGCCTCCAGGGACATTTGCCCGCTGACATACAGGGCTACGGCATCCGGGCCGTGCTCGTCGATGATGCTGCACAGACGGCTGGCGGTAGCGTCGATGGCTTGGTCGATGGCCACGCGCACCGGGGAAAGGTTGCGCTCCTGGCGCATAAACGCGTGCTCCATGCGCCCACTGTTGACCACGGCTTGGCCGCAGGTACTGCCCTTGGTGCACAGGCGACCGAAGTTGCTGGGGTGCTGTTTGTCCCCGGAAACGTTGACGATCAGGTTGTCTTCCACCTGCATAACAATGCCGCAGCCCACCCCGCAGTAGGGGCATACGCTACGTACGGTTTTGCTGGTTGTCGGTAGTGCTGCCATCGCCGTATCCACCTGCAGAAACGACAAAGGCGCCATGCTGCTCCTCGTCTTTCAACGGGGGCTGCACGGCGCCTTTGTCGTGTGTATTGCTTGAATGTGTTGGCCATCATCGTTGACGGCCTTGCTTGTACTTAGCAATGGCTGGGCCAAAAGTGTCGCAAGCTCGTGTGCGGTTGTGTGGGAGCGGCTTCAGTCGCGAGTTTTGACTTTAAAAGCATCGAGGCTGAAGCCTCTCCCACAGGTACTGTGTGATGCCTAAGTCGCGTCACGTTGGGGCGGTAGGTCGAAAACTGCACTGTTTTAGCTCTGAATTGGCACGTGAGGTAATTCCCCTGCTTGGAGGGAAAGCCCGTAAATACGGCGTTTTCAGGGTGCAAATAAAATTCTGGCACAGCCACTGCATAGTCTTTATGAACTCACTGCCATTGCGCAGGTGAGACACCCCGTCGATCAATGGCGATCGTTGGCTGAGACAGGCCCGGGTGACAAGGACTGCGTCAGGCTTACTAGGCCGGCAGTACGAACAGGCAAAGACGCCTGGAACCTTTTGGTTCCAGGCGTTTTTTTTGCTCAAAAAAAACTGTAGCGGCGTTGGCGGGTGTACACATGAACAGCAAAGATCTTCAGCAATTAGTCGTCATCGGCAACGGCATGGTTGGTCACCACTGCGTAGAGCAGTTGGTGGAACGCGGCGCGTTGAGCCGCTACCAGATTCATGTGTTCAGCGAAGAGCCGCTGCGCGCCTACGACCGTGTGCACCTGTCCGAATACTTCGGTGGGCGCGATGCCGAATCCCTCGCCCTTGGCGACTGGGCGCTGTATCAAACCCCAGGCGTCACCCTGCACCTGGGCGTGCCGGTGCTGGAAATCGACCGCGCCAGCCGCGAGGTGATTACTGCCAATGGTTGCGTGCCCTATGATCAGCTTGTACTGGCCACCGGCTCGTTCCCCTTTGTGCCGCCGATTGAAGGTGCCGCCGGCGACTCGCGCTTGGTCTACCGTACCCTGACCGACCTCGATACTATCCAAGCCGCCGCCAAGAACGCCCGTCGTGGCGTGGTTGTGGGGGGCGGTTTGCTCGGTCTGGAAGCGGCAAACGCCCTTAAGTGCTTGGGCCTGGAAGCCCACGTGGTGGAGTTCGCCCCGCGCTTGATGCCGGTGCAGTTGGATGATCACGGCGGCCACGCTCTGAAGTCGCGTATCGAAGCTCTTGGCGTTAGCGTGCATTTGTCTCGCGGTACCCAGTCGATCTCCGCCGGCAGCGAATACCGCTACCGCATGAACTTCGCCAACGATGAGTTCTTGGAAACAGATCTGATAGTTTTCTCCGCTGGCATCCGCCCGCAGGACGCCTTGGCCAAACAATGCGAATTGGAGCTAGGCGCCCGTGGCGGTATCGCCATCGACAGCCAATGCCGTAGCAGCGATGCCAACATTTACGCTATCGGCGAATGCGCGGCCTGGAATGGCAGCATATTTGGTTTGGTTGCGCCGGGTTACCAAATGGCCCGCAGCGTTGCGGCGCAACTCTGTGACGAAACGGCCGTTCCGTTTATGGGCGCCGACATGTCCACCAAGCTCAAGCTGCTTGGTGTAGATGTCGGTTCCATCGGTGACGCTCATGGCGCCATCGCCGGTTCGCGTAGCTACCGCTTTATTGATGAATCCACAGGCAGCTACCGGCGCTTGGTGGTGTCCGCCGATGGCAAACAAGCCTTGGGCGCGGTGCTGGTGGGCGACAACAGTTACTACGACACCCTACTGCAATACGTACAAAACGGCATTACTCTGCCAGCTGACCCCTCGTCGTTGATTCTGCCCCTTGGCGAAGCCGCACCGGCGCTTGGCGTTGATGCCCTGCCAGCTACGGCCACCGTGTGCTCCTGCCATAACGTCAGTAAAGGCGCGATTTGCTGCGCCATCGACGCTGGTTGCGGCGACCTTGCCGGCCTTAAAGCACAGACCAAAGCCGCCACCGGTTGCGGCGGTTGCGCCAGCTTGCTTAAGCAGGTGTTCGAGCATGAGTTGACGGCCCGTGGCGTTAGCGTTGACAAGAGTTTGTGCGAGCACTTTGCTTTCACCCGCCAGGAGCTGTACTCCATGGTGCGCGTGGAAGGCATCGAAACCTTCGACGAACTGCTGGCCCGCCATGGCAAAGGCCGCCTCGGTTGCGACATCTGCAAACCCGCTGTGGGCTCCATTCTAGCCTCGTGCTGGAACCGGCAAATTCAGGAATCATGGTTGGTGCCGCTGCAAGACACCAACGACACCTTTATGGCCAACATGCAGAAGAACGGCACCTACTCGGTGGTACCGCGTATTCCCGGTGGTGAGATCAGCCCAGATGGTTTGATTGCCATTGGTGCAGTGGCGAAAAAGTACGATCTGTACACCAAGATCACTGGCGGCCAGCGTATCGACCTGTTCGGCGCGCAACTGCACGAGCTGCCAGATATCTGGGGGGAACTGATTGCCGCCGGCTTTGAAACCGGCCACGCCTATGGCAAGTCCACCCGCACGGTGAAGAGTTGCGTGGGCAGTACCTGGTGCCGTTATGGCGTGCAAGACAGTGTGCAAATGGCCCTGCTGATTGAGGATCGCTACAAGGGCCTGCGCTCGCCGCACAAGCTCAAGTTTGCGGTATCCGGTTGCACCCGGGAATGCGCCGAAGCGCAAAGCAAAGACGTTGGCGTAATCGCCACCGAGAAGGGCTGGAACTTGTACATCAGCGGCAACGGCGGCATGCGCCCGCGGCACGCTGAACTGTTCGCCACCGACCTCGATGACGACACTCTGATCCGCTACATCGACCGCTTCCTAATGCTCTATATCCGCACCGCCGACAAGCTGCAACGCACCTCTGTATGGCGCGAAAGCCTGGAGGGTGGCTTGGACTACCTGAAGGCTGTGATTATCGATGACAGCCTGGGTCTGGCTGCCGAGTTGGAAGGGCAGATGCAGTTGGTGGTCGAACGCTACGAATGCGAATGGGCCAACGCCCTGAAAGATCCAGAGAAGCTCAAACGCTTCCGTACCTTCGTCAACGATAACGGCGCTGACCCTGATATTCACTTCGTCAAAGAACGCGGCCAACGCCGTCCAATTCGTGCAGAAGAGCTGCACCTGATAGCCGCCGAGGAGATCGTCTGATGAGCCAAGCCAATGCCGTCGTAGCTGCCCAATACACCCACTGGAAAACACTGTGCACCCGTCAGGACCTAGTCTCCAACTCTGGTGTAGTGGCCTTGCTGGAGGGCGTCCAAGTGGCGCTGTTCTACCTACCCAACGAGCCGGAAGGTGAGCGTTTGTTCGCCATTGATAACCGCGACCCGAAGTCGGGAGCCAATGTGATTGGCCGTGGCCTGGTGGGCAGTTTGGCCGGGGACTTAGTGGTGGTTGCACCGCTGTACAAACAACACTTTCGCCTGGAGGACGGTACCTGCCTGGAATATCCTAAGCAGGCGTTGAGCGTGTGGCCGGTGCGCTTTAATGGCGATGCCGTCGAGGTGGCGTTTCCTTAAAGTAAAACTCGAGAGTACGGTTGGGGTTGATTGAATGAGTCCGAATTATCCAGGCCTCTAAAGTCGTCCGCGTTTGCTCTGTAATCTCAAACTGCTCTTGCCGCTTAGTTTTCTGCTGCATCACAATGGCTTGCGATGACACGTGCTCTCCATGGGCAATGTCTCGTGAGCGGAGCTGGGTTAAGTCGCAGTGAATTGACCCAGAATCCGTAGACGCTGAATGGCCGGTGTTGGCCGGTTAGCGACCACTTCTCTGGCTAGCCATGCTTGTCCTCCCACATGTGGAGGACTTGCCATGAACATCACTGCTACCTGCACCCGCCGGCCCTGGAACAAAGGAAAGTTGGTCGGACAGAAAACCCCGCTCCGGCTGAGAGATATCTGGGCCATCCGAGTAAGGCTTCAGCTTGCAGAACGAACCCGGGATCTGGCTTTGTTCGATCTGGCCATCGACAGCAAGCTTCGAGCCTGCGACTTAACCAAGCTCCGTGTATGCGACGTTGCTCATGGCGAGCATGTGTCATCACGAGCAATGGTTATGCAGCAGAAAACGAAGCGACCAGTGCAGTTCGAAATTACTGAGCAAACACGGTCTGCTCTCGCGGCCTGGATACACCAAGCCCAGCTCCGTAGCCAGGACTGCCTTTTCCCGAGCAGGCTGCACACCTCAGACCATCTATCCACTCGTCAATACGCTCGTATCGTCAAAGGCTGGGTGCAAGCCATTGGCCTTGATCCGGCCATGTATGGCACTCACACAATGAGACGTACAAAGGCATCACTGATCTATCGCAGGACAAAGAACTTGCGGGCCGTTCAACTTCTGCTTGGCCATACGAAGCTGGAGAGCACCGTTCGATATCTTGGGATTGAGGTCGACGACGCCTTGGAAATGGCAGAGCAGACCGAGGTTTGACCATGTATAGCGACGGTCGAAGTCAGGCCGTCGCTAACGGCCCAGACTGTGTAAAAACGTTGGCATCGACCTTGCTGTGATTTGATGGATTCAAATCAGCGAGGGGATGCCGATGAAGCGTTTTATCCAGGGAGAGCATCGTGGCCAAAGCGCGCTGCTTCCCGAGAGCCTGGATGACTACGTGGCTGACACCAACCCGGTGCGAGTGGTCGATGTTTTCGTCGATGAGCTCGATCTTGGCCAACTCGGCTTCGAGGGTGTCGTCCCGGCTGAAACAGGTCGGCCCGCCTACCATCCTGCCGACCTGCTGAAGATCTACATCTACGGTTACCTTAACCGCATCCAGTCTAGTCGACGTCTCGAACGCGAGGCTCAGCGCAACGTTGAGTTGATGTGGTTGACCGGACGTTTAATGCCGGACTTCAAGACCATCGCCAATTTCCGCAAAGATAACGGCAAGGCAATCCGCGGCGTCTGTAGGCAGTTCGTGGTGCTGTGTCAGCAGCTTGGTCTGTTCTCGGAAGCGCTGGTGGCCATCGATGGCAGCAAGTTCAAGGCGGTCAACAATCGCGACCGCAACTTCACCAGCGCCAAACTGCAGCGGCGAATGGAGGAGATCGAGTCCAGTATCAACCGCTACCTGACCGCACTGGATACCGCTGATCGCCAGGAGCCTGCCGTGGCGCAGGTCAAAGCCGAACGCCTCCACGACAAGATCGCGACCTTGAAAACTAAGCTGCAGGAGCTCAAGGAAATCGAGGTTCAACTCAACGAAACACCGGATAAACAGATCTCCCTGACCGATCCCGATGCCCGCTCAATGAAGACCCGGGGTGCCGGCATGGTTGGCTACAACGTGCAGGCGGCGGTCGACGCGAAGCATCATCTGATCGTGACGCACGAGGTCACGAACAACGGAGTTGATCGAGACCAACTGAGCTCGATGGCCAAGCAAGCCCGAGAAGCCATGGGTGTCGAGGAGCTCTCGGCGGTCGCAGACAGAGGGTATTTCAAAGGAGAAGAAATATTGGCGTGCCATGAGGCTGGAATCACCGTTTTCGTGCCCAAGACGCTGACCTCGGGAGCAACAGCGGCTGGCCGCTTCGGCAAAGGTGATTTCATATATGACGCAGCAAAGAACGAATATCGATGCCCGGCTGGGCAAAGCCTGATCTGGCGGTACTCAAGCGTCGAGAAAGGGCTAAAGCTGCACCGTTACTGGAGTTCGCACTGCCAAGGTTGTCGGCTGAAAGAGCACTGTACGCCTAGCTCAGAGCGACGAGTGAGCCGCTGGGAGCATGAAGCCGTGCTCGAAGCGATGCAGAGTCGCCTGGATCAAGCACCTGAGATGATGCGCATCCGCCGGCAGACGGTCGAGCACCCGTTCGGCACGCTGAAATCCTGGATGGGTGCCACCCATTTCCTCACCAGAACGCTCGACCGGGTGAGTACCGAGATGAGCCTGCATGTGCTCGCCTACAATCTTAAACGCGCGTTGAACTTGCTGGGCAGTGGTGCCCTGATGGCAGCGATGAAGGCCTGAGGCCTGTTTTACGACTCTTACCACCCTCCAGCACGCGCGCCGAAGCCGAAAGTGCCATAGCAACCAGAATCACCAATTGCGCCTGATTGGGCCTCCTGAATACCGAGAAAATCCCCCCGGCAGTTGATTGCCATCGCTTGCTGCGTTTTTACACGGTCTGGGCCAAAAGCAGCCGCTCGGATATCTCTGCAAAAGCTGGGCTCTTCACTCGACGAAGAAATCGAGCCGTGTTGAGATCTGTGTCTATACTTTGACTGTTCAAAAATCTGGTTTAGCTCTTGGGTTATGGTGCATTTGTCATGCAGTTCTACTGAAGCTGGAGCATCGATTTTGCCTGGCTAGCATCACACAGAAACCATATTTCTAATGGGCAAACAGTCATTTTTTGGACCGCAGCGATATCGATGGATCTCATGAAAGCCAAAAATAAGGAATAGCTATATGTCTGGGACGTTTGAAATATACAACGACAAAGCGGGTGAATTTCGTTTTCGGCTCAAAGCCAACAATGGCCAAGCAATTCTGGCCAGCGAGGGCTACAAGGATAAGTCTGGATGTCTAAATGGAGTCGAGTCAGTCAAAAAAAATGCGCCTGATGATGCACGCTACGAGCGTAAGGCCAGCGGGGCTGACAAGTTTATGTTCAACCTTAAGGCGGGTAATCACCAAGTAGTCGGGACGAGCCAGTCATATGCCTCCGAAGCCTCACGCGACAAGGGTATCGAGTCGGTGAAAAACCACGCACCCGACGCTAAGGTTGTTGAGGTGGGCAATTAATCGCTTCAGTCTGTTCAAAATCACTTGGGCATTTCGTTGAGATGGGCGGCTGAGTATTCTTAATAGCCGCTTTTCCCTGCTCGGATGTGATCGACCGCTTCTGGCCGACTCCAGCCTATGGCGACCGGCCGCACCCGGCCCAGACCGTGTAAAAGCGCGGCAAGCGATGGCAGTCAACTGCCGTGGGATTTTCTCAGCGTCCAGGAGGCCGCCGGAGGCCCAATCAGGCGCAATTGGTGATTCTGGTTGCTATGGCACTTTCGGCTTCGGCGCGCGTGCTGGAGGGTGGTAAGAGTCGTAAAACAGGCCTCAGGCCTTCATCGCTGCCATCAGGGCACCGCTGCCCAGCAAGTTCAACACGCGTTTGAGATTGTAGGCGAGCACATGCAGGCTCATCTCGGTACTCACCCGGTCGAGCGTTCTGGTGAGGAAGTGGGTGGCACCCATCCAGGACTTCAGCGTGCCGAACGGGTGCTCGATAGTTTGGCGACGGATCCGCATCATCTCGGGCGCTTGATCCAGGCGACTCTGCATCGCCTCGAGCACGGTCTCATGCTCCCAGCGGCTCACTCGCCGCTCTGAGCTAGGCGTACAGTTCGCCTTCAACGCACAACCTTGGCAGTGCGAACTCCAGTAGCGATTCAGTTTTAGCCCTTTCTCGACGCTTGAGTACCGCCAGTTCAGACTTTGCCCAGCAGGGCATCGGTACTCGTTCTTAGCTGGGTCGTAGATGAAATCACCTTTGCCGAAGCGGCCAGCCGCTGTCGCTCCCGAGGTCAGCGTCTTGGGCACGAAGACAGTAATTCCAGCCTCATGGCACGCCAGGATTTCTTCACCTTTGAAATACCCTCTGTCTGCGACCGCCGAGAGTTCCTCGGCCCCCATGGCCTCTCGCGCCTGCTTGGCCATCGAACTCAGCTGATCTCGATCAACTCCGTTGTTCGTGACCTCATGCGTCACGATTAGGTGGTGCTTCGCATCGACCGCGGCCTGCACGTTGTAGCCGACCATGCCGCTGCCCCGAGTCTTCATTGAGCGGGCATCGGGATCGGTCAGGGAGATCTGTTTATCCGGTGTTTCGTTGAGTTGAACCTCGATTTCCTTGAGTTCTTGCAGCTTAGTTTTCAAGGTCGCAATCTTTTCGTGGAGGCGTTCGGCTTTGACTTGAGCTACGGCAGGTTCCTGACGATCTGCCGTATCCAGTGCGGTCAGGTAACGGTTGATGCTGGACTCGATCTCTTCCATACGCCGCTGAAGCTTGGCGCTGGTGAAGTTGCGGTCGCGATTGTTGACCGCCTTGAACTTGCTGCCATCGATGGCTACTAGCGCTTCAGAGAACAGGCCAAGCTGCTGACACAGCACCACGAACTGCCGACAGACGCCGCGGATTGCCTTGCCGTTGTCCTTACGGAAGTTGGCGATGGTCTTGAAGTCCGGCATCAAACGTCCGGTCAGCCACATCAACTCAACGTTGCGCTGAGCTTCGCGTTCGAGACGACGACTGGACTGGATACGGTTTAGGTAGCCATAGATATAGATCTTCAGCAGGTCGGCAGGGTGGTAGGCAGGTCTGCCGGTTTCCGCCGGGACAACACCCTCGAAACCCAGTTGGCCCAGGTCGAGTTCATCGACGAAAACATCGACCACCCGCACCGGGTTGGTATCCGCCACGTAGTCATCCAGGCTCTCGGGAAGCAGCGCGCTTTGGCCTCGATGCTCTCCCTGGATAAAACGCTTCATCGGCATCCCCCGCTGATTTGAATCCATCAAATCACAGCAAGGTCGATGCCAACGTTTTTACACAGCCTGGGCCAAGAGCGGCCGCTTGCGCCAGATGCATCGAGCCGCGACCCTTAAGTCCAAGCTTCTAGGCTAACGGGTAAAACCCGTCGCTATTGTGGCTGAAGAACTCCCGCAGATGCGTGATGAAGAAGGACACCTTGGCCGACAGGTTGAGGCGCTCGAGATAGACGGCGTAGATGTCAGCGGGTGGGGTTTCGTAGTCGCTCAACACCTCCACCAGCCTGCCACTGCTCAGGTGCCCGGCGAGGTTCCACTCGGCGCGCATCAGTATGCCGTGGCCATCCAGCGCCCAGTTCAGCGCTACTTCGCCGTCGTTGGTACTGAGGCTGCCGCGCACTTTTATCGACTCCGCCTGCTTGCCTCTACTCAGCCGCCAGATACCGAAAGCTGCATCGTTCTGGCGTAGCACGATGCAATTGTGTTGCATCAGATCCTTGGGCGTTTCGGGGTGGCCGAAGGCTTTCAGGTAAGACGGGGCAGCGCATATACGGCGTCGGTTCGCGGCGATCTTGCGGGCGACCAACCGGGAGTCGGGCAGTTCGCCGAAGCGGATGCCGACATCAATAGCGTCGTCCGGCAGGTTGATCGGACGGTCGGTCAGGTGCAGTTGCACCTCGACCTCCGGATAGAGCCTGACGAACGAGGAAATCGCCGGACAGATGTGGGTGCGGCCGAAGCCCAACGGCGCATTTACGCGCAGCAACCCCTTTGGCTCTGCCCGGCGACTCGACACCTGGCGCTCCATTTCTTCGATCTCGCTGAGAATCCGCTGGGCATTGATCAGGTAGAGCTCGCCTTCGGCGGTGAGGCTGATGCTGCGTGTGGTGCGATTGAGTAGGCGAACGCCGAGGCGCTGCTCCATTTGTGCCAGTCGCTTGGAGACCGCCGGCGGCGTCAGATTGAGCTCGCGCGCGGTGGCCGCAAGGCTGCCCAGCCTAATCAGCTGGCTGAAGAATGCCAGTTCAGAAACCTGATTCATAATTAACCCACAGGAAATAATGAAGTAATTTTCATTGTATTACACGCTCCTGGGAAAACCATTAAATTTGCACCTACTCATTACCCACATGAAGCTTGGGCATTTGCCTGCAACTACGTGGCGTTGCCGTGGCAACACGTTTTGAGTGCCAACAACTGAATCCGACCCACAACAATAATTCGGAGAAGACAATGGCCGTGCGATTTATAGGAAAGCTATACGTCCAGGTTCTGATCGGCGTGACCATCGGCATAGCGCTCGGTGTGTTCTGGCCGCAATTCGGCGTTGACCTCAAGCCTGTCGGCGACGCCTTCATCAAACTGATCAAGATGGTTTTCGCACCCGTCATCTTCGCCACCGTGGTGCTCGGCATCGCCAAGATGGAGAACATGAAAGAGCTGGGGCGAGTCGGCATACGCTCGCTGATCTATTTTGAGGTTCTCTCGACCTTTGCTCTGGTGCTGGGCCTGGTGGTGGTCAACTTCGTTCAGCCCGGCCAAGGCATGAACGTCGACCCGGCGACTCTCGACACCCAGAGTATTGCCAATTACACGGCCACTGCGGCGAGCGGTTCCGGCAGCTTCACCGACTTCCTCCTGCACATTATCCCTGCCAGCGTCACTGACGCCTTCGCGAAGAATGAGATCTTGCAGATTCTGGTCTTTTCGACCTTGTTCGGCATCGCCTTGGCTCACCTGGGGCCGCGCGGCAAGCCCATGGTCGATGTGCTGGAGGCCTTCTCCCACGGCATGTTCCATATCGTCGGCATGGTCATGCGTGTCGCGCCACTGGCTGCTTGCGGTGCGATGGCTTTCACCGTCGGCAAGTACGGTTTGGGCTCAGTCGTTTCGCTCGGCAAGCTTATGGCCACCATGTACGTGACCTGCTTCCTGTTCGTGGTCATTGTGCTCGGTTTTATTGCGCGCCTGTCCGGCTTCAGTCTGTGGAAGTTCCTCAAGTATCTCAAGGAAGAGCTGTTCACCGTATTGGGCACCAGCTCCTCGGAATCGGTGGTGCCGCAACTGATGAACAAGCTGGAGAACGTTGGTGTTTCCAAGCCAGTGGTTGGCCTGGTGATTCCCTCCGGACTGACCTTCAACCCTGACGGCCAGTGCATCTACTACACCATGGCGGCCATCTTTATCGCTCAAGCCACCAACACACCGCTGACCCTGACCGACCAACTGATCGTCCTTGGCGTACTTCTGCTCACCTCGAAAGGCTCGGCGGGTGTTACCGGCTCCGGCTTTATCACACTGGCGGCCACCCTGGCTTCGCTCGACAACATTCCGGTCGCCGGCATGGTGTTGCTGCTCGGTGTCGACCGCTTCATGTCAGAAGCTCGCGCCATCACCAACACCATCGGCAATGCGGTCGGCACCATGGCCATCGCCAAATGGGTTGGTGCCCTCGACAAGTCACGGATGGATCAGGTTTTGAACGGCGACGCGTTGCCGCAGCAGGACCCGATACAGACGTCAGCACCGCTGAACAATGTCGTTAAACCAGCAATACCAGCCAATAGCGCTTGATTCAGCAGTGCCACAGCAGAGCACATACAACCCCGTTTTTTGATGCAGTAAGGAGAATGAAAGTGGATAACCAATTAGCCGTTCAATCACTCACCGATGTAATGGCCAAATTTACCGCCTACATCGGCAAGCGCCTGCCGAAGGACGTTAAGGAAAAGACCGCCAAGCTACGCGCAGCGGAAACCAACTCGCTGGCCATCGAAGTCTACGACTCAATGGCCGAGAACCAGGAGTTCGCAGACAAGTTGGATCGCCCAAGCTGCCAAGACACAGGGGTGATTCAGTACTTCATCGCCGCAGGTGCCAAATTTCCGTTGCTCGGAGAGCTTGAGGACATCCTGCTAAACGCGACTCTGGAGGCGACCATCAAGGGGCCGCTGCGTCATAACGCCGTTGAAACCTTCGACGAGAAAAACACCGGTACTAATACCGGCTCGAAGATCCCGTGGCTGGATTGGGAAATCGTCCCTGACGCTGACTACGCGTTGATCGACGTCTACATGGCCGGTGGCGGCTGCACCCTACCGGGCTCGGCCAAGGTGCTGATGCCCGGTCAGGGTTACGAAGGCATTACTGAATTCGTCTTCGACGTGATCACATCGCGCGGCATCAATGCCTGCCCGCCTCTTCTGGTTGGCGTCGGCGTGTCCACATCGGTGGAGACTGCGGCGCGTCTTTCAAAACGGGCAATCCTACGTCCGGTCGACTCCAGCCACCCCAACGCGAATGCCGCGCTGATGGAACAACTGCTTGAAGATGGCCTCAACGAGGTCGGCATTGGCCCGCAAGGCCTTACCGGCAACAGCAGTGTAATGGGTGTGAATATCGAATCTTCGGCACGCCATCCGTCGACCATCGGCGTTGCCGTTTCCACCGGCTGCTGGGCGCACCGCCGCGGCAAGATCCGCATCAATGCTGACCTGTCTTACGACATCCTGTCCCATGAAGGAGTAGTTCTGTGAAAAAGATTCTTAGCACCCCGATCAAGGACGAAGATCTCGCTGACCTAAACGTTGGCGACGTGGTCTATCTGACGGGCCAACTGGTGACCTGCCGTGACGTGGCGCATCGCCGACTGATCGAACTCAAGCGCGAGCTACCAGTTGATCTGCGCGGCGGGGCGATCTTTCACGCCGGACCGATCGTACGCAAGAAGGACGACGGCAGTTTCGAGATGGTTTCCATCGGGCCGACCACCAGCATGCGCATGGAAAAGTTCGAGAAAGAATTCATCGAACAAACCGGCGTAAAGTTGATCGTTGGTAAAGGTGGCATGGGACCAGAAACCACCACAGGTTGCTTGGAGAACAAGGCGGTGCATGCCGTATTCCCAGGCGGTTGTGCCGTGCTTGCCGCCACCAAGGTCGAGGAAATCGAACGTGCCGAATGGCAAGACCTGGGTATGCCGGAAACCCTGTGGGTCAATCGGGTCCGTGAGTTCGGTCCGCTGATCATCTCTATCGACACCAAGGGTAATAACCTGTTCGAGCAGAACAAGGTGCGCTTCAACGAGCGCAAAGGCGCGATCATCGAGAAGATCAACAGCCAGGTTCGCTTTATTAAATGAGGTCGCTGGGCGTACACGGTGGATTTCCGTGTACGCCCCCTCGCGGCGATGGCCGAGGCCGGTATAGCTCTACTACTGGCTGATACTGACATCGCCCTATCGGGTAGTGACGTCCGTCTCCTACCCCATCCCCATAATCGCCAAGTAGCAGCCGAAACAGCTGCAAGCTAACCACCGGTTACGGGTCTTAAAAATCCTACAGGGCAAGACCTAGGACTAAGACTATGCAGAAAGTCTGTCACCACGAGCTGCGCAATGCTTTCCGTGCTCTGCTCGCCAACCCAGCCTGTTACCACACCGCTTCAGTGTTCGATCCCTTATCGGCACGCATCGCCGCCGACCTCGGATTTGAGGTCGGCATCCTTGGCGGCTCTGTCGCCTCCCTGCAAGTACTCGCCGCGCCAGACATCGCCCTTATCACCCTCAGTGAGTTCGCTGAGCAGGCCACGCGTATTGGCCGAGTGGCATGCCTGCCCGTGATCGCCGATGCCGATCACGGCTATGGCAACGCACTTAACGCAATGCGTACGGTGATCGAATTGGAGCGCGCTGGCGTCGCCGCGCTGACCCTTGAAGACACCCTGTTACCAGCACAGTTTGGTCGCAAGTCCTACGAACTGATCAGTATCGAAGAGGGCGTCGGCAAGCTACTCGCGGCCCAGGAAGTACGTGACGATAAAGCCTTAGCAATTATCGCCCGCACTCACGCAGGCGTGCAGCCGCTCGCCGACGTAGTCCATCGTACCCGGGCTTACCAAGACGCTGGTGCCGATGGTATCTGCCTGGTGGGGGTGAAGGACTTCGCGCATCTCGAAGCCATTACCGACGAGCTGCATGTGCCGCTGATGCTGGTCACCTACGGCAACCCGGATCTGCGCGATGACACCCGTCTGGCCGAGCTAGGCGTGCGCATCGTGGTGGACGGACACGCTGCCTACTTTGCGGCGATCAAAGCGACCTACGACAGTCTGCGCGAACAACGCGGCATTGCAGTCGGCAACGGCCTTACCTCCTCGGAACTGGTGGCCCAATACACCGCCCCTGACGACTACATCGCCTGGGCGAGGAAGTATATGAACGTGAAGGAATAACGCATCGGCTCCTCTCGAAGCTGATTTTACCGACGCGCTAACGCTGGTCCACGAGTCCGTCCCTGTGAGGATCATTCGCACCGCGCTGGCTAATCCAATCTGCCTATGAATAGTTACTTCGACCGTTCAACGTCTCAATGCGTCTGCTTTTCGTGCAGCCGCAGCCAGATCGCTTGAACAGAAAGCCGATAGGCCGAGGCCTGTATTGAACCCAATGTATTGTTAACTTCAAATTAATAAAGTTGTAATTCAAAGGCGATCAATCTGTTCTGTTTCACTGTTTATACTCACCTTGCCGTTACATTGCGGCCATCCTCGTCAACAAAAATAAAGTGAGGCGCAGCATGAAAACCTACAAAATCGCTGCAATACCAGGTGACGGCATCGGTCCTGAAGTGATCGCCGCTGGATTGGAAGTCCTTGACGGGCTTTCAAGATGCTTAGGTGGTTTCGACTTCGACGTCACACATTACCCATGGAATTCGGATTACTACCTCAAGCATGGCCACTACATCCCAGAAGGTGGCTTGGCTGAAATAAAGCAGGCGGACGCAATCTTCTTTGGCGCAGTTGGCAGCCTGAAGGTCGCCGACCATATTTCTCTTTGGGGTCTGCGTCTGCCGATTTGCCAAGGTTTCGACCAGTACGCCAACGTACGTCCTGCCCGCGTGCTACCCGGCGTTAAAAGCCCACTGACCAATGGTCAGGCCATCGACTGGGTCATCGTGCGCGAAAACTCAGAAGGTGAATACTCGGGTAGTGGCGGTCGCGTGCACCAAGGCCTGCCGATTGAGGTCGCAACCGAGGTTTCTACATTTACGCGTTTTGGCATCGAGCGGATTCATCGCTTTGCTTTCGAGTTAGCGCGTAGCCGACCCGCTAAGCATCTAACCCTCGTGACCAAATCCAATGCCCAACGCCATGGCATGGTTCTTTGGGATGAAGTATTCGCCGAGGTAGCCAAAGACTATCCAGATGTACGCACGACCCGTGAGTTGGTCGATGCGGTTACCACCAGCATGGTACTCAAGCCTGAGAAGCTCGATGTAATTGTGGCCACCAACTTGCACGCCGATATTCTTTCGGATCTGGCCGCTGCCTTGTCCGGCAGTCTTGGCGTTGCGCCAACTGCCAACCTGAATCCCGACAGAACCTTTCCGTCGATGTTTGAGCCCATCCATGGTTCAGCTTTCGACATCACCGGAAAGGGGGTTGCCAATCCCATTGCAACCTTCTGGACTGCGGCAATGATGCTTGAGCACCTCGGCGAGGTTAAAGCCAGTAAGCATCTGATGCGGGCCATAGAGCAAGTCACTGCCAGCGGTCTGCATACCCCAGATCTTGGCGGTACGGCCACCACTCGGCAGATCACCGATGCGGTTCTTGTCCTTATTGCTCGCTAATCAACGATCAGATGAGCGCTGGAATAACAGTTATGGCACTCGCCACTAGCTAAGTCGCGGCGTTTGGAAGTCTTTGCCTGGACTACAGGCTCTGGCCCCACTGATGACGCCTGCAAATCCAGCACTGCTGAATGACTGCTTCGCCTGGTGACTCGATGCGCCAGGCGTCCACAACAAAAATAAGCATATGGAGCCTCCTCTGACCGAGGGGGATACCGAATGAGCCCGATTGAAATTACGCTGCTTCTTTTGCTGTTCGCGACCGTCATGTTTGTCTGGGAGCGCATCCCTCTCGCATTGACTGCCATTATCGTGTGTCTGACGCTGGTGCTGACCGGTGTTCTTGACCCCAAAACCGCATTTAACGGCTTTATCAACACCAACGTCATCCTGTTCGTCGGCATGTTTATCGTGGGTGGTGCGTTATTCGAGACCGGCATGGCGAACCGCATCGGCGGTCTTGTAACGCGCTTCGCCAAGACCGAGCGACAGCTGATCGTGGCGATCATGGTCATCGTCGGTTTGCTCTCCGGAGTGCTCTCAAATACCGGCACCGCGGCCATCCTGATCCCGGTGGTCATCGGTATCGCAGCGAAATCCGGATTCTCCCGTTCGCGTCTGTTGATGCCCTTGGTGTTCGCTGCGGCGATGGGCGGTAACCTCTCGCTGATCGGCGCACCGGGCAACCTGATCGCGCAAAGCGCTCTGCAGAATGTCGGCCTGGAGTTCAGCTTCTTCGAGTACGCCAAGGTTGGGCTGCCGTTGTTGGCCGGCGGTATCCTCTACTTCGCCTTCTTCGGCCACCGTTTGCTGCCTGCAGGCTCATCGAAAACCGTCGCCGGCTTGGCCGAGGCCGTCCATGACTTCAGCTCGGTGCCGAGGTGGAAGCAGATCACCTCGCTGATGGTGATGGTTGCAACCATTCTCGGCATGGTCTTTGAGAGCGCAATTGGGGTACCGCTGCATATCACCGCCTGCATTGGTGCGGCGTTTCTGGTGCTGGTGGGCGTATTGACTGAAAAGCAGGCCTACCAGTCCATCGATACGCAAACCATCTTCATCTTCGGCGGTACCCTAGCCCTGGCCAGTGCACTTGAGCAGACTGGCGCAGGAGCTACGGTAGCCTCGACTATCATGGCTCTACTCGGTTCGGAGCCTTCGCCGGTCTTGCTGCTGGTGGTGATTTTCTTCATCTCCTGCGCGCTCACCAACTTCATGTCCAACACGGCCACTACGGCGCTGCTGGTGCCGATCGGCATGTCGATCGCAAGCAATCTGGGTGCCGATCCGCGCGCCGTACTGATGGCCATCGTGATCGGCGGTTCCTGCGCCTACGCCACGCCGATTGGCATGCCGGCGAACCTCATGGTGCTGTCGGCTGGCGGCTACAAATTCACCGACTACGTGAAATGCGGGCTGCCGCTGATTCTGGTGGCGGGTGCCATCGCAATTCCGCTGTTATTGCTGCTGTTCCCATTCTTCCCGGCATAAGGCGCGGCCAGCCGTACCGTATTAGCGCACAGCAATGCCACGGAGGCGCAGACAGCATGGACGCTTGCTGGCGTAGGAGTCACTCATGAAAATTGTCATCGCCCCCGATTCATTCAAGGACAGCATGAGCGCTGCCGAGGCTGCCAGCGCGATTCAGTCGGGCTTGCAAGAGGTTTTCCCCGAGGCGGAGCTGGTCAAGTGTCCGATGGCCGATGGTGGCGAGGGTACGCTGGATGCCATTCTCGCCTCGGTGTCCGGCGAGCGTTGTAACAGCCTTGTAACTGGTCCTCTGGGCGACAGTGTCGAGGCAAGCTGGGCCTGGCTACCGGTATCGCGTACCGCAATCATCGAAATGGCCGAGGCCAGTGGCTTGCAATTGGTGCCCGTTGCGCAGCGCAATGCCTGCCTGAGTACCAGTCGCGGCACCGGTGAGCTGATCCTTGAGGCCTTGGATATTGGCGCGCAGCGCATTGTGCTCACCTTAGGAGGCAGCGCCACCAACGATGTTGGGGCTGGCATGCTAGAGGCGCTCGGCGCGCGCTTTCTGGACGCCGAGAACCGGCCGCTGCTGCCGGGTGGGCAGGCTTTGGCGGAATTGAACAGAATCGACCTGAGTAGCCTGGATCCCCGTCTGGCAGAAGTGGGTTTCGAGGTGGTTGTCGACGTCGACAACCCGCTCTGTGGTCCCAGTGGCGCGTCGTACACATTCGCGCCACAAAAAGGGGCAACTCGTAACGAGATAGCCAGTCTAGATCGCGCACTAGCTCATTTTGCAGACTGTTGTCAGGCTCTGCACGGCGAGGATCATCGTGACCACCCTGGTAGCGGCGCGGCCGGTGGTTTGGGCTTCGCCGCACGCGCATTTTTCAACGCCGATTTTCGCCCCGGTATCGAGATGGTGGCGGATCTGACCCAGCTCGCACGGCATGTGCAGGGTGCGGATCTGGTGATTACTGGAGAAGGGTGTTACGACGCACAGACCCTGCGGGGCAAGACGCCCTTGGGAGTGGCGCGCGTGGCTCGCCAGCATGGGGTCCCGGTGATCGTTCTGGCCGGTACGCTGGGAGAAGGGTATACAAATTTCTACTCGCATGGAGTCGATGCCGCTTTTTCGCTGGCTTCTGGCCCTATGACGCTTACTGAGGCCTGCCAGCAGGCTCCAGAGCTTTTGCATGCGTTAGCAAGGGACATAGCCAGGGTGCTTCGGTTATCCGCACAGCTACATAGGGTGCAGGACGCATAGCGTACCTGCTGAACAGGCCCTGATTTTCTAAATGATCAATGACCGCTACTGGCCGTTTCGCGACCTCAACTGACGGCCAGTGGCGATTGTCGGATGCGCCATGAGATTCTGGGGTGATTTGGTGGATTCGACCTCCAAGAGAGTCTTTCTGTCTGGTTCTTTTGGCCGTAAGCTGGGTAAGGCTGCATTCTTCAGAGAGGTGTATGCTGAAGACTTTATCAATCCATTGTGTTGGATCGTGGGTCAGCATGGAACCTATTGGTTATCTTATTTTGGGTACAGTATTGGCGGTTGCTTTGATCGGAACCGTAGGTTTTTTGTTCACTAAGCTGCTTGAGTGGAAACTAAATAGCCGAAAGCCTTGAGCCACAACACTGCAGGCCGTTGAGGTGCCGTAGGTAGCTATAAACAAATTTCCTCACCGACACTTGGTCAGTGAGGAAAACTGCTTTTCATTAGCCCCGTGTCGTTCTATATAGATTTGTGTTGCACTGATTGCATGCATGGATTCGGCGTTCGTCATTACGTGCCTCAAGACCATACTGCCGGATGCTGCATGACCTGCAGTGCCAGCATTGAATGCGGCTCAATTGAGTTTTCCGAGCGTACTCTTCAATAGTAGGGAAGCGCAGCCAGGCTTCGTGTTTGCGCTTCCTTAGGTCGCCTGCGAGCCAATCGGCGAGAAGGGCGCAACCCACTATGAATATGATGAACGCAGCGATTACATACATGAGTTTGGCTCCTTTGTTTTTGGTGTTTTTCTAGATCCAATATTCGTGTTCTGCACTTATTCTTCCTCTTCCTCTTCCTCTTCCTCTTCCTCTTCAGCCCACCTTTGGTGAATACGCCGGCTAGCTGCTACTTGTGCAGGTAACAGCGGTAAGAAGCCGTTATTGGTCGGGATGTGAGGGGCTGTCAGCCATGCCAGGAAAAGATACTTTCCCGGGTTTATCAAAAATTGTGAGAGCGTAATACCGAGCTTTTGCTGTATCTGAGCATCGATGTAAACCGATGACCAAGAATTCAGGTGAACCTGTTGGTCAGGGGTGAAAGTGATCTGTTCTTCGAGTGACATGGGACTGGCTCCGTTTGGGTTACGGTTCCAGTTTCCCCATTATTTTGAATATGCAAGCAGCCTGGGAATACACTCCCAGGCTTGGCCATTTCGATGCAAATTTGCCAATTTGCAGTGCCACAGACCGTCGTGACAGTTAGCGTTTACGGCTCAACGAAAAGTAGCTTTTGTCCCTGGTTTAGGATTGACCTAGCGGAAACCCCTTGCAGGCCCGGGTTGTAGATGTAGAACCAGGATGGCAGTGCCTTGGACATCTCAGTAATCAATCTAATGTCTTCTGCATTTGCAGGTGCCCCCCAGGCATCCAGGAAAATAGGGCCATAAGCCTTACCGTTTTCCGGCATGAATGAAGGGGCGGCCGCCAGGCTTGGGGAATGGTCAGCAATCAGATCGAACAGTTGAGCATAGGTCTGTACCAACCCACCTTCACCGTATGGTTGGCCGAGCACATGCCTAACCTTGGTCGAAAGTAACTTTTCCCGGCCATGCTCATCCTTGCTGTAAACATCCGCGCGCGCCTCTATATAGGCCTGTGAAGCGACAGCCACAGCTTTTCTTGGAGTAGATGCCAGGCTTTCAGGCACCCACGCGGCGATTTGTATTCGCGCGGCAGGGCTCCCCGGAGTTAATCCACTCAACAGCAACATTGTTGGATCTCCGGATGCAATCAGCTGCGTGACCCCGCTGACTGTGTGATCAAGATTACGGCCCCTAGATCCAGTCACTGCAAAGGTTTCTTCATGCTCGGTGCGTGACATGTCATAGGCAGGAATGCTCATCGCATCCGCTATTTGCAATGCCACTGATGGTGTACCGGTTTGAGGGAGCAGGCCGCAACCGCTCAGGACGGTTATGAAAACGGCAGTTAGGATAGTTCGGGACATGGCGCACCTAGGCTGACAAAGTATTAATGAAGGTAGAGAGAAGCGACTTTCAAGTGCGCAGCATTGGCCACAGAACGGTGCTGGTGAGCAAGCACCCACATGTCCATGTCGCCAGCGGTAACCTCAGCAACTTCATGGATTCGTGGAGCGGGATTAATAGCCGTCGGTGCTTGTAGCCTTTGAAGAGAAACACAGCCCATGCCAGCGGGGCCGATTGGAAAGACAGGAGCAAGGCGAGTCGCCACAAGGCTATTTCAATCAATTGAGGTGCTGACGTGGATGGGGCATATTCCAAGTAGCCCAGACGAATTGTCATTGCGGATACCACGATCACAATCGACTGGCTGCTGTAGAGCAGATGTCTCCAAAGCGCTGCGCGAACTTCTTCTGATGTTCTGTACATGATTGATGGCCTCAAGAAATAGGGCCTTCAGGTGAGCATGACTTCTCGGATATGCAACCCGCTCAAGAGTGCTGGTTTTGGTGGCATGACAAGATGTTTTCAGAGTTCGTACTGAATTTTAAATGAGGGTGAGTCGCTCGCGCGGTTTTGGCGGCGATCATACAGTCGGGTGGTGCTGATGCTCGCGTGTCCAAGCCAGTGCTGGACTTGAGCAATATCTGCGTTGTTTTCTAACGCATTGGTAGCCGCAGTAACACGCAGGCCGTGTACGCCTAATCCAGCCACATCTATTCCGGCCTGCAGCGCGTAGTGGCATACAAGCTTATAGATGCCATCAGCGCTCAGGCTCTTGCCAGCTTTGCTGCCTCGAAGACTTGTAAACATAAAGCAGCTTTTGTCTCTCTCGACGCAAGTACCTTCCAGGTACTGATTGATGCTGTTCTCTGCATCACCATGAAGAGGGATGTATCGCAATCGGCCACCTTTACCGTGGATTCGTAGATGCAGCAAACCATCCCGCTTCTGCAGGTCGCACACGCGTAGAGATGCAACTTCTTGGCGGCGCAGGCCGTGATAAAGCAGCACCGCCAAAATGGCCCTGTCTCGTAAGCCTTTTGCTGATAGCAGGTTGGGGGCGTCGAGAAGTAACTTTGCTTGGGCGCGGCTCAAAGCAGGGGTCTTGCCCTCGTAGTATTCTGTACGTGGACGTTTGATCCCGTGGACAGGGTTGCGTGTGTAGCGCGGATCTCGTTCGATCAGGTAGTCGAATAAGCATGCCAAAGCTGCAAGTTTTCGCCGGCGTGTAGCTGCGCTCAAACCCGCTTTTTC
Organism: Pseudomonas sp. GWSMS-1; assembly: GCF_049847425.1. NCBI lineage: Bacteria > Pseudomonadati > Pseudomonadota > Gammaproteobacteria > Pseudomonadales > Pseudomonadaceae > Pseudomonas > Pseudomonas sp. GWSMS-1. The sequence continues at coordinate 1,965,904 of NZ_JBMHHV010000005.1, read as the reverse complement.
TAGTGCAGCGCGCCACATCAGTACGTGCCCGCGAGATATTTCAAGTAGGTCCTCGACTGAGCGCGCGCCGACTAAAACAAAGAAGTCTTGGATATCGGAACGATAGGCGCGCCGTGTCTGCTGGTTGTCGAGGTTAGCGAGCCATTCTGAAACTAAACAAATAACGGAGGAGGGGGGCGCCTCAATCATCTCATTATGATTGTTGGCCCCAAGTCGCTTTTCTGACTGCATTACCGGTCATGCCCTGTTCGCTAAAGTGACTTTGCCGCTGGTCAAATCGGTAACGGCAACAGCTCTTGATAACGTGTTTTTTCGAGAGTTTTGCGCTGACGCGCTGTAAGCAGGCGCGGGGTGCCATCAACTCTCATCACAGGTGACCACAGTGTTTGAACTATGCAAGAGAGGCGGCGGCGGCGTTGCGACCAAGTTGCGAGTTCAGACGAATGAGCAGGGAAGGTCGCGTGGAGTAAGGTCAATGAAAATGTCGGTATTGCTCAGAAATATCTCAGGGACTTTTTCGGGAAAGCGTTGAAAATCGTTAGATTGCGTGGGCACCGAATGCAGCGAGCGCCCTAGTTGGTGCTCGATTAATCAGTCGTTTAAAACGCGTTAGCCTCTAACTGTCGAGTGCTCGAATCACTCCGTCCCGACCATATAATTCAAGCATTAGAACCCGGTTAATGACGGCCAGGCTTTTTTGTGTCAGGAACTTTTGTGGGAATTATCATGTTAGAACTTCTTCCTCGGTCATCCCCAAGTCCGAAAGGCAGGGACTGTTTCAATTGTCAGTTTTCGATGCTCTTGGGTGCGCGCGCAAAAAATTTTCTTAGAATTGTCCTGTGTTTAATACTTAAGTAGAAAGTAAAATATTTAACTATGGAAGCGGACTGGTGTTCCGTCTCTGTCAAAAGCTATGTAGTTAGATAGATCACCACCATTTTCTACAGTGGTTTGCATGATTTGTAGTGGTTGTGTTGCGTCATCAGAGCTGGGCATTATTCCATTGCGTCCAGAGAGGCAGGCCACCAGTACAATGTGCCACGCTTGTTTCATATTTCCAGCTTCTGATACTAAATCAACAAAAGTTCCAAGTTCTTCCAGGGTTTTATCAACGCACATTACTGGTTGTAATTGACCTCCTTGCCCAGAATGAAAGCGAACTGCTTCTTCGGTCTCATGATCTTCAGGTAAAGATGCTCTTAAGAAAACAAAGAGTAATCGCTGTGGCTCTGATTGGCTTTTTGCGGCTAATAATAGAGATTCATAGTCTGTGATGTTGATTTTATGTTCTCCTTCAATTATCTAAAGTGTAGTGTCTGATCTGCTCGATATTTACCGATTTGATCGGTTGGGGTGTTTATGGTCAAGTCCTGATTTGCGGTAGAGTCAGATGCAGATAGTATTGTTATTGCGCGTCAGTATTCCCATGTGTTGCCTAGAGTAACTGTAATCAGTGTTGCGTTGAGCTAAAAATAGCTGCTGTGCAAATAAAGCCAATATCCTGCCCGCTTCCTTCGTCTTTTCCTATATCCCCAAAGGGGTAGTTAAAGTCGGTTCAGAACAATGTTCGTGGTAGCCATACGGCCATTGTTAAGCAAAATATCGTTAACGCAGCACAGAACCAGACAAAACGACGCTCGCGTTGCTGTTTATCGCGTTGGTTATGGGCTGGCAAAAGCATGCCGCATTTTTGGCAGTCAGTGGCTTTTTCTGGGTTTTCACGCTGGCAATAAAGGCAGTTAGGCATGGGTGGACCTCACTCGAACTGTTCCAGCCGAAAACGATTGAGGATGTTGATCTGGCGACCGTTCTGACTGATGACTTGCTCGTCAGTCAGGCGACGAATCACCCGCGAAAAGGTTTCAGGTTGGATTGATAGATGGCCGGCTATCAACTGTTTAGCCATCGGTAGATTGAAACTGCTGATGTTCTCATTGCATTGGTTAAGCTGGTTTAGCAGGTAGCGCACAACGCGATGGGTGGAGTTTTTCAGGGACAAGGTTTCGATTTCATTCAGGCGCTGCTGCATTCGCCCGGAGAGCCGACTAATCAGTGCGAAAGCTAATCGGCTATTGCTTTGCAGCAAGTGCAGATAAACGCTGCTGGGCAGGCGATAAAGCTGCGTAGGCTCAAGTGCTTCGGCGCAGGCACTGTAATTTGCTGAGTCCGTCAGTAGCATGGCTTCGGCCACGGTCTGGCGCGCGCTGAGGACGTCAAAGACTTTTTCTTGGCCATCGGCGGCTAAACGGAAAACCTTCACCGAGCCGCTGATGACGAAATAAAACGAAGTAGCCGGATCGCCTTGGCGAAATAGAGGCGAGCCTTTATCAATATTGAGCAGGTGGCTACTGCTCATGAGCTCTTCCATTTGTTCTTCGTTCAAGGGCTCGAAGAGGTGATGGCTGCGAAGTATCTGTTGATGTACGCGGTGCAACGCCATGACGGGTATCCTGATCCGAGGGTATGGTCGAGTCAGGAAAACGCTGCTCGATCCGGGTGTGGCTTTGTATGGGTTAAATGACCAGTTCCATTGCAAGGCTTGTGGCGCCAGCGAGGGTTGAGGCCACTAGCAAGAACCAGATCATCGGCTGTAGTGCTCGGCCCAGCGCGCTATTGCCCGCTTGCTTGTTTGCGTCGCTCATACAGTCGGCCTAGGCGTGGGGTTGAGGGCGTTAATAAACAGCACGTTGTTCTCCAGATGGATGTGCTGCATTAGGTCGCGAACAAATTCGTCGAGCCCTCGATACAAGGCACGCCAGGTGTTGCAGGCATCTTCCGGTGGAGTGATCTGCCGCGTGAGTTCGAGCAATCTCTGTAATGCTTCGCTGTGATGCTCATGCTCCATACGCATTACCGAAATGGGCGCTGCAGTCTTTGGCCCGAGACCGTCGAGCAAGGCAGGGAACAGTATTTGCTCCTCCTTGAGCATGTGGCTTTCGAGTTCCTGCAGCAGGTAACGAAGCAAGTCGGTGAGGCCGGCAGGGCAGTCATTGCGGTCGCCGTGTACCTGCTCCACGCGTTGCGCCAGGCGGATCAGCTCCGGCAATTGCTCGCGATGGCGCGCGTGATAGCGCGTAAGAATGTGGCCGATCAACTCTGCTTCCGGCGCCACGCGCCAGTCCACTTCGTCGCTGTTGAGCGATTCCAGCGCCTGTAGTTCGGCCAAAATGGCGTCGACGTCGATGCCACGTTGCGCGACCGCCTCGCTCAAACTCAGATGGCCGGCGCAACAGAAGTCGAGTTTATGTACATGAAAAATGCGCGTGGCACCGGGTATCTCGCCGGCGATGTTGCCGAGCGATTGCTGCAGTAGGGTGTGATTCATGGCAGCTTCCTTGATTGCTAAAAGGGTTTGCTGTCATCCGTTGCAGTTCGTGTGCCAAATATAAGTTATTGAAAAACAAGTAAATATTTTTATGAATGGTTTTATATACCCTTGCTTGATAGGGTTGTAAAAACCATTTGGGTAGATATGACCATGCTGTACGAGACACTGCTTGCTGACTTGCTCGTTGATTTGCCGAATGCCGTACGCCTGCAGCGTCTAGTGAGTACCTTACGTGAGCGCTTTCACTGCGGCGCAGTGGGCCTGCTGCGACTGGATGGCGACAGTCTGCGCCCGGTGGCGGCTGAAGGGTTGGTGCATGAGGCCCTTGGGCGGCGCTTTGTAATTGCCCAGCACCCGCGCCTGGCGGCGATCATGGCGAGTCGCGAGCCGACCTGGTTCGAGCCTGACAGTCGCCTGCCGGACCCTTATGACGGCTTACTCGACAATCACGTAGGTGAACCTCTGCCGGTTCATGACTGCATGGGCATGAGCCTGTATGTCGAGGGGCAGTTGTGGGGGCGCTAACCTTGGACGCGCTGCACCCTGGCACCTTTGACAGCGAGACTCGGCGAGACCTGGCGCGCTACAGTCTGTTGATCGAAGCGGCAGTGCGGGTTACCCGTTTGGAGCAAGAGTCCCGCAGCTTGCGCCTGTCACGCAGTGAGGTGCACACCCCGCAGCAACTGATCGGCGAAGGCGAAATCATCGGTCAGAGCGCGGCCATCCGGAATTTATTGGCCGAGCTTGAAGTCGTGGCCGTTTCTGAACTGCCAGTCTTGCTACTGGGTGAAACTGGGGTAGGCAAAGAGCTGTTCGCGCGGCGTTTGCATGCACTGTCCAAGCGCTGCAATAAGCCGTTGATTCAAGTTAACTGCGCCGCCCTGCCTGAGTCGTTGGCCGAAAGTGAGCTATTTGGCCACGTCAAAGGCGCCTTCTCCGGGGCCGCCGCTGATCGCCCTGGACGCTTCGATGCGGCGAATGGCGGCACCCTACTGCTGGATGAGGTAGGTGAACTGCCACTTAGCGTGCAGGCCAAACTGCTGCGAGTGTTGCAGAACGGTGAGATCCAGCGGCTGGGAGCAGATAAGCCGCTGCATGTAGATGTGCGCATCATCGCGGCGACCAATCGAAACCTACCAGACAGTATCCGCGATGGACACTTTCGCGCCGACTTGTACCACCGGCTTTCGGTTTACCCTGTGCTGATTCCACCACTGCGTGATCGTGAGCAGGACGTGTTGATGCTCGCCGGTCATTTTCTCGAACTCAACCGCGCCCGCCTTGGACTACGAAGCATGCGCTTATCACCTGCTGCGGAGCGTGCCATGCTCACCTATGGGTGGCCGGGCAATGTGCGCGAACTTGAACATGTGATCAGTCGAGCGGCGGTCAAGCTGCTCAGTCGCGGTGCCAGTCGCATGGAAATCCTTACGCTGGAGCCAGACCTGCTTGATCTGGATAGCACGGCTGAACAGTCAGTAAGCTTTGTCCCAATGCCGCCGCAGGGGGCGCAGGATGTTCGCGTACAGGCGCTGCGTGAAAGTGTCGAGAACTGCCAGAGGCAGAGTATTCAGCAGGCGCTGGACACCTTTGCGGGCAACTGGGCCAGTGCTGCGAGGGCACTAGAACTAGACCCAAGTAACTTGCACAAGCTGGCGCGGCGCCTGGGTTTGAAATAGCTCATGCGCTTGCGCTTGACTCAGGTCAAGTACCCGTTGCGGGGTTCGCCGTGACACTGCAGGCTGTTTAAGCGCCGGGAGCGCGTTATGCCTGCAGATATCCAGTCGAGCCGCCAGTTGATCAAGCGCTACGGGCATGCCGCGGCTACCTGTAGCGACTACCCACCGATCGGCCCGCTCCAGCAGGGTTTTGCAGCGATTGATCTGCTCCGTGCATTGCGCAGTGGCCAGCGGCCGTTGCATTTGGCTGTTAGCTTGCTGCCCATGCAGAGCGCGTTTAATGAGCGCTATCTTGCTTGCCTAGGACGGGAAGTCGAACTGCTCGGGTGCCACATTGGCGCTAAGCAATCGGTTCAACGGCTCCATTTAAGCCGTGGCGCCGTGAGTGCCGAGCAGCTGCAGCGCTTGCTTACATTGGTGCGCAAGCGTTTTGCTGTTCACTCCTCGGCATTCGGCGATGACAGCGTCGAGATAGATCCGGCGCAGACCGATTGGGCCCGCATGGGCTTGCTCCGCGAGCTGGGTTTCAATCATGTCAGTATTGGTGTGGCAGACGCCTGTTCGCCGGCCGCAGGGGTGGTTGTGGATTTTCGTGACTCGCGCAAAACTCGCTGGCTGATCGAGGCGGCGCGCACCCTGCAGTTCACCTCAGTGAATATTGATCTCGGCTACGGTCGAGCCTGGCAGAGTCTAAACAGCTTTAGGAACAAACTGGCGGCAATTATCGAACTGCAGCCTGGGCGGATCTTGCTTTTTGATTACGCTTATCCGCCTCAGCGCTATCGGTCCAGCCAGCGCCGCAGTGCGCGCGATTTCGCCGCAGCACCCGACAAACAAGCCATGTATCAACACGCGCTCGAGAAACTCGACGCGGCCGGTTATTGCTATATCGGCTTGGGGCAATTCGCATTAAAGGATGACCCATTGGTTGGGGCCCGCGAGAGCGGGGGCTTGCAGCTCAATTGGCTGGGCTATAGCTGCGAAGCCAGTGCCGACCTGCTTGGTATTGGGGTGGGTGGCATCAGTCATATTGGCACGCTGCAGTTGCAGAATCGGCGTGATTTGGCCAGTTATCAGATGCAGCTGGCGAACGATCAGTTGGCCACTTTTCATGGCCGCCATAGCTCTGCGCAAGAGCAATTGCAGAGTGCGCTGAGTGAGGCTCTGCTGTGTGATTTGCAGGTCGATTTGCAAGCCTTGGAGGCGAGCTTTGGCGAGCTATCGCGCGACTATATGAGCGCATGTCGACCGGCGTTGGAGCAGATGGCGGCAGATGGCTTGCTGCAACTGACGCCCCAGGCTCTGAGTATTCTGCCGGCTGGGCGTCTGTTGGTTGGTGCGGTGTGCAAGGTGCTGGAGCAAGGCCGAACTGAGCCCGCCGCGACGCAGCGGCGGTTTGGCACACTCTCGGCGATGCCTTGAGCGGCGCGACCCGCTGCATGCCTGAGCTTTTATAAGAAGGCATAACAGTTCGGTCTGAGCCTGTATTGCTGATACGTCTGCTAGACCCTCTGGATCGGCGCCCTGAGATTGCTGCTTGATAAGTCGAAACTGCTCACCTGGTCCCAGCTCTCTGAAACCATATTCGGCTTGCTGCCAACGCAGTGCCGCGGACTGGCAGTCGTCGCTGCGGTTATGTTCTGTGCTTACTATTAAGTGATGGTAAAAATCACCACTCGGGGGTCTTTACTACCATGCTCTATTTGGTAATTTATACCGTTATTAGTTTTATAGTATTGATTTTTAAGGATAATTTATTGGCATGATTTGTGATGGTACTGAGTGAGACTCATAACCTAAGCAAGGAAAATGTCATGCGTAAAATCATCACTTTGTGCGCCGTTGCAGCTCTGTTGAACAGCCCACTGGGACAAGCCGACCAGATAATCTCGGCGCAAAGCGATACGCGGGTCGGCGGCGGTTTTAGCGGCTTAACGGGCTTCATGCTCGGCGGTGCGGCGGGTGGCCCGGTGGGCGCGTTGATTGGGGGTGGCCTCGGTTACCTGGCTGGAAGCCAGGCCCAAGAAACGATGGGAATGGAACAAACGCTTTATGTGCTTAGGGATGAAAATGGCAACACTCGCAGCATTCGTTCTTCTGATGCGCGCTTTGTCGAAGGACAGCAGGTGACTCTGCAGGGCTCGCATATCACAGCATCAGCGCCATAGTTGGCAGGCTGCCTGAGTGCCGTTAGTGGATAAACAGGAGAGTGTTCTGTGTGGTATGCGCTGTTTCATACGTTACATCTGCTAGCGGCCATCGCGTTTGTCGGCGTGGTGTTTTTTCAGTTAGTGATTTTGGCCCGTGTCAAACATCAACTCGATTACGCAGTCCTGCCGTCGCTGGAGTATGCGCTGAGTGTGCGTACGCGGGAGGTGCTGCATTGGGTGGTGCTGCTGTTGTATGGCGCCGGCGTTGGCTTGGCCTGGCACTATCGGCAGGTGCTGAGTGCGCCGTTTTCGAGCAGTTTCGCAACCCTGTTGACACTGAAAATTGCGCTGGCACTGGCCGTGTTCATTAGCTACGGCGCCTTGGCAATGTTGCTGCGCAGCGGGCGCATGACCCCCGCGATGTATCGTAAATTGCACTGGGCTGTGCTGCTACAAATGTTGGCTATCGTGCTGTTGGCTAAGGCAATGTTTACCTCCACTGGTAGGCCAGTGAGAATCGGCCTACCTCTCGGGGGGATAGTGATGCTAATCGCTGTGCTGCAGCCGTATCAAGGTGACCAGCACGATGGCGTCTACCTTGGTTTGCAGAGCGTGTTCCACACCTTCCGCGACGAACATCAACTGATGCTCGTGCAGGCTTTGCCAGATCCCCTCAGCCTCCACTTCGACGCAACCCTGCAGGCATTGAATGGTCAGTGGGCCGGCTACGGAATGGACGGGTATTATCTTGCCGGCCTCCAGCACCAAGCGCATGACTTCTAAACGTGGGGCGCAAATCAGTGCCTGGGAAATTTGCGTCGACGTGGTCATGGTCGGCAGTAGCTCGATAACCTCTCCTGAACCTGCGTGTTTTAGAGCCATAAGACTGATCTCCACAATAAGCTGGGTATCGACCATAACGCAGAGAGCCGACAATGTTCAAAGCGCACGGTAGTCGCACGTCGCACGTCGCTTGTACGCGTTGACGCGCTGGCGAGCGATGACTTTAGTCAATAACTGGCGCTGTTTAGGGCGCGCTGATAGGGCCTGATTCAACACTCGGAGCATCCTCGGTTTTGCTTAGATGGCAAGTTACAGTGCGGCATTCAACCAATGCTCAGCCTGCCTCGAGGTTCGCCATGAATTTTGCCTACAGCCCCCGTACAGACGCACTGCGTCAGCATCTGCAAAGCTTTGTTGAGGCGCATATCGTGCCGCGTATTGGCCAATGGCAAGCCGAGGTTGCGGCCGGTCAGTTTCCGCCCTCGTTTATGTCAGACTTGAAAGCACTGGCGCGCGCCGAAGGCTTGTGGAATCTGTTTCTGCCGGCGCTACATGCCGATGAGCCGGGCACGCCACTGAGCAATCTTGAATACGCGCCGTTGGCGGAAATCATGGGCCGTGTGTCGTGGGCCTCTGAGGTGTTTAATTGCAGCGCGCCGGACACCGGCAATATGGAGTTGCTGCATCTATTTGCGACGGACGAGCAGCGTCAACGCTGGTTACAACCCTTGCTGGAGGGGCAGATTCGTTCGGCGTTCGCCATGACCGAGCCAGACGTACCTTCCTCCGATGCCAGCAACATTCAGACGCTGATCCGCCGTGAGGGCGATGAGTATGTGATCAACGGCCGCAAGTGGTTTATTACCAATGCCGCCCACCCAGACTGCAAGCTGCTGATCGTCATGGGCAAGACCGACCCGGATGCTGACGCCCATCACCAGCAGAGCATGATTTTAGTGCCGCTCGACACGCCCGGCGTTCAACTTTTGCGCAATATCCCAGTGATGAACCATATCGCCCCGGAAGGTCATAGCGAATTGTTGCTGCGCGAAGTGCGGGTGCCGGTTAGCAATTTGCTGGGGGAGGAGGGGGCGGGCTTTATGATGGCCCAGGCGCGCCTCGGCCCCGGGCGTGTCCACCATTGCATGCGTTCCATCGGCATGGCTGAGCTCGCTCTAGAATTGATGGTCGAGCGCGCGCAGGAACGCAAGGCCTTCGGCAAATACCTGCATCAGTACGCCAATATTGGCGATTGGATCGCCGAGTCTCGTATCGAGATTGAGCAGGCGCGTTTGTTAGTGCTCAAGACCGCTTGGATGATTGATGAGGTCGGCACCAAGGCCGCGCGCAAGGAAATCGCCATGATCAAGGCGTTGGTGCCAGGCATGCACACCCGTGTGGTCGACCGCGCCATGCAGGTCTACGGTGCCATGGGTCTGACCCCGGACACGCCTTTGGCTGATATGTGGACCACCGGCCGTGCCTTACGCTTTGCCGACGGTCCTGATCAGGTTCACCTGCGCAGTATCGCCAGCATGGAGCTTAAGGCCAGCCAAGCAACCCGTGGAGCGACCGCAGCATTTTTGACCCCGTGCAGTAGCTAAACGGCTGACCATCTGACGACCGAACCACTCCAGTGGAGTCGTCCCTAAAGGACTTGGTCTGTTGGACCCGCCCAACAGGGCTTTAGCCCAGATGTAATCCGGAGGCTATGGCCCCGGAAAACTGTTTCCGGATCGTATCCAGGCTGCGTGTGCCAACGCACCGATGCATCGCTCGATACTTGATTATGATCAAGGGGCGGGTAGATGGACATGCCTACCATGGCGGTACGTTCTAGCCGCCTAAGGCGGATATTCCATATGCACGCTTGTCAGCTCCCGAAGAAAATATCTGTCGTTCGCCTGCCTGGACTACGGTGGTCGTCCGATCCAGCTACCAATGCCGGTCAATCATGAACAGCTTCATCTCCCTGCAAAGAGGCTGGCGCTTATGGGGGCGGCTGTCGCAGTTTTATTCGCGTTCATATTGGCAACCACCCAGACCGTGCTAGCCAAAACTTACGGCGAAATAGAACAGCAACGCATCGACTCAATTTTCCCCGACGCCGATGAGCCATCCGAACCACAGGGCGAGTTCAAGGTGCGCACCCTGTCCAGTGGCGACAAGGTGCTCGGCTACGTGTTTCAGAGCCTGGATGTGGTCGATATCCCAGCCTATTCCGGTAAGCCAATCAATATGCAGGTGATCCTCGATACGGCCGGCGTGATTCAAGACGCCTATGTGCTTGAGCACCATGAGCCAATCCTGCTGATCGGCATTCCCGAGGCCAAGCTGCATACCTTCAACGCCAAGTACAAAGGCATCAAGGTCAATCAGCGGGTGGTGGTTGGGCGTTCCAGTGACACGAATGCCGTGACAGTCGATGCGGTTACCGGTGCCACCGTGACGGTGATGGTGGTCAATGAAGTGGTGATGCGTGCCGCCCATACGGTGGCGGTTTCGCTAGGTCTGGTCGCGGATGATGTCGGCCTGACGCGGAAGCCAGCCACGCTACGCGAGGATATTTATCAACCTGCCGACTGGATTCAACTGACGGGTAACGGAGCCATTCGCCGCCTGCACCTGACCCGTGGTCAGGTCGACGAGGCGTTCAAGGGCAGCGAAGCTGAAGGGGTCGAGGTAGCTGCGCCTGAGCAGGTCGACGACACCTTTATCGACCTTTATACCGCGCACCTGAATGCGCCGACCATCGGCCGAAATCTCCTCGGCGATAACCAGTACCGTTCGCTGATGGAATCGCTCAAGCCCGGCGAGCAGGCGATTGCCGTGCTGGGCAGCGGCAGCTACTCGTTCAAGGGTTCGGGTTACGTGCGTGGCGGCATCTTCGACCGGGTGCAGTTGCGACAGTTTGGCACCACCATCAGCTTTCACGACCGTGATTTCGAGCGTCTGAGCGATGTCTATGCCGAAGGCATGCCGGACTTCAGCGAGATGGCGATCTTTATCGTGCGCGAGCCCTATGGCTTCGATCCTGGCTCTCCCTGGACTCTTGAGCTGTTGGTAAAGAGACAGACCGGCCCCATCAGCGGCATTTTCAGCAGCTTCGAACTGGCTTATCAGATGCCCGAGGAATACCTCGAACGGCCACAACCGAGCGCCGCCGAGTTGGCGGCCATCGAGGAAGCCAACCGGCCGTTGTGGCTGAACATCTGGTACCAGAAGAGCTTTCAGATCGGTGTGATACTGGTCGCCTTGCTACTGCTTACGGTGATCCTGTTCCTCCAGGACAAATTCACCCAACGTCCGCACTTCCTCCATTGGCTGCGTCGCGGTTACCTGATCTTCACTGTGGTGTTTATCGGTTGGTACGCCCTGGGCCAGTTGTCAGTGGTCAACGTGCTGACGTTCGTGCATGCCCTGGTGCAGGACTTCCGTTGGGAGTTGTTCCTCACCGATCCGATCATTTTCATTATCTGGACCTTCACCGCCGCTAGCATCCTGCTTTGGGGCCGCGGCGTGTTCTGCGGCTGGCTGTGCCCGTTCGGCGCGTTGCAGGAGCTGATCAACGAGGCCGCTCGCAAACTGAAAATCCCTCAGTACGAGCTACCCTTCGCCCTGCATGAGCGACTGTGGGCGATCAAGTACATCATTCTGTTGCTGCTATTCGGCCTGTCCCTGGAGTCGCTGTCTAGCGCCGAGCGCTTCGCCGAAGTGGAACCGTTCAAGACCGCCATCACCCTCAAGTTCGACCGCCAATGGTGGTTCGTGCTCTACGCCGTGATTCTCCTGGTGATCAACATTTTCACCCGCAAGGTCTACTGCCGTTATGTCTGTCCCCTGGGCGCCGCGCTCGCCATTCCGAGCAAGTTCCGCCTATTCGACTGGCTCAAGCGCCGTAAGGAATGTGGCAACCCCTGCCAGCTTTGCGCCAAGGAATGCGAGATTCAGGCGATCCACCCTGACGGCCATATCAATCACAACGAGTGCCACTACTGCCTCGATTGCCAGATGACTTATCACAACGACGACAAGTGCCCGCCACTGATTCTGAAGAAAAAGAAGCGCGGCAAACAGGCACCTGTGCAGACAGATCTGCCCCCCCCGACTTTGATACCCGTAGTGCATGTGGTTGAGCCCTGAACTAGCCCGGTGAGTCTCGCGTAGTCCGGTCGACAACCGCTTTTATTTAGCCTAGGAGCAGAACCGATGAGCGATAAAGAATCGAAGAACAGCAACCCGAAAAGCGCAGCCGAGCAGCAGGAAAAACTCGGTTTGAGCCGCCGCGGTTTCCTTGGTGCCTCGGCCATAACTGGTGCGGCAGTGGCTGCGACGGCGCTGGGCGGCACAGTGATGACGCGCGAATCCTGGGCGGCTGCAGTTAGCGAGTCGAAAACCAAGATTCATGTCGGCCCGGGCGAGCTGGACGATTACTACGGATTCTGGAGCGGTGGCCACCAGGGCGAAGTGCGGGTGGTCGGTGTGCCCTCGATGCGCGAATTGATGCGCATCCCGGTGTTCAACGTCGACTCGGCCACCGGCTGGGGCCTGACCAACGAAAGCAAGCACATCATGGGTGAAAGCGCCAAGTTTCAGAACGGCGACTGCCACCACCCACATATCTCCATGACCGACGGCAAATACGACGGCAAGTACCTGTTTATCAACGACAAGGCCAACAGCCGGGTCGCGCGTATCCGTCTGGATATCATGAAGTGTGACAAGATGATCACCGTGCCCAACGTCCAGGCCATCCACGGTTTGCGTTTGCAGAAGGTGCCGTACACCAAGTACGTGTTTGCCAACGCCGAGTTCGTTATTCCGCACCCCAACGATGGCAGCACCTTCGATCTGCAGGATAAGAACAGCTACACCATGTTCAACGCTATCGACGCCGAGACCATGGAAATGGCCTTCCAGGTCATCGTCGACGGTAACCTGGACAACACCGACGCCGATTACACCGGCAAGTACGCTGCCGCCACCTGCTACAACTCGGAGAAGGCTTACGACATCGGCGGCATGATGCGCAACGAGCGCGATTGGGTGGTGGTGTTCAACATCCAGCGCATCGAAGCGGCGATCAAGGCCGGTAAGTTCACGACCCTTGGTGATTCCAAAACACCGGTGGTCGATGGCCGCGAAGGCTCGCTGCTGACCCGTTATATTCCGGTGCCGAAGAACCCGCACGGCTGCAACACTTCATCCGACGGTAAATACTTTATCGCCAACGGAAAGCTGTCGCCGACCGTGTCGATGATCGAAATCGCCAAGCTCGACGACCTGTTCGACGACAAACTTAAGGACCCGCGCGACACCATTGCCGCCGAGCCGGAACTGGGCCTGGGCCCGCTGCACACCACCTTCGACGGTCGCGGTAATGCCTATACCACGCTGTTTATCGACAGCCAGGTGGTTAAGTGGAACATGGCCGAGGCCGTGCGCGCCTACAAGGGCGAAAAGGTCAACTACATCAAGCAGAAGCTCGACGTGCACTACAACCCTGGGCACATTCACGCCTCGCTGTGCGAAACCAGCGAAGCGGACGGCAAGTGGCTGATCGCCCTGAGCAAGTTCTCCAAGGATCGTTTCCTACCAACCGGCCCGCTGCACCCGGAAAACGATCAGCTGATCGACATTTCCGGCGACGAAATGAAGCTGGTGCATGATGGCCCGACCTTCGCCGAACCGCACGACTGCACCATGGCGCGTCGTGACCAGATCAAGACCCGCAAGATCTGGGACCGTAACGACCCGTTCTTCGCTCCCACAGTCGAGCGGGCAAAAAAGGACGGGATCAACCTGGAGGCGGATAACAAGGTCATCCGTGAGGGCAATAAAGTCCGCGTGTACATGACCTCGATGGCACCCGCTTTCGGTCTGACCGAGTTCAACGTCAATCAGGGCGACGAAGTCACCGTGACCATTACCAATATCGACCAGATCGAAGACGTGTCCCACGGCTTCGTTATGGTCAACCACGGTGCGAGCATGGAAATTAGCCCGCAGCAGACTTCGTCGATCACCTTTATTGCCGACAAGCCCGGCCTGCATTGGTACTACTGCAGCTGGTTCTGCCACGCGCTGCATATGGAAATGGTCGGCCGCATGATGGTTAAGCCAGCGTAAGTATGCAGCCACACTGAGGGTCCCCACGCTCCATCGTGGGAACTCTCAATAACCCAGCCCCTCACCCTGGCCGGGTCCCTCCTTACCCTCTCCTCAGAGGAGCGAGGGGACCGATCTAGGTAACCCCTTAGCCCGGATGGAGTCCGGGAAGGCCAAAGCCCTCGGATTGCATCCGGGCTAAGGCCCCCATTTAGTTCGCGAGCCCTATGCGGTTCGCGAATCAAGGTAAGCGCAGTGCTCAGACCTCAGGCAATCTTTTCGCTTTACGCCGCTGCGCTGTCGCTGCTTATTCTCTGCGGCGCAGCCCAGGCGGCACCGCAACCCATCACCGTTTTGCCGCTGCAGGCCGAGGGTGGCCAGCGCTGGCGGTTACCCGCTGGCGAGTATCAGGGATCGTTCAGTATCGATCAGTCGATGCATATTCTTTGCGAGCCTGGTGCCGTGCTACAGGGCCAGGGGAAGGGCAACGGCCTGATCATCAGCGCGCCCGAGGTGACCGTCGAAGGCTGCACGCTGCTCGACTGGGGCCGCGATATGACTGCCATGAACGCCGCCATATTTATCCAGCCCAAGGCCAGCGGCGCACTGATCAAAAACAACCGCATGCAGGGCCCGGGCTTTGGCATCTGGGTCGATGGCACGTCGGACGTCAGCCTGATCGGCAACAGCATCCAGGGCGATGCCAGCATCCGTTCGCAGGATCGCGGCAATGGTATTCACCTGTACGGGGTGCGCGGTGCCAAGGTTATCGGTAACCAGGTGCGCGATACCCGTGACGGCATCTATATCGACACCTCCAACGGTAACCTCCTCGAAGGCAACACCCTGGAGGACCTGCGTTACGGGGTGCATTACATGTTTTCCAACGACAACCAGGTGCTCGGCAACACCACCCGCCGCACCCGTACCGGCTATGCCCTGATGCAGAGTCGCAAGCTGACGGTGACCGGCAATCGCTCAGAGCAGGACGAGAACTACGGCATTCTGATGAACTACATCACCTATTCGACTATCCGTGACAACTTCGTCAGCGATGTGCGCAGCGGCTCGACCAGCGACAGCATGATCTCCGGCGCCGAAGGTAAGGCGCTATTTATCTACAACTCGCTGTTCAACAGCATCGAGCACAACCACTTCGAACGCAGCGCCCTTGGCATTCACCTGACCGCGGGCTCCGAGGATAACCGTATCGCCGGTAACGCCTTCGTCGACAACCAGCAACAGGTCAAATATGTCGCGGTGCGTACCCAGGAATGGTCGGTGGATGGGCGCGGCAATTACTGGAGCGATTACCTCGGCTGGGACCGCAACGATGACGGTCTGGGCGATGTCGCCTACGAACCCAACGACAACGTCGACCGCCTGCTGTGGCTCTACCCACAGGTGCGTCTGCTGATGAATAGCCCAAGCATCGAACTGCTGCGCTGGGTACAACGCACTTTTCCGGTGATGAAATCCCCGGGCGTGCAGGACAGCCATCCACTGATGCAATTGCCCACGGTCGATCTGCTGAAAAACCGCCAGGAGCCAACGCCATGAATGCCGTCGAAATCAAAGGCGTCAGCCAGCAGTACGGCAGCATGACTGTGCTGCACGATCTGACCCTGAGCCTAGGTGAGGGCGAAGTGCTGGGCCTGTTCGGCCATAACGGTGCGGGTAAAACCACCACCATGAAGTTGATTCTCGGCCTGCTGCAGGCCAGCAGCGGCACGGTGCAGGTGCTTGGGCGCAACCCGAAGGATTCGCTGGTGCGCCAGCAACTCGGTTATTTGCCGGAGAACGTGACCTTCTATGCGCAACTCAGCGGCCGCGAAACCCTGCGGCACTTCGCCCGACTTAAGGGCGCGCCACTAAGCCAGGTGGACGAGTTGCTGGAACAGGTCGGCCTGGCTCCGGCCATGGAGCGTCGGGTCAAGACCTACTCCAAGGGCATGCGCCAGCGTCTCGGTCTGGCCCAGGCGTTGCTTGGCGCGCCGCGTCTACTGCTACTCGACGAACCCACGGTCGGCCTCGATCCCATCGCCACCCAGGATCTCTACCAACTGGTCGATCGTCTGCGTCAGCAGGGCACCAGCATCATTCTCTGCTCCCATGTGTTGCCGGGGGTCGAGGCGCATATCAATCGCGCAGCGATTCTCTCCCATGGTCGTTTGCAAGCGGTCGGCAGCCTGGCCAGCTTGCGCGAAGACGCCGGCTTGCCGGCGCTGATCCGCGCCAGTGGGCTGAAACAGAGTGCACAGTTGTTGCAACGCTGGCGTGCTGGCGGGCACCAAGCCCGCTCGGTCGGCATTGATGGCATCGAAGTGGTGGCGATCAATGGCCATAAGCTTGATTTGCTGCGCGAACTGCTCGGCGAAGGCGGTGCTCAGGACATCGATATCCACCAGCCGTCGTTGGAAGATCTGTACCGCCATTACATGGATCAGGCCCAGAGCACACAGGCCCGGGAAGGTGCGGTATGAGCCAGGTCTGGAATATCGCCCGTAAGGAACTAAGCGACGGCCTGCGCAATCGCTGGTTACTCGCCATCAGCCTGCTGTTCGCGGTGCTGGCGGTGGGCATTGCCTGGCTTGGCGCGGCGGCGTCCGGGCAACTGGGCTTTACTTCGATCCCGGCGACCATCGCCAGCTTGGCCAGCCTGGCGACCTTTCTGGTGCCGCTGATCGCGTTGCTGCTTGCCTACGACGCCATCGTCGGCGAGGACGAGGGCGGCACCCTGATGCTGTTGCTGACCTATCCCTAGGTCGCGGCCAGTTACTGCTGGGCAAATTCGTCGGCCATGGTCTGATCTTGGCTCTGGCCACCCTGATCGGCTTCGGCTGTGCGGCCCTGGCCATCGCCGTGTTGGTCGAGGATATCGAACTGGGTCTGCTGGCCTGGGCGTTCGGCCGCTTTATGTTGTCCTCGACCTTGCTCGGTTGGGTGTTTCTGGCCATGGCCTATGTGCTGAGCAGCAAGGTCAGTGAAAAATCCAGCGCCGCCGGGCTGGCCCTGGGGCTGTGGTTCCTCTTCGTACTCGTGTTCGATCTCGCGCTGCTGGCGTTGCTGGTACTGAGCGAGGGTAAGTTCAACCCCGATTTGCTGCCCTGGCTATTGCTGCTCAACCCGGCCGATGTCTACCGACTGATCAACCTGTCCGGCTTCGAAGGCAATGGTAATGCCTTGGGTGTAATGGCCCTGGGTGGTGATCTACCCGTAGACGGCCAGTTGCTGTGGGTGTGCCTGTTGATGTGGGTTGGCGTGCCGTTGACTCTGGCTCATTGGGTCTTTCTGCGTCGACCGACGTGACTTTTTACGTGCATCGTAATTACGCATGGATTGCTATGGGCGCTGCATCGCGCCTGATGGGGGCGATATGTAGTTGCGAGTCTTGTTACAGATATGGAGAAAGAAAAATGAGAAATGCGTTCTTAGATACGTCTCGAACCCTGCTGGTTTTGCTGTTCGGTCTGTTTCTGGCGGCCTGTGGGGAGCCGGTAGAACAAAAACAGAATCTGGGGCCGGTGGCATTCCACAGCTCGGATGAATGCCATGTGTGCGGCATGATCATCACCGACTTTCCGGGCCCCAAGGGCGAGGCGGTGGATGGCGCTTCGGTTAAGAAGTTTTGCTCTGCTGCCGAAATGCTTGGTTGGTGGTTGCAACCGGAGAACCGTATTGGTGCAGCCAGGCTGTATGTACACGATATGGGGCGAGGCGAATGGCTCAAGCCGGACGACAGCCACTTGATTGATGCCACCAAGGCTTTTTACGTGGTCGACCTAGGCGATAGTGGGTTGAAAGGTGCTATGGGCGCGGTTATCGCCTCGTTTGGTGATCAACAAGCAGCGAAGAAGCTGGCCGCAATTCACGGCGCTCGCGTATTGCGCTTCGGCGAGATGAACCAGGACGTGCTCCAACAAGCTGCGGGAATGCAGCATATGAGTCCGCATTGAGCACGTTCCACTATTCAAAAAGAGAAAATCACCATGGGTATAAGCATTTGGCAACTCCTGATCGTTCTGCTGATTGTGATCATGCTTTTCGGCAGTAAGCGCTTACGTAATTTGGGCTCTGATATTGGCGGTGCAATCACTGGCTTTCGCAAATCGATGAGTGGTGATGATCCGCTGCAGTCGCCTGAATCGAACAAACAGCCATTGCAGTAGCCTGGTTAGGTATATGGCTGCGTACACCGACCACCTGCGAATTCCGGATGCACTCTAGTCCGTCATCGACTGTAGGGAATTCGTTTTGCCTGGAGGATTGCGTTGCTTAAAAGGCCGTTATGACTGTGGACGGTCCTAGCACATCCACGAACAAAACCGAGTCCGACCCTTTGCGCACCTCTAAAGCACAAAGCTGATTGCGGTCAAGTCGCTAAAGCCCGTGCTACCTGTAAAAAGACTGTAACGGCGGTTGATGCCTTGCCGTACGGATGGGCGGCCTTGTCGTTTGGTCTTGCCAAGTATCGGAGTAGCTGATGAGAACCGAGTTTCAGGATCGTCTGGCTGTTGTAACAGGGGCCAGTTCAGGTATTGGTTTTGCTTTATGTGCTGCCTTGCTGCAATACGGCACCAGAGTGGTGGCAATGTCGCGCAGTCTTGGAGCGCTACAGAGCCTGCAGGCGAGCTATCCCGGTCTCCTGTTCTGGCAGGCGGGGGATGTCACTTCGATTAAGGATTTGACGAGCCTAGGGCAACGCGCAGCAGAACTAGGGCAAGTAGATTATTTGGTGCCCAATGCAGGTGTCGCCGAGTTGGCCGAGAGCTTCGACCTGGCAGCATTCGATAGACAGTGGGCGGTCAATGGCGCAGGGGCATTGAATACCTTGGCTGCGCTGCGCCATACGCTGGCAGCCCAAAGTTCGGTGGTGTTCATCAGTAGTTTTTTAACCCGTTCTACCTTTCCCGGCTTAGCAGCCTACATTGCCAGCAAGGCGGCACTCAGCGCTCAGGCGCGGACCCTTGCGGTTGAGTTTGCACCTATCGGTGTGCGTATCAATTTAGTCTCTCCTGGTCCCACGGCAACTGCACTCTGGGGCAGTTTGGGGCTTAACGACGAGCAATTGGGCGCGGTCGCGGACAGCGTCACTCAGCGCTTGCTGCCAGGACACTTTCTCGATGCTGCGGCGGTCGCCAGCGTGATCCTGTTCCAGTTATCGGCCGGCGCGCGCGGCGTCTATGGCCAGGACTGGGTGGTCGACAACGGGTATACATTGGGTTGAGCGGCTGGGAAAAAACGCTCACCTACTACGGCTGCCGGCAAATGTGCTCAGCGGTGTTGCAGTCCGTGAAAGCGATGCCATTGAACTCACCAAACTCCTCTGCTTTTCCTCTGGCGCGCCTTGCTGCGAATGCTTGAAGACGGCCTTGAGGTGGCGCTTGAAATTTTTACAACTCCGAGGCGAATGAGGTGGATATGTGGTTCAAATGGAAAAAAACCGCCCTCGGTTTGATTGAACAGCAGCGGCGCGCGCAGGCAGAACAGGCATCGCAGGTAGAGCGGATCGAGGCACTCAAGCAGGCGCTGGCGCAGGAGCAGGCGGCCAATGTGCAGAGCCAGCGACAGCTCGACTACTACCGCGGTGTGTCCGGCCATCTGATCCGCTTCAGCACCTCGGTAGCCCAGCTCGGCGATTCGTTCGAGTACCTTGCCGGACAATTGTCAGAAAATCAGACCCGAGCCGAGCAAGTGGCCAGCGCAGCCTTGAGCAACCAGAGGGATTTCAGCGAGCTGCAGGGCAAGGCCGCAGACATGGAACGTGGCTTGAGCGAGGCCTCGAGCAAGGTCGACACCTTGGCTGAACGTTCGCGGGAGATCAACGGCATAGTCGACTTGATCAGTGGCATCGCCAGCCAAACCAATCTACTGGCACTGAACGCGGCCATCGAAGCAGCCCGTGCTGGTGAGGCCGGCCGCGGCTTTGCGGTGGTCGCCGGGGAAGTGCGTCAACTTGCGGAAAAGACGGCTCTGGCTACTGGCGACATTGGGCGCAAGATCGCTGAGGTGCAGGCGGAAATCAGTAACGTTCATCATTACATTCAGACGCAGGGCTCTCTCGCCAAAGGCTTCAGCAACACTACCGAGCAGGCGGTGAGCGCGATGCAATCCCTTCGCCTGCTGGCCAGTAGCATGCGCCAGGGCATTGAGGCTTCAGCCTTTCGCGCCGGCATCGAGCTGGCCAACCTGGATGAGCTGTCACTCAAGGTCGTGGTCTACAACCAGGTGCTCGGTAGCAGTCGGGACGCGGCACCGCTACCGAGCGAGCGCGAATGCCGCTTCGGCCGCTGGTACTACGGCGAGGGCAACCGCGATCTGCAGAAGCTCGACTGTTTCGGACAAATCGAACGGCCACATACTGCTGTGCATGCGCAAGGTCAGGCGGCCCTCGATGCCTACCAACAGCTGGAACTGGAGGCCTCGCTCGAGCATCTCGGACGGATGGAGGAGGCTAATCTCGAGGTTATGCGCATCGTCGAGGCCGTGGTGGCGCAATTCGAGACAGGGCGTTCGCTGGCTTGAGTGCTACCGCTAGGCGGTCGCTATGACGTTGGCAACCGCAAGGCGCGGCAGGGGGAATGCGAAGCTTTGCTCAGGACCCGTCGCGCAACAAAGCATAGAGGTGTCAGCCCGCTGATGATTGCTGAATTGGTTTGCCGGCAAGCTGGCGGCGGCAGTAGGGTTCAATCGAAGAAGGAAGATGCAGGACACCAGCAACCTGGCGTCCTGCGGTGGATCATTTGAGGCTCAGTACCCACTCGGCGAGGATCTTCGCTTCTTCATCGGTGACCGGGTTAGCCGGCATCGGCATCGGGCCCCAGTTGCCCTGGGTGCCGTTCTTAATGCGTCCGGCCAGCAATTCGACGGCACCTTCGGTTCCTGCGTATTTCGCTGCGACTTCTTTCAGCGCCGGGCCAACCATTTTCATGTCGATGTTGTGGCAGGCAGCACAGGGCTTGCTCTTGAACAGCGCTTCGGCGTCAGTGGCGAAGGCAGGCTGCACACTCAGCGCAGCCCCCAGAACGAGCAAGGGGAGCAGAATTTTCTTCATGGTGATTATTTCCTCAAGGCTATTGAAGAGCAGGGTATGAGCCCTGCCAATTTCGCTGCAGTTACTGTTGAGCGTCTTCTTCTGGGTGCTGCCTGAGCCTCTCTGCGTGAGCACGGATCTCTACGGTTATAGGTATGGACCCATGCTGATCGTAAAGGGTTCGGATACGAGGGCTGACAGTAGTCATTGCCTGGTTGAGAGGTGATTCGGCTATATCCGACCACTTCATTCAACGCTAGGGGCAGCATACTCAGGCCGATTGCCGATGGGCTTGACCAGAATCAAGAGTTGCCCGCGCGCGGCTTGAGGGCCGAAGTAGGTCGCAGGTAGCGTGCAGGCATGATTAATCACCGCGGTGAGGTACTGACTGTGAATGCGCCTGTGAAACTCGTCGAAACGGCTGCTGTGTTGGATGCGCCGTTCTACCAACCCTGGGTAATGAGCAGGTGCTGTTCGAACAGGCCTGGCAGCACGGCATGCCGGTACTGATCAAGGGCCCGACCGGTTGCGGCAAGACCCGCTTCGTGCAGTACATGGCGCACCGCCTGAACCTACCGCTTTATACCGTTGCCTGCCATGACGACCTAAGCGCCGCCGATTTGGTAGGGCGCCACTTGATTGGTGCGCAGGGCACTTGGTGGCAGGACGGGCCGCTTACTCGTGCCGTGCGCGAGGGCGGCATCTGCTACCTGGACGAGGTGGTCGAGGCGCGCCAGGACACCGCTGTGGTGCTGCACCCGCTGGCCGACGATCGCCGCGAGCTGTATCTGGAGCGCACCGGCGAGGTATTGCGCGCGCCGCCGGGGTTTATGCTGGTGGTGTCCTACAACCCTGGCTACCAAAACCTGCTTAAGGGTATGAAACCTAGCACTCGCCAGCGCTTCGTTGCCCTGCGTTTCGGCTATCCGCCGGTTGCCGAGGAAGAACGCATCGTCGCCAATGAAGCGCGGGTCGGGCCCGAGCTGGCCGCGCAGGTGGTCAAGCTCGGGCAGGCTCTGCGCCGGCTGGAGCAGCATGATCTGGAGGAGGTGGCCTCGACCCGCCTGCTGATTTTTACCGCACGTATGATCGGCTCCGGCATGAGCCCGCGCGAGGCCTGCCTGGCCTGTCTGGCCGAGCCGCTGTCGGACGATCCGCAGACCGTCGCCGCGCTGATGGACGTGGTCGATGTCCACTTCGCTTGAACTGACCCTGCGTCCAGACGCTAGCCCTACGCGCCATCTGCCGGGTGACCTGGCGATGTGGTTCTTTATCCTTGCCGAGCTGACGGTTTTTGCCTTGCTGCTCCTCACCTTCGCGGTGGCCCAAGCATTACAGCCGCAGTTGTTCCATGACGGCCGGCAGTTGCTTGACAGCTCCACCGGCCTGGCCTTGACCCTGAGCCTGCTGACCTCCGGACTGTTCGCCGCGCTGGCCCAGGAGCAAGTGCGCCAGGCTCAGGCACGGCGGGGGGCCTGGTTGCTGCTGGCGGCGTTGCTGTCGGCCAGCGTCTATGTGTGGTTGAAGCTCGGCGAGTACAGCCATCTGGCTAATAGCGGCCTAGGCATGGAGCACAACACCTTCTTTACCCTGTACTGGATTCTCACCGGTTTTCACTTCGTCCATGTACTGCTCGGTTTGGTGATCCTCAGCTGGCTAGCCGAGCGTTGCCGACAGGGTGCTTATGGGCCGGGCAATTGCAGCGCACTGGAATCCGGCGTGCTCTATTGGCATATGGTCGATCTAGTTTGGGTGCTGTTGTTTCCGCTGGTCTATGTGCTCAATTGACCGAGGAGGTCGCCATGTCCGCTTCGACTACCCTGATCGCCTGCTGGCTGGGCCTGGCCGTACTGTCGTTTGCCAGCGTACAGCTGGGCAGTGCCGGGGCGACCCTGCTGATGGTCTGCGCGGTATTACTCGCAGCCCTGGGCAAGGCCTGGCTGATTGCAGACGGTTTTATGGAGTTGCGTCATGCGCCGCCAATGTGGCGCTGGTTGATACTGAGTTGGCCGGTGGTGATGGCCGCGGGTGTGTTGCTGGCCTTAAGTGTCTCTTTGTAGCCTGGATTGCATCTGGGCTACGTCTCACTGGGGGGGGTATGGCGTGAGCGCATAGCCATGCAGCTCATCGCGTCCACGGACCACTTCTACCCTCATAGCACATAGTGCCCTGAATGCACGGCTGCCTTGTCCTGCTAGATATCAATCCCTCCTCCTCAACCCCGTCGTTATACCTGAGCATAACCATCGGATTTTCTTGATTGCCATCAAGCGGGTTTCGTTAGCAGGCTTTCTAGAATGGTCACGCCAAGCAAAGAGGAAGCGACCATGTCAGAGACCTTCACCAAGAGCATGGCCAGGAATATTTACTTTGGAGGGAGCGTGTTCTTCTTCCTGGTATTTCTGGCCCTGACCTATCACACAGAGCAGACCTTTCCAGAACGCAGCAACGAGTCAGAGATGAACGAGTCGGTGGTGCGCGGCAAAGCGGTCTGGGAAAACAACAACTGCATCGGCTGCCACAGCCTGCTGGGCGAGGGTGCCTACTTCGCGCCCGAACTGGGCAATGTGTTCACCCGGCGTGGCGAGGATGCGGCCTTCAAGCCGTTTCTGCATGCCTGGATGAAGGCGCAACCCCTGGGCATTCCGGGCCGCCGAGCGATGCCGCAATTCAACCTTAGCGAGCAAGAAGTGGACGATATGGCGGAGTTCCTTAAGTGGACTTCGAAGATCGATACCAACGACTGGCCGCCAAACAAGGAGGGCTGAGAGATGACCATCATGAACCCGCATCTCAAATTCCAATCGCAAGCAGTGGCCAAGCCGTACTTTGTGTTCGCCCTGATGCTATTCCTCGGGCAGATACTATTCGGTCTGATCATGGGTCTGCAGTATGTGGTCGGCGACTTCCTGTTCCCATTGATCCCCTTCAATGTGGCGCGGATGGTCCATACCAACCTGCTGATCGTATGGCTGCTATTCGGCTTTATGGGCGCTGCCTACTACCTGATTCCCGAGGAGGCGGACCGCGAGCTACACAGCCCGATGCTGGCGATGATCCTATTCTGGGTGTTCGCTGCCGCCGGTGTGCTGACCATTCTCGGCTACCTGTTCGTGCCTTATGCGGGCCTGGCCAAAATGACCGGCAACGATCTATTGCCGACCATGGGCCGTGAGTTCCTCGAGCAACCGACCATCACTAAAATCGGCATCGTGGTGGTAGCCCTGGGCTTCCTCTACAACATCGGCATGACCCTGCTCAAAGGTCGAAAAACCACTGTCAGCATGGTCATGATGACCGGACTGATCGGTTTGGCTGTGTTCTTCCTGTTCGCTTTCTATAACCCGGAAAACCTGGCGCGCGACAAGTACTACTGGTGGTTCGTGGTGCACCTGTGGGTGGAAGGGGTGTGGGAGTTGATCATGGGTGCGATGCTCGCCTTCGTGTTGATAAAGGTCACTGGTGTGGACCGTGAAGTGGTCGAGAAATGGCTGTACGTGATCATCGCCATGGCTCTGATCACCGGTATCCTCGGTACCGGTCACCACTTCTTCTGGATAGGTGCGCCCGAGGTCTGGCTGTGGGTCGGCTCGATCTTCTCTGCGATGGAGCCGATACCTTTCTTCGCCATGGTGTTGTTCGCTTTCACCATGGTCGGTAATCGGCGTCGGCAACACCCGAATCGTGCTGCCACCCTGTGGGCAAAGGGCACTACCGTGACAGCGTTCCTCGGCGCGGGCGTGTGGGGCTTCCTGCATACTTTGGCACCGGTGAACTATTACACCCACGGCTCGCAACTTACCGCAGCCCATGGTCACCTGGCGTTCTACGGGGCCTACGCGATGATCGTGATGACCATGATCAGCTACGCCATGCCACGTTTGCGCGGCCTTGGTGAGGCACCGGACGCGCGGGCGCAAACTGTCGAAATTTGGGGATTCTGGCTGATGACCCTGTCGATGGTGGCGATCACCCTGTTCCTTACCGCTGCAGGCGTGGTGCAGATTCAGTTGCAACGTTGGCCCACGGATGGCACCGCGCTGTCGTTTATGAACACCGTGGATCAGATGGCCGTGTTCTTCTGGTTGCGTCTGGCTGCCGGAGTGGTCTTTTTGATCGGTTTGCTCTGCTACCTGTTCAGCTTCAAGCAGCGCGGCCGTGCCACAGCCCGTGACGAAGCTGCGCTAGCCGTTTCGACTTGAGCGATGTGGCAGGTCGCTAGATAGATCTCGGCCCGGCTGGTACAGCGGGCCGTTTTTGCATTTGGCTGCGGGCCTTTGGCACGGAGCACAGCGAGCAAGGTGAACCAGATGGCTTTTACCATCGAAGTGGAAGAGTGGGTAGGCAGCGTTTGGCACCGCTTTATTACCCGGCGTGCCAGCCCTGACTTTCCCGAGGCGCGGGTTGAATTAGCCAGTATGCAACGGCCTTTGGCATTGCTATTTCGAGCCATGGGTGGCGCCAGCGGAGTCGGCGTGGCAGCCGCCAGCGCGCGCGACCTGCTGTTGCGGCGCAACCTGTTGCAGCAGGTGGCAGGTACCTGCAAGCAAATGTCTGTGGCCTGGTGTGATGCCAATAATCTTCGCCTGCCACCTAGTCTGGCAGTCTACCCTGAGGTCGCGCTGAATCAGGATCTCTATCGCTGGCTGGCGCTGCTGGCCGCGCAAGCGGGGGAGATGCGCCACTGGGCGCGGGACAACCAGCGCTGGACCCTGCAACTGCTGGAAACCTACCCGGCCATGCGCCCGCGCTACCAGCGGTTGGTCGAAGCCCACCTTCAATTGCGCCCGGATCCCGTTTCGTTGGCCAAGGATGAGGCCGAGCTGGAGATTGCACTTTGTCAGGCCCTGCGCGAACCGGGCAGTGTCGAGCATTTTCCCCGTAGCGAACTGGCCCCCTGGCCGTTGCCGCTGTGGCTGTACCCGGCGCAAAACCTCGGCGAACCCCAGGCCTGTGAACTGGGCGAAGAAAGCGAGGGCAACCTGCTGACCCCTCCGGGTGAAAGCCAGGGTGGTCCCAAGCGTGCCAAGCGGGTCGAGGAAAGTACCAGCAAGGGAGGCCTGCTGATCTTCCGCCTGGAGAACCTGTTCAGTTGGTCCGAGCATGTCGAACTGGATCGCTGTACGGACGACAGCGAAGACCTGGACGCTGCCCGTGTCGCCGAGGATCTCGACGAATTGGCCTTGTCCAAGCAACGCCTGCGCAAGGGAGGCGGGCTCAAGTTGCACCTCGACCTGCCGCCTGCGGATGTCGACGACATTCCCTTGGGCGAGGGCATCAAACTGCCGGAGTGGGACTATCGCAAGCAGAGCCTGTGCGAAAACTTCGTCAACCTGCAGATGATGGTGCCGCGCGGCAGCGAGCCGCAGTCGCTGCCTTTGCGTCTGGCACCGCTAGCCAAGCGCTTGCGTCGTCAGTTCGAGCACCTGCGCAACGATCGCCAGTGGCTGCGTCAGCAGCCCCAGGGCTCGGAGCTGGATATGCAGGCCTGGCTGGATTTTCATGTCGAGCGTCAGCATGGTCAGTGCGTCGAACGAGGTTTGTTTATGGAGCAGCGGCAAACTCGGCGCGACCTGGCCTGCCTGCTGCTGGCGGACGTTTCTATGTCCACCGACGCTCACCTGGACGACCAGCGCCGGGTGGTCGAGGTGATCAGCGACAGTCTGTTGCTGTTCGGTGAAACCCTGTCGACTCTGGGTGACAATTTCGCCCTCTATGGCTTCTCATCCTTGCGCCGTCAGCAGGTGCGCATGCTCGAACTAAAATCCTTTAAGCAGCGCTATGACGACAACACCCGTGGACGCATTCAGGCGCTCAAACCCGGCTATTACACCCGTATGGGCGCGGCCATACGCGAGGCCACTGTGCTGCTCGGTGCGTGCAGGCAGCGGCGCAAACTGCTGCTGTTGGTGACCGATGGCAAACCCAACGATCTGGATCTCTACGAAGGTCGTTATGGCGTCGAGGACACCCGCGAAGCGGTGCTGGAGGCGCGGCGTCAGGGCTTATTGCCGTTCTGCATCACCATCGACCAAAAAGCCGAGGACTATCTGCCCTATATGTTCGGTGCCAATGGCTACACGTTGATCCGCCAACCCGAGCAACTCTCTTTGCGCCTGCCGCAGCTGTATCGGCAGTTGACACAAAGCTGAGAGTTATCGGCCGCGTTGCAGTCGTTAGAAGTTGACCTTTATCAAGCGTCGTTATGCGGAGTGAGCGCATGATGCATGCTATTAGATGAGGTGTGGGGCATGCAGGTGAGCTTTTCAGGGCTGGTGCTCAGTGGAGGTCGGGGCAGCCGTATGGGTGGAGTCGACAAGGGCCTGGTGAACTGGCATGGCACGTCTATGGCCGAACAGGTTTGTCGACGGCTTGAGCCGTTGGTGTGTGAAGTGCTGGTGTCGTGCAACCGTAACCAGGCGCGTTACGCCGCATTTGCTACGCGTGTTCTGGGCGATACACAGCAAGATTACCCTGGCCCCTTGATGGGAATCTTGCAGGGACTGAGGGCGCTGCGTGGTTCGCATCTGCTCGTAGTGCCTTGCGATTTGCCGGCAATCAGCACGGCCTTGCTAGTGGGTCTGCAGTCTTTATCTCGAGCGCATCCTGAACGGCCCGTGGTGGTACGCCAGGGAGCGTTTTTGCAGCCCTTGGTGTGTGTGTTGCCGGGTACTCTAGGCAAGGTAGTGGAGGCTGCCTGGGCGGCAGGCGAGCGCAGCCCTGCTCATTTATGGCAGCAGTTGCAAGCCGTTGAGCTGCCTTGTACCGAAGATGATCCACAGCTGACCAATGTAAATACTCCGGTAGTGTTGGCTGCAGCTCTTGAACCCGTCAGACACAATAATCGGAGCACCTATGCAGGTTACTGATAAGCGCCGGGCCATGGCCATTACGCCTTTGTTACGTTTGGGCTTTCGGCCATTCTTTTTGTTTGGTGTGGTATTGGCTGCTCTGGCTATTCCACTCTGGGTGGTTGCCTGGCTTGGTGGTGCGTCTTTCCCCGCGCCGCAGGCGGGTTGGTTGGCCTGGCACCGGCATGAACTGGTGTTCGGTTTTGCCGGGGCCATTATTAGTGGCTTTCTACTAACGGCCGTGCAGACCTGGACCGGCCAGGCAAGTATTTCGGGCAGGCCGTTGGGGCTGTTGGCCGTGCTCTGGCTGTTGGGGCGGTTGAGCTGGTGGCTGCCCTCGGCTGAGGTGCTGCTGGCGCTGAATGTGCTGTTTTTGCTAGCCGTAGCGGCGGTCATGGCGCGGCTGTTATGGGCCGTTCGGCAACAGCGCAATTACCCGATCGTTGCGGTATTGCTGTTGTTGACGGCTGCCGACACCCTAACCCTGCTCGGCGTGCTGCAGCACAACGATGCCTGGCAGCATCAGGGCAGTCTGGCGGCGGTATGGCTTGTGGTGGCGATGATGACACTGATCGGCGGCCGAGTGATTCCGTTCTTCACTCAGCGAGGGTTGCTGCGTACAACAGCCGTGCAACCCTGGCCGTGGCTGGACTGGTCGTTGCTGTTGGGCAGCGTAGTGGCGGGTGTGCTTGCCGGTCTTGGTTGGTTTTCAATGCCGTCTGTAATGGCCGGTGTGTTGCTGATGTTGCTGGGCATTGGTCATGCTGTGCGCTTGTACCGCTGGTTTGATCGCGGTCTGTTGGGCGTGCCGCTGTTGTGGTCATTGCATCTGGCGTATACCTGGCTAGTGATTGGCTGTGTGGCCTTGGCATTGTGGCATTGGGGCGCGCCGATAACGGCCAGCCAGGCACTGCACGCACTGACGGTGGGTTCGGTCGGCGGGCTGATTCTGGCGATGCTGGCGCGGGTTTCGTTGGGCCACACGGGGCGTCCTCTGACATTACCCAAAGGCTTTTCCGTAGCGTTTGTGCTGCTTAACCTGGCCGCGCTGGCGCGTGTCGTTGGGTGTCGTTTGCCTACCAGCCGGCTTTGTGGATGGCGGCGTTGTGCTGGAGCCTGGCTTTTGCGCAGTACCTTTACTGCTACGGACCCATGCTGTGTCGCACCCGGGTTGATGGTCATCCGGGTTAAGGAGAAAGTGTCTGATGTATCTACTGCTTAAATTCGTGCACCTATGCGCTGCGGCGTTCTTTATTGGTGGCGTATTTTTTGAGGTGATGATCCTCAGTCGCGTTGCGCGTGAATTGCCGTCTGAGCCTCGGGAGCAATTATCCAAGGCCCTTGGGCAACGTGCGCGTGGAGTGATGCATTGGGTGATCATGGCGTTGTACGGCGCCGGGCTGGCTTTGGCCTGGAACTACCGCGCGGCGCTCGCAGAGCCTTTTGCCAGCAATTTTTCCACCATGCTCACCCTGAAAATATGCTTGGCATTGAGCATCCTTGGGCATTTTTTAGCGGTGGTTTGGCTGATGCGCACTGGACGTATGAATCCAGCGCGCTCACGTTTGATTCACTTGAGCGTGCTTACGCAAATGATCCTGATCATTTTTCTGGCCAAAGCAATGACCATCCTTACTTGGTGACTATCAGGTAGGCGTATCACGTCCGCCAGAATGTACAAGGCCCGCAGTCAGCGGGCCTTGGTGTTAGTGTGATGTAAAAATCCACGAGCCGTTGCTTAAAACAACGCGGGAAACGGCTTGGTGACTGCGTTCAAATGGCTGAGAAACAGGAACCCTGAAACCAGTACCGCGTTGATTGACCAGGCCACTGTGAGAAAGCGGGCAATCTGACCATATATAGGTTCACCGACATTATCGGCATTGCGCCAAACGACATTCAAAACCCAAGCGGTGTAAGCGACAAATACCAGTAACAATACCCCAAACTGCGGGGTGGCCACTTGGTTGAAGGCCAGCATGATTGAGCCAAACAGCACATGGCTGATGGCCACGCCATAAAGCCAGAAGGCTATCCACAGTGGTGTGTCTCCGGGTGCATTCAAGGCTTCTTGAAGCTTGTTCATCTCACTTACCTCTCAAGGTTGCGGATTGTCTTTGTAAATCGACGTCGCACCGTTATGAACGTGATTTGTCTGTTATTTACACCTCTTCATTACAGCCTAGCGCGTATTGTGAGATTTCCCAGACGCGCTGATGGATACTTAAAAACGTTCCAGCCAAACCACACGATCGTTCAGCTGGAAAGGTTGCCTATTTAGCGATTTAGACCTTCTTCGTCGAGTGCTCGTTGGAACAGCAGGTTGTTTTCCAGGTGAATGTGCTGCATCAGGTCAACGCGCAGTTCATGGAGGCCGCGATACAGCGCACGCCAGGTGTTACAGGCTTCGCTGGGTGGTTGCATGTTGTCAGTCAGTATGACGATGCTCTCCAGGGCGTCACCGTGTTGATTGTGTTCATAGCGCATAACCGCAATAGGCCCGCCGACTAATGGGTGGTCGCCCTGTTTGATCATGGGGAAAAGAATCTGCTCTTCTTTTTGCATATGGCTTTCCAATTCCTGCTGCATGCTCAGCAGCAAATCAGTCAAGCCGCGCGGACAATGTTCCCGAGCACCGTGCACTTGTTCGACCCTTGCGGCCAGACGGATTAGCTCTGGTAACTGCTGCCGATGTGCTGCGTGGTAGCGCTCTAGTAAGTGCTCAATCAGTTGCGCATTGGAAGCCTCATGCCAGTCGTGTTGGTGAGGCTCGTCCGGGCTTAGGGCCAGCAGCTGATCTTCTACCTGCAGTGCATCGATGCCGTTTTCCAGCGCGGCCTGACGCAGAGTTTTCTGTCCTCCGCAGCAAAAGTCGAGATGGAAGGTGTGAAAAACCCGTGTGGCTCCGGGGATTCGGCTGGCTAGGCTGCCGAGGGTATGGTCGAGCAATTGAGCAGTCATGAAGCACTCCTTATCAGGTTGAATACTGAGTGTGCTATCGCAACTCTCATGCCGAGTTCAGGCTTGCGGCGTTTTGCAAGGTAGTTGTCGCGTCAGCCGTGTTTTTAAGCTGCTATTTTCAGTGCCGGCTGCTCCCTTTCCGGGTTGAGTGTGACGGTGCCGATTGGTTGCCAATTTCGCGTTGCACCTGACCAGCGATGCGGGTGTTTAAAACGGGCTTGCTGATACAGCACATGACGCTTGGCCAGCACCTCTTGATCCTCTCCACGATGGCGCTGCGCCGGGGTCACGAAGCGGATGCGGCTGTGGCGGTGCTCATGGTTGTACCAGCGGATAAAGTCGCGCACCCAGCTGCGTGCTGCGTCCAAATCGGCAAAGCCATCCTGCGGCCATTGCGGGCAGTATTTCAGGGTTCTAAACAGCGATTCTGAGTAGGGATTGTCGTTGCTCACCCGCGGTCGTCCGCGCGAGGGGGTGATGCCCAGATCGTACAACTTGCTCAGCAGTGTCACCGATTTCATCGGCGCGCCGTTGTCCGAGTGCAGCACCAAGGGTTGGCCCACGCAGCGCTCGCCGAGCACGGTACGCTGCATCAGTTCGGCCGCACGCTCGCCGCTTTCTTGCTCGTAAACCTCCCAGCCCACGGCCTTGCGGCTGTAGATGTCCTCGATCAAATACAGGTAGTAATACTGCCCGCGCACCGGCGATTGCAGATAGGTGATGTCCCATGACCAGACCTGGTTACTCTTCGTTGCACTGTGCGTGGTCGGCGCGGCGTGCCTCTGCGGCGCATGGCTGCGGCCGCGTTGGTGCTGCTGATCGGCGGCCTTGAGGACACGGTAAAAGGTGGCCTCTGAGGCCAGGTAACGGCCTTGGTCGGCCAGCCTTGGCACGATCTGGCTCGGCGGCAAGCTGGCGAATGGCGGGCTGTTGCACACCTCCAGAATGGCGCGGCGCTCATCAGGACTCAGGGCGTTGAGCGGCCGTGGACGTAGCGTGGTCGTGCGCTCATCGGCCTGTATAACAGGCATCAGCGCCCAGCGTTGCAGGCTGCGCAGCGACAGGCCAATCTCTGCGCAGGCCACCGCCTTGCGCGCGCCAGAGGCGACGGCATGGTTAAAGCGTTCAACGAGTTGTTGCCGTTCTGGCAGCGAGGTCAAACGTCCTCGCTGTCGTTTCCCCAGAAGGCATTCATCTTTTTTCTCAGTACCAATATGGCGGCGGTTTCCGCCAGCGCCTTGTCCTTGCGCCGCAACTCGCGCTCCAGTTCGGTAATGCGTTTCTTGTCGGCCCGTGCTTGATCTCGCTCTGCCTTGAGCTGCGCTTTGGCGGACATCTGGCCCGTGATGCAGGCTTGGCGCCACGCGCTGATTTGCTCGGGGTACAAGCCCTTGCTGCGGCAGTATTCGCTGAGCTCGATCTCGCTCAAGGCAGCGGCATGTAGCACAGCCGCAAACTTAGCTTCGGCCGGCCAGTCATCGGCGTTGTTCTTGTCTCCGGGCACTACCGCGCCTCCTGCTTTGAGCTTTGTGCGCCAAGCATACAGGGTGGCTTGGGAGATGCCTTCTTGGCGCGACAACTCGGCCACGGACATGTTTTGCGGCGGCAGTAATTTACGGATAAGGGCCGCTTTACGCTCAGGTGAATAGCTCGACATTACAGCTCTCTTTGACGCCCCCGATCTATCGTTTTGATAAATCAGCTCAGGCGACAACTAGCCTGACACCGGGGGCTTGATGCAAATCAAAGGTTTGCAGGTATTAGAGGTTTAATCTACTAGGCATCTTCAAGGTGCCCGGTACCTGAAATGGTAAATTTGACCCCGCTGCAGAGTGGCCTGTTGGCCGATCTGGCCAGTGAATTACCGCCGGCCATTCGCATGCAGCGTTTGGTCGCTTGCCTGCGTGCAGAGTTCGCCTGCAGTGCCGTAGTGCTAATGCGTTTGGACGGAGAAAGCCTGCG
The DNA here is from genome assembly GCF_049847425.1 of Pseudomonas sp. GWSMS-1. NCBI lineage: Bacteria > Pseudomonadati > Pseudomonadota > Gammaproteobacteria > Pseudomonadales > Pseudomonadaceae > Pseudomonas > Pseudomonas sp. GWSMS-1. The sequence goes on along the minus strand of NZ_JBMHHV010000005.1, from coordinate 1,933,049 downwards.
CCCGCAGGCGGCGGTGGGGTTGGCCCATGAGGTGCTTGGGCGCAGCTTTAGCCTTGCGCGCCACCCTCGTCTGGCGCAGATACTGGCGCAGCGCGAACCCTTACAATTCGAAGCGGACAGCGATCTTCCAGACCCTTTTGACGGTTTGTTCGCAGACAACCCCGATGAACCCCTGCCGGTGCATGATTGCATGGGTATGAGCCTTTATTTGGAAGGCAGTTTGTGGGGCGCGGTGACATTTGATGCGCTCAAGCCCGGGCACTTCAATAGCCATGCCCGCCAGCGTTTGCAGAGTTACATCTGGCTGCTTGAAACTAGTTTGCGCGTCAGTCGGTTGGAAGGTGAAGTGCGTAGTTTGCGTCTGGCCCGGGGGAGCATGTGGACGATAGCGGCGACACCCAGTCGATGATTCTGGGTAGCAGCGCGGTGCTGCGCGAACTGCTCGATGAGTTGGGTGTAGTAGCTGACTCCGACCTGCCCGTGCTGCTACAAGGTGAAACCGGTGTGGGCAAAGAGCTATTTGCCCGTTGGCTACACGCGCATTCGCCCCGTGCGCGCAAACCGCTGGTGTATGTGAACTGCGCTGCGTTGCCGGAAACCCTAGCTGAAAGTGAATTGTTTGGACATACCCGCGGCGCCTTCTCTGGCGCGGGGCAAGATCGTCCCGGCCGCTTTGAGGCCGCAAATGGCGGCACTTTGTTTCTCGATGAAATTGGCGAGCTGCCCCTGTCTATTCAGGCCAAGTTGTTGAGAGCGTTGCAAAACGGTGAGATCCAGCGTTTAGGTGCTGACCAGCCGCGGCATGTCGATGTGCGGGTTATTGCGGCTACCAATCGACGGTTGTGGGAGGAGGTGCGTGAAGGGCGTTTCCGTCCCGACCTCTATCACCGTCTTTCAGTATACCCGGTGCATATTCCGCCGCTGCGTGAGCGCGGCCGTGATGTGTTGGAGCTTGCGGGACACTTTCTGGAACTCAACCGTGCCCGGCTTGGTCTGCGCTGTTTGCGTCTGTCCGGCGATGCAGAGCGCGTACTGCTGAACTACGAATGGCCCGGAAATGTGCGTGAGCTGGAGCATGTGATCAGTCGGGCAGCGCTCAAGGTACTCAGCCAGGCGCAATCACGCACCGCGCTGCTGAGCATCGAAGTGCCCTGGCTGGGGCTGGACAACGCCCCTGTCAGTGGGCAAAAACAGGTGCCCGTCCAGCTGTCCAGTTGCGTCGAAGCAATGCACACAGCGATGGGGCATTTCCAGCGCGAGCTGATCAGCGCCACTTTGACGCGCTGTCAGGGTAAGTGGGCTGCGGCTGCCCGTGATTTGCAGATGGACCCGAGCAACCTGCGCAAACTGGCGCGTCGTCTCAATCTGATCTGACCCATGAGGAACCACAATGCTGACTCACCTTGATGCCCAGGGCCGCGCCAATATGGTCGACGTCTCCGACAAGCAACCGACCACCCGTGACGCCTTGGCTGAAGCCCGTGTGCGCATGCTACCGACCACCTTGCAGATGATCGTCGCCGGCGGTCACCCCAAAGGCGATGTATTTGCCGTGGCGCGGATTGCCGGCATCCAGGCGGCCAAGAAAACCGCAGACCTGATCCCTTTATGCCATTCGCTAATGCTGAGCAGTGTCAACGTCGAGTTACAGGCTGAGGGCGATGACTGTGTACGCATTAGGGCGCGCTGCAAATTGACCGGACAGACCGGGGTGGAAATGGAGGCATTGGCCGCCGCCAGCATCGCCGCGCTGACCATTTATGACATGTGCAAAGCAGTGGATCGGGGCATGCAAATAGAGTCTGTGCGTCTGCTTGAAAAAAGTGGCGGCGCCTCCGGAGATTTTTCTGCACCTTGAGTTTCATCAAGACGCGCATGTGGCGAACTGTTGATATGGGCACACCGTCAATCTGGAGCCATTGTCATGAGTGAGTACTTGCAAAATATGCGGCGCAATTACCAGTGTGATGCTCTTTTAGAGAGTCAATTAGGTGACGAGCCAGTCAGTCTTTTGCAGGCTTGGTTACTCCAGGCCATTGAGTATGAGGTGGCTCCTGTGGAGGCCAATGCGATGTTCTTAGCCAGCGTTGACGGCTATGGCCGGCCACATGGTCGAGTGGTTCTACTTAAAGCACTGGAGGCCGAGGGGCTGATCTTTTACAGCCACTATGGCAGTGCCAAAGGTGTAGATTTCGTGCTGAACCCATATGCCGCCGCGACCTTTCATTGGCCAGGACTAGAGCGTCAAGTGCGTGTAGAGGGGGTGATTGAAAGAGTCACCGCCGATGAATCGGACCGTTATTTTCACAGCCGGCCATTGCTCAGCCGTTTAGCGTGTATTGCCAGTCCGCAGAGTCAGCCTGTTGCCAGTCGTGATGAGCTGGAATCACGGATGGATCAGGTTCAGCAGCAGCACGTGCAAAGCGTCCCCGCCCGTCCTCAGGACTGGGGTGGTTATCGCCTATCGATGCAGCGGATCGAGTTCTGGCAAGGTCGCCCTGATCGCCTACATGATCGTATCAATTATCTAAAGCAAGATTCGGGCTGGAGCCGCGAACGCCTGGCTCCCTAACAATTTAAGGAAGTCACTCATGCTCACCATTCATTACTTTGCTCGTTACCGCGAACAATTAGGTTTAGAACACGAACAGCTGGCCTGGCAACCCGCGCTGACGACCATTGGTGCGCTGCGCGAACTGTTGGTTGTGCGAGGCGGTTGTTGGGTCGAGCTGGCTGCTAATAACTTGATGTGCGCGCGCAATCAAGAGCTGTGTAATCTCAATGAATCGTTGAGTGACGGCGACGACGTGGCCTTCTTTCCGCCTGTGACCGGAGGTTGAAATGAGTATTGTGGTGCGCGGCGAACTGTTCGACGGTGGTGAGCTGCTCAATGCCATGCACGGTCGTCATCAAGGTGTCGGGGCAGTGGTCAGCTTTGTCGGTTATGTGCGTGATTACAACGAAGCGCATGCTGTGCATGGGCTGTTTCTAGAACACTACCCGGGCATGACAGAAAAAGCCCTCGCAGCAATCGAGACTGAGGCCCGCGCACGCTGGCCCTTGTTTACGGTGGAAATTGTGCACCGTGTTGGGCTGTTATTGCCCAGCGCACCAATCGTGTTTGTTGGGGTCAGCAGCGCGCATCGGCAAGCGGCGTTCGAGGCCTGTGCTTTTATCATGGACTACCTGAAAACCCGCGCCCCGTTTTGGAAGAAAGAGCACAACGGCATTACGCAGCAATGGGTTGAGGCGCGTGCCAGCGATCAGCACGCCGCGCAGCGTTGGAGTGGTGAAACCTAATGGCGGATTAAGGTGTTTTCTGATCACGCTTAGGCTTTGCGCTGTCGTCCGGTGGTTCAATGCCCCACTCGCCACCCAGCTGCCAGTCATCCCCGAACATTTCCATGGGGTGCATGGTGCGCTCTGAGCCGTTACCGCAAGCCAAATCATCTTTCGCGCAGTAGCGGTCGCAGCCCCAGCAGATGCGTTCCGGATGTTTGGGTTGCAGGGGGAATATTTTGCTCACAGGGCAGTCCCTCTAGGCCAGCATATGCACTCAGGTTAGGCCCCTGCCGGGGTTGAGCCTTGATCTCGATCAAGTCTGCACAGATTGCCCATGGGGCATACCTCCAACGGGGAATGGGCGTGCTTGTGCGGACGGTGCAGGCTGCGCGCAAGAAACTCTTGGAGGTTTGCATCATGGCCCATTTATCCAGCGACGTATTTCACTCATTGCGTATTGCAGTGCTCACCGTCAGCGATACTCGTACCTTGGCTACCGACACATCGGGCCTAACTTTAATCGAAGGCCTGGAATCGGCGGGTCATGCCCTGTTCGAGCGCGCCATTGTGCCGGATGACATCTGGCAGATCCGTGCGCGCCTTTGCACCTGGATTGCCGACCCATTGGTGCAAGCGGTGTTGATCACTGGCGGTACTGGTTTCACTGCGCGCGACAACACCCCGCAGGCGGTGATGCCTTTGCTAGATAAATCGGTGGACGGTTTTGGCGAGTTGTTCCGTCAGGTATCGCTTGCGGAAATCGGTACCTCCACTGTGCAGTCTCGCGCGCTGGCAGGTATCAGCAATGGCACGTTGGTGTGCTGCGTACCGGGATCGCCGGGCGCATGTCGCACCGCTTGGAACAAGATTCTGCTGGAGCAACTGGATAGCCGTACGAGGCCGTGCAATTTTGTCCCGCACCTCAAACAGCTACCGCAACAACCGGTCAGCGCTTGCGGTAGTCGGTCATGAGTGCCTGCGGTTGTGATGCGCATGGCCAAAGCTTACGTCCAGTTGATCAGGCCATCGCCGAGCTACTGACCCGTGTGCCTACCGCGCTGCCTAGAGAGCGCGTCGCGCTGAGTGAGGCCGCCGGCAGGGTGCTCGCCGAGGATGTGCGAGCGCCTTGGCCAATGCCCGCGTGGGACAACAGCGCCATGGATGGTTATGCACTACGTGCTGCAGATGTGCCTGCTCAAGGTGCCTGGCTACCCCTGGCCGGGCGCATTGCGGCGGGCGACAGCGCCTTGTATGCGCTACCTGCTGGGCATGCGGTGCGTATTTTCACCGGTGCACCGCTGCCGCCCGGCGCCGACAGTGTGGTGGCGCAGGAGCAGGCCGAAGAGGAGGGCGTTACTGTGCGTGTGCCCGCGACCGAGTTGGGCAGCCATGTACGCCGTTGCGGCGAGGAATTTGCCGTAGACAGCTGCGTGCTGAAGGTAGGGCAGCGTTTGCGCCCGCAAGAGTTGGGGCTACTGGCTAGCCTGGGCGTTGCCGAGGTATTGGTGTATCGGCGCCTGCGCGTGTGCTTATTGAGCAGTGGCAATGAGTTGCGCGAACCGGGCGAAGCGCTCCAGGCCGGACAAATCTACAATGCCAACCGCTACAGCATCGCAGCCATTTTGCGTGGTCTGGGCTGTGATGTGGATGACAGTGTGCTGCTGATCGACGAGCTGGATGCCAGCTGCGCGGCGTTGCGTTTGGCTGCTGCGCAGTGTGATGTGTTGATCAGCACCGGTGGGGTGTCGGTGGGCGAGGAGGATCACCTCAAGCAGGCTGTCAGTGAATTGGGCGAGTTGCAGCTGTGGCGGTTGGCGATCCAGCCAGGCAAGCCGCTGGCGTTCGGCCATATCTGCGGCACACCCTGGATTGGCTTGCCGGGCAACCCGGCAGCGGCGCTGATTACCGCCCTGGTGGTGGCACGGCCTTTTCTGCTGCGCGCTCAAGGTTGTCGTGAGGTTATGCCGCAGCCGCTGCGTATTGCGGCCGGTTTCACTTGGAGCAAGGCCAATAGCCGCCGGCAGTACTTGCGTGCGCGTTTGCAGCTGTCCGCGGGGCAACTGTGCGCGGTGCCGCATGCCAAGCAAGGTTCGGCAATGCTCACCGCCGCTTGCTGGGCTGATGGCCTGGCGATTGTCGAGTGTCAGCGCACTTTGGTGGAGGGTGAGCTAATTGACTTTCTGCTCTTTGACAGTTTGTTGCACTGAACCGACTTGACCAGCGTCAAGGGGCAATCCTGGCGAGCACCCTAGAGTGTCGTCACGCTTTTAGACAGAGGGTTTCAGCATGCATCTGGTATGTCCGGCGGGCAGTTTGCCCGCCCTCAAGGCGGCCTTGCAGCAAGGTGCGGACGCTATTTATGTAGGTTTTCGTGATGACACCAATGCCCGCCATTTTGCCGGCCTTAACTTCGATGACAAGCAGCTGGATAACGGCCTGCAATTGATTCGTCAGCGTGGCAAGCAGCTTTATGTGGCGGTCAATACCTATGCTCAGCCGCAAGGTTGGACGCGTTGGCAGCGGGCTGTCGATCAAGCCGCTGATTTGGGTGTGGATGCACTGATTGCTGCCGATCCAGGTGTGCTGGCCTACGCCAGCCGGCGTTATCCTGATCTCAATTTGCACTTGTCCGTGCAGGGATCAGCCACAAATGTTGCCGCGCTGACGTTCTACCAAAAGCGTTACAACATCCGCCGTGCGGTATTACCGCGTGTGCTGTCGTTGGCGCAGGTGGGCCAAGTGGCGGAAAAAAGCACGGTGCCGCTGGAGGTTTTCGCCTTCGGCAGCCTGTGCATTATGGCCGAGGGGCGTTGCCATTTGTCGTCCTACGTCACGGGTGAATCGCCCAACTTATGCGGCGTGTGTTCGCCGGCTAAAGCGGTGCGTTGGCAAGAGGATACCGATGGGCTTAGCTCGCGCCTCGGAGGTGTGCTGATTGATCGTTACAGCCCTGGGGAGCCGGCGGGTTACCCAACCCTGTGCAAGGGACGCTTTATGGTCAACGGCCAGCGTTTCCACGCCTTGGAAGAACCGACCAGTCTGAATACCCTGGACCTAATTCCGCAACTGGCGCAAATCGGCATTGCCGCTGTGAAAATTGAAGGCCGCCAGCGCAGCCCTGCGTATGTCGAACAAGTCACTCGCGTATGGCGCGCTGCACTGGATGCTCACGCCAAGGCTCCTGCGCATTTCAGTGTGTTACCGCAATGGCGCAGTGCGCTCGATACGTTGTCGGAAGGCAGCCAAAGCACTCTGGGTGCCTACCATCGTTCCTGGCAGTGAGGCGGTTATGAAATTGAGTCTGGGCCCTGTTTTGTTTTACTGGAGCCGCGAAAAGCTTCTGGATTTTTACGCAGAGATGACGAGCCAGCCGCTCGATATCATCTATTTGGGCGAAACAGTGTGCTCCAAGCGCCGCGCCCTGTCGCTGGACGACTGGCTCGGGTTGGCCCGCGAGCTGCGCGAGTGCACCAAGGCCGAACTGGTGATCTCCGGTTTGGCGTTGATCGAGGCTGCCTCCGAGCTGTCCAGCCTCAAGCGTTTGTGCCACAACGGTGAGCTTTTGGTGGAAGCCAACGACATGGGCGCCGTACAGCTGTTGCATGAGCAGGGCCTGCCTTTTGTCGCTGGTCCTGCGCTCAATTTGTACAACGCTCCGGCCTTGGCCGAGTTGCAAGACTGTGGCTTGCAACGCTGGGTGCCGCCGGTGGAGTGTTCGGCGGCGCTGCTGCATGATTGTCTAAAGCAGCTCGATGCGCTGGGACGGCCACGTCCTGAGGTGGAACTGTTTGCCTACGGTCATCTGCCCTTGGCGTATTCGGCACGCTGCTTCACCGCCCGTGCGGAGAATCGGCCAAAGGACGACTGTCAGTTTTGCTGCATCAGCTACCCCGAAGGTATTCCGTTGCTAAGCCAGGAGGGTGAAGCGCTATTTACCCTCAACGGTATTCAAACGCTTTCGGCGAGAGTGAATAACCTGCTGGCCGACTATCCGGCGTTGCAGCGTAGCGGCATTGATTGTTTGCGTTTGAGCCCGCGTGCTGAAGACATGGCGCAGGTGGTAGCGGATTACCATGCGGTGCGTCTAGGAGGCCTACCGCCGTTGCTGGCGCAAGGCTGCAATGGTTACTGGCATGGCCGTCCGGGCATGCTCAATGCGGAGGAGGCTGGCCTGTGTTAAGTGTTCAGCAATGGGCGCTGCGTAGCGCCGATCCTTTTTTAGGCCTGGCTAAGCATGTGCCATTTACCCTGCAACGCTGGGTGCTGGAAGCGGCTGTAGCCCGCCTTTTTTCCGCTTCTGTGAATGAGGGCGCGTTCGATTTACTGCAGGGCCGCTGGCTTCGTTTAGAAGTCAGTGATCTGCAGTTGGGGTGGTGCATCACCCGAAACCGTGAAGGCTTGCGCATGGCCGCGCGGGCCCCTGTTGATGTATGCATCCGCGGTAATTGGCGTGAGTTCGTGTTGCTTGCCAGTCGTCAGGAAGACCCAGATACCTTGTTCTTCCGGCGACGTCTGGTTATCGAGGGTGATACTGAATTGGGCTTGGCAATGAAAAATCTAATCGACAGTCTCGACCCCGATCAACTGCCTCCGCGCTTGTGGCGCTCGTTATGCCGGGTAGGGGAAGTGCTGCGCGATGATCTGGCGCAGCAGGCAACTGCCAAGGCAAGTTAGCTCTTCAGTACGTGACCGGTGTTAAGGCTGTAGCGCAGCAGATAACCCTGAGGAGTAGAAATCGCGTCAGGCCTGGGCACTCTGTTGCAGATTGTGCAAACGCCGGTCGCTGGCAATCAACTCGACCATTTCCCCATACACCAGGTCAACGGTTTCACCGCTGAAGTCTTCGCCGTAGCGCTTCTTCAAACCCAGGCTGCTGAGAATGATATGCACGTTGGCCTTGACCCCATGCTGCTCAAGACAGCCACGTACACACTCCAACTTGCAACCATCGAGCGCGAGAATCGGGCGGCCGCTGCTGGCCCGATTGACCAGCGAAGCCACTCGACCGCCGACGCCAGCGATGCAGGACATTTCCGCCAATCCGGCCCGATCGAGGCGCACAGCAAGTGTATTGGCTAGTTGCGCTACATTCGAGCAGCCAGAGCAGGAATAAACTAGGGGCAAGGTAGGGGCGGACATAAGCACTCCTTTGTTGGGCTACCGCATCAAGGCGGTGCTCACTCGTAGTAGTTGGCCAGGCTGGGGCGGTCTAGTACACGGATGTTGCGGCGCTCCATGGCGATCAGCCCAGCATCGATTAAGCGGTGCAGGATGCGAGAGAAGGTTTCCGGTTGGATGCCAAGTTGCGAGGCAATCAGGCGTTTGGGCACGCTGAGATGAATCTGGTCGTTACCGTCATCACCTTGTTCCTGGCAAAGGAAACGCACCACGCGGCGACTGGCGTTGCCGGCGGTGAGGGTGTCGATTTCGTCGAGGCGCTGGTGCAGACGAATACTCAGGTTGGCCAACAGGTCGAGACAGATCTTCGGCTGTTCTTCTAGCAAGCGTCGGTAGTGGGTGCCATCAATACTGATCAGGTTGCTGGTCTTCAGCGCATTGCAGGTTACGGGGTAATGTTTGGCTCCAGTAAACAGTAGGGCCTCAGCAAAACTCTCGCCCGGGTGAATAACCTCCACCAACTTTTCCTGACCTTCGAGCAATACACGGGTGAGTTTTACCTGGCCATTGAGTAACAGGTAGAAGCGATCGGCGATATCACCCTGGTGAAATAACGCTTCGCTGCTGTCCAGTTTGCGGTGAATAGCCAGGCAGCTGACTTCGTTGAACAGCTCCTCGGGCAACCGGTTGAACAAGTGGTGCTGGCGCAAGGCCTTGAGGTTTTCTGAATCGGTCAGCATGGGGACACCTCCTAAGCTGCCATCTTATGCGCGCTGCTCAACTACGCCCATTCCCCCATGGGGCTACCTCTAAGGAGGCAGTGTGCAATAGCTGAGTATCCAAGATGCTAGGGGCTGGCATGTTCACGCTTGAGTGCCGCTAATCACTGATCAATGAGGACGGCTCCGTGGATGTGAAGCAGCTTTTGAGTAACAACCGAAAGTGGGCCGAATCGATGAGCGCTCGTGATCCGGACTTTTTTCCTCGGTTGGCGCGTCAGCAGAAACCGGAGTTTCTATGGATCGGCTGCTCCGACAGCCGTGTGCCAGCTAACGAAGTGGTCGGGATGATGCCCGGTGAGCTGTTCGTGCATCGCAACGTGGCCAATATGGTGGTTGCCACCGACATGAACTTTCTCTCGGTGTTGCAATTCGCTGTGGATGTATTGCAGGTCAAGCAAGTGATTGTCTGCGGCCACTATGGCTGTGGCGGGGTACGGGCGGCACTGGGGCATGAGACACTGGGGCTGATTGATAACTGGCTGCGAGCCCTCAAGGCGTTACATCATCAGAACTTGCCACGCTTTGCCGGGCTGAGTGCCGAGCAACAGGTCAATTTATTGTGCGAGCTGAATGTGCAGCGCCAGGTGCGCAACGTCTGCCACACCACTATTGTGCAGAGTGCTTGGCGGCGAGGACAGAGTCTGGCAGTGCATGGTTGGATATATGGCCTGACTGACGGCTTGGTCAAAGACCTGATGGTGACTGTCGACAGTGCTGCGCAATTGGATGAGACCTTTCTCTACGACCAATAGCTGGTACGCACAGCGGCTGGCTCAGTGCAGGTGTTCCATCGACCATACAGCGGCTTCGACGCGTGAACGCAAGCCGAGTTTGTGCAGCAGGTTCTTCACGTGCACCTTCACCGTGCCTTCGGTGATGCCCAACTTGTTGCCGATCATTTTGTTGCTCAGGCCGCCGGCGATCATCTTCAGTACCTGCCGCTCGCGGTCAGCCCCCGGTGTCAGGCTAGTTGTCGCCTGAGCTGATTTATCAAAACGATAGATCGGGGGCGTCAAAGAGAGCTGTAATGTCGAGCTATTCACCTGAGCGTAAAGCTGCCCTGCTGAACAAGTTACTCCCGCCACTCAACCACTCCGTAGCTGAGCTCGCTCGCCAAGAAGGTGTCCCCGAAGCGACGCTGTATGCTTGGCGCACCAAGCTCAAAGCAGGAGGCGCGGTAGTGCCTGGAGACAAGAACAACACCGATGACTGGCCCGCTGAAGCCAAGTTCGCAGCGGTATTGCATGCGGCCACCCTGAGCGAGATCGAGCTCAGCGAATACTGCCGCAGCAAAGGTTTGTACCCCGAGCAAATCAGCGCGTGGCGTCAAGCCTGCATTACGGGCCAGATGTCCGCTAAAGCGCAGCTCAAGGCAGAGCGAGATCAAGCACGTGCCGACAAGAAACGCATTACCGAACTGGAGCGCGAGTTGCGGCGCAAGGACAAGGCGCTGGCGGAAACCGCCGCCATATTGGTACTGAGAAAAAAGATGAATGCCTTCTGGGGAAACGACAGCGAGGACGTTTGACCTCGCTGCCAGAACGGCAACAACTCGTTGAACGCTTTAACCACGCCGTCGCCTCTGGCGCGCGCAAGGCGGTGGCCTGCGCAGAGATCGGCCTGTCGTTACGCAGCCTGCAACGCTGGGCGCTGACACCGGTTATACAGGCCGATGTGCGTACGACCACGCCACGTCCGCGCCCGAGCAATGCCCTGAGTGCTGAGGAGCGTCGCACCATCCTGGAGGTCTGTAACAGCCCGCCATTTGCCAGCTTGCCGCCGAGTCAGATCGTGCCAAGGCTGGCCGATCAAGGCCGCTACCTGGCTTCAGAGGCGACCTTTTACCGCGTGCTGAAAGCCGCTGATCAGCAGCATCGCCGCGGTCGCAGTCATGCGCCGCACAAGCACGCCGCACCGACCACGCACAGTGCAACGAAGAGCAATCAGGTCTGGTCATGGGACATCACCTACCTGCCATCGCCAGTGCGCGGGCAGTATTACTACCTGTACTTGATCGAGGATATCTACAGCCGCAAGGCCGTGGGCTGGGAGGTTTACGAGCAAGAAAGCGGCGAGCGGGCGGCCGGACTGATGCAGCGTACCGTGCTCGGCGAGCGCTGCGCGGGCCAACCCCTGGTGCTGCACTCGGATAACGGTGCGCCAATGAAATCAGTGACGCTGCTGAGCAAGCTGTACGACCTTGGCATCACCCCGTCGCGCGGACGACCCCGTGTAAGCAATGACAATCCCTACTCGGAATCGCTGTTTAGAACCCTGAAATACTGCCCGCAATGGCCGCAGGATGGCTTTGCCGATTTGGAAGCCGCACGCAGCTGGGTGCGCGACTTTATCCGCTGGTACAACCATGAACACCGCCATAGCCGCATCCGCTTCGTGACCCCGGCACAGCGCCATCGCGGCGAGGATCAAGAAGTACTGGCCAAGCGTCATGTGCTGTACCAGCAAGCCCGTCATAGACACCCTCATCGCTGGTCAGGTGCAACGCGAAATTGGCAACCTATCGGCGCCGTCACACTCAACCCAGAGAGGGAGCAGCCGGCAGTGAAAATAGCAGCTTAAAAACACGGCTGACGCGACAACTACCTTGCAAAACGCCGTCAGTCAGATCCAGTGAGCTTGCGCTCTGCGGGGCGCGCAATGCCTGAGCAAGTACTGTAGTCAACGCCGAGCTGACCACCAGCGCGCCCTGCAGAGCCTCACGTAAACGCATGATCAGCAGCTCCGGCTCCATGTCCTTGAGTAGGTAACCGTCGGCTCCAAAGCGCATTGCATCGCGAACATCATGTTCAGCATCGGAAACGGTAAACAGCAGCACCTTGCCGTCGTAGTGTTGCTCGCGCAGGCGTTTGAGAGTTTCTACCCCATTGAGTTGCGGCATGTTGTTGTCCAGCAGCACCAACTCCGGGTTCAACTGCGCCACCAGGACGATGGCCTCTTCGCCGTTATTGGCTTCCCCGACGACGCACAGGTCGCTCTCCAGTTCTATTAGCTGGCGAATGCCGCGACGCATCATGGGGTGGTCGTCTACCAGTAACAACGTGTGAGGGGCGGAAGACTTCATTACGGATTGTCTCTGTTGGGTTGGCGAAGGAACTCGGGGCAGAACAGTACATGGACCCGAGTCCCACTGGGCGTGCGTGAGGTAATGTTGAGGTCGCCGCTCAGGCTGCGGGCGCGCTCCTGCATTATGGTTAAACCATGGTGCTGGCGTGTATCGAATCCTTCGGCAATGCCGCAGCCGTCATCCTCGATCAATAGCTCGACTTTTTCGCCGAGCTGACGCAGATGCACCCAGGCCTGCTTGGCCTGAGCATGACGGGTACAGTTGGATAATGCCTCGCGCACGATCTGTAAAAGGTGTATCTGCTCGGTGGCGGTGAGGCCAAAGGCCAGGGGCTCGCAATGCAGCAATATTCGGATATTGCCGCGTTCGGCGAACTCGCGGGCGGTGTCGTTGAACGCCTGGTCGATGCCACCTTCTTGGATTTGCAAGCGGAAAGTAGTGAGTAGCTCGCGCAGTTGGAGGTAGGCATTATTCAGTCCGTCACGCAGCTCATCACTGACCTGGATCAGTTGTTCACCTGATTCGCCGCGGCGAATCAGGGTCTGTAGGCGACTGACTTGTAGCTTCATGTAGGACAAGGCCTGGGCCAGTGAGTCATGCAACTCACGGGCGATAATGGTGCGCTCATCCAGCAGGAGTAAACGGTTATCCTGTTCGCGTTGATGTTCGAGCAGTAGAGAGGTGCCGATCAGGTTGGCCAGCGCTTGAATTAGCTCTTGCTCCCAGATGCGTGGAGAGTGGTTGTCTAGGTAATGCGCGCGCAATTCGCCCAGGCTTTCGCCCAGGGCGCTGACCGGAAAGATTAACCGACTCGGCCCTTGGTGGCGTTCACAGCTGGCGCAGTCGTTGCGTGCGCAGATTTCTCTCGATTCGTTGCCGTGCAGTGCAATCAAATGTTCAACTGGCTCATTGGCATCGCCTCGCAGGCAGAGGGTCAGGCGCAGGCCCGGCAGGCGCTGCTGGAAGTGATCGATCAACTCGTCCAGTTGCTCTGCGTTGGCCGGGTTACTGGCCATGCTGCGGCTGCTCAAGTAAAGCAACGCCAGCGCCGCATTAGATTGTTCGAGGTCCTGGGTTTTTTCTGCAATCCGCGACTCGAGAGTACGGTGCGACTCCTCGATGGCGTCAGCCATGCTGTTGAAGCTCAGGGCCATCTGCCCCAGTTCGTCCGCGGAACGGTATTCGACACGCGCGTTCAGATCACCTGCACGAAAGCGCTCCGTGGTGCCCACTATCTCCTGTAGTGGGTTGATCACACTGCTTTGTAGCTCGTACATGCCGATCAACAGGATTACCACCGATAACAGCAGTGCTGCACCCTGAATGTTCTGCTGCCAGCTTTGACGCTTTTCACTGAGTTTCTGCAACAAAAGCACAAACTGTTCGAGCTGGTCGACAAACCCTGCCGATGCTTGCTGGAACGCAACTTTGTCGCTCCGTTGAAGCGCCGGCCTCAGCTGTGTATCCCAGGTTTTGAAAATGCTCCCGAAAGCTAGTTGCTGCGGGGTTTCGGTCTGCTCGTTGAGTAAGTGCTGCAGGGGGCTGCTGTCGAGGCGCCGCTGCATGTCATTGCTTAGTTGAGCAATTTGCTCGGGCGAGGCGTTGGCCTCCAGCTGCCAGTTCAGTCGGTAAGTGGCCATACGCAGCGAACCTGCAGTATTGATGGCCGCAGCGTCGTCCTCGCTGACCCAGGCAATCAACACTGCACTGAAGGCGCTTGAGAATGCCAGTGCGGCAATCAGTATGACTGCGAGCCCGGCTCGAGCCGGTAGTGAGCTTTTCAGCCAGTCAAGCATGACGGCTACCTCTAAAGAGATTTTGGCCAAGGTCCAGAAATTTTTGAATACTGCACTTGTTATTCAAGTTATTGATTCTAATGGGTTTATTGGTTGATTTTGGCGCTACCACTTTAGTGGTAGATGCGGCGATGGTAGGCCTTGGAAGCGATGGGCTCCCTTGATCTAGGTCAATTATCTCCGGAGATACGAGATTAGCCTGCCCCCATGAACAGACATGCGGGGAGCGGTCATGGTAAGTCAGAAAGTACAGCAAGGTTTGGTGCTGGGCATGAGTACCACCGCATTCACCATCTGCTTCATGGTGTGGATGATGTTTGCTGTACTGGGGATACCCGTCAAAGAGCTATTACAGCTCAACGAAACTCAGTTCGGTTTGCTGGTCTCAACGCCGGTACTCACCGGGTCGCTGGTACGCCTACCGTTGGGCATGCTCACCGACCGTTTTGGTGGGCGCATTGTGTTCCTACTGCTGATGCTGGCATGCGTGCTGCCGATTTACTTGATCAGTGCTGCCACCCAGTACTGGCAGTTCCTAGTGCTGGGTCTGTTTGTCGGTCTGGCCGGTGGCTCTTTCTCGGTGGGCATCGCATATGTCGCTAAGTGGTTCAGCAAGCAAACTCAAGGTACGGCTATGGGGTGTTTGGTGCCGGTAATGCGGGTGCTGCGCTGACCAAATTTGTCGCACCAGCGATTATCGCTGCCAGCAGTTGGCAGATGGTTCCCAAAGTCTACTCGGCCATCATGTTTATCACTGCCGTGCTGTTCTGGTTCTTCACCTACGAGAACAAGAAGCACCGCATGCCCAGTTCGGTGTCGTTCGCCGAGCAGCTGAAAACCCTTAAAGATCCTCGGGTATGGCGCTACTGCCAGTACTACTCGATCGTGTTTGGCGGCTATGTCGCATTGGCCCTGTGGATGACCAAGTACTACGTCCAAGAGTACGAGTTCTCCCTGCAGAGCGCTGCGTTACTGGCCGCCTGTTTCTCCTTACCAGGTGGCCTGCTTCGCGCCATCGGTGGCTGGATGTCTGATAAGTGGAGCGCCCATAGCGTGACGTGGTGGGTGATGTGGGTGAGCTGGATCTGTCTGTTCATCCTTTCCTATCCACAAACCAGCCTGATCGTACAAACCGTCGATGGTCCGCAAAGCTTTCATCTAGGCCTAAACGCAACCGTGTTTACCGTGCTGCTATTCGTCATGGGTATCGCGTTCGCGTTCGGTAAGGCCTCAGTTTTCAAATACATCTCCGATGAGTTCCCTGATCGTATGGGTGCTGTGTCCGGCATCGTCGGTCTGGCCGGCGGCCTGGGTGGCTTTGTGCTGCCGATCATGTTTGGCGCGCTGGTAGATCTGACGGGCGTGCGTAGTTCCTGCTTCATGCTCATGTACGGCGTGGTCTGGGTTTCCCTGATCTGGATGTACTTCAGCGAAGTTCGCAGTACCCCGGTTATGGGCCATGGCTCTTCGAGCCCGATGGCTTCTGCTTCTGACGCTTAAGGAGACAGTTATGTCTGCAACCAAAAACATGACCAGCAATCTCCCTCCCCCAAGGGGCCGGTGATTGAGGACTGGCAACCAGAAGACCCTCATTTTTGGGGCACGGTCGGTAAGTCTATTGCTAACCGCAATTTATGGATCTCGATCCCCGCGCTGTTGCTGGCGTTTGCCGTATGGATGGTCTGGAGCACGGTGATCGTGCGCCTTAACGCCATTGGTTTCGGCTTCAGCACGGATGAGCTGTTCTGGTTGGCGGCTCTGCCTGGGTTGTCCGGCGCAACGTTGCGGATTTTCTACTCGTTTATGGTGCCGATCTTCGGCGGGCGCCGCTGGACGGCGTTGAGCACTGCTTCACTGTTGGTCCCGGCCATCTGGATGGGTTTTGCCGTGCAGAACCCGGCGACGCCTTACAGCGTGTTCGTGATCATTGCCTTGCTCTGCGGATTTGGCGGCGGAAACTTTGCTTCGTCGATGTCCAACATCAGCTTCTTCTACCCTAAATCGCAGCAAGGCACCGCGCTGGGCTTGAATGCCGGCCTGGGTAATCTGGGCGTATCGGTGATGCAGTTTCTGGTGCCCCTGGTGATTGGTTTCAGCCTGTTTGGCGCTGCGGGAGGAGAGGCCCAAGAGTTAGCTGAAGGCGGCCAGTTGTGGCTGCAGAATGCAGGCTTCGTCTGGGTACCGCTGATTATCGCGGTGACAGTGGCTGCCTGGTTTGGCATGAACGATCTGAGCAGCGCTAACGCGTCCTTCTCTGAACAGGCGGTGATCTTCAAACGCAAGCACAACTGGTTGATGTGCTGGTTATACCTGGCCACCTTTGGTTCGTTCATCGGCTTTGCGGCCGCGTTTCCGCTGCTGATCAAACACTCATTCCCGGACGTTAATGCTCTGAAGTTTGCTTTCCTTGGGCCGTTTGTCGGTGCGCTTATGCGCCCGCTGGGCGGCTGGGTAGCGGACAAACTGGGCGGTGCACGGGTGACCTTGTGGAACTTCGTTCTGATGATTGCCGCTGTGTTCGGCGTTATTCACTTCTTGCCCCAGGACGGTGGCGCCGGGAGCTTCTACGGTTTCCTGACCATGTTCATGTTGCTGTTCGTCACCACCGGTATTGGTAACGGTTCGACCTTTCGCATGATTCCGGTGATTTTCCGCACCCTGCATGAAGGCTGGAGCGCAGGTAAAGGCGCCGCTGCTAAAGAGCTGGCCAGCAAGGCTGCCGGCAAAGAGTCTGCTGCGGTGCTGGGGTTCACCTCGGCGATTGGCGCCTTTGGTGCGTTCTTTATTCCTAAATCATTCGGTTCTTCCATCGCCCTGACCGGTGGCCCCGAAGTCGCTCTATATGTGTTCGTTGGCTACTACGTGAGTTGCATTCTGGTGACCTGGTGGTGGTACGCACGCAAGGGTGCCAAGACACCCTGCTGAGTCATTAACCGAATCTAAGAAATGACGAATGCAGGGTCGCCTGCATTCAGCCTGAGAGGAAGAAAAAATGAGCCACCTACTCGACCAGCTGCGCTTCTTTAATCGTAAGCAGGGTGAGTTCGCCGATGGTCACGGTGAGACCCGCAAGGAATCCCGTGATTGGGAGAACGTATACCGCTCACGCTGGCAGTACGACAAGATCGTGCGTTCCACCCACGGGGTGAACTGCACCGGTTCCTGCTCGTGGAAGATTTACGTGAAGAACGGCCTGATTACCTGGGAAACCCAGCAGACCGACTACCCGCGTACCCGTAACGACCTGCCCAACCACGAACCACGTGGCTGTCCACGAGGTGCCAGCTATAGCTGGTATATCTACAGCGCCAACCGTCTCAAGTACCCGAAAATCCGCAAGCCGTTGCTCAAATTGTGGCGTGAAGCGCGGCAGACCATGGCGCCGGTAGACGCCTGGGCCAGCATTGTTTCTGACCCGGTCAAGGCAGAGTCATACAAGAGTAAGCGAGGCATGGGTGGCTTTATTCGTTCCAGCTGGGATGAAGTGAATGAAATTATCGCCGCCGCCAACGTTTACACCGTAAAAGAGTTCGGTCCAGACCGGGTGATTGGCTTCTCGCCGATCCCGGCGATGTCAATGGTCAGCTACGCTGCTGGCGCCCGTTACCTATCGTTGATAGGCGGTGCTTGCCTTAGTTTCTATGACTGGTATTGCGACCTGCCGCCGTCCTCGCCACAGGTGTGGGGTGAGCAGACCGACGTGCCGGAATCGGCCGACTGGTACAACTCCAACTACATCATCGCTTGGGGTTCTAACGTTCCGCAGACCCGTACCCCGGATGCGCACTTCTTTACTGAAGTTCGCTACAAGGGCACCAAAACTGTTTCGATCACCCCGGATTACTCCGAGGTGGCAAAACTCACCGACCTCTGGCTGAACCCCAAACAGGGCACCGATGCTGCCTTGGCGCAGGCGTTCAACCACGTGATCTTCAAAGAGTTCCACCTCGACAAGCCGAGTGCTTATTTCAAGGATTACGCCAAACGCTACACCGACTTACCGGTTTTGGTGTTGCTCAAGGATCATGCTGACGGCAGTTATCAGCCGGATCGCTTCCTGCGCGCGTCCGACCTGGCTGACAATCTCGGCCAAGAGAACAACCCTGAGTGGAAAACCATCGCCCTGGATACCAACAGTAATGAGTTGGTGTCGCCGCTGGGTTCGATCGGTTATCGCTGGGGCGAGAAGGGCAAGTGGAACATCCAGGCCCTGGAAGGAGGTACAGGCCGTGAGATTGATCTTCAGCTGAGCCTGATCGGTGAGGACGTGGCCGAAGTGGCTTTCCCGTATTTCGGCGGCCAAACTCACGAACATTTCCAGCACGTCGCGGGTGAGACAGTGCAACTGCGTCGCGTACCTGTGCGCAGCATCACCCTTGCTGACGGCAGCACCGCCAAAGTGGCTACCGTGTTCGACCTGTCTGCCGCCAACCTGGCAATTGATCGTGGTCTTGGCGGCGCTAACGTAGCCAAAGACTACGACGATGCTGATGTCCCAGGCACGCCGGCCTGGCAAGAGCAGATCACTGGCGTTAGTCGCGAAAAAGCCATCCAGATCGCCCGTGAATTCGCCGATAACGCCGACAAGACCAAAGGTCGCAGCATGATCATCGTCGGTGCGGCGATGAATCACTGGTACCACATGGACATGAACTACCGTGGCCTGATCAACATGCTTATGTTGTGTGGTTGCGTAGGGCAAACCGGTGGCGGCTGGGCGCATTATGTTGGTCAGGAAAAGCTACGTCCGCAGTGCGGTTGGTTGCCACTGGCCTTCGGCCTGGACTGGAGTCCGGCACCTCGGCAGATGAATGGTACCAGCTTCTTCTACAACCACAGTTCGCAGTGGCGGCACGAGAAGATGAGCATGCACGAGATTCTCTCGCCGCTGGCCGACAAGTCACAGTTCCCCGAACACGCACTGGACTACAACATCCGCGCCGAACGTGGCGGTTGGTTGCCGAGTGCTCCGCAGCTTAACCGCAACCCGCTGCAGATCACCCGTGACGCAGCTGCCGCCGGTATGTCGCCGGTAGATTACGTGACCAAGTCGCTGCAAGACGGCAGCCTGCGCTTCTCCTGTGAGCAGCCGGATAACCCGGCCAACTTCCCTCGTAATATGTTCATCTGGCGTTCCAACCTGCTGGGCAGCTCGGGTAAGGGCCACGAGTACATGCTCAAGTACCTTCTGGGCACCAAGAACGGCGTGATGAACGAAGACCTTGGTAAGCGTGGCGGGGTCAAACCGACTGACGTTGAGTGGGTAGACGAGGGGGCAATCGGTAAGCTCGATCTGGTCACCACCTTGGACTTCCGCATGTCTTCCACCTGCGTGTACTCGGACATCGTCTTGCCGACGGCGACCTGGTACGAGAAGGACGACATGAACACCTCAGACATGCACCCGTTCATTCACCCATTGTCGGCGGCGATTGATCCTGCCTGGGAATCGCGTTCCGACTGGGAAATCTATAAGGGTATCGCCAAGCACTTCTCGAAAATGGCGGAAGGTCATCTGGGCGTCGAGCAGGACTTCGTCACCACGCCGTTGCTGCACGATACCCCAGGTGAACTGGCGCAGCCGTTTGGCGGCATGGACTGGAAAACCAAAGGAGTGGCCCCGATTCCGGGCCAGAACTGCCCGAACATGCGCGTTGTCGAACGCGACTACCCGAACGTGTACAAGAAATTCACGTCCCTCGGCCCGTTGCTGGATAAGAACGGCAACGGCGGTAAGGGTATCAACTGGAACACTCAGCATGAGGTCGATTTCCTTGGCGAGCTCAACTATAAGGTGCGCGAAGAGGGCGTGAGCCTAGGCCGGCCGAAGATCGACAGCGCCATCGATGCCTGCGAGGTAATTCTGTCCCTGGCCCCAGAAACCAACGGTCATGTGGCGGTTAAAGCGTGGGCGGCATTGTCTGAATTTACCGGTCTGGATCACAGCCACCTGGCAGTGCCTAAAGAGCACGAAGCGATTCGTTTCCGCGACATTCAGGCCCAGCCGCGCAAGATCATCTCCAGCCCGACCTGGTCTGGTTTGGAAGATGAACATGTTAGCTACAACGCCGGCTACACCAACGTTCATGAGTACATCCCGTGGCGCACTATCACCGGTCGTCAGCAGTTCTTCCAGGATCACCCGTGGATGCAGGCCTTCGGTGAGGAGATGATGAGCTACCGGCCACCGATCAACACCCGCACTATCGATTATGTGAAGGACAAACGCTCGAACGGTAATACAGAAATCGTCCTCAACTGGATTACTCCGCACCAGAAATGGGGTATCCACAGCACCTACACCGACAACTTGCTCATGCTCACCCTGAGCCGCGGTGGGCCGATTGTTTGGCTCTCGGAAACCGACGCGAAACGCGCCGGCATCGTGGACAACGACTGGGTCGAATGCTTCAACGCCAACGGTGCGCTAACTGCCCGTGCAGTGGTCAGCCAACGGGTTAAAGACGGCATGGTGATGATGTATCACGCTCAAGAGCGGATCGTGAACGTGCCTGGCTCGGAAACCACAAAGACCCGTGGTGGCCACCACAACTCGGTGACCCGCGTGGTACTCAAGCCGACCCACATGATTGGTGGCTACGCCCAGCAGTCTTACGGCTTTAACTATTACGGCACTGTTGGCTGCAACCGTGATGAGTTCGTTGTGGTGCGCAAGATGAGCAAGGTGGACTGGCTCGACGGCACCGATGTCGGCGGTCTGGGTGGCGACGCCCTGCCACAACCCCTGCCAAAAGACCTCTGAGGAGAGCTGAGATGAAAATTCGTTCACAGGTCGGCATGGTTCTAAACCTCGACAAATGCATCGGCTGCCACACATGCTCGATTACCTGTAAAAACGTCTGGACCAGCCGCGAAGGCATGGAATACGCCTGGTTTAACAACGTTGAAACCAAGCCTGGTATCGGCTACCCGAAAGAGTGGGAAAACCAGGACAAATGGAAAGGCGGCTGGGTGCGCAACAAGGATGGCTCGATCAACCCACGCATCGGCGGTAAGTTCCGCGTATTGGCGAACATCTTCGCCAACCCGGATCTACCGAGCATTGATGACTACTACGAACCATTTGATTTCGATTACCAGCACCTACACACCGCACCGCTAGGCCAGCATCAACCGGTCGCACGGCCGCGTTCGGTGCTGACAGGCAAGCGTATGGAGAAGATCGAGTGGGGCCCGAACTGGGAAGAGATCCTCGGCACCGAGTTCGCCAAACGTCGTAAGGACAAAAACTTCGACAAGATCCAGGCCGACATTTATGGCGAGTATGAAAATACTTTCATGATGTACCTGCCGCGTCTGTGCGAGCACTGCCTGAATCCGACCTGCGCGGCTGCGTGCCCGAGCGGGGCGATCTACAAGCGTGAAGAAGATGGCATCGTGCTGATCGACCAGGAGAAGTGCCGCGGCTGGCGCATGTGTATCAGCGGCTGCCCGTACAAGAAGATTTACTACAACTGGAAGAGTGGCAAATCCGAGAAGTGCATATTCTGCTACCCGCGCATCGAAGCCGGTATGCCGACTGTCTGTTCAGAAACCTGCGTTGGGCGTATCCGCTACCTCGGCGTATTGCTGTATGACGCAGACCGGATCGCCGAAGTGGCCAGTACGCCGAACGAGCAGGACCTGTACCAGAAACAGTTGGATATCTTCCTCGACCCTAATGACCCGGCCGTAATCAAGCAGGCACTTGCCGATGGTGTGCCGATGTCGGTGATCGAGTCGGCGCAGAAATCGCCGGTGTACAAACTGGCCGTGGACTGGAAGCTGGCCCTACCGCTGCACCCGGAATACCGCACGCTGCCGATGGTCTGGTACGTACCACCACTGTCGCCAATCCAAAATGCCGCCACTGCTGGCACCGTGGGCATGAACGGGGTGATCCCTGATGTCGACAGCCTGCGTATTCCGCTGCGTTATTTGGCCAATCTGCTTACCGCCGGTGACGAGCGTCCGGTCAAACTGGCGCTCAAGCGTTTGCTGGCGATGCGCGCCTACAAGCGTGCCGAACAGGTGGAGGGCGTCCAGGACCTGCAAGTACTCAAAGACGTGGGGCTGTCCGTGGCCCAGGTCGAAGATATGTACCGCTACCTGGCCATCGCCAACTACGAAGATCGCTTCGTGATTCCGTCCGCGCACCGCGAAGAGGCTATGAGCGATGCCTTCGCCGAGCGCTCCGGTTGTGGTTTCAGCTTCGGCAGCGGTTGCAGCGGCAGCTCTGACACCAACATGTTCGGGGCGAAAAAGGCCAACCAGCGCGACATCCTGAAAACCGTACAGTTGTGGGAGGACTGAGCATGCAAATTCTCAAGGTAATCTCGTTGTTGCTGGATTATCCGACCGAGCTATTGCTCGACGGCCGTGATGAACTGGTGGCGGCAATTTCCGCCAGCCGTGAAACCAGCCCGCAGCAACGCGCATCGCTGCATGAGTTACTGGCGCTGCTCTGCGACAACGACCTGATGGACGCCCAAGAGCACTACGGGGCTTTGTTTGGTCGCGGTCGTTCGTTGTCCCTGCTGATGTTTGAGCATGTGCATGGTGAGTCGCGTGATCGTGGCCAGGCCATGGTCGACCTTATGGCGCAGTACGAAGAGGCCGGTTTTGCCATCGGCGTCAAAGAGCTGCCGGATTACATCCCTCTCTATCTGGAGTACCTCTCCACCCGTGAAGACCTGGAGGCCCGAGAGGGCCTGGCTGATGTCGCACATTTGCTGGCGCTATTGGCAACCCGCCTGGAGGAGCGCGAAAGCGCTTACGCCGGCTGCTTCCGCGCGCTGCTGCAAATTGCCGGCGTGGAACCGCAGACGGCTATGGCCGAGGTGCGCGAGCAGGTCGCCGCCGAAGTACGCGACGACTCGTTGGAAGCCTTGGACAAGATCTGGGAAGAGGAGGCCGTCGACTTTATGCAGGCTGAGCAGCAGGACCGCTGCCCCAGTCAGACCACGCTGCCCGGCAAAGCCCGGGAGGAGTCCGCGGTACCGCTGCACTGGGTTGATTTCCAACAGGACGGGTTAGCCAGCGAGCTGCCCCAGGAGGCACGTCATGTCTAAGGTTGATCTGCTTTTGTTCGGGGTCTATCCCTACATTGCTCTGGCCATCTGTCTGCTTGGCAGCTGGGCGCGTTTCGATTTGTCGCAATACAGTTGGCGGGCCGGTTCCAGTCAGCTGATGAACCGCAATCCGGCTGAGCAGCGCTACATGCGCATTGCCAGCAACCTGTTCCACGTCGGAGTGTTGTTCGTGCTGGCCGGGCACTTTGTCGGCCTGCTTACTCCCGCCTCGGTCTATCACTATGCGATCAGCACCGAGAACAAGCAGCTTTTGGCGATGGTTTCTGGTGGCTTCTTCGGTGTGCTGTGCCTGATTGGTCTGCTGATGCTGCTCAAGCGTCGTCTTACCGACCCACGGGTACGCGCCAGTTCCAGCACCTCGGATATCCTCATCCTGATGGTGCTGCTGGTGCAGCTGCTACTTGGCCTGGCCACTATTTTCGCCTCGGCCGAACATATGGACGGCTCGGTGATGGTGATGCTCGGTAACTGGGCACAAAGCGTGGTTCTGCTGCAACCGATACAGGCTGCTACAGCTATTGCTCCGGTGGGCCTTGTGTACAAGCTGCATGTTTTCCTCGGCCTGACTCTATTTGTGCTGTTTCCCTTCACCCGTCTAGTACACATCGTCAGCGCGCCGGTGTGGTACCTGGGTCGACGCTATCAAATAGTGCGGCAAAAAGGCTGAGTCTGCGGTTTCGGCCGGTTATCTAAATCATCTGTTGTGCGGGGCACGCTGTGCCCTGTTCTAAGCGAGGAGTACCGTCATGGCGTGTGGATGCGGTGGTGGAAATGGGGGCGGGGGGTGCGCTGGTGGGCAAGAGCCTGTTCTGGCGCCAGTTGAATTGCCTACTGTGCAGGAGTTTATTCCGCCGGTGCGCGAGGCCGACAATCAAGCGGCCAGCGAGGCACCGGAGCTGATCGCCTCAAGTGAGCAAGAGTGGCCTCGAATCAAAGTCAATGGTATCGGCCTGGCGGTTGAGAATATTGCTCAAGAGCTTCAGTACCATCCGGCTGATACTCGCCAAGAAGCGGTATTTCTGGCTAGCCAGGCGTTGGTAATTCGTGAGCTGTTGACCCAGCGTATAAACGCCCTAGGCCTCAAGGTACAGCCTATTGATGGCGAAAGCCGCGAAGAAGCGGCTATTAGCGAACTAATTAAGCGCGAAGTGGTGCTGCCCAGCGCAGATCCTAAAGCGTGCCGGCAGTATTACGAAAATAACCGGGAACGCTTTGCCAGCGCGCCGTTGTTGGCAGCGCGGCATATCCTGCTGGCCTGCGCTGCAGATGATGTAGAAGGGCGCTCGCTGGCTAATGAGCAGGCGCATACTTTACTCGCGCAATTGCAGGCTGATGCCAGCCTTTTTGGCGAGTTAGTGCAAGCTCATTCAGCATGTCCTTCCAAGGCTCAAGGTGGCGCGCTTGGACAGATCAGCCAGGGGCAAACGGTCCCCGAGTTTGAGCGACAGCTGTTTCGCCTACCGGAAGGCTTGGCCGGTCGGCCACTAGAAAGCCGCTACGGTTTTCATCTGGTATGGGTGGACCAGCGTATCGAGGGCAAGCAGTTGCCTTTCGAAGTGGTAGAGGGCTCCATCCGCGCTGAGCTGGATCAACGCGTCTGGCAGGTAGCTGTGGTTCAGTACATCAAAGGCCTGATCGGTGCCGCAGACATCCAGGGCATCGTGTTGGAAGGCGCGGATTCGCCTCTGTTGCAGTAATCAGCGGCCAGGTCGCTAAGGCCAGGCGCATTGAGGAGCGTGAGATGGAAAGCAGTCTGCAGGATGGTTTTGGCCGTCACATCGATTACCTTCGCATGTCGGTGACCGATCGCTGTGATTTTCGCTGTGTCTATTGCATGGCTGAAGACATGACCTTTCTGCCGCGCCAACAAGTGCTGGGCCTGGAAGAGTTGTATCGCCTGGCGGCGTTGTTCGTACGCAACGGGGTGAAGAAAATTCGCCTCACCGGCGGCGAGCCGCTGGTGCGCAAGGGCATCATTGGTCTGTGCGAGCAGATTGCCGTGTTGCCGGGTTTGCGCGAACTGGTGATGACCACCAACGGCTCGCAACTGAGCAAGATGGCACAACCGCTGGCTAATGCGGGGGTCAAGCGGCTGAATATTAGTCTCGATAGCCTACGCGTCGAGCGCTTTCGCGCCATCACTCGCACAGGCGAATTGACGCAGGTGTTGTCTGGCATCAACGCCGCCAGTACGGCAGGTTTCGAGCGGATCAAGCTCAATACCGTGGTGATGCAGGGCCGGAACGCCGATGAGGTAGTTGAACTGGTGGATTACGCCGTCAACCGCGGGTTGGACATCAGTTTTATTGAAGAAATGCCGCTGGGTGAAGTGGGGCGCTCCCGTGGCGAGAGTTTCTGTTCCAGTGACTGGGTGCGCGAGCAAATTGCCGAGCGCTACAGCTTGGTCGATAGCGCCGAGCAAAGCGGTGGGCCGGCACGCTATGTGCGGCTAAAAGATTTTCCCGATAGTCGGATTGGCTTTATCTCGCCGCACAGCCACAACTTCTGCAGCACCTGCAACCGCGTGCGGCTCACAGTTGAAGGGCGTCTGTTGCTGTGCCTGGGCCACGAAAACTCGATCGATCTGCGCGCGCTGCTGCGCCGTTATCCGGAAACCGACACCCCATTGCTGAACGCCATCAATGCCGGTCTGGCGAGCAAACCGCTACGCCATGAGTTCAGCGTGGGTGGTGAGGTGCAGGTGCTGCGCTTTATGAACGCCAGCGGCGGATAACCCGATTTTACCCTCCTCGACCTGCTTTGCAGGTCGCTTGCCACGTGCGGATCTAACGGTCGGCCGTGGCTTTTTTGTTTAATTTCCCCTGTGGCTTTTCACACGCACTTTGCAGCCGTGACTCTCATCACAGAGGCTTTTCTGTGGTTCTTGACCGTGGTCAAGTTATAACCCGGCTTCGCGAGTAGATTACACATCATGTTGTGTTTATTTCTGGTGAAATAACTAGATGATGTGTTTTTGGAGGTAGTGATGCAGCTCGATAAATTAACCTTTATGCCGCAGGTATTACTCAAGCGCGATGGCAGCGAAGTCCCCTTCGACCTTCGCAAGATCGAGCGTGCCATTGACGCTGCTGGCCAGGCCAGCGGTGAGTTCACTCGTGAGGAGGTGCGTGCCCTAAGTGATGCTGTGCATGCACGCTTGATTCCGCCACATCCGCTTGATGTGGAGCGGGTGCAGGACACTGTGGAGCGAGTGCTAATGGAGGCGGGCTACTACGCGACCGCCCGCGCTTATATCGTTTACCGCGAGCGTCATGGCCGCCTGCGCCGCGACCGCCACAGCTTGATCGACGTAGCTGCATCGATGAATGAATACCTGTCACGCGAAGACTGGCGCGTGCAGGCCAACGCCAACCAGGGTTATTCACTCGGAGGCTTGATCCTCAATGTATCGGGCAAGGTCACCGCCAATTACTGGTTGGAAGAGGTGTACAGTCCGGCCATCGGCTTGGCCCATCGCGAGGCCGATCTGCATATCCACGACCTCGACATGCTCGCTGGTTACTGCGCAGGCTGGTCACTGCGTACTTTGCTTAACGAAGGCCTCAACGGAATTCCCGGGCGGGTTGAAGCAGGACCGCCGCAGCACCTGTCCAGCGCTCTGGGGCAGATGGTTAACTTCCTCGGCACCTTGCAAAACGAGTGGGCCGGTGCCCAGGCTTTCAGTTCCTTCGACACCTATCTGGCACCCTATGTGCGCAAGGACAGCCTCAGCTACGCCCAGGTACGTCAGTCGGTGCAAGAGTTCATCTATAACCTCAACGTGCCTTCACGCTGGGGTACACAAACCCCATTTACCAACCTGACCTTCGACTGGGTTTGCCCGGAGGATCTGCGTGAGCAGGTGCCCCTGATTGGCGGAGTGGAAATGCCGTTTTGTTACGGCGAACTGCAAGCCGAAATGGAGCTGATCAACCGTGCCTACATCGAAGTGATGATGGCCGGCGATGCCAAGGGCAGGGTATTCACCTTCCCGATCCCGACGTACAACATCACCCACGATTTCCCCTGGGACAGTGACAACGCAACGCGCCTGTTCGACATGACGGCGCGCTATGGCTTGCCGTATTTCCAGAACTTCCTCAACTCTGATATGCAGCCCAATCAGGTGCGCTCGATGTGCTGCCGCTTACAACTGGATGTGCGCGAGTTGCTCAAGCGCGGAGGTGGGCTGTTTGGTTCTGCCGAACAAACCGGTTCGCTGGGCGTGGTGACGATCAACTGCGCGCGTTTGGGTTATAGCTTCCGGCAGAACTGGGAGGGTTTGCTGCAGCGTTTAGACGAGCTGTTGCAGCTGGCTTATGAAAGCCTGGAGGTCAAGCGCAAGGTCATTCAACACCACATGGATAACGGCCTGTACCCGTATACCAAACGTTACTTGGGCACCTTGCGCAATCACTTCTCCACCATCGGGGTGAACGGCCTGCACGAGATGCTTCGCAACTACAGCGATGATGAGCAGGGCCTGCACACTGAAGCCGGTCGCGAGCTTTGTCTGCGTTTGCTCGACCATGTACGGGCACGCTTGGTCGAGTTTCAGGAGCACAGCGGGCACTTGTATAACCTCGAAGCTACACCGGCCGAGGGCACCACCTACCGCTTTGCTAAGGAAGACCAGAAACGCTTCTTCGATATTCTCCAGGCGGGCAGCGCCGAGGCGCCGTATTACACCAACTCCTCGCAGTTGCCGGTGGGGTTTACCAGCGATCCCTTCGAAGCGCTTGAACTGCAGGATGCTCTGCAGTGCAAATACACCGGCGGCACGGTGCTGCACCTCTACATGGCCGAGCGAATTTCGTCCGCCGAGGCCTGCAAAAAATTAGTACGCACAGCCCTGGGCCGCTATCGCCTTCCGTACTTGACGGTGACTCCTACATTCTCGATCTGCCCGGTGCACGGTTACCTGGCCGGCGAACATGAGTTCTGCCCGAAGTGCGATGAAGCTTTGCTGAACAAAAAGTCCTGCTGCGGTGCCTGCGGCGGCTAACTATTTCCCCCACAACAAGGAGTATCACCATGAGCACTGCCCAGCAATTACCAGAAGCCCAACGCCAGCGCTGTGAAGTCTGGACCCGCGTGATGGGTTATCACCGTCCGGTGACAGCCTTCAACCTCGGCAAGCAGTCGGAGCACCGTGAGCGTCGGCATTTTGTCGAGTCCAAATAAGTCTAAGTAACCTGCCGCCGCCCGTTCAGCGCATTTCTCATGCGCGTGAGCGGGCGGCGTTTTGCGTCCAGCAAGGAGGTTGTATGAGTAGCCCCTGTCAACAGTCTGGCTCACCTGATGCACTGGAAACGCCAATCCGAATCGGCGGCCTGCTGCCCATGACGACCCTCGATTACCCCGGTCATCTGGCCTGCGTGTTGTTTTGTCAGGGCTGTGCCTGGCGCTGCAGCTATTGTCATAACCCGGAACTGATCCGCGCACGCGTACCCACCGATATTAGTTGGCAACAGGTGCTGAGCTTTCTACGTAAACGCCGTGGTTTGCTCGAGGCTGTGGTGTTCAGTGGCGGTGAGGCGACCCTGCAAAAATCCCTACCGGACGCCATGCGAAAGGTGCGTGAGTTGGGCTTCAAGGTGGGCCTGCACAGCGCGGGAATCAAGCCGGGGGCTTTTCGCAGAATATTGCCGCTATGTGACTGGGTGGGGTTTGACGTCAAGGCGCTGGAGGACGATGTGGCGCTGATCACTGGAGTGGCGGGCAGTGGCCAGGCTAACTGGAACAGTCTGGACATACTTCTGGAAAGTGGTGTTGCCTATGAATGCCGTACCACTGTGCACTGGCAGCTGTTTGACTGTCAGCGCCTGCAGCGACTGGCCGAGCGCTTGGCCGGGCAGGGGGTGACGCACTTTGTGGTGCAGTTGGCCCGTGGGCAGAGCATGCTCGACCCCACTTTGGGCACCAGTATTACGCCTGCTGAAGCGGCGCAATTGTGGCCTTATT
The DNA here is from genome assembly GCF_049847425.1 of Pseudomonas sp. GWSMS-1. Taxonomy (NCBI): domain Bacteria; kingdom Pseudomonadati; phylum Pseudomonadota; class Gammaproteobacteria; order Pseudomonadales; family Pseudomonadaceae; genus Pseudomonas; species Pseudomonas sp. GWSMS-1. The sequence goes on along the minus strand of NZ_JBMHHV010000005.1, from coordinate 1,903,930 downwards.
TACAGCAACTTTTCTCCTGCTTCGAGCTGCGTGAGGCGTGATGTGGATTACCAACCCCAGAACTGCAAGCGCCAGGCGTAACCTATCAACAGGTTGGCCAGCAGTAACGTTGCCAGTAATGGCAATCGTTGCTGAGCCGCTAGCGGGCGGCAAACCTGCCAACCCAACCATAGGCTCCAACAAATGGCCGCTAGCAATAAGCTGGCTCGGGCCGGTTGGATCCAGAGCAGCTGCAGTCCCTCGTAACGCAATAACTTAACTGAAGTGGCGGATAACCCTAGAAAAAGCCCGGCAGCGCCTAGTGGCAGCAAACAGAGACTCAGTTGTCGAGTAAATGAGTGCGACTGACCCGCGAGGCGTGTGGAAAAGTGCAAAAGAACATGCAGAGCGCCTCCAAGCAGTAGGCTACTAGCTGCTAGGTAGAGCACGATGCACAGACCGTCGAGCCATGTGAATGTATCGTTCTGGTTGGGGTAGTTAGTTAGAAGCCACCAAGGGGCATCAGCTTCTAACAGCCAGAAGATTTTCTGCTGTACCAGCCACTCAGCCATCGTTTGTTTAAGGCTTACAAACCAGGGGCTAACCGTCCACTGGAATGCGCCAATCGCAAGTCCGATGACTCCATATAACAGCAGGCACACCTCCCACGGGCGGCTGTCGCTGGCACCATACTTAACGATTTCCTCATTACTGGATCGAGCAATCAGTTGCACTGCATCACGTTGCCCGCTGCAGCGGCCACAGGCGTGGCAGTCCGAAGCACCGCGCATGCGGCGGATGTCCAGCAGGGGCGCGCAATTGGGTGGTGGTAAATGTGGGCTCGCATTGGCACGCCAGCGTTGCTCATCGACCTGGAAATGTACCGGCGCGAGTTTGGCTAGTAGGGCAAAAACCCCACTTACCGGACATAAATAGCGGCACCACACGCGCTTACCACGGCCATATAAATAACCCACCAGCATGGCGGCGATGGTTGAACCACCGAGAATCAGCAGAGCGGCCTGGGCGTAGTCGTATACGCTGATCAACTGGCCATACAGCGTGGTGAGTAAGAAGCCGAACGTTGGCCAGCCGCCCCAACGCATCCAGCGTGGTACGCCCCAGCCTCGACCCCGTTGGCTGGCCCATTCGCTCAGCGAGCCTTCGGGACATAAGACGCCGCACCATAGCCGGCCGAACAGCACTATCGACACCAGTACGAATGGCCACCACAATCCCCAGAAAACGAACTGGGCAAACAGCGTCAGATTATCTAACAGACGGGCATCGCCGGCGGGCATCGGCAAAAGAGCAGGCACCATCACCAGTCCCGCGTAGAACAGCACCACCAACCATTGCAGCCTGCGGATCAGCGCGCCGTTACGACGCATGGCATTCCCTAAGCTGCTGAGACGGCGGTTGACGGCGTTTTTCATGCGACTTTGCCCATCAAGGCTCTGCGCGGCGGTCGCAACAGGCTCCAGGCGAGCAGCCAGTAATAACCCAGTCCAACCACATGCAAAGCCGAAGGTCTGGCTCGGTAGCCACTGAGGTTGGACACCAGGGCGCCTATTTTACTGCCGTCGTCCAGTAGCGCCGAGGTGTCCCACATGGCGTTGCTCAGCACGGAGTAGATCATCTCCGGTAAGTCCATGGCCATCCACTGGCTACTGGCGCGATCGAGCGTGCTCATCAGCAGTGCACTGCCGAGTAGCAGTAGCAGTACTTCGCTGACCAGAAAAAACTGACGCCAGGCAATAAAGCGGCTGCCAGCTTGCAGTAAGCCAAAGCACAGCAGTCCGAGCAGCAGGCCCAGCCCAGCGCCCAGCGCCAGACTAGTGGAGTTGACAGAGGTGCTGACGCCGTAAAGGAAAATGACGGTCTCGCTGCCTTCGCGCGCCACCGCCAATGCTGCCAGCAGAGTTAGGCTGTTCAAGCGGCCCTTCTGCAGAGCCCTGTCGGCTTGATGCTCCAGTTGCTGACGCAGTTGTCCACTGTTGCGGGCCATCCAGTGCACCATCTGCAGGATCAGCCCGCAGGCGAGCAGGCTCAGCGCTGCTTGGAACCATTCCCCGCCTGGGCCACTCATCCAGTTTCCGGCCGCGGCCATCAGCGTTGCCAGCAGGCCGGCCAGTAGCAGGCCAAAACCGACGCCTGCCCACAGGTGTATCAGGGCTTGCTGCTTACCGGGTTGGCGGCGCAGCCAGGCATACAGAATGCCAATTACCAGAAGGGCCTCGACGCTTTCGCGCCAGACGATCAGCAGGGCTTGCTCCATTACGGATACCTCGAAGTGTAAGGGTCAACGAGCCTCAATCACGCCCTGCGGTAGTTCGGGATGGAACTCGTCGAAGAACAGGTAGCGTCCGGGTTTTAGTGGGTGAATAACCACGAAGGAGCTGACGCCGGGGCTGAGCACCTTCTCCACGCGCAGCGGGGTGCTCTCGAACTCGATGGGCCCATTACCGACGTTGTTGACGATTATTTTGAAGCGCTGCCCCGCGTCCACCTGCAGGCTGGCCGGGGAGAAGTGACCGTCACGGATATTCAGTTCGTAACTCGGTAGCGGTGCAGCTAACAACCCGTAGGGCAGGGCGGCGAGCAGCAGGCATAGGGCTGGATAGTGCATGCAACTCTCCCGGGTAAGGTGGCCTGTGCAGATACGCCGCATAGGTCAGTAACCGCCCTTTTTGCCGATGCCGGCGAAGATGAAGCTGTAGCTCAGTTCGCATGTGGTGAACCACGGGGCTACGCCGGTCTCCTTATCGATATGCCGGCCGAAGTGCTGCCCGTGGCTACCAGGGGCACTGACCCAATAAGTCAGCAGATAGCGGCCAGGCCCGAATAGCTTGAGGTTGTCGCCATAATGCGGTCCGTCATTGGCCACCATGGCATGGAAGTCGCCCTCAAGTACCTGGTCGCTGCCGTCTTTAGTCAGGCGATAGCGCACACTCAGGTAAGGCACAAAGCTGCCTTCCTGAAAGCCGTGGGTGTTGTTTTCTAGGGCGCTAATATCGGCTTCCATGTGCACGTCGGAGTCGATCGCAGGGCGCATCATGCCGGGCGGGTCCATTTCGATCGGCTGCAGGTACACCGCACCGACCTCCATGCCCGCACACTGCTGGGGTTCACCAATCGGGTATTCCTTGGCCTGAGCGCTGATGACGGCCAATAGGCTTGCCAGAGCCAATATGAAGCGAGGTTTCATTTATAGGTTTCCTTCGGTGTTTAAGTTGACCGAAGGATATGCATAAGAAACGCAATCAATAATGATTCTCGTCAATTTTTATCAGCAATCGCTAGCGCGGAGGAGATACCTAACTGGAGGTATGGCGCACACCGATTAAATGGTTGAGCCTAATACGCATAAAGTCCTGATTTAAAGCGCGGGAATTAGTCGATGCCGCAACGCCATATGATCGCTAATACGCTGGCCCTAATGCACCAGAACCAGCTTGCTCTAGGTGAGTCTATCCAGTTCATTTCAGCTTGGTGCCAGCACCAGGGGCTTAACGAACTGACCCTAGGGTTGCAGCCGCATATGGCTTTGCTGACACGTAATGCCCTACAAATCAACGATCGCCTGCAAGACCTGCTTGAATGTCTGCCGGCCAGCGAGCAATCATGAACCAGCCAGTGACTTTCAACCGCGCCCTGGTCGAAAAGTACGACCGGCCGGGTCCGCGTTACACTTCGTATCCCACCGCGCCTCAGTTCCATTCCGCCTTTGCCTTAGATGACTATCAAACTGCAGTTCGCCTCAGCAACACAGGCGCCGCCAAAGCATTGTCGCTCTATATTCACATCCCTTTTTGTCAAAGCCTTTGTTACTACTGCGCGTGCAACAAAATCATTACCCAGAAAACCCATCGTGCAGTCGAATACCTGGAATACCTAAAGCGTGAGATCGCCATGCAAGGTGCTTTGTTCGCGCCCTCGCGTACGCTCACACAGCTGCATCTAGGGGGGGTACGCCCACTTATCTGACCCATGAGCAACTGGTTGAACTGATGGCTGCGTTGCATGAGGCCTTCAATTTGGATGACAGCGATAATCACGAGTTCTCCATCGAAGTTGACCCGCGCACTGTCAATACTGGGCAAATTCACCAGCTTCGTGCGCTGGGCTTCAATCGTCTGAGCTTTGGCGTGCAGGATTTTGATGCGGCCGTACAAGCGGCGGTCAACCGCGTGCAGAGTGAAGCGCAAGTGCGCGAACTGGTAGCAGCGGCCCGTGAGGCCGCATTTAAGTCTGTGAGTGTGGACCTGATTTATGGCCTGCCGTTGCAAACACGCGCCAGCTTCGGCGTGACCCTCAACAAGGTTATCGACCTGCTCCCGGATCGTATCGCTGCTTACAGCTATGCCCATTTGCCTGAGCGGGTGCGAGCACAACGGCTGATCCGGCGTGAAGACATGCCGCCGCCTGAGCGGAAAATGGAGCTACTGGAACTAACCATCGAACGCCTGACCGAAGCGGGCTACGTTTACATCGGTATGGATCACTTCGCTCTGCCCAATGACGAGCTCAGTCTGGCTCGCGAGCAGGGCACGCTACAGCGTAACTTTCAGGGTTATTCCACCCATGCCGACTGCGACTTGATTGGCTTGGGCGTGTCCTCCATCGGCAAGGTGGGCGATACCTACAGCCAGAGCGTCAAGGAACTCTCGCAGTATTACGCCCGCCTCGATGAAGGACTGCTGCCGGTCCACCGCGGTTATCAATTAAATGCGGATGATCGCCTGCGCCGCGACGTGATCAATGCCCTGATGTGCCATGGCCGGGTGGAGTTCGCCATGATCGAAGCGCTACACGGCATCGACTTTTGCGCCTATTTTGCCGATGCGCTAAAGCAGTTACGAAGCCATGTCGACGATGGTCTGGTTCTGCTGACTGACGATCATTTGACGCTGCTGCCGCAAGGCCATCTGATGATGCGCAGTGTGGCCATGGCCTTCGATGCGTACCTAAGTATGGAGAGTGCTGAGCGTTTCTCGCGCACGGTCTAGGTGGGTTCTTGCAATGACGATTTAGCCTTCATTCAACACAGATTTCGTGCTTATGGTACGGGCCGCTTCGGATGAAGGCAGTTTTAAAACTGCCATTAATTCATTTTTTACGATTGGTTTGATGCCTCTCCAGCCAAAGCGCCGAGCGCTCAGCGCGAGACATTAACCAGAAACGCTTTTGGGAGAATCTGCCCCCTGTCTGGCTAAACACTGGGTTGGCTGTTTGCTCGGTTACACACCAGCCAGCAGCAATAATCCTGTTACAGCTTTATATGGCGCTCGCGCAAACGAGGCATCCCTAGATGCTAGAAAACAACAGCGAAAATTCATTATTTGAAATATTTCCATGGAACCGGAATTTCGAAACGGGCATCGCCTCAATCGACCAACAGCATAAAGTTTTGGTGGAAATTGTTAACCGACTTGCTCGGCACTTCGCCTCCAACCTCTCGGACAGTTGCTGCAATGGGATTCTGGATGAGCTGCTGGATTATGCAGAGTTTCATTTCGAGGCTGAGGAGCAAATTTGGCATTATGCGTTCTCTGATAGTCAGCAAACGCGCGATCATAGCGACGACCATCAATTGTTCATTGCCAACATTCGTGAGCTGTTATAGCCGCCAGGCGCCGCAAAACGAGGTCTTGACTGCGGATTCCACGCCATTCGGACACTCAGCCCACGCTGATCCGGACACCTGTTCCACGATCATTCGGACAGGCAGTCGGAGCGCAGCGACGCAGGGGTTGCATTGTTAGTCTGAGGCGCCCGGCGCCGTCAATTTCTTCACCCGCTTTCTCATCGACTCGCCCTTGAGGTTGATCCGGTAGGCGTTGTGCACCAGGCGGTCGAGGATGGCATCGGCCAGGGTTGGATCGCCGATCAGTTCGTGCCAGTTGTCCACGGGCATTTGGCTGGTCACGAGGGTCGAGCGCTGGCCGTAGCGGTCGTCCAGTAGCTCCAGCATGTCGCGGCGCTGTTCGGCGGTGAACGGGGCCAGGCCCCAGTCATCAAGGATCAGCAGGTCGGTCTTGGCATAGCCGCTCATCAGCTTGGCGAAGCGCCCGTCGCCATGGGCTAGGCCCAACTCTTCCAACAGGCGCGGCAAGCGCAGGTAACGCACGCTGTAACCCTCTCGGCAGGCCTGGTGTGCCAGGGCGCAGGCCAGCCAGGTTTTACCCACGCCGGTGGGCCCGTTGATGATCAGGTTGAGTCCGTCGCGTAACCACTGACCGCTGCTCAGCTGGAGGATCAGCGCCTTGTCGAGTCCGCGCGGGCTGCGGTAGTCGATGTCTTCGAGGCAGGCGTTGTGCTTGAGCCGGGCCTGACGCAGGCGGCTGCTGAGGCGCTTGTCGTCGCGTTCGGTCAGTTCGCGGTCGACCAGCAGGCCGAGGCGTTCCACGAAGCTCAGGCTGTCGATGTCGGGGGTTTTCAGTTGCTCGGCGAGTGCCTTGAGCATGCCGGTCAGGCGCAGGGTCTGGAGCTTGTCCAGGGTCGGATGGGGCAGCATGGTGGGATTCCTTGTGTTCAGTGGTAGTAGCCGGGGCCGCGCAGATTGGCGTGGTCGTCCGGCAGCAGGGGCAGGTTGGCTTGAGCCAACGGCAGGCTTTCCAAACCCTGGCGCAGGATCGATTCGAGGCTCTTGTAGCTGCACGCACCGAGGCTGAGGGCGCGACGGCAGGCCAACTCCAAGCGCACTTCGCCATGGGTCTTGCCCAGGCGCAGGATGCCCAGGCAGGCCCGGTAGCCTTGGGTTGGGTGGATGCGCCGTTCGAGGATGTGGCTGATCACGCCGGCCGTGTTCGGCCCGGTCTGCTCAGCCCAGCGGATCAGCCGTTGTGGCGTCCACTCGGCGTGCTCGCGATGGCTCTTGGGCATGTGCTCGGCCTGTGTGCTGTGCCGGCCCTTGTGCGGTGAGCGAAGGTGGCTGGCCACCCGCTGATTGGCGTGGAAGCACTCCACCGTGCGCGCTGTCAGGCGTACTTCCAGTTGTTTCTTCACCAGTTGGTACGGCACCGAGTAGTAGTGCCCATCAACCTCGACGTGGTAGTCGATGTGCACACGCGCCTTCTTCCACTCGGCATACACGTAGGGTTGCTCCGGCAGCGGCCGCAGCACCGGACGATCCAGGGCTTCGAAGGCCGAGTGCCGGGAGCCCGGCAGCTTGCGAAACGGTCGTCGGTTGAGGCGCTCCAGCAATAAGGCGATGGCGCTGTTGAGTTCGTCCAAGGAGAAGAACTGGCGGTTCCTCAGCGCGGCGAGGATCCAGCGCTCGACCACCTGCACGCCGACCTCGGCCTTAGCCTTGTCGCGCGGCTTACGCGCCCGCGCCGGCACCACCGCCACTCCATAGTGCTCGGCCAGATCGCGGTAGCTCGGGTTGATGTCCGGCTCGTAGCGATGGCTCTTACTCACCGCGCTGCGCAGGTTGTCCGGCACCACGATCTCCGGCACGCCCCGAGGAAGGCGAAGCAGCGGGTATGCGAGCCCAGCCAGTCCGGCAGCTGCTGCGACCAGGTGGCTTCGGCGAAGGTGTAGCTGGAGGCGCCGAGCACCGCGACGAACACCTGCGCCTGGCGGATCTCGCCGCTGTGCCGGTCGATCACCGGCACCGTCTGCCCGGCGTAGTCGACGAACAACTTCTCGCCGACACGATGTTCCTGGCGCATCACCACGTCCAGCTTGCCCTGCCAGGCCCGGTAGTGCTCGCAGAACCAGCTGTACTGAAAACCCTGCGGCTGGCTCAGGCGATACTCCTGCCAGAGCAGCGCCAGGGTCACGCCGGGGCGACGCAGCTCGGCGTGCACCCAAGACCAATCAGGCAGTGGCCGCTGCTCACTGGGCACCGCAGGGGCCAGTGGGAACAGTTGCTGTTCCAGTTCGGAATCGGACAACGAGCAGGGCCAGGCTAGACCGCTGGCGGCAAAGCGACAGAGGTAATCACCGGCACTGCTGTGGCCTATGCCCAGACTGCGGGAGATCTTACGGACAGACAGCCCGCAATCGAACTTGAGGCGCAACACCTCACGGATTTTACGCATGGACAAACGCTCCACGACGACCTCTCTGCTTCGAAAAAGAGGTCGATGGTAGTGAATAAATCCTGCGTAGCTGCCTGCCTGGAAAGTGTCCGGATGGCCGTGGAATCGGTGTCCGGATGCTCGTGGAATGAGTGTCCGGATCAGCGTGGAATCACTGTCCGGATGTGCGTGGAATGGGTGTCCGAGTCAGCGTGGAATCCGCAGGAAGGCAACCTGACCCGCGCCGCACAGTCGCTGCATGTCGCTCAGTCGGCGCTGTCGACCCAGATCCGCGCCTTGGAAGATCAACTCGGCTATGCGCTGTTCATCCGCTCAGGCCGCAACCTGCTGCTCACCGAGGCCGGTCGCCTGGCGCTGGATTACGCAGAAAGTATTTTCGCCTTGGGCAATGAATTACAAATGACCCTACAGGGTGCCCAACAAGCCAATCAGCCACTTCGCATTGGCGCGGTGGCCACGCTCTCGCGTAACTTCCAGGAGAACCTGCTGCGGCCTTTTTTGGGCCGCCGTGATGTGCGCATAACCCTGGAGTCGGGCAGCTTGGGGGAATTGCTGGAGCGCCTGGCACTGCACAAGCTGGACATCGTGCTCAGTAATACGCCGGTCAGTTCGGATGCCCAGCGGTCTTGGCGCTGTCGGCTGTTGGATCGCCAGTCGGTGTGTCTGTTCGGACCACCGCGTATTGATCAGCCTCCCTTCGACCTGCTCCGCGACCTCAATCAGGTGCGCTTAATCGTGCCAGGCCGTAGCAGCGATATTCGCAGCCAGTTCGAGCTGTTCTGCGATAGCCAGGGCTTAAACCCGACTATCTGCGCTGAGGTCGATGACATGGCTATGCTACGCCTGCTGGCGCGCGACTCCGGCGACGTTGCGCTACTGCCGGCGGTGGTTGTGCAGGATGAATTACAGGCGGGCGTGTTGCAGCTTTATGCACAAATCCCAGAGATTGCTGAGCAGTTCTTCGCGGTAACTCAGCAACGGCACTTTAATTTGGGGATTCTCGATGAGTTGTTATCGGCTCATTGAGCGTGATGACGCCGTGATTCAAGCCCTTTCAGTCGCGCCAGCACTAGGGTTTGCTTGCATCGAGCAGGCGCAGAGCCCGCTCAGTGCGCCCAATCGACACGCCGTGCCAAGCGCTCAAAGCCCATGTCCACCACCACGGCCAGCATGCCTACGACCACTGCGCCTTGCAGCACATAGGCGGTATTGAAGCCGCTCAAACCGACAATGATGGGCGAGCCAAGCGTTTTGGTGCCGACGGTTGAGGCGATGGCTGCCGTGCCGATGTTGATGATGACTGAGGTGCGCACCCCCGATAGCCATACCGGCATGGCCAGTGGCCCCTCGACCTGGCGTAGGCGCTGCCACGGCGACAGGCCCATGCCGTTGGCCGCTTGCAGCACGGGAGCAGGCACGGCGTGTAGGCCGGTGATCGTGCCTTGCACCACCGGCAATAGCCCATAAAGCGTCAGCGCGATCAAAGCGGGTAATTCACCAAAGCCCACCGCCGGCACCGCCAGTGCCAGTACCGCCACTGGCGGCAGGGTTTGGCCCATGGACACCAGCGTTTCCAGCACCGGGCGAAAAGCTCGCCCGGCCGGCCTGGTTACCCAAACTCCGGCCAGCGTACCCACCAGCACAGCGGCCGCCCCCGACACCCCCACCAGCAGCAGGTGCTGCCACAACAGTTGAGTGAATGACTCCTGGCGATAAACTGGTCGCTCCAATTGCGGGAATAAACTGGCGAACAGCGGTTCGCTGTGGGGCAGGCCGATTACTAATGCGGCCAACAGCAATATGGCCCACAGGAGTTTGTCGCCCAACCAGGTGTAGCGCGGCTTAAGCATGCGGCCCCTGTTCAGCGCTTGCCTGCAGCGCGCCATTACGCGCATGGCTGAACAGGTCGGCCGCGTGCAGCACTCCCGCGTGCACGCCTGCGTCGTCCAGTAGATTGAGGGTGTTGCAGCCATACAGCGCCAGGGTTGAAACGGCCTCGCGCAGGCTGGCGTTGGCGGGCAGGCTGGGCCCGTTGTGTGGCGCCTCAGCCCGTGCAAGGCTATCCGCGCGGTGAAGCGACAGCAGCTTAATGCCGACGTCGCTGCGTCCGATAAAGTCGGCCACCTGCTCATTGGCGGGCTGGCTCAGTAGTGCCAACGGTGAGCCGACCTGCACAATCCGGCCCTGCTCCAGCAACACGATCTGGGTGCCCAGGCGCAGTGCCTCGTCGATGTCATGCGTGACCATGACGATGGTCTTGCCCGAGTCTTGATGAATGCGCTTGACCTCGTCCTGCAAGGCCATGCGAATAAGCGGGTCCAGCGCGCCGAAGGGCTCATCCATCAGCAGCACCTCCGGGTCGCCCGCCAACGCGCGTGCCACGCCCACGCGCTGCTGCTGCCCACCCGACAACTGGTGCGGGTAGCGCGGGCCATAGGTGGCAGGGTCCAGGTCAAACACGCGCAACAGTTCGGTGACGCGTGCCGTAATGCGTTCGGGCGACCAGCCGAGCATGGTTGGCACTACGCCAATATTGCGCGCCACCGTCCAGTGCGGGAACAGCCCCACCGACTGAATCACATAGCCCATGCGCAGGCGCAGTTCACGCACGGGCATGTGCGCTGTGTCCTGCCCATCCAGCATCACGCGGCCGCTGTCGGGCTGCTCCATGCGGTTGATCATTTTCAGTAAGGTGGATTTGCCCGACCCCGAGGCGCCAATCAACACCACCAGTTCACCGCGACTAATGCGCAGGCTTACGTCGTCCAGCGCTTTGGGGGCGTCAGCGGCATGGCCATAGGTTTTAGTCACGTTGTTAAATTCGATCACTGCGCGAACTCCATGGTGGGTGTGGCCTTAGCGGACAGGCCGATCAGCAGTTTGAACAGGCCGTCCACCAACGCACCCAGCACGACGATGGGCACCACACCGAGCAGCACCAAATCCTGGGCGCTGCTGAACAACCCTTCAAACATCAGGCTACCCAGACCGCCTGCACCAATCAGCGCTGTCACCGCGGCCAGGCCCACCGCCTGAATGCTGGCGATGCGCACGCCACTCAACACCACGGGCAGCGCCAGCGGTACCTGCGCCTGCCAAAACAATTGCGCCGGGGTAAAGCCCAAACCTAGCGCCGCCTGCGTGACTGCCGATGGCACCTGCGCCAGCCCTGCCAGCGTGCCGCGCACCACGGGCAGCAAGCTGTACAGCGTTAATGCCAATACGCCTGGGGCCAGCCCCACGCCACTGATACCAGCACGGCCCAGTGCCGGCCAACTCGCGGCCAACCAAGCCAACGGCGCCATCAGCAGGCCAAACAGCGCAATCGAGGGGATGGTTTGGACGATATTGAGCAGCGGAAACATCGCGCGCCCGACTCGCGCGTAACGATGAGTGGCCCAGCCGAGCGGCAGGCCAACGGCCAGGGTAAACAACAGCGCCAGCGCGACGATCTGGCAATGTCGGGCAATCACGCCCCAGTACTCATCGCTGCGGTTGGCGTACTCCTTCATGATCGACAACTCATCGGCACCGCCGCTGGCCAGCAAGAGCGCCAGCGGCAACAAGGCCGCCGTGGCCACGCCCAACCGCGCCAAGGTGCCGGCGCGCAGGGCTTGCAGTGCATCGGCCAGCACTAAGCCGAACAGCAACCACGCCAGCCACAGGCCACTGCCCAATGCCGTGCGGGCAAACGGCGCGCTTGCCTGCACCACCTGGGTGGCGTGGCTTGCGGCTAGAGCGCCCAGCCCCACTGCTAACACGGTTGCCGCTGCGACGGTCAGCCATAAATAGATGCGACGGGGCGGTGCTAAGGAGAGTAATAACAACCCGACCAGCAATATGGCCAAGCCCCAGACGGGCCCTTGCAGCAGTGCGAAGAATGAGACGGCTTCGCCCGACACCAGACGATTGGGCGCTACGCGCACCAGCGGTAGGCTCCACAAAGCACTGACCACCAGCAGCGAAAGTGCAGCCTGTGCAGTTCGCCAGCGCGGTTGGACGGCTGAGCTTAAAGCGCTAACCACCGTGATTGACGCTCAAGTAAGGGGTCATCAGCAGGCTTATTGCAGCAGCCCTTTGGATGTGAGGAAGTCCGCGGCGACTTTCTTCGCGTCCTGGCCTTCGAGTTGAATCTTGGCATTTAGGCTCTGCAGTGTGGGGCCATCCAGCAGTTCGAATACCGGCGCCAGGGCGTCGGCGATCTGAGGGTGTTGCTTGAGCGTGTCTTCGCGAACAATCGGCGCGGGTGCATAAATAGGCTGCACGCCTTTTGGGTCGTCGAGAATCACCAGGCCCAAGGCGGCCACGGCGCCGTCTGTGCCATAGGCCATGGCCGCGTTGACGCCGGAGGTTTGTTCACCGGCCGCACGAATCGTCACCGCTGTATCGCCACCGGCCAACGTCAGCAGTTGCTCGGGCTTGAGGGTGAAGTTGTAGGCCGTTTGGAAGGCGGGTAGCGCGTCCGAGCGCTCGACAAACTCAGCCGAGGCGGCCAGCTTGAACTGCCCACCTTTGCCCAGCCATTGGCCCAGGTCGTCGAGGGTCTTCAGTTGGTTGGGGGTGGCCACATCTTGGCGAATGGCAATCGCCCAGGTGTTGTTGGCTGGCGCAGGCGTCAGCCAAACAATGTTGTTCTGCTCATAGTCCAGCGCCTTGACGCGTTCGTAGCCGGCTTTGGCGTCTTTCCAAACCGGGTTGGACTCTTCGGCAAAAATGAAGGCGCCGTTACCGGTGTATTCAGGGTACAGATCAATTTCGCCGGCGGTCAGCGCGCCGCGCATCACCTGGGTGTTGCCCAGGCCAGATTTGTTCTCGGTCTTGATGCCGTTGGCTTCCAGTGCCAGCACAATCATATTGCCCAGCAACTTGCCCTCGGTGTCGATCTTGGAGCCCACACGCACGGGCGTTTCCGCTTGAGCGAAGGCGCTGCCCATGGCCAGTAAGCCAGCCAAGATGAGCGCAGTTCTACGTTGCATGAGTGTCATGGTGAGGCTCCTGTAAAGATAACGAGTGAAACAATAGCGGGCTTTCAGTTGGAAACCCACCGACCAGGTTTTACCCAGTGCAGAGGCCATGATCGATTGCAGCGGCAATGCAGGGGGCTGGCCGCTGCTGTTTTGCGTGCAGCAAGGTTGTGGTTGGCGATGTTTAGCCGGGCAGCGCACTGATCTTTTTCACCGCCTCGATCCAATCGGGATTGAGCTGCGGTTGATCGATGTCCATCCCCAGGCTTTCCATGCGCTCTTTGTGCCGGTTGATCTCCGCCACGGCTTCGCTGAGTGCGCTGGAGTTGCCGTCCAGCTGGTGCATTTGGGTCAGGCCGAGATGATAGAAGCGCAGCAACTTCATGGCGTCGGGGTCATGTGCAGCTACCCCGGCTTTGACGTGGTGCATCACATTGGTGATGCGCATCAGGCTGCGCTTAAGCTGCCAGCCATAGGCCGCCGCCGCCATCCAGGGTTGTGACCACATAAAGCCGCGTACCAGGGCCACAGTCAGCAGCAGGGCGATAATCACGCCGGCCATGTTCCAGCGGAAATTATCCCCGCCCGGTTGGCCAAACAGCATGACGGTGGTGGTGGACAGCAGCATGGCCAGCACAACGAACGTCAGGGCGATGATTAGCGTGCTGCGGCGGGTTTGTTGGCGGTAGCGCTCGGGGTTCTGCTGTTGGATCTCGAACATCGTGGCCACGGGGCTCTCTCTGCGGTGAAGTGGGGGCGTTGATTGAGGCTGATTCGGCGTATGCGCAATCGCTGCTGCAAGGTATCTTGCCCACCCACGGGTGACGTTGCTTAAGGAATTGTCGGATTTATGAGCCGTAGTGTGTTTCAGGCTGTAATTATTTGCATGGCGACGCTGTGTGCGAGCGCCGCGCAGGCCAAGGTCGAAGTGCAGGCCGGCCAGCATAAGACGCTGGGACGGATCCTGGTGGCTAAGGTTTCCGAGGATATTGCGCCGGGCGATTATGAGGCCTTGCTCAAAGGCATCAAGGCCAACCCGGGCACATTTGCCAGGAAAATTGTCATGCTCGACAGCATCGGTGGCAGTGTGGATGAGGCCATGCGCATCGGCCGCCTGCTGCGCGAAACCCGCTTTGACAGCCTGGTGCCATCCACCGGTGTATGCCAAGGCAGTTGCGTGTACCTGCTGGCGGCGGGGCAGCGTAAAACCGTGCGGGGTTATGTGGGCATTCATCGGCCCTATTACGCGGGCAGTGACTCGGTGCATTCGGCCTCCAGGCAGGGCGTCAATCGTGCCCGTCAGGTGGCGTACTTCAAGGACATGCAGGTACCGCTTGCGCTGCTTGAGGCGATTAACCGCACCGAGCCGCAACGCATGCGCGTGCTGAGCGCTAGCGAGCTGGCGCACTTCCGCTTGCAGTGAGGCGCGGACAATTGCCAGCATTGGATCGGCTCGTGAGGTCTGGTGAAGACGCTTTTGCCCGGCTTGTTGGCAGCCGCGCGGTACATCTGCTCGCACTGCTGCCGTGCACTGCGGACCCTGAGCGAGAAGGTCGGCGGGCAGCGTTTATGGCGAGCGGGTAGTGGCCATGTTGATGTCCTTGACCAGGCCGGCAGTGGCTTTGATCACTTCACGGGCCATGCTGGTTTGCTGCTCGCTGTCGGTTTGCGCCACCAGCACCACATCACCGTGAGTAATGCTTTTGCTCACCAACGCGGCAAAACGGCCGTGATGCGCGCCGGCGGCCGATGACGCCCCGATCACGCTGCCAAGAAAACCCCGATAAATCCGCTCATGCCCATCAGCGCCAACGGTGCGAGCAGCGGGCTGGCATAAAACAGGCTCGCCTCGCTGACAATCATCGCCACTGCAACCAACGCGCCGATGCCAATACCGATCCCGGTGCCAATGGTGATGTCGATCAGCATGTCCTTCAACACCTTGTTGCTTCTGGCCTGGGGCGCGGGGGCGGGGGCGGGCGGGGCATCTGCGTTGCTGGCGACTATCTGCAATTGCTCGCTGTGCATGCCCCGCTGAATCAATTGGGCCAGCGCCTGTTCGGCGGTGCTGCGTTGGCTAAAGAAACCCGATACGTGGTGGCGGTAGAGGTCCATCGTGCTGCTCCTGCTCATGAACCGTCACTGACGGCCGAAGCACCAGCTTAGGCAGCACTGCCAAGCCCGTCTGTGCGCCGCCGAACGCAGGCCAATAGCCATGCTTTAGCTGTTTGTATGGCTATGCGTGCCAGCGTACCGACAGGCCTATGCGCGGCGGTGATGCTGTCCTCAGTGAGCTGCGTCCAGTGTTGAGAGCAGCGTTGCACTGGGAGACACCGCATGTGTACGGCCATTCGAACTGATCGCTCAACCTGCTCTGCAAAGGCTGATGCCCACGTCTTTGCGTGTGCTGCGGTGGGGCACCCATGAGCCTGCAGCGGTTGCAGTGCCTGCATGGCCAGTGGCGTCAGTCCGTGGGTGCTCTGCAGATGACCTGGGCGCGCTTGAACCATAACCCTGCGCTGCACCACACCGGCCACATGCAGCACCTAGCCGGCTTGCTGCAGGCGCGTTATGGCTTCTCCCGCGGTGACGCAGATGCTCAGGTCAGAGGATTTTTTGCCCGCAAAGGCCCGCGCGATAACGGCGCGGTTTGAGGCTTTATCGCCTTGTCCACTGATTGGAGATACGTGATGAACATCGATTACCGCCCGTTTTTATTAGTGTTTGCGATCGCCTATGCCGGGATCGCCGTGGGCAGTCTGCTGATCGCCATGAACCTGGCGCAAAGCGCGCCGCCCGGCTGTGTCGTTAGCCCATGTGCGGGCCGCTAAGAACGCTCTCTGCAGCGCTTAAAGGGCGCTGTGGTCTAGCCAACTTGAGCCGCCGTGCGGGTACCTGCACGGCGGGCTCATTCTTCATTGCTTTGAGGACATACCTATGAACAGGACTTCAACGATGCTTTCTGGCAGGGCCGCGTTGCGCCTGGCCGGCGTTTTTAGCGGGCTGCTGTTGCTGAGCGCCTGCGCTACGCCGCCGGTTGCGCCTGACCAAGCGTTGCAAGCGGCAAAAACCGCAATCAGCAATGCCGAACAAGCGCGTGTGGCTGACTACGCCTCGCCGCAGTTGGGCGTTGCACGGGAGAAATTGGCGTCGGCCAATTTGGCCGTGCAGCGTGAAGAGATGGTGCTGGCTGAGCGCCTGGCCGAACAGTCGCGGGTTGAGGCCGAGTTGGCCCTGGCTATGTCACAGGCGACCAAGGCCAAGGTGGTCAATGACGAAATGCGCAAAAGCACCAACAGCCTGAAGCAGGAAATGCAGCGCAACACGGGAGCATCACAATGAACACTGCCCATCACGTTAAGTACCTGCTGGCCGCAGCGATCGGCCTAAGTGTGGCCGGTTGTGCCTCTCCACCCAGCATGCCGCAAGGTTCCGCCGAAGTGCGCGGTAAGCTCACGCAGCTGCAAGCCGATCCACAACTGAGTACGCGTGCACCCGTTGCGCTCAAAGCGGCCGAGCAAGCGGTGATCGCGGCCGAGCAACCGCGTAAGGACCAGCCTGAAGCACAGGCATTGGGCCAGCATTTGGTCGTGATGGCAGACCGCCGGGTAGAAATTGCCAATGCCTTGGCGCAAACGCGCTTTTATGAAGACCAGCGCAAGGTACTCAGCGCCAATCGCGCCGGCGCACGCTTGGATTCGCGTACCCAGGAGGCCGATCAGTTGCAGCGTCAGCTTGATGAGCTAAATGCCAAGCAAACCGAGCGTGGCCTGGTGATGACCTTGGGTGATGTGTTGTTTGCCACGGGGCGCTCCGAGTTGCGTGCGGGCACAGCGAATAACCTGGGCAAGCTGGCGATTTTTCTTAACCAGAACCCTGAGCGTCGCGTGATGATTGAAGGGCATACCGATAGCGTTGGCAGCGAGGAAAACAACCTGAGCTTGTCCCAGCGTCGTGCCACGTCTGTGATGAGTTACCTGACCATTCAAGGCGTTGCGCCAAGCCGTTTGAGTGCGTCGGGCAAAGGCGAGAGCATGCCGGTTGCCGGTAATGAATCAGCCTCTGGTCGGCAGATGAATCGCCGCGTGGAACTCATCATCAGCGAAGAATAAAACGCGCAGGTCAGATGCTTGACTCGCAGTTTTAGAAGACCAAGGCCAGCGCAGATCGATATTTTCGGTCTGCGCTGGCTTTTTCACTCACAGCTTGGCGATCGACACCTCGGTGGATTTTACGAAGGCGATCACTTCGCTGCCAACGCCGAATTCCAGCTCTTTGACCGAGCGGGTGGTGATCACCGAGGTGACGATGCCCGAGGCGGTCTGTACGTCGATTTCCGAGAGTACGTCACCCAATACGATTTCCTTGATGGTGCCTTTGAACTGGTTGCGTACGTTGATGGCTTTAATGGTCATGGTGTTGCTCCTAGGTTCTAAGGTTGCTCGTGCGGGTTAAAGCGCCCAGCGCAACTGCGTGGGCAAGGGTGAAATGGCTTCGGGTTGTGGCGGCAGTTCAGGCAGGGCCAGCACGCGGTTAAGCACCTGTTCCTCAACCGCCGCCAGGCTGGCTGAGGCGCGCTGACGCGGGCGCGGTAGGTCGACGTTGAGGTCCAGGCCGACTTGGCCGTCCTCGATCAGAATCACCCGGTCGGCAATTGCCACCGCTTCGCTGACATCGTGAGTTACCAGCAATACGGTGAAACCATGCTGTTGCCACAAGCGCTCGATCAGTTGCTGCATCTCGATGCGGGTCAATGCATCCAGCGCGCCGAGTGGCTCATCCAGCAGCAACAGGCGCGGTTGGTGGATCAGCGCACGGGCCAGGGCCACGCGCTGTTTCTGTCCGCCAGACAAAGCAGCAGGCCATTCGTAGGCGCGGTCAGCCAGGCCAACAGCGTCCAGCGCCTGTTGCGCTTGCGGCCGCCAGTTACCGGACAGGCCCAGGCCGACGTTGTCGATTACGCGCTTCCAGGGCAGCAGACGCGAGTCCTGGAACATCAGACGAATATCTTCGCGTGAGGCGGCCAGCGCGCCATTACCGGCCTGCAGTTCGCCCTGGGTGGGTACATCCAGGCCGGCCAGCAGACGCAGCAGGGTGCTCTTGCCACAACCACTGCGGCCGACTACGGCGACAAACTGCCCGGCGGGTATGTTGAGCTGAACATTCTTCAGCACTTCGCGTTCGCCGAAGGCCTTGTGAATCGCGTTGATTGCCAGCGGCAGGCCGCGTTTTAAGGTGTGCAGCGCAGTCATTGTCCATCTCCCTTGACCTGATAGGCCGGGTGCCAGCGCAGCCAGCTGCGCTCAAGTGTGCGTGCGGCTAAATCGGCCAGCTTGCCGAGCACGGCGTAGAGCAGAATCGCCACCACCACGACATCGGTTTGCAGAAATTCGCGGGCATTCATGGCCAGGTAGCCGATGCCGGCGCTGGCGGAAATGGTTTCCGCGACGATCAGCGTCAGCCACATAAAGCCGAGGGCAAAGCGCACGCCGACCAGGATCGAGGGCAGGGCGCCGGGCAGGATTACCTGACGGAACAGGCTGAAGCCTGACAGGCCGTAGCTGCGCGCCATTTCCACCAAGGCTGGGTCGACGTTGCGAATGCCGTGGTAGGTGTTCAGGTAGATCGGGAACAGCGTGCCGAGGGCGACTAGAAAGATCTTTGCGCTCTCGTCGATACCGAACCAGAGGATCACCAGCGGGATCAGCGCCAGGTGCGGCACGTTACGGATCATCTGCACCGAGCTGTCGAGCAGGCGCTCACCCCAGGTCGACAGGCCGGTGATAAAACCCAGTAGCAAGCCCAGGCTGCCGCCGATAACAAAGCCAATAGCCGCGCGCCAGCCGCTGATGGCCAGGTGGGTCCAGATTTCACCGCTGCGCAGCAGCTCCCAGGCCGCGTTGAGCACTGCGCTGGGCGCCGGGAGAATCCGCGTGGACAGCAGGCCGCTGACCACCGCCAGTTGCCAGGCCGTCAGCAGCGCCACGGGCAAGGCCCATGGGGCTAAGCGCAGGGTCAGGTTGTTTAAGATTGTGTTGCTCATCGGTACCTCGAAATATCGTTATCCACATCTCCGCGTAGCCCGGATGCAATCCGGGGAAACCGGAGTGCAGAGCCCCGGATTTCATCCGGGCTACGATGTCTTCAGATCAACTGGCCGACGCCGCTTTGGGCAGAATGTCGCTGGAGATCATTTCCCCAAACGGGCTGACATAACCCTGGCTAGCTGGCACTTCGGGACGGTTAACGTCCAGGTGCGGGAACAACAGTTCGGCAACCCGGTACGACTCCTCCAAATGCGGATAGCCAGAGAAAATAAAGGTGTCGATGCCCAGGTCGGCGTATTCCTTGACCCGCGCGGCCACCGTCGGGCCATCGCCAACCAGTGCCGTGCCGGCACCGCCGCGTACCAGGCCGACTCCGGCCCAGAGGTTGGGGCTGACTTCCAGGTTGTCCTTGCTGCCGTCGTGCAGGTCGGCCATACGCTGCTGGCCGACCGAGTCAAAGCGCGCCAGGGAGGCCTGAGCGCGGGCGATGGTGTCGTCGTCGACATGGCTGATCAGCTTGTCAGCAGCAGCCCAGGCTTCGGCATTGGTTTCGCGCACAATAACGTGCAGGCGGATGCCGAAGCGCACTTCGCGGCCTTGGGCTGCGGCCTTCTCGCGTACCGCTGCAATCTTCTCGGCCACGGCGGCCGGTGGCTCGCCCCAGGTCAGATAAAGCTCGACCTGCTCGGCGGCCAGGTCCTGCGCCGCGTCTGACGAGCCGCCGAAATACAGCGGCGGACGTGGTTGTTGAATGGGCGGGTAGAGCAGTTTGGCGCCTTTGACTTGAATATGTTTACCGTCGTAGTCCACCACTTCACCTTCCAGCACGCGGCGCCAGATGCGGGTGAATTCCACCGAGGCTTCATAGCGTTCGGCGTGGGGCAGGTTGAGGCCATCACCGGCCAACTCATCCGGGTCACCACCGGTCACCAGGTTGAACAGCGCGCGGCCGCCCGAGAGGCGATCCAGGGTTGCAGCCTGACGCGCGGCCACGGTTGGCGAGATGACCCCGGGGCGCAGGGCGACGAGAAATTTCAGGCGCTGGGTCGCGGCAATCAGCGACGCGGCCACCAGCCAGGAGTCCTCGCAGGAACGTCCGGTCGGGATCAGTACACCGCCAAAACCCAGACGGTCGGCTGCTTGAGCAATTTGGGTGAGGTAGCCGTGATCGACGGCGCGCGCGCCCTCGCTGGTGCCCAGGTACTTGCCGTCGCCATGGGTGGGCAGGAACCAGAAAATATTCAAACTCATGGAGTGGTCTCCTTTTACGAAATCGGTGGTGCAGCCCGGCGTGCATCCGGGCTGTGTGGGGAGAGCGTGGTGAGCCTTATTGGGCCGCTGCTACCTTGGCTGAGGACGCCGTAGTTGGCGCTCCATCTGGCCGAGTCCAGATCACGTCCTTGATCACCAGGCGCTTGGGGATCAGCTTGAGGTCGGTGAAGGTGTCGGCGATCTTCTGTTGAGCCTCGACCACGTCCGGGGTGATCAGCTGGGCACCGTAACCCTGGCGCTCTACTGCAATGCGCGTGATCTCAGGAGACAAACCGAGCAGTGGCGCAACTTGGGCTGTGGCCGCATCAGTGTTGGCTTTGGTCCACTCACCGATTTTGCGGATTTCATCAACCAGGGCGACGACCACTTCCGGGTTCTTCTGCTCAAAAGGTTTGGATGTCAGGTAAAACTGGTGATTGCTGACCAGGTCTTTGCCGTCACGCAGGGTGCGTGCGTGCAACTGGTTTTCTGCTGCTGCCTGGAAGGGGTCCCAGATGACCCAGGCGTCGACGCTGCCACGCTCGAAGGCGGCGCGGGCATCGGCGGGCGGCAGGTACACCGGTTGGATATCGCTGTATTTCAGGCCGGCATCTTCCAGGGCGCGTACCAAGAGGTAGTGCACGTTGGAGCCTTTGTTCAGGGCGATTTTCTTGCCTTTGAGATCAGCAACCGATTTCAGTGTTGAGTCTTTCGGCACCAGAATGGCTTCGCTGAACGGTGCTGGCGGCTCAAAGGCTACGTATTGCAAGTCAGCGCCTGCTGCCTGGGCAAATACCGGTGGGGTTTCGCCGGTGGTGCCGAAGTCCACCGAACCGACGTTCAGGCCTTCGAGCAACTGGGGGCCGGCCGGGAACTCCGTCCACTTCACGGTTACGCCTTGATCGGCAAGGCGCTTTTCCAGTGAGCCACTGGCCTTGAGTAGCACCAGGGTGCCGTATTTCTGATAGCCGATACGCAGTTCTTCGGCTTGGGCTTGAGTGATGGCGCCAAAAGCGCTGGCCGCGACAAACAGGGCGACCAGACTCCGACGCAAGGTTTTAGTGCGCATAGCGCTCTCCTTTGCAGTTGGGGTTTTTGGGTTGCGACCTGCTTGCCCGTTGGCGGGCGAGTAAGGTGAGGTAAAACGTCTTGCGGTGTGTCAGATACTCCAGCGGGCGTTGATCAGTCGATCATTCAGCACACCCGGTTCAATCGGTGCCGGACGGCGGGCCAGGGCCTGCTGGAAGTGCTGTAAGGCATCATCCAATCGTTGTTCCAGGGCCGGTGCCAGTTGCGCCGGTGCGCCGTTCTCGCCGTAGGCAATCTGGCTGTCGTCAGCAAAGATGGCGTGCAGCATTTCCTGAGCTTTCAGCGCCGCCAGTACCGGCTTGAGCGCATAGTCCACCGCCAGCATGTGCGCGCTGCTGCCACCGGTGGCAATGGGCAGCACCACCTTGTGGTTCAACGCGCGCTCGGGCAGCACATCGAGCAGGGTCTTCAGCGCGCCGGAAAACGACGCCTTGTACACCGGTGTGGCGATAATCACGCCGTCGGCGCGCGCTACCTGCTCAATCAGTTGCTGCACGGCCGGGCTGCTGAAATTGGCAAACAGCAAGTCTTCGGCATTGAAATCACGCCCCTGGTAGCTGATCACTTCAACACCGCGCAGCTGTAACCAGTGTTTGGCGCGATCAAGCAGAATATTGCTGCGTGATTTCAGGCTCGGGCTGCCGCCTAGGGATACGACCAGCATTATTCGGGCTCCTTAGGTCCTTAGAGCCTATTTACGATCTCGCAGCAGGGCCGACGCGCAGCAGATCGTAAACAGGTTCTTAGCGGTTTGGCTGCGGGGTTAGGCGCAAGTAAGGTTTGACCGCGCGATAGCCTTTGGGGAAGCGCTGCTTGATCTCCTCCTCATCCTTGAGCGACGGCACGATCACAACCTCATCACCGTCCACCCAGTTGGCTGGGGTGGCGACCTTGTGGTTGTCGGTCAATTGCAGCGAATCGATCACCCGCAGGATCTCGTGGAAGTTGCGCCCGGTGCTGGCCGGGTAGGTGATGGTCAGGCGCACTTTCTTGTTCGGGTCGATGATGAACAACGAACGCACGGTCAGGGTGTCGTCGGCGTTCGGGTGGATCAGGTCGTAGAGGTCGGAGACCTTGCGATCGGCGTCGGCCAGGATCGGGAAGTTGACCGTGGTGTTTTGCGTTTCGTTGATGTCGTCGATCCATTTGATGTGCGAGTCCACCGGGTCAATCGACAGCGCGATGGCCTTGACGCCGCGTTCGGCAAACTGCTCTTTAAGCTTGGCGGTAAAGCCCAGTTCGGTGGTGCATACCGGGGTGAAGTCAGCCGGGTGGGAGAACAGCACGCCCCAGCTATTGCCCAGCCATTCGTGGAAGCGAATGCGGCCTTCACTGGAGTCCTGTTCGAAATCGGGGGCGATGTCGCCGAGTCGGATGGTCATGCGTGTTCTCCTTGGGTCGGTCGTTACGTGGTACTCACTATGCTTAGGCTTTTTATATTTTAAAAAGAATAAATAACCATTTATTTAGCACTTAAAGGAATATGCGATTGGTGAGGCAGTAATGCGTAGGATGGATTAGGCGCGAACCGGGATCAGACAAACACCATCGACTCTCAACGCGCCTTAACCCACCATCGCGATCTACCGGCAAACCACGATGGTGGGTTACGCGGCACTCAATTGTGTGGTGCCCCTATAACCAACCCCAGCGCCGCTAACCCACCCTACAAAAGCGCTGTGCAACACCTACTGGGTACGTACACAAAAAAACCGGGCATGCGCCCAGTAAATATTCCACCTGAGGAATCTGGTTATAGCGCGTGGGACTGGTACAGCTCGGTCAGGGCTTCTCCACGCAGGTAGGCCTGTTCGCCCGAGCGCCGGTCTCGCGGACGGGCCAGCTCGCTGAGCAGCTCCTGCAGCTTCATGCGGGTGAAGGCATCCACAGCACTGAACGGCCCATCGAGTAACGGCACAGCGGCCTGCGATACAGCCCACGGGCAATAACCGCGCGCTGCACCTGGCCGCCGGAAAGTTGCGTAGGCCTTGCCGTTAAGGCCGACATCGCGCAGCAGTGGCTACACCCGTTTGGGGCAGGGCTGCCTTCCGGCCCGTTGGCGCGCCGGTCAGGAGATGCAGCACAACGTGGGTTTAGGGTTACAGCAGGGGCAGGCTGTAGCTGACGATCAGACGGTTCTCGTCCAGATCGGTCGCTGCGTTGCTGCGGAAGGTCGCGTTTCGCCAGGACAAGCCCAGGCCTTTCAGCGGGCCGTCTTGCAGGGCGTAGTCCAAACGGAAGTCGCGTTCCCATTCTTTGCGGTCGCTGGCAGCAGCGTCGATGTTGTTGCCAGACAGGTAGGTCACGGTGGCTTTCAGGCCTGGAATGCCGGCGCTGGCAAAGTCATAGCCGTATTCGGCCAGCCAGGTACGCTCGCCGGCGCTGGCGAACTTACCGATCTGCCGGTCAGTGATCAGGTACGCGCTGGCACCGTCACCCTGGTTTACAAACGGGAAGGCGCTGTCGCCGGACACTTGCTGATAACCGGCGATCAGCGCATGGCCACTCAGGCTGTAGGTGAACAGCGCGCTCCAGGTGTTGTTGTCGACTTCACCGGTGTTGCTGTCGCCAGCACGCCAGAAACCGCTGCTTTTGTAGCCTTCGGTACGGCCGGCGAGGCTGCCGTTCTTGCCATCGGAACCGCTGTTGAAATAACGCAGATCGGTTTTCAGCGCGCCGACTGGCAGAGCCAGGTTATGGGTCAGGCCGAGGAAGTGCTGTTTATAGAAGTCTTCCAGGCTGCCGTAGTAGTACTGCGCGGTGAGGTCCTTGGTGATCTTGTAGTCGCCACCGGCATAGATGAATTCATTAGAGTCGGCGGCCTTGCCCTGGACGCTACCGGCGCCACCAATACGCAAAGCGACATCGTCGGTGGAGCTGCGGGTCTTGGTGCTTTCCAGTTGGCCGGCGGTGAGGGTCAGGCCGTCGATCTCGGCGGAGGTGACTTGTGCGCCTTCAAAGGTTTGCGGCAGTAGACGACCATCGTTGAAGGTGATCACTGGCAGCTTGGGCTGCAGGGTGCCGATGCGCAGTTCGGTCTTGGAGAGACGCACTTTGCCGGTCACGCCCGCCTTGCCGTAGTTGTCCACCGCACTGCCGTCGCTTTCCAGGGGGAACAGCGCGCCAGGGTTACGGCTGCGCTCGGCTTTGCTCGTAGTGCCGCCGCTGTCCAGCTTGACCCCGACCAGGCCGATGGCATCCACACCAAAACCAACGGTGCCCTGGGTGTAGCCCGAGACGAAGTTGAGCTGCAAGCCCTGGCCCCATTCGTTGGCCTCGGTGTTGTTATTGGCGGTGTTTTTATCGTTACGGTCGTAATAGAAATTACGCAGATTCAGCGTGGCCTTGCTGTCTTCGATAAAGCCGGCGGCGGTGGCCTGGTTGGCGAGGGCAACCAAAGTGATGGCCAGGGCCAGTGTGGACTTGTTCATGCTCGATGCTCCAAATGCAGGTCTGTGCGAAATGTGTGTGGCACTGCAGAAGGGGCTCGAGCGGACGGTGTGCGTTGCACCAGTCTTAGCGGAAACAAGGAGCCCCTGTTATGGGCCCGATGCGGTAGTCCGCTGTCGGCTTGGGCGCACTGTAGGGATTATTAGTAATCCCTAAAAAGAATTTATTTTTACTTTGTAGTAACTAAAAAGAATAAGCGTTGCTTAGTCGTGAAGCCCATAAGCTAATGCTAAAAAATTATTTGCTACGACTTTTTTAGATCATTTAGTTTGTCTCTACCGGATCACCGGACTTCCTGTTCAACCCTGAAGTTTGTCGTGATCCGGTCTGCCTAAAAGGCCGGCACGCCCTTGACGAGGTCTGCTATGCCTAGCCGTTCCCAATTCAAACATCGCCCTATGTTGAGCGTGGCCCTGGCTCTGAGCCTAGGGCTGGCCAGCGTGCTGCCCGCCGATGCCGCCACGCAACTGCGCATCGGTTACCAAAAATCCTCAACCCTGATCAGCCTGTTGAAAAGCAACGGGGATCTCGAGAAGGCCCTGGCCAAGCAGGATGTCAGTGTCAGCTGGCATGAGTTCCCCAACGGTCAACCGCTGCTTGAGGCACTGAACGTCGGCAATATCGATGTATCTGCAGATGTTGCCGATACCGTACCGGTGTTTGCCCAGGCTGCTGGCGCGCAGTTGACCTATTTCGCCCAGGAAGCGCCATCGCCGTCGGCCCAGGCGATTATCGTGCGTGATGATTCGCCGCTGCACAGTGTTGCCGAGCTGAAAGGCAAGAAGGTGGCGGTGACCAAAGCGGCTGGCAGCCATTACCTGTTGCTGGTGGCCCTGGCCAAAGCCGGCCTTAAATTCAGCGATATCGAAGCGGCTTACCTGACCCCGGCCGATGGCCGCGCCGCATTTGAAAACCGCAAAGTCGATGCCTGGGTAACCTGGGAACCCTTCCTCAGCGGTGCGCAGCAGCAGTTGCCGACTCGTACGCTGGCCGACGGCAAACAGTTGGCTGATTACCAACGCTATTACCTGACCAGCACCACGTTTGCCAAAAACAATCCGCAGGTTTTGGCGGTGGTTTTCGACGAGCTGGTTAAGACCGGTGATTGGCTACTCGCCAACCCGCGTGCTGCGGCGCAAGTGCTCAGCCCGCTGTGGGGCGGTCTGGACCCTGCCATCGTCGAGCAAGCCAATGCTCGGCGCAGCTATCAGGTGCGCCTGGTACAACCGCAAAGCCTCAAGGAACAGCAGAAAATTGCTGATGCCTTCGTCGCCGAAGGTTTGTTGCCCAAGCCGGTTAATGCCCTCGATGTGACTATCTGGAAGGCGCAATAATCATGGCCACCGAGCTACGTGCCAGTTCCCAGTCATTTGATAGCGCTTTGCCGCTCTTCGATCCCCGGCTGTTTCCCTGTGACTTCGCCAACCGCAGCGGCAAGGTTGAACGCCTGGCGCGCAAGCTGGCGGCCACTGCGGTGCAGCGTGATCGGCAGGGCGGTAGCGCCCAAGCCGAACGTCAGCTGCTGCGCGACAGCGGCTTGCTGACCCTGGCCATTCCCAGCAGTTTGGTGGTCAGGGTCTGGTATGGCCGGAGATCTACCTGATCATCCGTTACTTGGCGGCCGTGGACAGCTCGCTGGCCCATCTGTTTGCCTTTCAGCATCTGCAGGTGGCGACCATTCTGCTGTTTGGCAACCTCGACCAGCAGCGCCACTGGTTGAGCCGCACGGTGCATGAGCGCTGGTTCTGGGGTAACGCCACCAATGGCCGCGATAGCCGTCTGACACTCAGCCGCCGTGAGGAGCATTACGAACTCAATGGCAGCAAGTCATTCTGCTCCGGTGCCTTGGGCGCCGATGCTCTGGTGATCAGCGCGCCGCGCAGCCACAACCCGGAGGACCGCGTGTTTATCGTGCTGCCCAGCCAGCGTGAAGGGCTGGCGGTGAATGATGACTGGGACGGTTTCGGCCAGCGCCAGACCGACAGCGGCACGGTGCAATTCGACAATGTGTTTGTCGACAGCAGCGAGCTCCTCGGCCCCAGCGGCGTAAGCCCGCGCACCACGCTACGTGCCTGTCTGTCGCAGTTGATCCTGACCCAGTTGTACCTGGGTAATGCCCAGGGCGCGCTGGACGCGGCGCTGCGTTACACCCGCGAAAATAGCCGCGCCTGGCCGGCTTCCGGGGTGGCCTTGGCCAGCGATGATCCCTATATCCAGCAGCGCTATGGCGAGCTGTGGCTGCTGTTCCGCAGTGCACAACTGTTGGCCGACAACGCCGCGCAACGCCTGCAGAGCGCCTGGGAAAAACCTGCGCTGACGGCTGCCGAGCGCGCCGACGTGGCGCTAGCCATCAGCGAAGCCAAGGTGGTGTCAGCCCGCGCCGCGCTGGAAATCACCTCGCGGATTTTTGAAAGCATGGGTGCCAGTTCTACCAGCTCGAAATACGGCTTCGACCGCTTCTGGCGCAACGTACGGGTGCACAGTCTGCATGACCCGCTCGACTACAAGGTGCGCGATCTCGGGCACTGGTTACTCAACGGCAAGGCGCCCGCGCCTTCGCTGTATGGCTGAACCTGCAGAGTCAGAAATGATTCGGTAAAGCATCCATAGCATGTACCCATGCCCAGTTTTAGGGGGAGCGTTCAGGCAGGACGCTGCCCCTTCTGTTATTGGCCGCAGGTTGGCCAAAAGTATTTCCGGCTAGCCGTGCTGCGCCTGCGTTGCTCACGCAGGCCGTTTTAGCATCGGCTAGTGAGTGGCCTCGGCGCGCTGCATCAGTGTGCGCTGGCGCCATTCCATAAAGGTTTTCAGCAGCAAGGTCAGCAGTGCCATGCAGGCCAGCAGCGCGGCGGCGGTAAAGGCAGCGGCGGGTTTGTAGTCGTTGTTCAGTTGATCGACCAGCAAGGGCAGGGTCAGGGTCTGGTTGATGATGGTGCCGGACACCACCGACACCGCGCCGAACTCGCCCACCGCGCGGGCATTGGTGATGACCACGCCATACAGCAGCGCCCATTTGATTTTCGGCAGGGTGATATGGCGGAAGATCTGCCAGCCGTTGGCGCCCAGGCACAGGGCGGCGGTTTCTTCATCTTGGCCTTGGGACTGCATCACCGGAATCAAGATGCGCGCGACATACGGCGCGGTAACAAACACTGTGACCATGACGATGCCCGGCCAGGCAAACATCAGCTGCATGCCGTTATCGTAGAACCAGCGCCCCAGCGCGTGCTCCAGGCCATACACCACCAGGTAACAGAGCCCAGCCACCACCGGTGACACCGCATAGGGGATGTCGAGCAGGGTGGTCAGCAGCTTGCGCCCGCGAAAATCGTAATGGGTCACGCACCAGGCCAGCAGAATGCCGAAACACAGGTTAATCGGCACGGTCAGCGCCGCCACCAGCAGGGTGAGGCCGATGGCGTGAAGCATGTAGTCTTCGCCGAGGTTGCCCCACAGCAAGGCCAGGCCACCGGAGAAGGCTTTACTGAAAATCAGCGCCAGCGGCACCAGTAGAATCAGGGTAATCAGGCTCAGCCCGAGGCCGATCAACAGCCATTGATGCCAGTATTGAGGTTTTTTCATTTGCCTTGCCGTTGCCATTTAAACAGGCGGCCTTGCAGCACTTGCAGGGTAAACAGCAGCACCAGTGAGGCCAGCAGAATGACTGAGGCAATTGCCGCAGCCGCGGGGTAGTTGAACTCCTGCAGACGCACGAAAATCATCAGCGAAGACACTTCGGTTTTGAACGGTATGTTGCCGGCAATCATGATCACCGCACCGAACTCACCGAGGCTGCGGATAAACGATTGCGACGCCCCGGTGACCAGCGCTGGGATCAGGGTGGGCAGCACCACGTAAAAGAACGTCTGCACCCGATTGGCACCCAGGGTGCTGGCGGCTTCCTCGTAATCGCGGCCAAGGTCCTGCAGCACCGGCTGTACGGTACGCACCACAAACGGCAGGCTGGTAAACACCATTGCAATCAGGATGCCCGGATAGGCATAGGCCAGCTTGATGCCCATGGGCGCGAGCCATTGCCCCAACCAGCCACCGGGCGCGAGCAGGGTGGCCAGCGTCAGCCCGGCCACCGAGGTGGGCAGGGCGAAGGGCAGGTCGATCAGCGCATCCACCAGGCGACGCCCGGGGAAGTCATAGCGGGTGATGATCCACGCCAACAACAGGCCGATCAGCACGGTGGCGATGGTGGCGTAGAACGCACCACTGATGGTCACCTTGTAGCTCTGCACCACGCGTGGGTCGCTGATTGCTCGCCAGTACTGCGCCCAGCTCATGTCGCTGACATACAGCAGCAACGCCGACAGCGGAAACAGGATGATCAGCGAGATGTAAAAGGTGCTGAAGCCGAAACTCAGACCAAAGCCTGGTAGCAGCGGGTTCTGCAGAAAGAAGCGAGGTGTCTTAGGCACACATAAATCCCTGAAAGCACAAACCGCCGTAAAGACGGCGGCTGTTTGTTGCTCAAACCGATGAGGTCTTAGCGACCCTCGGCCAAAAGTTGGTCAAGGATACCATCGGCATCGAAGTGCTTGGCAGTGATCTCATCCCATGTGCCGAGGACTTCGGTTGGGTTGATCAGGCGAATCTGCGGGAACTGCGCCGCGGTAGCCGCCACCACTTCCGGGTTGTGCACACGGTAGTTGTAGGTGGTCAGCAGCTGCTGGATGTCTTTGCTGTACTGGAAGTCCAGGTAGGCTTTGGACACTTCACGGGTGCCTTTTTGATCGACCACTTTGTCGACCAGCGCCACTGGGAACTCGGCGAGCACGCTAACCGGCGGTACGACGATTTCGTATTCGCCGGATTTGAATTCCTCACCATTGGCGATGTTGACCACTTCCGATTCAAAGGTCAGCAGCACATCACCTTGGCCGTTCTGGGCGAAGGCAACGGTGGCGGCTCGGCCACCGGTAGGGAAGTTTTCGACGTTGCGCAGCACGTTACCGACAAAGGTTTTGATCTGGCTTTCATCGCCCTTGAACTGCTCGTTGGCATACAGCCAAGCGCCCAGGTAGCTGTAGCGAGCGTTGCCGGAGGTTTTCGGGTTAGGGAATACCAGCTTCACGTCATCACGGGCCAGGTCGTTCCAGTCCCTGATGTTCTTTGGGTTGCCCTTGCGCACCAGAAACGCCGTGGTGCTGTAGTACGGCGAGCTGTTGTTAGGGAACTGCTTGGCCCAGTCTTCGCGCAGCAGGCCGCGCTTGGCCAGGATGTCGACGTCGGTAACTTGGTTGAAGGTTACGGTGTCGACTTTCTTGCCCTGGATGATGTCCTGAGCCTGGCGCGAGGAGCCGGCGAATGACTGGTCAATCTTCTGTTCTTTACCGGTCTGTGCTTGCCAGTGGGCGACAAACTTGGGGTTGATCTCGGCAAACAGCTCACGGGCGATGTCGTAGGACGCATTCAGAATCGGCGCGTCTTCGGCCAGCGCAGCGGCGCTGCCCAGTAGGCTTGAGGTGATGGCGCTGGCCAGCAGAATTTTCTTAAGCATGATGAAGGCGTTCCTCGTCACGGCGCCGGCAGGCAGCGCGGGGTAGAGCCTGACCTGTTGGCCAGAATGTGGCGCCGATACTGCACAAGTTTTTTATTCTTAAAAAGAAACATTTAATGCTATTGATATAACCGAAAGTGACTTTGGTGCCGACATTTTTGCAGCCTTTAGCCGCTGACTTGAGCGGCTAAAGATCTGTCGCGACAGTTCTAGGCGCCGACGGTCAGGCGCTGCGAAGCCTGTGTTGATCAACACGGTTTTGTAGGCGGTAGAGGTAGGCGAAACCCTGCTCCCAGCGCTGATGCCCGGACTGCACATTAATATGCCCGGCGCCGCTGAGGATCGTCACATCGCTGCCCCAGTCACGGGCCAGCTCGATCGCCCGGGCAGCGCTGGCAGCAGCGTCGTTGTCCGAGCCCACCAACTGGCTGGGGAACGGCAGTGGCTGCTGCGGTATCGGTGCGAAGTTCTGCAACGCTGCCGGGCAATTGCTGCGCTGCACATCCGCTGGGGCGACCAACAAGGCCCCTTGTACCCGACCCAGCAACTCGACTGGCGCTTGAGCCGCCCAGTGCGCCACGGTGATGCAACCCAGGCTGTGGGCAATCAGGATGGTCGGGCGCGGGTCACTGGCGATACTGCGCTGCAGTTCGGCCACCCAGGTGTTGCGGTCAGGGTTCAGCCAGTCGGCCTGCTCCACACGTGCACTGTTCGGCAGGCTACGGTGCCAGTGGCTCTGCCAATGCGCGTCGGCCGATCCTTGCCAGCCCGGCACTATCATGTAACGGATAGTTTGGTTGCGCATCGTGCGCCCTCCTGCAGATGTGAGTGGCTGCAGTGTAGGGAGGGATTATAAATATCAAAAAGAATAAGAACTTATTTGCTTATGCCTAAAATTTCATTCCGTTGCGTCAGGTATGCAAGGGTTTGTATATGCAAAAAAGAATATAAATGTTCTTAAATAATATTTTTAAGAATATTGGCGCCTCTCTATTATCCGCTCCATGCCCACTGACTACGGCCAGTTTTCGCCGCTTATAGGGGCTATTTCAAGGAGCACTACCATGACCGCAACCCTACGCAACCTTGAAGGTCAGGACGACGCCAGCATCCTGCGCGAGATCCAGGCTGCGCTGAATGGCCTGAAGTTTGGCGCGGTGGAAATCACCGTGCACAACGGCCAGGTCGTGCAGATCGAACGCAAGGAAAAATTCCGTTTGCAGGCTCCGGCCGGCAAAAACGCCTGACCACTAGAACCAACCTCAAAACCCGACTGGACCACCGGAGGGTGTGAGCATGAACCGAGCACAAACCATGAGCACACACCGGTATTGCAGCTGTCAGCCGCGAATGCGCTGTTGATCGCCACTCCCTAAAGAAAAACCAAGCCATTAGAAAATCAAAGATTTTAGGAGCTGCACCATGTCCATTCGCCGTTTTGCTTTTGCCGCCCTCGCCAGCGCACTGACTATTGCCGGAGCCGCAGGCCCGGCAGCCGCTGCAGAAACCCTGCTCAACGTGTCCTACGACCCGACCCGTGAGCTGTACAGTGACTTCAACGCCGCCTTCAACAAGCACTGGCAAGCCCAGGGCCATGAAGCTGTGACCATCCAGCAATCCCACGGTGGTTCGGGCAAACAGGCCCGTGCGGTAATCGATGGTCTGCGTGCCGACGTGGTAACCCTGGCTTTATCCGGTGACATCGACGAGCTGTACAAGCTCGGCAAGTTGATCCCTGAGGACTGGCAAACACGCCTGCCAGACGCCAGTACGCCGTATACCTCGACCATCGTGTTCCTGGTGCGTAAGGGCAATCCCAAGGGGTTGAAAGACTGGGATGACCTGGTCAAACCGGGCGTTGAAGTGATCACCCCGAACCCGAAAACCTCTGGAGGTGCACGTTGGAACTTCCTCGCGGCCTGGGCCTTCGCTCAGCAGAAGTACGGCAGCGAGGCAAAAGCCCAAGCGTTCGTGGGTCAGCTCTACAAAAACGTGCCGGTACTCGACACCGGTGCCCGTGGTTCGACCATCACCTTCGTCAACAACCAGATCGGCGACGTGCTACTGGCCTGGGAAAACGAAGCCTTCCTGGCGCTGAAGGAAGAGGGCGGCGACAACTTCGAAATCGTTGCGCCGTCGCTGTCGATCCTGGCCGAGCCGCCGGTGGCTGTAGTGGATGCAAACGTCGACAAGAAAGGCACCCGCAAAGTAGCTGAGGCCTACCTCAACTACCTGTATAGCGATGAAGGTCAACGTCTGGCGGCCAAGCACTTTTACCGCCCGCGTAACCAGGCTATTGCGAGCGAGTTCGCCGAGCAGTTCCCGGCACTGAAACTGGTCACTGTCGATAAAGACTTCAACGGTTGGAAGGCCGCACAGCCGAAGTTCTTTAACGATGGTGGGGGGTTCGATCAGATCTATCAGGCGCAGTAAGCCTTAGTCCGTAGGGTGGATGGCCACCCCGTGGATCACGCTTCACCGATCCACCATCAACCTGCGCGAAGGTGACGCAGGTGGAAGTGAAAAGCGACTTCCACCCTACAGCCTGCATGGGTATCGCTGCGCTCAACCCATCCTACGGATTCGTCTGTGTCGTTAGATCGTCGCTTAACAAGCACAAGGCCAAATCATGTCTCGTCGTACTTCCCCCGTCATACCCGGCTTCGGGCTGACGCTGGGTTACACCCTGGTGTACCTCAGCCTGTTGGTTTTGATTCCGCTGGGTGCCATGTTCGTTCATGCCGCTCAGCTCACCTGGGCAGAATTTTGGGCGATTATTTCCGCGCCGCGGGTACTGGCAGCGCTCAAACTGAGCTTTGCCACGGCCTTCGCGGCGGCCATCATCAACGGCATTATCGGCACGCTGCTGGCTTGGGCGCTGGTGCGCTACACCTTCCCGGGGCGCAAGGTCATCGAAGCGATGATCGACTTGCCCTTCGCCTTGCCCACCGCCGTTGCCGGTATCGCCCTGACCGCCTTGTATGCTCCAAGTGGTCTGGTGGGACAGTTCGCCACCGACCTGGGCTTCAAAATTGCTTACACGCCCATCGGCATCACCCTGGCGCTGACCTTTGTCACCTTGCCGTTTGTGGTGCGCACTATCCAGCCGGTGCTGGCGGACATCCCGCGTGAGGTCGAAGAAGCGGCGGCCTGCTTGGGTGCCAAACCCTTGCAGGTGTTTCGCTATGTGCTGCTACCGGCGTTGCTGCCGGCTTGGTTGACCGGCTTCTCGCTGGCCTTTGCCCGCGGTGTCGGCGAGTACGGTTCGGTGATTTTTATCGCCGGCAATATGCCGATGAAAACCGAGATCCTGCCGCTGTTGATCATGGTCAAACTCGACCAGTACGACTACACCGGTGCCACAGCTATCGGTGTGCTGATGCTGGTGGTCTCCTTCATCCTGCTGCTGCTGATCAACTTGCTGCAGCGCCAGATCGCTAAAGCCTGAGGAGGTCGCCATGTCTTCTATCACCCTAAGCGCTTCAGCCTCGGCCAACGCGGCGCGGCGCGGTAATGTGCTCGGTCGCCGGCTGCTGATCATCAGCGCCTGGTTAGTGTTTGTGCTGTTCCTGCTGTTGCCGCTGTTTATCGTGCTGAGTGAGGCGCTCAAGCAGGGCATCGGCACCTTCTTAGGTGCAATCTTTGAAGCCGATGCGATTGCCGCGTTGCAGTTGACGCTGCTTGCCGTGGGCATTTCGGTGCCGCTCAATCTGGTATTTGGCGTGGCCGCTGCCTGGTGCGTGAGCAAGTATGAGTTTCGCGGCAAGAGCATTCTGGTGACCCTGATCGACCTGCCGTTCTCGGTGTCGCCGGTCATCGCCGGTCTGATCTACGTACTGCTGTTCGGTGCCCAAGGCTTTATTGGCCCGTGGCTGCGTGAGCACGATATTCAGATCATTTTCGCGTTGCCGGGCATCGTGCTGGCCACGGTATTTGTCACCGTGCCCTTTGTCGCCCGCGAGCTGATCCCGCTGATGCAGGAGCAGGGCACCCAGGAAGAGGAGGCCGCGCGCCTGCTCGGCGCCAACGGCTGGCAGATGTTCTGGCATGTCACGTTGCCCAATATCAAATGGGGCCTGATCTACGGCGTGGTGCTGTGTACGGCGCGGGCCATGGGCGAATTTGGGGCGGTATCGGTGGTGTCTGGGCACATCCGTGGTTACACCAATACGCTGCCGCTGCATGTCGAGATTCTCTATAACGAATACAATCACGTCGCCGCGTTCAGCGTCGCCAGCCTGCTGCTCTTGCTGGCGCTGTTTATTCTGCTGCTCAAGCAGTGGAGCGAGTCACGTATCAACCGCCTGAAAGCCAGTGCTGGCGAGGAATAAGTCATGTCGATCGTAGTATCCAATGTCAGCAAGAACTTCAATGCGTTCAAAGCGCTGAACGACATCAACCTGAACATCCAGAGCGGCGAGCTGGTAGCTCTGCTCGGCCCGTCCGGCTGCGGCAAAACCACCTTGCTGCGGATTATTGCCGGTCTGGAAACCCCAGACGTCGGCAGTATCGAGTTCCACGGCGAAGATGTATCGAGCCACGATGTGCGCGACCGTAATGTCGGTTTCGTCTTCCAGCACTACGCACTGTTCCGCCATATGACCGTATTCGACAACGTCGCCTTTGGCCTGCGCATGAAGCCTAAGCGCGAACGCCCGAACGAGAATGTGATCAAGAAGAAGGTCCATGAGCTGCTCGAACTGGTGCAGCTCGACTGGCTGGCCGATCGTTACCCCGAGCAGCTCTCTGGCGGCCAGCGTCAACGTATCGCCCTGGCCCGGGCGCTGGCGGTAGAGCCGAAAGTGCTGCTGCTTGATGAGCCCTTTGGGGCCCTGGATGCCAAGGTGCGTAAAGAGCTACGCCGCTGGCTGGCGCGTCTGCACGAAGAAGTGCACCTGACGTCGGTGTTCGTGACCCACGACCAGGAAGAGGCTATGGAAGTGGCCGACCGTATTGTGGTGATGAACAAAGGCGTGATTGAGCAGATCGGCTCGCCAGGTGAGGTGTACGAGAAGCCGGCCAGTGATTTTGTCTATCACTTCCTCGGCGATGCCAACCGCCTGTATGTCGGCGACGACACCCATGTCCTGTTCCGCCCGCACGAGATTCACCTCTCGCGTCAGGCTGAAGAGGGCCATCAGGCCGGTGAAGTACGCGACATTCGCCCGCTTGGCGCGATCACCCGCGTGACCCTTAAAGTCGCCGGGCAGAGCGAGCCAATTGAAGCCGAAGTGGCTAAAGATCACCTCAGCCTGGCTAACCTGAGCCGTGGTGAAACCCTGTATTTCAAACCCAAAGCTGGGCAGCCGGTGATTCAGCAGCGCTGAGAGCCTGCATACGATCTGCTGCGCGTCGGCCCTGCTGCGTTAAAAACAGGCTCGGAATGCTCATGTACAAAAGTACACTCCGCTTCCTCGCCTCTTTTTGCCTTGCAGGACTCTAGCTCGCGAGATCGTAAGTAGGCTCTAGGTAGAACCAACAAGGAGCGCAATGCGCTCCTTGTTTATTTTGGGCTTCAAGCTATTTGCGTTGCCACTTACCTTGTAGCTGGATGTACTGCCCAGGCGGGGTTTTGTCGATGGCTTTCTGCCCGGCAATGGCTTCCACATCAGTTAGTTTGATGCCGTTTTGCGCGGCCAGCTTTTGGTACTCAGCGCGCCGTGCTTGGTTGATCAACTGGGCGATTTCCGCGGCTTGGCCACCGCCGCTGACAACCCCTAGATAGCCATTGGGCATTTCACCCAATTGGCCGCTGGCTTTGGCGTCGCCAAGGGCAGACATGGCTTCGTTGAGGTTCAAGGCGACGGCTGGCAGGCTCAGGCTAAGCAGCAGCAATAGGCTGGCGAGGTGTTTCGTTAGGTTCATGCTCGGGCTCCTTAGAACAATCCACTGGATTCGCTGAACATGCTGTCCAGGGCTTTATCCACCTTGATATAAATTTCGTGTTCGATCTTCACATTGAGGTTGATGTTGATTGGCTCATTCGGCATCGCCAGCTGCACGGTCGGGGTGCAGGCCGTGCTGAGCAGCCCTAGTAGCAGGGCGGCGAAACAATTACGCACGCGCATGGCGCTTCTCCTTGATCTGAATCATGGCTCTGTCGGAGCCGTCTTGGCATTGCGCTCCAGCATACGCTGTTGCACGCGCTGTCTGATGATATCGCTAACCTTGTCGGTCAGTTGCAGGCTGGCCAGCAGTGTCGGGATGTCTTCTTCCAGGTTGATCGTGAAGTGAATCGGCCGGCCTTGCTCGATGGCCGGGTTTTGTCCCTCCAGGCGCAGGGCCAGGTTCAGTTTGCCCTGCGGGTTGTAGTCGACCTGGCTGCTCAGGGTGGTAAAGCGGAAATCCTCCAGTGATTGGGTCACCAGTTGCATCGCCGGGTTGCTTTGGCCCAGGGCGCGGATGCGTTCGGAGTGGAACTGTAGCTGGCCGCCAGGTGCGCGTGCGCTCAGTTGGCCTTGTCCGATGGTCACGCCTTGACGGCTGATTTGCAGCGGTAAGCGGCCATCGAGGGTGCCCGTGCCGGCCAAACCTTCTGTGGGATAGAGGATAAACAGCTGTTCAAGTTCCACGCCCTGCACCTCTATAGGGAACAGCAGCGGTTCGGCGGCGAGGCTCCACTGCCCAGGCGCCACACGCAGGTTGCCGCCCATCAAGGCCGTCTCGGCTTGCTGCAGCTCAAGCTGGCCTTGGCTGGGCGTTTGCAGGGCAGCGCTGTAGCGGCCTTTGAGTTGCAGTGGCCCCAGCGGAATCCCGGGATTGGCTTGGGCCAGGCGCAGTTCGCTGAGTTCAAGCTGCAGCTGCTTGGGGTCGATTCGCACACTGAGTTTGCCGTCCAAGCCCTCTAGGACGGTGCGGTCATAAATCCCGCCCAGGCCTTTACCTGTGAGCTTGAACACCAGGGTGGGTAGCTGTTGACCGCTGGCCAGGCTGACGCTTGCGTTGGCATTCAGGCGACCGCTATTCAGCTCCAGCAAGGCCGGCCAGGCGCTGAAACTGGCTTGGAATGGGTTGCCGCTGCGCAAAAAAACTTCATTCAGCTGCGCTTGCAGGCTGAGGCCTTGGGCGCTGGTGTGTTGCGCCTGCAGTTTGAGTTGCAGCTCGGCATCGTTGCGCAGCGTGCCCTGCAGCTCCACGCGCTGCTGGCTGGCATCCACGGGGCCCTGCCAGTACCAGCGTTGCGCCTGCAACTGCTGATGCTGCAGCTGCGCGCTCAGGTCGAGGGGGCCGTGCAGGCGCCAGTCGCTCAGCACACCGGCCGCTAGCTGTGCGTGCAGTTGCAGTGAGGGGCTGTTGGCCTTGAGTTGCTGCGCACGAAAATCGCCGTTACCCAGGTGCTGCAGGTTGAGCTGTGAGCCTGGCGCCAGCGTGAGATTCAGTTGTTGTGCGTCCAGGTACGCGTCGAGTTGTAACTGCGCCTGCAGTGCGCCGACATCCCAACCTCCCACCTGCAGTGCGGGGCTGTTGGCGCTGAGCGTGCCATCCAGCAGTTGCAAGCCCCAGGGCAGGCCGTTGGCCAGGATTAGCGTGCCTTGCAACGCCAATGTACTGCGGCCCTTTGCGCTCAGTTGCAGCTGAAGGGGCAGGGCGCGGCCGCTCAACTGTTCGGCAATAACAGGTGGCATTGCTGTGGCA
Source organism: Pseudomonas sp. GWSMS-1 (assembly GCF_049847425.1). Classification (NCBI taxonomy): domain Bacteria; kingdom Pseudomonadati; phylum Pseudomonadota; class Gammaproteobacteria; order Pseudomonadales; family Pseudomonadaceae; genus Pseudomonas; species Pseudomonas sp. GWSMS-1. Next base: position 1,865,958 of record NZ_JBMHHV010000005.1, on the reverse strand, counting down.
TGGATTTTTAGCTGCACAGCCTCAGGGTACAGCTCGGGCGGCAGATCACTGACAAGGCCGGGGGCGATGTGTTGGAGGCTGAGGTCGGCGCTGAGGCTGTCCGCCAGCCACAGTCCATCCAGCGTGTGGGCGGCCAGCTCGAAACTGCCCTGCAGTTCTCCAATTGCCGGTATTGGCCAGGGCTCTGGCAGGTTGGCGCTGGCGTTGAGCTGGCCGCTGGCTTGTTGCAATTGCGACAGGTCGAGCGGGCCTGGAGCAAGGTGCAATTGCCAGCTCGCCTGCAGCTGCGCGGCGGCCGGGGTGGTCGGTAAGTCATCGCGGGGGCTGGGTAGCCATTGGCTGAGCCAGCTGTGCAGTGCCTTGCTCTGTTGCAGGTCGCCACTGATTTTACCCTGCCACAGCGTTGCGCCATTGCCTGGCTGCAAGCGACTGCTGAACTGCAATTGGGGCTGTTGGTTGATGGCCAGGCTCAGCTGCAGCTCTGGTGCGCTAGCTGAACCCTGTAACTGGGCGTGCCAGCGCAGTTGATCCTGCTGGTGCTGCAGGTTGAGTTGCAGGTCGAGTTGTTGCCCCGTGGTTGAGGGCTGTTTTAGCAGCTGCAGATCGCCCAGCAGTTGGCAGCGTGTTGCGCCGCAGGGCAGCTCGATTTGCAGCGCATCGACCTGCAACCGTTGCGGTAACAGGCTGATGACTGCGCCAAGCTGTTGTAGCAGTGCGTCCAGATTGCGGCTCTCAGCGCTTGTTGAGGCGGTGCTAGAGGGGAGGCTCAGTTGTAGGTTGGTGATGTTAATCTGCTGCCAGAACGGCAGTGCCAGGCTGAATCCGCGCCAGTGCAGCTGCAGGTGTTGCAGTTGCACTTCGCCGCTTGGGTGCTGCAGGCTGAGCTGGTCAAGCCGGACGCCTTGGCTGTTGAGGCTTAGGCCGCGCCAGTCGAGGTTTTCGATGTGCTCGCGTTCGAGTAGGCGGTTGAGGCTCACATAGGCGTAAGCACTCAGCAGCGCGAGCAGTAAAACCAAACAACCGATAAGTCGCAGCCAGGTGCGCCGGCTGGGCATAAGCACTGATCCATAGTGAGGGGAGTGTGGCGTGGCAGGACGTTAACCCATGTCTGGCAGGCTGCCAATCACGCGGCGTGTTATCGGCATGAGCCTGGCATTCAGTTGCAGCATCTTTTAAACGCGGGCTTACGCCCATGCCAGGGCTTATCACAGCGGTCAAACGTCGGCCGTTTTGATGGACGCAGTCGGCCGCGAGGCTGTTGCTTTTATGCGGGCCAAGGTTCTAGCGCCCCCGCGTCGTTCACTTAGCGCCCTATCAAGGGCATCGCCGGCGATAGCGTCAGCCTAGATGGGGCGGCGTTTAGCGGTTGATTTGCCCTCAAAAAGGGCAGTGCGACGGCTTGCCGCATCGACTTGTGCACAATTGCGATGCACCCCGTCAAGCAAAATTTAGTGCGTGACGTAAACCCTTGATTCTTTTTATTGATTTTATAAGTCAATGAAATATATGAGTTTTTTGTGCTGGTGAAAAAATCACCAGTTTGAGCTCAGGCCCCACGGGGTAAGCGATCACGGCGCTTGATCCCATGTTATCCACTAAGTTATCCACAGCTTTTGTGGATTAAGCCAAGCGCTTGCTCTAGGCCGCGGGTTAGCGCTTTTTACAAGGCTTTACCTTGGCGAAAATAAGAGTAGAGTGGCGCGCCTTTCCAGCTACCTCTGCTTTTTATGCCACGCGTAATTACTCGTATCCCTGTTGCTCACTCTGTTGTCACGCCTCGTTTGCCTGCGCGCGTTGCGCTCTGGCTGCTAGACAGCCCGCGCCTGAGTGAAGCGCCGAGCGTTAAACGCTTTGCCGGTCGACTGCTCAAGCAACCTGCCTTACAAGGTGTGGTGAAGGCGCAAAGCCGTCTGGGCCAGCTGCTCTGCCGCGACTGCGGTAATCCGCGTGATCGGCGCATGGGTTTTGAGCTGCTACGTCAGGCAGCGCGCGCCGGTGATGTGGGCGCTCAGCTTGAACTCGGTCAGTTGTATTGCCAGTCGCGCCACAACGAGCCGAAAAAAGCGCGGCATTGGCTGGAGTTAGCGGCGGGACAGGGTTCGCTAGAGGCGCAACAACTGCTTAAACAGCTCTGACTCTGTTTAGGGTACTGGTTATACTGCCAGTACTTTTCTGCGGAGCTGCTTATGCCCATCGATCTATCCACCGCGCTGGCGCCGGCATTGCTCGGCGTTGCCGCTGCAGCCCTTCCTCTTATCTATCTCGCGTGGTCGTTGCAGCGCCGCCTGGCGCGCCAGCAGCTGGAATTCAGCTTGCTGCAGGAACGCCTGAGTAACGCGCAACTGGCCCAGGCCGGCCTGGCGGCGCAGCTGGATGATTGCCGCGAAGACATCGCCGAGATCAGTGAAATCAAGGCCGATCAACAGGCCGAACTGGCGGCGCTACGCCGTGAGGCCGACCTGTTGCAACAAGAACGACAGATTGCCCGTGAAGCTGCCCAGGCCTGGGCCGGTCAGCGCGAACAGCAGGAAGCCGAAATTCGCCGCCTGGATGCATTGCGCGCGTCGCTGAGTGCTGAACTCAAAGAACAGCAGGACAGTCATCAACAGCGCCTCAGCGATCTGCAAGGCTCACGCGATGAGTTGCGTGCGCAGTTTGCCGAGTTGGCCGGGAAGATCTTCGATGAGCGCGAGCAGCGCTTTGCCGAGGCGAGCCAGCAGCAACTCGGCCAGTTGCTCGACCCGCTCAAAGAGCGCATCCAGTCCTTCGAAAAACGCGTGGAAGAAAGCTACCAGCAGGAAGCCCGTGAGCGCTTTTCCCTAGGTAAGGAGTTGGAGCGCCTGCAGCAGCTCAATCAGCGTTTGGGGGATGAGGCGACTAACCTGACCCGCGCCCTTAAAGGGCAGAAAACCCAGGGCAACTGGGGCGAATTGGTGCTGGAAAGGGTGCTGGAGCATGCTGGCCTGGAGAAAGGCCGTGAATACCAGACCCAGGTAAGCCTGAAGAGCGCCGACGGTGAGCGTTTCCAGCCCGATGTACTGATCCAGCTGCCGGGCGACAAGCAGGTAGTCGTAGATGCCAAGGTCAGCCTGACTGCGTACCAGCAGTTTATTGCCGCTGAAGATGAACCGAGCCGCCAGCAGGCACTTAAACAGCATGTGCAGTCGCTACGCAGCCACCTCAAAGGCTTGTCACTCAAGGATTACCAGCGTCTGGAAGGCTTGCACAGCCTGGACTTCGTGCTGCTCTTCGTGCCGATTGAGGCGGCCTTTGCCTGCGCGCTGCAGGCCGATCCCGGCTTGTCTCAGGAAGCCTTCGACCAACATATCGTGATCGTCAGCCCGACGACCTTGCTCGCCACGTTACGGGTGATCGACAGCTTGTGGCGCCAGGAGCGGCAAAGCCAGAACGCCCGTGAGATTGCCGAGCGCGCCGGGGCGCTCTACGACAAGTTCGTGGCCTTTATTCAGGACCTGGATGAAGTTGGTACACGCCTGCAGCAGCTGGACAAGGCCTATGCCGGGGCCCGCAATAAGCTGTGTGATGGCCGGGGCAATATCATCAGCCGGGTGGAAAACCTCAAGCTGCTGGGCGCCCGCGCCAGCAAGAGCCTGCCTACCGAGCTGCTCGAACAGGCGGCAGGGGTGATGGCGCTGGATGATCAAATAGCCGAGTAGGGCGCATGATTCAGACGGTTGACCGAACGCTCGCTCAACTCGTCTGAGGGTTTATGGCGTGCCGTTGCTTTAACGCAGCAGTAATACCGCAGCACCTGCCAGCAGGCCGGCCGCCATAACCGGCAGGGTCATCAGCGCCAGCTTGCGACCGCCAATCAGGGCGACGAGGCAGGCTTTGACCACGCTGTTGCTGAGCGCGGCTAGAAAGATCCCCTGCACGGCGACTTGGGCATTGAGGTCACCTTGCGCGCTGCGCGCCAGCGACAGGGTGATGGCATCGACATCGGCCAGCCCCGAAAGCAATGCGACCAGGTACACGCCGACATCGCCGAGCCAGCGCTGCGCCGCTTCAACCAGTAGCAGAATCAACGCCAGCAGCGAGGCAAAACGCAAGGCCGGCCCCAGTTCAAACGGGTTTTTCAGCGGCGGCTCGGCCGCTTCCTCATTCTCTGTGCCCGCGCGGCGGAAATACAGTAGTGCACCGCTGGCGTATACCAAGGTGGCGACGCCCAGTGGCCAGGCCAGCTGTGGCAATAGGCTGGCGTTAACCAGGCCGACTTCCAGCAGGATGCGCGGAAACATCAGGGCTGAGGTAGCGAGCAGGCCGCAGGCCAGGATCGCTTGCAGGTTACGTCCTGCCGCCAGTCGCGCCAGGGTTATGGTCATGGCGGTGGAGGAGACCATGCCGCCGAGCAATGAAGTGATCAGCAGGCCACTGCGCATGCCCACCAGGCGGATCGCCACATAAGCGGCAAAGCCGATGCTGGCGATCAGCACCACCATCCACCAGATGGCGTAGGGGTTAAATACCTGCCAGGGGCCGTAGCCCTGATTGGGCAGCGCCGGCAGCAGCACCAGGGAAATAAACAGCAGCTTCAGCGCGCCGGAGAGTTCCGCCTCGCTGAGCCGCTGCAGGGCGCTGTGCAAGGATTGTTTGAGGCTCAACAGCAGCGCCACGGCCACCGCGCCCCCAGCAGCCAAGCCCGCATAGCCGGCCATGGCCAGGCTGCCAAGCAGAAAGGTGATCAGCAGCGCCACTTCGCTGGTCAGCCCCATATCACCCTGGCGCTTCAGCTCGCCAAAGTAGGAGGCCAGCACTAAGAGGGCAAAACCGGCAAAGATCACCGCCCAGGCAATGACATTGAAATGCTCGCCGAGCAGCATGGCAAAGGCCCCGAGCAGGCTGCTCAGGGCGAAGGTGCGAATCCCCGCCACCAGCTTTGAGTCATCGGCATTGCGGCCCTGCCAGCCGCGCTCGGCACCAATCAAAAGGCCGGCGGCCAAGGCGCTGGCAAAATTCAGCAAGGTGTCGAGAGCTTCCGGCATGAGCGCGTCCTGGGTGAACAATGCGGGCAGTTTAGCCAGTACACCCCAGGCTGTGTTGCGGCAAATCAGTGTCTGGCTGGGTTGATGCGCAAGATTGTTCAAGACGTTGTGGCTGGGATGCGGCAGGCTGTCCTGCTCAAGGAGGGCGCATGAGCCGTTTGCAGCATTTTCTCTATGGTAGTCGCGACAGTATTCCAATGATCGTCGGTATTCTGCCGTTCGGTTTGATCTACGGTGCCTTGGCCAGCCTGGCCGGGCTGAGCCTCGGGCAGGCGCTGGGCATGTCGTTGCTGGTCTATGCCGGCTCTGCGCAATTTATTGCCATCAGCCTGCTGACACTGGGCAGCGGGGCCGTGGTGATTCTGCTCACCACCTTGGTCGTCAACCTGCGCCATGTGCTCTACAGCGCGGCGCTGCAACCTTATGTGGGGCCGCTCGCGCAGCGCTGGCGGGTGCCATTGGCATTCGGCCTGACCGATGAAACCTTTGCCGTGGTGCAGCGCCGTTACTTGGCGCGCGGCATGGCCGAGCACGGTCAGTGGTACCACGCCGGGGTGGCACTGGCGTTGTATGTGTCGTGGGTCGGCAGTTCATTGGTCGGTGCGCTGTTTGGTCAGAGCGTGCCGAACCTGGCGGGCTGGGGGCTGGATTTCGCCATGCTGGCGACCTTTATCGGCATTGTCGTGCCGGCCCTGCGCAGCCAGCCACAGATTGCTGCGGCATTGGTCGCGGGCGCAGTGGCGTTGTTGTGCCATAGCTGGCCCTACAAGCTTGGGCTGATGGCGGCCGCGCTCAGTGGTATTGCGATTGGTGTGCTGCTGGAACGTCGCAAAATACCGGTAGCAGCCGGGGAGGCTGGCTGATGGATATCTGGTTGCTGATTCTTGGCATGGCGCTGATTACCTTTGCCATTCGCTACAGCTTGTTTGCTTTTCCGACGCTGCGTTTCCCGCCGCTGGTGCGCCAGGGGCTGCACTATGTGCCGACGGCGGTGCTGAGTGCGATTGTGCTGCCGGGCATGCTGATACCTGATGGCCAGCAGTGGGCATTCAATCTGCACAATGCCTATCTGCTGGCGGGGGTGGCGACTATTGCCATCGCGGCCCTGACGCGGCACTTGCTGGCTACGATTGGTGGCGGTTTGTTGGTGTTCTTTGTGCTGCGCGGCTTGCTGGGGCAATTGCCGTTGTAGGCGCCGCTAATTTGCTGCGGGTGCAGCAAAAAGTGCGCGCGGTTGTGGCTTTGTCGGGTGGTCTTGCAGTCAAATGCCTGACCACCTCGCAGACAGGTACACGGACGATGACCGAACAATCACAATTCGCATTGCTGGGTAAAAAACGCTTTTTACCGTTTTTCATTACCCAGCTGTTGGGCGCCTTCAACGACAACATCTTCAAGCAATCACTGATTCTCGCCATTCTGTTCAAGATCAGTTCCGGCACCGACAAGGCCTTGCTGATCAACCTCTGCGCCTTGCTGTTTATCCTGCCGTTTTTTCTGTTCTCGGCCCTCGGCGGGCAGTTTGGCGAGAAGTTCGCCAAGGACGCGCTGATCCGCAAGATCAAGTTCGCCGAGATTGTGATCATGCTGTTAGGGGCCGCCGGTGTGCTGCTCGGTAGCCTGCCGCTGATGCTCGCGGTGCTGTTTGCCATGGGCACGCAGTCAGCGCTGTTCGGTCCGGTGAAGTATTCGATTCTGCCGCAGCACCTTGAAGAACAAGAGCTGGTGGGCGGCAACGCGCTGGTGGAAATGGGCACCTTCCTGGCCATCCTCGCCGGCACCATTGCGCGGGGATCATCATGGCCAGCAGCGGTTATGCATCTATCGTTGCCGCCTGCGTAGTGTTGGTGGCCGTGCTCGGGTATCTGGCCAGCCGGGGTATTCCCGCTGCGGCTGCGGCCATGCCGGAGCTCAAGCTGGACTGGAATATCCTGCGCCAGTCTTGGTTAATCATGAAGTTGGGGCTGGGCCAGCGCCCGGCGGTGTCGCGCTCGCTGGTGGGCAATTCCTGGTTCTGGTTCCTGGGTGCGGTGTACCTGACGCAGATTCCGGCTTATGCCAAAGAGTGGCTGTACGGCGATGAAAGTGTTGTCACGTTGATCCTCACCGTGTTCTCCCTGGGCATTGGTCTGGGTTCGATGCTGTGTGAGCGCATGAGCGGGCACAAGGTGGAAATTGGCCTGGTGCCCTTCGGCTCAATCGGTCTCACGGTATTCGGTATTTTGCTGTGGTGGTTTTCCGGCGGTTTCCCCGAGGGCGCGGTGGCGCATGACTGGCTAACGGTGTTGAGCTACAGCCAGGCATGGTGGATTCTCGGTTCGATTCTGGGCATCGGTTTGTTTGGCGGCTTCTATATCGTGCCGCTGTATGCGCTGATCCAGTCGCGTACCGTTGAACACGAGCGGGCGCGGGTGATTGCCGCCAACAACATTCTTAACGCGCTGTTTATGGTGGCCTCGGCTATTGCCTCGATCCTCTTTCTCAGCGTCGCCGAGTTGTCGATTCCGCAGCTGTTTTTGACCATTTCGCTGATGAACATCGCGGTCAACAGCTACATCTTCAAGATCGTCCCCGAATTCAGCATGCGCTTTATGATCTGGCTGCTCAGCCACTCGATGTACCGGGTTGAGCACGAGGGGCTGGAGGCGATTCCTGACGAAGGCGCGGCGGTGCTGGTGTGCAACCACGTGTCGTTTGTCGATGCGCTGCTAATTGGCGGAGCGGTGCGCCGGCCAGTGCGGTTTGTCATGTACTACAAGATCTACAACCTGCCGGTGCTCAACTTTATCTTCCGTACCGCCGGCACGGTGCCGATTGCCGGGCGTAGCGAAGACCTGCTGATCTACGACGCCGCCTTCAAGAAAATCGCCGAATACCTGCGCAATGGCGAAGTGGTGTGCATCTTTCCGGAAGGCAAGTTGACCACCGATGGCGAGCTCAATGAGTTCAAGGCCGGCATCGAACAGATCATTGCGCAGAACCCGGTACCGGTGATTCCCATGGCATTGCAGGGTTTATGGGGCAGCTTTTTCAGCCGTGACCCGCATAAGGGTTTGTTTAAGCGTTTGTGGTCGCGCATCACCCTGGTGGCCGGTACGCCGGTAGCACCCGAAGCGGTCAAGCGTGAACTGCTGCAGACACAGGTGGCGGCGTTACGCGGTGATCGGCTGTAGCGCGCGGCCTCAGCCACTGAGGGTTTACTCGGTGGCTGATTGACAGGCTGGTCGGTCTCGTTTGTCATGCCATCATTGCGCCACTCAGTGGGTGTGGAATCGATGCAGTCTTGGGGTGGTATGCCGTTTCTTGATCAGATGTTTATAAGCAATACCGATCCCAGTGTGCTGGTACTCAGCAGCTATGACCCGCTGCTGGTTGTGATGTCGTTGTGCATTGCCGTGTTTACTTCAGGTATGGCCCTGCAGTTGGCCGGGGTTGCCCGCGATAGCCAGTTAGCCTGGTGGCGGCAGGTAACCATCCTCACGGGCTCGCTGGCGCTCGGGGCCGGGATATGGGCGATGCATTTTATCGGCATGCTGGCCTTTCAGCTGTGCGCGCAAGTGCGTTTTGACCTGGGCGTAACCTTGTTGTCGATGCTGCCGAGCCTGGCGGCGTCGTGGGTCGCACTGAGCCTGCTGGCACGTCGTGACGTGAGCGTCACCCAGCTGTGTGTGGGCGGCGTGTTGGTCGGGGCGGGTATCGGCGCAATGCACTACAGCGGCATGGCGGCGATGCAGATGACGCCGCTGCTGCGTTACGACCCCTGGATGTTTGCTTTATCAATTGTGCTGGCCGTCGGCCTGGCCATTCTTGCCCTTTGGGTACGCTTTGGCCTACAGGGCCGCCTGCCTGCGCGTTGGGCATTACTGCTGAGTGCGTTGGTGATGGGCCTGGCCATCAGTGGTATGCACTACACCGGTATGGCGGCTGCGCGTTTTGTTGGCGTTGCCCAGGCTGCCCAGCCGATTGCTATGAGCGATAGCCTGTATTTGGGCAGTGCCATTTCGCTGATTACGGTTGCCTTGACGGTGTTTGTTGTCGCCATCAATGCGCTACTGCGTTACCGCTATTTGAGCCAAAAGCTGCGGGCCAGTGAGCAGCATTTACGCTCGATCTTTGACACTGCACACGACTCGATTCTGACCATCGACCACACCGGGACCATTCGTTCAGCTAATCGCGCCGCCGCGCGCCTGTTTGGCTGGCAGCCCGACGCACTGGTTGGCCTGCCTATGCACCGGTTGCTCAGCGAGGCTGACGCGAAGTCGTTTGAGATGCACCTGCATACCTATTTAAAGAGTGGTGCAGTGAGTTTGCCTGGAGCAGAGCAGGAGGTGCTCTGTGTGGCCAGCGACGGTCAGGAAAAGCCGGTGCGCATCAGCATTGGCGTCACGCGTTCGGGCAGTCATCCGCTGTTCGTGGTGTTTGTGACTGACATCAGTGAGCGCATCCAGATGGAGCGGGCTTTACGTGAGAGCGAACAGCAATACCGCTCGTTGATCAGCAATATCCCTGGGGTTTCGTTTCGCTGCCTGCTGGATGACGACTGGACCATGTTGTTTATCAGTGATGCGGTGCAGCGCCTTACCGGCTGGGGTGCGGATGACTTCATCAGCCAGCGACAGTCAATCGCCGCGCTCTATCATCCCGACGATTACCAGCGGGTGGCTGATCAGGTGTTGGCCGCCATTGAACAGGGCTGTAATTACACCGTCGAGTACCGCCTATTTGACCGCGATGGTAATGAACATTGGATCTGGGAAAGCGGCAGTGCCGTATGCGATGAGCAGGGCACTCCACGCTGGATCGACGGCGTACTGCTCGACCAGACCGAGACCAAACTGCGCAACGCCGAGTACGAAGGCAAGGTCAACGCCATCAGCAAGGCCATGGCGCTGATTGAGTGTGATCTGCAGGGCCGCGTGCTGGCTATCAACGACAATGCATTGGACTTGTTCGGCTATCAGCGCGCCGATGTGATTGGCCAACACCACAGCCTGTTCTGTGACCCGCTGTATGTCGAAAGCGCCGACTATCAGGCGTTCTGGGCTTCGCTAAATGCTGGCGTGTTCTGCGCGGGCGAATACCGGCGTATCGGTTTTGGCGGTCGTGAGGTGTGGATTCAGGCGACCTATAACCCGATTTTCGACACGGACGGTAAGCCTTTTAAAGTGGTCAAGCTGGCCACCGACCTGACGCAACGACGGCTGATGGAGCAGGAAATGCGCGCGGCGCGTGATCGCGCCGAAGCGGCGGCGGCAGCGCGCAGCAGTTTCCTGGCCAATATGAGCCATGAGATCCGCACGCCGATGAACGCCATTATCGGCTTTACCGAACTGCTGATCGAGACACCGCTGGCCGACGACCAGCGTCGTCATCTGCAAACTGTGCAGCAGGCTTCACGCTCGTTACTGGGCTTGCTCAATGACATTCTCGATACCGCCAAGCTCGACCGCGGCGCGATTGAACTGGAAGACCTGGATTTTTCCCTGCGCGAGCTGTGTGAGCAGGTGTGTGCCACCCAGCGCCTGGCGGCGGAAAACAAGGGCCTAGCGTTGCGGCTGGAGTACCCGCCGCAGCTTCTGGAGTTCTACCGTGGCGATGCCCTGCGCCTGCAACAGGTGCTGACCAACCTGCTGGGCAATGCGGTGAAGTTCACCGCCCAGGGCCAGGTGTACCTGCGTGTACAGGGTGAGGCTGGCGCAATCCGCCTGATCGTCGAGGACAGTGGCATCGGTATTGCTGCTGATCGTCTGGAGAAGATTTTCGAGCCCTTTGCCCAGGCTGATGCCTCGATGAGTCGGCGCTTTGGTGGCACCGGGCTGGGTACCACTATTTCGCGCCAGTTGGTCGAGCTGATGGGCGGGCGCTTGCGGGTGGAAAGTACCCTGGGTGAAGGCAGCCGATTTATTGTCGAATTGCCCTTGCGCGCCGGCCAACGGCTGGCCCCGCAGGTGCGCCAGGCGCTGCCGCAACTGGCGGCATTGCATATTCTGGCCGCTGACGATGTTCCGCAAAACCTTGAGCTTCTGCAGCTCAACCTGCAGCGCTTGGGCCACCAGGTGTCTTGCGTGCCCGATGGGCAGGCGGCAGTTGCGGCCTTTACCAACGGCGGCTTTGACCTGATCCTGATGGATGTACAGATGCCCTTGGTCGACGGACTGGAAGCGTCCCGGCGTATCCGTGCCCTCGAGGCCGCTCAGCAGCGTGCGCCAATCCCGATTATCGCCTTGACCGCCAGCGTGTTGGATCAGGATCGCCAGGCGGCGCTGGATGCCGGCATGAACGGCTTTGCCTCCAAACCTCTTGATTTGCCTGCCTTGCTTGCGGAAGTGGCACGCCTGCTGGGTGCGACTCAGGATCAAGGGATTGTCGAGAGCACTGCGGCGGCAACGGCCGGGCTATTCGACTGGCAGCGCGGAGCCAGCCTGTGGGGCGGACCGGTGCAGATGAGTCAGGCAATTCAGCGGTTTCTCGCCGAGCAGGGTGTGCTGGTCGAGCAACTGGGCAGCATGCTGGAGAAAAATGACTGGGATACCGGACGCAGCCTGGCGCACCGTTTCCGTGGTGCGGCGTCCAATCTGGCGTTGACCCATCTAGCCGGCCTGGGGCTGACAATCGAGCAAGCCTTCAACCAGCGCGAGGGGCTGCACTTGCGCAGCCTGCTGCAGGAGTTATCACGCGCGTTGGCGGCTGTTGCCGAGGCCCTGCCGCAGGTGCCAGAGACGCCCACGCAGACTCAGACGCTGGACCTTGATCAGCTGCGTGCAGCGCTGCTGCGTTTGCAGCAAGCCGTCAGCCGTGGCGGCTTGATGATCAGGCATTGGACTGTTTGCGGCAGGGGCTGCATAGCGCGCAGCAGAAAACGGCCCTGGCGCATATTCGCCAGGCGCTGGATGATTTTGACTTTGACCTGGCTCAGCAAGCGCTTACCGAGCTGCTACACCAGATGCATGACGAGGAAAGCCAGACACCATGATCACCCCAGTTGATGCTCGCCCGTTGCTCCTACTGGTTGACGATGAGGCCACTAACCTGCAGGTGCTGCGGCATATTCTGCAGGAGGACTACCGCCTGCTGTTTGCCAAGGATGGTGCCAAAGCGTTGGAAATGGCCGAGCGTGAGCGTCCGGATCTGATCCTGTTGGATGTGATGATGCCCGGCATGACCGGTTATGAGGTGTGTCAGGCACTCAAGGTGCAGGCCCATCTGGAGGCGATTCCGGTGATCTTTGTCACCGCACTGGCCGATGTTGAGGATGAGGCTCATGGGTTTGCCGTGGGCGCGGTCGATTACATCACCAAGCCGGTCAGCCCACCGATCGTGCGCGCACGGGTGCGTACGCACTTGTCGTTGGTGCGCATGGATGAATTGCGCCAGACCCGTCTGCAGATCGTCCAGCGTCTCGGCATGGCGGCCGAGTACAAGGACAACGAGACCGGGCTACATGTCATCCGCATGAGCCATTTCTCCAAGGTCTTGGCCCTGGCCGCTGGCTTTAGCGAGGCAGCTGCCGAAGAATTGCTCAACGCCGCGCCGATGCACGATGTTGGCAAGATTGGTATCCCCGATGCGGTACTGCGCAAGCCGGGCAAACTCGATGAGCAAGAGTGGGCGGTGATGCGTCAGCACGTGGAAATTGGCGCGCAGATTATTGGCGAGCATGCCTCGGGTTTGTTGCGCACGGCGCAGCGCATTGCCCTGTCGCACCACGAGAAGTGGGATGGCAGTGGTTACCCCAATGGCCTTAGCGGCGAGGACATCCCGCTGGAAGGGCGCATCGTGGCGATTGCCGATGTGTTTGATGCGCTGACCAGTGTGCGGCCCTATAAAGCCGCCTGGTCGGTTGAGGACGCTGTTGAGCTGCTGAATAAGGAGCGCGGTCGCCACTTTGATCCGCACTTAGTTGAGCTGTTTATCCAACAGTTACCGGCGATTCTGGAAATCAAAGAGCGCTGGGCTGAGCAAGCATAGCTTCGAAACAGGCTGAAACCTTTGCCCGGTGTGTTGTCTGCTGCTGCGCTTGGTCATCCTGATGCTGCGGACTATGGTTGATGTTCTGCTCAAGTCCATCAGGAACTCTCCATGTCTACAAAACGTCTATTGCCTCTGTTATGTGCTGGAGTGATCGGCATGGCCGATGCGGCCGTAGTGGTTAAACCGGTGCCGTATGAAATTGACGGTGAAGCTTACGAAGGCCTAGTGGTCTATGACGATGCGGTCACTACGCCGCGTCCGGGCCTCTTGATGGTGCCTAACTGGATGGGCGTTAGTGAAAACGCAGCCACCAAGGCCGCGCTGCTGGCTGGCGACAAATACGTCATATTTGTTGCCGACATGTACGGCAAAGCCATTCGTCCGACTAATGCCGATGAAGCCAAGGTCGCGGCCACGACGGTGCGCAGCGATAGGCCGTTGATGCGCAAGCGGGCGCAGGCGGCGGTTGAGGTGCTCAAAGCGCAGGCCGAGCAGGTGCCATTGGATACCACGCGGCTAGCCGCTATCGGTTTCTGCTTTGGTGGCGGAACGGTACTGGAACTAGCCCGTTCTGGTGCGCAGCTAAAAGGCTTTGTGTCTTTCCACGGCAACCTGGATACGCCTGACCCGCGTGATGCACAAAACATTAAGGCACCTGTATTGGTGCTGCATGGCGCGGATGACCCGGCAGTGCCGCAGGAGCAGGTCGATGGCTTTATTGCGGAGATGAAAGCGACGAAAGCCGATTGGCAATTGGTCAGCTACGGCGGAGCGGTGCATTCCTTCACCAACCCGGAGGCCAATGTGCCAGGGCGCAATGAGTACCACCCGCTGGTGGCCGCTCGCGCGTTCAAGGCCATGGATAATCTGTTGGATGAAACCTTTGCCAAATAAACCGTGAACGGGAAGGCCTGGCGGCCTTCCCGCATCGTTGCTTAGAACCTGTTTAGAGTCTCGCGAGCTAGAGCGAGACAAGGCGCTACGTAGTAACAGCCTCTGGCTGGTCAACGCGCCGAGGAAGCGGACTGGGCTCGCACACGAGTTTACGTGCTGTAAATGAGCATTACTCGTTTCACTCGCCCTGCGGGCCGCGCTAAAGCGCGTTAGCCGCAAGCGGCTTGCCGAGGCCATTTTTAACGCCGTATCGCCGACGCGCAGCAGACTCGATATAGGTTCTACATGCCTGGCAGTACGGCGATATCAATGATATTGCCCGGCAGGCCGGCAACATCGCCTAGCGTCATTGGCTTGCCGCTGGCCAGGTCCACGGTATGCAGCGTGGTGCCGGTCAGCAGGTAGGCGGTGTTGCCGCCTTTGCCGTCGCTGGAGATGTCCATCGCAGCGGTTTTCAGACCATCGGCGACCATGCCAACCACTTGCTGAACGCCATCGTTTGGCGGGTTTTGCAGCATCAGGCTGCTGCTGGCCAGGTCGACGTTGTACAGCGACGTCGCCTGGGTGCCGGCATAGGAGTTGGTGTAGGCCCCAGCCACCACGTGTGCACTTTTGCCTGCATAGGCGCCGTCAGCGGCGTAGGCCACTGAACCATCGACCGTTACTTCACCGGTGTCGACATTGACGCGGAAGTTGGTGCCGTCGGCCGCCAGCATGCGCATTTTGTCAGCCACCGGGTTGAAGTCGATGACCGCCTGGCCGCTGCCTGGTAGCTGCTTGTTCAGGCTGGCGACCTTGCTGGCTGCGCCAGTGGTCAGGTCCAGGGTGTAGAGCTGATTGTCACCGCCCAGCGCATAGAGCATGCCGTTGGCCGGGCGTACATCGATGCCACGCAGTGGGCTTGGGCTGCTGGCAGACATGGTCGCGGTGATTTTCTGGCTGGCGCTGTCGATCTTGAACAGCTGACCGTCGGCGCCCAGGGCCAGTAGGGTCGCTGCGCTTGCAGTGCCAGCGGCGAGGCTGAGGGTGGCAGTGGTAACGGCAGCGGTCAGCAGGGTATTGAAGCTGTTCATATGCGTTCTCTCATCTGTGGTTATCCAGCATCGATGCAAGGCCGAAAATCGCCTGCCTTGCAGGTGCCTCGATGAAACACCTGATAGCTATACCCACGAGAGAACGTCTGGATGTCGTCGCCTGAAAATAAATTCAGTTTTTTTGCAAACAACCTCAGTTGATCGATGCCATAACCGCACGGCCGATATACAGCACCTTGCCGGTTGGCCGGTCCTTCGGCGAGCCGCCGGCCGGTTCTAGGGTCAGTTCGAACAGCTGGCCGGCTTGTACCGCGCCAATCTGCTCGGCAGACAGTTCCAACGCTTTACCCGGTTCGACCAGGCCCAGGGAGCGCGGGCCGATGGCTGGGTCGATAAGGGTCCAGAACTGCACGGAACGATCGGCCGGGATCTGATCTGCCAGCAGCGGTTGCAAACGTAAGCCGCCAGTGCCGTCGACATGCACCACCCAACCTGGTTTAGCCGCCTCACCTGGCGCTTGCAGCACCACGGTGTAGCTGTTGGCGGCAGTATCCGCGCGCCATAGATCAGGCAGCACGGCGATGATCAGGGCAAAGGCCAGCGCGGCGCTGGTGAGGCGCCAGGTGGTCAGGCTCTGCCACCAGGCCAGCCAGCTGTTGGCGCGGCTGACGGCTGGCGTCAGACCGAGGCTGTCCTGCAGGCGTTGCCATAATTGCGCTGAGGGTGTCTGTGGCGGCAATTGGTCGCTTAGCTCAAGAAAGTGCTGCTGCCACTGCAGGGCCATTTGCGCGGCTTCGCTGTCGTGTTCAATCAGCTCGCGCACTTCAGCGGCTTCGGCTGCATCGAGCAGGCCCAGGACGTATTCGCCGATTAATGCGCGGCGTTCGGCAGGTTGCTGCGTAATCATGCTTGCAAACACTCCTGCAGCGCGCGCAATCCGGCGCGGATACGGCCTTTGATGGTGCCCAGCGGGGTGGTCAGGCGGTTGGCAATTTGTTCATGGGTCAGGCCGCGATAGAAGGCCAGCAGGATCGGGTGACGGCGATTGCGTTCGATGCCCTGTAGGCAGCGGCGCAGTTGCTGGTGTTCGCCTTGTTGTTCCAGTAGTTCGTCGGCCTGCGGGCTGTCGTCGGCGGCGCGTTCGATAAAGTCGTCATCCAGCTCCACCGTACGACCCCGGCTGCGTAGCTGGTTTAACGCGCGGTAGCGCAGGATGCTGTAGATCCACGCGCGACCACTGCCAAGTGCTCGCTGAAAGCGTTGGGCGTTGCGCCAGATCTGCACAAAGGCATCGTGCACACAGTCTTCGGCTTGATCACGACGGCCGAGCAAGGTGATTGCCAGCCCGAGCATCTGCGCGGCCTCCTGTTGGTAGAGCGCCTGGAATGCGCGGTCGTCCTGCTGAGCACAGGCTTCCAGATGGCTTTCGTAATCAAACAGCGGCTGCGCCATGCACCGGGTTCCTGAGTGTGTGAGCGTGCCAAGGGTTATACCCGAGTGCGACCTGTTTGGATGTCGCGCGAGTGCAACAAATTTTCTCGGTCAGCGTGGCAGTTCGATTCGTGCGGTTTCGCCCGGCACTGTTGGCCAGTCCTGTGCGGTCCAGCGCTGACGGGCCTGATCGATCAGGGCCTGGTCGCTGGCGACGAAATTCCAGTTGATCCGCCGTGGGCCAATCGGCGCGCCGCCGATCAATACCAAGTGGCTCTCGCTGCAGGCGCTGAGGGTGTAAGTCTCGCCTTCGGGCAGCACCAACAGGCCGCTTAAAGGCAGTTGTTGGTCATCCAATGTCGCCTCGCCATCAATCAGGTACAGCGCGCGTTCGGCATGTTCGGCGGGAATTTGCAGCGCTGCACCAGCAGCCAGCTTGATCTCGGCATAGACAGTTGGGGACAGCACCGGTACGGGTGATTGCAGGCAGAAGCCGCTGCCGGCAATCAGGCAGATGTCGACGCCCATGGTGGTACTGCGCGGCAAGCTGCTCGCGGGATGATGGCTGTAACTGGGTTCGCCTTGCTCATCCTCTGCGGGCATGGCCAACCACACCTGCAGGCCATGCATGTGCGAGCCGCTTTCCCACAGCGTCTGTGGTGTGCGCTCGACATGCGCTACAGCACGGCCTGCGGTCATCCAGCTGACTTCGCCGGTGCCGACCAATTGATTCGAGCCGAGGCTGTCCTTGTGCTGCAATTGCCCTTCGAACAGGTAGGTGAGGGTGGACAGGCCGATATGCGGATGCTGGTTGATATTCATGCCGCTGCCGGCCGGGTAGGTGTTCTCCAGAATATGGTCGAAGAACACGAACGGCCCGACGCTGCGGCACTTGGCCGAAGGCAGGGGGCGCAGGATAGGTTGTCCGCCGAGGTTTTCCGGGCGCGGTTGGATCAGCAGAAAGTCGCTCATTCCACGCCCTCGCTTAGCTGAGTGCTGACCTGAACTTCGCTGCTGGTCATCAGCTTGTGAATCGGGCACTTGTCAGCGATGCGCAGCAGTTGCTGGCGTTGTGCATCGTTCAGGGCACCATGCAAGGTCAGCTCGACATTTAAGCCGTAAATGCCTTGGCGTTCCTGAGTGTTATCGCGTGTCAGTTGCACGTCCAATCCGGTCAATGGCAACCCTTTTTGCTTGGCATAAAGCGCAAGTGTCAGGGCTTTACAAGCGCCCAAGGACGCATCGAACAAGTCATGCGGATCGGGTGCCGAACCTTCGCCGCCCAGTTCCACCGCCACATCGCTGTGCAGGGTATGCGGGCCAATATCGATGCGCTGCAGCAGGCCTTTTTCATTACTGATGCGGATCATTGAAGCTCCTGTGGCTGAAACTATGGGGCAGAAGGTATCTGCTTTAATCCTGGTTTCTGAACTTGGCAACAGTGTAGTGAGTCAATTGCACTCACGTCTTCAAGAGGGTTGGGGTTTGAAACGACTTGCGCTGAGTCTTGCTGTTCTCGTTGGCATTTGCAGCCCGCTGGCTGTGGCGCGGGATTATCGCTACAGCGATGCGCACCTGCACTACGTGGATTTTTTCCAGGAAAGCGCCGGGGCAACCGAGCTGTTTGAGCAGATGGCCGCCGGCAATATTGAGCATGTGATGCTCTCGGGTATTCCGGTGGCGAAGAAATGGCACGAGAACGAGCCCAAGCGGCCCCGTTATTACGCCGGTGATGATGCCAATGCCTATTGGTACAGCGCCACCGATGTTCTGGTGGCGCATGCCTACAAGCAAGTACCAGCTGAGCAGCGCAAGCGCCTGCATCCATTTCTCTCAGGCTTTAACCCGAACGATAAGAATGCCGATGCACATATCCGTCGCATGCTCGAACTCGACCCTGGCCTGTGGCAGGGCATCGGCGAGATATTCACTAGGCATGACGATTTGACCGCACTGATTCACGGCGATGTCCCACGGGCTAATAACGAGGCCCTCGCGCGGGTTTTTCACCTGGCCGCTGAGTACGATCTGCCGGTGATGCTGCATTCCAATATCACCTCCAAGCGTGAACGTAACCCGCTGTATCTGCAGGAAATCGAGGAGCCGCTGCGCAACCATCCGCATGTACGGTTTATCTGGGCGCATGCTGGAACAAGCATGGAAATTCATCGGCACCAGGAAAAGCTGGATTTCCTTTTGCCTACTCTCGAACGGATGCTCAAGCAGTACCCCAACCTGTATGTCGATCTGTCCTGGACCATGCTCCAGCCTTATTTGCTAGATGCCGACGGCAAGCCTGATGCAGCCTGGGTGAAACTGGTCAGCAGCTACCCGGCGCGCTTTATGCTCGGTTCCGATGTGGTGGGGCGTTTTGATAGCCTGGCTGACTCTATGACCGGCTTCAAACCGTTTCTCGATGCTTTGCCAGAAACGGTCGCGCATCAAGTGGCGCACGACAACTTTCTCGCGGTGCTGCCGCGTCGTGTGCAGGCCGAGCTTACTGAGTAGGTCTGTCATCGGGCTGTCACACGGGTGTCATAGGCTCGCGCTCATCTAAAAAAGGAGCGCGACATGCAATACAGCCGTTTCAGCAGCCTAGCCGCACTTATGTTGATCAGCAGCCTGGCACAGGCCGAAGTCCGGGTAGACGGCCCGGTCGAGCACGGTGTTTTCGCCAGCGATTATCAGGACTTCCAGGCCGGTGAGCGAGTGCTGACCCGCAGTAATCAGCAAATCGAGCCCACTGAAGTGATTCCGGCCAAGCTGGGTACCAAGTTTGGTATGCGTTACACCTTAGCGGGTAAGGTCGCTACGGAGTCACCGCTGACCCTGCTGTACCTCACGCCAGGGGTGGTTACGCCGGACGGTAAGCGTCATGACAAATTTGTGGTGACGCAAAAGTTGGTGCCCGGTGCGCCGCAAGATGTAATGGCATTCGAGTTCACTGAAGCGCATGAAGTGGTGCCCGGCGAGTGGCGCTTTATGGTGTTTCAGGATGACCGGAAATTGTTAGAACAGCGGTTTATCGTGCGTTAATAGACTAGAGTGATACCTGCAAAGCCGAGCCCATGCTCGGCTTTTTATTGTCTAAATTAAAGAAACCCGTATTTCAGTCGCTAGTATGGTTAGTTACATCTTTCGTCATGTTGCGGGGCGACTTTAAATCTAAAGACTTTGTGCGGCTGACACTTCAACTAAATATTAAAAAGGGACTGCCTCGATGAATCTCAGAAACCTCAATATCGCCCCTCGGGCGTCGCTCGGGTTCGGCTTGGTTGCAGTACTGGTTCTGCTACTTGGCAGCTTTTCTTTGCAGCAGATGGGCGAAATGCGCAAGCAGTCGCAGCAGATAAACGAAAATTGGTTACCCAGCATCTTGAGCCTCGGTGAGATTAACCAGCAGGTTCTCCGTCTTCGGGCGCTGACCATGCGCTTAGTAATCATCAGTGATGAAGCCATGATGCGTACGAGCCTTGCAAACGCTGAAGAACTCCGGAAATCATTGACTGAATCGGAAAGCACCTATCAAAAGCTAATTTCTAACGCAGAAGAAGAGACTGTCTACGAGCGCTTCAGGCAGGCCGAAAAGGCGTATCTGGAAGAACAGGAAAAGGTCATCGCAGCGGTGCGCCAGAGTGATCTGGATAGTGCTGCGGCTTTGTTCAATGGGCCGATAAATGGCTACGCCGACACCATGGCTAAGGCCCTTGTCGAGCTTTTAGAACTTAACCGTACGGGTGCTAGTGCTGCGACCCATCTGGCCGATGAGATATTTGCCAGCGCGCGCTTGTGGGTGGTCGTGATGATAGTGCTGGCGCTGTGCTTGACTGTGGCTCTGGCGTTGCTCCTGACCCGCAGTATTGTCAGCCCGCTCACCGAAGCGGTTAGGGTTGCTGAGACAGTGGCGAGCGGTAATTTGACCCAGCCAATTGATGTGCTGGGCTCGGATGAACCAGCACGTTTGCTGGGTGCTTTGAAAAGTATGCAGCAGAGTCTGCGCAGTACCATTCAGAATATCTCCGACTCATCTACGCAACTGGCCTCGGCGTCAGAGGAACTCAGTGCGGTGACCGAGGATTCGACCCGCGGTCTGCACCAGCAAAACAACGAAATCGAGCAGGCAGCTACGGCAGTCAATGAAATGACCAGCGCCGTGGAAGAGGTGGCGCGCAACGCCGTGAGCACCTCGGAAGCCTCCAGTGAGTCCAATCGCACGGCTCAGCATGGTCGCGAGCAGGTGCGTCAGACTGTCGACTCGATCACCAGTTTGGCTGATGACGTGACTCATACCGCTGCGGAAGTCGAGCAGTTGGCTGGTCAGGTACGCGATATCAGCAAAGTGCTGGACGTGATCCGTTCGATTGCCGAACAGACCAACTTGCTCGCACTCAACGCAGCCATTGAAGCGGCGCGAGCCGGTGAAGCAGGGCGCGGTTTTGCCGTAGTGGCCGATGAGGTACGTGCCCTGGCGCATCGTACTCAGCAATCGACTCAAGAGATCGAGCAAATGGTCAGCGGCATTCAGCAGGGCACCGACAAGGCGGTTAATGCTATGCAAACCAGCAACAGTCGGGCGCGTTCGACGCTGGATGTAGCCAAGGCCGCCGGCCAGGCGCTGGAAGAAATTACTGCAGCTATTTCGCAAATCAACGAACGTAACCTGGTGATCGCTAGCGCTTCCGAAGAGCAGGCGCAGGTGGCCCGTGAGGTGGACCGTAACCTGGTGAATATCCGCGACCTGTCGATGCAGTCTTCGGCCGGGGCCAACCAGACCAGTGCGGCCAGTCAGGAGTTGTCGCGCCTGGCGGTGGACTTGAATGCATTGGTGGCGCGTTTCTCGATTTGATCCTGGGTGCGATCAGCAACAAAAAAGGCCACCCCTAGGGGTGGCCTTTTTATGCAGCAAACAAACGATTGGACTTACTTACCAGCCCAGCGCTTGAGTACCAGTGTCGCGTTGGTGCCACCGAAACCGAAGCTGTTGCTCATCACGGTATCGAGCTTGGCGTTCTCAACGGTGCTGCGCTGAATCGGCAGGTCGGCGATTTCCGGGTCGACTTCGTCAATGTTGACCGAGCCGGCGATGAAGTTGCCTTCCATCATCAGCATGCAGTAGATCGCTTCCTGCACGCCGGCAGCGCCCAAGGAGTGACCGGACAGGCTCTTAGTCGAGCTGATGGCTGGCGCCTTGGCACCGAACACTTCGCGCACTGCACGGCTTTCCGCGACGTCACCGACAGGCGTCGAGGTGCCGTGGGTGTTCAGGTAGTCGATTGGCGTGTCGACAGTGGCTAGGGCTTGCTGCATGCAGCGCACTGCACCTTCGCCGCTCGGGGCAACCATGTCGTAGCCATCGGAAGTTGCGCCGTAACCGACGATTTCCGCATAGATCTTGGCACCACGCTTGAGGGCGTGTTCCAGTTCTTCGACCACCACCATGCCGCCACCGCCGGCGATGACGAAGCCGTCACGCTTGGCGTCGTAGGCGCGCGAGGCTTTTTCCGGGTTTCGTTGTACTGGGTGGAGAGGGCGCCCATGGCGTCGAACAGGAAGCTCTGGCTCCAATGCTCTTCTTCACCACCGCCGGCAAATACGATGTCTTGCTTGCCCAGTTGGATCTGCTCCATGGCATTGCCGATGCAATGCGCGCTGGTAGCGCAGGCCGAGGAGATCGAGTAGTTGACACCCTTGATCTTGAACGGCGTGGCCAGGCAGGCGGACACAGTGCTGCCCATGGTGCGCGGTACGCGATACGGACCAACGCGCTTAACGCCTTTCTCGCGAAGGATGTCCATGGCCTCCATCTGGTTGAAGGTCGACGCGCCGCCGGAACCTGCAATCAAACCCACGCGTGGGTTGGAGATGTCTTCGGCGCTGAGCCCGGCATCCGCAATGGCCTGCTGCATCGACAGATAGGCAAAAGCGGCCGCATCACCCATAAAGCGATAGACCTTGCGGTCGATCAGCTCTTCAAGGTTGAGGTCAACCGAACCGGAGACCTGGCTGCGCAAGCCCATTTCGGCATACGCCGGGTTGAAACGGATGCCGGACTTGCCTGTGCGCAGGCTGGCAGAGACGGTGGCTTTGTCATTGCCTAGGCAGGAAACGATGCCGAGGCCGGTAATTACGACGCGACGCATGCAGAGAGTCCTTTAGAAATTGTCGGTGGAGGTGAACAGGCCGACCCGCAGGCCCTCGGCACTGTAAATTTCGCGGCCATCGACGCTGACGGTGCCATCGGCAATAGCCAGGACCAGAGAGCGGGCAATGGTGCGTTTGATATGAATGTTGTAGGTGACTTTCTTGGCGGTCGGTAGGACCTGGCCGAAGAATTTCACTTCACCCGAACCGAGGGCACGGCCACGGCCGGGGTTACCCTGCCAGCCGAGGTGGAAGCCAACCAGTTGCCACATGGCATCGAGGCCCAGGCAACCTGGCATGACCGGATCACCTTCGAAATGGCAGGCGAAGAACCACAGGTCTGGAGTGATATCGAGCTCGGCGACTATTTCGCCCTTGCCGTACTTGCCGCCGGTATCGCTGATATGGGTGATGCGATCGATCATCAGCATGTTCGGCGCGGGCAGTTGCGCATTACCTGGGCCAAACAGTTCGCCGCGACTGCAGCGCAACAGGTCTTCCCGGGTGAAGGCGTTTTGTTTGGTCATGCGAGCTCCTCAATATGTCCCATGCGCCAAGGCTGGGCGAATCGTCCTGGCTGGCGGCGCAGTCTGTCTGCTGCGCCTACCGATAGCCTAGTCATAGACTGTTGCGTTGTGGTGAAAGTCACAGCTTTGTGAGTACAGTTGTACTCCGCTCTGAAGGCCTGTCATAGCGCACATGCGCGTTAGCCTGCAGCAGTTCGATCTTCTTGACTACCCGTCGAAGGTCGAGGGGGCAGCCAGCGTTGCAGTATTCGCTGTAAGTCAGCCCGCTTGAAAGGCTTAGCCAGGTAGTCGTTCATGCCGCAATTCAGGCAGGCTTCGCGGTCGCCCTGAAGCGCATTGGCGGTCAGGGCGATAATCGGTAGCTGCGCGCAGTCAGGCAGTTGGCGGATCTGTCGCGTGGCTTCATAGCCGTCCATGATGGGTAGCCGGCAGTCCATCAGAATGGCCGCGTAACGGTGCTGGCTGACTTTATCTACAGCCTGTGCACCATCAGCCACCACGCTAACCTGGTAGCCCAAGCTGCGCAGCATGGATTCGATCACGGTTTGGTTGACGGGGTTATCTTCAAC
Source organism: Pseudomonas sp. GWSMS-1 (assembly GCF_049847425.1). NCBI lineage: Bacteria > Pseudomonadati > Pseudomonadota > Gammaproteobacteria > Pseudomonadales > Pseudomonadaceae > Pseudomonas > Pseudomonas sp. GWSMS-1. The sequence goes on along the minus strand of NZ_JBMHHV010000005.1, from coordinate 1,842,385 downwards.
TAATAACACCGACTGACCGCTGCCCTGATCCGATAACTGTGTTTTGCCGCTTGCCGTTGGGGCGACTTGCTGAGAAAAAGGCAGGGGCACCTCTAGGGTAAAAACCGAGCCCTGACCTTCCACGCTTGTAGCCCGCAGTGTGCCGCCCATGCGCTCTACCAGCGTGCGCGCGATAGGCAAGCCCAGGCCGGTGCCGCCGTAACGTCTTGAAATAGAAGTGTCGGCCTGCTGGAAGGCATTAAACATGTGCTCCAGGCGCTCGGGAGGGATGCCAATACCACTGTCATGCACCGCGCAACTGAACCACAGCACTTGGTTGTCCAGCGCTTGCCAGCTGCAGTGCACGCGAATGCTGCCGTTCTCGGTGAATTTCAGGGCATTACCGATCAGGTTGACCAAAACTTGCCGCATACGCGTTGGGTCACCCCAAACCTGCAGTTGCTCAAGGCCGCTCTGAGCGTCCAGAAGCAGGTGCAGGCCGCGCTGCTGCGCGCTGTGTTGGAACACTTGAATTGAGCTTTGTAGCAGGGCTTGCAAGCTGAAAGGGATGTGCTCCAGTTCCAATGACCCGCGTTCAATCCGTGAGAAATCGAGAATGTCGTTGATGACCTTGAGGAGGTGTTCGGTGGATTCAGTGGCCAGGGCAGCATATTCCGCCTGCTCCTGAGTCATCTCGGTGGTTTCCAGTAACTGCAACATCCCCAGCACGCCGTTCATGGGGGTGCGCAGCTCGTGGCTCATCATGGCCAAGAAGTCGGATTTTGCGCGGTTAGCCAGCTCCGATTGCTCGCGCGCTTGAATCAGCAGGGTCATAGCCCGTTGCTGTTCTTCACTGGCATTGGCGAGGCCATGGGCGAGGTTGTTGATATGCCGTGCCAAGGCCTGCAGTTCACCTTCGCCAACCTCCGGCAGGATGGTCTGGTAATTACCGGCTTGAATCGCGCTAACAGCATCACCCATGGCGCTGAGAGGTTGCGACAGGTGGCGGGCCAGGCGGCGGGCAAGAATAAAGGTCAGCGCCAGGGCAAACAGCGCGAGTAGAGCGGCCTTGAAGAGGATTTCCTGCTGGCGCGTGTTAAACGCGTCGCTGCTGATACCGACGACCACGCGGCCCAGATAGTCATTCGCGAGAGGCGCAGTATTGGCGTTTTCACTGTGCATAAAGTCTGCGTTGAGGGTGACCTTTTGCAACAAAATCGGCGCCTCGAAGACGCTGACTGCTGCATGAGAGGTGGCATCACCGCTGGGCTGTTCGACGTAAAGAAGGATGCGGTCGTTGTGGTCGCGCACTTCGAGAAAACGCACATGTGGGGTCTGCAGCGTGACCCCGAGCAGCGATTCGAGCACCGTCAGATTACCGGAGATAACCCCGTACTCGGTGGCTGGAGCCAGTTGGCTGGCAATCAGTTGGCCGGTCTGCTTGAGCTCCAGTTGCAGTTCCTGGAGGCGGGTGAAGGTAAAAAAGCTTGTCAATAGAAGGGTCAAGAGCAGTGCTGGCCCGACGCTGATGAGCTGGGTGCGGGTATGGATATTCCAATGGCGTGGCAGCTTCATGGCTGTTCTCCTTCTGCGAGCTTCTGCGCCAGTGATTCGTTGCTGGGCAATTCAATTGCCAGTGATCGCGCAACCTGGGGGTTGCTGGTGACTTTGAAATGACTGGGGTAGCTGTGTTTTGGCCATCTGTCTGGCGATCGATTGAGGATTTCCTCAAGGCTGTCCAACCAGTCGCTTTGGTCGCTGTAAGTGCTTGCCAAACTGCCGGCCTGGACGAAGCTGGCGCTAGGGCCAATCACCGGTCGCTGATGGGTGTAGCTGGTGAGCAGTAGGTTTTTCACGGTGAGCGAATTGAACAGGTGGGTGTCGTTGATACCCAGCAATAAGTCGCTGTGCGACAGCAGGTAGAGCAATGGTCGACTGTCGCGCGTATCAGGCCAGCGCCTAGTCACGAGCCGCATGTCCTGCTCCGCCGCGGCCTGCCGGTACTCATCAAGGAGAAAGGCGCTGTCAGCATCAAACAACAGCCCAGCGCGCTTCGCTGCGGGTAGCAGCAAGCGCGCCAGGCGCATTTGCCGCTGTGGCGAGGGATCGCTCCAGAGCAGGCTCAATTGAGCGGGCAGGGTTGCCGGTAGGTCACGGGCTTGCACGCGGCTGATGCGCATGGCCAGAGTGGGCGGCCCTGCTGGATCGGTTAGACGCCAGTCCAGTGTTGGTCTGTCAAGTAATACCAGGCGGTTTGTGTCGGGCAGTTGTGAGGGGGCAGGGAGCTTGTTCAGGGCGACAAAGCTGACCTGGTCATGTGGCCTGCGCTGCTGCAGCTCGTTGACGAATCCCTGAATGGCGGGATTGCCTGTAGTGCTGCTGAAAATAATTTCAGCCGTCCAGGCGGGCAGCGCTATCAGCAGACAGCAGTAGAGCAATATCAGGCGGCTCATCCATTGGCCTCGCCAGCAATCCTTGGCAGTTTGGTCATTTAAAAGTCCAGCTGAGCGCTGACAGACATTAGGCGGCGCTCGTCATAGAGATTCTCGCGCCAGGTCAGGGCTTCATCATCCAGGCGCTGTTGCACCATCAGAGCCAGTTCCAGATCACTTTTACCCAGGTTAAAACGCTTGGCTATGCGCAAGTCGGCGCGCTCGAAACGGCGCTCGTTGAGTAGATCTGCGCCGTAGTAAAACAGGCTGCTTGACCAGCCGTGGCCCCACTCATGTAACCAGCCTGCCGAGCCGCTGTAACGGGCGGTTAGGCGTTGGTAGGACTTTTCAGACGTCTCGAAATCCACATAGGCATAGGTCAGGCGCAAGCGATCTGAGGAGGTGAATGTCCAGTCGATTTCAGTTTCCGCGCCGCGCAGCCACATGTAGTTTTCATTGTTCTGGCTGAACTCCTTGATATCCAGGGGCTCGGCAATCATCTGATGGATTTCGTCGTTGAACAGCTTGATGTCGATCTGTAAGCCGAAGTCGAATTGGCCGTTATAGCCGACCTCCCGCGAGCGCATGATCTCCTGCTGCAGGTCGCCGGGCCCTTGTGCCGTGGCAAAGTAGTAAGCCGAGGTGCTGCCATTAAGGCTTGGCGACAGGTTCTCCATCCGGTAGGCCCAGTTGACGTTGTTTTCCTGCATGTCCGGCGAGCGGATCGCTTCGGAGTAGACAAAGCGCAGGCCATGACGCGGAGTGATCAAGTAGTTGAGAGCGATGCGCGAGGTCAGTGAGCTACCGCTCAGGCTGTCGTCCTCATGCATGGTGCCACCCTGCAGGACGAAATGTTCGCTCAAGTGCCATTCCAGATGGCCAAACAGGCGCCAGATTTCATTATCCAGGCTGCCTTGAAAATAGCTTTGTGAGTTGCTGCTGTCCTTGCGGTAGCTGAGGCCACTGAGTAGGCGCAAATCATCGTTCAGGCTCAGGGTGTCCTGCAGCTCAAAGTCGTAGCGAGTTTCTTTGATGTTGTTGTTGATGTCGCCGCATACCGGTGCCTTAAATTCGCCACCGGCACTGAGGAAGTTGGCGCTGATTGTTTTGGCCAGTGCATTTTGCGTCGGGTCAGTGATGGTGCTGTCAATTTTATTGGACCTGCCATCTCTGAGCAGTCGAGATAGCGTATCCACGGCGTCTGGATTAAGCCGGTGCAGCGCGGCCACTTCAGGCGTGAAGGCCAGCGCCAAATCGCAGGTGCGCCATTCCTGGGTGCGTTCCCAGCGCTGCGCATAGGCCTGTAGTTGCAGGTTATGTGTGCTGCTGGTGTCCAGGCTCCAGCGAACCGAGGCGGAGTAGTCGCGGGCGGTGATGTCCTTGTTGCTGTCACCATTGGGACGATGCCTTTGACCAAGGCCTCTTCATCGGAATAGAAGTTTTTTTGGTTGCTGCCTTCTTTGGCGGCCAGTTGCCAGTCGAGGATTTGGCTGTCGTCCAGCGTATGCGTGGCGCTGAGCTGCATGCGCGTGCTGCGGCGGCTGTCGCGGTAGGGCTGATCTTCATCGGTGCGGTCAAAACCACTGTCTTGCTGGCCGGAGAGCGACAGGCGGAAATCACCGTTACCGCTGCTGAACCCCTGGCTGCCATACCAATCATCAATGCCGCGCTGGCCGTGGATGTATTTCAGTCGGGTGCCATGGCTATTGGCGGGGTTGCGTGTGGTGATGCTGATCACCCCCGTCAGGGCATTGGCGCCGTAGCTAACGGTGTTGGGGCCGCGAAAGACCTCGATGCGCTCAATATCTTCTATGGCCAGTGGCAGGTCGGTCCAATCAACGGTGGCCAGGCCCGGTCGGTAGACTGAGCGGCCATCGATCAACACCTGCATGCGCCGGGCTGAATCAACCTGACCACCGTGGTGGTTGACTGTTATTTCGTTGCCTTTGACATAGCCGACCATCATGCCGGGCACTAAACGCATCAGCTCAGGAATGTCGCGGGCCCCACTGGCATCGATCAGTGCGCGGTCAATCACTGAAACACTGCCGGGCACCGCTGCAGGCGATTGCTTCAAACGGGTTGCACTGAGAATTTCAGGCAGCGCTTGGCCTTGACCGAAGAGGTCTTCGGCGACCACCAGTGTGGGAGGCAGCAAGCTCAATAAGCCGATCAGTGTCGCCAGGGGGGAAGTGTTAGCCACGCAAACGCTCGGATGGTATGCAAAGGCCAGCATGGTAACCGAGGCCTTAGGCTTTTGCAGTGGCCGCAGCCAATGGCATAAATTGGTCGCGCGGGCTGCGCACCGTATAATGCGCTCGTTTTGCCACTTTCAATGGTTCACCACGGATGCGTTATGACAAATCAGCAACCCATCGCAGTGCTTGGCGGCGGTAGCTTCGGCACTGCAATTGCTAATTTGCTGGCGGAAAATGGCCAGCACGTCCTGCACTGGATGCGCGACCCCGAGCAGGCTCAAGCGATTCGACTGACCCGTGAAAACCCACGTTATCTTAAAGGCATCAAAATTCATCTCGGCGTGGAGCCTGTGACCGATCTCGCCGCGGCATTGAGCGCCAGCCAGTTGGTTTTTGTGGCGTTGCCTTCCAGCGCCCTGCGTCAAGTCTTGCAGCCGGTGGCGGCGCAGCTGGCAGGTAAGCTGCTGGTGAGCACCACCAAGGGTGTCGAGGCGCAGAGCTTTTTGTTGATGAGCCAGATTCTCGAAGACATCGCCCCGCAGGCACACATCGGCGTGTTGTCGGGGCCGAACCTGGCCCGTGAAGTGGCCGAACATGCGCTGACGGCTTCAGTCGTGGCCAGTGAGGACGAAGACCTTTGCCAGCAGGTTCAGGCTGCGCTGCATGGCCGAACCTTCCGTGTGTATGCCAGTGCCGACCGTTTTGGCGTTGAGCTGGGCGGTGCACTGAAAAATGTCTACGCGATCATCGCCGGCATGGCAGCCGCCATGGGCATGGGCGAAAACACCAAGAGCATGCTGATTACCCGCGCGCTGGCGGAAATGACCCGCTTCGCCGTCAAGTTGGGCGCTAACCCCATGACCTTCCTCGGCCTGGCTGGCGTGGGTGACCTGATCGTGACCTGCTCATCCGCGAAAAGCCGTAATTACCAAGTCGGCTTTGCCCTCGGCGAAGGCTTGAGCCTGGAGGATGCAGTTGAGCGCTTGGGCGAAGTGGCGGAGGGCGTCAACACCATTAAGGTGCTGAAGGCCAAAGCCGAGGAGCTGGATGTCTACATGCCGCTGGTGGCGGGCCTGCATGCGATTGTGTTTGAGGGCCGAACGTTGGATCAGGTCATTGGTGCGCTGATGAACGCAGAGCCCAAGACCGATGTCGATTTTATTCCAACCACTGGTTTCTGAGTTTTATCGTTAAAACCTGCAAGGAGATGAGCATGAGTGATGGCAATCAGGAACTGCAGCGCGAATCGATTCTGCTGCGCATTCTGTGGATGGTGATTTTCACCATCGTCTGGCAACTGGCGGAAATACTCTTGGGCGCCGTGGTGCTGCTGCAACTAGGTTATCGCCTGTTCTACGGCGCGCCAAACGCTGGTCTGCTGGGTTTTGGCGACAGCCTGAGCCAGTACCTGGCGCAGATCGGTCGCTTTGGCACCTTCAACAGTGATGAAAAGCCCTGGCCGTTCGCCGACTGGCCAACCCCACAGGCACCGCAGGGCGAAAGCCCGCACAGCATCCCGGCCGCCGCACACCCGGTGCGTGATGAAGAGCCCAAGTTGTGAGAAACCGCTTAGTGAGGGCAGGGCGATGAAGCTGTGGCTGCTGCGTCACGGTGAAGCCGAATCGGCGGCGCGCACTGATGCCGAGCGCAACCTGACGGCCCATGGCCGGCGGCAGGTACGTGAGGCGGCTGGGCTTTTGCAAGGCCGCCCATTGCAAGCGGTACTGGTCAGCCCTTATGTGCGCGCTCAGCAGACGGCCGATGTGCTGTGTGAGGTGCTGGGGTTTAGTGGCAGTCGAGTAACCGTGCCCTGGCTGACGCCAGATAGTGATCTGCGGCAAACCCTGCGTGAGCTTGACGGTTATGCGCTGCAGGAGTTGCTGCTGGTGACCCATCAACCGCTGGTAGGCACCCTGGCGGGGCTGTTGCTACACGGCCATCGTCAGCAACCCCTAGCAATGAATACCGCCAGCCTGGCGCTGCTTGAGGGCGATGCGCTGCTCGCTGGGCTGATGACATTGTCTGCTCACAAGCACCCCGCGCCGATCTGACGCGGCACTACACACCGAAACATTTCTCCTCTTGCGGGTCGCCTTTGTGCGTGGAATAGTCCAACCAAGCAATTGCTTGGTTGGCTCCACAAAAATAACAAAGGAGGAAGCCCTGTGGCTGAAGAAATCCGATTGCCGCTTGAAGTGTTCTATGAGCGTGAGGCTCGGCACCCGAATAAACCATACATGGTGCAGCCGCTGCCGGGCGGTCAGCTGCTGGAGCTGAGCTGGGCCGATGTCGGCGAGCAGGCGCGCCGTGCGGCTAACTGGTTGCGCAGCCGCGAACTGGAACCGGGCAGCCGTATTGCGATCATTTCCAAGAACTGTGCGCATTGGATCGTTGCTGACCTGGCAATCTGGATGGCCGGCCACGTCTCGGTGCCGCTGTACCCCAACCTCACAGCGGAATCAGTCGGCCAGGTGCTGCGTCACTCCGAGGCGGCGCTGGTCTTCGTCGGTAAGCTGGATGACTGGCCGGGCATGGCGCCGGGCGTGCCGGAGGATATTCCGACCATCGGCCTGCCACTGCGTCCGCAGGGAGAGTTCAGCTTTATCTGGGATGACTTGCAGGCCTGCACACCGATTCAGGATAACCCCACGCCAGCCGCCAATCAGCTCGCCACCATCATCTACACCTCTGGCACCACCGGCACACCGAAAGGGGTGATGCATCACTTTAGTAACTTCGGCTTTGCCGCCAGTCATGCCACCGAGCTGTTTGGCGTAGGCGAAAATGACCGAGTGCTGTCCTACCTGCCGCTGTGTCACGTGGCTGAGCGCATGTTTGTTGAGTTGGCGTCGATCTACGCCGGGCAGACGATCTTCTTCGCCGAGAGCCTGGATACCTTCCTAGAAGACCTTAAGCGTGCGCGGCCAACGGTGATGTTCGGCGTGCCGCGCATCTGGACCAAATTCCAGATGGGCGTTTACAGCAAGATGCCGGCGGAGAAATTAGACTTTCTACTCAAACTGCCCATTGTCGGCCGTATTGTCGGCAAAAAAGTACTGGTCGGTCTGGGGCTGGATGCGGTGCGCTACGCTCTGTCTGGCGCTGCGCCGGTGCCTGAGGCCTTGCTCAACTGGTACAAGCGTTTGGGCCTGGATGTGCTGGAGGTCTATGGCATGACCGAGAACTGTGGTTATTCGCATGTCTGTCGGCCAGGCAAATTCCAGCAGGGCTGGATCGGGCAGAACAGCCCAGGTGTTGAGGTACGGGTCGCGGAGGATGGCGAGGTGCAGGTGCGCAGTGGTGCGACCATGCAGGGTTATTACAAAGACCCGGAAAAAACCGCAGAAACCATGACCGCCGATGGCTACCTGCGCACTGGCGACAAAGGCGAACAGGATGCCCAGGGCAACCTGCGCCTGACCGGGCGAATCAAGGAAATCTTCAAAACCAGCAAAGGCAAGTACGTCGCGCCGGCACCGATTGAGAACCGCCTGGGCGAGCATTCGCGCATTGAGCAGGTGTGTGTGGTGGGCGATGGCATGACTCAGCCCATGGCCTTGTGCGTGCTCTCCGATGTGGGGCGCAGTGAAGCCGTCAATGGTGGTCGCAGCGAGCTGCAAAGCAGCCTGGAAACGCTTCTGGTGCAGGTCAATAAGAGCCTCGACAAGCATGAGCGCCTGCAGCGTCTGGTGCTGGTTAAGGATGTCTGGGCGGTGGACAACGGCTTCCTCACGCCAACCCTGAAGATCAAACGTGCGGTTGTGGAGGGCGCCTACGCTGAGCGCTTCGGCGAGTGGACCGAACGCAGCGAGGCTGTGCTCTGGCACGAGTGATCACGCGCCTGGCCGGCGTGTATGCCGGCCACGTTCTCACGGCACCTACCTTTAAGGATTGTTTATGGCCCTCTGGCAGCAACCCCCCAACCTCGAACAGCTCAATGCGATTCTGAAAAACACCATCGGTGAGCAACTGGATATCCGTTTTGAAGCCTTTGATGATGAATCCCTGACCGCCAGCATGGTGGTTGATTCACGTACCCATCAACCCTACGGGCTGCTGCATGGAGGTGCTTCGGTGGTGCTGGCGGAAACCCTCGGCTCAACCGCCAGCCACCTGTGCATCGACAGCAGCAAGTTTTACTGCGTGGGCTTGGAGGTCAACGCCAACCACCTGCGCGGCCTACGCAGCGGTCGGGTTACCGCGGTGGCGCGGCCGGTGCATCTGGGGCGCACCACCCACGTCTGGGATATTCGCTTGAGCGGTGAAGATGGCAAAGCCAGCTGTATTTCTCGGCTGACCATGGCCATCGTACCGCTGGGTGAAAACGGTCCAGCCCAGCGCTAATCACACACTCCGTCAGTGCGGCTGATGGGGTCTCCCATCAGCGTTGGCTACAGTGCCGTCATTCACTGGCCGCTTTGTCATTGCTGCCTGTCAAACACTGCCGGACAATCAGTCCAACTTCCCTGATAAGCCCCCGCCATGACTCAGTCTGTGTTCTTCGCCCATGCCAACGGCTTTCCCTCGGCCACTTACGGCAAGTTGTTTTGCGCGCTGGCACCTGATTATCAGGTGCAGCACCTTGACCAGCATGGCCACGACCCGCGTTTTCCAGTGAATGACAACTGGAGCAATTTGGTCGATGAGTTGATCCATCATCTCGAAGCCAATCAGCAGCCGGTATGGGGCGTTGGGCATTCATTGGGCGGTGTGCTGCATTACCACGCCGCCTTGCTGCGCCCTGAGTTGTACCTTGGGGTGGTGATGCTCGATTCCCCAGTGCTGACCCTGGCCGACAAAATAGTGATTCGCGCGGCCAAGCGCTTTGGTTTTATTGACCGCATTACCCCGCCGGGCGCACCCTGGGCCGGCGTGAGGAGTTTGTCGACCTGGCCGAAGCACGCGGCTATTTCGCCACCAAGAGCCTGTTTCGCCGCTTCGACCCCGAGTGTTTGGAGGCTTATGTTCAGCATGGCCTGCAGGCGAGCGCGAATAACCTGCGCCTGCGCTTTGATCCCGCCACGGAAATCAGCATTTATCGCAGCGTGCCGCACACCAGCCCTGGGCGCCCGCAGCAACTGCAAGTGCCGCTGGCTATGGTGCGGGGTCGGCACAGTCGGGTGGTCATGCCGCACCACACGCATCTGGTGCGGCGTGTGCCGAAAGGTGAGTACCTGACGCTGCCGGGCGGCCATATGTTCCCCTTGGAGCGCCCGCAGGACACCGCAGAGCTGCTGAAAAAACTCTTCCAGCGCTGGTCCGGCCAGCCCACAAACGAGCAAAGCGCATGAGCCTGAATTTCGAAGAGGTGCGCCTGCGCCTACCGCACATTGAATTAGCCGCCCATCTGTATGGCCCTGAAGATGGCCAGCCAGTGATCGCCCTGCACGGCTGGCTGGATAACGCCGCAAGCTTTGCCCGGCTGGCCCCTTTGTTGCCTGGGATGCGCATTGTGGCCCTGGACTTTGCCGGGCACGGCCATTCCGATCACCGGCCGCCCGGCGGCAGTTATGCCATCTGGGATTATGCCTACGACGTGCTGCAGGTCGCCGAGCAGTTCGGCTGGCAACGCTTTGCTCTGCTGGGGCACTCGATGGGGGCGATTGTCTCGGTGCTGCTGGCGGCGGCCATGCCGGAGCGTATCGAGCGCCTGGCGCTAATTGACGGGCTGATTCCTTACACCGGTGAAGCAGACAGCGCGCCGCACAAGCTCGGTGAAGCGCTTAAGGCGCAGCTGGCGCTGGCCGGTAAGCGTAAACCGGTATACGGCGAATTTTCCCGCGCAGTCGAAGCACGCATGCGTGGTGTTGGCGCGGTTAGCCGTGAGGCGGCCGAGCTGCTCGCCCAGCGTGGCCTGATGCCGGTGCCCGGCGGTTACACCTGGCGTACCGACAGCCGTTTGACCCTGCCATCGCCACTGCGCCTGACCCATGCTCACGCCCTGGCATTTGCGCGCAGCCTGCAGTGTCCAACTAAGTTGGTGATGGCGCAGCAAGGGATGTTGCTGGCGCAACCGGATGTCAACGCGTTGCTTGCGGGGCTGGCTGTCGAGGTGGCGCAATTGCCTGGCGGCCATCATCTGCACCTGGATGACGACGTAGGCGCGGGCTTGGTAGCAGACTGTTTCAAAGCTTTCCTGGGCGCGGCTTGACTTGCTGAAGGCAACTGGGGAAAGGTGTGGCGATAGCCACGGAGATTCGCATGATCGACCTGTATACCGCCGCCACCCCCAACGGCCATAAAGCGTCCATCGCACTGGAAGAGCTGCAGCTGCCGTATAACGTGCAGGCATTGAGTTTCGACAAGCAGGAGCAGAAGGCTGCGGCCTTCCTCAAGATCAATCCCAATGGTCGCATTCCGGCGATTGTTGACCGCGACAACGATGATTTCGCGGTGTTCGAGTCCGGCGCCATTCTGTTGTACCTGGCCGAGAAAACCGGTCAATTGCTGCCCAGCGATGCCAAAGGTCGCTCGCGGGTGATTCAGTGGTTGATGTTCCAGATGGGGGGCGTCGGCCCGATGCAGGGGCAGGCCAATGTGTTCTTCCGCTATTTTCCGGAAAAGCTGCAAGGCCCCATCGACCGCTACCAGCGTGAGACCCGGCGCCTGTATGAGGTGCTCGATACGCGCTTGAGTGAAGCGCAGTACCTCGCGGATGACTACAGCATCGCTGATATCGCCACCTATCCCTGGGTGCGGATCCACGACTGGGCTGGGGTGTCGGTCGACGGGCTTGAGCATTTGCAGCGCTGGATGGCTGAACTGGCCGAACGCCCAGCGGTGCAGCGCGGCTTGTTGGTGCCGCAGCGCGAAGAAGACGGCGACAAAATCGTCAAAGCCGCCCAGTCGATGTTGATCAAATGAGCCGGTTTAATACTTATTGCCTCGGCCTAAGCCTGCTGCTGGCCAGTACCGTTGCGAGCGCAGATGTACCGGGCAGTCATGACCTTGACGTGCTGCCGCGTTTTGCCGGAAGCACGATTGTCAGCTTCAAGGATGTGGCCGAGCAGGAACGCATCTACCCGCAAGGCTCGATACGGCGCATCAGTGGCAACCTGCGTTATGAGCGAGAAGTCGCCGCTAAAGGCGAGTTAACGGCCGTGACCTATGAGTTGCCGCGCACCCACTCGGCCAATGAGGTGTTCGCTAACGCCCGGGAAGCCCTGCAAGCGCAAGATGCCGAACTGCTGTACTGGTGTGTGGGCCGCGAGTGCGGCTCAAGCAGCCTGTGGGCGAACGCGGTATTCGACAACACCAGGCTGACGGGCGCGGATGACGAGCAAACCTATGCCTTGATGCGCCTGGCTGAACCCCGCCAGGACAGCCTGTTAGCGTTGTACAGCATCACCCGCGGCAACAAACGCGCCTATCTGCATGCCGAATTACTCACGGCCAATGCTGCACTGGGTGAGGTACTGCCATCCCCGGCGACGCTGCAGCGCCAGCTGAAAAGCACCGGTGAACTGCGTCTGGCCAAGCAGGTCGAACCCAGCGCGGCGTGGGCTGAATTGCTGGCGCGTAGCCTGCGGCTCGACAGCACCTTGCGCGTGAGTATCAGCGGTGCCCAGGCTGAAGCCTGGCGTGAGGCGCTCGTTGCACAACGTGTACGTGCTAGCCGCCTGGAATTAGGTGAGCCAGATGTCAGTGGTGTGCAACTTAACGTGCTGCGTTAGCACCTCAGTGGCGCTACGCTTGTCGCTATAAAACTTCCCGGCTCTGCCCCTATGGCAGAGCCTTTTTTGTTGTGCAGGGAGCAGGGTAAATGGCCAATAACGATCGGCTGCTGGTGCAGATTCTGCTTCTTTTCTTATTGGGCGCGAGCCTTTGGGTGTTGGCGCCGTTCTGGTCGGCGCTGTTTTGGGCGGCGGTGTTGTCGTTTGCCAGCTGGCCGGTGATGCGCGTGCTGACGCGTTTGCTCGGCGGGCGCCAGGCGTTGGCGGCGGGGCTGCTGACGCTGGTCTGGACTGTGGTGGTTGCCGTACCGCTGGTGATGCTCGGGTTCAACCTGGCGGATCACATCAAGGATGTCACCGCCTTGCTCAAGGGTTTTCAGGTCGAAGGATTGCCGCCAGTACCGGCGTGGTTGGCCGGCGTACCGCTGGTGGGGGATCGTCTGGTGAGTTTCTGGCTGACCATCGACCAACAGGGCGCCGCGTTTTTCGCCACGGTACGGCCTTATTTGGGGCAAGTGGGTAACTGGCTGCTGGCGCGCAGTGCGCAGATTGGCGGTGGCATGCTGGAGCTGGCGCTGAGTTTGATTTTGGTGTTCTTTTTCTATCGCGATGGGCCGCGCCTGGCCGCATTTGCGCAAAGCCTGCTGCAGCGTTTGATTGGTGATCGCGCCGACCACTACCTGGAGCTCGTGGCCGGTACGGTGCAGCGGGTGGTTAACGGGGTGATTGGTACGGCCGCCGCGCAGGCCATTCTGGCCTGGGTAGGCTTTACCATTGCGGGTGTGCCCGGTGCGTTGGTGTTGGGGGTGATGACCTTCGGCTTCAGCCTGATCATGGTGCCACCACTGATCTGGGGCCCCGCTGTGGGCTGGTTGTTCTGGCAGGGCGAAGTCGGCATGGGCATCTTCCTGCTCATTTGGGGCATCTTTGTGATCAGCGGCGTCGACAACATCCTCAAACCTTACCTGATCAGCCGCGGCGGCAACTTGCCGTTGATTGTGGTGTTGCTTGGGGTGTTTGGCGGCATCCTGGCGTTTGGCTTTATGGGCCTGTTCCTTGGCCCAACGTTGTTGGCAGTGGCCTACAGCTTGCTGAGTGACTGGGTAAGAACTCCCATTGCGAGCAACAGCAGTGCTGAGCCTGCCGAGCCGCCACGCAGCTAGGTGCTCAGTGGCTAGCGCTCTCCGCGTTCGTATTTATCCAGCGTGTCGCTGGCGATCTGCCGACCGAGCATGATCAGCTCCGGGGCCTTGTAGAACTCAAAGAAGCGGCATACTCGTTTGGGCACGTTGATCAGGATGTCCGGCGGGTAGCCGGCAATTTTGTACTGTGCCAATGAAGTCTGCATGACCTCAAAACTCTGGTTGATCAACTCAAGCAACGAGGCGGGGCCGCTGAGATCGGCCACCCGCGAGCCGCTGGCCGATTTCGGTGCGGCGGGCTTGTTCAAACTGCTGCGGGCATTGTGCTGCCAAGGATTCATGGCTTCAGGTTGCACGCCATTGTCGCGCTCTTCGAGCAAGAGCATTTCGTCATCTTCGCCGTGTTTGCGTTTGAACGAAGGCAGGTGCGAGCCCAATGAGCTCATCAGCAGGTCGAAACGCCCTTTGAGTGCGGGCGTGCGCTCGATTATCGGCAGCTCGTACTGCCGCTGATTATTCGAGTTGAGGTTAACCGCGACAATCAAATCGCAGTGGCTGGACACCACCGGCACGATGGGCAGTGGGTTGAGCAGGCTGCCATCGACCAGCATGCGGTTGCCTTGAATCACTGGGGTGAACAGGCTGGGAATTGCCGCCGACGCGCGCATGGCCTGGTGCAGGCAGCCTTCCTGAAACCAGATTTCCTGCTGATTGGTGAGGTCGGTGGCCACTGCAGTAAAGGGGATCGACAGGTTTTCGATGTCGATTTCGCCGACCATTTCGCGAATCTTGCCGAAGACTTTTTCTCCGCGAATCGCCCCCAGGCTAAAACTCACATCGAGCAGGCGTAATACGTCCAGGTAATCCAGACTTTGTGTCCATTCCCGGTATTCATTGAGCTTGCCGGCGGCATAGATCCCGCCGACCACCGCGCCCATGGAGCAACCGGCAATGCAGGCGATTTCATAGCCACGGGCTTCCAACTCTTCGATTACCCCGATATGCGCATAGCCACGCGCACCCCGGAGCCCAATACCAGTGCAATACGCTTACCCATCAGCCTGTCCTCCGTAACTAGATATGCAGTGAACATACGCGCGGTACAGCGCGCCGCCAAGGCGCGATTTGCTTAGTATCCATGGCATTCACGCTCGAATGCGCGGTTGCTTGAGGTGTGGGCACTTTTATCTGTTTTGTGCGTCTGAAAGGCTGTGTTAACGCGTGGCGATCAGGTGTTATTCAGCATCCTGATACGCAAGCAAAGTATGTCTCTCTTTCTGGAGTTACCTGATGAAACTGTGGATTGTGTTGCCTATGGTGTTGCTGGTGCTCAGTGGTTGCGCCGGAAAAACCGCTTATCGCGACAGCTGTGCCAACCAGTTAGATGCCTCCTGGCGTGAGCTGGACTTGGCCAAGGCCGAGGGTTTTGCCGGCACCGTGAGTTACTCCAAAGCCTTGTCACTGCTGACCGCGGCGAAAACCCAGCAGCAGTTTGAAGCCTACAAAGGCTGTACAGCGAAGGCTGAGCGGGCGCGTTTCTACATCCGTGAATCGCGAGCGGGGCGTTAATGCAGCTTAATTTCAGCACCCTTGAACCGCTTGAGCGTTATCGCTGGTTAGCGTCGACCATCACGCCGCGGCCGATTGCCTGGGTCTCCAGCCTGTCGGCAGACGGGATCACTAACCTGGCGCCGTTCAGCTTTTTTACCGTTATCAGCGATGATCCCGCGACCCTGCTGATAAACGTCAATCACCGGGGCGATGGCAGCCTGAAAGATACCTTGCTGAATGTGCAGGCCAGTGGCGAGCTGGTGATTCAACTGGTGTCTTTCGAGCAGGCCGAGGCGATGAACGCCAGCGCGGCGCTATTGCCTCACGCCATCAGCGAATTCGAACACTGTGGCATCGCCAGCCTGCCGTCGGTGCATGTTAAGCCGCCGCGGGTGGCCGGGGCGGCAGTGGCTTTCGAGTGCCGTTTGGTTGAGGCCATGCCGTACCCAAAGGCGGCACCTAACTGCCACCTGTTGTTTGCCGAAGTGCTGTTGGCGCATATCGATGAGCGCGTGCTCAACGAGCAGGGCCGCATTGATGCCGGCAAGCTCGACTTGATTGGTCGCCTCGGCGGCGCGGCCTACTCACGCACCACCGAGCGCTTTGATCTAAAACGGCCGTCCTGAGCTGTTCGTGTCACAAGTTCGTCAGTAAAGGTTTCCAGTGGCTATGCCCTGGCCGCGTCGCGCAGTAGCATCGTCCGCTAGCCTTTAAGGAGTGGTTCATGCGCGCCAAACTGGAAACTGTGCTGCAGACGGTCAATCACGTGCTCTTGGGCAAGGAGCCGCAGGTACGCCTGGCGCTGACTTGCCTGTTAGCCCAAGGCCATTTGTTGATTGAGGACTTGCCCGGTATGGGCAAAACCACCCTCAGCCATGCCCTGGCCAAAGTACTGGGGCTGAGTTTTCAGCGTATCCAGTTCACCTCTGACCTGCTGCCGGGGGACATCCTTGGCACCTCGGTGTTCGACAAGGACACTGGGCAGTTCATCTTCCATCCTGGGCCGATCTTTGCCGAGTTGGTGCTGGCCGATGAGATCAACCGCGCTACGCCGAAAAGCCAGAGCGCATTGCTTGAGGCCATGGAGGAGGGCCAGGTGACCATCGAGGGCGCGACCCGACCGTTGCCTGAACCGTTTTTTGTCATTGCCACGCAAAACCCGGTGAGCCAGGGCGGCACCTTCGCCTTGCCTGAGTCGCAGCTGGACCGCTTTCTAATGCGCTTGTCGCTCGGCTACCCCGGCAAAGCGGCGGAAAAAGCACTGTTACTCGGTGATTCGCGGCGTTTCTTGTTGCCCAATCTGCCAGCGCTGCTGGATCACGCTGAATTGGCGCTGATTCAGGCCGAAGTGCCAAAGGTGCGCGCCAGCGATGCCTTGGTCGATTATGTGCTGCGCCTGGTCGATGCCACACGCACTCAGCCGCAATTTGCCTGGGGTCTGTCACCGCGGGCCAGCCTGGCACTGCTCGCCGCGGCGCGAGCTTGGGCGTTTCTCGCCGGGCGTGATTATGTGATTCCGGAAGACGTTCAGGCGGTGTTGCCTTCGGTGGTCGGTCATCGCCTGCGTGAACGTGCTGACCCGGCCGGGCATGGGGCTGGCAGTTTGGTGCAGTGGCTGCTGCGTGAGGTGCCGGCGCTTTGATCGCTCAGCTCAGGCCACGCTGGAATCGCTGGCTGACCCGGCGCATTCCGCCCGCAGCCAGTGTGCGGCTCAACCAGCGACGAATTTTTATCATCCCCAGCCGGGTCGGCGCGGCCTTTATGTCGGCGTTACTGCTGATGTTGCTGGCCGCAATCAATTACCAGAACAGCCTGGCTTACGGCCTGACGTTTCTGTTGGGATCGGTGTTTGTTGTCGCCATTCTGCACACCTACCGCAACCTGGCCGGGCTAATCATCAAGGCCGGCAGCACACCAGCGGTGTTTGTTGGCGAGCCCGCCGGCTTTCGCGTACGCCTGGAAAGCAGCCAGCGGCCGCATCAGGCCGTCAGCCTGGGTTGGCCTCCCGCCGAGTTACAGACCCTAGACGTGCCGGCTCAAGGCGTGAGCGAGTGTCAGTTGAACCTGCCTGCGTTACAGCGCGGCTGGCTGCGGCCAGGCCGTTTGCGGGTCGAGAGCCGCTTTCCGTTGGGGATTTTGGTGGCTTGGAGTTGGCTCGACCTGGATCAGCGCGTCTTGGTCTATCCGCGTCCCTTGGCGGGTGAGTTGCCGCTGTCCGCCGGTGCCAGTGAAGACCAGGACGAGGAGGGCAGTCGTCCCCATGGCCAGGGTGTCGATGATTACCAAGGGCTGAAAAACTATCAGCCGGGTGATTCCAAACGGCGTCTGCACTGGAAGGCCTATTCCAGAGGCCAGGGCCTGTTGGTCAAGGATTTTGTCTCGATCAGCGGGCGTGATCTGCATCTGGATTTCGACGCCATGACCGGTGATGTTGAAACGCGCTTGTCATTACTCTGCCATTGGGTGCTGCAACTGGCAGAGCGCCAGCAGCCATTTGCCCTGAGTTTGCCGGGCCAGCTGTTGAGCGCCGATAGCGGCGAGCTGCATCGTGATGCCTGCTTGCGCGCGCTGGCACTGTTTGGCCGTGCGCCATGAGCCGAGTCATGACAATTCCCCGGGTCAGCCTAACGTGGTTGCTGGTGGCGCAGCTGCTGGTGATTATTCCGCACCTAAGCCATTTGCCGTTGTGGATCATCGGCCTGTGGCTGGGCAGTGCGGCTTGGCGGATTCAGATTTTCCGCATGCGCGCGCGCTACCCGAATGCCTGGGCCAAGGGCGCGTTGATGCTGGCGGCAGCCGTGGGGGTGTTTGTGTCCCGCGGCAGCTTAGTCGGACTGGATGCCGGGGTGGTGCTGCTGATCGCCGCGTTTGTCCTCAAGTTGCTGGAAATGCGCACGCGGCGTGATGCGCTGGTGTTGATCTTCCTCGGCTTCTTCGTGGTGGTCACCGCCTACCTATTCGATGACAGCATGCTGATGGCCTTCTACAGCCTGTTGCCGGTCACCGCCTTGCTTGCCGCGCTGATTGGCCTGCAGCAGAGCAGCCTAGCCACTCAGCCGTGGCCAACTGCGCGCCTGGCTGGCAGTCTGATGCTACAGGCGCTGCCGGTGATGCTGCTGCTGTTTGTATTCTTCCCGCGCATGGGGCCGCTCTGGTCGTTGCCGGTGCCCAACGACAAGGCCACTACCGGCCTATCAGACAGCATGGCGCCGGCGGATATTGCCGACCTCAGTCGCTCCGCCGCGTTGGCGTTTCGCGCCAGTTTCAATGGTGCAACGCCGCCACGCAGTGAACTGTATTGGCGTGCCTTGACCCTTGATCGCTTCGATGGGCGGCGCTGGTCACAATCTGATTACGCCGAGTTTGCTCCCAGTGCGCAGTGGCAGCCACGTGGTGCAGCGCTTAACTACAGCATTGTTATGCAGCCGAGCGGGCAGCGCTGGTTGTTTGCCCTGGATGTGGCGCAAACCAATCTAGAGCAGACGCGGCTGATGAGTGATTTTCGCCTGCAGCGTCGGCAACCGGTGGATCGCTCGTTGATCTATCAGGTCAGCTCCTGGCCGCAGGCGTTGCGTGAGCCGCAATTGGCGGCTGGACTCATGCGCCGAGCCTTGCAACTGCCGGCGCAAGGCGAACCGCGCAGTCGTGCCTGGGCTGAGCAGCTCAAACGCGACTATCCCCAGCCTGAGCAGCTGGTGCAGGCGCTGCTCAGCCACTTCAACCGTGAGCCCTATGCCTACACCCTGCGTCCGCCGGCGCTGGGGGTGAATAATATCGATGACTTTCTGTTCGAGACGCGCAGCGGCTTCTGCGCCCACTATGCCGGCGCGATGACCTTTGTGTTGCGCGCGGCTGGCATTCCGGCGCGGGTGGTGGCGGGCTATCAAGGCGGGGAGTTCAACCCGGCGGGCAACTATGTGCAGGTGCGGCAATTCGATGCCCATGCCTGGGTTGAGTATTGGCAGGCGGGACGTGGCTGGGTCAGTGTCGATCCAACCTTTCAGGTAGCGCCCGAGCGGATCGACCTGGGGCTGGAGGAAGCCTTGGCAGGCGAGCAGAGTTTTCTCGAGGACTCGCCCTTTTCGCCACTGCGCTATCGCAACCTCAGTTGGCTGAATGAGCTGCGCCTGGCTTGGGACAATGTGAATTACGGCTGGCAGCGTTGGGTGCTGGGCTACCAGAGCCAGCAGCAGTTGGAGTTTCTGCAGCGCTGGTTGGGCCGTGTCGATGCCCAGTCACTGGTAATCGGCTTGGTCGGCGGCGGTGGCGTGCTGCTGGGTATGCTCGCGCTCTGGCTATTCAAACCTTGGCAGCGAGAGCGTGACGTACAGCAGCGCTTGTTCCGCCGTTTCGAGGCGCTGCTGGCGCGCCATGGTGTACCGCGGTATCCCGGCGAAGGCCCGCGCGACTATGCCGCAAGGGCAGGCCTGCTGTTACCTGACCAGGCGCAGGCGATTGCAGATTTTGCGGCGGCATTCGAGGCGCAGCGCTATGCCGGTCAACTGCTAAGTGCCGTGCAACTGCGTCAGCGTCTAAAGGCACTGCGCCGGGAATTGCCATGGCGTTTTACCCGTGCGCAGCCCTAGTGACGTTTGAGCACTTGTGGCAAATCAATAAGCGCATAAGCTTGGGGCACGATTTCACAGGAGTGAGGCGATGCAAGGCTTGAAGGATGAGATACAGCAGCACGTTGTGCGCACGCAGGTTCGTTTGTTTGCCTGTCGTGAACGGCTGCAGGCGGACACAGACAATGAGGCGCTGCATGATCTGCGCATTGCCTTGCGCCAACTGCGCAGCCTGTTGCGGCCGCTAACGGCGCTGACAGCCTGCGCGGACCTGCAACAGCGTGCGGCCGAGTTGGGCCGCTTGACGGGGCCGCTGCGTGACCTTGAGGTGCTGCACGGTTATTTGCACGAGCAAGGGCTCAACATGGCCGCGCAGGCGCGCCAGCCACTGCTGCGCCAGGGCTATAGCGCGATGCTGAGCAGTGCACCGCTGGCACAGCTTTTGACTGCCCTGGATGAGTGGCCGCAGCAGTGGCGAGAAGCGGCCGGCAGCGGAGAGCTGCATGGCCTGCATACGTTGATTGGTAAGCGCTTACGCAAGGATCGCCAGCGTTTGCTGCAGGCGCTGCTTGATCCGACCCATGACCGTCACCGCCTGCGCTTGCTGGTCAAACGCCTGCGCTATGCGGCTGAGGCTTATCCGCAATTGAGCGAGTTATCAGGGCGCACGCGGATGCGCTTGAAACAGGCGCAGTCCGCACTGGGTGATTGGCACGACCATTGGCAGTGGTTGCTACGCGCCGAGAGCGAGGCTGATTTACAGCCGTGCGTGCCCACTTGGCGCGCAGCCATGCAGCGGGCTGAGCAAGAGGCCGATCTGGCCTTGGCGCAATTGGCTAAGGCTTTTGCCCGCGCGAAGGGCTGATCAGCGGATATACCTTCGGCTTATTTGGCTGAAATGCCGTGCCAATCACCGCTGTCTTTGCCCTAAGATCACCGGCATCTTTAGTGGTTGAGGTGGTTATGGGCTTTTCCGAGTTACTCCAAGCGGTGCGCGACAACCCGCAGGCCGTGCATATTCCCGCGCAATGGGGGCAGGGGCGCGCCAGCTTTGGCGGCCTGGTGGCGGCGTTGGTATACGAAGCCATGCGTGCCCAGGTGCCCGATGGACGCCCGCCACGCTCCCTGGCGATCACCTTTGTCGGCCCTGCTGCGCCGGATGTACCCATCAGCTTTACCGTGGAAGTGCTGCGTGAAGGCAAGGCCGTCAGCCAGGTGCTAGGCCGTGCCGTACAGGATGGCCAGGTGGTGACCATCGTGCAGGGGAGTTTCGGCGCCGGGCGTGATTCACGCATCGCGGTTCAGGCTGAGCCGGCCCGCAGGCCAAGCCGGTCGATGAATGCCAAGAGCTGCCCTATATCCCCAACGTAACCCCGGAGTTTACCCGTCACTTGGCAATGCGCTGGGCCATTGGTGGCATGCCGTTTAGCGGCAATCCATCGCGGGAGATGGGCGGGTGGGTACGTCTGCGCGACCAAACCCGCATCGAGGCTGCCGATGAAGCCCATCTGCTGGCCCTGGTTGATGCCTGGCCGCCTGCGGTGCTGCCGCATCTGACTGCACCGGCACCCGGCAGCTCGCTGACGTGGACCATTGAGTTCGTGCAGCCCATGAGCACCTTGAGTACCGCGGACTGGTGCCTGTACCGCGCGCAGATAGAGCATGCGCGCGACGGCTACGGGCATGTAGCCGCAGCGCTATGGTCGCCAACAGGGGGGCTGTTGGCGATCAGTCGCCAGACCGTGGCGGTGTTTGCCTAGGACGCGTTGAGCACGCTCTAGAGCTTGAGCTGGCGAATGGCGGTATTTAGTTCGCCGGCCAGGCTGGCTAGGTCAGCACTGGTGACGGCCGACTGGCCGGTGCGGCTGACGGTCTGTTCGGTTACATCGCGAATGCGGATCACCGCGCGGTTCATCTCTTCGGCCACCTGGCTCTGTTGTTCAGCCGCGACGGCGATTTGCGTATTGCTTTCACGCATGTGCGCCACGGACTCGGTGATAGCAGCCAGCGCCTGACCGGCTTCATCGGCTTGTTTGACGCACTCATCGGCCTTGATCGAGCTGTCCTGCATAAACTCCACGGCATCACGGGTGCCACTTTGCAGGGTGTTGATCATCTGGGTGATGAGGTCGGTCGAGTCCTGTACGCGCTTGGCCAGGTTGCGCACTTCATCGGCGACCACGGCAAAGCCTCGCCCCATTTCGCCTGCGCGGGCCGCTTCGATTGCGGCGTTAAGGGCGAGCAGGTTGGTCTGTTCGGCGATGCCATGAATCTCGCTGACCACGCCGCCGATCTTCTGGCTGTCGGCAGCCAGTTGCTCGATCATCTGCGCGGTTTGCTGCACGCCGCTGGACAGCCCGGAAATGGACAGCGCCACGCGGTTGACCACCTGCTGACCGCTGCGGGTCAGTTGCTCGGCGGTTTTCGATTGATCGCGGGTGTCGGCGGTGTGCTCGGCAATATGGTGAACCGTGGCGGACATTTCGTTGATGGCCGTGGCGGCCTGTTCGGTTTCGCTTTGCTGCTCCAGCATGCCGTGGCGCACATCACGCATATTGCCGGCCAGGCGTTCGGCGCCTTCATCCAGCTGCGCTGCCGACTGCGCAACAATGCCCACCACTCGTTGATAACCGGCTTGCATGGCATTGAACGCGCTGGCCATTTGGCCCACTTCGTCACGGCAGTCGAGTGGTACGCGGGCGCTCAGGTCGCCGCTTTTCTCGACCTGTAGCATCACGTCCTTGAGGGTGTTTAGGTGGCTAAGGAGGAAACGAATCAATAATTGCGACGCGGCAAGCAACAACATCATCAACAGCGCGACGACCCCGGCATAGCTGAGGGCACGGTCGAAAAATACGTCGCTGAAGCTCGGCGCCACAGCGCTGATGGCCAGGCGCTGACCGTCTTCACGGACGATAACCTCAGCCCCGATCAGACCCTCACTGCCGTTTAACTCGACCCAGCCGCGCGCGTTGAGCAAGGCGCTGCCCTGGTTGTCCGGCAGGCGCGGTGCCTGATCTGCGCTAAAGCTCAGCAGGTTGTTGGCGCTCGGCAAGGCCTGGCCTTGAGGCCATTGGCTTAACAAGCGGGCCTGTTGCTGCGCCGCCTGCTTGGCCGCGTCGTAATGCGATTGTTGTTCCAGGTGCAGGGCGTAGAGCACCAGTAACAAAGTGGTGAAGAAGGCCACCGCGTTTACAGCCCAGAATTTGTATTTCAGGGAAAGATCGCTAATCCAGTGACTCATGCACATCTCTTCCTTGTGAAGGTTGATTGCCGGTATTCAGATTTGCTGGGTAATCGAAGGCAATTGTTCGACAAGCCTTATATCGGCGAAGAGCCCATCGGGTTTAGGCCGCCGGCTAAAAATCATTTTTGGCAAAGTGCCAGCAGTATCGGCTAAAGCCAATCATGGCCTATTGATCCTTATCAATAGGCCCCACTCAACTGGCCGATTGAGCACTATTCAGGCTTGGCAAATTGAAGAAAGCCTGTGCGCTGGCACTGCTGTGAGCAGCCACGTCCTGCTCAGTTTCACCGCGGTGTAGGGCCACTTCACGGAGCACTTCAACAAGAAAGGCCGGCTCATTGCGGCCGCTCTTGGGTTTCGGCCGCAGGCTGCGTGGTAGCAGGAAGGGCGCATCACTTTCCAGCATCAGGCGGCCGCGGGGTATTTCCTTAACCAGTGGATGCAGGTGGCTGCCGCGGCGTTCGTCACAGATCCAGCCCGTAATGCCGATATGCAGGTCCATATCCAGGTAGTTGAACAGCGCACGTTTCTGCCCTGTGAAGCAGTGCACCACGGCTGCCGGTAGCTGGTCACGGTAGTGGCGCAGGATTGCCAGCAGGCGCTCGTCGGCATCGCGTTCATGCAGGAAGACGGGCAACTGCAGCTCCACCGCAAGGGCCAACTGCTGCTCAAGCACAAGTTCCTGTTGCGGGCGTGGCGAGAAATCACGGTTGAAGTCCAGGCCGCATTCGCCCACTGCACGCACCCTGGGATCGGCCAGAAGGGCCTTGTGTTCGGCGTAGCTGTCGCTGTTCCAGCTGCTCGCATCGTGTGGGTGCACACCCGCGGTGCTGAACAAATGCTCGGCGCTATCATCCAGCTGTCGGCAGAGTTCCAGGGCGTGCTGGCTTTCGCCTAGGCTGGTACCGGTTAGCAGCATTTGCTGGATGCCCGCCGCATAGGCACGTGCGAGGAGTGCTTCGCGCTGTTCGGCAAAGCTTGGATGAGTCAAATTGACGCCGATATCGATGAGTTGCATGGTGCTACCTGCTGAATTGACAGGCCAGCATAGCAGAGCTTTTTAAATAGATTAAAAGTCAACAAATACAATGACTTAAATCGTATATGTGATGTTGCGTGTGATTGCTAGCTGGTATCCGCGGGCAGGCTGTGCCAACCTCCGCGCCCCGCGCGAGGGGCCGTTGCCCTGTACGTAGGCTGTTTCGATGGGCTGCTGCACTGAGCGATCGGCCGACTTTTCCCTGGAGCCTTGATGGTGCGAGTGCTGCTCACCTGCTGCCTATTGCTGCTGTCGTGCACGGCAGTCGCGCGCGTGGCTGGGCCGTTAGAGGTTGAGCAGGCCAAGGCCGCCCGAGATCTTGCGAGTATCCGTAGCAGTGGTGAGTTGCGCGTGCTGGTCAACCAGAGCCGCAACAGCTCCGGTGAGGTCAAGGGGCAGAGTATTGGCGTTGAGTACCAGCGCATGCGCGCCTTCGAGCAGTACCTCAACCGCAACGCGCGTGATGGCCGTACGCTCAAACTCAAGGTCATACCCCGTGCCAAGGATCAGCTGCTAGCGGCCTTGCAGCGCGGTGAAGGTGACTTGGTCGCCCCTGGTGAGCTGCTGAATATACCGCCGGGCAGCAAACTCAGCGCCAGCGTGGCGATCCGCAGCAATGTACCGCTGATCATCGTTGCTAAGCAGGGTAACCGGCGTTATCAGAACCTTGAACAGTTGTCCGGACGCAGCCTGGCGTTGCCTGCGGGCAGCGTAGCGGGTGAGGCCATCCGGGCGCTCAACCAGCGCCTGATCGCAAGCAAGCGTTCCCCGATCATTGTCGAATGGGTCGACCCGAGTCTGGCCGTCGAGGATGTATTGGAAATGGTCCAGGCTGGCATCTTCAGCGTCACGGCGGTCGAACAGCCGATTGCCGAGCGCTGGGCCAAGGTCATGCCCAAGCTGCGTCTGGATCGTCATTTGCCGCTGTCCAAGGACGGCGACATGCGCTGGTATGTGCGCCGCGATACGCCAATGCTTGGCGCGAGCATCGATCGTTTTCTCAAGGGCTACCGCGACCCAGCGGACCAGGACGCGGCGTTCCAGCGCGTTTACCGGCGCTTGTACAAGGTGCATTACCCGCTCGGTCGCACTGAGCGTCAGCGTCTGGAAAGGGTGCGCTCGGTGCTGCAGCGCTATGCCAGCCAAAATAACTTTGACTGGCTGGCCCTGGCTGCCGTGGCCTTTAAGGAATCCACCCTTAACCCGGCTGCACGGGGGGCGGGTGGTGCCACGGGGCTGATGCAGATCACCCCGGCGGCGGCACGCAGCGTGGGTGTCAGCAATATCAATGTGCTGGATAACAATGTGCAAGCCAGCGCCAAGTACCTGGCGCTGATCCGCCGCAACTACTTCAATAGCCCGCAGCTTAACGAGCGTGAGCGCATGGCTTTTATCCTGGCCGGCTACAACATGGGGCCGCAACGGGTGCAGAGCCTGCGTGCGGAAGCGCGTAGGCGCGGCCTGAATCCTAACCAGTGGTTCTTTCAGGTGGAACGTGTGGCCATGGAGCAGATCGGCATGGGCGTCGTCAGCTATGTGAATAGCGTCAATAAGTACTACCTTGCTTATGACCGTGAGCGCTATTTGCTGGAGCCATAGCGCAGGGTAGAAGGGCAGATATATTAATTTTTTAGATTGTTTGTAGCGATTTTATCCGCTTTAAGTATTGGTAAATTTGTTTAATCTGCACGCCATCAACTCCTCACTACAAGGACCGCTGCATATGAACACGCTGATCAAATCTGTTGTTGCTACTCAAGCGGGCTACGGCCTGACCGTGCTGCGCATTATCGCTGGCCTGACTTTTGCCGCCCACGGCGCGCAAAAGCTGTTTGGCTGGTTTGGCGGTTATGGCCTCGAAGGTGTGGGCCAGTGGATGGAAAGCATCGGCCTGGCCCCGGGCTACCTGCTGGCGCTGATGGCGGGCAGTGCAGAGTTCTTCGGCGGCCTGGCCTTGGTCATCGGTCTATTAGCGCGCCCTGCGGCTGCCGTATTGGCAGTGACCATGGTGGTGGCGATTGCCACGGTGCACCTGGCCAATGGCTTCTTTATGAGCAACAACGGTTATGAATTCGCTCTGGCGTTGCTGGCCATCAGCGTAGCGATTCTGCTTGAAGGTGCTGGCAAGCTGTCGCTGGATAAGCGCATCGCCAATTAAGCGTTACACGACTCGGCAGCAGCTTGCTAAAAGCCCACTTCGGTGGGCTTTTAGCGTTTTAGGGGTGTGGCGTTTTCTGGGTCGCCAGCTGTTCGGCGGCTTCCAAACGCAGTTGTTCACGCTCGTTGAAGTTTTCTATGACCAGTTGGGCAATGGCGCTGCGTTTGTCACTGTCGCTTAGGCCGGTATTGTTCTCGATAGTGGCTTTGTCGCGGCGGTACTGAGCGATGCGTTTTTTCCAGGTCTTTCGCTGTTGGTCGAGTACTTCCAGGCGCTGAGTGGCTTCAGCCCCCACCAGGTGCTGGCGCAGTTGGCGAATCTGTTCGGGTTCTGCGCCGGCGGCCTTTAATTGAGCCGTCTGCTGGCGCAGATCGTTCTGCAGTTGTGGCAATACCGTGTCCTGCATCTCGGCCGGCAGGCTGTTGCGCAGCTGGTCGACGGCGGCGGCTTTACCAGCATCGTTTAACTGCGTGTTATGCAGGATGGCCAGGCGCTGCAGGGTGAACTGGTTGTAGGCCGTTTCCCTGGCAAAGAACGCCTGCTGGGTCTGAGCATCAAAGATACGTGCCCGTAGGGCCTGCACCGCGGCCTCGCGCTGGCGCAGGGCTTCCAGGTTGGCCGTCTGTGGCAGGTCGCGCTCGAGCAGCACCAGTTCGCGTTTGTAGTCGAGGTACTGGTTGAGCAGGGCCAGCGCCTGCCCACGGGCATTGGCCGGCAGTTGCGCAGCAATGTAGGCGCGTAATCGCTCGACACTGGTGCGCAGCGGTTCTTCGCCTGCGGCGGCGAGGAAGTAGTCGAAGACCCGTCGAATGTCCTCGCTGATGAGCAAATTGCCATCGGCATCCAGACGAAAGGTGCCATCCACCGTTGTACCACCGAATGAGGCGGGCAGGTTTTTCAAGGGGCCAACTCTGCTATTCGGCTGTTTTGGGAGCGGGGTAGTGGGCTGTGTTGCTGCGGGCTCTAAGGTAGGTGATGTGTTGCGGCTGAGCTGGGTAGGCGTTTGCAGCGGTTGCAGGTAAAGCGCCAGCGCCAGGCATAGGGCGAACAGCAGCGGGGATAGCAGCAGGATTTTTTTCACAGGCACTCTTTAGACGGTAATTGTAGAAACGCCAGGGGCTGTTTGCAGCCCCTGGCACATCCATTACAGGCCGTCGTTTTTCAGGCGGTTGGCATGTTGCCGATAGACCGTGACCGGGTCGGTCTCGAACAGGCTGGTTAGCCCTAGTGTCTGGTTAACCTCATCGAGGTGGTTCATCCGGTAGTTGTCGCGAATCACCTTACCCATGTGCGAGCTGCAGCGGCCGACCAGGCCATCGTTGGCTGCGCCGTTGAAGGTCAGCGCGGTGGCACCCAGCAGCAGGTCACTCGGGTCGATAATATTGGTCACCGGGCTGGTTCCGCTCCACGAGTAGTAGCGCACGCCGTTTACGCTGTAAGCGCCTTCACCGCAGGAGGAGGTGGGAATGCCTTGCGGAAACTTGGCGTTGAAGCGCGCGGCGCCTTGGCTGTTGAGTGATTCCAATGAGCCCAAGGCGTTTTGCGGGCTGGTGCTAGAACTGCCGGACAGGAAGTTGATCAGCGTGCCGAGGCCATTGACGATGCCCGCGAGCAAGGTTTCACCGGCCGAGCCGGGCGGTACCTGGCGGATAAAGTCGGCAGCGGCCGAGCCTTTATGCGGTGCGCCGACGCTGGTGGCTGAGGCAATCAGGTTGGGGCTGACGGCGGCGACATAGCGAATGGTGGGCCCGCCATGGCTATGACCGATCAGGTTGACCTTGGGCTTGCCGCTGATGGCGACAATCTCCTCCACCTGTGCCAGCAGTTCTTCGCCGCGAGCTTCGGAGGTGTTCAGTTGGCTGACCTCGGTGATGTACACGCTGGCCCCGTCGCGACGCAGCGCGCCTGGAATGCCGTACCAGTAGTCGATACCGAGCAGGCTGTCGAAACCGAGCATGCCATGTGCCAGGACGACCGGGTATTTGGTTTGCGTATAACCGGAGGAGCCAAACCAGAAGGCCTGGGTGTTGCCAGAGGCCAGTAAACCGGCGCCGAGGCAGAGGGCGAGCAGAGTCTTATTGTTGTTCATGTGTGCTCTCGCTAGGGTTGATCGGGCTGTTCAAGGCAATCCATGCAGCCAAAACGCCGATCCTGCGGCGTGTACGTCAGCTGAGGGTTATTGGCAGAAAGCGTGCCAGTAGTAGGCGAAGTGACTTTTAGCGCTCTATTTCAGGTGTTTTGTCTGATTTTTGCCGCTTTTAACCGCGTGTTAGTGGCGCGGTCTGTTACGCAGCGTAACGTTGCAAGGACGTCGTGAGGCCTCAATAACGTGCTGTGGGGCTGCGCGTTGCACGCCACTTCAAAGCCGCGCGAGGCTAACTAAGCAGCCAACTGGCGGCGCGTGCTTGATGCCGTGTATTGACAGCTTTACGCGGCCTTCTCTAGGATGCCAACCCATGCGCCGATTTAAACAGCTACTTGCGGGGCGCCGGGTTGCTTGCTCACAGCACAACCCTCAGAAGTACTCCACGGAGGCTTCGAAATACCGCTAAAGCGCTGGTTCGGTGTCGCCTCTCACCGCTGCCCAGCGGATCCAATGAGGCGGAGACACACCATGACCTGTCCCCAACCGCTTATTCGCCTGGCCCCCATTACCTCTGGGCTGGTGCAACGCAATCCGAAAATCCTGCTTGGCGGCAGCCACCAGCCAACCCTGCTGCGTTACCTCGACGGCTGGCCAAAACGCTGGGCGGGGCCGCGTACCTTTCTGATCAATTTTGTTCACGATGGTGAATCCTTGGCGCGCTTTTCCAGCAATCACTTCGATATGGCGGTGATCCAGGCGCCGACATCGGCGCAGCTGGAAGAGACTGTGCGGCAGCTGACGCGCGTGGCCAAGCAAGGGCTGATTACTCGGCGTTAGCCGCAGGGCAGGTGCTTGGTCAGCCAAGGCACGGCTTATCCGCTAGGCTCAAGCGATATTGTCAGGGAGTAAAGCATGTTCGAATCTGCCGAGATTGGCCGCTGCATCGATAAAGACACCTTCGACGCTGAGGCGCCAGCCCTGCGTGAGGCGCTGCTGGAGGCGCAGTACGAGCTGCAGCAGCAAGGACGCTTTGCCGTCCTCATCCTGATCAACGGGATTGAAGGGGCGGGCAAGGGTGAGACGGTCAAACTGCTCAACGAGTGGATGGACCCTCGGCTGATTCAGGTCAGCACCTTCGACCAACAGACCGATGAGGAACTGGCGCGCCCGTCGGCCTGGCGCTACTGGCGACAACTGCCGCCCAAAGGGCGCATCGGCGTGTTTTTTGGCAACTGGTACAGCCAGATGCTGCAAGGGCGCGTGCATAAGCGCATCAAGAATGCGGTACTCGACCAAGCTATCGACACCACGCTGGGCATGGAGCGCATGCTCTGTGACGAAGGCACGCTGATCTTCAAGTTCTGGTTTCACCTGTCCAAGCAGCATATGAAGGCGCGCCTTAAAGCGCTGCGGGACGATCCGCTGCACAGCTGGCGGATCAGCCCGCTGGACTGGCAACAATCGAAAACCTACGACAAGTTTGTGCGTGTCGGTGAGCGCATCTTGCGCCGGACCAGCCGCGACTACGCACCGTGGTATGTGGTGGAGGGCGTGGATGAGTATTACCGCAGCCTGACTGTCGGGCGCATTCTGCTCGATGGCCTGCAAGCCGCGCTGAAGGCAAAGAGCCGGCCGCTGCCTCACCCTCATGCGGCACCGCTGACCTCCAGCCTGGGTGAGCACGGGCTGCTGGATAGCCTGGACATGAGCCAGGTCTTGGACAAGGACACGTACTCCGAGCAACTGATCACTGAGCAGGCGCGGCTCTCTAGTTTGATGCGAGACAAGCGCATGCGTCGGCATTCGCTGATCGCGGTGTTCGAAGGCAACGATGCAGCGGGCAAGGGCGGGGCGATTCGCCGGGTGATTGGCGCGCTCGATCCACGTCAGTACCGTATCGTGCCGGTGGCCGCACCCACTGAGGAAGAACGTGCGCAGCCGTATCTCTGGCGCTTCTGGCGGCATATTCCCGCGCGCGGCAAGTTCACCCTGTTCGACCGCTCCTGGTACGGCCGGGTGCTGGTGGAGCGGGTCG
Organism: Pseudomonas sp. GWSMS-1; assembly: GCF_049847425.1. Classification (NCBI taxonomy): domain Bacteria; kingdom Pseudomonadati; phylum Pseudomonadota; class Gammaproteobacteria; order Pseudomonadales; family Pseudomonadaceae; genus Pseudomonas; species Pseudomonas sp. GWSMS-1. The sequence continues at coordinate 1,812,280 of NZ_JBMHHV010000005.1, read as the reverse complement.
AAGGCTTCTGCGCACCTGGCGACTGGCTGCGCGCCTATGGCGAGATCAATGACTTTGAAGAGCAACTCAGCGAAGCCGGCGTGGTACTGGTGAAGTTCTGGTTGTCGATTGATCAGCAAACCCAGTTAGAGCGCTTCAAGGCCCGCGAGCAGATCCCCTTCAAACGCTTCAAAATCACCGAAGACGATTGGCGCAACCGCGAGAAGTGGCCGCTGTACCGCGATGCAGTGGGCGATATGGTCGACCGCACCAGTACAGAGATCGCGCCCTGGACGCTGGTGGAAGCCAATGACAAGCGCTTTGCCCGGATCAAAGTGTTGCGCACCATTAACGAGGCGCTTGAGGCGGCGTTCGACAAGCACTGAGTGGCTACGCGCCAGGGCTAGAGGATGGTTGCGCATACGGCTGATGAATGATCATCGCCGCGCGAGATTGTTCGGTCTTATTCTCATGGGCAACTTAACCCGATGACAATGAGGTGCAGCATGCGTGAAGTGGTGATCGTTGACAGCGTACGGACTGGTTTGGCTAAGTCTTTCCGCGGCAAGTTCAATCTGACCCGTCCAGACGACATGGCGGCCCATTGCGTCAATGCACTGCTGGCGCGCACTGGCATCGATCCAGCCTTAGTGGATGACTGCATCGTCGGCGCCGGCTCCAACGAAGGCGCGCAGGGCATGAACATCGGCCGCAACGTCGCTGTGCTGTCGGGGCTGGGCATCAATGTGGCGGGCATGACCCTTAACCGTTATTGCTCCTCGGGCCTGCAGGCCATTGCGATTGCGGCCAACCAGGTGGCGTCCGGTTGCAGTGATGTGATCGTGGCCGGTGGTGTTGAGTCGATCACCATGACCCTAAAAAGCATGAACATGCAGAACTTGTTCAACCCGGTGCTGCAAAAAGACGTACCCGGCATCTACTACCCCATGGGCCAAACAGCAGAAATCGTCGCGCGGCGTTACAACGTCAGCCGTGAGGCACAGGACGCCTACGCCCTGCAAAGTCAGCAGCGCACCGCGCGAGCTCAGGCTGAAGGTTTGTTTGACGATGAAATCGTGCCGATGCACGTCAAGTATCAGGTCGAGGACAAAGCCAGCGGTGAAAAGAGCATTGTTGATGGCATCGTCGCCCATGATGACTGCAACCGCGCCGACACCACCCTGGAAAGCCTGGCCGCGCTCAAGCCGGTATTCGCTGATGACGGTTCGGTAACGGCGGGCAATGCTTCGCAGCTGTCCGACGGTGCATCGATGACCCTGGTCATGAGCCTGGAGAAAGCCCTCGAGCTGGGCCTCAAACCATTGGCCTTCTTCCGCGGTTTTGTTGCTGCTGGTTGTGAGCCGGATGAAATGGGCATTGGCCCGGTGTTCTCAGTGCCCAAGCTGCTCAAGGCCAAGGGCTTGAGCATTGCCGATATTGACCTGTGGGAACTCAATGAGGCGTTCGCCTCGCAGTGCCTGTACGCGCGCGATCGTCTGGGGATCGACAACGCCAAGTACAACGTTAACGGCGGCTCCATCTCCATCGGTCACCCGTTTGGCATGACCGGCTCACGCCAAGTTGGACATCTGGTGCGTGAGTTGCAGCGGCGCAACCTGCGTTACGGCATCGTCACCATGTGCGTGGGTGGCGGTATGGGGGCAACAGGGCTGTTTGAAGCCGTGCGCTGATTTGCATCTGCGATGAGCAACAAAAAACCGCGAGTTATCGCGGTTTTTTTGTTTATAGGGTGCGATGACTTAGAACGCACGGCTCTCGATGATTTCGTTCGCCTGGATCATCCGACGAATATAGAAAGCAATCTCACGCTCCGCATCCGTTCGTGTGAAATAAGGCCCTTCCAATGATCCCTCGCGGGTGGAGAAGAAGTATTGACCGTTGACCGCGCTGACGCGCTCGCTGCGATAGTGAGTGCCAGGGCTGTGATCGATAGCGCGTTGACCGAACATAGATGAACTCCCGCGAAATAAGGTGCTGGGTGGAGTCTAAACCTCACCGGACCATCTATCTGAGTTAACGATAGATGGTCGTTGTTGCGGGTTATTTGCAGGTTTTTGCGTGCTTTTGGTGAGTTTTGACGCCAATTCGCTGGCCTGATGCTGTTCGGCTATCAGTACAGTTGCGCTATTTGCTGGCGCTTCGCTGTAGCTGTGCCGGTTTGGGCTGGCGACCTAAACTGTGCGTTCGCCGTTGTAACCTGCGTTGGGCAAAGGTTGAGGCGTTGATTGCGGAACAGGTATGCATATTTCTTCTGGTCGTTGGCTCTACGGTCTATTTCTCGCATTGCTGACCGCCGTGTTGTGGGGCGTTCTGCCGATCAAGCTCAAGCAAGTGCTGCAGGTGATGGACCCGGTTACGGTGACGTGGTTTCGCCTGCTGGTGTCCGGCTCGATTCTGCTGGCTTATTTGGCCGCCAGTAGGCGCTTGCCGGCGTTCCGCCCGCTGGGCAAAAAGGGCGCGTGGTTGCTGTTGCTGGCGATCGCCGGCTTGACTGCCAACTATGTGCTGTACCTCGTGGGCCTTAATTTGCTCAGCCCTGGCACCACTCAGCTGGTTATTCAGGTGGCGCCGATTTTGTTGCTGATCAGCAGTTTGTTCGTCTTTCGCGAACGCTTCAGTCTGGGCCAGGGGCTTGGCTTGCTGGTGCTGCTGGTTGGTTTCGCCTTGTTCTTTAATCAGCGCTTGGATGAATTGTTGAACTCGCTGACGGCTTACACCACTGGCGTGTTGACCGTGTTGCTGGCCGCCTTTGTTTGGGCATTTTATGGCCTGGCGCAAAAACAGTTGCTGACGGTGTGGAACTCGCTGCAGGTGATGATGGTGATTTATCTGGCGTGCGCCTTGCTGTTAACACCCTGGGCGCATCCACTGCAGGCGCTGGAGTTGAGCGCGCTACAGGGCTGGCTGCTGTTGGCCTGCTGCCTGAATACCCTGGTGGCTTATGGCGCATTTGCCGAGGCGCTGGCCCATTGGGAGGCCTCGCGGGTTAGCGCGGCGCTGGCCATTACGCCGTTGGTGACGTTTACCTCGGTGGCGCTGGCAGCCAGTTGGTGGCCTGAATATGTGCAGCCGGAGCAGATCAACTGGCTGGCTTACGCTGGCGCGGTGTTGGTGGTGCTGGGCTCGGCGCTGACTGCGCTTGGGCCTTCGCTACTGGCGGGTTGGCGCGCCCGCAAGGCGCGTTTGGCCGCGCTGGCTTGATAGGTTTAAGCGCGCACGCCGAGTGCTTCAGCGCGGCGTAACCAGCTCTGGCGTTGTTCTTCGCTGGAGGGGCGTACCGGAGCGAATTCGGCCAGGCGGCGGGTTTTGATGCCGCTGAAACCGAGAATGGTACGGGTCATTTGTCGATGCCCGGGCGCGCCATAAATCCAGCGGAAGTACCAGGGTGGGGTGTCCATCGTCACTAGCAGGTCTGCGGTGCGGCCGCTTAGCAGTTTGTCCCAGCGTTGCGAGCGGTTGCGGTACTTGAAGGCAAAGCCGGGCAAAAACGTACGGTCAAAAAAGCCTTTGAGTAGCGCCGGAATCCCGCCCCACCAAACCGGATAGACGAACACCAGGTGCTCGGCCCAATGTATCTGCCGTTGCGCTTCCAGCAGGTCGGGTTCCAGTTGCTGGCTTTGCTCGTAGCCATCGCGCAGCACGGGGTCATAGTTCATTTCGCCCAGCTTCAACTGGCGCACCACGTGGCCCTTGCTGCGAGCGCCCTGGGCATAGGCTTCACCTAATGCATGGCACAGGCTGCTGTTTTTCGGTGTGCCGAGGATCATCAGGATGCGCTTGCCATCACCTTCCAAGGGCGTTGCACCGCTCTTTGCTGCATCACTCATGTTGACCTGCCTCCAGCATGTTTTCCGGGCGCACCCAGGCGTCGAATTGCTCATTGCTCAGGTAGCCCAGTTGCAGCGCCGCTTCACGTAGGGTGGTGCCGTCCTGGTAGGCCTGTTTGGCGATTTGCGCTGCTTTGTCGTAACCGATATGCGGGTTGAGCGCGGTGACCAGCATCAGGCCGCGTTCCAGGTGTTCGGCCATGCGCGTGGCATCCGGCTGCAGGCCGGCGATGCAATGCTGCTGGAAGTTATGGCAGCCGTCGGCCAGCAATCGTACCGATTGCAGCAGGTTGTGAATGATCACCGGTTTGAACACGTTGAGTTGCAGATGCCCCTGACTCGCGGCAAAGGCAATGGTGGTGTCGTTGCCCAGTACCTGGCAGGCCAGCATCGACAGCGCCTCACACTGGGTTGGGTTGACCTTGCCCGACATGATCGAGCTGCCAGGCTCATTGGCCGGCAGGTGAACTTCGGCAATCCCTGCACGTGGTCCAGAGCTCAATAAACGTAAGTCGTTGGCCAGTTTCATCAGCACCACGGCGAGGGTTTTCAACGCGCCCGACAGCGCGACCAGTGGCTCGTGGCCCGCTAGAGCAGCAAATTTATTCGGCGCGCTGACCAGTGGCAGGCCGCTCAATGGGCCCAGTTCGGCGGCCATGGCTTCGGCAAACCCTTGCGGTGAATTCAGCCCGGTGCCCACGGCCGTGCCGCCTTGGGCCAGCTCGCAGACGGCGGGTAGGGCGACCTGGATGGCCCGTTCGGCGTAACCCAGTTGGGCGACAAAGGCCGACAGCTCCTGGCCGAAGGTCATCGGCGTGGCGTCCATCATGTGCGTGCGCCCGGTTTTGAGCAGATGGGCATGGCGCTCGGCTTGTTCCTGCAGGCCTTCACGCAATTCACGGATGGCCGGTAACAATTGCTGCTGCACGGCCTGCGCAGCGGCGATATGCATGGCGGTAGGGAAGCTGTCGTTGGAGCTTTGCGCGCGATTGACATGGTCATTGGGGTGTACGGGTGACTTGCCGCCACGGCCATTACCGGCTAGTTCATTGGCCCGCCCGGCGATGACTTCATTGACGTTCATGTTGCTCTGCGTGCCGCTGCCGGTCTGCCAGACCACCAGCGGGAATTGCGTATCGTGTTGGCCGGCCAGCACTTCATCGGCGGCTTGCTCGATCAGCCTGGCCAGGTCGGCGGGTAGCTCGCCAATACGTTGGTTGACGCGTGCGGCAGCCTTTTTGATCAGCGCCAGGGCATGCACCACCGGCAACGGCATGCGCTCTTGGCTGATTGCAAAGTTGATCAGTGAGCGCTGGGTCTGTGCGCCCCAGTAAGCCTCATCCGGTACTTCAATCGGGCCCAGGCTATCGGTTTCAGTGCGGCTCATGGCGGCTCTCCTTATCATGGCGCATGCAGCATTAAGAGTTGCCGGGCCATTGCCTGGCTCGGCCTTATCCCAGCTTAGGTCGCTCAGTAGGCGCAGAGGTTCAACATTGAGGCTCTTCTACCAGCGGGCGCGAGTGTCGCCGAGCCAGCCGAGAGCGTTTTGGACCGGCACGCGCTCGCCTTGCGGGCCATGCAAGACCCCGTCGAAATGCCCGAACCACTGCCGCGTATCGGCATAAAACGGCCCTAATTGGCGGTAGGCCTTGTGGCGTTGGCGTGGGGTAAAGGTCAGGTTCACGCTGTCATCCGGGCTACACAGCTGCCAGGGCGCCAGCGAGCTATGCGGTGACTGGGTGATGGTGATGGGCATATCCAGATGCTGCAGTTCGCCGCCAAACCACAGGGTGTTTTCCGACAAGCCGCTGTAGTCCGTCCAGCCCGAACCAAAGTTACCGGCAATGCCGCCTGGCGCCGCGAAGGCGGCGCGGGTCCAGTGGCTGTTGAGCGGCCAGACGCCGCGCCCGAAGTCCAGCGAGGCAAAGCTTTGCCCTGCGACGCAGCTGTACTGCTGTTTACCCAAGCGCACGCTGCCGCTGCAGGGCAGGCCAAGATGACGGCTGGTGGCATGGAAGCACTGCGGGCCCAGCGGGGCAACCAGGTTGACTGAGTCCAGGTGAGCCGGCCGTTGGACATCCAGATCAACCTGCAACGGCTGACCGCCAATGCTTGAAGCATTGATGGTAATGCAGCTACGGCCCGCCTGTTCAGCGACGCGTAATTGCAGACGAGGGTGGTTGAACGCGTGGCTTTTCTGCGGTTGGTCTGGCAGATCATGGCCGCGACCGAACAGGTGGAACTGGCTGTAGGCGGCGGCCTGGCCGGTTTCCAGGTCAAGAAAATAGGCGGCGGCATAACCCAGGTAGTCGAGGTCGGCCTGGGTAAAAGACAGCATCCAGTGCGGCGTTGTGATGCACCAGTGGTTCCAGCGTTTGCGCCGACCAAAATGGCCGGAGATGGCGCAATCCACCATGGGCCGGGGTGACCAGCCGATCGCTTGGGGGTTGAGTTGGCCCCGGCTGTCGCATAGCGCGAGGGCGGCGAAAGGCTCAGGCTGAGTGAAGCTGTTCATCGGGCACGTCCATGTGTGTGCGAGTGCTTGGCCTTTATGGGCGTGGGCACGTTGAATCTTGCGGGACAATCCACCGAGCATGCACGGGTGTGTGTCAGCTCGACAATTACTGGCATTTTGGCCTTTAAGCAGGCTGTGCGCCAGTGCACAGTTGTAGCGTGAATTGCGTGGGCCGCCGCTCATGCTTGAGTAGGACAAGCGCTTGGGCACAAAATGCCGCTAATCGAGTCAAACAGGGCTCTTCATGTTCAGGAGTAGTACATGTCACGTTTACCCGCCTTTTGTGCTGCCTTATTGCTGACGTGCGGTAGCGCTCAGGTTGTCGCCGATGCCAAGAGCCATGCCGCAGATGCCGAGCGCTTCCTGTTATTGGCGCGTGCTGACAAGCTGGCGGTGCCGGTGTACGCCCAAGTGCAGCAGATGTTTGCCCAGCGTTTTGCCGAGAGCAATGCGCCGCAAAGTGAAAAGGCCGTACTGGAAACCTATCAAGCCCAGGCCAATACGGCCCTTGAACAGGCCGTGGGCTGGGACAAACTCAAGCCGGACATGGTCAAGCTCTACACCCGCACGTTCAACGAGCAGGAAATGAAGGACCTGATTCGCTTCTACGAATCGCCGCTGGGCAAGAAAGTGCTGGAGCAAATGCCTACGTTGACGGCCCAGTCGGCGCAGTTGACCCAAAGCAAGCTGGAAGCGGCAGTGCCCAAGGTCAATCAATTGCTGGCAGAAATGACCACCAAACTAACCCCTAAGAAGCCCTGAGTGAGCCCCGTGATGCCGAAGATTGATCTGTTGCAGGAGGCTTTACAGGCTCTGCAGCCCCAGCACCTCGACGTGCTGGATGAAAGCCACATGCACAGCCGTGGCCTGGAAACCCACTACAAAGCCGTGGTCGTCAGCGAGCAGTTTGCGGGGCTGAATGCGGTCAAACGCCACCAGAAGACTTATGCCTGCCTGGGTGAGTTGATGGGGCAGATTCATGCCCTGGCGCTGCACACCTACACCCCCGATGAGTGGTCGCAGCAGGGCGTGGCGCCTGCCTCACCCACCTGTAAAGGCGGCCACTGAGGCGATTCGCCTCTACACGGTTTGTCTGAAGGACAGTAAACTGTCGCCCCCGCCGGCCTAGCGCCGGCGTATTTATTTGTGCACCGCTTCGCCTGGCGGTCACGTTGTAACTCGCCGCGGGGCAAAGTGAACAATCGCTTCCGGTAATTTTATCTATCCCAGTCCGCCCTTTACGTGGGCGACTACTGAAGGACATACCCATGACTGACAAGATCGTTGTCGCCGCGCTGTATAAATTCGTTTCCCTGCCAGATTTTCATGAGCTGCGTGAACCGCTGCTGCAAGCCATGCTGGATAACGGCATCAAGGGCACGCTGCTGATTGCCGAGGAAGGCATCAACGGCACCGTGTCTGGCAGCCGCGCCGGTATTGATGGCCTGCTGGCCTGGTTTGGCCTGGATACGCGCCTGGCCGATATCGATCACAAAGAGTCCTATTGCGATGAGCAGCCGTTCTACCGCACCAAGGTCAAACTAAAGAAAGAAATCGTCACCCTGGGTGTACCTGGCGTCGATCCGAACCAGAAGGTCGGCACCTACGTCGAGCCCAAGGATTGGAACGCGCTGATCAGCGACCCGGAAGTGCTGCTGATTGATACGCGCAACGATTACGAAGTGTCGATTGGCACCTTTGAGGGCGCGGTAGACCCAAAAACCAAGTCGTTCCGCGAGTTTCCCGAGTACATCAAGGCGCACTTCGACCCGGCCAAGCATAAGAAAGTCGCGATGTTCTGCACCGGCGGCATTCGCTGTGAGAAAGCCTCCAGCTACATGCTCGGTGAAGGCTTTGAGGAGGTCTTTCACCTCAAGGGCGGCATCCTCAAGTACCTGGAGGAAGTGCCGCAGGAACAAACCAAATGGCAGGGTGACTGCTTTGTGTTCGATAACCGCGTGACCGTGCGTCATGACCTGACGGAAGGCGACTACGACCAGTGCCATGCCTGCCGCACGCCGGTTTCCGTGGCGGATCGTCACTCCGAGCTGTACACCCCAGGTGTCAGCTGCCCGCATTGCTGGGATTCGCTGCCAGAGAAAACCCGCGCCGGCGCCCGTGAACGCCAGCGGCAGATCGAACTGGCCAAGGCGCGCAATCAACCGCACCCCTTGGGCTACAACCACCGCCAAGCGCGCGAGGCTTGAGCATGCACGCACGCCTGCTGTATGTGATGGACCCGATGTGTTCGTGGTGCTGGGGGTTTGCCCCAGTGCTGGAGTCCCTCGCCGAGCAGGCCGCTGCGGCCGGAGTTGGCCTGCAACTGGTACTCGGTGGCCTACGCCGCGAGAGCGTAGCCATTGATGCTGCCGCGCGGGTGCGTTACCTGGGTTACTGGCAGGCGGTGAATGCCAGCACCGGCCAGCTGTTCAACTTTGATGATGGTTTGCCCGAAGGCTTGGTCTACGACACCGAGCCGGCTTGCCGCGCCTTGGTGACTGCCCGCCATCTGAACCCGGAACTGGCCTGGCCGTTGGCCCAGTTGATTCAGCGCGCGTTCTATAAAGAGGGCGTAGATGTTACCCGGGCGAGCGTATTGGTGGAGTTGGCTGAGCGTGCTGGGTTTGCATGCAGCGAGTTCGCCGAGGCGTTCGACAGCGTCGCGCAGCGTGAGGCCACCGCCGCCGACGTTAGCTGGGCTCAGAATTTGGGCATTGCCGGCTTTCCGACCCTGTTGGCTGAACGCAACGGCCAACTGGCGCTGCTGACTAACGGCTACCAACCGCTTGATGTGTTGCAGCCGTTGCTGGCGCGCTGGCTGGAGCGTGTTGAACATGCTTGATCGCCTGAGCTGGGCAGAAATACGCCGGCTGGCCCTGCAGCATAAAAAAGCCCTGATTTGGGCCAATTGTGTCGCGGTGTTGGCCACGCTGTGCAGCGTGCCGATTCCGCTGCTGTTGCCATTACTGGTCGACGAAGTACTGCTCAATGACGGCGATGCCGCGCTCAAGGTGATGGATAACTTCCTGCCGAGCGACTGGGAAACAGCCGCCGGCTATATCGGCCTGATGCTGGTGCTGACCTTTTTCCTGCGCAGCGGCGCATTGGTGTTTAACGTGCTGCAGGCGCGGTTGTTCGCGCGCCTCTCCAAAGACATCGTTTACCGCATCCGTATTCGCCTGATCGAGCGCCTCAAGCGGATTTCCCTGGCCGAATATGAAAGCCTCGGTGGCGGCACCGTGACCACGCACCTGGTTACGGACCTGGACACCCTCGACAAGTTTGTCGGTGAAACCCTCAGCCGTTTCCTGGTGGCCATGCTCACCCTGGCCGGCACCTCGGCGATTCTGATCTGGATGCACTGGCAGCTGGCGTTGTTAATTCTGCTGTTCAACCCACTGGTGATCTACGCCACGGTGCAGCTGGGCAAGCGGGTCAAACACCTTAAAAAACTGGAAAACGACAGCACCTCGCGCTTTACCCAGGCGCTGACGGAAACCCTGGAAGCCATTCAGGAAATCCGCGCCGGCAACCGTCAGGGCTTTTTCCTCGGTCGCCTCGGTGGCCGGGCCAAGGAAGTGCGCGACTTTGCGGTGAACTCGCAATGGAAAACCGATGCCTCCAACCGTGCCAGCGGTTTGCTGTTCCAGTTCGGTATCGATGTGTTCCGTGCGGCAGCCATGCTCACTGTGCTGTTTTCCGACCTGTCGATCGGCCAGATGCTCGCGGTGTTCAGCTACCTGTGGTTTATGATCGGCCCGGTCGAGCAGTTGCTCAGCCTGCAATACGCCTTCTATGCCGCTGGCGGCGCGCTGACACGGATCAACGAGCTGCTGGCGCGGAAAGACGAGCCGCAATACCCAGGCCGTGTCGACCCGTTCAAGGGGCGCGACACGGTTGGCATTGACGTCCACGGCCTGACCTTTGCCTACAACGATGAGCCGGTGCTGAATAATCTCAACCTGAGCATCGCGCCGGGGGAGAAGGTCGCCATTGTCGGCGCCAGCGGCGGTGGCAAAAGCACCCTGGTGCAACTGCTGCTCGGGCTGTATACGCCGCAGGCCGGTACTATCAGCTTTGGTGGCAGCAGCCAGGAAGAGATTGGTTTGGAAGCGGTGCGCGAGAATGTCGCCGTGGTATTGCAACATCCCGCACTGTTCAACGACACGGTACGCGCCAACCTGTGCATGGGCCGTGAGCGCACGGACGAGTTCTGCTGGCGCGCCCTGGAAATTGCCCAGTTGGCTGGCACCATTCGCGCCTTGCCGCAGGGGCTGGACAGTATTGTCGGCCGCTCCGGCGTGCGCCTCTCTGGCGGTCAGCGCCAGCGCTTGGCCATTGCGCGGATGGTCCTGGCTGAGCCCAAAGTGGTGATTCTCGACGAGGCTACCTCAGCCCTCGACGCCGCGACTGAATACGCCCTGCACCAAGCCCTCAACCAGTTCCTGCGCGGCCGTACCACGCTGATCATCGCCCACCGCTTGAGCGCGGTGAAACAGGCTGATCGGGTGCTGGTATTCGACGGCGGCAGCATCGCCGAAGACGGCGGCCACCAAGAGTTGATTGCCGAAGGTGGGCTCTACGCCAAACTCTACGGGCATCTGCAGCACTGATAGGCGCGCTGGGAAAACCGTAGGGTGGATGACGCTCTTTTCATCCACCGTGAGGTCGCATTGGCGGATGGGTGAAGCGTCATCCACCCTACGGTGCCTTTTGATCGCGCCTTTTCTTGCGGGTATTGACCCGGTTAGACGCACTGCGGCCCTGCACTTGGCAGTTAAATCGACCGCTTTGTAAATCTTTCGTTACGCGATGTGGGTGGTTGCAGTCAGCAATCACGCTGTTTTTCTGGGTGTATTAAAAACTTGCCGGAAGGCCTAGCCAATCCTGCGGCAGGGTGCTCTGGGCCCGCTTGTTAGCGCGGCGGCGCTCGGTTGTTATGAGGTCAATCCGCACCGTGCGACGGGCCGTCGCAGGGTTGATCAAAACAACAACGAGGAGGCGCAATGAACGCCGTGAACAAGATCGAACAGCACAACCCTATAGGCACTGACGGCTTCGAGTTCGTCGAGTACACCGCGCCGACCCCGGAAGGCATCCAGCAGCTGCGTGAGCTGTTCACCGCCATGGGCTTTACCGAAACCGCCAAGCACCGCTCGAAAGAGGTCTGGTTGTTCCAGCAAAACGACATCAATTTCGTGCTCAACGGCAGTCCCACCGGGCATGTGCGTGAGTTTGGTTTGAAGCATGGCCCGAGTGCCTGCGCCATGGCCTTCCGCGTGCAGAACGCGGCTCAGGCTGCTGCTTATGTCGAATCCCAGGGCGCCAAACTGGTGGGCAGTCACGCCAACTTTGGCGAGCTGAATATTCCCTGCGTCGAAGGCATCGGTGGTTCGCTGCTGTACTTGGTTGATCGCTTTGGCGACAAGAGTATCTATGACGTGGACTTTGAATACATCGAAGGCCGCACGCCAAACGACAACTCGGTTGGCCTGAGAGAGCTGGACCACCTGACCCACAACGTTAAGCGCGGGCAGATGGACGTCTGGTCCGGCTTCTACGAGCGCATCGCCAATTTCCGCGAGATTCGCTACTTCGATATCGAAGGCAAGCTCACCGGTTTGCTGTCGCGTGCCATGACCGCGCCTTGCAGCAAGATTCGCATCCCAATCAACGAATCGGCCGACGACAAGTCGCAGATCGAGGAATTTATCCGCGAATACCAAGGCGAAGGTATCCAGCACATCGCCCTGAGTAGCGAAGATATCTACGCCACCGTGCGCCAACTGCGCGCCAATGGTGTGGATTTTATGGTCACTCCCGGCACCTACTACGACAAGGTCGACACCCGCGTCGCCGGGCATGGCGAGCCGACTGATGTGCTGCGCGACCTGAACATCCTGATCGACGGTGCACCAGGTGACGACGGCATCCTGCTGCAGATTTTCACCAATACGGTGATTGGTCCGATTTTCTTCGAGATCATTCAGCGCAAGGGTAATCAGGGCTTTGGTGAGGGCAACTTCAAGGCGCTGTTCGAGTCCATCGAGGAAGACCAGATCAAGCGCGGCGTGATCAAAGTCGATTGATCGGTAAACCGTAGGGTGGGTTAGGCGCAGGCACGATGATCGGAATTCACCATGATTTCGTTGCGCCGTAACCCACCTTTGCGGTGTCGGATTGGTGGGTTACGCGGCGCTCATGCACCGCAATAAACGACCCATCAGGGTTAGCGCCGCTAACCCACCCTACGAAGCGCCGTATTTAGGAGATACCGGCCATGAGCCGTAACTGGATCAGTTTCCCCCTGCGTGAAGGCGAGTGTTCGCGTCAGGCGCACTGCGACTTTCCCGAGGGCACCTACGAGCGTGAAATGGGCCGCGAAGGCTTCTTCGGCCCTACGGCGCACCTGCACCACAAGCATCCACCCACCGGCTGGATCGACTGGCAGGGGCCGCTGCGTCCGCATGCGTTCAACTTCAATGATATTTCCAGCGAGCGTGATTGTCCGCTGGCCGCGCCGCTGACCCTGCACAACAGCGATGTGAAGCTACGCGTTTGGAAAACCCACGGGGCCATGCGCCACCTGGTTCGTAATGCCGATGGCGATGACCTGCTGTTTATCCATGAGGGGGCAGGGCACTTTTACTGTGACTTCGGTCATTTGACCTACCGCGACGGCGATTACCTGTTGATTCCACGCGGTACGGCTTGGCGCATCGAAGCCGATGAGCCGACCTTTATGCTGCTGATCGAAAGCACCGATGGGGCTTATCAGCTGCCGGACAAAGGCCTGGTTGGCCCGCAGGCGATCTTCGACCCAGCGGTGCTCGACCATCCGAAACTGGATGAGGCCTTCAAGGCGCAGCAGGACGAAGACACCTGGCTGATCCGCATCAAGCGGCGCGGCCAGATCAGCACCGTGACCTATCCCTACAACCCGCTGGATGTGGTCGGCTGGCATGGCGACAACACCGTGGTACGCCTCAACTGGCGCGATATCCGCCCGCTGATGAGCCACCGTTATCACCTGCCGCCCTCGGCGCACACCACCTTTGTCGCCAACGGTTTTGTGATCTGCACCTTTACCCCTCGACCGGTGGAAAGCGACCCCGGTGCGCTGAAAGTGCCGTTCTATCACAACAACGACGACTACGACGAAGTGCTGTTCTACCACCGTGGCAACTTCTTCAGCCGCGACAATATCGAGCAAGGCATGGTCACCCTGCACCCGTGTGGCTTCCCTCACGGCCCGCACCCCAAGGCGCTGAAAAAGGCCCAAACCGATCCGGCGACCTTTATCGATGAAGTGGCGGTGATGATCGACACCCGCCGTGCCCTGGAAGTCGGCGAAGCCGCTGCTGGGGTCGATGTTCCCGACTATGTAAATTCCTGGCGTGCGCCGGGCAAGGAATCCTGATGAAACTCGCATCACTGAATCAAGGCCGCGACGGCGTGCTCGTTGTAGTGTCGCGCGATCTGAGTCGCGCCACCGAAGTCCCGGCGATTGCCGCCACCCTGCAGGCCGCGCTGGATAACTGGGCAGTTGCCAAACCCAAGCTGGAGGCGGTGTATCAGCGCTTGAATGATGGTTTGGAAGAGGGCGCATTTACCTTCGAACAGGCGGCCTGCCACAGCCCGTTGCCGCGTGCTTATCACTGGGCCGATGGCAGTGCCTACGTCAACCATGTGGAGTTGGTACGCAAGGCGCGCGGCGCTGAGATTCCGGAGAGCTTCTGGCACGACCCACTGATGTACCAGGGCGGCGCCGACTGTTTTATCCCGCCGCACAGCCCGATTCAGATGGCCGACGAGGCCTGGGGCATCGACCTTGAAGCCGAGATCGCCGTCATCATCGATGATGTGCCGATGGGCGCCAGCGCTGCCGAGGCTGCCGGGCATATCCAGCTTCTGATGCTGGTCAACGATGTGTCGCTGCGCAATCTGATTCCTGGTGAGCTGGCCAAGGGCTTCGGCTTCTATCAGAGCAAGCCGTCGTCGAGCTTCTCGCCGGTAGCGATTACTCCGGATGAGCTGGGCGATACCTGGCGCGATGGCAAGGTGCATCGGCCGCTGGTGTCGCATATCAACGACGCGCTATTCGGCCAGCCGGATGCCGGTGTAGACATGACTTTCAACTTCCCGACCTTGGTTGCCCACGCCGCCAAAAGCCGGCCATTGGGCAGCGGCACCATTATTGGTTCCGGCACCGTGTCGAACTACGACCGCAGCGCCGGCTCCAGCTGCCTGGCGGAAAAACGCATGCTGGAAATCATCGAAAGTGGCGAGGCGAAAACCCCGTTCCTCAAGTTCGGTGACCGAGTGCGTATCGAGATGTTCGACGCTGCTGGTCACAGCCTGTTCGGCGCTATCGACCAGGCGGTAGAGCGCTATGAGCACTGAGTTGAGGCTCTATTCTTACTGGCGCTCCAGCGCCGCCTACCGGGTGCGTATTGCGCTCAACCTCAAGGGCTTAGCCTATGAGCAAGTGCCGGTGCATCTGGTTAAGGACGGTGGTCAGCAGCACAGCACTGACTATCAAGCGCTGAACCCGCAGGAACTGCTGCCGCTGTTGGTCGATCACGGCAACGGCGGGGTGCGCATTGCCCAGTCGCTGGCCATCCTTGAATACCTCGATGAGAGGTTCCCCGACACGCCGCTGCTCCCCCGCGCCCCGGCGCAGCGCGCTCAGGTGCGTGCCCTGGCGCTGCATATCGCCTGCGACCTGCACCCGCTAAACAACCTGCGGGTGTTGCAATACCTCACTGGCGAACTGGCCGTGGGGGAGCAAGCCAAGGATGCCTGGTACCGCCATTGGCTGCACAAAGGTCTGGCCGCTGTCGAAGCCGGCTTGGTGGTTTTCAATGATCGCCTGTCACTCGGCGAACAACCCGGATATCTGGAAGCGTGTCTGATCCCGCAGTTGTATAATGCGCGCCGTTTTAACTGTGACCTTGATGCGTACCCACGCATTCTCGCCATGGCGGCGCGCTGTGAACCCCTCGAAGCCTTTGCGCAAGCAGCTCCGGAGGTGCAACCCGACGCCGTTTAAGGTGGACCTGCCTTGCCACTCCGCCGCGCCACAAGCGCAGCGGGTTCTATTTCGTCACAGATAAAAACAAACAGGTGACGCATGACTCGTGAAAAACCCAAGAACCTCTGGCTCTCGCGCTGGGGCTTTATCCTTGCTGCTACTGGCTCCGCTGTGGGCTTGGGCAATATCTGGAAGTTTCCTTACATCACCGGCGAATACGGCGGTGGTGCGTTTGTGCTGATGTACCTGGCCTGCATTCTGGCCATCGGTATTCCGGTGATGATGACCGAGATCGCCATTGGCCGGCGCGGCCGTGGCAGCCCGATTGATGCGATCGGCCGGGTGGTTAAAGAGAATGGCGGCAACCCGTTGTGGAAGGCCGTGGGCGGCATGGCCATGCTCGCCGGCTTTATGATCCTGTGTTTCTACGTGGTGGTGGCGGGTTGGGCGTTTGCCTATACGGTGAAAATGCTCGACGGCTCGCTGGCGGCGACCAGTGTCGAGGCGCTGGCTGGGGTATTTGAGGCGCACAACGCCAACCCCTGGCAGCTCGGTAGCTGGAGCGTGCTGGTGGCGCTGCTGACCCTGTGGATCGTGGCCAAAGGCGTGCAAAAGGGCATCGAAAATGCCGTGCGCTGGATGATGCCGGGGCTGGCCGTCATGCTCGTGGTGTTGGTGGGCTACGCCTTCACCAGTGGCGGCTTCAGTGCTGGCTTTGATTTCCTCTTCAGCTTCGATGCCTCGAAAATAACGGGTGAAGCACTGCTGGCGGCCTTGGGTCATGCCTTCTTCACCCTGAGCCTGGCCTCTGGGGCGATTCTCACCTACGGCTCCTACTTGCCGGATGGCCAGTCGGTGGCGCGCACCACCTTTGTGGTGGCCATCTGCGACACCTGTGTGGCGCTGTTGGCTGGCTTGGCGATCTTCCCGATTATCTTTGCCAACGGCATGAGCCCAAGCGCGGGCCCTGGGCTGATCTTTATGAGCCTGCCGCTGGCCTTCCAGCAGATGCCGTTTGGTACCGCCTTTGGTGCGCTGTTCTTCGCGATGGTGTCGATTGCCGCGCTGACCTCGGCCATCTCCATGATTGAAGCGACCGTGGCTTACCTGAATGAGAAGTACGGCGTCAGCCGCTTCAAAGCGGCAGCAGCCTCCGGTGCGGTGCTGCTGGTGATCAGCTTGCTGGCCATGCTGTCGTTCAACCTGATGGCGGGCTGGACCCCCATGGGCAAGAACTTCTTCGATTGGCTGGATTACCTGACCTCACGTTGGATGATGCCGCTGGGCGGGATCTTTATCGTGCTACTAGCCGGTTATGCACTGCGCAGCGAGATCATGCGTGATGAGCTGGGCCTGCCGCCGCTCGGCTACGCCTTGTGGCTGTTTATGGTGCGCTACGTCAGCCCGGTGCTGATCATGGTGGTGTTCCTGCACGCCTTGGGCTGGTTGATGTTTGACCCGGTTGCCCATTGGTACTGGATCGCCGGAGCGATTGGTGTGCTGGCAATATTGGGCGAAGTGCTGCGCCCACGGGTCGTGCCGGCGCTCGCAGGGCGATAAACCAGACGCACTGAGCCGCAAAAGCAGCAGAGGGCGCATGGGCGAGAGCCGTGCGCCCTTTTGCTTGCCTGCTGACTAGAGGCTTTCGCCATCATGGTGACGAAGATTCTCTGGCGGCTACTCGCCACTGTTGCCGAGCGATCAGCGGAAACTTGCCGATACACCAGGCAAAAGGCGTTTTCTGGCCAGCTGCTTTACGCCGCTGCGTCGCCGAATACCGCACGGGCTCAGGCGTTGGCGATGCTTTTAAGGTTTTGCCGTGGCATAGCAGCAGGCTGGCGCAAGGGTTGCAGTAAAGCCGAGCTAAGCTGCTAGCTGGTGTGCATGTGCTAGCCAGTACCGTCATTGCCATGTCGGGCTGCACTCGATAATAAAAACGGAGCTGTCGTTATGTCTTCTTCTGCCCCCCGCCTGTTGGCCGATTTGTCTGTCAGTAAAAAGCTTATGAGTGGCTTCGGCCTGGTGCTGTTGCTCACGGTTGCCGTGACGGGCAGTGGCTTTCTGGCGGTGCAAGCCGTGCTGGAAGGGCATGCCAGCACCAGTGGGCTGTCGACAATCGATGCCGAGGTGCTGCAGGCGCGCCGCGCCGAGCGTGATTTTGCCCTGCGCCAGAGCAGCGAGGCGGCCGCTCAGATGCATGCGCAGTTGGACCGTGCTAGCGCGGCATTGGCTCAGCAACTGGCAGGCGCTGCCAGTGCTGACCAAGCGGGCTTGAACGACATGCAGCAGGCCCTCGATGGCTATCGCCAGCAGTTCGATCGTTTTGTTGAGCAGCAAAATAATGCCCGCACGGCACGTACACAGATGCGTGAGGCGGCGGGTGAGGCGCGCGATCAGTTCGATGTGATTGAGCTGGATATGTATGACGCCGTGCGTGAATTACGCCTGGAGGGCGACAAGCTGCGTGGCAGCGATCCGCTGACCCTGGCGGAAACCGCTTCGGGCCTGAGCAAGCGCATGCTCGACCTGCGCGGTTATGAAAGCCAGTACATCATCGAGGGTTCAAGCGAAGCCTTAGATGAGTGGACCTACATCAACGATGACCTGCAAAGCGTGGCGCGCAGCCTGATGGTCTGGCTGGATGACGACCAGAAGCGTTCAATCGAGACCGCCTTGCAAGCCCTGACGCTCTACCAGCAGGCATTTACCAATTACCGCCAGGTGCGCGAACAGAGTCAGCAGAGTGAAGCGCAGATGCTTGAGCAGGCCCGCGCGTTGCTCGCGCTGGTGGAACAAAGCAAAGCGCAGCAAGAGCAAGCCATGGCCGCAGACAGTCGTCAGGCCTTAATGATGCTCGGCGCCATGGGCATTGCAGCGGTGATCCTGGGCATGCTGGCGGCGCTGGTTATTTCCCGTTTGATTGTCGCGCCGTTGCAGCAAACCGTGCTGTTTGCCCAGCGTATTGCCGCCGGCGATCTGAGCCACGACCTGCCTGAAGATCGACGTGATGAACCCGGCCAGCTGATGGCCGCAATGCAGGTGATGAGCGTCAGCCTGCGTACCCTGGTTGGGCGTATTGGCGGTGGCGTGAGCCAGATTGCCGCCGCCGCCGAGCAGCTCTCGGCGATTACGGCACAAACCAGTGCCGGCGTGCTGAGCCAAAAAATGGAAACCGAACAAACCGCCACCGCCATGCACCAAATGGCCGCCACCGTGCAGGAAGTGGCGCACAACGCCGAGCAAGCGTCGCTGGCCGCCCGCGTGGCCGACAACGAAGCGCAGCAGGGTAATCAGGTGGTGCAGCAAACGGTCAGTCAGATCGGCCAACTGGCCACTGAGGTGGAAGAGTCCGCCGAAGCCATTGCGGCGTTGAACCAGGAGAGCGCGCGCATCGGCGGCGTGTTGGAAGTGATCCGCAACGTGGCCGAGCAGACTAACCTGCTCGCGCTAAATGCGGCCATCGAGGCCGCGCGGGCTGGCGAACAGGGCCGTGGCTTTGCCGTGGTCGCCGATGAAGTGCGCGCGCTGGCCAAGCGTGCGCAGGACTCCACCGAGGAAATCGAAGGCCTTATCGTCAGCCTGCAGCAACTGGCCAAGGGCGCCGTGGAGAAAATGGACAGCAGCCGCACCTTGACCCAACGCACGGTGACCCTTGCGGGTGAGGCGGGGGATGCGCTGGGGCGGATCACCCAGGCGGTGAGCACCATCGAACAGATGAACCAGCAAATTGCTGCCGCCGCCGAAGAGCAGAGTGCGGTGGCCGAGACCATCAGTGAAAGCGTCACGCGGGTGCGCGATATCGGCGAGCAAAGCGCCAGCGCCAGCCAGCAAACTGCTGCCTCCAGCGCTGAGCTGGCGCGCCTGGGCGTTGAACTGCAGGGCCTGGTGGCGCAGTTCCGCAGCTGAGTGGGCGGTTCTTAGGCTGGTGTCACACAGTGCCTGCGCAATAGGCGCTATTGGCCGTCGCGGCGCGCCAGCGGTGTTCTGCGCAGCTCGTCGGCCCAGGCCAGCAGTGGCACTTGCACCGAAGGTTGCCAGGTACGTGCCCACAGCAGTTTTAGCCGCGATAAATCGCCACGTTCAGTTGGCAGGTGCTGAATCTCGTCAGCGACGCGCCATTGACCGTTTTCCCGATTAGCGAAGGCGAAGCGGAACGGGTGAAAGCCAGTCATGCCCAGGCGAATATCGGTGACCACCAGCTGTTCGCCCAACTGGTCGTAACGCAGTACGCCATTGGTAAACCAGGCGAGGCGCGCATGCGCCGGCGAGTCGGCCAGCGCGGCTGCCAGGTGCGTGCCACGGGGAATGCGCTGCAGTTGCGGTGGGGCAGCGTCGAACCAGCTGACCAACGCCTCATGGTAATCCTCACCGTCCAGCACAATCACCCGCCACAACAGGCTGTTGAACGGTGTCGGCGTGCTGAACAACTGCTGCGCCTGTATGCCTTGGCGCGCCAGTTCGGCTTCTACGCGTTGTTCGGCCATGTATTTGCCGCCCAAGGTCGAGGTCAGGTACAGCGATGAAACCAGCAACGCCAGTACCGGGGCTTTGGCTGCTTTGTCGCGTAAGCCAAACAGCAGCCCCAGCGCTACGGCAATCAGCAGCGGCACGGTGTAGAGCGGGTCGATGATAAAGATGCTCGACCACGCCGTAGGGATCGGCGTTAGCGGCCAGAATAATTGCGTGCCATAGCTGGTGAAACTGTCGAGCAGCGGGTGGGTAATCAACACCAGCCATATCGTTAGAAACAGCCGTTGTGATGAGTAACCGGGGTTATGCCGAAAGCGCCGCATCAGCCAGGTCAGCAGCAGGGCCACACCGGTGAGGACAAACAGCGAGTGGCTGAAGCCCCGGTGGTACGTCATGTCGGCCACGGCGTCGCCGTAATCAATCACTACATCCAGATCTGGCAGGGTGCCGAGCATGGCGCCATACAGCAGCGCCTTGCGGCCTTGCCAGCGGCCGAGCAGTGCGCCCTGAATACTGGCGCCAAGTACCGCCTGGGTTATCGAGTCCATGACTGATGCCTGAATTAAACAGAGGGGTAAATTAGCCGACTGACCTGATTTTGGCTGCGGCTAATGTTCAAGCAAAGGTTTCAGCTGCGCTGCAGCCAGGTATTAAAGGGCCAGGCCAATGTGCCTGCCCTGGCGGCCCAGATAGAGCAGGTGCTACAGCTTGAAAAAGCTGACCTTGTCGGTCAGGCGGTTCGCCAAGGTGGTCAGTTCACGGCTGGACGCTGCCACTTGCTCGGAGCCGGCTGAGGTTTCCAGGGTGGCGTTGTGGATGCGGTTGATGTTCTGGTTGACCTCTTCGGTCACCGCGCTTTGCTCTTCCGAGGCACTGGCGATCTGCGCGTTCATGTCGTTGATGGCCGTAACTTCACTGCGGATTTTGTTCAGCGCGGTTTCCGCCTGGCCGGTTTGCTCGACGGTTTGCTGCGCCAGTTGGCGGCTGTTGCGCATCACCTCGGCGGCCTTGCCGGCACCTTCCTGCAGCTTGCCGATCATGCCGCGGATTTCCCGCGTGGAGTCCTGAGTACGGGTTGCCAGGGAGCGGACCTCATCGGCCACCACGGCAAAGCCGCGGCCATGTTCGCCGGCCCGTGCGGCTTCAATGGCTGCGTTCAGGGCGAGGAGGTTGGTCTGCTCGGCGATGGCGGTGATCACCTCGATGATTTTCTCGATGTTTTCGCTGTCGCTGGAGACCTGCTGCACACTTTCAGCGGCGCTCTCCAGGGTGCGTGCCAGGTTCTGAATGGCAGTCGCTGTGGCGCTGACCACCTGATTGCCTGTGGCCACCTCACTGTCAGCGTTGCGTGTGGCCGATGCGGCGCTGGCTGCATAGTTGGCCACTTCATTGACGGTTGCTGCCATTTGATTAATGGCGGTGGCCATCTGTTCGGCCTCGCTGGACTGCAAGCGGATCTGCTGGTTGTTGCTGTCGGAGATGGTGAGCAGTTGGTCTGAGGCCAGGGTCAGCTCACGGGCGGCGCTGCGCACTTGGGTGATGGTCTCAGCCAGGTGTTTGACCGTGTCCTGCAAGGCCCCCATGACGCTCTCCGGATAACGGGTCTGGATGCGCTGGTTAAGTTCACCATTAGCCAGGCGCTGAATTGCCTGGGCGACCTCATAGGGCTCGGCACCGAGGGTAGATTTCAGTTTGTTGATGATGATCAGTGACACGCCAATGCTCAGCAGCACAGCGGCGGCAGTGATCAGCAGAATCAACATTTGAAAGCCGCCAGCGGTCTCGCGTACCGCGCCAATATCATTGCCGATGACTTGTTCCTGATAATCGATATAGGCGTTGATGCGCTTGAGCCATTCCTTATAAGCCGGCGAGGCTTGCTCCATCAGTAGGCTTTTAGCTGCGTCCGTATCTCCTCGACTGCGCAGGCTGATCAGTTTGTCGGTCAAGGTCAGGGTGCTGCGCTCAATAGCCTGAATATCGCTCAAAAGGCGCTGCCCTGTAGCTGTTGGCGGTTGCTCCCGCTGCAGGTTATCCATGGACCGGGCGGACTCCTGGTAGAAGTCCTTGAGGCGTTGAATCTCTGACAGTTGGCGATTCAGTGCGGCGTCGTTATCCACCAATACTGCATCGCGTATCGCAATGGCGCGGTCATGCACGCTTCCACGGAAGTTAATGGCATAGCGCTGCTTAAGCGAAGCCCCTTCACTCACCGACGTGAGGGTCTCGTCGATAAAGCCAACACGCTGCACACCGATCAGGGTAACCAGGATCATTAGCGACAGAATCAAGCCAAACCCGAGGCTCAGGCGTTGCGCAATGCTCAGTTGTGATTGCATGAAGTCAATTCCTCTTGCCCTGTAGGGCGGCGACGGTGTGTTGCGATTTGAAAAGAAGGGCTATACCAGCTGAATCTTTGAGTTGTGCAAATCTTATACATGAATATTTATTTGTACAATTATGTTTTGCGGTGTGATGAGGGTGAATGCCGTAATTATCCTGAGCATCCACCCACGCAGAACAGCGTAAATCCTTAATAATTAGGTTTGCGCTGTTATGTAGACGATGTGGTGGCGGCTTTGGTGGCACAGGCGATGCGCGCTGTAACCTGTACCTGGGTTGTACAAGTTACAGCGCTAGGTAGAAACGCCCGCACGTTGCCAAATCAAGGGGCTAGTGGCGTATCAATTGGCCTGCTGGCCGGGGATTAGAAGGAGTTGATGATGCGCCCGAGCACGATCATGGCGTCTTCGCTCTGCGCATTCCACGGATGGCCGTAGTTGAGGCGGGCGCAGTTGCCGAAGCGTCGGGTGGCCGAGAAAATCGGCCCCGGGGCCAGGCTAATGCCCTGGGCCAGGGCTAATTGAAACAGGCGCAATGCGTCGACCTGTTCGGGGAACTCGAACCAGAGAAAGTAGCCACCGCTGGGCCGGGTGACTTTACTGCTGGCGGGGAAGTGCCGCGCTGCTGAGGCCAGCATCGAGGCTTGTTGCGCTTCCAGGGCATGGCGCAGCTTGCGCAGGTGGCGGTCATAACCGCCGTGTTGCAGGTAATCCGCCAGCGCAGCTTGGGCCGGTACAGACGGTGAGATGGTGGTCATCAGTTTGAGCCGGCTGATTTGCTCGGCATAACGCCCACCGGCCACCCAGCCGACCCGGTAACCGGGCGCCAGGCACTTGGAAAACGAGCCGCAGTGCATCACCAGGCCTTCGCGGTCGAAACTCTTGACCGGCTTGGGCGGCTGGCTGCCGAAGTACAGCTCGGCGTACACGTCGTCCTCAATCAATGGCACCTGATGGCGTTGCAGCAGCTCATATAAACCGCGCTTCTTGTCGTCACTCATGCTCGCGCCCAGCGGGTTCTGCAGGCTGCTCATAAACCAGCACGCCTTGATCGGCAGGCTGCTCAAGCGCTCGGCCAATACGTCCAGGTCGATACCCTCGCGCGGGTGGACTGGAATTTCCACGGCCTTGAGTTTCAAACGTTCCAGCACCTGCAACGTGGCGTAAAACGCCGGAGCCTCAATCGCCACCAGATCGCCGGGTTGGGTCACCGTTTGCAGGCACAGGTTCAGCGCCTCCATGGCGCCGCTGGTGATCACCAGTTCCTCCAATGGCAACATCACGCCGCTGACCATATAACGCAGGGCAATCTGCCGGCGCAGGTTGGGGTTGCCCTCGGTCATATCGGCGATCACCGCGTGCGGTGACAGGTCGCGTATGGCATGGGCCATGGAGCGGGCCAGGCGTGGCAGAGGGAACAGGTCGGGGCTGGGGAAGGCCGAGCCGAACGGCACGGTGTCGGGGTCTTTCAGCGAAGCCAGCACCGAAAACACCAGTTCGCTGACGTCCACCTCGGTGGTTTGCGTCGGCTGTTGGCTGGTTTCGGGTTCGGCCAGCGAATGCCGCGCCAGTTCTCTAACGAAATAGCCGGAGCGCGCCCGGGCCTGAATCAGGCCACGGTCTTCCAGCAGGTAATAAGCCTGGAACACCGTGGACGGGCTGACCCCGTAGGTGCGGCTGGCGTGGCGCACTGACGGCACTTTTTCACCAGGGGCGAGCACGCCAGTGCGGATCAGTTCGGCAATCTGGTCGGCAAATTTCTCGTAGCGTTTCATCGTGTCCGTCGGTGCGCTCAGCAGGACAGCGCACTCTACGGGGAGTTGCTTTGCCATGCGACTGTCAGCGTCCACGTGGCGAGAGAAAAATGCTCTGCGTTTGCGCCTGCTCGCTGGCATCGGCCAGGTTATGGATCACAAACCTCACCGGCATCGTGCTGGCGCTGGCCGTTTCGCTCTCCAGCACCAGGGTTACGGGCACATCGAGAATTTCCCCAGGGTTCAACTGCAACTGTTGCGGTGCATCCAGGCGCAGGCCGGGGCTGTCGCGTAACGCCAGGGCATACTGCTGCGGTTGCTGAGTCTTGTTTATGACCTTGAGCAGGTAGGTGTTCTCGATCTGCCCCAGCTGGTTTTCACGGAACATGCTGCGGTCCTTGGCCGAGTCGATGGACAACATCGAGCGTGCGCTCAGCGCCCAGGCGAACGCTGCGAGCATCAACACCAGGGCGATGCTGTAGCCGATCAGCCGTGGCCGCAGCCAGTGGGTTTTACCCCCTGCAATTGGCGCTCGGAGTGATAGCCGACCAGCCCGCGGGCGTAGCCCATTTTGTCCATGACCCCGTCGCAGGCATCGATACAGGCGCCGCAGCTGATGCAGTCGATCTGCAGGCCATCGCGGATATCGATCCCGGTCGGGCACACCTGCACGCACATAGTGCAGTCGATGCAGTCACCCAGGCCTTCGGCCTTGTGGTCGCTTTCCTTTTTACGGGGGCCACGGCCTTCGCCGCGCTTGGCGTCGTAGGCCACCAGCAAGGTGTCATCGTCAAACATCGCACTCTGGAAGCGCGAATACGGGCACATGTGCACGCAGACCTTCTCGCGCAGCCAGCCAGCGTTGAGGTAGGTGGCGGCCATAAAGAACAGCACCCACACAAGCGTGCCGCCGTCCAGTTGCAGGCGCAGCAGGTCGCTGGTGAGTTCGCGGATCGGCGTGAAGTAGCCAATAAAGGTCAGCGCTGTGAGTAGGCTGACACCCAGCCAAATGCTGTGTTTAGCACTGCGCCGCAGCAGCTTGTTCAGCGACCAGGGCGCGGCATCCAGCTTGATGCGCTGATTACGCTCGCCCTCGGTGATTCTCTCGGCCCACATAAACACCCAGGTCCACACACTCTGCGGGCAGGTGTAACCACACCACACGCGCCCAGCCACCACGGTGATGGTGAACAGGCCAAAGGCGGCGATGATCAGCAGCGCCGACAGCAGGGTGAAATCCTGCGGCCAGAAGGTCGCGCCGAAGATGTAGTAACGGTGTTCGGCGAGGTTCCACAGCACCGCTTGACGGCCGTCCCAGTCGAGCCATGCAGTGCCGAAGAAAATCAGAAACAACAGGCCCGCACCGTACAGACGCAGGTTGCGGTAAAGGCCCGTGAAGCTGCGGGTGTGGATCGGGCCACCGGCCTGCGAAGGCGTCAGGTGGATGGGCTTGCTCGGATCGATAGTCTCGATGATCTGCGCGGGAATACGTTCGCTCATTGCGGGCCTCGTGGGCTTTATCAGGCGGGGCGAATGATGCGACTGGAGCTGATCCGATAACAGACTCAGGTTTTCAAATAAAAAGCGGATCAGATGGCCGGGTAGGCCATGTGACGGTGAGTGGTGGCTGACTTAGAAAGCGTTGGCGACCACCAGCCGCCTTTATGCGCTACGGTCGCGCTGCTCAGGCGGGCCTGCTAAAGCGGCTCACTGGCGGATCGGCTCGGCAGCACTAAGTCCACCCGCAGGCCATTGGCGCTGCTGACAAACTCAAGCGCGCCACCGCAGCGCTGAACGATGGCGTTGACGATGGAAAGGCCGAGGCCGCTGCCGTCACCGGCTGAGTTGCGCCAGAAGCGCTCGGTTAGCTGGGGCAGCTTTTCGGCGGCCACGCCAGGCCCGGCGTCTTGCACGCTAAAGCACAGGTGCTCCCCACGCGATTGCACACTCAAACTCACGGCCGCATCGGCTGAGTTATGCCGTTGGGCGTTGTCCAGCAGGTTGCGCAGCGCGGCAATGGCCAGGGTCGGTGGCATTGCCAGGAGGCGCTGGGCACTGGCATCGAGCAGGTGCAGTTCGATAGGCCGGCTGTCCGGTTGCTGAGCATCACTGATGGCCATGTGGGCCACTTGCGCAGCGCTGTATTGCAGGGGCTCGTCAAATGGCAGGCGGCCTTCCACCCGGGCCAGTAGCAGCAGTTGTTCCAGGGTCTGGTGCAGGCGGTCAGTGCCGGCTTCGGCATGGGCCAAGGCCTGACGAGCAATCGCGCCTTCAGTCATGCTGGCCACTTGCAGGTGGGTTTTGATCGCCGTCAGCGGGCTACGCAACTCATGGGCCGCGTCATCAGTCAGCCGGCGTTCGCGCTCAATCGCCTGGCCAATGCGTTGAAACAGCTGATTCTGGGTGGCCACCAGCGGTTGCAGCTCTTGCGGCAGGCCGTCGACATGCAGCGGTTCGATGCTGTCGGCGCTGCGTTCGGCCAGCGCCTGGCGAATGCGCCGCAAGGGCGATAACTCGCGGCTTAGGCCAACCCATAGCACCAGTAAACTGCCGAGCAAGGCGAGCACTACAGGCGCAGCAGCTGCCAGCAAAATCGAGTGGTTGAGGGTGTCGCGCTCGTCCAAGCGGTCTGCTGTGGTTACGCGCATGTCACCTTCAATCAAGGTGAAGGTGCGCCAAGTGATGCCGTCAATGTTGCGCTCATGGAAGCCTTTTTCATCCACGCCCAGGGCGCTGCCTGGCGCGGCGCGGCTGCTGGCGAGAATCTCGCCGCGCACCGAACTGATCTGGCAGGCAATGCCTTCCGGCATCCCCAGCTGTTCGGTACTCAGCGGCGCACTGCCTTCGGTTTGCTGCAATTGCGGCAGTTGCAGGAGCAAGCCCGAGACCATCCGCGCCGAAGACGCCAGGCGTTGGTCGAGGGTCAACATCAGCTGGTTGCGCAGGTCGAACAGCATCCACACGGCGGCCAGCGACCAGAGCAGCACAAAGGCAGAGCCGAGAATCAGGCTAAGGCGCAAGCGTAGGCTCATGGCGTGTGTTCCTCGTTGTGGCCGGCGGGGCCGAGGCGGTAACCCAGGCCGCGCACCGTCTCTACGATGGCGCTGCCTAACTTGCGCCGCAAATGGTGAATATGCACGTTGAGGGCATTGCTCTCGACCTCGTCGTCAAGGCCGTAGACCGCATCCTTAAGCTGTTCGCCACTGAGCACCCGACGAGGATTGTGCAGCAGCGCTTGCAGCAGTTCTTGCTCGCGGCGCGACAGGTCGATTGGCTGCCCATGCAAAAAAGCCTGGCAGGCCACCGGGTCGTAGCGCAGCGGACCGTGTTCGACCAGTGAGCTGGCGCGCCCAGCGGCGCGGCGTAGCAGGGCATGCAAGCGGGCGGCAAGTTCACGTAAATCGAACGGTTTGACCAAATAGTCGTCCGCCCCCTCCTGCAGGCCAGACACCCGGTCGGCTACTGAATCGCGGGCTGTCAGCAGCAACACTGGTATGGCCACGCCGCGCTGGCGCAGGCGCCGCAGCAGGCTCAAACCGTCTTCATCCGGCAGGCCCAGATCCAGCACCCAGGCATCGAACTGCAGCGTGCGCAGCAGGGCTTCAGCTTCAGCGGCGCTGGCCGCATGCATAACGCGAAAGCCCTGGGCGGTGAGCCCGGCGACAACGCCGCTAGCAATCAGGGCATTGTCTTCAGTTAGCAATATGTTCATGACGCCGATCCGTGGAGGGGAGGTGAAGTATCCATCAGCAGGATTAAGTCAGGGTTATAGCGGGGCCACGAATGATAACGGGCTGTGGGTATTTACGCGGATTAACCCGAGTTTAATCCTGACTTAACCGCCAACTGCGATGCTCGGCATCTGATTATTTGTCGGTGTGGTTTTGCATGCGTTCTTTTCTGCTGTTTTCGCTGTTCTGGGCTTGGCTGCTGCAGCCCCTCCAGGCCGCCAGTTTTACCGCCAATCCGCTGCAGGCGGGCAACACCCAGCAGGCCGAGTTTCTCCCCGTTGAGCAGGCATTCAACTTTCGCGTCGAGCGTCAGGCCAGTGGTGAAACCCGGCTGCGTTGGGATATTGCCCCCGGCTACTACCTCTATCAGCAACGCTTGCAGTTCAGCGGCTTGCCGGCAGATGCCGCCCCAGAGCTGCCTGCAGGCTTGCCTTATAGCGATGAGTTCTTCGGTGATTCGCAGATTTATCGCGAGCGCTTAACGCTGACGCTCCCCGCGGGGCTTGCCGGCAGCATTCAGGTTGGCTGGCAAGGCTGCGCCGATGCCGGGTTGTGCTACCCACCGCAGACCCAGCAGGTTGATTTGTTGAGCGCCGGCGCGCCGAGCGAACCGGGCACCAACCTGGCTGAGGACCAAACCCTGGCCGGTGGTTTGCAAAACCAACACCTGATGTTGAACGTATTGCTGTTCTTTGGTCTGGGTTTGTTGCTGGCCTTTGCCCCATGTTCCTTGCCAATGCTGCCGATTCTGGCGGGCATTGTGGTGGGCAGCGGGGCCTCGCCACGGCGCGGCTGGTCACTGGCGGCCAGCTATGTGGTGAGCATGGCACTGGTGTATTCCGTGCTGGGCGTGGTCGCTGCGTTGCTGGGCGCTAACCTGCAGGGGCTGCTGCAACAGCCCTGGTTGCTGGCCAGCTTCGCCGCGCTGTTTGTGCTGCTGGCCTTGCCGATGTTCGGGCTGTTTGAGCTGCAGTTGCCCGCGGCCCTGCGTGACCGCTTAGCGCATGCGGGGCGCAAGCAACAAGGCGGCAGCCTGGTCGGTGCGGGCATGCTCGGTGTGTTCTCCGGCCTGCTGGTGGGGCCTTGCATGACCGCACCGCTGGCCGCCGCGCTGCTGTATATCGGGCAAAGTGGCGACGCGCTGCACGGCGGCCTGGTGTTGTTTGCATTAGGCCTGGGCATTGGCACGCCGCTGGTGTTGTTGGTGACGCTCGGTAATCGCTTCTTGCCAAAACCCGGCGCGTGGATGAATCGGGTCAAGGTGCTGTTCGGCTTTCTGTTTCTACTCGCCGCGCTTTTGGTGATCCGCCCGCTGCTTGCGGAGCCGACCTGGCTGGGTTTGTGGGGCGCGCTATTAATTGTGCTGGCCAGTACGTTGCTGCATCTGTCGCGGCAAGTGCTGCAACACGCCAGCGTGGCCAAGGCGATTGGCGCGTTACTGGGTATTTGGGGCATGGCGATGGTGCTGGGGGCCGCCGGGGGTGCCAGCGATCCGCTGCAGCCCCTCAAGGTGTATGCCGGCACCGGCATTGCGGCGGCGTCGAATGCACAGCAGGTTATCGGCATGAACGAGCCGGCCACGCTGGAGCGTGAGCTGGCGGCGGCCAAAGCCGAGGGCCAGTGGGTGCTGATTGATTACTACGCCGACTGGTGCGTGTCGTGCAAAGTCATGGAGAAAACCGTGTTCGCTAACCCCGATGTGCAGGCCAGCCTGCAAGGCGTTCGCCTATTGCGCCCCGACGTGACTCAAAGCAACGCGGCAAGCCGTGCGTTGTTGGAACGCTTTAAAGTGCTGGGCCCGCCCACTTTGTTGTGGATCGGCCCGGACGGTGAGGAGCGCCGTTCGCAGCGCATAACGGGCGCGGTGAATGCCGAGCAGTTCTTAGATATTTGGACGACTACCCAGGAGCGCGGTTGATGCTGACGGTGAATATTGGTCCCTTGGCCCTCAGCACCGCCCACGTGCTGTTGATGATCAGCCTGCTGCTGGCGACTGTTACCGGCTGGTATGTCGGCCGGCGCAGTGCGGTCAATCCGGAAAAACAGCTGTTTCGTTTGTTGTTGGTGGCCTTGCTGGTCGCACGGCTGGCGTTTGTTGCCGTGTAC
Organism: Pseudomonas sp. GWSMS-1; assembly: GCF_049847425.1. Classification (NCBI taxonomy): domain Bacteria; kingdom Pseudomonadati; phylum Pseudomonadota; class Gammaproteobacteria; order Pseudomonadales; family Pseudomonadaceae; genus Pseudomonas; species Pseudomonas sp. GWSMS-1. The sequence continues at coordinate 1,782,501 of NZ_JBMHHV010000005.1, read as the reverse complement.
CTCGAGCACTACCGCGCGCAACCCTGGCAGGCGCTGGATATCCGTGACGGTGGCTTTATCGCCTGGCCTGGCGTGTTGGCCGCGCTGTTGTTGGGTGCCTGGCAGGCCTGGCGTACCCCAGCCATCAGAACATCCTTGGCCAGCGCATTGGCCGTCGGCGTGTTCAGTTGGGGCTTGGGTAGCCTGACGTTGTATGGGCTTGAGCAGGGCACCCGGCTGCCGGCGTTGTCCTTCAGAGACAGCAACGGCGCCTCAGTGGCGCTGCACGACTACGTCGGCAAACCGCTGGTGGTCAACCTTTGGGCCACGTGGTGCCCACCGTGCCGTCGGGAAATGCCGGTGTTGGCCGAGGCGCAGCGCAACCATCCCGAACTGACCATCCTGTTCGTCAACCAAGGCGAGGGTCAGGGCGAGGTTAACCACTACCTGGCCGCCGAAGCCCTCGGTTTGGACAACGTATTGCTCGACAGCGGCGGCCGTCTGGGCCAGCACGTTGGCTCCATGGCGTTGCCCAGCACGCTGTTTTACGACGCCGAGGGTCGCCAGGTTGGTAGCCACTTGGGTGAATTGTCGCGCGCCAGCCTGGCTCGCGCGCTTGAAGTACTGAACAAGGATCAATAACCATGCTGCGACTTACCCACCTGGCTGCACTGCTCACGACGTTCTTGGTGCTGCCCCTGGCGCAGGCTGAGGAATGGCCGGCCCCGATCAAGGCGATCGAGGCGCGTGGTGCCGAGATTATCCAGCGTTTTGACGCGCCCAGTGGTCTGCAGGGCTATGCCGCGCGCTTCAACGGCCAGGGCGTTGCCCTGTACCTGACGGCCGATGGCCAGCACGTGTTGGTCGGCAGCCTGCTTGATGCCCAAGGCGAAGACCTTAGCCGTGAGCCGCTGGATAAACTGGTGTACGGGCCGCAGGGCAAGGCAATGCTGAGCAAGCTGGAAAAAAGCAGCTGGATCACCGACGGCAAGGCCAGCGCACCGCGCATTGTCTATGTGTTTTCCGATCCCAACTGCCCGTACTGCAACCTGTTCTGGAAACAAGCGCGGCCTTGGGTCGAGGGCGGTGCTGTGCAGGTCCGCCATGTAATGGTCGGCATGTTGCGCCAAGACAGCGCCGCCAAAGCCGCCGCGTTACTCAGCGCCAGCGATCCCCAGGCGGCGCTGCATGAACATGAGTCGGCCGGTAAAGCCAGCACCTTGCAAGGGCTGAAAAAAATCCCCGACGCCATCCAGCAGCAGCTCGACCACAACCTTGGCCTGATGGCTGAAATGGGCGCCTCGGCTACGCCGGCGATTTTCTATCAGGATGAAGCGGGCCAGTTGCAGCAACAGCTCGGCGCACCGAGCCCCGAGCTGCTGATACAAATCCTGGGGCCGCGCCCCTGAATCCAGGGCGGAGAGCGGGGCGGGGTATAAGGGCGTGCAAGGCCGACTGCTTAAACGCAGGCTGCGCACTGCGCGAAGTTTTAACCCGAAAAACGCCCTGACCGTCCAGCCACTCGCCTGGCTTCTCGCGGCGCTTTTCTTTATTCTGGCGGCCCGCAAAAAAGCTTGAGTAATCAATATGTTGGAAAATGATCTGAGTCAGTTGGAACAACTTGTCAGCGAGTTGGTGCAAGAGAACAAAGCGCTGCAAGAGGCGAACCAGCAGATTCGCAACGAATTGGCTCAACTCAAGGACGAAAATGACGCGCTGCAAATGAGCGCACTGGAGCAAGACGAGCTGAACAGCACCACCGCCGCACGTATTCAGGCATTGGTTCAGCTGGCTAGCGGCACTGCCAACGCGGCGCCGAGTCCTGCCCAGGCATGAGCCTCGAAGGGGACACGGTCACGGTCATTTCCATCCTCGGCAATGACTACAGCATCAAGGCGCCTGCCGGAAAACAGCAGGCCTTGAGCGACTCGGTGCGGCTGCTCAAAGAGCGCCTGGCTGAAAGCAAGGCGGCCTCACCAACCCTGCTTGGCGACCGCCTGCTGGTGCTCACGGCGTTAAAACTGTGCGCCGAACAGGCCGAGCAAGAGCAACGCCATCGTCAAGACATGCAACGCCTTGAAGAACACGTGAGTCAGCGCCTCACCAGCATTGCCAGCCTGATCCCGCGCTAACCCTCTTGCTCCGCTCTCGCCGGCTATAGCCATAAGGCTCGGCCGGCTGGCGGCGGTGTGCGTGATGCTCACGTGGTTATCAGCATGGCGAGGGCGCTGGAGATGGTTGTATAGGCTGCCGCTGCTTTGGTTAAAGGGCGGGGTTTAGCCCGTCCCAGTGAGCTAGGCCAAGGATTCAAGTTACTTGTTAGGTTTGGCCTACACAAACCATGTGACCGCACCGACAACGCAAATGATCGGGACGGACGCAATAACCAAAAATAGACCAAGACAACCTGACTTTGATGAAGCATAAGCGCTTCGGCTTTCTTGTTGGTCTTTAGGTTGTTCGCGCAGCCATGCCTGGTGACAAGGTTTACAATATAACCGATTAAACCCTCTATTCCAGGCAAGCACTGTTCTCTCGTCGTGACTGGAGACTGCACGGCATTTTGAGCATGAAAATAATTTGTTTTCAGGCTGTTTCTTTCTATTTAATGAAAAGAACAAAACCACTAAAAAAATTGCACCAGGCACTAACGAAGACTCTGGTGTACCTGTTTCTATTAATAGGCCTAGTGAGATGGCAAGAAGTGCAACCAAAATAAAGTAGGTAAAATAATCTAGCGCATCCTTCTTGACGGGCTTCGTGAATATTCTTTTAGAGGTGCCTGGGTTTACAAGTGATACACCCTCAAGTAGTACATGGGTTGCTTTGGGGCGACCTTGAGAGTCTTTGGCTGCTTCAAAAATAACCACATCGCCAACTTCAGGTTTGCGCGCTGCCTTTTTAACACTAGAGATGTGGAAGAAAACCTGTTCGCTTTTACCTTCAGGAGTGATGAAGCCGAAGCCTTTGTCATCCTTCCATGAAATAATTTTCCCTTTCATTCTTGTGGTGCTCTCATTTGTATTGGTGTGCTTAAAGTTTGCCTATAGTCCGTTTTTAGGTCGTACCAGTCAGCGCAGCGAACGGTTTGAACCAGTTGTTATGTTTTACGAAACACGGACTCGCGGTGAAAACTAATGTACTTCTGATGTTCAGGCTTAAGAGCGATTACCATTGAGGAATTAATGCCTATACTGCCTGGCTCTTGTAGCAGTGGTGAAATTAAAATTTTTCCGGCTTCATTAAAAGATATAAAGCCTGAGTCAAATGCTTTGTCGAGATTAGGCAGCAAAAGCAGACCGTTGTAGGTATCAAGCCGTTCGGCATTAGATGATGCGCTCCATGGTTTGATATGCGAGGCCACAAGCATTGAAAGGTCTTTGTAGCCTGTAATGGAGCAGCCGCCCCAAAGTGAAATTAGTTTTTGACGGAAATTCCCCTGGCCAATTCTAGTTTTTAGCAACAGCAATTTTTCTGTATCTGAAATATTAATTTCCAGAAATATTGACTCAACATCAGATTCTATGTCTGAATCAAATCCTTCCTGTAAGTATTCCGTGTACTTTTTAATGCGCTGCTATACATGTAGTGGCCGCGATCATTTCGCGCCTGATAGGTTGGAGTGTTTTGCAAGCCAATAGCTATTTTTTCGAACTGACTATAACTCTGGATTGAAGTCAGTGGTCCATCCAGTAGTCCCTCTTGTACGGCCCACTCGGAAATTATGCCGCTGACAGCACCTTCGTATTTCTTTATTGAGGACTCCGATAAGCCTCGGAGTCTCATCCATTTCTCAAAGGTCACAACACACCCTGATTTGTAAAACATAACGTTTGGTTAAGGGCGGGCTTTAGCCCGTCCCAACGAGCGGAGCGAGCGATTTGAACCACTTGTTAGCCGGCCCCAATAGGTGCATTGCAAACGGGGCAGTGACGGAATCGGGTATTCACTCGGGTGGTAGAGGATTTTTGACGTTTTGAGTCCCAGCATGCTGGGCAGTAAAGACCGCTGTCGGCCTCGAAGATATAGCAGCCCCACTTTCTTCCAGTAGGTTTTTCATCAGCGGGCTGTGATGTCTTTTTAAGCAGTTCATTTTCTTCTTGGAGATGGGCGATGCGCTCTTTAAGAAAGGCTGCCTCCAACTTTAGGTCAGCAAGTTCGCTCGAAAGATCAGCTAACAGGTTTTTGAATTCGGCGTCTTCAATATTTTTGGAGATTTCACGGAGCCACTTCGTCAGGCTAAGTGATGTACTTATTGTTGAGATGATGTCCATAAGCTCTTCCTTGATAGGCTAACTATTAATTAAGCGACATGCTGTCGCATAACGTCGAAAAGAGCGTCGTATAACGCTCCCTATTTATCTGTAAATCCTTGCGCAGACTAACTGTTGACTCTGCAAACACGACATTGCGATGGGTAAACGCGACATGAGTTGCATGCACATTACTGGTGCGCGGGGCGGTGTGTCCACGGGTGATGCTGCTGTGGTGGCGGGGCGGCGTGCCGATGCATACCTGTACAGCGATGTCGCAAGGTGCAGCTGAATTCACTCCGGCTACAGGCGTCAACGCCACTACCGGTTTAGGTGGTGCAGCGTACAGACCCGATGCCGCTTAAGGTCGACCATCGTTGATCAAGCGCGTAGTCGCGCATGCAGCAATGGTTGGCGGGTTAAAGCGCCTGTCGCATTGCCATGGCAGCAGGTTGAGCGGCTGGGTATGTGTAGGCGTGACCTTCGGTATTTATGTGCTTGACCTTGCCACGATGGCAAGGCTGAAGGTGAGTCAACAACCACTGCCCTTAAAGGAGCACACGATGATTACGTTCGACGTACAAGGCATGACCTGCGGACATTGCACAAAGGCGATTACCCAAGCAGTGCTGGCCGTGGATGCAGCTGCCAAGGTGCAGGTCGACCTGCCGTCACAGCGGGTGCAAATTGAGTCGGTTGTCGGCGAGGCTGAACTTAGCCAGGTCATTGTGCAGGCGGGCTATACCCCGGTTTTACTGACTGGCGAGCCGGCCATCAGTACGCCGGCCAAGAAGGCCGGTGGCTGCTGCTGTAGCTGAGCGGCTGCCGATGCAGCGCGTTGAGAGTGATCAATGCGCGTTGATAACGCCGACGTAGATTAAACCCAGTTTTTGGAGGTTCGCATGAACACTAAACTACTTGTCGCCACCCTGGCATTCACCTTCGTGGCCGGTGCGCAGGCCGCCGCGCCTGCTATGCAAGGCCAGCAGCCGGCTGATGCCGCCGTTGCAGTTGCGGCGCCACAGTTTGACGCCGGCAAATTCGATCAGCACACCAAGGCGATGCAGGCCATACACCAACAATTTATGGCGGCCCGGACACCTGAAGAACGTGATGCGTTACGTCAAACCGGCATGGCTGCCATGCAGGACGGCATGACGATGATGAAGCAGATGCCTATGGGTGGGGACATGCCGATGGGCAACCATATGGGTGGTATGGGCATGGCCAACGGTATGCCGATGGACTGCGCCGGTGCAGACCGACGCATGGAGATGATGGACACGATGATGAAGCTGATGAATGACCAGCAGCTGCCGGCTAAGTAGTAAGGCCGAGCACTAAAGCGCATGACTGGGCGAGGATTGCCCAGTCGCGATCAGGGCGGCGAGGCTGAGCTAGAGGCCCTTGCCCAGCATCTGCCCGTTAATGGTTTTGCCGTATAAGTTGACGCCGTCATTGGCGTGGTACTTGTCGCGGGTTTTCTCGACCGAGCCATCGATCAAGCGCGGGTCTTGCGGGCGTTCATGGCTGTTCATAAAGGCGGCCACATGCCAGGCGTCTTCATTGGACAAGGTGCCGCCTTTGCCCAGCGGCATGTTCTCTTTGATGAATGCTGCGGCGGTGTTGATCCGGTGCATACCGGCGCCCCAGTTGAATGAGTCTGCCCCCCACAGTGCGGGGAGCACGTAATCCTCGCCGGCCTTCTGCCCCTCGCCATTCTTGCCGTGGCATACCGCGCATTGTGCCGCGTAAACCTTCTCGCCTTGGGCAAGGTCGAACCCGTCCTTGGGCTCCGGCACTGACGGATAGGCACGGCCTGGCAGTTCTTGCCCGGTCGGTGCGCCGGTTGCAAGCCAATAGGAGTAGGCGGTGAGCGCGGTGATAACCGGGCCGTTGGCTTCAGGGGCTTTGCCGTTCATGCTGAATTGAAAGCAGCCCTGCAAACGCTCGGTGTAGCTGTTGACCTTGTCGTTTTTCTTACGGTACGCCGGGTACATGGTGTACGCGGCCCAAAGCGGCGCAGAGTTGGCTTTGCGGCCTTGGTCCAGGTGGCAGTTGGTGCAGGCCAAGCCGTTGCCTACATAGTCTGGCGCGTGTGTTTTAGTATCTACGAAGATGGCGCGGCCTTGCTGTACCAGCTTGCCAAAGGCGTTGTCTGCAAGTTGGCTTTCCAGCGGTGGCTGGAAGTACGGGCTGCTGGCAGGGACCGCTGCGGCGGCGGTGATTTGTGATTGATCATCCATAGCGATGTCTGCTGCATGCGCAGGTATGGCCAGTGCGATCAGCAACAAGGCGCTTGTGGGGGCGTTCATTTGCCGGCTCCTGTTTCGGTCAAGGTGGCGAAGTACTGCGACACGGCATTGACCTCGTCTTGGCTAAGGCTGCGGGCGATATGCCCCATCAGGTCGTTGGGATCATTCTTGCGAGTTCCCTGCTGCCAAGCGACGAGCTGCGCAGACAGGTACTGGGCGGACTGTCCGACAAGGGGCGGGAAGGTGTCGCCAACGCCTACACCGCTTGGCCCGTGGCAGGACACACACTCTGGAATATTGCGATCCCAGGCGCCACGTAATGCAAGCACGGCACCTAAATCTGTGGCCGGCGCGGCGCGGCTGATGCGCTCGACCTGTGGTGACGGCTTGTTGGCGAGCAGCGCCGTTACCGCGTCCGCTTCCTCGGCCGTCAAGGCTGCTGCAATCGGTTGCATGATCAGGTTGGCGCGTGCGCCGGAAGCAAAATCGGCCAGCTGTTTTTTCAGGTAGCCGGCGGAGAGGCCGGCCAGCCGCGGGAACCCGGCTGCGGCCAGGCCTTCACCCTCGGCACCATGGCAGGTGGCGCAGGCCATCGCCGCCGGGTTGCTACCGCCTTTGCTATAAACAGTGGCCGCATCGGCAGCGTGGGTAGGTAGCGCTAGCGCCAGTAGAAGCCCAGCAAAGGGCCAGTGAGCGAGGTTCATGTAGCCTCCACATTATTTTCAGGTAACGGCACTGAGTCGCTTGGTCGTGGATTAATACTTCGCGCAGAGCGCCCGATAAGTGGATTCAGCGGCTTGGCACTCGAACACCTTGCGATTACGCAGGGCGCCCACTCCCACAAGCGGCGCCAAGGTTGCTTTAGGTCGTGTGTTTACCTTAGTCGAAATGCGGCGACGGGCTTAAGTTTGCGTGCGCGGTGTGTCGTTTGCACAACCGCCAAGCATTGACCGCTCCGCGCAGCCTTGCAGAAGTGGGCCATAGCCCTGCTGGGTATTATTTGCCGCCGCTGTAACGGGTTCGGTATCAGGGGAAACGCCAGGGCGTGGACGGCGTCGGAGTTGGCGGGCGTCACATGGGCTTTGATCAGTCGAGGCTGACTAGAGGCGGGGGAAGATGCCTTGCGGGGCATGTGGGGTTACAGATTCAGCCGCGAGAAGGTGCTCGCTTTTTGCCGCGGGCAAGAAGCTGTTTTTAGATCTTGCGATCATCTTCAACCAGCCAGAGTGGTCTGGCATCTGTCCTGGTTGATAGGCGTTGCGCCTGGCCTACAGCCGCTGCAGGCAGCGGCTATTTCAGCCATTAGGGCTATACGGACCGGTTTCAGCCGTTGCTCTGCTCTGTTTTTACGGACGCGTCAGCCTGCTCCTGCTTGGCAGCCTGGAACGCTTGCATCGATACTGCACGGGCCTTTTCCATGCGGGCGAAGGTACGATCAGCGCCGCCTTCGGCCATGGCCAGGCTGGAGACACTTAGAGCAGCCAGTACGAGCAGGGTTTTCAGCGATTTCATTTAGGTATTCCTCATTGTTTCGGTAAGCCCCTGCTAACAGCAGGAGTTGAGCGTTGCGTTCGAAACAAGATTAACCAGGGCACCCCGTCAGTAAGCTGAAGCTAGGGTTACATTTTCGTAATCTGCGCGGGCTTGCGGCGTTTGCGCGTGGTTGCTGAGTGCGGCCTTTGCAGGGGGGGCTTGTGGGGTTTGTATGGGCTTTGCTCGCCACCGTTACGGCATCGCGGCCTGACAAAGACCGGGCGAATGGCGGCAGCCAGGCAGCGTTCGCGTTATCCTGAGCGGCCTTTCTTGTGTTGAAGCCTGGCCATGCTGGTTATTTCCAACAGCGTTCATCTCCCAGATGACGAAATCGAACTGACGGCCATCCGTGCCCAGGGCGCGGGTGGGCAGAACGTCAATAAGGTCTCCAGCGCGATGCACCTGCGCTTCGACAGCCAAGCGTCATCCTTACCGCCGTTCTACAAGGAGCGCTTGTTGACGCTGCGCGACAGTAGGGTCACCGCCGAGGGTGTGGTGATCATCAAAGCCCAGCAGTACCGCACCCAGGAGCAGAACCGCGCCGATGCCCTGGAACGCCTCGCCGAGCTGATCCGTAACGCCGGTAAAACCGAAAAAGTCCGCCGCCCGACCAAGCCAACCCTGGGCTCGAAAAAGCGCCGCCTGGAAGGTAAAACCAAGCGCGGGGCGATCAAGGCGGGGCGGGGGAAAGTGGATTTCTAAGCCTTGCGCCTTAGCGGCGGGGCTTTCGCATGCATGGCACGCGGCATTTCATCTCAGGCACCGCTAGGGTGTTTGCAAGGCGAACCTCGCTGGCTGGGTGGGGTCTGCTTTAGAGGGTGGACGCTGCTGTACCTGGGCTGATCTGCCTGTGACCGATGCATAACGACTGTTAACGCTAAGGAGTAAGCAGATGAAAATTCATGCCTATTTAACCTTCGATGGCCAATGCGAGGCGGCGTTTAAGTTCTATGCCGATTGCCTGAACGGTAGCCTGGAGTTGATGCGTTTCGGTGAGGGCCCCGAGGCCGGCAATGTGCCAGAACAATTTCATGACAGGGTCATGCATGTGAGCCTCGCCGTGGGTGATCAACTGCTGATGGCGTCCGACACCTGCCCTGGCATGGGTGCGCCGTATGAGGGCATCAAGGGCTGTTCGGTTTCTCTGCACGTGGAGAACGTGCCAGAGGCCGAGCGGCTGTACGAAGTGCTGTCTGCCCAGGGCTCGGTTCAGATGGAGCTGCAACCAACGTTTTGGGCCACGCGGTTTGCCGTGTTCACGGACCGCTTTGGCGTGTCATGGATGATCAATTGCAACATTGATGCGCAGATGGGCTAAGCCACTAAGCCACTAAGCCAATACGCAACAGCCCGGCCATGGGCCGGGCTGTTTGCATACAGGCTCAGTTCAGACGACTAGGCCCAACGCGCGGTCGAGCTTTTCTTCCGGGTCGCTGACGGCCGCAAGGAACTCATCGCCCCAGCGGCGGATATCGTTATAGCTGACGATATCGAACAGTTCACGCAGGCGATCCTGAGCTTCAGCCTTGGGCATGTTGAGTGCCACATAGCAGGTTTGCACCATATCCATCGGGTCGTGCGGGTTGGTCAGTAGCGCGCCTTTGAGCTCAGCGGCAGCGCCGGCAAACTCCGACAACACCAATACGCCACGCCCACCAAGCAAGCCTTGAGCGGCGACGAATTCCTTGGCCACCAGGTTAAGGCCGTCGCGCAGTGGGGTAATCCACATCACATCGGCCATGGCGTACCAGGCGCTAACTTCTTCGAAGGGCAGGCTGCGGAAGAAGAACTGCAGCGGCGTCCAGCCAATGCGCGCGAAGCGCCCGTTAATTCGGCCCACGGCTTGTTCGATTTGCCCTTGCAGCTCGTCGTAGATGGTCATTTCTTTGGCCGCCGGGACGCAGACCGTGACCAAGGTGACTTTGCCCAGCAGCTCCGGGTTTTCTTCCAGCAAGCGCTCGTAGGCGTTGAGTTTTTCCAGGATGCCTTTGGTGTAATCGAGGCGCTCGACCGAGAGAATCAGTTTGACTCCGCTCAGCTCGGTACGCAGGCGTTCCATCATCTCCTTGATCTTCGGTGACTCCAGGGCGCTGCTGACGCGGTTGATGTCCAGGCCCACCGGGTGCGCACCGAGTTTGACCACCCGAGTGCCGGTGTCCACGGCCGTGGTCATGCGCTCCAAGCCCACGGCGCAGCCATAGGTGATAAAGCGCGGCGCGCAGTTCTGCCGGCTGATGGTTTGCAGCGGCATCACGCCGCGCGCAGCATCGACGAAGTTCTCCACCTGACGCGGGATGTGGAAGCCGATGTAGTCGCACTGCAGCAGGCTGCCGATGATCTGCCGGCGCCACGGCAGCACGTTGAACACATCCGCCGAAGGGAAGTAGGTGTGGTGGAAAAAGGCGATGCGCAGGTCGGGGCGCAGCTCGCGCAAGTAGCCCGGCACCATCCACAGGTTGTAATCATGCAGCCACACGGTGGCGCCTTCGGCAGCTTCCAGTGCGGTGCGTTCGGCAAAGGCGCGGTTGACCTTGAGGAATACTTGCCAGTCGTCTTCGCGGAACTGTGCACGCTCCCAGAAGGTGTGCAGGGTTGGCCAGAAGGCCTCTTTGGAGAAGCGTTTGTAGAAGATGTCGACTTCTTCTTTGCTTAACGCCACCCGTGCTGCGGTCAGCGTGGGGTAGCGTTCGGCATCCACGGTGGTGTGGCTTTCGAAGGTTTCGCCGCTGGCTTCGTCATGCTCGGCCCAGGCCACCCAAGAGCCCGCACGGCCATCGCCGAAAAAGCTCAGCAGGGTCGGGATAATGCCGTTGGGTGAGGTCGGGCGGCGGCGTTGCAACTTGCCATCCTTGCCGCGGTACTCCTCATAAGGCAGGCGGTGGTAAACCATCACCAGATCCGCTTTGCCGGGTTCGGCGACTTGTTTGCCCTCTGCGGCGATGCCTTGTTTACCGAGAAAGCCAAAATGCACAAAGGCTTCCAGGATACCGCCGCAACCGGCGCGCTCAGCATGCAGCACGCGCGAGTACTGACGCGTGGCTTGCAGCAAGCCGTCTTCGGATTCGCCTACGCACACACCTTTGAACTGGCCGCTGAGCATGCTCAGGTCGTTCAAGGTGTCACCGGCGGTCAGCACCTGGTCATGGTCCAGTTCCAGCCAATCGATCAGCGCTTGCAGGCTGCTGCCCTTGTTGACGCCTTTGGGCAGGAAATCCAGATAACGCTCGGCGGAATACAGCAGGTCGCAGCCCAGGCTCTCGGCGATTTTCAGCAGTTCCGGGTTGGCGGCTTCTTCAGGGCTGCAGAAGTAGGAGCAACGGCGCACTTGCGGCACGTCTTGGCGCTCCAGGGCCAGATGTTCGATGGCACTGGCAACCTGGCTGTCGCCGGGCCAGAGGGCATCTACCGCGCTTTGCAACGGCTGGATTGGCTGCAAGGTGTCGCCATGCACCAGGCTGGCGCCGACATCGGAGATGATGAAGTCTGGTTGCGGCAAGGTTGGGTCGGCCAGCAATGGCAAAACCGATTCCAGGCTGCGCCCGGTGACATAGGCCAGGCGAATTTCTGGATGGGCGGCGATGGTCTGATAAAGGCTCAAACGATCCTTGGGGTCGCCGCCAAGAAAGGTTCCATCGAGATCGGTTGCAAGTAACATGCGCTGTCCTCCTGTTTTGTTAGTGGGTGCAGTGACACGCCGAGATGACCCGACGCGCTGTACCAGGCGCTTACGCTTCATGCGCACGCCTTTTTTATGTCGGAGTCTGCTGCTCCTGATGTTGAGGTTCTTCGGTGTGTTCCGTTGAGTCTGTAGGGGGGGCGTCAGGCATCAGCTCAAGCACCGTATGACTGGTTCGTAGCATAGGCATAAAGTGCCCAGCGGGTGCGCTGACCAGATCGCTGACATGGCGCAGGCGATATAAGGTGTAAGCCGCGAGCAGGCCGAGGGTTACCGCGAAATACAGAGGCAGGGCCTTAGCGCCCAGATGCTGCATCAACAGGCCCGCAAGCAGCGGCCCGCAGACCGAGCCAATGCCGTTAACCATTAGCAAACTGCTGGAGCCGGCGAGGACTTCATCGCTGTGCAGTTGGTCGATCAGCTGTGCCACGGCAATGGGATAGATGGCAAAGGTCAGCCCACCCCAGATAAACATCAGCCCGAGCAGCAATGAGCCCGCCGGCAACAGGCTCATCATGAGGGCCACCACGACTGACAGCGTGACCACCCAGAGCAGCACCACGCGGCGGTCGTGTTTGTCGGAGTAGATCCCGATCGGCCATTGCAGCAGTGCGCCGCCAAGAATGCTGCTACTCATCAACAGGCCCACGCCTGTCGCATCAAAGCCATTCAGGCTGGCATACACCGGTGCCATGCCCAGAACGCACCCAGCGCTAAACCGGATAGGCCTGCTGCGGCGATGGCCAGCGGTGCAATGCCGACAATCTGGCGCAGGTTGGTATGCAGGGTGTCCGGTACGCTGGGCTGGACCTGACGAGTCAGGGTAATGGGCATCAAGGCCGCGCTGATCAGCATGGCAGCCAGCACGAAGAGGACGAAGTCGGTTGGCTTGGCCAGGTTCAGCAACTGCTGAGCGGCGGCCAGTGCGCCGAGGTTGACCGCCATGTACACCGCGAACACTTGGCCGCGCTTATCGTTCGGCACCTGGGCGTTAAGCCAGCTCTCGATCACCATATACAAGCTGACCAGCGCCAGGCCGTAAAGCACGCGCAAACCCAGCCAAACCCACGGGTCGACGATCAGTACATGGAGTAGGGCGGTGATAGCTGCCAGCGCGGCACAAAAGGCAAACGCACGGATATGCCCAACGCGGCGAACTAGCGGAATCGCTAGCCAGGTGCCAAGGAGAAAACCGACGAAGTACCCGGACATAATCAGTCCGAGCATCGAGGTGGAGTAGCCTTCAGCGACGCCACGCAGGGTCAGTAGGGTGTTAAGCAGGCCATTGCCGAGGAGGAGTAATGCCACCCCTCCCAGCAACGAGCTGATTGGGGCAATTAAGGACCACATAGCGATCTACCCTAAGCAAAACAGCCGCGCTTGGCAAATCAAAGGCGGTGTTCAGAAAGGCATGCTCTGTTTTTAAGCTATTGTTTTAATTGAATTTAATTTCGTATATGAGCGTGCTAATTATTTTTCAGACGCTGGTTTTTTAGGTACTGCCAGCAACGCAATAGGTTGTTTAAGGTCATTGTTCTGGTTAATGCGATCGATCAACTGGTTAATGGCCTCACGCTCACGGCTGTTGTACAGGCAGTGGTCTGCGGTTTCTTGAGCGCTGTGAACATGCTTGAGTAAATCTGTTTTTTGCTGCGCGCGTAGGGGATGGTAAAGCAGGTTCTTGTAGGCCTGTAGCAACCCGAACAGCACACTGGCATCAGACCCGCCGTAATTACGAATAGGGCCAAAAACCAGCAGTAACAATTCATCCAGCGACAATTCGTAATGGAACAGGCGCGGTGGCTCATCATCCAGCAGCGCGAAATCCAGGTCAGGTAAAGCCAAGCGTTTGCTCAATAGCACGCTGAGTAAATCGATGGCGGTGAGCGCGGTGCCTGGGTCGTTGATCCCTGGGCTGAGTGCTTTGACGGCGATTTCGGAGATTTGTGTGCAGCCAAACAGGTAGTGGGCATGGGCGTACTCTTCGATAAAGAAGTCGAAGCAGTCTAGTAGGGCGTTGGTTACGTCCTCGTCCACTTGCCGATCAAGCTTGAACAGCGGTCGACCACTCGTCACGAAAAAACCATGGTGAATCATCACGGTCATGCGCAGGTCGTGTTCAATTAACAGGGTGTTGATTGCATTGGTATTGAGTTCTTTGAAGTAACCATTGCGCTGAGCGCGAACGTGTTGCCAATGCTGGTCATCGGGCCAGCTGGGGATTGTATCGACGCTGGCTAATTTGGCTTCTCGTGCGGCGAGCTTTTTTAGCGTGGTCTGGTAGAGGTTATTGAGGATGTATTCGACTTGAATCGAGCGGGAAATGGAGTGGATAAAGTGGACAAAAAGGCCAAGGCACGCGATGCCCATGCCCAGTGCGAGCAGTACCCGAGGCTGGGCACCTGGCTGGAGTTACCTTGCTCGATGCTGGTGATCAGTAACAGCGAATAGAGAATAGTGCCGAGATAGAAGCCCAGAGTTTTCTGGTGCCCCTTGTCACTGATTAGGCCCGGTAGCACACGGGTGAGAGAGCGGCTGATGCGTTATTCAGCACCACCATGACCATGGAGAAGCTAAAGACTGTCAGCGACAGGATGCCCCTACCAGGGTGCTGAGTATCAAGCGGGCATTTTCGGCGTTGCGGACCAGGCCTACATCGACGTCGCGCTTGAGTGACATTAGCCAGGGCTGATACTCGATACTCATGACTAACAGGCACAGGCCAAAAAAGCCAAGGCGATCAGCGTCGGATAGAGCGCCAGGCTGTGCAGGGTGCGCTGGTAGATGCGAAACACAATATTAGAAAGGCGGGACACAGGCATCTCGGGATGATGGGCGTGCCCGACTATAGCAAGCCTAGGTGCGTCTGCAGCCGCTCAGGCCGAGCGCAAGGCGTTCGAGGTGTTTTAGTCCAAGCATACGCAGGCGATGGCACTGGCCAGCTGGTCCAGCCGATTGGCATCCAACCCCGCCATATTGGCCCGGCCGTTGCCGACCATGTACACGCTGAATTCATCACGTAGGCGCTGCACGTGCTGTGCGCTGAGGCCGGTGTAGGAGAACATCCCGCGTTGTTGATTGATGTGCGCGAAGCGCTCGGCCAGCCCATGGGGTTGCAGGGCGTTAACTAGGCCCGCGCGCAGGCTGACAATCCGTTGCCGCATGCTTTCTAGTTCGTCCATCCACAGCGCCTGCAGTTCGCTGTCTGCCAGTATGGTGGCGACCACCGCCGCGCCATGGGCGGGAGGCGTGGACCACAAGTTGCGGGCCAGAAACGCCAGCTGGCTGCGCACATCCTGCAGTTTTGCCGGTGTTTCGGCGCAGACGATCAGCGCGCCCGTGCGCTCGCGGTACAGGCCGAAGTTTTTCGAGCAAGAGCTGGTGATCAGCAGCTCAGGCAACTCCGCCGCAAACAGGCGCACAGCCAAGGCGTCCTGCTCCAGGCCGTCGCCAAAACCCTGGTAGGCGAAATCGATTAATGGCAACAACTCGCGCGCCTTGACCACCGCCAGCACGCGCGCCCAGTCCTCTGCTGTGAGGTCGAACCCGGTGGGGTTGTGGCAACAGGCATGCAGCAGCACCACATCGCCTTTTGGTACATGGCTGAGGGCGGCGAGCATGGCCTCGACATTCAGCTGGTTGTCCGCGCCCACATAGGGGTAATGACTGACGCGTAAACCGGCGGCCGCAAAGATACTTTCGTGGATGGGCCAGGTCGGGTCGCTTAGCCAGATGCCGCGGCCCGGTAGGCAGTGAGCAATAAACTCCGCGCTCAGGCGCAGCGCGCCAGTGCCGCCAGGGGTTTGCGTGGGCGCTGCACGCTCCTCCAGTAAGGGATTGTCTGCGCCCAGCACCAGCTGGCTCAGCAGCCTGCCGAACAGCGCGTCGCCATGGCCGCCGATGTAGCTTTTAGTCGCTTCGCTTTGTTGCAGCGTCAGCTCCGCCAGCTTGACCGCCTGAGGAATGGGCGTCAGGCCATGGGCATCCTTGTACACACCCACACCAAGGTCGAGCTTGGCGGGGTTGCGGTCAGCCCGGTAGGCGTCCATCAGGCCGAGGATGGGGTCCCCCGGCACTCGGGCGATGTGCTGGAAATGGCTCACTTGCGACCCTCTGCACTGGCAGCCAGTACATCGGTGCGCGCGGCCAGGATAAAGTCATTGCGATGCAGGCCGCCCATTTCATGGCTCCACCAGGTCACGGTGACTTTGCCCCATTCAGTAAGCAGCGCCGGGTGGTGGCCGACTTCTTCGGCGATGGCGCCGACGGCGTTGGTAAAGGCCAGGGCATGACGGAAGTTCTTGAACGCATAAACCCGCTCCAACTCCATGTGGTCGTCACGTACTTCGATGTTCCAGTCGGGGATCTCGCGTATCAGTTCAGCCAACTCGTCATCGCTGACCTTCGGGGCATCGGCACTGCAGGCTACGCATTTGGCTTGGGCAAGGGACATAAGGTTTCTCCTGAATTTAAGTGTGAAACGTAGGGCGGATTGAGTGTTGCGATACCCACCCTACCTCTGTAGCTAAGCGGCTTTTGGCGCAAATTTCGGGGCGTGCAAGCCCTGGCGCATGGCCTGCTTGACCATGCCCATGATGTCTTCATGGGCCAGTTCGAACAGGCGCTTGAGCTCCGGCAGGACGAAATACACAGGCTGCAGAATGTCGATGCGATAAGGCGTGCGCATCGCCTCGATGGGATCAAAGGCCAGGTGCTCAGGTTCATTGGACAAGCAATACACGGTTTCCTTCGGTGAGGAGAGAATACCGCCTCCGTAAATCTTGCGGCCCTGGCTGGTGTCGAGCAGGCCGAACTCGATGGTTAGCCAGTACAGCCGCGCCAGGTAGACGCGCTCCTCCTTGCTTGCGGCCAGGCCAAGCTTGCCGTAGGTGTGGGTAAATTCGGCAAACCAGGGGTTGGTCAGCAGGGGGCAGTGGCCGAATATTTCGTGAAAGATGTCCGGTTCCTGCAGGTAGTCCAACTCCTCTGGCGTGCGGATAAAGGTGGCTACCGGGAATTGCTTGCTGGCCAGTAATTCAAAGAAGGTCTGAAACGGAATCAGCGCCGGCACCCGCGCCACCTGCCAGCCGGTGCTGGCTTGCAACACTTGATTGACTTCACCCAGTTGCGGGATGCGCTCATGGGGCAGGGCGAGTTGTTCAATGCCGTCCAGGTATTCCTGGCAGGCACGGTTCTCGATCACTTTGAGCTGGCGGGTGATCAGGGTATTCCACACCTGATGCTCAGCTTCTGGGTAATCGATAAAACCCCTGTCATCCGGTTCGCGCGCTGTGTAGTGCGTGCTCTTCATTGCAGCCTCCTGCTGGGGCTTTGTTGTTGTATTTGAGCTAGAAATACCGTGCTTGGTGCCCGGGCGCAGCGCTTTGGCGAGCGCGCGGCAAGGGTTTAGGGTGATTTTCTGTAAAGAATTGATTACGAGACTGCCGGCATGGCGAACTATCGCCTTGCTGCTGCGCTGATCTGTCACATATTCTTGACGAACAATCCGCCGCCAGCGCTGATTCTTTTGCGCAGCGGTCTAATAAAAAGCCTGATCAGAGCCCTGCCATGCGTATCAAAGTCCACTGCCAGAACCGAATTGGCATCCTGCGCGACATCCTCAACCTGCTCGTCGAATACGGTATTAACGTCGCCCGGGGGAGGTGGGCGGCGAGCAGGGCAATGCCATCTACCTGCACTGCCCGAACCTGATCAACCTGCAGTTCCAGTCGCTGCGGCCCAAGTTCGAGGCCATTGCCGGGGTGTTTGGGGTTAAACGCGTGGGCTTGATGCCCAGCGAGCGGCGTCATCTGGAGTTGAACGCCTTGCTAGGCGCGCTGGATTTCCCGGTGTTGTCCATCGACATGGGCGGCTCGATTGTCGCCGCCAACCGCAGCGCCGCTCAGCTGTTGGGCGTGCGGGTGGATGAAGTGCCGGGCATTGCGCTGTCGCGCTACGCCGAGGACTTCGACCTGCCCGAGTTGGTGCGTAGCAATAAATCGCGGATCAATGGCCTGCGCGTGAAGATTAAAGGCGACGTATTTCTCGCGGACATCGCGCCGCTGCAAACCGAACACGATGAAAGCGATGCCCTTGCGGGTGCGGTGTTGACGTTGCACCGGGCGGACCGTGTCGGTGAGCGCATCTACAACGTGCGCAAACAGGAGCTGCGCGGCTTCGACAGCATCTTCCAAAGTTCCAAGGTGATGGCGGCGGTGGTGCGCGAGGCGCGGCGCATGGCCCCACTGGATGCGCCGCTGCTGATTGAGGGCGAAACCGGCACCGGCAAAGAGTTGCTGGCGCGAGCCTGCCACCTGGCCAGCCCGCGTGGGCAGTCGCCCTTTATGGCGCTGAACTGCGCCGGGCTGCCGGAGTCCATGGCCGAGACTGAGCTGTTTGGTTACGGCCCCGGTGCCTTCGAAGGCGCGCGCCCAGAAGGCAAGCTCGGCCTGCTGGAACTGACGGCCGGCGGCACGCTGTTTCTCGATGGCGTGGGCGAGATGAGCCCACGCTTACAGGCCAAGCTGCTGCGCTTTACAGGATGGCTGCTTCCGCCGTGTGGGCAGTGATGAGGAGGTGTATCTGGATGTGCGGGTGATGTGCGCCACCCAGGTTGATCTGTCCGAGCTGTGCGCCAAGGGCGAGTTCCGTCAGGACCTCTATCACCGGCTTAACGTACTGAGCCTGCATATACCGCCGCTGCGTGAATGCCTGGACGGCTTGCCGCCCTTGGTTGAGCATTTTCTCGATCAGGCCAGCCGGCAAATAAGTTGCCCGCTGCCGACGCTTGCGCCTGCGGTGCTGGACAAACTCAGTCATTACCATTGGCCAGGCAATGTGCGCCAACTGGAGAACGTGCTGTTTCAGGCCGTATCGCTGTGTGACGGCGGCATGGTCAAGGCCGAGCACATCCGTCTGCCGGATTATGGCGCGCCGCAGCCGCTGGGTGAGTTCTCAGTCGAAGGCGGGCTGGATGAAATTCTCGGGCGTTTCGAGAAAGCCGTGCTGGAGCGCTTGTTTCATGATCACCCCAGTAGCCGCCAGCTGGGTAAGCGCCTGGTGTGTCACACACCACCATCGCCAACAAGCTGCGTCAGCATGGCTTGGGGAAGGAGTAGTGCGATCAAGGCTGCGATGTGCCGCGCCAGGCCGATATGACGCGTTGGCGCATCACCTGGCGATCTTGCAGCGTGCTGATTGCCTGTTCTGCCAGATTGATCCAATAACGGTCCACGCCGGCTTGGTGATTCGAGGTGTGGGCCGCCAACTCGGCCCAAGCCGGCGGCAACCCTTTGCCGGTAAAGCCGCCGGGCTTATCGACGGCCAGGTAACGCACACGGGGTATGCCTGCCAGCAGGATGCGGCCATAGCACATTAGGCAGGGCTGCAAGCTTACGTACAACGTGAGGGTGCTGCGGTCTTGGTGCGGGTGCTCGGCTTCTAGCGTGTCGAGCAGCTGCATCTCAGCATGCCCGGCACTGTTGTAATGGCCGTCGACAAACACCTGGTTGCGTGCACTGCACAGCAATTCGTGCGCCTGGTTAACCAGCACGGCACCTACACCATAACAACCGTGTTCCACCGCCAGGATTGCTTGTTCACAGCACAGTCTGGCCCAAGTGTCGGCGGGTTTTTGGCTGTGCGGGGCATTTTTCAGTAAGGCGGCATGCTGTTCGTTCATCGCGGCGTCCGTGAGCGTGTTGGGTAGGTGCCGCTTAGCTGCGGCAGGAAATCGCTGCGGCCTGCAGGTGCGTTTGGCGCGATGCTTATGCGCCTTTGTAAAACGCTTGCTGGTTCAGCGCGTCGTCAACGCGTTAACGTTAGCCTGTGTGGCCCGTCGTTGGGCAATGGACCGTAGCAAGGATTGCCATGCCAAATTTGAACCGCAGTGATGCCCAGCAACGTGCCGACGATATCGGCATTTTCAACCGTGAGTTGGCACGCCTAGAGGCTGAGCAGGTGTTATGCCTGAGCGACAGTCAGCGCGCCAGCGTGCAGGATTACCAGCAGCAACTGCTTGACGCTACCGGGCCGCCTTTGATATCGATCACGACACTCAAACCCGCCAACTGTCGCTGGGGATGCGCATTGCGTCGTTTCTGGGCGCGTTAACGTTGGCGGCCAGTGTGTTTTTTCTGTTCTATCAGTTCTGGGGCTTTTTCAGCACGGCGGGGCAGGTGGCGATTCTGTTAACGGCGAGCATTGCTTCGTTTGGCCTGACGCTGTGGTGCAGCATCGTGATGGCGCCGGTTATTTCAGCAAGCTGGCGGCGTTGGTGGCGTTTACCTGTTTTGTGCTGAACATCGTCATGCTCGGGCAGATCTTCAATATCACCCCATCGGCTAATGCGCTGTTGCCCTGGGCTCTCTATGCGTTGTTGCTGGCGTACGCCTGCGGTACACGCTTGCTGTTGGCTATCGGGCTGAGCTGTTTGTTGGCGTTTTTCGCCGTGCGGATCGGCAGCTGGGATGGCATCTACTGGCTGGGTTTTGCTCAGCGCCCGGAGAGTTTTATCGCCCAGCGCTGCTGATTTTTGTGCTGCCGTTGTGGCTCGATCAACGCCGTTTTGATGGTTTTGCGCTGATCTATCGGGTAGGCGGCCTGCTCGGGGTGTTCTTGCCGTATTGCTATTGGCGCATTGGGGCGACGGCAGTTTTTCGATTATCCGCCTGAGTACATCGAGAGCGCTTACCAGTTTGCGGGTTTTATTCTGGCGGCCTTGGTGATCTGGCTGGGCGTATGCCGTGAGTGGCCGGATACGGTGAACACTGGCTGACATTCTTTGTGCTTTCCTCTACAGCAAGCTATTCGACTGTGGTGGGAGAGCATGCCCAAGTACCTGTTTTTCCTGATGCTGGGTCTATGTGCGGTATTGATTTTGCTGGTGCTGCGGCGCTTGCGTAGCCGTCATGGCTTGCTGGGAGGTGCGCAGTGAACGGCTTTCGTCCTCGATACCTGATCGCTGGCCTGGCGCTGATTGGTCTCGTCAACGCCATCGTCCTGGCGGGTGTAGCCTGGAATCGCCAGCCACCGGCGCAGAGCCACTTGCTCTTATCCGAGCGCGAGTTGGGTAGTACTCATATGTATTGGCGTAAGGACAACAGCAGCCTGGCGCTGCGCCTGGATTATCGCTGGCCCAGTCAGGCGGATAATGAGCAATACGGCTTGTCGATCAGTGCTAAAGATGGCGGTGCTGGGTTTCCAGGTGCCCGCGCAGGTGAATGAGGCAGCAGTAAGCCGCTATCGCCGTCAGCTGGACCGCGAGGCGCTGCTGGTGCTGGAACTCAATGGCACGGCCTATCAGCGCGAGGTGGCGTTGCTACGGGCAGCACATGCTGAAGCCCTGCGTCTGCAAACGTCCGTACCCGACAGTAAAGAGCTGCAGATGCGGCACAGAACGCCGGCAAAGCTCTGGAATATGAGCAGCAGCGCGCCAGCCGTCTGCTGGCAGTGGACGTTGGCGCTGATCAGCAGGCGCTGCGTGCGCGTTATCCGGATCGACAGCGTTACGCCATCGTTCGTGGCATTGTCGAGGCGCGGGTCAGCAGTGTGGCCAGTGAGTGGACGGGGGAGGGTAAGGATCCGCGCCCGCAAAGCCAGCGCGTCACCTGGCTATTGGGTGGTTCGGCAAGTACCCCGGGGCTGCACAGTCTTAACCTGCCTAGACGCTGGCATGCGGTGTTCGACAGTTTGCCGCCGCAGGGCGAGTTATCGGGTATGGATTACCCGGCTTATCAGCAGCGCTTTACTGCCAATGTCGCCTTTGGCCGGCGTCTAGAGCCTTGGTTTGTTGAGGTGAGCGGCCCTACGACCAAGGTGCAATAGCTGGGCACGCTGTTCGGGGGAGACTAATTGCATTCCAATCCTGCGTGATTTGAATGCAAGCGTTTCTCCATTCCTCCCCCGGAATGATTTGGGTGGCGACCTATTTAGGTCGCTTTTTTTTGCCCGCAGAAAAGCGCTGGCCAGCCCGTGAGACTATCGTCTTAGAGCGTTAAGACCATGGTCGAATGGCCCTGCAGTGGCGTGCTGGCTACAAAATGGGGCATAGAACAACAACTACCCACCGAGGTGTTTCTAATGAGTGCTGCGTCCTTGTATCCCGTGTCCCCTGAGGCGGCGGCCCAGTCGCTGACTGACGAGGCGACTTATAAAGCCATGTACCAGCAGTCGGTGATCAACCCCGATGGTTTCTGGCGTGAGCAGGCTCAGCGCCTGGACTGGATCAAGCCGTTTACTCAAGTCAAGCAAACCTCCTTCGATGATCACCGTGTCGACATCAAGTGGTTTGCCGATGGCACCTTGAACGTTTCCTACAACTGCCTGGACCGTCATTTGGCCGAGCGCGGTGATCAGGTGGCGATTATTTGGGAAGGCGATGACCCGTCTGAAAGCCGCAATATCACCTACCGCGAGTTGCATGAAGAAGTTTGCAAGCTGGCCAACGCCCTGCGCGGCCAGGATGTGCACCGCGGCGACGTGGTGACCATCTACATGCCGATGATCCCCGAAGCTGTGGTCGCCATGCTGGCCTGTACCCGCATCGGTGCCATTCACTCGGTGGTGTTCGGCGGCTTCTCTCCTGAAGCGCTGGCGGGCCGCATCATCGATTGCCAGTCCAAGGTGGTGATCACCGCTGACGAAGGTCTGCGTGGCGGCAAGAAGGTTGCACTCAAGGCCAACGTTGACGACGCCCTGACCAACCCTGAGACGCGCAGCATTCAGAAGGTCATCGTGGTCAAGCGCACTGGCTCCGAGATCAAGTGGAACCCGCATCGTGATATCTGGTACGACGACCTGTTGAAGGTGGCTGGCAGCGTTTGCGCGCCCAAGGAAATGGGTGCCGAAGAAGCGCTGTTTATCCTCTATACCTCCGGCTCGACCGGTAAGCCTAAAGGCGTACTGCACACCACCGGCGGCTACTTGCTGTATGCCGCGCTGACCCATGAGCGGGTATTCGACTACAAGCCAGGCGACGTTTACTGGTGCACTGCCGACGTTGGCTGGGTCACGGGCCACAGCTATATCGTGTATGGCCCGCTGGCTAACGGCGCGACCACGCTGATGTTCGAAGGCATTCCGAATTATCCTGATGTGACCCGTGTGTCGAAGATCATCGACAAGCACAAGGTCAACATTCTCTACACCGCGCCGACTGCAATTCGCGCCATGATGGCCCAGGGCGATGCTGCCGTGGAGGGTGCTGATGGTTCCAGCCTGCGCCTGCTTGGCTCGGTAGGCGAGCCGATCAATCCTGAAGCGTGGCACTGGTACTACGAGAAGGTAGGCCAGTCGCGCTGCCCAATCGTCGACACCTGGTGCAGACTGAAACGGGTGGTTTCATGATTACTCCGTTGCCGGGTGCCACAGCGCTCAAGCCAGGTTCGGCGACTCGCCCGTTCTTCGGTGTAGTGCCAGCCTTGGTCGATAACCTAGGCAACCTGATCGAGGGGCCGGCCGAAGGCAACTTGGTTATCCTCGATTCCTGGCCGGGTCAGTCGCGCACTTTTGTTTGGCGACCACGACCGCTTCGTCGATACCTACTTCAAGACCTTCAAAGGTATGTACTTCACTGGTGACGGTGCTCGTCGTGACGAAGACGGTTACTGGTGGATCACCGGTCGTGTGGATGACGTGCTCAACGTATCCGGTCACCGCATGGGTACTGCCGAAGTGGAGAGCGCCATGGTCGCCCACCCGAAAGTCGCCGAAGCCGCAGTGGTTGGTGTGCCGCACGACATCAAGGGGCAGGGCATCTACGTTTACGTGACCCTGAACCAGGGTCAAGAGCCGTCCGAGCAACTGCGACAAGAACTTAAAAATTGGGTGCGCAAGGAAATTGGCCCAATTGCTACGCCGGACGTTATTCAGTGGGCCCCAGGCCTGCCGAAAACGCGCTCGGGTAAGATCATGCGCCGTATCCTGCGCAAGATCGCTACCGCCGAATACGATGGACTCGGCGACATCTCCACGCTGGCCGATCCTGGCGTGGTGCAGCACCTCATTGACACCCACCGCCAGATGCAGGCTGCCTAACAGCCGTTAAAGCACCTGCAAGCAACGCCCTGTTTCGGCCACAAGCCGGGCAGGGCGTTGTGCTTTCTGCTCGATAATTAGTGCAAAGTCGCAGTGATCGATTTTCATCTGTGTCGCTGACTGTCACCCTGGCGTAACACCGCGCACTTTTATGAGGTGTGCGGGAACGTTTTGCGCCAAAATGGCGCGCCGCTACTGCGGTGGGGAAGATAAAATGTATGGCCAGGCCACTAAAATAAAGGCCTGAATAAAATGCGGCGCGCTAATTGCTTTATTAAAAGGTTTGCTATCTTTCTGTCCCCATGTTTTTTAGGGGCTGTCAATATCCCCGCAGTGCTTGTTCGGGTCTTTTGTAATTACTTGTCGCATTGAAGAAATATCGACTTTCGAGCTGTCGCTAGAATGCCGCTCACTCGGCTGAGGCCGTCTGAGCGCTTTGCACCGCGCAGCTTGACGCTGACTCACTACAATTTATGCAGCCCGAATGCGCCACAATATGCGCGGCCAGTGTTCGCTCTGCTGCTTGATACCCACTTAAAGCCATACCCATTCGAAGGAGTCATAAGATGAAGAAGATTGCACTTCTCGGCGCACTGGCGCTGTCCATGCTGTCGCCGCTGGCCATGGCTGAAGAGGCCAAACCTCTGCGTATTGGTATCGAAGCGGCTTACCCGCCGTTTGCTTTCAAAACCCCAGAAGGTGCCATCAGCGGTTTCGACTACGACATCGGCGTCGCCCTGTGCGAAGAGATGAAAGTGGAATGCAAGTGGATCGAGCAGGAGTTCGACGGCCTGATCCCTGCGCTGAAAGTGCGCAAGTTTGACGCCGTGCTGTCTTCGATGAGCATCACCGAAGATCGCTTGAAATCGGTTGATTTCAGCAGCAAGTACTACCAGACCCCGGGCAAGCTTGCGATGAAGGCGGGTACCGTACTCAACGACCCGCTGGTTGATCTGAAAGGCAAAAAAGTTGGCGTACAGCGCGCATCCACCTACGACCGGTACGCTACCGATGTCTTTGCCCCTGCTGGTATCGAGATCGTGCGTTACAGCTCGCAGAACGAAGCCTTTCTTGATCTGACTTCCGGCCGTCTGGACGCCACCTTTGCTGACGTGGTCAATCTCGACGATGGCTTTATCAAGACCGATGCCGGTAAAGGCTTCGCCCTGGTAGGCCCAGACTACGCCGACGAGAAATACATCGGCATGGGCGCCGGTATTGCCGTACGCAAGGGTGACAAGGCTCTGGCTGACAAGATCAGCGCTGCCATCCTGGCCATCCGGGCCAACGGTAAGTACAAGGAAGTGCAGGACAAGTACTTTGACTTCAACGTCTACGGCGACTGATTGAGTTCGCTCGGTCGTCTTCACTGAAAGTGGCGTAAACCCGCCTTAATTTGAGGTTTACGCCACTTTTCCGTTGTACTCCCAGGCGCCGCCCGGCGTTTGCATGAGGTATTCAGAGCATGCTCAACGGCTACGGCTCGACCATTTTAGAGGGTGCCTGGCTCACCCTGATTCTGGCGCTGACGTCGATGGCGGTGGCCATCGTGTTGGGTTTGCTGGGTGCGGCGTTTCGCCTGTCGCCCATCAAGTGGCTGGCGCTACTGGGTGAAACCTACGCCACAGTGATTCGCGGTATTCCTGATTTGGTGCTGATCCTGCTGATCTTTTACGGCGGTCAGGACATGGTGAACCGTCTGGCGCCGATGCTCGGCTACGACGACTACATCGATATCAATCCGTTTATTGCCGGTGTGTTCACCATGGGTTTCATCTTTGGTGCTTACCTGTCGGAGACCTTCCGTGGCGCCTTTATGGCCATCCCCAAGGGGCAGGCTGAAGCGGGCGCGGCGTATGGCATGAGTGGTATGCAGGTGTTCTTCCGCATTTTGGTGCCGCAGATGGTCCGCTTCGCTATTCCGGGCTTCACCAATAATTGGCTGGTGTTGACCAAGGCCACCGCGCTGATCTCAGTGGTTGGTCTGCAGGACATGATGTTCAAGGCGAAAAGTGCCGCCGATGCCACGCGCGAGCCGTTCACCTTCTACCTGGCGGTTGCCGCCCTGTATCTGGTGCTGACCAGCGTGTCGCTGCTGGCTTTGCGTTACCTGGAAAAACGTTACTCGGTCGGCATTAAAGCCGCTGATCTGTAAGCGGGGGAGCGCAGCGATGATTTTTGACTACAACGTAATCCTGGAAAGCCTGCCGCTGTACTTTGGCGGTGTACTGGTTACCCTGAAAATTCTGCTGATTTCCCTGGCGTGTGGTTTGGCTGTGGCCATCCCCCTGGGGCTGATGCGTGTTTCAAAATCGCCCTGGGTCAATTTCCCGGCCTGGCTCTACACCTATGTGATTCGCGGCACGCCGATGCTGGTGCAGCTGTTTCTCATCTATTACGGCCTGGCCCAGTTCGAGGCAGTACGTGAGAGCTTCCTTTGGCCATATTTCTCCAGCGCGACCTTCTGTGCCTGCCTGGCGTTCGCCATCAATACCAGCGCTTACAGCGCCGAGATCCTTGCCGGTAGCCTGAAGGCCACGCCACATGGCGAAATCGAGGCGGCCAAGGCCATGGGCATGTCACGCTTTAAACTGTACCGCCGCATTCTCCTGCCGTCGGCCTTACGTCGGGCGCTGCCGCAGTACAGCAACGAAGTGATCATGATGCTGCACACCACCTCGCTGGCTTCGATTGTCACCCTGATCGACATCACCGGCGCGGCGCGTACCGTAAGCTCCCAGTATTACCTGCCGTTTGAGGCGTTTATTACCGCCGGCCTGTTCTACCTGTGCCTGACCTTTATTCTCGTCCGCCTGTTCAAGCTCGCCGAGCGCCGCTGGCTGGCTTACCTCGCTCCGCGCAAGGCCTGAGGGTAAGCGTATGCAGCGCATTGATCATCCACTGCCGTGGGTTGCCCCGGTACGGAACGTCGGCTGAGCGTGTTTCGCTTCGGTCGTGGTCCGTGCAAGGCTTATATCCAGGCCTCGTTGCATGCCGATGAGTTGCCCGGAATGCGCGTGGCGGTTGAACTCAAGCGCTGCTTGCGTGAGTTAGAAGCCCAAGGTCGCTTGACCGGCGTGATCGAGCTGGTGCCCGTGGCCAACCCGATTGGCTTGGGGCAGGTGTTCCAGGCTGCCCATCAGGGTCGTTTCGAGCTGGGCAGCGGCAAGAACTTCAACCGCGACTTTACTGATCTGGCTGCTGCCATCGCGCCAGCTTTGCAAGGCTGCCTGGGCAGTGACGGCCCGAGCAATGTGCGGCTGATACGCGCCGCCATGCAGGCCGCGCTGGAAGCGTTGCCGCCAGCCGGCTCGGAGCTGCAAGGCATGCAGCGCCTGCTGCTCAAACATGCCTGTGATGCCGATGTGGTACTCGACCTGCACTGTGATTTTGATGCCGCTGTGCACCTCTATCTGTTGTCACAGCAATGGCCACAGTTGCGCTCACTGTCGGCGCGGCTGCAGGCGAGGGCGGCGCTGACCGTCGAGGATTCCGGCGGCAGCTCCTTCGATGAGGCCTGCGCCTTGCCCTGGGTACAGCTGGCGCGGCAGTTTCCTCAGGCCGCTGTGCCATTGGCCTGCCTGGCGGTGACCGTCGAGTTGGGCGGCATGGCCGATACCGGCAAAGCCCAAGCCGAGGCCAGTGCCGAGAACATTCTGGCGTTCCTCGCCGAGCAGGGGCTGATTGCCGGTGACTGGCCGCCCGTGCCCATCCCAAGCTGCGACGCCACGCCGTTTGCCGGCGCGCAATACGCCTATGCCCCGCACGCTGGAGTGGTAAGTTTTCTGCAACCCGTGGGGCCACCGTTAAAGCCGGCGACCCATTGTTTGAAGTGATCGATCCACTGGAAGATCGCCACACCACCGTCTGTGCCGTCACCGAGGGTGTGCTCTATGCGCGTGAACGGTTGCGCTTTGCCCAGCCCGGTTTGTGGTTGGCCAAGGTGGCCGGTCGTACCCCTATTCGCCAGGGTCGCTTGCTCAGCGACTGATTCAAGAGAGTGGAAACCATGTACAAACTTGAAGTTCAGGATCTGCACAAGCGCTACGGCAGCCATGAAGTATTGAAGGGCGTGTCGCTGGCCGCCAAGGCCGGCGATGTGATCAGCATCATCGGCTCGAGTGGCTCGGGCAAGAGTACTTTCCTGCGTTGCATCAACCTGCTGGAACAGCCACACAGCGGCAAGATTCTGCTCAACAACGAAGAGCTGAAGTTAGTCGCCAATAAGGACGGAGGCCTCAAAGCCGGTGACCCCAAGCAGTTGCAGCGCATGCGTTCACGGCTGTCGATGGTGTTCCAGCACTTCAACCTGTGGTCGCACATGAGCGCCCTGGAAAACGTCATGGAAGCCCCGGTGCACGTGCTCGGCATGAGCAAGAAAGACGCCCTGGAAAAAGCCGAGCACTACCTGAATAAGGTCGGTGTGGCCCATCGTAAGGATGCCTACCCCGCGCATATGTCCGGTGGTGAACAGCAGCGTGTCGCGATTGCCCGCGCCTTGGCCATGGAGCCCGAGGTGATGCTGTTCGACGAGCCGACTTCGGCCCTCGATCCGGAACTGGTTGGCGAAGTGCTTAAGGTGATGCAGGACTTAGCCCAGGAAGGCCGTACCATGGTGGTGGTGACCCACGAAATGGGCTTTGCCCGCGAAGTGTCCAACCAGCTGGTGTTCCTCCACAAAGGTGTGGTGGAAGAGCGCGGTTGTCCGCGTGAGGTGTTGGCCAACCCCCAATCCGAGCGTTTACAGCAGTTCCTCTCTGGCAGTCTCAAGTAACCAGCGGCAACTGCTGTAGCCATTTCTGCTATGCCCATAATTGCCAACAGAGCCTAAACTGCCCCCATGAACTCCCACCGAATTGGCTTTCTGCTTTGGCCCTCCACCAAGCCGTTGACCCTGGCCTTGGCCGAGGAAGCGCTGCGCGTCGCTCAGCGCGTCCACCCCGAGGTGGTCTACGAGCTGGTGTTCCTGCAGGCTGAAGCGCCACTTGAAGGGGCCTGGCAACTGCCGGGTGAGTCTTGGGTGGGCAAGCTTGAGGGCTGCCAAAAGCTCTTCTTGTTGGCGGATGAGCCGCCTGGGCCTATACCAGCGGCGTTATCGGCCGCGCTCAAGCACGTGGTACGCGGCGGCTGTGTGGTCGGAGCGATTGCCGCTGGCGTCTATCCCTTGGCGCAACTGGGGCTTCTTGATGGTTACCGCGCGTCGGTGCACTGGCGTTGGCAGGATGATTTCAGTGAGCGTTTCCCCAAGGTGATTGCCACCAGCCATTTGTTTGACTGGGACCGCGATCGTTTGAGCGCCTGCGGTGGCTTGGCGGTACTCGACTTACTGCTGGCCTTGTTGGCTCGCGACCATGGCGCTGAGCTGGCTGGCGCGGTGAGCGAAGAATTGGTGGTTGAGCGCATCCGCGAAGGCGGCGAGCGTCAGCGCATTCCCCTGCAAAACCGTCTGGGCTCCAGCCACCCCAAGCTGACCCAAGCCGTGCTGTTGATGGAAGCCAATATTGAAGAGCCGCTGACCACCGACGAAATCGCTCAACACGTTTGTGTGTCGCGTCGGCAGCTGGAACGCATCTTCAAGCAATACCTCAACCGTGTGCCCAGCCAGTACTACCTGGAGTTGCGCCTGAATAAGGCGCGCCAGCTGTTGATGCAAACCAGCAAGTCGATCATTCAGATTGGCTTGTCCTGCGGCTTTTCCTCCGGCCCGCATTTCTCCAGCGCCTACCGCAATTTCTTCGGTGCCACCCCGCGTGAAGACCGCAACCAGCGGCGCAGCAACAGTCCGTTCGAGCTGACTTCAAGCGCGGCTGAGCGCGGCTGAAGGTCGCCGCCAGGCAATAAAAAACCGCAACGCGTTGCGGTTTTTTATTGCCTGGGTAGTGCTCAGCTTTGCTCGGTGTGTCGTGTGTACAGGGGGTTACCGCAGCGGCTGCAGAAGGACGCGCCCTGCTCGTGGAGGTCTTTCGCGCAGCTGGGGCAGTCGTGGCTCAGTTGATCGCCGCCGCGCATGGCGTTGGCCAGTTCGGCGGTGAAGATGCCAGTGGGCACGGCAATGATCGAGTAACCGGTGATCATCACCAGGGTTGAGAGCGCCTGACCCAGCGGGGTTTTCGGCACGATATCGCCGAAACCCACCGTGGTCAGGGTGACCACAGCCCAGTAGATGCCTTTGGGAATGCTGGTAAAGCCATGCGCAGGGCCTTCGATCACGTACATCAGGGTGCCGAACACCGTGACCATGGTGGCAATGCAGGCGAAGAACACGATGATCTTCTGTTTACTGCCGCGCAGCGCGGTCAGCAGAAAGTTGGCCTGGCGCAGGTAGGGGCTGAGTTTCAGTACGCGGAACACCCGCAACATGCGGATTACGCGGATGATCAGCAGGTACTGCGCGTCGCCATAAAACAGCGCCAAGATGCCCGGCAGGATGGCCAGCAAGTCAATCAGACCGAAGAAACTAAAGGCGTAGCGCAGCGGCTTCGGTGAGCAGTACAGGCGCACTACGTATTCAATGGCGAACAGCAGGGTAAACGCCCACTCAATTCCGGCCAGCAGCTGTTGATACTGGCTGTGAATCGTGTCGATGCTGTCGAGCATCACCACGACCAGGCTGGCCAAAATGGCCAGCAGCAGGTAGCGGTCGAAGCGCTGCCCGGCTGGTGTGTCAGTGAAGAAGATGATGCTGTACAGCTGCTGACGCAGGTTTTGCGGCGTGTCCATGGTGTTCTGGCTGCTCCGTTGACGTCGCCCTTATGCCAAGCGCACGACTGAGTGCGCAGCCTAGGGAGTTTTATCCTGACGATGCAAGCTTTTGCCCTTACGCGGCGGCCGTGGTGTGCAGTCGCCTGCGGCGTTGCGCAGTAGCCGTTGGCTGGCGCTCACCAGCCAGCAGGTAAGAATAAAGGGCATGGTCAAGGCGGGCAGCCCCAGCGCACTGAAGCCAGGTTGCAGCGCCAACGCCAGCACGATGCCCAATGCGGGCAGCCAAACCTGTCGGTTCACCTGGCTTATGGCAATAGCGGCCAGCGCAGCGTTGTAGCCATACAGGCCGATAAGTGCGCTTTGTTGTCCCAGGCCTTGGTTCAGCGCCAGGGCCAAGCCGCCGGCGGAGCCCAAGAGCGCCCAGCAGGCGGCGCGCCGATCAGCCAACAGCAGGCCAAATAATATGCAGGCGCCGGCTATGGGGTGATCGAGAAAAATCACCTGGCCCAAACCGCGCGCCATAGCCAGCACACTGGCCAGCCAATCGAGCGGCAGTAGCTGGCTCGGCGCTGGCTGTTGCAGCTGCAATTGCAGGGCCGGGGCCAGCCATAGCACCAGCCAGCTTAGGGCCACAAAGGGCAAGGTGAAGGCCGGCAGCCACTGGTGCTGACGCATGCGCCGCATCCAGGGTTCCAGCAACAGGCTGGACAGTCCGGCAATGGCGATGATCAACAGCGGCAGTAATAGCGACCAAGTGAACTGCAGGCTGATCAGCATGCCCAGCAATATGCCGTTGTAGCCATACAGGCCCAGTTCGATATCTGCGCTGGCAAAGCCGCGGCGCTGCGCCGTCAACGTGCTGCTGAAGCCGCCGAGCAGTGCGCCGGCCAGTAACTGCGGTGCGCCAACGGCGATGGCCAGCACCACCAGCAGGCCGCACCCGGGGTGAGTTTGCAGGAAAATCTGGCTGAAACCGTTGAGCAAGATGCGCAAGCCTTGCCGGGTGCTGATGGGGAGCGGGAGTGACGACATGCAAACGAACCTGAATAAAATGACAGGGCTCTTTTTAACGCCACGCAGCGACGGCCCAAGCGGTGTCCGCCTGGGGCGCGGGCCATAAAAAAGAAGCACCCACTGCGGGAACAGAGGGTGCCTTAAAACTGGCAAAGCCAGGGGTAGCACTTATGCAGCGGGCCTAGAAACCGCTGCAGTCATGACTCAGTGGAGAATTTCGATACGCAGGCTGTTGGTGCTGCCAGGCTGGCCGAACGGCTCGCCTGCGGTGATCACCACGGTGTCGCCGGTCTTGGCTAAGCCTGTGCTGCGGGCTGTTTCCAAGGCCGTGCGGGTAACGTCTTCAACCTTGCTCAAGCGTGCGTTGACCACCGAATACACGCCCCAGGCCACACTCAGGCGACGAGCCGTGTTGAGGCTTGGCGTCAGGCTGAGGATCGGCACGGCAGGGCGCTCGCGTGAGGCGCGCAGGCTGGAACTGCCCGACTCGGTGTAATTGACCAGTGCGGCGACCGGCAGAATGGTGCTGATGCGGCGGATCGCGCAGCTGATGGCGTCGGAGGAGGTGGCTTCGGCGACCGGGCGGCTAACGTCGAGCTGGGCCTGGAAGTCCGGGCCGCTTTCCACCTGGCGAATGATCTTGCTCATCATCTGCACGGCTTCTTGCGGGTAATCACCGGAAGCGGTTTCCGCCGAGAGCATGACCGCATCTGCGCCTTCGGCCACGGCGTTGGCCACGTCGGTGACTTCGGCCCGCGTCGGTGCTGGCGAGAAGCGCATGGATTCAAGCATCTGCGTGGCCACTACCACCGGCTTACCCAGCTGGCGGCAGGTACGGATGATGTCTTTCTGGATGCGCGGTACATTTTCTGCCGGCACTTCCACGCCCAGATCGCCACGGGCAACCATGATTGCGTCGCACAGTTTGGCAATTTCTTCCAGGTGCACCACGGCCGAGGGCTTCTCGATCTTGGCCATCAGCAAGGCTTTGCCCTGGATCAGCTCGCGCGCTTCGATGATGTCTTCTGGACGCTGCACGAACGACAGTGCGACCCAATCCACACCCAGCTCCAGGCCAAAGGTCAGGTCGCGGCGGTCTTTCTCGGTCAGCGGGCTGAGTTGCAGCACAGCTTCCGGTACGTTTACGCCTTTGCGGTCGGACAGTTCACCACCGGCGATCACCTGGGTGTCGACGGCATCGCTGTGTTTGGTGGTGACTTGCAGGCGCAGGCGGCCATCGTCGAGCAGCAAGCTCATGCCCGGCTGCAGCGCTTCGATGATTTCTGGGTGCGGTAGGTTGACCCGCTCGCTGTTGCCTGGGGTCTTGTCCAGATCCAGGCGCAGGCTTTGCCCGCGTTCGAGCATGACTTTGCCCTCGGCAAATTTGCCGACGCGTAGTTTAGGGCCTTGCAGGTCCATGAGAATGCCGATCGGCGTATTCAGCTGTTTTTCAACTTCACGCACCCAGTTGTAACGCTCGGCGTGATCGGCGTGCTCACCGTGGCTGAAATTCAGGCGAAACAGGTTGGCGCCGTTTTCCACCAACTGACGGATGTCGTCGATGGTTTTAATGGCAGGGCCAAGGGTGGCGAGTATTTTTACTTTTTTATCGGCGTTCATTGGGCAGAACCTTCGAGAATAAGAATGGCGCGGAAATCATTGACGTTGGTGCGCGTCGGCCCGGTGATGATCAGTTGGTCAAGGGCGGCGAAGTAGCCATAGCCGTTGTTGTTGTCCAGCTCATCACTGCTGCTTAAGCCCAGTGCGGCGGCGCGGGCGTGGCTCTCGGGGGTCATGATCGCCCCGGCGTTGTCTTCGGAACCGTCGATGCCGTCGGTGTCGCCGGCCAGGGCATACACGCCCGGCAAGCCCTTGAGGCTGTCGGTAAGGCTGAGGAGGAATTCGGCATTGCGCCCGCCACGGCCGTTGCCGCGTACGGTCACGGTGGTTTCGCCACCGGAGAGAATCACACAGGGCGCCTTGATCGGCTGGCCATGCAACACCACCTGTTTGGCGATGCCAGCGTGGACCTTGGCCACCTCGCGCGACTCGCCTTCCAGGTCGCCGAGAATCAGCACCGGCAAGCCAGCGGAGAGCACCACCGCCGCAGCGGCATCCAGCGACTTCTGTGGGCGGGCGATCAGCTGGAAGTGGCTGCGCGCTAGGCACGGGTCGCCGGGTTTAATCGTTTCCGACTCGGGGCTTTGCAACCAGCTGCGCACGTTGGCGGGGATCTCGATGCTATAGCGGGCGAGAATCGCCAGGGCTTCGGCGGAGGTGGTGGGGTCGGCCACGGTCGGGCCGGAGGCGATCACTGTTGCTTCATCGCCTGGCACATCAGAAATCGCATAGGTGTACACGCTGGCCGGCCAGCTGGCCTTGGCCAAACGACCGCCCTTGATCGCCGAGAGGTGCTTGCGTACGCAGTTCATCTCACCAATGGTGGCGCCGGATTTCAGCAGCGCCTTGTTGATCGCTTGCTTGTCAGCAAGCGAGATGCCCGCCGCGGGCAGGGCGAGCAGTGACGAGCCGCCGCCGGAGAGCAGGAAAATCACCCGGTCGCTTTCGCTGAGGTTACTCACCAGCTCTAAAACGCGGCGGGCGACACGCTCACCAGCATCATCGGGGACCGGATGCGCAGCTTCGACGACTTCGATTTTCTGGCAATTGGCACCGTGCTCGTAGCGGGTCACCACTAAGCCTGAGACCTCACCGTGCCATTCCTGCTCGATCACTTCGGCCATGGCCGCGGCGGCCTTGCCGGCACCGATGACGATGACGCGGCCGCTGCGGTCTGCGGGGAGGTAATTTGCCAAAACCTGGCGCGGGTGGGCGGCGTCGATGGCGCTGGCGAACAAGTCGCGTAGCAGGCGTTGCGGATCGATGGACATGGCGATCTCTCTAGGTCTGGACCAACTTCAATTCTAGTGCGCAGGGTCTTCTGGGAAGGCCCTCTGCACTAGAATCGATCCACCCGGCAAACAGGCCGTGACACCGTTTTACCGGGCAGATCGAAAGGGGCGTTCTGAGGCGGCTGACCCCGACTCAGAACGGTAATCGTCCCCACGCTCCAGCGTGGGGGCAGCGTTTGATGTACTGCATCATAACGTTTGACGCTGGAGCGTCCTAAGCGCCGCACCCGTGTTGCGTGTGGGTGCGATCAGGTTGAGCCAACCTACCTTGGTTCAACCCGCTGATGCAGTGATCAACGCTGCTAGGGCTTACTCGCCGCGGATGTTGAAATTGGCCATGTGTTCCAGGCCTTTGATCAACGCCGAGTGGTCCCAGTTGCTGCCGCCGATGGCCGAGCAGGTGCTGAACACTTGCTGCGCGTTAGCGGTGTTAGGCAGGTTAAGGCCCAACTCGCGTGCGCCGGCGAGGGCGAGGTTGAGGTCCTTCTGGTGCAGGCTGATACGGAAGCCCGGATCAAAGGTGCCTTTGATCATGCGCTCGCCGTGCACTTCAAGGATTTTCGAGCCGGCGAAGCCGCCCATCAGCGCTTCACGCACCTTGGCTGGATCGGCGCCGTTCTTGGCGGCGAACAGCATGGCTTCAGCAACTGCCTGGATGTTCAGGGCCACGATGATCTGGTTGGCGACCTTGGCTGTCTGGCCGTCGCCACTGCCACCGACGTGGGTGATGTTCTTACCCATAGCCTGGAACAGCGGCAGCGCGCGCTCGAAGGCTTTCGGGCAACCGCCGACCATGATCGACAGGGTGGCGGCTTTAGCGCCCACTTCACCACCGGAAACCGGCGCGTCGAGGTATGCAGCGCCCGTGGCTTTGATCTTGTCGGCGAACACCTTGGTGGCGGTCGGCGAGATCGAGCTCATGTCGATCACGATTTTGCCAGCGCCAGTGCCTTCAGCCACACCGTCTTTGCTGAACAGAACGTCTTCAACCTGCGGGGTGTCCGGCACCATGATGATGATGAATTCGGCTTCCTGCGCCACTTCACGTGGGTTGGCCAGGGCGACAGCGCCTTCGGCTACCAGATCAGCCGGGGCCTTGTCGTGGTGTTCGGAAAGGAAGAGGGTGTGACCTGCTTTTTGCAGGTTTTGCGCCATGGGCTTACCCATGATGCCCGTGCCGATAAATCCGATTTTAGCCATGTGAGAGATCCTCCGATTAGATGGCGTTGTGAACTTTCATCCAGCCAAGGCCGGCAGCGGTAGTGGTGGCTGGCTTGTATTCACAGCCAATCCAGCCCTGGTAACCAATGCGATCCAGGTGCTCAAAGAGGAAGCGGTAATTGATCTCGCCCGTGCCCGGCTCGTTGCGGCCCGGGTTGTCGGCCAGCTGCACGTGGTTGATCACAGCCAGGTTGGCCTCGACGGTACGCGCCAGGTCACCTTCCATGATTTGCATGTGGTAGATGTCGTATTGCAGGAACAGGTTGGCGCTGGCGACTTTGTCGCGAATGGCCAGGGCCTGCGCCGTGGTGTTCAGGTAGAAGCCGGGGATGTCGCGGGTGTTGATCATCTCCATCACCAGCTTGATGCCGGCGGCTTGCAGCTTCTGGGCGGCAAACTTGAGGTTATCAACGAAGGTCTGCTCAATCGTTGCGCAGTCGTAGCCTTGCGGGCGGATACCGGCCAGGCAGTTGATCTGCGTATTGCCCAGCACCTTGGCGTAGGCGATAGCCTGATCGACGCCAGCACGGAACTCCTCGACGCGGTCAGGGTGGCAGGCGATACCACGCTCGCCCTTGGCCCAATCGCCGGCTGGCAGGTTGAACAACACCTGCTCAAGCTGGTTGGCATCCAGGCGCGCTTTAATCACTTCGGCGGCGAAGTCATAGGGGAACAGGTATTCGACACCACTGAAGCCAGCGGCAGCGGCGGCATCGAAACGCTCCAGAAAGTCCACTTCGGTGAACAGCATGGACAGGTTGGCGGCAAAACGGGGCATGGTGTGCTCCTTTATCGTTTGCGTAGGGTGGATGTGCTGAGTGACAGCCACCCTACGGCTGGATCAATCGAGCATGGAAATCGCGGTGGGTGCATCGACGCCACGTTCGGCGAGTTCTTCGAACTCGTTGACGGCGTTGATCTCAACACCCATGGAGATGTTGGTGACGCGCTCCAGAATGATTTCAACCATCACGGGTACGCGGAACTCTTCCATCAGCGCCTTGGCTTTGGCCAGTGCCGCCTGAATATCGTTCGGTTCGAACACGCGAACGGCCTTGCAACCCAGACCTTCTACCACGGCAACGTGGTCGACGCCGTAGCCGTTAAGTTCTGGCGCGTTGATGTTCTCGAAGGCCAACTGCACGCAGTAGTCCATCTCGAAACCGCGCTGCGACTGACGGATCAGGCCCAGGTAGGAGTTGTTCACCACAACGTGGATATACGGCAGGTTGAACTGCGCGCCCACGGCCATTTCTTCGATCATAAACTGGAAGTCGTAGTCGCCGGACAGCGCCACGACGTTGCGGCTCGGGTCGGCCTTGACCACGCCCAGCGCTGCTGGGATGGTCCAGCCCAACGGGCCAGCCTGACCACAGTTGATCCAGTGGCGTGGCTTGTACACGTGCAGGAACTGCGCGCCAGCGATCTGCGACAGACCGATGGTGCTGACGTAGCAGGTGTCTTTGCCGAAGAACTCGTTCATCTCTTCGTACACGCGCTGCGGCTTGACCGGCACGTTGTCGAAGTGAGTTTTACGCTGCAGGGTGCGCTTGCGCTGCTGGCACGACTCGACCCAGGCGCTGCGATTTTTCAGCTTGCCAGCGGCTTTCCATTCTTTGGCCACTTCGATAAATGCGTCCAGAGCAGCGGCGGCGTCAGAAACGATGCCCAGGTCCGGGTTGAATACGCGGCCGATTTGCGTCGGCTCGATGTCCACGTGAATGAACTTGCGTCCTTCGGTGTACACGTCGACGCTGCCGGTGTGGCGGTTGGCCCAGCGGTTACCGATGCCGAATACTAGGTCGGATTCCAACAGAGTGGCGTTGCCGTAGCGATGCGAGGTCTGCAGGCCGACCATGCCGACCATCAACTTGTGGTCGTCCGGGATTGCGCCCCAGCCCATCAGGGTTGGGATAACCGGTACGCCGGTCAGTTCGGCGAACTCGACCAACTTGTCTGCGGCGTCAGCGTTGAAGATACCGCCGCCGGCTACCAGCAATGGGCGCTCGGCGTCGTTCAACATGGCCAGGGCTTTCTCAGCCTGCACGCGGTTGGCAGCCGGTTTGGCCAGTGGCAGAGGCTCGTAGGCGTCGATGTCGAATTCGATTTCGGCCATCTGCACGTCAAACGGCAGGTCGATCAGCACGGGGCCTGGGCGGCCACTGCGCATTTCATAGAAGGCTTTCTGGAAGGCACGTGGCACTTGGCCCGGCTCCATGACGGTGGTCGCCCACTTGGTCACCGGCTTAACGATGCTGGTGATGTCGACGGCCTGGAAGTCTTCCTTGTGCATGCGGGCACGCGGCGCTTGGCCGGTGATGCACAGAATTGGGATGGAGTCGGCGCTGGCCGAGTACAGACCGGTGACCATGTCGGTACCTGCCGGGCCGGATGTACCGATGCACACGCCGATGTTGCCGGCATTGGTGCGGGTGTAGCCCTCTGCCATGTGCGAGGCGCCTTCGACGTGGCGAGCCAGGACGTGGTCGATACCGCCGATTTTTTCCAGTGCAGCGTACAGGGGGTTGATGGCAGCGCCGGGAACGCCGAACGCAGTTTCAACGCCTTCGCGGCGCATCACCAGTACGGCGGCCTCGATTGCTCTCATTTTGGCCATTGCCTTGTGCCTCGTTTTTTATCAGATTGTATACAAAACAGCTGGCTAGGATTCTATTCATGGCTTGACCTTCTGGTCAATAAGTTTTCTCAACCAGTGATCACTCAGCGGAAAATCTTTAAAACAAGCGTTTTAGCGGGTTTGTCTGATAGGTCGTGGCCAGTGGCTATAATATATGTATACAAAAAGATAAGAAATTGTATTCCTCTATTGAGTTTTTTGTCTCTGGTGAGATAGTGGTGCTGAGCTTTGGATTACCCGGCGTTTGCCCGCAGGCTCTGCAGGCGGCTAACAGCGGGTGCTTCGTAGGATTTATCAGCCTTGAGGAGTCATCACTATGAGTACGTTGAATCTGCAAATCGCCACCACCATCAGTAACCGCGCCCTGGCTGTCGGCCGGGAAATATCAGCCGCTCCGTTGACTGTGGCGGTGTTGGACGCCGGCGGTCACCTGATTAGCTTGCAGCGCGAGGACGGCGCCAGCCTGCTGCGTCCGCAAATATCTATCGGCAAGGCCTGGGGCGCATTGGCGCTGGGCAAAGGCTCACGGCTGATCGCCGCCGATGCGCAGCAACGCCCGGCGTTTATCGGTGCAGTGAATAACCTGGCTGACGGCCAGCTGGTGCCTGCACCGGGCGGTGTGTTGATTCGCAATGAGCGGGGCGAGGTGATCGGCGCGGTAGGCATCACCGGCGATACCTCGGACATTGATGAACAGTGCGCCATCAGTGCGGTGGAGTCGGTTGGGCTCACGCCGGATGCAGGCATCGCCGCTTAATGATGCAGAACTGAGGGAGGGGCTTTCGGCTCTGGCATCCTGCTTCGCGATCCACAGGGATGTGGTAAATGCCGCGGGCCTGCTTACAGGCAGGCCGCGCTGTAATAAAAAACGGTGGATGCTATGCAGGCATTCACCGTTTTTTTATGGGTATCGTTTGAGGGGCAGGGTTAGGCGCTGATGATCTGTGCCGATGGACTGGCTCGGCTTTCATCAACCTCACAGCCTTTGATGACCAGGCGAATGATGGTCTGTGCAGCTGCTTCGTAATCGGCATCATCAAGGCTGGCTTTGCCGGTGACGGTAGAGATCTGCCAATCGAAATCCGCGTAGGTCTGGGTGGCGGCCCAGATGCTAAACAGCAGGTGGTGCGGGTCAATCTTGGCCATCAGGCCCTGGTCAACCCAGCTTTGGATGCACGCAATATTGTGCTTGGCTTGAGCGTTGAGTTGCGCGGCTTGATCGGCGGACAAGTGCGGCGCGCCGTGCATGATTTCGCTGGCGAACACCTTGGAGGCCGATGGCAGTTCGCGGGAGATGCGGATCTTCGAGCGGATGTAGGCGCGCAGCACGTCGGCCGGCTGGCCCGGCTGGTTGAAGGGCGCAGAGGCCTCCAGCAGCGGTTCGATAATGCTTTCCAGCACTTCGCGGTAGAGATTTTCTTTCGACTTGAAGTAGTAATAGACGTTGGGCTTTGGCACCCCAGCCTTGGCGGCGATATCGCTGGTTTTGCTGGCCGCAAAACCTTTGTCGGCGAACTCCTCACTGGCTGCGCGTAAAATCAGCGCTCTGTTACGTTCGCGAATACTGGTCATAAGCCTCATTGCTTCTGTCGTTCGCCCGGCGCAGGGCAGCGGCGGGCATGGTAGCACCGGCTTTACGGGGCGCTCAAGGCGCGTGGGCTGGGCCTTGGTGGGCTACCTGACTATCGGGTCAGCTTGTTGTGTACAAGATTTGGCTTTTCTGTTTTTATCTCGGCGTGTGTATTCATAACAAAGCCTCTCGCCTCGTTGCGCGCCAGAATCGTTATCTAACGCAGCAGGACCGACGCGCAGCAGGCTTTGCATAGGTGCTCAGGAGATATGCCGTGAACCATCAGTTAGTTGACCCCTTCGGTCGGCGTATCACTTATCTGCGGTTATCGGTTACCGATCGCTGTGATTTCCGCTGCACCTACTGCATGAGCGAAAACATGCAGTTCGCCCCGCGCGAACAGATCCTCAGCCTTGAAGAGCTCTATGCAGTGGCGGACGCCTTTATCGGCCTTGGGGTTAAACGTATCCGCATCACCGGTGGTGAGCCGTTGGTGCGCAAGAATCTGCTCAGTCTGCTAGCCCGCCTTGGGCAGCGTGCGGAGTTGGAAGACCTGGCCATCACCACCAACGGCTCGCAGCTGGCTGAGCTGGCGCCGCAACTGCGCGCCGCCGGGGTTAAGCGCCTGAATGTCAGCCTGGACTCGCTGCAGCGTGAGCGCTTTGCCGCGTTCACTCGGCGCGACAAGCTCGACCAGGTTCTGGAAGGTATCGAGACAGCGCGCGCTGCTGGTTTCAGCAAAATCAAACTCAATGCTGTGGTGCAGAAGGGCCGCAATGATGACGAAGTACTCGACCTGGTCGAGTTCGCCGTGGCGCGTGGTTTGGATATCAGCTTTATCGAAGAAATGCCGCTGGGCAGTATTTCCAGCCACCAGCGCGAGCAGACCTTCTGTTCCAGCGACGAGGTGCGCGCGCGTATCGAACCGCGCTATGCCCTGGTGCGCAGCAGCAAGTTAACCGGCGGGCCGTCACGCTACTGGCAGGTGGTTGGCAGCGATACTCAGGTGGGGTTTATCTCGCCGCACAGCAATAATTTTTGTGGCGACTGCAATCGCGTACGGGTGACCGCCGAGGGCAAGCTGGTGCTCTGCCTGGGGCATGAAAATGCGTTAGATCTGAAAGGCCTGATGCGCGCTCATCCCGGTGACAGCCAGCGGCTGCGCGAGGCCTTAGTGAATGCCCTGCAGCTCAAGCCAGAACGGCATCACTTCCAGGCCGATGAGCAGGTGCAGGTTGTGCGCTTTATGAGCATGACCGGCGGTTAGGTTCTAGCTGTTTGCCTGTCGCCTTATGCTTCACCGCTGCAAGTGAAGCCCTCTTGCCTCTGCAGTGATCGTCTGTGGTGAATTTAAAACCTGGCGCTTGAGCCATAAAAAGCCCGATCCCTTTGCAGGGATCGGGCTTTATCTGTTCTGCACCCAGCGCAAACGCTATGGCTTAGCGGTACTCACACAGATAGGCAGTGTCCGCGGCGACCTTGAGTTGGAATTTGCTGTTGGCCGGTACGGTGAAGTTGCTACCGCTGGTGAAGGTTTCCCAGCTCTCGCTACCGGGCAGTTTGACCGTCAGAGCGCCGGCAACCACATGCATCACTTCCAGCTGGTTGGTGCCAAATTCATATTCACCCGCCGCCATCACCCCGATAGTGGCCGGGCCTTCAGCCATGCCGAAGGCGATCGATTTAACGGTGCCATCGAAGTACTCATTGACCTTGAACATCTGCAATTCCTCGAAAGGGGGTTAGAAAGGCTGGCGGCTATCAACGGCCCGAAGGGGCCCGTTAAGACCGGTCATAAAAAGGCACGCCAGTATGCCCAAGCGCTATTTCTTCGTCATCTGCTTTGCGCAGGCAATACCAGTGGTAGCAGCCGGGCTGTATTGCGTGCATCGCTCAGGGCTCGGTGTTGCTGACCTTGAAACTGTAAACCAGCCAGGTTAAGGGCCATTTTCAGGCCGATTGGCCTGGGTAGGTGGCGGGCGTCGGCGAAGCGTTTTTTCAGGTTGATATGAGGGATATCGCTCAGGTAGCTGCTCAGCGCATGGGTGCGCCATTCTTGTTCAAGTTGGCGGCGATCGTAGTCGCCCCAGCTAGCCCAGCCCGCCAGCTGCGGCTGGTGGGCCAGCAACCAGCGCTCAAATTGCGCCCAAACATTGCTCAGTGGTGCTGCGGTATCGACATCGGCCTGGCTGATTTGTGTGAGCTGACGGCAGAAATGGGTCAGGTGTGGGCGCCGGGTAGGTCTCACAAAACGCTGGAAATACTCGATCTCATGACCGTTCGGGTTGACCAGACTGGCGCCAATTTCAATGATTTCCATCTCGTTGATCGGCCAGCCACCTTCTTCGGTGGTGGCTTCCAGGTCGATTACCAGCCAATGCTGCATAAGCCCTCCTTAGCGTGCGGCGAGTATGGAATGAGTGTTGTCATTGGGTAAAGCCTGTTGCCTGGGCGCATTCATACAGTTTTGCCAGGCGGCTGTACTGGCGCTGATTTCATGTGGCGGGCATGCTTACGGTCGGAATCGTATCGGCCGTGCAACGGTGATATGGGGTTTAGCACAAGCGTGCGCTGTTGATGGCGTTCTAATACAGAGGTGTATATGGCAAAGCTGGCGTTTATCGGACTGGGCGTAATGGGTTACCCAATGGCCGGGCACTTGGCGCGCGCGGGGCATCAGGTGTGCGTGTATAACCGCACGGCTGCTAAGGCTGAGCAATGGGCCACCGAGTATGCCGGCAGCCATGCACCGACCCCGCGTGAGGCGGCTGCAGGTGCTGAGTTTGTAATGGTTTGCGTCGGTAATGACGATGACTTGCGCGGTGTTGTATTGGGTGAGCAGGGCGCTTTTGCCGGCATGCAGCCTGGCGCCGTGCTGGTCGATCACACCACGGCTTCGGCGCAGGTGGCCCGTGAGTTAGCCGCCTATGCCGTCGAGCACCAGTTGGGCTTTCTCGATGCGCCGGTATCCGGTGGTCAAGCCGGCGCGCAGAACGGTGTGCTGACCATCATGGTCGGCGGTGATGCAGCGACCTATGCCAAGGCTGAGCCTGTGATTCAGGCTTATGCACGCATGCTTCGGCTGATGGGTGAGGCTGGCAGCGGCCAGTTGACCAAGATGGTCAACCAGATCTGCATCGCCGGCCTGGTCCAGGGGTTGTCCGAAGCCCTGCACTTTGCCCAGTGCGCAGGGCTTGATGCGCAGGGTGCCATGGAGGTCATCAGCAAGGGCGCAGCGCAGTCCTGGCAGCTTGAAAATCGCCATAAAACCATGTTGGCGGGCGAGTTTGAGCACGGTTTTGCCGTGGATTGGATGCGCAAGGATTTGTCGATTTTGCTGGCCGAGGCCCGAAGTAATGGTGCTCAACTGCCGGTAACGGCCCTGGTTGATCAGTTCTATGCCGACGTGCAAAGCATGGGGGGCGGGCGCTGGGACACGTCCAGCCTGTTGGCTCGCTTGCAGGGGCGATAAGGGGGCGTCAAAAGTCCGAATACCGCAAACAGGTATGGCGGCGTAGACTTGGCTGCTCTTTCGGTTTGACTTGGTTTCGAGGTTTGCCCTGATGAATTGCCGTGCAGGCTGCGGTGCTTGCTGTATTGCGCCTTCTATCAGCTCGCCCATCCCGGGTATGCCTGGCGGTAAGCCTGCGGGCGTGCGTTGCGTACAGCTGGATGCCAATAACCACTGCCTGATCTTTGGTCAGCCTGAGCGGCCAGCGGTTTGTTCGGCATTTCAGGCTGCCGAGTATGTGTGCGGCAGTAATGCGGAAGAAGCCTTGCAGTTGATTGGTTGGTTGGAGCAGAGCACGTCA
Source organism: Pseudomonas sp. GWSMS-1 (assembly GCF_049847425.1). Taxonomy (NCBI): domain Bacteria; kingdom Pseudomonadati; phylum Pseudomonadota; class Gammaproteobacteria; order Pseudomonadales; family Pseudomonadaceae; genus Pseudomonas; species Pseudomonas sp. GWSMS-1. The sequence continues at coordinate 1,738,900 of NZ_JBMHHV010000005.1, read as the reverse complement.
GTTGCGGTTTGATGCAGTAGTGCGCGATTGCGGCTCTGCTGGAGGCGTGATGTTGCGGTTGTCCGGGCTGGTCTTAGGTGTTGTTTCGCTGCTGGTTATTAGTGCTGCGCATGCAGGGCAATGGCGCTTAGTCAAAGATGAAGCCGGCATTCAGGTGTACCTGCAGACTATTCCCAGGTCGAGTTTTCAAGCGTTTCGTGGCGTTACCCGGATGCGCGTGAGCATGCCCAGGCTTCTGGCCTTGCAGGATGATGTCAGTGCGGCGTGCGCCTGGATGCATGCCTGTGGCGAGCAGAAGCTGCTCAAGCATGAGGGGAATCTGAGTTGGGCCTACAGCCGCTTTAAGGCGCCCTGGCCAGTGAAGGCACGTGACTCGATCGTGCAAGTAACCACGCTGCACGCTGCTGGTGGGCAGGTAACTCGCACGCTGCATGGCGTTGCCGATTATCTACCGGTGCAGCCTGGCTTCGTTCGCGTTAACAGGGTCGAGGGTTTCTGGCAGCTCACGCCGCGTGATGGCGAAATCGAAGTGATCTATCAGGTGCATTCCGAACCGGGTGGTAGCGTGCCAGCGTGGCTGGCCAATGGCTTTGTGGTGGATGCGCCGTTCAATACCTTGCAGGCGCTGCGCCAGCTTGCCGAGCAACAATAAGGCTAAGCGTTCAGGTACAAAAAAAAGGCTGCCCGTGGGCAGCCTTTTTTGTGCGGCATTAACTGAGTTATTTCTTCAGGTCACGCTGCGGGTAGCCGGTATACAGCTGGCGTGGACGGCCAATCTTGTATGGGCTGGAGAGCATTTCTTTCCAGTGCGAGATCCAGCCGACGGTCCGCGCCAGGGCGAAGATTACGGTGAACATGCTGGTTGGAATGCCGATGGCCTTAAGGATGATGCCCGAGTAGAAGTCTACGTTCGGGTACAGGTTGCGCTCTTTGAAGTACGGATCGGTCAGGGCGATCTCTTCCAAACGCATGGCCAGCGCCAGCTGCGGATCGTTGGTGATGCCCAGCTCTTTCAGGACTTCGTCACAGGTCTGTTTCATCACGGTGGCGCGTGGGTCGCGGTTTTTGTAAACGCGGTGACCGAAGCCCATCAGTTTGAACGGATCGTCCTTGTCTTTCGCCTTGGCAATGAACGTGTCGATGTTGTCGACGCTGCCAATCTCATCAAGCATCGCCAGAACGGCTTCGTTAGCGCCGCCGTGTGCCGGGCCCCAGAGGGCGGCAATGCCGGCCGCGATACAGGCAAACGGGTTGGCACCCGAAGAACCTGCCAGGCGAACGGTCGAGGTGGAGGCGTTCTGCTCATGGTCGGCGTGCAGGATAAAGATCTTATCCATGGCTTTGGCCAGCACCGGGCTGATCGGTTTGATCTCGCACGGGGTGTTGAACATCATGTGCAAGAAGTTTTCCGCGTAGTTCAGGTCGTTACGCGGGTACATCATCGGCTGACCCATGGAGTACTTGTAGGTCATGGCGGCGATGGTTGGCATCTTGGCGATCAGGCGCATGGCCGAAACTTCGCGGTGATGCGGGTTCTTGATGTCCAGGGAGTCGTGGTAGAAGGCAGACAGCGCGCCAACTACACCGCACATGATGGCCATTGGGTGAGCGTCACGGCGGAAGCCGTTGAAGAAGGTCTTCAGTTGCTCGTGAACCATGGTGTGGTTCTTGATGGTGCTGACGAAGGTAGCTTTTTCTTCAGCGTTCGGCAGTTCGCCGTTCAGCAGTAGGTAGCAGGTTTCCAGGTAATCGGAGTGTTCTGCCAACTGCTCAATGGGATAGCCGCGGTGCAGCAGGATGCCCTGATCACCATCAATATAGGTGATCTTCGACTCGCACGAGGCGGTGGACATAAAGCCAGGATCAAATGTGAAACGGCCCGTGGCGGTTAAGCCCCGTACGTCAATTACATCGGGACCAACGGTGCCGGTTAAAACGGGCAGCTCGACGGGGGCTGCGCCCTCGATGATCAACTGCGCTTTTTTGTCAGCCATGTTTGGCCTCCTAGTTATGCTTGAAATCATCTGACTGCCCCCCACGCAGGGCCCGCACCACTATAGTGAGATAAATTCTAATGTCAATTTGCGAGAACCCAGGCGGTAGAAGGGTTTGCGGGTGGTTTCAGCGCTGTTAAAGCCGTCCTTTACGCCATTTATTAATGCTGCGCAATGCGCTTTTAGGTCGGGGGCTTTGCGTTGTCATTAGTAACCTAACTGTCTATACTCTGCGGCCAACTGCCAAGGGCTTTACGCCCGTATTTTGGTGGTTGTCACTCCTTGGGTGATGGGTACCTGACCAGTGCACTTCCCGACAACTTTGCCCTGATAGTTAGGGGCTCTCAGTGTGATAAAAAAGCCGTGAATAGCCAAAGACCTGTAAACCTAGACCTTAGGACTATCAAACTCCCAATCACTGCTTACACGTCCATTCTTCACCGTATCTCCGGTGTCATCCTCTTTGTTGGTATTGCCATTCTGCTTTATGGCCTCGACAAGTCGCTGACTTCCGAAGAGGGCTTTGCCCAGGTGCAGGAATGTTTGACCAGCCCGCTGGCCAAGTTCGTGATTTGGGGTCTGTTGTCCGCTCTGCTGTACCACCTGGTGGCCGGTGTTCGCCACTTGATCATGGATATGGGCATCGGTGAGACGCTGGAAGGCGGCAAGCTGGGTTCGAAAATCGTTCTCGTCGTATCGGCGATCGTGATCGTGCTACTGGGGGTGTGGATATGGTAACCAACGTCACGAACTTCTCGCGTTCGGGTCTTTATGACTGGATGGCGCAGCGTGTGTCTGCTGTCGTTCTCGCGGCTTATGTGCTGTTTCTGCTCGGCTTTGTCGTGTGCAATCCAGGTTTGGGTTATGCCGAGTGGCAGGGGCTGTTCTCCAACAACGCCATGCGTATTTTTAGCCTGTTGACTCTGGTGGCGCTCAGCGTTCACGCCTGGGTTGGCATGTGGACAATTTCCACCGACTACCTGACGCCGATGGCGCTGGGTAAGTGGGCTACTACCGTGCGTTTTCTGTTCCAGGCCGCGTGTGGCGTTGCCATGTTCGCGTTCTTTGTCTGGGGCGTGCAGATTTTTTGGGGTAACTGATCCATGACAAGCATTCGCACTCTTTCTTATGACGCCATCATCATTGGTGGCGGCGGCGCGGGTATGCGCGCTGCACTGCAGTTGGCTCAGGGTGGTCATAAAACCGCAGTTGTGACTAAGGTCTTCCCGACCCGTTCGCACACTGTGTCCGCTCAGGGTGGCATCACCTGCGCCATCGCTTCGGCCGATCCGAACGACGATTGGCGCTGGCACATGTACGACACTGTCAAAGGTTCCGACTATATCGGTGACCAAGACGCTATCGAGTACATGTGTTCCGTAGGCCCAGAAGCCGTATTCGAACTCGAGCACATGGGCTTGCCGTTTTCTCGCACTGAACAAGGGCGTATTTATCAGCGCCCGTTCGGCGGTCAGTCCAAGGGGCCGGATAACCCGACTCAGGCAGCCCGTACCTGCGCTGCAGCTGACCGTACCGGTCACGCACTGCTGCACACGCTCTACCAGGCCAACTTGAAAGCCGGTACTTCGTTCTTGAACGAATGGTACGCAGTCGATCTGGTGAAGAACCAGGACGGTGGTGTGGTCGGTACGATTGCTATCTGCATCGAAACTGGCGAAACCGTTTACATTCGCTCCAAGGCCACTGTTCTGGCTACCGGCGGTGCGGGTCGCATCTATGCCTCCACCACCAATGCCCTGATCAACACCGGTGACGGCGTGGGCATGGCCCTGCGTGCTGGCGTTCCGGTGCAGGACATCGAAATGTGGCAGTTCCACCCGACGGGTATCGCAGGTGCCGGCACGCTGGTAACCGAAGGTTGCCGTGGTGAAGGTGGTTACCTGATCAACAAGCACGGCGAGCGTTTCATGGAGCGCTACGCGCCAAACGCCAAAGACCTCGCCGGTCGCGACGTAGTTGCACGCTCGATGGTCAAAGAAATCATTGCCGGTAACGGCTGTGGCCCTGATGGCGATCATGTAATGCTCAAGCTCGATCACCTGGGTGAGGAAGTGCTGCACAGCCGCCTGCCAGGTATCTGCGAGCTGTCGAAGACCTTTGCTCACGTAGATCCGGTTGTTGCGCCAATCCCTGTGGTGCCAACCTGCCATTACATGATGGGCGGCGTGCCGACCAACATTCATGGTCAGGCCATCACTCAGGATGCCAACGGCAACGATAAGATCATCGACGGTCTGTTTGCGGTCGGTGAAGTGGCCTGCGTATCGGTGCACGGTGCTAACCGTCTGGGCGGTAACTCGTTGCTTGATCTGGTGGTGTTTGGCCGTGCGGCCGGTATCCACTTGGAGAAAGCGCTGAAAGAAGGCGTGGATGCGCGTGGCGCATCCGAGACAGACATTGAGCTGTCGCTCAAGCGTTTGGCTGGCGTCAACGAGCGCACAACTGGCGAAGATGTAGCGCCGCTGCGTAAAGAACTGCAGAACTGCATGCAAAATTACTTCGGTGTGTTCCGCACCGGTGAGTACATGCAAAAGGGCATCGAACAACTGACCGACCTGCGTGAGCGTATCTCGAACGTTAAAATCGCAGATAAGAGTCAGGCGTTTAACACTGCGCGTATTGAAGCGTTGGAACTGCAAAACCTTCTCGAAGTGGCTGAAGCCACCGCGATCGCCGCTGAGGTTCGTAAAGAATCCCGTGGTGCTCACGCTCGTGAAGACTTTGAAGAGCGTGATGACGAAAACTGGCTGTGCCACTCCCTGTATTTCCCAGGTGAGAAGCGCGTCAGCAAACGTGCCGTCAACTTCACGCCGAAAACAGTGCCGGCGTTCGAACCCAAGATTCGTACTTACTAAGGGTGGCCGATATGTCGCAAGCCAATCTGTTGCAAGTAAGCGTTTATCGCTACAACCCGGAGCAGGATGCTGCGCCGTTTATGCAGGAGTTCCAGGTCGACACCGGCGGCAAGGACGTTATGGTCCTTGACGTGTTGGCGTTGATCAAGGAACAGGATCAGGGTTTTTCTTACCGTCGTTCCTGTCGCGAGGGCGTATGTGGCTCTGACGGCATGAATATCAACGGTAAGAATGGCCTGGCCTGCATCACGCCGCTTTCGGCTGCTGGCCTTAAAGGTGGCAAGCTGGTGATCCGTCCGCTGCCTGGCCTGCCGGTCATTCGTGACCTGGTTGTTGATATGAGCATCTTCTACAAGCAGTACGAGAAGGTGCAGCCGTTTTTGCAGAACGATACGCCGGCCCCGGCCATTGAGCGTCTGCAGACTCCGGAAGAACGTGAGAAGTTGGACGGTCTGTATGAGTGCATTCTGTGCGCCTGCTGCTCCACCAGCTGCCCGTCGTTCTGGTGGAATCCAGACAAGTTCCTCGGTCCGGCTGCATTGCTGCAAGCCTATCGTTTCCTGGCGGACAGCCGTGACACCAAGACCGAAGAGCGTCTGGCGTCCCTGGATGATCCGTTCAGTGTGTTCCGCTGCCGCGGCATCATGAACTGCGTGAACGTTTGCCCTAAGGGTCTTAACCCGACCAAGGCAATTGGCCACGTACGCAATATGCTGTTGCAGAGCGGTACCTGATTAACGATTGTTTGCTAGACCTGTAACACCTGCGGCGCTGGTTTCTACCCAGCGCCGTAGTTTTAGCCAGAACTGCTGCTCACAAAGCGGTGGTTCTACCTTGAAAAATATGACGACCAGCAGGGGCATCCGGGCTGGTGCCCGGACTATCTGCGGGATCCGTGGTGGCTTACCAGTCGCTGCTTCAGGACTGAAAGCCATACGGTTTCTTCGCCGGTGGTGTCCCCTTACCGAGGGTGACCAAGCATGCAAGAAAGCGTGATGCAGCGCATGTGGGACAGTGCCCACCTATCCGGTGGTAACGCTGCCTATGTGGAAGAGCTCTATGAGCTTTACCTGCACGATCCCAACGCTGTGCCAGAAGAGTGGCGCACTTACTTCCAGAAGTTGCCGACTGACGGCAGCGCCGCTACAGACGTATCGCATTCAACGATTCGCGATCATTTCGTGTTGCTTGCTAAAAATCAGCGCCGCGCCCAACCGGTGTCCGCTGGTAGCGTCAGCAGTGAGCACGAGAAGAAGCAAGTCGAAGTGCTGCGCCTGATTCAGGCTTATCGCATGCGCGGCCATCAGGCCGCTCAGCTCGATCCGCTTGGCCTCTGGCAACGTCCTGCTCCGGATGATCTGGTGATCAATCACTATGGTCTGACGGATGCTGATCTCGACACCACATTCCGCACAGGCGGGCTTCACCTTGGTAAGGAAGAAGCCACTCTGCGCGAAATTCGTGATGCGTTGCAGCAGACATATTGCCGCACCATCGGTGCTGAGTTCACCCATATCGTCGATTCCGAGCAGCGCAGCTGGTTCCAGCAGCGTCTGGAAAGCGTGCGTAGCCGTCCACAGTATTCGGTCGACGTGCAGAGCCATCTGCTTGAGCGCCTGACTGCCGCTGAAGGTCTGGAAAAGTATCTAGGTACTAAGTACCCGGGTACCAAGCGCTTTGGTCTGGAGGGCGGCGAGAGCCTGATCCCGCTGCTCGATGAACTGATTCAGCGCTCTGGCTCTTACGGCACCAAGGAAGTCGTTATCGGCATGGCTCACCGTGGCCGCCTCAACGTACTGGTCAACACGTTTGGTAAGAACCCGCGTGATTTGTTCGACGAGTTCGAAGGCAAAAAAACCGCGGGCTTGTCTTCTGGTGACGTGAAATACCACCAGGGCTTCTCCTCCAACGTGATGACCGCTGGCGGCGAAGTACACCTGGCGATGGCGTTCAACCCTTCGCACTTGGAGATCGTTTCTCCGGTGGTCGAGGGTTCTGTACGCGCCCGTCAGGATCGTCGTAATGATGCATCCGGTGAGAAGGTTCTTCCTGTTTCCTTACACGGTGACGCGGCGTTCGCTGGTCAGGGTGTGGTCATGGAAACCTTCCAGATGTCGCAGACCCGTGGCTTCAAAACGGGCGGCACCATCCATATCGTGATCAACAACCAGGTTGGCTTTACGATCAGCAACCCGCTGGACTCGCGTTCCACCGAGTACTGCACCGATGTGGCGAAGATGATTCAAGCGCCGATCCTGCACGTCAATGGTGACGATCCAGAAGCCGTGCTGTTTGTGACGCAACTGGCTGTCGATTACCGCATGCAGTACAAGCGTGACGTAGTCATTGACCTGGTTTGCTACCGCCGTCGCGGTCACAACGAGGCCGATGAGCCAAGCGGCACTCAGCCGATCATGTATCAGCAGATCAGTAAGCAGCGCACTACCCGTGAGCTGTATGCCGACGCGCTGACTGCTGCAGAGCGTCAGACGACTGAAGAGGTGCAGGCTAAGATCGACGAGTACCGCACTGCGCTGGACAACGGTCAGCATGTGGTCAAGAGCCTGGTCAAAGAGCCGAACAAGGAGCTTTTCGTCGATTGGCGTCCGTATCTGGGGCATACCTGGACGGCGCGTCACGACACAAGTTTCGAGTTGAAAACCCTGCAAGAACTGTCGAGCAAGCTGCTGGAAATCCCAGAAGGCGTGGTCGTCCAGCGCCAGGTGGCGAAGATTCTGGAAGACCGGCAGAAAATGGGCGCAGGTGCGCTGTCGATCAACTGGGGTTACGCCGAAACGATGGCGTACGCGACCCTGTTGTTTGAAGGCCATCCTATCCGCATGACCGGCCAGGACATCGGCCGTGGCACGTTCTCGCACCGTCATGCGGTACTGCATAACCAGAAAGATGCCAGTGCCTATGTGCCGCTGAAGAACCTGTATGACGGCCAGCCAGCCTTTGACCTGTATGACTCCTTCCTCTCGGAAGAAGCCGTACTGGCCTTTGAATATGGCTACGCCACGACTCAGCCGAATGCGCTGGTCATTTGGGAAGCCCAGTTTGGTGATTTTGCCAACGGTGCCCAAGTGGTATTCGACCAGTTTATTTCCAGTGGTGAGCACAAGTGGGGTCGCCTGTGCGGCCTAACCATGTTGCTGCCGCACGGTTATGAAGGGCAGGGGCCTGAGCACAGCTCGGCGCGTCTGGAGCGCTACCTGCAACTGTGCGCCGAGCACAACATGCAAGTGGCCGTACCGACCACCCCTGCACAGATCTACCACTTGCTGCGTCGTCAGGTGATTCGTCCGCTGCGCAAACCATTGGTCGTATTGACGCCGAAGTCGCTGTTGCGCCACAAACTGGCCATCTCGACGCTGGAAGATCTCGCCGAAGGTTCGTTCCAGACCGTGATCCCGGAAATCGATGCAATCGACCCGAAAAAAGTCGAGCGCTTGGTACTGTGCAGCGGCAAGGTTTACTACGATCTGCTGGAAAAACGCCGCAACGAAGGCCGCGAAGACATCGCTATTGTGCGTATCGAGCAGCTCTATCCGTTCCCGGAAGATGATTTGACCGAGACCTTGTCTGCGTACAAGAACCTCAAACACATCGTCTGGTGCCAGGAAGAGCCGATGAACCAGGGCGCCTGGTACTGCAGTCAGCATCACATGCGTCGCGTGGCAACAGCGCACAAAAAATCGCTGTTCCTCGAGTACGCCGGGCGTGATGCGTCCGCCGCTCCAGCCTGTGGTTATGCATCGATGCACGCCGAACAGCAGGAAAAACTCCTGCAAGACGCCTTTACTGTTTAACGCCTTCGTGCAGCAGGCGGCCGAATGGGTCGCCTGCTAGAAGAAACCGAATTTAAGGAACCACACACAATGGCTATCGAGATCAAAGCCCCTACTTTCCCCGAATCGGTTGCCGACGGCACCGTGGCCACTTGGCACAAGAAACCGGGCGATGCGGTCAAGCGCGACGAGCTGATCGTCGACATTGAAACCGACAAAGTAGTGATCGAAGTGCTGGCCGAGGCCGATGGCGTCCTCGCGCAAATCATCAAAAATGAAGGCGATACCGTCCTCAGTAACGAAGTGCTGGGTTCGCTGGGTGAGGGTGGCGCTACTGCTCCGGCCCCGGCTGCCGCCGCTCAGGCTGCTGCGCCTGCAGCTGCTCCAGCTGTTGCCGCTGGCGATGACCAGATCCTTTCGCCGGCTGCGCGCAAAATCGCCGAAGAAAACGGCATCGATCCGAACAGCATCGCGGGCACCGGCAAAGGTGGTCGTGTGACCAAAGAAGACGTAGTGGCCGCCGTTGACGCGAAGAAGAACGCCCCTGCAACCCCAGCGGCCAAGCCGGCTGCCCCAGCTGCTGCAGCACCAGTCTTCGCTTCGGGTGATCGCACCGAGAAGCGCGTACCGATGACCCGCGTACGTGCCACCGTGGCCCGCCGTCTGGTTGAAGCGCAGTCGAACATGGCCATGCTGACCACGTTCAACGAAGTCGACATGACCGAAGTCATGGCGCTGCGTTCGAAGTACAAGGACTTGTTTGAGAAGTCCCACAACGGCGTGCGCTTGGGCTTTATGTCGTTCTTCGTCAAAGCCGCTACTGAAGCACTGAAGCGCTTCCCAGCGGTCAACGCTTCGATTGACGGCGCTGACATTGTTTACCACGGCTACGCGGACGTGGGCGTCGCAGTCTCCAGCGATCGTGGCCTGGTGGTTCCGGTACTGCGTAATGCGGAACTGATGAGCCTGGCTGAAATCGAAAACGGTATTGCTACTTTCGGTAAGAAGGCCCGTGACGGCAAATTGTCGATCGACGAAATGACCGGCGGCACCTTCACCATTACTAACGGCGGCACCTTCGGTTCGATGATGTCGACCCCGATCGTCAACCCACCGCAAGCGGCGATCTTGGGGATGCACAACATCCTGCAGCGCCCTATGGCCATCAACGGCCAAGTGGTGATCCGTCCAATGATGTACCTGGCGTTGTCGTACGATCATCGCCTGATTGATGGTAAGGAAGCCGTGACCTTCCTGGTGACCATCAAAAACTTGCTGGAAGACCCGGCGCGTCTGCTGCTGGATATCTAAAAGCCAGTTTCTCCCACGGCGGCCCTGCAAATGGGGCCGTCCGGTTTATTCGAGAAGGAATACGTTATGACCCAAAAATTCGACGTGGTAGTCATCGGTGCCGGCCCTGGCGGTTATGTAGCCGCGATCAAAGCCGCTCAGCTTGGTCTGAAAACAGCGTGCATTGAGAAGTACCAGGATAAGGAGGGTAAGACTGCCCTCGGTGGTACTTGCCTGAACGTCGGCTGTATTCCGTCTAAGGCATTGCTGGACAGCTCCTGGAAATACTACGAGGCGAAGGACCACTTTGCCATTCACGGTATCGAAGCCAAGGGCGTCACCATCGACGTACCGGCAATGATTGGCCGTAAAGCCAACATCGTGAAGAACCTCACCGGCGGCGTTGCTACCCTGTTCAAGGCCAATGGCGTGACCCTGCTCGAAGGTCATGGCAAGCTGCTGGCGGGTAAGAAGGTTGAAGTCACTGGTTCTGATGGCAAGACGCAGATCGTTGAAGCTGAGAACGTGATTTTGGCCTCCGGCTCCAAGCCGATTGACATCCCACCGGCTCCAGTTGATCAAGACGTGATCGTCGACTCCACCGGCGCCCTGGAATTCCAGAGCGTACCGAAGAAGCTTGGCGTGATCGGCGCAGGTGTAATTGGTCTGGAACTGGGTTCGGTCTGGGCGCGTCTGGGTGCTGAAGTCACCGTGCTGGAAGCCCTGGACAAGTTCCTCCCGGCTGCCGATGAGCAGATCGCCAAAGAAGCACTGAAGACCTTCACCAAGCAAGGCTTGAAAATCCGTCTGGGCGCACGCGTTACCGGTTCGGAAGTGAAGAAGAAGCAGGTTACTGTTAACTTCACCGACGCTGAAGGCGAGCAAAACATCGTTTTCGACAAGCTGATCGTTGCTGTCGGCCGTCGTCCGGTCACCACCGACCTGTTGGCTGCCGATAGCGGTGTCGACATGGACGAGCGTGGCTTCATCTTTGTTGATGACCAGTGCGCCACCAGCGTTCCAGGTGTTTACGCCATCGGTGACGTGGTACGTGGTGCGATGCTGGCTCACAAAGCCTCGGAAGAAGGCATCATGGTTGCTGAGCGCATCGCCGGTCATAAAGCCCAGATGAACTACGACCTGATTCCGTCGGTTATCTACACCCACCCGGAAATCGCATGGGTTGGTAAGACCGAGCAGCAGCTGAAGACCGAAGGTGTGGCCGTTAACGTCGGCACTTTCCCATTCGCAGCTAGTGGTCGTGCCATGGCGGCTAACGACACCGGTGGTCTGGTTAAAGTCATCGCTGATGCCACCACCGACCGTGTTCTGGGTGTCCACGTGATTGGTCCGAGCGCTGCCGAGCTGGTACAGCAGGGCGCAATCGGTATGGAATTCGGCACCAGCGCCGAGGATCTGGGGATGATGGTGTTCTCCCACCCGACGCTGTCCGAAGCACTGCACGAAGCTGCATTGGCAGTGAATGGCCAGGCCATTCACATCGCCAACCGCAAGAAGCGTTAAATCGTTGTTGGTTTGAGTTGTGGCCTGCGCCGGCGTTGTGTACCGGCGCAGGCCACCGCTCAAACTGGAAGAACCACGGCAGATGACCCGCGTTCAGCCTCTTAAGCTGCTGCGCGGAATATCAGCCGGATTGCCCTAGAAGCAGTCACAGGTGGTGCGGCACCACAAGTGCAGCACCGTATGCGCAATACCTAAACGAAGACGGTAGACAAGCATGAATCTCCACGAGTATCAGGGTAAGCAGCTGTTCGCTGAATACGGCCTGCCCGTATCCAAGGGCTTCGCGGTAAACACCCCGGAAGAAGCCGCAGCAGCCTGCGAAAAAATCGGTGGCACTGAGTGGGTCGTTAAGGCTCAAGTTCATGCCGGTGGTCGCGGTAAAGCGGGCGGCGTGAAGCTGGTTAAGAGCAAAGAAGACGCCAAGGCCTTTGCTGCCAACTGGCTGGGCAAGCGTCTGGTGACTTACCAGACTGATGCCAATGGTCAGCCGGTCAACCAGATTCTGGTCGAATCCTGCACCGACATCGCCAAGGAACTGTACCTGGGCGCCGTTGTTGATCGTTCCAGCCGTCGTATCGTGTTCATGGCGTCCACCGAAGGTGGCGTGGACATTGAGAAGATCGCTCACGACACCCCTGAGAAGATCCTCAAAGCCACTATCGATCCACTGGTCGGCGCTCAGCCGTTCCAGGGCCGCGACCTGGCTTTCCAGCTGGGCCTGCAAGGTGATCAGATCAAGCAGTTCACCCAAATCTTCGTTGGTTTGGCCAAGCTGTTCCAGGACTACGACCTGGCGCTGCTGGAAGTAAACCCGCTGGTGATCAAGGCTGACGGCAATCTGCATTGCCTCGATGCCAAGATCAACATCGACGCCAACGCCCTGTACCGTCAGCCTAAGCTGCGCGCTATGCACGATCCGTCCCAGGACGATCCGCGTGAAGCCCACGCTGCTAAGTTCGAGCTGAACTACGTTGCGCTGGAAGGCAACATCGGTTGCATGGTCAACGGTGCTGGCCTGGCCATGGGTACCATGGACATCGTCAACCTGCACGGCGGCAAGCCAGCCAACTTCCTCGACGTAGGTGGCGGTGCAACCAAAGAGCGCGTGACCGAAGCCTTCAAGATCATCCTGTCCGATAGCAACGTAGCTGCCGTACTGGTAAACATCTTCGGCGGTATCGTTCGTTGCGACATGATTGCTGAAGGCATCATCGGCGCAGTGAAAGAAGTCGGCGTGACAATTCCGGTTGTCGTTCGCTTGGAAGGTAACAACGCTGAGCTGGGCGCCAAAGTTCTGGCTGAAAGCGGCCTGAACATCATCGCGGCAACCAGCCTGACCGACGCTGCTCAGCAAGTCGTCAAAGCTGCGGAGGGCAAATAATGAGCGTCCTGATCAATAAAGACACCAAAGTTATCTGCCAGGGCTTCACCGGCTCGCAGGGCACTTTCCACTCCGAACAAGCCATTGCCTACGGCACCAAAATGGTTGGCGGCGTGACTCCGGGTAAAGGCGGCACTACTCACCTGAATCTGCCGGTGTTCAACACCGTGCGTGAAGCTGTTGAGCAGACTGGCGCAACTGCAAGTGTGATCTACGTCCCAGCTCCGTTCTGCAAGGACTCGATCCTTGAAGCGGCCATGGGCGGCATCAAGCTGATCGTCTGCATCACCGAAGGCATTGCAACCATCGACATGCTCGAAGCCAAGGTTAAGTGCGACGAGCTGGGCGTGGTCCTGATCGGCCCGAACTGCCCAGGCGTTATCACTCCGGGCGAGTGCAAGATCGGCATCATGCCAGGTCACATCCATTTGCCAGGCAAAGTAGGCATCGTGTCGCGTTCCGGCACCCTGACTTACGAAGCTGTTAAGCAGACCACTGACGCCGGTTTCGGTCAGTCCACCTGTGTCGGCATCGGCGGTGACCCGATCCCGGGCTCCAACTTCATCGACATCCTGAAGCTGTTCCAGGAAGACCCGAAGACCGAAGCGATCGTCATGATCGGTGAGATCGGCGGTTCGGCTGAAGAAGAAGCGGCTGCCTACATCAAGGCCAACGTGACCAAGCCTGTAGTTTCTTACATCGCTGGTGTAACCGCTCCGGCGGGCAAGCGTATGGGCCATGCCGGTGCAATCATCTCCGGCGGCAAGGGTACTGCAGACGAGAAGTTCGCAGCCCTGCAAGACGCCGGCGTAAAAACCGTGCGCTCCCTGGCTGACATCGGCAAAGCCCTGGCTGAGCTGACCGGTTGGGAAGTTAAAAAAGCCTAAGGCTTTTTTAATTTAAAAAAAGCCACCTTCGGGTGGCTTTTTTATTTGGGGCATAGGATAAGTGTCGTTGAGGCGACAGCTTTTTTCACCAGCCCGACAGCCCGACATGCGCCAGTGCCGCTGGCTGAACAAATTCGTTAGGCTTGCAACTAATTAGCCCCTGCTTCGCCAAAAGCGGCTCAAGGTGCTGCAGTGGCTCCGCTTAACCGGCGGGGTGACGTTTCCCCCGATCCACCGGGAAACCCTCGGAACTTTAACTTTCTGCCTGTGGTATTCCCCTCTATGACACGTTTGAAAGGCTCGGATGTCCTGGCCCTCGGTTTTATGACGTTTGCGCTGTTTCTCGGCGCCGGCAACATTATTTTTCCACCCAGTGCCGGCATGGCCGCGGGTGAGAACATTGGCCCGGCCGCGCTGGGTTTTCTGCTCACAGGCGTCGGCTTGCCATTGCTGACGATCGTTGCGCTAGCGCGCGTGGGCGGCGGTATGGCACTGCTGACTGCGCCGCTGGGCAAGCGCGCAGGCCTCGTGTTTGCCGTGGCGGTTTACCTGGCCATAGGCCCATTGTTCGCCACGCCACGAACGGCAGTGGTGTCGTTTGAAATGGGCATCGCGCCTTTTAGTGGCGATAACAGCACAGCATTGTTGCTCTACACCCTGGCTTACTTTGCGGCTGTGCTGTTCTTGTCGCTGAATCCAGGGCAGCTGGTTGACCGCATCGGCAAATTCATCACGCCTGTTCTACTGGCGGCCTTGCTGGTCTTGGGCGGCGCTGCGTTGGTCATACCGGCAGGTGAGATTGGTCAAGTGTCGGCGGATTACCAGCGCGCGCCATTTGTGCAGGGGTTCCTGCAGGGCTACCTGACCATGGATACCCTAGGTGCGCTGGTGTTCGGGATCGTGATTGCTACCGCGATCCGTGACCAGGGCGTAACCGATGGCAAGCTGGTTACCCGTTACTCGGTGATTGCTGGCCTGATCGCTGCGGTTGGTCTTTCGCTGGTGTATCTGGCGCTGTTCTATCTTGGTGCAACCAGCCAGGGGATTGCCGGTGAAGCGCAGAATGGCGTGCAGGTGCTCACCGCTTATGTGCAGCACACCTTTGGTATCACTGGCAGCCTGTTGTTGGCTGTGGTGATCACCCTGGCGTGTTTGACCACCGCTGTGGGCCTGTTGACTGCCTGTGGCGAGTTTTTCAGCAGCCTTTTGCCGGTTTCTTATCGAACAGTGGTAATCGCTCTCGGGCTGTTCAGTCTGCTGGTGGCGAACCAAGGGCTGACCCAGTTGATCAGCTTCTCGATTCCAGTGCTCGTAGGGCTGTACCCGCTGGCGATCGTGCTCGTAGCACTGAGCCTGCTGGATGACCTGTGGTGTTCCTCGGCGCGGGTATTCCGCCCGGTTATGGCGGTAACCTTGATTTTTGGTTTGGTTGACGGTGTTGCCGCTGCTGGCGGTAAGGCCCTAATCCCGAGTTTCTTCAGCGAATTACCGCTGGCCGATCAAAGCTTAGGTTGGCTGTTGCCGGTACTGGTTACGTTGGTGCTGGCCGTGGTGGTGGACCGCGTACTGGGTGCGCCGAAAACTGCGGCAGCCTAAGTTCTGCTGCTTAGCCTCTGTTGTGTACCCCAGGCCGCTCACTGAGCGGCCTTTTTGTTGGCCAGCTGAAAGCCAGGCCTGTCTATAATCGGCACAGGTTAACAAGGAGTTTGCATGTCGATTAGTGACTATTACCTGCCGCACCTGCTTGCCGTTCTCTGGTTTGTACTGTGTTGGGCCGGTTATACCCGTTATGCCCAGGCCAAGGGGCGCACTACGCCATGCCTGGCCAGCGTGCTGCACCTCTACCGTGAAGACTGGATGCGCCGCATGCTGCTGCGCGACAACCGCATCGCCGATGCCAATGTGATTGGCAATCTGGAGCGCAATGCCTCATTTTTTGCCTCCAGCACGCTGATTATTCTCGCCGGTATTCTTACGGTGCTTGGCGCGTCTGATCGTGCTGTGTCGCTGTTGGCTGATCTGCCGTTTGTCCAGGCTGCCAGTCGCGGGCTTTCCGAGGTCAAGTTGCTGTGTTTGGGGGTGGTATTCGTTTATGCCTTCTTCACGTTCAGTTGGTGCATGCGCCAATACAATTTTGCGGCGGTACTGGTGGGTTCTGCTCCCATGATTGGTGAGCGGCATGTTACCGAGCAAGAGCGCAAAGCCTTTGCCGAGCGCACTGCACGGGTGATTTCGATGGCCGCTAACCAGTTTAACCAAGGGCTGCGCGCCTATTACTTCGGCATGGCGACGCTGGCCTGGTTTATCAATCCCTGGTTTTTCATGCTGGTCAGCGCAGGCGTGGTATTTGTGTTGTACCACCGCGAGTTTCACTCCGATGTGTTGGAAGTGATGGTCTACACCCAAACCCCCGCGTTCGAATCGCCCAAGGAGAAAAGCGAATGAGCATTCCGTTCTGGTGCATTTTTATCAGCGCGCTATTGATATTTATCGCCAAAGCCCCTGTGGCTAAGGCGATGGCGAAGGAGGGTGGCGGTCGCTACGACAACCATCACCCGCGCGCTCAGCAAGGGCGTCTTACGGGTTTTGGTGCGCGTGCTTTGGCGGCGCACTTGAACAGCTTTGAGGCGTTTCCGCTGTTCGCCGCAGGTGTGCTGATGGCGCATGTGACCAATAACCACGGCGTCTTGGTGGATGTATTGGCAGTGACCTTCGTGGTGGCGCGGGTGCTGTATCTGTTTTTCTACTGGGCTGACCTGCACTGGCAGCGCAGCGTGGTCTGGGTGGTTGGGCTGTTATGCAGCTTGCTGCTGATGCTCACTCCAGCGCTTTAATTGCGCCATAAACAATAAGACCCGCACTATGCGGGCCTTATTGTTTTAGCTAAACGACTTAGTTGCCGTCAACGGCGTCTTTAACTTCGTCGCCTGCGTCGTCCATGGCATCAGCTGCATCATTGGCAGCATCTTCGATTTTCTCGCCAGTGGTTGGCTCGGTGCCCATGACTTTATCGGCTTTCTGCTCGATGGCATCGCCAGTATCTTTAACAGCGTCACCCATTGATTCCATGGCTTCAGATGCGGATTCCTTGGCCGACTCCATTTTGTCTTCCGGGGTTTTCTCACAAGCGGCCAGGGCAAGCATAGCGGCGAGAAGCAGGGCATAGGTGAATGGCTTTTGCACAGTTCGTACTCCTTGTAATGGGGTGATCAATACCTGGTGGCCCAAGCATAGCCATTAAACAGCGGCTTTTCGCCGAAGTTCCTTGGTTAGAAGTCGTCAGTTCTCATCAAGAGGCTGTCGCCGTGATGTCGGGCCTGCTATCAGCGGGTATCATGCGCACCCTTTGTACAGTTGCCCTGGGTCTGAAGTCATGAGCGAATCCCCTATTGTTGAGCGGGCGCAGCGTTTTCTATCGGTATTGCGTCATTGCCAGGTGCTGGGCATAAGCGTGCACAGTGCCGAGCCAAAAGGGCTGATTCTGCGTTTGCCCTACAGTGAGCAGATTGTGGGTAACCCGGAAACCGGGGTGATCCACGGGGGCGCCATTACGACGCTAATGGATACAACCTGCGGTATTTCTACCGTGTGTGTGCTGCCTGAGTTTGAAATCTGCCCGACCCTAGACCTGCGCATCGACTACATGCGCCCAGCTGAGCCGAATAAAGATGTATTCGGTTTTGCCGAGTGCTATCGGGTTACCGAGACCATCATATTTACCCGTGGTTATGCCTATCAGGACAACCCCGATGAGCCCATTGCCCATGTGGTGGGCGCTTTTATGCGCATGGGCAAACCGGCCGATCTGCAGCGTGCTGCTAAGGGAGCCGACCAATGAGTGCGTTGAACCTTAATCAGTTGGTGCGTGAAGCCCATGCGCAGAATAACTACGACCCGCTGATCAGCCTGATGCCCTACGCAAAATTGCTCGGTATTGAGTGCTTGCGAATGGGCGATGACATGGTCTTTCGCCTGCCCGCCAATCAAGACTGCATCGGTAATCCGACCTTGCCGGCGCTGCATGGCGGGGTAATCGCCGGCTTTATGGAGCATTCGGCGATGCTCCATTTGTTGATGTTTATGGGCATTCCACATTTGCCGAAAATCATCGACTTCTCGATAGATTACCTACGCGCTGGCCTTTATCGTGACACCTTCGTGCAATGCCAGGTGTGGCGGCAGGGTCGCAGGGTTGCCAACGTGGCCATCACGGCCTGGCAAACCAAGCAGGCTGAACCCATCGCCACGGCGCGCGCTCACTTTAAGGTCGATGAGCCCTAGCCGTCAGGCCTGCGCATGACGACTGACTTTTATCAACGCTAAGGAACACTGAATGGATGCGCTGCTGATTCTGGGGGGCTTGCTGCTGATACTCGCCGGATTGGTTTGGCTGGTGATGCGCGCCTTTACGACCAGCCTGCTTTGGGGCTGGGCCAGTCTATTGCCACCATTCACCTTGCTGTATGTGTTGCGCCACTGGCGTTCAGCGCGACCCGCCTTGCTTCTGTCTGGGTTGGGCATCATCCCACTGGTGGTCGGCCTGACCTTGCTGGCCAGCCATGATGCGCAGCGTTTAGAAGCCATCCTCAGTCTTTCATGGCTCAAGCCTGAGGTGCAGGCACCCGCCGAGTTGGCTATCGACCTGCGCGGTCAGCTCAATGGGCGGCCCTTTGCGCCGCAGCAGGCTGAGTTGCTTGACGGCGTATTAAGCCTGCGTGAAGGGCAGGACTTCTTCGCTCAGAGCGAGTTGGTGATTCGTCTACCGGAGGTCGATAGTGGTCCGGTGCAGATTGATGTGCTGCCCGCAGACACAGGCGTATTGCCGGAAGTAGAAATCAGCTGGCTGTTGCCTGAGCAGGAATTACCCGAGGCGCGGCGTTTGAGCCGTGGCTACACCTTACACCTGGACCTGCAACCGGTTGCACCGAACAAGCTGGCGGGTGATTTTCATCTGGTCATGCCGGCGCAATTTAAAACCACCCTGAGCGGCAAACTTGAGTTATTCCGTAATGGCCTGCGCTATCAAGGCGACCAGGTCGATCGCCAGTTCGACTCAGTCGATACTGTCAGTCACGTCATCCACGACTATCTGGAGCGCCGTTTTGCTACTCGCCAGGTGCAGCTGCAGCCAATTGGCAGCCTGAACTTTCCTTTGCAAAGCATTGACCTGAACGTCAGCGCGCGGATCAACGGGAACCTGCAGCTGTTGCCGATCACGCTGCAAAAGCTGGAAGGTCGTGGTTGGCAGGTGGCATCTGACAACTTTGCTGCGTTACCTAGCGCTGCAGTTCCGCCCGTTGCAGAAAAGCCTGAAACGGCTGTCGCTGCGCTGCCGGAGCGGGTCACTAGGCCCCTCGATCGCCGCGTGCGTTTTAGTCTTGAAGGCTTGTTGCGCAGTCCTAGTCGCTATCACGACCTCAGCATGCGGGCGGTCACTGAGCGCGGCAATACTGCTGAAGGACGCTTTCAGGGGGTTGATCAGGATGAGCGGATCATCCTGCGCCAGCGCATGAATGGGCGGGGGGAGGTCAGCTACAGGCTGCTTCCGCAGGAGATTATTCGTATCGAGTTGCTCGAGCCCTGAAGCGCGCCTCAGCCAAACACTTGAAATCCCACAACATGCCCCCACCTGTATGACATTCGCCGCACTGCGGCTTCGTCAATAAAGTGGAGTAAGAGAGCATGAGTGTGGAAACTCAAAAAGAAACCCTGGGCTTCCAGACAGAGGTGAAGCAGCTGCTGCACCTGATGATCCATTCGCTGTACTCGAACAAGGAAATCTTTCTTCGCGAACTGATTTCCAACGCTTCAGACGCAACCGATAAGCTGCGTTTCGAGGCCCTGGCCAAGCCCGAGCTGCTCGAGGGTGGCGCTGACTTGAAGATCCGTGTGAGCTTCGACAAAGACGCTAAAACCGTCACCCTCGAAGACAACGGCATCGGCATGAGCCGTGAAGACGCCATCACCCACCTGGGCACCATCGCCAAGTCGGGCACTGCTGACTTTATGCAGCACCTGACCGGTGACCAAAAGAAAGATTCCCATCTGATTGGTCAGTTCGGTGTGGGCTTCTATTCAGCCTTTATCGTGGCCGACAAGGTTGACGTGTACAGCCGCCGTGCCGGCAGCCCGGCCAGCGAAGGTGTGCATTGGTCGAGCAAAGGCGAGGGCGAGTTTGAAGTTGCCAGCGTTGAAAAAGCCGAGCGTGGCACGCGCATCGTACTGCACCTGAAGAGCGGTGAAGAAGAGTTCGCTGATGGCTGGCGCCTGCGCAATATCATCAAGAAATACTCCGACCACATTGCTCTGCCTATCGAACTACCGAAAGAGCAAACCACTGCCGAAGGCGAAGAAGCGCCGGTGCTGGAGTGGGAAACGGTCAACCGTGCCAGCGCGTTGTGGACCCGTCCGCGTACCGAGATCAAGGACGAGGAATACCAGGAGTTCTACAAGCACATCGGCCACGATTTCGAGAACCCGCTGAGCTGGAGCCACAACAAGGTCGAAGGCAAGCTGGAATACAGCTCACTGCTTTATGTGCCGGCGCGTGCTCCGTTTGACCTGTACCAGCGTGAAGCACCGCGTGGGTTGAAGCTTTACGTGCAGCGCGTATTCGTCATGGATCAAGCCGAGTCGTTCCTGCCGCTGTACCTGCGCTTTATCAAGGGCGTGGTTGACTCCAACGACCTGTCGCTGAACGTCTCCCGTGAGATTCTGCAGAAAGACCCCATCATCGATTCGATGAAGTCGGCGCTGACCAAGCGCGTATTGGACATGCTGGAGAAACTGGCGAAGAACCAGCCGGAAGAATACAAAAGCTTCTGGAAGAACTTCGGTCAGGTACTCAAGGAAGGTCCGGCAGAAGATTTTGCCAATAAAGAGAAAATCGCCGGCTTGCTGCGCTTTGCCTCTACCCGCAGTGAAGAGGGCGAGCAGAGCGTCGGCCTGGGCGACTACATCGGGCGCATGCAGGAAGGTCAGGACAAGATCTACTACCTGACTGGCGAATCCTACGCGCAGGTGAAGAACAGTCCGCACCTGGAAGTGTTCCGCAAGAAAGGCATTGAAGTACTGTTGCTCACCGACCGTATCGACGAGTGGCTGATGAGCTACCTCACCGACTTCGACGGCAAGCAGTTTGTCGATGTGGCCCGTGGCGATCTGGACCTTGGCAAGTTGGATTCGGAAGAAGACAAAAAAGCTCAGGAAGAAGTTGCCAAGGCTAAAGAGGGCCTGGTTGAGCGCCTGAAAACTGCGCTGGGTGAGCAGGTTGCTGAGGTGCGGGTTTCCCATCGCCTGACCGACTCGCCAGCGATTCTGGCCATTGGTGAGCAGGACATGGGGCTGCAAATGCGCCAGATTCTTGAAGCCAGCGGGCAGAAGGTGCCGGACTCCAAGCCGATTTTCGAGTTCAACCCTGCGCATCCGCTGATTGAAAAACTGGATGCTGAGGCCGATGAACAGCGTTTCGCCGATCTCAGTCACATCCTGTTTGACCAAGCGGCACTGGCGGCCGGCGATAACCTGAAAGATCCAGCCGCTTATGTTCAGCGTTTGAATAAGTTGTTGGTTGAGTTGTCTGCCTGAGCTGCGCTAACACCGCGGTCTGTTAATGGCCGCAGTACTGCCGGCTTAAGTCGTTAAGATTTGGCAGTACTGCATCCGGAAAATCCGACACCCGCTGTTCTGGTGTCGGATTTTTTTGCCTTTCAGGCGGCTCCTACTCAATGCTTGGCGAGCGACGCGCAGCATGCGTGAAAGGTGGCTTAGTGGCTAATTTTCAGCCCGAGCAGGCCGCAGATGATCAAGGCCACACTGGCCAGGCGCAGCGGTGTCACGGCTTCGCCAAACAGAATGATGCCCGCGATCACCGTGCCAACAGCGCCTATGCCGGTCCAGATCGCATAGGCAGTGCCCAGTGGCAGTTCCTTCATGGCCACGCCCAACAGCGCGACGCTGAAGACCATTGCGGTTACGGTTAGCAGGGTGGGGAGGGGGCGGGTAAAACCGTCGGTGTATTTCAAACCGACAGCCCAGCCAATTTCAAATACACCGGCCAGCAGCAAAATGATCCAGGACATAGGAACCTCCATCGTTGATGCAGAAGGGCCGTCCCGTGGTGATCACTCGGAGAGTGGTGAGGTCGTCCTCACGCGTTGCAGCTTTGGTCTGTTGGCGCGCGCAGTGGAGCAGAGGTTTGTTCCGCTGCGCGTGCAGCTTAGCGGTTAGATGCCCTGTGGGGTGTCTTCGCCGCCCAGTGCTTCGAATAACTTCGGCAGGAACTCCACCAAGGTCATCATCATCAGGGTGAAGCTGGCGTCCTGCTGGCCAAGGTCGTCGCCGCCATCCTGTTCGGCCTGATCCTGCAGCAGGTCTTCGAAGCGCAGGCGTTTGACCACCAGCTTGTCATCCAACATGAAGGACAGTTTGTCCTGCCAGGCCAGGGACAGTTGGGTGACCTGTTTGCCGGCGGTCATGTGCAGCTGGATTTCGTCGCTGGTCAGGTCTTGGCGCTTGCAGCGAACTACGCCGCCATCTTCGTGGGTGTCACGCAGTTCGCATTCGTCTAGGACGGTGAAGTCAGCGGCTGCTTGTTGGGTCTTGACCCAATCGGTAAGCGTGGCGCTCGGGGCGATTTTAACGGTCAGTGGGCGAACCGGTAGCGAGCCGATGGCTTCACGCAGGGTTGATAGCAGGTCCTCGGCGCGCTTGGCGCTCGCCGAGTCGACCAGGATCAGGCCCTGCTTGGGCGCGATGGCTGCGAAGGTGGCCGACTTACGGATAAACGCGCGGGGTAGGAAGGTCTGCACGATTTCATCTTTAAGCTGGTCGCGCTCTTTTTTGTAGACCTTGCGCATCTGCTCGGCTTCGATCTCGTCGACTTTTTCTTTGAGTGCGTCACGCACCACGCTGCCCGGCAGGATACGTTCCTCCTTACGAGCAGCGATCAGCAAAAAGTCGCCGCTGACGTGAACCAGCGGTGCATCTTCGCCTTTACCAAAGGGGGCGATAAAGCCGTAGGTGCTGAGTTCCTGGCTGGCGCATGAGCGAGCCGGTTTGGCTGCCAGAGCAGTTTCCAGAGCCTCAGCATCTAAAGGGATATCTTGGGTGAGGCGATAAACCAGCAGGTTACGAAACCACATAAGGGGGTGAATCTCCATTAACTGAGTTGCCGGCGGCGGCAGGTATTACACGTCGTTAGTCGCGGGCGCAGAGTCTGTTTCAGGCTGTGCAAGGCCATGCGACCCATTAAATAACCCACGCGTTTCATTCGGGGTGCATTATTCCCCCCAGCGGTGCCCAAGGCCAAGTCTGCGCTAAGCCTTTGCTGCAACAATAAAAAATTTCAAAACAGTGCTTGCCAAGGTAAGGATTGCTGTCTAGAATGCGCCCACTTCGAGAGAGAAGGGTGATTAGCTCAGCTGGGAGAGCAGCTGCCTTACAAGCAGCGGGTCGGCGGTTCGATCCCGTCATCACCCACCACTCGCTTTTGAAGTTACGCGCAGCGGTAGTTCAGTCGGTTAGAATACCGGCCTGTCACGCCGGGGGTCGCGGGTTCGAGTCCCGTCCGCTGCGCCATTTTTATCCTCGCTTCATCCCCTCTGTGACATATCGAAACGCCTCGCAAATCTTGCAAAATCATTTCTAAAAAACACCTAAACATCTGAACTTATACGCATTTTCTGTCTCCTATCACGGTAGCCAGTGATCGTGGCGGCCTGCTAAGCTCGCGCTTTCACACCATTAGCCCTAGGGCGTACCGGACAAGGAACAAGCATGAAACAGCATCGTTTAGCAGCGGCGGTCGCCCTGGTAGGTTTGGTTCTCGCAGGTTGCGATTCGCAAACCAGCGAAATCAGCCTGGAGACTCCAGCGCAGAAAGCTTCCTATGGCATCGGCCTGAACATGGGCAAAAGCCTGGCTCAGGAAGGCATGGATGACCTGGACTCCAATGCTGTGGCTCAAGGCATCGAAGATGCCATCGGCAAAAAAGAGCAGCGTCTAAAAGATGAAGAACTGATCGAAGCCTTTGCTTTCCTGCAAAAGCGTGCGGAAGAGCGCATGGTCACCCTGAATGAAGAATCGGCCAAGGCCGGTAAGAAGTTCCTGGAAGACAATGCCAAGCGTGACGGCGTGGTTACAACTGAATCCGGCCTGCAGTACGAAGTCGTGAAGAAGGTTGATGGCGCACAGCCAAAGGCAACCGACGTAGTAACTGTACATTACGAAGGCAAGCTGACCGATGGCAGCGTGTTCGACAGCTCGGTTGAGCGCGGCAGCCCGATTGACCTGCCAGTTAACGGCGTAATCCCAGGTTGGGTTGAAGGCCTGCAGTTGATGCACGTTGGCGAAAAATACAAATTGTACATCCCAAGCGAGCTGGCTTATGGCGAGCAGAGCCCGACGCCTGCCATCCCAGCCAACTCGGTGCTGGTATTTGATCTTGAACTGATTGCGATCAAAGACACAGCCGCTGAAGAGTAACGTTTAGCGGTCTACACAGCGCCCCGTTTCGACGGGGCGTTGTCGTTGTGCGCCAGGCATGGCGCGTTGCGCGCAAGCGCAACCAGCTTGGCTGTGGTGGCCTCGCTGGTGACTTGGAGGTGAAAGTCCTCTACACACCCGGCAAGGGGAAGTGTTAGCCAGAGGCAAGGGTGTCGCGGGTGACCGCGAATCTGAAGGAAGCCCGAGGCAAAATGCTGGCCTGACGTACAGGAAGCGGATAGAGGCGTCGTAGTGGGGTGAGGTCGCAATGACAGCCAAAGCCCAATACTTGCACGGAACACTACGGCGTAAATCCGACAGGCATAAGCAGGAAGGTCGCGCGAATTACCCTGGGAGATCTGTAGGTTTGCCACTGGGCTACCAAGCGTCGCGAGGCGCTGGGATGAATCTACAGAAGTCAGCCGAAGCCGTAGTAAGTGACGAATGACCGCGTCACCAAGGGCCGAACAGGTTATGCCGCCAGTAGGCGTCAGAGTCTCGTCGAATGTCGAAAAGCAGAAAATTCTCCGAGGGAGAACTGTGAACCTAAGTTCCGGACGGTATCCGCGGACGACGGTTGGCAGTGCGCAGGCATCGGCGTCGTCTGTGACGTGGACGAACGCGGAGCCGGACACGCTGATGGAGCGGGTGCTTACACCGGCCAACCTCAAGCGTGCGTACCAACGCGTAGTCAGCAACAAGGGAGCGCCGGGTGCCGATGGCATGACGGTCGACGAATTGGCGGGTTACGTAAAACAGTATTGGTCAACCCTCAAGGCGAGACTGCTAGCCGGCGAGTATCACCCACAAGGTGTTCGCGCCGTCGACATCCCCAAGCCCAAAGGCGGCACCCGACAGCTGGGTATCCCTAGCGTCGTGGATCGCCTGATCCAACAGGCATTGCTGCAACAGCTCACGCCGATCTTCGATCCGCTGTTCTCGAACTACAGCTACGGTTTTCGTCCGGACAGAAGCGCCCACCAGGCCATTGAAACAGCCCGTGCCCATGTGGCGGCGGGTCACCGTTGGTGCGTGGAACTCGATCTTGAGAAGTTCTTTGACCGAGTCAATCACGACATCCTGATGGCCCATGTGCAGCGTTATGTCGAGGACAAACGCGTGCTCAGGCTGATCCGTCGCTACCTCGAAGTCGGAGTCATGTCGGGCGGGATCGTCAGCCAGCGACAAGAGGGGACGCCGCAAGGCGGCCCGCTCTCGCCGTTGCTGTCGAACATTTTGCTCAATGAGCTCGATCGAGAGCTTGAGCGACGGGGCCATCGCTTCGTGCGTTATGCCGATGATGCGAACATTTATGTACGTAGCCGTCGTGCTGGCGAGCGAGTGATGAACAGCGTCGAGCGCTTCCTGAGCAGGCGTCTGAAACTGACGCTGAATCGGGAAAAGAGCCGGGTGGCAAGGCCGTGGGTCTGTGACTATTTGGGTTATGGGATGAGCTGGCATCAACAGCCGAGACTAAGAGTGGCGACGATGAGTTTGAGTCGCTTGCGTGCCCGGCTCAAAGGGCTTCTAAGCGGAGCGCGTGGACGCAAGATGTCGGATGTCATCGAGCGAATAAACCCTGCGCTGCGTGGCTGGGCGGGCTACTTCAAGTTGAGCCAGAGTAAGCGACCACTTGAAGAGCTGGATGGCTGGGTGCGTCACAAACTTCGCTGCGCTGTATGGCGTCAATGGAAGCAATCCGCAACGAGGGTTCGCAACCTGATGCGCCTGGGACTCAGCGAGGCCCGCGCATCCAAGTCTGCGTCTAATGGCCGTGGCCCATGGTGGAACTCGGGAGCGGCGCATATGAATCAGGCGCTGCCGAAGAAGCTATGGGATCGCCTGGGGCTGGTCTCAATACTGGATACGATCAACCGGCTTAGCCGCATAACCTGAACCGCCGTATACGGAACCGTACGTACGGTGGTGTGAGAGGACGGCGGATGTGAATCCGCCTCCTACTCGATTTTGTCGGTCGCAATCTGCACTTTTTGTTTGACTGACGGGTCTTAAAGAGTGCGGCTGATGGTTGCGCTGTTACGGTTATGCACATTTTCTTTTGTGGCTGTAGTGGGTTAGGGTTGATCTCTTTAATAAACCCGTTGCCATTTTTAAATTATTGATTTATATGGGCTTTTAGTCTGTGGGTGAAAAATGTCCGATCTGTGGTGAGGCCGCATGGGCTGGGCGTTTGCCAGGGTTATTTAGTAATTGCTCACAAGGTTATCCACAGCTTTAGTGGATAACCTTAGCGAAGCCAGTAAGGATGCGGGGTTGCCGGGAGAGGGGTATGAAAGCACCGAAAAATTTCGCGCGTTACCTGTTTTTAGCTCGGCGTTTCCTCAAGGCTGGGCGGTTACCGGCGTTGCTGTTATCTGTCGCTCGAAAGCGCGACAAGCTGGGTAATGGCTTTGCTGAATTGGCCAATCAGCTGAAGTTGTTGCAAGCGCTTTGCTTAGCTTGGTGGCGCGGTGAGTATCGGGCAATCGACTCCCGAGCATTGCTGGCGGTGGTGGCCGCCTTGCTGTACTTCGTCACACCGCTGGATGCGATACCCGATTGGTTGTTTGGCGTTGGTCTGGTCGACGATCTGGCCGTTCTCGCTTGGGTTATGCGGACCTGGCAGGCCGAGCTTGCCGCGTTCGAGCAGTGGCGAGCAGCTCAGGCCCCAGAAATTCTGCAGATAGTCGAACGTCTACCCGAGGCGGACGCATCAGCCGACGCCATAGAGGGGACGCTGCAATAACCGTCGTTGCCTGCGTTAGCTGTCGTTCAGCAGCTGCTTAATCAGCCCCTGATCACGCAATTGCAAGAGTGTTTGATCAAGGCGCTCGGCGCTGACCGGCAGCCGTGGGCTGTAAGTGCAATGCATGTCATAACGCTCAATCACCCAGCTGTTAATCCGCAGCGGCGCATTTGCCTGCTGATTCATCTGGTAGCGCAATGTGCGTTGCATATCGATGACTGCATCCAGACGCTGTTTGCGCAGCAAGTTTAAACCAGCAGCGTGATCACGCAGGTTTTCGCGGTTGATCTTGTGTGTAGCGAATGCGTCCATCAACGCATGGTTATAGACATAACCCAGCTGAGTACCCAGGTTCTTGCCATAAAGGTCCTGCAGGCTATTGATTGGTGCTTGCTGGCGGTGCACGAGCAGAACATCGGCTTCGCTATAGAGTGGGGCGGACCAGTGATAGTGCTCGGGGTTTTCTAGCCACTGCGGGTTGTTGTTGCAGATGACATGAATACGGCCGCGTTGCATGAATTCATCAATGCGTTTGTTGGGTGTTTCAATGAACGCCGCTTGATAACCCAGCTCTTGGCTGACCCGTTGGCCTAATTCATAGATGAAGCCGCCGTGCAATTGTTGCTCACGCACGTCAACGTAAGGCATACCATCAGCGCTGGCGAAGCCCCATCTCAACTCGTCCGCATTGGCCAGGCTGCTGCAGCTAATGAGAAGCAGTGTGAGCAGTCTGTACAAAACGTTCTCCCAAGTGCGGCTTGATAATCCCGGGGCAGTATAGATCACGCGCTTTGTGCTGTCGGGCTGTTAAGATGACCACCTATTCTGGAGTTGCTGAGAGTGATGGAAGTGCTCTGCATGGAGATTTACAGATGAATGTGCAAGTGATCGAGCGCGATGGTGCGCCTGAGTATGCGGTGCTGCCCTGGGCGCAGTATCAAGCACTGCTGCAAGCCGCTGGGCACGTGCCTGAGGTTGCCGCGCCGGTGGTTGCTGACAGCAAGCCGGCGTTGAGTGAGCTCACAGCATTGCGTGAAGCCAAGGATCTAAGCGTCGAGCAACTGGCGCGCAATGTCGGCATCAGTCCGCATTATCTGGGCATGATTGAGAGCGGCGAGCGCCTGCCTGATGCCGCCATCCAGCGTGCGCTGGCCTGGCATTTGGGCGTTGCTGGGTGGGAGTCACAATCTTGAGCGTGAGTATCAGTCGGCAGCACTGGGAGGCCTTACTCAGTGAGTTAGAGAGCGCTCAGCGCCAGCGCCATGTCGTGACCTATCGGGCAATGATTGAACGCTTGGCGCTGCCAAGCCCGGCCATGCAAACATTAGCGGCGGCATTGGAGCATCTCGCTGCACTGGATGCGCGTGCCGAGCGGCCGCTGCGCAGTGCGTTGGTGATCAGTCAGGGCGCTAGTCGTCTGCCGCGTACTGGTTTCTTCGAGTGTGTGAGCCGTTTGGGCCGTTTTAGCGGCGCTTCTGATGGTGTTGCGGCAGCCTCTTGGCATGCTGCTGAAGTGGCTCGGGTGTTCGAATTTAGTTACTCGGAAGATATCTGATGTTCGCTGCGCTAAGAGCGCGTATCGGTTATGTACTAGCGCGCCGCTTGTTTCACTGGGCGTGGCTGGTCAAGCAGCCGCGTGCCTGGCGTTGGCTGGAAGGGCAGTTTTCCCGTATGGCGAATCTGGGTGATGTCCAGGCGCAGAGTTTCTATGGGCACATTTTGCTGTTTCGTGGGCAAGGCTTCGGGGCCCGCAATGAAGGTCGGCGCTTGCTTGGCTTGGCGGCCAAGGCGGGTGATGCCAAGGCGGCCTATCAGCTCGGTGTTTTGAGCCTGGCCGGTGATAGCCAATACGCCGCAGATGCTCAGCAAAGCATTGAGTGGTGGACATTGGCGGCGCACGCCGGTCACCCGGCGGCAGCATATCGTCTGGCTGAGTTGTACCGCAGTGGCGCTGCCGGCGTTAGCGCTGATGAAGCCCAGGCCGAGTATTTCGCAGCCCTATCGAGCCGCCTGAGCGGCTTGTAAGTAAGCGGGCAATTCGTTGTCAGGCCGCTGTTTCAGCCTGGGTGTCGATGATATGCAGGCTATAACCTGGCACCGCCTTGGCGTGTCGCTTGGCTTCAGATGTCAGGGCCGCCAGCTGGCCGGCATCGAGCTGTGCACATTGCTCGGGATGCAGGTGCACCACCCCCAATGACAACGACAGTAAGCCGTATTCCTGGCGTTTACCGCTGCGGTCATGGGCGACAAAGCAGCCGGCGTGCAGGTCATCTTCGCGATAGAAACGACGACACTGACTCTGAAAATCTTCCAGCAGGCGATTGAGCCGCGCGCGCCAATCCTGCGAGCCGAGCACCAGCAGAAAGTCATCACCGCCGATATGCCCGACAAAGTCCCGCGTCGGATCGACCCGATCATTTAGGCACTGCGCGAGACTAAGCAGCACCTCATCACCTTTGGCGTAGCCGTAGATATCGTTGAACGGCTTAAAGTTGTCGATATCGACATAACACACCACCGCTTCGCGGCCCTGCTGCAGTAAGCGGGTGAGGCACTGCTGAATCGGTACATTACCCGGCAGCAGTGTCAGCGGGTTGGCGTAGCGAGCCTGCTGGATTTTCAGTTCGGTGATCAGCTTGAGTACATCGATAACCCGGCCCAGGCCGCTATAGCAGCCGTTCTCCGTGATGATGAAGTCTTCCTCGATCCGCTGGCGAGCGCGGCTGGTAAGCAGGCGGCTGACTTGCTGAAGAGACTGGCTGGACTCTACCGCCAGGTAGTCATCACTCATCAGGCGGCTAATCGGTTTGCGCGCGTACAACTCGTTGGCAAAGGGTTTGAGTAGGGCTTCGGCCAACGAGTGGCGGTGCACAATGCCCACGGGTTGCTGGGCTTCGTTGAGTACGGCCACTGTATTGAGGTTGGCCTGGGCGCGAAACATTTCCAGCACTTCGCTGGTGGGCGTACTCAACGCGACGGCTGGTTGTGTATTGAGCAGGCTGCGTAGGTCGCTGATGTCCTCAACCAGTGTGCTGCTGGGGCTGGTGTTGGGCAGCAAATTGGTGGCGTTACGCGGTGGCTGCTCCTGCGGACGGCAGAGCAGGTAGCCTTGCAGTAAGTCGACGCCCATGTCGGCTAATACACCGAGCTCTTCGGGCAGTTCGATACCTTCGGCAATCACTTGGGCGCGCGAGGCTTTGGCCATTTTCAGGATTGAGCCAACGAACTCGCGTTTGACCGCATCCTGATGAATGCCGTCGATAAAGTGCCGGTCGATCTTCACGTAATCCGGGCGCAGCTCTGACCATAGGCGCAAGCTTGAGTAGCCTGCGCCGAGATCATCCAAGGCAATCGAAAACCCCATGGCGCGGTAGTGGTGTAGGGCCTTGTCGAGCATGGCAAAGTCGTCGGTGGGCGATTGCTCGGTCAACTCGATAACCACCCGGCTGGGTGGAATGCCGAGGCTTTGCAGCAGTTGCAGGGTGCGCCCGGGCTGATGCTTGGGCTCCATCAGTGAGTCCGGCGAGACGTTGA
The DNA here is from genome assembly GCF_049847425.1 of Pseudomonas sp. GWSMS-1. Taxonomy (NCBI): domain Bacteria; kingdom Pseudomonadati; phylum Pseudomonadota; class Gammaproteobacteria; order Pseudomonadales; family Pseudomonadaceae; genus Pseudomonas; species Pseudomonas sp. GWSMS-1. The sequence goes on along the minus strand of NZ_JBMHHV010000005.1, from coordinate 1,708,392 downwards.
GGAACAGCTTGCCTTCAAGCTTGAGCTGGCTGAAGCGTTGGCAAGCCTTCTTGCGGCAGAGCAGTTCCAATTCACTCAAGCGACCCGCGCTACGCGCCACGGCGAATAGGTTGATGGGCGAATGTAATGCGCTGTTGGATGGCCCGCGGCTAAGGGCTTCATAGCCGAGAATCCGTCGTTCGGAGAGCGAGATAATAGGTTGAAACAGACTATGCAGGTCGCCATTGGCGAGGATGGTGTCCAGCGCGCGGAACTGCTCGGTGACGTTCATGACGGCTCTCTGTGGCATAAAAAACGGGGACTGGCATTGCTACCAGTCCCCGCATTTCACGACAGTTTGATGACCCTTTGATGACGCCCGTGATTTACTGTTTGGCCAGGCGAGTGTTCAGGCCTAAGTAATCAAGCAGGATGCGCCCGCTTTCGGCGAGGAAGGCATCATCTTCCGGTTTGATTTTCTTGTCTTCCACCGGTAATGCATCTTCGTCTTCTTGCTTGAGCTTGTTCAGCAGCGCTTCACCTTTGGCTTTACGCCGGCTGTTTTCGATCGCCAATTGCTGACTTTCGATGTCCGCTTGCTGGGCGCGGCGCTTCGCTTCATTGAGGCTGACGGTGGTTTCCTTCATCAACTTTTGCGCCAGTTGCTGGCGTTCGCGGGCGAAGGTGAAGTCCGCATTTTGCGCGGTACGCTTCTCATAGCGGCTCTGCAGTTCGGCGAGGAACGGTTTGATCGCGTCCAGCTCTGGCTTGATAGCCGGTTTGATGCTGTCCCACGGCATGGCCTCGGGCAGGGCACTCTCACCGATTTCCTTGGTGTCCATGATGTCTGGGTACTGAATGTCCGGGATCACGCCCTGATGCTGGGTGCTTTGCCCGGAGACGCGATAGAACTTGGCCAGGGTCAGTTTCAGCTCACCATGATTGAGCGGTTGAATGGTCTGCACGGTGCCTTTACCGAAGGTCTGACCGCCGAGGATCAGCGCGCGGTGATAGTCCTGCATGGCGCCCGCGAAAATTTCCGAAGCCGAGGCTGACAGACGATTGACCAGCACGGCCAGCGGGCCTTTGTAGTAAATGCCGGTGTTCTCATCGGCCAGTACGTCAACTCGACCATCGCTGTTGCGCACCAGTACGGTGGGGCCTTGGTCGATAAACAGCCCTGTCAGCTCGGTTGCTTCCTGCAGTGAGCCGCCGCCGTTGTTACGCAGGTCGATGACCACGCCATCAACGTTTTCTTTTTCCAGCTCGCTCAGCAGGCGTTTAACGTCACGGGTGGTGCTTTTATAGTTAGGGTCGCCAGCACGGAAGGCTTTGAAGTCCAGGTAGAAGGCTGGAATTTCAATAACACCAAGGGTGTAGTCGCGGTTCTCGTGTTTAAGGTGAAGAACCGACTTCTTCGCCGCCTGCTCTTCCAGCTTCACCGCTTCACGGGTGATGGACACCACTTTACTGGTCTGGTCGTTCGGGGCGTTGCTGGCCGGAATTACTTCCAGACGCACCTGCGAGCCTTTGGGGCCACGAATCAGCTTGACCACTTCGTCTAGCCGCCAGCCGATGACATCGACCATTTCCTTGCTGCCCTGGGCAACACCGATGATCTTGTCAGCAGGGGCGATTTGCTTGCTCTTTTCTGCAGGTCCTGCCGGGACCAGGCGCACGACTTTGACGTGTTCGTTGTCGCTTTGCAGCACGGCACCAATACCTTCGAGCGAGAGGCTCATATTGATGTCGAAGTTTTCCGCGTTATCGGGCGACAGATAAGTGGTGTGCGGGTCATAGGACATGGCAAAGGCATTGATGTAGGCCTGGAACACGTCTTCGCCACGGGTTTGCTGGAGCCGCGCGACTTGGTTTTTGTAGCGCTTGGTCAGCAATTCCTGAATCGCTTTGGGCTCTTTGCCGGCAATTTTCAAGCGCAGCACTTCATCTTTTACCCGCTTGCGCCATAGATCATCCAGTTCAGCGACGTTCTTGACCCAAGGGGCGTTCTCGCGGTCGATGAGCAGGCTTTCATCGGTGTCGAAATCAATCGTGTCGATGCCTTGTTCGAGCATTGCCAAGGCGAACTGCAAGCGACCTTGCAGGCGCTCCAAGTGACGCGTGTAGATGGCAAAACCGGGTTGCAGATCGCCGTTTTTCAGAAAGTCGTCAAAGCGCGTGCGCCATTGGTCGAATTCCGCGATGTCGCTGGCGATAAAGTAGCTGCGCGAGGGGTCGAGCATCTTCAGGTAGCCCTGATAGATTTTCTCCGAGCGCTCATCATTTAGCGGCGGCTTGTTGTAGTGGTGGCGCTTCAACAGCTCGACGACGTTGAGGCTGGCGATCACCTGCTCGCGGTCAGGCTGCAGGTACTCCCAGGAGTTACTGGTGGTTTTCGCCGCGAGCGGCAGTGCGCTCAGGGCAAACGACAAGGCGAGGGTGGCGCTGAGTATGGATCGCTTCATGCTGGTTCGACGTGTGGGCTGTTTATAACGCATATTAGGCCGTCTTTAATGGCGCCCGGTTCCATCGGCGCAATGCAAAAGCCCGGTGTTCAGCGCCGGGCTCGGTTTAAATGCACTATGGAGGCAGCGTGAAGGCATTGCAAGGCGTTGAAGGCCGTGTGGAATGGGTAGAACAGCCCGCGCCGGCCTGTGATATTGGGGAAATTCGCATCCGTGTTGCGGCCGCCGGCCTCAACCGTGCTGACTTGTTACAGCGCGCCGGGCTTTATCCGCCGCCGCCGGGCATCACTGAGGTTCTCGGGCTGGAATGCGCGGGGATTGTCAGTGAGGTGGGTGCTGGTTGTGACTGGAAAGTGGGTGATCGGGTTTGTGCACTGCTGAGCGGTGGCGGTATGGCTGAGGAGGTGGTGGTCGATGCACGCCACGTGTTGCCTGTGCCTGATGGGGTGACGCTGCATGAGGCTGCGGCATTGCCAGAGGTCTATGCCACGGCCTGGCTCAACCTGTTCCAGCTCGCAGCGCTCAAACCTGGGCAAAAGGTGCTTTTGCATGCCGGGGCAAGCGGCGTTGGCTCGGCAGCTATTCAGTTATGCAAAGCGTTCGGTAGTCCGACGTGGGTCAGTGTCGGCTCGCCAGAGCGCTTAGCCTACTGTGAAAGCTTAGGTGCGCAGGGCGGTGTGCTGCGTGGCGAGCAACAGTTGCAAGCGCTGCGCGACTTTGCGCCGTTCGATGTGATCCTCGACCCGGTAGGCGGCAGTTACGCCGCGCTTAACCTGGGCTTGCTGGCTCAGGATGGTCGCTGGGTAAATATTGGCTTACTTGGAGGGCGTCAGGCTGAGCTGGATCTGGGGCTGCTGTTGGGCAAACGCATCCAGCTGATTGGCTCGACCCTGCGCAACCGCGATGAGCAGTTCAAGTCGGATCTATTGCGTGATGTGCAGCAGTTTGTCTGGCCGCTCTTTGCCGAGGGGCGGCTTAGCCCGCAACTTCAGCAGGCGTATGCGCTCAAAGATGCCGAAGCCGCTTTTGCGTCGTTGGCGTCTAACCAAGTCAGCGGCAAACTGGTATTGGTCATAGACCCAACCTTGATTTGAAGATGGAGTTGATTGGTTTAGTCAATCGATGCCATGGCGGCAATTAATAAGCTTTTTTTGTTCAAGGCGCTAAAATGCGCCCTGTAAATTTGTTAACCCTCAGAAGGAAGCAGAGATGAACCTCATCAACACTCAAGTTCAACCGTTCAAGGTCAACGCTTTTCACAATGGCAAGTTCATTGAAGTCACCGAAGAATCCCTGAAGGGCAAGTGGTCGGTGCTGATCTTTATGCCAGCTGCTTTTACCTTCAACTGCCCAACTGAGATTGAAGACGCTGCCAACAACTACGCCGAGTTCCAGAAAGCCGGTACCGAGGTGTACATCGTCACCACCGATACCCATTTCTCTCACAAAGTTTGGCACGAAACTTCGCCTGCAGTAGGCAAGGCTCAGTTCCCGCTGATCGGTGACCCGACTCACCAGCTGACCAACGCTTTCGGTGTGCATATCCCGGAAGAAGGCCTGGCACTGCGCGGCACGTTCCTGATCAACCCAGAAGGCGTTATCAAGACCGTTGAGATCCACTCCAACGAAATCGCCCGTGACGTTTCGGAAACTCTGCGCAAGCTGAAAGCCGCTCAGTACACCGCTGCTCATCCAGGCGAAGTGTGCCCAGCTAAGTGGAAAGAAGGCGAGAAGACCCTGGCTCCGTCGCTTGACCTGGTTGGCAAGATCTAAAAACGCTTTCGGCACTGCCTTGCCCCGGCAGGCAGTTTGCTGAAACGGTTTTAAATCCGCTCTGCGCTTTAGGGTTGTAACCCAGCCTCTTTAGTGCCCGACGCCCGGGCGCAATCCGTCCGGGCGTTTTTGTTCCTGAATTTTGTTAAAGGGATACCTGAATCATGTTGGACGCCACGCTTAAAGCCCAATTGAAGGCCTATCTGGAAAAGGTCACTCAACCGTTCGAGATCGTCGCGACCCTTGATGACAGCGACAAGTCCCGCGAGTTGAGTGCTCTGTTACATGACATCGTCAGCCTGACTGACAAGATCACTTTGCGTGAAGATGGCAGCGATAGCCGCGCGCCGTCCTTCGCGCTGAATCGCCCGGGTGCAGATATCGGTTTGCGTTTTGCCGGCATCCCCATGGGCCACGAATTTACCTCCCTGGTACTCGCACTGCTGCAAGTCGGCGGCCATCCGTCCAAGCTTGAAGCGGATGTGATTGAGCAGGTCAAAGGTGTTGAAGGCCAGTTCAGCTTCGAAACCTATTTCTCACTGTCCTGCCAGAACTGCCCAGATGTGGTACAGGCGCTGAACCTGATGGCGGTGCTCAATCCAAATATTCGTCATGTGGCCATCGACGGCGCGCTGTTCCAGGCCGAGGTCGAAGAGCGGCAGATCATGTCAGTGCCGAGCATCTACCTGAATGGTGAGTTGTTCAGCCAGGGCCGCATGGGTGTGGAAGAAATTCTCGCCAAGATCGACACCGGTGCTGCCAAGCGTGATGCCGAGAAACTCAACGCTAAAGACGCCTTTGATGTGCTTGTGGTTGGCGGTGGCCCAGCTGGCGCCGCAGCGGCTGTGTATGCCGCGCGCAAAGGTATCCGTACCGGCGTGGCCGCTGAGCGTTTTGGCGGTCAGGTGCTGGACACCATGGCTATCGAAAACTTTATTTCGGTGCAGGAAACAGAAGGCCCGAAACTGGTTCGAGCCCTGGAAGAGCACGTCAAACAGTACGACGTCGACATCATGAATCTGCAGCGTGCCAGCGCCATTATTCCAGCCAAACAGGCAGGTGGGCTGCATGAAGTGCAGTTCGATAGCGGCGCCTCACTGAAAGCCAAGACGCTGATTCTCGCCACTGGTGCCCGCTGGAGAGAGATGAATGTACCTGGCGAGCAGGAATACCGCGGTAAAGGCGTTGCCTACTGCCCGCACTGCGATGGCCCACTGTTCAAGGGCAAGCGTGTGGCGGTGATTGGCGGGGGTAACTCCGGCGTTGAAGCCGCCATCGACCTGGCCGGCATCGTCGCCCACGTCACCCTGATCGAGTTCGACAGCCAGCTGCGTGCCGATGCGGTGCTGCAGAACAAGCTGAACAGCTTGCCGAACGTGAGCATCATCAAGAGCGCGCTGACCACCGAAGTAAAAGGCGATGGCCAGAAGGTTAGCGGCCTGGTTTACCAAGATCGCACCACTGAGCAGCTGCACACCATTGAGTTGGAAGGCATCTTCGTGCAGATCGGCCTGTTGCCTAACAGCGACTGGCTCAAGGGCGTGATCGAGCTGTCCCCGCGTGGCGAGATTATCGTCGATGCGAAAGGCAGCACTAGCGTGCCAGGCATCTTTGCCGCCGGTGACGTGACCACCGTACCGTACAAGCAGATTGTGATCGCCATCGGCGAGGGCGCCAAAGCGTCGTTGAGCGCTTTCGATCACCTGATTCGCAGCTGATAGAGACGATCTGCAGCGCCGGACTATGCGCCGGCGCTAGCAAGCGTGCCGAGTAACACATAAAAAACGGGCCACCTGTGAAGGTGGCCCGTTTTTTGTCCGGATTTCAGCGCTTAGCGCGGCTGGCCGGTCAGGGTCAGGGTCAGCGGCATATGGCGGTTCACGTCCTTGTACAGCAGGTAGCTGAACGGGCCTGGGCCGCCGGAATAGCAGGCTTGCGGGCAGAAGGCGCGCAGCCACATGAAGTCGCCGGCCTCAACCTCGACCCAGTCCTGGTTCAGGCGGTATACCGCCTTGCCTTCGAGCACGTACAGGCCGTGTTCCATCACGTGGGTCTCGGCGAACGGGATCACGCCGCCGGGCTGGAAGGTCACGATGTTGACGTGCATGTCGTGGCGCATGTCGGCCATGTCGACGAAGCGGGTGGTCTTCCAAGCGCCGTCGGTGCCCGGCATCTCGATGACGGTGGCGTTGTCGCGGTGGGTGACAAACGACTCTGGCGCCGGCAGCCCTTCGACTTTCTGGTAGTGCTTGCGCAGCCAGTGGAAGGTGACGTTGGCCTTGGTGTTATTGCGCAGGCTCCATTCGGCGCCTGGCGCGAGGAAGGCGTAGCCGCCCGGTGCCAGGATGTGCTGCTTGCCTTCGAGGGTGATGTCGATTTGGCCTTCAACCACGAACAATACCGCTTCGGCGTTCGGGTCCAGCTCGGGGCGCTCGCTACCGCCTTCAGGGGCGACTTCGACGATGTACTGCGAGAAGGTCTCGGCGAAACCGGTCAGCGGACGGGCGATGACCCACATGCGCATCTTGTCCCAGAACGGCAGGTGGCTGGTGACGATGTCACGCATCACCCCTTTGGGGATCACGGCATAGGCTTCGGTGAACATGGCGCGATCGGTCAGCAGTTGTTTCTGATCCGGGTGGCCACCATGTGGGGCGTAGTAAGTTGATTGGCTCATCGAGACTGGCCTCTATGGGGCGTCGGCATTAGGCCGACGGGAAAGCGAAATAAGTGAGCCGTGGCTTGGATTCCCGGCGTGGCTCTACTATAGGAACATGCGCGTGGATTCTGAAATTAAATAGTAGAATCCTGCTCAGTGGATTTGTGAATAGGTTGTCGTCATGCTTGATCCGGTGTTGTTACGCGCTTTTCTAACCGTGGTGCAGACGGGCGGGTTTACCCGTGCAGCGGCGAGCCTGCACCTGACCCAGTCGACGGTCAGCCAACAGGTGCGCCGCTTAGAAGAGCAGGTGGGCGCAGAGTTACTCGAACGCGGCGGGCGCTATGTGGTGACGACCACGGAAGGCGAGCGCATGCTCGGTTACGCCAACCGTATCGTCGCGTTGATCGACGAAGCGGAGCTGGCTATGGGCCGCAATCAGCAGGCAGGTGAAGTGCGCCTGGGCGTGCCGGACGACTTCGCCGCCGACAGTCTGACCTCCTGCTTGGCAGATTTCGCCGATAGCCATCCGGGTATTCGCCTGGAAATTATCAACGGGCTTAGCCATGACGTGTGGAGCGCCTTCAATGCCGGCGAACTTGATCTGGCCCTGATCAAGCAGCGTATGGGCAGTGTTAAAGGGCTGGCCAGTTGGCCCGAGCCACTGGCCTGGATGGACAGCCGTGCACGCCCAGTGCTTGAGCGTAACCCGGCGCCGCTGGCGGTATTTCCGCCCAATGGGCTGTATCGCCTGGAAATGACCCATGCACTGGATGCCATGGGTAAGCCTTGGCGTATTGCCTATGTCAGCAGCAACCTGTCGGGGGTCAGTGCCGCCGCCGAAGGCGGGCTGGGGCTTACCTTGCTACCACGCCGCTTGCTTACGGCTGGGCACCGCGAGCTGGGCGCCGCCGAGGGTTTTGCACCGGTGGTCGATGTGGAAGTGGCGTTGCATGCCAGGCAGCAGCTGCCGGCCTATGCCCGGGAGCTGGCAGTGGCGTTAATCGCTGCCTGTGAACGCATCATGCAGCCCGTTGAGGCTTGACCTAACGCCAGTTAAGAATCGGCCAGCCAGCTTGTTCGGCGTGTTGCAGCAGGGTGGGGTCGGGGTTGACCACGCGGGGGTTATCAACCCGTTGTAATAACGGCAGATCATTGCGTGAGTCGGAGTAAAAATAGGCGCCGACGAGGGTTTCGCCCTGATCCTGCAGCCAGTCCTGCAGACGGCTGACCTTGCCTTCGCGGTAGGTCAGTACACCCTGGGTACGGCCGCTGTAGTGGCCGTGTTGGATTTCCAGGTCGATGGCCAGCACTTCCTCGATCTTCAAGCGTGCGGCAACGGCGCTGACCAGAAAGTGCGCCGAGGCGGAGATGACTAAAATGCGGTCACCGGCCGCGCGATGGTTGGCCAGGCAGCGGGTGGCGTCGCTGTAGAAAATCGGCTCAATCACGTCTTCAACAAACGGCTCAACCACATGGGCGACTTCTTCCGGCGTGCGCCCTACCAGTGGCGACAGGGTGAAGGCCATATAGTCCTCCATGGCCAGTTCGCCGGCTGCGTATTGGCGCATCAGCTCTTGTTCATGGGCGATAAAGCTGTCTGCGTCGGCCCAGCCAAGTTTGACCATTTCCTGGGTCCACAGGCTGGCGCAGTCGCCGCCGATCAGGGTTTCGTCCAGGTCGAAAATTGCCAGGGCCATCAGGCCACCTCACAAATAGCGTTGTCTTCAATGTTCAGGTTGATGTGCTGGCCACGGGCGTGCAGGTCAGCGGGGGAGCGATTGAGTACATCCACCAGCAGTTCGACGCCGCGGGCTTCAACGCTGTAACGGATTACGTTGCCGAGTAGGCGGTGGCTGCGAATCAGTGCTTGGATGCTGCCCTGCGCGCCGATTTGGATAGCCTCTGGGCGAATCGCCACGCGGCTATGGATCGGCCGCAGCAACAGGCGGCTGGCGGCATCGGCGTCGAGCAGGTTGTAGTTGCCGATAAAACCGGCGGCAAAGGCATCGGCCGGCGCGGTGTAGAGGGTTTCGGCGTCGCCGCTCTGGACAATCTTGCCGCCGTTCATCAGGAAGATACGGTCGCTCATGACCAGCGCTTCTTCCTGGTCATGGGTGACGAAGATGGTGGTCAGGCCCAGCTCCTGCTGGATGTTGCGGATCTGCTCACGCAGGTGCTTGCGAATCCGTGCATCCAGCGCCGACAGCGGCTCATCGAGCAGCAGCAGGCGCGGGCGGGTGACCAGCGAGCGTGCCAGGGCGACACGTTGGCACTGACCACCTGAAAGCTGCGGCGGGTAGCGGTTGGCAAAGTCATTCAGCTCGACCAGTTCAAGTACGTCCCTGACCCGTTGCTCAGCTTCACTGCCTTTGACCTTCTGCATGCGCAAGCCAAAGGCGACGTTCTGTTTCACGGTCATGTTGGGGAACAGGGCATAGCTCTGGAACACCATGCCGATGCCGCGTTTTTGTGGAGCAGTCGGTACCAGGTCTTCTCCGTCGAGGCGTATTTGACCGCCGTTGACGCCGGTTAATCCTGCGATGCAACGCAGCAGGGTGGATTTGCCGCAGCCGGACGGGCCAAGCAGGGTGATGAATTCGCCCTTGGCAATTTCGCAATTGATATCGCTGAAAATCGAGGTGGCGCCGTAGCTTTTATGCAGGCCTTGAATACTCAGATAACTCATGACTTGTCCTTATTCAGGCGGTTGGCCGCCCAGGTCATCAGCAGCACGAACATGAAGTAGGAAATCACCAGGGCGCTGGTGAAATGACCGCTGTCGTTACGCATGTTGTAGAGGTACACCTGCAGGGTCTCGAAGCGGCTGCCGACCAGTAGGTTGGCAAAGACGAATTCACCGAACAGGAAACTAAAAGACAGGAACACTGACACCATCAAGCCTTTGCGCAGGTTGGGCAGCACCACCATAAAAGCCGCGCGCCAGGTGCTGGCACCCAGCAAGTGGGCGGCGTCCATCAGGTCGCGCAGGTTGATCGCCTGCAGGTTGTTGCTGATCGCGCGGTACATAAAGGGCAGGGCGATGGTGAAGTAGCAGCCAATCAGGATCCACGGCGTACCGAGAATCGGCAGCGGGCCACCGGCAAATAGCTGCATCAGGCCCACCGAGGAGACCACTGGCGGAATGGCGAACGGCAGCAAAATCAGCACGTTCATCACCGCGTCGAGCTTGGGGAAGTGATAACTGACCACGAACAGCAGCGGCAGTATCAAGACCAACGACAAGGCCAGTGCGGCAAAGCACACCAGCAACGAACGGCCAAAGGCCGACAGAAAGCGCGCGTCGCTCCACAGCGCCAGGTACCACTTGAAGGTCAGCCCGCTGGGCAGAATGGTCGCCGACCAGCTGGTCGACAGCGAGTAGATCAAGGTGCCCAGCAGCGGCATCAGCAGAATTAGCATCAGGATGTAGACCACCAACTGATGAAACAGCGGTGAGCGTTTTTCAGCGTGAGACATGGTAGCTCCGGCGCAGCAGCCATTGGTGAACCAGGGTGATCAGGGTCATCAAGCCCACCAGAATCATCGCCAACGCACTGGCCATATTCGGGTCGAGGAAGATGTCGCCAGAGACCATGGCAGCAATACGAATCGGCAGGATGTTGAAGTTACCGGTGGTCAGTGCATACACCGTGGCGTAAGCCCCTAGGGCGTTGGCCATGAGAATCACGAAGGTGCCGAGCAGGGCTGGGGTCAATACCGGAACGCCGATATGGCGCCAGAATTGCCAGTTGCTCGCACCGAGTAATTCAGCAGACTCGCGCCAGTCTTCGCGCAAGGCATCAAAGGCTGGGTAGAGCAGCAGCACACCGAGGGGGATCTGGAAATAGGTGTAAAGCACGATCAGCCCGGTTTTCGAGTAGAGATTGAAGTCCTCAATGATCCCTGCCTGCTTGAGCAGAATGGTCAGGGCGCCGTTGAAGCCAAGCAAGATGACAAAGGCAAACGCCAGTGGCACACCAGCAAAATTACTGGTCATGTTGGTGAAGGCCATAACGAAATCGCGCAGCTTGCTGTCGACCTGGCGCAGCGAGTAACTACCTAGGATGGCAATGCTGATGCCGATCAAACTCGACCAGAACGCCACTTCCAGGCTGTGGCGCATGGCCTGGCGGTAGAAGGGCGAGGCAAAAGCTTCGCTGAAATTACCCAGGCCCCAGCCTTCGCTGGTGTGCAGGCTGTTGCTGGCGACCCAGAGCAACGGGGCGATCTGAAAGGCGATAAAGAACAGGGCAAAGGGCAGCAGGCAGAGCAAGGCCAGCCATTTGCCGCGCAACGCAGGCATCACAATAAAAGCTCCCTGCACAGAGGTTTGTCGTGGGCGATGCCGAGCAGCTCACAGACCGTACCGCATATCTCCAGCTGTTTAGGCTGGGCGCTGGGGTCAAGGCTGAAGGCGCTGCCGAGCACCAGCAGTGGCACTTCGCGTTCTTCCGGCAGCAGGCCGTTGTGCGAACGATCGTTGTTCATGCCATGGTCGGCGGTTACCAGAATCTGATAACCCGCATCCAGCCAGGGCTGAATGTATTCGGCCAGATGTACATCGGCCATGCGTGCGCTGTTGCGGTATTGCGCGCTGTCGAGGCCATGCTTGTGGCCTGCATCGTCGATATTCATCGGGTGCACCAGCAGCAAGTTGGGCGAGTGGCGCTGACGCAGGCTGTCGGCGTCAGCGAACAGGTGTGAGTCGGGGTAATGGTCGGCGTAGTAAAAGTGGCCGTACTGGATAGGCAGCGCCGTATCGCTGGTGTGGCGATCACGGGCAGCCTGGAACGGGGAACGGTTATACAGCTCGCTGACCCAGTGATAGGCCGCGGCGGCGGTAATCAGGCCTGCGTCGTGGGCGTAGTGGAACATGCTGCGCTGGGTCGACAGGCGCGATACATCGTTATTGACGATGCCGCTGTCGATGGGCGCAACACCGGTCAGAATCGCTTCATACAACGGACGTGACAGGGCTGGGAGTTCACAGTTGAGCTTGTACAGTGCTGCGCGGCCCGCTTGGCAGTAAGCCTGCAGATGCCCAGCGCATGCTGAGCCACCTGATAGCTCAAGCCATCCAGAACCACGAGGATGACGTTGTGCGACATGATTCAAAGCCTTAGTAAGCGAATCGGCCCCGGTGTGTCCGGGGCCCGATTGCGTTAGTTCATATTGATGATGACGTGCTCTTGCCACAGGCGCGGCAGGGCTTTGGAGGTGGCTTCCCAGGCAGCCGTATCCTTGATCGGCTGAACCTTGGCGTACTGCTCTTGCGGCAGCAACTTGGCTTGCACCTCGGCGGGCAGGGTCAGGTGTTCGGCGCGGATCGGCCGGGCGTTGCCTTTGGCCAGGTTGATTTGGCCCGCGTCGCTCAAGATGTACTCACGCGCCAGCTTGGCAGCGTTAGGGTTTTTCGCCCACTTGTTGATGATGGTGCTGTAGCCCGAGATAACCGAACCATCGGACGGGATCAGCACTTCGAAGCGCTCCGGATCGATCTGGTCGCGATAGGACAGACCGTTGAAGTCCCACACCACGCCGACTTCCACTTCGCCTTTCTCCAGGGTCTGAATGGTCGGGTTGGCCAGCGACAGACGGCCCTGTTTGGCCAGCTCACCGTAGAACTCCAGCGCTGGTTTGACATTGCTTTCATTACCGCCCATGGCGATGGCGGCAGCCAGTACACCGTTAACCGCTTGTGCAGCGGTGCTGACATCACCGGCGGAGACTTTGTAGGTGCCGGTTTTCAGGTCAGCCCAGGAGCGCGGAATATCTTTGACCAGCTGCTTGTTGACGATAAACGCGATGGAGCCGGTGTAGGCGAGCATCCAATGGCCATCGGTGTCTTTGGCCCAGGTCGGAATCTGTTCCCAGGTGCTCGGCTTGTAGGCTTGGGTAACACCTTGCTGCACGGCGATGGGGCCGAAGGCCGCACCGACGTCGCCGATGTCGGCGGTGGCGTTGTCTTTTTCAGCGGCGAATTTGGCAATTTCCTGGGCCGAGCTCATGTCAGTGTCCATGTGCTTGAGGCCGTACATTTTCTCCAGGTCAACCCAGGTGTCCTTCCAGTTGGCCCAGGTGTCCGGCATGCCGACACTGTTCACTGCGCCCTCTGCGCGTGCAGCTTTTTCCAGTGCCTGCATATCCATGTCAGCAGCCATGGCAGAGGTTGCCAGAGCAATAGCCGAACCCATTAGTGAAGCCATCAGCAGTTGTTTCATTGGAAACTCCTTTGCGATTGCGGTGTGTGCAGTAAGCGGTGCTGGTCTAGATCAGCAATACCCAGGCCAATTTAGGCGGGTTAAATGACAGTTTTATGTACGTTGATCATTTTCCGGTTATAACCGCGCTGCCTAAACGGGCGCATCACTAGCGTAGACCATGATTAAAACCCCTAGTACGCGGCTTGCAGGCTAGGGTTTGCGCGCATTGGCTGGGTTGACCAACCGCGTGTCATGTTTCGGTCATCTAGAGTGCTTAAACTTGAAACATGATATTTACAGCGGCATGAACAGGTTTTTGCCCTCTATTGGGGCTGGACTAGTCCAAATTCGGAGGTCTTGATGCGCGATGAAGCGCCGCGGGCAGTGACTGCTATATGCCGGGCATTGGAGGAGCAGATCGAACACGGTTTGTTGCCGTCTGGAAGTCAGCTGCCGGCAGAGCGCAAGCTCAGCGAGGTGTTCGACACCACACGCATCACCTTGCGTGAGGCGCTTGGGCAGCTAGAGGCCCAGGGGCTGATTTACCGTGAGGAGCGCCGCGGCTGGTTTGTTTCGCCACCGCGCGTGGCCTATAACCCGCTGGTGCGCAGCCACTTTCACGCGATGGTAGGTGAGCAGGGCCGGGTGCCGGCCACTGAGGTGTTGAGTGCGCGGCTGATTCCCGCCAGCGCCGAGATCTGCCAGCTACTGGTGTTGCCGGCGCTTTCTAGCGTGTATCAGATCCGCCGTGCGCGACGTATCGATGGTCGGTTGGTGCTGTACGTCGAGCACTACCTCAACCCGAATTACTTTGCCGGCATTCTGGATTTCGACCTGACCCGTTCACTGACCGAGTTGTACGCCAGCGAATACGGCATTCATTACGGGCGAGTGCGTTTCGATATGGTGCCCACGGCCTTGCACAGCGAAGCTGCGTCAGCATTGAAAGTAGCGGTGGGCAGCCCTGCGCTGCGTATCGTGCGGGTCAACCGCGATCAGCATGGCCGCTTGATTGACTGCGACCTGGAGTTCTGGCGCCACGACGCCCTGCATGTGAGCGTCGAGGTGCCGGAATAGAGCACGAGGCTGGGCTTTTCCCCAGCCGTTCTCAGGGCAGTTCAGCGCTGGCGTAAAACGCGGTGAGTACTTTCACCAGATGCGCCAGGTCGTGGCTGCCGGCCAGTTCGCGGATCGAGTGCATGGCGAATGTCGGCAGGCCGATGTCCACGGTGCGCACGCCGAGTTGGCTGGCGGTGATCGGGCCGATGGTCGAGCCGCAGCCCATGTCGCTACGGGTGACAAAGCTCTGCACCGGCACTTCATTCTCCAGGCACAGGTGGCGGAAGAAGCCGGCCGTCTCGCTCGTAGTGGCGTAGCGCTGGTTGCTGTTGATCTTGATCACGGGGCCGGCATTGAGCTTAGGGCCGTGGTTCTGATCGTGCTTATCCGCGTAGTTGGGGTGCACGGCGTGGGCGTTGTCAGCCGAAACCAGCAGTGAGCGCTGGATGGTCCGCACGAAGGCATCGCCTTCAGGCAGCACACGGCGCAATACCTGTTCGAGCATCGGGCCATCGGCTCCGCAGGCCGAGCAGGAGCCGACCTCCTCATGATCGGTGCACACCAGCAGGCAGCTTTCATCATCCGGCGCCGCGAGCAATGCTTGCAGGCCGGCGTAGCAGGACAGCAGGTTGTCCAGTCGCGCCCCGGCGATAAAGTCGCTGTTTAAGCCAATGACCGCTGCCGCCTGGGTGTCGTAGAAGCTCAGCTCGTAATCGAGCACGGCGTCGGCGCTGAAGTCATGTTCGCGGGCCAGTTGATCGGTGATCAGGGCGCGGAAGTCAGCGGCATCGCTACCGGCCAGTTGCGCAAGAATCGGCGGCAGTTCGTTCTGCGGGTTGATCGCCCAGCCTTGGTTGGCCTCACGGTTGAGGTGGATCGCCAGGTTAGGGATGACCGCAATGGGGCATTGAAAGTCAATTAGCTGGCTTTCCACTTTGCCGTCACGGCGATAGGTCACACGGCCGGCCAGCGACAGGTCACGGTCAAACCAGGGCGCGAGCAAGGCACCGCCGTAGACTTCCACACCGAGTTGGAAAAAGCCCTGACGCTGCAACTCCGGCTGCGGTTTTACCCGCAGGCATGGGCTGTCGGTGTGCGCGCCAACCAGACGAATACCGCCCTCAAGTGGCGAGCGTTTACCCAGTTTGAAGGCAATGATCGAGGAGTCGTTGCGCGTTACGTAGTAGCGACCACCGGCTTCGGTGTGCCAGCTGGCGCGCTCGTCCAGGTGCTGAAAGCCTGCTGCTTCAAGGCGCAGGGCCAGGCTGGCAGTGGCATGGAAAGGGGTGGGTGAGGCCTTGAGGAAATCGATCAGGCCTTGATTCAAATCTTCACGCATAGGGCACTCCAGACGGCAAGCGGGCGAGTTTAGCGGATTTGCCTCTGGCATTGGGACTACGGCGTAGCGTTTAGCGAGGGATGCTCACCAGGCTAAGCAAATAACCGTCGAATTGCGCAAACTGGCCATCCACTTGGCTGCCGGCGGGCCAGTCAGCGTGCAGGTCAATTAATAGACGCATACGCAGACAATTGTCTGCGCCGACGCTGAGCAGTTCCGCATCCTGAAAGTAGAAGCGTCGCAGTACCTGGGGGTAGAGCGCCTTGAACAGGCTCTCCTTGAGGGAAAATGTCAGGCTAATGCGCTGCGCGCGCTGCTCAGTTGGCAGGCGTTCTAGGCGCCGCAGTTCGGCTGGCGTGAGAATCTCGCTGGCCAGACGTTCGGCCCGGCTGGCCGGCATGATGCGTTCAATATCCAGGCCCAAGCCACTCCACTCGGCGCTGTGACCTACTACGGCAGCGGCCCAGCCGTTGCCGTGGGTGATTGAGCCGCAGGTGTCTGCTGGCCATTGCGGCGCGCGGTCATCACCGGTGCCCGGGACACTGGCTGCGCCGGTGAGTTGCGCCAATGCCTGGCGTGCGCACAGGCGACCGGCCAGGTATTCGGTCTGGCGTTTGGCAACGCCGCTGACTGGTTCGATTGCGCAGTGACTGAAATCATCGTGATGCAAGTGCTCAGGTGCAAAGCGGGTACTGACCAGACGCAACGTTGGCTCGGCCTGTGGCAATGGCCAGTGTTCTTCCAGTGGTGTGCAGCAAGCCGGCAAGTAATCTTTCTTCATGGGCGCATTCTGCCGCGTGCGTGAGATGCCGGCCAGCTGCACGCGAGGTTTACATTTCTTTGCAAAGCGACAACAAAGCTAAACGCAGTGAGTGGGTGTTTTTTGCAAGACTGCACGCTGCGTTTTTTGAAGACGCAGGTGAGGTTGTAGCCGGTGCGTGCGTGAGGTGTGTATCGGCATTTCTCTGAGAATGAGTACGGGAGCCCGTTTGGGCTCCCGTTTTTTTATGGGCACTGGTTTTCCGGGTGGGTTGAATGGGCGGCTTAACGGTCTTGCTCAGTGCGCCGTTAAGCGTCTCACCGACGGGTTATTTATTCTTCGTAAGTCTTGAGCTGTTCGTACACGGCAAAGCGGTCGTGCTCGGCGCGCAAAGCCGGCCATGTCTGCTGCATGCTAATCTTCCAGAACGGCCGACTTAGAGCCTTTTTTGTGAGTTTTAGATGCCGACGACTAGCGATGCCTCTGTTTATCTGATGCGCGGTACTGCCGCCTACCGGCGTGCAACGTTGGCGCTGTTCTGCGCCGGTTTTGCCACCTTTGCCTTGCTCTACTGCGTGCAGCCGCTTCTGCCGTTGTTGGCGCAGCATTTCTCTGTATCGGCGGCCGGCAGCAGCCTGGCGTTATCGCTGACGACGCTGAGCCTGGCCGTCTGCCTACTGGTTTCGGGTGCGCTGGCCGAGAGCTGGGGGCGCAAGCCGGTGATGGTGGCGGCGCTGGGCCTCGCCTCGCTGTTGGGGATCGCCTGCGCGCTGGTCGATAGCTGGGATCATTTGCTTTGGCTACGCGCCTTGCTCGGCCTGGCCCTTAGCGGATTGCCGGCGCTGGCGATGGCTTATGTTGGCGAGGAGTTTGACCCCGAGGCTTTACCCGCGGCCATGGGCCTGTATATCGGCGGCACGGCGCTGGGTGGTTTGCTCGGACGTTTGCTGGCCGGTCTATTGAGTGATCTGGGCGGTTGGCCACTGGCATTAGCCGGTATTGCCGGCATGGGCCTATTGGCCCTGGTGCTGTTTATCTGGCTGCTGCCGCCGTCCCGGCATTTTCAGAAGCAGACGCTGTCGCTTCGCGGCCTGCTGGGTAACTTTGCCGCGCACTTGGGTAATGCTGAGCTGCGTCGGCTGTTTCTGTTGGCGTTTTTATTGATGGGCGGCTTTGTTGCCTTGTTCAACTACGTCGGTTTCCGGCTAGCGGCGGCGCCATTCAACCTGTCATCGAGCCTGATTGGTTTGCTCTTCACGGTTTATCTAGTGGGCATTTTTAGCGCTGGCTGGGCGGGGCGACTGGTGCCGCGTCTTGGCGCGCGGCAGGTGATGCTTGGTGGTATCGGCATCATGCTGTTAGGTGTGGCGCTCTGTGCCACGCCCTGGCTAAGTGCAGCAGTGGCCGGCCTGGCGCTGTTTACCCTGGGCTTTTTTGCCGCCCATGCGGTGGCCAGCGGGCAGGTAGGGCAGCGTGCGAACGGCGCCAAGGCGCAGGCCTCGGCGTTGTACTTGTGCGCTTATTACCTGGGCTCCAGCGTGATTGGCTACGGCGCGGGTTATATCTGGGAACATGCCGGCTGGCTGCCGATGCTAGCGGTGCTGGCCGCGCTGTTTGTCTCGGCCGGAATCAGTGTGCGTAAGCTCTAAGGCTTGAGTTGCGGGTTCACACAAATGCTTGTGTATGCGGCGGCAGGCCATCGATTGACTGAGCAAACACTCAGTTGTGGCCATCCGCTGGCATTGCAATGGGCACTAAGACTTCATTGCGGCGTAAAAACCACGGCATAAAGGGTGGGTTGTAGCGGGCCCATACTGGTTCGCCGACAACACGCCAGCCGTTTTTGCTAATCCACGCGTCGAGCTCTGCTTTGTTGCGCGTGTAGGCACGTTCACTCCAGAACCCCGAGTAGCGCACCGCCGCCATCTGTCGCGCGGGGACTTGGCGCAATGTCACCTGTGGGTCTTTAGGCGCCGGCAGCGTGGCCAGTGAGAGGGTCGCAGGCATCATAAAGCTTACGGCCCAACTGCCATCGATTTGCTGTTGGCCAACGGGTGAAGTCATCGCGATTTTCTCACCGTCAGCCTCTTGAGCGACCGGTGCGGTCATCGCAATTTTCTGGCTGGAGGTGTTGTTGCCCGAAATGTAATCAAACAGCCGGCTAAACGCTTTGCTGCCAGCCTGATCAAAATCCCCGTCTACCCGGGTTTCTGCAACAACATGGGGCTCATAGTTACGCAACTCAAAGCTGTCTTCTTTAAGCACAACTGAGTATTTCGCTTCCTCAACGGCCATTGCGTTTCCACTCCCAAGGAGTGCAGCAAAAAACACTGCTGCAGCCTGTTTTAGATAGGTCATTCGCGTTCACCCGCTACTGTGCATCACTGGAGTGAGGCGCCGAGGCCATTTGTTTAGCTCGGCTGCTCACTATCTCATCGCCCTTAAGTCTTGAACGCTGCATATGCAACAAGTTCATCGCACGCCGATTTACGACTTGGGTGACTCAGGGCTTTTGCTGCACCATCAGGTATTTTGCGACGGCCTCGTAAGCCGGTAATGAGGTGGGGTCGTTGGCGGCGTTTGCCGCGATTGGGTGGCTGGCGAAGCGGGCAATCACCATCTCGGCAGTCGTGTCAATGTACAGCGCTTGGCCATGCACCCCGCGCGCCATGAAGGCGCCATGGGCGTTGTGGGTGACCCACCACATATTGCGATAGCTCCAGCCGGGCAACAGCGAGTAGCCGGCCTTGGCGAAATCTTCACGGCTTGCACCGTTGCGGATGTCTGTCACGACCTCAACCGGCAAGATTTGCTGGTCGTTGTAACGGCCGTTGTTGCGCACCATTTCACCAAAGCGTGCCAGGTCACGCAGGCCGCTGTTCAGCCCGCCACCGGCAAACGGTGTGCCGATGGAGTCCACGGACATGTAGGCATCCTGCTCTGCGCCGAGTTTGCTCCAGATACGCTCCGACAGCAGTTTTGCCACGTTGCGGCCACTCGCGCGCGCCAGCACCCAGCCTAGGGCGTCGGTGTTGGCGGTGCGGTAGTGGAAGGCCTCGCCATGCTTACCCTGCGGCTGAACCGTTGCCAGAAACTCATAATAAGTACGTGGCCCCTGGTAGTCCGCTGGCTTAGGCAGCGGATTGCCGGCGGCTGCATGCGCCCAGACCTCGGCATTGGGGTCGGCGTAGTCTTCGCTGAAGCGAATGCCGGTGGTCATATCCATCAACTGGCGAACCGTGGCGTTACCGAAGGCTGATGCAGCCAGCTCGGGTACGTAGTAGGTCACCTTGCGTTCAGGCTCCAGCGTGCCTTCGGCAACCAGCAGCGCGGCCAGGGTGCCCATAAAGGTCTTGGTAACTGACATGGCGCCATGCTGACCTTGCGCTTTGAGAACACCGAAATAGCGTTCGTAGACGATTGCGCCGCGATGCAGCACGACAATGCCGTCGGTGTAGTTGGCCAATAGCGATTGCTGCCAGTTCATGGGCACATCAGCACCAAGCGGCATGAATAAAACGGCGTCGATGGCGTCCAGCAGGTTGCGCTTTAGCGGCGAAGGCTCGCTAAGCCCATGCGACACATTGACGGTGGGCATGAGTTGGCGAAAGTTGGAGACACTCCAGCGCATCTGCGGGAAGCGAAAATAACTGCCGTCATCGAAACGCAGAATGCGCTCAGGCGGTGGCGGCGAGCCAACCATCCAGCCCAGTTCTGCCGGATCACTGGCCTGCGCGCTTGGGAATTGCGCAGGTGGACTGGCGTGGGCCGAGCATACGAATGCGCTGAATAGCAGGCACAAGCTCAGGGGTAATGATCCTTTCAAGCAGCGTATGTCCATGATCTGCACCCTCTGTGTATGTCTATTTAGTAGAGCATAGGCGGCCAAGTACGCCCGCCATCAGCGCTGCAGTAAGTATTCTTCTGTTTAGGCTTCCTGGGCCCGATACGCCCCCGGCGTCAGCCCCGTCCATTTTTTAAAGGCACGGTGAAAAGCCGACGGCTCGGAGAAGCCCAGCTGCTCGGCAATATCTTGAATCGCCAGGTCATCGCGGCCTAGGTGGTAAATCGCCAAATCCCGGCGCAAATGGTCTTTTAACTCCTGAAAGCTCGAGCCTTCTTCACGCAAATGCCGGCGCAGGGTTTGTGGGCTCATGTGCAGCTGTTGCGCCACGGCGTCGAGGTCTGGCCAGTTGCTGCAGTCGCGACCAAGCAGGCGGCGGATTTGGCTGATCAGGCTGTCGCCGCCATCCGGGCGCGCCAGCAGATCGGCCGGAGAATGCTGGAGGAATTGCTTGAGGGTGCGCTCGTCTTGTAGCAGCGGCATGGCCAGATAGCGGGCGTGGAACAGCAGGCTGGTACGCCCTGCGGAAAAACGCCGGTTGCAGGGGAACAGCAATTCGTACTCGGCGGCGTGGGCGGGCTGGGTGTAGGTGAAAGTGGCTTCTTCCAAACGAATGCGCTGGCCGATTAGCCAGCTGCCGAGGCGATGCCAGATCACCAGCAGGCATTCAACCAGAAAGTGGTCGGGGTCAAGCAGGCTCGAGCCGTCCACGCTCAGTCGTGCCCAATCACCTTCACGCTGAATGCTGATGATCGGTGCTTCGGGGAACAGGCTGTAGAACAGCGCGCCCCGGCTCAGGGCTTTTTCCAGCGAGCGGCAATGGATGATCGCGTAACACATCATGGCGAACGTGCCGCGCTTACTGCGCAGGCGGCCAAAACCGAGGTATTCGTCGTCGAGGCTTTCCCACAACAACTGCACCAAACGGGCGAATTGCTCGGGGGCGATACGGGCACGTGGCTCATCGAGCAAGGCGGGTTGAATCCCCAGCTGTCGCAGCAGTGGCGTGCAATCTTGGCCCTTAGCCTCGGCACCGCGTAAGGCGGCGCGGACAAAGTGGCTGGCGATGGTGCGTTCGCGCATGACGGCTCCTTGAAAGTGCGCCGATGGTAAGCAGCTTGACGGGCATAGAACAAGCACCGAGCGAATGGGTCAACCCAGGCTGAGCGCATGGGTCATTGAGGCTGGTGGCTGCGCAGGCCTAACCTGCAGCACGACTTCAGCTCTAGGAGCCATCCCCATGCAGCGCAACATTTTCGAGACCGAACACAGCATGTTTCGCGACGCCTTTGCCGCTTTTCTGAAGAAGGAAGTGGTGCCCCATCAGGACCAATGGGAGGCCGATGGCATGGTCAGCCGTGAGGTGTGGAAGAGGGCCGGCGACATGGGTTTTCTGCTGCCCTGGGCGGATGAGGAATACGGCGGTGCGGGCCTCAGGGATTTTCGCTACGAGCAGATTATGTGCGAGGAGTTGGCCAAGGTTAACGAAGCCGGCTTTATGTTGCCGCTGCACTCGGCGCTGTGCGGCCCTTATATCGCTGAATACGGCACCGCTGAGCAGAAGGCGCGGTTTATGCCGGGGATTATCAGTGGTGAGCTGATTCTTGCGGTGGCGATGACCGAGCCGAGCGCCGGCTCCGACCTGGCCGGCATGCGCACCAGTGCGGTGGAGCAGGACGATCACTACCTGCTCAACGGCTCCAAGGTGTTTATCTCCAACGGCTTGTTGGCCGATGTGGTGATCGTTGCAGCCAAGACCAACCCGGCTAACAAACATGCCATGGGCTTGTTCCTGGTTGAGCGCGGCATGGAGGGTTTCGAACGCGGCAAGAAGCTGGAAAAACTCGGCATGAAGAGCCAGGACACCGCCGAGCTGTTTTTCAATAACGTCAAGGTGCCCAAAGCCAACCTGCTGGGGGATGCCAAGGGTGGCTTCTTCTATTTAATGAACATGCTCGCTCAGGAGCGCCTGACCAATGCCTGTGGCGCGGTGGCCGGTGCCGAGGCGGCGCTGCAAGTGACCATCGATTACGTGAAAGAGCGTAAGGCCTTCGATCGGCCGATTTCGCACTTCCAGAACACCCGCTTCAAGCTGGCGGAAATGCGCACGCAAATCGACGTGGCCCAAGTGTTTGTTGATCGCTGCGTGATGGATCACAACGAGAAAAAGCTCACCCCGGAAGTCGCTGCCGAGGCCAAGCTGTTCACTACTGAGCTACTGGGCAAGGTGGTCGATGAGGGGGTGCAACTGCACGGCGGCTGGGGTTATATGTGGGAGTACCCAATCTGCAAGATGTACGCGAATGCGCGTATTCAGCGCATTTTTGCCGGCACCTCGGAAATCATGAAAGAGATCATCAGCCGCGGGATGAAGCTTTAAAAGAGGGCTAATGGCTAAATCGAGGCGCGACAGACACTAACAATAAGAGGTCTGCACATGGACGAACAACTGCCTCTGGAGCGCCTGGCGCTCTGGGTTGAGAAACGCCCCGATGCGGTCTGGCTTAGCCAGCCGGTAGATGGGCAATGGCATGATTTCACTTGGGCGCAGGTGGATGAGCAGGCGCGGCGCATGGCCACGGCGCTGCATGCACTGGGCTGTGCGCCGGGTGACCGAGTGGCGCTGCTGGCGAAGAACTGCGCCGAATGGGTGATTGCCGATCTGGCGATCATGATGGCTGGGCTAATCAGCGTGCCGTTGTATCCCCTGCAGTCAGCCGAGAGCATCGCGTATGTGCTGCGTCATTCGCAGTGCAAGGCGATCTTCCTCGGCAAGCTGGATGAGCCGGCCAAGTTGGCGCCCGGTATTCCCGCTGAAGTGATGCGGATTGCCATGCCGTATCCGACCATCGAGGCCCGTCACGGCTGGCATGCTTTGCTGGCGGCGCACCAGCCGTTGGCCGTAACGCATCAGCAGGCGCCCGATGCCTTGCTAAGCATCCTCTATACGTCCGGCACCACAGGGCGGCCCAAGGGGGTGATGCTCTCGGCCAAAGCGTTCGCCTATGCCGGTAGCCATTCGGTGCAGGAGTTGCAAATCACCGAGCAGGATCAGTTCTTCTCATACCTGCCGCTATCGCATGCCGCCGAGCGTTTTCTGGTGGAAATGAACGCCTTATACAGCGGTGGGCGGGTGGCTTTTGTTGAGTCGCTGGAGACCTTTGCCAGCGATTTACGCCATGTGCGCCCGACTGTGTTCTTCTCCGTGCCGCGCCTGTGGACGCGCTTTCAACAGGGCGTGCTGGAGAAACTGCCGCAGCCCAAACTGGCGCGTTTGCTGGGTATTCCGCTGATTGGCGGCTTGGTCGCGCGCAAAATACGCAAGGGCTTAGGGCTGGATCGCGCACGGATTCTGGTCAGTGGCGCGGCAGCGATTCCGCCAGCCTTGCTGGATTGGTACCAGCGTATCGGTATGACCATCTGCGAGGGCTATGGCATGACCGAGCACTTCGCGTACGGCTGTTTCAACCGGCCTGGGCAGGTGCGTTTCGGCACGGTGGGGCGGCCAATGCCGGGTAATGAGCTGCGCCTTGCCGAGAATGGCGAAATCCTGCTGCGTTGCCCTTGCCTAATGTTGGGCTACTACGAGGAGCCGGAGAAAACCGCTGAAACCATTACCGATGGCTGGCTGCACACCGGTGACAAGGGCGAGATTGATGCGGCCGGTTACCTGAAAATCACCGGGCGGGTGAAGGACATCTTCAAGACCAGCAAGGGCAAGTACATCGCCCCGGCGCCGATTGAGGGTGAAATTGCCAAAAATCTCTGGGTTGAGCAGGTGTGCCTGATGGGCAGCAACCTGGACCATCCACTGGCGTTGATCGAGCTGTCGCCAGCGGCCCGCGAGCATGCGCGTGAGCAGGTGGCGGCGCAGCTGCTGCAGACACTAGAGCAGCTCAACGCGCAGCTGCAGCCGCATGAACGGATCAGCCATTTCGTGTTGGTGAGCGAAGCCTGGACCGTGGACAACGGCTGCATGACCCCAACCATGAAGATTCGCCGTAACGTGCTGGAGGCGCGCTTTGCCGATCAACTGGCGGCGCTGGATGCCAAGCAACCGCTGCATTGGCAGTCATAGGTTTGTTTGCGTAGCCCGGATGCATCCGGGAGTGTGTTGATAGTCCCCGGATTACATCCGGGCTACGGGATTTAGTTCCCTGAGGAGCTGTTATGCAAGGCCCGCTGTCGTCCCTAAAAGTGCTGGATTTCTCCACCCTGTTGCCGGGGCCTTTCGCCTCTTTATTGTTAGCCGATATGGGCGCCGAGGTGCTGCGGGTTGAGTCGCCTTCGCGCATGGACCTGGTGCGTGTGCTGCCGCCGCATGACGGCGGCGTGTCGGCCAGCCATGCCTACCTCAACCGCAACAAGCGCTGCATCGCCCTGGACCTGAAAAAGCCTGAAGCGGTGGAAATGGTCAAGCAACTGGTGGCCGAGTACGACATCGTGCTGGAGCAGTTCCGTCCAGGCGTGATGGACAAGCTCGGCGTCGGCTACGAGGCACTCAAGGCGATTAATCCGAAGCTGATTTACGTGTCGATCACCGGTTACGGTCAGACCGGGCCCTATAAAGATCGCGCCGGGCATGACATCAATTACCTGGCTTTGGCCGGTATCGCCAGTTACACCGGGCGCCGCGACACCGGGCCGCTGCCGCTGGGTATTCAGGCGGCGGATATTGCCGGCGGCTCGTTGCACGGGGTGATCGGCCTACTAGCAGCGGTTATCCAGCGTCAGGCCACGGGGCAGGGCCAGCAGGTGGACATCAGCATGACCGACTGCGCCTTCAGCCTGCACGGCATGGCCGGGGCAGGGTATCTGGCGGCTGGGGTTGAGCCGGCAATGGAAAACCAGCCACTGAATGGCGGCAGTTTCTACGACTATTACCGCACCCGAGATGGTCGTTGGTTCTCGGTTGGTAGCCTGGAACCGCAGTTTATGCAGCAATTCTGCGCCGCGATTGGTCGCCCTGAGTTGGCAGCGCGCGGTCTTTCACTTAAACCGGAGGATCAGCAAGCGCTTAAACGCGAGATCGAAATCGAATTTGAGAAGCGCGATTTCGTCGAGTGGGGCCAGGTATTCGCTGAATTGGATGCCTGCGTGGAGCCGATGCTCAACCTCAGTGAGGCCGTTGAGCACCCGCAGATCAAAGCGCGCGATCTGATCACCGAGGTGCCGCGTGCCGGCAGTGCGCCACAGGCGCAGATCGCCTGCCCGATCAAGTTCTCTAGCGGTCTGCCTGCACCTCGGCATATCGGTGCGGCGTTGGGGGCGCACACCGAAGAAGTACTGGTCGAACTGGGTTATAGCGTCGAGCAGATTACCCAGCTCAAGGCGGCAAAAGTGGTGGCCTGAGCTCCGTTTGAATGAGCAGTCGCGTACTTTATGCGTAGCACCTGATGCACAGGCTGCTCGTCAAATGCTGAGTTTTCCGGCATAAGCGTGGTTCGCGCCAATAGGCCATGCAGGGAAACAGCATGTATCACGGTGAACGCTTCAACGCCTGGACCCATCTGGTCGGAACGCTACTGGCCAGCGTGGGCGCCGTGTGGTTGCTGTTGATGGCAAGCCTGGATGGCGACGTACGCAAGATTGTCAGTGTGGCCATCTATGGCCTGACGCTGGTGCTGCTTTACAGTATTTCCACGCTCTACCACAGCGTGCAGGGGCGGGCGAAGGTGGTGATGCGTAAGCTCGACCACCTGTCGATCTACCTGCTGATTGCCGGTAGCTATACGCCATTTTGCCTAGTGACGCTTGAAGGGGCGTGGGGGCTGGACGCTGTTTGGCGTCGTCTGGACGCTGGCCGTTATTGGCATGTTGCAGGAGATCAAACCGCGCTCCGAGGCGCGCGTGCTGTCGATTGTGATCTACGCCGTAATGGGCTGGATTGTGCTGGTGGCGGTCAAACCGCTGATCGCTGCGTTAGGGATGGCTGGGTTTATCTGGCTGGCCGGCGGCGGTGTGTTTTACACCGTGGGCATTATCTTCTTCGTCTACGACAGCCGTTTCCGTCATTGGCATGGCATCTGGCACCTGTTCGTTATGGGCGGCAGCTTGATGCACTTCGTCGCGGTGTTGCGTTACGTGCTGTGAGCCCTTGGCGGGCTATTCGATGCGCTGCTCACCGGTAAAACTCAAGGTCACCTTGCAGCGCCGGCAGAAGTAGCGCCGGCCTTTTTTGACCAGCGTGTGGCGCTGGGCCGAAAACGGGAATTCCCCTTGCGGGCAGCTGCAGCGGTAGATGTAGCGACTCACCGCACGCCGTTGCACGGCGTAGGTATGGCAGCGGTTGGGCGCCAGCTCATATACACCGCGCATGATCAGCTGCCACTCCTCGCCGTGGGGCTGGATTTTCAGGCCAAACAGCTGATGGGCAATCAGGTGCGCGACTTCATGGGGCACGGTCTGCTTGAGAAAGTCTTCGCGATTTTCCCGGTACAACTGCGGGTTGAAGCGCAGTTTATTTTCCGTCAGGTGCGCCACGCCTGCCTTTTGGCCACGCAGCTTGAAACTCACCTCGGCGCGGGCAAAGGGTTGCTTGAAGAACGCTTCAGCTTGCTGGTAGCAATGCTCTACGCGGCTTAGGAGTTGCTCAGGCATATAGATGATGATCGAGGCTGGGCCGGCGATTATGCCCAAGGCCTTTGATGTACGCAGCCCTGAAACGACGAAACCACCCGCAGGTGGTTTCGTTACGTGTCATCAAGTAAGCGCTAGCTGGTGTACACCGGGCCGACCCCAAAGCCCCAGAGAATCACCGAACTGGCAATCATCGCCACCAGCACCACCAAACCTACTGCGAGCACCGAGCTGGAGAACATAAAGCCTTCATCCTCGGGGATGCCCATAAACCGCGGGATACCGACATACAGCAGGTACACCGTGTAGCAGATGGCTGCTGTGCCCACCACCATGGCCAGCCAGAGGTGCGGGTAGAGTGCTGCGAGCCCACCGATAAACAGCGGAGTGGCGGTGTAGGCAGCAAATACCACGCATTGCGTTAGGTTCGGGCTGGCATCGTAGGTGCGCGCCATCCAATGGATGAATGCGCCCATTACTGCAACACCAGCCAGCATTGCCAGGTAGGTCATGAAGGTCATTTGCAGTGCGCTGGCTTCTGTCAGCATCACCGGCGCTCGATCACCAATGGCCCAGCCTACCTGGGTTGTGCCGATGTAGGCCGAGATCGCAGGAACTGCCGCGAGAATCAGTACGTGGGTGAGATACATGTGGCTGATGGTTTCTTCTTCGCCACGGATTTCCTGCCATTCCTGGTCAGGGTGGGTGAATAGTCCCCAAACGTGATGGATCATGCCAGACCTCCTGTTTTTATAGCGGTCGCCCCCAGCGCAGCGCCTGATTGGCATGGACAGCGTCATCAGGTGCGATGCCGAACCTATGCGACCGTATGTCGCAGTATAGGCAGCCATTACGGCTGGAAAGGCGGGGCGTTAGAGCAAATCGGACTCTCAGCCGCGGCCGTAATAACGTTCGAGGATTTCCATAGCCTTATTGATTGACTGCAAGCGCTCTGTACTGCCGCCGCGATCCGGGTGGTGCAGGCTGACCAGTTGCCGGTAGCGCTGTTTGATGCTGGCAGGCGTGAGTGTTTGCGCACTGTCGCTAAGTTCAAAGAGTTCCAGCGCGGCCTGTTGCTCCTCACCACCCTGCATGCGTGACCAGAAGCTGCGCAGCAGCTTGGCTACATCCTGCTCGTCGGTGTCGCGGAGTTGGCTCATGTCGAGGTAGTAATCGCGCAGTGGGTCATGCTCGCTCAGCTGCGCACTGCCCGGTTGATAGGGCAGCAGCTGGATGTTCAGCACGCTGATCTGCAGGTGGCCGCGTTGCGTCGCCCACAGCCGTTCGCGCAGGCGATAGAGCGCGTTGAACAGCAGAAAATGGGTACGAAACAGCACCAGGTGGTCAGTCAGTGGCAGGTTGGGGATGTGCGTGCAGTGGCGGGCTTTCAACTGCTGGATCAATTGGTATTCGCCAAGGCCCGCGGGCGCGGCATCAAGCAACTGGAGCACATGTTCGGATAGGTCGAGGTTCGGGTTGAAGTCGTCGTTCATCGGTCGAGCCTAGCATTTCAACAACTGTGGGGTAGGGTGCGTCACGCTTTCTGCGTAAAATGCCGCATTCTCAACGGCTTCCGGATTTCAGCGCACCATGGGTACCCTCTCGGTCAATCAGAACAAACTGCAAAAACGCTTGCGTCGCCAGGCGGGCGAAGCCGTCGCCGACTTCAACATGATCGAAGATGGCGACAAGGTCATGGTCTGCCTGTCCGGCGGCAAAGACAGCTACACCATGCTCGACGTGCTGTTGCACCTGCAGAAAGTCGCCCCGATCAAGTTCGAGATCGTCGCGGTGAACATGGACCAGAAGCAGCCAGGCTTTCCCGAGCACGTGCTGCCGGCCTATCTGGAGTCCATCGGTGTGCCGTACCACATCGTCGAGAAGGACACCTATTCGGTGGTCAAAGAGAAGATCCCGGAAGGCAAGACCACTTGCTCGCTGTGCTCGCGCCTGCGTCGCGGCACGCTGTACACCTTTGCCGATGAGATCGGTGCGACCAAGATGGCCCTGGGTCATCACCGCGACGACATCCTGGAAACCTTCTTCCTCAATATGTTCTACGGCGGCACCCTCAAGGCCATGCCGCCCAAGTTGCGCGCCGATGATGGCCGTAACGTGGTGATTCGTCCGCTGGCTTACTGTAATGAGGCGGATATCGAGGCTTACAGCCAGCTCAAGGAATTCCCAATCATTCCGTGCAACCTCTGTGGCTCCCAGGAAAACCTGCAGCGTCAGGTGGTTAAAGAAATGCTGCAGGACTGGGAGCGTAAGTCGCCGGGGCGCACCGAGATCATGTTCCGTGCCCTGCAGAACGTGGTGCCCTCGCAATTAGCCGACCGTAACCTGTTCGACTTCAAGAGCCTGAAAATCGACGACAGCGCGACGCCGCGTTTTCTCGATGTGATGAACCTCTGATTTAGCGGTTTCCCGGCTTAAGGACTGCCCGATGCGCGATTACAAATGGCTGCATGAATACTGTTTGAACCGCTTTGGCTCGGTGGCGGCGTTGGAATCGATGCTGCCGCAACCGCGCAGCGCGGCCCAGTTACGCGCGATCAGTGATGACCGCTACCTGTCGACGCTGAGCCTGCGGGTCTTCCGTGCCGGCCTCAAGCACAGCCTGGTGGATGCCAAGTGGCCGGCGTTTGAACAGGTGTTCTTCGGTTTCGACCCGGAGAAAGTGGTGCTGATGGGCGCTGAGCGCCTGGAAAACCTGATGCAGGATGCGCGCATCATCCGGCACTTGGGCAAGCTCAAAAGCGTGCCGCGCAATGCCCAGTTTATTCTTGATGTGCGCCAGGAAAAGGGCAGTTTCGGCGCATTGATCGCCGATTGGCCGGTCAGCGATATCGTCGGGCTGTGGAAGTACTTGGCCAAGCACGGCAGTCAGCTTGGCGGGTTGTCGGCGCCGCGCTTTCTGCGCATGGTCGGCAAAGATACCTTTGTGCCCAGCGATGATTTGGTCGCGGCATTAAAGGCACAGAAGATCGTCGATAAGCTGCCGACCAGCTTGAAAGAGCGCGCAGCGGTTCAGGCGGCGTTTAATGAGTGGCATGAGCAGAGCGGGCGCCCCTTATGTCAGCTGTCGATGATGCTGGCTTATACCGTCAATCATTGAAGTTGGAGCTTCTAATGGAACAAGCCATCAAGCGCGTCGCCGAGCAACTCAAGCAGGCCGAGCGGATCTTGCTGATTACCGGCGCTGGCTTGTCGGCCGACTCCGGGTTGCCGACTTACCGAGGGGTGGGTGGGCTGTATAACGGCCAGACTGCTGAGGGCTTGCCGATTGAAACGGCGCTCTCGGGGCCGATGCTGCAACGCGACCCGGCGCTGTGCTGGAAGTACCTGGCGGAGCTGGGCAAGGCCTGCCTGGGCGCTCAGGCTAATGCTGGGCATTACGCGATTGCTGAACTGCAGCGCAGAAAACCGCATTGCTGGCTGCTAACGCAGAACATTGATGGCTATCACCGTGCGGCAGGCAGCCCGATGGAGCGGGTAATCGAGATTCATGGCGAGCTGGCACCCTTATATTGCCAGTCTTGTGGCGCTGTGGATGCCGAACTGGCCGCGCATTTGCAGCGGCCGCTGCCACCCAAATGCCGGCAATGCGCCGGCATACTGCGCCCGCCCGTGGTGCTATTTGGAGAAATGCTGCCGGAGCAGGCCATCGCTTCGCTGTATGCCGAGTTAGGCAAGGGCTTTGATGTCGTTATCAGCGTCGGCACCAGCGCCAGCTTTCCCTACATCGTCGAGCCGTTGCTGCGCACCCGGCAAGCAGGGGGATTCACCGCCGATATCAATCCGCAGCGCAGCGACCTGAGCAATAGGGTGGATGTCCATTTGCAAGGGCGCGCTTTAGATGTTTTGCCAGAACTACTGAGTCACATTTAGAGCCATAGAATTTGCAAATGCATGTCATAGAGGGCATAGTCGCGCTCTTATGAAATCCACCGACACGGTCGTGCCCATGCTCCAACGCCTCGCACCCCTCGTGCCTATTGCACTCTCCCTGGTCCTGGCCGCCTGCGCCAACCATGCTCCGCAACCGGAGCTGACCACTCAATCTTCAGTGTTCTCCTCGACAGACCTTGCCGAGTTTGATGAGCAAGCCAAAGAAGCCGCCCTTGGCGATTTCACCGAAGAAAAGGCATACAAACTCCCGCAACTGGCTGACGGCATTCTGTCCCACGGTCTGTCACTGGTAGGTACGCGCTATCGCTTTGGTGGCGGCTCGGTAAGTTCCGGCTTCGATTGCAGCGGTTTTATCGGTTACCTGTTTAAAGAAGAGGCCGGCCTGAAGTTGCCGCGCTCGACCCGCGATATGATCAATATCGACGCACCATTGGTGGAGCGTGATGACCTTAAGCCGGGCGATCTGCTGTTCTTTAGCACCAACGGCCGTGGTCGCGTCAGCCATGCCGGCATCTACATGGGTGATGATCAATTCATCCATTCTTCCAGCAGTCGCAGCGGCGGTGTGCGGGTCGATAGCCTGGATGATCGCTACTGGAAGCGCACCTTTATCGAGGCCAAGCGGGCCTTGGCGCTGGCGCCAACCGAGTCGCTCGTACGTAACCCTTGAGTGCGGCGTGCAGCGGCCGTAACGTTAAGGTCGCTGTAGCCCGTTATCCTCTCTGACGTATCTCGATAGATTTCAACAACCTGCCAAGCAAAGCTAAAGCTTGCACTCGCATGTGCAAGCCGGCAGAGTAGGGCGCATCCCGGCTCAGGATCGCCTTGTCCATGACCGCATTCTCCCGTATCAGCTTGATTGTGTTGGCCGCGCTGCTTAGCGCCTGCGCGAGTCAAGCGCCCGCGCCAACCCCGCAACCCACTGTTTATCAGCCCATCAGCAGCTTTAACGGCAATGCTGATGATGTGCTATTTCGTGCGCTGGGCTTGGTAGGCACGCCCTATCGCTATGGCGGTAATACCCCCGAAGGCGGCTTCGACTGCAGCGGCTTGATCGGCTTTGTTTACCGTGATGCCGCAGGCATCAAGCTGCCGCGCACTACCCGTGAGCTGATCAGCATGCGCGCCCCAGGCATTGGGCGCGATGCGCTGCAAAGCGGTGATCTGGTGTTTTTTGCCACCAGTGGCGGCAGCCAGGTCAGCCATGCGGGTATTTATGTCGGCAATGGCCGCTTCGTGCATGCGCCCTCCAGCGGCGGCACTGTGCGCCTGGACAGCCTGAGCAATACGTATTGGCAGCGTACTTACTTGAATGCCAAGCGTGTGTTCACCCCGGAGCTGGCGGGTAACCCCTGAGGCCCAGCCCTGGGTATTTGTAGAGGGGCTTTTATGACCACTCAAACGCTTAATCTCGATGCTGATCTCTATCAGTACCTGCTGGATGTATCGCTGCGCGAGACGCCACTGCTCAAGCGTCTGCGCGAAGAAACCGCTCTGCTGACTCATTCACGCTGGCAAATCGCCCCCGAGCAGGGCCAGTTCATGGCCTTGTTGGTACAGCTGATCGGCGCGCGGCGGATTGTCGAAGTCGGCACCTTCACCGGTTACAGCGCTATCTGTATGGCCCAGGCCATGCCGAGCGATGGCCACTTGATTTGTTGCGACATTCCCGGCGGCTACAACGCCACGGCCAAACGTTACTGGGCTGAGGCGGGCCTCGCTGAGCGTATTGAGCTGCGGCTAGCGCCGGCGCTGCAAACCCTGGAAGCGCTTGCAGCTGAAGGGCTGACAGGGCGTATTGATCTGCTGTTTATCGACGCCGACAAAGCCAACTATCCGGCTTATTTGGAGCACGCCCTGCGTCTGGTACGTCAGGGTGGGCTGATTCTGTTCGACAACACCTTGTGGAGTGGCCGGGTGCTTGAACAGAGCCCCGAGGGCGCTGACACCCGAGCGATTCAGGCGCTCAACTTGGCGCTGCGTGATGACCCGCGCATCGACCTGTCCCTGCTACCGCTCGGCGATGGCCTGAGCCTGTGCCGTAAACGCTGAGCCGGCGTTGCTTGTATGCCCGAACCGATTCGCCTGCCCGAACAACCTGACGCCTGTGAACTTTGCGCCCGCGCTGCGCTGCTGACGCGCCATCACTTGATCCCCAAGGCACTGCACAACAAGGTTTACGTGCAAAAACGCTTCGGCAAAAGTGAGCGCATCAGCGCCACGCTCTGGGTGTGCCGTGCCTGTCACAACCAGATCCATCGGCTGTTCAGCGAAAAAGAGCTGGCGCTGACCTACAACAATCGTGACAGCCTGCTCAGTGATGAGCGCTTGCGTACCTTTGTTGAGTGGTTGGCGAGCAAGCCGGCGGGTTTTATGCCGCGGCATTGAGTGGCACGTGAGGCGTCGGCGCTATGCGCGGCGTTATGCGTTGACGCTCTGTATGCAAGTCTCTACCCTGCGCGCCTGCAACAGGTGCCCCAAACGCATAGCGTTCAAAGGGTGAAACAGGGAAGCCGGTGCGTTACGTGTTAACCACGCAACTATTTCGGCGCTGCCCCCGCAACGGTAAACGAGTCAAAGATCGCCACTAGCCACTGTGCCCACCGGCATGGGAAGGCGCGATCCGGGAACCTCAAGGTTCCACTCGTAAGCCCGGAGACCGGCCTGCTGCATCCACGGCATTGCGGAGGGCGTTGCCGGGCTGATGTGGCTGTATTGCTGCTCTATCTGCCTATGCTGTTCTCCCAATGTTTTATTCAGCAGTATCGCGCGGGCGGCGCGATGGAGAATCAGGCATTGTTTCGCACCTTTTATAAACGTCCGGCCGTTCTTTTATGGCTGGGCTGTAGTCCTTTTTTAACGGCACAAGCAGAACCCCTCAACCTCGCTCAGCAGGTGGTCACCGCCACGCGTACGGCTACGCCGTTGGTCTCGGTGGCGTCGAGCAGTGTGATTACCCGTGAAGATATCGAGCGCAGCCAGGCGCAGAGCGTGCCGGACATGCTGCGCGGCCTCGCCGGTGTGCAGATCGTTAGCAATGGCGGCCGCGGCAAAAGCACCTCGTTGTACCTGCGTGGCACCAGTGAAAAGCAGCTATTGGTGCTGATTGACGGGGTTAAGGTGGGTTCCGCCACCTCCGGTGCTGCCGCCCTGCAGGACATTCCATTAGCGCTGGTCGAACGCATTGAGGTGGTGCGCGGCCCGCGTTCCAGTCTGTATGGTTCCGAGGCGCTCGGCGGGGTGATTCAAATTTTCACCCGGCGCGGCGCAAAGCAGGGGCTCAAACCTTACCTGGCGTTGGGTACCGGCACGCGCTCCAGCCACAGCGCTAATGCTGGCCTGGCCGGTGGTTCGCAGAATGGTTGGTTTGACCTTGGCGTGAGCAGCGAAGATACCGACGGGATTAATGCCCGCGCTTACCGGCCTAGCGCCGTAGGTGCCTACGAGCCAGACGCCGATGGCTATCGCCAGCTGGCCGGTTCATTGCGCGGTGGCTACCGCTTCGTTAACGGCCTGGAGCTGGACGGCAGTTGGTTGCAATCGAGCATCCACAGCGACCAGGACCTGCGCAGCAGCTCCGGCAAAACCGGGCGCTTCAGCTATGCCGATGGAGAGCAACAGGTGCTTGGCGGGCGTGCCCGTTTCACTCCCTTAGAGCCCTGGGATGTGACCTTGCAGGCCGGTCACAGCGAAGATCGCACCGACAACTTCCGGGATGGAGGTTTTTACTCGCGCTTCGACACCGAGCGCGACACCTTTGCTTGGCAGAACGACTTTAGCCTGACGCCCGAGCAACTGTTGAGCCTGGGTTTTGATTACCAGCAGGACCGTATCGACACATCCGACACCTATGCTGAGGACTCCCGCGATAATCGCGGTTATTACACTCAGTACCAGGGCCGTTTCGGTCGACATGGCGTGTCCGTCGGGTTGCGCCGCGACGACAACCAGCAGTTCGGCGAGCACGATACTGGCAACCTAGGCTGGAGCTACGAGCTCAGCGAAAGTCTGACGTTGAGTGCTGCCTACGGTACCGCCTTCCGTGCGCCGACCTTTAATGACCTGTATACCCCGAACAGCGGTTCCACCGCGGGTAACCCCGACCTTAAACCGGAAAAGTCGGAAAACTACGAGCTCGGCCTGCAGGGCGATGCTGGCTGGGGTGAATGGCGTCTCAGCGTTTTTGAAAACCAGATCGACGACCTGATTGTTTGGGCCGGTAGTAAGCCGATGCGCCCACAGAACGTCGAATCCGCGCGTATTCGCGGCCTCGAGTCGAGTGCGCGTACGCAGCTGGAGAATTGGGACCTAGCAGCCACCCTGACGCTGCTCGACCCGCAGGACCGTAGCCAGGAAAACCATGGACATCAGTTGGCGCGGCGAGCCAAGCGCACCTTCAATATCGACGCCGACCGCCGCATCGGCTCGTTTGGCGTCGGTGCCACGTTGTTCGCTGCCAGCCAGCGGTTTAACGACGCCAGCAACACCGAAGATTCACGCCTGCCCGGCTATGCCTTGGTCGATCTGCGTGGCGAGTACCACATCGACAGCGAATGGCGTCTGCAGGCCAAGGTCAGCAACCTCTTCGACCGTGACTACGAAACGGCGCAGACCTACGAACAACCTGGCCGCGCCTTTTACCTGACCCTGCGCTACCAAGCGCTCTGAGGAGATACCCATGCCCATTCTTTCAACCCGTGCTCAGCTACTAACGGGCATCGTCCTGGCGTTGCTGCTGGCCATGACGCGTGGCAGTCACTTCGCCAGCATCAACCTGCCCAGCGCCTCCTGGGCGGTGTTTTTCCTGGCCGGCGTGCTGTTGCGACCACGCTGGGTTTTTGCTGGCCTGTTTGTGCTGGCCAGTGCCCTGGACTTCTCTATGATGACCAGCGGTACGGTGAGTGACTGGTGCCTGTCGCCCGCATACTGGTTGCTGGTGCCGGCTTACGCCAGCCTGTGGCTGGGCGGGCGACTGTATGCCGGCTGGCATCGTGACACCTTGCAAAGCCTGTTGCTGTTGGCTGCGGTTGTCGCGGTCAGCGCTTTTGTCTGCTACCTGATTTCCGGCGGTGGTTTTTACTTCTTCTCCGGCCGTTATCCTGAGCCGACTCTGGCGGCCTGGCTGCCGCGTATCGTCGAATACTACCCGCGCTTTTTGTCCAACATGACGTTTTATGTCGGGGTGGGCAGTGCGCTTTATATTGCTTCGTTGGCGCTGTTTGGCCAGCGCCTTAGCCTGGGAGCCAAGTGATGACTGAGTCTATCGAACGTGACGAGCGGCACCGTGCACGGATGCAACGAAAGAAAGCCCTGATCGATGAAAAAATCGCTCAGTCCCAGGACGAGTATGGGCTGCTGCTGGTGCACAGCGGTAACGGCAAGGGTAAGAGCAGCAGCGCCTTTGGTATGGTCGCGCGCGCGCTGGGCCACGGTATCAAAGTGGGTGTGGTGCAATTTATCAAGGGCGCAGCCAGCACCGGCGAGGAAGCGTTCTTCCGGCGTTTTCCTGATGAAGTCAGCTACCACGTGATGGGCGAAGGCTTTACCTGGGAAACCCAGGACCGCCAGCGCGACATCGACAAGGCCCGCGAGGCCTGGGCAGTGGCGGTGCAGCTGCTTAACGATCCGGGCATTGGCCTGGTGGTGCTGGACGAGCTGAATATCGCGCTGAAATACGGCTATCTGGAGCTGGATGCGGTGCTGGCCGATATCGAAGCCCGGCCGCTGTTACAGCATGTGGTGGTGACCGGCCGCGGCGCGTTGCCGGGGATGATTGAGGCAGCAGACACTGTGACCGAAATGAGCTTGGTCAAGCATGCCTTCAAAGCCGGAGTCAAAGCGCAGAAGGGAGTCGAGTTTTAATGAGCGACTGCGCTGCACGTGCCTGTCCCGCACTGTTGATTGCCGCGCCGGCTTCCGGCCAGGGTAAAACCACTGTGACAGCGGCGCTGGCGCGTTTGCATACGCGCCAGGGCAGGCGTGTGCGGGTGTTTAAGTGCGGCCCGGACTTTCTCGACCCGATGATTCTGGCCCGCGCCAGCGGTGCACCGGTGTATCAGCTCGATCTGTGGATGGTCGGTGCGGACGAGAGCCGGCGCTTGCTCTGGGAAGCGGCTGGCGAAGCCGATCTGATTCTGATCGAAGGGGTGATGGGGCTGTTTGATGGCAATCCATCGGCGGCCGACTTGGCGCGTCACTTCGCTGTGCCGGTGTTGGCGGTTATTGATGGCTCAGCCATGGCCCAGACCTTCGGCGCCATGGCCCATGGTCTGGCGACCTTCCAACCGGATCTGCCGTTTTCCGGGGTACTGGGTAACCGGGTCGGGAGCGTGCGCCATGGCGAGATTTTGCGCGACGCCTTGCCGGCTTCAATCCGCTGGTACGGTGCATTGCCGCGTAGCGCCGAAGTCGCCTTACCGAGCCGCCATTTGGGGTTGGTCCAGGCCGCTGAATTGGCCGACCTGGATGCGCGCCTCGATGCCGCTGCCGATGCCTTGGCTGCCAGCGCCGATACGGCGCTGCCACCGCCTGTCAGCTTCGCCGCACCTGAGCAGGCAAGGCCTGCGCCCTTGCTTAAGGGCGTGCGCATTGGTGTGGCGCGAGACAGCGGCTTTGCCTTTCTCTATCAGGCCAACCTGGATTTGCTGCGTGAGTTGGGTGCCGAGCTTACGTTTTTCTCGCCGCTGAACGATGCGCAGCTGCCCGAGGTCGACAGCCTTTATCTGCCTGGCGGGTACCCGGAGCTGCATTTGGCGCAGCTGGAGGGCAACCAGGCGATGGCGCAGGCTATTCGCGCGCACCATGCGGCGGGTAAGCCGATTCACGCGGAGTGCGGCGGCATGCTTTACCTGCTCGACAAGCTGACTGACAAGCAGGGCGCGAGTGGGAAGATGCTCGGCTTGTTAAACGGCGAGGCGACGTTGCAACCACGCATGACCGCCATGGCCTTGCAGCAAGCCGAACTGCCGGAGGGCCTGTTGCGCGGCCACAGCTTCCACTACTCAGCCTTGAGCAGTGAGCTGCAACCGCTGACCCGTGGCGAGTGCCCTAACTACAAACGCACCGCCGAGGCGGTCTATCGCCAGGGCCGGCTGACGGCGTCCTATATCCATTTCTATCTGCCGTCCGACCCGGCTGCAGCGGCAGCATTGTTCAGCCCCGGAGCGCCAGCATGAGTGAGCACGCCTTCAGCCCAGAGGAGCGCGCAGCGGTCTACCGCGCTATTGCCGAGCGCCGTGATATGCGCCATTTCAGCGGCGGTGAGGTGGCTCCTGAGCTGCTCGCGCGTTTGCTCGAGGCCGCACACCAGGCGCCCAGCGTCGGCTTAATGCAGCCCTGGCGATTTATCCGCATCACCCAGCCGGCGTTACGCGAATCGATTCACGGCCTGGTGGAAGAGGAGCGGGTGCGCACGGCCGATGCGCTGGGCGAGCGCAGCGATGCGTTTATGCGGCTCAAGGTCGAGGGTATTCGCGACTGTGCCGAGCTGCTGGTGGTGGCGCTGATGGACGGCCGCGAGGCCCACGTATTTGGTCGTCGCACCTTGCCGGAAATGGATCAGGCCTCCTTGGCCTGCGCGATCCAGAATCTTTGGCTGGCTGCGCGCGCTGAAGGTTTAGGCATGGGCTGGGTCTCGCTATTCGAACCCCAGGCTCTGGCCGATCTGCTTGGCATGCCAGCGGGCAGTAAGCCGCTGGCGGTTTTGTGCTTGGGCCCGGTAGACGCGTTCTATGACGCACCGATGCTGGTACAGGAAGGTTGGGCGACGCCACGGCCGCTCAGTGAGCTGCTGTTTGAGAACCACTGGGGCACGCCATGAGTGTGGTGCTTAGCACCTGCGCGGGGGTCGCCCTGGACGCGGTTTTTGGCGAGTCAAAGGGGTGGCACCCGCTGGTGGCGTTCGGGCAGTTGGCTGAGCGCATTGAGCAGCGCTTCAATCCTGCAGGGGGCGGTTGGCGTAGCCATGGTGTGACAGCTTGGTGCCTGGCGGTGTTGCCATTGACTCTGTTGGCATGGCTGCTGAGCCAGATCAGCGGGCTGGGCTGGGCACTGGAGATTCTCGCGTTGTATGCAGCACTGGGCCTGAAAAGCCTGGGTGAACATGCAATGCCAGTAGCGCGCGCCCTGCGTCTAGGCGACCTGGCCCTAGCGCGCGAGCGCGTCGGCTATATGGTGAGTCGCAATACCGCCGCGCTGGATGCAACTGGCGTGGCCCGCGCGGGTACCGAATCGGTGCTGGAAAATGGCAGCGACGCGGTGTTCGCCGCACTGTTCTGGTTTGTGGTTGCCGGCGCGCCGGGTGTGGTGCTGTATCGCCTGAGCAATACCCTGGACGCCATGTGGGGCTATCGCAACGAGCGTTTCGAGCGTTTCGGCTGGGCGGCGGCGAAGATTGACGACGGGCTCAACTACCTTCCGGCGCGGCTGGTCGCGTTGACCTATGCGTTGCTCGGGCGTACCGCTTTAGCGCTGCGCTGCTGGCGCACCCAAGCGCCGCAATGGGACAGCCCGAATGCCGGTCCGGTCATGGCGGCCGGGGCCGGGGCGCTGGCTGTCAGCCTGGGTGGCGCAGCGGAATATCACGGCGAGCTGCATGTGCGGCCTGACCTGGGTGCGGGGCCAGCGCCCAGGGCGCGTGATATCGAACGCGCCCTTAACCTGGTCAATGGCGGTGTATTGCTATGGCTGGCGCTGCTGTTGTTGTGGGGGGCTGTTTATGCTTGAACATGGTGGCCGCTTGCGTGAGGCCTCAGAGCGCTATGGCATTGCTCTGGCGGATTGGCTGGACCTGTCCACCGGTATCGCGCCCTATGCTTGGCCGCTGCCGTCGATTCCTGCCAGCGCCTGGGCGCGTCTGCCCGAGCCGCAGGACGACCTGGAGATCGCTGCCCGTGACTACTACGGGGTGAGCAACCTGCTGCCGGTGGCGGGCTCCCAGGCCGCCATTCAGGCGTTGCCGCGGCTGCTGCGCAATGTCACGGTCGGCATCGTTTCGCCGGCCTACGCCGAGCACGCCGCCGCCTGGCAGCGTGAAGGGCATCAGCTGCTGGAGATCAGCGAGGACGCTATCGAGGGCGCGCTGGCACGCCTGGATGTGCTGCTGTTGGTCAATCCGAATAACCCCACGGGGCGCCGTTTCGAACCTCAGCAACTGCTGGACTGGCAGGCGCGCTTAGCCGAGCGTGGCGGTTGGCTGGTGGTGGATGAGGCTTTTATTGACTGCACCCCCGCATACAGCCTTGCGGCATTTAGCCAGCGTCCGGGGCTGATCGTGCTGCGCTCATTCGGCAAGTTTTTTGGCCTGGCGGGGATTCGCCTGGGCTTTGTGCTGGCCCAGCCAAGCGTATTGCAGCA
Source organism: Pseudomonas sp. GWSMS-1 (assembly GCF_049847425.1). NCBI lineage: Bacteria > Pseudomonadati > Pseudomonadota > Gammaproteobacteria > Pseudomonadales > Pseudomonadaceae > Pseudomonas > Pseudomonas sp. GWSMS-1. Next base: position 1,668,463 of record NZ_JBMHHV010000005.1, on the reverse strand, counting down.
GTTGGCAGAACTGCTCGGGCCTTGGACGATCAGTGGGCCGAGCCGGGTGGTGGCAACGGCGCTGCTGCAGGATCAAGCCGCGCAGCGACAGCAGCGTGAGCGTTTGCTGGGCGATGGCGAGCGGCTGGCCACACTGCTGAGCGCCCAAGGGCTGGCACCAAGCGGCGGCTGCGCGCTGTTCCAGTTTTGTTGTACGCCGCAGGCGGCCGAGTGGCATGCGTTTCTCGCCGCCCGCGGCATTCTCACCCGGCTGTTTACCAGCCCGCTCAGCCTGCGCTTTGGCCTGCCGCCTGATGAAACAGGTTGGCAGCGTTTGCAGCAGTCACTTGCCGCCTTTACCGGGGAACGCACATGACGACTTTGATGGTGCAGGGCACCACCTCTGATGCGGGCAAAAGCACCCTGGTGACGGCGCTGTGCCGCTGGCTTAAACGCCAGGGCGTGGCGGTGGTGCCGTTTAAGCCGCAGAACATGGCGCTGAACAGTGCGGTGACCGCTGACGGTGGCGAAATCGGCCGCGCTCAAGCCGTGCAGGCCCAGGCGGCTGGTCTGGCGCCGCATACCGATATGAACCCGGTGCTGCTCAAGCCCAATAGCGATATCGGTGCGCAGGTGATTATTCACGGTCGCGCCCTGAGCAGCATGGATGCCGTGGCCTATCACGATTACAAAAAAGTGGCGATGCAGGCGGTGTTGCAGTCGCACCAACGTTTGAGCGCTGCTTATCCGGTGGTCATGGTGGAGGGCGCCGGTTCGCCGGCCGAGATCAACCTGCGCGCGGGCGATATTGCCAATATGGGCTTTGCCGAGGCGGTGGATTGCCCGGTGATCCTGATTGCCGATATCGACAAAGGCGGCGTATTTGCGCATCTAGTTGGCACCCTGGCGTTGCTCTCGGAGACCGAGCAGGCGCGGGTGCAGGGGTTCGTGATTAACCGCTTTCGCGGCGATATCGCGTTGTTGCAGCCGGGCCTGGACTGGCTGGAGCAGCGCACCGGTAAACCGGTACTCGGCGTGTTGCCTTACCTGATGGATTTCCACCTGGAAGCCGAGGACGCCATCGATATTCGCCAGAGCGCCAAGGCGGCCGAGGTGCTGAAAGTATTGATACCTGTGTTGCCGCGGATCAGCAACCACACCGATTTCGACCCGTTGCGCCTGCATCCTCAGGTTGAGCTGACCTTTGTTGGCCCCGGCCAGGCGATCCCCGCCGCCGACCTGATCATCCTGCCCGGCTCGAAAAGCGTGCGCGCCGACCTGGCATTTCTGCGTGAGCAGGGCTGGCCGGCGGCTATCGACAAACACCTGCGTTATGGCGGCAAGGTGCTCGGTATTTGTGGCGGGTTGCAGATGCTCGGTATGCAGATCGACGATCCGCAAGGGCTTGAAGGTGCCGCAGGATCCAGCGCAGGGCTGGGCTTGCTGGATTTCAGCACGGTACTGGAAGCCGAAAAACAGCTGCGCAATGTGCACGGTCAGCTGTGCCTGGAAGATGCGCCGGTAAGCGGCTATGAAATTCATGCCGGGGTCAGCACCGGTGCGGGCTTGAATGCGGCCGTGCGCCTGGATGATGGTCGCAGTGATGGTGGAATGAGCGCCGATGGTCAGGTGTTGGGCACCTATCTGCATGGTTTGTTTGAACGCACTGAAGCGTGCAGCGCGCTGTTGCGTTGGGCTGGGTTACGCGAGGTGCAGCACGTGGACTACCACGCCTTGCGCGAGCGTGATATCGAGCGCCTGGCCGATCTGGTTGAGGCGCATCTGGATGTCGAGCGGCTGCGAACGCTATGTGGCCTATGACTGTTATTTGTGGGAGGGGCTTTAGCCGCGAGTGGTTAGTTCGGCGTGTTTCGCGGCTAAAGCGGATCGCCGCCCGGCCCCTCCAACGGTTAGGGTGCACTATTCAAAAAAGGTGATCCATGCTTGAACTGATTTTGGGCGGTGCCCGCTCTGGCAAGAGTCGGTTGGCCGAGAAGCTGGCTCGCGAGTCTGGCCTGGGAGTGATCTATATCGCCACCAGTCAGGCGCTGGATGGCGAAATGAATGCGCGTATCGAACATCATCGCGAACGCCGCCCGGCCGCCTGGGGATTGGTGGAAGAACCGCTGAACCTGGCGCGGGTGCTGCGTGAACAGGCGGGCGCAGATAAATGCTTGCTGGTTGATTGCCTGACCCTGTGGCTGACCAATCTTTTAATGCTGGATGACCCCGCACGTCTGAGTGCCGAGCGCGATGCGCTGCTTGAGTGCCTGGCCGGTCTGCCAGGGCGGATTATTTTCGTCAGTAATGAAACGGGGCTGGGTGTCGTGCCACTGGGCGAACTGACCCGTCGCTATGTCGACGAGGCGGGCTGGCTCCATCAGGCCCTGGCCGAGCGTTGCGAGCGGGTGGTGTTTAGCGTGGCGGGTTTGCCGATGGTTTTAAAAGGACAAGCACTATGAGTGAGCAATGGTGGCAGCAAGGTTGTCAGGCACTGGACATGTTTGCGCGCAGCCAGGCGCAAGCGCGCCAGCAGCAACTGACTAAGCCTGCGGGTTCGCTCGGACAGCTGGAACAATTGGCCATCGCCCTGGCAACCATGCAGGGCAGCCAGCGGCCGCAGGTCGAGCAGTTGTGGATCAGTATTTTTGCCGGCGATCACGGTGTGGTTGCCGAAGGCGTGTCGGCCTATCCCCAGGCGGTTACTGGGCAAATGTTGCGTAACTTTGTCAGCGGTGGGGCGGCGATCAGTGTGTTGGCCAAGCAGCTGGGCGCGACGCTTGAGGTGATCGACCTGGGCCTCGCCGTGCCACTGGAGCCGCTGGCTGGCGTGCGCCATTTGCCCATTGGCCCAGGTACCGAGAATTTTGCCCGCGCCTCGGCAATGAGCGCTGATCAGTTACGCCTGGCCTTGGATGTTGGACAGTCCAGCGTGCGGCAGGCCCAAGAAGCGGGCAGCCAGCTGTTTATCGGTGGCGAGATGGGCATCGGCAATACCACCTCAGCCACGGCGATGGCCTGTGTACTGCTGGAGTGCTCAGCGTTGGCGCTGGCCGGACCGGGCACCGGCCTGGACAGCGCAGGCGTGGCGCGCAAAGCCGAGGTGATTGAAGTAGCACTGGCGTTGCATCGTCCCTCGCTTAGTGAGCCTTTTGAGATACTGCAACGCCTTGGCGGGTTCGAGATAGCGGCCCTCACGGGTGCCTATATCGCCTGTGCGCAGCAGGGCATCACTGCGCTGGTGGACGGTTTTATCTGCAGCGTCGCAGCCTTGTTGGCCGTGCGTCTCAACCCGGCTTGCCGTGACTGGCTGCTGTTTGCCCACAGCGGGGCTGAGCCCGGGCACCAGCGGGTACTACACGCGCTGCAAGCTGAGCCGTTGCTCGATCTTGGCCTGCGCCTGGGTGAGGGCAGTGGGGCGGCCCTGGCCGTGCCGCTGCTACGACTGGCCTGCAGCCTGCACAACGATATGGCCACCTTTGCCGAGGCGGCAGTAGCCGATCGTCCGCTATGACGGTGTACCTGGAGTTACTGCGGCACGGTGAAACCGAACTGGGTGGCGGCCTGCGTGGCAGCCTGGATGATGCGTTGACCGCTACAGGGTGGGCGCAACTGCGCACGGCAGTCGCCGACGGCAGCCGCTGGGATCGACTGATCAGCTCGCCTTTGCAGCGTTGCGCGCGGTTTGCCGAAGAACTGGCCACGCAACAGGGCGTGCCGCTGAGCCTGGAACCCGACCTGCAAGAGCTGCATTTTGGTGCCTGGGAAGGCTGCAGTACCGCCGATTTGATGCAAACCAGCGCTGATGCATTGGGCCGCTTCTGGAACGATCCCTATGCCTTCACTCCGCCTGAGGGGGAGTCGCTGCTGGCATTTGAAGCACGCGTGTTGAGTGCATTGCAGCGCTTGCAGGCACGTCATGCTGGCGAACGTTTACTGCTGGTTACCCATGGCGGGGTAATGCGTCTGTTGCTGGCGCGGGCGCGGGGCTTGCCGCGCAAAGATCTGTTACAGGTAGTGGTGGGCCATGCCGAGCGTTTTCAACTCAGCTTGGATGAGCAGGGCGAACTGCGGGAGTTGGCATGACGCCCTGGTGGATTGCGCTGCAGTTTCTAACGCGTTTGCCGGTGACGTTGGCCGGCATGCCGACAGCCGAGCAGAGTGGCCGCTCGCTGCTTTTCTATCCGCTGGTGGGGCTGTTGATCGGCCTGCTGCTGCTCGCTGCGCAGCACCTGCTGGCCGATGCAAGCGTGTTGCTGCAGGCGGCGCTATTGCTGGCGCTGTGGGTCGGGATCAGTGGAGGGCTGCATCTGGATGGTCTGGCCGACAGCGCCGATGCTTGGGTGGGCGGCTTCGGCGATAAAGAGCGCACCCTGAGCATTATGAAAGACCCGCGCAGCGGACCTATTGCTGTGGTGGTGCTGGTGCTGCTGCTGTTACTCAAGTTTGCCGCGCTGGTGGCCTTGCTGGAACACGACAACGGTTTACTGGTGCTGTTGGTACCGTGGCTGGCACGTGCGCTATTGCCGCTGTTGTTTCTTACAACGCCCTATGTGCGGGCAGGCGGATTGGGCCAAGCGTTGGCTGAACATCTGCCGCGTCAGCAACTGCCCTGGGTATTGGCTGCTCATGGCCTGGGTATGTTGCTGCTGGGCTGGTCTGCGGTGCTCGCCTTGCTAGTAGCTGGGTTGGTTTTCCTCTGGCTGCGCAGTGTGATGCTCAAGCGTTTGGGCGGCACTACAGGGGATACCGCCGGGGCACTGCTAGAGCTTGTCGAGTGCGCTGTGCTGGTGGCCTTGGCCTTTTAAGCGCTAGCGCATTGTGGCTGAGCACAGGCGGCGACGACTGTTGCTCAGACGGTCATTTCAGCGGGTCGAGATTAGCCGATAGTCGGCTTGCCAGGTATTTAGCCGGGGCTCAATCTAGCGGGTCGTGATCAATCAGTTGTCATCACAAGGGACGGGTTATGAAGACAATCGGGCGCGGCAGTTTTTGGATTCTGCTGGGCGCATCACTGATCCTGGCCCTGTCACTGGGCATTCGTCATGGCTTTGGTCTGTTCTTGCCGCCGATGAGCGCCGAGTTCGGTTGGGGGCGTGAGGTATTTGCCTTCGCCATCGCCCTGCAGAACCTGATCTGGGGGCTGACTCAGCCGTTTACCGGCGCCTTGGCCGACCGTTTCGGCGCCCGCAGTACGGTGATTGTGGGCGGTATTCTGTATGCCATTGGCTTGGGCTTTATGGGCCTTGCCGACTCCGCAGTGAGCCTGTCGCTGAGTGCCGGCGTGCTGATCGGTATCGGTTTGTCCGGCACCTCGTTCTCGGTGATTCTCGGCGCGGTTGGCCGCGCGGTACCGATGGAAAAGCGCAGCATGGCCATGGGACTGGCCGCGGCAGCCGGGTCGTTCGGCCAGTTTGCCATGCTACCCGGCACCCTGGGCCTTATCAGCTGGTTGGGCTGGTCGGTCGCGCTGATGGCGTTGGGGCTGTTGGTTGCGCTAATCATTCCGTTGGCAGCCATGCTCAAAGACACCCCGTTAGCGCCTACAGGGGTGGAGCAGACGTTGGGTGAAGCGCTGCGTGAGGCCTGCGCACACTCGGGCTTCTGGCTGTTGGCGTTAGGCTTTTTTGTTTGCGGGTTTCAGGTGGTGTTTATTGGCGTGCACCTGCCGGCTTATCTGGTCGATCAGCACCTGCCGGCGCTAGTGGGCACCACAGTGCTGGCCTTGGTGGGCTTGTTCAATATCTTTGGTACCTATATTGCCGGCCTGCTGGGTGGACGGATGTCCAAGCCGCGTTTGCTCAGCGCTTTGTACCTGGCCCGTGCCGTGGTGATTCTGGCGTTTATCCTGACGCCGCTGAGCGTCTGGAGTGCCTACGCCTTTGGCGTGGCCATGGGGCTGCTGTGGCTTTCAACGGTGCCGTTGACCAATGGCACCGTGGCAACCTTGTTTGGGGTGCGTAACCTGTCGATGCTCGGCGGTATCGTGTTCCTGTTCCACCAGCTGGGGCTTTTCTCGGCGGCTGGATGGGCGGCTATCTGTATGACCATACGGGCAGTTATGATCTGGTCTGGCAGATTGCCATACTGCTCAGCCTGCTGGCCGCTGCGCTGAACTGGCCAGTACGTGAGCAACCGGTGCCACGCTTGCAACAACAGGAGGCGAATGTATGAATACAGACTATGGCTTGAATACTGCGCTGGTAATGGGCGGCATGTTGCTCCTGGGCCTGGCCTGGTGGGGCTGGTTGCAAAGTGGCCTGGCGTTTTTGCAGCTGGGTCTTGGGGTTTGCTAAGACGCGTTTTGTTTCTGTCTATTCAATCAAGGTGATCCTAATGCGGCGTTATTCCCTGGTTATTCTGCTCATGTTAAGCACTTGGATGGGCGCAGCGCAGGCGGCTGAATGTCCGGCGTTATTACAGGGCGACCTGCAGAAATTGCGCAGTCAGGAGCGCATAGACCTCTGTGCCACGTTCGCTGGCAAGCCACTGTTGGTGGTCAATACCGCTAGTTTCTGTGGCTTTACGCCACAGTTTAAAGGCCTTGAAGCGCTGTATCAGCGTTACAAAGAACAAGGCTTGCAGGTGCTCGGTGTGCCCTCCGATGATTTTCGCCAAGAGGCCGACAGCAGCGAAGAGACGGCTAAGGTCTGCTACGTCAATTACGGCGTGACATTTCCGATGAGCGAAACCCAGTCTGTCACCGGCAGTGCTGCGGTGCCGCTGTTTAAAGAACTGGCCGCACAAAGCCAGGCTCCACGCTGGAATTTCTCCAAATATGTAGTCGATGCTCAGGGCAAGGTCGTCGCCAGCTTCCCCAGCAGTACCACGCCGGATGATCCGGCGCTGCTGGCCGCTGTCGAGAAGGCGATTGCCTCGCAGCGCTGACTCGCCGCCTGTCTCTTCTGGCCCGGCCCGGCGTTTAGCCAGTGCCGGGCCGCGAAGCAATCAGCTCATCTTTTTAAGCCCGCCCTTATTGCTCCAGCCGCAGCGCTCAGGAGCGCGTCAGTTGTGAGTCGTTCAGCTGATATTCCTCTCCCGCGTAGTAAGCCCGCACGCGCGGATCCATTACCGCGCGCCACAGCGGCGGAAATAGCGCCAGAACGATCATTCCGGCATAGCCGTTAGGCAATTGCGGGCTGTCGGCGAAGTGGCGCAATACCTGATAGCGACGTTTGGCATAGGCGTGATGATCGGAGTGGCGCTGTAAATGGAAGAGAAACAGGTTGGTCAGTAGGAAATTACTGTTCCATGAATGCGTTGGGTTGGTGCGCTCATAACGGCCATTGTCCAGCTTGCGCCGGTGCAAACCGTAATGCTCCACGTAGTTGACGATTTCCAGCAGGGTAAAGGCGACCAGCGATTGCGCGATAAAGAACAGCGCGCCGAGCCAGCCGAGTGCCAGGGTGAAACCGAGCAGAAATAACGCGCTCAGTGCATACCAGCCAATCAACTCATTACGCCAATGCAGGGCGGGCAAACCTTTGCGCTTCAGGCGTTCGGCCTCAAGTTTCCAGGCATTCAAAAAGTTGTGCACATAGGCGCGCGGTAAAAACGCGTAGAGGCTTTGGCCATAGCGTGAGGAACTGGCATCTTCCGGGGTGGAGACATGCACGTGATGGCCGCGTACATGCTCGATTTTGAAGCCACCGTAGCAAACGGCGGCCAGCAACAAGCCGCCGGAATTTTGTTCCAATGGCGGATCCTTATGAATCAACTCATGGGCCACGGTGATGCCAATTGAACCGGTGACCGTGCCGACCGACAGCACCCAGCCCAGTTGGCCGATCCAGTTCCATGTTTCATGGTTAACGAACACCCAGCCGGCCCAGGCAAGCATGCCGAGTAGGGCAGGCACCGCGGCCAGACTCAGCAGGCGGTAGTAGCCCTGCTGTTCCATCTGCGGCACTTGTACGGTTTCATCGGGATTGGCCGGATCGCGCCCAATAATGAAATCCAGCACTGGAATAACCCGAATACCACCAGCAGCACAAGCCAAGGCCAGGCGTTGCTGTACTCGCTGCGCAATGACGCGTGGTAACTCATGGGGATGCCCAATACAGGGATCAACCAGAACCAATAGCCGATGCTTTTTATCGTCAGCATCCAGTTGGAGGGCAGGCGTTCGAACATGGTGGTTACCTATTTTTTATTGTGGATTACTTCCATTGTTCGATTGTAGGACAATTAATGCTGGTGGCTATTTTAATAGCGCTTTTATGCGCTGAAAGGCCTATTCAGGCAGCCTTTGCACGGTAACGCCCTGTGTTACACTCGCGCCCTGCGCTGCAACGCTCAAGCCACGTCTGGCAAGGGCTCAAGCCGCTTTATGTCACCCTCGTTTGCCCCTGATTAGGCCAGATAGAGCCTAAGGATCATCATGACGTTCAAGGCACCGGATAGCCTCGCTGAGCAGATTGCCCATCACCTTGCTGAGCGCATAATTCGTGGTGAGCTAAAGGCACGTGAGCGGATTCAGGAACAGAAAGTCACCCAGGCGCTAAACGTCAGCCGTGGGTCGGTGCGTGAAGCCCTGTTGATTCTTGAGCGTCGTCATCTGATCGTGATCCCGCCGCGCCGCGGTGCCCAAGTGGCTGAGCTGACCCCGCACAACGTTAAAAGCCTGTATGCCCTGGTGATGGAGCTGTACATCCTGCTGGGCAAGGCCGTGGCGGATAGCTGGCAGGTGGAAGCGGACCTTGCGCCCTTCCTGGTGATTCAGCAGCGCTTGCAGGACAGCTTGCAGCGCGAGGACATCAACGGCTTTGTCGAAAGCAGCTTCGACATCATGCGTGCCGCCTTCCCGTTCTCCAATAATCCCTATCTGCAGGAAACCGTGGAGAACCTGCTACCCGCCATCAGCCGCACCTACCACCTGGCGCTGGAGCGGCGCAAAGGGGAAATGGGCCAGTTCCTCATTACCTTTGCGGCCCTGTTGCAGGCGATTATTGCGCGTGATCATCACGCTATTCGGCAGGTATTGCTGGGTTACGGTGAGCACAATTGCCAGCTGGTGCTGGCTGCACTGGCCGAGGCCTAAGGGAAGCGCTTCATGCGGCTCAAGTGCATCAAGCTCGCGGGTTTAAATCCTTCGTTGATCCAACCACCGTGACCTTCCCCAGCAATATGGCGGCAGTGGTCGGGCCCAATGGTTGTGGCAAATCGAACATTATCGACGCTGTACGCTGGGTGATGGGCGAAAGCTCGGCGAAGAACCTGCGTGGCGAGTCGATGACCGACGTCATCTTCAATGGCTCAAATACCCGTAAACCCGTGACCCAGGCTTCCATCGAGCTGATCTTCGACAATTCCGATGGCACCTTGACTGGCGAATACGCCGGCTATAACGAAATTTCCATCCGTCGTCGGGTCACGCGCGACAGCCAGAACACCTATTTCCTCAACGGCACCAAGTGCCGTCGTCGCGACATTACCGACATCTTCCTCGGCACCGGCCTGGGCCCGCGCAGCTACTCGATTATCGAGCAGGGCATGATCAGCAAACTGATCGAAGCCAAGCCGGAAGACCTGCGCAACTTTATCGAAGAGGCCGCCGGCATCTCCAAGTACAAGGAGCGTCGCCGCGAGACCGAGAACCGCATCCGCCGCACCCATGAAAACCTGGCACGCCTGACCGACCTGCGAGAAGAACTGGAGCGCCAGCTCGACCGCCTGCATCGCCAGGCCCAGTCAGCTGAGAAGTATCAGGAGTACAAGGCCGAGGAGCGTCAGCTCAAAGCCCAGCTCACGGCCTTGCGTTGGCAGGCTCTGAATGAACAGGTGGGTAGCCGCGAGGCGGTGATCAGCAACCAGGAAATCAGCTTTGAAGCGCTGGTGGCCGAGCAGCGCAACGCCGACGCCAGCATTGAGCGCTTGCGCGATGGCCACCACGAGCTGAGCGAGCGTTTTAACCTAGTGCAGGGGCGTTTTTATTCGGTTGGCGGCGATATCGCCCGCATTGAGCAAAGTATCCAGCACGGCCAGCAACGGTTGCGTCAGTTGCAGGACGACCTCAACGAAGCCGAGCGTTCGCGCCTGGAAACCGAATCGCATTTGGGGCATGACCGCACCTTGCTGGCAACGCTCGCCGAAGAGCTGGAAATGCTGCTGCCCGAGCAGGAACTGAGCACCGCGGCTTCTGAAGAATCCGCGGCCATGCTCGAAGCCTCCGAGACGGCCATGCAGGGGTGGCAGGAGCAGTGGGACGGCTTCAACCAGCGCAGCGCCGAACCCCGGCGTCAGGCCGAGGTGCAGCAGTCACGTATCGCCCAGCTGGAGCAGAGCCTGGAGCGCCTGGCTGAGCGTCAGCGGCGTCTCACCGATGAACTGCAGCAATTGGCGGCCGACCCGGAAGATGCCGCGATTATCGAACTGGGCGAGCAGATCGCCGCCGGCGAGATCAGCCTGGAAGACCTGCAGATTGAAGAAGAGCAGCACGCTGAACGTTTGCAGCAGCTGCGCAATGACCTGCAGCACAGCGGCCAGGCTCAGCAGCAAGCACAAGGTGAACTTCAGCGCCTGAATGGCCGCCTGGCCTCGTTGGAAGCGCTGCAGCAAGCTGCGCTTGATCCGGGTAAAGGCACCAGCGAATGGCTGCGCGAACAGCACCTGAGCGAGCGTCCGCGACTGGCTGAGGGCTTACGGGTTGAGGCAGGCTGGGAGCTGGCGGTGGAAACCGTGCTGGGTGCCGATCTGCAGGCCGTGCTGCTGGATGATTTCCAGGGCCTGGACTTTGCCGGCCTGACCCAGGGCGATCTGCGCCTAGCCAGCCCGAGCAAGGGCGGCGTGCGGGTAGCGGGCAGTTTACTAGACAAGGTTGAAGCCAGCGTTGACCTGGCGCCTTGGCTGGGCAAGGTTAAACCCGTGCAGAGCCTGGATGATGCATTGGCCGCGCGCTTGAGTCTGGCTGAAGGCGAAAGCCTGATCAGCCGTAATGGTTATTGGGTTGGTCGGCATTTCCTGCGGGTGCGCCGTGCCAGTGAAGCCGAAAGTGGTGTGTTGGCCCGCGGCCAAGAGATCGAACGTTTGATCTTGGAGCGTGATGAGCGTGAAGCCGCACTGGCGGTGCTTGATGAGCGCTTGTTGCAGTTGCGTGAGGGCCAACGCAGCCAGGAAGAACAGCGCGAGCAGCAGCGCCGTCAAGCACAGGAGCAAGCACGCCGCCTTGGCGAGCTAAAGGCCCAACTGTCTGCCGGGCAAACCAAGGTCGAGCAACTGGTTCTGCGCCGCAGTCGTTTGGACAGCGAGCTGCTGGAGCTGGCCGAGCAGCGTGCAATCGAGCATGAGCAGCTGGGTGAGTCACGCCTGCACCTTCAGGATGCGCTGGATGCCATGGCCATTGATAACGAGCAGCGCGAAAGCCTGCTGGCAAGCCGCGACATCTTGCGCGAAAGCCTCGATCGTGTTCGTCAGGAGGCCCGCCAGTACAAGGACCACGCTCACCAGTTGGCCGTGCGCCTGGGTTCGCTAAAAGCCCAGCATGATTCCACCCGCCAGGCCCTGGAGCGTCTTGAACTGCAGGCCGAGCGTTTGCACGAGAAACGCGAGCAGCTCAACCTGAATCTGGAGGAGGGCGAAGCGCCGCTGGAAGAACTGCGCATGAAGCTGGAAGAACAGCTCGATAAGCGCATGACGGTTGAAGACGAACTCAAACTGGCGCGCCTGGCTCTAGAAGATGCCGACCGTGAACTGCGTGACGCGGAAAAGCGCCGCACCCAGGCCGAGCAGCAGTCGCAGTTGTTGCGTGGTCAGTTGGAGCAGCAGCGCATGGATTGGCAATCGCTGACCGTAAGGCGCAAAGCCCTGCAGGACCAATTGCTGGAAGATAATTACGACCTGCATGGCGTGCTCGCCAGTTTGCCGGCAGAGGCCAGCGAGAACGACTGGGAGGATGAGCTGGAGCGGCTCGCTGCGCGAATTCAACGTCTTGGGCCGATTAACTTGGCGGCAATCGATGAATACCAGCAGCAGTCTGAACGCAAACGTTACCTCGATGCGCAAAACGCTGATCTGGTAGAAGCGCTGGAAACGCTGGAAAACGTCATACGCAAGATCGACAAGGAAACCCGTAACCGCTTCAAGGAAACCTTCGACCAGATAAATGGCGGCCTGCAGGCGCTGTTCCCGAAAGTTTTCGGGGGCGGCAATGCTTATCTGGAACTGACGGGCGAAGATTTACTGGATACCGGTGTAACCATCATGGCGCGGCCGCCGGGCAAGAAGAACAGCACCATTCACTTGTTGTCTGGTGGTGAGAAGGCACTGACTGCATTGGCACTGGTATTTGCCATCTTTAAGCTCAATCCAGCACCTTTTTGCATGCTCGATGAAGTCGATGCGCCATTGGATGACGCCAACGTAGGGCGTTATGCACGATTGGTTAAAGAAATGTCAGAAACCGTGCAGTTTATCTATATCACCCACAATAAAATCGCTATGGAAATGGCTGATCAGTTGATGGGTGTGACCATGCATGAGCCGGGTTGTTCGCGTCTGGTGGCGGTCGATGTAGAAGAAGCGCTGGCGCTGGTGGAGTCCTGATGCGCGAGGCGGTGTAAAGTTATCTTTCGTCGTGCTAGCTTAATGCGCATTGTTATTAGGCCTATCTGCGAAAGGCACGGAAAGGCCTGTCAGAACATGGGCTTGGCGTCACGTAAAAGAATTAGCAAAATGGCCCTGGATGGCCTTTTTCATCACATTATTATTAGGGGTTAAGGTATTTCATGGAATTCGGTCTGCGCGAGTGGCTGATTGTCATCGGCATTATTGTGATTGCCGGCATCTTGTTTGATGGCTGGCGGCGAATGCGCGGTGGCAAGGGTAAACTCAAGTTCAAACTTGACCGCAGTTTTGCCAACCTGCCGGATGATGACAGCGACCCTGATTTGCTCAGTCAGCCGCGAGTTGTTGATCGCAGCCATGAACCTGGTTTCGACGAAGAAGACTTGCCGTCGCTAAGTGCCCGTGAATTGAACCGTCGCACCGGCGAGCCGCAGCAGGGCGATCTTAACTTGGGCCAGGAGGAGCCTGTACCGACCCTGCTCAATCCAGTAGATGGCGATTCAGCTAAGCATTCTGGCCAGGGCAAACAAAACACCAAAGAGTTGCCGCCTGTTGAAGAAGTCTTGGTGATCCATGTGATCGCCCGTGAAGACGATGGCTTCAAAGGCCCGGCGTTATTACAGAATATTCTCGAAAGTGGCCTGCGTTTTGGCGAAATGGATATTTTCCATCGCCATGAGAGCATGGCCGGTAATGGCGAAGTCTTGTTCTCCATGGCCAATGCATTGAAGCCCGGCACGTTTGATCTGGATGATATTGAAGGGTTCAGTACCCGTGCGGTGAGCTTCTTCCTCGGTCTACCGGGCCCACGCCACCCTAAGCAGGCGTTTGATGTGATGGTGGCGTCCGCGCGCAAGCTGGCCCATGAACTCAACGGTGAGTTGAAGGATGATCAACGCAGCGTTATGACGGCGCAAACTATCGAGCACTACCGTCAGCGCATTGTTGAATATGAACGTAAGCTGCTGACCAACAAACGCTGAATTAACCTGTGAAGTAGAAAGAGCAGCCAAGGCTGCTCTTTTCGTTTGAGAGCACACCGCAATGACCGTCGCCTCTATTGCCGCCCAGCGCATTCTGCAACTGCGAGCTGAACTGGATGGGCATAACTACCGTTATCACGTACTCGATGAACCGAGTATTCCAGACGCCGAATATGACCGCCTGTTCCATGAACTGAAAGCCCTGGAGGCTGAGCATCCGGCCCTGGTCACAGCAGATTCGCCGACTCAGCGTGTTGGCAGTTTGGCGCTTTCTGCCTTTGGCGAAATCAAGCATGAAGTGCCGATGCTCAGCCTGGGCAATGCGTTTGCTGAAACAGACCTGTTGGACTTCGATCGTCGGGTGCGTGAGGGGCTTGATTTGCCGGCGGGCGATTTATTCGGCGGTTGTGCCGAAGTTGAGTACAGCTGCGAACCTAAGCTCGATGGCCTGGCCGTCAGCCTGTTGTACCGCGAGGGGGTGTTGGTGCGCGGCGCGACGCGGGGTGATGGCAGCACAGGTGAGGACATCAGCGTCAACGTGCGCACCATTCGCAATGTGCCCTTAAAGCTGCAAGGCGCAGGCTGGCCAGCGGTTCTTGAAGTGCGTGGCGAAGTCTTTATGTCCAAGGCCGGTTTTGCTGCGCTTAACGCCAGGCAGCTGGAGCAGGGCGCCAAGACATTCGCTAATCCGCGTAATGCGGCCGCAGGCAGCTTGCGTCAGTTGGACTCAAAAATCACCGCCAGCCGGCCTTTGGAGTTCTGTTGCTATGGCATCGGCCAGGTACAGGGTGAGTTGCCGCAGACGCATATCGGCATTCTTGAGGCCTTGAAGCAATGGGGCATGCCGATCAGCCGAGAATTGAAGCTGGCCAAAGGCGCAGAGGAATGCCTGGCGTACTACCGCGATATCGGTGAACGGCGTGATTCATTGGCGTATGAAATTGACGGAGTGGTGTTCAAGGTCAATAGCTTGGCCTATCAGCGCGAGCTGGGGTTTCGTGCCCGCGAGCCGCGCTGGGCAATCGCCCACAAGTTTCCGGCGCTGGAAGAGCTGACCGAGCTGCTGGACGTGGAGTTTCAGGTCGGCCGCACCGGCGCAGTCACCCCGGTGGCGCGCTTGAAGCCGGTGAAAGTAGCCGGTGTCACGGTGTCCAATGCCACGCTGCACAATATGGATGAAGTGGCGCGCCTGGGGGTGATGATCGGCGACATGGTCATTATCCGCCGCGCCGGTGATGTGATCCCGCAGGTGGTGCAGGTGGTGCTTGAGCGGCGCCCGGACAACGCCAAACCCGTGCAGATACCTGAAAGCTGCCCGGTGTGTGGCTCTCACGTTGAGCGCACCCAGTTGGTCAAACGCAGCAAGGGCAAGGAAACCTTTAGCGAAGGCTCGGTGTACCGCTGCGTCGGTCGCCTGGCCTGTGGCGCCCAGCTCAAGCAGGCGATCATTCACTTTGTTTCGCGGCGCGCCATGGACATTGAAGGCCTGGGCGACAAGACCATCGAGCAATTGGTGGATGAGCAACTGATTGCCTCGCCGGCCGATCTGTACAAGCTGAAATACGAGCAGATCATCAACCTGGAAGGCTTTGCCGAGGTTTCCAGCAACAAGCTGCTGCAGGCCATTGCCGACAGCAAGCAGCCGACTCTGGCGCGCTTTATCTATGCCCTGGGGATTCCTGACGTGGGTGAGGAGACCGCTAAGGTGCTGGCCCGTGCTCTGGCCTCACTGGAGCGTGTCCAGCAAGCCTTGCCCGAGGTGCTGACCTACCTGCCGGATATCGGTCTGGAGGTGGCGCATGAGATTCATAGCTTCTTTGCTGACAGCCATAACCAGCAGGTGATTGCAGCCTTGCTGAGTCGTGATGAGTGCGGCCTACAATTGCAGGAGCAGGGCGAGCTGAGTGCTGAGTTCAGCGCCAGCGTCACGTTAGCGGCGATGCTCGATAAGCTGAATATCCCGTCGGTGGGGCCTGGCGGTGCGCAAAAACTGGCAGACAAGTTCGCCAGCCTGGAGGCTATCTTGGCGGCTGATTGGCTAGACATGCGGCAAACCCTACCCGAGAAACAAGCCAAGGCCGTGCGTGAGTTTTTTGATAACGAAGCCAATGCCGAGCGCGCGCGCGCCATTGAGACTCAGCTAAAAGCCTTTGGCATGCACTGGCACAGTGAGAAGAAAGTTATCGCAGGCCTACCGCTGGCCGGGCAGACCTGGGTGTTGACCGGCAGTTTGGAAGTGATGAGCCGTGATGTCGCCAAGGAAAAGCTGGAGAGCCTAGGGGCGAAGGTGGCGGGTTCGGTGTCGGCCAAGACCAGCTGTGTGGTGGCTGGCCCAGGTGCGGGCTCAAAATTGGCCAAAGCCAGCGAGTTGGGGCTGCGGGTCATGGACGAGGCGCAGTTCTTGTCAGCCTTAGCTGGCTTCGGCCTCTAGGCGCGTTACCCGCTGTGCACTGCCCTCAGCGTAACGCTTGAGGGCAGTGCGCCAACTCGGTGATCGGTTAGCTATTAGGTTGGCTGAGCGCAGGGGCGCTGCCTAGTGTAAGCAACTAGGCGCTGGGCGATTAGTCGCCGCGGTATTCGCAGCCGCTGGTGCAGGTTTCATGGATACGAATGCGTGATAGCTCGGGCAGCAGTGGTTTGAGTTGTTGCCAGATCCACTTAGCCAGCACTTCACTGGTCGGGTTTTCCAGGCCAGCAATATCATTCAGGTAATTGTGATCGAGTTGCTCATAGAGTGGCTTGAAGATCGCCTTGATCTCGGAGAAATCGCGAATCCAGCCGGTATAAGGGTCAACCTCACCTTCGATATACACCGCGACCTTGAACGAGTGGCCATGCAGGCGACCGCACTTGTGCCCTTCAGGGACGTGAGGCAGGCGGTGCGCGGCCTCGAACATAAACTCTTTGAACAATTCCACGGTATTTCTCTCAGGTGTGCGCGGTTAACCACGCGCTTAGCAAGGCGCGAATATTATCAGCTCAAGCGCTGTTAACCGAGTGCCGTGGAATCTGCTGTGTGTTTTTAGGGCTGATTGCGGTCGAGTCGATAGATGCTGACAGCCTCGTAAACGGCCTTTCTGAGACGGTTGATGCCGCCAATTGGGCGGTGCTCGGGCAGCGCATGCCAGGGGTTAAACGACAGGTTGTCGCAGAACAGGTTCTGCTCGCGGCTATCAAAATCCTGCGCGGGCACCTTGATGCTAGCGACGGTTTCGAACGGCGATATAGCTTCGCTCCACTCCACGCTGGGGTCTTCGATGGGCATGTAGTACTCAGCGTTCTGCCGCTGTACTTGCAGGGCAAAGCAGGCGGGTACACGGTCCAGCGACAACTGCTGGTAAAGCGCATTGCGCAGGAAGTTTGGCAGGTCTTGGTTCTGTTCAGGCAACTGATAGTCCGGGCAAGCTCCAGGTTGAGGAATGATCCGATACTTGATGTTGTGTTCACCCAGCTTGAACGGGGCGATGGAGTTGTAGGTGGTCGCCACCGGCGTTTCCGGGGCAGGGGACAGGGTCTTCAAGGCAATGATCAGGTGGCGGATTTCCCAGGTGCTGGGATTCCAGCTGGGGAAGAAAGCCAAGACCTTTTGGCCGTCAGCTTGGGCGGCGAAATTGCTTTTGTACTCGGCTACATCGCGCACGAAAAAGGCCGGGTGATTGAACATCACGAAGTCCTGCTCGCTGGCGTGTTGTGGGCTTTTGCTGAGTTTTTCACCGGGTACATCCAGCAGCTTGATCGCCATCCCTCGCGCATCACGGGCCCGGTCGAATTGCGGGTAGGCATTGCCATTGGACAGGCGCATCCAGGCCTGCCAGGTTTTGCCGGGCTCACTGAGCACGCCGCGTTGCAGGCTGCTATCGAGATCGGCGCTGACGGTGACTTCGGCCTTCATACAACCATGGGCTTTGGCGTGGGCATCGCGCAGTACGCGGGTATTGTCGCGGTGCTGCTCAACCACGCGGATGGCATCTTCGATGATGCTCTGGGTCAACACGGCTTCATCGGTAGGGATCTGCTCTGCAGTGGAGACCGGGCCGGAGAACTTCCAGCCGTAATAGGCCGCACTGATGGCCCAGCCGCCGATACCGATGGCCAGTACAAGCATCAGCAACTTGCCAAGTACGCGGCCGAGCCAGAGCCAAAGTCGTTTAAACATGCAGTCAATTCCTTTTAATTATTCTCAGTGTGCAATCACAGGCAGCGTGCAGTTCAGTTCTGGCAAGACGGGCCTGGTGTCCATTCTTTGGCTGCAACAGGCTGCAGCTGCTGTTCCAGCGCAGGGTTGCCCAGGACCTTGAGGTACTCGATCAGCGCCCAGCGTTCTTCCGGTTGCAGGGCACGGCCGATCACGCCGTCTTCACGGCAGCCAGCGCGGAATTCATGGCCGCGATTGCTGTTGCCGGTGACCTGGGTATCGAAGTGGAAGCCGCCGGTGAATTTCTCGCTCTGGTAGCCAATCTGTTTGGGGTTGAATTCGAAGTTGCCCACCCAGAACTGGGTTTGCCGCTCCGAAACGGGCGACAGCAGTTGGAATAGGGTCGGCACCGAACCGTTATGCAGGAACGGCGGGGTGGCCCAGATGCCATCCAGCGGGCGCGCCTTGTAGCCGCGCTTTTCCTGGACGCCAATCGGCAGGCCGAAACCATCCATGCGCCAGCGTTCGCGCTCGGAAATGCCGGCGTCTTGGTAGGCGCGGTTTTCCACGTAGGCGGTGACATAGGCCAAGGCCTTGGCACTTGAGATGCTGCGCATGTCGATGTCGTCCAGCGTTGCACCAAACAGGCGTACATCCAGCTCGCTCAGCTCGGTTTTGGTCCAGCCCAGTTTGCTGATGTCGAAACGGTGGTCGGCGATGTTGTCCGCAGCGGTTGGGTCGGTGCCGACAATGGAGGTCGGTACCACGCGCATACGCCATTCCGGGTTACGCGAGGGGGCAAAACTGTTCTCGGGGTTTTTAGGGTCTGGGGCGTGGCAGTAAGCGCAGTTCTCGGTAAACAGCGCGCGGCCACGGCTGGCCAGCGGCCGATCGACCTTGCCAAACACCTCTTCCGGCCAGGTTGGTGGTTGCAGTTGCTTGAGGGTTTCTTCCAAGGTGAAGAGGTCGCGCAAGCGAACGCTGGAGGCGTAGCGCTCAGCTTCGGCAACTGGGTGGCCGTCGGTATTGAGCAAACGCAAGGTTGCGCCGACTCCTAGGGCTTCGCCAACGTTGCGGGCCATGGGCTGCATGGCTGAGCCGTTCCACTGCACCCAGTCGAATTTCCAGATATCCCAGACCTGCGGGTAGCTCACCGGTGCATCGGCGACTCGGTAGTTACTCGGGTCGATGGCATCACCAAAAACGCTGTTGGCAATACGGCCGAAAGCATCAGTACGACCAAAGCCTTCCTCGGTTGGGTAAAGACCGCGGTGCCAGTCATTGAAAGCCGTGCCGAGCAGATGGTCGAGCACCACCTTGAAGTCGCGGCGCAGCTGCGCTTTGTGGCTGTCGTACTCATCGCCGAGTATCTGTTTGGCGAAGCGGCGGAATTTCAGCGGGTTGTAATAGGTGAATGCCATGCTCATGCCGAGCGCCTGGCCAAAGCTGCCGCCGCGTAACGTGGGTACGGTGGATGCCAGGGAATGCAGCGCGGCGCCGCCGTCAATACGCACGGCCTGGCTCTTATAGCGCAGCTCGCCGGTGTGGCATGCGGCACAGCTGATGTCCAAAAAGTGCTCGCCAGTCTCGGCGTCGGCATGCCGAGCAAAGCCAACTGGCAGATTGCCAGGGTTCAGTTGCGTGGGCTGTTGGGCCGGATCGATGAGGAAGCCAAAACGCGCAAGATAATCCGGTGTAGCGAACTTACTACTACTGAACGGCAGCTCCAGAGCGCTGAACCAGTCATAGCGCAGGCCTTTCACCTGAGTACCCTGAGGTGTGTAGTAGTAGGTCTGACGCTGTTCTGCGGACCATTGATCAAGGTAGTGCAGTTTCGTGGGTTGCTGATAGACCGGCAGGTTAGGGTTGGCAATGAAATACAGCGCAACCAGCAAACCCACCGCTATTAATAGTAGAAGCGCATACAGGGTACGGCGGAGGATGTGCATGAGTACGTCCTTGTGGCTTTTTTATTTGTTCGCCTTATGCCAATTGCAGCCACGTATGGCAAGCAGCCATTACAGAACTAATAACTGAATCTCCTTCTATTGCCCCTGAACTAGGCCTTAAAGTACGGTTTATTCAGGATTAATAGACAGGAGTGAGTCATGCATCCATTTGACGCGGCGCACCCGCCGAAATTGGCACTGCTGCTCGGCTATACCGGGTTAGTGCCTTTTGTAAGCGGGGCTTTGGGTATTTGGATTACCCCAGAAGGCTGGCGGCCGGTGGTGCTGGCGGCGTTGCTGGATTATGCCGCGGTGATTCTGGCTTTCATGGGGGCGATTCACTGGGGCTTGGCCATGCGTGCAGAGGATACGAACGAGCAAGCGCAAGTACAGCTGGGGCTTTCAGTAGTGCCGCCCTTGTTGGGTTGGCTGGCGATTACTGGCGGCATGCCAACCAGTTTGGCCTTGCCGTTATGTTTGCTGGCGTTCGGCGGTTTGTACGTTGCGGATTTGCGAGCGGTCAAACTGGGCCTGGCTCCGCAGTGGTACCCCAGTTTGCGCAGGCCTTTGACGATTGTCGTCTGCCTGAGCCTGCTACTGGCCTGGGGCAGTGTGTTGCTGCGTTGAATTGAGCCAGTGCTCCACCGTCTTTAGGGTCTGTTCACGTCGCTGCGTCCAGTTGCCCTGAATGCACTGCATGGGTTGCTGATGTCGCTGTAACCACCCCTCACACTGTTGATAGAACGCCAGCCGCTGAGCCAACTCCGGCTGGCAGCGCTGGCCATCATCGACCCAAGGTGCATCGACTGGGTCGAGCAGCAAATGAAGGTGGTAATCGCGCTCGAGCAAGGCGTGTTCGATCCAAGAAGGGCAGTCGCCAAAAAGGGCCTGGCTCCAGAGCAGATTACTCAATAAGTGGGTGTCGAGAATCAGCAGCTCGGGGCGCGCAGCTCTGGCCTGGTCTTCCCAGGCCAATTGCCCTTGCGCAATGGTCGTAATGTCGGCGTAACAGGTGTCGCGCTGCTCGCGCTCGATAAAATAGCGCACATATTCGCCAACCAGTTGCCCACCAAAATTCATCTGAATTTCTTCAGCTAGCCAGCTTTTACCGCTGGATTCTGGCCCAGTGAGTACCAGCACCTTCATGCGCAAGCCAGGGCGCGGTCACGTCGCCAGGTTAGCCAACCGTTGAGTGCTAGCAGGGTAAATACCCCATACAGCGCTGCCGTTGGGTAAAGACCCTGCTGCATAAATAGAGCGACAAACAGCAAGTCCAGAGCGATCCACAGGGGCCAGCATTCCACGCGTTTCTGTGCCATCCATACTTGAGCCACCAGGCTAAACGCGCTGAGGGCTGCATCCTGCCAGGGGGCTGCGGCGTCCGTGAACGTGGCCATCAGGTAACCGAGGGTAAGTGAACCGATTGCACCGACCGCTAGGCTCGCCAATATGCCGTTTTGGCTTAGCCGGCTTACCTGCACCCCGTTGTGACTGCTACCGCCTCGTGTCCATAGCCACCAGCCGTAACCTTGCAACACGGCATACACACCCTGCAGGAGCATGTTTGAGTAGAGCTTTCCGTCATAAAAAATCCAGGTGTACATCAGCACCATCAACAAGCCTAGCGGCCAGCACCAGCGATTTTGCCGCACGGTCAACCAAACGGCCCATATGCCAATGGCTGAAGCGATAATTTCCAGAGAGGACACACATCACCGGTTAACGAGAGGTAACAAGGGGCCGCGATTGTAGCGATTGCCGGGCGTGGCGTCTTGGTGGCTAAAGATGCTTGTCGGCTGGATGGCTAATGGCTACTGCTTTGCCGATATACTCTGCACCCGTTTTTAGGATGATCAATGTGTTCAGGTCCGCTTTGGCTGTTATTGGCACCTTATGTTTATTGGTCTTCAGCCAATTAGTCCTGGCCGCTGCAGAAAACGCACATGTTAAAAGCAAGGCTCCGGCGTCGGTGGTGTTCCTCAACCCAGGGTTTTCTGACGAGCCTTTTTGGGTTGGTTACAGTGCATTTATGCAGGCTGCGGCGGATGATCTGGGCATGCACCTGGAAGTTATTTATGGTGAGCGCGATTCGCAGCGCTTGCTTGAGAGCGCCCGCAGCCTGCTTGCCAGAGATAAGCAGCCGGATTACCTAGTGTTCGTCAATGAAATGTATACCGCGCCGCAACTGCTCAGATTATTCGCGGAAAGCCCGATCAAGCTGTTCTCCCTGCACAGCACCCTAACGCTTGAACAACAGCAGATGATTGGCGGCTCGCGTGGCCAGTACCGTAACTGGATAGGCAGCCTGGTGCCTAATGACGAGCAGGCCGGTTACTGGATGGCTAAGGCTTTGATCGGCAAGCTGGAAGGCCAGCCAGCTAGCCTGCTGGCCTTTGCAGGGGTGCGCTTCACGCCATCCGCCACCCTGCGTGAAGACGGCCTGCGCCGCGCTTTACGCGAGCACCCTGAGATCAAACTGCAGCAGGTGTTACAGGGCGAGTGGAAGCGCCAACGCGCCTACGAACAGGCGCAGCTGGTGCTGGCACGTTATCCAGAAGTACGGCTTGTGTGGTCGGCCAACGACGAAATGGCGTTTGGCGTGATTCAGGCAGCGCGGGAGTTGGGTAAGCAACCGGGCAAGGATATTTACCTGGCAGCGCTGAACAATTCGGATGAAGTGCTGCAGGCGCGTATAGACGGCACTCTCAGTGTATTGGCCAGCGGGCATTTCACCCTCGGCGGCTGGGCCATGGTGATGCTGCATGATTACCATGCGGGGCTAGATTTTGCTGCGCGTGGGGGTAAGGATCGGGTCGATCCGCTGTTCAGTCTGCTGGATGTCAAACAGGCCGCGCACCTGCAAAAGCTGCTTAAGGTGCCGGGCTCTACGCTGGATTTTCGTCAGTTCAGCGCGGTGTACCGGCCGCAGATCAGGGATTACGGCTTCTCCATCAAACCCTTGCTGCAGTAAGTCAGACACCCGCCAAGTGCAAGACGAGTTTGACCACGGCGAAAATAACCAACACAAACATCACCGTGAAAAGCACACCGAGAATGATGAAGTGACTGGGCTTGCCTCGGGAAAAATCCCGACTGCGGTTCTTGCCACTCTGCACACCGAGCGCCGCACTTAATACGCTCTGCAGCATTTCCCTTAACGTCAGCGGTTTGTCTTGGTCATCGTCCATCATGCCGTCCTCCTGTGTGCTCAGAGTAGCTGCTGTATCTGGCAATGCTAGGACTCAGGATTTATTGACGCGCACGCTGGAGGCGGGGTGTTTGAATAATTTGGCTGCCGGTCGGCGTGGTCGTTGCAGCAATTCTCCCGAGCAATTCGGGCAGACACCTTGAAGGGTGTACAAGGCGCAATCACGACAAAACGTGCACTCGAATGAACAGATCAGGGCATCGCTTGAGTCAGCCGGCAGATCACGGTCACAGCATTCACAGTTAGGGCGCAATTGCAGCATGGAAGGCTCCGTAGAAAGACGTGTCGGCTGAGCATAAACGCAAATGTTAATGTGCGACAAAACTGTTCTACGGTAGCTATGCGCGCGGTTTAACGAGGCCTTGCGCTCGCTAAACCGTGCACACGTGAGGGCTCTAATTAGGACGTGGCCTAACGGTAGCTTAGAGCCCTTAAGAAGCAGCGGATTACTCCGGCATGCTCCACGGTTCTAGCGCGAAGCCTTGCTGGCTTAGCTGCTCGCGGGACTGTTTGAGCATGTCGGCAAACTGCACGGGGTCGCTGTAGATACTGCTCGACAGTTGAGTGCGGCCGAGCAGTCGAGTGCTGGTGCGGTCAATGACTGTCAGGCTGAGATTGCCGGAACCGTCCTGCGGGGCCCAGGCCACACATTGGAAAGGTTGAAAGGCGCGGTCAGCAATCAGCAGGGCTTCGTTAAAACGCAGCGGTGCGTTCATGGGGTCGGTTTCTCCGAGGTGATCCCAAATACACAAGGACAAGCGATAGGTTCCGCTTGCCAGTCATAGCTGTTGATGAACGAAGTTGACTGTGAAGTCACATCCTGGCCAAAAAATGCACGTATTTGTCCGATAAATCACAGTTTTATCGGTTCCGTAACGAATCCCGACTGAATATTCCAGCCTGCGCGGCCTCGGTTTTTATGCGGCCAGCATCATTTATAACGGCTGAAGGCGCTCGCCAAGACGACCATTTTCGGCAAGCTCGAGAAACTCATCGCCCAGCCGCTGGCTCTCGCTCATAGCTTTACGCCAATAGCGTTCACGGCCGCCATCATCACCCTGATAACGGCTGAAATCCTTACGGTCTGGGAGTTTCCCGTGAGGCAGGCGTGCCAGGTAATCACGTGAGGGGGCGAGTAACAGCACATCCTGAAGGCGCTCCCCATCACCGCGCCGCCAGGGCATACTTTTATCGAACCAGCCGGGGATGACTTTGTCGGTGAAATGGGGGTAGAGCACGATGTCATCGCCGCTGTAGGGCAGGTCGAGGTGGTAATCGAGCAGCCCGCCATCACGGTAGGTGCCGGGGCCGGCACCCGGTATGTCACGCACCCCTTGCATGATCATCGGGATAGAGCCCGAGGCCAGCAGCGCGTGACGTAGATTGCCGCTGTCGAGTTGCAGGTAGCGTGACGGAAAATCGTTGAGCAAGCCCAGTGGTGGAGCCAAGCGGGCGTCGTGCAGAATCACTCGTTCAAAGTGTTTAGCCAGTCGTGCTCGGCCCATCATGTTACTGCCAATCACCGAAGACAGACCTAGGCTCAGTGCGCCACGGTGATCGTGCTGCAGCAGGCCATGGCTTTTCACCACAACAATGTTGAGCCGGTAATGCGGGTTGCTGAGGATGCTGGACTCGTCGCTGCCCAACAGCTGCTCCAGCATTAGGCTACAGCTGTGTGATACCTGCGCCATGCTCACGCCTTTGGCAAAGCGCTGTGAGGTGTATAGCTCACCGAGCCGGCGTAAGCCGACAGCTGGGTCAGGTAGGCAGGCGCTGGCGAACCGCCACGAACCGATGGATGCCCCAATCAGCGAGCGCTCACGTGGCGCACGTTGCAGCCAATCACCAAACAAGGCCAGATCCAGCCCTTGAATACCCAGGGCCTTGGGCCCGCCTGCTGCGCCGGGCAGAATACCGACATCCGCCGGTTGCAAGCCCTGCTCACGAATGCGCGCAAGGGCGCGTTTGCCGGCTCTGATCGTTAGGGCAGGGGACTTGATTACTATCGCACTCATGCTGGCCTCCATCGCGCAGGGCGGCGATTATAAAGCGCTGAGATACCAGGCCAAGCACGTTCAGCACGTGAATGACGCGTACAGCTATGGATTAATCAGTCGTTGAGTTCGCTCTTAGGTACATTCAGCTTGAGTTAAGTCATTTGCAGTAATTTGAATGCCACCCAAAGCCAACGTGAAAAGGACCGTGGATATGCATACATTAACTGCCATATTGACCGCTGCTGCCCTGACACTGACTGCCGGCCTGGCCCACGCCCGCGACTTGGGGCCGGATGAAGCCCTAAAACTGCGTGATGCGGGGACTATTCTGCCCTTTGAAAAACTCAACGCAGCAGCATTGGCGCTGCACCCGGGTAGCAAAACCGAAGACACTGAATTGGAAGAAGAGTACGGCCGCTACATTTACCAGGTCGAAGTGCGCGATGCCCAGGGCGTTCAATGGGATGTCGAGCTGGATGCTACCAACGCTCAATTGCTGAAGAACCAACGAGACGATTGATGAACATCACTGCTTGGCTTGTACGCCCACTCTTGGCCTGTCTGCTGCTGACGTTCACGCTCAGCAGCAGCGCGCGTGATCTGGACCAGGACGAAGCACTGCGTCTACGCCGCGAGGGGCTGATCATGCCCCTCGAACAGCTGTTGCAGATGGCTTTGCAGCGTCACCCTGGCGCCGTTCTGCTTGAAGTCGAGCTGGAGGAGGAGGACGGGGTACTGGTTTACGAAGTTGAGCTGGTAACTGGGCAAGGTATTGTGCGCGAACTGGAATTACGTGCGAGTACCGGTGAAGTACTCAAGGACGAAGTGGAAGACTAAATGCGCTTATTGCTGGTTGAAGACCATGTGCCCCTCGCCGATGAGCTGCTGGCCAGCCTGACGTGCCAGGGCTACGCCGTGGACTGGTTAGCCGATGGCCGTGATGCGGCCTGCCAAGGCGCTACTGAGCCTTATGATCTGATCATTCTTGATCTCGGCCTGCCCGGCAAACCGGGGCTGCAGGTGCTGCAGGAGTGGCGTTCAGGCGGCCTTAGCACGCCGGTGCTAATCCTCACGGCACGAGGCTCCTGGGCTGAGCGCATTGAGGGGCTGAAGGCCGGCGCGGACGATTACCTGAGCAAGCCCTTTCACCCGGAAGAACTGCAACTGCGCATTCAGGCATTGCTGCGCCGGGCCCATGGCCTGGCCAATCAGCCGCAACTGGAGGCTGCTGGGTTACAACTGGATGAAGGCC
Organism: Pseudomonas sp. GWSMS-1; assembly: GCF_049847425.1. Classification (NCBI taxonomy): domain Bacteria; kingdom Pseudomonadati; phylum Pseudomonadota; class Gammaproteobacteria; order Pseudomonadales; family Pseudomonadaceae; genus Pseudomonas; species Pseudomonas sp. GWSMS-1. The sequence continues at coordinate 1,642,399 of NZ_JBMHHV010000005.1, read as the reverse complement.
GGCAAACGGTCAAACGTAATGGTGAAGAGGTCCAGCTGACGGCTGCCGAGTTCCGCTTGCTGCGTTACTTCATGCTGCATACAGGGCAGTTATTGTCGAAGAGCCATCTGGCCGACCACTTGTACGACGGTGAAAGCGAGCGCGACTCGAATGTCATCGAGGTGCACGTTAACCACCTACGGCGCAAATTGGGGCGCGAGATCATCGAAACCCGGCGTGGCCAGGGCTACCGTTTTAATGGGATACGGCTTGAGGTCGATTCAGCGACGACTCAGTCTAGGCCTGGTCAGCGTATTGCTGATTGTCGGCCTGCTGCTGGCGCAAAGTAGCCTCTGGTTATTCGACCGCAGCCTGCGTAGCTATTTGCAGACAACCCTGCAGGATGAAACGCAAACCTTGCTGGGGGCGATTGTGCGGGGCCCCAACGGCCTTCAACTGGACGAGCGTCGGCTGAGCGCAGCGTTTAAGCGGCCGTACTCGGGCCTGTATTTTCGCATCGACCTTGCCGAGCAGAGCTGGCGTTCACGTTCGCTCTGGGATCATGAGCTGCACACAGCTGAGGTTGAAGGCTTGCAGGACGAGCTAGCCGACGGCCCGCAAGGGCAGGCATGGCTGGTGTACCGCGCTGACTATCAACGCTATGGCCAGCACATCATGATTCATGTGGCGCGCGACTACACCCCGATGCTCAACAGTTTCAGCCACGTGCAGAAAATTGTCCTGGGGTTGGGCGTCGCCGCTTTGCTGTTGATTCTGTTGCTGCAACGCTTGATTGTCAGCCGTGCGTTGCGGCCGTTGGAGCAGACTCGCCGGCAGATCATGCAGCTGCAGCAAGGCCAGCGTAGCCAGCTGGATCAGCAGGTGCCGCTTGAGCTGGAGCCGCTGGTGGCGCAGATCAACCACCTGCTGGCGCACACCGAAGACACCCTGAAACGTTCACGTAATGCCCTTGGTAACCTCGGGCACGCGTTGAAAACGCCCTTGGCGGTGCTGGTCAGCCTGGCCGCCCGTGAAGAACTCAAACAGTTGCCGGAATTGCGCGAGAGCCTCAATGGCCAGCTGCAACACATTCAGCAGCGTATTAGCCGTGAGCTAGGCCGTGCGCGCTTGGCGGGTGAAGCATTGCCGGGGGCTCACTTCGACTGTGCCAGTGAGTTGCCTGAGCTGTTCGCGACCCTGGCGATGATCCACGGCCATCATCTGGAACTCAGCTGGCAAGCCGAGCCCGAACTGCGATTACCCTGGGACCGTGAAGACCTGCTGGAGCTGCTGGGTAACCTGCTGGATAACGCCTGCAAGTGGGCCGATCGCCAGGTGCAGTTGCAGATCAGTCGGCATCAGCACGGTTATCAATTGCTCATTGATGATGACGGACCGGGCATTGACGCCGCCCAGCGTGAAGAGGTGCTCAGTCGCGGCAGTCGCCTAGACGAGCAGGTGGCGGGGCACGGCCTGGGCTTAGGCATCGTGCGCGATATCGTCGATGCCTGGGGCGGACAATTGCAACTGGCGCAGAGCCCGTTGGGTGGGTTGCGCGTCAGTGTCACATTGCCGTTGAAGCGCACCTGAATTCATCAGGTGCGCACAACGCAAGGTTCACATGCCGTTGGCAAAGGCCGGGTTGCTCATGTCGATATTGGCGCGAACTGGGCGCAGGGCATGTGCGTACTGGGCCAAAATATCCAGCTCATAATCTATGCGCGCATGCAGCCGCTGATCGTCTTCGTTGCTAGGTTCGGGGGTGTTTAATACCTTCTCGACACCGCGCACAATCAAGTGCTCGGGCAGATAGCAGAGCCGGCAGTTCTTATAGCTTGAGGCGCGCAACTCGCTAATCGGGTAGGCCCCGCCAACACCCGATGAGACGCCTACGAGCAGCCCAGGCTTATGCGCCAGCTCAGCCTTACTGGCGTAGATAAAGAAGTTTTTGATGGCCGGGCAGGCCATGCCATTCCACTCCGGCGAGATAATCACCACGGCGTCAGCCGCTGCCAGCTGCTTGCTGTACAGCCCCCACGGACCAGCATCTTCGGCAGGCCAGAGCGGCAGTGGCGCAAGGCCCAGGTCAATGACGCTGCTCTGCGCATCATCGGTGTAACCCAGCTGAATCAGACGCTGACGCAAGAAGCGGGCAACCTTGCCCGATTGGCTGTTAGTGCGACCTGAGCCGGCCACCAAGGCGATATTGAGCATCGTGCACCTCTTTTTAATCAGTCATAAATGAAAAACGCAGGCTAACGATTGCTAGCCTGCGTCACAAGGAGGCAGTCGTCACAAGCACTGCCTGGTCGGGTCACGCCTTAAGCCTAGACGCGAAACTGATCCATCAGGCTTTGCTGGTGGTTAGCCAGTTTGTTCAGACCCTGGCTGATTTTTGCCGACTCGTCGGCCTGGGAGGAAATCGATTCCGTGACATCGCGGATCGAGGCGACGTTACGGTTGATTTCCTCAGCCACCGAGCTTTGCTCTTCGGCAGCACTAGCAATCTGCAGGTTCATGTCGGTAATCACACTCACGGCCTGACTGATGCGTTGCAGCACGGCCACCGCTTGTTCGACCTGCTCGACGCTGCCCTGGGCCTGACGATGGCTGCTGTGCATGGTGCTGACCACTTCCTTGGTGCCGCTTTGCAGGCCTTCAATCACCTGGCGGATTTCTTCGACGGAATCCTGAGTACGCTTGGCCAGGTTGCGCACTTCATCGGCCACTACGGCAAAACCGCGTCCGGCTTCACCGGCACGCGCCGCTTCAATCGCTGCGTTGAGGGCCAGCAGGTTAGTCTGCTCGGCAATCGAGCGGATCACTTCGAGTACCGAACCGATTTTCTCGCTACTATCAGCCAGCCCTTCGACTTCCTGCATGGCGACGTTCATTTCATTGGCCAGCAGCTCAATGCTTGAGGTGGTCTTACCGATCACATCCATCCCTTCACGGCTGGCTTGGTCAGCGGTGCGCGCGGCTTCGGCTGCCTGGGCGGCGTTGTGCGCCACATCTTGGGCGGTGGCACTCATTTCTTGGAACGCTGTAGCCACTTGATCGACTTCGCGGTACTGCTGTTGCATACCATCGCTGGTCTGGCTGGCGATCAGCGCCGACTGGTCTGCGGTGCTGCGAGCGTCCTGCACGCTGTGTTTAACGTCGGCAATGATTGGCTGCAGCTTGTCGAGGAAGCGGTTGAACCAGCTGGCCAGTTCGCCTAGCTCATCCTTCTTGGCGTATTCCAGACGGCGAGTCAGATCGCCTTCACCGCTGGCGATGTTTTTCAACATGGCGGCTACGCCAAGAATCGGCCGGGTCACGCCTAGAGCCGTAAGCCAGATCAGCAAGATACCCACCACACCTGCGGCCAAACCCAGGCCAAGTGAAATGGCACTGTTACGGGTGCCCATGGCGTCCATTTCAGCTTCAAGTCGAGCGGCAGGTTCAAGCAGGACCTTCTCCGGAACCTCAATGAGTACGCCCCACGGCTGTGCATCAGGAATGGGCAGCAGGGGTTGTAGCACCTGCAGCGCACCTTCATGGTGCAAAACTTCAGGGCGATTATTGGCCAGCAGGCTGAGTATCTCGCCGTGCTGAGCGCTGAAGGCTTTATCCAGTTTACCGCCAAGCAGAGCGCTATCACGGCTATGGCCGGCCAGCAGTCCGGCAGGGCTGATGATGCTGACATGCCCGGCACCATCAAACAGTCCTTGATGGGCCTCGTTGCTCAGCTCTTGCAGGCTGGCGAGGCTGATATCAACGCCCAGAACGCCGATGACCTTGCCCCCTTGCTCTAAGGGAAAGGCAATGCTGGTCATCAGGGTTTTTACCCCATCGGTGTCATCGATATAGGGGTCGAGCAAGCAGACTTTTTTCTTTTCGATAGGGCAGGTATACCACGCGTTGTATGGCGCTCCGCTAATGCCCGGCGTTGTGTCGCTGAGGCTCTCTTCGCTCATGCTCTCAGAAACCAGCTCACCGTTATCGCCCTGTGCCCAATAGATCGAGAAGCGGCCCTTGTCATTGCTGCCCAATTCCGCCTGGTCGGCAAACAGTTCATCTTTACCGTCGAGCGCGTTGGGCTCGAATACCGCATAAACACCGAGCAGGCTGCGATTGTTTTCCAATGCGCTGCGCACTTGTCGGGTCAGGTCTTCACGCAGGTCGAAGGCATCCAGAAAGCGTTTTTCCGCCTGCTCGCGAATAAACAGAACCTGGTTCGTGGCACTGCGACCGTATTGGTAGGCATCCATAAAGTAGCGCTGAATTTGCAGTGCCTGAGATTGCCCGCGGGCGCTCATGCGCAACTGCGCGGACTCTTGCAGCATTTTCGAGCTGGCCTGCTTGACCAAGTCTGCACTGCTCGATGCTTGAATGACCGACGCGGAGACTAAGACAGCGACAATGGCCAGAAGGCATAGGCCCGCCAGCAGGGTGATCTTCAACTGGATGGAGAGTCGGCTGAACAGCATTTTCAGGACCTTATATGACTGAGGCTTACAACGCCTATCGGCGCTTAGGCGCTTTTCTTTAAGTTTTACATTAACTAAAGCGCAGCAAGTTACAGGCCAATAGAGCGCTTTTAGCGTCCAGAGTAATCGAATCAGTTACAGCTTGTGTTAAATAATTTACAGGCGTTTTGACAGCTCGTTCAGCTTTGTGCAGAGTACGCGCCCTCGCCAAGCCGGCGCAGCATCCAAAGAAGGTTGAAACCTTCGTGGACCTACTTAAAAGCGGGAGTAAATCGATGAACGCAGTCGTTGCGGCAGTGGGGATCATGCTGATCCTCAGCTTGTGCCGCGTGCACGTGGTTGTAGCCCTAATAGTCGGTGCATTAGCCGGTGGCCTGCTCGGCGGTTTGGGCCTTGAAGGCTCGCTGACTGCATTTCACAACGGTTTAGGCGGCGGCGCCAAGGTTGCCTTGTCCTACGCCTTACTGGGCGCTTTTGCCGTGGCGATCGCCAAATCCGGCTTGGCCCACGCGCTGGCTGACAAAGCCTTGGCGATGGTCGGCAAACAGGACACTAACAGTGCCGGGCTGCTTAAGTGGCTGCTGATCGCTCTACTCTTGGTGGTGGCGATTTCTTCACAGAACATCCTGCCGATTCATATCGCCTTTATCCCGTTGCTGGTGCCGCCGCTGCTGTTTGTATTGAGCAAGCTGCAGCTTGACCGACGTTTGATCGCCTGCGTACTGACGTTTGGTTTGATCACGCCCTACATGTTTTTGCCGGTAGGCTTTGGCGGCATTTTCCTAAATGACATCCTGCTGGCCAATGTGGCCAGTGGTGGCGTTGATATCAGCGGCCTGCAAGTGACCAAAGCCATGGCCATCCCGGCACTGGGCATGCTCTGCGGGTTGTTGATTGCCGTGCTGTTCAGCTACCGCAAAAAACGTGTGTACGACCTGAGCAAGATAGAGCAGGCCGAGCGCGTGGATGTGGCCTACAACCCGTTGAGCCTGCTGGTGGCCGGCGTGGCGATTGCGGCAGCCTTTGTTGTGCAGCTGTGGTTGGACTCGATGATCATCGGCGCGCTGGTTGGTTTCGTGATCTTTTCGGTATCCGGCGTGGTGCGCTGGAAAGAGGCTGACGGGCTGTTTACCGAAGGCATGAAAATGATGGCCATGATCGGCTTTATCATGATCGCTGCTGCCGGCTTTGCCGAAGTGATGAAGGCCACGGGTGACGTAAAGAATCTGGTCGAGAGCGCAGCTGATCTGATTGGTCACGACAAGGCTCTGGGTGCGCTGCTGATGCTGCTGGTCGGCCTGTTGGTGACGATGGGCATCGGTTCATCGTTCTCCACAATTCCCATTATCGCGGCGATTTTCGTACCGCTGGGGCTGCAGTTGGGCTTCAGTCCACTGGCCATCCTGTGCATCGTCGGCACCGCCGGCGCACTGGGCGATGCGGGCTCGCCGGCCTCGGACTCGACCCTGGGGCCAACTGCGGGTCTTAACGTCGACGGCCAACACAACCATATTTGGGACAGTGTTGTGCCGACCTTCCTGCACTACAACCTGCCTCTGTTGGTGTTCGGTTGGGTTGCCGCGATGGTGCTTTGATTCGGCACGGCTTATCTGCCGAGCGAGTCTCGGGCGATTAGTCTTTAAGCGGGGCTATCGATAAGTCGGTAGCCCCGTTTTTATTTGGGCGGCAGGGTTATGCCTTGCGGCGGGGGCTTTCATTGCAGGTATGGGCCTACGATGGCGTGCCAGCATGCGCCGATGAAGGTTGCCGCCAGTACCCCGCATCTCAGCCGTTAGCGCCTGAGTGTCAGCATCAGCACCTATGATGCGATGCGCTTGTTTGATCGTGCGCCGTGCTGACTTTGGCAGGGCGGGGCGTCAGCGCAAGGCGAGGCTCTGCGCTACGGGCAACGTCCCCAAGACCGTCCCTGAGCCTTGGGGGGTTACGTCAGTGGAGCCGCACGCATAAAAAAACCCCAGCATTTCTGCTGGGGTTTTTTTCAACACACTCAACCTTGATCGTGGCCTCGGTTGAGTGAACCGGTTCTTAGCTGAACTGGTTCATGGTGTTGTCTTTGCCGCCTGCCTTCAGAGCGGCTTCGCCAGCGAAGTACTCTTTATGCGCATCGCCGATGTCGGAGCCGGACATGTTCTGGTGCTTAACGCAGGCGATACCTTGACGGATCTCCTCGCGCTGAACGCCTTTCACGTAGGCCAGCATGCCTTGGTCTGCGAAGTACCCTTTGGCCAGGTTATCGGTGGACAGCGCAGCGGTGTGGTAAGTCGGCAGAGTGATCAGGTGGTGGAAGATACCAGCCTGAGCAGACGCGTCACGCTGGAAGGTGCGGATGCGCTCGTCGGCGAACTTAGCCAGTTCAGTTTCGTCGTAATCGACGCTCATCAGCTTGGCGCGGTCGTAGGCGGAAACGTCCTTACCTTCTGCAGCCATGCTGTCGAAGGCCTGCTGACGGAAGTTCAACGTCCAGTTGAACGATGGGCTGTTGTTGTAAACCAGCTTGGCGTTCGGGATGGTTTTACGGATTTCGTTAACCATTTCTGCGATCTGGCCGACGTGTGGCTTCTCGGTTTCGATCCACAGCATGTCAGCGCCGTTCTGCAAGGACGTAATGCTGTCCAGTACGCAACGCGCTTCACCGGTACCAGCACGGAACTGGAACAGGTTGGAAGGCAGACGCTTAGGACGCAGCAGTTTGCCGCCACGGTTGATCACGACGTCGCCATTGCCCAGGTCGGCAGCGGAAACTTCTTCGCAATCGAGGAAGGAGTTGTACTGGTCGCCCAGATCGCCTGGCTCTTTGGTCACGGCGATTTGCTTGGTCAGGCCGGCACCCAGGGAGTCGGTACGCGCAACGATCACGCCGTTGTCGATGCCCAGCTCAAGGAACGCGTAGCGAACAGCGTTGATCTTGGCGATAAAGTCGGCGTGAGGAACGGTTACTTTACCGTCCTGGTGACCGCACTGCTTCTCGTCAGAAACCTGGTTTTCGATCTGGATGCAGCAAGCGCCTGCTTCGATCATGCGCTTGGCCAGCAGATAGGTGGCTTCTGGGTTACCGAAGCCTGCGTCGATGTCGGCGATGATTGGCACTACGTGAGTTTCGTAGTTGTCGATCTGATTCTGGATCTCAGCGGCTTTGGCGTTATCGTCTGCAGCGCGGGCAGCATCCAGCGCGGTGAACAGCAGGTCCAATTCGCGGGCATCAGCTTGGCGCAGGAAGGTGTACAGCTCTTCGATCAGGCCGGAAACCGAGGTTTTCTCGTGCATGGACTGATCCGGCAGCGGGCCGAAATCCGAACGCAGAGCAGCAACCATCCAGCCCGACAGGTAGAGGTAGCGCTTGTTAGTGGTCTTCAGGTGCTTCTTGATCGAAATCAGCTTCTGCTGACCGATGAAACCATGCCAGCAGCCCAGGGACTGGGTGTAGACGGAGGAGTCAGCATCGTACTCGGCCATGTCTTTACGCATGATGTCAGCAGTGTACTGAGCGATTTCCAGACCGGTTTTGAAACGGTTCTGAGCGCGCATGCGGGCTACGGACTCAGGGTCGATAGCGCTCCAGCTGCTGCCAGCAGCGGCTTTAAGGGCGGCAACGGCTTTGATGTCGTTTTGATAAGCTGACATGGTCAATCCTTCAAAGTATGTGTTTGGTTGAGCACCGACTTCCCCACTGAACACCTGTGTTGCTGGAGGTTGTTGTAGCCAACTGCAGAACGTTGAGAAATTGACGTGAGACGGAATTGATCCGGGAGAGGGGAGATCAGCTCAACAGAGCGCTGGCTGCAGCGGTTACAAATGACGTTGGATCATTTGCCGGCTAACGGATCAAAGATGCCGTTGGACTCTACCTGCTGCGACGTGATGCACGCTGTTGCTAAACGCTTCCCCGTCCCTCAGGACAACTTCGTTCCAGTCGCAATCTCATCGAACGGCCTTGTGGGCTTTACAACACAAATCGGCTCTGACGGTAAGTTGGAGCGCGATTCGGAGGGCTTTTCAGCACCTCTGATTAGCGGGAGCGGGGCCATCATGCCTCCGCAAAAAGTGTTCGTCAATTATTTTGTAGTGCCTTTCTAATTACTACTACATAATTTTTTTGGCGACCAGCAGGTCAGCCTCTACGGCTCTATCCAGCGGATTCCAGGAGAGGAGACCGGTGTAGGGGTGTTTCACGGGTGGCGACTGTGGCCGCGCCTGCTGGCGGCAACTGATGAGCGGTTCTCGGCATTGAGTAGCGGGCGGTTAGTGCCCTGTGGTGAGTCGTGGCCGGTTTAATCCACCACGTCGACCTTGACGCGAATATTCATGTCTTCACGGCCCAGGGTCGAACGACGTTGCAGGAAATCGCCTTGTTCGCCCTGGCTTTGCTCGCTAACGCCGCCAATATTGATCCATTCACCGATCCGCCCGCTGACTCGCGTATCGGTGCTTTGCACATCGATAACGCCGGGCTGTGATTGACTGAGGCGGTCGCGGTTGCTGCTGATGGTGATATGCACCCGTTCACCACTCAAACTGGCCGTGACATAAAACCCACGCGTTACATTACGGTATTGGGTGGTGCTGTAGGGCTGGCCATAAGTATCGCGGCCACGGGTAGTCAGCGGCACGCTCTGGCCGATCTGGATCAACGCCGGGTAACCTTCGGTAGCCTGCACGTGTTGGGTGCCCCCGCTGCGGCTGTCGGTACTGCGGCGGATGATGCGCACCTGATCGCGGCCATTGATTTCGCCCTGGCCGATCTGTACCTCGGCATCGCCGGCGCTGATCGTGCCGCCGGCGCTGATCGTGCCGTCGGCGCGGTAGCCGCGGTCGGACTGAAAGCCCGATTCATTGGTGTCGACGCTGATCAGCAGGCGCCGTGGTTCGGTGTCGATTTGTTGTAGCAGGGCGCGTATTTCAGCAATTTTCGCTGGCTCGGCATTGACGATCAGCTGGTTGCCGTAGGCGTTGACCTTGCCTTCCTGGCCGAGCACCGATTGCACCACGCCGATCACATCATCGGCCGTGCGGAAGTTTAACGGGATCACCTCGGTGGCAGCATTGACAAACAGGCTGCAGCTCAGCAGCGCGGCGGCGAGTAGGGCACGAACCTTCATAGCAGAAAACTCCGTAAGTCAGCATCGGTGATGCTGGTGTCCCAGGCTTGATCAAACTGCGCGCGGCGCTGACGGTTGCGGCCCGGGTCTTGGTAGAGGGCATAGCCGCTCGCTTGGCCCAGTTCGGGTAACAGCAGCAGGCCGCGGTCATCGGCCAGCAGGAACGCCAGCGCCTCATTAGGGTAGTCCGGGTGCAGCTTGCGGATCTGCAGGTTGCTCGACAGGCGGCGGGAAAGGCTAAGCAGGCGGTGGCCGTCCTTCACCGCGCGGCTTGGATCGCGCAGCAGAATGCGCAACTGATTGCGCGGGCTGGCTAACAGAAAACGGGTGCAAGCCTCTTGCACGCTGCTGTGGTGATAGAGCCAGGGTTCTAGGTCATGGCTGTAGATACACAGGCTGCGCTGAGCTTGCTGTAACAGAGCCAGGGCGTGAGCGCGGGCCTGTTCGGGTTGGCTGAAACGCTCCAGCGCCGGGTGCGCGCCGAGGATAAACGGCGCAGGTTCTGCACGTGGGCTGTCGGTGCTGTGGGTGGGCGGATTGTGCACAGCAAAACGCCCCGGTGACTGAAACTCGATGGCAGGAAGCTCTATGGGCTCCTGCGGTTCGGTTGGGTCACTCGGGGCGTTTTCGTCGTTCATATTGGCCTTTAGGCGCTGTTACGCACCATGTCCACGTGAGGGATGCCAGCTTCCAGGTATTCACCGCTGACGATGGCAAACCCGAGCTTTTCATAAAAGGCGGTGGCGTGCACTTGCGCGCTGAGCATTTGTTGCTTCAAGTCGCGCTGTTCCGCTTCCTCGATTACGGCCTGGATGAGTGCCACGCCAACGTTCAGCCCGCGCCAATCCTTAAGCACTGAGACCCGGCCAATATGCCCATCGGCCAGCAAGCGCGCCGTACCAACCGGATAGTCGCCTTCCAGTGCAAGAAAATGCACCGCTTCGGCGTCCTCGGCATCCCATTCGAGCTCCGGCGGCACCGCTTGTTCCGCCACAAACACGGTTTCACGAATGCGCCGCAGGTCAGCGTTGTCCTTTTGCCAGTCAGCCAGGCGAACGTGTATCTCACTCATCAGCAAACTCCAGGCTGCCTTGCTTGACCAGCTCAACCAGCAGGTTACGCCCTTCGTCATCGGCGAGCCACGGCGCCAGGTTTTCGATGTGCAGGGCGTCCGCAGCGCAGACCAGCTTCAACAGCTCGCGCAGGCTGGCCGAGAGCAGGCGGCTTTGGCCGCTGGCAAACAGCACCAGGTCTTCACCCACTTCCGACCATGCCATGCGAGCGCTGGGGTTACGGATCATCACGGCGCCATCTTCCAGGCTGGCGAGGAACGCCTCTTCGTCGATCTCGATACCGGCGATCAGCTCGGGATAACGCGGCTCGGTCATAAACTGGCCAAACCAGGTCATCAGCAGGCGTTCATCGCTCATGTGCTCAGTGAGCAGGGCTTTGAGGCGGTCCAGGGCGTCGCGCTGAATTTGTGTCGGGTCGCTGGTCGGCTGCGCGTCGGCGTCGCTGTAGCGCTCTTCATCGGGTAGGAACTGGCCGAGAAAGTCGGTGAAATGGGTGAGCACTTCGGCGGCGCTTGGCGCGCGGAAGCCTACGGAATACGTCATACAGTCATCCTCAGCGGTACCACAGTGGGCCAGAAGCGGCGGCAGATAGAGCATGTCGCCGGGCTCCAGAACCCATTCTTCAGTTTTAACGAATTCAGCGAGGATCTTCAGATCCGCGTGTTGCAGCATCGGGCTGTCGGAGTCGCACACTTGGCCAACCTGCCAGCGCCGCGTGCCAAAACCTTGCAGCAGGAATACATCGTAGTTATCGAAATGCGGGCCTACGCCGCCGCCTGGAGCGGCGAAGCTGACCATTACATCGTCGATACGCCACTTGGGCAGAAACTTGAACTGTTCGATCAGCTCGGCCACTTCCGGAACGAATTGATCGACGGCCTGTACCAGCAGCGTCCAGTCGCGCTCAGGCAGTTCGGCGAAGGCGTCTTCCGCGAAGGGGCCGCGGCGCAGCTCCCAGGGGCGCTCGCCGTGCTCGATGACCAGACGCGATTCAATTTCCTCTTCCAGTGCCAGGCCGGCCAGTTCATCTGGCGAGATTGGGCTCTCGAAACCCGGAATAGCCTGGCGAACCAGTAAGGGTTTTTTCTGCCAGTAATCGCGCATGAATTCGCGCGCAGTCAGCCCGCCCAGCAGTTGAAGCGGAATATCAGGATTCATCGCTAAGCCCTTGAATTAATTGAATACCCATAAATAAAAAAGCCCGGCACAGCCGGGCGTCTGGGTGGCTGTTGCCGTTTAGATGCGCTTAGCCTGAGCGACCGCATTGCCGATGTAGCTGGCAGGGGTCAAGCGTTTGAGCTCAGCTTTGGCTTCGGCAGGCATGTCCAGACCGTCGATGAAAGTCTGCAGTGCTTCCGGGCTGATGCCTTTGCCACGGGTCAGCTCTTTGAGCTTCTCGTAGGGGTTTTCGATGGCATAGCGGCGCATTACGGTTTGGATCGGCTCAGCGAGGACTTCCCAGCATGCATCCAGGTCAGCGGCGATGCGCGCTTCGTTCAGCTCCAGCTTACTGATGCCCTTGAGGCTAGCCTCGTAGGCGATCACGCTGTGGGCGAAACCCACGCCGAGGTTGCGCAGCACAGTGGAGTCGGTCAGGTCACGCTGCCAGCGCGAGATCGGCAACTTGCTGGCCAGGTGCTGGAACAGTGCGTTGGCGATACCCAGGTTGCCTTCGGAGTTCTCGAAGTCAATTGGATTGACCTTGTGCGGCATGGTCGAGGAACCGATTTCGCCGGCAATGGTGCGCTGCTTGAAATAGCCCAGGGAGATGTAGCCCCAGATGTCCCGGTCGAAGTCGATCAGGATGGTGTTGAAGCGCGCGATGCCATCGAACAGTTCGGCGATGTAGTCGTGCGGCTCGATCTGCGTGGTGTAGGGGTTGAACTGCAGGCCCAGGTCACCTTCGATGAACTGTTTGGCGTTGGCTTCCCAGTCGATCTGCGGGTAAGCCGAGAGGTGCGCGTTGTAGTTGCCCACGGCACCGTTGATTTTGCCCAGCAGCGGCACGGCGGCCACCTGAGCAATCTGCCGCTCCAGGCGGTAAACCACGTTGGCCAACTCTTTGCCCAGGGTGGTCGGCGATGCAGGCTGACCGTGGGTGCGCGAGAGCATCGGCACGTCGGCGAATTTTACCGCCAGCTCACGGATGGCTTCAGCGGTCTGGCGCATGAGCGGCAGCAGCACGTCATCACGGCCGGCGCGCAGCATCAGGGCGTGGGACAGGTTGTTGATGTCTTCACTGGTACAGGCGAAGTGGATGAACTCACTGACCTTGTCCAGTTCAGGCAGCTTGGCCGCTTGTTCTTTGAGCAGGTACTCCACGGCTTTGACGTCGTGGTTGGTGGTGCGCTCAATTTCTTTGACGCGCTCGGCGTGCTCAACGGCGAAGTTATCTGCCAGTTCGTTGAGGATGGCCTGTGCTTCGGCGGAGAAAGGCGCAACCTCGGTTACACCTTCGTGGGCGGCGAGGCGTTGTAGCCAGCGCACTTCAACCATTACACGGAAGCGGATCAGGCCGTATTCGCTGAAAATAGGGCGCAGAGCGCTGGTTTTGCCGGCGTAGCGGCCATCAACGGGGGAAACCGCGGTGAGCGAGGAAAGCTGCATGGGAGGCGTTCTCGGACAATCGGGCATTGAAAAGGGCGCGTATCATACATGAAATCGGCAGCTAAATTGCGCTTGCTTGCTACCGTTCAGCCGCGCATGCGCCGCGTAATGGATAACAGGCTGGCACTGAAAATCAGTGCAGCCCCAAACCATGAGGTCAGGTCAGGGGTCTCGCCCCAGCGCCACCAGGCTATAACACCGGCAAATACGATCGCCAGGTAAGCAAAAGGGCCGATCAGGCCTGGTGGCGCCAGCGCGTAAGCCCTGGACATGATGATCTGGCTGGCCGTTGCTAGCAGGCCGATCACCAGCAACAACCCGAGGTCATGCTGCGACAGCGGTTGCCAGGCCCAAGTAAGGGGGATGGCCGAGATCAGCGCGCAGAACAGTGAAAAATAGAAAACGATCCGAAACGCCGGCTCGGTGTCGCTCATTTCTCGAATCGAAACAAACGCGAATGCAGCCAGGATGCTGGCGGTCAGGCCAATCAGCGTATGGCTGTCCAGTAGCGCCGCAGAGGGCTTGGCCACCAGCAGTACACCCACGAGGCCAATGCCTGCCGTTAGTAGCATGCGCTTGGTCAGCGGTTCTTTTAGCCACCACCAGGCGATTATTGGGGTAAACACCGGGGCCGAGTAGGTGAACAGCATGGCGTCGGCTAGCGGCAGGTGGGCAATGGCGTAGAAGAAGCAGTACATCGCCGCCAGGCCATAGGTGGTGCGCCACAGGTGTGACTTTAATCGTACGGTCTTGAGCGGTTGAACGCCCCTGAGCAGTATCAGCGGCAGAAAGAACAGCACGCCCACCAGGTTGCGAAAAAACACCACTGATTCGTTGTTGACGCTTGCGGAGACCTCGCGGATCGCGCCTCCCATAAACGAAAAAAGCAGCGCCGAAAGCGCCAGCAATGCCGCGCCGTGTAACGGCTTGACCGAGCGCGTGAGCATGTTCAGCCGCGCAGCAGCGGGTAAAGCTCTTTGAGCAGCTTGCTGCGGCTGAATACCATCTGCCAGCGATGGCCGCCCAGTTGACGCCACAGGCGCGCGGAACGAATCCCGGCAAGCAGTAGCGCGCGGATTTTCGCCGCATTATTGGCTTGCTGCAGGTGGCGCATATCGCCTTGCACCTGAATACGTTGGCGGAACGTGCTGATGGTGTCCTGATACAGGCCGCCGCAGTTAGCGATCACGTTCTCATGGGTGGGGCCGAAGTGCTCAACCTGCTGTTGAACCTGGTCGAGGCGGCTGCCCATGACTTGCAACATATCGCCGCGTTTATCCAGTTGGCGCTCCAGCGAGGTCAAGGCCAAGGCGTAGCGCAATGGCTCGCGCTGCAGGCTGGCAGGGTCACGTTCCAGTGCGCCCACCAGGGCGCGGTAACCCTCGCGCAAATTCAGGTCATCGCCGCCATACACGTCCAGCGTGCTCTTTGGGTCGCGCACCAGCAGGCTGTTGATCATGCATGCCACGGCGGGCTCACTGACCTGGCCGGTTCGCGCCAGCGTGTCGACCAATACGGCGGACTCGAATACCGCCCCGAGGGCGATCAACTGTTCACGGATTGGATTCACGTCTGCTGCTCCTGCGTGGTCCATGGCTCGGCGACTTCAATCACACCGCCACCCAGGCAGATTTCACCGTCGTAAAACACCACGGATTGCCCTGGCGTAACCGCGCGCTGCGGCTCGACAAACGTCGCACGGAAGCCGCTGGCGGTTTGTTCCAGCGTGCAGGCTTGATCGCTCTGGCGATAGCGCACTTTGGCGGTCAGCTCACGCGGGATGGTTAAATCTACCGGGTTGACCCAGTAAATCTCGGAGGCGAGCAGGGCGCGGCTAAACAACAAGGGGTGCTGATTGCCTTGGCCTACCACCAGCACGTTACGCGTAAGGTCTTTTTGCAGCACATACCAAGGCTCATCACTGGCATCTTTCAGGCCGCCAATGCCCAAGCCCTGGCGCTGGCCAATGGTGTGGTACATCAGGCCATGGTGGCGACCGATGACTTCACCCTCAGTGGTTTCGATATTGCCCGGTTGCGCCGGCAGGTATTGCTTGAGGAAGTCGCTGAAGCGCCGCTCACCGATAAAGCAGATACCCGTGGAGTCTTTCTTCTTCGCCGTGGCCAGCTGGTATTTCTCGGCAATGGCGCGCACGGCAGGTTTTTCCAGCTCGCCAACCGGGAACAGCGTTTTAGCAATCTGCTCGCCACCCACGGCATGCAGGAAGTAGCTCTGATCCTTATTCGGATCCAAGCCTTTAAGCAGCTCTGTGCGGCCGTCGATGTCGCGCCGACGCACATAGTGGCCGGTGGCAATCAGGTCGGCACCCAGCATCAGGGCGTAGTCGAGGAAAGCCTTGAACTTGATTTCGCGGTTACACAGGATGTCCGGGTTGGGCGTTCGCCCGGCCTTATATTCGGCCAGGAAGTGCTCGAACACGTTGTCCCAGTATTCGGCGGCGAAGTTGGCAGTGTGCAGCTTGATGCCAATCTTGTCGCACACCGCCTGCGCATCCGCCAGATCGTCCATGGCGGTGCAGTAGTCGGTGCCGTCGTCTTCGTCCCAGTTCTTCATGAACAGGCCTTCGACCTGATAGCCCTGTTCGAGCAGGAGCACGGCGGAAACGGAGGAATCTACGCCGCCGGACATGCCGACGATGACGCGTTGGGTGCTTGGCTCTTGCATGGGAATACTGGACACGGCTTAGAAAAAGAGGGCGATTCTAGCAGGCTGAGGTGCTTGGCCGTTAATCGCGGATGAGTGACAACGGAAAACAGTGCCCGCTCAGGTAGTCATCAATACAGCGCACTACCAACTCACTGCGCCAGCGCTCGGGTTGCGCCGCTAGCTCGTCACGGGTCAGCCAGCGTGGGCCTATGATGCCGTGATCCAGCGTGTATTCGGGATGATGGCGCAGCGCTTTACCGGCAAAACATACGCGCTGGTAAGTCACGCCATTGCTCGGGGCGGTGTACAGGTAGATCCCCGTAACGCCCGTCAGCTCGATATCCCAGCCGGTTTCTTCAAGCGTTTCGCGAATGGCGGCTTGCAGCAGGCTTTCGTTGGCGTCCAAGTGGCCAGCGGGCTGATTGAATACCGCTCGTCCCTCGGCCATTTCTTCAACCAAGAGGAAGCGCCCCTGGTCCTCGATGACGGTGGCGACGGTGATGTGTGGCTGCCAATCCATAGGTACTTACCTGTTGTTAAACATAAGTTATAGGTGATTGCTGCGCGGCTAAACGCAGAACCCCAGCGCAAGGCCGGGGGTTCTGGATTACTACAGGTTGAGCGTCAAGCGTTACGCCAGTGCAGCAAGGGCCGCATTAAACGTAGCGCTGGGGCGCATAACCTGACTGGTCAGCTGCGGGTTGGAGCGGTAGTAGCCGCCAATGTCCACAGGCTTGCCCTGCACAGCACTGAGCTCCGCAACGATCGTGGCTTCATTCTCGCTCAGGGCTTTGGCCAATGGCGCGAACTGCGCTTGTAGGGCCAGGTCTTCAGTCTGCGCCGCCAGCTCCTGTGCCCAGTAGAGTGCCAGGTAGAAGTGGCTACCACGGTTATCCAGCTCGCCGGTTTTGCGCGATGGCGACTTGTTGCTGTCGAGCAACTTGCCGGTCGCGGCATCCAGGGTGGTGCCCAGTAGTTTAGCTTTGGCGTTGTTGGTCTTGATGCCGGTCTCTTCCAGAGATACCGCCAGGGCCAGGAACTCGCCCAGCGAGTCCCAGCGCAAGTGGTTCTCTTCGATCAGCTGCTGCACGTGCTTGGGGGCTGAACCGCCTGCACCTGTTTCGTACATGCCGCCGCCTGCCATCAATGGAACGATGGAGAGCATCTTCGCCGAGGTGCCCAGCTCCATGATTGGGAACAGGTCGGTCAGGTAGTCACGCAATACGTTGCCTGTCACCGAAATGGTGTCCAGACCACGAATCAAGCGCTCCATGCTCACGCGGATGGCTTGGTTGTAATCCATCATGCGGATGTCCAGGCCGGTGAGGTCGTGGTCCTGCAGATAAACTTCAACCTTCTTCTGCAGCTCGCGGTCGTGAGCGCGCTCTGGGTCGAGCCAGAAAATTGCCGGGGTGTTGGATTGGCGGGCACGGGTAACGGCCAGCTTGACCCAGTCACGGATCGGCGCGTCTTTGGTCTGGCAGGCACGCCAGATATCGCCGGCTTCAACTTCGTGCTGCATCAGAACGGTGCCATCGGCCAGCACAACACGCATGCTGCCATCAACGGTCATTTCGAAGGTTTTATCGTGCGAGCCGTACTCTTCAGCCTTCTGCGCCATTAGGCCAACGTTCGGTACGCTGCCCATGGTGGTAGGGTCGAACGCGCCGTTGGTTTTGCAGAAGTTGATCATTTCTTGGTAGATGCGGGCGTAGGTGCTTTCCGGCATCACCGCTTTGGTGTCCTTGAGCTTGCCGTCTTTGCCCCACATTTGCCCGGAGCTACGGATCATCGCTGGCATCGAAGCGTCGACGATCACGTCGCTAGGGATGTGCAGGTTGGTGATGCCCTTGACCGAGTCAACCATGGCCATTTCAGGACGACCGCTGTAGCAGGCGTGGATGTCGTCGAGAATATCTTCCTGCTGCGAGGCTGGCAGGGATTTGATTTTGTCGTAAACGCTGCTGATACCGTTGTTCGGGTTTACGCCCAGCTCTTCGAACAGCTTGCCGTATTTATCGAACACATCTTTGTAGTAAACGCTGACGGCGTGACCAAAGACGATCGGGTGAGACACCTTCATCATGGTCGCCTTGACGTGCAGGGACCACATTACACCGGTGTCCTTGCAGTCCTGCAGAGTCTTCTCGAAGAAGTCGCGCAGCTTGCGGCAGCTCATGTACATGCTGTCGAAGACTTCGCCTTCTTGCAGAGTGAGTTGCTTTTTGACCTCAACCGTGCCGTCTTTACCAACAAATTCAATGCGCACGTCACCGGCGTTTGCCATGGTGATCGACTGCTCGCTGGAGAAGAAGTCGCCGCCGCGCATGTAGTCCGCGTGGGACTGCGAAGCCATGCTCCACTTACCCATCGAATGCGGGTTTTTACGCACGAAGGCTTTTACCGCGGCTGGTGCGCGACGGTCGGAGTTGCCTTCACGCAGAACTGGGTTGACCGCGCTGCCGAGCACTTTGCTGTAACGCGCACGCGCTTCTTTCTCAGCGTCGGTGTGCGGGTCTTCAGGGAAGTTGGGGATGTTATAGCCCTGGGCCTGCAGTTCGGCGATAGCGGCTTTGAGCTGCGGCACCGAGGCACTGACGTTTGGCAGTTTGATGATGTTGGCTTCGGGAGACGTTGCCAGAACGGCCAGTTTGGCCAGGTCATCATCGACCTGCTTGTCGGCATCCAACTGGTCAGCAAAGCTGGCGAGGATGCGCGCTGCAAGAGAGATATCGCGTGTTTCGACAGCGATGCCAGCAGAGGCTGCGAAGGCTTCTACAATAGGTAGAAGCGAATAGGTCGCAAGGGCTGGGGCTTCGTCAGTGAAGGTATAAATGATCTTCGAAGGGGTGGACATTTAGAGTTAACTCTCTTCTTTGCTGAGCGTACATAAGCACTCGACATGCGCAGGTAAGCGCACAAGCCCAATGAAGAGCGGGCCTGAAATCGAGGTCTTGCCGCGGTGATGTTGGATGCACCAGTAGAGTGTTGAGCATTTCGAGCCGTTGAATCGCTGTAGCAGTTCGACGGTATCAAGACGCGAGCCACTTATTCGGGGTACCTACGCCTCATGACCTGTTGGTCAGCGCGCAGTATATCACTGCGGCAGCGCGTCGCAGAATGCCTTGGCGCATAAGACCAACGAACATATGGTTTCGCCCGAATCAAGTGGGTTACTCTCGGGTGATCTGACGGTTTAACCACAAGACGGAGTCCAGCATGGGATACCAAAAGATCCAGGTGCCAGCAATCGGTGACAAAATCACCGTTAATGCCGATACATCTCTGAACGTACCTAATAATCCAATCATTCCCTTCATTGAAGGTGATGGCATCGGCGTTGATATCAGCCCGGTGATGATCAAGGTCGTCGATGCTGCCGTTCACAAAGCCTATGGTGGCGAGCGCAAGATCTCCTGGATGGAAGTGTACGCCGGCGAAAAAGCCACTCAGGTTTACGATCAGGACACCTGGCTGCCTCAGGAAACTCTGGATGCAGTCAAAGATTACGTGGTGTCCATCAAGGGCCCGCTGACCACGCCGGTGGGTGGCGGCATCCGCTCCCTGAACGTGGCCCTGCGTCAGCAGCTTGATTTGTACGTCTGCCTGCGCCCAGTGCGTTGGTTTGAAGGCGTACCAAGCCCGGTGAAGAAACCTGGTGACGTCGACATGACTATCTTCCGTGAAAACTCAGAAGACATTTATGCCGGTATCGAGTGGAAAGCTGGCTCACCGGAAGCGAACAAGGTGATCAAATTCCTCAAAGAGGAAATGGGCGTTACCAAAATTCGCTTTGACCAGGACTGCGGTATCGGCGTTAAGCCAGTGTCCAAGCAGGGCACCAAGCGTCTCGCGCGCAAGGCATTGCAGTATGTGGTCGATAACGACCGCGACTCTCTGACCATCGTGCACAAAGGCAACATCATGAAGTTCACCGAAGGTGCCTTCAAAGAGTGGGCTTACGAAATTGCGGCTGAAGAGTTCGGCGCAACCCTGCTCGATGGCGGCCCTTGGATGCAGTTCAAGAACCCGAAAACCGGTAAGAACGTCATCGTTAAGGATGCTATCGCCGACGCCATGCTGCAGCAGATCCTGTTGCGCCCAGCCGAGTATGATGTGATTGCCACGCTAAACCTCAATGGCGATTACCTATCCGACGCCCTGGCTGCTGAAGTGGGTGGTATTGGTATTGCTCCAGGCGCCAACCTCTCTGACACCATTGCGATGTTCGAGGCCACTCACGGCACTGCGCCGAAGTACGCCGGCAAAGATCAGGTGAACCCAGGCTCGCTGATCCTTTCTGCCGAAATGATGCTGCGCCATATGGGCTGGGTCGAAGCCGCTGACCTGATCATCAAGGGCACCAATGGCGCTATCTCGGCCAAGACTGTGACTTATGATTTTGAGCGACTGATGGATGGTGCCAAGCTGCTGTCTTGCTCGGCATTTGGCGATGCACTGATTTCGCATATGTAAGCGAAGCGCGAATAAAGAGGCCGATCATTTGACCGGCCTTTTTATTGGGCGATTACTCGTCCATAAGCGGCGTCAGGCTTGTACCGGTGAGTCCTGGTTTTGCTTAATTGCGGCGGGTGCGTCATTGGCAGCAAAAGCCGTACTAATGTTTACAGCGTGGAGCCCTTTGGGGCCTTGAATAATATCGAAGCTTACTGGCTGGCCAGCCTTCAGGGTTTTATAGCCGTCCATCTGGATGGCCGAGTAATGGGCGAACAGGTCCTCATCTCGACCATCGGCCACGATAAACCCGTAACCTTTGGCGTTGTTGAACCACTTGACCTTACCGCTAACCATGCTGATATCCCTCTGCAAAGGACTCCATCACTGGAGTATCATCCACCTCATTCCACACGTTGCTTGACATGCGCCAGCAACACTGCGAAACCCCTTTAATACCCGCACAGGGTATTCATTGTTTGTAACACCGTTTTGCCGATAGTCAAGGCAATGCTGTAACTGGCTGAGAAGCCGGTCAAACTCTGTCCTGTACAGACTATTCGCCCATCAACGAAGCTATTCAGCATGCATGCACGTAGCCAGATTCGACTAACATCCAACCAAGACGATCCCTCCGAGCATGAGGATGATTCCTATGGCTTAGCCGTACAGGAGGCCAAGCCCGCATTGCAGGCGCCTCCGATGTACAAGGTGATCTTGTTCAATGATGACTACACGCCTATGGATTTTGTCGTCGAGATTCTTGAGGTGTTTTTCAGCCTGAATCGAGAGCAAGCGACCAAAATCATGCTGGCCGTCCATACAGAGGGGCGGGCAGTGTGCGGAATTTTTACTCGCGATATTGCTGAAACCAAAGCGACACAGGTGAATCAATATGCGAGAGAGAGCCAGCATCCGCTACTCTGTGAAATAGAGAAGGACGGTTAACGCCGGCCACTTGGGCATGAGGTGAAGCTATGTTAAATCGAGAGCTCGAAGTTACCCTCAATCTGGCTTTCAAGGAGGCTCGTACCAAGCGTCATGAATTCATGACAGTTGAGCACTTGTTACTTGCCCTTCTGGATAACGAAGCTGCCGCCAGCGTATTGCGCGCTTGCGGGGCCAACCTGGATAAACTGCGGCATGATCTGCAGGAATTTATCGACTCCACCACGCCACTGATCCCTCAACACGACGAAGAGCGCGAGACGCAGCCTACGCTGGGTTTTCAGCGCGTTTTGCAGCGCGCGGTTTTCCATGTGCAAAGCTCTGGGAAGCGTGAAGTGACCGGCGCCAATGTGCTGGTTGCGATCTTTAGCGAGCAGGAAAGTCAGGCTGTATTTCTGCTTAAGCAGCAGAGCGTTGCGCGTATCGATGTGGTCAACTTTATTGCTCATGGTATTTCCAAGGTGCCCGGTCACGGCGGTCATGCGGAAACCGAGCAGGAAATGCAGGACGAAGAGGGCGGTGAATCTGCCAGTTCCAGCAATCCGTTAGATGCCTATGCCAGCAACCTCAACGAACTGGCTCGCCAGGGTCGTATTGACCCACTGGTGGGGCGTGAGATGGAAGTTGAGCGTGTTGCGCAGATTCTCGCTCGACGCCGCAAGAATAACCCTCTGCTGGTCGGTGAGGCCGGCGTGGGTAAGACAGCCATTGCCGAAGGACTGGCCAAGCGCATTGTCGATAAGCAAGTGCCTGACTTGCTGGCGGATAGCGTGGTCTATTCACTGGATCTTGGTGCGCTGCTGGCAGGGACCAAATATCGTGGTGACTTCGAAAAACGCTTGAAGGCGTTACTGAATGAGTTACGCAAGCGCCCGCATGCCATTCTGTTTATTGATGAAATCCACACTATTATTGGCGCAGGCGCTGCTTCTGGTGGGGTGATGGATGCCTCCAACCTACTCAAGCCCATGCTGTCTTCAGGGGAGATTCGCTGCATTGGTTCGACGACCTTCCAAGAATTCCGCGGCATCTTCGAGAAAGACCGCGCCCTGGCACGGCGCTTCCAGAAAGTTGACGTGGTTGAGCCTTCGGTAGAGGACACCATCGGTATCTTGCGCGGCCTGAAAGGTCGCTTTGAGCAGCACCACAGCATCGAGTACAGCGATGAGGCTTTACGGGCCGCTGCGGAGCTGGCTTCGCGCTATATCAATGATCGGCACATGCCGGACAAGGCTATCGATGTCATCGATGAGGCAGGGGCTTATCAGCGCCTGCAGCCACTAGATAAGCGCTTGACCCGTATTGATGTGGCGCAGGTTGAAGACATCGTGGCGAAAATCGCCCGCATTCCGCCGAAGCACGTCAGCAGCTCGGATAAAGAACTGCTGCGTAACCTTGAGCGCGACTTGAAGCTCACTGTGTTTGGCCAGGACGATGCGATTGACTCGCTGTCCACGGCAATCAAACTGTCACGCGCCGGCCTTAAATCGCCCGATAAGCCGGTCGGCTCGTTTTTGTTTGCCGGCCCCACCGGGGTTGGTAAGACTGAAGCGGCGCGCCAGCTGGCGAAAGCCTTGGGCGTTGAATTGGTGCGTTTCGACATGTCCGAGTACATGGAGCGCCATACCGTGTCGCGCCTGATTGGTGCGCCGCCTGGCTATGTCGGCTTTGATCAGGGCGGCTTGTTAACCGAGGCCATAACCAAAACGCCGCACTGTGTGCTGCTGCTTGATGAGATCGAAAAGGCTCACCCTGAAGTCTTTAACCTGCTGCTGCAGGTCATGGACCACGGAACCCTGACCGATAACAACGGCCGCAAAGCAGACTTCCGTAACGTGATTGTGATCATGACGACTAACGCAGGGGCTGAAACGGCTGCGCGGGCATCCATTGGCTTCACCCATCAGGACCACTCGTCTGATGCCATGGAAGTGATCAAGAAAAGCTTCACGCCTGAATTCCGCAACCGCCTGGATACTATTATTCAGTTCGGACGCCTGAGTCACGAGGTGATTAAAAGCATCGTCGACAAGTTTCTTACCGAACTGCAGGCGCAGCTTGAGGACAAGCGGGTTACGCTGGAAGTCAGTAGTGCGGCGCGCAGCTGGTTGGCGCAGAGCGGTTATGACGTGCAAATGGGGGCTCGGCCAATGGCGCGCTTGATTCAGGACAAGATCAAGCGTCCGCTGGCGGAAGAGATTCTCTTTGGTGAGCTGGCTGACCACGGTGGCGTGGTACACATCGACATGGAAGATGGCGAGCTGACCTTCGAGTTTGAAACCACGGCAGAAATGGCTTAAGCGTAGTTTTCTTTCGCCCACAAAAACGCCCGGCAATGCCGGGCGTTTTTGCTTGAGCTTGGTGTAACAGATGCCGGAAAACTAGGTTTTCAGCGGCCTGTTAACGGGCGCGATAGGTAATACGGCCCTTGCTCAAGTCATAAGGCGTAAGTTCAACGCGAACTTTGTCACCAGTCAGAATGCGGATGTAATTTTTGCGCATCTTTCCGGAGATGTGCGCAGTAACGACGTGCCCATTTTCCAACTCCACACGGAACATGGTGTTGGGCAGGGTGTCGACGACAGTGCCTTCCATTTCGAAGCTGTCTTCTTTCGACATGCAGTAAAGCCCTCGGTATCCAATGAATGGCCCGGTGCAACTGGCGCCAGGCAAAAGCGGCGTGCATTGTGCCCGAAATTTGGGGTTTACGCCAAGCGCTTCAATTAAGGCTGGTCCAACGTTGGTTGGCGAATAGCTCAATGGGGCGGTATTCGGTCTTGTAACTCATTTTGCGGCAGCTCTTAATCCAGTAACCCAAATAGACCGCATGCAACTCAAGACGGGCAGCTTCGGCAATTTGCCAGAGGATGGCAAAGCGCCCGAGGCTGCGCCGCTCCTCGCTTGGCTCGTAAAAGGTGTAAACCGCAGACAATCCATTGGGCAGCACGTCAGTCACGGCAATTGCCAGCAGCTGGCTGTCCAGGCGGAACTCATAGAAACGTGAGAACGCCAGGTCGCGTACCAAAAATGTCGAAAATTGTTCGCGGCTTGGCGGATGCATGTCGCCATCAGCATGCCGCTGCTCAATGTAGCGCGCGTACAGTGCGTAATATTCCTCGGTAAATGCCGGGCGCACGAGGCGCACCTGAATGTCCTGATTACGCTTGAGTATGCGCCGCTGTTGGCGGCTGGGAATGAACTGTGCGGCAGGAATGCGCGCCGGGACGCAAGCGCTGCACTGCTGGCAATGTGGACGGTAGAGATGATCGCCGCTGCGGCGGAAACCCATTTCCGAAAGTTCGGCGTAAACCTGCACATCCATGGGCTGACTGGGGTCGAGGAACAGCGTTGTAGCCTGTTCGTCGGGCAGATAGCTGCAAGGGTGCGGTTGAGTGGCGTAAAACTTCAGGCGGGCCAGCTCAGTCATGATCGGCTCTCGGGATCGGTCTTCAAGCAAGTGTATGCCAGGCTGGCAAACTCGCCTAGGCGAGCCAGCCTGCTCGACTAGGCTGGTCAAGATGAGCGCTCAGGTAGCGCGTAAACTCAGTACGTGAAATCGTTTGGGCACCCAGGCTGAGCAAGTGTTCGGTCGGCATCTGGCAGTCGATCAGGACAAACCCCCAGCTTTTCAATTGTTCAACCAGGGTAACGAAGCCCACCTTGGATGCGTTATCGGCATGGCTAAACATCGACTCACCAAAAAACAGCTGGCCCATGGCCAAGCCATACAGCCCGCCTACCAGCTCGTTCTCACGCCATACCTCAACTGAATGCGCCACGCCTCGGCGGTGCAGTTCAAGATAGGCGTCCTGCATCGGGCTGGTGATCCATGTGTCTGCCGCATAACTACGCGGGCCTGCACAGGCGCGAATGACATCAGCGAAAGCGTGGTCAAAGGTCACCCGATAGCGGCCTTGGCGCAACACTTTGGCCAAGCTGCGTGAGATATGCAGGTTATCGGGAAACAAAACGGTGCGCGGGTCTGGTGACCACCAGAGAATTGGCTGGCCATCCTGAAACCAGGGAAAGCAGCCATGACGATACGCCTGTACCAAGCGCTCCGGGCGAAGGTCGCCACCCGCGGCTAACAGGCCATTAGGCTCGCGCAGGGCTTTAGTAAGCGGCGGAAAATCCAGCGAGTCGCGTTGCAGCCACGTCAGCATATGCAGGGCCGGGATTTGGATAGATGGGAGGGGAGGGCGGATGTGTATCCGCCCGAGGATGGATCAATTGTCGTCGAGGTATTTCTCAACATCCAGCGCTGCCATGCAGCCAGCACCGGCCGAGGTGATGGCCTGGCGGTAGACGTGGTCGGCTACGTCACCTGCTGCGAATACCCCGTCAATGCTGGTGGCGGTGGCATTACCTTCATTGCCGCCTTTGATCAGCAGGTAGCCGTCACGCATGTTCAGCTGCCCCTGGAATAGATCGGTATTGGGCTTGTGGCCGATGGCGATAAACACGCCTGCCAACGGCAGGTCGGTTGTAGCACCGGTTTGCGTGTCTTTAAGGCGTGCCCCGGTAACACCGGTGTTGTCGCCCAGCACTTCTTCCAACGAGTGGTTCCAATGCAGTACCACGTTACCGTTCGCGGCCTTATCGAACAGCTTGTCCTGAAGAATCTTCTCGGAACGCAGTTTGTCGCGGCGATGCACCAAGTGCACTTCCTTGGCAATGTTCGACAGGTACAGCGCCTCTTCGACCGCCGTGTTACCGCCGCCGATCACCGCAACCACTTGGTTACGATAAAAGAAGCCGTCGCAGGTCGCGCAGGCCGAAACACCCTTGCCGGCAAAGGCTTCTTCCGACGGCAGGCCCAGGTACTGCGCTGAGGCGCCGGTGGCAATAATCAGTGCGTCACAGGTGTAAGTGCCACTGTCACCTTTTAGCGTGAAGGGGCGCGACTGCAACTCGGCGGTATGGATGTGGTCATAGACGATCTCGGTATCGAAGCGCTCAGCATGCTTTTGCATGCGTTCCATCAGAGCTGGACCGGTCAGGCCTTCAACATCACCTGGCCAATTGTCCACTTCAGTGGTCGTGGTCAGCTGACCGCCAGGTTGCATGCCGGTAATGATCACAGGCTTAAGGTTGGCGCGGGCAGCGTAAACGGCAGCGCTATAACCGGCGGGGCCGGAGCCCAGGATGATCAAGCGTGAATGCTTGACTTCGCTCATAAAAACACCTCATAAGCCTTTGTCACAAAAGAGAATGCATGCTCAAATTGAGCTGCGCGGAAGACAGTGGCCGATATGCTACACCGAAGCAGGTAACGAGCGGGAGTCAACCGCCGCCGCTCGCGCAAGCGAGACCTGGAGCCTGGCGCCACCTCGCTAAACCCGTACAATCGCGGCATGTTTACCGTTAATCACTTATTCGGCGCCCCTGGCGCAGGAACACAAGCGTTTTGAAGAAATCTAGCCCAACCGCACAACTCCCTCTCTGGCGTCAGCAGCTGCCTTCTCGACTGAAAGAAGGCGCATTGATTGGCTTGGGTGCGCTTTGTCTTTATCTGTGGATGGCGTTGCTGACTTACGATGCGGCCGACCCGGGTTGGACCCACACCAGCAACGTTGAGCAGGTACAGAACTCGGCCGGGCGCGCCGGTGCCTGGTTCGCTGACATTCTGTTTATGGCGCTGGGCTATTTCGCCTACTTATTCCCATTACTGCTGGCCGTTAAAACATGGCAGGTGTTCCGTACTCGGCATCAGCCTTGGCAGTGGAGCGGCTGGCTGTTCTCCTGGCGGTTAATCGGTCTGATGTTTTTGGTGTTGTCCGGGGCCGCGCTGGCATTTATTCATTTTCATGCCAGTTCAAGCATGCCAGCCTCTGCTGGTGGCGCCTTGGGAGAAAGCCTTGGGCAGCTGGCCATCAATGGCCTGAATGTGCAGGGCAGCACGCTGTTATTGATTGCCTTGTTCCTTTTCGGGTTGACGGTATTTACCGACCTGTCCTGGTTCAAGGTGATGGACCTCACCGGAAAAATCACCCTAGACCTGATCGAGCTGATTCAGGGCCTGGCCAACCGCTGGTGGAATGCACGGCTTGAACGCAAGCAGTTGGTGGCGCAGCTGCGTGAGGTCGATGAGCGGGTCAGCGATGTCTCTGCACCGATTGTGCTGGATCGTCGCGAGCAGGCCAAAGTCAAAGAGCGCCTTATTCAGCGCGAAGAGTCGCTGAGTAAACACATGAGCGAGCGTATTAACCGTGCCGCGCCGGTTATCGCACCGCCCACTGCGCCGAAAGAACCTGAGCCCAGCAAGCGTGTGCTCAAAGAAAAACAGGTCAACCTGTTCGAGGACAGTGCCCTGGCTGGCAGCCTACCGCCTTTATCGATCCTCGATGTGGCGGAAAAAGTTCAGAAGAAATACTCGCCTGAATACCTGGAGGCGATGTCACGACTGTTGGAAATCAAACTCAAGGAGTTTGGTGTCGAGGTTATCGTCGAGTCCGTTCACCCGGGCCCGGTGATTACCCGCTTCGAAATCCAGCCGGCAGCCGGTATCAAAGTCAGCCGTATCTCCGGCTTGGCCAAAGACTTGGCACGCTCGATGGCGATCATCAGCGTGCGGGTGGTGGAAGTGATCCCTGGCAAGACCACTGTCGGTATTGAAATCCCCAACGAAGACCGGCAGATCGTGCGCTTCTCCGAAGTCTTGTCGTCGCCTGAGTACGACGAAGCCAAGTCTCCGGTAACCCTTGCTCTGGGCCACGATATCGGCGGCAAGCCGGTGATCACCGACCTGGCTAAAATGCCCCATCTACTGGTGGCCGGCACAACCGGTTCGGGTAAGTCGGTTGGGGTTAACGCGATGATTCTGTCGATCCTGTTCAAGTCCACGCCAGAAGAGGCACGCTTGATCATGATCGACCCGAAAATGCTTGAGCTGTCGATCTACGAAGGCATTCCACACCTGTTATGCCCCGTGGTCACCGACATGAAAGAGGCTGCCAACGCCCTGCGCTGGTCGGTCGCTGAGATGGAGCGCCGTTACAAGCTGATGTCGAAGATGGGCGTGCGTAACCTGGCTGGCTTTAACCGCAAGGTCAAAGACGCTATCGATGCCGGCGAGCCACTGGCCGACCCGCTGTACAAACGTGAAAGCATGCACGATGAGGCGCCGCTGCTTAAGCCGCTGCCGACCATTGTGGTGGTGGTCGATGAGTTTGCCGACATGATGATGATTGTCGGCAAAAAGGTAGAAGAACTGATTGCACGTATCGCCCAGAAAGCCCGTGCGGCAGGGATTCACCTGATTCTCGCCACGCAGCGGCCCTCGGTGGATGTGATCACGGGCCTGATCAAGGCCAACATTCCTACGCGTATGGCGTTTCAGGTATCGAGCAAGATCGACTCGCGGACCATTCTTGACCAAGGCGGTGCCGAACAACTGTTGGGGCACGGTGACATGCTCTACATGCCGCCGGGCACCAGTTTGCCTATCCGCGTACACGGTGCCTTTGTTTCCGACGAAGAAGTCCATCGCGTCGTAGAAGCCTGGAAGCAGCGCGGCACGCCGGACTATATCGATGACATCCTTAACGGTGCCGAAGAGGCCGGTAGCGGCTTTGAAGGCAGCGGTGAGGGTGGTGAAGGCAGTGAGACAGATGCGCTCTACGATGAGGCGGTCAATTTCGTCCTCGAGAGCCGCCGCGCTTCAATTTCGGCGGTGCAGCGCAAACTGAAAATCGGCTACAACCGTGCTGCACGGATGATTGAGGCCATGGAAATGGCCGGCGTCGTCACCTCAATGAACACCAATGGCTCTCGCGAGGTCATAGCCCCGAGCCCCGTTCGCGATTAACACTTCGCCCTGAACTGATAAGGATCCCCATGCGCCTGATTCGCATGCTGTTGCTGACCGTATTGAGTATTACCAGTGTTGCCGCCGTGGCAGATGATGAAGTTGCTGTGCAGCGATTGACCGAGCTGCTTAATCAGGCGCAAACCATTACTGCGCGCTTTTCCCAGCTAACGCTGGATGGCAGCGGTACTCAGCTGCAAGAAACCGCAGGTCAGCTTGTGCTCAAGCGCCCAGGTCTGTTCCGCTGGCACACCGATGCCCCGATGGAGCAACTGCTGGTCTCAAATGGCGAAAAAGTCTGGCTGTATGACCCGGATTTGCTGCAAGTGACCATCCAGGCCCTTGACCAGCGCCTGACTCACACCCCGGCGCTGCTGCTTTCCGGAGATGTATCGAAGATTCGTGAGAACTTCGACATCAGCCACAAGGAAGGCGGCAATGTGGTCGACTTCATCCTCAAGCCCAAGTCCAAAGACACCCTGTTCGACAGCCTGCGTCTGTCGTTCCGTAACAACGTGCTAAATGACATGCAGTTGATCGACAGCATTGGTCAGCGCACCAATATCCTGTTCCTCAACGTGAAAATGAATGAGCCGCAAGACAATGCGCAATTCACTTTCGACGTTCCGGCTGGCGCCGACGTGATCCAAGAGTAGAAACTCTCGAGCAAGAGGCGTTAACCCCCGATCATGGATCTGTTTCGCAAGGCCCCCGTTGCTCAACCCCTGGCTGCCCGCTTGCGTGCAGCCAGCCTCGACGAGTACGTCGGTCAGGAGCATTTGCTGGCACGTGGTAAACCTCTGCGCGAAGCCCTGGAGCAGGGTGCGCTGCACTCAATGATCTTCTGGGGGCCGCCCGGTGTGGGCAAAACCACCCTGGCGCGGCTATTGGCGCAGGTTTCCGACGCGCATTTCGAAACGATTTCCGCCGTGCTGTCGGGGGTCAAGGAAATCCGGCAGGCAGTCGAAGTGGCCCAGCAACATGCTGCGCAATACGGCCGTCAGACCATCTTGTTTGTCGACGAAGTACACCGCTTCAATAAGTCGCAACAGGATGCATTTCTGCCTTACGTAGAAGACGGCACGTTGATCTTTATTGGCGCGACCACGGAAAACCCTTCGTTCGAGCTGAACAACGCCTTGCTCTCACGGGCGCGCGTTTACGTACTAAAGAGCCTGGATGAAAGCGCGTTGCGCAAGCTGGTCGAGCGCGCCTTAAGTGACCCTAAAGGCCTGGGCGAACGCCAACTGAGCCTGCCCGAAGAAAGCTTCAAGATTCTCCAGGCCGCCGCCGATGGTGACGGCCGACGTTTGCTCAACTTTCTGGAGAATGCGGCGGACCTGGCAGAAGACGGCAGCGCGATCGATAGCGAGCTGTTGCTCAATCTGCTCGGCGATACCCGCCGGCGCTTCGATAAGGGCGGTGAAGCCTTTTACGACCAGATTTCTGCGCTACACAAATCCGTACGCGGCTCCAGCCCGGACGGCGCGCTGTATTGGTTCGCACGCATGCTCGATGGTGGTTGTGATCCGCTGTATATAGCCCGGCGTGTGGTGCGCATGGCCAGCGAGGACATTGGCAACGCTGACCCGCGCGCCTTAACCCTGTGCCTGAATGCCTGGGATGTTCAAGAGCGTCTGGGCAGCCCCGAAGGTGAGTTGGCCGTGGCCCAGGCGATTACCTACCTAGCCTGCGCACCGAAGAGCAACGCGGTGTATAACGCCTTTAACGCGGCCAAGCGCGACGCCGCCGAACATGGCTCGCAGGAAGTTCCCCTGCACCTGCGCAATGCGCCAACCAAACTCATGAAAGAGTTGGGCTATGGCGATGAATACCGCTATGCCCACGATGAGCCCGATGCCTATGCGGCTGGGGAAGATTACTTCCCGGAAGCCTTCGAGCCGCGTAACTACTATCAGCCCGTGCCGCGTGGTTTGGAGCTGAAGATTCGCGACAAGCTGCAGCACTTGCAGAATCAAGATCGCAATAGCCCTCGGCAGCGGAGAAAACCATGATTCGTGTGGCCTTAGCCGTAGCCCTCGGTGGCGCAGTCGGCTCCGTTTTGCGCTTTCTAACCGCCAGTTGGGTCGCCGCACAATGGCCGCGGTACTTCTACCTCGGCACTTTCACCGTCAATATCCTTGGCTGCCTACTAATCGGCCTGCTCTCCGGGTTATTGCTGCTGCGCAGCGATCTGCCCATCGAATTGCGCAGCGGCTTGATTATTGGCCTGCTCGGCGGTTTTACCACCTTCTCTTCATTCAGCCTGGAGCTGCTCAAGCTGTTTGAAAGTGGCCGTCATAATGAGGCGTTTGCCTACCTGTTATGCAGCGTTTTGGGTGGTGTCACTGCGGTTTGGGCCGGATTTAGCCTGGCACGCCTCTACCAGTAGCCGCCTCGTCTAACGCGCGGTGTGGCACGCGACCCTGTTAAAGCCTTAAACTGCGCGGCATTGCGCGCCATGGCAACGGCCATGCAAACCCTTGTGATGTGTTGAGACCAGAACATGCTCGATTCCAAACTCGTTCGTACCCAGCTCCATGAAGTGGCCGAGCGCCTGGCCACCCGTGGCTTTGTCCTTGATGTTGCACGCTTCGAAGCGCTCGAAGCCAAGCGCAAAACCGTGCAGACCCGCACTGAGCAGCTGCAGGCCGAACGCAACAGTCGTTCCAAATCCATTGGTCAGGCCAAACAGCGCGGTGAAGACATTGCGCCACTGCTGGCCGAAGTCGACCAGATGGGCAGTGATCTGGAGGCGGGCAAGCGTGAGCTTGATGCCATTCAAAGCGAACTCGACATCCTGCTGCTGAATATCCCCAACCTGCCACATGAGTCGGTACCGATTGGCGAAGACGAAGACGGCAACGTCGAGGTGGCGCGCTGGGGCACGCCGCGTAGCTTCGATTTCCCAATTCAGGACCACGTTGCATTGGGTGAGCAGCACGGCTGGCTGGATTTTGAAACCGCCGCCAAGCTGTCCGGTGCGCGCTTTGCCCTGCTGCGTGGGCCCATCGCTCGCCTGCACCGTGCCCTGGCACAATTCATGATCAACCTGCACACCGGCGAGCACGGCTACGAAGAAGCCTACACGCCGTATCTGGTGCAGGCGCCGGCGCTGCAAGGCACCGGCCAGTTGCCGAAATTCGAAGAAGACCTATTCAAAATCAGCCGTGAAGGCGAAGCGGATCTGTACCTGATTCCAACCGCTGAAGTGTCGCTGACCAATATCGTCGCTGGCGAGATTCTCGATCCGAAGCAGCTGCCGCTAAAGCTGGTCGCGCATACCCCATGCTTCCGTAGCGAGGCAGGTGCATCCGGTCGCGATACCCGTGGGATGATCCGCCAGCACCAGTTCGACAAAGTCGAGATGGTGCAGATCGTCGAGCCGAGCCAGTCCTTTGAGGCGCTGGAAAGCCTGACCGGCAACGCCGAGCGCGTGCTGCAGCTGCTTGAACTGCCTTATCGCAAGCTGGCGCTATGCACGGGCGACATGGGTTTTGGCGCGGTTAAAACGTACGACCTCGAAGTCTGGGTGCCGAGCCAGGACAAGTACCGCGAAATTTCCTCCTGCTCCAACTGTGGTGATTTCCAGGCCCGCCGTATGCAAGCGCGCTACCGCAACCCGGAAACCGGCAAGCCAGAGCTGCTGCACACCCTCAATGG
The DNA here is from genome assembly GCF_049847425.1 of Pseudomonas sp. GWSMS-1. Classification (NCBI taxonomy): domain Bacteria; kingdom Pseudomonadati; phylum Pseudomonadota; class Gammaproteobacteria; order Pseudomonadales; family Pseudomonadaceae; genus Pseudomonas; species Pseudomonas sp. GWSMS-1. The sequence continues at coordinate 1,609,611 of NZ_JBMHHV010000005.1, read as the reverse complement.
CTCGGGCCTGGCAGTCGGTCGCACCCTGGTTGCGGTACTGGAAAACTACCAGCAAGCCGACGGCAGCATCCGCGTGCCGGACGTACTGAAGCCCTATATGGGCGGTATCGAAGTGATTGGCTAAGCCACGCTTTTGTTACCTGCGACGGGGCGGCCAGTGCCGCCCGTTTTTTTTATCTGATCGAGAGTGCGTGTCATGGATTTTCTGCCCCTGTTCCACAAGCTGCAGGATCGCCTGGTACTGGTGGTCGGTGGCGGTGAAGTCGCCGTGCGCAAGGCGCGCTTGCTCAGCGACGCCGGTGCCAAGCTGCGGGTGGTCGCGCCTGATATCCGTGAAGAACTGCGTGAAATGGCCGCGGCCCGCCAGGGTGAAGTGCTGCTGCGTGATTACCAGCCGGATGATTTGCACGGCGTGGCGCTGATTATTGCCGCCACCGATGACGAACCGCTGAATGCCGAAATATCGGCCCAAGCCCAGGCGTTGGGTATTCCGGTCAACGTGGTGGATGCGCCGAAGCTGTGCAGCGTGATTTTCCCAGCCATCGTCGACCGCTCGCCGTTGATTGTGGCGATTACCAGTGGCGGCGATGCGCCGGTTCTGGCTCGGCTGATTCGCGCCAAAATCGAAACCTGGATTCCCTCGACCTATGGTCAGCTTGCCGGCCTGGCAAAGCGCTTCCGTGCCCAGGTCAAAGGCTTGTTCCCCGATGTACAGCAACGCCGAGTGTTCTGGGAAGACGTGTTCCAGGGCCAGGTGGCCGAAAGCGTGTTCGCCGGAAAATTGCAGGAAGGTCAGCGCCTGCTGGAAGAAAAGATTGCTGGGATTGCACCGCGCGCACTCGGTGAGGTGTATCTGGTTGGCGCTGGGCCGGGCGATCCTGACTTGCTCACCTTCCGCGCCTTGCGCCTGATGCAGCAAGCGGATGTGGTGCTGTACGACCGCTTGGTCGCGCCCGCGATTATCGAGCTGTGCCGCCGTGATGCTGAACGCATCTATGTGGGCAAACAGCGCGCCGAGCATGCGCTGCCGCAGGAGCAAATCAATCAACGCCTGGTCACTCTGGCCAAAGAAGGCAAGCGTGTACTGCGCCTTAAGGGCGGCGATCCGTTTATTTTCGGCCGCGGCGGCGAAGAAATCGAAGAACTGGCTGCTCACGGTATTCCGTTTCAGGTGGTGCCGGGCATTACTGCGGCGTCAGGCTGCGCGGCCTATGCGGGGATTCCGCTGACTCACCGTGATCATGCGCAATCGGTACGCTTTGTTACCGGGCACTTGAAAGATGGCAGCAGCGATCTGCCCTGGAACGAGCTCACGGCTTCCAGCCAGACCTTAGTGTTCTATATGGGCCTGGTGGGTTTGCCCATGATTTGCAAGCAGCTGATTGCCCATGGCCGCGCCGCATCAACGCCGGCGGCATTGATCCAGCAGGGCACCACACAGAACCAGCGGGTGTTCACCGGTACATTGGCCAACCTGGCCGAGCTGGTGGCCGAGCATGAAGTGCATGCGCCGACCCTGGTGATCGTCGGCGAAGTGGTGCAGTTACGCGAAAAACTGGCTTGGTTCGAAGACGCTACTCGCCGCGATTAAGAGGCGGTATGACCTGGGACCCTCGGTTGGGTCCAAGGTTAATACTTAGCCTTGGTAAATTCCTTTACCCAACAGACGCTCACGGTCATGCGCTCGATCCAAGACTAACTGCGGCCCCTTGGGGATCACCCGGTGGGGTTAATGGTGGCGTGGCTGGCGTAGTAGTGATTTTTGATGTGGGTAAAGTCGACGGTCTCAGCAATACCTGGCCACTGGTACAGCTCGCGCAGCCAGTTGGACAGGTTGGGATAGTCTTCCAGTCGGCGCTGGTTGCACTTGAAGTGGCCATGGTAAACCGCATCGAAGCGAATCAACGTGGTGAACAGGCGGATATCGGCTTCTGTCAGGTACTCGCCGGCCAGATAGCGGCGTCTGTCCAGACTGGCCTCTAGGTCATCCAGCGCTTCGAAAAGCTCATCGAACGCTTCTTCATAAGCATCCTGGCGCGTGGCAAACCCCGCACGGTAAACGCCGTTATTGATGGCGGGGTAGATGCGCTCATTGAGGGCGTCGATCTGCTCGCGTAAAGGCTCGGGGTAAAAATCGAGGCGATTGTTCGTTAGTCCATCGAAGGCACCGTTGAACATGCGAATGATCTCGGCTGACTCATTGCTGACGATGCGTTTCTGCTGCGTGTCCCACAGCAGGGGGACCGTAACTCGCCCGGTGTATTGAGCGTCATCGGCTGTATAGCGTTGGTACAGGTAGGCAAGGTCGTCGAGGGCATCACCGCTGGCACCGTGCTCGGTGTCGAACGTCCAGCCATGCTCGCGCATTAGCCAACTGACGACTGAAACGCCAATTAGCGGTTGCAAGCCTTTTAGCTGGCGCAAAATCAGCGTGCGGTGCGCCCAAGGGCAGGCGAGTGAGGCATATAGGTGGTAGCGCCCGGCTTCGGCGGCAAAGCCGCCAGTGCCACTGGGGCCGGCTGCGCCGTCAGCGGTGATCCAATTGCGGCGTTGTGCGTCTTCACGTTGAAAGCGGCCGGTGTCGCCGGTGTCGTACCACTGGTCACGCCAGTGTCCGTCTATAAGCAGGCCCATAGGACTGACTCCGTAATGCATGAAGAGTCAGTCTAACGGCTTGTACTGGGTGGAAAGGTGTAAAAAGGCGCCTAAACACATCAGTTAGTTCGATGTTTTACGCGTTTCCCAGCAGCGTTTCGCCTGATCGAAGGCGGCCTCACGGCTGCGCCCTAGGGCGCGTAGAGCCAGCGCCATGGTGCTGATTACCGCAAGTTGACCGTATGCATCTTCGACGTTGCCATGCCAGAACGCCGCCAGGTGCGCGGGCTCAAGTGATTCCGGTTTGACGTGACGTTGCGCTGATAGGGCCGGCCATTCCTCATCCCAGTTTTCACCATTAGCGGTGCCATAGAGGTGGCTGGTGGCGTCTGGGTTGATCTCGATTTCGCCACCTTCGCCCTTGATCACGATGGCGTTATCGCCCAGTAACTGGCTGGCCTCGCGATGGACGGCCTGATAACCCGGATGGAAGATGCTCTGTAGGCCGCAACGCGCGCCCAGTGGGTTAAGAATGCGGGTGAGGGAGTGAATTGGTGAGCGCAAACCGAGGATATTGCGCAGATCAATCATCCGCTGCAACTGCGGCATCCAGTCGCCCAGGGGGATAAACGCTAAGTGCTGATCGGCGAGTGCCTGCTCAACACTCACCCAGTCGCGGCACAGCGGAATGTCGAGCGCTTCGAGTAATTGCTCGCTGTATAAGCGGCCCGCAGTGTGCGGCCCGCCGCCATGCAGCAATATGCGAATGCCGCTATTGGCCAACGCCTTGGCGGCCAACAGAAACCAGGGCAGGTGGCGTTTCTTCCCGGCATAGCTAGGCCAGTCCAGGTCGACCGGTATCGTCGGCGCCTGCAAGCGTGCACGCACGGCTTCAGCAAAACCGGCCATTTCCTCGGCGCTTTCTTCCTTGTGCCGTAACAGCATCAGGAAGGCGCCCAGTTGGCTCTCTTCGGCCTGGCCATCGAGCAGCATGCCCATGGCGTCGCGGGCCTCCTCGCGGGTCAGGTTGCGCGCGCCGCGCTTACCTTTGCCTAGAATTCGCACAAATTGGGCGAAGGGATGTTCCGGCGGTGTCACAAGGTTCATAAGCAATTGGTCGGCTTGGGTAGGCCCGCCAGCTTGGCGGCGAGTTTGGCGGGAGCACCATTGAACAGGCGGTTGAGGTGCAGGCTATTGCCTTTCTCGGGGCCGATTTTCACGGCAATGAACTTGATCAGAGGGCGATTGGCCGGCGACAGCTGAAACTCGTCATAAAAACTGCGCACCAAACGCAAGATTTCCCAGTGTTCGGCGCTCAGGCTTATCCCTTCGCGCTGCGCTAGCGCCTCAGCCGTGGCCTCGGACCAATCGCTTAGCTCGACCAGGTAGCCATCTTTGTCCAGCGCTAGGCTACGGCCCTCAACAGTCAGTGAAGTCATAGCCAGGTGTTGACCTTATCGTATTGGCAGCTAAGGGCCACGAAACCGGGGTAGTCAACCAGGCTCAGGCGTGTTGGTGAATCAATATCGCGGGCGCGCATATCTTCATCCAGCGCATACAGGGCAATGGCCTCAGGCAGCCGCTCAAGTGCCTGACGCTGCGCACTGCCGGCGTGCAGCGCGTATACCGCGTCACCACACAACAGTAATGCATCCTGGCTGCCGAGTATGCGCAAGCAACTGCTCAGCCGGTTATCCGTAAAAGGGGAGTGCGAGAGCACATGCAAGGTAGCCATCAGAGCGTAATCACCTGGTCGTAGCGGTCAATCAAGGCGCTTAGTTCGGCGTCGTTAAGGAGGGTGACAGCAAGGCTGCTGGATGGCGGCTGTAAGCCGCGCTCGGCTAAGCAGTGCTGCGAAACATACAGCGCGTCCACGCCAAACATCGGTAACGCCTGCAGGTTGGCGCCGAGGTCTTTTTGCTGCACGCGAGCAGGTTGTTGCGCGCTGCTCAGTTGAAACACGCCATCATCGAGAAACAGCATGCCAATCGGCAGGTCGAAAGCACCGCCGGCCAGGGCAATATCCAGTGTTTCACGGGCGCAAGGGCCGGACCAGGGGGCTTGGCGGCTGATAATCAGCAGTGACTTGCTCATTTCATGGCCCTCCAAAGCACACTAAACGATCGGCTAATTGCGTCGCCTCGTGCAATTGCCCAAGGCCGGAAAGCTCCCACGGGGCATCAAGAGTGGCGGCTGAGCGCGAGTAACGCTGCGCTTCATCGGCGTTCAGCACGCCACGGCGCAGGGCCGCAGCGATACACACCACCGCATCAAGCTGTTGTGCTTGCACAAACTCACGCCATTCACGCGGCAAATCCACTTCATCCTGTGCGCTGACCACGGTGCTCGATGCGCTGTGCACGCCGTCCTGATAGAAGAATAAACGCACAATCTCATGCCCACCCGCCAACGCCGCCTGGGCAAATCGCAGGGCGCGCCGTGACGAAGGGGTGTGGGGAGGGGAGAACAGGGCGATGGCAAACTTCATGGCAAACCTGGCGAGACAAATTTTTCGAAATGATAAAGCCTGGGCCACCAAGATGCGCGTGGCAGGCATAAAAAAGCCCGCCGAAGCGGGCTTTTTCAGTGCGGCGACAGCTTAGTCGTCGCCCATGATGCCGAAAATCTGCAGCAGGCTGATGAACAGGTTGTATATCGATACATACAGGCTGATGGTCGCCATGATGTAGTTACGCTCGCCACCATGAATGATCGCGCTGGTCTGGAACAGGATGCAGGCCGACGAGAACAGCACAAAGCCGGCACTGATCGCCAACTGCAGGCCGCTGATCTGGAAGAAGAAGCCCGCCACCATCGCACCCAACAGTACAAAGAATCCTGCAGTGATAAAGCCGCTGAGGAAGCTCATGTCCTTACGGGTTGTCAGCACATAGGCCGACAGGCCGCAGAACACCAGTGCAGTCATGGTAAAGGCCGAGCTGACGACTTCAGCGCCGTTGGCCATGCCCATGTAGCGATTGAGGATAGGGCCGAGGGTGTAGCCCATGAAACCGGTCAGGGCGAGGGTTGAAACCAGGCCCCAAGACGAGTTACGCAATTTAGCGGTGAGGAAGAACAGGCCATAAAAGCCGATCAGCACCACGAAGATATTCGGGTAAGGCACATTGGCGCGCTGCGCGATGTACGCCACCAAGCCACTGAAGGCCAGGGTGATAGCCAACAGGCCGTAGGTATTGCGCAGGACGCGGCTAACTTCTTGCTGTTCAACCTGCGTATGGTCAAGTGCATAATTGTGTTCGTTCATGGCGACACTCCTTAAATGACGGATGGTCCGTGACCAAATTCAGCCCGATCATAGCATTGCGATGCAATCAGCCAACACGCAGAGTTTGACAGCGTGTTGCGTTCGGGTAAGATTGCCGGCCGCAACACGCCGGAAGCGTGGCAGAGCGGTTGAATGCAACGGTCTTGAAAACCGTCGAAGGGGAAACTCTTCCGTGAGTTCGAATCTCACCGCTTCCGCCATATTATGAAAACCGTTACTTGCAGCGCCTGACTTTATTGACGCTTGCATTTTGACGGTTTTGCGCCAAGCTGGACTTAGCAAAATCTCCTGCTATCCAACCCAACCACTCGCTCTTGGCGATTGATGTGAATCGGGGTGACGCTTGATCAGGGTACTCGTTGTTGATGACCATGACCTGGTGCGCACCGGTATCACCCGGATGCTGGCTGACATCGACGGATTGCAGGTAGTTGGTCAGGCTGAGTCCGGTGAAGAATCCCTTACCAAAGCCCGCGAGCTGAAGCCAGACGTTGTCCTGATGGACATCAAAATGCCGGGTATTGGTGGTCTTGAAGCCACACGCAAGCTGATTCGCAGCCATCCCGATCTGAAAATTGTTGCCGTCACGGCCTGCGAAGAAGACCCGTTCCCCACGCGTCTACTGCAAGCGGGCGCAGCGGGTTACATGACAAAGGGTGCGGCGCTCGAAGAAATGGTTCAGGCCATTCGCATGGTCTTCGCTGGTCAACGCTACATCAGCCCGCAGATTGCTCAGCAACTGGCGCTCAAGTCATTTCAGCCGCAGAGCAGCAATTCGCCATTTGATCTGCTTTCCGAACGCGAAATCCAAATTGCGCTGATGATCGCGGGCTGCCAAAAAGTTCAAGCGATCTCCGACAAGCTGTGTCTGTCGCCGAAAACCGTGAACACCTACCGCTACCGCATCTTCGAAAAACTCTCGATCACCAGTGATGTCGAGCTGGCTCTACTGGCCGTGCGCCACGGCATGATTGATGCCAGCAGCTGACGACAGCCGCGCAGCCTTCGATTCCAGCGCGTTTCTCTCCACTTGCAGCGGTCGTCCCGGCGTCTATCGCATGTTCGATGTGGATGCCAAGCTGCTCTATGTCGGCAAAGCCAAGAACCTGAAAAAACGCCTGGCCAGCTATTTCCGCCAGAGCGGTTTAGCGCCGAAGACCGCCGCGCTGGTGGGTAAAATTGCGCAGATCGAAACCACCATCACCGCCAATGAGACCGAAGCCCTGCTGCTTGAGCAGACGCTCATCAAGGAGTGGCGTCCGCCGTACAACATTCTGTTGCGCGACGATAAATCCTACCCCTATGTGTTTCTTTCCGATGGTGACTTCCCGCGCTTAAGCATCCACCGCGGTGCTAAAAAACAGAAAGGCCGCTACTTCGGCCCTTACCCCAGCGCCGGCGCTATTCGCGAAAGCCTCAACCTGCTGCAGAAAACTTTTTTCGTGCGCCAGTGCGAGGACAGTTTTTACAAAAACCGTACACGACCCTGCCTGCAGCATCAGATCAAACGCTGCAAAGCGCCCTGCGTGGGCCTGGTTGAGCCCGCTGAATATGCCGATGACGTGCGTCATTCGGTGATGTTTCTTGAGGGCCGCAGCAATGCCCTGACCGACGAGCTCTCCACGGCAATGCAAGCCGCCGCCATGACGCTCGATTTTGAGCGCGCTGCCGGGTTGCGTGACCAGATCTCGCTGCTTCGCCGGGTCCAGGACCAGCAGAGCATGGAAGGCGGCGAAGGGGATGTGGATGTAGTTGCGGCCATGGTTAACCCGGGCGGGGCGTGCGTGCATTTGATCAGCGTGCGTGGTGGCCGGGTGCTTGGCAGCAAGAACTTCTTTCCGCAGGTAGCCATCGAGGAGGAGGGTAGCAGCGTGTTGCTGGCCTTCCTCGCGCAGTATTACTTGAGCAGCCAGGAGCGCGACCTGCCGAACGAGCTGATCGTCAACGTCCAGCACGAAGACTTCCCCACGCTGATCGCAGCAATCGATGAGCTGCGCGGCCGTGAGCTGAGTATCAGCTATCGAGTGCGCGGCATTCGGGCACGCTGGCAGCAACTTGCCGTGACCAATGCTGAGCAAGCCCTGATGGCGCGCCTGGCGAATCGGCAGCATGTTTCCGCGCGCTTTGATGCGCTGGCGCAAGCGTTGGATCTGGATGAGGTGCCGCAACGCCTGGAGTGTTTTGACATCAGTCATTCCAGCGGTGAGGCGACTGTTGCCTCCTGCGTGGTATTCGGCCCGGAAGGCCCGCTCAAGTCCGATTACCGCCGCTATAACATCGAAGGCGTGACGCCTGGTGATGATTACGCTGCCATGCATCAGGCCCTTACCCGGCGTTTTAGCAAGATCAAGGATGGCGAAGGTAAGCTGCCGGACATCCTGCTGGTTGATGGCGGTAAGGGCCAGCTAGCCATGGCGCGTGAGGTGCTTGAAGAGCTTGCCGTGCCTGACCTTACGTTGCTCGGCGTGGCCAAGGGCGCAACCCGCAAGCCCGGCCTGGAAACCCTGTACCTGAACGATGCTGCGCACGAGTTCACCTTGCCGGCAAACTCACCGGCCTTGCACCTTATTCAGCAAATCCGCGATGAATCGCACCGCTTCGCCATTACCGGCCACCGCGCTCGTCGCGATAAAACCCGCCGCACCTCGACACTTGAAGAGGTTGCCGGGGTAGGGCCTAAACGCCGACGCGAGCTCCTCAACCATTTTGGTGGCCTGCAGGAGCTGTCTCGCGCCAGCATCGAAGAAATCGCCAAGGCACCAGGAATCAGTAAAAAACTCGCCGAGTCGATTTATGCCGCACTGCACAGTGAGTAGAATGCCGGCTCTCTTTATCGCTAAGTTGTGCCGATGAACATTCCCAACCTGCTCACCGTGCTCCGTGTATTGCTAATACCGGTCTTTATTGTGCTTTTTTACCTCCCCTTCAGTTGGAGCTATTGGGCTGCCAGTGCAATGTTCTCAATCGCGGCAGCCACTGACTGGTTAGATGGCTACCTCGCTCGCCGCTGGGAGCAGAGCACGCCGTTTGGCGCGTTCCTTGACCCGGTTGCCGACAAGCTGATGGTGGCGGTAGCCCTGGTTCTGCTGGTGGATGAGCATTCCAATCTTTGGCTCACACTGCCGGCGGCCATCATTATCGGTCGCGAAATCGTGGTATCGGCGCTGCGTGAGTGGATGGCAGAGCTCGGTGCGCGGGCACATGTGGCCGTATCCAAGCTCGCTAAATGGAAAACTGCAGCGCAGATGGTGGCCCTGGTGATTCTGCTGGCTAATCCGCCGACATTCACTGCCTGGGTCGTGTTGGGCTATGCGCTGCTGATCATTGCCGCCGTGCTGACCCTGTGGTCGATGGCCCAGTACCTGATGGCCGCATGGCCGCACCTGCGGATCACCGCAGAAAAGAAATAAGCTTTTTTGAATCAAGGGGTTGACGGACAGCCATGAAACTATAGAATGGCGGCCGTCAGCACGACAAGCGGGAATAGCTCAGTTGGTAGAGCACGACCTTGCCAAGGTCGGGGTCGCGAGTTCGAGTCTCGTTTCCCGCTCCATTTTTAACGAATCGTTTTTCACGGTCCGTGTTTAGTTTCAAGGCTGAGTAGCAGAGTGGTTATGCACCGGATTGCAAATCCGTGAACGCCGGTTCGATTCCGACCTCAGCCTCCAATTAGAAGAGCCTCGTAGATCACTGATTTACGAGGCTTTTTCATTTAAGCTTGAAACCTTGCGAGGTGCGCACGGGCTGTATATAGTCCAAGCCTCGCAACACAGCGCTACCGCCCGAATGGCGAAATCGGTAGACGCAAGGGACTTAAAATCCCTCGAGGGTAACCTCGTGCCGGTTCGATTCCGGCTTCGGGCACCAATAACGTTAACCTGGGACTACCCGCGTTAACCCGAAATACAGAAAAACCGGCCCTTTTGGCCGGTTTTTTTGTGCCTGGCATTCAGGCTGGATCTGAATCCATGCGTTGGACCCGTGCGGGAGGGGCATTGTAAGGCCGGTGCAGCCTGATAGACTGCGTACGCACTTTTCACATCATTGCTCAAGGTTCCCCATGATCAAGAAATGTTTGTTCCCTGCAGCCGGTTACGGCACCCGCTTTCTGCCAGCCACTAAGGCTATGCCCAAAGAAATGCTGCCGATCGTGAACAAACCGTTGATCCAGTATGGCGTCGAAGAGGCGCTGGAAGCCGGCTTGACGGAAATTGCCATGATTACCGGCCGCGGCAAGCGCGCGCTGGAAGATCACTTTGACATCAGCTACGAACTTGAACACCAGATCCGCGACACCGACAAGGAAAAGTACCTGGTCGGTATCCGTCGGCTAATCAACGAATGCAGCTTCTCCTACACTCGCCAGGTTGAAATGAAAGGTCTAGGCCACGCGATCCTCTGCGGCCGCCCACTGATTGGCGATGAACCCTTCGCGGTGGTTCTGGCCGATGACCTGTGCCTGAATCTGGATGGCGATGCGGTGTTGACGCAGATGGTTAAGCTTTATAACCAGTTCCGCTGCTCAATCGTGGCCATCCAGGAAGTACCGCACGAAGAAACCCACAAATACGGCGTGATTTCTGGCGAGATGATTCGCGATGACATCTACCGGGTTAACAGCATGGTTGAGAAGCCCAAGCCGGAAGATGCGCCATCGAATCTGGCGATCATTGGGCGCTATATCCTCACCCCGGATATCTTCGACCTGATCGAGCAGACCGAGCCAGGCAAAGGCGGGGAAATTCAGATCACCGACGCGCTGATGAAGCAGGCGCAGAATGGTTGCGTCATGGCCTACAAATTCAAGGGCAAGCGCTTCGATTGCGGCGGTGCCGAAGGCTATATCGACGCCACCAACTTCTGCTTCGAAAACCTCTACAAAACCGGTAAGGCTTTCTGATTCAGCCTATCGCGCGGTAAACACAGCCACCTTCGGGTGGCTGTGTGCATTCAGGGCAACGCCATATGCTCGGCGCCAGGCCCTAACGGCTGGCCATAGCTAAATTCCACGTAATGCCCCGCCGGGTCACGCACGCCGCAGTAATAACCAACTGGGTAGGCATCTTCGCGCGGTTCCCAAACCAAGCACCCAGCAAGTCGCGCCTGTTCAGCAATACTGTCGACCTGGGCTCGACTGCCTAGGGCAAAGCCGAAATGGCTGTAATCATCGGCCGCCAATTGTCGGTTCTGACCACCCGGCATAAGCACGAAAATAAAGCTGTGTTCCTTGCCGGGCTCGGCCATCCAGACAATCGTTGAGCCTTTACCCGCACGCCGATGAATCACCCGCATCGCGCAGAACTGCTCATAAAAGGCCACGCATGCGTCTACGTCAGGCACATGCAACGCCACATGAGTAAGGGTAGGGCGCATCAGCGTTCTCCTGCTGTTTCATATGCTTCAAGCTTAGGCGCTAGCGCCGCTTGGGGTATGCTTGCCGACTTGCTCTGGAGGCTTACATGACCTACGACTTCGACCTGTTTGTGATTGGCGCCGGTTCCGGCGGTGTACGCGCTGCGCGATTTGCCGCGGGTTATGGTGCGCGTGTGGCGGTGGCTGAAAGCCGCTACCTTGGCGGAACCTGCGTCAACGTCGGATGCGTGCCCAAGAAGCTGCTGGTTTATGGTGCTCACTTTGCCGATGACTTCGAGCAAGCACAGGGCTTTGGTTGGTCGGTAGGTGAGGCCAAATTTGACTGGCCCACCCTGATCGCCAACAAAAACCGCGAGATTGAACGCCTCAATGGCATCTACCGTAACCTGCTGGTCAACAGCGGAGTGACCTTGCTTGAGGGCCATGCGCGGATAGTCGATGACCACAGCGTTGAGCTGGACGGTAAGCGCTACAGCGCCAAGCACATCCTGATCGCCAGCGGCGGCTGGCCGCATATCCCTGAGGTGCCGGGGCATGAACATGCGATCGGTTCGAATGAAGTGTTCTTTCTGCAGCAGCTACCTAAGCGTGTGCTGGTAATAGGCGGCGGTTATATTGCTGTGGAGTTTGCCTCGATCTTCAACGGCCTCGGTTCGCACACGTCACTGCTCTACCGTGGTGATTTGTTCCTGCGCGGTTTCGACAATGCGGTGCGTAACCATCTCCAGGAAGAACTGACCAAACACGGGGTCGATCTGCAATTCAACAGCGATATCGCGCGCATCGACAAACAGGCCGATGGCAGCCTGCTGGCCACGCTTAAAGATGGTCGGATGCTTGAGGCAGACTGCATTTTCTACGCCACCGGGCGTCGTCCAATGCTGGACAACCTGGGCCTGGAAAACACTCACGTAGAACTTGATGAGCGCGGCTATATCAAGGTCGATGCGCAATACCAGAGCAGCACGCCATCAATCCTCGCCATCGGCGATGTGATTGGCCGCGTTCAGCTGACACCGGTTGCGCTGGCCGAAGGCATGGCGGTAGCCAGGCGTTTGTTCAAGCCGGAGGAATACCGCACTGTTGATTATCAGACGATCCCGACCGCGGTATTCAGCCTGCCTAATATCGGCACAGTTGGGCTGAGCGAAGAGCAGGCGAGGGAGGAGGGCTACCGCGTCCAAGTGTTCGAGAGCCGTTTCCGGCCGATGAAGCTGACCCTGACCGAAAGTCAGGAGCGCACGCTGATGAAGCTGGTGGTGGATGCGGACACAGACCGTGTACTGGGCTGCCATATGGTGGGGCCGGAGGCTGGCGAAATTGTCCAAGGGCTGGCGGTCGCACTTAAGGCTGGGGCCACCAAGCAGATCTTTGATGAAACCATCGGCGTGCACCCAACTGCGGCCGAAGAGTTTGTCACTATGCGTACGCCCGTCTAGTCCTGGGGTCAGCATGGCGCAATTGTTCTATCTCGCCGATTTGTTCGGTGTCGCGGTATTCGCCATCACCGGCGCGTTAATGGCTGGGCGAAAGTCCATGGACCTGTTTGGCGTGCTGGTGATTGCCATCATCACCGCCCTGGGTGGCGGTACCTTGCGTGACTTGATTCTGGATAACCATCCGGTCAGCTGGAGCTGTTTTTACCGTGATCGGCACCGAAGTCGCCATGCAGCATGACGTTCCCAATAGCACGGCAATCATCATGGGGGTGATGACCGGCGTGGCGGGCGGGGTGATGCGTGATGTGATCTGCAATGAGATTCCGCTGATATTCCAGAAAGAAATCTACGCCACCGCCTGCATAGCAGGGGCCCTGGTCTTTATCGGTATGCGGAGCCTGGATACACCACACTGGCTCGACACAGGTGTGGCCATGCTTACAGTGTTGCTGACGCGCTTGGCCGCCATTCGTTGGCACATAGCCTTGCCAAGTTTCCATTTGCTGGATCGCGATTGATGCCTCTGCTCTGACCAGAGCAGAGGCGCGCGGGTCATTGCGCAGTCAGGCCGCCATACACTAAAGCCTGACTCCAGCAGGCCGGTATGGCTCAGGACTTTGGCGGGGTAGAGCGTCTCAGCCGCAGTGCTTTCACGGCCGTATTCTATTCATTAAGGCCTAAGTTAATTTAACTCAACTAAATAGTCATTTAGTTGAGTTAAATTCATGAGAGCTTGCCCAAGCTTGCTGATGACTGCGGTAGCGCGATACCCGCAGCCCACAATAGGCGCCCCATACCAGTCGTTGACACTGTGCAGGGGGCAGCAGCTGCCAGACATGCAAAAAACCTAATTCAGGACTGAGACAGGCTATCGTCCTCCAGCCAATTGACCATGAAATAGGTGTTCCAGGATGCCGTTAACGGTGTGGGCGACAGTCGCTATCTAAGGGCACGGCCTCGATTGTTCTGTGCGTGCGCCCTGATACCTCGCTGGAGAAGAAGCAGGAAGTCGTTCATTCCATTACCGGGCAAAGCTTAAAACTCATCCCCGAGTTGTTGGGAAATGGCAGCCAGTCCTTTGTGTCGAGGTCAGCGGTTGGGGCATCAAGCGCATGAAGAGCAAATGGGAGCATGTGCAGCATCGAAGCCGGAGCTGGAGCCCCATATTTACCGTAATGGCGAATGCTGCGTGAGGAGCTGAATGGATCGGTGCTTACGGAGTTGTAGGTTGATCGCGATGGTGATGTGCTTATACGCACGATCAATTTTAGGCAATCAGTTCATTCGCAAGTGTTGCACGAAGCTGATCTGCTTCAGATGAAAGCAGCCAAAAAGGCTCAATGGTGCAGCATTGGTGCAGAGGAAGTGGCTGATTTTAAATAGCTTTTAGAGTTCTCATCCTTGACGTAATTCTCCAGTTAGCTGAAGTACGACACTTGCTGAGCTCTTGAACATTACCGACATAACTATGATTTAACATAATATACATTATGCGAAGTCTTTGATCGGGAAGCTCCCAGTGCTCCACTGTGCTTTGCGCCATACGCAATCTGCTATCGAGCATACGGTTTAGAGAAAACACTCATTAGCGAAAATTAAACGCCTGGCGTTTTTGGAGCGTGCACTCAGTAACCGTCCCAAGTGGTAATTGCCATTCAGGGACTGCTGCCGTGGCATGAGTTAAATCACAGCGCACTTATGCCTCGGTGCTGTCAGCTTAACTGGCATTGCCAGCGTGTTCGGCTTGACGATGAATATCACATTTGCACAAGACTCATTGCCTGCACAGCTGCCGCGTAAATTCATCCGCCTGCAACGTCGCTTCTTAGCTTATTCCATAAAATTATTAATGATTTCATTGATATAGAGCTTTTCGGTAATCAGAATGCGCGCCTCGTTAATCCCATTTCATGCGACTTGCTTGCCGCGCTTTTTGACTGTTTTGGAGGTCGCATGTCCGTTACACGCCAGATCTTGTTTGCCCTCGCATTCGGCATCATTACCGGCCTTGTGTTGAACACCTGCGCCGGCGCACTGCCTGATGGTAGCGTGACCTGGCTGGACACTCATTTACTGACCCCGGTGGGCAGCATCTTCCTGCGCTTGCTGCAGTTCGTGGTCGTACCCATGGTGTTCGGTGCTCTTATCCTGAGCCTGACAAATCACGAGCACGGTGCTGCTGTTGGCCGCCACGCTGGTCGCCTGCTGGTTGGCTACGTGCTCACCAGTGCCATAGCGCTCGCACTTGGCATGCTGGTCGCCCAATGGTTGAGCCCGGGTACTGGCGCGGTAAGCCTTGTCAGCCAGGCCCCTGTTGGTCGTCATGCCGATAGCCTGAGTCAGTGGCTGGTCGGGCTGGTGCCGAATAACCCATTCACGGCGTTGGGCAGCGGCGGTTTGTTGCAGGTTATCTTCGCTGCGGCACTAATCGGTATCGCCATGCGGGCGTTACCGGATGACAGCGCGCCATTACGCCGGCTGA
Organism: Pseudomonas sp. GWSMS-1; assembly: GCF_049847425.1. NCBI lineage: Bacteria > Pseudomonadati > Pseudomonadota > Gammaproteobacteria > Pseudomonadales > Pseudomonadaceae > Pseudomonas > Pseudomonas sp. GWSMS-1. The sequence continues at coordinate 1,594,436 of NZ_JBMHHV010000005.1, read as the reverse complement.
TTCAGAGTGGCTACACCGTCACGCTCAAGGTGCTGGAATTCGTACTCAAACTGGCCCCCTATGGTGTGTTTGCGCTGATCACCTCGGTGATTGCCAGCCAGGGGCTGGACTTGCTTTTGCGCCTTGGTATGTATGTGGCCGGGCTGACGCTGGCTCTGGCGCTAATGGCGATTCTGTATTTGCTGCTGTTGGGCATCACGGGCGCCCGCCCGCTGGACTTCGTAAAGCATTTTGGCCAGAGCCTGGGCTTCGCTTTTGGCACGGCCAGCTCCGGCGCGACCTTGCCATTGGCGCTTGGCAATGCGCGCAGCTACGGCATGAGTGAATCCTTAGCCAGCTTTGCCCTGCCCTTTGGTACCGCCCTCAAACGCGATGGCGCAGCCGTACTACAGGGCTTTAATGCGTTATTTGTTGCCCAGTTGTTCAACATCGACATCACCACCTCATTGTTGATCACTGTGTTCACCACGGGACTGTTGGTGAGCTTCTCCACCGCCGGTGTGCCAGGTGCCGGACTGGTGGCCATGACGACCGTGCTGGGGGCTGCCGGCCTGCCGCTGGAAGGAGTTGCGGTTGTCGCGGGGGTTGATCGCTTTACGGATGGGCTGCGTACCGCCCTCAACGTGATGGGCAACTGCGCCAACGCTGCTTTGCTTGAGCGTCTGGATGGCCGTCGTGCAGCGGCGACTGGCGATGATGGTGAGGCTGAACGCTCAGCGTCTTGAAGGTACTAAAGTGGGTTGGTTGGGCCTGCAGCTCAATGAAGCTGCAGGCCCAACCAGAGCGGCTTTAAACGCCACATGGGTTAACGCTGCCCCCTTGTTTAGAGTGGCGTGCCCTACCCCGCATGCTGGCGTGTTTTTGCCAGGCAGCGGTTAAACCTGTAACAGCACTCGGCCACGGCTCGGGCAGGTTTCCATATAGCGATGGGCGGCGATCACATCGTCGAAGCTGAAGACCTTGTCGATCAGTGGCTTGATCAAACCATCGGCTGTCAGCTGATTAATGCCTTGCACAGCCTTGGCCACCGCCACCTTATCTTGCGGAATATTTAGCTCCTCCTTGCCGGTGAAGTTACCGATGCAATGGACGAAGAACTGAATATTCTTCTGGAACGCCGCGCAGGCTGGGAATGGCGTTTCATTGCCGCCTTGTAGGTCGAATAAAATCAGCCGACCACGCGGTGCGATGGCATCACCCAGCAGGCACATTTGTGGCCCACCCAAGGCGTCCATCACCACATTAACGCCACGCCCATCCGTGAGTTTACTGACGCGGCTCACCAGATCCTGCTCCTCGGTAAGGATGATGTGATCGGCGCCCAGCTGTTTAAGAAACTCGCTGTCTTCGGCATAGGCTGTGGCGGCGATAACGTGGGCACCCAAGGCTTTGCCCATCTGCACAATATACGGCCCCCAGCAGCGACTGGCGGCGGTTACCAAGACCGTTTCACCCGGCTGTAGATGCGCCAGTTCAACAAAACCGAGCCAGCCCACCATCGATGGCAGATAGTGCACGGCCGCCTGTTGCGCGGTCAGATTAGCGGGGTAACGGACCAGAGAGCTGCGCGGTAAAACCACGTGCTCGGCGTAGCTGGGATAGCGATTGGCGCTGTGCCCTGGGAAGCTGGCAACCCGATCGCCCACGGCCAGATCACTGACCCCATCGCCAACCGCCAACACCACACCGGCGACTTCATGGCCGAGGCCAGCAGGCAACTGTGCCAGCGTAGGTGCCAGGTTCTGCCGCCAGAGTACGTCGTGCCAGCTGACGCCCACGGCTTCAACACCGACTAGCACTTCGCCCGCTACCGGTGCAGGGACGTTACGCTCTTCGATCTTGAGGACATCAGCCTCACCAAACTCATGGAAACGCACTATGCGGGACATCGCAAACCTCTTCGGTTGACCCATTCAGGTCGTGGTAACTGGTACGCAGGTGTGCGCTAAACAATTACAGGCGACCGCTTATGGCCACGGACTTTATCCGGGCCTGGCCAGCAATTCCACCGCTCGGGGCTGATATTCACCATGCTTGTCGATGATGATGCGGCGCCAGCGTTTGATTTGCGTCTGCATATTGCCTGTAAGCGGCATTCAGCATTAGCCTGACTCGCTTGTAAAACCGCAGCCACTCGATAATGGACACCGGATGAACCGTAACGATCTTCGCCGCGTCGATCTCAACCTGCTGATCGTCTTTGAAACGCTGATGCATGAACGCAGCGTGACCCGTGCGGCGGAAAAACTGTTTCTCGGTCAGCCGGCCATCAGCGCCGCCCTCGCCCGTCTTCGCAGCTTGTTTGATGATCCGCTGTTTGTGCGCACTGGCCGCAGCATGGAACCGACTGCACGGGCCATGGAAATTGCTGCCCTGCTCTCACCGGCGCTGGATTCAATTTCCACCGCCGTCAGCCGCGCCGCAGAATTTCATCCGGCGACCAGTAATGCAGTGTTTCGCATTGGCCTGTCGGATGACGTCGAGTTTGGTCTGCTGCCGCCGCTGATCAAGCGCCTACGGGCTGAAGCGCCAGGTGTGGTGCTGGTAATTCGCCGCACCAATTACTTGCTGATGCCGGCTTTGCTGGCCTCCGGCGAAATTTCCGTCGGCGTTGCCTATACCGAAGAGTTGCCGGCCAATGCCAAGCGCAAGGTCCTGCGCCGTAGCAAACCAAAATTGCTGCGCGCCGACAGCGCCCCAGGCGCGCTTAGCCTGGATGATTACTGTGAGCGCCCGCACGCGCTGGTGTCGTTTGCCGGCGACCTCAGTGGTTTTATTGATGTGGAACTGGAAAAACTCGGGCGCAAGCGCCGCGTGGTGATCGCCCTCCCCCAGTTCAATGGCCTGGGCACCCTGCTCGCCGGCACCGATATTATCGCCACCGTACCGGACTACACCGCCGCTGCACTCAGTGCGGCGGGTGGTGTGCGCGCTGAAGAACTGCCCATACCGGCGCAAACCTTTGAGCTGCACATGGCCTGGCGCGGCGCTCAGGACAATGACCCGGCCGAACGTTGGCTGCGCTCGCGTATCCAGATGTTCTGCGGCGACCCCGATAGCGTTGAGTAGGCCGGTTAAGCACAGAACCAGGACTTGCTCACATATGCGTTTGTCGATACAAGCCTGTAGATAATCAATCTGATTGATACATACCTTCGAATCGTTCGATTCGTCGCAATAGAGCCCTCGCTGCAGACTCCGCCTCCTCAAAACACCCTCTGGCGGAAGTACACATGGAACAGTCCAATAAGAACCTCTGGCATTTCCCCCTCGCCCTTGCCGCGGTGCTGGTAGTGAGCGCCTGTGGCAAAGCACCTGAAAGTGCACAGCAAATGCCTGCAGCCAAAGTCAGCGTGGCCGACGTTATCGAACAGCCGATCAATGAGTGGGACGAGTTCACCGGCCGGCTGGAAGCGCCAGAATCAGTCGATATTCGCCCACGTGTATCCGGTTTCGTTGACCGCGTAGCCTTCAACGAAGGCAGCCTGGTGAAGAAAGGCGACCTACTGTTCCAGATCGACCCGCGGCCGTTCCAGGCCGAAGTCAAACGCCTTGAGGCCCAACTGCAACAAGCCCGCGCCAGTTTTGCGCGCACCCAAAGTGAAGCCCGTCGCGGCGAGCGTTTGCGCCAGAGCAACGCTATCTCTGCCGAGCTCGCCGATGCCCGCGCAAGCGCTGCGGCAGAAGCCAAGGCCGCTGTAGCGGGCATCCAGGCAGAACTGGATAACGCCCGCCTCAACCTCAGCTTTACCCGCGTCACAGCGCCGATTGATGGTCGCGTCAGCCGTGCGGAAATAACCGAAGGCAACCTGGTAAATGCCGGGCAAAGCCACCTCACCACGCTGGTCAGTACCGACAAGGTCTACGCCTATTTCGATGCCGATGAGCGCGTGTTCCTCAAGTATGTCGAGTTGGCGCGCCAGGCCGGTGGCCAGGCCCGCGATGCCAGCCCGGTGTACCTGGGGCTGTCCAGCGAAGAAGGCCATCCACACCAGGGGCAGCTGGACTTTCTCGACAACCAGGTCAACCCGCAAACCGGCACCATCCGTGGTCGAGCGGTATTCGACAACCGTGACGGGCGCTTCACCCCTGGCCTCTACGCGCGCCTCAAGTTGGTCGGCAGCAGTCAATACGCCGCCGCGCTAATTAAGGACGAAGCCGTCGGCACCGACCTCGGCAAGAAGTTCGTCCTGGTCCTCGATAAGGACAACGCCGTGCAGTATCGCGCCATTGAGCTGGGGCCAAAGCTGGCGGGGCTGCGCATCGTGCGCAGTGGCCTGGCCAAGGGCGAAAAGATCGTGGTCAACGGCCTGCAACGCGCCTTCCCTGGTGCCACGGTTGATCCGCAAAACGTGCCCATGGCCGATGAGCAGACCCAGGCCATGCTGACCGAGCAGCGCCAAGCCATCGAGCGGTATAACCCGCGCGGGCTCGCCGTGAAAAACAGCCCAGCCAGCACTGCGCCACGCGGCTAAATAGGTAGAACGACGATGAATTTCTCGCAATTCTTTATTCAGCGGCCGATCTTCGCCGCGGTGCTGTCCTTGCTGATCCTGATCGGCGGGGCCATCTCGCTGTTCCAGCTGCCTATCAGCGAATACCCGGAAGTGGTGCCACCCACCGTGGTCGTACGCGCCACCTTCCCCGGCGCCAACCCAAAGGTGATCGGTGAGACCGTCGCCTCGCCGCTGGAGCAGGCGATTACCGGCGTAGAAGGTATGTTGTATATGTCTTCGCAAGGCACGGCCGACGGCAAGATGACGTTGACGCTGACCTTCGCCCTCGGCACTGATCTGGACAAGGCGCAGGTGCAGGTGCAGAACCGTGTGACCCGCACCATGCCGACCTTGCCCACCGAAGTGCAGCGCCTCGGCGTAACCGTCGACAAAGCCTCGCCTGACCTGACCATGGTCGTGCACCTGACCTCGCCCGACGACCGTTACGACATGCTGTATCTGTCCAACTACGCCGCCCTCAACGTCAAAGATGAGCTCGCGCGCCTCGATGGCGTGGGTGATGTACAGCTGTTCGGCCTGGGCAATTACTCGCTGCGCGTGTGGTTGGACCCAAATAAGGTCGCTTCGCGCAACCTGACGGCTTCTGACGTGGTCAACGCCATCCGTGAGCAAAACCGCCAGATCGCTGCAGGCTCGCTCGGTGCGCCACCGTCGGATGCGGGCAACAGCTTTCAGTTGTCGATCAACACCCAGGGCCGCTTGGTCACTGAGGAAGAATTCGAGAACATCATCATCCGCGCCGGTGAAAACGGCGAAATCACTCGCTTGAAAGACATCGCACGGATCGAACTGGGCTCCAGCCAGTACGCCTTACGCTCCCTGCTGAACAACAAACCGGCAGTCGCCATTCCGGTATTCCAGCGCCCCGGTTCCAACGCCATCGAGATTTCCGATGCAGTGCGGGCGCGTATGGCGGAGCTGAAGCAGAGCTTCCCGCAGGGCGTGGACTACGAAATCGTCTACGACCCAACCATCTTCGTGCGTGGCTCCATCGAGGCAGTGGTGCACACCCTGCTCGAAGCCATCATCCTCGTGGTGCTGGTGGTGATTCTGTTCCTGCAAACCTGGCGCGCATCGATCATTCCGCTGGCTGCGGTACCGGTATCGCTGATCGGCACCTTCGCCGTGATGCACATGTTTGGCTTCTCGCTCAACGCCCTGTCGTTGTTCGGTTTGGTGCTGGCCATCGGCATCGTGGTGGACGACGCCATCGTTGTGGTGGAGAACGTCGAGCGCAATATCGGCCTGGGCAAAACACCCGTGCAAGCCACCCAGCAGGCGATGAAGGAAGTCACCGGGCCCATCGTTGCCACGGCCTTGGTACTGTGCGCGGTATTTATCCCCACCGCCTTTATTTCCGGCCTGACCGGACAGTTCTATCAACAGTTTGCCCTGACGATTGCCATCTCCACGGTGATCTCGGCCTTCAACTCGCTGACCCTGTCCCCTGCCCTGGCCGCTGTATTGCTGAAAAGCCACGACGCACCGAAAGACCGCTTCTCCAAGCTGCTCGACAGGCTGTTTAGCGGCTGGTTATTCAACCCTTCAACCGCCTGTTCGACCGCGCCAGCCATGGTTATGTCGGCACCGTTAAGCGCGTGCTGCGCGGTAGCGGTATCGCGTTGGTGTTGTACGCAGGTTTGATGGGCCTGACCTACCTGGGCTTTGCCACAACGCCAAGCGGCTTCGTACCGGCGCAGGACAAGCAGTATCTGGTGGCCTTTGCACAACTGCCCGACGCGGCCACCCTGGACCGCACCGAAGCGGTGATCAAAAACATGTCGGAAATCGCCGGCAAACATCCCGGCGTGGAAAACACCATTGCCTTCCCGGGTCTGTCGATCAATGGTTTTACCAATAGCCCCAACAGCGGCATCGTCTTCGTCGCCCTGAAAGACTTTGATCAACGCAAGGGCGAGAACATGTCCGCCGGCGCCATTGCCTCCGAGCTTAACGGCCAGTTCTCCGGGATTCAGGAAGCCTACCTGGCGATCTTCCCGCCACCTCCGGTACAAGGCCTGGGCACCATCGGCGGCTTCCGCCTGCAGGTGCAGGACCGTGGCAACTTGGGTTATGACGAGCTGTACGTACAAACCCAGAACGTCATCGCCAAGGCCCGCGCGCTGCCGGAGTTGGACCCGATGTCGGTGTTCACCAGTTACCAGGTGAATGTGCCGCAGATCGATGCCGCCATCGACCGCGAAAAGGCCAAGACCCACGGCGTCGCGATCAGCGACATCTTCGACACCATGCAGATTTACCTGGGTTCGCTGTACGCCAACGACTTCAACCGCTTTGGCCGTACCTATCAGGTCAACGTGCAGGCCGAGCAGCAGTTCCGCCTAGAACCGGAGCAAATCGGCCAGCTCAAGGTCCGCAACAACCGTGGCGAAATGGTTCCGCTGTCAGCCTTCCTCAAGGTCAGTGCCAGCTCCGGGCCGGATCGGGTGATGCATTACAACGGCTTCCTCACCGCCGAAATCAACGGCGCGGCAGCCCCGGGCTACAGCTCCGGCCAGGCCGAGGCAGCGATGGCCAAACTGCTCAAGGAGGAACTGCCCAACGGCATGAGCTTCGAGTGGACCGACCTGACCTACCAGCAGATCCTTGCCGGTAACAGCGCGATCTTCGTCTTCCCGCTCTGCGTACTGCTGGCCTTCCTGGTACTGGCCGCTCAGTACGAAAGCTGGAGCCTGCCGCTGGCGGTGATCCTGATCGTGCCGATGACCCTGCTGTCAGCCATTACCGGGGTCATCCTGGCTGGTGGCGACAACAACATCTTTACCCAGATCGGACTGATCGTACTGGTGGGGTTGGCCTGTAAGAACGCCATCCTGATCGTCGAGTTCGCCAAGGAAAAGCAGGAAGAAGGCATGGACCGCGTCAGCGCCGTATTGGAAGCCTGCCGCTTGCGTCTGCGGCCGATTCTGATGACCAGCTTCGCCTTCATTATGGGCGTGGTGCCACTGGTGCTGTCCTCGGGTGCCGGTGCGGAAATGCGTCACGCCATGGGCGTTGCGGTATTCAGCGGCATGCTTGGGGTGACCTTCTTCGGCCTGCTGCTGACCCGCTGTTCTATGTGCTGATCCGTGCCTTTGTGGAGAAGCGCGAAGCGCAGAAAGTGGCTCGTTTGCAGGAGGTGCAGGCATGAAAACAGTCAATGCCAAGCCCCTGGCCATCAGCCTGCTGAGCTTTGCGCTGACAGCCTGTGCTGTCGGCCCAGACTACCAGGCACCGCAAACGGAGGCCGCCCAGCTGAGCGCAACACAAAGCAGCAACTACGATCGTTCGCGCTTCGAAGTCAGTTGGTGGCAGCAGTTCGATGACCCAACCCTTAACCAGTTGGTGCAACAGTCCCTGCAGGAAAACCGCCAGCTACGCGTGGCCTTTGCCCGCCTGCGTGCGGCCCAAGCGATCCGTGATGACCTTGGCAACGACCAGTTGCCGACCATCACCAGCCGCGCCAGCGGTGATTTCGGTAAAGCCCAGCAACCCGGCATCACCGAGCAGCGCGTGCGCAGCGAACGCTACGACCTGGGCCTGGACATGCTCTGGGAACTGGATCTGTTTGGCCGCATTCAGCGCCAACTGGAAGCCAGCGACGCCGAACTGGACGTGGCCGAAGCGGATTATCAGCAACTGCAGGTCAGCCTGATCGCCGAGCTGGTGGATGCCTACGGCAGCCTGCGTGGTGCGCAACTGCGTGAACGCATTGCCCGCGACAACCTGAAGAATCAGCAAGCATCCCGTGCCATCACCGAGCAACTGCGCGAAGCCGGCATCGGTAGCCAGCTCGATGTGCTGCGCAGCGATGCGCGCCTGGCAGGCACTGAAGCCAGCCTGCCGCAACTGCAGGCCGAACAGCAGCGCGCCAAGCACCGCATCGCCACCCTGCTCGGCCAACGCCCCGACCAATTGAGTGTGGACCTCTCGGCTCAGGACCTGCCTGCCATTGCCAAAGCACTACCGGTTGGCGACCCCGGCGAGTTGCTGCGCCGCCGCCCGGATATCCGTGCGGCCGAACGGCAACTGGCCGCCGCCACCGCCAATATCGGTGTGGCCACGGCGGACTTGTTCCCACGGGTGAGTTTGTCCGGCTTCCTCGGCTTTACCGCCGGGCGTGGCTCGCAGCTGGGTTCATCTGCAGCGCAAGCCTGGGGCCTGGCACCGACTATGAGTTGGGCAGCGTTTGATCTGGGCAGCGTGCGTGCACGTATGCGCGGGGCCGAAGCCGAAGCCGATGGCGCGCTGGCCAACTATGAGCAACAAGTGCTGCTAGCCCTGGAAGAATCCGCCAACGCCTTTAGCGATTACGGTAAACGCCAGCAGCGGCTACTGGCCCTGCTACGCCAATCCGACGCAAGCCGCGCCGCAGCCGAACAAGCCCGCGTGCGCTACCGCGAAGGTGAAGTGGACTTCCTCGTATTGCTCGACGCCGAACGCGAACGCCTAAGCGCCGAAGACGCCCAAGCTCAGGCGGAGGTCGAGCTGTATCGCGCAATTGTCGCTATTTACAAGGCGCTTGGCGGTGGCTGGGAGCCGAACGCTTAACACTGGCTTTGAGACTCGGCTGGCTCAGCCAGCCAATTTTTCGCCCCACGGCAGTTGCTCCTTGCCGTGGGGTTTTTTATGCGCGGGGAACTGAGCGATCTATAGCAGCAGCGACTGCACGCGTTAAGCCGTAGCCATTGCCTTTAGCCTATCTGCGCTAGGTTGCTCAGCGGCTGGCGGCTTTTTTCTTGGTGTTCGGTAGCAGGTGTGAGAACACCGCGTGCAAATCATCTGATGCGGTATCGCCGTCTAGGTTGAGTTTGGCGTCAACGCTGTCCATGTGGCGCATCATCAGGTCTACGGCCACATCCACATTGCCGGCCTCGATGGCATCAATCACCTGGTCGTGCTCGGCATCCGAGCAATGCGCACGGCTGTTGCTTTCATACAGCGCGATGATCAGCGAGGTCTGCGAAATCAGGCTGCGCAAAAAACCCAGCAAGGTCAGGTTGCCAGCGGCTTCTGCCAGTTTGAGGTGGAACTCGCCCGACAGACGAATGCCCATGCCGCGATCACCACGGGCGAAGCACTCGCGCTCATCCATCACCATCTGACGCAACGCAGCGATGTGCTCGGGTTTGGCGTTTTTGCAGGCCAGTTCGGTAATGGCGCGCTCAATCATGCGGCGCACATAGAAGATCTGCCGCGCTTCTTCTGCACCGGGGCTGGCCACTACCGCGCCACGGTTAGGGCGCAGTAGTACCACGCCTTCGTGGGCCAGGCGCGACAAGGCGCGACGAATAATGGTGCGGCTAACGCCGAAGATTTCACCGAGGGCTTCTTCGCTGAGCTTGGTACCAGGCGCCAGGCGCTGCTCAAGAATGGCATCGAAGATATGGGCGTACACGACATCGTCCTGAGTCCCGCTGCGAGTAGTCTTACCCTCGCGCGTCTGCTTCTTAAGGGGCTGCAATTGTTCGTTCATTGTGGCTCGCGTGGTCAAGGTTCGGCGGTTGCTCATGCAACTCCCCTGGATGTTGCCATCCTTGGCAAGCAGCAGTCAGTGAAAAGTTACAGATAAAAAGTGCTTGCATTGTACACAATGTAACCAATGCGTGCATATCTACCAAAGCATAACAAGCCTGTAAACATGCATGTACACCTGCTTTCAGGACAATTCCCTTGCGCAGCGTCCAGGCCAATTTTTTCGAGACAGCGCTGCGTGCCTATTTTTGCTAAATGGCGGCGCAAGCAAAACGCGGCTATGCCCCGTCGATGGTAATTCGCCATGGCGTAATCGAATCGCTCACAAGCCAGAAAAACCTCCCCGAGCAGACAACTTAGTGCGCTGTATAGGCCTCAGTGAAGCAGCTGCTCACGCTCGAATAACCGAGCCGTACACACCCTTGCCTTAGCCAGAAACAGTATTTGCTTTTTTTGTATACAACATCATAATCGGCCTCAGCGTTATTTCTTGACCTCTTGGTCAGCTAAGTGCGCCAACAAACTAAAAACACCACCTGCCTCAGAGGGCCGAGCAGTGCGCAGTAAAGGCTTTGGGTGGCACACAACAAGAGATGAGGAGTATCCCTGTGGAAAGCGCTAAACAAGAAAAATCGGCGACACAGATACAAGGCCTGAGCAAACCTGGCCTGCTTGACCGCTTCTTCAAGCTGACCGAACACCGCACTAGCCTCAAAACCGAGGTGATTGCCGGCATAACCACGTTTTTCACCATGGTTTACATCATCTTTGTTAACCCCAGCATCATGGCAATAGCCGGTGTTGATCAGGGGGCCGCGTTTGTCGCGACCTGCGTTGGCGCGGCCTTGGGCTGTTTCTTGATGGGCCTCTACGCCAACTGGCCAGTCGGCCTGGCGCCCGGCATGGGGTTGAACGCGTTTTTTACCTTCACTGTCGTCGGCGACATGGGCTACAGCTGGGAAACCGCCCTCGGTGCAGTATTCCTTTCCGGCATCCTGTTTATGATCATGAGCCTGTCGCGCATTCGTGAATGGCTGCTCAATAGCATCCCCATGAGCCTGCGCTTTGCCATGGGCGCGGGGTTGGTTTGTTCCTCGGGCTGATTGGCTTGAAAACCGCCGGTATCGTTGTCGACAGCCAGGCCACACTGCTGACCATGGGCAGCTTTGCCAACCCGAATGCGCTGCTGGCCGCCATCTGCTTCCTGCTGATTGCGGTGCTAAGCCACCGCAATGTGTTCGGTGCGATCCTGTTCAGCATGCTGGCAGTCACTGGGATCGGTATGGCCATGGGCATGGTTGAGTACACCGGCCTGGTTTCGATGCCGCCAAGCTTGGCGCCAACCTTCCTGGCGATGGATATTGCCGGTGCCTTCCAGATTTCGATGATCAGCGTGGTGCTGTCGTTCCTCTTCGTGAACATGTTCGACACGGCCGGCACCCTGATGGGGGTTGCTCACCGCGCCAATCTGGTCGATGAAGACGGCAAGATTCAGAACCTCTCGCAGGCGCTGAAAGCCGACAGTACCTCCAGCGTGATCGGCTCTCTGGTGGGTTGCCCGCCCGTCACCAGTTATGTGGAAAGTGCTGCCGGCGTAGCCGCGGGTGGCCGCACTGGGCTGACGGCGGTAACGGTTGGTGTGCTGTTTCTGGCGGCGATGTTCTTCGCGCCACTGGCCGGGATGATCCCCGCCTATGCCACCGCTGGCGCGCTGATTTATGTGGCAATGCTGATGATGAGCGGAATGGCGCACATCGACTGGAAAGACAGCACCGATAGCATCCCCGCGATCGTTACCGTGGTGATGATGCCGCTGACCTTCTCCATCGCTAACGGTATTGCCCTAGGCTTCCTGACCTATGCAACCCTGAAGCTGCTTACCGGTCAGCGCGATAAAGTGTCAGTCAGCCTGTACGTGCTGTGCATCATCTTTATTGCCAAGTTCGCCTTCCTTTAAGAAGGCTCGCGGACTAACACCTAAGCCCCGGCACTTTATGCTGGGGCTTTTCATCAACTGGAGAATGGGTAATGAGCCTGGATACCTGGCTGTTGTTTGCAAGCACTGCACTGGTGGTGATCTTGATTCCAGGGCCGCTGTCGCTGCTGATGGTGAGTAACAGCTTGAACTATGGTCTGCGCCGCTCGGTGCCAGCGTTTATGGGCGGTGTGTTGGCATCGATCTGCCTGTTGAGCGCCTCGGCACTCGGTCTTGGGGCCCTGCTGTTGGCGTCGGAGCAGCTGTTTAGTGTGCTGAAAATAGTCGGTGCGCTATACCTGTTCTATCTCGCCTGGCAAAGCTGGCAAGCCTCGCGGCAGGCCGTTAAACCCTTAGCTGCTGATGAGCAACCGATCACGCCGCACTCTCGCAGCATGTTTTTGAAAGCCTTCGGGTTGGGGGCCAGTAACCCCAAAGACATTCTGTTCTTCGCGGCCCTCCTGCCACAGTTTCTCAGCGCTGAGCGCTCCCTGCTCAACCAGCTGCTGGTGATGATCGCCACCTGGGCGGTGCTGGATCTGGCCTGCAAATTGCTCTACGCCCTCAGCGCCCAAGGGGCTGCGCGTTACCTGCTTTCGGGTAATGGCCAGGTGTGGTTCAACCGTACCAGCGCTGCACTATTCGGTGGCGCTGGCACCGTCTCGCTCCTCAGCCGCTAAGCACAGAGGCGGACGTGCACGCCGAGGCGCCTGGCCTGCACGTGAGGCGGTTTACGGTTGAGGAAAATTGCAGACGAAAAAAAGCCCGCAGTGTGTACGGGCTAGGGACTCTTAAACTGAGTCAGAGGGTGACAAGCATTCGGTTCAGCTACCGCGGTAGGTGGAGTAGCTGTAAGGGGAAATCAGCAGCGGCACGTGGTAATGCTCCTGCCCGGCATCAATGCCAAAGCGCAGCACGACAACATCGAGAAATGCCTGTTCCGGCAAGGTAACGCCACGCGCACGGTAGTAATCGCCAGCGTGAAAATGCAGCTGATACACACCGCTGCGGTAATCATCACCCTGCAACACGGGCGCATCACAGCGGCCGTCGTGGTTGGTGACAACGCTGTTAAGCAGTTCAAGTTGATTGCCTGCAACGCGATACAGCTCGATCTTCAGTTCGCTGCCAGGGCAACCATGGGCAGCATCCAGTACGTGTGTGGTCAATCGTCCCATCGCGTGTGGGCACCTGCGCAGACAAGCAAGCACAGACGCCACTCCTCCTCTACTTTTATGGAATTCGGCAGATTTATCAGGCTAAGCAGCCTTGACTGAGCTGAAGCATAGCATGCAGAAAAACAAAAATAAGACAGTTTTATAAAAAACTGTACACAATATTAAGGTCATTCATCCTTTTAATCATCTCCTACGCGGGCAGCAGACAAGCTATAAGCTATATAGGTGCTGCTTTTGTGCAGTAAGAGCTGGCGCACTGGACAGTTTTTGCATTTCGGCAAGATTTAGAAAAATAAGTGATTTTTAGATTTACAAGATGCAATGTGTTTTGTATACAATTACCCCATCACGGTCGCGCAATGCATTTATGCCTGCCCAATGACCGCCACACATAGCAAGAAGGAAGACTGCAGTGAGCGCTGACTACCCACGCGACCTGATCGGTTACGCCAACAACCCGCCCCACCCGCATTGGCCGAATGACGCGCGCATCGCCCTGTCGTTTGTTCTCAATTACGAGGAAGGCGGCGAGCGCAACATCCTGCACGGCGACAAGGAATCCGAGGCGTTTCTCTCCGAGATGGTTTCCGCGCAGCCGCTGCAAGGCCAGCGCAACCTGTGCATGGAATCGCTCTACGAGTATGGCAGCCGTGCCGGCGTCTGGCGTTTGCTGAGTCTGTTCCAGAAACACAACATCCCGCTGACCATCTTTGCCGTGGCCATGGCCGCGCAGCGTCACCCAGATGCGATCAAGGCGATGGCTGACGCAGGCCACGAGATCTGCAGCCACGGCTACCGCTGGATCGACTACCAGAACATGAGCGAAGCCGAAGAGCGCGAGCACATGCACGAAGCCATCCGCATCCTGACTGAGCTGACAGGCCAGAGGCCGCAGGGTTGGTACACCGGTCGTACTGGGCCGAATACCCGCCGCCTGGTGCGCGAGGAAGGTGGCTTCCTGTATGACAGCGACACCTACGACGACGACCTGCCCTACTGGGACCCGGCCAGCACCGCGGCCAAACCGCACTTGGTGATCCCCTACACCCTGGACACCAACGACATGCGCTTTACCCAGGTGCAGGGTTTCAATACCGGCGACGATTTCTTTCAATACCTCAAAGATGCCTTCGATGTGCTCTACGCCGAAGGCGTGGCCGGCGCGCCGAAGATGCTCACCATCGGTATGCATTGCCGCTTGCTCGGCCGCCCTGCGCGCCTGGCATCGCTGGCGCGTTTTATCGAATACGTGCAAAGCCACGAGCAAGTCTGGTGTGCCCGCCGTGTCGACATTGCCAAGCACTGGCATGCGACTCACCCCTTTAACGAGCAGGCTAGCAAGGAGCTCTCGAAATGAACCGTTTTCAAACCCTGACCCGTCGCAACTCAGCCGGGAAGAATTCGTTACGGTATTTGCCGACATCTATGAGCATTCACCCTGGGTCGCCGAAAAAGCCTATGACCTGGGTTTGGATGACAGCATCAACGAGATCGACGGCTTGCATCAGCGCATGGCCGACCTGTTGCTCAGCGCCAGCCATGCTGAGCAGCTGGCCCTGATCAATGCTCACCCGGACCTCGCCGGCAAAGCCGCGGTACAGGGTGAATTGACCGCCTCGTCGACATCAGAGCAGGCCGGTGCGGGCATTCATGAATGCACCGCCGAGGAGTTTGTCCGCTTCACCACGCTGAATGATGCTTACAAAGCCAAGTTCGGCTTCCCCTTCATCATGGCGGTGAAAGGCAGCAATCGGCACCAGATCCTGGCGGCTTTCGAGGAGCGTATTCATAACTCCCCGGAGCAAGAGTTCGCCTGCGCCCTGGCTGAGATCAACAAGATCGCACTGTTCCGCCTGCAGCAGCTGTAAACCGCAGAGGTCCTGCGCGTAGTCGAGTAAGCACCGTCGGAACCCTGGTGCCGGTCTTGTGACGTTAATCACGACGACGGCCCCGCCGACATAAAGCCCACGCCCGGCAACAGGCATGGTTTATACGCAACCGATAAGAAGACCCACATGCGCAATTTGATCATTGAGCCATTAAGCAAAGAAGCGTTCGCCCCCTTTGGTGATGTCATCGAAACCGAAGGCAGCGAATTTTTCATGATCAACAATGGCTCGACTCGCCGCTATCACAAACTGGCTACGGTCGAGACCACCCAGCCAGACGATAAGGCGATCATCAGCATTTTCAGTGCCGAACAAGTGCCGATGCCATTGACTGTGCGCATGCTGGAGCGACATCCGCAGGGCAGCCAAGCGTTTATACCGCTGCTCGGCAACCCCTTTCTGATCGTGGTCGCGCCCGTTGGCGATGCACCTGTATCAGGGTTAGTCCGTGCCTTCCGTAGTAATGGTCGGCAAGGCGTCAATTACCATCGCGGCGTTTGGCACCACCCGGTGCTGACGATCGAAAAGCGGGATGACTTCCTGGTGGTTGATCGCAGTGGTTCTGGTAACAACTGCGATGAGCATTTCTTCACCGACGACGAGCAACTGCTCCTCGCCCCCCACCTATAAGAGAAGCCCAGACGCCGGCGTGTCGGCACTGGGAATGAGGTACTGATTGTGGAAGCACATTTGACTGAGTGGCTAAACCTGAGCATTCGCTGGGTGCATATGATCACCGGCGTTGCCTGGATCGGCGCATCCTTCTATTTCGTTTGGCTGGAAAACAACCTTAACCGCAGCAACCCGCGGGATGGCCTGTCCGGCGACTTATGGGCGATCCACGGTGGCGGTATCTACCACCTGGAAAAATACAAACTGGCCCCACCGAAAATGCCGGAGAACCTGCACTGGTTCAAATGGGAAGCCTATTTCACCTGGCTGTCGGGCGTGGCCCTGATGCTGGTGGTTTACTACCTCAACCCTAGCCTGTACCTGATTGCCCCCGGCAGTGACATGGCTCCAGTTACCGCCATTGCCATCGGTTTTGGTTCGCTGATTGCCGGTTACGTGGCGTATCACTTCCTCTGCGATTCGGCATTGGGCAAACGCCCTGCACTGCTCGGCGCCGTACTGTTCATCCTGCTGATTGCGGCGGCCTATGGCTTCAGCCATATCTTCAGCGGCCGCGCTGCCTACATCCACGTTGGCGCCATCATCGGCACCATCATGGTTGGCAACGTGTTCTTCACCATCATGCCGGCACAGCGCGCACTGGTTAAAGCCATCGAAGACGGCACCACGCCTGACCCAACCCTGCCGGCCAAGGGCCTGCTGCGTTCGCGTCACAACAACTACTTCACCCTACCAGTGCTGTTCATCATGATCAGCAACCACTTCCCGAGTACCTACGGCAGCCAGTACAACTGGTTGATCCTGGCGGGTATCGCGATTCTGGCGGTATTGGTGCGTCACTACTTCAACACCCGTCACGACAGCAGCAAGTACGTCTGGACCCTGCCAGCTGCGGCACTGGGCATGATCTGCCTGGCGTATGTCACAGGCCCGAAACCGGTAACACCAGCAGCCCCTAAAGCAGCAGTTGTTAGCCCAGCTCAAGAAGACAGCCAGGCGGCGCCAGTAGTAGAAGCCACTACAGCCAGCGCGGCGGCTCCTGCGGCTGATTCAGCGAGCGCTGCTGTCAGTGAGGATTTTGCCAAGGTCTACGCCGTGATTCAGGAACGCTGCACGGTGTGCCACTCGGCAACCCCAAGCAGCCCAATGTTCAGCGCGGCTCCACTGGGTTTTATGCTCGACACACCGGAGCAGATCAAACTGCAAGTGGGCAAGATTCACGCACAGAGTGTGGCATCGCAAATTATGCCGCTGGGTAACATCACTCAGATTACTCAGGAAGAGCGTGACCTGATTGGTGCCTGGATCGAAAAAGGCGCACAGATTAACTAAGCAACACCCCCGATGCCGCAGCCTATGAGGTTGCGGCATTTTTTTGTGTCCAATCTGGCCTCGCGCCAGGTGCAACATTGCAACTCCAATGCCCTGCACTTAATCAGGGCATTGAACAGCGACTTACAAAAACAAAAGCGCCTGAGGTTTTTGCATGAACCAGTTGAACCCCCAACCGACCGCTGTGTCGGCGGTTGATCAACGCCTGCCATTTCTGCAGATGATTATGGTGAGCATCCAGCATGTGTTGTTGATGTACGGCGGCGCCGTGGCGGTGCCCTTGATCATCGGTGAGGCCGTTGGCCTGTCCCGTGAAGAAGTCGCTTTTCTGATTACCGCCGACCTGCTGGTGGCCGGTGTTGCCACGTTGGTGCAATCACTGGGCTTTGGCCCGGCGGGCATTCGGATGCCGGTGATGATGGGCGCCAGTTTTGCCGCCGTTGGCAGCATGGTGGCAATGGCTGGCTCGCCGGGTATCGGCCTACCGGGGATCTTCGGCGCGACCATCGCCGCGGGTTTTTTCGGCATGCTGATTGCGCCCTTTATGTCGCGCATCGTGCATTTCTTTCCACCGCTGGTAACCGGTACGGTGATTACCTCCATCGGTTTATCGCTGTTTCCGGTTGCGCTCAACTGGGCCGGCGGTGGCAGTGTCGCCACTGAGTTTGGTGCCTTGCAGTACCTGGCCATTGCTGCTCTGGTGCTGATGATCATCTTGCTGATCAACCGCTTCCTGCGTGGCTTCTGGGTCAATGTCTCAGTGCTGATCGGAATGCTTATCGGCTACGTGGTCGCGGGCGGCATGGGGATGGTTGATCTCAGCGGCCTGGAGCAAAGCGCCTGGCTGGCCGTGGTCAAACCGATGCACTTCGGCATGCCTGAGTTTCATTTGGCACCGATTCTCTCCATGTGCCTGGTTGTGGTGATTATCTTTGTTGAGTCCACCGGGATGTTTCTTGCCCTCGGTAAGGTCACAGGTAAAGAAATCACCCCTGAAATGCTCCGTCGTGGGCTGATGTGTGATGCCGGCGCCTCGTTCTTCGCGGGTTTCTTCAACACCTTCACCCACTCATCCTTTGCACAGAACATCGGTCTGGTGCAGATGACGGGCGTGCGCAGCCGTTATGTCACGGCCGCCGCTGGGTGCTTGCTGATTGGCTTGAGCCTGCTGCCTAAAGCCGCCTACCTGGTGGCCTCGATCCCTCCTGCTGTACTGGGTGGTGCGGGCATTGCCATGTTTGGCATGGTGGCGGCTACGGGCATCAAGATTCTGCAAGAGGCGGATATTGCCGACCGTCGCAACCAGTTGCTGGTGGCGGTGAGTATTGGCATGGGCCTGGCGCCGATTGTGCGGCCGGAGTTTTTCGCGCACATGCCGCTGTGGTTAGAACCCATCACGCACAGCGGTATCGCCTTGGCGACCATCAGCGCCGTGCTACTCAACCTGCTCTTCAACATCCTCGGCGGGCCGGAACGCGCCGCGTTGCTAAACCCTCACCCGCACCACTAACCCCCTCGTTTGTAGGCAACCACAGCCCGGTTTTCCGGGCTGTTTGCTGTGGGCAGATAGTGCCAATCCATACTGATCAACCAACCACGTCATGAGCACTAACTGTGCACGCGACTACCTGACTGCCGATTCATTTTATGTGCACAATCATTAAATAAATTGTTTTCTCATGTGTACACAGGTTGCTATAGTCGAACCACTCTGAGCGCGCGGACACTGTTTTCGCCTCCAGAGCGGAGGCGCCGTGAAGCCTCGCCAAGCCCATGACCATATAAAAACAACTGGCAGGCTCAAATATGACCACGACTAGTACCCCTAGCGCCGCAGCGCCGTCTGCTCGCAGCAACGACCTGATCTACCAGCTGGATGATCGCCCCTCCTTTGGCCCCGCCCTCTTTGCTGCGCTGCAACACGTGCTAGCGAGCTTCGTTGGCGTCATCACCCCCACCCTGATTGTCGGAAGCGTGCTTGGCCTAGGTGCCTACGTGCCCTACCTGGTGAGCATGGCGTTGTTTGTGTCGGGCCTCGGCACCTTCGTCCAGGCCAAGCGTATTGGCCCGATTGGCTCCGGCCTGTTGTGCTTGCAGGGCACCAGCTTCGCCTTTTTGAGTGCGATTCTCAGTGCGGGGATGATCGTCAAATCCCGCGGCGGTAGCCCCGAGGAAATTCTCTCGACCTTATTTGGCGTGTGCTTCTGCGCGGCCTTCGTGGAAATCGCCTTTAGCCAGGTGATGACCAAGTTGCGCAAAATCGTGACCCCGGTGGTGACCGGCACCATTATTTGCCTGATTGGCTTGTCGCTGATCAAAGTGGCCATGACCGACATCGCCGGCGGCTACGGCGCGCCAGACCTGGGGGCCTTGCATCACCTGGGGCTGGCGGCGCTGGTATTGTGCACAATCATCATTCTTAACCGTTTCAAATCGCAGGTGGTGCGCCTCTCGGCGGTGATTGTCGGTTTGGCTCTTGGTTTCGTCGTAGCCTGGTACACCGGCCGCGTCGACTTCGCCAATATGGCGGATGTGCCGCTGGTCAGCGTACCGGTGCCCTTCAAGTTCGGCTTCAGCTTCGACTGGCTGGCGTTTGTACCCATCGCCGTTATCTTCCTGATCACACCGCTGGAAACCGCCGGCGACCTGACGGCCAACTCGATCATTTCCAAGCAGCCGGTACAAGGCCCGCTGTATCTACGACGGATCAAGTCCGGCGTACTGGCTGATGGCTGCAACTCGGCAATGGCAGCGGTCTTCAACAGCCTGCCGATGACCACCTTTAGCCAGAACAATGGAGTGATCCAACTTACCGGTGTTGCCAGTCGTCACGTGGGCTATTACATCGCGGGTATCTTCGTCCTGCTGGGCTTGTTCCCCGCCCTCGGCGCCGTGCTGCAACTGATGCCCAAGCCCGTACTCGGCGGTGCCACACTGATCATGTTCGGCACGGTCGCGGTGGCCGGCATCCGCATTCTGGCTGAAGCGGGGCTGCATCGTCGCAACGTGTTGATCGTGGCCATCTCCCTCGGGCTCGGTTTGGGCGTGGCTGCAGTACCGGGCGTGCTGTCGCAAATGCCGGACTTCCTGAAGAACATCTTCGGCTCGCCAATCACCATTGGTGCCCTGAGCGCCATCCTGCTCAACGTGTTCCTGCCCGAAGAAGACGCTCCGCAAGAAGACAATCTCTACGACCCCGAAGCGCATCTGCACACGGTGCTGCAGAACCCACATAACGATGAGCATGAACCGCTTGCGCATGCCTTGCGCGACCACGCGGGCCGCGCTCACAACGCCGGCTGAGCGACTTAGTTCGCGCCAGACACACCCGGCGGCTCGCTGCCGGGTGCAGAGAAACGATGCACGTCCCAATAATAAGGAAAATCGCATGAACTCAACGTATCTAGCCCGCTTAATCGCGCTGTCTGCCGGTATTGTCGGCTGTCAGCAGGCGGTCGCCGCTGACGCCCTGCTTTGGCAGAACAACAGCCTTTCTTACCTGTACGGCGAAAACTTCAACAGAGGTCAATACAACGCCGAACAGCAGAAAACCCAAACCACCTTCACAGCAGAACATGCCAGTGGCTGGGTGTGGGGCGATGTATTCGGTTTTGCCGACTACGTGCTGGCCGATAACAAGCAGTCGCGCCGGGGTGATTTCAATCACGAGAAAGACAACTTCTATTACGTCGAGTTTTCGCCACGCGTGAGCCTCAGCTGGTTGAGCGGTCAGAAGCTTGCTGCCGGCCCGTTGAAGGATGTCTACGCCGCCTTTACCTATGAGAAAGGCAATGGCGGCGCGGGTACAGAAAACTACCTGTACGGCATCGGCTCGGCCTGGAATGTCCCAGGCTTTGCTTACTTCAATGCCAACCTGTACCGGGTTAAAGCCAACAACAACGTCTATTTCGACAATTCGCGTGGCAACCACAACGCACACACTTACCAACTGACCCTATCTGGTGCCGTGCCCTTCGCTGTCGGTGATCAGGACTTCCTGGTTGACGGGTTTATTGACTGGCGCGCCGGTACGTCGACCTCCAACACCCGCACCTCGGTCGGCTCTTCGATTCAGGTCAAATGGGATGCGGGCAAAGCCTTGTTTGGCGAGGGCCGTAAGCTGTACGTCGGTACCGAGGTCAATATGTGGCGCAATCGCTACGGCGCCAAGCCGCTTGATGGTTCCGGTCATGGGTTTAATCAAACCGCATTTCAGGCGCTGGTGAAGTACCACTTCTAAGCGCTTAACGCGGGTTGCCGGGTAGGCGGCAACCTGAACAAAAAGGGGATGGCATAACAGCCATCCCCTTTTTTATTGTGCGGCCTGAACGTTCAGCGAGTAGACCTGCAGCAAACGTCATAAGAGGATCAATCAGGCCGCTTGATTAGGCAGCAACACGCTGGCCTATAACATCCCATAATGGTTGTGGGTGATGCCTTGGCGCATTAGATTAGCTAATTATGTTAGGCACCCATCATAAGCAGAAGGGATAAACATGGCGCTTACTGACCAGTCCACCCGTATCCGCGAAGGCGAAGAACTCGACGCAGCGGTCATCGACCAGTACCTCAAGGCGCATATCCCAGGCCTCACCGGCGAGCCACGCATCAGCCAGTTCCCGGGCGGGGCATCGAATCTGACCTACCTGATCGAATACCCAAATCAGGAACTCGTGCTGCGTCGACCGCCGTTTGGCCACAAGGCCAAATCCGCCCACGACATGGGTCGCGAGTACCGCATCCTCAATCAGCTCAATGCCGGTTTCCCCTACTGCCCGAAAGCCTATGTGCACTGCACGGACGAGTCGCTGATCGGCGGTGAGTTTTATGTGATGGAGCGGGTCAACGGCATCATCCTGCGTTCCGAGATGCCGGCCGAGCTGAACTTCAGCGAAGAGCAAACCCGCAACCTGTGCAAAAGCTTTATCGACAAGATGGTTGAGCTGCACAACGTCGACTATCAGGCCTGCGGTCTAGGCGACCTGGGCAAGCCCGAGGGCTATGTGCAGCGACAAATCAGCGGCTGGAGTGACCGCTACGACAAGGCCCTGACGCCTGATGCGCCGCTGTGGGAGCCGGTCAAGGCCTGGCTCAAGGACAAGATGCCCAGCGACCACCACAAGCCCGGCATCGTGCACAACGACTACCGCTTCGATAACGTGATTCTCAACCCGCAAAACCCCAGCGAGATCATCGGTGTGCTGGACTGGGAGCTGACCACCATTGGCGATCCGCTGATGGACCTGGGCAACACCCTCGCCTACTGGATCGAAGCCGCCGACCCGGCCCCGGTACAATTGATGCGCCGCCAGCCGAGCAATGCCCCGGGCATGCTGACCCGTCAGCAGTTTGCCGACTACTACGCCGAACGTTCAGGCATTGAGATCAAAAGCATCGATTTCTACTACACCTACGGTCTGTTCCGTCTGGCTGGCATTGTGCAGCAGATCTACTACCGCTACTTCCATGGCCAGACGCAGGACAAACGCTTCGCGCAGTTCATTCACATGAACAAGCTGCTGGAGCAGATGAGCCTGCAGGTCATCCATAAATCGCAGCTGTAAACGGCCGAACAGGCCTCTTAATAAGAAGGGAAAAACGCATGTCCAAAACGAATCTGTTCGACCTCGACGGCAAGATCGCATTTGTCTCCGGTGCCAGCCGTGGTATCGGCGAAGCCATCGCCAAGCTGCTGGCGCAACAAGGCGCCCATGTGATTGTCTCCAGCCGCAAAATCGACGATTGCCAGAAAGTGGCCGACGCGATCATCGCCGATGGCGGCAAGGCTACGGCCGTGGCCTGCCACATTGGTGAAATGGAGCAAATCACCAATGTCTTCGCGCACATCAAGGAGCAGTTCGGCCGACTCGACATTCTGGTTAACAACGCCGCCACCAACCCGCAGTTTTGTAACGTGCTGGACACCGACCTGGGTGCATTCCAGAAGACCGTCGATGTGAATATTCGCGGCTACTACTTTATGTCCATCGAGGGCGGCAAGCTGATGAAAGCCAACGGTGGCGGCAGCATCATTAACGTCGCCTCGATCAATGGCGTTTCGCCGGGGGAGTTCCAGGGCATCTACTCGGTGACCAAGGCCGCGGTGATCAGCATGACCAAGGTTTTCGCCAAGGAATGTGCGCAGTTTGGTATCCGCTGCAACGCCCTGCTGCCGGGCCTGACCGACACCAAGTTCGCCTCGGCACTGGTGAAAAACGACGCCATTCTCAACCTCGCTCTGCAGCGTATTCCGCTCAAGCGTGTGGCCGAGCCAAGCGAAATGGCCGGCGCGGTGTTGTACCTGGCGAGCGATGCGTCCAGCTACACCACCGGCGTAGCGCTAAATGTCGATGGCGGTTTCCTCTCCTGAGGATTCAGCGGCCAACACCTCACCAGAGGGGCTAGTGCCTTTTAGATAAGCGCTATCGCTTGACCTTTTGGCGTAACAAATCAGAATCCGCTGCCTGTGTTGGCAGCGGATTTTTTATGCGTGCCGTTCTGACAATGATGCATGTCGCGCCTATGGTGTGTGCTGTTCACGTCGAAAGGCGCGCTGCGTTTACGTGATCCGCTTTGTCGCGCGACCTAATGATCCTCGCGCCCACAGGTTTAAGCCTAAATTGATGCTGTAGACATAAGGTCCCGCATGCCGCGTTCAACTCAATTTTCTCTGGTGATCCTGCCAATCCTGTTGCTATTGGTCGCCATGACATCGATCCAGAGCGGCGCATCCCTGGCTAAAGGCCTGTTCCCGGAAATCGGCGCAACCGGCACCACCGCCCTCCGACTGGGGCTGGGCGCACTGATTCTCTGCGTACTGATGCGCCCCTGGCAGGCGCAGCTGACCTTGAAGTCCTGCCGTTCGCTGCTGGCCTACGGGCTGTCGCTGGGCGGCATGAACCTGCTGTTCTATCTCTCGCTGAAAACCATTCCGCTGGGTATCGCCGTCGCCCTGGAATTTACTGGGCCACTGGGGTTGGCGCTGCTGTCGTCACGCCGTTTGCTGGACTTTGTTTGGGTCGCCCTGGCTGTTTTCGGCCTCTGGCTGCTCCTGCCCAGCGGCCTAAACCAGGTGGCACTCGACCCCGTGGGCATGGCCCTGGCTCTGGCAGCGGGGCTGTGCTGGGCGCTGTATATCGTCTTCGGTCAAAAGGCCGGGGCCGAGCACGGCAAACAGACCGTGGCTCTGGGCACCATCGTCGCGGCGCTGCTGGTGTTCCCGATTGGCCTGTGGCAGGCCGGCAGCAGTATGTTTTATGTCGACCTTCTGCCGGTGGCCCTCGGCGTGGCGGTGTTGTCTTCAGCCCTGCCTTACAGCCTGGAGATGGTCGCCCTGACCCGCTTGCCAGCCCGCACCTTCAGCATCTTGATGAGTATGGAACCGGCTATCGCCGCGCTCTCTGGGCTGTTGTTTCTCAGCGAGCGCCTGACGCTCACCCAATGGCTGGCGATCAGCGCCATTATTCTGGCCTCAGCCGGCGCCGCGGCGACCATCAAGCCGCAAGCCAAGGCGCTTTAGACCAGTCGGGCGCCGGTTTGGCTACCGCATAACGTGGTGAACGTGCAGAAGCGACTGCTAAAGCAGCCACTCGATCGGTAGCCAACTCAGCAGTTTGACCCCGGCGCGTTGCCAAAAGCCGGTCCCAGGCTCTTTATCCAGGCGCTCAACCTGCTCGCCCCGCTGCTCTAGCCAATACACCTGACCATCCTCCGACAACTGCACCTGATAGGCACTTTGCAGCAGCCCCTCGTCAAATACAGCCTGGATCTGCTGAGCGAACTTGGGGCTCTGAATCACGAAGCCCAGCTCGGTATTAAGGCTTACCGAGCGCGGGTCAAAGTTGAACGAACCGACAAACATCTGCTCGCCGTCCACGGCAAAGGTCTTGGCGTGTAGGCTGGAACCGGAGCTGCCAAAAGGGCCAGCTTTTCCCCGAGGTTTTGCTGTTGGCGAATCGCGGCGCATTTCGAACAGTTCAACACCGGCTTCGAGCAATGCCTTGCGGCGCTTGGCGTAACCCGAATGCACGGCCGCGACATCCGTGGCCTCCAGCGCATTGGTCAAAATACGCACGCTCACGCCCTGCTCCGTCAGCTCGGTAAAGGCTTTAACGCCAGCGGCTGTGGGCACGAAATACGGCGATACCAGCTCAACATGCTGCTGGGGTTGACCAAGGATCACCGCCAACTGTTTGCTCAGTAAGCCTTGATCAACAGCCTGCCCCAGGCCCTTGGCCGGGTCATCGCTGACGATGGTCGCGGACGCCCACTCCATCGGTAATTGACCGTCCACCAGTTGCTGGATAAACGGCAATTGGCGCAAGGCCTGCAGGTACTGTGCGGCGGCGGGTTCCTGCTCGACCTGGCTGGAGCGTGCTTGCAACTGCTGCAGACGCTCAGGCGGAGCCGCAGGCAAAAAACCGGAGACGGGGTAAGCACTGGCGCTCGCCCAGTAGCGGTCAAAATCATTCGAGGTGGCCTGCACCACCGGGCCGATGGCCAGCACATCAAGGTCAGCGAACACCACACCATCGCTGGCGCCGAAATATTCATCGCCGATATTGCGCCCACCGACAATGGTGGCGCTGTTGTCGGCAGTCAGCGATTTGTTGTGCATACGCCGGTTGGCGCGGGAAAAGTGCGTGAGAAACCCCAAAGACTTAGGGCTTCGCAGCGAAAAGGGATTGAACAGACGCACTTCAATCAGCGGATGACTGTCCAGCGCCGCCAGCCATGAGTCGAGCCCCGATGTACCGTTGTCATCGAGCAGCAGGCGAACACGCACACCCCGCAGCGCGGCAGCGTGCAGTTCTTCGAGTAACAAGGTTCCGGTGATGTCATCGCGCCAGATGTAGTACTGCACATCCAGCGTTTTCTCGGCGGTGTGGCTGAGCAGTGCACGGGCTGCGAACGCATCCTGCGGGTCGGCCAAGGCATAAAACCCACTCAAATCACCGCGCTGCTCCAACACCGGTGTGATGCCGCGGCCCAAGGTCGTCTGCGCCGCCTGCTCGGGCGCTAGGGCAAAGGATGCCGGCCGGCCTTCCAAGGTTGGCAAGCTGCAGCCGCCCAGCAAGAGCGATATGCCTAGCGTGGCCGCTGCGCTGCAGCGTTTTGTCATCCTGGCCATCGTAGCGTCCTCAGCGTAAATCCAGTTCTGCAGCCTACCGAACTAGGCGGCAGGATGAAATCGTGCCGCCTAGTGAGCGCGTATTAAGCCTCAGCTTCATGGTTGAACTGCAGCTCCGCCAGGCGCGCATACAGCGGGCTGCTGGTTACCAGCTCGTTATGGCTGCCAATGGCCGCCAGCTTGCCGTGCTCAATCACCGCGATGCGGTCGGCGCTTTTTACCGTGGCCAGACGGTGGGCGATCACCAGCGTGGTGCGCCCCTGCATCAGCAGCGGCAGCGCTTGCTGGATCAGGTATTCACTTTCTGCATCCAGTGCGCTGGTGGCTTCATCCAGCAGCAGAATCGGCGCGTCCACCAGCAGCGCACGGGCAATCGCCAAACGCTGACGCTGGCCACCAGAAAGCCCCAATCCGGCATCACCCAGGTGGGTTTGGTAGCCGTCCGGAAGTTTCATGATAAAGCCGTGGGCATGCGCGGCTTTGGCGGCGGCTTGCACTTCAGCCAGCGTCGCGTCTGTGCGGCCGTAGCGGATATTGTCCTCGACGCTGCCGAAGAACAGCGCTGGGTTTTGTGACACCAGGGCAAAGCTACGGCGCAGGTCGGCGGGATCCAGCTGCTTGATCGGCTGACCATCAATCAGAATCCGCCCCTCTTGTGGGTCGAAAAACCGCAACAACAAATCAAACAGCGTGGACTTTCCCGCCCCAGACGGACCAACCAGGGCCAGGGTTTCTCCCGGTGCGACGTCCAGGTCGATACCGTCAATGGCGAAGCTGCCGGGGCGAGAGGGATAAGCAAAGCGCAGCCCTTGCAGCTCAATACGGCCCTGCACCGGCTGGGCCAGCTGCACGCAGTCGACGGCAGGCGGGGTGATTTCATTGCGTGCCTGGAGCAACTCAGCAATCCGTTCGGCAGCACCGGCGGCCCTTTGCAGCTCGCCGATCACTTCACTGAGAGTGCCGAAGGCCGAGCCGACAATCAGGCTGTAAAACACGAAGGCGGCCAGTTCACCGCCGGAAATCCGCCCAGCAATCACATCCATGCCGCCTACCCAGAGCATCACTCCCACCGCACCCAATACCAGCACGATGACCACGGTAATCAGCCAGGCGCGCTGGGCAATGCGTTTACGAGCGGTGTCGAACGCCGCCTCGGCGGACAGGCCAAAGCGTCGCTTGTCTTCCGCTTGGTGGTTGTAAGCCTGCACGGTTTTGATTTGCCCGAGCACTTCGCCTACATAGCTGCCGACATCGGCGACGCGATCCTGACTCTGCCGCGAGAGCGCACGCACCCGGCGACCAAAAATCAGAATCGGCGCCACCACCAGGGGCAAGGCCATCAGCACGATGCCGCTGAGCTTGGCGTTCGTCACCACCAGCAAGACACTGCCGCCAATCAGCATGATCAGGTTACGCAGCGCCATCGACAATGATGAGCCAATCACCGATTGCAGCAGCGTGGTGTCGGCGGTTAAGCGCGACTGAATCTCTGAGCTGCGGTTGCTCTCATAAAAGCCTGGGTGCAGCTCGATCAGGTGATTGAATACGCGCTTGCGGATGTCGGCAACAAAGCGCTCACCGATCCACGACACCAGGTAAAAGCGCGTGAACGTGCCAATGGCTAAGGCAAACACCAGCACAAAGAACAGCCCGATGGAGTGCTGCAAAGCGGCCGGCGACTGGGTTGCCAGCCCCTGATCCACCAGCAGTTTGATGCCCTGTCCCATGGACAAGGTGATCGCGGCCGTGAACATCAGCGCCAGTAAGGCGCCAAGCACGCGCCCACGGTAGGGCGCGATAAAACGCCAAGCCATGCGTAAGGCCGTGCGCTGACGGGAAGACAGAATCGAGGGCATAGACACTCACTGTGGGCGCTGACGCCGATTAGACAAGGAAACGCATAGCGTTTAAGCCAGCCCGCATAGGACGTGGCCGCACAGCGAATTAGTCGCTTATAACAGAAGGTGGGGGCGGGTCAGGGCCACATCAAGCAACAGCGCCCCTTAGTCATGCAGAAAACGTTGAGCATGCTCAGCGCTGGGCAGCAGGCAGGTGTCATAGCGCCCGAATAACCGATATCGGTTGCGGGCAATACGGTCGTAACAGGCGTTGCGTATCGCCCGTGGAGTCAGCCGCAGCCAGGCCAGCAAGCGCCAATATCCGGGTAGTTGGCCGACGATGCGCAGCAGTGCATCGGTGCGCAGGTACAACGCGCCAGACTCGACATAGACCATGCTCTCAAACTGCTCGGTAGGCAGCGCAAACCAGCACAACAGCGCCTGCCCTTCAGCGGACTGCACACTCGCCAGACGAAACTGTTGCTGCGGGTCATGGCGAATCAAAAACTTCACCCAGCCATTGCACAGCTTGCACACGCCATCGAACAGCACCACGCGTTCGCCGTTCTGGATGGACGGTGGCGGCACTTGAGCGGTCATGTGCAACTCCTCTGATCACAGCCGTTACAGCCCCACGGGGTAAAGCAGCTCTTCCTTATAGCCTGCCCATACGCGCACCACATCGGGGAAAGCTGCGTCCAATTGCACGTCGCCACTGTCTACCAACAGCGGCCGACCCTCCAGCGTGCTGAGCTTGCGCTTGGTGGCAACGACCCGCAGGTGCTCAAGGCCGATGGCACGTAACACGCGTGGGCTGATCTGCTGATTACCACGGCCGATGATATGACCCTGCCCGCCAATGGCCGTGACCAGCAGACGTGCTGGATAGCCATTAACCAGCTCAAACAGCTGCGCCTCGGTTACATCGCTGGCCAGTAGCCGACCGTTCTCGATCACATCCACGCCGAGTAGCGTGGTAGTTAAACCGAGGTTCTGCGCCAGACCGTGCAGGGTCGAACCCGGGCCGAACACATAGCGCACATCGCTTTCCCAGCTGTCCTGCAGCCAATCCGCCAGGTCGCCGAGCACCAGTTCTTCGGATTCCACTCCGCCCTGCTTGACCTGCTGCACATAGCCGCCTTCCTGCGGCACCGTCAGTTCGCCATACCAGCGCGCGGTCACCCGGCCTTCACGCAACGCGCTTTCATCAATATCGCGCACTTCACCGCTGCTCAAGCGCACCAGGCCGCCTTCGACCAAACGGGCAGTCAGTTCGCCTGCGGCGCGCGGGCTGATGGCATAAACGCCGGATTGAATCTTCACCCCGGCCGGAATGCCAAGCACTGGCTGGCCTTCACGCACGGCCGCGCAGATATCGCGCGCCGTGCCATCGCCCCCGGCAAACAGAATCAGCGCCACGCCGGCGTCCTGCAGCAGCGCCACGGCCTGGTGGGTGTCGGCAGCGCTGCTCGGCCCGGCTGCCAGTTCACCGACCACGCGGTGGGCAAAGCCCATCTCAGTGAGAAGGTCAGCCCCCATGGCCCCGGGGAATGTGACGAATTCCAGGCGCTCGCGCAGCGGCAACAACACCTCAAGGGCGGTTTGCGTACGCTGCGCTGACTTGGCCTCAACCCCCAAGGCCAAGGCTTGCATCGCCATGCCGTCACTGCCCTTGAACCCCGCCGGGCCACCCAGCCCCGCCAGGGGATTGATGATCAAGCCAATATGGAAAAGCCCCATAACTCCCTCATGTTCAATTGCTGCCGGCATTCTGGCACAGTACCTGCTGTGGCTATTTGGTCCTGTGTCTTGCGCCAGCTTTATGCCGTCGCAAGTGTCATAGCGCCGTCATCTAACACTCATAAAATCGCGCTCATCGATGAGGAGACAACCCATGCACAGCTCGCAACAGACACCGCAAAAAACCGCGCCAGTGCCAGTCGGGGGCTCTGTCATCGACGACCAGGGCCGTGAAGTTCCGATCACCGAAGAGATGATCCAGCAGGCCTGCAGCGCACTGGAAAAAGCCCAGCAGCAAGCGGCCAAACCTAAGTAACCTACACCGCAAGGGCAGCATTCGCTGCCCTTTACTAAAGCAGATTTAGCTTCGCCCCCAACGCCTGCACCAGGCTGCTCAACGCCGGCGCCTGGCCTTGTATACACACCTCCACCCCGTCGATTTCTCGCCGCATCGGGTAGTGCTTGCGCAACCGGTCAAAAGCCGTGCGCCGGGCGCCTGCATCGCCCTGCAAGCTGCGCCGGAAATCCGCATCATCGCGGCGCGGGTCATACACGCTGCGGCAAATGCTAGCCAAGGCCCAGACCGGATCGGCGCTGGCATCAATCGTCAGATTCTTAAGCCAGGCGGCGGGCATCAGCTGCGTCAGTTCAACGTTGGCTGCAACGCCCAAGTGCTGACACAGCGCCTGATAGATCTGCGCCGTGCCGCGCAGCTTGCCGTCGAGGCTATAGCCGCCGATATGTGGGGTGGCAATCTGGCACAACGCCGCCAGGTCAACATCAACCTGCGGTTCACCCTCCCAGACATCCAGCACCACTTGCAGATCAGCGCGCTGTACCAGCAACTCGCGCAAGGCCTGGTTATCCACCACGGCGCCACGGCTGGCATTGATCAGCCAAATGCCGGATTTAAGTGCAGCCAAACGGGCGCTATCAAACAGGTGGTGGGTTGGATGCTCGCCCGTGCGCTCAAGCGGTGTGTGCAGGCTGATCACATCACACTCATCGAGCACCTGCTGCAGGCTGACGTAATCCCCCCCTTCTGCGGCGTGGCGTGGCGGATCGCACACCAGCACAGTCCAGCCCAGACCGCGCAGCACCTTGATCAAGCGGCTGCCCACCTGGCCGGCACCGATTACGCCATAGGTTCGTGTCGCCAGCTCAACGCCCTGTTGCTCGGCCAACAGCAACAGGCTGCCCAGCACATAGTCGACCACGCCACGGGCGTTACAGCCGGGCGCACTGGCCCACGTGATGCCGGCCTGCTGGAAGTAGTCGAGGTCCAGGTGGTCGGTGCCGATGGTGCAGGTGCCGACAAATTTAACCGCCGTATCTTGCAGCAAGGCACGGTCAACCCGCGTCACTGAGCGCACCAGCAGCAGGTCGGCATCGGCAACAGCGGCGGCATCAATGCTGCGGCCAGGCAGCCGGTGTATCTCACCGAAGCCGGCAAAGAACTCATCCAGCAGGGGGATATTTTCGTCGGCAACTATTCGCATGGCAGGGCTCCGTCAATCAGTCCGGCATTCTACCCCGCCGAGGCAACTTGGCTAGGCTGTACAGGGTTCTCGCACAGGTGAAATCACGCTTTCCTGACTGAGCCGTCAAGGCGTAAACTGCGCGGTTTTCTGCCCCATTTTCCGGATATTCGACATGCTCGCCCAAACCCGCCTGCAACGCACCCGCACTGAACTGTGCAGCCTGCTGAAGCTGGCAACGCCGATCATCATTGCCCAATTGGCAAATACCGCCATGGGCTTCGTCGACACCGTGATGGCGGGACGGGTCAGCCCGCAGGATTTGGCCGCGGTGGCGCTGGGCAACTCGATCTGGATACCGGTGTTTCTCTTGATGACCGGCATTCTGCTGGCCACCACACCGAAGGTCGCGCAACGCTTCGGTTCCGGCGCGCACACCGAGATCGGCCCCCTGGTGCGTCAGGCACTCTGGCTGGCGTTGGGCGTGGGCGTTGCGGCAGCAGTGATACTGTGGAACGCCGAATTTGTCCTGCGCCTAATGGATGTTGATCCGGCGCTGATCGAGCCCGCGATGGGCTACCTGCGCGCAGTAGCCTGCGGCTTCCCGGCGGTGGCGCTGTACCACGTGCTGCGCTGTTTCAGTGACGGCCTGGGGCATACCCGCCCGAGCATGGTCATCGGCCTGTGCGGCCTGGCGCTGAATATCCCGCTCAATTACATCTTCATTTACGGCAAGCTCGGTGTGCCGGCCATGGGCGGCGTCGGCTGCGGCTGGGCTACGGGCCTGGTGATGACGTTTATGTTTCTGAGCATGCTCTGGTGGGTGAAATGGGCGCCGTTCTACCAGCCGAGTAAAATTTTCAGCCACTTCGAATGGCCACAGTGGAAGGTACTCAAGCGCCTGCTCTCAGTGGGCCTGCCGATTGGCATTGCGGTGTTTGCCGAGTCGAGCATCTTCGCTGTGATCGCCCTGCTGATCGGTGGCCTAGGCGCAACTGTGGTGGCTGGGCACCAGATTGCCCTGAACTTCAGCTCCATGGTGTTTATGATCCCCTACTCCCTGGGCATGGCCGCCACAGTGCGCGTAGGCCAGGCGCTGGGCCGGGGTGAGCCACGGGAAGCGCGCTTTGCCGCGGGCGTGAGCATGGCGGCCGCACTGGGTTATGCCTGCCTGTCGGCCAGCCTGATGCTGCTGCTGCGCGAAGACATTGCGCAGATCTACACACCTGACACGACCGTGATCGCGGTGGCGACCACCCTGCTGGTGTATTCGGCGTTGTTCCAGTTTTCCGATGCTATTCAGGTGACCGCCGCCGGTGCGTTACGTGGTTATCAGGACACCCGGGTAACGATGATCCTGACGCTGTTCGCCTATTGGGGTATCGGCTTGCCGGTGGGCTATGTGCTCGGGCTTACCGACTGGTTTGGCCAACCCAGCGGGCCTAGCGGGCTCTGGCAAGGTTTAATCGTCGGCCTCACCTGCGCCGGCGGCATGCTCGCCATACGCCTGGCCGGCAGCGCGCGCAAACGCATTCGAGCCGCTAAGATGGCCTAATGAAAGCCCGCCTGCTGTCTCTGATCACTGCACTGTGCCTGTGCGCCTGCACGCCAACCGATGATGGTTTGGCGCTGCAGGCCGATTACCTGAAGCGTTTGAGCAACGCTCTGGATGTTGATCCGCCGGTCAATATCGAAGCAGCCAAGCCGGTGAGTTATCGGCTCCCTGGTCGCCGCGAGCGCCTTATAGAGATTCCCGAACTGCGCATCAGCCTGCTCGAACTGCTGGTCGAGGCGCGTTACTGCCCTGCGCTGCAACAGCAGATCAGCCTGCGCAACAACAGCTTGGGTAAGCAGCTGACGCCGAGTAGCCGGCTGGCCTATGAAGGCGACCTGCTGCGGGCTATCGACAACTGCATTGACTACTTGCGCGATCAAGAGCAACAGGAACTGCGTGGCACCCTGGAACAGCTTGCTCAGGACAAACGCGCACAACTGGCGGGCGTATTCTGGAACGCCCTAAACGCCAGCCCGGAGGTTGAACGCTACCTACGCTTCTCCAACCAAGCGCTGCCAACGGATGCCGCTGAAGACGCTGCGGCGCTGGATGCCCTGACGCAACTGGCAGCCATCGGCCGCACACTGCCCGCCGCATTACCGCCGAGCGCCGCGCAACTGGACCCCGTTTTTTTTGCCCTGCACGCCAGTGATCAGGGTGGTCAGCTGATCACCAGCCTGGCCAGCCTGACCCAAAGCCTCAATCAAGCCAGCCAGATGCTGGAAAGTCGCCATCAGCAAAGGCCCATCTGCCCCACGGGCAAGGCCACAGAGCGCGGGCGCATTGTGCAGAACATCTTCATCAAGTATTACGCCGGCAGCCTGCAACCCTACCTGGCGCAGGTGGACCAACGCGGGCAAACCTGGAGTAAGAGCCTGCGCCAACTCAGCGATGTGACGCAGGTCCCGCCCGCCACGCGCGACTATCTGCAGCGCCTGAGCGCAGATGAGCATTCATTGTGGGCAGACTTTCAGCTGGCGACGGCGCGCCATGTACGCAGCTGGCAAAACTTGCTCAACAGCTGCGGGCTGGCGCCCGGTCAGTCGGGATGGAACGGCAACGCTGCCAGCGCCGACCAGTAAGCCTCAGACAACAGCTCGCGGCCGGCGAGCAGATGCGCCAGATAGTCCTTACTGGGCAGCAAACCCTCTTCGCGAAAGGCCGGGTTGGCGATATACACCCACGCCGGCTGCACACCATGTGCGGTCACAACCGGCAAACACTCACGGCTGTAATAGACCGGGGTGCCTTCAAAGTGATCCAGCTTGGCGATCTCGCCGGCGTCGCGCAGGCGATAGAGCACCCCTTCGACCTGCCCTGCACGCGCGTGGCGAATATTGGCGTACGCCCGCCCTGGGGCACGGTCCATCGCGCGCTTGTTAAAACACAGGCCGTATCCCGGCAGACGGCCAGGCAGGGCCTCCAACACCGTTAGCCCGCGCGCCTGCATGCGCAGCGGGTTCATGTTCGAGCCGTACGCGAAGTACCAATCCATCAGTCGAGTTTCTTGCGAATCAGGTACAGATAGGTCGCGCCCTCTTCAGCTTGCTCGACCAGCTCATGGCCCAAGAACACGCAGAACTTGGGAATGTCACGGCGGGTCGAGGGGTCGGTGGCGATCACCTTGAGCAGGCCGCCGGCCTGCAAAGCGCGCACTTTGTTGTGCAGCATCATCACCGGCTCCGGGCAGTTAAGCCCGGTGGCGTCGAGGGTGTCATCAGGAATGGCGGTGGATTGCAAAGACATCAATGGGCTCCAGTTGCAGGCCGCTATTTTGGCGCAACGTTACGCCAAAGGTCAGCAAACAGCGGGTTAAAAACAGTACAGCGGGTTTATTTACTCAGGCGACACAGGTGGCAGGTGACCTCTTCGCGGTCGTGGTAGAGCTGCTTGCATGCAATCGAGACCTTGATCTTGCGCTCGGCAAAGCCCTCTTCCAGCCGCTGCAACAGGCGGCGCACTTCGGCGTAACGCTGCTTCATCGGTAACTTGAGGTTGACCACCGCTTCACGGCAGTGGCCTTCGCCAATCCAGGTTTCCAGCAAGGCCGCGCTGCGCGCCGGTTTCTCGACAATGTCGCAGACCATCCAGTCCACCGGCTGCTTGGGTTTCCAGGTGAAGCCGTCGACCATCAAGTGCTGCACCAACCCAGTATCCATGAGGCTTTCGGCCATTGGGCCGTTGTCGATGGCAGTGACCAGCATGCCGCGCTTGACCAGTTGATAGGTCCAACCGCCCGGTGCAGCACCCAGGTCAACACCGGTCATGTCGCCCGACAGGCGCTCATCCCACTGCTCGCGGGGGATAAAGGTGTGCCAGGCCTCTTCCAGCTTGAGGGTCGAACGGCTCGGCGCCTCACGGGGGAACTTCAAGCGTGGAATGCCCATGGGCCACAACGCCGAATTATTCGCCTCGGCCATGCCGACAAACACCTCGCGGCCGCTCTTGAAGGTCAGCAGCAGGCGCGGCTTGTGTGCATCCTCAACCAGCTTGCCGGCCTTGGTCAGGGCGTTGCGCAGGGGCGCTTCGAATTTTTTGCAGAAATTCGACAGTTCCTTGCCATCGTTGGTGTCCAGTACTTCCAGCCACAGGCTGCCAAACACGGGGAAACCGCTCAGGTGGCTGAGCAGCACGCTGATGCGATCCAGCTCAGGCAGGTCGATAAACACTCCACGCGCCCATTGCCGCGGAAAAATCAGCTGATTGAAGCGAACCCCACGCATTAAACGCTCGGCGCCATCGTCTTCGGTGCAGATAAATTCAGCGCAAGCGGTACTCGGCTTGGCCTTGGCATAACCGGCCACATCCAGGCGCGCGGCATGCTCGGCGATCTCGGCACACACCTCGTTCTCGAAACCGGGACGGCAGTGCAGTAGCAGGGTATTAATTGCGGGGGTATTCATCTGGGCTCTCCTCAAGGCGCGCATCATAGCCGACTCGGGAACCCTTAGCCCCCGCGACCTGTCCAGTGTGTACAGACATGGCTGCCACACCCACCCAAACCGGCTGAGATGCCAAGCCGCCAGGCACCCTTAAATGGCAAGCCTGGGCAAGCAGGGCTAGGGTGAACAGTCTGCAGCCACCAACCGGCTTGCACAGTGACAAGCCACAGGAGACGCGCAATGCCTTCCTTAGACAGCCTGAATAGCCAACGCAGCCTCGATGTAGAAGGCCAGAGCTACCAGTACTTCAGCCTCCCTGAAGCCGCCAAATCCCTTGGCAACATCGACCAGTTACCGATGTCATTGAAGGTTCTGTTAGAGAACCTATTGCGCTGGGAAGACGGTAAAACCGTCACCGGCAACGACCTGCAGGCCATGGCCGATTGGCTAAAGAGCCGCAGCTCCGAGCGCGAAATCCAGTACCGCCCCGCCCGCGTATTGATGCAGGACTTCACCGGCGTGCCCGCCGTGGTCGACCTCGCGGCCATGCGTGACGCCATGGCCAAGGCTGGCGGCGACCCGCAGAAGATCAACCCGCTATCGCCCGTTGACTTGGTGATCGACCACTCGGTAATGGTCGACCAATTCGCCACACATAACGCGTTCGAACAGAACGTCGCCATCGAGATGCAGCGTAACGGCGAGCGCTATGCCTTCCTACGCTGGGGCCAGCATGCCTTCGATAACTTCAGCGTGGTGCCGCCGGGTACCGGCATCTGCCACCAGGTCAACTTGGAGTACCTCGGCCGCACCGTCTGGACCAAAGAAGAAGACGGTCAAACTTTCGCCTTCCCCGACACCCTGGTTGGTACAGACTCACATACCACCATGATCAACGGCCTCGGCATTCTCGGCTGGGGTGTCGGCGGCATCGAGGCGGAAGCGGCAATGCTCGGCCAGCCCGTGTCGATGCTGATTCCCGAGGTCATTGGCTTCAAGCTCAGCGGCAAACTCAAGGAAGGCATCACCGCCACCGACCTGGTGCTAACCGTCACGCAAATGCTGCGCAGCAAAGGCGTCGTCGGCAAGTTTGTCGAGTTTTATGGCGACGGCTTGGCCGACCTGCCGCTGGCGGATCGCGCCACCATCGCCAACATGGCCCGGAATACGGCGCCACCTGTGGCTTCTTCCCGGTCGATGACATCACCCTCGGCTATTTGCGCCTATCCGGCCGGCCGCCGCAGACCGTCAAATTGGTTGAGGCCTACTGCAAAGCCCAAGGCCTGTGGCGCGAGAGCGGGGTTGAGCCGTTATTTACGGACAGCCTGGAGCTGGACATGGGCAGCGTCGAGGCCTGCCTGGCCGGGCCAAAACGCCCACAGGACCGCGTCGCCCTGCCCCAGGTCAAACAAGCTTTCGATGACTTTCTTGGGCTGCAACTCAAGCCCAATGCAGGCGCGGAATCACGCCTGCTCGACGAAGGGGGTGGTGGCGCTGCGATCGGCAGCGCCACCCAGGTTGGCGAGGTGGATTATGAACATGAGGGACAGATGCATCGCCTGAAAAACGGCGCCGTGGTCATCGCTGCAATTACCTCCTGCACCAACACCTCCAACCCCAGCGTGATGATGGCCGCCGGCCTGCTGGCGAAAAAAGCCGTGGAGAAAGGCCTGCAGCGCAAGCCGTGGGTGAAAAGCTCACTGGCACCGGGCTCCAAGGTGGTCACCGAATACTTCAATGCCGCCGGCCTGACCCGCTATCTGGATGAGCTGGGCTTCGACCTGGTGGGCTACGGTTGCACCACCTGCATTGGTAATTCCGGGCCGCTGCTTGAGCCCATCGAGCAGGCTATCCAGCAATCTGACATGAGCGTCGCCTCAGTGCTGTCCGGTAACCGTAACTTCGAGGGCCGCGTGCATCCGCTGGTGAAAACCAACTGGTTGGCCTCACCGCCCTTGGTCGTCGCCTATGCGCTGGCCGGCACGGTAAGGATGGACATAACCTCTGAACCCTTGGGGCTGGGAAAGGATGGCCAGCCGGTTTACCTCAAAGACATCTGGCCGAGCCAGGCGGAAATCGCCGAGGCGATCCTCAAGGTCGACACAGCGATGTTCCACAAGGAATACGCCGAGGTGTTCGCCGGGGATGCCGAGTGGCAGGCCATCGACATACCGCAAACCGCCACCTATAGCTGGCAGGATGACTCGACCTACATCCAGCATCCACCGTTCTTCGAGAATATCGCCGAGGCGCCACCGCATATTGGTGACATTCACCAAGCGCGTATTCTTGCCCTGCTTGGCGATTCGGTGACCACTGACCACATCTCCCCCGCCGGCAACATCAAGGCCGACAGCCCAGCCGGGCGCTACCTGCGTGAACAGGGCGTCGAGCCGGTCGACTTCAACTCCTACGGCTCACGGCGCGGCAATCATCACGTGATGATGCGCGGCACCTTCGCCAATATCCGCATCCGTAACGAGATGCTCGGCGGCGCAGAAGGCGGCAACACCCTGCACGTGCCGAGTGGCGAGCAGCTGTCGATCTATGACGCCGCCATGCGCTATCAGGAGGCCGGCACCCCGCTGGTGGTCATTGCCGGCAAAGAGTACGGCACCGGTTCAAGCCGCGACTGGGCGGCCAAGGGCACCAACCTGCTCGGCATCAAAGCGGTCATTGCCGAAAGCTTCGAGCGCATCCACCGCTCCAATTTAGTGGGTATGGGCGTCTTGCCGTTGCAGTTTAAACCCGGGCAAACCCGCAAAACGCTCAACCTCACGGGCAAAGAGACACTCAACATCTGCGGCCTGGATGGTGTTGAACTCCACCCGTCCATGACCTTAACCCTGGACATCCTGCGCGAGGACAACAGCCGCGACAGCATTGAAGTGCTCTGCCGCATCGACACCCTCAACGAAGTGGAATACTTCAAGGCCGGGGGCATCCTGCATTACGTACTGCGGCAGTTGATCGCCAGCCACTAGCTCCGCCCGAGAGCCTTACGTGCCGGGCAAAAAACACCATCAGGTCAAGGACGACCACGACCATGGCATAAATGTGACGCCATTCAAAAAGCGGTTAAACTCGCCGGCACGGATTTCGCCCTCAACTTCGCCCGCCATTGGCCGATGAAGAGGCATTACAACGACGGATAATTGCCATGCGTAACAACCAGCCGGTCACTCAGCGCGAACGTAGCTTCCCTGCTCAGCAACGACTGATCTCGACGACTGACCTCAAAGGTCAGATCAGCTACTGCAATGACGCGTTTGTCGAGATCAGTGGCTTCACCCGCGATGAGTTGATTCGTGCGCCGCACAATCTGGTACGTCACCCCGACGTACCGCCTGCGGTGTTCCAGCACATGTGGGACACCCTGAAAAGCGGCCGGCCGTGGATGGGGATTGTTAAGAACCGTTGTAAGAACGGCGATCATTACTGGGTTAACGCCTACGTCACGCCCGTGACGGAAAACAACCAGGTAGTGGGTTACGAATCCGTACGGGTCAAGCCAACCGCCGAACAGGTGCGTCGCGCAGAAGCCCTGTATCAGCGCATCAACAGCGGTAAGTCCGCCGTCCCGAGTAAGGATAAGTGGCTACCAACTCTGCAGGGCTGGCTGCCCTTTATACTGATCAGTCAGATTGGCTTTCTTATCGGTATTTGGCTTGATTCCAGCTGGGGCTTTGCCCTCGCGGCGGCGCTGTCGATACCGCTGGGCTTGGCCGGGTTGAGCTGGCAACAACGTGGCCTCAAGCGCCTGCTGCGTCTGGCTGACCAGACCACTTCTGACCCGCTGATCGCGCAGATGTACACCGACAGCCGCGGTGCTC
Organism: Pseudomonas sp. GWSMS-1; assembly: GCF_049847425.1. Classification (NCBI taxonomy): domain Bacteria; kingdom Pseudomonadati; phylum Pseudomonadota; class Gammaproteobacteria; order Pseudomonadales; family Pseudomonadaceae; genus Pseudomonas; species Pseudomonas sp. GWSMS-1. The sequence continues at coordinate 1,554,981 of NZ_JBMHHV010000005.1, read as the reverse complement.
AGGGTCGCCTGGAAATGGCGACGCTCAGCCAGGAAGCGCGCCTGAAAACCTGTCTGACCCGTTTGCAGGACACCGCCGAACAGCTCACCCTGCAGGCTAAGCAGGCCGATACCCTGGCACATAACAGCTCCGCCGGGCTTGAGCGCCAACGCAATGAAACCGATCAGGTGGCCACTGCAATCAATGAAATGGCCGCCACCACTCTGGAAGTGGCGAGCAACGTGGCGCGTACCGCCATCGCCACTCAGGATGCAAATCGCCTGACCAGCGCTGGGCGCACCATTGCCAGTGAAACCCGCCAAGCGATTCAGCGCCTGTCGCAATCGGTCGGTGATACCGGTGAAACGGTGACCCGCCTGGCCCAAGACAGCAATGAAATTGGCGGTGTAGTCGATGTCATCAAAGGCATCGCCGACCAGACCAACCTGCTCGCACTCAACGCCGCCATCGAGGCCGCTCGTGCGGGCGAAATGGGCCGTGGCTTTGCCGTGGTGGCTGATGAAGTGCGCTCACTGGCGCAGCGCACCGCCGAATCCACCGGGCAAATTCACCAACTGATCGCAAAGCTGCAGCGCACCGCCGAAGAAGCAGTCATGACCATGGAAATCGGCCGTAAACAGGCCGAAGAAGGTGTTGTGCGCGTGCAGCAAGCCGACGACGCACTGGCGGGTATCAGTGAAGCCGTTGCCAATATTGCCAACATGGCCGATCAGATTGCCGCCGCGGCTGAGGAGCAGAGCGCGGTAGCTGATGAGGTCAACCGCAGCATCACCACCATCGCTCAACTGGCCGACCAAACAGCCGGTGAGGCGCATGACACGGCGATGCTCAGTGAGGCTCTAACCGCCACCGCTCAAGGTCAGTACGCCTTGGTCGAGCGCTTCAACCGCTAATCCTGAAACGGCGCATTGCCTAGCCATGCGCCGCCCTCCCGGTTACAAATTCTCGTAGCGGTTCATGTCCAGCACACCGGCCTCAATGGGCTCGGTTTGCTGGATATACGCTGACATATCGTGGAAATAACGCCAGAACTCAGGATGAGTACGGCGAATCCCCCAGCGCTCAACCACCTGTTCGAATGCCGGCGTATCACGGGCCTGCTCCATCGCACTGACAAACTCCGCCACCTGCTCAACCTGAACATTGAAGATAAAGTTCGGGTAGCTGCTGAGCACCCCGGGATAAACCGTCAAGGTATCCAGCGTGGGCTGGTAGCGCAGCTCCTCGCCCAACATAAACGCCACATTGGTGTGCGCGCGGTTACGCAGCAGGCTGTAAACCTCACGCTGCCCACCGGGCATTTCCACCCGCAGCAGAGTGGCCTCGGGCAGTTGGTCGATTACTTTGAGCGCACCCGCTGGCTTAGCCGTTAAACGGCTCAAAGATTGTTCCGCGCGCTGCAGCTCGGGGTCCACACCCGGGCGATGGCAATGCGCACCGCTGCAACGATTGATCGGATCTGGGCGCGCATTCAGGCTGCCGTAACGCTCCAGTAAGGTCTCGACAAAACTACGTTTGGCATCGCCGCCCGCCAAGCGCAAGGCACTCGGGGTTTTAGTATCGATCGCCTGGTAATCGAGCCAGATTTTCAGCTTGCCGCTGCTCTGGTACCAATCGCTTAAATAGGCCTGACGCGACTGCGCAGGCATCAAACGCAGGAAGTTGACCTCCGCACCATTGCGGATCAAATCGAAATACAGCCTCGTTTGCGCCTGATGGGAGACATTGCCGAACACATCGAAATTCACCACCAACTGGTAATAGGTGCGTTCCAGCAACGGGAAGTCCAGCCACCAGATCGTCTGCGGCACCTCGCCAATCAGGCCTTTGCGCACCGAGGCGCTGTCATGTTGGCGGAAGATCGACAGCAACGCGTTATCGTTGCCCGCCCAGATGTGCGACCAGCTCGGCGCTGGCGCGTCGGCATAACGCTGCATACGTAACGCTTCGTACTCATTACGCTTATTGCGGTAGCTGCGCCAAATGCCCAGCAAGTCGGTAAGGCTGTCGAGTTGCCCGGGTATGGCCAGCAAGTCTTTGGCCTGCTCGCGGTACGCCGGGTCAGTGATGTACAAATCGTGCTGCGGGTCTTGGAACACCGCCCAGAAATTATCGCGAATCACATCCGTGGCAATCTGCCCGCGGCACACCGGCCCCCGGATAAAGGTGCGCACGAAATATTCGGCGTTATCCAGCATGAACTGGTAACGCGCCTGCGGCGGAATCGCGGCAAAGGTTTCAAACGGATTGGCGCGGCGCTGGGCGCCATACCCTGGTACAGCGTCGGCCTGCCAGTCGCTGGCGAAGAATAATTCCTTGACCCGAGCCAGCTTGGCCGCACTCAGCGCATAGGTGATGTGGGTCTTGTGCACAATCACCCCCTGCACCGGCGTCAGGCGGTAGTAGAACTCGCTGCCTGGATCGGAATTGGGCAAGCGCGTAGCAATGATGTCCACTGGCTGACCGCTGGGCGTGCGCGAACGCACCATCTGAAAGAAATGCCCCGGCTCACCTCCCGTGAAATGCATATGGGCAAGAAAAAGATGCTCATACAGCCAACGGGAAACCAGCGCCTCACGGGCGCCGGGGGCGTTCATAAAGGCTTCCCAGGTGGCGATCTGCTGCGCTTCGGCCGCACTGGCCTGCAGCGCTTGTTGATCGACCTGCGCACCCTGCTCGATCCAAGCCTGCAGCATTTGATAGTCGGTCTCAGTCAAACCAGTCACCGCGAACGGCATGCCCGCTTGCGGGTTGTTGCGGGCAAACGTCTCGAACTCCTGCGGCAGCGGGCATTGGTTGACCCGGCTGATGTTGATCTGCAGCTCAGCCGGCAGCTTGCTATTAGCGGCAAACGGCTGCTGGTGGCCCAACTCCAACATCCGTGCGAGCAAGGCGGCCTGGCCGCCCTGCTGATCCAGCACAGAGGTGAAACCTTTACGCTGCCAAGCTGCTGCACCGTGGGCATCGACAAACAACCGGGTGGTGGCCTGGGCTTCGGTGCGTGTACCTGCGTAAACCGTCGCTTTGCTCGCCCCCCGCTGCACGCCTTCAGCACTGCCCAAATTGAGCTGACAGGCCGCGTCGTAACAGGCATGACAGGCCACACAATTCTTGGTGAAAATCGGTTGAATGTCGCGACTGTAGGAGATGGGCTCGGCCGCGTGTAATGCGCCGATGAACAATAAACACGTGCTAAGCAGTAAGCGACCGAACATGGAAGCGTCTCTGAAATGGTCTGAGCGGCGATTCTAGCTGCCCACAGCGCGGCAAGGCCAACCCATGAACATGAATGAAATTCATGGAAAAGCACAGGGCACTGCAAAAGCGTGCAGCTTTGCTATGATCGCGCATCTTTTTTTCACGCGTCTCAGGTAGTTCTCCCCATGTCTCTGTCCGATCGCAGCGCCCGCCTCAACGCTCTTCAGCAAGCCCTGAAGGAACGTATCCTGATTCTCGACGGCGGCATGGGTACCATGATCCAGAGCTACAAGCTGGAGGAGGAAGACTACCGTGGTGCTCGCTTCGCCGACTGGCCGCAAGACGTTAAGGGCAACAACGACCTGCTGATCCTCAGCCGCCCGGACGTCATCGGCGCCATCGAGAAAGCCTACCTCGATGCCGGCGCCGACATTCTCGAAACCAACACCTTCAACGCCACCCAAGTGTCCCAAGCCGACTACGGCATGGAGAGCCTGGTGTATGAGTTAAACGTCGAAGGGGCTCGCGTGGCTCGCCGCGTGGCCGATGCGAAAACCCTGGAGACTCCGGACAAGCCGCGCTTTGTGGCCGGCGTGCTTGGCCCAACCAGCCGCACCTGCTCGCTCTCCCCCGACGTGAATAACCCTGGCTATCGCAACGTCACCTTCGATGAGCTGGTGGAAAACTACACCGAGGCAACCCGCGGCCTGATCGAAGGCGGCGCGGATATGATCCTGATCGAAACCATCTTCGACACCCTTAACGCCAAGGCAGCGATCTTCGCCGTGCAACAGGTGTTCGAGGATGATGGCGTTGAGCTGCCCATCATGATCTCCGGCACCATCACCGACGCCTCTGGCCGCACCCTGTCGGGGCAGACCACTGAAGCGTTCTGGAACTCGATCAACCACGCCAAGCCGATCTCCGTAGGCCTTAACTGCGCCCTGGGTGCCAAAGAGCTGCGCCCTTACCTGGAAGAGCTGTCGGCTAAAGCTGGAACCCACGTATCCGCCCACCCCAACGCCGGCCTGCCGAACGCCTTCGGCGAGTACGACGAAACCCCGGCGGAAATGGCAGTGGTGGTTGAAGAGTTCGCCGCCTCGGGCTTTTTGAACATCGTCGGCGGCTGCTGCGGCACCACACCGGCGCATATCCAGGCGATTGCCGAAGCGGTGAGCAAATACCCGCCGCGCGCCATTCCGGATATCCCCAAGGCCTGTCGCCTGTCTGGTCTTGAGCCGTTCACCATCGACCGCAACTCGCTGTTTATCAACGTCGGCGAGCGCACCAACATCACCGGTTCGGCCAAGTTCGCCCGGCTGATCCGCGAGGACAACTACACCGAAGCCCTTGAAGTCGCCCTGCAACAGGTGGAAGCCGGCGCGCAGGTGATCGACATCAACATGGACGAGGGCATGCTCGATTCGCAGAAGGCCATGGTCACCTTCTTGAATCTGATCGCCGGCGAACCGGACATTTCCCGTGTGCCGATCATGATCGACTCCTCCAAGTGGGACGTGATCGAAGCCGGCCTGAAGTGCATCCAGGGCAAAGGCATCGTTAACTCGATCTCGATGAAGGAAGGCGTCGAGCAGTTCAAGCACCACGCCAAGCTGTGCAAGCGCTACGGCGCGGCCGTGGTGGTGATGGCCTTCGACGAAGCCGGCCAGGCTGATACCGCCGCACGCAAGCGCGAGATCTGCCAGCGCAGCTACGACATTCTGGTTAATGAAGTGGGCTTCCCGCCGGAAGACATCATCTTCGACCCGAACATCTTCGCTGTGGCCACCGGCATCGAAGAACACAACAACTACGCAGTCGACTTTATCGAGGCCTGCGCCTACATCCGCGATCACCTGCCCCACGCGCTGACGAGCGGCGGCGTGTCCAACGTGTCGTTCTCCTTCCGTGGCAACAACCCGGTGCGTGAAGCGATTCACTCGGTGTTCTTGTACTACGCAATCCAGAACGGCCTGACCATGGGCATCGTCAACGCCGGCCAGTTGGAAATCTACGACGAGATTCCCAAAGAGCTGCGCGACGCCGTGGAAGACGTGGTGCTCAACCGCCACGACGGCGCCACCGAAGCGCTGCTGGCGATTGCCGACAACTACAAGGGCGACGGCAGCGTCAAGGAAGTCGAAACCGAAGAGTGGCGCACCTGGAGCGTGGTTGACCGCCTCAAACACTCGCTGGTCAAAGGCATCACCAGCCACATCATCGAAGACACCGAAGAATGCCGCCAACAGTGCGCGCGCCCCATCGAGGTGATCGAAGGCCCACTGATGGCCGGGATGAACGTGGTCGGCGACCTGTTCGGCGCCGGCAAGATGTTCCTGCCACAAGTGGTGAAATCTGCCCGTGTGATGAAGCAGGCGGTCGGCCACCTGATCCCGTTTATCGAGCTGGAAAAAGGCGACAAGCCGGAAGCCAAAGGCAAGATCCTCATGGCCACGGTGAAAGGCGACGTGCACGACATTGGCAAGAACATCGTCGGCGTGGTGCTCGGCTGTAACGGCTACGACATTGTCGACCTAGGCGTGATGGTGCCGGCGGAGAAAATCCTGCAAACGGCGATTGCCGAGAAGTGCGACATCATCGGTCTGTCCGGCCTGATTACTCCATCGCTGGATGAGATGGTGCATGTCGCCCGCGAAATGCAGCGCCAGGGTTTTAGCCTGCCGTTGATGATTGGCGGCGCGACCACCTCGAAAGCCCACACAGCGGTGAAGATCGAGCCCAAGTACCAGAACGATGCGGTGATCTACGTCACCGACGCCTCGCGCGCCGTAGGTGTGGCCACGCAGTTGCTGTCGAAAGAACTGAAAGCCGATTTTGTCGAGCGCACCCGCCTCGACTACATCGAAGTACGCGAGCGCACCGCCAACCGCAGCGCCCGTACTGAACGCCTGAGCTACGCCAAATCGGTCGAGAACAAACCCAAGTTCGACTGGGCGACATATCAGCCGAGCGTGCCGAGTTTTACCGGTGTGAAGGTACTCGACAATATCGACCTGAATGTTCTGGCCGAATATATCGACTGGACGCCGTTCTTTATCTCCTGGGACCTGGCCGGCAAGTTCCCGCGCATCCTCACCGATGAAGTGGTGGGCGAAGCCGCCACCGCGCTGTATGCCGACGCCCAGGAAATGCTGAAGAAGCTGATCGACGAGAAGCTGATCCGCGCCCGCGCCACATTTGGTTTCTGGCCGGCTAATCAAGTGAATGACGACGATCTGGATGTCTACGCCGACAACGGCGAGAAGCTGGCCACCCTGCACCACTTGCGCCAGCAAACGATCAAGCCGGATGGCAAGCCGAACTTCTCCCTGGCCGACTTTGTTGCGCCGAAAGACAGCGGCATCACCGATTACGTCGGCGGTTTTATCACCACCGCAGGTATCGGTGCCGAGGAAGTCGCCAAGGCTTATCAGGACGCCGGCGACGACTACAACTCGATCATGGTCAAAGCCCTGGCTGACCGTCTGGCCGAAGCCTGCGCTGAATGGTTGCACCGCGAAGTGCGGACGAATTACTGGGGCTATGATCCGGAGGAGCAGCTGTCCAACGAGGAGCTGATCAAGGAAGCCTACAAGGGCATCCGCCCTGCCCCCGGCTACCCAGCCTGCCCGGACCACACCGAGAAAAAAGCCCTGTTTGAACTGCTCGACCCGGCGGCCGAGTTCAACAAAGCCGGCAACAGCGGTGTGTTCCTCACCGAGCACTACGCCATGTTCCCGGCGGCAGCGGTTTCAGGCTGGTACTTCGCCCATCCACAGGCGCAGTACTTTGCCGTCGGCAAGATCGACAAAGATCAGGTCGAAAGCTACACCGCGCGCAAAAAGCAGGACCTCAACGTCAGCGAGCGCTGGTTGGCACCCAACCTGGGTTACGACAACTAACACACGCCTGCGGATACACACGACAGCGGAGGGTTTGCAACCTAGCCCTCCGCCGTTGTGACCACGCCCGTTCTCAGCCAAACACTGCGGAGCATTGCTCTCAGTGCGCGAGCCCTCCTTATGCACAGCCTTGGACAACTTCGCAGCGGTGAACTGGCCGGTATTACTCGGCTAGACCTTTGCTGCGACCTGACTGACTTCCCAGAAGAGATTTTCTCGCTGGCCGACAGCCTCGAAGTGCTCAACCTCTCGGGCAACCGCCTCAGCGCACTCCCTGCTGACTTAGCGCGCCTGCACAAGCTGCGCATTGTGTTTTGCTCAGACAACCTGTTCACCTCAGTCCCTGAGGTGTTGGGTAACTGCACGCAGCTGGAAATGATCGGTTTTAAAAGCAATCGCATTCAGTACCTGCCTGCTGCGGCACTGCCGCCCAAGCTGCGCTGGCTGATCCTGACCGACAATCAACTGCAGCAGCTACCGGCTGAGTTAGGTGACTGTGCCCACTTACAAAAGCTAATGCTGGCGGGCAACCAGCTGCGCGCACTGCCCGAAAGCCTGGCCAAGCTGCAGCGCTTGCAGCTGCTGCGCATTGCGGCTAACCAGCTAGAGCATCTGCCAGAGTGGCTCACGGAGCTACCGTCCTTGTGCTGGCTGGCCTTTGCCGGCAATCCATTCAGTGACGCCAGCGAAGCTGAAATTCTCCGGCAGCACCCACTGCCAACCGTCGCCCGCGACGCCCTTGAGCTGGGTGAAATACTCGGCCAGGGCGCCTCGGGAGTCATCCACAGTGCGACCTGGCAGCAGCCCAACCAGCCGGCGCAGGCCATGGCGGTCAAACTGTTCAAAGGTGATGTAACCAGCGACGGGCTTGCCCACAGTGAGATGGCTGCCTGTATTGCAGCCGGTGAGCACAACAACCTGATCAGCGTTGCCGGCCCACTGGAGCCACTACCGGACGCTCCGCCCGGCCTGCTATTGGCGCGTATTCAACCGAGCTTCAAAGCGCTGGCCGGCCCGCCCTCCCTCGCCAGCTGCACGCGCGACTGCTATGCCGAGCAGCGTCGTTTCAGCGTGGCAGAAGCCTTACGTATTTTGCGCGACACAGCGGCGGCCATCGTTCACCTGCATCAACGCGGCATCCTGCATGGCGATTTGTATGCCCATAACCTGCTGGTCAACCCAACCGGGCAAACGCTGCTGGGCGATTTCGGCGCAGCGTCGTTTTTTGACCCACAGAGCCACAACGGGATTGCCCTGCAACAACTTGAGGCCCGGGCCTTTGCCTGCTTGCTAGAGGAGTTGTTAGTGCGCTGCAACAAAGACAACCAACCCGCTCAGCAAACCCGCCTGTGGCACTTGCATGCGCGCTGCAGCCACACGCAACCTGCCGAGCGTCCGTTGTTTGCCGAGATTCAGGCGTGCCTGCAAGATTGCGCTGGTTTGTAATTGAGGCTTTGACATACCGGTGGACAAGCTTCGCGTTGTCCACCCTACGGATGCCGCGCGTAGGGTGGATGACGCTTTATCCATCCACCATTGCGATGGTTGTCCGGGCTACTTGCTACAGGGGGAAGTGAATTATCTTTAATTGCTGGTCGCGCTGGAGTTCAAGTACCAGCTTGGCTCATCAAAAGTTGTTCACTCCGTCCCCCTTTGATTTTTCGGTGCTATGCCGTCACTAGCGCTTACAACCCATACTTCAGTAACAACCCCCGGTAAGCCGACCCTGACTTGACCTTTTCTAGCGCACGCGTGAATTGACTCACCAGTGCTTCCTCAGTCCCCAGAGTAAAGGCCAGATAGCCTTCGCCAGCCAACTCGGGGAGCTCAAAAAGCCTCTCAACTTGACCGAAATCCAAGCCGAGACGCTGGGTCGAGTAGAACAGCATGTTGGGATCTTCGGGCAGAAGGTCAAAGCGGCCGTGGAAAAATTTGCGAATATTGGATTCATCATTGTTGGCAATATCCAGATTGGCGGCCAACCCCTGTTTATTCAGATAACGAAACCGGCTGCCTTGCGCAGCAACGCCGATTCGATAATGGCCCAGCTCGCTGACACTGCTCGCCTGCACATCCTGGCGCGACTTGAGTCGATAGATGACTATCTTAAAGGGCACCAAAGACCCGACCCAACGGTAGTCCAGTTCACTTTTTTGATTGCGGTAGACGGTAAAGATCAGGTTATTGGGCTGCTCCAGCACACAGCATTCAATTCTTGGCCAGGGTCGTAGCTTGATCGGTGCCTTGCTGCCCGCCTCTTTGAGCACCAGCTGTACGACCTCGACAGCAAAGCCAGCAGCCTGCCCCGAGCTGCTATCAAGGTACTGGTAAGGTGCTTCCTCCGGAGCGTAGACCCCAATCTCCATTGCCCATACCCTGACACTGAGCAATGCCAGTCCAAAGCAAATCAGAACCCTAATAGCCATTTAGATCAACCTGCTTCCATTCCGCTTAAGCTGCCACCGCAGCGTCTGCTTGGTCCGACGCAAAAGGATGAAAACGCACATTAATTGCGCTCCTCCCCACTGCTTCCAGGCTCATACCCTTGTCCTTGCCACTAACCTGCAGTTCTACTCCAGAGCTAATGGCCGGTGCACCGACCCGCAGGAAAGCTTCTGCAGCCGTTTCAACGCCTGAATCCAACATATAAGTGCAACGCTGCCCCTGAATATACTGAATCGCCCCTAGTTTCATAGTCATATCTGAGAGTCCGCTTTGGGTCCAGAGTGTGTAAAAACGTCCCGGTAAACCCTTGCTATGATTTCCGAGAATCTCATCGCAAGGGAAACCCATGAAACGGTTTATCCAGGGTGAACACCGAGGTCAAAGCACCTTGCTTCCCGAAAGCCTCGACGACTATGTCAGCGATACCAATCCGGTACGTGTGGTCGACGTTTTCGTCGACGAACTCGACCTAGCCAAGCTGGATTTTGATGGCGTCATTCCAGCCGAAACAGGCAGACCTGCCTACCACCCTGAGATCCTGCTGAAGATCTATATCTACGGCTACCTAAACCGCATCCAATCGAGCCGACGTCTTGAGCGAGAAGCCCAGCGCAACGTCGAACTCATGTGGCTAACCGGGCGTTTGATGCCCGATTTCAAGACCATCGCCAACTTCCGAAAAGACAACAGTAAGGCCATTCGCGGCGTCTGCCGCCAGTTCGTTTTACTCTGCCAGCAGTTGGGTTTTTTTGGCGAAAACTTGGTTGCCATCGACGGCAGCAAATTCAAGGCAGTGAACAATCGTGACCGCAATTTCACCAGTGCCAAACTGAAGCGGCGCATGGAAGAAATCGAGGCGAGCATCAGCCGTTATTTGGCTGCGCTCGATGCGGCTGATCGACAGATTCCTAGCGCCTCCGCGCCAGAGGCTGCCAACCTGGAAGATAAATCGCCAAGCTCAAAGCGCAGATGAAAGAGCTTCAGGGGATCGAAACTCAGCTCAACGACTCTCCTGACAAACAGGTTTCGCTGACCGACCCGGATGCCCGTTCGATGATGACGCGCGGCAGCGGTATCGTCGGCTACAACGTGCAGACGGCTGTCGATACGCAGCACCATTTGATAGTTGCTCATGAGGTCACCAACAGCGGTTCCGACCGTGACCAACTCAGTTCAATGGCGAAGCAGGCTCGTGAAGCTATCGGCACAGAAACGCTGTCCGTGGTGGCTGACCGAGGCTACTTCAAGGGTGAAGAAATCCTTGCCTGTCACGACGCAAACATCACGGCCTACGTGCCTAAGCCAATGACTTCAAGCGCCAAGGCTGATGGCCGATTCAACAAAGATGCCTTCGTGTATGACCCGACGAAAAACGAATACACCTGCCCAGCGGGAGAGGCACTGATCTGGCGATTCTCCAGCGTTGAGAAAGGCATGAATATGCACTGCTACTGGAGTTCGAAATGCCAGAGTTGCACGCTGAAAACCCAGTGCACGCCAAGCACAAATCGTCGAGTAAGGCGCTGGGAACATGAAGCTGTGCTGGAGGAAATGCAACGCCGGCTGAACCAAGCACCTGAGATGATGCGGGTTCGAAAGCGGACTGTTGAGCATCCCTTCGGGACGCTCAAACAATGGATGGGGGCAACGCACTTCCTCACTCGAAAACTGAACGGGGTGAGCGCAGAAATGAGCTTGAATGTGCTCGCCTACAACTTGAAGCGGGTGATGAAAATCATCGGCACCGAAGGTTTGTTGAAGGCGATGGCGGCGTAAAAGCCCGGCTTTTAATGCCCCAAGAGGTGCCAAAGCGCTTCATACGCGCTCTGAAGCGTTCCCGGCGCTGATCGTGGTAAATAATCGGGAAATCTCCACGCCCAGGAGCGATGGGCTGAAGCACGCACGATAAGAAAGTGTTTTTACACGCTCTGGGCCGGAAGTTGCCCATGGTGAGTGACCGCATTTGGCCGAGTCTGTTGAAAAAGTCGGTTTCTTAGAGAGTTGCTTTTCGGCAGCTCAAAAATCGCTCGATTTCGGCGTTGCTACGTAAAAACCAAGACAGCTCCGTCTTCTGAGTTAACCAGATTTCAACGTCGCGAACGCTCTTTCATGGGCAGAATCGTGACGGGACTTTTTCAACAGAATCGGCCGACACCCGCCTGTCGCTACCCATCATTAAATCTGCTGAACAACCATCTCCACCGTATCTAAACCAATCAATCGGCAGCGTTGGCACCTAAATCACCTAGTAACCACCCACAAAAAAACCGCCAGGATTTGGCGGTTTTTTTGAGGACGAAAACCTTTACTGCTGCAATTCCTGCTCGGTGAACATGTCAGCGAAGAGCATGCTCGACAGGTAACGCTCGCCGGAGTCCGGCAGTATCACCACGATGGTTTTGCCCTGCATCTGCGGCTCGGCGGCCACGCGCAACGCGGCGGCCATGGCGGCGCCGCAGGAAATACCGCACAGAATCCCCTCTTCACGCATCAAGCGCAGGGCCACGGCCTTGGCATCGTCGTCAGAAACCAGCTCAACCCGGTCGACCATGCTCAGGTCGAGGTTGCGCGGCACAAAGCCCGCGCCGATACCCTGAATCTTGTGCGGGCTGGGTTTGACCTCGTCACCGGCGAGGGTCTGGCTGATCACCGGCGAGCTGATTGGCTCAACCGCCACCGAGAGAATCGGCTTGCCCTGGGTCTGCTTGATATAGCGCGAAATACCGGTGATGGTGCCGCCGGTCCCAACGCCTGACACCAGCACATCAATCGTACCGTCGGTGTCATTCCAAATTTCCGGGCCGGTGGTTTTCTCGTGAATCGCCGGGTTGGCGGGGTTGTTAAATTGCTGCGGCAGGAAGTACATATTGCTGTCAGACGCCGCGATCTCCGTGGCTTTGTCGATGGCGCCTTTCATGCCCTTGGCCGGTTCGGTCAGCACCAGCTCAGCGCCCAGGGCCTTGAGCACCTTACGCCGCTCCAGGCTCATGGAGGCCGGCATGGTCAGCAGCAGTTTGTAGCCGCGCGCGGCAGCGACAAAGGCCAGGCCGATACCGGTGTTGCCGGAGGTCGGCTCAACAATCGTCATGCCGGGCTTGAGCACGCCACGCTCTTCGGCATCCCAGATCATGCTAGCGCCGATGCGGCATTTCACTGAATACGCCGGGTTACGCCCCTCGATTTTGGCCAGAATGGTCACTCCTGCCGGGCCCAGGCGATTGATTCGAACCAACGGGGTGTTACCGATAGCTTGTGCGTTGTCAGCGAAGATGCGGCTCATGACGAAGTCCTTGTTATGCAGGTTGCCGAAAGGCACCCAGACTAAAACGCTGGCTCGCACCCGTCCAGCGCAGCAACAAACGCGGCGTGACCCGCCATTCAGTGACTGAATGGCCCGTCTACGTTCACAGTCGCCAGGGCCGCGCGTTATAGTCGGCTTTTCACATACTGAACCCGCAGGCACGGCCTTGCGCGTTACCGTTCGAGGATTTACCGATGAAGTTCGAAGGCACCCAGTCTTACGTCGCCACCGACGACCTCAAGCTTGCGGTCAATGCCGCCATTACCCTGGAGCGTCCGCTGCTGGTCAAGGGTGAGCCAGGCACCGGTAAAACCATGCTGGCCGAACAACTGGCGGAGTCCTTTGGTGCACGCCTGATCACTTGGCACATCAAATCCACCACCAAAGCCCACCAGGGCCTCTACGAGTACGACGCGGTCAGCCGCCTGCGCGACTCGCAGCTGGACTCGGACAAAGTCCACGACGTGCGCAACTACATCAAGAAGGGCAAGTTGTGGGAGGCCTTCGAGGCCGAAGAGCGGGTGATTCTGCTGATCGACGAAATCGACAAGGCTGACATCGAGTTCCCCAACGACCTGCTGCAAGAACTCGACAAGATGGAGTTCTACGTTTACGAGACTGACGAGACGATCAAGGCCACCAAGCGCCCGATCATCATCATCACCTCGAACAACGAAAAAGAACTGCCGGATGCCTTCCTGCGCCGCTGCTTCTTCCACTACATCGCCTTCCCAGATCGCGCGACCCTGCAGAAAATCGTCGACGTGCACTACCCCAACATCAAGAAAGACCTGGTCGCCGAAGCGCTGGATGTGTTCTTCGACGTACGCAAGGTGCCAGGCCTGAAGAAGAAGCCCTCCACCAGCGAACTGGTCGACTGGCTCAAGCTGCTGATGGCCGACAATATCGGCGAAGCGGTACTGCGCGAGCGCGATCCAACCAAGGCCATTCCGCCCCTGGCAGGTGCGTTGGTGAAGAACGAGCAGGATGTGCAGTTGCTTGAGCGCCTGGCTTTTATGAGCCGCCGCGCTTCGCGCTAAGCGACGCTTTTGTAGGGTGGGTTAGCCAAAGGCGTAACCCACCAACCAGCCGACTGGCTGGCCATGACGGTGCCTACGGCATCGATGGTGGGTTACGCCGCTGCGCGGCTAACCCACCCTACGGTTACTCATGAGGGCGCTTATATGCTGCTCAACCTATTTAATGAAATGCGCGCCGCCAAAGTGCCGGTGTCTGTGCGCGAGCTGCTCGACCTGATCAACGCGTTGAAACACAACGTTGTGTTCGCCGATATGGACGAGTTCTACTTCCTTTCGCGCACCATTCTGGTCAAAGACGAGCGGCATTTCGATAAGTTCGACCGCGCGTTCGGGGCCTACTTCAAGGGTCTGGAAAACCTCAATCAGCACATCGAGGCATTGATCCCCGATGAGTGGCTGCGCAAGGAATTCGAGCGTTCGCTAACCGATGAAGAACGCGCCAAAATCGAATCCCTCGGCGGCCTCGACAAGCTGATCGAAGAGTTCAAGAAGCGTCTCGAAGAGCAGAAGGAACGCCACGAAGGCGGCAACAAGTGGATCGGCACTGGCGGCACTAGCCCGTTCGGCTCTGGCGGCTTCAACCCGGAAGGCATTCGCGTCGGTGACGCCGGCAAGCGCCAGGGTAAAGCGGTCAAGGTCTGGGACCAGCGTGAATACAAAAACCTCGACGATCAAGTCGAGCTGGGCACGCGCAATATCAAGGTGGCCCTGCGCCGCCTGCGCAAGTTCGCCCGCCAGGGTGCCGAAGACGAGCTTGATCTCGGCGGCACCATCGACCACACCGCGAAAGACGGCGGCCTGCTGAATATCCAGATGCGCCCGGAACGGCGCAACGCGGTAAAACTGCTGATCCTGTTCGACATCGGCGGCTCGATGGACGCCCACGTTAAGGTTTGCGAAGAGCTGTTTTCCGCCTGCAAAACCGAGTTCAAGCATATGGAGTACTTCTACTTCCATAACTGCGTGTACGAGTCGGTGTGGAAGAACAACCTGCGCCGTACCAGCGAGCGCTTTTCTACTCAGGATCTGCTGCACAAGTACGGCGCGGACTACAAAGTGGTATTCGTCGGCGATGCGGCTATGGCGCCGTACGAGATCACCCAGGCCGGCGGCAGCGTCGAACACTGGAACGAGGAGCCGGGTTACGTCTGGATCAAGCGCTTTATGGAGAAGTACAAGAAGCTTATCTGGATCAACCCCTACCCCAAGGACACTTGGGGCTACACCGCCTCGACCAATATTATGCGCGAGCTATTGGAAGAGCAGATGTACCCGCTGACCTTGAGCGGGCTGGAAGAAGGCATGAGATTCTTGTCCAAGTAACACAGCAGCTAAATAAAAAAGGCCCATATGGGCCTTTTTTACGCAGCGGGTTTAACGCCAATGCCGCTGCTGCACCTTCTGGCTGCGGCCTACGCCAAGCAGCATACCGACTAGCAGCGCCAGGCTTTCCAACAGCCAGGCCAGCAGCATGGCGCAGGCGATACCCCAGGCAATGGCTTCGGGCGCTAGCAGCACTTGGTAGCGGTAGGCACTCAGGGTTTCTTCTATTAACTCATGGTCTGCGGCTGTGGCCAGGTGCCAGACTTGAGCGTACCAAGCCCCCTGCATGGCCTTGGCTTCGCGCTCAAGAAATGCCGAGCGTTCGACCAACGTACCGAGGCTCTGCGCATCGCTGCGCATGACTGGATCAGCGCTGGCCTGGTAATGACCGACCAAAGCAACCAAATCGCCTTTAAAAAACCGCTCAGCAGTTTGCCGAAACCCCTTGAGCCCCTGCTCCGCTTCGATGTGATGAGCGTCGACGCGCTTACTGTAGTCATTGATAAAGCCAGGTACCTGGACCCCGACGAGCAACCCCAGAGCAAACAAGGCTAACCGCAGATAACTTCTGAACATTGCTCCCCTCCCCCAGTAAACCTGTCCTAAATCTGCATTTGCTCAGCCAGCCACGCCCTGCGCGACACATTCACCACCGCGCCACAAACGCCACTCGCCCGGCTGGTACAAGGTCCAGCTCTCGTTATTGGTCAAAGGCTCAGTGGCCAGTACGCTGACTACATCATTGGGCGTGGTTTCCGATTGAAAATCCACCTGCATATCAGCATCTTTCAAATGAGCCGGGCCAAACGGTGCACGCCGGGTGATATGTGCCAACTTGGTTGAACAAAAGCTGAACAGCCAATCGCCATCACTGAGCAAGCAGTTGAACACCCCCTGCTGACGATAACCGGCACAGGCCTTGACCAGAACTGGCAGCAACGCCTCTACCGCAACCGGCTCAGGAAAAGCGTGGCGCAGGCGGTTGAGCAGGTCACAGAAGGCCGCTTCGCTGTCGGTATCACCAACCGGCCGATAGATATCCAGACGCGGGGCAAAATCGGCCAATTGGCCGTTGTGCGCAAAGCACCAATTTCGGCCCCACATTTCGCGCATAAATGGATGAGTGTTGGCCAGGCAGACGCGGCCAACATTGGCCTGACGGATATGGCCGATCACCACTTCACTCTTGATCGGGTAGCGCTGCACTAACTGCGCCACCTCAGACTCGCTGCTCGCCCGCGGGTCTTGGAACAGGCGCAGGCCGCGCCCTTCATAGAAGCCGATGCCCCAGCCATCACGGTGCGGCCCGGTACGTCCGCCGCGCTGCATCAGGCCGGTAAAGCTGAAAACGATATCGGTCGGCACATTGGCACTCATGCCCAGCAATTCACACATGGTGCAATGCCTCGCGCAGTTGTTGTGCATCTAGCCGCAATCTGGCCTCCGGGCGCTTAGGCGCCAATGATAAAAAACCCATCAGAGCGCGCCACAACAAACGGCTCGCTTCATCATATCCCTTGGGGTCGGGAGCAAAGAGACAGCGCACATGACCGTTGGGCCTACTGACAGGCAAGGCCGACGGTGCCGCCTACAGACGGGGTTCTACGCGCATACGGCGGTCGCCGCGGGCATCGTAGCGGGTGTCTTCTGAGTCATCAGCATCGCGCGCCATCATCTCGCGCAGGGTCGGCTCGTCATCGGCAATCGGCGCGGGGCCTTTGCGTGCCTGCCACCAGCGTTCCACAGGCCAACGAATGGCCACAAACAGCAGGTACAGGACAAACGCGATCAAGCCGTACATGCTCAGGTCGGCCACCGCACGCCAGGCGTTGTTACCCACATCCAGCAGCAGGTCCATGGCGGTGATGGCGATCGCTGGGGCGAACTGATCTTTGCCAGGGTCAACGATGGTCGGGCTGAACAACAACACCAGAACCAGCACGCGCAGCGGCTCGCGCACGTAGCGCCACATCCAGCTGGTCAGACAAAACCACACCAACAGACAGCCGAGTGCTGCAACTAGATAGGCACCCCAGGCAAGCAGGTAGTCGTTTTCAGTCATAAAACGCAAATTCTCTGGCATTAATAGGGCTGCTGACTCGCAGATACAGAAGCACGCAGATTTCAGCAGCCGACGGGCGAAGTGGCGCTTATGATAACGGCTTTTGCCTGCTTTGAACCTGTTCAAAAGCTCGCGAGCTAGAGACATGCAAGGCAAAAACAGGCGAGGACGCGGAGTTTACAAGTTGTAAATGAGCAGTCCGAGCCTGTTTTTAACGTAGCAGGGCCGACGCGCAGCAGGTTTTGTACAGATTCTTCGGCGTCCCCGCTGTTGGCCGTCATCTAACGGAGTTACCCCATGTCACACGCCCCTATCGCCCGCGCCGATAACGCCGCCGACCCTTATCGCTGGCTGGAAAACCGCGACAGTGACGAGGTGCTCGATTATCTCAAGACTGAAAATGCCTATTTAGAGGCGCAGCTCAGCGCACAGTTACCCCTGCGTGAAGCGCTGTTTGAGGAGATCAAGGGCCGCATCCGTGAAACGGACCTAAGCCTGCCTTCGCCTTGGGGGCCTTACCTGTATTACCAGCGCACCACCGCTGGGGACGAATACCCACGGCATTATCGCTGCCGTAAACCGGCCGACGGCACACTGAACGTCGATGAACACAGTGAGCAGTTGCTGCTCGACCCCAATGCACTAGCAGATGGCGGGTTTATCTCGTTGGGGGCATTTAGCATCAGCCCAGATCATCAGCGGCTGGCCTACAGCCTGGACACCAGCGGTGAGGAAACCTACGAGCTGTTCGTCAAAGAGCTGGCCGACGACAGCGTGATCGAGCTGCCGTTCGCCGACTGCGACGGCAGTATGACCTGGGCCAATGACAACCAGACCCTGTTCTTCGGCGAGCTGGACGATACCCACCGCCCGCACAAACTCTATCGCCACACACTTGGTACTGACGCGGCCGAGCTGGTGTTCAATGAGCCAGATGGGCGTTTTTTCCTCAGTTGCTACCGCAGCAGCTCGGAACGCCAGCTGATTTTGCAGCTGGGCAGCAAAACCACCAGCGAAACCTGGGTGTTGGATGCCGCCACACCGCAAGAAAGCTTCTGCTGTGTGGCCCCGCGCGAAGACGGTCATGAATACGACATCGACCACGGCATGCTCGACGGTCAGTGGTGCTGGCTGATTCGCAGTAACCAAGATGGTATTAACTTCGCCCCGTTCAGCGCCCCCGCTACAAACCCGGCTCGCCAGCACTGGCACCTGCTGCGCGCGCATGATCCGCTGGTAATGCTCGAAGGTGTCAGCCTCAATCAGCACGCGCTGGTACTTAGCCTGCGCGAAAACGGCCTGCCGATCATCGAGGTACAACCGCAAGGGCAAACGGCCTACCGCGTGCAGTTACCCGACGCGGCCTACAGCCTGTATGTGCAGGACAGCCTGGAGTTCGACAGCACAGTAATTCGCCTGCGCTACGAAGCACTCAACCGCCCCGCGCAAGTGCGCCAGCTGGAACTGGCTAGCGGCACGCAGCAGGTGCTCAAGCAAACCCAGGTACTCGGCCCGTTTGATGCTGACAGCTATGTCAGCCAGCGCGTGTGGGCGACAGCGGCAGACGGCACTCAGGTGCCGATCAGCCTGGTGGCCAAACGCGAGGTACTGGGCAGCAGTGCGCCGCTTTACTTGTATGGCTACGGCGCTTACGGCGAAAGCCTCGACCCGTGGTTCTCCCACGCGCGCCTGTCGCTGCTCGAACGCGGCTTTGTCTTTGCCATTGCCCATGTGCGCGGTGGCGGCGAATTGGGCGAAGCCTGGTACCGCGCCGGCAAGCTGCAGCATAAGCACAACTCGTTCAGCGACTTTATTGCCTGCGCCGAACACCTGATCAACAGCGGCTACACCCAGGCCGAACAACTGGTTATCAGCGGCGGCAGCGCCGGCGGCCTGTTAATTGGTGCCGTGCTTAACCAGCGCCCGGAACTGTTTGCGGCCGCCATCGCAGAGGTGCCGTTTGTCGATGTGCTCAACACCATGCAGAACCCCGACCTTCCGCTGACCGTCACCGAATACGACGAATGGGGTGACCCGAGCGAGCCTGAAGTATTCGAGCGAATCAAACGCTACGCGCCTTACGAGAATATCCAGGCCCAGGCTTATCCGGCGATCCTCGCCGTGGCCGGCTACAACGACAGCCGCGTGCAATATTGGGAAGCCGCCAAGTGGGTGGCCAAGCTGCGGGCGCACAAGACCGACAGCCACCTGTTGCTTTTGAAGACTGATCTGGACGCCGGCCATGGCGGCATGAGTGGGCGCTATCAGGCGCTTAAGGATGTTGCCCTGGAGTACGCCTTTATTCTCAAGGTGCTCGGCTTGCACTGAGGCCGCAAAAAGTGCTCGCGCAGCGAAAGCGATCGCTCACTCGGCGGGCTTTTTCCGCGGTTGTGCATTGCGCTCGCGTTGCTCACGCAACAGCTGCTGGTCTTGATCGCGGCGGTTCTGCGAGCGCTCTTGCAAAGGTGGCTGCTTAAGCAGCGGCACGCTGTTAGCCGGCATGCTCGGCAGGTGCCGTGGCGCCGCAGGCATTCCATAAGGGTGCGGTGTGGCCGTGCCGGGCGCACCTGTCGCCGGTTCAGGAAGCGGATTCCCAATAGGTTGCTGAGCAAATAACGACGTGCTGGCCAGGGTAGTCAGGACAACGAGCAAAATGATCCGGCGCATATAGCATCTCCATGAACAGGTATTCACTTAGGCCACAGGTAAGCGCTTAAGTGCCGAACTGGCAGTTCTCACTGATCGCCGGCAAGGCTAGACTGGGCACACAGGCACAATTCACGAGACTCCCGATGAGCAGCGATAAATCACCCGCCACCGCCAAGCTTGACCGCATCCTCGCCGATGCCCAGCGCTCGCGTGAGGAAGGCTACCGCGACAAAGCGTTAAAAATGTACCCACACGTCTGCGGCCGCTGTGCACGCGAGTTCGCCGGCAAGCGCCTAAGCGAGTTGACCGTACACCACCGCGATCACAACCATGACAACAACCCGCAGGACGGTTCCAACTGGGAGCTGCTGTGCCTGTTCTGCCATGACAATGAGCATTCGCGCTACACCGACCAGCAGTACTTCAGTGAAGGCTCGCTCAGCACGCCGAAGACGGCTCAGGCCACGCACAACCCCTTTGCCGACCTAGCAGCACGGCTGAAGAGCAAAGAATAGGCCCCAGCCTACCCACCCCGTATAATCCCCGGCCTTTAATCTTGGTTGCCGTAAGGCACAGAAAAGGCCGGACACGTGGCAAACAAACGATACAGCTGCATCGGGTTGTTCAACCCAAAATCCCCAGAGAACGTCGGCTCGGTCATGCGTGCGGCAGGCTGCTATGGCGCGGCCTCAGTGTTCTACAGCGGCAAGCGCTATGCGCGGGCCCGCGACTTCGTCACCGACACCCAGCGCATCTATATGGATATTCCGCTGATCGGCGTTGAAGACCTGCAACAGATCATTCCCATCGGCTGTACGCCGGTGGCCGTGGAACTAGTCGAAGGCGCCCGGCCACTGCCGCAGTACACCCACCCCGACCGCGCCATCTACATCTTCGGCCCGAAGACGGTTCGCTGAGCAAGGAAGTCCTCGACTGGTGTGAGGACGTGATCTACATCCCCACCCAGGGCTGCATGAACCTCGCTGCGACCGTCAATGTGGTGCTCTACGACCGCATGGCCAAGGGCTTGAACACCAAATCCGGGTTGGGCCTCAAGTAGTTAGTGCAACAGCTTGCTGTCCAGCACGTCGGAGGCGCCGCCCATAACGTTTTCGCTGATTTCGATAAAGTCTTTGGTAGTGGCTTTATCCAGACGCATCAGGCCGCGGGTGACGTCATCTAACGAGCGCGGCTGGGTGCTGTCTTTGGTGGCTTGGCGGATTTCTCGATCCAGCTCCTGCAGCAACAGAACGGCGCGTGCGGTGACCGGACCGCTGGAGTTGTCGGTACGCAGGCTTTTTACCGGCTTGCTCCAGCCAATCAGCTGTTCACGAATTTTCTGATAGCGCTCCTCGCTCAGGCCGCCCGCGCGGCGCATCAGCTCGATGGCGTAGTACTCGGCGATGCCTTCGGTAATCCAGTCACTGCGATCACGGGCACGGATACGGCTGAATACATGCACAAGCTCGTGCACCAGGGAGCTGGTGCCGTTCTCGCTGACCAGCGGACGAGCGCTGTGCATGTAATAGGAGTTGGCGGCCGAAAGACCGCCACGCCACATCGGATCGCCAGCCCCGACAATCAACAGCTTGCTGGGGTCGCGCGGGAACACTTCCTGAGCTTGTGGCCACACAAAGGTCAGCAGGGTCAGCACGTCCATGCGTCGCATGCCCTCGCCCACGGGTGCAGCAATCGCCACATCGGTCTCACCCAGCTTGGCGCGGCGCGTACCCACTTTGCCGGCAACGATCCAACCCGTCGGCCGGTCGAACTTGCGCTGCGGATTATCAACCCGAAACTTGTTCTTACCGATACGTGGCCAGCCTGTTTCGACGCTTTTCCAGCCCTTGGGCAGATCGAATAGCAGGCGCGAAACCAGTTCGGTTTTGTCTTCCTGACGCAGCGTTACTGCCGGCACCAGATCGTCACCACGCAGCAAGGCCCAGTCTTTAGTCATCCGTGCATCGAAGCGGCCTGGGCTGCGTTCGTGGTTGACGCGCACGCGATAGGTTAGGGTCGATTTACCTTTGGCCGGCTGCCAGGTACCGAGTTCGGGCTTGTCTTGGGTCCACTGGCCGTCGGCCTTGAAATCGCTGTAGACGCCCTGCTGACCTAAATTGAATGCCAGGCTAAGCACCGGTGCGCCGTCGGCCAGGGTCAGGCTGACTTCGGCCTGCTCGGTCTCCGGCAGGAAGCGCACGCGATAATCCAAGTCGACTTTCTTCGCCCACAGCGGTGTGCTCAGGCTGAGTAAAACGACAGACAACAACACACGGCGAATCGACATGGCAGGCCTCCACAGGCTGTTCATTGGCGCAGATGAGTTTAGGCAGCGTGACTGACGTGCGGTTCAGCTCGAGCGGAAGATCATGTGGTCTTCCCACTCATCCTCGGCCACGCTGTTTTCGCTGAGCATGCGCCCGGCCTGGGAAATACGCTGTTTATGCACCTGTTCGGTATCACCGCAGACCAAGTGGTGCCAGAGCAACAGGTCCTTACCTTCGCTCACCAAACGATACGCGCAGGTGGGCGGCAGCCACTGAAACTGGTCAGCCTGGGCCGGTGTAAGTTGGATGCAGTCGGCGACGAACGTGCGCCGGTTGCTGTAGTCGGTGCAGCGACAGGTATCTAGGTCGAGCAGTTTGCAGGCGATGCGCGTGTAATACACGCTGCCATCGTCCTCATCCTCAAGTTTTTGCAGGCAGCACAGGCCGCAGCCATCGCACAGCGATTCCCACTCGTCCTGATTAAGTTGTTCGAGGGTTTTACGTTTCCAGAAGGGTTCGACTTTGGCGGCCATGGCGAGGGTACGTGAAGGGCGAAAAGGCCGGCAGTCTAGCCGCTTGGCCAGCAGCGGCCAAGGGCGGCATGCCGAATGGAGGGTGGGTTAATAGCCGCGGGCAAAATCCACCTGCCCGCGCAACGCGTTACCGCCCTGCCAACGCCCCAGGTTGTCGACAAACAACTGCACCAGCAGGCGCGGGTCAGTGGGTGCCGAGCTGTGCCCGGTCTGCAACAGGCGCGGCGCATCCCAGAACGGATGACCCGCGGGCAGCGGTTCCTCTCGGCAGACATCAATCACCGCACCGGCCAACTGGCCCTGGTGCAGCGCTGCGACCAGATCGACATCGACCACCGCGACGCCACGTCCGGCATTGATAAACAGCGCGCTCGGTTTGCAGCAGGCAAAGAACACCCCGTTATAGATGTCGCGGGTAGCCGGGGTGTCCGGTAGCAGATTGATCAAGTAGTCGGCCTCGCCCGCCAGGCGCGACAGCTCATCGAGCCCCGCCACCTGTCGAAACGGTGGCAGATGCCGTGGCTGGCTGGCGATGCCGAACAGCTCGATACCAAATGGCGCAAGAAACTGCGCGACGCTCAGGCCAATATCACCCGTGCCGATGATCAAGGCGCGGCGCCCATTAAGGCTGTGCGGTTGGCGATTGTCCCAACGCTGCTCGACCTGCGCCGCCAGCCGGGCTAACAGCTGGCGCTCATGGGCCAGCACGTGACAGAGCACATACTCGGCCATCACCTGACCGAAAATGCCCACGGCGCGGGTCAGCGGATAATTTGTCGGCAAGCCCCTCGCCAGCAGCGGTGTGATACCGGCCCAGGTCGATTGCAGCCACTGCGGCTGAAAACCCTGGCGCAGTAACGGTACAAGCAGGTCAGGCTGGCCCAGCCAGACTGCACCGTTGGCGGCATAGTCGGCCAACGCGCTGGGCTTATCACTGCCACGCAATTCAAGCTCAGGGGCCTGCTCGCGCAGCAGCTCGGCATAGAGCGCGTGCTCCGCTTCAGCAATCAATACACGCAGTGGGGCCTTCGCAGTCGCATGCATGCCGTTTACATCGGGTCGTTACGGCGCAGCAGTTCATCCGGCAGGTGCTCGATGTACTCGTCTTCCGGCGGTGGCATTTGCAGGTGATAGCCCTGCTCGTCGAGGTTGGCTAGCACCTTGTGGATGTCTTCGCGGGCCAGGACGCGCTCGGGTGTCAGCACCATTTCAAATGCAAGTGCCGGCGGGCCGAAGGCCAGCAGCAGGTTTTCTGGCACGCGCTTAAGACCATCGCTGCGCAGCACGTAGAGGTACATCTCGTTCTTGCGTGGGCTTTTGTAGATTGAGCAAATACGTTTCACGCGGACTCTCCGTTTGCAGCCAGGCAATCCAGCAACGCCTGGCCCATCAATTCACGCCGCCAGCCGCGCAGCGACTCCGGCAACTGGTAGGGCCCATTGGGATAGCCGGTTTTCAGCAGGGCTTCGAGGTTTTCTTGCGCAGCATCAGTTCGGGGGTGATGTTAAGGCGCTCACCTTCGCGCTGACCGATGGCCCGCAGCTTCTTCAGCAGTGACGAGACCTCCAACGGTAACGGCTCAGGTAACGCCTCAGGCCATTCTGCGGCTGGCGTGGCTGCAGCCTGCTTGATCAATTGCAGAATAAATTCACCGTCCTGGCGTACGGTCTTCGGGTGCATGTCCTCTATCCGCGCCAGGGCCACCAGGTTATCCGGCTGGGTACGGGCCAATGGCCACAGCGAATGCTCACGAAGGATGCGGTTACGCGGCTGGTTGCGCTGGCGCGCCTGGACTTCGCGCCAGGTGCACAGCGCTTTAAGCACGGCCAACTGTTGGCGTGAGAGTTTCCAGGCCAATTTGGCTTCGCGGTAAGCCAACTCGGGGTCGACCTCACGGGTGAGGTTGGCGACGAGTTCAGCGCCGTCTTCCAGTACCCAGGCATATTTCTCGGCGGACAGCTGATCCTTGAGCCGGGTATACACCTCGGCCAAATGCACCACGTCTTCGGCCGCATAGCTCACCTGGTTGGCCGATAACGGCCGCTGCAACCAGTCGGAGCGGGTCTCACCTTTGGGCAGATCAATATTCAGCACGGCCTGTACCAGGCGCGAATAGCCCATGGAGAAGCCGAGGTTGAGGTAACCGCCGCCAGTTGGGTATCGAACAAGGGCGCCGGCAGGCTGCCCGTCAGGCGCAGGAAGACTTCCAAGTCTTCACTGCAGGCGTGCAGCACCTTGACCACCGCTGGGTCTTGCAGCAAATCGGCAAAGGGGGTCCAGTCGCTGATCAGCAGTGGATCAATCAGGTAGGCCCGCTCGCCTTCGCTGACCTGCAGCAAGCCGGCAATCGGGTAAAAGGTGTCGACCCGCATAAACTCGGTATCAACCGCCACAAACGCCAGCGTACGCCAGGTTGCACAATGCTGCGCCAGGCTGGCGTCATCACCAATCCACTGAATATCAATCGCCACACGGCTCTCCATCAAGAATGCGGCGCAGTATATATCGCCACACCCCATAGCCGGGCATTCACGATGCGCGGTAAAGCGCATAAGCGTTATTCTGCCCGGCACGTACATGTGAGCACCTTCACTACAGGGAATAACAACAATGAAAAAACTGTTTGGCCTGCTTGTGGCCCTGATCGCGGCAATGGCGATCTACCTCGTCATCACGCCCAGCCCAATTGACCCGTTGGCCTGGGACGCGCCGGCCCCTCCGACGATGACCGGCGTGCTGGAGCCCAACGACACGTTGATGAAAGCCGAGCTGCTCGGCCGCGGCCAGGTGCATGGCCCAGAAGACACTGCCGTGGACGCCCTGGGCCAGGTCTACAGCGGCTTGCATGACGGCAGAGTCGTGCGGATCACGCTTGATGGCCGCGGGAAACCTTCGCCAACACCCAAGGCCGGCCCCTGGGCATGGACTTTGACGCCAGCGGCAACCTGATCGTGGCTGACGCTTATAAGGGCCTGCTCAGTATCGATGGCCAGGGCAAGATCACAGTGCTTACAACAGAAAGCCGAAGGCGTGCCCTTCAAGTTCCCGATGACCTGGATATTGCCGCGACGGCACCATTTATTTCAGCGATGCCCTCCGCGCGTTTTGAACAGCCGGATTACCTGCTCGACCTGCTCGAAGCCCGCCCATGGTCGCTGCTCAGCTACAACCCAGCCAACGGCGAAACCAAGGTGCTGCTCAAGGATCTGTATTTCGCCAACGGCGTTGCGCTGTCCGCGGCTGAAGACTTTGTGTTGGTCAACGAAACCTACCGCTACCGCATTACCCGTTACTGGCTGAGCGGCGACAAGCCGGCTCCCACGACATCTTTATCGACAACCTGCCCGGCCTGCCGGACAACCTCCAAGGCGACCGCAACGGCACCTTCTGGTGGCCCTGCCAACTCCGCGTAAAGCCGACGCTGACTTCCTGCACCGTTATCCATGGCTGAAAACGCAGATGGCTAAGTTGCGCGTGCGCTTTGGCCCAAGGCCGTGCCCTATGGTTTTGCCATTGCCTCAACGAACGCGGGGAAATCACCCAGAGCCTGCACGACACCAGTGGCACGCATTTACGCAATGATCACCTCGGTCAAGCGGTGGGTGACTACCTGTACTTCGGTAGCCTGGATAATGACCGCATCGGCAAGCTGAAAATTCGCTAAAGAACCTGCCCAACGCCTGCTGCGCGTCGGCCCTGCTGCGTTAAAAACAGGCTCGGATGCTCATGTACACTCGTACACTCCGTTCCTCGCCTGTTTTTGCCTTGCATGGCCCTAGCTCGCGAAGCGTTGACTAGGTTCTAAGCTCGTAAAAAAGCCCGCGTAACTGCTTAGTTGCCGGGCTTTTTAATGTTAGGGACTTGCCTATTTGCTCTTTTCCGCGATCCAGATGGTGTGCCGAGTGCCCTTGTTGCCGTGGGCATAGACCTGCACTTCTTCTACCTTGAAGCCGGCCTTGCGCACCTTGTCGCTGAATACCCGGTCGGCACTCGCCGACCACACCGCCAATACGCCCTTGGACGCAATGCCTGGTAGCAGCGCTGCAGGCCCTGGCGGAATACAGCCAGCTATTGCGCTTCTGGGTTAGGCCTTCTGGGCCGTTGTCCACATCCAGCATGATCGCGTCATAACGCTGATCGGCGTTTTTCAGGCAATTGGCCACATCGTCCTGATCACCGCGTACGCGGATCGAGGATCGGATAACCGGCCTTGGCGCCCAGCGGGCCACGGTTCCACTCCACCACGCAGGCACCAACTCGGCCACTTCCACCTCAGCAGTCTTGCCCAGGTTCTGCAACGCCGTAGCCAGGGTAAAGCCCATGCCCAGACCACCGATCAGCACCCGCGAATCCGGCCGCCCGCGACCTTTTTGCAGGGAATTGCCGCCAGCGCATCTTCGGAGCCGTGCATGCGTGTGTTCATCAACTGACCGCCATCGCCGCCGGCAATCTTGATCACAAAGTCTTCGCCATACTCGAACAGGCACAGTGCGCCAGAGCCATCAGGGATAGGGGCGGTATCGAGCAAGACAAAGCGTTTCATGGGGCGCGGCAACCTAGGTCAGAACAAAACGGGCAGGCAGCATGCACATAAAAGGGCCACGATGCAGCGTCTATTGAGAGAAATTCTTCTGCACAGGCCATCTTGACCGCTAAAACCCAAGGTTATGATGCGCGCAGCCCCTTTGCCAACAGGATGACTGACATGCCCCTCGCCCAACTGATCAGCGCCGCCCAGCTACAACAACGCCTTGCTGAACCCGACCTGCTGATTCTCGATTGCCGCTTTGCGCTGGATGACTTGGCCTACGGCCAGCGCAGCTTCGCCGAAGGGCATATCCCCGGTGCGCAGTTCGCTGACCTGGAGCGCGACCTGTCCGGGCCGATCCATAAAGGCATCACCGGTCGCCACCCGCTGCCAGAGCCTGCACACCTGCTGCAACGCCTGCGCGAATGGGGCTGAATACACACAGCGAGGTGGTGCTGTATGACGACGGCCCCGGTGCGTTTGCTGCGCGGGCTTGGTGGCTGCTGGCCTGGCTGGGTAAACGTGACGGTGTGTACCTGCTCGACGGCGGCCTCAAGGCCTGGCGCGAGGCTGGAGGGGCGTTGACTCAGGACCTGCCGACGCCAGCGCCTGGCACATTCAACGGCAGCACCGATAGCAGCATGCTGGTCAGCGCGGCGCAGCTGCAACAACGTTTGGGCGATAGCCAACTGACCTTGCTGGATGCACGCGGCCTGCCGCGCTTCAAGGGTGACGTGGAACCGATTGACCCAGTCGCCGGGCATATTCCTGGCGCGCAGTGTGCGGTGTTCACTGACAACCTCGACAGCGACGGCCACTTTTTAAGCCCGCAGCAGTTGCATCAGCGCTTTGCCGCGCAACTCGGTGAGCGTCCGGCCAATGAGCTGGTCGCCTACTGCGGCTCAGGCGTGACCGCCTGCCATAACCTGTTCGCCCTGTGCCTGGCCGGCTACCCACTGGCCCCGCTGTATGCCGGATCCTGGAGTGAGTGGATCACCGACCCTGCTCGCCCGGTAGCCACCGGCGACTAAAGCCCTGTGGCTGGCGATGCGTCTAGGGCAACGCCAGCCATTGCTTAGCATTAACTGGAATATTGATAACGAGCTAAAGCCTATAACAATTTAAAAACAATCTTTTACAACGATAACCTCACACTACACTTCAACTTAAGCGGCTAACCCCGCTTCCGGTGGGGCCTTTATCAAAATAAGCAGAAGCTGCCAGCGCCCCAGCCCCATCGGTAATCTGCTATCGAGGGCTTTATGGGAATTGCCGCCTGCGAGATCAGCCAGTACATCATCCGCCCTACCCTGCTCTACTTGGGTCGCCACTCCATCGCCGCCGAAGCCTTATTGCTCGGCGCCGCAGCCAGCCAATCGGAACTCGGCTCGGTCCTCGATGACAAACACGGCCATGGCCTTTATCGCATCACCGCACAACGCCACCAGCAGCTCTGGATCAACATCTAGCGTTGACCCCGAACTCGCCAGCCAGGTGCGCGGCCTCGCCAGCCAACATGCCTTTTTGAGCGCACCGCACCTAGAGCTGACCGTTAACCTGCGCTACGCCACGGCCATTGCCTGGATGCTGATCGAGGCCGAGCATCGCGAACTGCCAGCAGCCGACGACCTGCTCGGCATGGCGCAAGTCTGGCGCCGGGTGTTCAAACCCCACGGCCGCAATAAAGACTTTATCGCCGCCTGGCAACGCTGCATCGGCAACCTCAGTCAGGTGGCCTAAAGCCTGAACAAGCCATAACAGTTGTCCTACAATCGGCCTCTAGTTAGCCGACGATAGCGGCTAACTAACCGCATAATTCTGCTCGATCTCGGGAACCTCAAAGGCTGGCAAGGGTCAGGGAAAGTTGTTAATTTCCGCGTCCCGCTAAAACCTAGGATTCCTCCGTGTCCAAAAGAGTCGTCAAGACCAGCCTGTTTCTTGCCCTTGCAACTGCCGCCAGTCATAGCGTTGCCGGCGGCTTTGCCATCAACGAACAAAGTATCAGCAGCATGGGTACCGCCTTCGCCGGCCGTTCATCCTCTGCCGATGACGCCAGCACCGTGTTCGGTAACCCGGCCGGTATGGCACGCATCAAGCGCGAACAAGTCAGCGGCGGTCTTGCGCTGATCTACGCGAAAACCGATATTGATAACGCCAGCGGCAGCTTCCCAGGCAGCAATGACGGCGACATGGTGCCGTTTATCGGCGCGCCCATGGGCTACTACGTCAAGCCGCTGAACGACAACTGGAGCTTCGGCCTGGGTATGTATGTGCCATTCGGTCTGGTGACCGATTATGAGCGCAACTTCCAGGGTCGTTATTACGGCGACCGCAGCGAAGTACGCGTGATTACCCTGCAACCGACCCTGAGCTATCGCTTCAATGAACAGCTGTCGGTGGGTTTTGGCCCGACCATCAACCGTATTGATGGTGAGCTGACTTCATACGTTCCGAACCGGGCAACCCCAGGCCGCAACGATGGGCAAGTTAAAATTAAGGGGAATGACACGGCGCTGGGTTTCAACCTCGGCATACTGTTTGAGATCAATGAGCAAAGCCGTATCGGCATGACCTACCATTCGATGGTCGATTACACCCTCAAGGGCGATACACAGATTGAAGGCAGCGGCTTTGGCCAGTTCTCCGGTAGCAAGTTCGATACGACACTTGTGCTAAAAACTCCGGAGTCAGTGGATTTTTCAATCACCCACGAGCTTAACGCTGACTGGACTCTATATGCCGGCAGCACCTGGACGCGCTGGAGCCGTTTGGAAGAAATCCGCGCCGTCAACAAAGGCGTACCGGCGCCGCTGAATCCTAGCCTCGGCAATATTGTCGAGGAACAAAACTGGCACGACACCTGGTCCCACGCTGTGGGCGCGGCCTATAAGCTGAACCGCCAATGGACCCTGCGCGCGGGCTTTGCTGTAGACCAGTCGCCAACCAACAATACCAACCGTTCGCCACGTATTCCGACCGGCGACCGTAAGGTCTTTAGCCTGGCACCGCCTGGAGCCCGAATGATGATGTGACCATCGACGTGGCCTATTCCTACCTCATGGAAGAAGACACCCAGATCAATCACTCCAGCGCCACCAAGGGTAACTACCGCTCCACCTATAGGAACAGCGCCCACGGCCTGGGCACTCAAGTGACGTACCGCTTCTAATTCAACCAGCGGTTTGGGTTACACTCGCGCGGCGACCACAAGAATAAAAAGCCGCCTGAGACAGCCCTATGACTGCACTCTGCACTGCCTTGCCCGAACAGCTCAGCCTGTTGTTGGTGGATGACCACCAGATATTCCTCGACGGCCTCAGCTTGGCCCTCGCCCCGCTCTGCGCCAAGCTGACAATTCGCACCGCAGAATCCGCTGCTGCGCCGAAACCTACCTGCAGCACACCACCTTCGACCTGATTCTGCTGGACTTGCGCCTGCCTGATTTGCCGGGTTTGGAGTTACTCCAACGCTGGCAACAACAGGGGCGCATGACCCCAGTAGCGATTCTCAGCGCCAGCGATTCCAGCCTTGATGCTCAGGCCGCGCAGGCGGCAGGCGCGTTGGCGTTTATCTCAAAAAGTGCCAACAGTGATGAGTTGCGCCAAGCCGTCACCCGCGTGCTGCTGGGCGAAACCCTGCCAGTACCGCAGACGAGCGACAAACCACAGCTCACGCCGCGGCAGCTGGAAATTCTCCAGCTGTTGGCCGAAGGCTTGCCAAATAAGTCCATTAGCCGCCAGCTAGGCGTCTCCGAAGACACGGTGAAGACTCACCTGAAAACACTGTTCCAGGAACTCACGGTGCACACCCGAACAGCCTGCGTCAGTGCGGCGCGACAGCGGGGCTGGCTCTAACCTCCTTAGGCAACAGCACCGCCAGAGCCTGGCGCAAGCGGGCCGGCAACAAGGGCTTAGCGAGTAAGGTGACATGGGCTCGGGTGCAGCGCTCCTGCAGATCAGCGCCAACATCTGCGGTAATCAACAAGGCCGGCAGCATTCGCCCAGCCTCCTCACGCAAACGCTCGATGGCGCGCAACCCATCCTCGGTGGCCGCCAACCGATAGTCGCTGATCAATACCTGAGGCTGCGCCTGCGGCAAGCATTGCAAGGCATCCGCCAGGTCGGCGCACGCCCACACTTCACAGCCCCAGCGTTGCAGCAACCCGGCCAGCGCCTGACGCCCAGCCGCGTCGTCTTCCAGCAACAACACGTGCCCCTTCAACGCATTGATGGGGGCTGCGGGGGCCTGCAATGGCCCCGCTTCTGCCTGCGGCAGTTGCACGATAAATTGCGCGCCCGCGCCTGGGCTTGAGTGCAATTGCAGGTCATGCCCCAACAATTGCGCCAGCTGCTGGACGATGGCCAAGCCCAAACCCAGCCCGCGCTCGGCATGGCGACCGGGGTTATCCAGTTGGCGAAATTCCTCAAAGACCTGTGTCTGCTCTTCTGCACTCAGGCCCTGGCCATCATCACCGATTTCCAACAGCACCTCGCCCTGCTCCACACGCGCATGCACCCACACATGTCGCGCCTGGGCATGGCGCAACGCATTACTCAGCAGGTTACGCAGTACCCGCTCAAGCAACAGCGGATCGCTGCGTACCCAAAGTTCCGGGCATTGCATTTGTAACTCGATACCCAAAGCGCCGGCCTCTGCACGGCTTTCATCGCTCAGCCGCGCCAGCAGAGGGCGTAAGGCAAACACCTCCGGCTTGGGCTGAACGCCGCCGGGCAAGGTCAAGCGGGTGTAGTCGAATAGCGACTGCAATAGCCGGCTGAGCTGCTCAACGGCCACAGCCAGGCGACTGCTGATGCGGTGCACGCTGGGGGCCTGGTTCTGCTCCAGCAGGTGTTGGGCATACAAGCCCATCGCGTTCAGTGGCTGGCGAAGATCATGGCTGGCGGCCGCCAACAGCCGCAGCTTGCGCGCATCGTCGGCTTCGGCACGCTGCCATGCCAGATCCAGCAACCGTAGATTGAGCCAGGCCCCGCGCTGACCATGCTCCTGCATATAGGCTCCCACACTGCCAATCACGTTGGCGCACAGCAGAAACATCCCCTGATAACCCAGCGCCACGCTCCCGCCCGTCACGGCATAGCCCAGCAATAGGAAAAACCCACATAGCCCCCAGGAGGCCAGGCTCACAGCACGGAATGACACCCCCAGCAGCACGTAGCCAAATAGCAGCACCAGAAACAGCCCGTCATAAGGCATGGCGATGCCCTGGCTCCAGCACAAGTGAATGATCGCTGCGACGCAGGCACCATTCAGCGCATAAGCGCCTACATAGGCCAGCAACGCCCGGCGCGGCGGGCTTTGTGGGCGACGGCAGTAGATAAAGGCCAGCACTGCGCCGCACATGCCGAGCAACCGCACAGGGAGCAAGGTAAGGCTGATTGCTGGGCTCAGCAGCAACAGATCGAGAGTGGTGTAGACCAGCTGAAAGAGCACTGCCGTGCTGGTGATCAGCAGCAAACGGCGGCGAATGCGCTGCACTCGGTGCTCGACAAAATCATCTTCCAGCGCCTCGCTAAACCTCAGTCGGCGGTAACCCGACGTTGCTGCGCCAACAACAGGGCTTCCTGACGCGCGAGGTTCATGGGCTACAACTCGGGCTGTTGATTGGCCTGGCGTTTAGCGGCGATGGCGTCATAGGTTTCCACTCGGTGCTGATCTGCTGCGCTGAATAGCCGCTGGCGCAAACGTTGCTGTTCTTGCTGCTGATCTGCAGCACTGAGGCCCGTGCCCTGCAAACTCGCCAGTTCCTGCTGATACGTGGCATAACGCTGTTGCCAGGCGCGCTCGTTGCGCTGCTCTGCGAGCAGGCGATCGACCGTGGGCGGATCATAGGTCAATGCGAGGAAGTGGCGCACCTGCTCTTCGCTTACGCCCTGCTGCCAGAGCGTCTCTGTCTGAGCACGCACTACCTGCGCCTGGGCTTGACGCGCCTCACTGGCGCGCATGGCTTCAGGTAGCTGAGCGCGCAAGCGCTCCTGGGCCAAAGCCTTAGCGTGCTCGCTTAGATCATCGCGGGCCATAAGCGCTAGATTGTCCAAGGTATAACGGCCATAGGCCTCCTCGGCGCCGAACAAGGCTTCTGTCGCGGCACTGGAAAAGTGGGCACGACGCAGCTGCGCCAGCTGTTCGAAGGCCCGTTGCAAGGCCAGCAGTTGGCCGTCCGGCGTGCTTTGCTGAGCGGTGCTCAAGGGCTGCTGCAGCAACGCCAGGCTGGCACGTTTGTAATCCATATAGTCGCCCAGCAAGTCCATAAACTGCCCCAGCGCCGGCTCTGGCAAACGCCTGCGCGCATCGGCCAGCATCGCTTCCACCACAGTTTCCAACCCGGCCTGATCAGCAGCGCTGAGGAAGTAATCGAGATAATCGCGCAGCGCCAAGCTCAGTTGCAGGTTGCCCGCACTGTCCGCTTTGAGTTCGCCGTCGACATCGGTGCCCTGCAAACCCGGCAAGGTTGCAGGCGCGCTAACAGCGGGCGGGGTTGGCCTGATGGTTTGCGGAGCAAGGCTTGGTGTGGCGGAGAGCGGCGCCGCGACCGCAGTTAACGCCACAGGCGCGATGGGTAATTCAGCGGCGGGCCAGCGCCAATAAAGCGTAAGGCCGGCAATGCAGCCGGCCAGTAATATAAGTGCAGCAGTGGAGCGCAACGACAGGGCCATAGGACCTCCAAAACGCGAGCTGCATTGCACAGCCCGCGGGTAAGACGGTCAGACGCCTTTGTTTTTCAGGCGATTAGCGTGTTGACGGTACAGCGAAACGGGCTCAGTCCAGCCACGAATACCGAACAGATGGTTGATCGCATCCACATGATTCATGTTGTAGCCATCGCCAATCACTTGCCCCAGGTAGGTGGAGCAAACGCCAACCAGACCATCGTTCTTCTCGCTGCCAAAGGCCAAGCCGGTAATCGCCAGGAATGGATCGACCGCATCGAAGACGTTGGTGTAAGACGTGTTACCCGTCCAGGAGAAATACCGAATGCTGTACCCACGCACGTTCTGCACTTCAGTCGATTTGGCGCAGTAACTGCTGTTGTTCACGCCCCATGGATGACGGCTGTTCAGTGCAGCAGTGCCCGACGTGGTCAGCGTCCTCAGCGCAGCCAAGCCATTTTGCGGATTGTTGCTGCCGGAAAGAAGGTTAATCACCCCACCGATGGCATTGGCCAGCCCATTCGCGCCGCCTTCAATGGCGCTATTTGCGGGGATGACTCCGCGCAACACATCGGCCACTTTCGAGCCTTTATTCACGCCATTGACCGAGGTTACCGACGCCACCAGGTCCGGCCTTAGAGAAGCAGCCACCCGTGAGGTGGGCGAACCCTGGCTGTGACCGATCAAATTGACCTTACCGCCGTTGGCAGTGGCCCACGGCACGATTTGCTGCGCCAGTGCCGCGCCGCGTTGCTCGCTGTCGTTGAGTGCAGAGACGCTGGCGACATACACCTTGGCGCCATCGCGCTCGAGGTTCCATGGGATGGTATGGAAGTAATTGATCAAGCCGCCGATGGTGTCAAAACCTGTCACACCGTGCACCAGCACAATCGGGTATTTGGTCTGCGTGTATCCAGCCGCCTGGGCCTCAACCGCGCTGACCAGGGCGGCGGCTGCTAAAGCAGTTGTAATAATGCGACGCATGGGTGCCTCCTTATTTTTCTTGTTGGCAGGCCGGGATACTGCGTCCGGCGTATCTACCACTGTAAGGAAGCCTGTCATGCTGGACTATCGCCCAGATGGGTGAGCGCCAGGCACTCGAGTTTAATCTGTACCTGCACTAAGGCCTTTGCGGTATCTCAATGCACAACCGCTTGGTGTATCGGATCGAGAAGCGCCGACGCTAACGGCCCCTGATTCATCTACTAGTCTTTCAGGCAGAAATGGATTTTCTGGAGCACCGTTAAATGATTGAGACGACGCCAACTGCCGTGTCGACAATTTTAATCGTCGATGACCAGCCCAGAGACCTGTTGCTACTGAGCCAGGCGGTGCAGGACTTGGGCACTGTTCATATCGCCAGCAATGGCCATAAGGCCATTGAGCTTGCAAGACGCTGCCGCCCTGACCTGATTCTGCTGGATATCCAAATGCCCGGCATGGACGGTTTTCAGCTATGCCGCACAATCAAGGCGGACCCCAGGCTGTGTGACGCCGCTATTTTGTTTGTAACCGCACAAACACAGGCGGCCAATGAAATAAAAGCAATGGAATTAGGCGGCATAGACTTCATACAAAAACCACTGAATCTCCCGGTCGTTCGCGTTCATGTTCGCGCCCACCTGAACTTACGCCAACAGGCCAAACGCCTGGCTTATTACGATGAACTGACCGGCTTACCGAACCTTAATCTTCTGCAGGATCGTGCCGAGCAAGCGTTGCAAAAGGCCAAACGCAACCCGAGCAAGGTGGTCTTGCTGATGCTCGATCTGGATAATTTCAGAAGCATCAATGATTCGGTCGATCATGCCGTAGGCGATGCGGTTTTGTCTGAGGTGGCGCGGCGCTTAACCCAGTTCTCACGGGGCATTGATACGGTAAGCCGGCGTGGCGGTGATGAATTTCTGATTCTGCTCTCTGAGGTCACACGTCTTGATGCCATCAGCGATTTTGTAGCGCGGGTTTTAGACGCCATCGCCAGCCCAATGCACATCCATGAAAAACGCTATGACATCACGGCCAGCGCCGGGGTGAGTGTTTTCCCGGACGACAGCCAAGACTTTGCATCACTCTACCGTCATGCCGATACCGCCATGTATCAGGCGAAAAAGCTTGGCCGCAATCGTCAGCGCTTTTTCTCGCAAGGTCTTGAGAACATCTCGCGCGCACGCCACCTGCTTGAAGGGCATATGCGTAATGCCCTGGAACAAGGGGTTTTCGAGGTGTTCTATCAAGCCAAATATGATGCACTCAACCGCCGTATTTGCGGCATGGAGGCGTTGATCCGCTGGCGCATGAGTGATGCCACACTGGTCTCACCGGCAGAGTTCATTCCCCTGGCTGAAGAAACCGGGTTGATCATCCCGATAGGCCGCTATGTGCTGATACAGGCCTGTAAAGACGCCAAACAACTGCTGAGCCTGGGCTTAACCGTACCCGTGAGCGTGAATATCTCAGCGATCCAGTTTCGCGAAGACGGGTTTCTGAGCATGGTCAAAAACGCCTTGGAGCAGACCGCCCTGCCCCCATCAATGCTTGAGCTGGAAATCACCGAAAGCGTCCTGGCGCTCGATATTAAGATGGCCAGCGACGTGCTTAATGAACTCAAGGCCATGGGCGTGCATATTGCTATCGATGACTTTGGTACCGGCTACTCAAGCCTGACCTACTTGAAGAGACTGCCGATCGATGTACTGAAGATCGACCAGGGGTTTGTTCGCGACATGCTGACCGATAGCAGCGACGCTGCAATTATCGAGGCCATTGTGCGAATGGGCCAAGCGCTCGGCCTGGCACTGATTGCCGAAGGCGTGGAGCTTGAGGAACAGTCAAACAAACTACTGGCCCTCGGCTGCTCAGTCATGCAAGGTTTCCTCTACTGCAGACCCATGCCATTTCAAGGGCTGTGTGAATACCTTCAGGCACACCGCTAATCGAGTCCGCCGTGGCTGAGCGCTATGGTACCTAACAATAAAGGCATGCTTTCCTTGAAGAAACCCAGCTCCCGCCTCACGGCCACACTCAGTGCTGCCATCCCTCTGGCTGTAGGTCTTGCACTGAGCGTGCTAGCGGCCATGTGGTTGCACAACAGCAATCAACGGCAGGCCCAGACCGCCTTACAGCAAGCCGCTGAAGATAAAGCC
Source organism: Pseudomonas sp. GWSMS-1 (assembly GCF_049847425.1). NCBI lineage: Bacteria > Pseudomonadati > Pseudomonadota > Gammaproteobacteria > Pseudomonadales > Pseudomonadaceae > Pseudomonas > Pseudomonas sp. GWSMS-1. Next base: position 1,517,922 of record NZ_JBMHHV010000005.1, on the reverse strand, counting down.
GATGCGGTGGCGCGGCGTATGCGGCTCTATCAATATGGTTTGCGCGGGGCCCGTGGCACGATTGTGACCCTTGGTGAACATGGCATCAGCCGCAGGCTATTTGCCGCATATAGTCAGACACGCGATATCGACCAAGAATTCGCAGGGGCGCTGGGCTTTGGCTTTATTCGTAGGGTGCTTCCGGCTGATGAACCCGCGTTTGTGCAGCAAGCACGCAACGACGACAAGCCAGACTTCAATATTCGCCAATTAGCGCCGCATAACGGCGAGCGCTATGTCATCCAATATATGGAACCTGAAGCGCGCAACCTCGCCGCTATCGGCCTGGATATCGCCTCCGAACAGAACCGTCACGACGCCGCCTTTAATGCCTTAAGAACCGGCACCGTTCAACTGTCGGGGCCAATCACGCTAGTCCAGGCCAGCGGTAAGCCTTTGCAGTCTTTTCTTATTCTTCTGCCGATCTACCGCACCAGCACGACCCCTGAAACAGAAGCAGAGCGGCTGCAACAAGGGTTCGGCTGGAGCTATGCCGCCCTGATCACAGAACAAGTGCTCAGCGGCTTGCCGTTCAGCACCACAGATGTTGACCTGCGCTTGCGCGATGTCACTGACCCTGCGAAACCGGTCCTGTTCTACGAAGAAAAGCATCAAGACGACCTGCAAGCTGAAGGCCTGAGCAGCACCTTAGTGAGAGAGGTTTTTGGCCGCCGCTGGGAAATCCAACTGATTGCCCACCCCGCATTTATTCAAGGTCTGAACCAAACCGCACCGCAGCTGGTGCTCGGTGTCGGTTTTTTGCTCAGTGCTTTGCTCGCCGCATTGACCGCGGTTTTCGGCGCAAACCGTCAGCACCGGCGCCAGGTTGTTGCGGAACAGGCCAAGCAAGCGGCGATTGTAGAAAGCTCACTCGACGGCATTATCGGTAAAACCCTCGAAGGCATTGTCACCAGCTGGAACAAGGGTGCTGAGCATATTTTTGGCTTCAGCAGTGAGGAGGCCGTCGGCAAAAGTCTGATTGGGCTGGTCGTACCGGAGGAATGTGCAACCGAAGAAACCGATATCCTGCAGCGCATAAACGCCGGCGAGTCTATCGAGCACTATGAAACCTATCGCCGCCGTAAGGACGGCAGCTTGGTCGAGGTATCAGCGACCATTGCACCCATTTACGATGAGCAGCACCGGATGATCGGCATTTCCAAAACAGTGCGCGACATCACCCAACAAAAGGCTGCAGAGTCGAAAATCAGCGAGCTCAACGCCAGCCTGGAAAAACAGGTGATCGCGCGCACTGGCGAACTCAACAAACTCAACACCCTACTCAATACCGTGCTGGATTCGGCCTCTGAACTGTCGATTATTGCCACCGACACCCAAGGGCTGATCACCCTGTTTAACCAAGGGGCAGAACGTCTTTTGGGTTATAGCGCCGAAGAGATGATCGGTTTACAAACCCCTGCCGTTATTCACCTGCCCGAAGAAGTACAACAGCGCAGCGCTGAACTCAGTGAGCACTATGGCCAACCGATTGAGGGTTTCCGCGTCTTTGTCCACCGTGCCGAGTTGGATGAAGCTGAGGTTTGCGAATGGACCTACGTGCGCAAGGATAACTCGCACCTCACCGTTACCTTGATGGTGACCGCCATGCACGGCATTAATGGCGAGCTGGTTGGCTACCTGGGTATCGGTATTGACATCACCCAACGCAAAGCGGCGGAAGCTGAACTGGCGGCTAGCGTGGAAATTACCCGAGCCGTTTTGGACACCGCGCCTAACCCCGTGGTGACGTTGGATAGCACCGGACGAATCCATACCCTCAACCCCTCAGCAAAACGGGCATTTGGCCTAGAGGACGATTCGGACGCGCTCTTTTTGCCCGCACTGCTCAGCCCTGCTTCACAAGACCAGTTACACACGCTGATTGAGCACGCCACCGCAGGCGAGCGTGACCCTGCCAAGCTGTCGGCCGAGCTCATGGGACTGCGATCGAATGGCAGCGAATTTCCGGTGCAACTGTCTGTCGGCCTGATGCATGCCGGCAAGCAGCTGCTGGTCTGTGTGATCACCGACCTCAGCCAACAAATGCAGCTGCGCAAGGAACTCCTCACCACCCGCGACCAGCTGTTGATGGCGGCTGATGCGGCTGAGCTGGGGATCTGGTCATTGACCCTGGCCGATAACAGCGTGCAGTGGAATGAGCGGATGTTCGAGCTGTTTCAGCAACCGCTCTCACTGCGCGAAACGGGCCTTACCTATGAACACTGGCTTTCACGGGTACACCCCGAGGATGCCCCTACGGCAGAGGCGAGGCTAAAGGCGGCGATAGCCGGCACCCGTAACTTCGATCCGATTTTCCGTATTATTCGGCCCGATGGCAGCATTTGCACAATTCAAGCCGGGGCGCGAATTGAGACGGGCAGCGACGGTAAGGCGACCAAGATCACCGGGATCAATCGCGACATCACTGCTCAATATGAGCTGGAAACGTCTTTGCGCGTTGCCAAGGAACAGGCTGACTCCGCGAGTGCGGCCAAAAGTGCTTTCTTGGCCAACATGAGCCATGAGATTCGCACGCCCCTGAACGCAGTGCTGGGCATGCTGCACCTGGTGCAGGCCACCGAGCTTAATCAGCGCCAGCTCGATTACATTCAGAAAGCCTACGGCGCATCCCAATCGCTGCTGGGGCTACTCAACGACATCCTTGATTATTCGAAAATCGAAGCCGGCAAGCTGCAGCTTGATCTGCATCCAGTTCAGCTGGAACCACTGATGTGTGACCTCGCGGTGGTGCTCAGCGGTAATCAGGCGCAGAAAACGGTGGAGGTGATGTTTGACCTCGACCCCGCGTTACCAGCGGTCTTGATTGGCGACGGCCAGCGCCTGCAACAGATTCTGATCAACCTGTCGGGCAACGCACTCAAATTCACCGCGCAGGGTAACGTCATTGTCAGCCTGCGCCAGCTAGAGCGCAGCGAGGCCCAGGTTAAGGTGCGTATTGCCGTCACGGATACGGGCATAGGCATCACGGATGAACAACTCAAGCGTATTTTCGACGGCTTTTCCCAGGCAGAAGCCTCCATCAGCCGCCACTATGGCGGCACCGGTTTGGGGCTGGCGATTAGCAAGCGGTTGATCAACTTGATGGGCGGCGAATTGCAGGTAGAGAGCCGCGTTGGCGAAGGCAGCCGCTTCTGGTTCGATCTTGAATTCGCTATCGACGCGCAGCAAATCCCAATAAAAGCGGCGTGCGCTGTTGTCGACAAAAATCTGCACATGCTTGTAGTCGACGACAACCCAGTGGCGCGAGAGCTCCTCGTGCAAATGAGCAGCGACCTTGAATGGTCGGCTGAAGCCGCCCAGGACGCGACCGAGGCCATGGTCTGTATAAAGGCAGCGCATGCTAAAGGACAACCCTTCGACCTGATATTGATGGACCTGATAATGCCTGGCATGGACGGCCTTAACGCCGCCCGGCTAATTCGCGACTCAGCCGGTGATGCGCGCCTGCCACTGCTAATCATGGTGACCGCACACGGCCGCGAAGCCTTGGCTGACAGTGAGCAGGACGCCAATGCACCGTTTGCCGCGTTTTTGACCAAACCGGTAACCCCCAAACAGTTGGCTGACACCGTGGCGCGGGTCATCAGTGGTGCGCCGGCGAGGCATATTACGACCGATTATCACGTCTCAAAACGCCTGGAAGGCCTGCGTTTATTGGTGGTTGAAGACAACCCGTTAAACCGCCAGGTTGCGCAAGAACTGCTGATGGGTGAAGGGGCGGATGTAGTCCTGGCCGAAGGCGGTCAGCAAGGTATCGACGCGATTATTGGTATGCCAAACGTATTCAATGCGGTGCTGATGGATATCCAGATGCCAGGCATCGATGGGCTTGAAGCCACCCGGCTGATTCGCCAAGACGCCCGCTTTGCTGACTTACCCATCATTGCCATGACCGCCAATGCATCGGTAGCGGACCGTCAGGTATGCCTCGCTGCCGGGATGAGTGATCACATCGGCAAACCCATTGATCTGGATAAACTGGTAGCGACCCTACAGCACTGGACAGGAACCACTCCGCCGGAAAACGTAACGAGCGAGCCCCTCACAGGCTTGGCTACCGAGAATAGCGAAGCGGTACTGCGGCGCTTTGGCGGCAATCTCAAATTGCTACAACGCATGCTGACCAACTTTGAACCTGAAATGCGTAAGCAACTGCAGCAACTAAACTCACACGCCAGCCAAGGCGACGTAAAAGCGGTCTTGGCGCAGCTGCATATGCTTAAGGGCAGTGCCGGCACCATGGGCGCAAGGCAATTGGCAGAACAGGCGGCCGAGCTTGAGCAGCAAATCAAGCGGCTAGCCCCCGCCGCTGCAGGCGAACTTCTGGCGCGCCACAATTGGCGCGACGCGTTGGCAGGCATGCTTGAGCAGAGCCTTGTAGAACTTAACTCGGCCTTTCTCGCGCCTGAAGAAATTCAAACAGGTCCTGCAACTTCGCAACCCGCAGACGATTGGCAACAGTCGCTGCGCCATGTTCTTGTATTGTTGGCAGCCGGAAACTTGCAGGCTATTGAACAGACTGAAGCGATGGTGCATAACATCCCAAGGCACTGGCAGAGCCATTTTGCTCAGTTTTGCCAGGCAGTCGACTGCTTAGATTTCCCCAGTGCAAGCGTGCTGGGTGATGAGCTTCTTAACCTCGCTCAAGAGGATTGATATGGGTTTCTGGATAGAGCATTACCAGGGGCGACCTAAATTACTCGTGGTGGACGATCAGCCCATCAACATCCGTATCATCAATGAGCTGTTTCGCGCTGACTGCGACCTGCACATGGCCACTCATGGCGAGCAGGCCATCGCGGTTAGTAAAACCTTGCAGCCTGACCTGATTCTGCTCGACATCATGATGGACGGCATGGACGGGCTTGAAGTCTGTCGACGCCTGAAACTTGACCCAGCAACAGCTGATATTCCGGTTATTTTCATCACCGCCAAGCGCGAAGAAGACGATGAAGCCTTAGGCCTGGAGCTCGGTGCCGTTGATTACATCAGTAAGCCGCTGAACTCGGCGATCGTTCGGGCGCGGGTTAAAACCCATCTCACCCTCAAGCTGCAAAACGACTACCTCAAGGGGCTGGCGAGTTTGGATGGCCTGACCGGTATTCCAAACCGCCGGGCCTTTGATGTGCGTCTGACGCAAGCCTGGAGCCAGGCCTGCCGAGAAGGAGGGACGCTGTCCTTGATGATGGTCGATATCGACTATTTCAAGCGCTATAACGATCACTTCGGCCATGTGCAGGGCGATGAGTGCCTGCGTCAGGTTGCCAAAGCCATCGCGCAATCCGTTAATCGCCCATATGACATGGCCGCACGCTTTGGCGGCGAAGAGTTCGTCTGCGTTCTGCCGGAGACAACGCTGCAAGGTGCGCTGATATTGGCCGAAAAGATCCAGGCCCGCATCCGCCAGCTAGCCAACGCCCACCCCGGCTCTGAAGTGAGTGAATGGGTCTCGCTGTCTATTGGTGTGGCGAGCCTGCAACCCCGCGTCGACAGAGAACCCAGTGAGCTGATTGCCCTGGCTGATCAGCAGCTTTATCAGGCCAAGCATAATGGGCGTAATCAGATATTTAGCCTCGCTGCTTGAACAGCGCGCGTGCTCATACCAAGGGCCACAACACGCTGACGCTAACTAAAAAAGCCGCGACCTGATCAATCAGGCCGCGGCTTTGTTTTTACGCCCTTGTGGGCTTATGCGTAATGATCAAGCCAGATCGAAACGGTCCAGGTTCATCACCTTGTCCCAGGCGGCGATGAAGTCGTGGACGAACTTCGCCTGTGCGTCGCGGGTGGCATAAACCTCCGCCAGAGCGCGCAACTGCGAGTTGGAACCGAATACCAGATCTACCTGGCTGCCGGTCCATTTCAAATCGCCAGTGTTGCGATCTCGACCTTCCAGCACGCCGGCGGTGGCGGACGGCTGCCATTTGGTCGCCATGTCGAGCAGATTGACGAAGAAGTCATTGCTCAGGGTTTCTGCACGCTTGCTCAACACCCCGTGCGGGGATTGGCCCACGTTGGCATTCAGTGCGCGCAGGCCACCAATCAACACGGTCATCTCTGGTGCAGTCAGCTCCAGCAGTTGCGCCTTGTCGATCAGCATCTCGGCAGCAACGCTTTCGTAGCCCTTGCTCGCATAGTTACGGAAGCCATCGGCCTTGGGCTCCAATGCCTCGAAGGACTCGATATCGGTCTGCTCCTGCGTGGCATCCGTGCGGCCTGGGGCAAACGGCACGTCAACCTCAATACCGGCCTTCTTCGCCGCAGCCTCAACCGCTGCCGCACCACCCAGGACGATCAGGTCGGCCAGGGAGATTTGCTTGCCGCCGGTTGCCGTTGCATTAAAGTCCTTCTGCAGTGCTTCGAGCTTAGCCAGTACTTTAGCCAGCTCAGCGGGCTGGTTAACTTCCCAGTCCTTCTGCGGGGCGAGGCGAATACGTGCACCGTTGGCGCCACCGCGCTTGTCGCTGCCACGGAAGGTGGAAGCCGATGCCCAAGCAGTGTTGACCAACTGTGCAATCGACAGGCCGGACACCAGCACCTTGGCCTTGAGGCCAGCAATATCTTGCGCATCAACCAGGGCGTGCTCAACAGCCGGCACCGGGTCCTGCCAGATCAACTCTTCCTGCGGCACCAGCGGGCCGAGGTATCGGGCACGTGGCCCCATGTCACGGTGGGTCAGCTTGAACCAGGCACGGGCGAAAGCATCGGCGAACGCTTGCGGGTTCTGATGGTAGTGCCGCGAGATTTTCTCGTAGACCGGGTCCATACGCAGCGACATGTCAGCGGTGGTCATCATCGGCGGATGCTTCAGCGCTGGGTCATGGGCATCAGGAATCAGGTGCTCTGGCTTGCAGTTGATCGGCGTCCATTGATGCGCACCGGCCGGACTCTTGGTCAGCTGCCACTCATAACCGAACAGCATGTCGAAATAACCGTTATCCCAGGTGGTTGGATTAGGCTTCCAGGCCCCTTCAATACCGCTGGTAGTGGTGTGTACGCCTTTGCCACTGACAAATTTGTTGATCCAGCCCAAGCCTTGATCTTCAATCGGTGCCGCTTCCGGCTCCGGCCCCACCAGCGACGGGTCGCCTGCACCATGGGCTTTACCGAAGGTGTGCCCACCGGCTACCAGGGCCACGGTTTCTTCATCATTCATGGCCATGCGCGCGAATGTTTCGCGTACATCGCGGCCCGAACCTAACGGGTCAGGGTTGCCGTCCGGGCCTTCCGGGTTGACGTAAATCAGGCCCATTTGCACGGCCGCCAATGGGTTTTCTAGATCGCGATCACCGGTGTAACGGCTGTTGGGTTTATCGCTAGTGGCGAGCCATTCTTTTTCTGCACCCCAGTAGGTGTCTTCTTCTGGCTCCCAGATATCCGCGCGGCCGCCGGCAAAACCGAAGGTCTTGAGGCCCATGGATTCCAGGGCGACGTTACCGGCGAGCACCAGCAGGTCGGCCCACGATAGCTTGCTGCCGTACTTTTGCTTGATCGGCCAGAGCAGGCGACGCGCCTTATCCAGGTTGCCGTTATCCGGCCAGCTGTTGAGAGGCGCAAAACGCTGGTTGCCGGTGCTAGCACCGCCACGGCCGTCATGAATACGGTAGGTACCGGCGGCGTGCCAAGCCATGCGGATCATCAGGCCGCCGTAGTGGCCCCAGTCAGCTGGCCACCAGTCTTGCGAGTCGGTCATAAACGCGTGCAGATCCTTGATCACGGCATCCAGATCAAGGCTCTTGAATTCTTCGGAATAGTTGAAGTCGGCACCCATAGGGTCGGACTTGGAAGAGTGCTGCTGCAAAATTTTCAGGTTGAGCTGATTCGGCCACCAATCGGCGTTCCTCGGTGCGCCGCCAGACACGCTGTTTTTACCTGCGCCACTGGAGAAAGGGCACTTCGCTTCGTTAGACATGATTCACTCCTGTTGTATTCACCTACCGGATGCACATAGCTTCGTGGCTAGGCAGTCAACGAGCCAATAGGATTTCGGTATGAGCGTTATAGTCCTCGCGAGTATGGCATCGCGAACTGAACAATCATGCTCGGCAAACAGCAAGCAGATGTGTCGCGAGCGTCAGTCCAATAGGATGAAATGTAGCTGATACTGGGCGTTTAACTGACGCTCATGCAGCCTGTGCGTTCACTAATCAAAGGCCGTAAACCGTGGAACAATCGCCTCCCAACAACAACGTCAGCGACGAGGAACTGCTGGCCTATATGAACCGTCAGTTAGGTTCAGGTCGGGTCAAACCCAGCGTGCTGGTCAGCCTTACGCAGAAGACCTTTAGCGATGTCAGCCATGCGCGCATCGTGCAGTGTTTTAACCAGTTGCAATCATCACTGCTGAAACGCTGAACTCAGTGAACGGAAAATATGATCCCGGGCATCAATCTAGGCTTGTCTGCCTATTCGCTGGCGATCATCCTTACGCTGGTGGCGCTCTACCTGGAAAGGCAATCCACGTCATGCGCACACTATTTGAGCTGTCTGCGCCGTGCCTGCGCTAGCCGACACACCCGCCCCTTCGGAGATTACGATGTCCCGCACCACGTCAATCAAGCCTCTGCTCACCCTGATTGCTCTCGCCTGCTTCGCCATGCTTGGTGCCGCGCTGCTGCTGCAACACCTGCTCGGCTGGGAGCCTTGCACCCTGTGCATCCAGATCCGTTTATGGCTGCTCTGTGGTGGGGTCATCAGCTTGCTGATTCTGGCGCTGGAGGCCTTTGGCTTGCGTTGGTTGACCGTGCCGTTATGGCCGCTGCTACTGGCTGCAAGCGGCATGGCCGTGTATGACAACACGCATCTGCTGCTGATTGAAACCGGCGTATTGGAAAGCTCCAGCTGCTCGCCCTTCCCCTTCTATGCCTTCTACCTGCCGCTGCATGAGTGGCTGCCCAGCGTCTTTATGAGCGCCGGCGTGTGTGGGGAGAACGATTACAGCATTCTCGGCCTCTCGTTCACCCACTGGACGTTGGCTGGCGTCGCCCTGCTATTGATGCTGTGCCTGTTTACTGCCTGGCGCGCCATTCGCCGCTAATCGCGGTTGAGCACTGAGATGCCATCCATAGCCGCTTATCCGCAAGCGGCTATGGCGGGTAGCTGCTGGGCATTGGTGGAAATACGCCAGTAGCTGGCCGGGCTAAAGCGCGGCGTCAACGCCAACATCAGGGCGATGCACACCACCATCAACAGCCAGGTCGTGGAAAAACTGCCCGTTATTTCTCGCAGCAAACCACCGGCGGCCGGCGCAAGTGCATTGATCAGAAAACCAAAGCCTTGCACAAAGGCCGCTAGCTGACCGGCCGCACTAGGCTCCTGCAAATGGTCGAGGGTGAGGATCAGACTCAAGGCAAAGCAGGCGCCCAAGCCGAAACCGATCAGTGCCACCCACAGCAGCGCAGCCTGTTGCGGGGCGAGCAGCAGCCCGGTAAAGCCCAATAATTGCGCAATCAGGCTGATGCTCAACAAACCACGGCGTTCACGCATACGCTGGGCAAGCGCCGGCATGCCCAGCGCGGCCAGCACCTGAAACACCGTCATCCAGGCCAATAGCGCGCCACTGTTCTGGCTGCTCCAGCCCAAGTGCTGGTAGTAAGCCGGTAGCCAGGCCACGACAGCCATATAGCCGCAGTTGCTGAAGCCGAAATACAACGCCAGGGTCCAAGCGCGTTTATTGCGGATAAACCGACTCAGCCGTTGCTCGACAGACAGGCTTTGCGCGGCGCGCCAAGGTGTTTGCAGCCATAGCAGCAAGGCCAGCAACGCGGGTAAAGCCCATAGTGCCAGCCCTGCATGCCAATGGCCGAAGCTATTCGCCAGGCGTGGGCTAAACCAGGCTGCGAGGCCGCCGCCGCTCATCAATGCAGCCGAATAAATGCCCATCGCCAGGGCCACGCGGCCGACAAACCGACGTTTGATCAAGCCCGGTACCAGCACCTGAATCAGCGCAATACCCAAGCCGCCCAACAAGGCCGAGCACACCAGCAGCACGCTGTGATCGATGAGCCCGCGAACCGCACAGGCCAGCAAAATGCACAGCAAACCGAGGGCAATGCCCCTGCCCTCACCTAAACGAGCCTCGACCTGGCCACTGAACAACGCCACCAGCCCCATGCACGCCACCGGCAAGGTGGTAAGCAGGCCAGCCATCTGAAACCCCATGCCGACGCTGCTGCGAATGTTATTCAGCAGCGGGCTGATCGACGTCAGGCTCGGTCGCAGGTTAAGCGCTAGGATCACCAACACGCCAACCCAGCCGAACGTGCGCAGACCTGGACTAGCATGGCGCGATAACTGCTTAAGCATGCTGGGCATACCAGCGTTGATAAAGCGGCGTCATGGCGCTGTGCGCTGCGTGTTCGATGCGCAGACTCTGCTGCGCCAACGGCAAAGACAGTTGCTGATACACCCCAGCCGTGGACAAACCAAAAGGCTCACCCTCGGCATTGGTGGCGGCAAATACCACCCGGCTGATGCCACACAGGTGCATGGCGCTCAGGCACATGGGGCACGGCTGGCCGCTGGCATAAATCACGCAGCCCTCCAGGCGGTTGCTGGCCAGCAGCTGACTGGCCTGACGGATACACAACAACTCGGCATGCGCCGATGGATCAAAGCTCACGTGCATTTGGTTACTGGCTTCGGTCAGCTGTTTGCCTTCACGGACTAACACCGCGCCAAACGGTCGGCCGCCTTGCGCCACGTTGGCTTCTGCGAGGCGGATGGCCTGTTCAAGAAAATCGCGGTCATAGCTCATTGCACACTCTTCATCAGTTTGATCAATAAACCGCTAATTATCCCGAGCGGGCAAAGTATGCTGAAATTAAATATAAGCATGCTTACCATTTACATCAGGAATACTTAAATGCTCGACCACCTGCTCTTGCGCAGTTTTGTTGCCGTGGCCGATTGCGGTAATTTCACCCGTGCGGCTGAACGCCTGCACCTCACCCAGTCGACCGTTAGCCAGCAAATACGTCGCCTGGAGGACAACCTCGGCTGCCGTCTGCTAGATCGCAGCGCGAGGCAGATACTGATGACCGCTGAAGGCGAGCAACTGTGCAGCTACGCCCGCCGCATTCTGGCCCTGCACGATGAGGCCGACGATGTGCTGCGTAACCAGCAAAGTGAGGGTGTACTGCGCCTCGGCGTTCCGGAGGATTTTGCCGCCGAACGCCTGATGCCCCTGCTCGCCGACTTTGCCGACACGCAAACCAGTGTGCGTTTAGAGGTCAGCAGCGGGCTCAGCCCGGAGCTGCTGCGGCAATACCGCGAAGGCCAGTTTGACCTGCTTCTGAGCAAGCAAATGAACCCCGGCAGTGATTGCCTGGCCGCCTGGCCGGAGCCGTTGTGTTGGGTAGACAGCCGGCAGCGCCCGGCCTGGCCACGTGAACCGTTAGCGCTGGCGGTCTTTGCCCCGGGTGGTTTGTATCGCCAGGAAATGATCCAGACGCTGGAGATGCAGGCCCGTAACTGGCGTATTGGCTATTCCAGTACTAGCCAGGCCAGCGTTTGTGCGGCGGTGGCGGCAGGCCTGGGCATCAGTTTGCTGCCACGCCGCGTCCTGCAGGCTGACCACCAGATCATCGACAGCCTGCCGGTTATCGAAGGCATGCACCTGGTGCTGTATGCCCGGCCTAACCTGGGCCAGGCCGGCAGCCTGCTCAAGGAGCGGCTGTACCAACTGTGTCAGGAACAGTCTGCTGCGCAGCAGTAGGGGGCTCATCCAGCAACTGCTGTTGCTGCCAACCGCCGCCGAGCGCGGCAATCAGCTGCACGCTGGCAGTCAAGCGGCTGCCCAGTAGCGTCAGGTTACTGCGCTCGTTATTCAGCGCCGTGGCCTGCACGTTGACCACGCTGTTGAAGTCAACCGTGCCGGCGCGGTACTGGTTTTCGATCAGGCGCAGGGACTCGCGCGCGGCGTCCAGCGCTTCTTGCTGCACCCCGGCTTCTTGTTGCAGCACGCGCAGCTGCACCAAGTAGTCCTCCACTTCGCGGAAGCTGTCGAGCACGGACTGGCGGTATTGCGCCACGGTCTGATCGTAAGCGGCCTCCGTGCGTTCCAGCTCGGCGCTACGCGCGCCACCATCAAACAGGGTTAGCGCCAGTTGCGGACCGAGCGACCAGAAGCGATTGGGCAGATCGATCCAGTCAGCAAAGCTGCTGCCGCGGTAGCCGCCGCTGGCGGAAATACTCAGGTCCGGGTACCACGCTGCTTCAGCCACGCCGATATCGGCATTGGCGGCCATCACCCGGCGTTCGGCGGCGGCCACATCCGGGCGGCGCTCCAGCAGTTGCGATGGCAGCGCCACGGGGATTTCAGGCAGCACTGGCAATTGCTCGCGCACGGCAATGCTCAGCTCACTGGGCGGCACGCCGATCAGCACGGCAATCGCATGTTCCAGCTGGGCGCGCTGCCATTGCAGGTCAATCGCCTGGGCCTGGGTGCTTTTCAGCTGGGTCAGCGCCTGACTGACATCGGATTTCGGCACGATGCCGGCGTTGTACTGGTTATCCGTGAGCTTCAGCGAGCGCGCATAGGCCGCGACAGTGGCATCGAGCAGGCGCTGCTGATCATCCAGCACACGCAGTTGCAGGTAATTCTGCACCAGCTCCGATTGCAGGCTGAGTTTCAGCGCGGCCAGATCGGCAGCGCTGGCCTCAAAACCGGCGCGGCTGGATTCCAGCGAGCGACGCAGCTTGCCCCAGATGTCCAGCTCCCAGGCCGCATTCAGGCTGAGGTCATAGTTGGTGGATACACCGCTGCTGTTCGAACTGGTGCCGCTGGACGCATTTTGGCTGCCAGTGCCCTGCCCGCTGCGGGTGGCCCCGGCGCTGCTCGACAGGCTCGGGTAAAACGCCGCACGCGCGCCGCGCACCAGGGCGCGGGCCTGACGGTACTGCGCTTCACTGGCGGCCAGGTTCTGGTTGGAAATATTCAGCCGCTCAACCAACGCACTCAGCTCAGCATCGCCATACAGCTGCCACCAGCTGCCGCGCGCCAGTACATCGCCGGGCTGGGCCTGGGTCCAGCCTTCAATCTGTTTGAACTGCGCCGGGGTTTGCAGCTGTGGGCGCTGGTAATCCGGGCCGATGGCGCAGGCACTCAGGGCCAAACTCAATGCCAACAAAGCGGGTAAGCGGTAGGCAGTCAACACATTCATAACGGGGTTTCCAAAGCAGCGTCAGTGCGCACACCGCGCCAGCGGTTAACCCGGTGGCGCAGGCGGTCGAAATACAGGTAGATCACCGGCGTGGTGTAAAGGGTCAGCAGCTGGCTCAGCACCAAGCCACCAACGATGGTGATGCCCAGCGGCTGGCGCATTTCCGAGCCTTCGGCGCTGCTGAACATCAGCGGCAGTGCGCCAAGAATCGCCGCCAGGGTGGTCATCATGATTGGGCGAAAACGCAGCAAGCAGGCCTGGCGAATAGACTCCGACGGGCTCAGGTGTTGCTGGCGTTCCAGCTGCAGGGCCAGGTCGATCATCAGAATCGCATTCTTCTTAACAATGCCGATCAGCAGGAATAACCCGAGCAACGAGATAAGGCTGAACTCAATACTCATCAGCTGCAACGCCAGTAGCGCACCCACCCCGGCCGAGGGCAAGGTGGAGAGGATGGTCAGCGGGTGCACATAACTTTCGTAGAGCACGCCGAGGACGATATACACCACCACCAAGGCCAGCAGAATCATCCACGGCTGGTTTTGCTGGGTCTGCTGGAAGGCCCCGCCAGTGCCGCCGAGCACGCCTTGTACTTCAGTGGGTAACCCGATGCGCGCGATGGCACGTTCAATAGCCTGGCTGGCTTGATCCAGGCTGACGCCTTCGGCCAGGGAAAAGCCGATGTTTTCCACGGCAAACTGCCCTTGGTGGCTCACCCGGTCTTCTTCCAGGCTACGCTCCCAGCGGGCGAAACTGGACAACGGCACCCGCGCACCGTCGGCGGTGATCAGCTGAATCTGCTCGAGGGTTTCCGGGTACTGGGCAAACTGCGGGTTGATCTCCATGACCACGCTGTACTGATTGAGGCTGTCATAGATGGTCGAGATCTGCCGCTGGCTAAACGCATTGTTAAGCACGGCGGTGATCATGTTCATGTCCACGCCCAGCCGTTTGGCCATATCACGATCAACCACCAAGCGGATCTGTTGGGTACCCTCGGCCTCCTTGGCGTCGATATCGGTCAGTTCCGGCAAGGCACGCAGTGCTTCACGCACCGGCGGCAGCCACTTGCGCAATTCGTCGAGGTCGCCAGACAGCAGCATGTATTCGGTTTCCGAACTGCGCCCTTCCCGTCCGCCGATTTGCAGGTCCTGATCGGGCATAAGGAACATCCGCCCACCCGGCACTTTCGGCACCGACTGGCGCAGGCGGTTGATCACCACCTGGGCGCTGACCTTGCGTTCGGTAACAGGCTTGAGGCGCACGATCATAAAGGCGTTGTTGATACCGCCACTGCCACCAATAAAGCCCGCCACACTGTCCACGGCAGGATCAGCCAGCACCGCACGGCGGTAGATTTCCATTTTTGGTTGCATGACCTGAAAGGAAAGACCGTCATCACCGCGAATAAACCCGATCAGTTGGCCGGTGTCCTGCTGCGGCATAAAGGTCTTTGGCACGCTGACAAACAGAAAGATATTCAGCGCAATGGTCGCCAGTAAGCTGAACAGCATCAGCAAGGAATGCTTTAGTGCCCAGTCCAGGCTGCGTTGGTAGAACGCCAATACGCGCGTCTGCACGGCCCCGCCCCACCGCTGCATGGCGCTGGGCTTATGTTCGGTGGTTTCGGCCTTGAGCCAGCGTGCGCAGAGCATCGGCGTAAGAGTCAGCGACACCAGCAGGGATATCACGATGGCCACGGCCAAGGTGATGGAAAACTCGCGGAACAGCCGCTCGACAATACCGCCCATAAACAGGATAGAGATGAACACCGCGACCAAGGAGAGGTTCATCGCCAGCAATGTAAAACCTACTTCGCGTGCGCCCTTGAACGCGGCCGACATCGGCGTTTCACCGGCTTCGATATGCCGCGAGATGTTTTCCAAAACGACGATGGCGTCGTCTACCACCAGACCAGTGGCGATAATCAGCGCCATCAGCGACAGGTTGTTCAGCGAGAAATCCAGCAGGTACATCACCGCGAAGGTACCGACCAGTGATACCGGCACGGCCAGGGCCGGAATCAGCGCCGCACGCCAGCGGCCAAGGAAGGCGAACACCACCAGAATCACCAGCACCACGGCGATCAGCAAGGTCTGCTCGGCCTCATGCAGGGTGGCGCGAATTACCGGCGAGCGGTCCATCGCCACTTCCAGCTCGATACTGGCGGGGATCACCGCACGCAAGGCCGGCAGTTGCTCGCGAATGCCTGCAATGGTTTCGATGATATTGGCGCCGGTCTGGCGGTTGATCACAAGCAGCACCGCCTGCTCATCGTTGAAGAAGCCGCTGTTGTAGCGGTCCTCGACGCCATCGGTGACGGTCGCCACATCGCCCAGGCGCACGGCTGCACCGTCCTGATAGCGAATGATCAGCGGCAGGTAATCGGCAGCTTTTTCCAGCTGATCGCTGGCCTGCACCTGCCAGTGGCGCTCGGCATCTTCCACCGCACCTTTAGGCCGTTTGGCGTTGGCCGCGCTGATGCGCTGACGCACTTCATCGAGGGCAATGCCGTACTGATCAAGCAGACGCGGTTCAAGTGCCACACGCACAGCGGGCAATGAGCTGCCGCCGATCTGTACTTCGCCCACACCGGTTACCTGGGCAAGTTTCTGCGCCAGGATGGTCGAGGCTACGTCGTATAACTGGCCCTTGTTGAGCACATCGCTGGTCAGCGACAGCACCATGATCGGCGCCTGCGACGGGTTGATCTTGGCGTAAGTAGGCATGCTGCGCATACCGCTGGGCAGCAGCTCGCGTGAGGCATTGATGGCCGCTTGCACCTCGCGGGCGGCGGCGTTGATATCGCGATCCAGATCGAACTGGATCATGATCCGCGTGTTGCCCTGGCTGCTGCGGCTGTTCATCTGGCTGATGCCAGCGATGGTGCCGAGCGAGCGTTCCAGCGGCGTGGCCACGCTGGAGGCCATGATCTGCGGGCTGGCCCCCGGCAGGCTGGCCTGCACGGTGATGGTGGGGAAGTCCATCTGCGGCAGCGGCGCTACCGGCAACAGACCGAAGCTGACGCCGCCGAGCAACAGAATCGCCAGGCTCAGCAGCAGCGTGGCCACCGGCCGGCGGATAAAGGGGCCGGAAAGGTTCATGGGTTGACCACAAGCCCGGCCGCGCTACGGCCACTGATGCGCCGTGACAGGCGATCGAAGTACAGGTAGATAACCGGCGTGGTGAACAGCGTGAGTATCTGGCTCAGCAGCAGCCCGCCGACCATCACCAGCCCCAGCGGCTGGCGCAGTTCAGCCCCGGAACCGGTGGCCAACATCAGCGGTATCGCGCCGAACAGCGCGGCCAAGGTGGTCATCAGAATCGGCCGAAAGCGCAGCAATGCCGCCTGGTAGATCGCCGCTTCCGGCTGCATACCCTGATTGCGCTCGGCGTCGAGGGCGAAGTCGATCATCATGATCGCGTTCTTCTTAACGATGCCGATCAACAAGATGATGCCGATAATTGCGATCAGGCCAAGCTCATTACCGCTAATCAGCAACGCCACCAGCGCGCCGACACCTGCCGAGGGCAAGGTTGAGAGGATGGTGATCGGGTGGATATAGCTCTCATAGAGCACGCCGAGCACGATGTACATGGTGACGATGGCCGCCAGAATTAGCAGCAAGGTACTCGACAAAGAGGCGCGGAAAGCTTCTGCCGCGCCCTGGAAGCGCGTCTGCACCGCTGGCGGAATGCCGATCTCCTGCTCGATCCGCTCGATCACCGCCACCGCCTCGCCCAGCGACACGCCGCTGGCCAGGTTGAATGACAAGGTCGCCGCCGGGAATTGGCCGATATGGTTGATTAGCAGGCTGGCCGCGCGCTCCTCGACTTGGGCCAGGTTCGACAACGCGACCTGTTGACCATCGGCGGCCTTGACGTGAATCTGCCGCAGCGCGGCCGGGCCGATGCTGCCGGCGTTTTCGCTTTCCAGCACCACGCGGTATTGGCTGGCTTGGGTGTAGATGGTGGAAATCTGCCGCTGGCCGAAGGCGTCGTACAGCGCGTTATCGATATCGGCAATGCTTACGCCGAGGCGCCCGGCCATGTCGCGGTCGATCTGCAGAAACACCTGCAGACCACGGTTTTGTAGGTCGCTGGCCACGTCAGTCAGCTCCGGCTGCTCGCGCAGCGCGCTGACCAGTTTGGGTACCCACTCTTCCAGCAGGCTGATATCAGGCGACTCCATGCTGAACTGGAACTGCGTGCGGCTGACTCGATCCTCGATAGACAGATCCTGCACCGGCTGCAGGTACAGCTCGATCCCAGGAATCCGCGCCAACTCCGGACGCAGGCGTTCGATAATCTGGCTGGCGCTGACATCGCGCTCGGCCCGGGGCGTCAGGTTGATCAGCAGGCGGCCGCTGTTCAGCGTCGGGTTATCACCATCCACACCGATATAGGACGACAGGCTGGCAACGGCCGGGTCCTGCAAAACCACCTCGGCCAGGCGCTGCTGGCGCTCGCTCATGGCGCGGAAGGAGATCGACTGCGGCGCCTCGGAAATGCCCTGGATCACCCCGGTGTCCTGCACCGGGAAAAAGCCCTTGGGCACGGCCAGGTACAGCAGCACCGTCAGCGCCATCGTGGCGATGGCTACCAGCAGGGTCAGTGGCTGATGCTTGAGCACCCAGGTCAGCCACACGCCGTAACGGGCAATCATGGCGTCGATCACCCCCCCGGCGGCGCGGTAGAAGCGCCCTTCTTCCTCGGGCTTTTCCGCCTTGAGCAGGCGCGCGCACATCATTGGCGTCAGGGTCAGCGACACCACCAGGGAAATCAGAATGGCCACCGCCAGGGTGATGGCGAATTCGCGGAACAGCCGCCCCACCACATCGGCCATAAACAGCAGTGGAATCAGCACCGCGATCAGCGAGATGGTCAGCGAAACCAGGGTAAAGCCGATCTGTTTGGCACCTTTGAGCGCCGCATTCAGCGGCGTTTCGCCCTCTTCCAGATGCCGTGCGATGTTCTCCAGCATGACGATGGCATCGTCCACCACAAAGCCGGTGGCGATGGTCAGGGCCATCAGTGTCAGGTTGTTGATGGTGAATCCGGCCAGGTACATCACGCCGAAGGTGCCAATCAGCGACAGCGGTACGACGATGGATGGAATGATGGTCGCCGACACCTTACGTAGAAACAGGAAGGTCACCAGTACCACCAGGGCGATGGCCAGCAGCAGTTCATGCTGCACGCCCTTGACGGCGGCGCGGATGGTTTCGGTGCGATCGGTCAGCACGCTGACCTCAACGCTGGCCGGCAGGCCTTGAGTCAAATTGGGCAGCAGCGTCTGGATGCGGTCGACTACATCGATCACGTTGGCCCCGGGTTGGCGCTGCACGTTAACCAATACGGCCTCGTTGCGATTGGCCCAGGCGGCTAGGCGCTGGTTCTCGGCGCCATCGATGATGTCTGCGACATCTTTCAGGCGCAGTGCGGCGCCGTCCTTGTAGCCGAGTATCAGCTCGCGGTATTCGTCGACAGATTTCAGCTGGTCGTTGGCATCCAGTTGCGACACCCGGGTCGGACCATCGAAGTTGCCTTTGGGCTGGTTGACGTTACTGGCGGTGATCAGCGTGCGCACATCGCTGAGGTTCAAACCGTAGGACGCCAAGGCTTCAGGGTTGACCCGCAGGCGCACCGCCGGACGCTGCCCACCCGCCAGGGTGACCAGACCAACACCGCTGGTTTGCGCGAGTTTTTGCGCCAGGCGGGTGTCGACCAAGTCAAACACTTGCGGCAATGGCAGGGTTTTCGAGCTGATGGCCAAGGTCAGCACCGGGGTGTCGGCCGGTTGACCTTGTTGTACACCGGCGGCGCCGGCAGATCGTCCGGCAGCAGGTTACTCGCGCCGTTGATCGCGGCCTGCACTTCCTGCTCAGCGACATCCAGCTTCACCTCCAGGTTGAAGCGCAGGCTGATCACCGAGGCGCCGCCGGAGCTGGTCGAGGACATCTGCTTCAGCCCAGCCATCTGGCCGAACTGGCGCTCAAGCGGCGCTGTGACCGCACTGGTCATCACGTCCGGGCTGGCACCGGGATACAGCGTCAGCACCCGAATGGTCGGGTAATCCACTTCCGGCAGCGCCGAGACAGGCAGCATCCGGTAAGCGATCAGGCCGCTGAGGAATATCGCCAGCATGATCAGCGTGGTGGCGACCGGGCGCAGGATAAACAGGCGAGAGGCGTTCATTGGGCGCGCGGCGCTCCCATGCGCTCAGGCGTAGCCACGTCCTGGGCAGTAACCGTTTATCGCCGATTACCTCGACCTGTTGCCGGAGCGCAGGCGGTCAGTGCCTTCCAGCACCAGGCGATCGCCCGGTTTGAGGCCCTGCTCCACCACGCTGAGTTGACATCGCTGGGGCCGACGCTGAATTGGCGTCAGCTGCACCTTGTCTTCTTCGTCCACAACATAGGCGAAGGTGCCACTGGCGCCGAACTGCAGCGCGGCGGCGGGCATCAGCGTGACGTTTTGCAGGGTTTTCACCCGCAAGCGAACGTTGACGAATTGATTGGGGAAGAGCTGCTCTTCGGCATTGGCGAAGCGCGCCTTGAGTTTGATCGTGCCGGTGGCGGTGTCGATAAGGTTGTCGAGGCTTTCCAGCTCGCCTTCGGCCAGTTGAGTTTTTCACTGCGATCCCAGGCCTCGACAGCCAAGGTATGCCGGTACGCATTTGTTGCACACACCGCAGGCAGTTCGGCTTCCGGCAGGGTGAACATCACGGCAATGGGCAGGGTCTGGGATGACTACCAATGGCAGGTATCGCCGGAACAACCACCAGTTACCGACATCCGCCTGACGCATACCCAGGCGGCCGCTGATCGGTGCGCGCACCTGAGTGAAATCGAGGTTAAGCCGCGCGGTGGCGACATCCGCCTGCAAGCTCTTGAGGTTGCCGCGGTACTGGTTAACCAGCGCTTCCTGGGTGTCGAGCGCCTGCTTGGCTATTGAGTCTTCGGCGTACAGGCCGCGGTAGCGCTTAAGGTCCAGCTCGGCATTACGCAGCTGCGCCTGGGCGCTCTTGCAGTGCGCCCTGCGCCTGCTGCAGGGCGATTTCATAGGGCCCGCGGGTCAATCACCGCGAGCAGAGCTCACCCGCCTTGACCTGCTGACCATCCTTAAACAGCAGTTTGACCAATTGGCCATCTACCCGGCCGCGCACATTCACCGTGTTATAGGCCGTGACCGTGCCCAGGGCTTTGAGCTCAACCGGGAAATCACCCTGGCTCACACTGGCCACGCGCACCGGTACCGGGCCCATATCGCCAAAACGGCCACGGCCCATTTCCGGGCCTTGTTCTGCACTCGGCCAAAACCACCAAAGCAGCAGGCTCAGCGCGGCGAGCGCAAGCAGGCCAATCAGCCATTGGCGCGACAGGTTACGGGTACGGTTGCTGAGCTGTGTATCAGGCATGGCGACGATCACTTCCTTGGGGAGCCTGAACGATATTGACTATCAGCTCCCGTGCAAAGGTTCTTTACCGCCTATTTACCTTTCTCTTACGTAACTAAATATCTGATCCGAATAGAAAATCGTCGGATTGGCGTTCAGCCTCGCATCGCAACGACCCGCCGGGATAACAAGCCATAAATAAAAACGGCCTGCAAAGCAGGCCGTCGATGATGCGAAGTGTGCGCTTACTTGAGTACAGCCATTGCAGCTTCGTAGTTCGGCTCGTCAGCAATTTCAGCAACCAGCTCGCTGTGCAGCACTTTGTCGTTTTCATCCAGCACTACGACCGCACGGGCAGCAACGCCCACCAGTGGACCGCTGGCAATGGCCACGCCGTAGTCCTTGAGGAACTCAGCGCCGCGCATGGTCGACAGGTTGATCACGTTTTCCAGACCTTCAGCACCGCAGAAACGCGCCTGGGCGAACGGCAGGTCGGTGGAGATGCACAACACCACGGTGTTGGCCAGCTTGCTGGCATTGGCGTTGAACGTACGCACGGACGTGGCGCAGGTCGGGGTATCGACGCTTGGGAAAATATTCAGCACTTTGCGCTTACCGGCCAGACTGGCCAGGCTCACATCGCTCAGGTCGCCGGCGACCAGGCTGAAAGCGGGGGCTTGCTGGCCCACCTGTGGCAGTTGACCAGCGACTTCAACCGGGGAACCTTTAAGGGTGACTTGTGCCATTGGAACAATCCTTTTTCAGCGAAATTGGAGACGGTTAACAAGTAAGGGCGCGAACCCACCAAATGGCAAGCCCGCGCCCTCTTGAAGACGGGCAGGGAGAACCGACCAGAAAGTCAGACTACCCTGCTCAGTCATACGGCACATCAATTTTTAGCGAAATAATCCTTGGTCAGTTTGACCACGATCGGGCTCAGCAGTATCAGCGACAACAGGTTAGGAATCGCCATCAGGCCGTTGAGGGTATCGGCCACCAACCAGGCGAAATCCAGCTGGGCAATCGCACCGAACGGCACCGCCAGCACCCAGAGAATGCGAAACGGCATGATCGACTTGGTGCCAACCATGTATTCCCAGCACTTCTCGCCGAAGTAGCTCCAACCGAGAATGGTGGTAAAGGCAAACACCACCAGAGCAATGGTCAGAATGTAGCCACCGACGCCCGGCATGGCCGATTCAAAGGCCGCCGCCGAGAGTGCCGCACCGCTTTCACCGCTGGTCCATACACCGGAGGTGATGATCGCCAGACCGGTCATCGAGCAGATGATGATGGTGTCGATAAAGGTCCCGAGCATGCCGATCATCCCCGAACGCACCGGGCTGTTGGTGGTACCGGCCGCCTGCGCGATACCAGCAGTACCCAGGCCCGCTTCGTTGGAGAAGATACCGCGTGCCACACCGAAGCGAATCGCCGCCATAACTGCTGCACCGGCAAAACCACCGGTGGCAGCGGCTGGGCTAAAGGCATAGGTGAAGATCATTTCGAAGGCTGCTGGAATCTCAGAGGCGTTCACCACAAGCACCACGAACGCGGCAATGATGTAGGCCACGCACATAAACGGCACCAGGGTCGCAGCGACCTTACCGATGCGCTTGATACCGCCAAGGATCACCAGGCCAACAAAGACCATGGTGACCAAACCGGTGGCCCACAACGGTACGTTGAAGGTGGTTTGCAGGGCCGCGGCCATGCTGTTGACCTGCACCATGTTGCCGATACCGAAACCAGCAAAGCCGCCGAAAATGGCGAATGCCGTACCCAGCCACAGCCACTTTTTGCCCAGGCCGTTTTTGATCGCGTACATCGGCCCGCCAACGTGCTCGCCGCGCTTGTCCTTCTCACGGTAGTGCACCGCCAGTACCACTTCGCAGTACTTGGTGGCCATGCCGACCAATGCGGTGCACCACATCCAGAACAGTGCGCCCGGGCCACCGAGGAAGATCGCGGTGGCCACACCGGCGATGTTACCGGTACCCACAGTGGCAGCCAGGCAGGTCATCAGCGCCTGGAAGGGGCTGATTTCGCCGCTTTCCTCATCGCCTTTCTTGCGGCCTTGCCACATCAGTTTGAAGCCAGCGCCGATCTTGCTCAGCGGCATAAATTTAAGGCGCAGCATGAGGAACAGGCCGGTGCCGAGAATCAGCACCAGCATGGGTGGCCCCCAGACCACGCCATTGAGTTGATTAACCAGAGTGTTGACGAATTCCATGCTCATTTCCTTATTGTTTTAGTGAACGCGAGGTGGGTACCCATCGCTTATCCGATTGCCGGGTAGGCAACGCTGTTAGGCAAACGCGAGCCGGGTTGGTGCGCGGGCAAACAGCGAATCGGGCTATACCAGTCAGCGCAACGGCTGCCCAGTGCTCAGCGGCAGCCAGTATAGGGAGACTGTGATAGTGATTTTCACCGTTTAGATTTCAACGCTCAGACGTTTTGAGCGCGGTGCGCAATTTAAACGCGAATTAACTGGCTTAATCCAGCGTTTGTCCGCACAAACAGCGGCTAAAAATCCCGTCGATAGAATAAATCCAGGGAACTGGCAAGGCCGCTGGCAGCCTCGAGATAGAGCTTGCGGCTCAGTTCATAGCGCAAGGCAATGGTGTTAGCCGGCTCAAACACCCCCACGCCATAGCGCAGGCTCAGGCGCTCAGACAAGTTACCGCTGGCGACCACACTGGTGGTCACCCCGGAACCCTCGGTATCCAGCTGGAAATCGCTGATCCCCAAACCTTGCGCCAGGTTGTTGATCAGCGGCGCGCTGCCGGCCATGCCAAGGGCCAGTGCGGCCTGGGCGAGCATATTGTTGTCACCACCGCCCTGCCCCAGCGGACGACCCATGACCAAATAGGACAGCGCCTGCTCCTGGCTCATCGCCGGCTCGGAAAACACCACAGTGGTCGGTTGCGCGGCATTACCGCTGAGGCGCAGACCCGCGGTGACATCATCAACCTGGCGGATGGCCTCAATATCGAGAAACGGCTGGTCGATGGGGCCGGCGAACAGCAAGCGCGCGCGGCGCACATTCAGGCGCTGACCATAGGCGCGGAAACGTCCTTTATTCAGGCTCAACTCACCGCGCGTGTCCAGGTCATTGCTGATGTGCACACGGCCTTTCAGCTCGGCATTCAAGCCAAAACCACTGAAGGTCAGGCGTTCCTGACCAACCTCGACATCAATGTCCATGGCAATCGCCGTGGGCTGCTGCTGCGCACGGTCACGCCCCAGCACATGCGCATCGCTGGAAATCTGCACGGTTGAGGGCGGCAGCTCGCGGATCTCAATCTTGCCGCTGGGAATCAGCACCTTGCCCGCCACCGACAACTGCTCATCGCGCAAGCTCAAACGCAAGTCTGGCTCAACCTCCAGCGCCGCATAAGGTTCCACCGCCACCGGCAGCCGGCTACCCCGCAATTGCATGTCTGCGGTTAAACCAGCGGCCCAGTTCAGCTCGCCGTTAAGGCTGCCCTGGCCCTGTTCGCCACTGCGCCAATCACCGTCCAGCAGTAATCGTTCGCCCTCAATACGGGCCTGGAGTTGTAGCTGTTCGATGTTCATGGGCAATTCGCCGCCAGCGATTTCGCCATTGCTGACGCGCAGGTTGCCGTTGATCTGCGGCGCTAAAAGCCCACCCGACAGCGTGCCCGCACCATTGAGCTGCCCGGCGATACGCTCAACCATCGGCACAAAGGGCCGAACCAGTGCCAGGTCCAGGCCGTTGAGACGGAAACTGCCAGACAGCGGTTTGCTCGCCGGACGCGGATCAAGCGTGGCGTCCAGGGCCAGCTCGCCAATAGCTGGGCCACGCAACAGCAGTGAACTGTCGATGCGTTGCGGACGAATTTGGGTATTCAGGCGCAGGCTGTCATAGGCGAACTCCAGCCACTGTTGCTGATCGCGGACACGCCAGATGCCGCTGCCAGCATCCAGCTGCAGGCGACCATTCGGGCCGCTGGCTGGCAGTTCAAGCTGCAGTTGACCATTGAGTTGCCCTTGCCAGGTGAAATCCTTGGGTAACCACGGCGCCAGGCTATCCATCGGCAAATTACTGAGCTGAACGCTTAACTTAGGCTCCGGCAACAGGCGCTGCTCACCGCCGCACAGGCTGGCGTTGCCCGAACGCCAGCAATGCGCGCCGAGGCTAAGCTGGCCGCTGGCCAGGCGCACCAGTGAAGCCGGCTGTTGCAGGCGCCAGTCCTGACCACCACTTTGCACCTGGCCGCGACTGAGACTGCCGCGCCAGTTGCCTTTATCCAGTTTGCCAGCCAACGCCAGCTGGCTTTGCACTAAGGGGCCTTGCAGTTGCAACTCAAGGCTTTGCTGGTGCTGATCGCCATTGGCTGTGACATCGAGGCGGCCCAGATCAGTCTCGCCAAGCTGGATGCCCAGGGCCTGCAGGGTTAACTGGCCGCGCTGGACACGGTTCAGGCGCGCATCGAGGCTGAGCTGTTGCAGACGCTGGTCGGCATAGGCCAAACGCTGACCTTGCAGCTGCAATTGGCCTTGAGGCGCTTGCAGGTTGCCGGCCAGGTCCAGCTGGCCGCTGAGCTGGCCCTGCAAACCAGGCCAGAGTTGCCCCAGGCGCGGCATCGCCAACAACAATTGGCCGCTTAGCTGCTCCTGCAAGGCCGCTTTACCGCTGATACGGTTATCACCCAGGCGCACGTCCAACGCACTCAGCTCGCCCTGCTGCAAACCGCCGGCAAATTTTGCCAGCAACGTGGCCGGCTGCCCGCGCAGGCGCCCCTTGAGGTCGATATCGGCGCTGAGTGTGGGCTGCCCATCAAGCAGGCTCCCGGAGCTGTTCACAGGGCCGGCCAGGTTGCCCGGCAGCTCGGCCAGCCAATAGGCCGGGTCAAGCTCGCTCAACAGCAAACGTACATCCCAGCTCAGTTGCTCGGCAAAACCCAGGCTGACCTGACCTTCGGCGCGGCCCTGCCCGGCCTGCAGGCGCAGCTCGGGCAGGTACAGATGCTGCAGGTCTCCACTCAGCGGGCTTTGCAGGCTAAACGCGCCTGCTGGGCCATCCAACTCGGCGGCGAAATGCCCCAGATAATTGCCAGCCTGATAGGCCAACTCACCTTTTAACGTACGCAGCGCCACGGGCGGCGCCTCGCTCAGTGGGTAAAGGCGCTGCCAGGGGAAGTTCTGCCATGTGAAGCGGCTGTCCAGGCTCAGGCCCTGCTGCCAGTTCAGCTCGCCGCTGAGCTCTACCTGCTGCTCAGGGCTGGCAGTCAGGCTGAGGTTACTGACATCCGCACCGTCAGCCTTGACCACACCCGCCAGCGCCAAAGCCACAGGCCCTTCGACGGCCGGCAAACTGGCACTGCCGATAACCTGATAACCCGCCTGCAAATCGCCCTGGGCCGTCAACTCAAGCTGCTCAAGAGTCAGGCTGTCCGGCAGTTCAGCGCTGGCCTTAAAGGCTGCGACCTGCAAGCGCAATAGCGCAGGCAGGTGCTCTGCCAACGGTTGCAACCAGCCGCTTAATTCGCCCTGCAGGTAACCGCTGCTCCTCGCCCTTAGCTGCAGCCGCTCGCGCAACTCGCCGCTGAGTTCAAGCATTACAGGCCAGGCTTGCTGCTCTGGCGCCGGTAAATGCAGTTGCCCGCTGAGCTGCAAGGGCCAGTTGCCGGTGGTGTGCACCTGTCCTTGCAGCACCAGGTCGAGGTCAGCGGCGTGCAGGCTGAGGTTGTCGAGCTGGATACCTTGCGCCGTCCAGTGCGCAGCCAACTGCAAAGCCCGTAGCTGCTCGACGCCGTTGAGCTGCAGGCTGTCGATCTGCACATCACCCAGTTGCAACGCCAGGGGCAGGCTCAGGTCTGGCAGGCTGAATGGCTCGTTGCTGGGCTGCTCATCTGCGGGGAACTTCAAGGTGATCGGCCCGCTGTGCAGCTGTTCGATGCACAGCGTCAGGCGCAGCAGGCAGGCAGGCGACCAGTCCAGGCTCGGCGAGATCAGCTGCACGCTGTTTTGCCCATGCTGCCAGCGTAGGCTTGCCGCGCTCCAGCGCCCTGCCAAACGGCCGTTAAACGCCTCTACCTGTAACCCCGGCACCTGCGCCAGCAACCAGCGGCTGCCGCCCTGCGTACCCAGCAGCAGGCTCAGGCCGCTGCACACAACAAGCAGCACCCCGAGTACGCCGTAAAGGCCATAGCGCAGCCGGCGCGTCACAGTTCTGGGCCCATGGAAAAGTGCAGACGGATGCCGCCCTGATCATCCAGCGGGTGGGCCAAATCGAGACGCAACGGGCCGAGTGGCGAGACCCAACGCACGCCAATGCCCACAGCGCTTTTCAGCGACGGGATCTGTAACGAATCGAAGGTATTGCCCTGGTCGACAAAACTCGCCAAGCGCCAGCGCTCGGTCAGGCTGTATTGGTATTCCACGCTGCTGGTAAACAGGTACCGGCCGCCCACCTTGTCCCCTTGGTTATTTTCCGGTGACAGGCTCTGGTAGTCATAACCGCGCACGCTCTGGTCGCCACCGGCGAAGAAACGCAGCGACGGCGGCACCCGAGCAAAGCCATTGGACTCCGTACCGCCCACTTGCACCCGGCCCAGCAAGCGGTGACGTTTGAATACGGTTGTCAGCCCTTTGAGCTGAACATTGCCGTGCAGCACATTGGCGTCGGACAACAACTCCTTGGCAGCACCGGCCAAATCCAGCTGCAGACGGTAACCGTGATTGGGGTCGATCTGATTGTCACTCTGCAGGTAGGAGTAGCTGATGCCGGGCATTAGCAATGTGCTGGTACCGGCATCATCGCCCAGATCATATTGTTCGTGCCGCCACATAAGCGACACCACCCGCTGCCAACCACTGTCGAGCTTGCTGTGCCATTCCGGGCCGAAGGTCAGCAGACGGCTGTTGCTGTCGGTATCGGCCAGCTCTTCTGCCTGATAGCCACCGGCCACCCGCAATTTATCGGTCAGCGGCGGGTCAAGCGGTATGTCGTACCACAGACCGACATTCTGCCGCGGGGCCGACAGCTCGAACTCCGCGCCATAACTGTGCCCCTGCGAGTTGGCCCAATGGCGGGTCCAGTTACCTTTACCACGCGGGCCGACATCGGTAGAAAACCCCACACCCAGCCCCATGCTGCGTGGTTTACGCACCTGCAGCTGAACCTCGACCGGGATTTGCTCGGCCGCCGCGCTGCTCGGGTTGGCGTCCACCTGCACCGATTCAAAATAACCACTGGAACGCAGCGCCTGATACAACTTGGCAATCAGCGCAGAGTCATAGGGGCTATCAGCCGGGAACGGCACCATGCGTTGCAACAGCTGCTCATCGAAGGGCGCGTCACCGAGAAAACGCACTGCACCAAGCTGGTAGCGAGGACCACTGACATAGACCAGCTCGATATCGGCAACCCCGGCATCCGGGTCGATGGTCAGGCGTTGCTGAGTGAAACGTCCGGCAAAAAAACCATAGCGTGAGGCCTGGTTCTGGATGTCCCGCTTGGCCGCATCGTAACGCCCGTGATTAAGCTGCGCGCCGCTGCGCAGTTGCGGGTCTTGGGGGGTGCGGAAGGCACGCAGTTGCGCCGCAGGGCCATCAACACGCACCACCACGTCACGCAGCAACACCGGCGCGCCAGGCTGAACCCGCACAGTCAGCCGCGGCGTGGCACCTTCGCTGACCTCTGTGGTGATCTGCGCCTGGTAGTAGCCCAAGGCCTGGGCGGCTTTTCCCGCCTGACCCTCGGCAACCCGACGATAACGCTGCAGGGCCTCGGCATCACGCTCGCCGAGGCTACCGATATAGCCTTCAATATTGCTTTTCAGCGCACTATTGGCCGGCTCAACGCGCACGCGCAGCTGTGCTTCGGCCAGGGCCGTAGCACTCAGCAAGAGAAGGAAAAACCCAGCAAAGAAGTTAGAAAAAACAGCCATGGAGGCGATGCTAGCACGAGCCAGAGGCCGATTTAGAGCACCTGGCTTCGCTTTAGTTGCGCTGCACGGCATCTTTGCGCCGTGCCAGCATGACCTCAGGCACTGGCTTTGACGGCCAATTGTGGGCTCGGGTGGAAGAACACGTGCTCAATGACTGGGCCAATGGCAACTTCACCCACCTCCTCATAGCCCTGGCGCTTGTAGAAATCCAGGTAGTGCCCATTGCCGGTATCGAGAACCACCCCCTGCGAACCGGCATCTTCAGCGCACCAGTTGTGCAGCGCTTCGAGCAGCTGCTCACCAAGGTGCTTGCCCTGGTATTCCGGGTGAATCCCCAGCAATGGCAACACGTGATACGGGCCAGGCGGCAGGCAGGCAATCACCGCGTCGTGGTATTCCAGATAGCGCCGGGTGCAGCGAAAACCGGCAGTCAGTAGCATGCGCATGCGCCAGCCCCAACTCTCGGTGATGTCCATGCGCCGCTGCGGCGGTGCGATCAACGCCATGCCAATCAGTCGGTCGTCGATCAGCAGGCCAATGGCCGGCAGGTCTTCGGTAAAATGTTGCTGCACCAGCTCGCGCACCGTGGCGCGCACACGCTGGTCATAACCAGGTCGCTCGGCTTCAAACAGGTAGGCGAAAGTGGGGTCATGGCGGTAGGCGTGATAGAGCAGCGAGCGCGCTTCACGGGCATAGCCACTATCGAGCATGCGAACTTCGGCGAGACTGTTGGGCATCTGCTTGACCTCTGCTGTTCTTGGTATGTTCGGCCTGCAGCCACGTTAGCACCGTGCATCAGCCACCGCCACAGGCTGGCCGCTAGCGCGCGCAATGGGCTAGCATCGCGGCTTTCCAGAACGCCACCCAGGACAGTCGCCCGTGAAGATCGTCTCTTTCAATATCAATGGCCTGCGTGCCCGCCCACATCAACTGGCCGCGCTGATCGACAAGCACCAACCGGATGTCATTGGCCTGCAGGAAACCAAGGTGGCGGATGAGCAGTTCCCAGAAGCCGAGATCCGCAAGCTGGGTTACCACGTGCACTACCACGGCCAGAAAGGCCACTACGGCGTTGCCCTGCTGTCGCGCCAGGCGCCGCTGAGCCTGCACAAGGGTTTTCCCGGTGACCCCGAAGACGCCCAACGACGCTTCATCTACGGCACCTTTGCCGACGCCCAGGGCAACCCGGTCACGGTGATGAATGGCTACTTCCCACAGGGCGAAAGCCGTAACCACCCAACCAAGTTCCCGGCCAAGCAGCGCTTTTATGCTGATTTGCAGAACTTGCTGGTCAGCCAGTTCAACCCGCAGCAAGCCCTGGTGGTGATGGGCGATATCAATATTTCGCCGGAAGACTGCGATATCGGCATCGGTGAGCCTAATCGCCTGCGCTGGCTGAAAAGCGGCAAGTGCAGCTTCCTCCCAGAAGAGCGCGAATGGCTGGCCACCTTAAAGAACTGGGGCCTGGTTGATAGCTTCCGCCAGCTCAACCCGGCGGTGAATGACCGTTTCAGCTGGTTCGATTACCGCAGCCGCGGTTTTGAAGATGAGCCCAAGCGTGGCCTGCGTATCGACGTGATTCTCGCCTCAACGGGTTTGCAAGGGCGAATCAAGGATGCCGGTGTTGACTACGACTTGCGCGGCATGGAGAAACCCTCGGACCACGCCCCGATCTGGCTCGAACTAAGCGAATAAACCCGGAGCTAGAGCGTTCACATCGAAAAGTGACTGTCATATTGCAGTCACGTATTTGTCTTATCGTCGCGGCACTTTCACTCACCCATACAAGGTGTTTGTCGCATGCCGCGCACCCACTCTACTTCTGATCGTGAAACCTGGATTCGCACCATCAGCTTTCTGCTACTCGGTTCAATCTGCTACGCCCTGCCCTGGTCGGTATTCGCCGCCCTGCCCATTGCCGCTGATAACAGCAGCGTGTTGCGCATTCAGGGTTCCAACACCATTGGCGCGAAGCTCGGTCCGGCGCTGGTCAAAGGCCTATTTGAAGAGCAAGGGTTGAGCGCCATTCGCATTGAAGCAGGCGCGGCGGAAAATGAGCAGCGCATCACCGGCACACATCCCGATGGCCACAGTGTCAGCATTGAGGTCGCGGCCCATGGTTCGGGCACCGGCTTTACTGCATTGGCCGATGGCAGCGCTGAACTGGCGGCCTCATCACGGCCAATCAAGGACAGTGAAGCCACCAGCCTGCTTGCTCTTGGGGACCTGAAAAGCGCCAGTGCTGAGCAGATCATCGCCCTCGATGGCCTGGCCATCATCCTGCACCCGGGCAACCCCCTCTCCGCGTTAAACACCCTGCAATTGGCTCAAATTTTTGCTGGTGAAATCACCAACTGGGCGCAACTCGGTGCACCCGCAGGCGAAATCAACATTTATGCGCGTGATGACAAATCCGGCACCTATGACACCTTTAAAGAGCTGGTGCTGAGCGCCAATGGCAAAGCCCTGGCCACTCACGCCAAGCGTTATGAATCCAGCGAGAAACTCTCCGATGCGGTCAGCCAAGACCGTAACGGCATCGGTTTTATTGGCCTGCCTTATATTCGCCAGGCCAAGGCCCTGGCAATCGCGGCCGGCAACTCACAACCCATGCTGCCCAGCCTGACCTTGATTGCCACCGAGGATTACCCGCTGTCGCGCCGGCTCTTTCTGTATAACCAGCCGGAGCTGAACAACCCCTGGGCACGTGCCCTGGTGCAGTTTGCCCATAGCCCGCGCGGCCAGGCGATTGTCGAGCAGAGTGGGTTTATCGCGCAGACCGTACAGGCGGTGAATATCCCCGCGCATGCGCACATGCCCGCCAGCTACCTGAACCTGGCGCAAAACGCCCAACGCCTATCGGTGAATTTTCGCTTTCAGGAAGGCAGCGCCAGCCTCGACAACAAGGCCCGCCGCGACCTGAACCGGCTACTGGCTTACCTGCAGGGGCAAAATAAGCTCAAGGGTAACGTGGTACTGGTTGGTTTTGGCGACGCCAAAGCGGACCCGGCCCGCGCCGAGTTGCTGTCAAAGTTACGCGCCATGGCAGTACGCCGTGAGCTAAGCAAAGGCGGCGTCGTGTTCCGCGACATCATCGGCCTCGGTGATGAGCTGCCGGTGGCCACCAACAGCGCGGATGAAGGCCGGATCAAGAATCGCCGGGTAGAAGTCTGGGTCTACTGACCGCTGGCTGCCTGGTTGACACCAGCGTTAACCGCGCGCTAAACCCCATAACGCACAAGGCCCGCAATTGCGGGCCTTGTGTTGTGTTGCTGAAGCGCCTTAACGGCTGGCTTTCATCACATCCTTGGACACGTATTTACCGATCTCAAACTTGCCAATGGCCGCACGGTGCACCTCGTCCGGGCCGTCGGCCAGGCGCAGGGTGCGCTGCATGGCGTACCAATAGGCCAGCGGGAAGTCATTAGACACCCCAGCACCGCCGTGCATCTGGATCGCGCGGTCGATCACCTTGAGCGCGACGTTGGGCGCCACCACCTTGATCTGGGCGATTTCACTGGCGGCAATCTTGTTGCCCACGGTGTCCATCATGTACGCCGCGTTGAGGGTCAACAGGCGGGCCATGTTGATCTCCATGCGCGAGTCGGCGATGTGATCAATATTGCCGCCCAAACGCGCCAACGGTTTGCCGAAGGCAGTACGGCTGATCGAACGCTCGCACATCAGCTTCAATGCACGTTCAGCCATGCCAATGGAGCGCATGCAGTGGTGAATGCGGCCTGGGCCAAGGCGGCCCTGAGCGATCTCGAAACCGCGGCCCTCGCCGAGCAGGACGTTTTCATAAGGCACGCGGACGTTTTCGAACAACACCTCGGCGTGGCCGTGCGGCGCATCGTCGTAGCCGAATACTGGCAGCGGGCGAACCACTTTCACCCCCGGCGCATCCATCGGCACCAGAATCATCGAGTGCTGCGCATGGCGCGGGCCATCCGGGTTAGTCAGGCCCATGAAGATCATGATCTTGCAGCGTGGATCGCAGGCGCCGGAAGTCCACCACTTGCGACCGTTGATCACCCACTCATCACCCTGACGCACAGCGCTGGCTTGCATATTGGTGGCATCAGATGAAGCCACACCCGGCTCGGTCATGGCGAATGCCGAACGGATGGTGCCGTCCAGCAGCGGCTTGAGCCACTGCTCCTTCTGCGCTTCATTGGCGTAGCGCACCAAGACTTCCATATTGCCGGTGTCCGGCGCGGCGCAGTTGAACGGCTCAGGACCAATCAGCGAGCTGCCCATGATCTCGGCCAGGGGCGCATATTCGGTATTGGTCAGGCCTGCACCCAGCTCAGAGTCCGGCAGAAACAGGTTCCACAACCCTTCGGCTTTGGCTTTTGCCTTGAGCTCTTCCATGATCGCGGTGGGCTGCCAGCGGTCGCCTTGATTGACCTGCTGCTCGAACACGGCTTCTGCTGGATAGACATGGCTCTCCATAAACGCGGTCACGCGTTCACGCAGTTGCTGAACCTTTGGGGAGTAGGCGAAATCCATGATGGCTACCTTCTGACGCTGATTTTTGGGAATGAGGTGAGGTGGAAATGATGCTAGAGCAGGGCTTAAGATTTATCTAATCTATTCTCAGCGTGTATAAACATTCATCACCGATATATGATCCACCCATAACAACAACCTGCGGAGCGAGCGTGTCATGAATCTCAACAAGGTCGACCTCAACCTCTTTGTCGTCTTCGATGCCATCTACACCGAGGCCAACCTGACCCGCGCCGGGCAGATCGTCGGCATTACCCAGCCCGCAGTGTCCAATGCCCTGGCGCGCCTGCGCGAAACTTTCAATGACCCTTTGTTCGTGCGTACCGCACAGGGCATGGTGCCTACGCCGATGGCGCAGAACATCATCGCGCCGGTGCGCAACGCGCTGCAGCAGCTGCGCATTTCCGTGCAGGAAAGCCGCATTTTCAATCCGGCCCAGGCCAACAAAACCTTCCGCATCAGCATGACCGACCTCACCGAGGCCATCATCCTGCCGCCGTTGTTCCAGCGTCTGCGGCGTATGGCGCCGAATGTGAATATCGAGAGCATGCTCGCGCGCCGCCGCGAAACAACCAAGGAACTAGCCGCTGGCCGCCTGGATTTCGCCGTGGATGCGCCACTCAACACCGACCCTCAGGTGCGCCACGTCAAGCTGATGGAAGACCGCTACGTCTGTGCCATGCGCCGTGGTCATCCCATGGCCAAAGAGAAAATCAGCCTTGATGACTACATGGGCCTGACCCATATCCATATCTCCAGCCGCCGCAGCGGCCTGGGCCACGTCGACCTGGCGTTGGGCCGCATGGGCATCCAGCGCAAGATCGCCCTGCGCTCACAGCATTACCTGATGGCCACCACTGTGCTGCAAGGCACCGACATGGCCATGACCGTGCCAGAACGCTTCGCCCGCCGTAACGACCTGCATTTTGTCGAATTGCCAATCAAAGATATGACGCCACTGGAAACTCACCTGTACTGGCACGAAAGCACCGACCAAGACCCGGCCAACCGCTGGATGCGCGAGCAGATCATCGAGATCTCCCAACAAGCCGTAGCCCTGGAAAAGAAAAACGAGAAGACCCAGGCCTGACGCCTTCGGATAAAGAGCGCTTGCCACTCCAGGTTCTGTTTATTTGCGACCACGACCGTTAGCCAACCCCACAGCCAAACAGGTTTGCGCCAATTGGCCGGGGTTGTGCGTGCTTATGAATGAGCGCAGCTGCAATGGTTGCGGCAATCCATACCTCCCAACCGTTCTAGATAAACGCCGTAAAGCGCTGTCAGTTAACGACTTTTAAGCTATAAAAAATAGCAACTAAGGTATCGCTCTCCGCAGCCTAGTTGGCATTGTCTGGGCGCCAGTTGACTACGGCGCCTTGCAGGCTTACGTTAACGTAAAGGTAAGCAAGAGCCATCACCTATGTCCGCCGTCACCTACTCCATTTCTGAACTGGCCCGCGAGCTGGATATCACCACCCGCGCCATTCGTTTCTATGAAGAGCAGCAGATGCTCAGCCCCGAACGCCGTGGCCAGGAGCGCATTTACAGCGCCAAAGACAAAGTCGCCCTCAAGCTGATTCTGCGCGGCAAGCGCATCGGTTTTTCCCTGGCCGAGTGCAAGGAGCTGATCGAGCTGTACGACCCCGTACACGGCAATCACAAACAGTTGCACACCTTTATGGCCAAGATTGCAGAGCGCCGCGCCCAGCTCGAGCAACAGCTGCTGGACATTGAACAGATGCAGCTAGAGCTGGATACCGCCGAAGAACGCTGTTTAGCTGCTTTGTCTGAAACTGATAAAAAACAATCGATTACCTCCTAAACCTAATAACAAATCTTATAGGTGGAACCATGAGCTACCCCTCCCTCAACTTCGCCCTAGGCGACACCATCGACATGTTGCGCGAACAGACCCAGGCCTTTGTCGCGGCCGAGCTGGCACCGCGCGCAGCGGCCATCGACAGCGACAATCAGTTCCCGGCGGATATGTGGAAGAAGTTCGGCGACATGGGCCTGCTCGGTATCACGGTCGATGAGGAATACGGCGGATCCGGCCTGGGCTACCTGGCCCACGTCATCGCCATGGAAGAGATTAGCCGTGGTTCGGCTTCGGTCGCCCTCTCCTACGGCGCGCACTCCAACCTGTGCGTCAACCAGATCAAACGCAACGGCACGGCCGAGCAGAAGGCCAAGTACCTGCCCAAGCTAGTGTCCGGCGAGCATATCGGCGCGCTGGCGATGAGCGAGCCGAATGCCGGCTCCGACGTAGTCAGCATGAAGTTGCGCGCCGACAAACAAGGCGATCGCTACGTGCTCAACGGCAGCAAGACCTGGATCACCAACGGCCCCGACGCCAACACCTACGTGATTTACGCCAAAACCGACCTGGACAAGGGCGCACACGGCATCAGCGCCTTTATCGTCGAGCGCGACTGGAAGGGTTTCAGCCGTGGCAGCAAATTCGACAAACTCGGCATGCGTGGCTCCAACACCTGCGAACTGTTCTTTGACAATGTCGAAGTGCCGGAAGAAAACGTCCTCGGCCAGCTCAATGGCGGCGTGCGCGTGCTGATGAGCGGCCTCGACTACGAGCGCGTGGTGTTGTCGGGTGGCCCGACCGGGATCATGCAGGCCTGCATGGATGTGATCGTGCCCTATATCCACGACCGCAAGCAGTTCGGCCAGAGCATCGGCGAGTTTCAGCTGATCCAGGGCAAGGTCGCCGACATGTACACCCAGCTCAACGCCAGCCGCGCCTACCTGTATGCCGTGGCCCAGGCCTGCGACCGTGGCGAGACCACGCGCAAGGACGCCGCCGGGGTCATCCTTTACAGCGCCGAGCGCGCCACCCAGATGGCTCTGGATTCCATCCAGATTCTTGGCGGTAACGGCTATATCAACGAATACCCCACCGGCCGCCTGCTGCGCGACGCCAAGCTCTATGAGATCGGCGCTGGCACCAGCGAAATCCGCCGCATGCTGATCGGCCGTGAGCTATTCAACGAAACCAAATAAGCCAAACCGTAGGATGGGTTGGGCGAAGCGATACCCATGCCGATGCTTGCGATGGGTATCGCAGGCTCAACCCATCCTACGGCCTGACGTTTTTACCGGAGCCAACTCAATGGCCATCCTGCACACCCAAATCAATACCCGTTCGCCGGAGTTCGTTGCCAATACGCTGGCAATGCTCACTCAGGTGAATGACCTGCGCGCCCTACTCGCCAGCATTCACGAAGGCGGCGGCGCCAAGGCTCAGGAGCGTCACACCTCACGCGGCAAACTGCTGCCCCGTGAACGGATCAATCGTCTGCTCGATGCCGGCTCACCCTTCCTTGAAATCGGCCAGTTGGCCGCCTACGAGGTCTACGGTGAAGATGTACCTGCAGCCGGTGTGGTGGCCGGTATCGGCCGGGTCGAGGGCGTTGAGTGCATGATCGTGGCCAACGACGCCACGGTCAAAGGCGGCAGCTACTACCCGCTAACCGTGAAAAAACACCTGCGCGCGCAAACCATCGCCCAACAGAACCGCCTGCCCTGCATCTACCTGGTGGACTCCGGCGGTGCCAACTTGCCACGTCAGGATGAGGTGTTCCCGGATCGTGAGCACTTCGGGCGAATCTTCTTCAACCAGGCCAATATGTCCGCCATGGGTATCCCGCAAATCGCCGTGGTCATGGGCTCCTGCACCGCCGGCGGTGCCTACGTTCCAGCCATGGCTGACGAAGCGATCATGGTGCGCAACCAGGCCACCATCTTCCTCGCCGGGCCGCCGCTGGTAAAAGCCGCCACCGGTGAAGTGGTCAGCGCTGAAGACCTCGGCGGCGCCGATGTGCACTGCAAAACCAGTGGTGTGGCTGACCATTACGCCGATAACGATGAGCACGCCTTGGCCCTAGCCCGCCGCTCAATTGCCAATCTAAATTGGCGCAAGCTCGGCGTGCTGAATAACCGTGCGCCAATCAATCCGCTGTACAGCAGCGAAGAGCTATACGGGGTGATTCCGGCGGACGCCAAACAACCCTTCGATGTGCGTGAAGTGATCGCCCGCACTGTCGATGGCAGCGTATTCGACGAGTTCAAGGCGCTGTTCGGCACCACCCTGGTCTGCGGCTTTGCGCATATCCACGGCTATCCGGTGGCGATCCTCGCCAATAACGGCATCCTGTTTGCCGAGTCGGCGCAGAAAGGCGCGCACTTTATCGAACTGGCCTGCCAGCGTGGCATTCCCCTGCTGTTTTTACAGAACATCACCGGCTTTATGGTCGGTCAAAAATACGAAGCCGGCGGCATCGCCAAGCACGGCGCCAAGCTGGTCAACGCCGTGGCCTGTGCCAAAGTGCCTAAATTTACCGTGATCATCGGCGGTAGCTTCGGCGCCGGTAACTACGGTATGTGCGGTCGCGCCTTTGAGCCGCGTTTTCTGTGGATGTGGCCGAACGCGCGGATTGGCGTAATGGGCGCCGAACAGGCCGCTGGCGTGCTGGTACAGGTCAAACATGAACAGGCCGCACGCGCCGGGCAGCGCTTCTCCGCCGAGGATGAAGCGGCCCTCAAACAGCCCATCCTCGAACAGTACGAGCGTCAAGGGCACCCTACTACTCGAGTGCTCGCTTATGGGATGACGGCGTTATCGACCCGGCGCAAACCCGCGATGTACTGGGCCTAGCGCTGTCCGCCAGCCTCAACGCGCCAATTGAGCCGACTCAGTTCGGCGTATTCCGTATGTGACCGTAGGGTGGATGACGCTTCACCCATCTACCGGCGATGGTGGAAGAAAAAGCGTCTTCCACCCTACATGAGGGTAGATTGATGACCGATTTCACCACCATCCAGCTCGAAACAGACCCACGCGGTTTCGCCACGCTTTGGCTCAATCGCGCCGACAAGAACAACGCCTTTAACGCCGAGATGATCCGCGAGCTGATTCTCGCCCTCGACGCGGTGATGGCCGATAAAAGCCTGCGCTTTCTGCTGCTGCGCGGACGCGGCAAGCACTTCAGCGCCGGTGCGGACCTGGCCTGGATGCAGCACGCCGCCACGCTCGACTACAACGCCAACCTGGCCGACTCGCGCGAGTTGGCCGAGCTGATGCACAACCTCTACCAGCTGAAAATCCCGACCCTGGCCGTCGTGCAAGGCGCGGCTTTTGGCGGTGCGCTAGGCTTGATCAGCTGCTGCGACATGGCCATCGGCGCCAGCGACGCGCAGCTGTGTCTGTCGGAAGTTCGCATCGGTCTAGCACCCGCAGTCATCAGCCCCTTCGTGGTGCAGGCGATTGGTGAGCGTGCGGCGCGGCGTTACGCCCTCACAGCCGAGCATTTTAGTGGGGAACGCGCCCAGGAGCTGGGCTTGTTTGCCGAAAGCTATCCCGCTGCCGAACTCGACGCTCAGGTAGAAAACTGGATCAGCACCCTGCTGCTCAACAGTCCACAGGCCATGCAGACCAGCAAAGACCTGCTGCGCGAAGTCGGCAGCGGCGTGCTGACCCCGGCCCTGCGCCGTTACACGGAAAACGCCATTGCCCGTATCCGCGTTAGCGCGGAAGGTCAGGAAGGCCTGCGCGCCTTTCTGGATAAACGCAAGCCCGCCTGGCAGGAGCCACAAGCATGAGCCTTAAGCCTATCGACACTTTGCTGGTGGCAAACCGTGGCGAGATCGCCTGCCGAGTAATGCGCACAGCCAAAGCCATGGGCATTCAGACCGTGGCAGTGCACAGCGCCATCGACGCCAACGCGCGCCACGTGCGCGAAGCCGATGTGGCGGTAAACCTGGGCGGTGCCAAGCCGGCGGACAGTTACCTGCGTATTGACGCACTGATCGCTGCTGCCAAGGCCAGCGGCGCCCAAGCGATTCACCCCGGTTATGGTTTTCTTTCTGAAAACGCCGGCTTTGCCCGCGCCATCGAAGCCGCTGGCTTACTGTTTCTCGGCCCACCCGCCTCGGCTATCGACGCCATGGGCAGCAAGTCCGCCGCCAAGGCGCTGATGGAAGCTGCCGGCGTACCGCTGGTGCCGGGTTATCACGGCGAGGCGCAGGATGTAGAAACGTTCCGCACTGCCTCGAACGCAATCGGCTACCCGGTGCTGCTCAAGGCTGCTGCCGGTGGCGGCGGCAAGGGCATGAAAGTAGTCGAGGTTGAGAGCGAACTGGCCGAAGCCCTGGCCAGCGCCCAGCGTGAGGCACAGTCGTCGTTCGGCGATTCGCGCATGCTGGTGGAAAAATACGTACTCAAGCCGCGCCATGTGGAGATCCAGGTCTTTGCCGACTCGCACGGCAACTGCCTGTACTTGAATGAGCGCGACTGCTCGATCCAGCGTCGTCATCAGAAAGTGGTTGAAGAAGCCCCTGCGCCCGGTTTGTCAGCTGAACTGCGCCGCGCCATGGGCGAGGCAGCGGTCAAGGCGGCACAAGCCATCGGCTATGTCGGTGCCGGCACTGTGGAGTTCTTGCTGGATGAGCGCGGCGACTTCTTCTTTATGGAGATGAACACCCGCCTGCAGGTTGAACACCCGGTGACCGAGCTGATCACCGGCCTCGACCTTGTCGCCTGGCAAATCCGCGTCGCCCGTGGCGAAGCCCTGCCGATCACTCAGGAGCAGGTGCCGCTGATTGGCCACGCCATAGAAGTACGACTGTACGCCGAAGACCCGGATAACGACTTCCTACCTGCTACTGGCACCCTGGCGCTGTACCGCGAAACCAATGCCGGCCCAGGCCGTAGGGTCGACAGCGGCGTTAGCGAAGGCGATGACGTTTCGCCCTTCTATGACCCGATGCTCGGCAAGTTGATCGCCTGGGGCGAAAACCGCGAAGAGGCGCGCCTGCGCCTGCTGGCCATGCTCAGGGAAACCTGCGTCGGTGGGGTCAAGACCAACCTGGCCTTTCTCACCCGCGTGCTCGCCCACCCGGCCTTTGCTAATGCTGAGTTGGATACCGGCTTTATCCCGCGTCATGAAGCACAACTGCTGCCACCTGTTGGCGAACTGCCTGCCGAGTTCTGGCAGTTCGCCGCCGAAGCTTTCGTGCAGAGCGAAGCGCCTCAGCAGCGCCATGACGATTACCACTCCCCTTGGGCCAGTAACCATGGCCTGCGCCTGGGCTTGCCAGCAGAAACCGACCTGCACCTAAGATGCCAAGGCGAGCGCCAGGTGGTGCGCCTGCGCCACGCTGCCGCCTCTACTGTGCAGTTACACAGCGAAATGCTGTCGGTAACCTGTGAGGGTTTGCGCCAGCAGCATCAGGCAATCCGGCGCGGCGACACCCTGTACCTGCACTACGCCGGTGAATTACGCAGCGTGCAGCGTTTCGACCCCATCGCCGAAGTCGAAGCCAGCCACAGCCAGCACGGCGGCCTGACCGCCCCCATGAACGGCAGCATCGTGCGCGTATTAGTCGAAGCCGGGCAGCAAGTTGAAGCCGGTACGGCGCTGGTGGTGCTCGAAGCGATGAAGATGGAACACAGCATCCGCGCCGCGCAAGCCGGCACGGTTAAAGCGCTGTATTGCAGCGAAGGCGAGATGGTCAGCGAAGGCGCGGTGTTGGTCGAGCTCGACGAAGCCAGTTCATAACAACGTAGGATGGACATTGCGTTTTATGTCCATCAGGGCATTCACTGCGGGTGATCATGGTGGATGTATAAAGCGACATCCACCCTACATACTTGAAGAAACCAATGCATAACTGCGTAGGGTGGACATCGTTTTTCATGTCCACCAAGGCATTCACAACAGATGGTCATGGTGGATGAATAAATCGCTCTCCACCATTCGGAGTAAGTGCATGAACCTACCCAAACAAGTCCGCCTGGTCGAAGTCGGCCCGCGCGACGGTTTGCAGAACGAGAAACAGCCGATCAGCGTCGCCGACAAAGTGCGCCTGGTCGATGACCTATCCGCCGCTGGGCTGGGCTATATCGAAGTCGGCAGCTTCGTCTCACCCAATTGGGTGCCGCAGATGGCCGGCAGTGCCGAAGTATTTGCGCAAATCCAGCAACTGCCAGGTATTACCTACGCGGCCCTCGCCCCCAACTTGCGGGGTTTTGAGGCCGCACTGGAAGCCGGAGTGAAAGAAGTGGCCGTGTTCGCCGCCGCCTCAGAAGCCTTCTCACAAAAGAACATCAACTGCTCAATAAGCAAAAGCCTTGAGCGCTTTGTGCCGCTGATGGAAGCGGCCAAGCAGCACGAAGTGCGCGTACGCGGCTATGTCTCCTGTGTACTGGGTTGCCCGTATGACGGCCATGTGCCACCTGAACAGGTTGCCATGGTCGCCCGCGAACTGTTCGCCATGGGCTGCTATGAAGTGTCGCTGGGCGACACCATCGGCGCCGGTACGGCGGGTGATACCCGACGCTTGTTCGAGGTAGTTGGCCGCGATGTACCGCGTGAAAAACTGGCCGGGCACTTCCATGACACCTACGGCCAGGCCCTGACCAATATCTATGCCAGCCTGCTCGAAGGCATCAGCGTATTCGACAGCTCAGTCGCTGGCTTGGGCGGTTGCCCTTACGCCAAAGGCGCGACCGGTAACGTGGCGACCGAAGACGTGCTGTACCTGCTCAACGGCCTGGGCATAGAAACCGGTATCGATATGGACAAGCTGATCGCAGCGGGTGCTGGTATCTGTAGCATGCTGGATAAACCCAATGGTTCAAGGGTGGCACGGGCCAAACTGGCCAGCGCGTAGGGTAAAAATACCGAAGGTTTGCCCACCATTCAGCGCATACCCCGGATAAAACGCGGCACCCTGCGCAATTCCGGAACCTGCACCGGATTGCGCCAAGGCTTATCCAGGCTACGTCAGCCGTATGGTTTTATTTACGCGCTGTAAAGCACCACCGTCAGTCCTGCCGCCTGTTGCCTGACAGCGGTGCAAAGCGGCTACGGGCGCAACAGTTGCCGAGTAGTGACAGTGCTCATCACGCCCACTCAAGGCCATACGCAGCCAGTAGGCTTGCCCGATAAGCCAGCTGATAGCTGGGCACAACAAGAATATGAGGAACCACCATGCAACACCCCTGTGGACGCCTTCTGAACAACGTATCGCCGCCACTCGCATGGAAGCCTTTCGCCGCTTCGTTAACAAGCGCCACAGCCTGCAGTTGGCCGACTACCCGGCCCTGCACGCGTGGAGCGTGAGTGCGCGTGAAGCCTTTTGGCAGGCCATTGTTGATTTCTTCGACGTACGCTTCAGTGCCCAGCCCGAGGCTGTATTGCGCGAAGGCCCAGCCATGCCCAGCGCCCAGTGGTTTCCCGGCGCGACTCTGAACTTCGCTGAGCACCTGTTACGTCGCCGTGATAACCGTCCCGCAATAGTCGCCATTGGTGAAGACGGCAGTCGCGAGCAGCTGAGCTACGCCGAACTGGCGGCACAGGTTGCCGGCCTGCAAAAAAGTCTGCGGGCCGCCGGCGTCGGCATCGGTGACCGCGTGGCAGCCTTTATGCCCAATACTTGGCAAACCCTGGTCGGCATGCTCGCGACCAGCAGTCTCGGTGCAACCTGGTCGAGTTGCTCACCGGACTTCGGCACCCAGGGCGTGATTGACCGCTTCGGCCAGATCGAACCCAAGGTGCTGATCGCGGCCGCTGGCTACCGCTATGCGGGCAAGAACCTCGACTTAACCGCCAAGCTCAATGAAATCCTTGAGCGCCTGCCTTCGCTTGAGCAGCTGATTGTGGTGCCGTACGCCAACCCGCAGGCCACAGCGGCTGACTTCCACTCGGCGGCCAATGTCACGCTGTGGCAGGATTTCTATCAGGCCGGCGGCGAACCCGAATTCACGCCGGTGCCCTTCGATCACCCGCTGTATATCCTCTACTCCAGCGGCACCACCGGCGTGCCCAAGTGCATCGTCCACGGCACCGGCGGCACCTTACTGCAGCACGTCAAGGAGTTGGGCTTACACACTGACCTGAGCGCCGACGACACCCTGTTCTACTACACCACCTGCGGCTGGATGATGTGGAACTGGCTGGTCTCGGGCCTGGCACTTGGGGCCACCCTGGTGCTATTCGACGGCTCGCCCTTCCATCCGGGTGCCGAGCGCCTGATCGACCTGATCGACGCCGAGAACATCAGCATCTTCGGTACCAGCGCCAAATTTATTGCGGCGCTTGAGAAGGCTGGAGCTAAGCCGGGCCAAACCCACAAGCTACAACGCCTGAAAGCCATTCTGTCGACCGGTTCGCCGCTGTCCCACGAGAGCTTCGAGTACGTATACCGCGAGATCAAAGCCGACGTCTGCCTGTCGTCTATCTCAGGCGGCACCGATATTGTCTCTTGCTTCGCACTCGGCAACCCGGTGCTGCCCGTCTGGCGTGGCGAGCTGCAGTGTAAGGGGCTGGGCATGGACGTGCAGGTATGGAATGAAGCCGGCCAGCCGGTAGTAGGCGAAAAAGGCGAGCTGGTCTGCGCGCAGCACTTCCCGTGCATGCCGATCGGTTTTTGGAAAGACGCCGATGGCAGCAAATTCCAGGCCGCGTACTTCGACACCTTCCACGGTATCTGGGCCCATGGCGACTATGCGGAAATCACCGCACAGGGCGGTTTGGTGATTCACGGGCGCTCTGATGCGGTACTCAACCCCGGCGGCGTACGCATTGGCACAGCCGAGATCTACCGCCAGGTGGAGAAGGTTGAAGACGTGCTGGAATCGATTGCCATCGGTCAGGAATGGGACGATGACGTGCGCGTGGTGCTGTTTGTGCGCCTGCGTGACGGCGTGTCGCTCACTGACGAACTGCAGGCGCAGATCCGTCAGGTGATCCGCAGCAACACCACGCCGCGCCATGTGCCCGCCAAGATCATTGCCGTAAGCGATATCCCGCGCACCATCAGCGGCAAAATCGTCGAGCTGGCGGTGCGCAATGTGGTGCACGGCAAACCGGTGAAGAACACCGATGCGCTGGCTAACCCGCAGGCGCTGGAGCTGTATCGCGACCTAAATGCCTTGCGGGACTAGAGCGCTAGAAACTAGATACCTGCACTGGCCGCTGTGCTTATACTCCAGATCAGTCGTTGTCGGAGTGCTGCCGTGGTTGTGCACTGGATCTGTCTCGTTGCGTTGCTGGCCCCGCTAAGCCTGAGCGTTAAAGCACAGGAGCC
Source organism: Pseudomonas sp. GWSMS-1 (assembly GCF_049847425.1). Taxonomy (NCBI): domain Bacteria; kingdom Pseudomonadati; phylum Pseudomonadota; class Gammaproteobacteria; order Pseudomonadales; family Pseudomonadaceae; genus Pseudomonas; species Pseudomonas sp. GWSMS-1. Next base: position 1,473,766 of record NZ_JBMHHV010000005.1, on the reverse strand, counting down.
CTTGGAGCTGCATATGCCGGATGCACCGCCGCTGACGTTTGTCAGCTTCAAGGGTGGCTATGGCATGGTAGGGATGTGGCGTTAGCCGCAATTGCCAGGGCTGGGTATCTCAGTCACATCTATGTAACCCCCTGGCTGCGCGCCCAGCAACGCGTCAGCCGCGGCCACAATCAACTGATCATCCCCCTTTCACGCACGCCCGAACGTGAAGCCCAGTTCACCTGGATCGCCCCCATTGTGCAGCTTGAGCGTGCATTCTTCAGCCTCGACGCACCAGTGGCTAACTTTGCCGAAGCGCGCCAGCGCTACCAACGTATTGCCGTCGGTATGGGCACCGCACAGATGGCCATACTCAAGAGCCAGGGCTTTAGCGACAAGCAAATCGTCAGCCTCAAGCTCGGCGATAACCCCGCGCGGATGCTCGAGCTTGGCCGCGTCGACGCCTGGTTTGCAGGGATTCCGGAGGGCTTGTACCTGTGGCCCAAAAGCAGCAATAGCTTGCAGATGAGCCCGGTAATGGCCAGTAGCAATATTTACCTGGCCTGCTCCAAACACTGCGACGCAGAGTTGCAGGAAAACCTGCGCAAAGCAGTCGAAGCATTACGTGCCGAAGGCACCCTCCAGCAAATGCTAGAGGCGTACCAGCCTGAAGGCTAAAGACCCTGTTGCACCCAATGACTTAAATGCCTTTGCGCCCTGGGTCCTCTGGCAGTTGCTCCTCGTCAATATCCTCAAGCGTCAACTCTAGCCCCCACTCGCCCGCCGAAGCAGCTGGCGCCGGTGTGCGCGGCTGAACTGCAGTGGGCGCAGGTGTTGGCGCGGCGGCAGCCTGCACCGGTGCAGCTGGATTATCGCGATAGAGCTTCAGCTTAAGCCGCACGTTGTTTGCAGAGTCGGCGTTTTTAACCGCCTCTTCTTCGTCAATTGCACCGTTATTGACCAAATCGATCAGCGCCTGATCGAAGGTCTGCATGCCTAGGTTCTTCGACTTTTCCATGATCTCCTTGATCTCGGAAAACTCGTTGCGCTTGATCAAGTCGCGAATGGTCGGCGTACCCAGCAACACCTCAACGGCCGCGCGGCGTTTACCATCGACGGTTTTGACCAAACGCTGGGAGACGAAAGCCTTGAGGTTGTTGCCCAGGTCATTGAGCAACTGCGGGCGGCGGTCTTCCGGGAAAAAGTTGATGATGCGGTCCAGCGCCTGATTGGCGTTGTTGGCGTGCAGTGTAGAGATCGCCAGGTGGCCGGTGTCGGCAAAAGCCAGGGCATGCTCCATGGTCTCGCGGTCACGGATCTCGCCGATCAGGATCACATCCGGCGCCTGACGCAGGGTGTTTTTCAGCGCTGCATGAAAACTACGAGTGTCCACGCCCACTTCACGCTGGTTGATAATCGATTTTTTATGCCGGTGCACATATTCCACCGGGTCTTCAATGGTGATGATGTGACCGCCACTGTTGCGATTGCGGTAGTCGATCAGAGCTGCCAGGGAAGTCGATTTACCCGAGCCAGTGCCGCCGACGAAGAGCACCAGACCGCGCTTCTCCATCACGGTTTTGAGCAGCACTTCCGGTAGTTTGAGGTCTTCGAACTTGGGAATATCCAGCTTGATGTTGCGCGCGACGATCGATACCTCGTTGCGCTGCTTGAAGATGTTGATACGGAAACGCCCAACACCGGCAATCGAGATAGCCAGGTTCATCTCTAACTCGCGCTCAAATTCCTCGCGCTGCGCGACATCCATCACCGAGTCGGCAATGGCCGCCACCTCACCAGACTTTAGCGGCTCGGCACTCAGCGCCTTAAGTACACCGTTGAACTTGGCACAGGGCGGTGCCCCGGTAGAAAGGTAAAGGTCGGACCCGTCCTGGCTGGACAGGACTTTGAGCATTGCATTGAGGTCCATAGCGACTTATTCCGAAGGTAAGAGGTATTACGTTAGGCCAAGACTGTGCAGCGCTCCGGGAATTATCCGCGCCTGCCAGGCCCAAGCGCTAAGCGGTTGAAATACTGGCACAATACGCCCACTTAAAAATGAGGAGCCCGTCATGGCAAAGGCAATGGCCCGCCACATTCTGGTGAAAACCGAGGCAGAAGCCGCCGCGCTGAAAAAACGCATAGCCGCTGGCGAAGCGTTCGATGTGCTGGCGCGCAAACACTCAACCTGCCCTTCCGGTAAGAAAGGCGGCGACTTGGGTGAAGTGCGCCCGGGGCAAATGGTGCGCGCCATCGATCAGGTGATCTTCAAAAAACCAGTACGTGAAGTACACGGCCCGGTGAAAAGCCAGTTTGGCTATCATCTGGTGCAGGTTTTCTACCGCGAGTGACCCACATGACTGCCGAACAGATCGCCGCATTTTGCTTGAGCCTGCCCGGTGCCCGTGAGGACATCAAATGGGGCGGCGTGCGGGTATTTTCGGTGGCGGAAAGCAAAATGTTCGCCCTGTTCCACCTGGGCGGGCACGATGGCCTGGCCTGCAAAGTGGATGACGACCTATTCCTCGGCTATTGCGATCGACCGGGCTTTCGCCCTGCGCCATATCTGGCCCGCGCACGCTGGATCAGCATGGCTGCGCCCTACCCACTAAGTGAAGATGAACTGCACGCGTTGCTGACACGTTCCCATCAACTGGTGGTGGCAAAATTGCCCAAGCGTTTGCAGCTGGGTCTTCTGCTTTAGCCTGCATTTCGCAACCCCTCTCAGGTAACGCCTAAGCTATGGGCGTGGGCGCATCCTGCAATATCTGGCTCAACACCGCCCGCAGCTTGCCGGGTTTGACCGGTTTATTGAGCAGTGGCACGCCCATGGCCTGCAACTCGCGGCGGCACTGATCGCTGCGATCGGCGGTAATGATCACCGCCGGAATATTCAAGCCAAAGTGCTCGCGCATGTGTTGAACCACCTGACTACCCACTACACCGTGATCGAGGTGGAAGTCGGCCAAGATCAGCTCCGGCGCGTGCGCACCCAGCACCTGCAGCGCGCCAGCCTGGTCGGTGGCAGTCAGCACCTCACAACCCCACTGCTCAAGCAGCGCCGACATGCTGTGCAGAATGCTCAGTTCGTTATCCAGTACCAGTAAACGCCGCCCCGGCAGTGGATCGCCCAGCCGCGGCCGTGACAATGTCGGCAGCACGGCCGTGCGTTGTTGCGTGCTGCTGGCCAGCGGCACACGGATGCTGAACACCGAACCACGCCCTGGCTGCGAACGTACCTTGATCGGATAACCGAGGATGCGCGCAATCCGCTCAACAATCGCCAGGCCCAAACCCACGCCCTTGCGCTCTTGCGCCCGCCCGACATTTAACTGATTGAACTCAAGAAAGATGCTGTCGAGCTGGTCATCGGCAATCCCGCTGCCGCTGTCCCACACCTGCAACTCGACAAACGCGCCACGCTTGCGCGCCCCCAGGAAAATCCCGCCCTGCTCGGTATAACGGCAGGCGTTGCTGAGAAAGTTGCGCAAAATACGCGTGAGCAGACGTAAATCGGTGTTCACCTGATAGCCACTGATGCGCACCCGCAGCGCTAATCCAGCAGCGGCGGCAACCGGCTGAAACTCCGAGGCCAGCGGTGCGAGCAGTTCATCCAAGCTGTAAACATCCAGGTCGGGCTTGATCGCGGCCTGATCCAGCCGTGCGATATCCAGCAAATCGGTCAGCAGATCTTCCGCCCCTTCCAGCGCCTGGTGGGTGCGCTCAACCAAATTCTGCTCGCTGGCCGGCAAGTGGCGCTCGCGCAAGGTCGAGATCAATAAGCGTGCAGCGTTCAGGGGTTGCAACAGGTCATGGCTGGCGGCGGCGAGGTATTTATCCTTACTGCGATTGGCGTCCTCGGCGGCATCGCGTGCATCACGCAGGGCCGTCTCGATGCGTTTGCGCTCGCCGATCTGTTGCAACAGGTTGCGGTTGGCTTCTTGCAGCTCGCCGGTGCGCGCACTCACACGCTGCTCCAGTTGGTCATTGAGCTGCTGCAGACGTTGCTGGGCTTGCTTGCGCTCGGTTATATCCGCCACAAAGCCTTCGAACAGGCCATTTTCATCGGGCTTGAGCAGTAAGTTCATTAGCACATCAATGACGCTGCCATCGCGCCGGCGCAGCTGTGTTTCATAACCGAACAGCCCCGGCTCACGAGCCAATACGCTGCGGATATGTTCCAGTTCAGTGACCCCACCCACGAACAGGTAGTTGGCCAAGCCAGTCAGCGACCAAAGCACCTGCTCCGGGTCGTCATAACCGAGCATGCGCGCCAGCGCCGGGTTAGCGGCTAGCAGGCCGTCTTGTAGGCTGGCTTGGAAAATCCCGTGAACCGCATGCTCGAACAACCATTTGTAGCGATTGCGCTCGGTTTCCAACTCCTCAAGCCGCGCCAGCAGCTCGGGGTAGTGGCTCTTGCGGGCCGAGTGACTGCCCAGGCCCAGCAGCCCGGCGAGGGCTTCACTCTGGCTCTGCGACGGATCAGAGCGCCTCGGCATAGACAACCTCGACATCACGCTGACTGGACTCACGAGGGTTGGTCAGAATGCACGGGTCCTCCATGGCATGCTGCGAGAGGAAGGGAATGTCGGAGACGCTCACCCCATGCAACTTGAGAGTGTCATGGAAGCCGACCGACTTTTTGAAAGTGACCAAATGCTCCACCAGGCGTTGGCGCACCTGATTATGGTTGAGCCCGCGCGCATCAATGCCCAGGGTCTCGGCCACCATGCGAAAGCGCTCGGGGGCCGAGTTGTAGTTGAACGCCACCACGTGCTCGACCAGCGCCGCATTACACATGCCATGGGGCAAGTCGAGAAACCCGCCCAGGCTGTGGCTCATGGCATGCACCGCCCCCAGAATCGCATTGGAGAACGCCAAACCAGCCTGCATGCTGCCCAGCATGATTTTCTCGCGCAGGACGATGTCATGCGGTGTGGCAATCATCTGCACCAGGTTGCCGTTGATCAGACGCATCGCCTCAAGGGCATGGGTATCCGTCAGTGGGCCGCTGCCAGTGGAGACAAAAGCCTCGATGGCGTGCACCAGCGCATCAATGCCAGTACAGGCCGACAGAAAGGGATCCATGCTCAGGGTGGTTTCCGGGTCGATCAGCGACACATCCGGCACCACGGCCTTGCTGACGATGGAGAACTTCATCCGCTCGGTCTGGTTGGAGATGATCACAAACTGCGATACATCCGCTGAAGTACCGGCGGTGGTCGGAATCAGGATCAGCGGTGGGCTCGGCACGCGAATGGTGTCCACGCCCTCGAACTCGATAATGCTGCGCCCGTGGGCGACCACGATGCCGATGCCCTTGGCGCAATCCATCGGGCTGCCGCCACCGATGGCGACGATTACGTTGCAGTTGTTGGCGCGGTAGATTTCCGCGCCGTGCATCACCTCTTCCACCCGTGGGTTGGGCGAAACCTGGGTGTAAAGGCAGTAGTCGATGTTCTGCGCCTGCAGGCTGGCTTCAACATCGGCCACCCAACCAGCGGCAACCACGCCGGGGTCGGACACTACCAGCACTTTGCGGGCGCCAAAGGTACTGGCGTAGTTGCCAACATTGTGGCGGCAGCCCGCACCAAAAATGATTTCCGGTGAAACGAATTTACGTAACTGACTGAGGGTGTGGCTCATACAACGGCCTGTTCTTGTTGTTATCAAAAATCGTCCGCCAGCCTACTGCATTCCCGGCTTTATGCAATTGCACCATGGCAGCAGGCGCCACTCACAGCAGGCGACGATAGAAAGCCAGCTCAGCGTCTAGCGCATCGGCCAGATTTTCCGCCTGGCGAAAACCATGACGCTCGTTTGCATAAACGCGACACTCCACCTCAACGCCACGGCGCTGCAAGGCGGCGACCATCTGCGCGGTCTGCTCGGGCACCACGACGTTATCCAGCGCGCCCTGAAAGAAAATCAGCGGCGCCTGGATGCGCTCGGCATGCAGCAGCGGCGTGCGCGCTTGATAACGTGCGGCATCGCGTTGCGGATCACCAATCAGCCAATCCAGGTAGTCGGCCTCAAACTTATGGGTGACACGCCGCAGCGCCAGCGGATCGCTGACGCCATACAGGCTCGCTCCCGCGCGAAACACCTGGGTAAATGCCAATGCACACAGAGCGGTATAACCGCCGGCGCTGGCCCCGCGAATAAACACCCGATCAGCATCAACCAGCCCACGCTCAGCCAAGTGCTGCACGGCCGCCACGGCATCCTCGACCTCCACCTCGCCCCAGCCGCCCTGCAAGCGCACGCGATAGGCGCGGCCATAGCCACTGCTGCCGCGGTAGTTGAGGTCGACCACGGCAAAGCCACGCTGGGTCCAGAACTGGATGCGCGGATCAAACACCGGATAGCAGGCCGACGTGGGCCCACCGTGCAAAAACACCAGCAGCGGCGGCTTCTGCCCCTCCGGTGCCTGAAACGCCGGGTTGTGCGGCGGGTAGAAGAAACCGTGGCAGCTTTCCCCCGCACCGCTGAGAAACAACAAGCGCTGCGGCAAGGAAACCGCCTCGGCCGGCAAAGCGTACGGGCTTCCCGCCAGCACCTGACAGGCATGACTGATCCGATCAATGGCCAGCACCACACTGCCGTGCTGCGGTGCTGCGGCGATCACGTAGAAATACTGCTGATCCGCCGCCACCTGACGAAAGCGGCTGTAGTCGGGCGCCAGGCGCTGCTCATGGCCGCTGACTGGGTCACGCTCAGCCAGCCAGGCAAACCCACCATCAAAGCCGCTGAGCAGTAAGCGCTCACCCGCCAGCGTCAGATAATTGCGTGCCCCCAGCTGCCAGGGCGCAGCGGCATGATCCGCCGCGCGGCAGTTGAGTGGTTGCATGCCGCCCTCGCCTTCACGCCAAGGCTGCCAGTAGCCCTGACGATCACTCAAGGCCAGCAAACGGTTATGTTGATCAAAGCTCGGTTGCTGGATCGACTCATCCACCCCTTGCCCAGCCACCACCTGCCTTGGCGACCAGCCGCCCTGCGCTGTGCGCTGGCTCACGCACAAGCGCGTGGCCAGCCAAGGCTGCTGCGGGCGGTCCCATTCGATCCAGGCCAAACGCTGGCCATCGTTACTGAGGGTGGGCGCCGCGTAGAAATCACAACCTTCACTGATCACCTGACGCGCGCCATCATCACGGGCGATTGCCACCAGGCGGTGCACCACGCCCGAGGCACTGTGCTGCTCTTCCACGGCGAGCACGGCGCGGCGCACAGGGTCATAACACAGGTCGCCGTAGCGGCAGTCGCTGCGTGCGGTGAGTGCCTGCGGCTGCCCATGCAGGTCTTGCCAGTAGAGTTGCTGACCCGCCTCGCAAACCAGCGCCAGGCCATCGTCACCGAGGCAGAAGGCGCCGCCGCCATACTCGTACACTCGGCTACGCACAGACCAGCCCGTGGCCGTCAAGCAGCGCAGGCAGGTGGGCGTCCAGTGCCACAAGCGGGTGCAGGCATCTGCTGGATCGAACTCGGACCACACCACGCCGCCCAGCCCTGTGCGTAGCTCGGCAAAATCGCGGCTGGCACTGGCGGCCTGGGCGCTGCTCCAGGCGCTGGACCATTGACCATAGTCGGCGGTGCGTGGCGTCATCAGTACGTCACACCTTACAGATCAGCTTGGAGGCCTTTTCGTTGCGAAACTGCAGATGTTCCAACGCACCGGGCGCCTGTTCGGCCTCTGCCCGCGCCGCGAGGATGATGCCGTGATGGGCCGACTTACTGCACACCGGGTCGGCGTTGCTGGCATCGCCAGTGAGCATAAAGGCTTGGCAACGACAGCCGCCGAAGTCCTTGTGCTTCTCATCGCAGGAGCGGCAGGGTTCAGGCATCCAGTCGTCGCCACGAAAACGGTTGAAGCCGAAGGAGTGACGCCAGATCTGTTCAATGCTCTGCTCGCGCACATTGGGAAACTGCACCGGCAGTTGCCGCGCGCTGTGGCACGGCAAGGCCGTGCCATCCGGGGTGATGTCGAGGAACAGGTTGCCCCAACCATTCATGCAGCCCTTGGGCCGCTCTTCGTAATAGTCCGGGGTGACGAAAATCAGCTTGCAGGGGTGATTCTTGGCCGCCAGTTTGTCGCGCCACTGCTGGGTGATGCGTTCGGCGCGTTCAAGCTGCGCACGGGTCGGCAGCAACCCAGCACGGTTCAGTTCCGCCCAGCCGTAGAACTGGCAGGTGGCCAACTCGACGAAGTCCGCCTCCAGCTCCAGGCACAGCTCGATGATGCGTTCGATGTTGTCGATATTGTGCCGATGGGTGACGAAGTTCAGCACCATCGGGTAGCCATGCGCCTTGACCGCGCGTGCCATGGCCAGTTTATGGGCGAAGGCCTTTTTCGAACCCGCCAGCAGGTTGTTCACCTCTTCATCGGCGGCCTGAAAGCTGATCTGAATATGGTCCAGCCCCGCCTCGCTGAAGCTGGCGATACGCTCTTCGGTCAGGCCGATGCCGGAGGTGATCAGGTTGGTGTAATAGCCCAGGTCACGCGCCGCCTTGATCAGCTCGGCCAGGTCTTGGCGCACCAGTGGCTCACCGCCGGAAAACCCCAGTTGCGCCGCGCCCAGTTCGCGGGCCTGGCGAAATACCTCAATCCACTCGGCGGTGCTCAACTCGGCCCCCTGCTGGGCGAAGTCCAGCGGGTTGGAGCAGTAAGGGCATTGCAGTGGGCAACGGTAGGTCAGCTCGGCCAATAACCACAACGGTGGTCCGGCCTCGTGCCCCGGCTTAGCGAAGCTCGATCCAGAACTGAGCATTGGCGACCTCCATAAAGGCGAGGATGTCTTCGTCGAGGCCCGGCACATCGGGAAACTGCGCACTCAGGCTGGCAATAATCTGCCCCACACTGTGGTCGCCATTGACCTGCTTGAGGATGGCCCCGGCGCTGTCATTGAGCTTGATCATGCCTTCCGGGTAGAGCAGCACATGACAATCCTGGGCGGGTTCCCACTGCAGGCGGAAACCCCGGCGCAGCTTGGGCACCTGGTCGATAGTCAACGGGTTCATAGGGCAAGTCCTCGGTGCCAGACGCGCTCACGGGTCACGCTGTGATACGGCGGACGCTCCAGCTGATAGGCCATGCTCATGGCATCGAGCATGCTCCACAGCACATCCAGCTTGAATTGCAGGATTTCCAGCATGCGCTGCTGGGCCTCCCACGTGACGTAATGCTGCAAGGTGATGCGCAGGCCGTGTTCAACATCGCGGCGCGCCTGCTGCAGGCGCGAGCGGAAGTAGCTGTAGCCCTCGGCATCGATCCAGGGGTAATGCTGCGGCCAGCTGTCCAGGCGCGACTGGTGAATCTGCGGGGCGAACAGCTCTGTCAGCGAACTGCTGGCGGCTTCTTGCCAGGAGGCGCGCCGCGCGAAGTTGACGTAGGCATCCACGGCAAAGCGCACACCGGGCAGCACCAGCTCTTGCGACAGCACCTGCTCACGCTCAAGCCCCACGGCCTCGGCCAGGCGCAGCCAGGCTTCGATACCGCCCTCCTCGCCGTGCACCCCATCGTGATCGAGGATGCGCTGCAGCCACTCGCGGCGGGTGTCGCGGTCCGCGCAATTGGCCAGAATCGCCGCGTCCTTGAGTGGAATATTCAGTTGGTAATAGAAGCGGTTCGCCACCCAACCCTGAATCTGCTCACGGCTGGCTTGGCCGGCATACATCGCCTGATGAAACGGATGGTGAATGTGGTAATACGCGCCCTTGGCGCGCAATGCCTGCTCGAACACGGCAGGGCTCATGGCAGTTTGGCTCATGGCCACTCCTTACAACTCGATACGCATGCCATCCCAGGCGACATCAATGCCATGCGCGGTCAGTTCAGCGCGTTCGGCAGAGTCGACATCCAGGATCGGGTTGGTGTTGTTGATATGAATCAGGATCTTCTGCGCCGCCGGCAGACCATCGAGCACCTCGATCATGCCGCCTGGGCCGCTCTGGCACAGATGGCCCATCTCACTGCCGAGCTTGTCGCCGACTTCGCAGACACGCATTTCGTCGTCGCGCCACAAGGTGCCGTCGACCAACAGGCAATCGGCACGGCGCATCCAGGTCAATAGCGACTCATCGACCTGGCCCAAGCCTGGCGCATAGAACAGCGTGCTGCCGCTGCGACGGTCCTCGACAAACAGGCCGATGTTGTCGCCGGGGTGCGGGTTACCGCGATGCGGCGAATACGGCGGCGCGCTGCTGCGCAAAGGGATCGCGGTGATCACCAGGTCCGGGCAGGCCGGGACGCTGAAAGACGCGCCATCCAGGCTAATCAGGTTGTGCTGCAGGCCACCGTTCCAATGGCTGAGCATGTTGAACAAAGGAAAGCCGCTGGTCAGGTCTTGATGCACCATCTCGCTGCACCAGACCTGATGCGGGCAACCTTCACGCAGGGTCAGCAGCCCGGTGGTGTGATCAATCTGGCTGTCGAGCAGGATGATTCCGGCAATCGCGCTGTCACGCAGGTGGCGGGCCGGATTGAGTGCGGGAAAGGCTTCTATCTGCACGCGGATATCTGGCGAGGCGTTGCACAGGATCCAGTCTTTACCGTTGTCACTCAGGGCAATCGAGGACTGTGTGCGCGGCTGCGCACGCACGCTGCCATCACGCACGCCTCGGCAGTTGCGGCAGTTACAGTTCCACTGGGGAAAGCCACCGCCGGCGGCGGAGCCAAGAATCTGGATATACATGGGCGCTTCCGCTTGGGTGTCGATTGCAGTACCAATTGGGATGCCCGGCAAAGCCGGGGCAAAACGGCTCAACGATTGGCGAAGTACATGGTCACTTCGAAACCAATACGCAGGTCGGTAAACGCGGGTTTAGTCCACATGGCGCGGTCCTCTTCTTATCGACGCCGGCAAATTCCGGCCCCTTCATTAAGCCCCTCGACCGGCGACGGCCAAATGGTACTTTGGGATGAATTTGTACTGGTATTGGTAGCGATTAGGGCGCCTGCAGCGGCCCTATATGGGCGCTAGGTCTAGGCTGGATTAGCGCCCACAAAAAACGCGGCCGAAGCCGCGTTGCGATAACGATCTGCTGCAGTACATAACACCTGCCCAGACCACAAACAGATCTCGCCCACAGACGAATCGCAGGAGGGGGCCCGACGCACTGGAGCGAATGCGCCGGGATTACACGATTTAGAAGAAGCCCAGCGGGTTGATGTCGTAGCTGATCAGCAGGTTCTTGGTCTGCTGGTAGTGGTCGAGCATCATCTTGTGGGTTTCACGGCCAACGCCGGACTTCTTGTAGCCACCGAACGCGGCGTGCGCCGGGTACAGGTGGTAGCAGTTGGTCCATACGCGGCCCGCTTTGATGGCGCGACCCATGCGGTAGGCGCGGTTAATATCGCGGGTCCACAAGCCAGCGCCGAGGCCGAACTCGGTGTCGTTGGCAATCGCCAGAGCTTCGGCTTCGTCCTTGAACGTGGTGATACCCACCACCGGGCCAAAGATCTCTTCCTGAAACACGCGCATCTTGTTGTTGCCCTTGAGCAGGGTCGGCTGGATGTAGTAACCGCTGGCCAGGTCACCTTCCAGACGTTCGGCGGCGCCGCCGGTGAGCAGTTCGGCGCCTTCCTGCTGGGCGATTTCCAGGTAGCTCAAGATCTTGTCGTATTGCTGCTCGGAGGCCTGGGCACCGACCATGGTCTCGGTGTCCAGCGGATCACCGCGCTTGATTACTTTGATCTTCTTCATCACTTCGACCATGAAGGCGTCGTAGATCGACTCCTGCACCAGTGCGCGCGATGGGCAGGTGCACACTTCGCCCTGGTTGAAGAAGGCCAACACCAGGCCCTCGGCCGCTTTTTCGATAAACGCAGGTTCCGCATTCATGATGTCTTCGAAGAAGATATTCGGCGACTTGCCGCCCAGTTCTACGGTGCTCGGGATGATGTTCTCGGCGGCGCACTTGAGGATGTGCGAACCCACTGGCGTGGAACCGGTAAAGGCGATCTTGGCGATGCGCTTGCTGGTGGCCAGCGCCTCGCCAGCTTCGCGGCCGAAACCTTGCACCACGTTAAGCACGCCTGGCGGCAGCAGGTCACCGATGATTTCCATCAGCACGGTGATCGACAGCGGGGTCTGCTCAGCGGGCTTGAGCACGATGCAGTTACCGGCAGCCAGCGCTGGGGCGAGTTTCCAGGCGGCCATCAATAGCGGGAAGTTCCACGGGATGATCTGCCCGACCACACCCAGCGGCTCGTGGAAGTGATAGGCGGCGGTGTGTTCGTCAATTTCGGCGGCGCTGCCTTCCTGCGCACGGATGCAACCGGCGTAGTAACGGAAGTGGTCAGCAGCCAGCGGCACGTCGGCGTTGAGGGTTTCACGCACGGCCTTGCCGTTATCCCAGGTTTCGGCCACGGCCAGCAGTTCGAGGTTGGCTTCAATACGGTCGGCAATCTTCAGCAGCACCATCGCGCGGTTCTGCACGCTGGTTTTGCCCCAGGCATCGGCGGCGGCATGCGCGGCGTCCAGCGCGAGATTGATATCGGCGGCATCAGAGCGCGGGAACTCGCCGATCACCGAGGCATCGACCGGACTGGTATTGGTGAAATAACTGCCACTGAGCGGCGCAACAAATTCGCCACCAATAAAGTTGCCATAGCGCGGTTTGAGATTGATGACGGCGCCTGGGGTACCGGGTTTGGCGTAAATCATGGAATTAACCTCTCTTGTTGGCGGAGCCTGCTCCCTGGGACATGGAACAGGTCATGGTTTGATCTTAGGAAGCCACCACCGCGACCGGTATGCGCCCATGGCACAAAACCTCTCGTCATTTGGTAGTAGAGCCGCAAGCCGCGACCCAGAGCCTCGTACTCGCACACGTCAGGGCAACTGCCGACGGAACTCGTGGCCATCGGCGTCCACCCAGCGTAGCAGCAGTGGCGTATGTCCAGTCGGCAGCCACAACCGCCAGTAAGGGTTGGCCGCCAAACCCTCAAAAGGTTCGACGCGCAGCAGGTTGCCGTGCGCCCCATTGATTTCAAAGCGTGTTGGCAAGTGCCGCGCCAGCAGCTGACCGTTCGCACCGGGGCTCCGCCCAGTTTCCATCGGATGACGCAATAAGCTGCGCAACTCCAGGCCGTGCTCGCCCGCCTCCAGCCAGCCCTGCAACTGGCCCAGCGTGGCGGCGCTATTGCCCAGGCTGGGTGACAGGCAGCTGCTGGCCAGCACCTCGACCGACTGCGCGGCCAGCCACAGCCGTCCGCGGCCGTCACGTGCCAACACAATCAGTTGCTGGCTGCGGGGCAACCGCACGCGCGTCGACAGGCGCAGCGGCGCTTCCCAGGCCTGCAGCTGCACCGTAGCAATGCGTGGGTCCTCCTCGCCGCTGCGCAACAGACTGAGGGACAACGGTGGCTGAGCATCGTGCAGGGTCAGGTCGACGGCAACGAACGCACCATCCTCGACCCAGCTCGGCACCTCGACAGTCAGTCCCTGTGTCTGCGCTTGAGCACCCTGCAACCACTGCTCCACCGCCTCCTGGGCCTGCCCCCAGGGTTGCGCCACAGCCGGCCCCGCCAGCATCAGCATCAACAGCACTACGCGAAGGCTCATAGCAACTGCCCCCAGGCATCGGCACAGATGCTTTGATACCAGGCCTCGGCCAGCGCCGCCTCCTGAGCGCGCAGGCCAAGAGGCGCCTGCAACGGGCTGAGCGCCAGGCTGCCTGGTAACTCGACCAGACGTTGCGCCTGCACGCCGTAATCCGCGGCAATCGACACCGCCTGACCCGGTGCTAGCAAGCTGTAGCAGGTGTTACGCCACGCCGCTGGCGGCGGCGCCTGTCCAGCCAAATCAGCGAGTAACGCCGCCACCGCAACCTTGGCTTGGGCATTGGCGCTGTAGGCTGACTTGGGCATCGGTGCAGCGATACAGGCGTCCCCGGCCACGTAGATGTCGCTGGCCTCACGGGCCTGAAACGTCGCCGGGCGAATCGGCACCCAGCCGCTGGCGTCCACCAGGCCACTGCGCTGGGCCACCTCGGCCGCCTTCTGTGGTGGGATCAGGTTGATCACGGCGGCGCGATGCCGCTGGCCAAACTCGCAAACCAACTCGCGTCGTATGGCATCGGCACGCACCACACGACCATCGCCGGCCCGGCCGACCCATTCGATACGCTCTCCGTAGAGCGTCTGCCAGCCCTGTTGAAACAGCGCCTGCTTGGAGAAGCTGTCCTTGCTGTCGAGAATCAGCAGCTTGCTGCGTGGCTTGGCCTGGCTCAGGTAATGGGCGATCAGGCTCGCGCGCTCGTAGGGGCCTGGCGGGCAACGATAGGGGTTGTCCGGCGCGCTGATAATCACCAGGCCGCCGTCGTCCATGGCCTGCAACTGCCGGCGCAACAGGCTGGTCTGCGCACCGGCCTGCCAGGCATGCGGAAGGTGCATCGAGGCGTTGCGGTCGTAGCCTTCAACGGCCTGCCAATCCATGTCTATCCCAGGCGCCAGAAATACCCGGTCGTAGCGCAGGCGCTGGCCGCCGTTCAGCACCACCTGGCGGGCCTGCAGGTCAATTACCTGCGCCCGCTCACGCACGTGCGGCACCTGCTGGCGCTGCAAGGCGCGGTAATCCTGGCGCAGGCTATCGAGCTCAGCCATACCCGCCAGCACGTGGTTGCTGAAGGGGCAGGTATAGAACGCCGATTTGGGTTCAATAAGCACCACTTCAAGCGCTGGCGCCTGGCGTTTGAGGTAACGCGCGGCGGTGGCACCGGCAAAACCACCACCGACCACCAGTACCCGCGCGCGACTCACGCTGGCATTTAACCCAGCGGGTAACAGCCAAGGCATTGCGGCCAGGCCGGCGAGCAATTGACGACGGGTAAGCTCCTGCATACGTCCCCCATAGCCAGGCGATAGAGCGACACGCTGAGGCATGGCCGTGCATTCGGCCATGCCGCTTTAGTCGAAAATCCTTAGTACTAATGCCTAAAAACGCAGATGGCCGGTCTAGACCGGCCATCTCATACGCTACAGGCTAATTAACGCTTGGCGACTAGCTCCTTGGGCAGTTTGAAGGTCCAGAGCATGCCGCCCTGGTTGTAGTTCTTCACCCGCTTGGCCACTTCGCCGCCCCACAGCGGTACCGCACCGCCCCAACCGGAAAGCACCGAAACATACTGCTCGCCGTCCATTTCCCAGGTCACTGGGGAGCCGAGTACGCCGGAGCCGGTCTGGAATTCCCAGACTTTCTCGCCGGTCTTGGCGTTGAAGGCCTGCAGGAAACCTTCTGGGTTACCGGTGAACACCAGGTTGCCCTTGGTGGTCATCACCCCGCCCCATAGCGGCGCGTAGTTCTTCTGCCGCCAGACTTCCTTGCCGGTTTTCGGGTCGATGGCGCGCAGCACACCGATGTATTCCTCGTTCAGTGGCCTGATGGTGAAGCCGGCGCCCAGGTAGGCCGCGCCTTTCTTGTAGGCAATATCTTCGTTCCAGATGTCCATGCCCCACTCGTTGGATGGCACGTAGAACAGGCCGGTGTCCTGGCTGTAGGCCATCGGCATCCAGTTTTTCGCGCCGAGGAAGGCCGGCGCAGAGAACACGCTGGTGCCCTTCTTCGCCGCGTTCGGCGAGCCTGGACGGTTGGTGTCGTCGTAGATCGGCCGGCCGTTCTTATCCAAGCCTTTAGCCCAGGTGATCTTGTCGACAAACGGGAAGCCACGAATGAACTTGCCGTTGGTACGGTCGAGTACGTAGAAGAAGCCGTTACGGTCAGCGGTGGCGGCGGCTTTGATGGTCTTACCGCCTTCCTCGTAGTTGAAGGAGATCAGTTCGTTGACCCCGTCAAAGTCCCAGCCGTCATGCGGGGTGGTCTGGAAGTGCCAGGTGATGGTGCCATCATCCGGGTTCAGGGCCAGACGCGAGGAGGAATAGAGGTTATCGCCAGGGCGCAGGTGCGAGTTCCACGGCGCCGGGTTACCGGTACCGAACAGCAGCAGGTTGGTTTCCGGGTCGTAGTAGCCGCCCAACCACGGTGCGGCACCGCCGGTTTTCCACAGATCGCCCGGCCAGGTTTTACCGGCCTCGCCACCGCTGATGCCGTTCTCAATGGCCTTGCCGTCTTTGTAGACATAGCCCATGTGGCCTTCAACGGTTGGGCGGCTCCACAGCAGCTCGCCATTCTTCGGATCGTAGGCTTCGATCTTGCCGACCACACCAAACTCACCACCGGAAACCCCAGTAATCAGCTTGCCATTCACCACCAGCGGCGCCGCAGTGATCGAGTAACCGGCCTTGTGATCAGCCACGTTCTTGCGCCAGACCACCTTACCGGTGTCCTTGTGCAGCGCCACCAGCTTGGCGTCGAGGGTGCCGAAAATCACCAAGTCGCCATACAGCGCCACGCCCCGGTTGATCACGTCGCAGCATGGACGAATGTCATCCGGCAGGCGCGCATCGTACTGCCACAGTTCTTTGCCGGTGCGGGCGTCCACGGCAAATACCCGCGAGTAGGAGGCGGTCACGTACATCACGCCGTCCTTGATCATCGGCTGGGCTTGCTGGCCGCGTTGTTTTTCGCCACCGAAGGACAGGGTCCAAACTGGACGCAGGTCCTTGATGTTATCCGTGTTGAGGGTCGTCAACGGGCTGTAGCGCTGGCCTTGCAGGCCCATGCCATTGGTGACGATCTCATCGGTGGTGTTCACATCGTTAAGGATTTCCTGATCAGTCACCGCCCAGGCTGGAGCGGCGGCCACGAGCATTGCGCTACACAAGGCACTGAGAACGAAGGATTGGCGAAAACCGGAGTGTTTCATTGCGGCTACCTCTGCGGGTTCATTGTTATCACCGGGAATTTTTCCCGATCTGCCACAGATTCTTGGCTGCATAGGGTCGTCCAACAATTGCCCGCAGTACCGATTTAGCTACTTCCTTGGTAGCAATACTGCAAGGCGTGCGCAGCATTTACGTTGCGCTCAGCGCCACTTGCCTAGGGCAATTTTCCTAGCCGCCGGAGCCCGCTCATAGCGCTGCAAACGGCTACTGCCGGGCTGAATAGAGGCAAGCCGTGCCGCGCCAGAACGACGGGCAGCAGGCAGGCGCTGCGTATCAAGAAAGGTTGATGCCCGCGCGCCTAGCGATCCACCCGCTGCATGCTCTCCCGCTCATAACGTGGGTAGAGGTGACTGACGCTGCGGATCAGCTCGTAACGGCTGAGGCTGACGCTGGCAAAGCGCTCGGAATAGGCGCACGGATCAGCTCATTCATCTCCGCGCCCTGCTCTGCGCCCTTGCGCATCAGCCCATCGAGCCAACCGAGGTAATCACGCATCTGCGCGAAGGGGCTGGCATCGCTCGCCAGTGGGCCGTGGCCCGGTACGATCTGCTTCCAGGGCAACTGCTGCAGCTGGTCGAGATCCGCCAGCCAGGCCTCCAGCCCCGGCGTACCGGGCGTGGTCAGGGCGCGCTGGTAAAACACTAGATCGCCGGCGAACAACACGCCGGTCTTGGCGTCCAGAATCGCCAGGTCAGCCCCGGTATGGCCACGCAACGCCAACAACTGCAGCTTGCGTCCAGCCACCTCCTGCATCCCTGGTTTTAACGCTTCAGTCGGCAGTACAACCTCAGTGCCGCGCATCCAGTCACCGACCAGGCGGTACATGTTTTCCGCCATGGCCTCACCCTGCTCTGCCAACAGCGCTGTGGTGGCTGGCAACGCTGCAATCGGTACATCACTGAAGGCCTGATTGCCCAGCACATGGTCGGGGTGGTGATGGGTCAATATGGCCTTGAGCACGGGCTTGTCGGTGACCCTAGCAATCGCCTGGCGCATGGCCTCGCCGTAACGTTTGGAAGGCCCAGTATCGATTACCAGCACGCCCTCAGCGCTGACGATAAACCCGGTGTTGACGATATTACCGCCGTTGGCCTGGGAGAAGTTATCGGTGCTGCCCTCAAGCAGCCACACCCCGTCGGCAATTTGCCGGGGCTGTAAGGCATA
The DNA here is from genome assembly GCF_049847425.1 of Pseudomonas sp. GWSMS-1. Taxonomy (NCBI): domain Bacteria; kingdom Pseudomonadati; phylum Pseudomonadota; class Gammaproteobacteria; order Pseudomonadales; family Pseudomonadaceae; genus Pseudomonas; species Pseudomonas sp. GWSMS-1. The sequence goes on along the minus strand of NZ_JBMHHV010000005.1, from coordinate 1,455,843 downwards.
GTCGAAATCAGCCTGCACATAGGCGCTGGCCAGCGCCGCCAGTAACACTATCCAGCGCATAAGCACCTCGCGATAAAGTCGGCGCGCCTAAGAACGCGCCCTTGGCAGAATATTCAGCCGCTTGCAGCTGGCTCAGGGCGCGAGCCGCACCTCACTGATCTGCACCAACGGCTGGCTGTCGGTGAAATTGACTAAATCGCCCATGATGCGTTCCGCGTGCGGGGCAAAGCTCTGCTCAAAGGCCGCCACACTGTCGAAATACAAATGCCCCATGGCGATATACGGCGCCGGCTGGCCCGGCGTTGCGCTGGCCAACCCGGCGTCCACGGCAATGCCCTTGCAAGCACTGCCCAGGCATTCACGCACGATGGCCATGTGCTGCTCGCAGTAATAACTCATGTCGAACTGCACACCGGCGGCATTGGGGTACAACACGCTGACTTTGATCATCGCAAGGTCCTTGTGGGATATAGACGTGGCTAATAAAGAGTGACGTTTAGAGGTCAGCCTTGAACTCATTGCCGTTGTTGTCACGTAACCAGAGTTCGGTCTCCACCGCGCCTTTTACATCCAGGCTGATGGTCGGGTTTTCACTGACTGCGGGAACAATTCAAGGCTGGCCAGGGTGTTGCCCTGACGGTCGCGCAGCTGCGCCTGATTCAGAAAAAACTCGGGAATACCGCCCACCAGTCCGTTATCCATGGGGTGCGCCACTTGCACCCGTAGGCGATTGGCATCGCTCAGCACATAGCGCTTGCCGAGCACTTCGCCCAAGCGTTCTTCCCAGCCGGCCTCGGCGCGCACCACGCTGGGCGCGGTACAACCGCCGCCAGCGGCATCCACCTGCGCCGACCCCACATGCCACATACCGTCACGGGTCAGCACCGCCACGCGCAGCGGCGTGGCCTGTTCGACGCGAATGCGAATGGCCAGGCGCGGCAACACCTGCTCGCCGGGCTTAAAGTCGAATATCTGCGCAATCGGATTAAGCTCGGCCCAGGCCAGCATGCGCACCACCTGGCCGTCGAAGGCACTGGCATCGACCTGAATCGGTACCTGGCGAGCATCCTCGGCAAAGGGAGGGACGCTGAGCTTGACCCGTTCATCGAAGACAAACGCCTCATCACCCAGCAGCCGCTCGTGGTAGTACGCCCACATCACCGAAGTGACCGGGTCACGCTGCGCGGCCCAGCTGTCCCAAGGTAAGGCAAACAGCGCCAGCAATAGATATGAACGCCAATCGAGCCCCATCCCACACCTCCCAGCATTGTTCTAGGCAGTCATGTCTCGCAGCATCGCTGCCTGGCGATGCAACGAAAATAGACCCTGGCTACTCAACCTCCTGGTACAACCCAGGCAACTCATAGCGCAGACCGTATTGGCCGTAGATGCGCTTGAGCTCCCCCGCAAGAATCAACTCTTCAAGCTTTTCTTCCAGGGCATAGGCCAACTGCCGATTGCTTTCATGCACGGCCATGCCGATGTCCCAGACCTGCTTGCCCATATTCGGGTAGGCATTCTCGGCCAAGGCCAGTTGGCTGTCGGCCGCCAGCTTGCGCTGCCAATCCACCTCGCCGCGCAGCGCCATAACGGCATCCACTTCCCCGGCCTTCATCGCAGCAAAGGCTTCCTGCGGATTACGGTAGTGATGGGTCATCTTGCTGAGCATGCCGTCGAACACCGAAGACAGGTAGAACGACGGCACGCTCTCCACCTCGACGCCAATCGGGTGTTGCTGGAACACCGCAACACTGGGCACGGCCTTTAAGCGGCGCTGGTCAAACGCCACCTGCCAACGCTCACGCTGATAAGGCCCAAACATCACCACCAGCTCGTTGACCAGCTCACCGAACTCGTTGCTCTTGTAGGAGAACTCGCGGTCATAGGGCACACGCAGCATCACATCGGCTAATTGCTTGGGCCGCAGGTAATGCCCGCGCCAGATGTAATCACGCAGGTCATCATCGAGCTTCTCGCCAGGCGGCGCCCAGATCACCTCAAGCGTCAGGCCCAAACCCTCGGCCAGCGCCTGGGCAATGTCATAGTCAACGCCACACGGCTGGCCATCATGCTGAAAGCTGTAGGGCGGAAAATCCTCATACAGGGCGACCTTGAGCACGCCGGACTCGACGATCGAGTCATAGCTGCGCACCTGCGCCTGCAAGGCCGCGCTGATCGACATTAACAGGCTGCATAGCACCGCCAGCCACGGCATCCGCCGCGCCATCAGCCTTACTCCTCGACGGCCACGCTTTCGAGGTAACTGCGCACAGCCCACAGCGCCTCTTGGCTGAGGTAGTCAGCCATTTTCGGCATGTACACCCGGCCATCGCGCACCGCGCCGTTAATCACCCGCTCCTTGAACCACTCATCACCAGTGATACCGCTCTCAAGCAGACGCAGGTCCGGGGCGATGCCACCGGATTTGGCTTCCAAGCCATGACAAGCAGCGCAGTTCTGGTTGTAGGCCGAAGAGCCGATTTCAATGGCCAGTGGGTTTTCCCGGTAAGGGTTCTCTTCGAGCCACTCCTCACCCAACGGCTCCAGGCCCTCGGTCTTTACCGCCTGAGGCACCACATCACCATGGGCCCAGAGATTGGCGGAGAAGGCCAACAGCAGGAATGCATAACCAGTGTTCTTTTTAATTGTCATGTTCAAGGCCTCTTCAAATGCACGCAACACAGCTCTATAGAGCTTGCTTGTGAGCATCTTAGAAACAGCGCCGCGCCCACCGAATGCTGCTTTGGTGGCCCGCGTCTAATCCCTTGGTAGTAGGGCTTGTGGCCGTGTAACAGGTGGCTTTAGCAGCAAGGCTAAGTCATAGCCGGTTTGGGCAAACTTCCCGGCATAGCCGGGAGTTTTTCCGTTTCGGCGTAATCCGCGTGGTTCCACTATCGGCTCGCCAGGTCGCCAACAGGGCAGCACCTGCCACATTCCTCACCACGATGGGAAACCACAACCATGACAACAAGATCGTTACCCAGCACGCCACGCCCCGTGGCTCTTGCCATCCACAGCCTGCTACTGGCCAGCAGCCTGGCATTGAGCGGCAGCGTCCTGGCAAAAAATGTCACCTGGGACGACATCGCCAACGACCACACCAGCACCCACAACGTGCTGCAGTACGGCATGGGCACCAACGCCCAGCGCTGGAGCCCGCTGGCCCAGGTCAATGCCGACAACGTATTCAAACTGACCCCCGCCTGGTCGTTCTCCTTTGGCGACGAGAAACAACGCGGCCAGGAATCTCAGGCCATCGTTCACGAAGGGGTGATTTACGTCACCGGTTCCTACTCGCGGATCTTCGCCCTCGACGCCAAAACCGGCAAACGCCTATGGACCTACAACCACCGCCTGCCGGACAACATCCGTCCGTGCTGCGACGTGGTTAACCGTGGCGCCGCCATTTACGGCGACAAGGTCTACTTCGGCACCCTCGATGCCCGCGTCGTGGCCCTGAACAAAGACACCGGCAAGGTGGTGTGGAACAAGAAGTTCGGCGACCACGCCGTCGGCTACACCATGACCGGTGCGCCGACCCTGGTAAAAGACCAGAAGAGCGGCAAAACCCTGCTGATTCACGGCAGCTCCGGTGACGAATTCGGCGTGGTCGGCAAACTGTTTGCTCGCGACCCGGACACCGGCGAAGAAGTCTGGATGCGCCCCTTTGTTGAAGGCCACATGGGCCGCCTGAACGGCAAAGACAGCACCCCAACCGGCGACGTCAAAGCACCCTCCTGGCCGGATGATCCCAACCACCCAACCGGCAAGAAAGCCGCCTGGAGCCAAGGTGGCGGCGCGCCATGGCAGAGCGCCAGTTTCGATGCCGAAACCAACACAATCATCATCGGTGCCGGCAACCCAGCGCCCTGGAACGGCTGGGCACGCACCGCAGACGGTGGTGACCCGAAGGATTACGACAGCCTCTACACCTCCGGCCAGGTGGGTGTAGACCCCACCACTGGCGAAGTGAAGTGGTTCTATCAGCACACCCCCAACGATGCCTGGGACTTCTCCGGCAACAACGAACTGGTGCTGTTCGACTACAAAAACAAAGAGGGCAAAACCGTCAAAGCCACAGCCCACGCCGACCGCAATGGCTTCTTCTATGTGGTTGACCGGGCCAACGGCAAACTGCAAAACGCCTTCCCCTTCGTCGACAACATCACCTGGGCCAGCCATATCGACCTGCAAACCGGCCGCCCGGTAGAGAACAAAGGCCAGCGCCCAGCCAAGCCAAAACCCGGCGAAGCCAAGGGTGAAGCCGTAGAAGTGTCGCCCCCCTTCCTCGGCGGCAAAAACTGGAACCCCATGGCCTACAGCCAGGACACCGGCCTGTTCTACGTGCCCGCCAACCACTGGAAGGAGGACTACTGGGCCGAAGAAGCCACCTACAAAGCGGGCTCCGCCTACCTGGGCATGGGCTTCCGCATCAAGCGCATGTATGACGACCACGTCGGCATCCTGCGTGCCATGAACCCAACCACCGGCAAGGTCGTCTGGGAACACAAAGAGAAACTACCGCTGTGGGCTGGCGTGCTGGCCACCAAAGGCAACCTGGTGTTCACCGGCACGGGTGATGGTTTCTTCAAAGCCTTTGACGCCAAAAACGGCAAAGAGCTGTGGAAGTTCCAGACCGGTACCGGGGTGATCTCCCCGCCTGTCACTTGGGAACAGGACGGCGAGCAGTACATCGGCGTGACCACCGGTTACGGCGGCGCAGTACCGCTGTGGGGCGGCGACATGGCCGAGCTAACCAAACCAATCGCCCAAGGCGGCTCGTTCTGGGTATTCAAGCTACCAAGCTGGGATAACAAAACCGCGCAACGCTAACGGCTGCCCGCATGGCGCACTCCGCTGCGCCATGCGCCCTATCGCTCGCGGCTAAAGCCTACCTCCGCGGAAGCGGCTTTATCGCGAGCGCCCTATCACTCAATGCCCCAAGGTATTGCCATGAACTACCTACCCCTGCTTTTGCCTGTCGTATTACTGATCCTGGGTTCTGAGCTGGTCAACGCCGATGAGGCGCTTAGCGTCAACGGCTGCCGTATCGAAGCCGACAGCCAATGCCCCAACGCCAACCTGAGAGGTGCCGACCTGAGCAACCAGGACATGCGCCGCATGAACCTGCAAGGTGCCGACCTACGCGGTGCCAACCTGCGCCACGCCCGCCTGGACCTGGCCAATTTAGAAAACGCCCAACTGCAAGGCGCCAACCTCACACGCGCGAGCCTGCAACAGAGCAACCTGCGCCTGGCCGATCTGAGCAACAGCACCCTGGTCTCGATTAATGGCTGGGCACTGTTCGCCCAGGCCGCACAGTTCAAAGACGCCAACATGCACGGCGCCAATCTGGAATTCGCCCGCCTGTCCGCCGCCAAAATGCACGCCGTCAACCTGCAAGCCGCCAGCCTGGAAATGACCTGGCTAAGCAAGGCCGACCTCAAAGGTGCGGACCTTAAAGACGCGAATATGCAGGAAGTCAAAATCTCCGGCGCCAACCTCGCCGACGCCAACCTAAGCGGCGCACGCACCCACTACGGCAACTTCCAGGGTGCCAATATGCAAGGTTGTGTGGAATGCCCCAAGGGATGGGATTGACCCGTGAGGCAAGGTCGGCACTCGATCGGTCTGCTGCAAGTCAGGGATCAGGCTTGGCATTGACGCTTGCAAAGCGTGGACAAGCTTCGCGTTGTCCACCCTACGACTTCCGATCGCCGCTGTAATGTCAGTAGCCTGGAGAGGCGGCTAAAAGCCATGGGCTATAGGTAGCCCAACTAATGGCTTCATTAAGCGCTTTCCAAGCCCAAGCGAATCACTCCGGTATCAATCGCCAAGTGCACCAACTCTGCCTGGGAGCTGACCTGCAGTTTGCTCTTGAGCAGGGTCAGGTAGTTGGACACGGTTTTGCTGCTGATGCACAAGTGCTCGGCAATCTGGCGGCTGGGCATGCCTTTGGCCAGCATCACGAAAATCTCGAATTCACGCTGGGTCATGCCGCGCAGGCGTGGGTCGCTGCTGCCCTCGCCCACTGGGTTACAGGCCAGATGAGTGGCCAGGCTTTGCTCGATGTACGCATGCCCGGCCAGGGTACGTTTGACGGCCTCGACCAGCACCTCTGGCGATGAGGTTTTGGTCAAGTAACCCAGCGCGCCGGCATCCAATGCCTGACGCACCAGAGGTAACTCGTCGTGCATACTGAAAAACAGCACGCGCAATTGCGGTAAGCGTTGACGCAGGCGTCGGGTCACTTCCAGGCCGCTGATGCCGGGCAGGCCGATATCCATGATGACCAGGTTGGGAATCTCCTCGTGGACCATCTGCAACGCCTGCTCACCATCGCAGGCCTCGCGCACCTGTACGTCCGGCAGTAAGGCGCGCAGCAAGCTGGCATAGCCTTGGCGGACAACCGCGTGATCATCAACCAGCAGTATTTTCATGTTTCCTGCTCCGGCAGTGCCAGGGTCAAGCACAAAGCCCACCCGGCTTGAGGGCGACTGTGCACGCGCAGCACGGCGCCCAGGCTGCGCGCACGCTCGTGGATCGAACGCAGGCCAATGCCAGGGCGCTGCGGCAACTGCGCGCCCCGGCCATTGTCCCGAATAAACAGACGCAAACGCTGCCCCTTATAGTGCAGGCGCACGCGTACTTCACTGGCCTGGGCGTGCTTGGCCACATTGGTCAGGGCCTCCTGCACCAAGCGGTACAGGTGCGCCTTGGTCGGCAATGGCAGGTTTGGCAACGTGCCGCTGACCCTAACGTGGCACTGCACGCGTTGCGCCGTTTGCCAGTTGCTCGCGAGTAAGTGCAGCGCCTCATCCAGTTGTAAATGCTCCAGCACCACGGGATAGAGGTCACGTATCAACGCGCGAAAACCCTCTTGCAGACGCTGACAATTGGCATCCAGCTGCTGCGCGGTATTCAGTACCTGCTCGGGTTGCTGCGCCACGGCCTGCAACAAACAGGCTTGCGCGCGAATGCCGCTGAGGTACTGCCCGAGGTCGTCATGCAGGGTCTGCCCAAGACGCGCGCGCTCCCGCTCTTGCAGGGCCATCAGGGCTTGGTCAGTTCGGTGTTATCGGCCTGGACCTGCTGCAAGGTGGTGGCCATGGCATTGAAATAGCCAGCCAGCTGCCGCGCCTCCGGCAAACTGCGCGCGGGTAAACGGGCATCCAGCTGGCCCTGGGTCACCTGTTGCAGGCCCGCTAATAGTTCATCCAGCACGCGCAGGCCATGGCGTACGGCCCAGCGAATCGCCAGCAGGCTGATCAGCAGCGCCAGCAGGCAGAGCAGCAGCAACTGCAACAGCGAATTCCAGACTTCGTCGATTTCATCGCTGGGATCGACGCTGATCTGCAATTGCCGACCGTCCGCCAACGTGGCCACTCGTGGATGTGTTGCAGCGCAAACAAGCGCTGCCCCAACCACTGTTCAAATGACTGCGCCGCCGGGTCAGTCGCTAGCGGCAACCACTGCAGCCGTACATGACGTAAATTATCGGCCAGGCCATTTTGCAAGCTGGCAGGGTCACGCTGCGCCGCTTCGTAGAGGTACTCGACCACTGCTTCGGCGGCCTGCACCTCGCGCTGCACATCCTCGCTGGCCTGGCGCACTAACAGCGCCAGGCCGAGCACGGTGACCGAGACGAAGAACAGCGTCACCAGCAGGTAAGTGCGCCATAGAACGGACACCTTACTTGACACGAAGTGACCCAGCATGCCCTTGCCTTCTAGCCCTTGGCATAGAAGCGGAATTTGCCCGGTTTGATTGGCACGAAGAAGATCTCCGCCTCGCCGGCATCTTCGAACTCAAGCTCAGTCAGGGTGATGGCCTTGATCTCCACGCCGCCGGCTTCGACCTTGCGCAGGAAGATTGAGGTGGCGAACTCGGGGGCCTGAAAAGCGTATTCCTTCTGCCCGCTGGCGATGATCTTCAGTTGGTAGGCCTTGCCGGTTTCCAGCTGGTATTCCATTTGCGACATGCTGTAGTCGCTGGCCTCGTTACCCAACACTAGATCCGGGAGCGCCTGTGAACGTCGGGTCAGGTCGCCAGCGGCGTAGATGTTGTCGAAGCCGATCAGGCCGCTTAACACAATAAGCCCCAGCGTCAGGGTTTTGAGCGTGGTCATGACGGATACCTTTTGTTGTTTTAGTTAATGACCCCATCGTAAAACCCAGGCGCAGCAACTGACTTACTACCTTGGTACAGGCGTAGTGGTACTTTGGGCATATTTCCCGCACGCCCGGCTGTTCCTATGCTGGCAGCACCTATTCAGGAGTTGCCCATGCGCCGGATCAGCCAATCCTCATGCTCTGCGCCATTGCCCTGTGCAGCCTGGCCACGCCGTGTCTTGCTAACCCAGGTACGGCTGAGCTAGAGATCCGCATCGCCTACCTGGGCTACACCCCCGAGACCGGCCCGCTGCTGTCTAACGTGATTCCCGAACCCGAGGATGCCGGGCGCCGTGGCGTTGAGCTGGCGATTATCGACAGCAACAGCACCGGGCGTTTTCTCAAGCACCGCTACCAGTTGGACGTGGCCGAGCGCAGCGACAGTGACAGCCTGCTGGCCGCCGCGCGCGAGTTGCATACACAAGGTGTGCGCCTGTTTGTGGTCAACGCCCCTGCCGCCACCCTGCGCCAGCTCAGCCAGGCGCTGCCCGACAGCTTGCTGCTTAACGCAGGCAGCGCCGACGACAGCCTGCGGCAAAGCCAGTGCCTGAGTAATGTGCTGCACACCCTGCCCAGCCGCGCCATGCTCGCCGATGCCTTGGCGCAGTTTTTGGTTGTACGCAAATGGACCCGTGGTCTGCTGATCAGCGGCCCGACTGCGGACGATCAAGCCTATGCCGCAGCACTCAAACGCGCGGCCAAACGGTTTGGCCTGCGCATCGTCGCGGAAAAAGCCTGGAGCTTTGATAACGACCAGCGCCGCAGCGCCCAAGCTGAGATGCCGCTGTTCACCCAAACGGCGGAATACGACGTGGTGCTGGTGGCCGATGAGCGCGGTGACTTCGGCGAATACCTGCCCTACCAGACCTGGTACCCGCGTCCTGTGGCTGGCACCCAGGGCCTGACTCCGACTGCATGGCACAAAACGGTGGAAACCTACGGTGCCGCACAACTGCAAAAGCGCTTTGAGGCCCATGCGCAACGCTGGATGAATGACCGCGATTTCGCCTCCTGGATCGCCGTGCGCAGCATCTCCAGTGCTGTCAGCAAACTGCGCCAGAACGATGCCAGGCCATCCGCACCCTGGCCCTGAGTGATCAGCTACCACTCGACGGGTTCAAGGGGCGCAAGCTGAGCTTTCGCAGCTGGAACGGCCAGTTGCGCCAACCCATTGCGCTGGTGCAACCCCGCGCCCTGGTCAGCAATTCGCCACAAGAAGGCTTTCTGCACCCCAACACTGAACTCGACAGCCTCGGTTACGACCGCCCGGAAGTGAGCTGCGATCTGGCTGCCAACCTATAACAAGAGGATCAACCCCATGCGTCTTACTCGCCTTGCCTGCGCCATCGCCGTTAGCCTCAGTTGCCACAGCGCCCTGGCGGCCACGGCTTATGTGTCCAACGAAAAAGACGACAGCATCAGCGTGATCGACCTGGACAGCATGCAGGTCACCGCCACCCTGGAGGTTGGTCAGCGGCCGCGCGGCTTGCTGCTCTCCAGTGACAACAAGCTGCTGTACATCTGCGCCAGCGACTCGGACCGCGTGCAGGTGATGGACCTGGCCACGCGCAAAATCATCAAGGAACTGCCCTCCGGCGCCGACCCCGAGCAGTTCGCCCTGCACCCCAACGACCGCTGGCTGTACATCTCCAACGAGGACGATGCCCTGGTCACGGTGGTCGACACCCAGAGCGACGAGGTGCTGGGGCAGATCGATGTCGGCGTTGAGCCCGAAGGCATGGCCGTCAGCCCGGATGGTAAGTGGGCGGTGAACACCAGCGAAACCACCAATATGCTGCACTGGATCGATACCAGTACCCAGCAACTGGTGGACAACACCCTGGTCGACCAGCGCCCCCGCCATGTCGAGTTCGACAAGGACGGCAAGCGCCTGTGGGCCTCGGCCGAGATTGGTGGCACGGTCAGCGTGATTGATGTGGCCAGTAAGCAGATCGAAAAAGTCCTGACCTTCCAGATCAAGGGCGTACACCCGGACAAAGTGCAACCGGTGGGCGTAAAGCTGAGTGACGACGGCAAGTACGCCTTTGTCGCCCTCGGCCCGGCTAACCACGTGGCGGTGCTCGACGCCAAGAGCTATGAGATCCTCGATTACCTGTTGGTTGGCCGCCGCGTATGGCACTTGGCCTTTACCCCCGACCAGAAGCAATTGCTGACCACCAACGGGGTCAGCGGCGATGTCTCGGTGATTGATGTCGACTCGCTAAAGGTCAGCAAATCGATCAAGGTCGGCCGCTACCCTTGGGGCGTGGTTGTCACCCCATGAGTGCACTTCAGGTAGAGGGCGTGAGTTTTGCCTACGGCCAGCGCCAAGCCCTGCAGGACGTTAGTTTCAGCGTTGCGGCGGGGAGTTTTAGCGCGCTACTGGGGCCGAATGGCGCAGGTAAATCCACCCTGATCGCCCTGCTCACCCGGCTCTACGACCTGCAACAGGGCGAAATCCACATCTTCGGCCACAGCCTACGCAGCGCCCCGCGCCAGGCGCTGCGCCAACTGGGTGTGGTGTTTCAACAAAGCACCCTGGATCTGGACCTGTCGGTGCAGCAGAACCTCACCTATCACGCGGCCCTGCATGGTTTGAGCAAGCGCGAGGCACTGGCGCGCATCGACGAGGAACTGGCGCGCCAGCAACTCGATGAACGCCGCCATGAGAAAGTGCGTGTACTGAATGGTGGCCACCGTCGCCGGGTGGAAATTGCCCGCGCCCTGCTGCATCGCCCACGCCTGCTATTGCTCGATGAGGCCAGCGCTGGCCTCGACCCGGCCAGCCGCCTGGCGCTGAACCAGCATGTGCGCCAGCTGTGCGCTGAGCATGCGCTCGCGGTGCTCTGGACCACCCATTTGCTCGATGAAGTTGAGCACCACGACGAGCTGCTGATCCTCAATCGCAGTCGTCTGGTCGCCCAGGGTGGCGTTGCCCAAATCAGCCGCGCTGACGCCAACCTGGCCGCCACCTTCGCCCGTCTCACGGGTAGCGAGCATCATCCATGACAGCCCTATCAACGGCCTTCTTTCACTTGGAGCCTCGCCCATGAGCGCCTATTGGTATTGCCTGCAGGGCATCGTGCAGCGCGAGTGGTTGCGCTTTGTCCTGCAGCGCAGCCGCTTCTTCAGCGCCCTGGTGCGGCCGCTGCTGTGGCTGCTGGTGTTCGCCGCCGGTTTTCGCGCCGCGCTGGGCATCGCCATCATCGCGCCGTACGACACTTACATCACTTACGAGACCTACATCGTGCCGGGTCTGGCGTGCATGATCTTGCTGTTCAACGGCATGCAGGGCTCGCTGTCGATGGTCTATGACCGTGAAATGGGCAGCATGCGTATTCTGCTGACCAGCCCACTGCCACGCGCCTTTTTGCTGGCCGCCAAGCTGCTGGCCATCGCCCTGATCTCGCTGCTGCAGGTGTATGCCTTTCTCGCCATTGCCTGGGTCTACGGCGTGCAACCGCCCGCTTGGGGATTGCTCAGCGCACTGCCGGCGCTACTGCTGGTGGCACTCATGCTCAGCGCGCTTGGTTTGCTGCTGTCCAACGGCATTCGCCAGTTGGAGAACTTCGCCGGGGTGATGAATTTCGTCATCTTCCCGTTGTTCTTCCTCTCCTCAGCGCTCTACCCGCTGTGGAAGATGCGTGAGGCCAATGAATGGCTGTACTGGCTGTGCGCTCTCAACCCGTTTACCCATGCGGTGGAGCTGGTGCGTTTTGCCCTCTATCAACGCCTCAGCCCGTTGGCACTGGCGGTGTGCCTGGGCCTGACGCTGCTGTTCGCCGTACTCGCCGTGCTGACCTTCAACCCGCAGCATGCGGCGCTGCGCAAGGGCAATGCCTAAGTGGTGCCAGCACAGCCAGTAGGCCTGCGCTCTAGTACTTTGGTACTGGTTTTCATCTCCAACGTAGAATTCCCAAAGCAGCAACATTGCCCTGTAATAGAACGATAAAAAGAACCGAGAACTAAGGCGATGAAGCACTGCCTGGCGCTGCCAAAGCTCCTGATACTGATGGCTAGTTTATTGCTGACCAGCGCGGCACTGGCCGAAGCCCCGCTGTTTTCAGCCGACGGCTACCGCCTAAGCCATTACCGCAGCCCCACACCCATTAGCCACGACAATGCCCGCACGCTGGATACCGCGGCGCTGCAGCAGCTGCTGCGTGAACAACCCCAAACCCGCCTGATTGATGTCTACCGCCGGCAATGGCTGCATGGCCAGTTCATCGAGGATGAGCTGCACGCCAACCTGCCAAACAGCCTGTGGCTGGCCAACACCGGCGACGGTCAGCTGACGCCGCAGTGGCAGCGCTACTTGCGCGAACACCTACGCCAAGCCAGCCAGGGCAACACGGCATGGCCCTTGGTGTTTTATTGCCGCTCTGATTGTTGGCTGGGCTGGAACGCAATTAAACGCGCCCATCATCTGGGTTACCGCAACCTCTACTGGTACCGTGACGGCATTGATGCCTGGCAACAAGCCGGCCTGCCCCTGATACCCGCACAACCTTTGCCCTTGCTACGTTAACCCCAGTGTTACGGCTCAACCCCACCATAATCAAAACAACGAGGTGATAAGGCCATGTACAAAATTTTAATTGCCGATGACCACCCGCTGTTTCGCGAGGCCATCCATAACGTCATCAGTGACGGCTTCCCCGGCAGCAGCATCATGGAAACCGCCGACCTCGACAGCGCCCTGGCAATGACCCAGGAGCACGATGACCTCGACCTGATCCTGCTCGATCTGAACATGCCCGGTATGCACGGCCTCAATGGCCTGATCAACCTGCGTAACGAGGCGCCGACTATTCCGGTGGTGATTGTCTCCGCTGAGCAGGACAAGCAGATCGTCCTGCAGGCCATCACCTACGGTGCGGTCGGCTTTATTACTAAGTCATCGCCACGGGTGCAGATGACTGATGCCATCCAGCAAATTCTTAACGGCAACGTGTACCTACCGCCGGACATCATCCGCGCCCAGAAAAGCGGTTCGCAGCGCAGCCATCACGACCACCACAGCTTCCCGCCTGAATTGCTCCAAGCGCTGACCCGCAAACAACTGCTGGTACTCGAACGCATGACAAAGGGCGAGTCTAACAAGCAGATCGCCTACAGCCTGGACATCGCCGAAACCACGGTCAAAGCCCACGTCTCGGCCATTTTGCGCAAGCTCAATGTGCACAACCGGGTGCAGGCGATTCTTTCAGCTGGGGATATTGATTTCGCGGCCTACCTGCGTCGTTAATCCCCGCAGCTGTTGCGCCAGCACGCCCACGGATGGGCCCGCTAGCACCCTCCTCGCGCACTACCCTCCCCAAATAAAAGGTTAACCGCATGTCTAAAACAGCATTGATCATCGTCGACCTGCAAAAAGACTACTTCCAAGGTGGTAAGTGGCAGCTCGAAGGCACCGAAGCCGCAGCCGCCAACGCCGCTCGCCTGCTCAGCGCGTTTCGTGAAAAAGGCTGGCCAGTGGTGCATATACGTCACGTGTTCGCCAACGCCGACGCCCCCTTCTTTGCCCCAGGTTCGTCGGGTGCCGAGGTGCATCCACTGGTCGCTGAACGCCCTGGCGAAGCGGTGTTGATCAAACAGCAGATCAACAGCTTTCGCGATACCGAGCTCAAACAGGTGCTGGATCAGGCCGGGGTTAGCCAAGTGCTTATTTGCGGCGCCATGAGCCATATGTGCATCGACGCGGTAACCCGCGCCGCTCACGATTTCGGTTACAGCTGCGCGGTGGCGCATGATGCTTGCGCCACCCTGGCCCTGGAGTTCAACGGGGTGAACGTGCCCGCCAGCCAGGTTCATGCGGCGTACATGGCCGCACTGGCGTTTGCCTATGCCAATGTGGCGAGCACCGAAACACTGCTAAGCGAGCTGTCGTAACGGCCCTCACCTTTAGCGCAGCCCGGTAAAGAAGCCGGCGCGCTAAAGGTGTGGCTAACCCGCTACGCTGCGGTCCAGTAGATGGCTGATAGCGGTTTTTAGCTTCATCGGCCGCACCGGTTTGTGCATCAAGGTATGGCCCAACTCGCGCATCTGCTGCTTGAGCTCGTTGCTGTAGTTGGCAGTGATCATCAGTGCTGGCAAGGGTGAGCTGCGCCGGGCATTGATTTGGGCCACGGCATCCACCCCGTTATGGTCATCATCAAGGTGATAGTCGGCGATCAGCAGGTCGGCATCAGCATGGTAATTATCCACCTGGCGCGCCAAGTCCTCTTCCGACAAAGCGGTCACCACCTGACACCCCCAGGCTTCCAGCAAGGTGCGCATGCCGGCGCAGATCGCCGCATCGTTATCCAACACCCAGATCCGTGACCCACTGAGGCGCTCCAGCAGTAGGTTTGGCGTGTCATGCACCGCGCGCGCGCGCGGCGCACGTGTGCTCAACGGCACCTCAATGGCAAACACTGAGCCCTTGCCCTGGCATGACGCCACACGGATACGATGGCCCAGGATACGGGCGATCTTATCGACGATGGCCAGCCCGAGGCCAAGCCCGCGGTCGTGCTTCAAATGCGCCACGTCGCCTCGTTTGAATTCCTGGAAGATCTCCTCCAGCTTGTCTTCGGCGATGCCCATGCCGGTGTCCCACACCTCAATCGACACGCTTTGCCGACGCCGCCGGCAACCCAGCAAAATGCGCCCACTGCTGGTGTAACGGATGGCATTGCTGAGCAAGTTGCGCAGAATGCGCGCCAACAGCTGAATGTCGCTGTGCACCACCGCCGAGCTGGGCACAAAGTCCAGTTGCAGGCCTTCACTGCCGGCGATCTGGTGATATTCGGCGGCCAGATTCTCCAATAACTCGCTGACCGCAAAAGGCGCAATGTCGGCTTTGATCACCCCTGCATCTAGTTTGGAAATGTCGACCAGGGTACCCAGCAGGCTTTCAACATCCTCCAGCGAGTTGCTGACATTGCGCACCAGGCTGGCGCTCTCCACCAGCTCACGTTTCTCCATCAGCGCGCTGGTGAACAGGCGCGCCGCGTTGAGTGGTTGCAGCAGGTCATGACTGACGGCGGCGAGGAACTTGGTTTTCGACAGGTTGGCCTGCTCCGCCTCGCCCTTGGCTTCACGCAGGCGCGCTTCCATCTGTGTGCGCTCATCAATCTCGCGGCGCAGCTGGTTGTTCAGATCAGTCAGCTCGGCGGTGCGCTCACGCACCCGTTGCTCAAGGTGTTGGTAGGCCTGGTGCAGCGCTTCAGCGGTACGCCGGCGCTCAGTGATATCGCGGATCAGCACAAAGATCCCGACCACCTCGCCGCAGGCCAACCGATTGGGCACATAGGAGCGCAGCATGTAACGCTCCTGGCCGTTGTGATTGGTTTCGGCAAACTCGAAGGTCACGCTTTCGCCAGACAGCGCACGCTCAATAAACGGTTCCAGGCGCCGGCAGTGCTCCTCCGGGTGCACCACACGCAGGCTCTGCCCGAGCATTGCGCCACGCGGCCAGCAGTACCATTCCTCGTACACCTTGTTGGTGAACTGATAAGTCAGATCAGCCGTGAGGTAGGCAATCAGCGCCGGAACGTGGTCGGTAATCAGACGAATCCAGCGCTCGCTCTCGCTTAGCGCCTTGGCGTGGCGGTGGCGCTCGGTGATGTCAGTGAAGGTATTGACGAAGCCACCGGTGGGCAGCGGATGGGTGCGCACTTCGAGCATGCGCCCATCGAACAGGCACAGTTCCATTTCCTCGATCTGCTTGCCGTTGGCGTCGCGGCTGGCGGGCGTTAGCAGCGCCAGCTCACTGTCGGCCATGACCTCGGCAAACGGCCGGTGGGCATTGATCGGGGCCAGGCCGCAGAGGTCGAGAAAGCGGTGGTTCCACAACTCCAACTGGCCCTCGGCGTTGACCATCGCCATGCCCTGAGACAGGTTATCCATGGCCCGTTGTAACAGCCGCGACTTCTGCGCCAGGGCCTGTTCGCGGCGCATGGTTTCGTTGAGTTTGACCTCGGTGATATCGGTGTAGAGGATCACCAGCCCGCCCTCACGGGTCGGCCGCTCGCTGACCTGTACCCAGCGCCCGTCCTGCAAGCGGTAGAGCATGTTGTCATCGCGGTTGCTGCGCTGCTCCTCAACCACCAGCCCAGTACTTTTGCTTAGGCGTTTGATCTCCGCCAGGCGCGTGCCGGCGGAGATACGTGCCCGGCTGCCCGCCCAGAACGATTTGAAGCGGCTGTTGAACAGCACAATGCGTTGCTCACGGTCGAACAAGACAAAGGCATCGGAAATGCTCTCGATCGCATCAATCAGATGATGGTGGGCCGTTTCCGCCCGCAGGCGCGCATCGCTCAGCAGCTGATTGCTGGATTTCAGTTCGGCCATGGCCTGGTTCAGCGCATCGGTGCGTTCACGCACCTGTTCGGCCAACACCACCGAATGTTGAAACGCGGCATAGGCATCATCACCGCGAGAGTGCGCCGACTCGACCCGCTCGATCAGCGCGCTGTTGATCTGCCGCAGCTTAGTGTTCTGCCGCTCCAGCTCCAGGCAACGCGCCTGCAGCTCGGCCGCATCAGCCGTGAGTGGGGCGACCAATGGCGACTCCGGTAAAGGTCTGGTTGATATGCATGCCATTGAACTGCTCTCCGTAGGTGTTGAACCCAATCACCTTCTGGCTGCGCAAAAAAGTCGAAATGGCTTCAACGCCATCACGTCCTTCGATTTCCATACGGCGTAAAAAACAGTCGCAACCAATGGTCAGCAGCAACGGCCCGAGGCGCTCGCGCAACCCGTCAAACACGCTCTGCAGGTCTGGCAGCAGCGGCCCTGGCTGCATGGCAGTCAGCACGATGCCGTTCTCCACCGCGCAGTAAAAGGTCAAACTGAGGTCATCATTAACTCGCTGGATGGAGCGCACGTAGTACTGCCCACCAATGCGCACAGCCAGCGGATGAGCGGCAAACAGGCAGTGATTCAGCTCACTCAGCGGCACGCCGATCAGCTGCGCATACTCCTGCGCTGCCGGGGCGGCATTGAGTTCATAAACAGTGCGACTGGTGCTGTCGGCGCGGGTCACCACCAGCTTCTCGGTGCGCGGCAAAATGTGGTGGGTACTGAACACCTCGAAATCCAGCCAGGTATTGAACAGCACCACCACGGCGGCTCCGGTGTGGAACTCGCCGTTGTAATAAACGTGGGTGTGGGTCAGGTGGTTGTCGTCACCGGCTGAGCCACCAAAGTGCGGAATGCTGCCTAACGCCGCGCTGAGTGCCCCAGCACTACTTCCTCACGGCTGGACAAACCGTCGAGTAGCGTCAGGGCGAAGCTGTGACCCTTGATGCTGGCCAGCTCGTTGTTGCGGCAATCACTGACCAGGCGCTCGACCAGTTGCTGCGCATCAATCAGGCTGAAGCGCTCCATTTCGTCGATCAGCGCGCTGGCAATCGAGAAACTGCGGTGATCAAAACCGATGGCACTGACGCAACCACGGTCATACCCCTCGGCGGTGATCTCACCGGCGCTTGTGCACCCCACCAGCTTGATGCCGCCGAAGTACTGATCCAGCGACTCACCGAGCCCTTGCAGGTCATATTCAGCCGAGCAGAAAAATAACACGAAGCCCAGATGCGGATGAATCAGCTGGCGGGCTAACTCCTGG
The DNA here is from genome assembly GCF_049847425.1 of Pseudomonas sp. GWSMS-1. Lineage (NCBI taxonomy): Bacteria > Pseudomonadati > Pseudomonadota > Gammaproteobacteria > Pseudomonadales > Pseudomonadaceae > Pseudomonas > Pseudomonas sp. GWSMS-1. Next base: position 1,438,059 of record NZ_JBMHHV010000005.1, on the reverse strand, counting down.
GCCACCAGTTCAACTTCCGTGGCGTTAGAGGTGGCGGTCACCACACCTTCGGTAAGCGTATGCGGCATAGCGGCCCCCAATGCAAAACACTTTAATTCATGGGGATATTCTACGAAGCTAACCGGCGCTGCCCCATGCCACTTGAGTAGCGCAGGACTAATCCCTAAGTAGCGGGCCAGAACAGCAGCGTCAGGGCCAGCATGGCGCTATAGAAGCCAATCTCCAGGGTTTCACTGAGCGGCTGAATACGCCGCAGAGCGCCATAGACGTGGACGATGACCATCATCACGGCGACTGCCGCGAGCATCTCGAAGACCACGTGAATGGCCTCACCGGTCAGCCCCGCGCGTAGCATCATGGCTTCGAGAATCAGAATAAAGGCGCCCAGACAGCGGCCGAAGTACACGGCCAGATCGGTATGGGTCGGAATCTTCCAGCCCATCAAACGGGCCCAAATCAGCGGGGTACAGAAAATCGGCAAGGCAAACACCAGGGTGGTCGCCAGCGCCAGAATCAGCAGGTACTGCGGGGCGTAAGCACTCCATAAGCCGAGCATCAGGTCGTCCTTGAATACAAATCTTGCGGGTTATAGACAGCGCATTAACACGATGGGCAGCGCCAGCAATACGCCACTGCAGGGCAGCAGGATCAGCAGTACATCCAGGTGCATGGCAACCTCCAGGTAAAGCCGGGCAACTTCTGCCCGGCCTGAACGGCCTGCTTACCAGTTAAGTACGGCACCCACCGCAAAGGTGTTGGTGTCTTCACCCAGGCCACTGCCCTGAGCCGCATCAATCTCGTACTGGTTGTATTCGGCAACCAGCTTGAGGTTGTCGTTAATGGTGCGGAAGTAGGCGACACCGCGGGTCTCGTAATCGGCGGCAGTGCCCAAACCGTTGCCGTCATCTTCGGTCTTGCCGTAAGACAGTGCGACACGGTTTTTGCCAAAGGTGTACGAGCCTTGCAGCAAGTAGCCGTCACTATCGATTTCACGCAGCGTCGGTTCACCCAGGTTGTTGGTAAAGAATGGATTGATGCCCTCAGCCTGGAAGCCAGAAGCGGTCACCGAAAAGCCCGCCATCTTCGCCTGTACCCCATAGCCCAGGCCTTGGGATGTCACGGTATCAACAGTGCTGTCGGTGTTTTCCGAGGTTTGGTACGCGCCGTTGAGCCAGGAGTAGATGGTTGCCCCGCCCAGGTCAAACTGGTAGCTGACCTCCGACTCGAAGCGCGGCTCTTCCTGATAGGACTTGCCCACGGCGCTGTCATCGTTGGTGTCTACCGGGTCCATAATGCCCACAGCAACGCGCAAGCCTTCGGCAAGGTTGTTGTTGCGGTAAGTGATCTGCGACGTCGGGAACGGGTACGGGTAGCCAGTGCCGATATTGCCGAACGAGACGCCCGTGCCATCGACCAGGCCCAGGGTATCGCTGACGTTGCCGTAGCCGGCCAGCAACTCATCAAGGAAAATATTCGAGCGCGAGAACAGGCCGAAGTCCTTACCGACCAGCACTTCACCCCACTCCGGGCTGGCCACGGTGCCGTAGAACTGACGAACGTCGATGGCGGTGTCGGTGCCGTTGGTTTCACTGTCGTTGATGGTGACCCAGAACGACGAACGTCCGCCGAGCTGCAGGCCATCGATCTGCTTGCCGAAGTTGAAACCAATCCAGTTTGGCAAAAAGCCCATTTTCACCCGCGATTGACGGCGGTCGAATTGCTCGCCTTCGCGGTCAACATCGCTGGTCACATAAAAGGCATTGATATAACCGTCGGTGGAAAAGGTGGTGTCGTCCTGGTCATACAGGACGATCTCGGCGGCGGCCTGCTGAGCGCTCAGCATCGCGATGGTGGCAGCCAAGGTCAGGGGCAGGAATCGGGTGCTGGCGATCTTCTTGTTGTTCATAACACTCTCCGCTGGAAGGGACGACCGGCAATGGTCAGTCAGGTCGGAGGCGATTATCGAAAAGCCCGGACAGCCGCCATACGCTGCAATAGCGCTGTTTGCTTGCTGCTTTGGAGCGGCCTAGGGTGTGCAGCGAAACGATGTAGGACTGACTGGCCAATAGAGCCAAGCCACAAGGATGGTCACCCAAGGTCGTAGAAGGACTAATTCACAGGCAGCACAACGCCCGCCGTAAATAGCGCATAAAAAAACATAGGCTCAGGAAGTGGCGCACGGCGGCGCCTGGGCATTACTCGGTGTGGCTTTGCGGCAGATTTAGCAGGGCGGCGTTTGGTTGCTCAGCACATACCAGCCGCCAACGGCCTGACTCAGCGCCTGCTGCGCTTGCAGTACGGCGTCCGGATCTAGCTGCTGCAGCGCCAATTGCACAGTGTCGCCATGCTCTGCGGACAAGCCCGCCAGATGCGCCTGCCAGGCTTGCTCAGCCAGCCCTTCGCTGCTGCGCGATTGCACCTGCCACTGACGACTCAAGGCATCAGTGGCACAGGCCAATGCGGCGTGGTTCAGCTCAAGTAAGCAGGCGTTACGCGCCTGCAGAAATGCCTGAATATGCTCAACAATCGCCGCGCCATTGCAGCTCGGTGACTGCACGCCAAACAGCAACCCACGCCGGCCATGGATCTGCCGGTAGCTGCAAAACACCGCATACCCCAGCTGCAGCTCACTGCGCAGGCGCTGATAGAACGCGCCCTGATGCAGATGCCCAAGCACGCGCCAGCAAGCCTCGGTCACCGCCGAGTCATCGGGCTGCGGGCAAAACAGCAATAGCGCCGACTCGCCCTCTGCCGCCAAGGTCCGCCAATGCTGCCCAGCGGCAACAGAGGCCAAACTGGCTGACACCGACAGTGGGTGAACTGCGCTAAAAAGCGCTTCAACCTGCTGTTGTCCCCCCACATCCAGCCCTACACCAAGCGCATCGACGCGCACCTGACGATAGCGCTGCTGCAGCGCTGCCAAATCAAGCCTGGCGGTATCGACAGGCTGGCGCCGGAATAACTCGCTGCAATTCGCCAGGAGCTGACGGATTGGCATGGCCTGCCGCTCAAGCGCTACACCTGCAATGGCTGAGCGCCAGTGTGCAGCATCAGCGTGCAGTAGTGCCGGCATGAGCAGTGCTATCGCACGTGGCAGCAAGCTGGCACTGCCCTGCAAACACACACTCAAGCTGGCGGCCTCGGCATCCAGGGTCAGGTTAATGCCGAGCTGAGCCAGGTGCTGGCGAATCTCGCGCAAGCTAACCTGCGCCAGCCCAAGCAACAGCTCAGCCTCAAGTGGTTCGGTAAAGCAGCAGCGAGCGTGCCAGGCGGCCATAGGAACAGGCTGGCCAGTAACGACCTTGGGCCCGGGTAGCCAGGCCAAGCCAGCTGAAACCTTCAGCACCGCGCCCAGCTGCTGCGCCGGTAAAAGTAAGGGATTGTGCCCAGGCAACTGCCAGCAACCGCGTAGGGCCGGTAATGACAATGCGGGAGCAAACGCCATACGCAAGGGAAAGCCCGCACCAGGCCAGTCCGGCAATACGCCGTTATCCGCCGTCACTAAGCACCGGCGCAGCGGCTCCTGCAATTGCTGCAAGAGCATGCTTAGCGTTTCAGCGTCAGCGTGCGACGACTCTTGCCAGTAACGCGCCAAGGCCAGTGGCGTCATACCATGCAGGCGATGAGGCTGAATCTGCAGATAGCTGTCGAGGCAACGCGCAGGGTCAGCATGTGTATTAACAAAAGCCAGCCAATCCAACAGCAAAGCTACGCAGTCAGGCGCTGATGCCACACCGCGCGCACTCAACAGCAGCAAGGCCTGACCGCCATAGCAGTAAGGCACCTGTACTTGCAGCCCCTCAGCCAAACCATGCTCGCGCAAGCCTGCAAGCAGCCCCCCAGAGCTTTCATCTAATAACCAGCTTTGCAGCCAGGCCAAGGTTTTAACTGCTGAGGCCTCGGTCAAATCCAAGGCAAAGCCAAGATGCAGGCTGTCCATTGCACCAGGCAGGTTCAGGCGTAGATGCGCAGTACGCCATGGCAACATCGGCACCGGTGACGCACGTGGCGTCGCCATCGCATCGGCCACAACCCGCCCATGACATTGCGCCAAGGCGTAAAGTTGCTCAATCGGCTGCGGCGCAACGATGCTCAGTTGGCAATTACCGGCGTGATAGAACGCCCGATGGAAAGCCCGCAGCGCCTGCTGGAACGCCACCTCGGCTACCGGCAGGCTATCGCGATTACCCGCTTGGAACACCGCGCAGCGATGGCCATCAGCCAACACCTGCCCCAACGCGGCACTGAGCAAGGTATCGGCATCCTGACCACGGGCAATAAACTCCGCATGCACCACTTCACGTTCGCGGACCTGGTCAACCTCCGCCAAAATCGGCTGGGCAACCATATCCAGCAGCCGTGCCAGCGCGCCGTCCAGGGACGCCGCCGGTACTTCACAGAAATATTCGGTGTAACGCGCCTGTGTGGTCGCATTCACGTGCCTGCCACAGGCTTGCACAAACGGCATGAGGCGCTGCTCAGCGGTAAATCCTTCACCGCCAAGAAACAGCAAATGCTCGAGAAAGTGTGCCAAGCCGGGATAAGCCAGCGGCTCGTCATGACTGCCGGCATTGACCCGCAAACACAACGCTGCATGGCTTAACCAAGGTTGGCTGAGCAGCATGACCGGCAAGCCGTTATCCAGATGACGGCTCACCGGTTCTATGCTCTGGTCAGAGGTGCAAGCAGGCAGATTGGGCATAACGGACAAAGCCGTAGCAAACATGAAAGAACGAGGATCGACTGCCTAACAGTGCAGCACAATTGTTCTTTAGAAGTAGTCAGTGCCTATCCCTGCATCGCCCGCTGCGGCAGTTCTAGCGCTTCTATTTAGAGTCGCCGCGCTTAGATAAATGCCTGTTTAGCGACGCCGCGCGGCATGCGGTTTGTACCAGGCAGTTGTTGCAGCCGTTGCAACCATGCAGCGCGAGGGCTCAAGGTGGATTTCGGCTTCGCCGTTTCAGCCGCTAACTGGGCAGCTTTCGCGGCTTTTGCCGCCGCGCGCAGTTCGGCGAGGGTGGGTGTTTTGCGTACTGGCTCTGCAGCGCCCTTTTCAACGGTGCGCAGGCAAAGCTTGCATGAAACCTGAGTAACATCCTGAGTACTTTTTAGGCTCAATCCTGTTCGCCCGCATGCAACATTGTCCTGAAGCGTGGAGTAATGAATTGCCAACGTGTTGTCTCCTGCATTTTTGGGGGCGCGAATTCTACACGGTTCGGCTGCAGGACAAAGGGCCTCAACTAAACAAAGTCAGCTTGTCGGACAGTTGACTTGTCCATGTGAGCGGTATGGGCCAAGACCCGGGCTCACGCTGTAAGCGCAGGGTACTTCGGCGAACCCGCGCAGAGCGCTGCCATATAACTGCCGCCATACCTATGCGACAATGCGCCGAATATCCGGTATGAACCCCGCATTGATCACTCAGCCATTGGGCCGTAACGCCCTGATGTTGGTGTCGATGTGCGCCCGCTGGATCAACTCAAGCTCCGTCTGGAGCAAACTGGAACAGCTGAATATTGGTATCCAATCGCTATCAACACCATTCAGCAAGCCGCAAGTCATTGATAGGTAAGACTTTTGATCTCCACCGCTAACATCACCATGCAATTCGGCGCCAAGCCACTTTTCGAGAACGTTTCCGTCAAATTTGGCGGTGGCAATCGTTACGGCCTGATCGGGGCCAACGGCTGTGGCAAGTCGACCTTTATGAAAATTCTCGGTGATGATCTGGAGCCATCCGGTGGCCAGGTGATGCTGGAGCCGAATGTTCGCCTGGGTAAGCTGCGCCAGGACCAGTTTGCCTACGAAGAATTTACGGTGATCGACACCGTGATCATGGGTCACGAAGAGCTGTGGGCGGTCAAAGCCGAGCGCGACCGTATCTATTCGCTGGCGGAAATGAGCGAAGAAGACGGCATGAAAGTCGGCGAGCTCGAAGGTGAGTTCGCGGAAATGGACGGCTACACCGCTGAATCCCGCGCCGGCGAGTTACTGCTCGGCCTGGGTATTCCGCTGGAGCAGCATTTTGGCCCGATGAGTGAAGTTGCGCCGGGCTGGAAACTGCGCGTGTTGCTGGCGCAGGCATTGTTCTCCGATCCGGAAGTGTTGCTGCTCGATGAGCCAACCAACCACCTGGACATCAACACCATCCGCTGGCTGGAAAACATCCTCACCCAGCGCAACAGCACCATGATCATCATCTCTCACGACCGTCACTTCCTGAACAGCGTGTGCACCCACATGGCTGACCTGGATTACGGCGAGCTGCGCCTGTTCCCAGGCAACTACGATGAGTACATGACTGCAGCCACTCAGTCGCGCGAGCAGTTGTTGTCCGACAACGCCAAGAAGAAAGCGCAGATCAACGAGCTGCAAAGCTTTGTGAGCCGCTTCTCGGCCAACGCGTCGAAATCCAAGCAAGCCTCCTCGCGCGCCAAGCAGATCGACAAGATCCAGCTGACCGAGGTTAAGCCGTCCAGCCGCGTTAGCCCGTTCATTCGTTTTGAACAGAACAAAAAGCTGCACCGCCAGGCCGTGATGATCGACAAAATGGCCAAAGGCTTCGACGGCAAAGCGCTGTTCAAGAACTTCAGCTTCCAAGTTGAAGCCGGCGAGCGCGTGGCAATTATCGGCCCGAACGGTATCGGTAAAACCACCCTGCTGCGCACCCTGGTCGGCGAACTGACCCCGGATGCCGGTAGCGTGAAATGGACCGATAGCGCAGAGCTGGGCTACTACGCCCAGGACCACGCCCACGACTTCGAACGCGACGACACCCTGTTCGATTGGATGGGCCAGTGGACCACCGGCGAGCAGATGATCCGTGGCACGCTGGGGCGCATGCTGTTCAGCAACGATGACATCCTCAAGTCGGTAAAAGTCATCTCCGGTGGTGAGCAAGGCCGCATGCTGTTCGGCAAGCTGATCCTGCAAAAGCCCAACGTGCTGGTGATGGACGAACCGACCAACCACTTGGATATGGAGTCCATCGAAGCGCTCAACCTGGCGCTGGAAAACTACCCCGGCACGCTGATTTTCGTCAGCCACGACCGTGAATTCGTCGGTTCCCTGGCCACGCGCATCATCGAGCTGTCGGCCAACGGCATCACTGACTTCAGCGGCACTTACGACGACTACCTGCGCAGCCAAGGCGTGATCGTCTAAAAGCTGGCGAACAACCTGCTTAGCGCCGGCTAAACGGCGAAGAAAAAGCCCCGCTCACAGAATCTGTGGGCGGGGCTTTTTTGGGTGCGTCTGACTTAGGCGTAGTGGCGACGGAGAAAATCTGCGAGCAGCTTATTCACCTGCTCAGCCTGCTCGTTCTGAATCCAGTGGCCGCAATCTTTCAGCACATGCTGCTCAAGGTGGGCGATGCGCTTGGGCATCTGCTTCAGCGTGTAGGCTTCGAGTGTGCCGACTGGATCCATATCACCGAGCAAAAACAGCGCCGGCTGCTCGATCTGCCGGTCAGCCAGGGCCTCGGTACGCTGCCAGTTACGCTCGAAGTTACGGTACCAATTGAGCGCGCCGTAAAAGCCGCGCCCCTCAAAAGCACTCAGGTAGTGCTCGAATGCCGCGTTATCGCACCAAGCAGGCAACGTGGCGGGATCGTGCATGCCATCAAACAACCCGGCCCCTGCTGGTTTTTCCTGCAGAAAGTGATCCTTAGGCGCGGCGGCGGAGGTGTTGTACATCATCATGCGCAGGGTGCGCGGTATGTCGGCATCCATTTCCGCCTCGGCTACACCAGGCTCCTGGAAGTGCAGGATGTAATGAAAGCGCTCGGCATACAGCTGGCGCATGATGTCGATGGCAGGCTGCTTCGGCCGACCGCCAAACGGCACCGCCATCCCAACCACCGCCATAACCCGATCAGGCTCAAGCAAAGCCAGGTGCCAGGCAATAGGCGCGCCCCAGTCGTGGCCCACCACACACACTTGCTGCTGGCCGAGTTGGTCCATGGCGGCCTGGATGTCGGCGCAGACGGTCAACAGGTCATAGGCGGCAGGATCGCGCGGCGCGCTGCTCTGGCCATAGCCGCGCATTTCAGGGATGAGTACGCGATAACCCGCCGCCACCAAAGGCGCAATCTGCTGTCGCCAAGAATGCCAACACTCAGGAAAACCGTGCAGCAGCCAGACCGCTCGGCCCATTTTAGGGCCGGCACTGTATAGGCTCAGGTCGATCCCGTTGACCTGGAGTATTTGATGCTCAAGCTGATCCATATGCGTCTCCGTTATCTGCGGCTACTATGACAAAGGCGCACCCGAAGATGCGCCCTTATTCACCCGCCGAATACGGCAGCAGCAGTCAGCTTTGCACGGTGCTCCAGTCAATCCACTGCAGCTGCCAGGTCGCCAGAATCAGCAAGCCGAAGCCAATGCGATACCAGGCGAAAGCTGCGTAGCTGTGGTTGCCGATAAACTTGAGCAGCGCCCGCACCGCAATCATGGCGAAGATAAACGAGGTGACAAAGCCAATGGCAAATACCGGAAAGTCGCTGGCCTGAAACAGATCGCGGTACTTGTAGCCGGAGTAAACAGCAGCGCCCACCATCGTCGGCATGGCCAGAAAGAACGAAAACTCGGTCGCCGCTTTGCGCGAAAGGCCGAACAACAGGCCACCAATGATCGTCGCGCCAGAGCGTGAAGTACCCGGAATCATCGCCAGGCATTGGGCGAAGCCGATCTTCAGCGCATCTTGCCAGGTCATCTCATCCACGCTCTCGGCGTGGACCAAGTGCGTACGCCGCTCAGCCCACAGCATGATCACCCCGCCCACCACCAGTGCTAGCGCCACAGTGATGGGGTTGAATAAGTAGTGATGGATAAGGTCGGCAAATAGCACACCTAGCGCCACAGCCGGCAGAAAGGCGATCAGCAGATTGGCGGTAAAGCGTTGCGCTTGAGGCTCTTTAGGCAACCCAACAACAATGCCGATAATTTTGCGTCGGTACTCCCATACCACCGCCAGAATCGCCCCGAGCTGGATGATGATATTGAAGGCCATCGCCCGCTCACCGCCAAAACCGATCAGGTCAGCCACGATGATCTGGTGTCCGGTGCTAGAAATTGGCAAAAATTCAGTAATGCCTTCAACGATGCCCAGAATCAGTGCCTGAACAGCAACCCAAAGATCCATCCCCACTCCTAAAACGTGCCTTTCAGCACGAACAACACATTATGACGATGAATACGCAAGGGCTGTCGGACTACCCGCCGTAAAAAGGGTTCCGGGCGAACAGAAAAAACAGGCAAATCACATACTTAACCCGTAACGACGAAAATCCTAACAGAGAACCTTTGTGCGCGCCGCACTCAGATGCTGTACAGCCACGTAAAGCTTTAGGCATTAGCAAATACTGCACCTTAACTACCCGACTATTAGCCTAAGGTCTAAGGTAGAAAAGCAATGTTCTTAACCTATAAGAAGCGAGCAAATGCCGAAACTCAAAAAGGAAGAAAAACGCTATGAATAGCTTGCGCAGCCTGCCGATCAACCGCCGTTTATGGCTAATTCTGGTGGTGGCTATCGCCATGCTAGTTATTCAGGGCGCCTTGTTGCTCAAGCAAATTCGCACTGATCTTTACGCCGCCAAGGCAGAAAAGACCCAGCACGTGGTGCAGAGCGCGGCGGGCATTTTACAGCACTATCAAAGTTTGGAAGCTGCAGGCAGCCTGTCCCGCGAAGACGCACAGAAGCAGGCAATGGAAACGATCCGCGGCCTGCGCTACGCCGGCCAGGAATATTTCTGGATCAATGACCAGACACCGGTAATGGTCATGCACCCGACTAACCCCAAACTGGAAGGCCAGAACCTGTCTGGCTTCAAAGATCCAGACGGCAAGGCGCTATTCAATGAGATGGTGGCCATCAGCAAGAGCCAGGGTGCGGGTCAAGTTGATTACCGCTGGCCCAAGCCCGGGGCAAGTGAGCCAGTGCCCAAGATCTCCTACGTGCAACTCTTTCAGCCATGGGGTTGGATCATCGGTTCCGGCGTCTATGTAGATGACGTGCAGACTGAGTTTAAAACCCAGGCGCTCAATACCCTCGCGATTGGGCTGGTGATTGCTGCGCTGCTGATTTTATTGGTGGTACTGATCGTGCGCAGCATCACCCAACCGCTGCAGCAAGCCGTCAGCGCGATGGCCAATATCGCCAGCGGCGATGGCGATCTGACGCGCAACCTCGACACCCACGGCAACGATGAGCTGAGCGCCCTGTCCCGCCACTTCAATGCGTTTACCGACAAACTGCGCCTGGTGATCAAACAGTCTCTCGACTCCGCCAGCCAGCTTGATGTCGCTGCCAAAGAACTGGGACAGATATCCGGCCAGTCACAACAGCACAGCGAACAGCAATCGCAACAGATGGAATTGGTTGCCACAGCCATCAACGAGGTGACCTACGGAGTGCAGGATGTGGCGAAAAAACGCCGAGCACGCCTCCAGCGAAGTGCATGCCGCCGAAGACCAGGCCACTCAGGGCCAGCAAAATATTGAGGCCAGCCTGCGGCAAATTAACGAGCTGTCCGGCACGATTGACCAGGCCGTGGCGGTGATTCAGGCGCTGGCCCAAGAAAGCACGCAGATTGGCAGTGTACTGGAGGTGATTCGCTCAATTGCCGAACAGACCAACCTGCTGGCACTCAACGCCGCCATTGAAGCGGCCCGTGCCGGCGAGCAGGGTCGCGGCTTTGCCGTAGTGGCCGACGAGGTGCGTCTTCTGGCACAACGCACGCAAAAATCCACGGCGGAAATCCAGGTGATGATCGAACGCCTGCAAGGCAACTCGGAAGCGGCGGTCAAGGTCATCCATGACAGCAGCAAAGCCTCCCAGCTGACCATCGAGCAGGCTAGCCTGGCAGGTGCCAGCCTCACGCAGATCGCCAGCGGGCTGCGTAACCTCAGCGGCTTGAACGCGTCCATCGCCAGCGCGACGCTGCAACAATCGCATGTGGTCGAGGACATCAACCAGAACGTCACCCAAGCGGCCAGCCTGGCGCATGACAATGCCTTGGCCGCGCAACAATCCAGCGATGCCGGGCAACACCTGGGCCAGTTGGCTGAACAGCTAAACCGGCTGCTGAGTCAGTTCCGGGTATAAGGAATACATGAGCAGCATGGAACACCAGGAAGTCGACCTGAGCAAACCACAGAATCAAGACTTGATCTGGGACTTGGACAACATCGCCCGGCGCGAGCTGGCCGAGCGTTTTATCAAGCTGTTCGAGAACCGCCTGTGCGTTTACTCGGAGTCGACGCGCCAGCTGTATACCAACTACGACCTGCACTTCCCCAGCGACCTGGGCCGCAAGATGGTAGTGCTGCCCAATCCGTACGCTTTCCACGACACCCTGCACGGCATTGAAGCTCAGGCAATACGCAAGACTGGGCTGTGCGTGCTACCCGGCGTGGTATTGAAAAAGCCAGGACTGCTGCTGACGACCATGATCAAGGAACGCGGCCCGGCACCAAAGACAATGCAATTTAAACCGGCCTTAGCGCAAATCATCAGCAACCAGAAAAAAGCCGGTGATATCTTCCTGCCGATCATGATCAAAGGCGATTTGCGTGAGTTTAATCAGCAAATGCCCTACATCCACCTGCACCGTTTACAAGTCAGCCGCCTGACTCGCCTGTCGACCTTTGAGCGTGACGATATTCAGCAGACCATCACCCGCAAGCTTCTTATGCTCTATCGCCAGGCCGACAGCCTCACCTGCTAATACAGGGCGTTGGTTTAACCCACACAAAAACGGGCCCTCGTTACCGAAGGCCCGCTTTGTTATTTATCGCAAAAAGTCGGAGCTGCAACCGCTATTGCTGGCTGACCCAAAATACTGCGCTGACGACGAAGATTACAATCAAGGCAAAAATAGCCTTGGCATCGACTGCGCTGTCAGTGCTGTCCGGCTCGCTATGTTCGGTCATGGACTACCCCTCTTGTTATGTTTATAGGTGAATCGCCTAATGCAGTTAAGACCAGCGCACTCGCTTGCTCAAGCCGGGCAGCGATGTTCAGCGGCGTGCTTATCCCATTAAGTTCTTTCCATATACTCAAACATCACTTTTGCGCATAACTCCGAGCTGGTATCTTCCTCCGCCTCCGCCTCCGCCTCCGCCAGGACTGCGCGGCCGTGCGCGCTGATTAGCTGTAAAAAGCCTGATAACAGGACACTCCATGTACGTATACGACCAGTACGACCAAAAAATCGTCGAAGACCGCGTTAAGCAGTACCGCGATCAGACCCGCCGTTACCTGGCTGGCGAACTGAGCGGCGAAGAATTCCGCCCGCTACGCCTGCAGAATGGCCTGTACATTCAACGCTTTGCGCCCATGCTGCGCGTTGCCGTGCCATACGGCCTGATGTCATCTGCACAGGTGCGCATGATGGCCAAGATTGCCCGCGACTACGACAAGGGCTATGCGCACATCAGTACCCGCCAGAACGTGCAGTTCAACTGGCCGGACCTGGAGGATGTTCCCGACATTCTTGCCGAGCTGGCCACCGTGCAGATGCACGCGATTCAGACCAGCGGCAACTGCATTCGTAACACCACTACCGACCAATTTGCCGGTGTGGCTAAGGATGAACTCATCGACCCGCGTCCGTGGTGCGAGATCATCCGCCAGTGGTCGACCTTCCACCCTGAGTTCACCCACCTGCCGCGCAAGTTCAAGATTGCGGTTAACGGTGCAGTCAGTGATCGCGCTGCAGTCGAGGTGCACGACATCGGCCTGGAAGCAGTGCAGAACGCCGCCGGCGAGCTGGGCTTCCGTGTGTCCGTCGGTGGCGGCCTGGGCCGTACGCCGATCGTTGGCAGCTTTATCAACGAATTCCTGCCGTGGCAGCACCTGATCAGTTATCTCGATGCCATCCTGCGTGTGTACAACCGCTATGGCCGTCGTGATAACAAGTACAAGGCGCGGATCAAGATTCTGGTTAAGGCGTTGACCCCTGAAGTGTTCGCCGAGCGCGTGAATGCTGAATGGGCGCACCTGAAAGACGGCCCGACCACCCTGACTGAAGCTGAAGTGGCGCGTGTTGCCGCGCACTTTATCGACCCCAGCTACAAAGCCCTCGACGACCAGGACGTCGCGCTTGCAGCGTTGGATGCCGAGCATCCTGGCTTTGCCCGCTGGCGTCAGCGCAATACCTTCGCCCACAAAAAACCGGGCTATGTGGCCGTGACTCTGTCGCTCAAGCCGACCGGCGTGGCGCCGGGCGATGTCACCGACAAGCAGTTTGATGCCATCGCCGATCTGGCTGATCGCTACAGCTTCAGTGAAGTGCGCAACAGCCATAACCAGAACATCATTCTGGCCGACGTCGAACAAGCCCAGCTGTTCACCCTTTGGGGCGAGCTGCGCGAACATGGTTTCGCCACGCCAAACGTGGGCCTGTTGACTGACATCATCTGCTGCCCGGGTGGCGACTTCTGCTCGCTGGCCAACGCCAAGTCGATCCCGATTGCCGAAGCCATCCAGCGCCGCTTTGATGACCTGGATTACCTGTTCGACATTGGCGAAATTGACCTAAACATCTCCGGTTGTATGAACGCCTGTGGTCACCATCACGTCGGCCATATCGGCATTCTCGGGGTGGACAAGAAAGGCCAGGAGTTCTACCAGGTATCGCTCGGCGGCAGCGCTGGGCGTGATGCCAGCCTGGCGCAGATCCTCGGCCCATCCTTCGCCGAAGCGGACATGGCTGACGTGATCGACAAGATCGTCAAGGTCTATGTCGAGCGCCGTACTGACGAAGAGAGTTTCCTCGACACCTTCCGCCGTATCGGTGTTGCACCGTTCAAGGAGCGCGTTTATGCAGCGAATCATTAAGAACGGCCAGCTGGTCGATGAAAGCTGGCACCTGCTGCCCAAAGATGCCACGTTGGACGGTATTTCCAACTGCGACGACCTGATCGTTCCACTGGGTCTTTGGGTTGAACACAGCACCGCGCTCAAGGCCCGCGATGGCGGCCTGGGTGTGTGGTTGGATGCGGGTGAGGAAATCGAGGAAATTGCCGACCAGCTGGATAATTTTCAGGTGATCGCGCTGAATTTCCCTGCTTTCACCGATGGCCGCCACTGCTCCACCGCCTACCTGTTGCGCAACCGCTACGGTTACACCGGTGAAGTGCGTGCTATCGGCGATGTGCTGCGCGACCAGCTGTTCTCCTACCTGCGCGTAGGCTTCGATGCCTTCGCCCTGCGTGAGGACAAAGACCCGCTGGACGCGCTGAAAGCCTTTGAGGAGTTCAGCGAGGTCTACCAGGCCTCCACGGACCAGCCGCTGCCGCTGTTCCGCCGCCGCGCCTAAGTCAGCGCTGCAACGCAAAAGGCCCGGTAATCCGGGCCTTTTCATATCCGCGTTATTTAGCCCAAATTGACCAGCACGCGCCCTACTTGCTTACCCGCCAGCACCTGCGCAATGGCTGCCGGTAGCTGCTCAAGCGTCACTTCGCTGACCAGCACATCCAGATTGACCTTCCACTGCAGCGACAGCTTGTCCCACATCGACGCCTTGACCACCAGCGGCAGCTCGACCGAGTCGACCCCCAGCAGATTCACCCCACGCAAGATAAACGGCAGCACACTGCCCTTAAAGCCCACGCCAGCCGTCAGGCCGCAACAGGCAGCGCTAGCACCATAGCGCAGCGATTTGACCACGTTAAACAGCAGATCCCCGCCTACGCAATCCACCGCACCGGCCCACTGCTCCTTGAGCATTGGCTTATCGGTGCCCTCCAGCAGCTCGGAACGCAGGACAATCTGCTGCGCGCCCAGCGCTTTGAGGTAATCGCCCTGCTCCGCTTTACCGGTCGATGCCGCCACCCGATAACCCAGGGTAGTCAGCAACGCCACCGCAACGCTGCCAACCCCTCCGGTGGCCCCCGTCACCAGAACGGTACCCGCATCCGGCGTTAGCCCGCTTTGTTCAAGCTTGTCGACACATAGCGCGGCAGTCAGACCAGCAGTACCGAGCACCATGGCCTCACGCAGCGATAAGCCCTTGGGCCGTTTCAGCGCCCAGATAGCGGGAATACGGATGTATTGGGCAAAACCACCCGAGGTGTTCATGCCCAAGTCATAACCGGTGACGATCACCTCATCGCCAGCACTGAACTCAGCCACGCTAGAAGCTTCCACCACACCGGCGGCATCAATACCTGGGGTATGCGGGAAGCTTTTGGTGACGCCGCGATTGCCAGTGGCAGACAAGGCATCCTTGTAATTGAGTGACGAATACTTAACTCGAATCAGCAGTTCACCGGCCGGCAAGTCGTCGATCTCACGCTGCACAATCACCTGTTCGAAACCACCCGCTGCACTTTCACGGGCCTGCAATGCACTGAACTTGCTCATGCTCTTCCTCTGTATGACGGATCGATTACCAGAAGCGCTGTTGGCTCAACCGGCTCAGCCAGTTCAGGACAAAACGGTCTAGCGCAACGCTGCCCGCCAATCCAACGCGCTCCTGCAGGGTTTTCTTCTCGGCATAGTGCAAATGAAACAACTCGGCGCTCTTCGCCCGTTCTGCCAGGTATTCGTCACTGGTCTTGAGTTCATCGACCAGCTGCTTTTCCAGCGCTGTTAAGCCGAGCCAAACTTCACCGGTGGCAATTTGATCGATATCCAGCTGCGGCCGGTAGCGCGCAACAAAGCCCTTGAACAACTCATGGGTGGCTTCCAGGTCTTCCTGAAACTTCTCCCGGCCCTTGTCGGTGTTCTCACCGAATACCGTCAGGGTGCGCTTATATTCGCCGGCGGTCAGCACCTCGAAGTCGATGTCATGCTTTTTCAGTAACCGGTGCACGTTAGGCAACTGCGCCACCACGCCAATCGAGCCGAGAATGGCGAACGGCGCGGAGATAATCTTCTCACCGATGCAGGCCATCATGTAGCCGCCACTGGCCGCGACCTTATCAATGCAGATAGTTAGCGGCACGCCCGCCTGGCGAATGCGCGCCAACTGCGAAGAGGCCAAACCATAGCTGTGCACCATGCCACCGCCGCTTTCCAGGCGCAGCACCACTTCATCCTGCGGCGTGGCCATGCTCAGCAAGGCAGTAATCTCGTGACGTAGGCTGTCGGTGGCCGAGGCTTTGATATCGCCATCGAAATCCAGCACATAAACGCGCGGTTTGTGAACAGCGGCCTTTTTTTCCTGCTTTGCAGCCCTGGCTTCAGCTTTGCTCGCAGCTTTCAGTTGCTCTTTGTCGAGCACCGCGTGCTCCATGCGCTGCTGCAACTGCTTGAAGAAGTCATTGAGCTTGTTCACCTGCAGTTCGCCAGTGCGCTGACGGCCCTTGCTGCGCAGTGCAGCAATCGCCACCAGCACGACGAGAATGGCAACAACCAAGGTCACTGTCTTAGCCAGAAAGCCAATGTACTCTGCAAAAAACTCCACGAATTCCCCCTTACCCCGATGGCAGCGCCCGCAAATCGTTAACGCTGATTCTCCGCAAGCATACCGAGGCCATCGGTTGGCGACCAGCAAGCAAGGCCTTGGGCATTCAGCGCGTCAATGCAATTCAAACAAGCGTATGTTTTTACGTTGACAGCCCTTGAGCTTCCCCATACCCTCGCGAAACTTTCACCGTACCGGAAACCAGCGGACGTGGGCAGCATCTACCTGATTCGACATGGCCAAGCCTCCTTCGGTGCAGACGATTACGATGTGCTATCGCCCATCGGTATTCGCCAGGCCGAAGTGCTGGGTGCACACCTCGCGCAACTCGACACGCGCCTTGATCGCAGCGTCAGTGGCAGCCTGCGTCGCCAGCAGCATACGGCCGACAGCGCCCTGCAGCAGTTGCGCGCGGCTGGCATTGCGGTTCCGCCGCAGGAAACCGATCCGGCATTTAATGAGTTCGATGCCGACGCGGTAATCCGCGCCCTGCTCCCGGACATACTCGGTGAAGAACCAGAAGCCCTGCATATCCTGCGGAATGGCGCGAATAACCGCGCTGAGTTTCAGCGCCTGTTCGCTGAGCTGATTGGCCGCTGGATTTCGGGCGAGCACGACAAGCCAGAGCTACAAAGCTGGCAAGCGTTCGTCGAGCAGGTGCAAGGTGGCCTCAGCCGTCTGCTGGAACAAGCAGGCAGCAAACAGAATATCGCCGTGTTTACCTCCGGCGGCACCATCACCGCGCTGCTGCACTTGATTACCGGCATACCGCCTGCTCAAGCGTTTGAGCTGAACTGGCAAATTGTTAATACCTCACTGAGCTGGCTGAAGTTTCGCGGCAGCCAAGTGAGCCTGGCTTCCTTCAACAGCCATGTGCATTTACAGCTGTTGAAGGCGCCGGAGCTCATCACTTACCGTTGAGCTGCGGCCCACTGCACCCATTAAGGGCGCTAGAAAAACCTGAGAAAAAGGAATAAACCATGAGCGTTGCAGACATCGTCAATACCATGCAGTCCAAATTCAACGCCGGTGCCGCTGCAGGCCTGGACCTGGTGTTCCAATTCAACATCGAAGATGGCGAAAACTACGCCCTGATCGTCAAGGACGGCACCTGTGCCGTTGAGCAAGGCGACAACCCTAACGCCAGCGTGACCCTGATCATGGACACCGAAACCCTGAAAGGCATAACCAGCGGCGAAACCGACGGCATGCAAGCCTTTATGTCCGGAAAACTGCGCGCCGAAGGCGACATGATGCTGGCCATGAAACTGGGCGAACTGTTCCCGGTTTAAGCAGCAACTCAGCAATAAAAAACCGGAGCCTTGGCTCCGGTTTTTTATTGCTCGCGTTTTATACAAACCGCGGCCCCGCCTACGGTTCAATCACGACAATGCACCGACTGACCGGCGGCGAAGGTTTGCTTGATGGCGCGGTCATCACCGAGCATGGTCAGTGCGAACAAGCGCTCATCGAGACTTTTGGCTTGCTGCATACGGTAGCTGATCAGCGGCGTGGCGTTGTAGTCGAGCACCACGAAGTCGGCGTCTTTGCCGGGCAGGAAGTTGCCGATCTTGTCGTCCAGGTACAGCGCGTTGGCACCGCCTAGGGTGGCCAGGTACAGCGACTTGAATGGGTCGAGCTTCTTGCCCTGCAACTGCATCACTTTGTACGCCTCGTTCAGCGATTGCAGTTGGCTGAAACTGGTGCCCGCACCGACATCGGTGCCTAGGCCAACGCGTACGCCATGTTCTTCGAGTTTATTCAGATCAAACAAACCGCTGCCGAGGAACAGGTTGGAGGTCGGGCAGAAGGCCACGGCCGAGCCAGTTTCAGCCAGGCGCTTGCACTCGTCGTCGCACAGGTGCACGCCGTGGGCGAAGACCGAGCGCGCGCCAATCAGTTTGAAGTGATCGTACACATCCAGGTAGCCCTTACGCTCAGGGAACAGCGCCTTGACCCATTCGATTTCCTTACGGTTCTCAGACAGGTGAGTGTGCATGTACAGATCTGGGTATTCACCGAACAGTTTGCCCGCCAACTCCAGTTGTTCCGGGGTGCTGGTCGGGGCAAAGCGTGGGGTGACCGCGTAGTGCAGGCGGCCTTTACCGTGCCAGCGCTCGATCAGCTCTTTGCTGTCGGCGTAGCCGGACTCGGCGGTGTCGGTCAGGTAGTCTGGGGCGTTACGGTCCATCAACACCTTACCGGCGATCATCCGCAGGTTCAGCGCTTCGGCGGCCTCGAAGAAGGCGTCTACCGATTGCTTGTGCACGCTGCCGAATACCAGCGCGGTGGTGGTGCCGTTGCGCAGCAGTTCCTTGAGAAAAATACCCGCCACCTCCGCCGCATGGACCTTGTCGGCGAACTGCTGTTCGGTGGGAAAGGTGTAGGTGTTCAGCCAATCCAGCAGCTGTTCGCCGTAGGAGGCGATCATCCCGGTTTGCGGGTAGTGGATATGGGTGTCGATAAAGCCGGGGGTGATCAGCGCATCGTGGTATTCGGTGATGTCCACGCCCTTGAGCGTGGGTAGCAGGTCTGCGGCGTGGCCGACTTTGGCCACCTGGCCGTTATCGATGACCAGCAGGCCGTCTTCAAAGTATTCATAGGATTGCTCAACGCCCACCACGGCCGGGTCGGCGATGCTGTGCAGGATGGCGGCGCGGTAGGCTTTCACTGGGCTAGTCATGTAACGCTTATCTCAATCTATGGTTTTGGTCGTTCAGGCGCGTATGCGCCTGAGCAGATAGTCAGGCCTGGCTGCGGCGAGAGGCGGGCAGTAGCTTGGCAACGCTGGGTTGGCCCTTTTTGCTCTCTTGGCCAAAGGCAGCGTTATAGGTAGCGATTACTTCGCCGGCGATGGACACGGCGATTTCTACCGGTAACTTGCCTTTCACCTCGGCCAGGCCCATCGGGCAGCGCATGCGTGCTACCACGGCTGGATCGAATCCGCGATCACGCAGGCGGTGTTCAAATTTGGCGCGTTTGGTCTGCGAGCCGATCAGGCCGTAGTAGGCAAAATCGTTGCGTTTGAGGATTTCTGCAGTCAGCTCCAGATCGAGCTGATGGTTGTGGGTCATGACGATAAAGTAGCTGCCGGCGGGCATGCGTTCGATCTCGTCGATCACCTCTTCGTTGACCACTTTGTCGACGTTTGCAGGGATCTGATCAGGAAATTCGTTTTCCCGCGAGTCGATCCAGCGCACCTTGCACGGCAAGCTGGCGAGCAGTGGCACCAGGGCGCGGCCGACATGGCCAGCACCGAAAACGGCGATCTGCGCTTGCGGCTGGCCCATAGGCTCAAACAACAGCACGGTGGCGCCGCCGCAGCATTGGCCGAGGCTGGCGCCGAGGCTGAAACGCTCCAGGAGGGTGTCCTGGCTACGCGAGGCGAGCATTTCGCGGGCCAGCTCCATCGCCTTGTATTCCAAATGACCACCGCCGATGGTTTCGAAAATGCGGTCGGCGGTGACCACCATTTTCGAGCCGGCGTTACGCGGGGTTGAGCCGCGTTCTTCGATGATAGTCACCAGCACGCAAGGATGACCTTGCTGCTGCAGTTCGGCGAGGGCGCTGATCCAGCTCATTTGCTCAGCCTCCAGGTGGGTGGCAGTTGTCCGGGTGGTGGTAAGCGCCAGTTGCTTGGCGACGGGTCCAGTATCGGCACTGGAGTTGGTCGCGGTGTTTGCGGTTTCGCTTCGGTGTGTTTTGTCATTGTTGTACACCTGCTTCGTTGTTCATTCACGCCCTTGGTGGACAACGCTTCGCGGTTGTCCACCCTACGCGAGGTAGGGTGGATCGGGGCGCGTAGATGTCGCGCAGCACATCCACCAGATCGGCGGTTCGCGTTAGGCCGGCTCGATCTCGGTCGCGGTTTCGGCCTTGGCGGGTTGCTGGAGTTTCTTCATCTGCTCCACCCCCCAGAGCACGCGCTCAGGCGTTGCCGGGGCGTCGATGTTCGGTTGTACGCGGTAGTCCGCCAGGCTAGCCACGGCGTCCTTGATGGCACACCACACGGCAATGCCGAGCATAAACGGCGGCTCGCCCACAGCTTTGGAGTGGAACACGGTGTCTTCCGGATTCTTGCGGTTTTCCACCAGGTTAACGCGCAGGTCCAGCGGCATATCGGCGATGGCCGGGATCTTGTAACTGGCCGGGCCGTTGGTCATCAGCTTGCCTTTGCCGTTCCACACCAGCTCTTCCATGGTCAGCCAACCCATGCCCTGAACGAAGGCACCTTCGACCTGACCGATATCGATGGCCGGGTTCAGCGAGGCGCCGACGTCATGCAGGATGTCGGTGCGCAGCATCTTGTACTCACCGGTCAGGGTATCGACGATCACTTCCGAACAGGCTGCGCCGTAGGCGAAGTAGTAGAAGGGACGGCCAGCAGCCTTGTCACGGTCATAGAAGATCTTCGGCGTGCGGTAGAAACCGGTGCTGGAGAGCGAGACCTGGCCGAAGTAGGCCTTCTGGATAACTTCTTCGAAGCTCAGGAACAGATCACGCACGCGCACTTGGCTGTTGCGGAACTCCACGTCTTCCGGGGTGACCTTGTACTCGCGCACCAGGAAGTCAACCAGACGCTGCTTGAGGGTTTCAGCGGCGTTCTGTGCGGCCTTGCCGTTGAGGTCGGCACCGCTGGATGCAGCCGTCGGCGAGGTGTTTGGCACCTTGTCGGTGTTGGTCGCGGTGATCTGGATACGTGAAATATCCACCTGCAACACTTCGGCAACGATCTGCGCGACCTTGGTGTTGAGACCCTGCCCCATTTCGGTGCCGCCGTGGTTCAGGTGGATCGAACCGTCGGTATAGATGTGGATCAGCGCGCCGGCCTGGTTGAGGAAGGCGGAGGTGAAGCTGATGCCGAATTTAACCGGAGTCAGCGCCAGGCCTTTTTTCAGTACCGGGCTCTTGGCATTGAACGCGCGGAGTTCTTCGCGGCGCTTGGCGTAGTCACTGCTGGCTTCCAGTTCGGCGGTCATCTCGTGGATAACGTTGTGCTCGACGGTCTGGTGGTAATGGGTGACGTTGCGCTCGGTCTTGCCGTAGTAGTTGGTCTTGCGCACGTCCAGCGGGTCTTTGCCCAGACTGCGGGCAACCGCATCCATGATCTCTTCGATGGCGACCATCCCTTGCGGGCCGCCGAAGCCGCGGTAGGCGGTGTTAGATGCGGTGTTGGTCTTGCAGCGGTGACCATTGATGGTGGCGTTGCCGAGATAGTAGGCGTTGTCAGCGTGGAACATCGCCCGGTCGACGATTGCGCCGGACAGGTCTGGCGAATAGCCGCAGTTGCCGGCCAGTTCGATTTCGATGCCGTGCAGCAGGCCATTGTCATCGAAGCCGACGTCGTATTCGACGTAGAACGGGTGACGCTTGCCCGTCATCTGCATGTCTTCAACACGCGGCAGGCGCATCTTGGTCGGCCGGCCGGTAAGGTGCGCAATCACCGCACAGAGGCACGCCGGGCCTGCGGCCTGGGTTTCCTTACCGCCGAAGCCGCCGCCCATACGGCGCATGTCGATAACGATCTTGTGCATCGGCACGCCGAGCACTTCGGCTACCAGCTTCTGCACTTCGGTGGCGTTCTGCGTGGAGGTGTAGACGAGCATGCCGCCGTCTTCGGATGGCATTACTGAGGAAATCTGGGTTTCTAGGTAGAAGTGTTCCTGGCCACCAATATGCAGACTGCCTTGTAGGCGGCGTGGCGCGGTGGCGAGTTCGGCGGCGGAGTTACCGATCTTGTGCTGGTGGCTGTCGAGGACGAAGTGTTTCTTGCGCAGCGCATCGACCACATCGAGTACCGGCTCAAGGTCTTCGTATTCGATAATTGCGGCCATAGCCGCCTTGCGCGCGGTTTCCAGGCTATCGGCACCGACGGCGAGGACGACTTGACCAACGTATTCGACCTTGCCGTCCGCCAGTAGCGGGTCACCGGCGACGACCGGACCGATATCCAGCTGGCCAGGTACGTCATCCTTGGTGATGGCGATAGCCACGCCGGGAATGGCGTAGCACGGCGCGGTATCGATGCTGATGATGCGAGCATGGGCGCGGTCGCTCATGCGGGCATAGACGTGCAGCTGATTGGGGAATTCCAGGCGGTCGTCGACGTAGATGGCTTCGCCGGATACATGTTTATCAGCACTTTCGTGTTTAACGCTGCGGCCAACGCCGGTGGTGATGTCGGCGCGGAACAGTTCAGCCAGTTCGGCCTGGCTTTTGGCTACGTGATGGTTAGACATAATCGGTCACCCGGGTCTCGACGTCTGGAGCCTGCAGCTCAAGGAAGAATTTACGCAGCAGGTTCTGCGCAATAAGCAGGCGGTATTCCTTGCTGGCACGGAAATCACTCAGCGGGGTGAAGTCTTCGGCCAGCGCGTTACACGCCCGCTCGATAGTTTCTGGGGCCCAGGCAGAGCCAAGCAAAGCCGCTTCACAGGCAGCGGCACGCTTGGGGATGGCCGCCATACCGCCAAAGGCGATGCGCGCGCTTTGCACCACGCCCCCTTCGACCACCAGATTAAAGGCCGCACAGACGGCAGAGATGTCATCGTCCAGGCGCTTGGACACCTTGAAGGCGCGGAATGCCTGGCTGGCCTGATGGCGCGGCACGATGATCTTCTCGATAAATTCGGCTTCCTGACGTGCAGTCACCTTGTAGTCGAGGAAGTACTCTTCAATCGGCAAGGTGCGGCTTTCGCTGCCTCTACGCAGGACGATGTGTGCACCAAGCGCGATCAGCAACGGCGGAGCATCGCCAATGGGCGAGGCGTTGCCGATATTGCCGCCCAAGGTGCCCTGATTGCGGATTTGCAAGGAGGCAAAACGGTGCAGTAGCTCGCCGAAATCCGGGTAATCCTCGGCCAGTGCGGCGTAGCAGTCAGACAGCACGGTGGCGGCGCCGATTTCGATGCTCTCGGCCGTGACTTCAACGCGCTTCATCGACTCGATATGACCCACGTAGATCATCACCGGCAGCTCGCGGTGGAACTGAGTGACTTCCAGCGCCAGGTCGGTACCGCCGGCGAGCAGACGTGCTTGCGGGTTGGCCGCATAAAGGTCGGCCAGGTCGGCGACGGTCAGCGGCAGCAGGCAGCGTTTGTCGCCGCTGTTGAGCTCGGCGGTGTCTTGCGGGGCGATGGCTTTCAGTTGTGCGACGGTCTGTACTTCGGCAGCGTCGAACTGGTCCGGCTGCTTTTGGCAGCAAGCTTGCTCGGCGGCGTCAATGATCGGACGGTAGCCGGTGCAACGGCAGAGGTTGCCGGCTAGGGCTTCCATGGTGTCGGCCTTGTCGAAGCCGCTGCTACCTTTCTGCAGGGCGAACAGCGACATGACAAAACCTGGGGTGCAGAAGCCGCACTGCGAGCCGTGGCAGTCGACCATGGCCTGCTGCACGCTGTGCAGTTGGCCTTGGTGCTTGAGGTCTTCAACCGTGATCAGTTGCTTGCCGTGCAACGAGGAAACGAAGGTCAGGCAGGAGTTGAGGGTGCGATAACGCACGCGCTCGCCCTCCAGCTCACCGACCACCACGGTGCAGGCACCACAGTCGCCAGAAGCGCAGCCTTCTTTGGTTCCGGATTTGCCGACATGCTCACGCAGGTAATTGAGCACGGTGACGTTTGGGTCGAGGGCATGTTCAGTACGCAGCTCCCGGTTGAGTAAAAACTGGATCAAGGACGACCTCCAGGCACTTTTATTGTTCTCTTATCAGGCACTGCTGAAACGACTGCACGGGGCAGCACAGCGTTTCCACACGGCTTGGCATGAGGCAAATCTAGAGTTTTCTGACTTTAGGGTCAATAAATATTTGTCCCTAAAGTCAGAGGCGCTTTATGCAATTCAGCCATGAGCGGGAAAGCTCAGCTAATTTGCTTAAACGCTAGCGGCTTTTGTGCCAAATACTGCGCTGCTGCTGAGACAAATAGCCTGACATGCATGCACGCAAAGAGACGGGACTGAGAGTTACCTGGCTGTAAGCTGCTTTTCGATCGACCACACTTGATCGACCTAGCGAGGCGCTAGGTGATAGCTGCGTGCTTAAAGCGATTGACTGGCTGAACCTTATTGCCAGTCCTTGAGCGCCTGTTTGGCTGCGGGTTCATCGGCTCGGCCAGCAAGCCGGCAGGCGTCAGATTGATGCTGTACACCGCTTCATCGGCAAGCGGCAGGTACGTCACTCGGCGCGCCTGAGGATCAAAGACCAACAAATCATGCTGCCCCAACCTTAGCCAACGCCACAGGTCGATGCCGTATGGGCTGTGCGCCAGTTCGACGCGGGTATGCAGGGCCTGGCTTTGTTGTTCGATCGAAAGAAAACGCCCCGAGAGTTTTTCCAGACGATAACCCGGCTGCAAGCCGATCAATGCCGCCAGGCCCTTCCACTCTAGAAAGCGGGCATCCAACTGCCACAGATCACCTTCCATCGTCAGCGTACGTTCACGCCCACCCTCCAGCAGCGTGACCCGATACAACGGGCCATCCGCTTTGAAGCTCAAGGTCGCCAGCGGCTTGTCTTCGGCAATCGGCGCATAGCTGCGCAAATCGATAGCCAATATGCCGATCAGTACTGCCAACGCGAGAAATCCCAGGCCGCAAGTGCCACGTAACCAGCCGAGAAACCACTGCCGATTAAGCAGAATGCGAACCGCTACAAAAGCAGCCAGCAACGCCAGCAGCGCCGTTGCCCATGCGAGTCCATCGTATTGCATCGCTGTGCATTCCTTATGGTTGAAGTTGCGGGCATTATGCGCAGCTGCCAGGCTGGCGAACAGCAAGCGAGCAGCACAATTAGACGCAGGGCGTGTTTTATAGCCTGTTGTTTTTCGTGGCTACCGTCTGCCATCGCTACATGACCTTTAAAAACTCCCGGTAAATCTCCATGGTCTTCCCATTTGAACTCAGCGTTGACCTGTCGACGCTGGCCATCCTTGCTCTGGTCGCCTTTATTGCCGGTTTTATCGATGCCATTGCTGGCGGCGGTGGCCTGCTGACCATTCCCGCGCTGCTCACCGCCGGCCTCCCGCCGCATCTGGCGCTGGGGACCAACAAGCTTAGTTCGACCTTTGGCGCGGCGGCTGCCAGTTACACCTTCTACCGGCGCAAATTATTTGACCCCAGCCAATGGCGCAATGCGTTGATTGGCACAGCGGTGGGTGCACTGCTTGGCGCGGCGATGGCGCAATGGTTACCGTCGGCGTGGTTGAACCAGATGCTGCCTGTGGTGGTATTTGCCTGCGGTTTGTATCTGCTGTTTGGCAAAACCCCAGCAGCGCCGCTACTCGCCGACGCACCGATCGCCCAAGGCCGGCAGTGGCCACAGAGCCTGAGCCTGGGTTTTTATGACGGCGTGGCCGGCCCGGGTACAGGGGCATTCTGGACGGTCAGCAGCCTGCTGCTCTACCCGCTTGACCTGGTTAAGGCCAGCGGCGTGGCCCGCAGCATGAACTTTGTCAGCAATATTTGCGCACTCAGCGTATTTATCTTCAGCGGGCAAGTGGCCTGGCTGCTCGGCCTGTGTATGGGGATGGCGCTGATGGTCGGTGCGTTTCTCGGCGCACGCACCGCGATCAAGGGCGGCTCAAAGTTTATCCGCCCGGTGTTCATCCTTGTGGTGCTGGGTTTGACCGTGCGTCTAGCCTGGCAGCACTGGTTCGGGCTGGCCTAAACGGCGCGCGACATAGACATCAATCAGGTAACGCGCAATCGAGCGTACCGCCGGTAACGGCGGCAGATCGTGCACGCTGAACCACTGCGCATCCTCGATCTCATCGACCTGCATGACGATCTCACCCGAGGCGTACTCGGCATGAAAGCCCAGCATCAGGGAGTGCGGGAATGGCCAACCCTGGCTGCCCAAGTACTGCACATTGTGGATTTCGACCCCCACCTCTTCGCGCACTTCACGGGCTACGCACTGCTCCACCGACTCGCCGGCTTCGACAAAGCCTGCCAGGGTGCTGTAGATGCCGGAAACGAAACGAGGAGAACGCGCCAGGAGGATCTCATCGCCGCGCGTAACCAGCACAATCATGCTGGGTGAAAGCCGCGG
This sequence comes from Pseudomonas sp. GWSMS-1, assembly GCF_049847425.1. Classification (NCBI taxonomy): domain Bacteria; kingdom Pseudomonadati; phylum Pseudomonadota; class Gammaproteobacteria; order Pseudomonadales; family Pseudomonadaceae; genus Pseudomonas; species Pseudomonas sp. GWSMS-1. The sequence goes on along the minus strand of NZ_JBMHHV010000005.1, from coordinate 1,411,600 downwards.
GTAATGCTGCAGCTCACACCGCGGGCAATGCATGGCCCGCTGCCCGGGGACATGCTGCATTGCCCCGCCACAGCTGCCACAGAAGCGATGCTGGCTGGCCCAGGTACCGATCTGCGTGGCGTAGCTGAGCAACTTGAAGGTGTCCGCATCGCCTTGCAGCATGAATTGGCGCAGGCTTTGCCAGGCACACCCTGGCATCTCGAAGGACTGATCCAGCTCCAGCAGGTAAACCGCATCGCCATCAAAATGGCCCAGGCCATGCTCGGCGATAACCGGTAAATCTTGCTTTTTTAACCATTCACGGGGGAACAGTACGCCATTGCTATCGGCCAGAAAGTGCTGCTTAAAATGCACAACAACCCAACCACCAGGCTGCTGACTGTCGATAAACGTAGCTTGCCAACGCTGCATATACTCAGGCCTCCAACGGCATACCCAGCGCCCGCACGCTTTCAGCGGCGAGGTCGAGCACACTTGGCTGAGTTTCCGGACGCATCACCGCGCCGGCTTCCAGGTAGTACTCAAGGCTACTGAGTGCGTCAGCGAGCGTTTCCAGCATCTGTTCGGAAGGCATCTGCGGCGCATCAAACATCTGCTTCTGGATGTAATCGGCGCAGGCACCGACCAACGCGGCGGCGCGCTTTTGCTCGAGGAACCACAAGCCACCGCGCACGGCTTGCAGGCTGAACGGTACGTTGGACAGGTGCATACGCTCACCACCGGACTCGAGGTACGCCGTGATCGCGCGTTTGGCTAGCGCTAAACCCGCCTGCGCTTCATCGACCACAACAATGCGTGCTTCATTGAGCTGATGCATGGCAAACGATTCGGCCTCATTGCCAGGCTGCGCCGGGGCAGACCGTACTTCACGGCGCTCACCACTCTCCAGGCTGGCGACCATGCCTTCGACGTACAGCACCGCATCCGCCAGCTTGTTCAGCGCCTGCGGTTGCGGCGCACTCGCCTCCCCCCAGCTGGCAACAACGGGCAGTTGGGCGCTCAATGAGTTGCCTGCAGAGCTGAGCCCGACCATGCCGAGGGTCTTGCTCAACTTGCCAAGCAAAGCATGCAGGGTATTAAGGCTATCGCTCTGCAGGGTGCCACGCTCGATCAGGTCGAGCATGTCTTTTAGGCTATTGAGTTCTTCACGGATCGCCGAGCTCAGCGAACGCATCACTGCCTGCCCAGGACCGGCCAGGCGCTGGTATTCCTCTTCAAGCAAGTGGTCGGTAAACGGCAGTGGCGCCAGACCGAACACTTCACTCAGAGCCGTCACTTGTGGCCCGTGTGTGCCGGCCAGTGCCACCAGATAGAGCAGCTCTTTAAGCAGGCCACGGGGCGCTTCGTACTGAGCGTTAGCGAGTGTCTGTTTAAGTTCACGATCAATGCGCGAGAACAACTGCTTGCGCGATTTACGCGCCAGCAACTGGCCGTCAACCTGCGCCTCGACAGCCGCAGCACCGACCCAGCACAGTCGCCCGCGTGGTTCATTGGCAAACAGGCCGTCGACACGGCTCAGCGCACGCCCCATCAATTTGAGGCTGGCCTGTGGGTTCTGCTCACGGATAAAGCCCAGCAAGCCCACTTGGTACATGTGCCGCAAGCGCCGGCCTTCACTTTCGCGCGCTGCGCCATCAATGGCAGGCGGTGCGGTATGCGGGCGAGCGTGGTCGAGGCGCACGCTGAAAAAGAAGCTTTCCGGTAAGGCTGGCTGGCCGCCGGCCTGGCGCAGGTCATTGATCGCCGGCAACAACAATTCAGGCATTTCCTGACGATTGGCCTCGACGTTCTCCAGGTAACGGCGCAGTACATGCAACGCGTTACTCAAGGCTGAAAGCTGCACATCGCGCTCTTCACCGGCACCTGCGGGGATATCGGTCGCTTGATCCAGCACTTCCTGCGCCAACAATTCGGCACCGGTCAGCTCGATCAGGTTCAGCGTACCGCGCACCTGATGCAGATTTTCCACGGCCTGCTGCAGCAGGCTGCCGTTGTGACGGTCGGCGATAAAGTGCTCAAGGCTCGACTCGGCCTCTTCCATGGTGGCGAACAATTCATCGCGCACCAGATTAAGCGACGTGGCTCCAGAAACCATGTGCTATTGCGCCTCCCGCGTCAGTGATAAATACAAGTGCAAGGACTGCATCAGTCAGCAAACTCAGGCTTCTGCTTACTCATGTGCGCCGTCATCGCCACCCGCAGGTCCACCGACTGCAGCATGGCGGCGTTCCAGGTGGCGATGTACTCAAGGCCATCATCAACGCGATGATCGCGCATGTAGCGAATCATCTCTTTAGTGCCACGAATCGCCACAGGGGATTTGCTGGCGATCTCACGGGCAATGCCCATCACGCCATCCAGCAACGCATCGGCATCGGCATAGGTACGGTTTACCAGACCAATGCTGCGGGCCTCTTCTCCGTCGATGGTGCGACCGGTAAAGGCCAGCTCACGCATCATGCCGTCGCCAATAATGCGTGGCAGACGCTGCAGAGTGCCGACGTCCGCGGCCATGCCGATATCAATTTCCTTGATCGAGAACTGCGCATCGACCGTCGAATAACGCATGTCACAGGCCGAGACCAGGTCAATCGCGCCGCCCAAGCAATAGCCCTGAATGGCCGCCAGTACGGGCTTACGGCAATTATCCACGGCATTAAATGAGGCTTGCAGCTCGAGAATTTTGCGCCGCAGTTTTTCTGCGTTGCGCCCGACATCTGGGCCCAGCTGGCTGCCGACGGAAGCCAGCATCATCAGGTCGATGCCTGAAGAGAAATGCTTGCCCGCGCCCGAGATCACCACGGCGCGGACCTCATCGGTGTCATCGACCCAGCGGAAAATATCGATGATTTCGCGCCAGAAGTCCGCGTTCATCGCATTCACTTTCTCTGGGCGATTGATCACCACATGGGCGACCTTATCTGCCAACACGACATTAAAGGCTTTGTAGTCGGACACGGCAGTCATCCTCAGCTGGGGCGCAAGCGCACGATATGGATTTTTCTTATGATAAAAATCGAGCAACTATAACAACCAACCGACAAATGTCGATGCCAGCCAGTGTGACGCAGAACACGCCATCAACCTTAAGCTCAATATTCACCTATCGGCGATAAGCGCTTGATCTACCGAGGCAACCTGGACGGAACAGGTTTGCATGTGACGGGCCGACAGGTAAAGCGCCGGCCCGTCGAGAATCAGGCCTTGATGCAATCGACTGTATAAACCCCCTCTTCACGCTGCAGGCCATGCACATCGGCATCAAAGCCGGGGAAGCTGCGATCGAAGGTGCGGGCAAAGGCCAGGTAATCAATGATTGAGCGCGTCTGCGCGGTAAAGCGCTCACCCGGCATGATCAGCGGAATACCCGGTGGATAGGGCACCAGCATCACCGCGGAGATCCGCCCTTGCAGCTGCTCGATCAGCACGGCCTCAACCTCGCCGCGCACCAGTTGGTTGTAAGCATCGGCAGGTTTGATCGCCACTTCCGGCAGCACCGTGTACATGCGCTTAAGCGCTTTAGCCGTGGCGTTTTCGCGGTAGCAGGCATGCAAGGCATCGCACAGATCGCGCAAGCCCATGCCCTGATAGAACGCTTTGCCGGCCTGAGCAATCGACGGCAGCACATCGCTCAACGGCAGGTTGGCGTCATAACTGCGTTTGAACTCCAGCAGCTCGGTCAGCAGCGTGCTCCACTTACCCTTGGTAATGCCCATGGAGAACAGCACCAGGAAGGAATACAGGCCGGTTTTCTCCACCACCAGGCCACGTTCCCACAGGAATTTACTGACCACCGCCGCCGGAATACCCCGCCCGTCCAGCGTGCCATCGGCCGTCAGCCCGGGCGTAACCAGGGTGACCTTGATAGGATCAAGCAGCACGTAATCTTCGGCCACATCACCAAAGCCATGCCAATCAGCTTGCGGCTGCAACAGCCAGTCCTCGGTCACCACATCATCGGCGCCTTCGGCCTTGGCCGGCTGCCAGATGCTGAACCACCAGTCATCAGCGCTGAGGTTCTGTCGCAAGTTGGCCAGGGCACGACGGAAGCTCAGGGCTTCATCGAAGGTTTCCTGAATCAGCGAGCGCCCGGCCGGGCCTTCCATCATGGCCGAGGCCACGTCCAGCGAGGCGATGATGCCGTACTGCGGCGAGGTGGAGATGTGCATCATAAAGGCTTCGTTGAAGCGATCCCGATCCAGCTGGCGCACACCGCCATCCTGTACATGAATCATCGAAGCCTGGCTGAATGCCGCCAGCAGCTTGTGCGTCGAGTGGGTGGTAAACACCAGCGGCGCGGCTTCGGTTCGCGCCGTGCCCATACCGTAGCGCCCGGCATAAAACTCATGAAACGCCGCATAGGCGTACCAGGCCTCGTCGAAGTGCAGCACCTCGACGCTGTTGCCCAGGGTTTGCTTGATCAGTTCGGCGTTGTAACAGAGGCCGTCATAGGTAGAGTTGGTCACCACCACCAGTTTGACCATCGCCCCACTGCTGCTTGGCACGCGACCGCGCGCCAGCGGGCTGGCATCGATCTTCGCCTGAATCGACTCGCGGCTGAATTCGCTCAGCGGGATCGGCCCGATAATGCCCAGTTCATTTCGCTCCGGGCACAGGTACAACGGGATCGCGCCGGTCATGATGATCGAGTGCAAAATCGACTTGTGGCAGTTGCGGTCAACCAGTACCAAATCATCGCGGCCAACCATGCTGTGCCAGACGATCTTGTTCGCCGTCGAGGTGCCGTTGATCACGAAATACGTGTGGTCTGCACCGAAGTTACGCGCCGCGCGGGCTTCGGCCTCGGCCAGCGGACCGGTGTGGTCGAGCAGCGAACCCAATTCCGGCACTGAGACAGACAAATCGGAACGCAGGGTGTTTTCACCAAAAAACTGATGAAACGCCTGGCCCACCGGGCTTTTGCGATACGCCACACCGCCACCATGGCCGGGCGTGTGCCAGGAGTAGTTGGATTGCGCGGTGTGCTGTACCAGCGCTTTGAAGAATGGCGGCAGCAGACCATCCAGATAATTACGCGCCGCACGCGCCACCTGCCGTGCAAGGAATGGCACGGTGTCTTCAAACAAATAAAGGATGCCGCGCAACTGGTTGAGGTCAATCATCGCCTCGGCTGGAGCGTTTTCGATGGTGACTTGCTCGCCAATGGCAAAGATCGGCAGTTGCGGCGCACGGCGGCGGGCAATGCGGATCAGCTCAAGCATGTCCTGCAACAGGTTGTTGTTCTCCCCTGCTCCTTCGGCAGCCACCAGAATGCAGGCCAGGCCGTGGTGGGTGGAAGCAACAATCCGCCCTTCGGCGGAGCTGGCGGTAGAAAGAATGCTGAAGCCGTCCTGCTCCAACTCTTGGGCGATGGCGCGTACCCGGTCACCGGCCACGGTATCGGCCTTGATGTCACGGTGCACGATCAGGACGGGGAACTTTAGGTCTTTATACATTGTGGCGTCCCTGAAGAATGGCAGGTGCGGGCCTGCCGATCGCTTCAGGTTAGAGGCTCGCACTGACTGGCGTAACCCCCTCTACGTGACACTGTACGAAAAGGTCGCGAGTGAATAACTCGCGAGAGGCGGCTGCCGTTGCAACTCACTCAAACGACAACCACCCTTACCACTCAGGCCTCGGTTTGCGGCTGCTCCATTTGCAACCACAGCGGCAAGGCGCCGGCAGACTTCTCGATAATCGCCAGGCGCACCCTATGCTCGGCCAGCTCAGCTTCAGTGGCCTGAATCACCCGCGTGCGGGCGCGCCCGGCAGGCAAACGACGAATCGCAGTGGGCTGCTGGCGGCCATTACCGTCACCTTCAGAACCGTCACCGGCCAAGGACAGATTGGTCTGCCCGCCGGTCATGGTCAGGTAGACGTCGGCCAGAATCTCGGCATCGAGCAAGGCGCCGTGCAGATCGCGGCCGGAGTTATCGACACCGTAACGCTTACACAGCGCATCGAGGTTGTTACGTTGGCCCGGATGACGCTCGCGGGCCATCAGCAGGGTGTCGAGGACCGAGCAGTAATCGCTGATCTCGGCGCGATCTGCCTGCCCCAGCAAATTGAATTCATTGGCAATAAAGCCGATATCGAACGCGGCGTTATGAATGATCAGCTGCGCGCCCTTGATGAATTCATAGAACTCATCGGCGACTTCCTTAAAGCGCGGCTTGTCCTTGAGGAACTCATCGGTAATACCGTGAACCGCAATCGCGCCCTCGTCGCTCTCACGATCCGGTTGCAGGTAAACGTGGAAGTGCCGCCCCGTCAGCCGGCGGCCAATCAGTTCAACACAACCAATTTCGATGATCCGGTGGCCGTCAGCCACCGGCATACCGGTGGTTTCAGTGTCCAAAATCACGCTACGCATGCTTCAAACCTCGTACTTCATCAACACCACGATTGGCCAACTGGTCGGCGCGTTCGTTACCCGGATGCCCCGTATGGCCGCGCACCCACTGCCAGGTCACGGTATGGCGGTTAACCTGCTCATCGAGTTGCTGCCAAAGGTCAGCATTTTTCACCGGCTGCTTGGCGGCGGTTTTCCAGCCACGCTTCTTCCAGTTCGGCATCCAGCCCTGAATGCCCTGCATCACATATTGCGAATCGGTCACCAGGCGTACGTCGCACGAGCGCTTCAACTCGGCCAGGGCGCGGATAGCGGCGGTTAACTCCATACGGTTGTTAGTGGTATCAGCCTCGCCGCCCCACAACTCTTTTTCCACACCTTTGAAAATCATCAATGCGCCCCAGCCACCCACGCCAGGATTACCTTTGCAGGCGCCGTCGGTGTAGATCTCGACCTGTTCACTCATGTATCTGCAATCTCTCGCTCAATTTATCGGCCGGCTCTATTTCTGTGGTGTTTCTCGACGGCTGACTTTGGCTACAGGCATCGGCAGCAACGTCCCAACCTGCTGACGATTGGGCTGGCGCAGTGGACGCAGGCCGATCACTAGTTTGCGCGCGACCAGCACGTAAACACCGCCACCCGGCAACTGCCAGGCGGCGCCCACGCGCTCCAGCGGTGCCAGTCGTGCCTGCCAGGCCAGCGAAGAAAGCGGCGGACGATAGCACCCGAAGCGGCGTTTCTCCAGCGCGAAACCCAGCAGGTGCAACCAGTCACTGACCCGGCCAGGCGCAATGCAGCGTGCCTGGCGCAGCGCATCGCGGGTAAATACATGACGCATCCCCCAGGTGCTCATCGGGTTAATACCGACAATCAGCAAATGACCGCCGGGCCGCACGCTGCGCGCGGCTTCGCGCAGCAAACCATGGGGCGACAGGCTGAAGTCCAGACCGTGCTGCAACACCACCACATCGGCGGCATGTTCGGTCAACGGCCAGGCTTGCTCCTCGCAGACAATCTCGACGCCTTTGAACGGCGCGCCCACACGCACGCTACGCTGAATCTGCTGGGCATCCGGCGGGGTGTCGGCGGCCGGGCCGTAATGCACCAGGTAGCCGCCAAAAAAGCGCGCCAGTTCTTCTTCTAACAACTGCCGTTCCTGCTCCAGCAATAACTGCCCGAGCGGGCCGGCCAGCCAGCCGCGCGCAGCGCCCATAAGATCGAGCCACTCGCTATCGGCCTGAGCAAACGGATGATCGGTCATAACAAATACCTACGTAGCCAGCACCGCTGTTGCGCCCTAAGATGAACCTTTATGCCCTGCTTAGCGACCTAGTGATGATAAAAATCGACGCCCTGCCTGCATTCACCGACAACTATATCTGGCTGCTACAAGACGCCGAACAGCGCCGCTGCGCGGTTGTAGACCCGGGTGACGCGGCACCTGTAGAGGCCTGGCTGGCGGCTAATCCTGGCTGGCAGTTAAGCGACATCCTGATCACTCATCATCACTTTGACCATGTGGGTGGAGTGGAACGGCTCAAGGCCATGACGGGCGCACGGGTGCTCGGCCCGGCCAACGAGAAGATCCCCGGACGTGACCTGCCGCTGCGCGACGGCGATCTGGTAGAGATCCTCGGGCACGGCTTTGACGTCGTCGAAGTGCCAGGGCATACCCTCGGGCACATCGCTTATATCCAGCCCGAACAGCATTGGCTGTTCTGCGGCGACACCCTCTTTGCCGGTGGCTGTGGCCGGTTGTTCGAAGGCACGCCCGAGCAAATGCACGCGTCACTCAGCCGCCTCGCCGCCCTGCCTGAGCAGACTCAAGTGTTCTGTACCCACGAGTACACCCTGAGCAACTTGCGCTTTGCCGCCGCTGTTGAACCTGAAAACCCTGAGATCAGCCAACGCGTGGAGCAAGTCAGCCAATGGCGCGAAATCGGGCAGATCAGCCTGCCGTCATCCATCGGCCTGGAGCGTGCGACCAATCCGTTTCTGCGCAGCGCAGAACCTTCAGTCATCGCCTGCATCGCCGGGCGCGAAGGGCCCGCCAGCCGCTCGCCAGTCGAGGTTTTTGCCGCGCTGCGCGCCTGGAAAGATCACTTCTAAACCTCGACAACCCCACAAAAAATATGGTTAAAACTTGACCAATGAGGTGCTCGTTTCTAGAATCGCCCGACCTTTTCGCCGGGAAGTACATCGCCGCCAATGCCTTTATCACCACGCAAGACCTTGAATTTAAAGGCATTAGCACGCAGCGCCGAGGCGCTCCTGGTGATCATATGCATAACTATGGCGGGCTGTCAGAGCACCAATCAGCAGCACTTCGCCGCAGACCGCACGGTCGGCCTTGAGCAGGAACCGGAGTGGCTGAAAGACAGCGCCAAGGATGTTCCCGAAGCGCCTACAGACATCTGGGAGCGGGTTCGCAACGGCTATCAGTTGCAAGAGACCATTACCCTCAACCCGCGCATCGAACAACAGCGTCTGTGGTTTGTCAGCAACCCCTCGTTTATCGAAAAAGCCGGCGAGCGCAGCAACCCCTATATCCACTTCATCGTTGAGCGCTTAGAAGAGCGCAGCATGCCGATGGAGTTGGCCCTGCTGCCGATGATCGAAAGTGCCTACAACCCCCAGGCCTACTCGCATGCTCATGCCGCCGGGCTTTGGCAGTTCATCCCGTCCACCGGGCGCTACTTCAACCTTCGCCAAACTAACTGGTACGACGGCCGCCGCGATGTGATGGCTTCAACTGATGCTGCCATCAGCTACCTGTCGCGACTTAAAGAAATGTTCAACGGTGACTGGCTACTCGCATTGGCGGCCTATAACGCCGGTGAAGGCCGGGTCAGCCGGGCGATTGAGCGCAACCAGAAACTCGGCCTGCCGACCGATTACTGGAACCTTTCGCTGCCGACTGAAACGCAGAATTACGTGCCCAAGCTGTTAGCCCTGTCGCAAGTCGTGATGACGCCGCAGGCCTATGGTGTCAGCCTCGCCCCAGTGGCTAACGAACCTTACTTCGAGCAGGTTGAGTTCAAGCAGCATATGGATTTGGCCCGCGTAGCCGCCATGGCGGGTCTGGATGAAGACGAGCTGTACCTGCTCAACCCCGCCTTTAAAAAAGGCATCACCCTGGACGGCCCGCAGCACCTGCTAGTGCCGACCGACAAGGCCGAACAGCTGACCGCCAACCTGTCGCAGATGAAGCCCCAGGAAATGGTGCAATGGCAGCAGTATCACGTGCGCTCGGGTGACAGCCTGCACAGCATTGCCAATCGCCACCAAGTCACCGTGAGCACCCTGAAGGATCTCAACAAGCTGTCCAGCAGTCACTTGCGCATCGGCCAGGTGCTGAGCATTCCCGGCCAGCCTGGGATAGCAGCTCGCGAAGCGCTGCACCCATTGACCACAGCGCAGCGCACACAACAGCGCACCTACCGGGTGAAAAACGGCGATAGCCTCTGGCAGATCGCCAAGCATCACCAGGTTGCGGTTAAAGATGTGCGGCGCTGGAATAAGCTATCAGGCAATAGCCTGCAGATCGGCCAGGTACTGACCCTACAAGCGGGCAAAACCAGCAAAACTCGGCAAGGCGCAACCTATTACAAGGTACGCCAGGGCGATTCGCTGTACCTGATTGCCAAGCGCTTTAAAGTGCCGATGAAAACACTGCAGAACTGGAACCCCAAAGCGGGCAAAGCCATCAAGCCCGGCCAGACCCTGACGCTTTACAGCGCCAACTGATCAAGCCTTCTTGCTCATCGCCTCCAGGCAACGCCCGGTTAACTGGGTAAAGCGTTGGAAGGCGACAAATTGCTCATGCTTCAACGCCCGGCCGGACACCCGGCCGTCGGCGTACAGCAGGCCAATCTCCCGCGTACCGGCCAACAGCGGCGCAACAAAGAACATGCCCTGCCCCAGGCGCTGGCGAATCGGCTGGGTGACTAACTCATTGAGGTTGTAGCTGGCCGGCACCCCCATCCATAGCGCCTCTTTATTACGCAGGGCATAACTGAATATATGCGGCTGCTCCTGCTGGGAAACGGGCAAGATAAAATCATGCGCCCAACTCTCGGTGCCCTCACCGATCACACGCTTGGCGCGAAAGCAGCTCTGCCCGTCGGCCAGCACCACCAGCATGATGCGCTCCAGCCCCGCGCCCTGATGCAGCCCCTTAAACAGGGTATCGAGCACCAGCCCCAGATCAGAACGCCGCGTCACCATCAACCCAAGGTCCTGCAGCGCTTGCTGCAAAACCAGCAAATTGGGCTGTAGCAACCGTGCTTTGCGCTGTTCGCGCTGCAGCAGAATTTGTTCCGGGTCGGTATTAGGAATCAGCTTGCACAGTTGGCTAGCGCCGAAGGTGGCAGCCATCTTCACCGTTTCCTCGGCACTGGCCAGCACTTGCTGCATGGCTTCCTCCGAGGTCACGCCAATAAAGCCGGCCAATTGCACGACCAAGGCGTCCATAGCCGGCGTATCCCAGCCGTCCAGCGCTGCCTGGCTGATCTTCACCCCCAAGTTCACCGCTTTGACTGCAGGGTCGTGCTGGCTGGTCGACTGATGCGCCAGGCTGACGGTGTCGCCCAGGTTCCAGCTTTTCACCAAGGCCTGGCTCAGCTGGCGGAAGCTGGTGCCCAGCACCTGCATCACCACCTCATCTTCTTCCGCCCCTGGTTGCGCCAGGGCACTGGCCAACTCATCGGCCACATCAGCCGCGCAGCCCCAGAATGCTAATTCACCGACGTTATGCAGCAACGCGGCGATAAACACCTCTTCATCGTTTTTAGCCAGCACGTAGCCGGCAATATTGCGCGCCTGCACGGCGGCATGGAACGAACGTGCCAGCAATTCGGCCAGCTGGTCCCGCGAACTGCGGGCCAACAGCCCATCAATCAGGCTGACGGACAGGCCGATCTGCCGCACGTTATCGAAGCCGATCAACACAATGGCCCGGGAGATGGTGCGAATGGTTTCTTGGGAGGGGTTGTAATAGACGCTGTTGCCGATACGCAGGACCTTGGCGGTCAGCGCGGCATCACGCAACAGCACATCGGCTAATTGCTGAACCGATGATTTATCGCCCAGCGTCAGGCGATGCAGGTCATGCACCACCGAGGCCAGGGCGGGTAATTCGGCTTGATTAAAGCGATCAATCCATGACTGCAAACCATGGCATTTTGTAGCCAAATCAGTGTCCTCGTAATGAGTCGTTTCAGTGTAGTTAAATTGCCACTATTGCTTACCCGCGAGCCTACCCTTTTTCCAGCGGATACAAGCTGTTAATGTGCCTGACCAGCAGCCCCCAAGACGCCACGGATCGGATATTTCACTTGATACGTCCCTCCTCTCGCTGTTCCTCTGCCTGGCCATTCATTCGCCTGCCTGGGCCACCCTGTATAAAAGCCATGGCTACGCCCAGTTTGGCGAGCTGAAGTACTCGGCCAGCTTCACTCATTTCGCCTGGATCAACCCAGAAGCGCCTAAGGGCGGCACGCTGCGGATGATGGCCAATGGCACTTTCGACACGCTCAACCCATACACGCTTAAGGGCAGCAGCCCGATCAGCACGGCCAACTTTCTGCAATACGGCGTTAATGAGCTCAATGCACCGCTGATGGTCGGCACCGGGGCCTACGACCCTTCGGGTGACGAGCCCGCATCCAGCTATGGCCTGATTGCCGAATCAGTGGAATACAGCGATGACCGCAGCTGGGTGGTGTTCAACCTGCGCCCCGAAGCGCGCTTTCATGACGGTAAGCCGATTACCGCCTACGACGTAGCGTTCTCCTACCGTTTGCTGCTCAAGGAAGGCCACCCGCAGTACCGCAGCAACCTGCAAGCCGTGAAACGGGTCGACATCCTCAACCGCCACAGCATCCGTTTTGTCCTTAAGCGCGCCGGCAGTTCCTTGTTGATTCTGCGCCTGGGCGAGTTGCCGGTGTTGCCGCAACATTACTGGAAAGGCCGCGACTTCAAGGCCACCACCTATGAACCGCCCCTGGGCAGCGGGCCGTATCGCATTACCCAGGTCAGCCCTGGGCGCAGCCTGCGCTTTGAACGGGTCAAGGATTGGTGGGGGGCGAACCTGCCGGTCAACCGCGGCAAGTACAACTTCGACCGGGTTGACGTGGAGTTCTACCGCGACAGCCATGTTGCATTCGAAGCGTTCAAGGCCGGCGAATTCGATATTTATATCGAGCAGCAAGCGAAGAACTGGGCCAACGGCTACCGTTTCCCGGCGCTAAACCGTGGCGAAGTCATTCGCGCCGAAATCCCGCACCAGATTCCGACCCAGACCCAGGCGCTGTTTATGAACACCCGCCGCGCGATGTTCAGCGACCGCAAAGTCCGTGAAGCATTGGGCCTGATGTTCGACTTTGAATGGGCCAACCGCGCCCTGTTCAACAGCTCCTACAACCGCGCAAAAAGCTACTACCCCAACAGTGAGTTCTCGGCCACCGGTAAACCAGAAGGCGCCGAATGGCTGCTGCTGTCGCCTTATCGCAAGCAGCTGCCGGCCCGCCTTTTTACCGAGCCATTTACCATGCCGCAGACTGATGGCAGGGGCATCCCACGGGAAACCTTGCGCCGCGCCCTCGGTCTATTGGCCGATGCCGGTTGGAAGCCTTCAGGCCAGCGCCTACTCAATCGTCAAGGCCAGCCACTGAGCCTTGAGATACTGCTGGTTAACCCGAACCTTGAGCGGATTCTCCAGTCGTTTATCGAGAACCTCGCCAGCATTGGCATCCAAGCCAACCTGCGCACTGTCGACCGTGCCCAGTACAAGCAACGCCTTGATCAATACGACTTCGACATGATTCTGCTCACCCTGCCGCAAACCCTCAGCCCCGGCCTTGAGCAATCACAGTACTTCCATTCATCCCAGGCCAATACGAAGGGCGGTCGCAACTACGCCGGGGTTAATCACCCGGTGGTCGACGCCATGATTGAAAAGTTGCTGACGGCGCAGACGCGAACCGAGCAGGTAGCGGCCACTCGCGCCCTCGACCGCGTGTTGTTATGGCAGCACTACACCATCCCGAACTGGTATATCGATTACCACCGCCTGGCTTACCGCAACCGATTTGCCTTCGTCACCACGCCGCCCTACACCTTGGGCCTTCGCACTTGGTGGCTGAAATCCATGGAGAACGCTGAATGACCCATGCATTGCGCACCCTATTGATCCGTTTCAGCGGCATTGCCCTGCTTGGCGTTGCTGGCCTGGCGTTGGCCAGCCCCAAGCACGCGCAGACCCTCTACGACGAGCCGCCCAAATACCCGGCCAACTTCAAACACTTCGACTACGTCAACCCCGATGCGCCCAAGGGCGGCACCTTGCGCCAGGCCGGATTTGGCGGCTTCGACAGCCTCAATCCTTTTATCAACAAGGGCGTGGCCGCCGATTACATCGGCCTGATCTACGACACCCTGACCCGCCATGGCCTGGATGAGCCTTTTACCGAATATGGTCTGATCGCAGAAAAAATCGAGAAATCCCCAGACAACGCCTGGGTACGCTTTTACCTGCGCCCCGAAGCACGCTTCCATGACGGCCAGCCAGTCACCGCCGAAGACGTTAAATTCACCTTCGACACTCTGATGAGCCAAGGCGCACCGATGTACCGCGGCTATTACGCGGATGTCGACAAGGTCGTGGTCGAAAGCCCTCTACGGGTGCGCTTCGTGTTCAAGCATGCCGGCAATCGTGAGCTGCCGCTGATCGTCGGCCAGCTACCGGTATTACCGAAACACTGGTGGGCCGAGCGCGATTTCAGCAAAGGCAATCTGGACATCCCCCTGGGCAGCGGCCCCTACAAAGTGGCGGATGTACAAGCCGGACGCTCGATCCGCTATGAGCGGGTCGAGGACTGGTGGGGTAAAGATTTACCGGTCAACCGCGGTTTCTACAACTTCGACACCCTGCAAATTGATTACTACCGCGACAACACCGTCGCCCTGGAAGCGCTCAAAGCCGGTCAATTCGACTACTGGCTGGAAATGAGCGCAAAAAACTGGGCCACCGCCTACAACACCGAAGCCGTGGCGAATGGCCAGTTGATCAAGGAAGAGATCGCCAACCACAACCCCACCGGCATGCAGGGGTTTATCTTCAACACGCGTCGCCCGCTGTTCAGCGACCGTCGAGTGCGCGAAGCCCTCGGCCTGCTGTTTGATTATGAGTGGACCAACCGCCAGCTGTTTAACGGCGCCTATACCCGCACCCGCAGCTACTTCGACAACTCCGAACTGGCGTCAATCGGCCTGCCTTTGGCCGACGAGCTGAAGCTGCTTGAACCTTTGCGCGAACAGGTACCGCCACAGGTGTTTACCGACGAATACCAGCCTTCGGTTACCGATGGCAGCGGCATCATTCGCGAGCAGCAGCGCCGCGCCTACCAGCTCTTACAAGAAGCCGGCTGGCGTGTCGATGGCGACCAAATGCTCGACAGCACGGGCAAACCGGTGAGCATCGAATTCCTGCTGGCACAAACGGAGTTCGAACGCGTATTGCTGCCGTTCAAACGCAACCTGGCCGACCTCGGCATCGAGCTGGTGATCCGCCGCGTTGACGTGTCGCAATACATCAACCGCCTGCGCTCGCGTGATTACGACCTGATTGTGGGCGGCTTTGGCCAGTCCAACTCGCCCGGTAACGAGCAACGCGAATACTGGCACTCCAGCAGCGCCGACAACCCCGGCAGCCGCAACTTTATCGGTCTCAAAGACCCGGCCGTGGACAGCCTGGTTGAAGGGCTGATCAATGCCGATTCACGGCAGAGCCTGATCAGCTATACACGCGCCCTCGACCGCGTGCTGTTGTGGGGCCATTACGTGGTGCCCAACTGGCATATCAAGACCTGGCGCGTGGCTTACTGGAACCGTTTCGAACACCCGCAAGTGACGCCGCAATACGACATTGGCCTGCACACCTGGTGGGCCCGCGCGCAATCACCCGAAGCGGCGGCGGCCAAGGCCACTGCAGACGTGGAGCAATAAAATGCTGGCGTATATCTTTCGTCGGCTGCTGCTGATCATTCCCACGCTGTTCGGCATTTTGCTGATCAACTTCATCATCATCCAGGCCGCGCCCGGCGGCCCCGTCGAGCAGATGATTGCCAAGCTGGAAGGCTTTGACGGCGCCACCAGCCGTATTGCCGGCGGCGGTGCTGAAGTAGCGGTAGCCGGCTCCAACTACCGCGGCGCCCAGGGCCTTGACCCTGATCTGGTGGCGGAAATCGAGCGCATGTATGGCTTCGACAAATCCGCCCCCGAGCGCTTCTGGCTGATGCTCAAGAGCTACGCGCAACTGGACTTCGGCTCTAGCTTCTTTCGCGATGCCGAGGTCATCGACCTGATCATCGAGAAAATGCCGGTGTCGATCTCGCTGGGGCTGTGGAGCACGCTGATCATGTACCTGGTGTCGATCCCGCTGGGCATCGCCAAAGCCACCCGCCACGGCAGCGCCTTCGACGTCTGGACCAGCTCGGCAATTATCGTCGGTTACGCCATCCCCGCCTTCCTCTTCGCCATCCTGCTGATCGTATTGTTTGCCGGCGGCAGCTACTGGGACTGGTTCCCGCTGCGCGGGCTGACCTCGAACAACTTCGACGAACTGAGCTTTACCGGCAAACTGCTCGACTACTTCTGGCACCTGGCGCTGCCCGTCACCGCGCTGGTAATCGGCAACTTCGCCACCCTCACGCTGCTGACCAAAAACAGCTTCCTCGATGAGATCAACAAACAGTATGTGGTCACTGCTCGCGCCAAGGGTCTGAGCAATAACCGCGTGCTCTACGGCCATGTATTCCGCAACGCCATGCTGATCATCATCGCGGGCTTCCCGGCGGCCTTTATCGGCATTTTCTTTACCGGCTCCCTGCTTATTGAGGTGATTTTCTCCCTCGACGGCCTCGGCTTGATGAGTTTTGAAGCGGCCATCAACCGCGATTACCCCGTGGTGTTCGGCACCCTGTTTATCTTCACATTGCTCGGCTTGGTGGTGAAATTGATCGGCGACATTACCTACACCCTGGTCGACCCACGCATCGACTTCGAAAGCCGGGAGGGTTGAGATGAAACTGTCCCCGATCAATCAACGACGCTTCCAGCTGTTCAAGGCCCACAAACGCGGCTGGTGGTCGCTGTGGATATTCCTCGTGCTGTTCTTCGTCACCCTCGGTGCCGAGCTGATCGCCAACGACAAGCCCTTGGTGGTGAGCTACGACAGCGAACTGTATTTCCCAGTATTCAAGCGCTACCCGGAAACCACGTTCGGCGGCGAGTTCCCGCTGCAGGCTAATTACAAGAGCCCGTACATCCAGGAGCTGATCAAGGCAAAGGATGGCTGGATGATCTGGCCGCCGATCCGTTACAGCTACTCCAGCATCAACTACGACCTGCAGGTACCCGCGCCAGCGCCGCCCTCGACGGAGAACCTGCTCGGCACCGATGACCAGGGCCGCGATGTACTGGCGCGGGTGATCTACGGCTTCCGTATCTCGGTGCTGTTCGCCCTGATCCTGACCCTGGCCAGCTCGGTGATCGGTGTATTTGCCGGGGCCTTGCAGGGCTTCTATGGCGGCTGGGTCGACTTAGTCGGGCAGCGCTTTCTGGAAATCTGGTCGGGTCTGCCGGTGCTCTACTTGCTGATCATCCTGGCCAGTTTCGTGCAGCCGAACTTCTGGTGGCTGCTGGGCATCATGCTGTTGTTCTCCTGGATGAGCCTGGTGGATGTGGTGCGCGCCGAGTTCCTGCGTGGGCGCAACCTGGAATATGTGCGCGCGGCCCGTGCGCTGGGTATGCGGAACGGTTCAATCATGTTCCGCCACATCCTGCCCAACGCGATGATTTCCACCATGACCTTTATGCCGTTCATCCTCACCGGCGCGATCGGCACCCTGACCGCACTGGACTTTCTCGGCTTCGGCCTGCCGCCTGGTGCGCCGTCTCTTGGCGAGCTGGTGGCGCAAGGCAAGTCCAACCTGCAAGCGCCATGGCTTGGCATCAGCGCCTTTGCCGTACTCGCCCTGATGCTCAGCTTGCTGGTGTTTATCGGCGAAGCCGCTCGCGATGCCTTCGATCCGAGGAAATAACATGACCGACTCCACTAGCCTCATCGAAGTCCGTGACCTGGCCGTCGAGTTCGTCACTGGCAGCCGTAAACAACGCGTGCTGGAAGGCGTTAGTTTCAACATCAAACGCGGTGAAACCCTGGCCCTGGTCGGCGAAAGTGGCTCGGGCAAATCGGTTACCGCCCATTCGATCCTGCGCCTTCTGCCCTACCCGCTGGCCCAACACCCGAGCGGCAGCATTCACTACGCCGGCCAGGATCTGCTCAAGCTGAACGAGAAAAAACTGCGCGGCATTCGCGGTAACCGCATTGCCATGGTCTTCCAGGAGCCCATGACCTCGCTCAACCCGCTGCACAGCATAGAAAAGCAGATCAACGAAGTACTGGCCCTGCATAAGGGCCTAACTGGCAAAGCTGCCACCGCGCGCACCCTGGAGCTGCTCGACCTGGTCGGCATCCCGGAACCGCACAAACGCCTGAAAGCCTATCCGCACGAGTTGTCTGGCGGGCAACGCCAACGCGTGGTGATCGCCATGGCCCTGGCCAACGAGCCAGAACTGCTGATCGCCGACGAGCCCACCACCGCGCTGGACGTCACTGTGCAACTGAAGATCCTTGAACTGCTCAAGGACCTGCAGGCACGCCTGGGCATGGCGATTCTATTGATCAGCCACGACCTCAACCTGGTGCGGCGCATTGCCCACCGCGTCTGCGTGATGCAGCACGGGCATATTGTCGAACAGGCCGCCTGCGAAACGTTGTTTAACGCCCCGCAGCACCCCTACACGCGTGAACTGCTAGGCGCCGAACCCAGTGGTGGGCCGGTCGATCAACCGCCCGGCAAGCCCATGCTAGAAGTCGACAACCTGCGCGTATGGTTTCCAATCAAAAAGGGCCTGCTGCGCCGTACGGTTGACCACGTCAAAGCGGTGGATGGCATCAATTTCAGCGTGCCGCAGGGGCACACTTTGGGCATCGTCGGTGAAAGCGGCTCGGGCAAGTCCACACTCGGCCTGGCGATTCTGCGACTGCTTGGTAGTGAGGGTGGCATCCTCTTCCAAGGCCAGGCGATCGATAACCTGTCACAAGAAGAAGTACGCCCATTACGCCGACAGATGCAGGTGGTGTTCCAGGACCCATTTGGCAGCCTCAGCCCGCGCATGTCAGTCAGCCAGATTGTCGGCGAGGGTTTGCAGATCCATGGCATGGGCAACGCAGCCGAACAGGAACAGGCGATCATCGATGCGCTGCTTGAGGTCGGCCTCGACCCGGAAACCCGCCATCGTTACCCGCATGAGTTTTCCGGCGGCCAACGCCAGCGCATTGCCATTGCTCGCGCCCTGGTACTGAAACCTGCGCTGATTCTGCTCGATGAACCGACCTCAGCCCTCGACCGTACCGTACAGCGCCAGGTGGTCGAGCTACTGCGTTCGCTGCAGGCTAAATACAACCTGACCTACCTGTTTATCAGTCACGATCTCGCGGTGGTCAGGGCACTGAGTCACCAGGTGATGGTGGTCAAACAGGGCAAAGTGGTGGAACAAGGCCCGGCGGCACGTGTCTTTGCCGCGCCACAGGACATCTATACACAGCAGTTGCTGGAAGCAGCCTTTATGGCCCCAGCTGATTAACCGGCTATTAAACGCGTTGGCGAGGCAGCCAGCGCAAGGCAAAAGCAGGCGAGAAGTTGAGTTTGCGCGCTGTACGTGTGCACTTTTCGCCTGTTTTTAACGCAGTGATGGCAAGCAGGTAGTGTTCAACTGCCTGCCAATCCTTGTAGACAGGAAGAGGAACAACACTCATGGGTTTTCTAAGCGGCAAGCGTGTACTGATCGTTGGCGTCGCCAGCAAACTGTCCATCGCCTCCGGCATCGCGGCAGCCATGCACCGTGAAGGCGCCGAACTGGCCTTCACCTACCAGAACGAAAAGCTCAAAGGCCGCGTTGAAGGCTTTGCTGCTGACTGGGGCTCAAACGCTGACCTGTGCTTCCCTTGTGATGTGGCCAACGATGAAGAAATCGCCTCGGTATTTGAAGCGCTGAGCAAAAAATGGGATGGCCTGGATTGCATCGTTCACTCTGTTGGCTTCGCCCCGGGCGACCAACTGGACGGCGACTTCACCGACGTCACCACCCGTGAAGGTTTCCGTATCGCTCACGACATCAGCGCCTACAGCTTCGTCGCCCTGGCCAAAGCCGGTCGCGAGATGATGAAAGGCCGCAACGGCAGCCTGCTGACCCTCTCCTACCTGGGTGCCGAGCGCACTATGCCCAACTACAACGTCATGGGCATGGCCAAAGCCAGCCTGGAAGCCGGTGTACGTTATCTGGCCGGTAGCCTGGGCCCAGAAGGCACTCGCGTTAACGCCATCTCTGCTGGCCCGATCCGCACCCTGGCGGCCTCTGGCATTAAGAGCTTCCGCAAGATGCTCGCTGCCAACGAGAAGCAGACCCCGCTGCGCCGCAACGTGACCATCGATGAAGTCGGCAACGCCGGCGCCTTCCTCTGCTCGGACCTGGCCTCTGGCGTGAGCGGCGAGATCATGTACGTCGATGGCGGCTTTAACACCACCGCTATGGGCGCCATGGAAGAGTAAGCCGTTAAATCGCAACAAGAAAAAAGGCCGCTTAATTAAGCGGCCTTTTTTATACGCTGCCATCCTTGGCAGTCACCCTTCGGGCCGTCGCTGCGCGACGTTAACAATTGCGTCCTACCATTGCTTTGTTCAGTCACATCGATCAGAAGCGCTCGATATCCGCTGTATCTTCCAACTGCTTGCGGAACGCGGCGAAATCCTGCTGACCAACGCGCGAGGCGAGGAAGCGGCTGTACATGGCCTTGTCCTCGTCCGACAGCGCTTGCTCTGGCTGGCTCACGCCATTGAGGCGGATGACCACAAAATCACCATTGCTCAAGCTGACACCGGCAAAAGTCGGCTTATCCGCCGCTTCCGGCTTGGGCATGCGGAACAGCGCCTGCAGCACGACCGGCTCAACGCCTTCCTGGCTGCGTGTGGCCGCCTCAACAATATTCCAGCCTTGCTTGGCATCGGCCTGGGCAACCGGCGTCTGACCTGTACGCAAAGCGGCCAGCTGCTCTTCGGCTTTAGCCTTGACCGCTTCGCTTGCACGAACCTTGGTCAACTGAGCACGAATGCTCTCGGCTACCTGCTCAAGCGGCAGCTGCTCAGGCGTGTTGTGCTGTTTAACGCGCACCACTACCACTGTGTTCGGATCGAGTTCGATCACGCTGCTATTGCTGCCGTCTTCCAGCACCTCAGCGCTAAAGGCAGCCTGAATCACTTTAGGGTTAGCCGTTAGACCCTCAAGGCCGCCCTGACGACCGAACGCCTCAGAGGTCTTGACTTCCAGGCCCAGTTCCTGAGCTGGCTGAGCCAGATCAGAGGCTTCAAACGCGGCATCTTCGAGGTCTTTGGAAACCTCAACAAACCGCTGCTCAACCTGACGCGTCTTTAGGTCACGCTGCAGTTTTTCTTCCAGGCTGGCAAAGCTCGGTAGTTCAGGCGACTGAACGCCCAGGAGCTTGATCAAGTGCCAACCGAATTCACTGCGCACGGGAGCAGACACGCCATTTTCGCTCAGCGCATACAGTGCCTCTTCGAAGGCTGGGTCATACACGCCTGGGCCAGCAAAGCCAAGATCACCGCCTTCGCTTGCCGAACCCGAATCATCGGAGAACTCTTTGGCCAATACGGCGAAATCTTCCCCTTGCTGAAGGCGCTTCTGCACCTCGGCCAGCTTGGCCTGGGCTTGCTCGTCATTCAGCTTGTCGTTTACTTCAACCAGAATGTGCGCGGCGCGACGCTGTTCGGCGAGGTTGGCGATTTCACTCTGATAGGCACTTTGCAGCGCTTCATCGGTAACTTCAACCTGATCAAAGAAGGCATCCTTCTTCAGCTCCACATACTCCAACACCACCTGCTCAGGGGTCATGAACTGGCTGGCTTGGGCGTTGTAGTAGGCCTTGATGTCATCATCGCTAAGGATGACCGCATCAAGGTCAGCGTGAAGGGTCAGGGTTGCGAAATCACGGGTCTGCTTTTCCAGTGCGGCAAACGCTTGCACTTGGGCATCCGTCACAAAACCACTGTTAGCCACGCCGGCACGCAATTGGCCAATGAGCATTTCCTGCTCAAGCATCTGGCGGAACTGCAAACGGCTGTAACCGAGCTGACGGATCACCTGATCAAAACGCTCAGCGTTGAATTGGCCGTCGACCAGAAACTCAGGGGTTTTAAGGATTATTTGATCCAGCGCTTGTTGCGAAAAGGCAAATTTGGCGTCTTTGGCGCTATCGAGCAGCAAGGTACGCTCGATCAGGCCATTCAGGGCAGCCTCACGCAGCAGCTTTTCATCCAGCAGGGAGGCATCGAAATCGCGTCCCAACTGCTGCAGCAATTGCCGCCGCTGCATCTCCACAGCCTGGCTTAACTCAGCTGAAGTGATTTTCTCACCATTCACCTCAGCAGCATTCTGGCTGTTACTGGTGCTGGTAAAAATAGCGTCAACACCCGTCAGCGCAAGCAGCGCGACAATGATGCCGATGATGGTCTTGGCAATCCAACCCTGTGAATTGTCCCTGATATTTTGCAGCATGCGTCCCCCAGAACGACTGTTAAAAGAACAGCCGTGCAGTGTGGGTAAAATCCGGATAGAAGAAAGGCGCATCAGTGGATGCGCCTTCTCGTAACTGGCGAAGCGGATCGAACTCAAGTATCAGATTCGTTGTGCTCAGACCGATAAGACTGAATGAACATCCCGCCCCGCTCCAGACCAGCCATTCAACTGGTCTGCTGGGCAAAACTCGAAAGAGACTTAGTTGACAGCGTCTTTCAGTGCTTTACCGGCTTTGAAGCCTGGAATCTTGGCAGCAGCGATGCTGATCGGGTTACCAGTTTGTGGGTTGCGGCCAGTGCGAGCAGCACGCTCTTTAACAGCAAAAGTACCGAAACCAACCAGTACTACAGAATCACCAGCCTTCAGAGCGCCAGTAACGGATTCAATTACTGCGTCCAGCGCGCGGCCAGCAACAGCTTTTGGGATATCAGCAGATGCAGCAATGGCATCGATCAGTTCCGACTTGTTCACTCTTAAGTCCCCTTAATTTCTGTTGAGTTTATTTCTTGCTTTTAAATGTAAGCGAAGCTGGTGCAGAAGCGCCTGCTGACACGATAAGAGCCGCTTTATAACAAGGGCTCTAAAAATGTGTCAAGAAACCCCTCCGGCTAATGCGTGCTAATTCGCTCCTTGGAATCAGTCTCGCGTTTTTCATCCTTTGCAACCATGGGAGCCGCATCAGGCAAGGGCTCCGGGGCGTATTGCAGCGCAATTTGCAGGACCTCGTCAATCCATTTAACCGGTTTAATCTGCAGGTCTTGCTTAATGTTCTCCGGAATCTCTTTCAAATCGCGCACATTCTCTTCCGGAATGATCACGGTTTTGATTCCACCACGGTGTGCGGCCAGCAGTTTTTCTTTCAAACCACCAATCGCTAATACCTGACCACGCAAGGTAATTTCACCGGTCATTGCCACATCCGCCCGCACAGGAATCTGCGTCAGCGCCGAAACAAGCGCCGTACACATGCCAACGCCGGCGCTAGGGCCATCTTTGGGTGTTGCCCCTTCAGGCATATGGATATGGATGTCCTGCTTCTCGTAGAAGTCCTCAGGCACGCCCAGGCTCTTGGCCCGACTGCGTACAACGGTTTGTGCGGCAGTGATCGACTCAAGCATTACATCGCCCAGCGAACCGGTTTTAATCAGCTGGCCTTTGCCAGGGACCACAACCGCTTCAATGGTCAATAGCTCACCACCGACCTGAGTCCAGGCCAGACCTGTTACCTGACCAATTTGATCCTTCTGTTCAGCCAAACCGTAGCGATGCTTACGCACACCGAGGTAATGCTCTAACGAATCAGCCGTAGCGGCAACCTGGAAGCGCTTCTCGGTGGAATGCTCCTTGACCACCTTGCGGCAAACCTTGGCAAGCTGCCGCTCCAACCCACGCACACCGGCTTCGCGGGTGTAGTAGCGAATAATGTCGCGGATCGCCGCTTCTTCAAACACCAGTTCAGTCTTCTTCAGGCCATTGGCCTGCACCTGCTTAGGCGCTAGGTACTTGACCGCGATGTTGATTTTCTCGGCTTCGGTATAACCCGGTAGACGAATCACCTCCATTCGGTCAAGCAACGGACCCGGGATGTTCATCGAGTTAGCGGTGCACAAGAACATCACATCGGACAGGTCGTAATCGACCTCCAGATAGTGATCGTTGAAATTGTGGTTCTGCTCTGGGTCAAGCACTTCAAGCAGCGCCGAGGCGGGATCGCCGCGCATGTCCTGGCCCATTTTGTCGATTTCATCGAGCAGGAACAGCGGATTGCGCACACCTACCTTGGTCATCTTCTGGATCAGGCGGCCCGGCATGGAGCCAATATAAGTGCGTCGATGGCCACGAATTTCAGCTTCATCACGCACGCCACCAAGGGCCATGCGCACGAACTTGCGGTTAGTGGCCGTGGCAATCGACTCGGCCAGCGAGGTTTTACCCACGCCAGGCGGGCCAACCAGGCAGAGCACTGGGCCTTTGATTTTTTTCACGCGCTTTTGCACGGCAAGGTATTCAAGAATACGTTCCTTGACCTCATCGAGCCCGTAGTGGTCGGCATCAAGGATGCTCTCGGCTCGCGCCAGGTCGAGGCGCACCTTGCTCTGCGCTTTCCACGGCACATTGACCAGCCAATCAATGTAGGAGCGCACCACCGTGGCTTCAGCCGACATTGGCGACATCTGCTTGAGCTTGTTCAACTCGGCGTTGGCTTTAGTGAGCGCTTCTGCCGTCAGGCCAGCGTTATCGATGCGCTTTTTCAGCTCATCGAGCTCATTGTGGCCGTCCTCGCTGTCACCAAGCTCCTTCTGAATGGCCTTCATCTGCTCATTCAGGTAGTACTCACGCTGACTTCGCTCCATCTGCTTCTTGACCCGGCCGCGGATGCGCTTCTCGACCTGCAACAGGTCGATCTCGGCATCAAGCAGTGCGAGCACATGCTCAACACGCGCAGTAAGGTCGGTAATTTCCAGAATTTCCTGCTTCTGCTCGATCTTCAACACCATATGCGCAGCCATGGTGTCGACCAAGCGAGCGGGGTCATCAATACCGTTAAGCGAAGCTAGAACCTCAGCCGGCACCTTCTTGCCCAGCTGAACGTATTGCTCGAACTGGCTAAGCAGGCTGCGAGTGAAGACTTCAGACTCACGTTCGGCAGCATCAACCTCGTCAATCAGTTGCACTTCAGCGCGGCAATGACCATCAACCTCAATAAAGCGCTCAACTTCACCGCGCTGCTCGCCCTCGACCAGCACCTTGACCGTGCCGTCCGGTAGTTTCAGCAACTGCAGGACTGTGGCTACGGTGCCGACCCGATAAAGGCCAGCCTCATCAGGGTCGTCGTCCGCAGGATTCTTTTGTGCGAGGAGCAGAATCTGCTTCTCGCCCGTCATCGCAGCCTCAAGGGCCTCAATGGATTTCTCACGCCCGACGAATAACGGAATGACCATGTGCGGATAGACCACAACATCGCGCAACGGCAGGAGAGGCAATTCGATGGTTGTCTTCATGATTTCAGCTCTACGGCGGCCATACGGCCGTAAACAGATGGGATGACCCTTGGAGCTAAGATGGGGGCAGCCCAAACAAAAAACAAGCATTGCAGCAGCAAAAGCAAAGGGGCCCGCAGGCCCCTTGCTTTCAACATGTTACAAAGCTGTTACGCGTCAGGCGCAGCCTTGGCTGGCAGCTCGCTGTTCTCATAGATGAGCAACGGCTTGGAGGTACCTTCGATGACACTCTCATCGATCACCACCTTGCTGACGTCTGACTGCGATGGAATCTCGTACATGGTATCGAGCAGGATACCCTCGAGAATCGAACGCAGACCACGAGCACCGGTTTTACGCTCAAGCGCCTTGTGGGCAACCGACTTCAGCGCATCCGGACGAAATTCCAGCTCAACGCCTTCCATCTCAAACAGCTTGCCATATTGCTTGGTCAAGGCGTTCTTCGGCTCGGTCAGAATTTGCACTAAAGCCGCTTCATCGAGCTCATCCAGCGTTGCGATAACCGGCAAGCGACCCACAAACTCAGGAATCAGGCCAAACTTGACTAGGTCATCGGGCTCAACAGCACGCAATGACTCGCCAACTTTTTTGCCCTCTTCCTTGCTGCGAACCTCGGCACTGAAACCAATACCGCCTTTGGTCGAGCGACCCTGAATAACTTTTTCCAGGCCGGAGAACGCACCACCACAAATGAACAAGATATTGCGCGTATCAACCTGCAGAAACTCCTGCTGCGGATGCTTACGGCCACCTTGCGGTGGAACAGATGCCACAGTCCCTTCAATGAGTTTCAGCAGTGCCTGCTGCACACCCTCACCCGATACATCGCGAGTGATCGATGGGTTGTCAGACTTACGCGAAATTTTGTCAATTTCGTCGATGTAGACAATACCCATCTGGGCTTTTTCTACATCGTAGTCGCACTTCTGCAACAGCTTCTGAATGATGTTCTCGACATCCTCACCCACATAACCGGCTTCGGTAAGCGTGGTGGCGTCAGCGATAGTAAAAGGAACGTTGAGCAAGCGCGCCAAGGTTTCAGCCAGCAGGGTTTTACCCGAGCCCGTCGGACCGATGAGTAGGATGTTGCTCTTACCTAGCTCAATGTCGTCTTTCTTGTCGCGCTGATTGAGACGCTTGTAATGGTTATAAACCGCTACAGCCAAAATTTTCTTCGCGCGCTCCTGACCAATCACATACTGGTCAAGAATGCCGCTGATTTCCTTGGGGGCAGGCAATTTATGCGCGCTGCTCTCGGCCTGGGCTTCCTGCACCTCCTCGCGGATGATGTCGTTGCACAGGTCGACGCACTCGTCACAGATGAAGACCGAGGGGCCGGCAATTAATTTGCGCACTTCATGCTGGCTTTTGCCGCAGAAGGAGCAATAAAGCAACTTGCCGTTGTCCTCGCCGTTGCGGGTGTCAGTCATTCGTTCGATCCAAATCCGATAGGCTTGCAACACAAGATGAAGGCTTATGCGGGCTTTTTCAAGCCCGCCGGTGGTCGGACGCGCCGACCTGCCCTATTTTTGAGCTGCTTATATTAAGCGGGGCGCTTTTCGATCACGGCGTCGATCAACCCGTATTCACGCGCGGCTTCGGCGCTCATGAAGTTGTCACGGTTGGTATCGCGTTCGATTTCTTCCAGGGTGTGCCCGCTGTGCTTGGCCATCAGCGTGTTGAGGCGTTCGCGGATGAAGAGGATTTCCTTGGCATGGATTTCGATATCCGACGCCTGGCCCTGGAAACCGCCCAGTGGCTGGTGAATCATCACGCGTGAGTTCGGCAGGCAGTAACGCTTGCCCTCGGCGCCAGCGGTAAGCAGGAATGCGCCCATGCTGCATGCCTGACCAATACAAGTGGTCGACACATTAGGCTTGATGAACTGCATGGTGTCGTAGATCGACATACCCGCCGTCACCGAACCACCCGGGGAGTTGATATAAAGGTGGATGTCCTTGTCCGGATTTTCCGCCTCAAGGAACAGCAGTTGCGCACAGATCAGGTTAGCCATGTAGTCCTCTACAGGGCCGACCAGAAAGATCACTCGCTCCTTGAGCAGGCGCGAATAGATGTCGTAGGCGCGCTCACCGCGAGCCGACTGCTCGACAACCATGGGTACCAGGCCGCCAGCGGCTTGGACATCAGGCATTTGCTGCATAAAAGGATTGCGGGACATGTGTGCACTCGCTCCCTAAATAGTCATGTCACAAATACGCATAAGCCAGCACGGCGGCTGGCTTATGACGCATTCGAACGAGGTAAAGAAATCAGGCGGCTTGTGGTGCTTCTACCGGCTTGACAGCTTCTTCGTACGAGACCGCTTTATCGGTCACGTTGGCCTTCTGCAAAACAGTATCTACAACTTGCTCTTCCAGTACAACCGAACGCACTTCGTTCATTTGCTGGTCGTTTTTGTAGTACCAGGCCACAACCTGCTCAGGCTCTTGATAAGCCGAAGCCATTTCCTGGATCATTTCGCGAACGCGAGCGTCATCTGGCTTCAGTTCACACTGCTTAACCACTTCAGCCACAACCAGACCCAGCGCAACGCGGCGCTTGGCTTGCTCTTCGAACAGCTCAGCTGGCAGCTGGTCTGGCTTCAAGTTGCCGCCAAACTGCTGTACGGCCTGAACGCGCAGACGATCAACTTCATTGCTAACCAACGCCTTCGGCACTTCGATCGCATTGGCAGCCAGCAGGCCGTCCATGACTTGATTCTTAACCTTGGACTTGATGGCCTGGCGCAGCTCACGCTCCATGTTCTTGCGAACTTCGGCTCGGAAGCCTTCCAGACCGCCTTCTTTCACGCCGAACAGGGCGAAGAACTCATCATTCAGCTCAGGCAGCTGAGGCGCTGCAACGCTGTTGACGGTCACAGTGAACTCAGCGGTTTTGCCCGCCAGATCGAGATTCTGGTAATCCGCAGGGAAGGTCGGATTGATAACGCGCTCTTCGCCCGCTTTGGCACCTACCAGCGCATCTTCAAAGCCAGGAATCATGCGGCCGGAACCAATAACCAACTGCGTACCTTTAGCCGAACCACCAGCAAAGGCTTCGCCGTCGATTTTGCCAACGAAGTCGATATTGAGCTGATCGCCATTCTCGGCAGCACGCTCGACAGCTTCAAAGCGAGTGTTTTGCTTGCGCAGGATTTCCAGCATGTTGTCGACGTCAGCGTCAGTCACGTCAGCCTGCAGGCGCTCGATGGCGATTGACTCGAAACCAGCAACGGTGAACTCCGGGAACACCTCGAAGGTCGCCACGTACTCCAGATCCTTGCCTTTCTCGAAAGACTTCGGCTCAACGGCCGGAGAGCCAGCTGGATTGAGCTTTTGCTCAACAACGGCCTCATAGAAAGTCGACTGGATCAAGTCACCCAGTGCTTCCTGGCGCGCAGCGTCTTCATAACGCTGGCGAATCACACTCATCGGCACTTTGCCAGGACGGAAGCCAGGGACTTTGGCGCGACGGGCAGTCTGCTGCAGACGCTTGTTGACTTCAGTCTCGATGCGCTCAACAGAAACGCCTACAGTCATGCGGCGTTCGAGAGCAGAAGTACTTTCAACAGAAACTTGCATTGATATTCCTCGTTGCACAGACATAAGCCGGCCGTTTACCGGCCCCAAATCAAGGGCATGCATTCTAGAGGGTCAATATACAGAAGTCACCCTAAGAAGCAGGCGGCAAACGGGAGGGAGTTCTAAAAGATGGTGCGGACGGAGAGACTCGAACTCTCACACCTTGCGGCGCTGGAACCTAAATCCAGTGTGTCTACCAATTCCACCACGTCCGCGGGTAAAGCTTTATAAAAAACGCCAGGCGCTAACCTGGCGTTTTCTGAATATGGGGTGGACGATGGGGATCGAACCCACGACAACAGGAGTCACAATCCTGCGCTCTACCAACTGAGCTACGCCCACCATATTGCATTTTGCTCGAGCCAAGACCGCCAAATGGCGCACCCGGCAGGACTCGAACCTGCGACCATCCGCTTAGAAGGCGGATGCTCTATCCAGCTGAGCTACGGGCACTTATCCATCTGCAAACGCAGACTTAAAGCTTTCGGCTTCGGAAAAAACTTTGCAGCTTCTACCTTTGCCGTCTTACCCAGCGTCTGGCTGTGCTCGACAAGCGGGGCGAATGTTATAGAGGTGACTTAAGGTCGTCAACACTAAAAGCTAAAAAAAATCAGATATTTAAAGGGGTTACGCGAAAACCGCGGCGTGCGCCTTTGCCCCACTGCACGGTCATGCGAGAATATGCGTCCTTTCCCCATCCTTTCTTTATGGTTAACCAAGCGCAATGACCGCACAACTGATCGATGGCAAAGCAATTGCCGCCGGCCTGCGTCAGCAGATCGCCAAACGTGTCGCCGAACGACGCCAGCAAGGCCTGCGCGCACCCGGGCTAGCCGTAATTCTCGTCGGCAGCGACCCCGCGTCCCAGGTCTATGTCTCGCACAAGCGTAAAGATTGCGAAGAAGTCGGTTTCGTCTCACAGGCTTATGACCTGCCAGCCACCACAGGCCAGGCAGAGTTGATGGCATTGATCGACCGCCTCAATGATGAGCCGACTATTGACGGCATCTTGGTGCAGCTTCCTCTGCCGGAACATCTCGACGCCTCTTTATTGCTGGAGCGTATCCGCCCGGACAAAGACGTTGACGGCTTCCACCCTTACAACATTGGTCGCCTGGCCCAGCGCATGCCCTTGCTGCGCCCCTGCACCCCTAAAGGCATCATGACCCTGCTACAAAGCACCGGCGCTGACCTGTACGGCATGCACGCAGTGGTAGTTGGCGCCTCGAATATCGTCGGCCGGCCAATGGCAATGGAATTACTGCTGGGCGGCTGCACGGTCACCGTGACCCACCGCTTTACTAAAGACCTGCCCATGCATGTTGGCTTGGCCGATATCGTTGTCGTCGCGGCCGGCAAGCCTGGCCTGGTACATGGCGAGTGGATCAAGCCTGGGGCTATCGTGATCGACGTCGGTATTAACCGTCAGGAAGACGGCAAGCTGATTGGTGATGTGGTCTATGAAACCGCCCTACCCCGCGCTGGCTGGATTACCCCAGTGCCAGGCGGCGTTGGCCCAATGACCCGCGCCTGCCTGCTGGAAAACACCCTGCATGCCGCGGAGCATCTGCACGACTGAGTGCAGCGCAGGCAGAAATAAAAAACGGCACCTGTAGGTGCCGTTTTTTTATGCCGAGATTAACCCTCTGCGTCCATCGCGGGCCTTCCCCTAGGACTTCAACAGATCGTTGCAGCCACCGGCGACGATGATCTAGCCAGCCAATATCAAGCGTGCGACGGCAACATTTCTAGCCTGGGAGTCAGCCGTAACACGCTGTATAAGCGGCTGCGTGAAAACGGATTAACCGAGCATTAACCACGCTAGGCTTGCGTGCCGCCTACCCAGGGAATACCTGAGCGGCTGCAATATCAGTGGCGCGCATACTCCACAGGCAATAAAAAACCGCTCGAAAGCGGTTTTTTATTCATCACTGCGTTTAATCAGCCAAACGCCAAGTCGTACCGCCCTTGCCGTCTTCCAGCACCACACCCATGGCGGTGATCTGATCACGGATGCGGTCAGACTCGGACCAGTTCTTCTCGGTGCGGGCCTGCAGACGCGCCGCGATCAACGCTTCAACCTCGGCCGCATCAACCTTGCCGGCGGCGCCCGCTTGCAGGAAAGCCTCAGGCTCAAGCTGCAACACACCCAGTACGCTTGCCAGTTCCTGCAAACGCGCCGCTAAACCAGCTGCTGCCTGGACATCGCTTTCGCGCAGACGATTGATCTCGCGGGCCAGTTCGAACAACACGGCGCAGGCTTCTGGCGAGTTGAAGTCATCGTCCATTGCCGCCGCAAACCGTTCAACAAACGCCTCACCACCTGCTGCGGCCACTTTAGGCAAGCCTTTGAGCGCGTTATAAAAGCGTTCAAGGGCGCCCTTGGCTTCCTTCAGGCTGTCTTCGGAATAGTTGATCGGGCTGCGGTAGTGGCTGGACACCAGCAGGTAACGCACCACTTCCGGGTGGTATTTCTCCAGCACTTCGCGAATGGTGAAGAAATTGCCCAGGCTCTTGGACATCTTCTCGCCATCTACGCGCACCGCGCCGGCGTGCATCCAGGCGTTGGCATAGAGCTTGCCAGTGGCCGCTTCGCTCTGCGCAATCTCGTTTTCGTGGTGCGGGAATACCAGGTCCGGGCCACCGCCATGGATATCGAAGGTTTCGCCCAGGCAGCAGGTCGACATCACCGAGCATTCGATGTGCCAGCCTGGACGACCCGCGCCCCACGGCGACTGCCAGCTCGGCTCGCCCGGCTTGACGCCCTTCCACAGGACGAAATCCAGCGGATCCTGCTTGGTTTCATCGACCTCGATTCGCGCGCCGATTTTCAGGTCTTCAATTTTCTTGCGCGACAGCTTGCCGTAGCCGACGAATTTGCCGACGCGGTAATACACGTCGCCATTGCCGGGGGCGTAGGCAAAGTCTTTGTCGATCAGGGTCTGAATCATCTGGTGCATGCCGGCGATATGGTCAGTAGCGCGCGGCTCCTGATCCGGGCGCAATACATTCAGGCGCGCCTCATCTTCATGCATGGCCGCGATCATGCGCTCGACCAGCGCCTCAAACGGCTCACCGTTTTCATTGGCGCGCTTGATGATTTTGTCATCAATGTCGGTGATATTGCGTACGTAGATCACCTCATAGCCACGATGGCGCAGCCAGCGAGTCACCACATCAAACGCCACCATCACCCGCGCATGACCGATATGACAGAAGTCGTAAACCGTCATGCCGCACACGTACATGCGCACCTGGTTACCCACCAGCGGTTTAAAGACATCTTTGCTTTTGGTCAGCGTGTTGTAGATCGAGAGCATCGGGATTCCTTGAAAAACAACGGGCCAGCGCGCTGGCCCGGTCTATAACGCGTTCGCCTTGATCAAGCCCAGGAGTCACGCAGCGTTACGGTACGGTTAAATACCGGCGCGCCTGGCTTGCTGTCCTTGATATCAGCGCAGAAGTAGCCTTCACGCTCGAACTGGAAGCGTTCTTCCGGCACGGCATTGGCCAGCGACGGCTCAGCGCGACAGCCCTTGAGTACCACCAGCGAATCCGGGTTGATGTTGTCAAGGAAGCTGCCGCCCTCTTCGTCCTTCTCCGGGTTGGCGGAGCGGAACAGGCGGTCGTACAGGCGCACTTCGCACTCGACGCTTTCAGCCGCCGGCACCCAATGGATCACGCCTTTGACCTTGCGGCCTTCGGGGTTCTTGCCCAGGGTGTTTTCGTCATAGCTGCAACGCAGTTCGACGATGTTGCCCTCAGCATCCTTGATCGCTTCATCCGCCCGAATCACGTAGCTGCCGCGCAGACGCGCTTCGCCGCCGGGGATCAGGCGCTTAAAGCCCGCTGGAGGGACTTCTTCAAAGTCGCCCGCATCGATATAGATTTCGCGGCTGAACGGCAGTACGCGCACGCCCAAATCTTGCTTGGGATGACGCGCCAGCTCTAGATTCTCGACCTGGCCTTCTGGGTAGTTGGTGATCACCACCTTTAGCGGTTTGAGTACGCACATGGCGCGGCCCGCATTGGCGTCCAGGTCGTCACGGATGGCGAATTCAAGCATGCCCACATCCACCACACCGCCAGCGCGGTTGACACCAATCATGTCGCAGAAATTACGGATCGACGCTGGCGTGTAGCCACGACGGCGGAAGCCCGACAGGGTCGACATACGCGGGTCGTCCCAACCATTGACGTGCTTCTCATCAACCAGTTGCTTGAGCTTGCGCTTGCTGGTGATGGTGTAGTTCAGGTTGAGGCGCGCAAATTCATACTGACGCGGCTGTGATGGCACTGGCAGTTGCGCCAGGAACCACTCATACAGCGGACGGTGATCTTCAAACTCCAGGGTGCAGATCGAATGGGTCACGCCTTCGATGGCGTCCGACTGGCCGTGGGTGAAGTCATAGCTCGGGTAAATGCACCACTTGTCGCCCGTCTGGTGGTGATGAGCGTGGCGAATACGGTAAAGAATCGGGTCGCGCAGGTTCATGTTCGGCGAGGCCATATCAATCTTAGCCCGCAGCGCACGCACACCATCTGCGAACTCACCGGCTTTCATGCGCGCAAACAGGTCGAGGTTTTCCTCCACGCTGCGCTCACGGAACGGGCTGTTCTTGCCCGGCTCGGTCAGGTTGCCGCGGTATTCACGGGCCTGCTCCGGCGACAAATCACAGACATAGGCGTTGCCGGCCTTGATCAGCTCAACCGCCCAATCGTGCAGCTGGTCGAAGTAGTCGGAGGCATAGTGCTCCTTGCCGGCCCACTGAAAACCCAGCCACTGCACATCACTCTTGATCGCGTCGATGTATTCCTGGTCTTCCTTGGCCGGGTTGGTGTCGTCAAAGCGCAGGTTGCACTCGCCACCAAACTCCTTGGCCAAGCCAAAGTTCAGGCAGATCGACTTGGCATGGCCGATATGCAGGTAGCCATTGGGCTCCGGCGGAAAACGGGTGATGATTTTCGCGTGTTTGCCGGCATCCAGGTCGGCCTGGACGATGGGGCGAAAAATGTTAGCGGCGGCGACAGCTTCTGGCTTGCTCATGGGGTCCTTGATCATGCAGGTGCGCGGCGCAGGGTAGGCCGGCTAAAACAAAGCGCTTATCATAGCCGAAGCTGTCAATCCCCTGACAGGCCCAAGAGCCGCCTCAATGCCCATTGCATGTCGCCACACAGCACACGCACGGTCACAAAACGGCTCACGGATTTATCGACAGAGCGATTACCTCCATGATCAAGCTGCACACCAACCACGGCGTTATCACCCTCAAGCTGTTCGAAGACAAAGCCCCAGAGACCGTGGCCAACTTCAAGCAGTACGTTAAAGATGGCCATTACGACAACACGGTATTTCACCGTGTGATCAGCAACTTCATGATCCAAGGCGGTGGCTTTGAGCCGGGCATGAAGCAGAAAACCACCCGCGCACCGATCAAAAACGAAGCCAACAACGGCGTTGCCAACAAGATCGGCACCGTGGCCATGGCCCGCACCATGGAGCCGCATTCGGCTTCCGCGCAGTTCTTTATCAACGTTGGCGACAACAGCTTCCTTAATCACAGCGCGCCAACCGTTCAGGGCTGGGGCTACGCGGTGTTTGGTGAAGTGGTTGAAGGCATGGACGTGGTTAACGCGATCAAGGCCGTGGACACCACCAGCAAATCCGGCCACCAAGATGTGCCCGTTGAAGACGTGATCATCGAGCGCGCCGAGATCGTTGAGTGATTCTACTGATCTCCGATCTGCATCTTGAACAGGAGCGCCCGGCTATCAGCCGGGCCTTCCTGCATTTTCTCGAAACTCGTGCGGTTCACGCTCAGGCGCTGTATATCCTGGGCGACTTCTTTGAAGTGTGGATCGGCGACGACGCCATTACCCCGTTTCAACGCTCGATTGCCCAAGCGCTGCGCAACCTTAGCGAGCGCGGCACGCGCATCTATCTGATGCACGGCAATCGTGATTTCCTGATCGGCAAGGCCTTCTGCCAAGAAGCAGGCTGCAGCCTAATTCCAGACCCGTGCGTGATTGAGCTTAACGGTGAGCGCACGCTGCTGATGCACGGCGACAGCCTGTGCACTCAGGATATTGGTTACATGAAGCTGCGCCGCTGGCTGCGCAACCCCATCGCCCTGTTTATCCTGCGCAACCTGCCGCTCAGCACCCGGCACAAACTGGCGCGCAAGCTGCGCAATGAAAGCCGCGCGCAAACCCGCATGAAAGCCAGCGAAATTGTCGACGTCACCCCGGACGAAGTGCCGCGCATCATGGCCGCCCACCGCGTACGCACGCTGATTCACGGCCACACCCATCGCCCGGCCACCCATCAACTGCAGGTCAACGGCGAGGCGGCGCAACGCATCGTCCTCGGCGACTGGGACCAGCAGGGCTGGGCCTTGCAGGTAGACCGGCAAGGCTTGCAGCAAAACGCGTTCGAGCTGGCGGCAGACTAACCGCCTCACACGCCCGACAAAACCGCCACATCAGCCACATAGCCGCGCGCCTGCTCGGCGCGCCAGGGTTTCAGCGTGGCGGAATCCCGCTGTGAAAACGAAACTCAGTGTCTGGCGACTCGATCAGCTCTCGCTCCGCCGCCCTCACCCGCTCGATGGCCTGATCAACATCTCGAGCCTCGCCGTATTGGTAGGCCAACTTCAGATAATTCTGAAAATGCCGCGCCTCGCTTTTCAGCAAGCCGAAATAAAACTTACCCAGCTCTTCATCCAGATGCGGCACCAGCGCCTCGAAGCGCTCACAGCTGCGCGCCTCGATAAACGCACCGACCACCAGGGTATCCACCAGTTTGTGCGGCTCATGGGTGCGCACTACCTTGCGCAAACCCGAGGCGTAGCGCGCCGCGGATACCGGCCGCAAGCCGATTTTGCGCCGTTTCATGATGCGCAACACCTGCTCGTGGTGCACCAGCTCCTCACGGGCCAGGCGCGACATGGCGTTGAGCAAGTCCGCATAGGTGCTGTACTTGGCCATCAGGCTCAGCGCCGTACTGGCCGCCTTGAACTCGCAGTTCTTATGGTCGATCAGCAGGGTCTGCTGGTCAGCCAAAGCAGCGGTGATCCAGGCAACCGGCGTACGGCAACCCAGAAAATCGTGGATTTCAGGCAGGTTCATGACCACAGACCTGCTGCGCGGCAAGGCGTGGCCACAGAAAAACGACAGTGCTGCAGGGGTTCAATTTCAGCTAACAGATACATAAATTCACAGAGCTAGGCCGGCAAGAGTGATAACGCTAGAGGGCGCGCATTATACGATTGAGCGCGCAAACAGCCACTCGATTGACATCAATCAGCATTGATCGAGTGGCAGCGATCTATAGTGATAATTAGAACAATTGACTGCACATGGAGACGATCATGCAAGCTATTCGCAGCATTCTGGTGGTGGTGGAACCGACGCACACGGACGACTTGGCTCTCAAGCGCGCCAAACTGATTGCCGGCGTCACGCAGTCACACCTGCACCTGTTGGTGTGCGACAAGAAGAGTGACCACGGCGATTACCTTCGCGACCTCACCGGTTTGCTCAACAGCGAAGGGTACAGCACCTCCAGCCAGCAAGCCTGGGATGATAGCCAGCACCAAACCATCATCAACGTGCAGCAAGCCGAAGGCTGCGGCTTGGTGATTAAGCAACACTTCCCCGATAACCCGCTAAAAAAAGCCCTGCTCACTCCGGGTGACTGGAAGTTGCTGCGTTACTGCCCCGCTCCTGTATTAATGGTCAAAACCGATAAGCCCTGGGCCGACAGCGTAATCTTGGCGGCCGTAGACGTGGGCAATGCCGATGGCGAACACCGCACGCTGCACACCAGTATTGTCAGCCATGGTTATGATATCGCCGCCCTGGCTAAGGCTGAACTGCATGTCATCAGCGCCCACCCAACACCGATGCTTTCAGCGGCCGACCCGACCTTTCAACTAAGAGAGACCATCGAAGCGCGTTACCGGGAGCAGTGCAAAGCCTTCCAGGCCGAGTACGACATCAGCGATGAACACCTGCATATCGTCGAAGGGCCAGCCGACTCATTGATTCCGCAGATCGCACGCCAGCTCAACGCAGGCGTTACCGTGATTGGCACCGTTGCACGCACCGGACTGTCTGGCGCGTTGATCGGCAATACTGCCGAAGTGATTCTCGACGCCCTCGAAAGCGACATCCTGGTGCTCAAGCCAGACGACATCATCGCGCACCTGGAAGAACTGGTCGCTCAGCGCTAAGGCCGAGCGACAGAATCGAGTAGGAGGCGGATTCACATCCGCCGTCCTCTCACACCACCGTACGTACGGTTCCGTATACGGCGGTTCAGGTTATGCGGCTAAGCCGGTTGATCGTATCCAGTATTGAGACCAGCCCCAGGCGATCCCATAGCTTCTTCGGCAGCGCCTGATTCATATGCGCCGCTCCCGAGTTCCACCATGGGCCACGGCCATTAGACGCAGACTTGGATGCGCGGGCCTCGCTGAGTCCCAGGCGCATCAGGTTGCGAACCCTCGTTGCGGATTGCTTCCATTGACGCCATACAGCGCAGCGAAGTTTGTGACGCACCCAGCCATCCAGCTCTTCAAGTGGTCGCTTACTCTGGCTCAACTTGAAGTAGCCCGCCCAGCCACGCAGCGCAGGGTTTATTCGCTCGATGACATCCGACATCTTGCGTCCACGCGCTCCGCTTAGAAGCCCTTTGAGCCGGGCACGCAAGCGACTCAAACTCATCGTCGCCACTCTTAGTCTCGGCTGTTGATGCCAGCTCATCCCATAACCCAAATAGTCACAGACCCACGGCCTTGCCACCCGGCTCTTTTCCCGATTCAGCGTCAGTTTCAGACGCCTGCTCAGGAAGCGCTCGACGCTGTTCATCACTCGCTCGCCAGCACGACGGCTACGTACATAAATGTTCGCATCATCGGCATAACGCACGAAGCGATGGCCCCGTCGCTCAAGCTCTCGATCGAGCTCATTGAGCAAAATGTTCGACAGCAACGGCGAGAGCGGGCCGCCTTGCGGCGTCCCCTCTTGTCGCTGGCTGACGATCCCGCCCGACATGACTCCGACTTCGAGGTAGCGACGGATCAGCCTGAGCACGCGTTTGTCCTCGACATAACGCTGCACATGGGCCATCAGGATGTCGTGATTGACTCGGTCAAAGAACTTCTCAAGATCGAGTTCCACGCACCAACGGTGACCCGCCGCCACATGGGCACGGGCTGTTTCAATGGCCTGGTGGGCGCTTCTGTCCGGACGAAAACCGTAGCTGTAGTTCGAGAACAGCGGATCGAAGATCGGCGTGAGCTGTTGCAGCAATGCCTGTTGGATCAGGCGATCCACGACGCTAGGGATACCCAGCTGTCGGGTGCCGCCTTTGGGCTTGGGGATGTCGACGGCGCGAACACCTTGTGGGTGATACTCGCCGGCTAGCAGTCTCGCCTTGAGGGTTGACCAATACTGTTTTACGTAACCCGCCAATTCGTCGACCGTCATGCCATCGGCACCCGGCGCTCCCTTGTTGCTGACTACGCGTTGGTACGCACGCTTGAGGTTGGCCGGTGTAAGCACCCGCTCCATCAGCGTGTCCGGCTCCGCGTTCGTCCACGTCACAGACGACGCCGATGCCTGCGCACTGCCAACCGTCGTCCGCGGATACCGTCCGGAACTTAGGTTCACAGTTCTCCCTCGGAGAATTTTCTGCTTTTCGACATTCGACGAGACTCTGACGCCTACTGGCGGCATAACCTGTTCGGCCCTTGGTGACGCGGTCATTCGTCACTTACTACGGCTTCGGCTGACTTCTGTAGATTCATCCCAGCGCCTCGCGACGCTTGGTAGCCCAGTGGCAAACCTACAGATCTCCCAGGGTAATTCGCGCGACCTTCCTGCTTATGCCTGTCGGATTTACGCCGTAGTGTTCCGTGCAAGTATTGGGCTTTGGCTGTCATTGCGACCTCACCCCACTACGACGCCTCTATCCGCTTCCTGTACGTCAGGCCAGCATTTTGCCTCGGGCTTCCTTCAGATTCGCGGTCACCCGCGACACCCTTGCCTCTGGCTAACACTTCCCCTTGCCGGGTGTGTAGAGGACTTTCACCTCCAAGTCACCAGCGAGGCCACCACAGCCAAGCTGGTTGCGCTTGCGCGCAACGCGCCATGCCTGGCGCACAATGACAAAGCCGCCTTGCAGGGCGGCTTTGTCGTTTAACTCAGGGCTAAATCTGCACATTCAAACCATCACGCAGAAATTGCGGCGCGATATAGCGCTGGTAATGCGCTTCCGATAATAGAAAGAACTCGCGATCAATCGCGTCGCGCAACTCAGGCAGGTTCCACTCGCGAAACTCCGGCAATAGCACCATGCCATACGCCTCTAACTGGCTGATCACTCGGGCGCCACGGGCAATCAGCTGGTAGGCCCAGCAATAAGGTGACTGCTGCGGGACAAAGCGAATCTTGCGCTGCTCCAACTGCATGCGCAGGCGGTTTTCATCGAAAACCTCGAGCTTCGCCGTCATCACCTGCACCAGCAACACCTCCAGGCGCAGCCAGACGGCGTGTTTTTCCTCGTCGTTGTAACCGTTCCAGTTGATCACCTCATGGTGGAAACGCTTACAGCCACGGCAGACCAAATCACCGTAAACAGTCGAGCACAGGCCAACACAAGGGGTTTTGATGCGTTGATTAGACATAACGAAAGGCATGGATACTGGCGGATAGGCTGGCATCTTAGCCCTTTGTCTAAGGCAGATCACCCCTATATAAGCGGGGCCTTTGGCTTAACTTTGTGAAAGCTTTCCAGTAGACTCAGCCGGCCTTTTAGAGGCAGCAACGTCCGTTGGAAGCTGTTTTCAAAGCGTCACGAGCACAGTCAATCCTGCAGGTTCGATGTTGGTACCGCCCCTTGAGCCACCCTTTCAAGTGTCGGTACCAGCCCTCATCCAGCCCGTCCTGCCGGCGTAAAACTTTGAAAACAGCTTCTGCAAGAAAGCAGCACAATCTCGGCTGAGCGGCCCATAAAGCCACGAAGCGCCTGGTTTGTTGTTTTTCTGGATCGCGTCCCGGACACGCCTTTGGGACCACTGATGAGGGTAATAACTGTGCTTGAAGCCTACCGCAAACATGTAGCAGAGCGTGCCGCTCAGGGTATCGTGCCCCAGCCGCTGAACGCCGAACAAACCGCAGGCCTGATCGAGCTGCTGAAAAATCCGCCAGCCGGCGAAGAAGCTGTTCTGCTCGACCTGATCACCAACCGCGTGCCGCCAGGCGTCGACGAAGCCGCCTATGTCAAGGCCGGTTTCCTCTCTGCCATTGCCAAAGGCGAAGCCACCTCCCCACTGATCAACAAGCATCACGCTGTTGAGCTGCTGGGCACCATGCAGGGCGGCTACAACATCGCCACGCTGGTTGAGCTGCTCGACGACAGCGAACTGGCTGGCGTGACTGCCGAGCAACTGAAGCACACCCTGCTGATGTTCGACGCTTTCCACGACGTCGCTGAAAAAGCTAAGAACGGCAACGTTCACGCTAAAGCCGTTATGCAATCTTGGGCTGATGGCGAGTGGTTTAAAAACCGCCCAACCCTGGCCGACAAGATCAGCCTGCGCGTATTCAAGGTTACCGGTGAAACCAACACCGATGACCTGTCCCCTGCTCCTGATGCCTGGTCGCGCCCTGACATCCCGCTGCACGCTCTGGCCATGCTGAAAATGGCTCGCGACGGTATCGTGCCGGACGAGCAAGGCGTCACTGGCCCGATGAAGCAAATCGAAGCCATGCGCAACGAAGGCTTCCCGATCGCCTACGTCGGCGACGTAGTGGGTACTGGCTCTTCGCGTAAATCCGCCACCAACTCGGTGCTGTGGTTCTTCGGCGACGACATCCCGAACGTACCGAACAAGCGCGCAGGCGGCTTCTGCTTCGGCAGCAAGATTGCTCCGATCTTCTACAACACCATGGAAGATGCCGGCGCTCTGCCAATCGAATTCGACGTTTCCAACATGCACATGGGCGACGTGATCGACCTGTACCCGCATGCTGGCAAAGTCTGCAAGCACGGCACTGACGAAGTACTGACCACCTTCGAAATGAAGACCCCAGTACTGCTTGACGAAGTGCGTGCTGGCGGCCGTATCCCGCTGATCATCGGTCGCGGGTTGACCGAGAAAGCCCGCGCTGAACTGGGCCTTGGCCCGACTGACCTGTTCAAGCTGCCTGAACCACCGGCTGCCAGCACCAAGGGTTTCACCCTGGCGCAGAAGATGGTCGGCAAGGCCTGCGGTCTGCCTGAAGGCCAAGGCGTTCGCCCTGGTACTTATTGCGAACCGAAGATGACCACCGTCGGCTCCCAGGACACCACTGGCCCAATGACCCGTGACGAGCTGAAAGACCTTGCTTGCCTGGGTTTCTCCGCTGACCTGGTGATGCAGTCGTTCTGCCACACCGCGGCTTACCCGAAGCCAATCGACGTCACCACCCACCACACCCTGCCGGATTTCATCCGCACCCGTGGCGGTGTTTCCCTGCGTCCTGGTGACGGCATCATCCACAGCTGGCTGAACCGCATGCTGCTGCCGGACACCGTCGGTACCGGTGGTGACTCGCACACCCGCTTCCCGATGGGCATCTCCTTCCCGGCCGGCTCCGGCCTGGTAGCGTTCGCCGCCGCCACCGGCGTGATGCCACTGGACATGCCAGAGTCCATTCTGGTGCGCTTCAAAGGCAAGCTGCAGCCAGGCATCACTCTGCGTGACTTGGTCCATGCGATTCCTTACGCAGCCATCCAGAAAGGCCTGCTGACCGTTGAGAAGAAGGGCAAAGTTAACGCCTTCTCCGGTCGCATCCTCGAAATCGAAGGCCTCGACGAGCTGACTGTTGAGCAAGCGTTCGAGCTGTCCGACGCCTCTGCCGAGCGTTCCGCTGCGGGTTGCACCATCAAGCTGCCGGAAAAAGCCATCGCTGAGTACCTGCGTTCGAACATCACCCTGCTGCGCTGGATGATCAGCGAAGGTTACGGCGATGCACGCACCATGGAGCGCCGTGCACAAGCGATGGAAGCTTGGTTGGCTGATCCTAAGCTGATGACGGCTGATAAAGACGCTGAGTACGCAGAGATCATCGAAATCGATCTGGCTGACATCAATGAGCCAGTTCTCTGCGCACCGAACGACCCGGACGATGCCCGTCTGCTGTCGACCGTTGCGGGTGAGAAGATCGACGAAGTGTTTATCGGCTCGTGCATGACCAACATTGGTCACTTCCGCGCCGCTGGCAAGCTGCTGGAAAAAGTCGACGGTTCGCTGCCGACTCGCTTGTGGCTGTCGCCGCCAACCAAAATGGACCAGCATCAGCTGACCGAGGAAGGCTACTACGGTATCTACGGCAAAGCCGGCGCTCGTCTGGAAATGCCAGGCTGCTCGCTGTGCATGGGTAACCAGGCACGCGTTGAAGCCAACTCCACCGTGGTATCGACCTCGACCCGTAACTTCCCCAACCGTCTGGGTGATGGCGCCAACGTCTACCTGGCTTCGGCCGAACTGGCGGCGGTTGCTGCAATCACCGGCAAACTGCCGAGTGTTGAGGAGTACATGGTCTACGCGAAGGAAATCGACACCATGGCAGCGGACGTTTACCGCTACCTGAGCTTCGACCAGATCGCCGAGTTCCGTGAAGCTGCTGCGAACGCCAACATCCCGGTCGTTCAAGCTTAACGAAACAACGCATCACGTCGTAAGCTTAAGAAGAGCCCCGCCTAGTGCGGGGCTTTTTCTTTTCTGTCCAATGAGTTCGCCGCTAAAGGTCTTACGGCCAGGATCTACTGATCACAGTGGACAACCTCAAAAAGCACAGGCATTCGCCTTGAAGGCACGTCTAGTCACTAACGGCTTACAGAAGGCGGGACAGCTGATCAGGCGGATCAGCCCATGATCGAGTAACTCAATGGCTACACCTCACGCACTGTTATGCCGCGCGGCGGCGTGACTGTGCTGGACAGGCGACGCAACGCCATTTATCTTCACCGCCTGGCCAGCGCACTGGCCAACGTCGCTCGGACGGTTCCGGGCGCTTACGTATCCGAGGAAAGCATGGCTGATCAAGCTCCGCGCCGCTTTGCGCGCATCGATCGACTCCCCCCTATGTGTTCAATATCACCACCGAACTGAAGATGGCCGCGCGCCGCCGTGGCGAAGACATCATCGACTTCAGCATGGGCAACCCGGATGGCCCCACCCCACCGCATATCGTCGAAAAGCTGGTACAGGTCGCCCAACGCGAAGACACCCACGGCTACTCGACTTCACGCGGCATTCCGCGCCTGCGCCGCGCTATTTCGCGCTGGTACAAAGACCGCTACGAAGTCGACATCGACCCGGAAAGTGAGGCAATCGTCACCATCGGCTCAAAGGAAGGCCTGGCACATTTGATGCTGGCCACTCTGGACCATGGCGATACCGTGCTGGTACCTAACCCCAGCTATC
The DNA here is from genome assembly GCF_049847425.1 of Pseudomonas sp. GWSMS-1. Classification (NCBI taxonomy): domain Bacteria; kingdom Pseudomonadati; phylum Pseudomonadota; class Gammaproteobacteria; order Pseudomonadales; family Pseudomonadaceae; genus Pseudomonas; species Pseudomonas sp. GWSMS-1. Next base: position 1,368,468 of record NZ_JBMHHV010000005.1, on the reverse strand, counting down.
CAATCCACATCTACGGTGCAGTCATCGCCGGCGCACAGGTGCGTTCGGTGCCGCTGATTCCGGGCGTGGACTTCTTCGCTGAACTGGAGCGCGCGATTCGCGAATCCATACCCAAGCCGAAGATGATGATCCTCGGCTTCCCTTCCAACCCCACTGCGCAATGTGTAGAGCTGGACTTCTTCGAGCGCGTGGTGGCCCTGGCCAAGCAATACGACGTACTGGTTATTCACGATCTGGCGTACGCCGACATCGTCTATGACGGCTGGAAAGCACCGTCGATCATGCAGGTGCCGGGCGCCAAAGACATTGCCGTGGAGTTCTTCACCCTGTCCAAGAGCTACAACATGGCCGGCTGGCGCATCGGCTTTATGGTCGGCAATAAAGAGCTGGTCAACGCACTCGCACGGATCAAGAGCTACCACGACTACGGCACCTTCACCCCGCTGCAAGTCGCAGCTATTGCTGCGCTGGAAGGCGACCAACAGTGCGTGCGCGATATCGCCGAACAGTACCGCCAGCGTCGCAACTTATTGGTCAAAGGCCTGCATGAGCTGGGCTGGATGGTTGAGAACCCGAAAGCCTCGATGTATGTCTGGGCCAAGATTCCTGAGCAGTATGCCCATCTCGGCTCACTGGAGTTTGCCAAGAAGCTGCTACTGGAAGCCAAGGTCTGCGTCTCTCCAGGTATTGGCTTCGGTGATTACGGTGACGACCATGTGCGCTTTGCCCTGATCGAAAACCAAGACCGCACCCGCCAGGCGCTTCGCGGCATTAAGACGATGTTCCGCGCGGACGGCCTACTAGCCGGCCAAAAAGCCAAGCCTCACGACCAGTAATCACACAGAGGGCACCTTAGGGTGCCCTCTAGCGTTTCAGCTCGAATAATCCAGCACCGTCCACACCCGGCTCAACCCATCAGCAATCACGCAACCACTTTGCCCCAGCTGGTTGCTACTGTGCAGCGACATCCGATTAGTCATGCCATCGGCTGCATCCGAACGCTCGCTCAACCACTGCACACGGCCGCAATTAGTCGTCTCGATCACGTAACTGGCCGCCACTGCAGCGCCCTCGCTAGGCTGCTTAATTACATCCACCACCGTACCGCGCTCTTCAACGCGAGTGCCGTCGAATACCAGCACGGCCCAGGCCTGGTTGCCCTCTATCACTAGGTAGGTGCCATTGGCTCGGGGCTGATCGAGCTGCGGCTGCGCACAGCCGGATAAAAGACCCAGTAGCACAAGTGTCATCAGCATCTGTTGCATTGTTAGCGACTCCTTTGCAGTACCTGTCGCCATTGGCTCTGCGAGCAAATAGCGGGAGAGATCGAGTAGGTGACGATTTAGGCCTTGGACTTACTATTGTCGAATACTGTTTATTTGTACAGTACTTTTCGATTACCCTTGTTCTGGCTATTCAGCCAACCGCACAGCCCGTAAACGGACCCTTACAAGGCGCTAACAGGAGTACCCACATGCAAGACGTATTGCATATGAAAGACAGCGTAAACCGCATGGCTGTGGAAAAAGTCCGCAGCATCGTCGAAGAATTACAGCTCGATGGCATCGTCACCGAGGGCAAGATGCCGTTCTCACGGGTGCACTTCAATACCTGCTTTGCCGAGATAGAAGCTTTATTGCAGCGTGCCGGCTATCACCGCCAACTGGACGTGGTCGGTTACCAAGGCCTGGCCTATGCCATGTTCGATCCTTCGCGCTGGGAGGCTGTGGAAGTGCTGCGCTGGCTCAAGGCGTTTGTCGAGGAAGGACAGAGCCAATCACGCTCACGCTAAGACTGCTAACACCACGCAGCACCTGCCACACAGAGCGCAACAGGGCTAATATTCGCCATCTTTTCAATGACTGGATGCTGCAATGGCCCGCTTGACCCTGACTTTCCCCGAAGACCAGTTCTGCTACAGCACTCACCTGACCGTACGCGTAACCGACATCAACGCCGCCAACCACCTGGGCAATGACTCGATGATCTCGATGATTTCCGAGGCGCGGGCGCGCTTTTTGTTCGAGTTCGGCATCGAGGAAACCCAGGAAGACGGCACGGGCATCATCGTCACTGACCTGGCCACCACCTACCGCGCCGAGGCCCACGCCCGCGATCAATTGCTGTTTGAGGTCGGCGTGATGGATTTCAACAGCTACGGCGGCGACATCACCTTCCGCATCACGCGCCCGGCCGACGGCGTGCTAGTGGCCATGGCTAAATCCGGTTTCGTGTTTTTTAACTACACGCTGGGCAAGGTGGTGAAGATGCCAGCCGCCTTCAGCGATAAATTCGGCAAGGTGAACTGGCTAAGCCAATAACCGACGCTGCCGAGATACGCCGGCGAGTGTCGGCATAACCTCGCCGAAGCGCTACGACTCAGTCTGACCGAAGTGTTTTTGCTCGATTATTCGACCGCCGCCGTGACAGCCGGTGCATCCTCTGCTACGCCTTATGCATAAAACCAAAAGCAAGGGGAATTGCCGTGACCACTACGCGCCGTCATGTCCGCAACGCCGGGTTACTGAGCAATCTACTCGCCTTAGCTCTTCTAACCCTCCCCTTACCTACGCATGCGTTTAACGCAGCCACTGACGCCAAACCCACTGAGCCACACTGCAGCGTGCATACAGAGGAATTTGACGTATGTATGCTTTTTTATAACGGCTCAGCCTATTTCCAGACAAAGAAAAGCCCGGCCTAAGCCGGGCTTTTCTATACAGCCAGATCGATTACTGCTGGATCTGAGCTTCTACTTCAGCTTCTACGCGACGGTTAACAGCGCGACCTGCGTCGGTGGCGTTGTCAGCAACCGGACGAGTTTCGCCGTAGCCAGCCGCGTTAACGCGGGCAGCGTCGACGCCGTACTGGTTGACCAGCACGTCACGAACAGCGCTGGCGCGGCGCTCGGACAAGTTCTGGTTGTAAGCGTCGCTGCCTTTGGAGTCAGTGTGACCTTCAACCACGGTGGTGGTCTGTGGGTACTGCTTCATGAAGTCGGCCAGGTTCTTGATGTCGCCGTAGCTTTCTTCTTTAACGTTCGCCTTGTCGAAGTCGAACTTAACGTCCAGCTCAACACGAACCAATTCCATCGGCTCTTCAACAGCTACCGGCTCAGGAGTCGGCTCAACAGCAGCGACAACAACTGGCGCTGGCTTGCTGCCACCACCAAAATTCATGCCGATACCGACGCTTGGCGCCCACTCGGTGTCGCCCTGGTCGATGTTGTACTGAGCTTCAACACCTGCACGGGCATAGAAGTTGTCAGTGAAGTAGTACTTAGCACCGCCGCCAACATTGGCGAAAGTGGAGCCATTACGGCCATTGCGACCGGACTGACCGATGCTCTGATCCGAGAAACCAGCAGAAACGTAAGGACGCAGTGCGTCGCCAGCGTTGTTGAAGTGGTACAGAGCATCCAGAGCGGTGTTCGAACCCTTGATGTTGCGCCCATCTTCGCCACGGGCGTTGTGTACTTCGTCATAGGCCAGACGCAGTTCAACGTCGTCAGTCAGGTAGTAGCCGATGCTGCCACCAAACAGGTTGCCGTTGTTTTTGAAGTCACGGGCGCTGTCAAACATTTCTTTCTTGGCAAAACCCTCAATTTCTACAGCGCCTTGGCCCTGGGCCAGAGCACTGAGGGAAGAAGTAGCCAACAACGAGCCAATGACAACGCCTAAAGTGTTTTTCAGTTTCATTACCAATATTCCCTATCTCATGATGGTCAGTAAGTTGTCTGACAAACACAAGACAACTCAGCCGATAATTCTACCAGAATTAACCGTTAGCTATGACGGTTTTATTCTAAGTAAGTTTCAGCGCTATCCGAAAATTTATCGCGTAGCCGATCAAGTGCCCGCTTATAGCGCATTTTCGTAGCACTTAGGCCCATGTGCATAATGTCGGCAATCTCTTGGAACTCCAGCTCTGCGACAAAACGTAGCACCAAAATTTCCCGATCGATGGGATTAACGTGCACCAGCCAACGATCAAGTCCACCTTTATCTTCAGGCTTTGGCTCTTTCTCTTCAGACGCTTCTTCGAGCGGATCCAAGCTTAGGGCGTCAATAAGACGGCGTTTGCGACGCTCTTTACGATATTGAGTAATGCATTCGTTATACGTGATGCTGTACAGCCATGTTTTAAACTTTGACTTACCCTCAAAGTTTTTAAGGCCATATAAAACCTTGAGCATAACTTCTTGGCAGACATCATCCGCATCACGGTCGTTACCCAAATAACGCGCGCACACGTTAAATAAAGTACGTTGATAACGGCGCATTAACTCTTCATAGGCGCGGGTTATATGAAATAACTCGTCACGGGCACGCGCCACTAACTCTTCATCCGAGAGTTCGCGGGGGTCATAGCGCAGTGATGCAGAGTGGGCTTTATTCAAAACGAGTCGGGCCGACAGTCAGGACATAAGCCAACGCAACCTGTAAATCAGGCTGCAGATTGGCCGCATACAATAGCAGGGATTAGCCTTAGCGGCTGCTTACCTGCTGATCAAGCAAGGTACGGTTAGCGACTGAAACCAGCTCGCCAGCTTCCGTCAGCAGCGTGGTTTTAACCGTACCGATCTCTTCGATCTGCCCTTCGACCGCACCGACCTGGACTTGTTGCCCCACTTCATACAATTCACGCACATAAATACCAGCCAGGATCTGACTGGCGATATCGCGACTGCCCAGCCCCAGCGCCAGAGCGACAGCCAGCCCTACCGAGATCAGCACAATGGCGATCACGTTATTAAGCAGTTCGGTTTTCACCTCAAGCTGACCGATCGCCACCGAGATACTGATGATGATCACCAAGCCCTGAGCAATACGCCCCAGGCCGCCGGCGTAATCCAGGCCTACGCCTTCCGCAGCGCCGCGCACCAAACCACTGACCAGCTGTGCCAGCAAGACACCGGCGAGCAGCACCAAGGCCGCACCAAAGACTTTCGGCAGGTACAGGGCCAGCACATCGAGAGTCGCAGAAACACGCTCAAGGCCAAGGGACTCAGCCGCTGTGACCAGGAAGATCAGCAGCACAAACCAGTAAACGATTTTACCGATCAGGGTCGACACCGGCACTTGGATACCGGCACGACCGAGTATCTTGGTCAGACCAGTACCGGCCATCAAACGATCCAGACCAATCTTACCGAGAAGCTTGGACAGCAGCGTGTCGAGAAACTTGGCCACCACAAAACCCAGTAACACCACCACCATGGCGCCAAACAGCCGCGGAATAAATGCAGCAATAGGGGTCCAGACGCTGGCCATCGCGTCTACCAGCACTTGAGTAAATTCCATGCTCAGTCAGCCTTATCAAGAGAAGATTCGGAGGATTTACGACGCGAAACAGGAGCAACGTGAGGCGATCCGTTATTCAGCGCGATCATTAATGCGCCGGCCCAATGCCCCATCAGGGCAAACAAATCACCCACACCGACCTGGCGGTTGGCGGTTTTCAACACGCGATGCAGACAAGCATCATCGTCATGGCTCGAGGCGGGCGACTTAAGTAAATCGCGCAATGATTCTTCAAAGGGATCGTGCATGGCGCACCTCACAGGATGTGACGGCTAGACGAGATCAGTACCGAGCAGGTCACATCAGATCCAGCGCAAGCGACGAAACAGCAGCCACTGCACCAGCGCCACCACTGCCATCAGCGAACAGGCCAGAAGAAAACCATGCGGGCTTTCTGAGCCGGGAATACCGCCGACATTAATCCCGAGCAAGCCGGTAAGGAAACTCATCGGCAAGAAGATCCCGGTGATGATGCCGAAACGGTACATGGTGTGGTTCATCCGCTCATCCATGCGCCGATTTTCCGCTTCCAGCAGCAGGCTGACCCGCTCACGGCTGAGCTCAAGCTCTTCCAGGTAACGGGTCAGGCGGTTGTTCAGCTCATTCCAATAACCGCCATCCCCCTCAACAAACCAAGCCTGGGCACTAGCGGTCAGCTGAGCATAGATATCACGCTGCGGCGCCAGGAAACGCCGCAAACTGGCCGCACGGCGACGTATCTGCAGCAGCGTGGAATGATCCGGCGCCTCACTGGCTTCGGCATCGGCGGACTCTTCCAGATCATCGATCTGCTCCGACAGCTCGCCCACCAACAACTCAACTTTATCGGTCAGGTAATGCGCCATGCTGAGGATCAGTTCGGCCGAGGTTTTCGGCCCGCGACCCGCCAGTAGGTCTTCAATCAACGCCTCAGTGGCCCGCAACGGTCGTAAACGCAAAGAAATGGCCCGCTGGGTATCGGCAAAGATACGCACAGAAACCATGTCTTCGGGCTCAGCCCCCGGATTGAGATTCAAGCCACGCAAAAACAGCAGCAGTTGCTGCTCAGGCAGCGCCAGCAGTCGCGGCCGCGTGTTCTCCTCAAGCAGCAGGTCACAGCAGAACTCACTCAAGCCACTTTCGGCGCGCAACCAGGCATGCGTCTGCGGATGACCGCGATCCCAGTGCAGCCAGAGGCTTTCCTGCTCAGCCAGCACCATCCCAGGCAACTCATCCCGAGCGATGCTACGAGCACCGCCCTGGCCATTGAGGACAAAGGCATGCACCAAGCCCCACTGAGCGTTTTCACCTTCGTGCATGACGGTTTCCTGCAAGTTGGTTACTCCGGCATCTGTAGGGCAGACGGCGAGATGATCACGCCATTGTTGTCGGCATAGATAAACTCACCCGGACGGAAGGTCACACCACCAAAGGTGACCGCGACGTTGAGGTCGCCGATACCGCGCTTATCGGTTTTCATCGGATGGCTGGCCAGGGCCTGAATGCCCAGATCGGTCTGCGCCAGCACGTCGACATCCCGTACGCAGCCGTAAATCACAATGCCTTCCCAGCCATTCTTCGCGGCTTTCTCGGCGAGCATGTCACCGAGGAGCGCGCGGCGCATGGAAGCGCCACCGTCGACCACCATAACCTTGCCCTTACCCGGCTGCTCAACCTGCTCCTTGACCAGCGAGTTGTCCTCGAAGCATTTGATGGTGACAATTTCGCCACCAAAGGAATCGCGGCCACCAAAGTTGCTGAACATCGGCTCAACCACCTGGACCAGTTCCGGGTAGGCATCGCACAGATCGGGGGTGATGTAATACATGGCAAAGCTCCTTGGAGAATGTGAGGGGCGCTGACAGGTCGATCCCGACCCGTTTTGCATCATAAACCACAGGCCAATACGCCGGCTGACAAAGGGCGCATTCAACGCGCGACAACTGTCCAGGTCAACCGCAATTAGGCTCCCTGCCGCTACTCGCGCCATAAACGCAGCCGCCTACCGGGGTCAGCCGCCGCTTGAGCCAAGGCTCAAACGCAACACACATAACGCGGGTGTATCACGACTGAAACACAAGACCCGCCCGCTACTCGACGCCAGCAGTTGCAGCGCCTTCTAATTCACTACGCTCCAGCTCGGCAGACATTTGCGGACTTCGTTGCAACCATTGCTCAAGCAAGGGCCACACCTCACGCTGCGCTTCTTTACTGATGAGCATTTCAACATGGCCGAAGTCGCTGCTGAAACCCTGCTTTTTACCCAGGCAGATAAACTCACTCACGGGCGAACCGAACTGCTTGAGTAACTTTTCGCACGCCCAGGCCGGATCCTGCCTGTCCCCTGCCGCAGCCACGGCCAGAACCGGCACCCGCACCTCTGCCAACCCGGCCCACCAGTTGCGCTTGGCATCACCAAAACGGCCAAAAAGGCCATGCCAGCGCAAGCTCTCGACGACCAGGCCAATCGGTTCATCTTCCGGGCCGCGCTTAAGCCGAGCGCCGGAAAGCACCGAGAAGCGCTTGAGCAGCAGCCGCGCGGTCCACTCCAGCGGTGGCAGCTTCAACGGCCAATAAACGCGACTGATCTGACTGCCGAACAACGCACTGGAAGCGATTTTTGCCTCATCCAGATAATGTCCGCCCAACGCCCCAGCAAGAATAATCCCGCCCAGAGAGTGCCCCAGCCAGTGGGCCTTCTGCGGGTTTAGCTCATGGATAAAGTCAGCGATTGCCGGCAGGTCATAACGCACGTAATCACTGACGGTGTTGCGCGAATAGTCGCGGTTACGCGGCGATAAGCCGTGCCCACGCATCTCGGCTATCCACACATCAAAACCTGAACGGGCCAGATAAGCGCCCAGCCCAATACCCTTGGGTGAGAACCAGAAGCGCCGGTTGGAAAAGCTCCCGGGAATCAGAATCACCGGCACGCCGCGAGTGTGCTCACAACCTGCACGACCCAGACGCGTCAGCGCCAGTTCAACACTTCTATCCGGACTGTTACCGGGCTTGAGGCGATAAATGTCTTCACTCAAATCGCCACGGAGTTCCGCGCTGATCAAGGCGACGGGAAAAAGCTCACTGCTGCTTTGCATCTGTTTACGCTCTGGTACAAGCCAATTGTCGGGCGCAATTTTTCACGTCGCAGGCGACGGCCCTAAGGGTCGCCACGATGGCCGACCACAAAAACGCCAGCAGCGTTGTTGCGCACAAGCCCCGGAGAGGTGAAGCACATGGATGTGCTGAACACAAAAAAGGGCGGGATCAACCCGCCCTTGAATATAACGTTAACGTGTCATCAGGCCGATTGCTGACCTTCGGCCAGGAAGAACCAGGTATCGAGCACCGAATCCGGGTTCAACGATACGCTTTCGATGCCCTGCTCCATCAACCAGCGCGCCAGATCCGGGTGGTCCGAAGGGCCCTGACCACAGATGCCGATGTACTTGCCGGCCTTATTACAGGCCTGGATAGCGTTGCTCAGCAGCTTCTTAACGGCCGGATTACGCTCATCGAACAGGTGAGCGACGATGCCCGAATCGCGGTCCAGCCCCAGCGTAAGCTGGGTCAGGTCATTGGAGCCAATGGAGAAACCATCGAAGAACTCAAGGAACTCTTCAGCCAGAATCGCGTTGGACGGCAGTTCGCACATCATGATGACCTTCAAGCCATCCTGACCACGGGCCAGACCGTTGGCAGCCAGCAGATCAACCACTTGACTGGCCTCACCGAGGGTACGCACGAACGGCACCATGATCTCGACGTTGGTCAGGCCCATTTCATTGCGCACTTTCTTCAACGCGCGGCATTCGAGTTCGAAGCAATCACGGAACGACTCGCTGATATAACGCGAAGCACCGCGGAAGCCCAGCATCGGGTTTTCTTCTTCTGGCTCGTAGAGCTTGCCGCCGATCAGGTTGGCGTATTCGTTGGACTTGAAGTCCGACAGACGCACGATGACTTTCTTCGGCCAGAACGCTGCAGCCAGAGTACTGATACCTTCGACCAGCTTCTCGACATAGAAATTGACCGGATCGTCGTAACCAGCAATGCGCTTCTCGACGCTTTCTTTGATCTCCGGCGGCAGGCCGGCAAAGTTCAGCAGCGCTTTGGGGTGCACACCAATCATGCGGTTGATGATGAATTCCAGACGCGCCAGGCCTACACCTTCGTTGGGCAGCTGGGCGAAATCGAAGGCACGGTCCGGATTACCGACGTTCATCATGATTTTGAACGGCAGTTCAGGCATGGCATCGACCGAGTTCTTACGAATGTCGAAGCCCAGCTCGCCTTCAAAAATAAAGCCGGTGTCGCCTTCAGCGCAGGAAACTGTCACACCCATGCCGTCTTTCAGCACCTGGGTGGCATTGCCGCAGCCGACGACTGCAGGAATACCCAGTTCGCGAGCGATGATTGCGGCGTGACAGGTACGCCCGCCACGGTTGGTGACAATGGCGCTGGCGCGCTTCATCACCGGCTCCCAGTCTGGGTCGGTCATGTCGGAAACCAATACGTCGCCTGGCTGGACCTTGTCCATCTCAGAAACGTCATGGATCACCCGTACGCGACCCGCACCAATCTTCTGACCGATCGCGCGCCCCTCAACCAGCACAGTGCCGGTTTCCTTGAGCAGGTAACGCTCCATCACATTGATGTTAGAGCGGCTCTTCACGGTTTCAGGGCGTGCTTGCACGATGTAAAGCTTTCCGTCGTCGCCGTCTTTAGCCCATTCGATATCCATCGGACGACCGTAGTGCTTCTCGATGATCATGGCTTGTTTGGCCAGCTCGCTGACCTCAGCATCGCTCAGGCAGAAGCGCGCACGTTCGGCGCGATCAACGTCGACCACCTTGACCGACTTACCGGCCTTGGCTTCGTCGCCATAGATCATTTTGATGGCTTTGCTGCCCAGGTTGCGACGCAGAATCGCTGGGCGACCGGCTTCCAGGGTCTGCTTGTGCACGTAGAACTCATCCGGGTTCACAGCGCCCTGCACTACGGTTTCACCGAGGCCATAAGCGCCGGTAATAAACACCACGTCACGGAAGCCGGACTCGGTATCCAAGGTGAACATCACCCCGGCAGTACCGGTTTCCGAGCGCACCATGCGCTGCACGCCAGCAGACAGGGCGACCAATTTATGATCAAAGCCCTGGTGCACGCGGTAAGCGATGGCGCGGTCGTTGAACAGCGAGGCAAATACCTCTTTAGCAGCGCGGATCACATTGTCCACGCCACGGATGTTCAGGAAGGTTTCTTGCTGTCCGGCAAACGAAGCGTCTGGCAGGTCTTCGGCGGTGGCCGAGGAACGCACGGCGACGGCCATGTTGTCGTTGCCACCGGCCATTTCGGCGAAGGCAATCCGAATCTGCTTGTCCAACTCGGCGGGGAACGGTGCATCCATGACCCACTGGCGGATCTGCGCGCCAGTCTTAGCCAAGGTGTTGACGTCATCAACATCAAGGGTATCAAGGGCCGCATGAATCTGCGCGTTCAGGCCGCTCTGCTCGAGAAAGTCCCGGTAAGCCTGGGCTGTTGTGGCGAAACCACCGGGCACTGAAACACCGGCACCAGCAAGGTTGCTGATCATCTCGCCCAGGGAGGCGTTCTTGCCCCCTACGTGCTCAACATCGTGATTGCCGAGCTTATCGAGGGAAACTACGTACTCTACCAAGGTGATCTCTCCACTAAGGTGTTGGAAAAGCTCAAGGGGCTGGGGAAACTCGCCGGCATACATGCCCGCACGATTGTGGCCTGGCCCTGGAAAATAAGTAACAATGCCGGCCAGATCGGCCCTGCAAAGGCGGGCCTATGATAGCCAAGATTCGTCCTCAGCTTAAGGCCCATGGCACAAATGAAACGAACCGCTTTTTTCATCTCCGATGGCACCGGCATCACTGCCGAAACCCTGGGCCAAAGTCTGCTAGCCCAATTTGAAACTATCGACTTCACCAAACTCACGCGACCCTACATCGATAGCGTGGAAAAAGCGCGCGCAATGGTACAACAAATCAACAGCGCAGCCGAGAAGGACGGCTCTAGACCGATCATTTTCGACACCATCGTCAATCAGGACATACGCGACATCCTGGCTGAGTCCGAAGGTTTTATGATCGATATCTTCTCGAGTTTTCTGGCCCCTCTGGAACAGGAACTGACCTCACATTCCTCTTATTCCGTCGGCAAGTCACACTCCATCGGCCACAACTCCAACTACATGGAGCGTATTGAAGCGGTCAACTTCGCCCTGGATAACGACGACGGTGCACGCACTCACTACTACGACAAGGCTGATTTGATCCTGGTCGGTGTATCACGCTGCGGTAAAACCCCAACCTGCCTGTATATGGCCATGCAATATGGCATTCGCGCCGCCAACTACCCACTGACCGAAGACGACATGGAGCGGTTACAACTGTCGCCGGCCTTGAAAAAGTACAAAGACAAGCTGTTCGGCCTGACCATCGACCCGGATCGCCTTACCGCCATTCGCAACGAGCGTAAACCCAACAGCCGCTACGCCAGTTATGCCCAGTGCGAATTTGAAGTGCGCGAAGTGGAAAACCTGTTCCGCCGCGAAAACATCAACTTCATCAATTCCACGCATTTCTCGGTAGAAGAAATATCGGCCAAGATTCTGGTGGAAAAAGGTGTTGAGCGCCGCTTTAAGTAAGCAGTCTAACTTATTGATATAAAGGAAAAAGGCTCGACAACTTCGAGCCTTTTCTCAGGTTGCTATTTTAGATCGAGTCACCGGGAACACGCACCCAACCTTCCATCAGAATCCGTGCGCTGCGCGACATAATCGCCTTGGTGACCGTCCACTGACCGTCCACCAGAGCCGCCTGAGCGCCAACGCGCAACGTGCCGGAAGGGTGACCAAAGCGTACCGCTTCGCGTGCACTGCCACCCGCAGCCAAATTAACCAGCGTGCCCGGAATCGCCGCCGCCGTACCGATGGCCACCGCACAGGTGCCCATCATCGCGTGGTGCAGCTTGCCCATCGACAGCGCGCGCACCAGCAAGTCGATATCAGCAGCCTGCACGGTTTTGCCGCTGGACGAGAGGTAATCCTTGGGCTTGGCGACGAAGGCGATCTTCGGCGTGTGCTGCCGGGTAGCCGCTTCTTCTGCAGTTTTGATCAGGCCCATGCGCAAGGCACCTGCCACACGAATCTTCTCGAAGCGCGCCAGTTGCTCCGGATCACCGTTGATCTGCTCACGCAGCTCGCTGCCGCTGTAGCCAATGTCTTCTGCATTGACGAACACCGTGGGGATACCGGCCGTAATCATGGTCGCCTTGAAGGTCCCGACTCCCGGCACCTCCAGATCATCGATCAGGTTGCCAGTGGGGAACATTGAGCCGCCCTCCTCACCGTCGTCAGACGGATCAAGGAACTCCAGCACAATCTCGGCAGCGGGAAAGGTCACCCCGTCCAGCTCGAAGTCGCCGGTTTCCTGCACCTGACCATTGCTTATCGGCACGTGGGCAATGATGGTTTTCTGGATATTGGCCTGCCAGATACGCACCTCACACATACCGCTCTGTGGGATGCGCGACGGGTCAACCAAGCCGGCATGCAGGGCAAACGCGCCAGCGCCCGTGGACAGGTTGCCGCAGTTACCGCTCCAATCGACGAAGGCCTTGTCGATCGACACCTGGCCGTAGAGGTAGTCGACATCGTGATCCGGCTGGCTGCTCTTCGACAGAATCACGCATTTTGACGTCGAGGATGTCGCCCCGCCCATGCCATCAATCTGCGCCGCATAAGGATCGGGGCTACCAATCACCCGCATAAACAGCTTATCGCGCGCCGCTCCTGGCACTTGGCAGCTCTGCGGCAGGTCTTGCAGGCGGAAGAACACGCCCTTACTGGTACCGCCACGCATATAGGTGGCGGGGATTTTGATCTGGGGTAACTGAGACATGGTGATTACCTGGCCTTATAAACCCTAGGGTGGATAGTGTTTTTCCATCCACCGCACACGCGGTCAGGGCAGATCGATACAGCGTGACCCACCCTACGAAAGACCGGGGCGTTAACGCCCCGGTGGTCAATCAGCCCTTAGACGACTCCAGGAAGTCCTGAGCAAAGCGTTGCAGCACACCGCCCGCCTCGTAGATCAGCACTTCTTCGTTGCTGTCCAGGCGACAGGTCATCGGCACTTCAACGCGCTCGCCATTGCGACGTGTGATCACCAGCGTCATGGTTGCGCGCGGTTTGCGCTCACCGATCACGTCATACACTTCAGTGCCGTCGATACCCAGGGTCAAGCGTGTAGTGCCTGGCTTGAACTCCAGCGGTAGCACGCCCATGCCGATCAAGTTAGTGCGGTGAATACGCTCGAAACCTTCGGCAGCAATCACCTCAACACCAGCCAAGCGTGGCCCCTTGGCGGCCCAGTCACGCGAGCTGCCCTGGCCATAGTCGGCACCAGCAATGATGATCAGGTTCTGCTTGCGCCCCATATAGGTTTCGATGGCTTCCCACATGCGCATGACCTGGCCTTCCGGCTCGACCCGCGCCAGCGAACCCTTCTTCACCTGCCCATCCACCACGGCCATTTCGTTGACCAGTTGCGGGTTGGCGAACGTGGCGCGCTGCGCGGTCAGGTGATCGCCGCGGTGGGTGGCGTAAGAGTTGAAGTCCTCTTCCGGCAAGCCCATTTTGTGCAGGTACTCACCCGCTGCCGAGTTCAGCAGAATGGCGTTGGAGGGCGACAGGTGGTCGGTGGTGATGTTGTCCGGCAGCACCGCCAACGGCAGCATGCCCTTGAGCGTGCGTTCACCAGCCAGCGCGCCTTCCCAATACGGCGGACGACGAATGTAGGTCGACATCGGGCGCCAGTCATACAACGGGCTTTCGGCCTCCTGCACAGTACCCAGGTCAAACATCGGGATGTAAACCTGACGGAACTGCTCCGGCTTGACGCTGGCCGCGACGATGGCGTCGATCTCTTCATCGCTCGGCCACAAATCCTTCAGCGTGACCGGGTTGCCCTGCTGGTCATGCCCGAGCACGTCTTGCTCAATATCAAAGCGCATGGTGCCGGCAATGGCATACGCCACCACCAACGGCGGCGAAGCAAGGAACGCCTGCTTGGCGTAAGGATGGATGCGCCCGTCGAAGTTGCGGTTACCGCTCAACACGGCGGTGGCGTAAAGATCGCGGTCGATGATTTCCTGCTGGATCACCGGGTCCAGCGCGCCGGACATGCCGTTACAGGTGGTGCAGGCGTAGCCAACAATGCCGAAACCGAGCTGCTCCAACTCGGACAGCAGGCCTGCGTCCTCCAGATACAGCTTGGCGACTTTCGAGCCTGGCGCGAATGAGGTTTTAACCCAAGGCTTGCGCAGCAAGCCGAGTGCATTGGCCTTTTTCGCCAGCAAGCCAGCGGCCACCACGTTGCGCGGGTTGGAGGTGTTGGTGCAACTGGTGATGGCCGCGATGATCACCGCGCCGTCGGGCATCAAACCGTCAGCTTCTTCGACTTTGCCGGATGCCAGCTTGGCTTCGTCAGCAATGCCGCGCTCGTGCAGCGCCGAGGTTGGCAGGCGGCGATGCGGATTGCTCGGGCCGGCCATATTGCGCACCACAGACGACAGGTCAAAGCTGAGCACCCGCTCGTATTCGGCGGTGACCAGCGCATCAGCCCACAGCCCCGTGGTCTTGGCGTAATGCTCAACCAGCGCCACTTGCTCCGGCTCGCGGCCGGTGAGTTTGAGGTAGTCGATGGTCTGCTGGTCGATGTAGAACATCGAGGCAGTGGCACCGTATTCCGGACACATGTTGGAGATAGTAGCGCGATCGCCGATGGTCAGGCTGTTGGCGCCCTCACCGAAGAACTCAACCCAGGCACCGACCACGCGCTCAGCACGCAGGAACTCGGTGATGGCCAGGACGATATCCGTGGCGGTAATACCGGGCTGGCGCTTGCCGGTCAGCTCGACGCCGACGATATCGGGCAGACGCATCATCGAGGCGCGACCCAGCATCACCGTCTCGGCTTCCAGACCACCCACACCTACTGCGATTACGCCCAGGGCATCAACATGCGGAGTGTGACTGTCCGTACCGACACAGGTGTCTGGGAAGGCCACGCCACCACGCGCCTGAATCACCGGGCTCATTTTCTCCAGGTTGATCTGGTGCATGATGCCGTTGCCGGCAGGGATCACGTCGACGTTCTTGAATGCGGTCTTGGTCCACTCGATAAAGTGGAAGCGGTCTTCGTTGCGACGGTCCTCGATGGCGCGGTTCTTATCGAACGCATCCGGGTCGAAACCCGGCGCTTCCACCGCCAGCGAGTGATCGACGATCAACTGGGTGGGCACCACCGGGTTGACCTTGGCCGGGTCACCGCCCTGCTCGGCAATCGCATCACGCAGGCCAGCCAGGTCGACCAGCGCGGTCTGGCCAAGAATGTCGTGGCATACCACGCGAGCCGGGTACCAGGGGAAATCCAGGTCGCGCTTGCGTTCAATCAGCTGCTTCAGCGACTCAGTCAAGATCGCCGGATCACAGCGCCGCACCAACTGCTCGGCCAGCACGCGCGAGCTATACGGCAGCTTGGCGTAGGCACCCGGGGCGATGGCATCCACCGCCTCGCGGGTGTCGAAGTAGTCCAACACGGTGCCGGGCAACGGCTTACGGTGCTGGCTGTTGAGGGTAATGGTCATGGTTATGGACGCTCCTTGAGCGGCACAAACTTAAGATCTTCCGGGCCAACGTAGTTAGCGCTCGGGCGGATGATCTTGCCGTCGATGCGCTGCTCAATCACGTGGCTGGACCAGCCTGAGGTACGGGCGATTACGAACAATGGGGTGAACATCGCGGTCGGCACACCCATCATGTGGTAGCTGACGGCGCTGAACCAATCGAGGTTGGGGAACATCTTCTTGATTTCCCACATGGTCGATTCCAGGCGCTCGGCAATGTCGTACATCTTCATGTTGCCCTGCTCGGCAGACAGCTCGCGCGCAACGTCCTTGATCACCTTGTTACGTGGATCGCTGACGGTGTAGACCGGGTGACCGAAGCCGATCACCACTTCCTTCTTCTCGACGCGCGCACGGATATCAGCCTCGGCCTCATCCGGATTGTCGTAGCGCTTCTGAATTTCAAACGCCACTTCGTTGGCGCCGCCGTGCTTCGGCCCCCGCAGCGCGCCAATACCGCCGGCGATGCACGAGTACATGTCCGAACCGGTGCCGGCGATTACCCGCGAGGTGAAGGTCGAGGCATTGAACTCATGCTCGGCATACAGATTGAGTGAGGTGTGCATGGCACGCACCCAGGACTCGCGCGGCTTTTCACCGTGCAACAGGTGCAGGAAATGGCCGCCAATGGAGTCATCGTCGGTTTCCACCTCGATGCGCTTGCCGTTGTGGCTAAAGTGGTACCAATACAGCAGCGCGCTGCCCAAGGAAGCCATCAGCTTGTCGGCAATATCACGGGCACCCGGGTGGTTGTGGTCGTCTTTCTCCGGCGACACACAGCCCAACACAGATACGGCGGTACGCATCACGTCCATCGGGTGCGCCGACGGCGGCAGCTGCTCAAGGCTGACTTTGAGGCTTGCCGGCAGGCCACGCAGAGCCTTGAGTTTGGCTTTGTAGCCTGCCAGTTCAGCGACGTTAGGCAGTTTGCCGTGCACCAGCAGGTGAGCGATTTCTTCGAAGTCGCAGCGATTGGCAAAATCGAGCACATCATAGCCACGGTAATGCAGGTCGTTACCGGTACGGCCAACGGTGCACAGGGCGGTATTACCGGCGGCGGTGCCGCTCAGTGCCACGGACTTCTTCGGCTTGAAGCCCGGGGTGGTGGTTTCTGGGGTCGCACTCATCGCTTCTATCTCCTCATCCGATCCGGTCGGGTGGTTCTTTTTATTGGCAGGCGCGCTGGCCTGCATTCCGGTTATTTCTTGGCGGCGAACAACGCATCCAGACTCTGCTCGAACGCGTGGTAGTTGATGCGATCGTAGAGCTCCATACGCGTTTGCATGGTGTCGACCACATTCTTCTGCGTGCCATCGCGGCGCACGGCCATGTAGACGTTTTCAGCTGCCTTGTTCATCGCGCGGAAAGCCGACAGCGGGTACAGCACCAGGCCGACATCCACCGAGGCCAGCTCTTCAGTGGTGTACAGCGGCGTGGCACCAAACTCGGTGATGTTGGCCAGAATCGGGGCCTTAACCCGATCGGCGAAGGTCTTGTACATCGCCAGCTCGGTGATCGCTTCGGGGAAGATCATGTCGGCACCGGCCTCGACACAGGCGGCGGCGCGGTCCAGCGCCGAGTTCAGGCCTTCAACCGCCAGCGCATCGGTGCGCGCCATGATCACGAAGCTGTCGTCGGTGCGTGCATCAACGGCGGCCTTAATGCGGTCGACCATTTCCTGCTGGGAAACGATTTCCTTATTAGGGCGATGGCCGCAACGCTTGGCACCGACCTGGTCTTCGATATGAATCGCGGCGGCGCCAAACTTGATCATCGATTTGACCGTACGCGCGACGTTAAAGGCCGAGCTGCCAAAACCGGTGTCTACATCAACCAACAGCGGCAAGTCGCAGACATCGGTAATACGCCGTACATCGGTGAGCACATCATCCAGGCCGGTGATACCTAAGTCCGGCAAGCCGAGTGAACCCGCCGCCACACCACCACCAGACAGGTAGATCGCCTTGAAACCGGCACGCTTGGCCAGCAATGCATGGTTGGCATTGATGGCGCCGATGACTTGCAGCGGATGCTCTTCGGCAACCGCATCGCGGAAACGCTGACCGGGACTTTTCATGCTCATGACTCACCTCGGGTTTTGGCTGTTTGGGTGGGTGCGCCCTGCCCTTTGCTGATAGCAAAGTGGCGCTCAATATTACGTTTGGAGGCGCCGATATGGCGGCGCATCAATAACTCGGCCAGCTCACCATCACGCTCGGCAATGGCATCGAGAATACGGTGGTGCTCGGCAAACGCCTGCCGCGGGCGATTGGGCGTTGCAGAAAACTGCAGGCGGTACATGCGCACCAACTGATAAAGCTCACCACAGAGCATCTGGGTCAGGGTCTTGTTGCCGCTGCCTTGGATGATCCGGTAGTGAAAATCAAAATCGCCTTCCTGCTGGTAGTAGCCGACGCCGGCCTTGAAGGCCGCGTCCTGCTCATGCAGGTCCAGCACCCGACGCAGCTCGTCGATTTCTGCGGCGCTCATGCGCTCGGCCGCCAGTCGACAGGCCATGCCTTCTAGGGACTCGCGAATTTCGTAGAGTTCAATCAGCTCAGCGTGACTGAGCGACACCACCCGCGCGCCGACGTGCGGAATGCGTACCAGCAAACGCTGACCTTCAAGGCGGTGAATCGCTTCACGCAGCGGCCCACGGCTGATGCCATAGGTGCGCGCCAGCTCCGGCTCGGAGATCTTGCTGCCGGGGGCAATCTCACCTTTGACGATCGCGGCCTGTATACGCCGAAAAACCTGCTCGGAGAGGGTTTCAGAATCTTCCTGGCTGGACTGGGGCGGCTCAATCACATCAAGCATATTGTCGACACTATTTAAATTAACCGCCTCAAAACTAACCATGGCGCCTAACAATGTCAAACATACCGATAACATTGTTGACAGTTTTTAGTCAGCCTTTAGTCGATAACAGCCGCGACCTTACTTGCATAAACGCCTATAAGCGCCTGTGCTGACTGAAAAAGCGCATGGTAGAATGCCGCCCGATTAACACCCGCAAAGGAATTTTGCCGGCCTGCCAGACTCCAAGCGCAAGCTCGCTTATGGCGATACGCGCTACACGCTTTTATTCGCACCCTTATCAACAGCACACCGCCCGGACTTATGACACTCAAGCCCTTTCTTCTATTGTTATGCCTGTTACTGACTCCCGGCCTGAGTCTCGCCGCGGAGAAGACCGTTTATGGGCTTAATGAGTACGTGCGTTTATTCGACCTCGACCTCAAGCTCGCCGCCAAGCTCGATACCGGCGCAAAAACCGCATCGCTCAGCGCCCGCGACATCGAACGCTTCAAGCGTGATGGCGAAACGTGGGTGCGCTTCTACCTGGCCATCGACGAGGCGCACAGCAGCCCGATCGAACGCCCTCTGGCACGCATCAGTAAAATCAAACGGCGTGCGGGCGACTATGATCCAGAAGAAGAGAAAACTTACACAGCTCGCCCGGTGATCGAAATGGATGTCTGCATGGGCCACGCCCTGCGCACTATTGAAGTGAACTTGACCGATCGTAGTGCATTCCAATACCCGTTATTGATAGGCTCCGAAGCACTCAAACGCTTTTCGGCGCTGGTCGATCCGAGTCTTAAATACGCAGCAGGCAAACCTGCTTGCACCCCTGACGCAAACCCTGGCGAGTAATTCCCATGCGCTCTCTTACGCTTCATCTGAAAGTCCTAGTCACGCTCCTTGTGAGCCTGGGCATTCTGATTACGGCTTATCAGATTTTCATCCTCGGCATCCCCATGACCGAAGACGAGACTGACGATCTGTGGAACATCGACGCCAAAGTCGAGTTCCTGGCCAACCCGCGCGAGCCGGTTAAACTGCAGATGTTTGTACCGCCACTGGCTCAGGATTACGTCAGCCTGAATGAGAGCTTTATCTCCAATAACTACGGCGTGAGCATCAACCGCGCCGATGGCAACCGCAAAGTCACCTGGTCCGCACGTCGCGCCAGCGGCAAGCAAACCCTCTACTACCGTCTGGTGCTGACCAAGCGTTACAGCGGCGAGCAAACCAAGGCCAAAGGCCCCATTTTCCGTGACAGCATCCCCGTAGAAGGTGCCGAGAAAATTGCCGCTGAAGCGTTGCTGGCGCCGATTCGCCAGCACTCGGCAGACGTCGAAACCTTCATCAGTGAAACCATCAAACGCGTCAACAACAGCAACGACGACAACGTCAAATTGCTGCTGAGCGGCGACACCTCTACCGCCAACAAAGCCACGGCCATCGAGTTGCTGCTGTCCATCGCCCACGTGCCGATGCAGCGCGTGCACACCATCCGCCTCGCCAGCGAAATCCAGCAAAGCCCAGAGCTGTGGCTGCGCAGCTTCAACGGCGAAAAATGGCTGTACTTCAACCCGGAAAGTGGCGAGCAAGGCCTGCCAGCTGATCGTCTGGTCTGGTGGACCGGCGATGAAAGCCTGGTCACCCTCGAAGGCGGCAAGCAGGCGCAAGTTACTTTCAGCCTGAACAACAGCGAAATGAACGCCATTCGCCTGGCCAAGCTGACCGACGAAAACACTGACGCCGACTTCCTCGAATACACCCTCTATGGCCTGCCGCTGCAAACCCAGCAGACCTTTATGATCATGGTCATGATCCCCATCGGTGTGTTGGTGATCCTGATCCTGCGCAACCTCGGCGGCCTGCAGACACTCGGTACCTTTACCCCGGTACTGATCGCCCTGGCCTTCCGCGAAACCCAACTGGGTTTCGGGATTATCCTGTTTACCGTGATTACGGCCCTTGGCCTGTCGCTGCGCTCTTATCTGGAGCACTTGAAACTGCAGATGCTGCCTAGGCTCTCGGTGGTACTGACCTTCGTCGTGGTGCTGATCGCGGTGATCAGCCTGTTCAGCCATAAGCTTGGCCTGGAACGCGGTTTGTCGGTAGCGCTGTTCCCGATGGTGATTCTGACCATGACCATCGAACGCCTGTCGATCACCTGGGAAGAACGCGGCGGCGGCCATGCCTTCAAGGTGGCGCTGGGCACCCTGTTTGCGGCGACCATCGCGCACCTGCTGATGAGCGTGCCGGAGCTGAACTACTTCATCTTCACCTTCCCGGCCGTGCTGATGATTCTGGTGGGCTTCATGCTGGCGATGGGTCGCTACCGCGGTTACCGCCTGACCGAACTGTTCCGCTTCAAAGCCTTCCTCAAGGACTAATGCCATGTTCGGTCTGATCAAGACGTGGAAAGCCCTTGAAGCCAAAGGCATCATGGGCATCAACCGACGCAACGCGGACTACGTGCTGAAGTACAACAAACGGCACCTGTACCCGATCGTCGATGACAAGATCATCACCAAGCAGCGCGCGATCGAAGCGGGCATCGATGTGCCGGAAATGTATGGCGTCATCGAGACCGAGAAAGGCATCGATAAGCTGCGCGAGATTATTGGTGACCGTCCGGACTTCGTGGTCAAGCCAGCGCAAGGCGCTGGCGGTGACGGCATCCTGGTGATCGCTGATCGCTTCGAAGATAAATACAGAACCGTCTCGGGCAAAATCATCAGCCACGAAGAGATCGAGCATCAGATCTCCAGCATTCTCACCGGCCTCTACTCCCTCGGCGGCCACCGTGATCGTGCGCTGATCGAATACCGCGTGACCCCGGACCAGATCTTCAAAAGCATCAGCTATGAAGGCGTACCGGACATCCGCATCATCGTACTGATGGGCTACCCGGTGATGGCCATGCTGCGCCTGCCAACCCGGCAATCCGGCGGCAAGGCCAACCTGCACCAAGGCGCCATCGGTGTTGGCGTGGACATGGCCACCGGCGTGACCCTGCGCGGCACCTGGCTGAACAATAAAATCAGCAAGCACCCGGACACCACCAACGCGGTGGACGGCGTGCAACTGCCAAACTGGGACGGCTTTATGAAGCTCGCTGCCGGCTGCTACGAGCTGTGCGGGCTGGGCTATATCGGCGTGGACATGGTGCTGGACCAGGACAAAGGCCCGTTGATTCTTGAACTCAACGCCCGCCCAGGCCTGAACATCCAGATTGCCAACGACTGCGGGCTCACTCACCGCGCCCATGCGGTTGAAGCACGCATCGCCGAGCTGAAAAAGAAAGGCATTGTGGAAACGCCCGAAGAGCGCATGCGCTTCTCGCAAGGGCTGTTTGGCCAGACATCATCGGCTAAGGCCTGATCGCTTACATCGATACCCGCCCGGGTTGCTCCGGGCTAAGCACCCTGCGAGGGTCAAACCTTCGCAGGGTGTTTTGTTATCGCCGCCAGCATCCTCGCCTAGCAAGGACGTGCCAGGCCGCAAGCGATAACGCGCACAATGAAACCAACAGCGCGCCCTGCATGCCGAGACCCCCAGGCCCCCCAAGCAAACCCACGCGCAAACGCTAGGATGAATATTGGCGACGCTCTACAATCGCCATCCGCGCACTCGAAACTGTCATATGCCTACTTGCCTTGTACTGCCACTGCCCTACCAAGCAGACCCTTCTCACTATTTCAACAGCATCCAGGATGCCCCGGGCGCAGTGCTGCTGGATGCCGGACGACCGACCGCACAACGCGGACGCTACGACCTTATGAGCGCCTGGCCATTGGCTGAGTTGCTGCCAACGCCTGACGAAACGGCTGACGCCTTCCTGCAACGCCTGCGCCAGAGCCTCAACGCGCTAGGTGAAGCCGAAGCCCCTGCCGACACACCCCTGCCATTCGTTGGTGGGCTGATCGGTTACTTGAGCTATGACTTCGGCCGGCGACTGGAGCACTTACCGAGCGAAGCTGTCGATGACCTCGACCTGGCCGATGCCCGCTTTGGTGTTTATGCCTGGGCCCTGGTGACTGATCACCAACAGCAGCGCAGCCAATTGGTATTTCACCCAAACCTGCCGGCAGCCGAACATCAACGCCTGAGCCTCTTGTTCACCCAGCCATCAGCGTCTGCACACGAGCCGCAACCGTTCAAGCTGCAGCAACGCTTCCAGCACGACATCACTGAAGAGCAGTACCTGCAGTGTCTGGCGCAAATTCAGACCTATATCCAGGCTGGCGACTGTTATCAGGTGAACCTTACCCAGCGTTTCCGAGCGAACTACCAGGGCTCGACGTGGACCGCCTACCAGGCGCTGCGCGCCGCCTGCCCGACACCGTTCTCGGGTTATCAGACGTTACCGGATGGCGGGGCAATCATCAGCCTGTCGCCGGAGCGCTTCTTGCGCATCAGCGAAGGCCAGGTCGAAACCCGACCTATCAAGGGCACTCGCCCCCGCCGTGCAGATCAGCAGCAGGATCAAGCCGAGGCCGAGGCCCTGCTCGACAGCAGCAAAGACCGCGCAGAGAACCTGATGATTGTCGACCTGCTGCGTAACGACCTAGGCCGCAGCTGTAAAGTTGGCTCGGTGCGAGTGCCGGAACTCTTCGCCCTGGAGAGCTACCCCAACGTGCACCACTTGGTCAGCGCCGTCACCGGCGAACTGGCGCCGGGTAAAGATGCGCTGGACCTGATCGCTGGTAGCTTCCCCGGCGGCTCGATTACCGGCGCGCCAAAGATTCGCGCGATGCAGATCATCGACGAACTCGAGCCCACGCGCCGTGCGCTGTATTGCGGCTCACTGCTGTACTTGGATGTACGTGGGGAAATGGACAGTTCCATCGCCATCCGCAGCCTGCTGGCCAAGGACGGCCAGATCAGCTGCTGGGGCGGCGGCGGCATCGTTGCCGACTCCGACGGCCAAGCCGAGTACCAGGAGTCCATCACCAAGGTCAAAGTGTTACTCCAGACCTTGGAGCGCTTCTGCGACTGAGCGCAATACCGGGCAGGCTTTTGCTTGCAGGGTGTTTACCGAGAGCAGTCTTTCGTCACAGCAATGCGACTATGCTGCCCAGCAAAAACTAAACACCCTGCGAGAGACTAGCCCTCGCAGGGTGTTTGGGTAACCGCCTAACTTACCCGCCAGCGCGGGGCATAGCGGGCTTTTGAATACAGCCGATTAGATCGCGGGCTCGACAGCCACCACGGCCTGACCGGGCTGTGCGATCTCAACCGGCAAACCGTCTTCCGCGGCGACCACTTCACGCAGCATCTCCCAATCCAGACGCAGATCGGCAAATTCGTCGTTTTTCAGCAGCGCATTGATCACGGCGGTGTGCTTATCGACGACCGAAACTTCTCCTGTCTCATCCAGCGGTGCGTGCGCCTCCAGATAGACCTTGCCGCCACTGCGGCCAAACTTGTATGGCTCGTTGATGATGCGCACCGGCGTACCGACCGACACCATTGACGCCAGTTTCAGCACGTTGTGGTTAAGCATGCGGAAACAGCCGTGGCTGACGCGCATACCAATACCGAATTTCTTGTTCGAGCCATGAATCAGGTAGCCAGGCACCGACAGCCCCAACTTATAAGGCCCCAACGGGTTGTCCGGCCCAGGCGGCACATAGGCCGGCAGCGGGTCACCCGCAGCCGCATGCTCTGCCAGAATCGACTTGGGTGGCGTCCAGCCCGGGTTCGGGGTCTTGGCCGTAATGCGCGCATCAGCCACCGGTGAGCTCCAGCCCTCGCGACCAATACCCAGCGGATAGGTGTGAACCACATTGCCGCCTTTCGGGTAGTAGTACAGACGGTACTCAGCCAGGTTGATGACCACACCTTCACGCGGGCCTGGCGGCAGGATAAAACGCGTCGGCAGAATGATCTCGGTCCCCTCACCCGGCAACCAGGCATCAACGCCCGGGTTGGCGATCACCATTTCCAGGTAGCCCAGGTCATTGACCACACCTAAATCGGCAAAGGTGTCTTCATATTTGGCCTTGATGACCTGCACCTCGCCAACGATATCCTCGCCAGGTGGCGGCAAAGGAAGCTCAAGCGCATTGGCAGACGCTACCGCGAAGACAGCAGCAAGTGGCAGGCAGCGGGTAACGGCAAAAGCACGCAACAACATCCGAGAATTCCTGACGAAAATAGTGGGTGAAGGTGAATGGCGAGTGTACACCGGTTGATCAACAGCCGGCATAGCTCAGCGCCCCGGTAATGCTGGACGATCGCCGCGCTTCTGCGCATCCAGCCTCGCGCGACAAGCCGGGCACAGGCGCTTATCACGCAGCACCGCTTTGCTCAGATCACGCCATAACGGCTGCGCAGGCAGTAAACCACCGCACAGCGTACGGTCGGCGAACTCGCCTAATTCAAGCTGGCGCGCGAGCAGGTGCACGCGTGCTTCTCGGCAGGCGAACAAGTCGAGCTGCTCGTCAGGTTCGATCAGTTGGTAGGCATGCAAGGACCAGGCAGGACGCGGCATTGAGGGCTCCAGTGCGGGGGCGCCACATTAGCCGAAAGGCAGCCTACAGAAAAGCCTCTCAGAGCAAAGGTTTTAGGGCTAACCAAGGCTTATTCAGCCGCGCAGGGTTGAGCCCAGGTAGCTTCATGACATGATTGAGCATCGCGGCATGCCCGCTCAGTACAATCGGGCCTTCCTGACTACCTCAGGGATTACTTCAAAGCATCGGTTTGAGCATCGGCCAGACATTATCTAAAAGCCGAGGCTGAGCTTCAGCAGCAGGGTGAATACCATCACGCTGCATCATGGAAGGCACACCACCTATGCCCTCCAGCACAAAAGGCACCAACTCAGCGCCAGTCTCAGTGGCGACTTTGGGGAACACCGCAGCGAACGCCGTGGTGTAACGCACACCGTAATTAGGCGGTAGCTGCATCCCCAAAATCAGCACCTTGGCCCCGACCTTTTGTGATTGCTCAACCATGGCCGCAAGGTTTTGTTGCAATTGCACAGGCGGCTGACCACGCAAGCCATCGTTCCCCCCCAGCTCAATAATCACCAGCTCCGGTTGATGCTCTGTAAGTAGCGCAGGCAGCCGCGCGGCGCCGCCTGCACTGGTATCACCACTGATCGAGGCATTGACCACACGATGGTCAAACCCCTGCTCGATCAAGCGTTTTTCCAGCAAAGCGACCCAACCCTGGCGGGTATCCAGGCCAAAAGCCGCGCTGATACTATCGCCGACGACTAGTACGGTACCCGCGAACGCCGCCGGCCCCCACAGCAGCAGGCTCAGGGCAGTACCGATCAACCACTTACGCATTGGATTCTCCATGAGCTCAAGTATTCTCACCGCGCGAAACCTTAGCAAAGTGGTTACCAGCACGGAAGGCGAGCTAACCATACTCCATGACCTGTCACTGGAGCTTGCCTCTGGTGATAGTTTGGCGATTGTTGGCAGTTCCGGTTCGGGTAAATCCACCCTGCTCGGCCTGCTCGCCGGCCTCGATCTGCCCAGCAGCGGCAGCGTTGTGCTGGCTGGTAACGACCTCGGCAGCCTCGATGAAGATCAACGCGCGCGCGTTCGCGCTGAACACGTCGGCTTCGTCTTTCAATCCTTCCAGTTACTCGACAGCTTGAATGCCTTGGAAAACGTCATGCTGCCATTGGAGCTTGAAGGCCGTGCCGATGCCCGCCAGCGCGCCCGCACCTTGCTCGACCGTGTCGGCCTCGGCCAGCGCCTGACTCACTACCCACGCCAACTCTCGGGCGGGGAACAGCAGCGGGTAGCAATCGCCCGCGCCTTTGCCGCCGAACCGGCGGTGCTGTTTGCCGACGAACCCACCGGCAACCTCGACAGCCATACCGGTGAACGCATCAGCGACCTGTTGTTCGACCTGAACAAGGAGCGCGGCGCGACCCTGGTCCTAGTCACCCATGACGAGCGCCTGGCGCACCGCTGCCATCGCCTGATCCGTCTTGAAGGCGGCCACTTGGTCGACCACGTGGAACCCTGATGAACCACCTGCCGTTTACCCGCCTGCTCTCCCTAGCCAGCCGCCAATTGCTGCGCGATGCGCGCGCGGGCGAACTGCGCGTGCTGTTTTTTGCCCTGCTGATTGCGGTCGCGGCCAGCACGGCCATTGGCTACTTCAGCGCACGCCTGAATGACGGCATGCTGCTGCGCGCCACCGAATTTCTGGCGGCAGACCTGCGCCTGACGGGCAGCTCACCCAGCGCCCCCGAACAAATCAGCAGCGGTAAACAACTGGGGCTTGAGCATGCCCAGTTGGTTGAATTCTCCAGTGTGATCGCCAGCGACACCGGCATTCAGCTGGCCAGCGTCAAAGCGGCGGACAGCGCCTATCCATTACGCGGCGAGCTGAAAAGTGCTGCGGCGCTCTACGACGCTGAACACGTCAGCCCTGGCCCAGGGCCGGGCGAAGCCTGGGCCGAAGCCCGGCTGTTTGTCGCCCTCAACCTCAAACCCGGCGACAGCGTCGAGGTCGGCGCGAAAACCCTGCGACTGACCCGCGTGCTGACCTTCTTGCCCGATGAAGCCGGCGACTTCTACAGCCTGACCCCACACCTGCTGATGCACCTCGACGACCTGGCCGCCACCGGCGTAGTGCAGCCTGGCAGCCGCGTGCGCTACCAAGAGCTGTGGCGTGGCGACAGCGATGCCTTGGCGCAGTATCGCCAGAGCATCACCCTTGCAGCCAACCAGCGCCTGGAAGATGCCAAAGATGGCAATCGCCAGGTCGGCAACGCCCTGGGCCGCGCGGAACGTTATCTTAACCTCGCCAGCCTCGCGGCCGTATTGCTGGCCGGGGTTGCCGTGGCCTTGTCAGCCGCCCGCTTTGCCGCCAGGCGTTTCGATGCCAGCGCGCTGCTGCGCTGCCTCGGACTGTCACGTAACCAGGCACTCGGCCTGTTCAGCCTGCAACTGGCACTGCTGGGCATAACGGCCAGTCTGATCGGTGCGGGGCTGGGTTGGCTTTCCCAACTGGCACTCTTCAACCTCCTACACGATCTGCTACCCGCACAGATTCCCCCTGGCGGCCTTTGGCCCGCCCTGGCCGGCATGGCTACGGGGCTGGTCGCCCTCGCCGGCTTTGCCTTGCCGCCCCTGGCTGCACTGGGCCGCGTACCACCACTGCGGGTCCTGCGCCGCGATTTGCTGCCCGTGCCAGCCAGCTCCTGGCTGGTGTATGGCGCCGCCTTGCTGGCGCTGGGCCTGATCATGTGGCGTTTGAGCCTCGACCTGCAATTGACCTTTGCCCTGCTCGGCGGCGGCCTGGTAACCGCGGCGGTGCTCGGTGGTTTAATCCTACTGAGCCTACAAAGCCTGCGTCGCCTGCTAGCCAGTGCGTCGCTGCCCTGGCGACTGGGGCTGGGTCAGCTGCTGCGTAACCCACTCGCGGCAGCGGGCCAGTCGCTGGCGTTCGGCCTGATCATCCTGTCCATGGCACTGATTGCCCTGCTACGTGGCGAGCTGCTCGACACTTGGCAGGATCAGCTGCCCGAACAAGCGCCCAACCACTTCGCCTTGAATATCCTGCCGGCGGACAAAGAGGCCTTTAGCGCTCGCCTGAGCGAACTGTCACCCCACCCTGCGCCACTCTTCCCGGTGGTGCCCGGCCGTCTGGTGATGATCAATGACGAGCGGGTACGGCAGATCGTCAGCAAAGAGTCGCAAGGTGAGCGCGCGATTCGCCGCGACCTGAGCCTGACCTGGGCCGCCGATTTACCCGCGGACAACTCCCTCGTCGCAGGCAGCTGGTGGCGCGAGGCCAACAGCAACGAGTTACCCGGCGTATCAGTGGAGTCCGAACTGGCCGAAAGCCTGCAACTGAAACTCGGCGACCGCCTGAGCTTCAGCGTCGGCGGCCTCAACCGTGATGCGGTGGTCAGCAGCCTGCGCGAAGTCGACTGGAACAATTTCCAGCCCAACTTCTACATGATCTTCCAGCCCGGTACTCTGCAGGATCTGCCAGTCACCTACCTGACCAGCTTTTACCTGCCGCCGCAGCAGGAGCAGCAACTGGTGGCGTTGTCACGGGCCTTCCCGGTAGTGACCTTGCTGCAGGTCGAAGCCCTGTTGGCGCAGCTACGCAGCATCCTCGCGCAGGTCACCCTGGCCATCGAGTTCGTCCTGCTGTTCGTCCTGGCGGCCGGGCTTGCCGTGCTGTTCGCCGGCCTGCAGTCCACCCTGGATGAGCGCATTCGCCAGGGCGCGCTGCTTCGCGCTCTGGGGGCCGAGCGCAAAATACTGATCAAGGCGCGGCGCGCCGAATTCGGCCTGCTGGGTGCTTCGAGCGGGCTGCTGGCGGCATTTGGCTGTGAGCTGATCAGCTTCCTGCTCTACCGCTTTGCCTTCGATCTAGCCTGGCAGCCGCATCCCTGGTTGCTGTTGCTGCCGTTGATTGGCGCCTTACTGGTGGGCGGCGCCGGTATTCTCGGCACGCGCCGGGCGTTAAATATCAGCCCGCTGACGGTGCTGCGCGAGGGCTGATAGACTCGCGCCTCACTTTTCTCTGCTGCCTGCGGGCCTGCTTTTAACGCAGCAGGCCGACGCACAGCAGACGTTAAACAGGTTCTTATGAGTCGCTACCGCCCACCCCGCTCCGCTGGCACACCGCTGATTACCCCTGAGGGCGAGGCGCGCATGCGTGCCGAACTGCATGAGCTGTGGCATGTGCGCCGGCCCCAGGTCACCCAGTCGGTCAGTGAAGCCGCCGCCCAGGGCGACCGCTCAGAGAACGCCGAGTACACCTACGGTAAGAAGATGCTGCGCGAGATCGACAGCCGCGTCCGTTTTTTGACCAAACGCCTGGAAAACCTCAAGGTCGTCAGCGCCCGGCCCAGCGACCCGGATAAGGTCTACTTCGGCGCCTGGGTCACCTTGGAAGATGAAGAAGGCAGCGAGGCGCGCTACCGCATCATCGGTCCCGACGAGCTGGACCTGAAAAACAACCTGATCAGCATCGACTCGCCCCTGGCCCGCGCCCTGATCGGCAAAAGCCTGGACACCGAAGTACGGGTACACACCCCGACCGGCGAGAAGACCTGGTACATCGTGGCCATCGACTACCCGTGAACGAACCAAGCATGCCCTCCACCGCTGATACCCCCACCCAGCAAGCTTGCCTTGAATGGGATGAGCAGGGCCAACCGCTGTCCAGCCATTTCGCTGACGTGTACTTCTCCAATGAGAATGGACTGGCCGAAACCCGCTACGTATTTCTCGCCAATAACCAGCTGCCTGATCGTTTCGCGGCGCTGCAGGCGCACGAGCACCTGGTCATTGGCGAAACCGGCTTTGGCACCGGGCTGAATTTCCTCTGCGCTTGGCAGCTGTTCGAGCAACAGGCTGTAGCAGGGGCCCGCCTGCATTTTGTCAGCGTGGAAAAATACCCGCTAAACAAAACCGACCTGCAGCGTGCACTGGCCCTGTGGCCTGAACTAGCGCCCTACGCCGAACAGTTGCTGGCGCAATACGTGGCGCTGCACCCAGGCTTTCAGCGCCTGGTGTTTGCCGGCGGGCGCGTCGTGCTCACCCTGCTGATTGGTGATGCGCTGGAGCTGCTGGGCCACTTGGACGCCAAGGTTGATGCCTGGTTTCTCGACGGCTTCGCCCCAGCGAAGAACCCGGACATGTGGACGCCGGAACTGTTTACTCAGCTGGCGCGGTTGTCGCACGCCAGTACCACGCTGGGCACCTTTACCAGCACCGGCTATGTGCGCCGCCGCCTGAACGAGGCTGGCTTCAAGATGAAGCGCGTACCAGGCCTGGGGAAGAAATGGGAAGTGCTCAAGGGAACGTATGTCGGTAGCGCAGCCGTGCAGCACAAACCCTGGTTTGCCCGTCCCGCACCACCAACCGGGGAACGCAGCGCTTTAGTCATTGGCGCAGGCCTGGCGGGCTGCGCCACTGCTGCCAGCCTGGCCCAGCGCGGCTGGCAGGTCACCCTACTAGAACGCCATAACGCCATCGCCCAGGAAGCCTCCGGTAACCCGCAAGGCGTGCTTTACCTCAAGCTCTCGGCCCATCACACCACGCTCTCGCGCCTGATTGTAAGCGGTTATGGCCACACCCGCCGGCTGCTGGCGGGCCTGCAAAAAAAGCAGCACTGGGATAATTGCGGCGTGCTGCAACTAGCTTTCGATGACAAGGAAGCGCAGCGCCAGAGCCAGCTTGCCACAGCGTTTCCCGCCGACTTGCTGGTTAATCTGGGCAAAAGTGCCGCCGAAGCCAAAGCCGGTATTGCCCTGCCTGCCGGTGGCCTGTTCTACCCCGAGGCGGGCTGGGTACACCCACCAGCACTGTGTGAGCTGCTCAGCCAGCAGCCAAATATCCAGCTGCAACTGCATCAGGAAGCACTGGAGCTGCGCCGTGAAGGTGAACGTTGGCAAGCCTGGAATGGCGAACAGCTGCTGGCCAATGCCAGCGTGGTGGTGCTGGCCAGCGCCGCCGAGATCAAGCGCTTCAGTCAAGCCGCGCACTTGCCCCTGAAACGCATCCGCGGGCAGATCAGCCGCCTACCCGCCACAGCAGCCAGTCGCGCGCTAAGCACCGTGGTGTGTGCGGAAGGCTATGTCGCCCCCGAACGCCAGGGCGAGCACACCCTAGGCGCAAGCTTTGACTTCAACAGTGACGACCTGAAGCTAAACAGCGCTGATAACGCGAGCAACCTGCAGTTATTGGAAGAAATTTCGCCAGAACTGGCCAAGCAGCTTAATGCCGCTGAATTAGCGCCTGAGCACCTACAAGGCCGCGCCGCGTTTCGCTGTACCAGCCCCGACTACCTGCCGATTGTCGGCCCGCTCGCCGATACAGCGGCCTTTAGCGAGGCCTATGCGGTGCTGAGCAAAGATGCGCGCCAAATGCCGGATACACCCTGCCCCTGGCTCGACGGCCTGTATATCAACAGCGGGCATGGCTCGCGCGGGTTGATCACCGCACCGCTGTCAGGCGAGCTGATTGCCGCTTGGCTGAACGACGAGCCACTGCCAGTGCCTGCCGATGTGGCGCAGGCCTGCCATCCCAACCGCTTCGCCTTGCGTACGCTAATCCGCAACAAACCATAACGCCTGTGCGCCTGCGAGCAGGCGCACAGCATCATCAACCGCGCAGGGTAAAGCGCCAGGCGCGGTGGATTTTCGGGTTGCGGGCAAAGTCCGGGTCCAGGGTTGATTCGCTGATGTCTTCCACCTGATAACGCGCAGCCAAGCTCGCATCGAGCTCAAACTTGCGGAAGTTGTTGGAGAAATACAGCACCCCATCTTTGGCCAGGCGCGCCATGGCCAGATCGAGCATCTGCACATGGTCACGCTGGATGTCAAAGATGCCTTCCATGCGCTTGGAGTTTGAGAAGGTCGGTGGATCAATAAAGATCAGTTCGTACTCGCCGCGATCCTCGGCCAGCCAGGCCATCACATCACCCTGTTCCAGCTTGTTCTTATCCGAATAGCCGTTGAGCGAGAGGTTGCGGCGCGCCCAGTCCAGATAGGTTTTCGATAGGTCGACGCTGGTGGTAGTGCGCGCGCCGCCCTTAGCCGCATGCACGGTGGCCGTGGCTGTGTAGCAGAACAAGTTGAGGAAACGCTTACCGGCCGCCTCTTTCTGGATGCGCAGACGCAGCGGACGGTGATCGAGGAACAGTCCGGTATCCAGGTAGTCGGTGAGGTTAACCAGCAACTTTACGCCGCCTTCGTTGACCTCCAAAAACTGCCCTTGGGTGGCCTGACGCTGGTACTGCTTAGTACCGCTCTGGCGCTCGCGACGCTTGACCACTACTTTGCTCTTGTCGACGCCAAGCGCTTGTGGGATCGCGGCGATGGCATCGAACATACGCGCCTTGGCCTTCTCCGGATCAATCGACTTGGGCGCCGCATATTCCTGCACATGCACCCAATCACCGTACAAATCCACCGCCATGGAATACTCCGGCATGTCGGCGTCATACAGGCGGTAGCACTGCACATCTTCACGACGCGCCCACTTGCCCAGCTGCTTGAGGTTCTTCTGCAAACGGTTGGCGAACATCTGCCCGCCTTCGCTCAAGCGCGCCTGCTCAACCACAGGGGCCGGGGCCGGCTTGATCGGATTACCGTTCTTGTTGTACTGACGCTCTTGCGGCTCAAGCGGTGCCTTGTCGGCTTCGACCTGTTCACGCTCGCGCTCGCGTTGCTCAGGCGTACGACGCTCGCCCGTGACGAACTGCTCGGGCTGAACCTTGATGAGTAGCAACTTGCACGGCAATGCGCCGTTCCAAAAGGCGTACTGCTTATGGCTGCGGATGCCCATGCGCTTGCCCAGATCCGGCGCGCCGGTAAACACCGCCGCCTCCCAACCCATGCACGCCTGACGCAGACGCTCACCAAGGTTTTGGTAGAGGTACAACAGGCTGGCTTCGTCACCTAGGCGCTCGCCGTAGGGCGGGTTACAGATCACCAGGCCTTTTTGGTTCTGATCCGGACGCGGCTCAAAGGTCGCCACTTCGCCCTGATAAACCTTGACCCAGTCACCCATACCGGCGCGCTCGATGTTATTGCGCGCCGGTTGAATCAGGCGTGGATCTGCTTCGTAGCCGCGAATCCACAATGGCGGTTTAGCCATACCGGCGGCAGCACGCTGCTCAGCCTCGGCATGCAGCTTTTTCCATAAGGCCGGTACGTGGCCCAACCATTTGCTAAAACCCCACTGCTCGCGGGTCATGTTTGGCGCGACATCAGCAGCAATCATCGCCGCTTCCACCAGAAAGGTGCCGACCCCACACATCGGGTCAGCCAGCGCGCCGCCTTCAGCAGCAATACGAGGCCAGCCGGCACGAATCAACACAGCGGCCGCGAGGTTTTCCTTCAGTGGCGCAGCGCCCTGCTGCAGACGATAACCGCGCTGGTGCAAGCTGTGGCCTGAGAGGTCGAGGGAGAGAATGGCCTCGCCGCGATCCAAACGCAGATGCACGCGCAGATCCGGGTTGATCTTATCGACCGATGGCCGCGTGCCGTCTTTCAGACGCAGTTTGTCGACGATGGCATCCTTGACCTTCAACGCACCGAAATGCGTGTTGTCGATGCCGGAGCCGTTACCGCTGAATTCCACAGCCAAACTGCCGTCGGACTCCAGGTGCTCGAACCAGTCGACCTCCAGTACGCCCTCGTAAAGGCTCTGGGCGTCCTGCACGCTGTAGCGTTTGATTACCAACAACACTCGGTTGGCCAGGCGCGACCACAGGCACAGGCGATAGGCCGTTTCCATGTCAGCCATGCCACGAATGGCCGACGTGTGCTCACGCGCATCTTCAAGGCCGAGGCTGCTAGCTTCTTCGAGCAGCAAGCCTTCAAGGCCCTTGGGGCAGGTGAGGAAGAGTTCGTAACGATCCGACATGGGGGGTTCCAGTGCCTAAGGCAATCAACGGTGTACAGAGAAGTCAGCACAGCCAAAATAAGTGACAAAGCGTCGCAACGCGACCCTTCGTCGGAATAAACAACAGTCTCAATCGCACTAAATTCGCGATAGCAAACCACCAGTACATAGAGCGCATATGCCCACAGCATAGGCGTTACAGCATTAAAACAGGACGCCTGGCACCGTCCTTATGGCTTGACCCTCAAAAAGGTTACGGCCTTATGACGAAACGGTCATTCACAGGCACCCGCGCATTGGTTAGAAATCACTTCAGGCCAATACCGCAACGGTACTTGGCAAGGAGGCTCGCGACGCCGGCAGCGGACTCCGTCGGCAGATCATTTCTGCCTGACCTTGCGACAAGGTCTAAGGGACATAACAGTCAACATTGAGGGCTTCACCCTATGAGAAGACTTAAGCGTGATCCGTTAGAAAGAGCTTTTTTGCGCGGTTACCAATACGGCATCAGTGGTAAATCCCGCGAACTCTGCCCCTTCACCCTCCCCTCTGTCCGTCAAGCCTGGCTAAACGGCTGGCGCGAAGGCCGCGGTGACAACTGGGACGGTATGACCGGCACCGCCGGCATCCATCGACTCAACGAACTTCACGCTGTCGGCTAATCAGGAACCTACCGACTTCACCAAGCGCGCTCCATCCGAGCGGCGGGCGCGAGCCCAGGGGCTCCCTTAGGGAGCCCTTTTTTCATCTGCCAATTTTAGCCAAGAAGCTTCTGCGGTAGCGCGGCTATCGCGTCGACCGCTTCGCGAATCAACGCAGGCCCCTTGTAGATAAACCCGGAATAAATTTGCACCAGGCTGGCGCCGGCGGCGATCTTCTCAGCCGCATGCTTGCCTTCGGTAATACCGCCCACCGCAATAATCGGCAAACGCCCTTTCAGCTCGCTGGCCAGCACCTGAACAATGTGAGTGCTCTTATCACGCACCGGTGCACCGGACAGGCCGCCCGCCTCATCGGCACACTCCAGCCCATGCACCCCTTCACGGCTCAAGGTGGTGTTGGTGGCAATCACCGCATCCATGCCGGCTTCAACCAGTGCATTGGCCACTTCGATGGTTTCTTCATCACTCATGTCCGGGGCAATCTTGATCGCCAGCGGCACACGCTTGCCATGTTGCGCCGCCAGGTCTTCCTGACGCTGACGCAAGGCTTCAAGCAACTGCTTGAGCGAGTCACCAAACTGCAGGCTACGCAGCCCTGGGGTGTTCGGCGAGCTGACGTTAACGGTGACGTAGCTGGCGTGTTGATAGACTTTGTCCAGGCACAGCAGGTAATCATCCACTGCGTTCTCGACTGGGGTGTCGAAGTTCTTACCAATATTGATTCCAAGCACGCCCTTGTATTTGGCGGCCTGAACGCGAGCCAGCAAGTGATCAACACCGTGATTGTTAAAGCCCATGCGGTTGATGATCGCTTCGGCTTCAGGCAAACGGAACAAACGCGGTTTGGGGTTACCCGGCTGCGGACGCGGTGTCACCGTACCAATTTCAACAAAGCCAAAGCCCAGTTGAGCAAAGCCATCGATGGCGTCGCCATTCTTGTCCAGCCCAGCAGCCAA
This sequence comes from Pseudomonas sp. GWSMS-1, assembly GCF_049847425.1. Taxonomy (NCBI): domain Bacteria; kingdom Pseudomonadati; phylum Pseudomonadota; class Gammaproteobacteria; order Pseudomonadales; family Pseudomonadaceae; genus Pseudomonas; species Pseudomonas sp. GWSMS-1. Next base: position 1,332,700 of record NZ_JBMHHV010000005.1, on the reverse strand, counting down.
ACCGACCGGGTTAGGGAATTCCAGCCCCATCACCTTAACCGGCAGAACAGCCGGGCTCTTGGTCAGTAAAGCGTTAAGCCCCAAACGACCGCCAGCACCGATCAGGTCGATGGACAGTTCGTGGGAGGCTTCAGGGGAGAGTTTAAACAGCAGCTCGCGGGCCAGGGTATACATGGGCAGGCTTAGCTCGATAAAGTAACAAAGGCCGCGATTATAGCTGGCCGCACGCCCGATAGGCGAGGCGCCTCGGCAGCATCAGCCCAAACGACGCAAACTGAGCAGCTCACCAGCCGCGCTGAATTCAAGCTCGAAGGAACCATAGACGCCTTCGTGCGTCAGAAATGGCCGAAAATGATGGGCCGGCACACTGACGCTGCGGCCATCGCGGCTTTTCACTAATACCCGATTGGCACGCCCCTGATAGACGGCCCGCAAGCGTTCGGCCGATAACGCAATATCAAACACCAGACTGGGCATGGAGGCACCTTTGCAACTCAACGCAGTAATCTTGCCATACACGGCGCGCATGCTAGGTGAAAAACCTGTCGATACGCCCGATAAAGCCTGTGCAGCGGCCAGCGGGCTCTGCCACACTTGCTATGGCGATTTTGGAGTTATTACCCGGTCATGAGTCTGCCTGAGCAACCCTCCACCCTTAGCTCACGCCTCGGTGCCCTGGCGCAACGACTGGGTTTTATTGGTCGCGGGCAACGCCAAATACTTGAGCGCGCCAGTCGATTACAGCTGCCCTTTACCCCATTGCCGCCGCTGCGTGAAACAATCTGCTGGCAAGACGGCCCACAACTGCAGCGCCTGCTAGACCTGCCGCGCAGCGCACTCTCCGGCCCGGTCCAGGAAGACAAAGCCCAGGCGCATGCCATGCTGGTTGGTGTAATTGAGGCACAAGAGAAACAGCTGACTTCATTCGACCTGCGCATGATAGACGGCGTATCCAACTGCGATTCTCAGCAAGCGAGCCACGCCAGCTTCGAGGCCTTCGCTGCCAGCGAGTTGTGCCGCCAGGTACGCATCATCAGCTACAAGGACTTCGTCAAAGCCATCAGTCTGGCGCTACCGCGCTTTCTTGCCGGCGAACGCATCATCCTGCGTCAAGCTAGCTGGCGCGGTGGGCGTGTGTTCTGGTCTGGTGATCATCACAATGAAGCGTTTGCTTGCGCCATTGCCTATGCGCGCAGGCGCGAGCTGGACGTTAACCTGCCTGCCGCACTGACCCAATACCGGTTGAGCGAGCAAGGCCTGGCCAACTTGCAACAGCACTACCATGTACTGGCCATGCCGAGTGCGTCGTGGAGCGACCCTACGTTTATGGCGCTGCTGCTGGATAATGGCCTGCCTTATGCGCGCCTATCTTTGCTAGGCGCGCCTGGCTCACCGGAGTTTCTGCTGCTACCCAAGCATTCCAATGAAGCCACCGCCCTGGGTGAAGGTCTACGCCTGGCGGGTGCGCCGGATGTGGTGAGCTACCTGCTACAACTCGCATAATGCCATCAAAAGTTTAAGCCCGCTTTATCAAGCGGGCTTAAACTTGTGCCAATACTTGTACTAAACCACGAGCGTATCGTTACCCAACATACCGTTGATCACATCGAGCGCATTCCCACCCGCAAGCAGGTCAAACGACTCCAAGGTAATTTTCTGATCCGCTGGCTGACTGTCCAAATTCCCGGCGCTGGAAACTTCAATCAAAGTACTAGTACCGTCGAAGCTCAGCGCCAAGTATGAACCAAGTAAATCGCCAGACGTGACAGAACCCACGACATCCAACAAGTCTGACAAGTCCAGCACATCCATATCACTAGGTGTACGCCCAAATTCTTTGACGACATCGTGGTAATTCCCGCCACGGTCATCTTCATTCCATACAAAAGTGTCGTTACCACTACCTCCGATCAGCAGATCATCACCGGCTCCCCCAATTAATCTGTCGTCACCACCCTGGCCATAGAGGATGTCGTTGCCAGCCCCACCGTTGAGAATGTCATTTCCGCCTACAGAACCTTCTTGACCGTAAACAGCATGATTTTCAGCAATCAAATCGCTGAGTTGGCTATTGGTCAAACCAGGATTGGCCGCTACGAACGCCGCCCAGCCGCCATCAGTGTTATCTGCATGAATACTGTCGCCAAAAATGATATCGTTGCACCCCCTCCATTAAGAACATCATCACCCACACCGGCAACATCGATTGCACCACCAGCCAGACTGCCGATAACGGCCGAAAGCTGATTGGCGGTAGTCACATTATCCGCCTCACCACTATCAATCTGATCTAGCCGACCCAATTGAGTAGCCGACACACTTATACCAATGGACTCAATGGTGAATCCCGCACCGTCAATAAGAGCTACCTCACTCACAGTATCGCCACTGCCAATTCCAAGCACATGATTCATGGCGTCACTTTCATTTACACTAACAACAGTACTTTCCCCGTCCTCCTGCAGAGCTCGGTTAGGCGAACCGTCCGACACAAAAATCAGCTTATTTAAATCAGCCGCTGCAACAGGATCAGCTGACTGAATCCAGTTATTGGCCCTAACCAAACCTGCTTCATAATTCGTAAATTCCCCGCTGGTAGCGCTGCCATTGGCCGTCATTACACTAATAAACGTAATCGCGGCATCCAACTGCGCAGAATCACCTACGCCGCTTGCAGTCAACGTGAAGGTACTACCTACAGGTGCATTTGTACCAAACCTGACCAAATGCACTTTAATATCACTGGCACCCGAGTTGTATAGATCATTCAAAGAGGAAATCACGGACTGCTTTAATGCTTCAAGACGAGTTATATTACTGGTTACACCTTGAGCATTGGTAAAGGTAATATTGCTATCCATACTGCCCGAGTTATCCAGCACATAAACAATATTGGCTTTCTGACCTGGTAACTGAGTAGCCCCCCCAACATCCCCAATCAGCACATCATTGCCGCCTACACCATGTATCACGCCACCTAGAACAGTATCGAATGGGCTGGCAATGAAATGCGGAACATCAGAATCGGCATCATCGCTGAAATTCTCACCGACCACTAGGACCGACTGGTCGTTGAGAATGCAGATTTCCAGACTGGCCGAATCCTTGTCACCATCACCATCCACCAACGTGTAGGTGAACAACTGCTCAACCTTGCCATCATCGCCGAAGTTCGCGGCTGATAGGTTGGTCTTAGAGACGAAGCTGTATTCGCCAACATTCGATCCCTGCAGATCAATCTTCAAGGTGCCCAGTTCGGTAATCAACGTAAGCACCTTACTGGAGGCATCGAAACTGTAGGTAACCGGGCCAGCGCCCGATACATTTATATCCGTCCCATCAGCATTGAGAGCAAAGGTTTTCGCCCCCAAAGCGATAGAGTCAATCCTCCCTACACCATCAGCACCTGACGCATCGTTTGCTAGCACATTGCCAGCCACAACACCGCCAACACTGACCAGGTCCACTAAAGTAGCGGATAGGTTTTCCGGTGTGGCAAGGATATAGGTCCCACTGCTTGCAACAGGATTAAGGTATTGACCGTTATTGACATTTATACCAATAGCGTATGCCTGGAACGCATTGGTCACCGGCAGGCCATCACTGTCGATGTTTCCGTTTTCGATGAAGTCGTTCCAGGCATTTATAGCCGGCACCTGATTCGCCGCATTGGGTTCCGGGTTACCGTCAGAGATGAAATAAAGCTTGTGCTGCTGGGCAGCATCCGCACCTGGGGCATTCACATCAAGCAGGATTTGCGCCTCGGCAGTACTTAGTGCCGCCGCATAATTTGTCCATCCATCTGCAGCAAGACCATTCACATCATTTATCAGGTCGGTATAACCTGCATCACCGACTGAGTTAAAGCTGTAATCGCCAACGTTTACTGAATTGGTGGCGAAGGTCACCAAATTGACATGAATAGGAGCATCCAGCGCAGCATATGCTTGAGCCAGATCGGCTACCGCTGCTTTAAGTGCAGTAAGTTTTGCCACACTCATACTGCCAGATGTGTCTAGCACTAATGTCACATTAACCAACGGCAACGGTGACTGAATAATACAGCTCGGTGAATCATCGCTGGCCATTGGCGTGTCATCATCTACATTGATGCGCAAACTGCCGGTTGCACTATCACCATCTTTATCAGTGACATTGTAGGCTAGGTTAAACTCAACATTGTTTTCGTCCAAACCCGCTGGATGGGATATCGGTGCATTATGCGTCACAGCATAGACTCCAGACGCATTGTCCAGTGTCACGGTTAGCACCAAGGTTGCCCCCTGGCTGATCAAAAGTGAACCTTCGGAATTTGTCGCGTAGGTAAAACCTGCTGGGGCAACACTGGCAAGCCATTGCACAGTACCGGCGCCGTCTGCACCGAAGTCATGGCCCAATGTCCCACTGATATTCACGGCGTTATCATCACCGATACCGCTTGGAACACCACTGGCAAGGGCATCGTCGTCCAGTTGTACCAAGTCATTCGGCAGCACACTTGGGCCGTCATCCTTAAAGCTGATAACCGTACCGATATCAATGCTTGCGCTCGCCTGGTCACCATCGCCATCGGTCACGACGGCATTCAAACTGACATGCCCCTCGCCCAAGAACTTGGCTTCATCTGGATCACCCGTTGGGTGAACAATGGCGCGCAGTTGGTCAAGAGTGACGGTACCTGCAGCGTCGACACTCAGAGTAAATACCAGCTGGTTGGTGCCAGAGGTACGACCCTCAATGACCCCAGCATTCAGGCTAAGGATCACCGCCTGGTTGGTTTCTGTATCGACCAAGCCCGAGTTGACGTCATGCACGATCAGGTTATAACTCAGGGGGGTCAAACTATGCAGGCCATCGGCACCCGGCTGCACATTAAACACACCACTGAAGCTGGCGGTTGCATTAATGTGGAAGGTCGACTCATCGACCTGTAGCGCTGAACCCCAGGTGACATTGGTGCTGACATCGTTGTAGTCGTAATCCGAGGTGAGTGTTTTGTCCTCCCAGTTCTGGTTACCTACGCTGCCGATGTCCTGCAAATGTGAGCCACCTGGATTTAAGCTGGCATCACTGAACAACACATTAGCCCCATCAGCCCCAACCAGCGGCACACCTCCCACTGTCGCCTGCCACTGGCCGGAGACAAACTCGAAAGTCACACTGGTTCCATTAGCCAAGCCAGGATTAGCTCCTCCATTGGGGATGATAAAGAAGCCTGTATTGGCAGGATCCAGACCACTAAGGTCAGCCACATCGCTAACGGACTGGTCCTGGACATTGGCCCAAATTACTTTGCCGTCTACTGGCGTACCATCAGGAGCCTTGTTGTAGTAGCCGTAGGAATTGCTGAAGCCGGCATCCGTTCCTTGGAAGGTTACAAAAGAGCTGACTCCGAGACTGCCCGCTTGGATGGTCGGCGTATCGTCATCAATAGTCACCACGAGCGACCCCGTAGCCGAGTCGTTATCACCATCAGTTACCGTGTAACCGATGTTCAGGGTGATATCGTCTTCGGTGCCAATAACCGGGTGCATCAATGGTTGTAACAGGTTGATGGTGTAGGCACCGCTGGCAGGGTCCGTGAGTACCACCGTCAGCAAAGCACCACGACCAGAACTGATGGTCAAGGTATTGGAAAGCGCATCCCAATCGGATGTCACAGCCTCCGACCCCAAGCTCAGCGGGCCGCTAAACGCGATGGATTTGAGACCGTCTGCCCCGGCATCAAATGCCAAATTACCACTGGTGCTGGTAGCAGCGCCCGCAACATCACCTGGGCCGCCATTGATACCGCCAGAGAGGCCTTCGTCATCCAGAACTGGCGTAGCAACAACATTGCCAGCAGTTGGACCATCGTCTTCGAAGCTAAAGGCACTGGCGGCGCCCAGGTCAATGGAGACGCTGTCGCTGTCGCCATCTCCGTCAGTCACGGTCTGGGTCAGCAGCAATGCACCTTCGGCCAGGGACAGCACTTCGCTGTCGTCCGCATCCGCGGTGTCGTCATGCCAAATGTTGTCCAGCAGATCCAGGGTCACTTCGCCACTGACTGGGTCGATGGTCAGGGTGAAATACGGCACGCCACCGGCACTGCCGGTGACCACGTTGCCCACCTGGTTCAGGACAATCTGTTCGCCCTGACCCAGCGGCGCACTGGCATCCACTGCATACAAGCCACTCGGTACATCCGCGCCGCTCAACTCCAGGCTGTAAACCGTGGCGTCATCACCTGCCGCCGCACCGTCGGCACCAAACGCACTGTCAAACTGCGACTGCACCACTGCCGCACTTAGCACGGCAGAAGGAATACCATCGCCCTGGACTCCGCCAAAGCTCACCAGGCTTTCATCCACACGCACGGTACCCAACTCACCAGACTGTTCGCTGAGCTGTGCAACTGGACCATCATCCTCAAAGCCAATGCGTGAACCCAGTTCAACAGACTCAGAGGTTGCCGAATCCCCGTCATTGTCATAAATCTTGACAGTCACCCCGACTAAACCGTCGCCAATAACGGCCATGCTGTCGTGGTTATTACCGTCATTGCCATGATCAACAGCAGCATATTGGGTGACAGAAACAGCTCCAGTACTTGAATTTATACTGATCCGGAATACCACCAGGCCGCCGTCGGCAATCCCAAGAATGTCTCCCGCATCGGCGCCACCTCCTCCGACAAACGAGAGCAAGATAGGGCCGCCCGCGGTGGCGGTAAGGCCCGAGTCGGCTCCACTTTCTGACAGGGTTAGCGAGAATGCTCTGGCTTCGAGGTTCTCACCATCAGCACCGGGATCAACAGCCAGTGAGAAAATGCTTTCCAAATTGAAGCTGGCGTAGCCAATAACACCTGCTTCGCTACCGGCATAACTGGTTTCATCGTTATTTTGGGCTTGGCCTGACTCATCCTTAGTTGAGCCTCCAGTGCCAACTGACTCGTCAACAACCAGCAACCCACTCTGCTCGGAAATATCAAACCGCAAAATGCTGGGGCCATCGTCATACACAGCAATCGTCAACGGCACAGTTGGCGACACATCGCCATCGCCATCGAACACACGAACAAGAAATGGGTCGAGCAACTGATCATCAGCCCCAACCGCATCGGGGTTGGAATGATTGAGCGTGTTGTCGGCTAGGGTGTAAGTCCAGTTGCCGGCAGCATCAAATACCAACTGCCCATAAGCGCCCTGAACCACACCACCGCCCTGTACGTTGATCCACACCCCATCCTTATCTAGCACCTGGATAGCCGAGATACCGTCAGGTGAGTTGATGACCAATGAGCCGGAGACATTCTCAGCGTTGCTGCCGGGATTCGAACCTGCCTGGCCATCAAGGTTAGTTGGCGCGCCGGGATTAAGCGCGGCTTCCTCCACTACACCCGGCCCGGCAACCACAGAGCCTTCTTGATCGAAGTAAATGATCCCAACCGTGGGTGAGGAGTCATCGGCCGCCACCGGTTCTGGGTTAGGGAACTCCGGCCCGCTACTCAACCCTTCGGTCGGAAAGCCAATAATTGGCTCGAGTGCACCAGCGGTTTCACCCAAGAGTACAAACGAGTGGCCCCCCCACTGCACCTGGCGCCCCACCAGCACCAGGACCAGCAGCAGTTGCTTCGCCTTCAAGTGTTGGGTCAACACCCGCCTCGATTGCCGCTTGCAACCTTTCTACATCAGTCAGATCGCTATCGCTGGGCGTATCTGCTGGCACTTGCGCGGGCGCGGCTGGTGGGTTGGCGCTGTCTGCAAGCATTTGCTCATTAAGACTCAGGCTGCTTTCGCGCCCAAGGGTTAGCAGCTGTCCATCACTCATGGCGACAGAGACAGCGCCTGCGGCCCCGGTAACAATTTGCTCCCCTGCAAAGACTCGATCACCTTCACTGAGTGGCCGACGCGTTCCGTCGCCAGCTACTGCATAGACTTCGCCGATAACTTGGCTGACGACACCAATCAAAGTAGCCATGATTCCATCCTCACTACAACTGCCGACCACCGTCGACACGTATGTCAAAGGGACCAAACACACCTACAAGGAAGAGTAAAAACAGCTGATTGATAATTACGACGTTTTGCTTAAAAAACTAAACGACAAAAAAATGCCACCAAAAACTACGCCGTCTATCGAACCAGTACATCCCGCCCCTACTAAATGCATTTGACCATCTGCTTTAAGCCATGCACGCCGCTGAAGGGCACAAAGCGCCTGACTTATGAGTACAAACAATGGGCCAAATCGCCAAGACTGCATAAGATTTTTTTCTTATAAACCTTGTGAAATTTTTATCTTAGCTATGCTTGAAAGTGTTCTTAGCTTTGATCTTATAAATCGAGAGTAATCCAAAAATTATTAAAGCCATTTTTTTGGCGGCATAAATAAGAGCTTATAAGGAGATGTACAAATGCGCGTACTAAACCCTTTATGGAGCAGTATTGTGCTGGCAGCAGTGTGTTCTCAGGCACAAGCCATCACCTTATCCGAGGCAATCCAAAGCACATTGGATAACCACCCGGAAGTGCATGCCGGGGCTAACAGTCGCCTTTCATCGGACGAAGAAGTCAAGATTGCTAAAGGCGGTTATCTACCAACTGTTGATCTGCTCATGGGCTACGGTCGAGAAAATACCGACAGCCCTAGTACCCGAGCGCTGGGCAACCACAACACCGAAACGCTGAATTACGGCACCTCTGAGCTGCGTCTGCGGCAAATGATTTTTGATGGTTTCAACACGCCCAATGAAGTGGAGCGTACTAAAGCGGTGGTCAATTCGAGGGCTTATCGCCTGCTGGGCACCTCAGAAAGCCTGGCGCTGCGTACTGTTGAGGTGTACCTCGACTTATTGATGCGTCGGGAAATGGTGGCCCTTGCTCGCAACAACCTACAGGCTCACCAACGGATTAATGATCAAATCGGCCTACGCAGCCAACAAGGCGTGGGGAGTACAGCAGACTTGGATCAGTCCGAAGCACGCTTGGCGCTGGCAGAAAACAACTTTTATACAGAACAAGTGAATCTGGCCGATGCCGAAGCCAATTTCTTCAGTGCTGTTGGCCGTATGCCCAATGAGCTGACCGCACCCGCATCACTCAAAGGCTCACTGCCGGAAACCCTCGTCGAAGCTCGGCAAGCGGTCGAGAGTAATAATCCCTTTTTGAAATCAGCGCAGTCCGATGTACAAGCAGCCGAAAAGCAATATGAGGTTGCCAAATCAACCTTCTACCCACGCGTTGACCTTGAGCTGGCAACCAACGCCGATAACAACACGCAAGGTGACCAGGGCCATAACAATGGCTGGCGTGCGGCAGTGGTGATGAATTACAACCTATTCAATGGCATGCGCGATAAGGCGCGCCTGCAATCGACGGCTTATCAAATCAACGAGTCGATGGACATCCGCAACAATGCGTTGCGCGTACTCAATGAGAACCTCTCGCTGGCGTGGAATGCCATGGAAAACGCCCGCCTGCAAACGCCTAAAGCACGCGACTACGCCGAATACACGGCGAAGGTTCGCGGCGCTTATCAACAACAGTTCGGCCTGGGTCAACGCACCCTGCTTGACCTGCTGGACAGTGAAAATGAGCTGTTCACCGCTAACCGACGCTACAGCGAAGTACGCTACAGCGAAGAGTTCTCCATGTACCGGGTGTCCGCAGCAATGGGCGATTTGTTACGCCAGCAGCAAGTAGTAGTACCGGCAGAAGCTGTAGCCCTTACTGAAGTGAAGAGCGAGGCACGCCTGCCTGCAATGAAGTAGAACGACCATAAGGAGTAGTAACCTTTGACCAGCATGGAGCGGCCAGAAACATCCAGCGATCCGCGTCTAAACCACGACGACCCGTTGCTTGATGGTTTATTGATTCTTTGCAAACTCCACGGCTGCTCAGCCAGCCGTGGCAGCTTGAGTGCAGGGCTGCCTCTGCCAGAACAGCGCCTGACCGCAGAACTGTTATCCCGTGCGGCGGCGCGGGCTGGTTTGCAGGGGCGCTTACTGCACCGTGACCTGGCCAGTATCTCAGCCCTCAATCTGCCAATACTGTTGCTGCTGAAAAATGGCCGCAGCGCTGTATTACGTCAATGGGGAGAAAATAACCAGGCACAGATACTGCCCTGCGAAGCCGATGGCGGTGAGCAATGGGTCAGCCGAGAACAATTAGCCAGCGAGTACAGTGGGCAAGCCTTCTTTGCCCGCCCACGCCATGAACTGGAAGAAACGCGCTCCCCACTCATACCGCGCATAGAGGCCTGGTTTCGCGACACCCTGAAACTGTCACGCTGGTTATATACGGATGCGATTCTCGCCAGTCTGCTGATCAACCTGCTCGGTTTAATGGTGCCGCTGTTTGTGATGCAGACCTATGACCGCGTAGTCCCCAACCAAGCCACCTCGACACTCTGGGTACTGGCCATTGGCTTATTTATCGGCATGGGCTTCGAGTTACTGCTGAAAATTCTACGTGCGCACCTGCTTGATACGGCGGGCAAGAAAACCGATGTGGTGTTGTCGGCAACACTGTTCGAACGTATCACCGGTATGTCGATGACTGCCCGCCCCGCTACGATCGGCGGCTTTGCTCAAAGCATTCATGATTTTCAGGGCCTACGCGAATTTCTCACGGCGGTCACCCTCACCAGCCTGATCGATCTACCCTTCTCATTTTTGATGATTACGGTGATATGGCTGGTCGGCGGCTGGCTGGTGATCATCCCCCTGCTGGCGTTTCCGATCACCGCGCTCTTTGCCTTTATTATTCAGGCGCGCTTACGCGACACCGTGGAAAAGAGTCTGCAACTGGCCTCGCAGCGCCAAGCACTGTTAATCGAAACCCTCGGTGGTCTTGAAACCCTTAAAGCCTGCGGCGCAGAGAGTGAGCGCCAGCATCAATGGGAAAAAACTCACGGGGCGCTCACCCGCCTGGATATCCACGCGCGCTCATTGGCTGCAATCGCCACCAACGGCACACTATTCCTGCAGCAGTTTGCCGGCATGGCCACCATCGTCGCGGGGGTTTATATCATCATTGCCGGTCAACTCAGTGTGGGGGCGTTGGTGGCCTGTTACATGCTGGGTAGCCGGATCCTCGCCCCTCTTGGACAAATTGCCGGGCTGATCACCCGCTATCAACAGGCACGCCTGACCATGACCAGCACTGATGCGCTAATGGCTCTGCCACAAGAGCGTCAGGCGAAACAGCGGCCACTGGAACGTACGCAACTGCACGGCGCGCTTGATGTGCGTGATGTCACCTTTAGCTACCCAGGCCAGAGCAGCCCGGCGCTTGACGGTGTGAGCCTGCGAATGAGTGCCGGAGAGCGCATCGGCATCATCGGCCGCAGCGGCTCAGGCAAGAGCACGCTGGCGCGATTGGTCATGGCGTTCTACAGCCCTGACAAGGGGCAAATCCTGCTGGACAACCTGGACTTGCGTCAGCTTGACGTGTCCGATCTGCGCCACCAAATTGGTTACGTCGCCCATGACCTGCCGCTACTGGCTGGCAGCCTGCGCGATAACCTGACGTTAGGCGCACGCTATGTCAGCGATGCGCGCATGCTCGAAGTCGCCGAACTGACTGGGGTGGTCGACCTGGCACGGCAACACCCACAAGGCTTCGACCGTCCAGTGGGCGAACGCGGCCAGCTGCTTTCGGGCGGTCAGCGCCAGGCTGTACTGCTGGCCCGTGCACTGTTGCTTGACCCGCCTATTCTGCTGCTCGATGAGCCCACCAGCGCGATGGATAACACCAGCGAAGACATACTGCGCAACCGTCTGCATACCTGGGCCCAAGGTAAAACCATGCTGTTGATCACGCACCGCGCCTCCATGCTCAGCCTGGTGGATCGCCTGGTGGTATTGGACAACGGCCATATTGTTGCCGACGGTCCCAAAGAAGCCGTCATTGAAGCGCTACGCAAAGGTCGAGTTGGCCCCGCAGCGGTATAGGAGCGCTCATGCAAAAGAACCATTCGATTAGCCAATACTTCGCCAGTATGCGGCAGCGCAAACAAGACACCGAGTTTATGCCAGAGGTCGACGGGGCCATTCTCGAAGACTCACCCTGGTTCACGCGCATCACTGTTTGGGTGGTCAGCGCCTGCCTAATATCAGCGCTGGTCTGGGCCAATTTTGCGGTACTGGAGGAAGTCACCACGGGCGAAGGCAAAGCCATACCTTCTAGTAAAATTCAGGTCATCCAGAATCTAGAGGGTGGCATCGTCAGCGAGATATTTGTTCGTGAAGGGCAGATCGTTGAACAAGGCGCCGTGTTACTGCGCCTGGACGATACACGCTACCTCTCCAATCGCGGGGAAGCTGAAGCCGATCGCCTGGCACTGGTGGCGCGCGTCGAACGGTTGACGGCTGAAGCGGAAGGCCGCCCGATAAGCATGCCAGAAGAGATCTTACGCCTTGCACCGCAGTTGGCTGAAGACGAACTGGCGGTTTATCAGTCTCGACAAAACCGCCTACAAAGTGAGCAGCGCACACTCGGCGAACAACTGCGGCAAAAAACCCAAGAACTTGCCGAGTTTCGTGCCAAAGCCCAACAATATCGCTCCAGCATGGGCCTGCTGCAGCAAGAGCTGAATATGTCACAACCGTTGGTTGCCGCAGGCGCAATCTCCCAAGTGGAGATCCTCCGTTTACGCCGCAGCTTGGTCGAAGTACGCGGTTCACTAAACGCCACCAACTTGGCAATACCCAGGGCCGAATCGGCAATGGATGAAATCAAAAGCAAAATTGAAGAGTCCGAGCTAAGTTTCCGCTCCGACGCCTTCAAGGAGCTCAATGAAATTCGTACAGAGCTACAGAAAATTACCGCCAGCAGCGTCGCTATTGACGATCGCGTCACCCGCACAACCGTGGTTTCACCTGTGCGCGGCATCATCAATCAGCTCAAAGTCAACACCATTGGTGGCGTGGTGCAGCCTGGCAGCGACATGCTGGAAATCGTCCCCCTGGACGACAGCCTGTTGATCGAGGCCAAGGTACGGCCGCAGGATGTTGCCTTCCTCCATCCAGGGCAGAAGGCCATGGTCAAATTCACCGCCTACGACTACACCATCTATGGCGGCCTTAAAGCCAACCTCGAGCTGATCAGCGCCGACACCATTACCGATGAGGAAGGCAACAGCTTCTACCTCATTCAGGTGCGCACCGATAAAAGCCACTTAGGCAGCGACAAGCACCCGCTGCTAATCATCCCCGGCATGGTCGCCAGCGTGGACATTATTACTGGCGAAAAGAGCGTTCTCGACTACTTGCTTAAACCCGTGCTGAAGGCGCGCTCAGAAGCCATGCGCGAACGCTAAAACGCCCTATAACGGGCTCATATTTTTCAGGATGAGGCATCCTGTTTGCCATGATTACGTTGGTAGGTGTGCTCCCCCATCGCTTCAATCTGCCCATCAATCAACACCTCAAAGGGTTTGAGCAGCGCATCGAAACAGCCAGGTGCCTCGACTGTATTCAGCGCGGTAACGATCGCTTCGATGGTTGATAACGCACCCGCTACTGGCGCTTTGCGTAAACGATAACGTGACTGTAACCCCTCAGGCAGCGCCACCCTGGGCAAAGCCGCCAATAGCGGATTGAGGTGCAGCAGTTTGCGCGCCTTACGCCAGGTACCGTCGGGTACCACCAGTAGCAGCGGCAGCTCGTTGCGCTGTTCAGCAAACGGCATCAGAGGTTGCGCATGCTCACCCGGAAACAGTAAACACGCATGGTAGCCGGGCTGCTGTAACAGTGCTGCGAGCGACTCGAACACCTCACCAACCAGCAATTCGGCGTTACTCAAGCCAAGCGCAGCCAAGCGCGCGGTATTCAGCGCATGCTTAACCTCACTCGGATGCTGCAGAATCAATACCCGAGTGCGGCTCGGTAAGCTCGGGATAAGCGCACACAGGCAGCGCTCGGATGGACGGGTACAACGTGGGCATTGCGCGCGCGACATGGGTTTCTCCTCAGCCGCGCAGTTTGCCATACCCCATAAAAAATCGGCCCCCTGTCACGTGCCAGGCAGGCCGATAATTGTGCAACTCTCACTCAGCGGTTGAAGCGCTCCGCCAAGCTATGTAAGTAATCCGCCATGTCCTCCAGTTCCTGCCCAATTGCCGCACCTTGATGGGCCTGCTCAGCACTGCGGTCCGAGAGCTGAGCAATCTGAGTGATCTGCCGGCTGATGTCTTCTGCCACATGGCTCTGCTCTTCAGATGCCGAGGCCATCTGCTGGCTCATGCCGGTAATCCGGCTGACAGCCGCGCTGATGCCATCCAGGGCGCTGCGCACAGACTCCACGCTCTCGACGCTCTGTTTGGAAATGGCTTCGCCTTTGCCCGCGGTGACCACTGCACGTTCGGCCCCCGCACGCAGCGAAGCGATGATCTGATGGATCTGCTCAGTCGACTCGCGCGTGCGTGACGCCAGCGAGCGGACCTCATCGGCCACCACGGCAAAGCCTCGCCCTTGCTCACCCGCACGCGCCGCTTCAATTGCCGCGTTAAGCGCTAGCAGGTTGGTCTGTTCGGCAATGGAGGTGATCACGTCGGCCACGCTACCGATTGACTGAGTGGAGTTGGCCAAGTCATTAACCGCCTGCCCAATATCCACGACAGCTTTCGCCATGTGATGCATGGAATCCAGACTGCCGCCGGCCAGCTCTAAGCCCTGCATGGCCAGACGATCCGCTTCCTCAGCGGCATGTGAAGTGCTCTGGACGTTATGCGTGACTTCCTGAATGGTTGCAGCCATTTCGTTGATAGCCGTCGCTGACTGATCCGTCTCACTGCGCTGTTGATCAAGCATTTGCGCACTAGAGCGCGACAGATCAGCCGAGCGCGCCGCATGTTTTTTAACGTTGTTACCGGCATCCTCAATACGCGTCAGTGCCGTCTGCAAACGAGCTTCTTCGCTGATCATGGCCATATCCAGCAACGCCTGCGCACCACGATTGTTGGTGTACGTCAGAGCAACCAGGGCACTGGTAAATGCCTTAGGGTGCTCAGCAAGGGTCTGCCTGATCAGGCGGCGCTTAGCCGATAATTGATAAGAGCCGAGGCCAAACATTACAGCGCCAATAAAGCCCCATAACCAAGGCCCGCTAAGTACAAATTGTGCACCAAGAATCAGCAGGGCGACCAAGATCACCGGCCATGACTGGATAATATCGAGTGTCCAGTATTCAAGTTTAGGCACGGGTGGCTTGCCTTCACGCAAGCGCGCATAAAGTTTTTCAGCGCGTCGTTTCTGCGCGTCATCCGGCAAAGAGCGCACTGATTCATAACCCGCGACGCGGGCACCCTCATAAATGGGCGTGACATAGGCGCTAACCCAATAGTAGTCACCGTTTTTCGAGCGATTCTTAACGATGCCCATCCAGGGCTTGCCCTGCTTGATGGTCTCCCACATGTGCGCAAACACGGCAGGAGGCATATCAGGATGACGCACCAAATTATGCGGCTGGCCGATTAACTCCTCTCGGGTGAAGCCACTCACCTCCACAAAGGCGTCATTGCAATAGGTGATATTGCTATTCAGGTCGGTAGTGGAAATCAACCGCTCATGCTGGGGGAAAGTTTTTTCCCGCTGAGTTACTGGGAGGTTCTGGCGCATTGTGGGCTTTCCCTGTCTGAGCGATGTGTGGGTGTACAGGTAATGGTCTAGCACAGTCCGAACAACTCGCTAGCAAATGCTTGTATGAGTCATTCAGCAGGCCCAAGGCCGCTGCCTTTTAGGGCGAAAGGCAGCCAGCGCAACAGCAGGGATTTGAGCGCGAGGAGGCATAGCCTAGGCACACACATCGGCTACTGGCGTTACAGGTTGGTCGTTTAAGTAAACAGCACGGGCGTATCAGCGGCGTCGACGGTCTTCAGGCTGAGAGGCTGGTTTAGTGCTACGTACCGGGATGGGTTGCAATGTTGGCTGCTCAAGCAGACCAAGGGTTCTCAACAGATCAAGCAGGGCGTGCTGTAACTTGGCGTTCATAAATAGCCTCCAACCAAGATCATCGAACAGGTACTTGTGCTTCTCGTCTCATCTTAGTTCACGTGAGCCGAAACTGCCGCAGCGGCGCTGTTACACGCTAAAACAGCAGGCGCAAGCCTGCATACAGGGTTCGTCCCGGCCCCGGCTCAAAATAGCGAGCGCTGCCATCGTTAATCCGCAGGTTGTCAAAGTATTCACGCCCCAGCAGGTTATCGATCCCCAGGTAAGGTTCCAGACTTTGCTCACCAAGCTGCAAGCGCTTGCCGAGGCGCAGGTTAAGCAAGGCATAACCGGGGGCTGACTGAGTATTGGCATCGTTGGTGTATACGCGCGCCTGGGCTGTAGCGCCCAAGCGTATGTATGCACCTTGATGCTCATAGGTCAATTCAGTGAAAAAGCTTTGCCGCGGGATACCGGGGGTGCGCTTGCCAGCAAAGTCGCCTGCAGACGTTTGATACTCTGCAAAGCGGTAGCGGTTGTAGGTATAAGCCATCGACCAGCGCCAAGCCTCGGCCAGTTGCCAGTCCAGGCTCAATTCGAGGCCATCACGGCGCGACTGCCCGGCATTGCGATAGAAGTTACGCCCCGGCTGAGTTGGCAGGCTAAACGCCACCAGCTCATCCTTCAGGTCGATCCGGTACAACGCCAAGGCATAACGCAGCGAGGTCCACTCACCTTTCAGTCCTAGCTCATGGCTTACTGCCTGGGCCGGCTGTAACGCTGCATTGACCCCCCCCCTTGCGGGTTTGCCAGCTCATTGATGGTCGGCGTTTCGAATGAACTGGCCAGCCGTGCGTAAAGCGACTGTTGTGGCGTCAGGCGATAACTCAGGCCAGCGCTGTAGTTCCAGTCTGCCAGGCTGCGCGAGCCTGAATCATCGCGACTGTCGGCCAGGTAAAGGTCATCCACCGCCAGGCGCACGTGGTCATAGCGCACCCCAAGGGTGGCCTGCCACTGCTCAGTCAGGTTGATCTGATCTTCGATAAACAGTCCTTGGCTAAGCGCGGACTCATCTTGATGCTGGCGCAACTGCCCGCGTTCGCCGAGCAAATTGTCATAGCGTCGCCGATCATCTCGCTGGGCTTCCAGGTCGAAACCTGTGGTGATTTTATGTGGCACGCCGATTAGCTCGCGGTAATGACTGTACTGCCCGCCGATACCGCTGAAATAGCGTTCAAAGGTCGTTTGGCCGCTCGTGGTAAACCCCAGTTGATTGCCGAACTCACGGCGCCCCAAATAGCTGCGCAGTTGGTACTGATCAGACCCTGAAGCGTAGCCATCCCAAACCAACGCCAGGCGTTGCTGACGAATAAACTCATCGCCATCAAAGCGCAGGTTGTTCGGCGCCGCTTGCCGGCGATCCGCGTCGACTTGGGCCGCCGTTAAACCACCGGGATCCTCGGCGCGGTTATCGATCGCATTGAAACTTAGGCGTAAGCGCCCCGCCGGCGCATACCAACGCAGTTTGGCGGTCAGGCTGTTGGTCTGCGCTGCGCCGTGCTGGCGATCCCCGTCTAAATGGGTGCTGTTAAACGCCAGCAATGCGCCCAAGTTGCCGTCACTGCCCGCCATTTCGACGCGTGTTCGCTGATAGCCGAGGCTTGCAGCGCTCAGGTCAAGCTGCATCGAGGGCAACGCCGGCGGCTCGCGTGTTTCGATCGCTAGCACTCCGCCGGCAGCATTGCCGTAGAGCACCGAGGCCGGCCCGCGCAAAACCTCCATGCGCTCAACCAAGCCAAGGTCGAGACCGTCGAGTTCGGTTTGCCCATCCGGCATGGTCAGGGGTACACCATCGACAAGTACCCGAATACCGCGCACACCAAAGTTACCGCGCGCGCCGAATCCACGAATCGACGGACGCAGACCTTGGGCCAGGTTGTAACGATTGAGGCCGAATACGCCCGGCACACGTGCCAGCCAGGTATCCAGAGCGAGGTTCTGCTCACCCGGCGTTGCCCCTGCATCGACCACCGTTACCGCCGCCGGCGTACTCAGCCAGCGCACGTTACTGCGTGGGCTGGTGATGAGTAGCGGAGCCGGCGCAACTGCGCTGTGGTCAACCTCGGTCGCGTGCAGTACGCGGCTATCTGCCAGCAGCCAAAGCCCGCTAGCGACGAAACCAAGCGGCACTCGCATGCCGCTCAATACTCCCGATCGGCTTGATCTTTGCGCCGATAGGGGAACACGTCGATGACCTTGCCTGCGCTAATCGCCTCTTGCAGGGTTTTCCAGTAATCGGCGTCGTACAGCTCCCCATGCAGCTCGCTGAACAGCTTACGCTGCTGCATATTGGCGAACAGAAATGGCGGGAACTCCTCAGGGAACACATCCATCGGCGCGATCGAATACCACGGCTCGGAGGACATTTCATCCTCGGGGTAGCGCGCCTGGGGAATATGGCGAAAATTCACCTCCGTCAGGTAGCAGATTTCGTCGTAGTCGTAGAACACCACACGGCCGTGACGGGTTACGCCAAAGTTTTTCAGCAGCATGTCGCCAGGAAAGATATTCGCTGCAGCCAGCTGTTTGATAGCCAGACCGTAATCGTCTAACGCCTCACGCACCTGAGCTTCACTGCCACTTTCCACATACAGATTCAACGGCGTCATGCGCCGCTCAGTCCAACAGTGGCGGACCAGTACGGTGTCGCCATCAACCTCAACGGTCGACGGCGCCACGTCCAACAACTCGGCCAGGCATTGCGGGTCAAACTTGCTCAGTGGGAAGCGGAAATCTGCGAATTCCTGGGTGTCGGCCATACGCCCGACCCGGTCGACCGTTTTCACCAGGCGGTATTTTTCGATCACCGTATTGCGGTCGACGTTTTTCGACGGCGAGAAGCGGTCCTTAATGATCTTGAATACTGTATTAAAGCCCGGCAGCGTGAATACGCTCATCACCATGCCGCGCACCCCTGGCGCCATGACGAATTTGTCATCGGTGGTCGCCAGGTGGTTGATCAGGGATCGATAGAACTCTGATTTGCCGTGTTTGTAGAAGCCAATCGAGGTGTACAGCTCGGCAATGTGCTTGCCAGGCAAAATACGCTTAAGGAAGCCGACGAACTCGGCGGGATAACCAACCCGCACCATGAAGTAGGAGCGGGTAAAGGAGAAAATGATCGACACCTCCGCCTCATCGGTAATCAGTGCATCAATCTGAATCCCCTGCCCTTCGCGGTGCAACAGCGGAATCACCAGCGGCCATTGTTCATCGCGGGTGTAAATACGCCCCACCAGATAGGCACCTTTATTGCGATACAGGCGCGAGGCAAACAACTCGATGCGCAGATCGGGGTCCTTGCACACCCAATCCGGCAGGCTTTGACGCAATTGCTTGAGCAATCGCGCCAGGTCGCGCGGCAGATTTTCGTAGCCCACTTCGAAACTGAAATCATCGAAGATCTGCCGCAGAGACAGCTCGACATCGCCATTGGGCTCATACAACCGCGTTTGCAGCGTGCGCGTATTAACCCGCAGCGAAGGGCGAGTGGTGTGGATGAACATGCCGCCATCATTGATCTGATCATGGCTGAACAACCCGCAAAAAATCGAGTTAAACCAGGTCTCTGCCAACTCATCGTCATCACGCAGGTTGATCAAGGCGATATAGGCCGACTTGACCAGTGGCCACTGCTCAACATCCAGCAATGCCTCGGCCGCATAGGCCTCGCGTAACTGCCGGCTGACCGCGATTACGCACTTTTCATACAAAGCAATACGCGCCGCCGATGCGTCTTGGATTTCCTGCCACAGGGCCTGCTCAAATCGTAAGCGCGCGCCGTTGGTAATCTGCCGAAACTGCTCGCGGTAGTCGTCAAAGCCATCAAGGATAAACGCCGCTATCGCGCTGGCCGGCCATTGCTGTGGCATATACGAACCCCTTCAGGTGAGTGCGGACAAGCCATCGAGCTTATCCAGTGACTGCATGAAGTAAAAGCTGCCATCGCATGGATGCGCACTTATCTACAACGAAATGTTGTCAGGCAACCATTTGAAAGCGCATTTCGAATTGCCTTGAAGCCCCGGCCCAGCAACACTGCTCACCCTTTCTGACCGCTGTGGAGTCCGTTGTGCGCCTTGCTGACCTGATGCGTCTGCTGTTGCTTGCTGCTATATGGGGCGCAAGTTTTCTGTTTATGCGCATCGTTGCGCCAGTACTTGGCAGCCTGCCGACTGCTTTTTTTCGCGCCAGCCTGGGCATGCTTGGGCTACTGGTGATATTGCTGCTGATGCGTGTGCGCTGGGACTTCAACGGCAAGCTCAAACACTGTCTGATACTCGGGGTGATCAACGCGGGGCTGCCTTCTGCCATGTACTGCATGGCTGCCTTGGTGCTGCCAGCAGGCTATTCCGCCATTTTCAACGCCACCACGCCGATGATGGGCGTATTGATCGGCATGCTGTTCTTTGCTGAAGCCATGACTGTGAGCAAAGCCGCCGGGGTCGCTGTTGGCCTATTTGGTGTGGCAGTGCTGACCCGCACCGGCCCAATTGAGTTTGACTCGACCCTATTGCTCGGCGCTGCCGCCTGCCTGGTGGCGACCGCTTGCTATGGTTTTGCCGGTTTTCTTACCCGGCGCTGGATTGGCATGCAGGGCGGCCTGGACAACCGTTTGACCGCCTTCGCCAGCCTGTGTGGCGCCAGCCTGTTTCTACTGCCGCTGTTCGGCGGCGCGCTGGTCATACAACCGCCAGCCAGCTGGGGCGGGCTCGACGTCTGGCTGTCTCTCGCAGGGCTAGGCTTTGTCTGCACCGCCCTGGCCTATGTGTTGTACTTCCGCCTGCTCAGTGATGTAGGGCCGATAAAAGCCAGCACCACGACCTTCCTGATCCCGCCCTTTGGTGTGCTGTGGGGCGCCCTGTTACTCGACGAGCCTTTGTCTTGGGCGTATCTGTACGGCGGCGTATTGATCGCCATCGCCCTATGGCTGGTGGTGCGACCGACCGCCAGCGCTCAAGCTGATCGCTGAAAAACCCATGAATACTCACAATAACGTCGCGCGCACAGCCTCGCAGGCTGCCTAGTCTTAACCCGGCCAATACATACGCTATTTGCCTAGATTGATAACGGCAACGCGACCTTACCGATGATGCTCAGCACCAAAAAAAACGCCCCACGAACGTGCAGCGTTCGTGGGGCGTATCGGTGAACATCTGAGTAGCCCTAGAGCGCAGGCTTTAAAAACCCGGCAGATTAGAGGCTCAGCTGGCGATTAGACGCCTTAAGGAACTCACGTTTGAGCGCCTCAAAGGTATGCACCGCAGGGAATTGCGGGAATTCGCGAATCACATTGTCCGGGGCATGGAACAGAATGCCGGCATGGGCTTCGCTGAGCATGGTGGTGTCGTTGTAGGAGTCGCCAGCGGCAATTACCCGGTAGTACAGGCTCTTAAAGGCAACTACCGACTGGCGCTTAGGATCCTTTTGACGCAACTGGTAGTCCACCACCCGATCCGTTTCATCGGTGATCAGCTTGTGGCACAACAGCGTCGGGAACCCCAGTTGACGCATCAGCGGCTGGGAGAATTCATAAAAGGTGTCCGAAAGAATCACCACCTGAAAGCGTTCGCGCAGCCAATTAACAAATTCCACTGCACCGTCTAGGGGCTTGAGGGTAGCAATCACCTCCTGAATGTCGGACAGCTTCAAGCCGTGCTCATCCAGAATGCGCAAACGCTGCTTCATCAGCACGTCGTAGTCCGGAATATCCCGGGTGGTCGCTTTTAGCGATTCGATGCCAGTTTTTTCCGCGAAGGCGATCCAGATTTCCGGTACCAATACGCCTTCCAGGTCGAGACACGCGATTTCCACAGGACACTCCTAACTTGGATTTTTTAGAAGGCGGCACTCTAGCTGCTCCCCCAGTGCTCTGCAACGCAGGGCTTATACTCAAATCAGAGGTCTACTGAGGTACTTCGTTATTTAGTCGAATAACCTGCGTTTGCTACCATCGCCGCACAAGACGCGCAGCGTCACCCTAACTAGGAATTCAGCCCGATGAGCCACCCCTTCGACGCAGCCGAACTGGCGGCGAGCTATGCCAACAAGTCGCCTCAGGACATTCTCAAACTCGCCTTTGAACACTTTGGCGATGAGCTATGGCTATCGTTCAGCGGCGCCGAGGACGTAGTGCTGGTCGACATGGCCTGGAAGCTCAACAAGAACGTCAAGGTCTTCAGCCTCGACACCGGCCGCCTGCATCCGGAAACCTACCGTTTTATCGATCAGGTGCGCGAGCACTATGGCATCAGCATCGACATACTCTCACCCGAAGCTGCCGCTCTGGAGCCCTTCGTCAAGGACAAGGGCCTGTTCAGCTTCTACAAAGACGGTCATGGTGAGTGCTGTGGCATCCGTAAAACCGCCCCGCTACGCCGCAAACTCGCCACGGTTAAAGCGTGGGCCACCGGCCAGCGGCGCGATCAAAGCCCCGGCACGCGCAGCCAGGTTGCGGCGGTCGAGCTCGATACGGCCTTCTCCACAGCGGACAACACCCTGTACAAATTCAACCCGCTGGCACAGATGAGCAGTGAAGATATCTGGGCCTATATCCGCATGCTCGAACTGCCTTATAACAGACTGCATGAGCGCGGCTTTATCAGCATCGGCTGCGAACCCTGCACCCGCCCCGTACTGCCTAATCAGCATGAGCGTGAAGGCCGCTGGTGGTGGGAAGAAGCCACACAAAAAGAATGCGGCTTGCATGCCGGCAACCTGATTGCCAAGACCTGATCGCTGAAATAGATATAAAAAAGGCCAGTCTCTGACTGGCCTTTTACGTTACCCGAATCACTCAGCTCTTATCCGTATGCCCCTTGCGCTGCATGTAACGCTCGACATAGGAGCATGACGGAATGACCGTGTAGCCCAAGCGATCAGCATATTGCAGTGCATGCTCGGTCAACGCAGCAGCGATGCCTCGCCCACGCAGCGAGGTGGGAACAAAGGTGCGGTAGATATCCAGCGTTTGCTTGCCAAGATCCATATAAGCCAGATAGGCCCGATCACCATCCACTGTGGTCTCGAATTGATGACCTGCTAGGTCATGGTGAATGGACAGCGCCTCGCTCATCGCAACTCCTCTGTTCGCTCGCGCAACCCGCACGCCGCTTGTGCAGCAATGGGGTTACAGAATCTCTTACCTATTAAGTTGTAGGCGATTATAACGAGCTTATCAGGCCAGAACCTGTGAGGTCACGTGAATCAATGACTTAGATCACACAGGCAGCATCTGGCCATGTGCAGAATCTAGTCACTGCATCTGCCAATAACGCAAGTTATCTGTCACAAACGTGCAGCCATTCATATGTCAGTGAAACCGAAATTATCGTCAAGATGCTTTCCAACCACTGCAGCTCCCAAACACCTGTCGTTACTGCGCAAAGAACTGCCAACAGCCTGAAATTGATTGTTTTTTAAGCAGCCAATGGCCAGAAAACACCCAACTCTGCAGCAATCCAAAAAAAACCTTTGCGCCTTGCCTTGCCTCCGTTTACTTACTACAAGTTATAGGTACTATGTACGCCGGCTAATTTCCTATTATCAGGAAATTGCTTTTATGGAAAACCTCCACCTCAAGGGGAACACGATGAACAACGTTCTGAAATTCTCTGCTCTGGCATTGGCCGCAGTTCTGGCTACCGGTTGCAGCAGCATGTCCAAAGAAACTGAAGCTCGTCTGACTGCAACTGAAGATGCAGCTGCTCGCGCTCAAGCCCGTGCCGACGAAGCCTACCGTAAGGCTGATGACGCTATGGCTGCTGCTCAGAAGGCTCAGCAAACTGCTGACGAAGCCAACGAGCGCGCTCTGCGTATGCTGGAAAAAGCCAGCCGCAAGTAATAGCTCACAAGGCTATGAAAAGCCGACCCAGTCTCTGGGTCGGCTTTTTTATTAGCTGACCAACTGCTGGACAAACTGAAGTTTATAAAACGCGTTAGCGCCTCCTGGAGCAGCGGAGACCGGTTTTTACGCCGCCATTT
Source organism: Pseudomonas sp. GWSMS-1 (assembly GCF_049847425.1). Lineage (NCBI taxonomy): Bacteria > Pseudomonadati > Pseudomonadota > Gammaproteobacteria > Pseudomonadales > Pseudomonadaceae > Pseudomonas > Pseudomonas sp. GWSMS-1. The sequence goes on along the minus strand of NZ_JBMHHV010000005.1, from coordinate 1,308,744 downwards.
CCTCGAATAAGCCTTCGATGCCGATAATTTTCATAACCTGTTTCATGTTGTAGGCGAGTACATTCAGGCTCATCTCCGCGCGCCACAACCAGCTTGCGAGTCAGAAAATGCGTCGAGCCAATCCATTGTTTGAGCGTCCACAAGGGATGCTAAACAGTCCGCTTTCGAACTTTCATCATCTCTGGTGCTTGGTTCAATCGGCGCTGCATTTCGTCAAGTACCTCCTCATGCTCCCAGCGACAAACTCGCCGTTGTTTGCTCGGCGTGCACTGAATTTTCAATGCGAAGCTCTGGCAATTCGAGCTCCAGTAGCAGAACATGTTTAGGCCTTTCTCTATGCTGGGAAACAGCCAAATAAGCGCCTCGCCAGACTGGCAGGTGTATTCGTGTTTTTAGCGGCGATTCAGGCGTCCTTATTGAAACGCCCATCAGCCATATCTCCAGAGGTCATAGGTTTGCGTACATAGGCGGTAATGTTGCCGTCGTGATAAACCAAGACTTCTTCGCTTTGAAATAGTCTCGATCAGCCACCACGAACAGCGTTTCTGAAGCCATAGCTTCCCGAGCTTGCTTCGCCATCGAGCTGAGCTGGTCACGGTCAGAACCGCTGTTGGTAAGCTCGTGAGCAACGAACAAATGGTGCTGCGTATCAACAGCCGTCTGTACGTTGTAGTGACGATGCCGTTACCGCGCGCCGCCATCGAACGGGCATCCGGGTCGGTCAGTTAAACCTGCTTGAATGGCGATTTATGAGCTGAGATTCGAGCCCCTGAAGCTCTTTCATCTGAGCTTTGAGCTTGGCTATTTTCTCTTCCCGGCTCGTAGCGTCTGGCTCAGAGGCGCTAGAAACTTGCAGATCAGAAGCATCTAACGTGGCCAAATAACGATTGATGCTCGACTCAACTTTTTCCATGCGCCGCTTCAGTTTGAAGCTAGTAAAATTACTGTCGCGGTTGTTCACCGCCTTGAATTTACTGCCGTCGACAGTGACCAGGCTTTCACCGAACACCCCAAACTGCTGGCAGAGCAAAACGAACTGGCGGCAGACGCCACGAATGGCTTTGCTGTTGTCTTTTCGGAGGTTGACGATGGGCTTGAAGTCCGGTGTAAAACGGCCGGTTAACCACACCAGCTCGACGTTGCATTGGGTTGCTCACTCAAGATGCCGGCTCGATTGGATGCGGCTTAGGTAGCCGTAGGTATAGACTTCCAGCAGGATCGCGGGGTGATATGCGGGCCTGCAGGCTTCGGCTGGAATGACACCCTCAAAACCCAGCGTAGCTGGGTCGAGTTCATCGACGAAAACGTCGACCACGCGCACCGGATTGGTATCGATGACGTAATAGTCGAGGCTTTCGGAAGTTAAGGTGCTTTGACCTCGGCGTACACCCAGGGTAAACCGTTTAATGGGTTTCCCTTACGATGAAGTTCTCAGAAATCATAGCAAGTGTTTCTCTGGGCGTTTTTACATACCCGGGGCCGATTTCTACCTATCATCAATATGCCGTGTGCTGGTCAAGTCGAATGCAATTGATTAGTCAGTGGTAATGCAATTGGGTGGTCAAAACCATGCGATAAGCGGCATATGTTTGCGCTTGCCCTTTACCAGCGACTCAGCACGCTTGATTTCCATCACTGCGCACAGCGCACCCGACGTCGCCGCGACTAGACGAGTCACGCTTCGAGCAGCTTCATGAATCCTGCGGGCGATCTTACGAAACGTGCTGCGATAGATAGGCAGAAGGTTAAAAATATTAAGCTGCTTATTTTTATAGGAAATTAAATTTAACAGTTAGACGCATTGCAGTCGATCAGCGCAATGGCGGACTCATGCATGGCAGTGGTGACGACGAATACTGCCCATGACCACGCCCCAAATCAGCAGCTCGTCACCTTCCAGAATGTAGCGCGGTGCAAAGGCGGGATTTTCCGACTGCAGCACAATCTGCTGGCCGTCCTGAATCAGGCGTTTGACGAAGGTGTCGCCATTGATCGCCGCAATCACAATATCGCGGTGGCGCCACGGCATAGCGCGGTTGACCACCATTACATCGCCATCAAAAATACCGATGCCCATCATGCTCTCGCCATCTGCGCGCACCAGGAAGGTGTGCGGCGCGTCGACGTCGAACAGCTGATCGAGTGAGAGTTTTTGTTCCAGATGATCCTGCGCCGGGCTCGGAAAACCGGCCGGAATGTGTGCGGAAAAAAACGGCAGCTCAATGATCGAGCCGCCCAGGGGGCCGAGAAAGGTTGCGGTGGCCATTAGAGGGGTTCCTGCAGAATAATACTGTATGCATAAACAGCAAAAGGTAAACTCTACTCGGTCAATTCACGGCGCTGAAAGGCGGCATACTCTGCGTCCACACCTTGCGCCCTCCCCGTCCACGTTGAATGACCAGCCTGGCGAGACGCTGATACCTGATGATGCAAATAGCCACCGCCCCCCCATGCAGCTGCAAGACGACCCGCGTTTCTATTACCTGGCGAACTTCCGTCAAGCGTTGGCTTGGCTGCAAGAGCGCTATGCCGACTTGCTGAGCGAGCCAGAGCACTCCTTCTTGCAGCAATTTTTAGCCACGCCAATAGCCGCCCAGGCGTTGCTGGTTCGCATGATCATGCGCCAGGGCCCGCACTTTCGTGTGAGCAAGCTGGACTACGCCGAGATCGGCTGCAGCCGCTTGGCGGCAAAGCCACTGCTCGACGCCGGCTGGGTTCGACAGGACGCCGCGCTGTCGTTGGATGAGCTGTTCAACCTGCTGCGCAAGGATGAAGTGCTCGAACACCTGGGTGAGCGAGCGCAACAAAAAACGCTGAGTAAAGGCGAGCTGCTGGAGCAACTGCGCGAGACCTACAGTGAGCCCCGCGCCTTCGCAGCGTGGTGCCCCTCCAGCGAGGATCAGGTGCTTAGCCTGACTGTCGATGCCTTGTGTGAACGCCTGCGTTTGATGTTTTTCGGCAACCTGCGTCAAGACTGGTCAGCGTTCGTGCTCGCCGAGCTCGGCATCTTCCGCTACGAGCCTGTAGCCCTGAGCGCTGACTCGCGGGCCTTTCGCCACCGCACAGATGTCGACTGCTACCTGCAGCTGCAACGCAGCCGCGAACAGTTCGAGGCCGGCGAGCCGATCGATAACGTCCTGCAACAGATCAGCGCCCTGCTCTGCGACACCCCCTTCCTGGCCGCGCGACGGCACAAACTGCTGTTTCGCATGGGCCAGCAGTTGGAGCGCGAGGCCAATCTGGACGGTGCCTTGGCCTTTTATGCCGACTGCCGTTATGTCGGCGCCCGGCTGCGGCAGATTCGCGTGCTTGAGCGCCTGGGCCATCAAGCGCAAGCCTACGCACTGGCCAATCAGGCTGCCCACGCGCCGGAGAACGATGCCGAAGCGCAAGCCGTCGCCCGCGCCTTGGTGCGTCTGGCGCGCCAGCTGGGACAACCACAGCCGGGTAAAGCCAAGGCTGTCGCGCCGCAGCGGATGGACCTCTGCTTGCCCAAACCGGTGGCGCAGAGCGTCGAGTTCGCCGTCAAAGCGCATCTAAGCGAGCCTGACGGGCCGGTGCACTATGTCGAGAACAACCTGATCTGTAGCTTGTTCGGGTTGCTGTGCTGGAAGGCCATCTTCGCCCCAGTGCCGGGGGCGTTCTTCCACCCGTTTCATACCGGCCCGGTTGACCTGTTCAGCACTGACTTTCACCCACGCCGCGCCGGGGTCTTTGCTGAGTGTTTAGCGCACCTTGATACGCAGCACTACAAGCAGGTGATCCGGCAGAACTACGCAGACAAATTCGGCATCCAATCGCCGTTCGTATTTTGGGCGGCGCTCGATCCAGCCTTGCTGGAGCAAGCGCTCGACTGCCTGCCCGCCGCGCACTTGTTGGCGTGGTTCAAGCGCTTGCTGCTCGACATCAAAGCCAACCGAGCCGGCATGCCTGATCTGATTCAACTGTGGCCAGCCGAACAACGCTACCGAATGATTGAGGTCAAAGGCCCTGGCGACCGCTTGCAAGACAACCAACGCCGCTGGCTGGCCTTCTGCGCCGAGCACGGTATGCCGGTGGATGTGTGCTACGTGCAGTGGGCCGACGCGTGAACTACCAAGTCGCCGTCCGCGCGCTGTGCGAATTCACCGCCAAGGTCGGTGATCTGGACTTGCGCTTCACCCCCTCACCGACGGCCCAAGAAGGCATGACCGGCCACGCCATCGTGGTGGCTAGGCGCGGCCCAACCTATTACGCCGAGCTGCCGCTCAGTGGCGAATACCAAGGCTTGCACGTGCGCGGCCGGGCAGATGGCTACGACCCGGATGAAAACCTGCTTGAGGAAATCAAAACCCACCGTGGTGACATCAGCCGTATCCCCGAGAACCACCGCTTGCTGCATTGGGCGCAGGCCAAGGTCTACGGCTGGCTGCTGTGCCGCGAGCGCGACATGGCGGAGATCAATCTTGCGGTGGTCTACTTCAACGTCATCACCCAGCATGAAACAGCTTTTCACCTGACGGTCAGTGCTGGTGAGTTGCGCGAATTCTTCGAGCTGCAGTGCAGCCGCTATATCCGCTGGGCCGAATACGAAGGCGAGCACCGACGCCTGCGTGATGAGGCGCTAAAACGCCTGCGCTTCCCCCATGCCGAGTTTCGCAGTGGCCAGCGTCAGTTGGCCAACACCGTCTACCGCGCCGCGCGCGATGGCCACTGCCTGATGGCTCAGGCCACCACCGGCATTGGTAAAACCCTTGGCACACTGTTTCCGCAGCTCAAGGCGTTTCCCGAACAAGAGCTGGACCGGCTGTTCTTTCTCACGGCGAAAACACCCGGTCGGCGCCTGGCCCTCGATGCCCTGGCCACCCTACGCAGCCAGGAAGAGGCCATGCCGCTGCGGGTACTTGAACATGTGGCCCGTGACAAAGCGTGCGAGCACCCGGACAAAGCCTGCCATGGCGACTCATGCCCGTTGGCCAAAGGCTTCTACGACCGTTTGCCAGAGGCGCGTAAGGCGGCACTCGAAGGCCAATGGCTGAGCCATGAAAGCGTGCGCAAAACCGCCCTGGCCCATCAGATCTGCCCGTATTACCTGAGCCAGGAGCTCTGCCGTTGGGCCGATGTGGTGGTCTGTGATTACAACTATTATTTCGACATGGGCGGCCTGCTGTACGGCCTGACACTGCTCAACGAATGGCGCGTGACCCTGCTGGTGGATGAGGCCCACAACCTGATTGAGCGGGCCCGCAGCATGTACACCGCCGAGCTCAATCAACTGCGCTTTGAGGCCGTAAGGCGCATTGCGCCGAGCGTGTTGAAGGCACCGCTGGAGCGCATCAGTCGGCACTGGCGGCAGTTGGAGCGTGATCAAGAGGTGGCCTATCAGGTTTACCCGACCACCCCTGACCTGTTCATCATGGCGCTGCAAAAAGCGGTCAGCACCCTCACCGATCACCTGAGTGAGCAACCGGCGGGCAATGCCACAGAGTTGCTGCACTTCTACCTGGACGCCATGCTGTTCTGCCGGCTGGCCGAGGCTTTTGGGCCGCACTCGCTGTTCGATATCAGCCGTGACGACAACAACGGCCAGTCTGTTTCTACCCTGTGTATTCGCAACATCGTCCCGGCACCGTTCCTGGCGCCGCGCTTCGCGGATGCCCACAGCTGCACGCTGTTTTCCGCCACCCTCAGCCCGGCGCACTACTACGCCGACCTGCTGGGCCTACCAGAAGAAACCCCGTGGATCGATGTGGAGTCGCCCTTCAGTGCCGAGCAGCTGCACGTGCAAGCGGTCAGCAACCTCTCCACCCGCTATGCTCATCGCGACTTCTCATTGGCCCCGATTGCAGCATTAATGGCGCGCCAGTTCGCTGAGCGGCCGGGCAATTACCTAGCCTTCTTCAGCAGCTATGCCTACCTGCAATCAGTGCTGGATGCGTTTCGCGCAACCCACCCGCAGATCCCGGTTTGGGTGCAATCACGGCAGATGGATGAAGGCGAACGCCAAGCGTTTCTCGACCGCTTTTGCAGCAATGGTCGTGGCATTGGCTTTGCCGTATTGGGCGGCGCATTTGGCGAGGGCATCGACCTGCCGGGGGATCGATTGATCGGGCATTTATTGCCACCCTCGGCCTGCCACAGATCAATCCGGTCAATGAAGAAATCAAACAGCGCATGGAAATCATGTTCGGCAGCAACAATGGCTACGACTACACATACCTCTACCCCGGCCTGCAAAAAGTCGTACAGGCTGCCGGGCGGGTCATCCGCACGGTCAAAGATCAAGGCGTGGTTTACCTGATTGATGATCGCTTCAACCAACCCGCTGTCCGCAAGCTGCTGCCGACTTGGTGGAAAGTCGAGCGCTGCCGTTTACCGCTGAACAACGACCAACCGTCCTAACCATGCGCAACGGTTTACTCGTCACCTGAAAGGCTGTGCGTGAGCGGCTGAAAACTGCCCGGCGCGGCGACCTGGATAACCCTCCCCTACAAAGCCACGTTCACCAGCCCTCTGCTAACCAGCCTCGCTTGCGCCTCTCGATCCTTAAGGGCCAGCGGCAGTTAAGGATCGCGATCAGCCCCGCCGTGCCAAGACTTGCGTCGCGCCCTGGGTTTTCTGGCAATACCAGAACACCCGGCTGACGCCGCGCGTGACCGCTACATAGGCCAGGCGCAGGCTTTCGTCCTGCATTGCCTGGTCGTAGCTGTTGCTGAAGAACCCGCAATAGGCATACAGCGCATTGCGCAGTGGATGCGGCGTGGGCGGCATGCAGTCGTCGAGGATGATGGCCACCTCGGCCTGCAGGCCCTTGGCGCGGTGAATGGTGTAAGCCTTGACCGGCAACTTTTTGTCCAGCTGCGCGGTGATGGCTTGCAGCGGCTCGTTGCGCCGGCTGAGCAGCAACACCGCATTGCGCTCACGACTGTTGCGCTCAGCGGCATAGGCACACTGCTCCTGAATCTGTTTGAGCAACTCCGGCAAACGCGCCTTGCTGTCGAAACGCTGAATCAGTCGCACACCGTGATCACCCGGCTGCACAGGCTTGATCGCCTGGCTGGTTTTCGCCTGTTTGTGCCGCACGCCGCCAAGCAGCGCTTCGGCGTCACGGATAATCGGTTCAACCGAACGGTAGTTATTGGCCAGCGTCAGCACGGCGCTGTGTTTGGCGCGGCCCTTACCTGGAAAGTGCCGGTCGAAGTCGATAAACAGCTCCGGCGAACTGCCGCGCCAACCGTAGATCGACTGCCAGTCATCACCAATCGCCATCAAGCTGACGGTGCTGCCCTGCCCAGTTTGAGCGCGCTGCACGGCTTGCAGCCACTGCACGATCTGCGGCGAGATGTCCTGATATTCATCGATTAGCAAGTGACTAAAGGGGGCCAGCAACTCGGCGGAGACGCCCTGCCCGCAAGCGTTCAGCCGCGCAGTCAATTGCTTGAATGCCGTATTGAAGGTCATCAGCCCCTGCTCTTGCAGGCTCCGGTCGAAGTACGGCCAAAACAGCGCCAAGGCCTCACAAAACTCGCGCACCTGGGCCGAGCCATTTAGCCCCTGTGGCTGCAAAGCGGCGACCTCAATAGCGATGCTCTCGGCAAATCCAGCCTGGGCGTAGAAGGCCTCATACAGCGGCGCGGCGCTGAACTCGCCCTGCAGCGTGAAGGCATCCAGCGGCGCCTTGGGCGGGCGTTTGCCCTCTGCCGGCGGCAGGGGTAACTGCAACAGGCTGTGCACCCGCTGGCGAAACACCTGTTGTTCGGCATAACACTGTTGATAGGCCTGTTTCAGCAGGCGCTGCTGCGCAGGCCGTAAACGGCTCGCCATCAGCGGGTTATCCAGCTCACGGCCGGCCGCCTGTTTATCGTCTAACTGCTCAAACCAACGCGGGTTGCCGAGCAAGCCTTTAGCCATGGCACCCATGGCCGAGTGGAAGGTGCGCACACACTGCCGCGCCTGGGCCTCATCGAAGGGGTAGTTGAAAAACCCCAGCACCTTGAGCAGCTGTTCGCGCAACTCGGCGCAAGACGCATTGGTGAAGGAGATCACCGTCAGTTGCTCAGGCTTGATGCCCAGATGACAGCACATAAACACCACCCGTAGCACCAGCGTGGTGGACTTGCCCGACCCGGCACCGGCGAAGATGCGCGTTAGCGGATGATGGCTGAGGATCATCGCCCACTGCTCATCCGAAGGCGCACTGAGCAGCCCGGCCTGCACTGCGCGCGCCACCTGCTCACGCATCGCCAGGCTCTGCGCGGCATCGACCGGCAACATGGCGGGCCCATAAATACCTGTTGTGCTGGTTTTGCTGGCCGCGCGGCGCGGTTTAGCCGGCGGCGTTGCGGTACGCGATTTGGCTTTAGCCGCGGCAGGTTGTTTGCCGCGCACGGCGGGCTTCTTCAATGCAGCCGTGGCTTCGCGGTCAGCACGCAGGTACGCCGTGGTGTGGGGGAAGTAGCGCGCCAGGGCAGCGGCGATGCGCCGCGTGTAGCGCTGAACAGCAGATGGCATCCGCGACCCAGTCATGTAGATAGATCGTTGAATGATAAGTGTTTTTTACGCCGAGCTGGCGATGCTAGTCAGCGCACGGGCACAGCCCGTATTCGCCAACTAACACCGCCAGATAGTCAATCGAGCATGCCGACATAACGCGGATGGCTGGCCACCCGCGCCAGCCACGTACGAATGGCGGGGAATGGCGTCAGGTCAAAGCCGCCCTCCTCGGCCACATGGGTATAGGCATACAGGGCGATGTCGGCAATCGAGAAATCCTCGCCAACCAGATAGGAGGTGCGCTGCAGCTGCTTCTCCATCACCTTGAGCGCCTTGTAACCTAGCGCCTGACACGCTTCGTATTCCGCGCGGCGTGCGAGCGGCAGCCCCTGATACAGCTGGATAAAGCGCGCCACCGCCACGTTGGGCTCATGACTGTACTGCTCGAAAAACTGCCACTGCAGCACCTGAGTGCGCAGACGCGGCTCGGTTGGCAAAAACGAGCTGCCGTCGGCGAGGAAGTTGAGAATGGCGTTGGACTCCCACAAACAGGTGCCGTCATCCAACTCCAGCACCGGGATCTTGCCGTTGGGGTTCTTGGCCAAAAACGCTTCGCTCTGGGTTTCGCCCTTGAGGATATCAATCGGTATCCACTCATAGGGCTGATCCAGCAGGTGCAGCATCAGTTTGACCTTGTAACAGTTGCCTGAACGGTAATCGCCGTAAACCTTGTACATATCACCCTCCTCTGACTAAACCTGTTCAGCTAGCGTGCTTGCGCCTCACGGATCACGGCGGCCAAGCGTTTGAGACCTTCACTCAGGCGCTCCGGTGCCACGTGGCTGAAGTTCAGTCGCAGATGGCCAGGGTGAGCGTCGGGATCGATAAAGAAGGGTTCGCCCGGCATAAACGCCACGTTTTGCGCCAATGCAGGGGCCAGCAGCGTGCGCGTGTCCAGCGGCTGCTTGAGGGTTAGCCAGAAAAACAGCCCACCCTGGGGGATCTGCCAGTCGGCCAAGTCAGTGAAATGCTCTTGCAGAACGGCCTGCATGGCATCACGACGGAGACGATAAAAATCGCGCAGTTCGGCCAAATGGCCACGGTATTTCTCGCTGCCCAGCCATTGCAGCGCCTGCCACTGGCCGATGCGGTTGGTGTGCAGATCCGCCGACTGCTTGAGGCGCAGCAAATAGGGGTACAGATCCGGCGTGGCGATCAGATAGCCGATGCGCAGCCCCGGCAGCAGGGTTTTCGACACGGTGCCGGTGTAGATCCAGCTGGCCTTCTTTAGGCGGCTGACAATCGGCGTGGCGCTGCCGTCATCGAACACCAGCTCGCGGTACGGCTCATCTTCAATCAAGGGCACGCCAAACTCGTCGAGCAAGGCGGCGACGGCATCGCGCTTGGCTTCGCTGTAGCGCACGGCCGAGGGTTCTGGAAGGTTGGGATCAGATAGGCAAACGCAGGCTTGTGATCCTGCAACCGCTGACGCAACGCCTCCAGCTGCGGGCCATCGGACTCCTGCGGCACGGCGATGCAGTCAGCACCGAACAGCTGGAAGGCTTGCAGCGCGGCGAGGTAGGTCGGCGCTTCAAGCAGCACTTCGGTACCCGGATCGATAAACAGCTTGCTGGCCAAATCCAGCGTTTGCTGCGAGCCGCTGACAATTAACACCTGGCTGGCATCGCAAGGTACGCCTAGGGCACGCGCCTCGGCGGCAATCGCCTCACGCAACGCCGGCTCGCCTTCACTGGTGCCGTACTGGCCCATGCTTGCTGGCATCGCGTCCCACTCGACCTTCGGCAGCATCGGCTCGGCGGGCAAGCCGCCGGCAAACGACATCACTTCCGGGCGCTGCGCCGCCGCCAGAATTTCACGAATAAGGGAGCTTTTCAGGCGGGCAACACGTTCGGAGAAGGCCATGGATACACCGGTAGCAAAGGCAAATAAAAATAGGTCAAACTGTTTGACTGAAATTACGCCGACCACCGCATATACGTCAATAGGCTTGACCTTAATGATTGACTTCAAAAGCACAGCCACTCAGCAAATTGCTATGGAAGCCTTTTTCTCCGGTTATCAGGCATTTACCGCCAAAGCCGATGAAATGCTGGCGCGCCGCGGCTTGTCGCGGGTGCATCACCGCATCCTGTTTTTTATCGCCAAGTACCCAGGCTTGAGCATGAAAGAACTGCTGGCTTATCTGGGCGTCAGCAAGCAGGCCTTGAATACCCGCTGCGTCAGTTACTGGAAATGGGCTTAGTGCAGAGCCTTACGGCCGCGGATGACAAACGCAAACGTCTGCTCGGCTTTACCGCCGAAGGCACCAAGCTGGAAAAAGCCCTGCGCCGCGAGCAAACCAAGCTGCTACAGCGCGTGCTGAATGAGGCGGGTGAGACGGCCGTCAGTGGTTGGTTGCAGGTAAACCAAACGCTGGGCAACAGTCGGTAATAGGCGGCGTGCAATAGCGCAGCAGTTAGCTGCTGCTGAGTAACCCACTAACTGTACCGTCGCCACAGATAAGCGCAGCAAAACTGTACCGCTCATTGCCTGCATCGCTGTACCGCGACGCTCTGCCTCTGTGTCCCTAGGCTGTTAAGCACTGCCTATGAGTGCTGCGCCATGACCCTCGAACTGTTGATTGCCTTTGTTGCGTTTGCCTTTGTCACGTCCGTGACACCTGGGCCCAACAACACCATGCTGCTTGCCTCTGGGGCTAATTTCGGCCTGCGACGCACCCTGCCGCACATGCTGGGCATTAGCCTGGGCCTGATGCTGCTGGTGCTATCGGTCGGGCTAGGGCTCGGTCAGTTATTCGAGCAAGTACCCGTGCTGTACAGCGTGCTGCGTTATGTCGGCGCGGCGTACCTGCTTTATCTAGCCTGGAAAATCGCCAATGCCGGCGCGCCGAACAGTCAAGCCTCGGCCAGCGGCAAACCCTTCAGTTTTCTCCAGGCCGCCGCCTTTCAGTGGGTCAACCCCAAGGCCTGGATTATGGCGATCGGGGCGATCACCACCTACACCCCGCAGGAAAATTTCGTGACCAATGTGCTGCTGATTTCAGCACTTTTTGCGGTGGTCAATAGCCCGACCATGAGCGTCTGGACTGTTCTCGGCAGCTTGTTGCGCAACTGGCTGCAGGATGCGCGGCGGTTACGCCTATTTAATATCGGTATGGCGCTGCTGTTGGTGGCGTCGCTTTATCCCATCTTCGCTGACACCGGACTGCTCTGATGCACGACCTGCCGCAACCCCGCCTCCGGCCGCTGGCCGACACGTCCACCTCGGCAGTCGTCGCCGGTTTTATTGCCATGCTCACCGGTTACACCAGCTCACTCGTGCTGATGTTCCAGGCCGGCCAAGCCGCCGGGCTGACGGATGGCCAGATCTCCTCATGGATCTGGTCGCTGTCGATTGGCATGGCGATCTGCTGCATTGGCCTGTCGCTGCGCTACCGCGCGCCGATCATGATTGCCTGGTCTACGCCGGGGGCCGCCTTGCTGATCACCAGCCTGCCGGGTGTGCCGTATGGCGAAGCCATTGGTGCCTACATCCTGGCCTCTGGGTTGATCGTGCTGATCGGCCTGACGGGCACCTTCGACCGCATCATGCGGCGCATTCCCGGTTCCCTGGCGGCCGCCCTGCTGGCCGGGGTGCTGTTCAAAATCGGCCTGGAAATCTGCGTGGCCGCCGAACAACAACCGGTGCTGGTGGTGGCCATGCTGCTCGCCTACCTGCTGGGCAAACGCCTGCTGCCGCGTTATGCGGTACTCGCCGCGCTGATTGTAGGCAGCGTGTTGGCGGGGGTCTTGGGCTTGCTGAATTTCGAACAGTTCGAGTTACAGTTGGCCGTACCGGAATGGACCACGCCACGCTTCTCCCTGGCTGCGGCCATCAGTATCGGTATTCCGCTGTTTATCGTTGCCATGGCCTCGCAGAACCTGCCGGGCATGGCCGTGCTGCGCGCCAATGGCTATGACGTACCGGCCAGCCCATTGCTGACCACCACCGGGCTGACGTCAATGCTGCTGGCCCCATTCGGTAGCCACGGCATCCACATGGCCGCCATTAGCGCGGCCATCTGCGCCGGCCCGGAAGCCCACGAAGACCCGAAAAAACGCTACACCGCCGCCATCTGGTGCGGGGTGTTCTACGGCATCGCCGGGATCTTCGGCGCCACCCTCGCCGCACTATTTAGCGCCCTGCCGAAAGCCCTGATCCTGTCCATCGCCGCGCTGGCGCTGTTCGCCTCGATCATCGGCGGTTTGACCCAAGCCATGAGCGAGCCGAAAGAACGCGAAGCGGCGCTGATCACCTTTTTGGTGACGGCCTCGGGCATGACGTTGTTTTCAGTGGGTTCGGCCTTCTGGGGCATCGTCGCCGGCTTGCTGACCCTGGTCATTCTCAACTGGGGCAAGCAGGACGCGTGAGCACATTGCCCACAAGACGCCCCTAGCGCCCGACAGCAAGCCCCACCGATTAAGTCTGCCTTTACCTGGGGCCGCTAAGCGCGGCCCCTAGCGCCCTTCACGCAGTGCACTGGATACCAGCGAAAATGCGGGCGAGGGTTGCCGCCTGCTGGGGTAATACAAGTAGTAGCCGGCGAACGGAGGGCACCAGTCTTCTAATACGCGCATCAGCCTGCCTTCCTGAAGATGGGGTTCAAACTCCTCCTCGGGTAAATAGGCAACGCCCAGCCCTGCCAATGCCGCATCCACTATGTGCACCGAGGTATTGAAGGTGAGCTGTCCGGTTACGCGAACGTTCACCTGCTTGCCGCGGCGCTCAAAGTCCCACACGTATAGCCCGCCGGATGTCTGCATGCGCTGGTTGATACAGCAATGGTCCATTAAGTCGTGCGGCTTTTTGGGAATGGTGCGGGAGGCAAAGTAAGCCGGCGTGGCGACGGCCGCCATCCGTAAGGGCGGGCCTATGGGCACTGCGATCATGTCTTTGTCGATGGTGTCGCCCAACCGCACGCCTGCATCAAAGCGATCCGCCACGATATCCCGGAAGCCGTAATTGACGTCGAACTCGATTTCGATGTCCGGGTATTCGCGCAACAAAGGCGTGAGCTTGGGCATCAGGGTTTTGCGCAGCACGTGATCGCCGCAGGTGATGCGTACAGTCCCCGCCGGCTTGTCGCGCAATTGCGTCAGCTCATCCAGTTCCGCTTCAATTTCATCAAAGCGATGGCCGATGGCCTGCAGCAGCCGCTCGCCCGCGATCGTCGGCGAGACGCTGCGCGTGGTGCGTGTCAGCAACCTGATCTGCAGGCGGGCTTCCAGGCCGCTGATGGCCTGGCTTAACGCCGATTGGCTGATGCCCAAGATCGAGGCGGCGCGGGTAAAACTGCCTTCACGCGCCACGGTCACGAAGGACTGCAGATCGTTGAGGTTTCTTCTGACCATATACCGACGCCTTGCAGCTTATTAATTAGCTCAACTTATAGCCTTATTAAGCATTGATTAGCTAGTCAGCACAAATGGCTTGCCTCACCATTCGCGGCATAAATTTGAATCAAGGTGAGGCTCGATGGCCGCTGTTTTTCCACTCGCTGAGGCACATGAGCAACCCGCTTGCTGGAGCGGGGTCTTTGCCATGACGCTTTGCGTTTTCGCGCTGATCGCATCGGAATTCATGCCCGTCAGCCTGCTGACACCGATAGCTGTTGATCTGCATGTCAGCGAAGGGCTCGTAGGCCAAGGCATCGCCATTTCCGGAGCCTTCGCGGTACTGACCAGCTTGTCGATTGCGAAGCTGGCTGGCGCCCTCAACCGCAAGAAGCTGTTGCTGGCGCTGACCGGTTTGATGGCGCTATCCGGCGCTGTGGTCGCGATGGCGCCAAACTACCTGACCTACATGGTCGGCCGCGCACTCATCGGCGTGGTCATCGGTGGTTTTTGGTCCATGTCCGTTGCAACGGCCATGCGTCTGGTGCCTGCCAACCAAGTGCCCAAAGCCTTGGCCATCTTCAACGGCGGTAACGCATTGGCGACGGTAATTGCCGCACCACTGGGCAGCTATTTGGGGGGCTCATGGGCTGGCGCGGCGCCTTTTTCTGCCTGGTACCGGTCGCGGCGATTGCCTTTATATGGCTATGGATCAGCCTGCCAAGCATGCAGGCGGGTGAGCGCACACCGGGCGCTGCAAATGTCTTCACGCTGTTAAAGCACCGTGCCGTGGCACTGGGCATGGCCGGATGCGCCGCCTTCTTCATGGGGCAGTTCACGCTGTTCACGTACCTGCGGCCGTACCTCGAAACCGTGACACAGGTTGACGTAACCACGCTGTCGCTGATCTTGCTGGTGATTGGCGCGGCAGGCTTCATCGGCACCCTGATTATCGGTGCGTTGTTGCGGCGCGGGCTGTTTCGAACACTCGTCACCATTCCCTTACTGATGGCCGGGATCGCCTTGGCGCTGATCCCCTTCGGCAGCTCGGTCTTAGCCGTTGCGGTGCTGCTCGGTCTATGGGGGCTGGTGGCTACCGCTGCGCCCGTTGGCTGGTGGAGCTGGATTGCCCAAGCCCTGCCTAAAAATGCTGAGGCCGGCGGCGGCCTGATGGTGGCCGTGATTCAGTTGGCCATCGCGCTGGGCTCTACCGTTGGCGGTTTACTGTTCGACAATCGCGGCTACCAGAGCACATTCCTGGCGAGCGCCGCCGTGCTTGTGCTTGCAGCGCTGCTTACTTTTTTAACCTCACGCGCCGCAATGCCTCGAGCGGCCTGAGCCGCGCGCGAGAACGGAGACGCGTCATGACCCTGATCGGCTGCAGCGCCCTGCTTCGAGATCTGCGCCCATTCGCGTCGGTAATTGGCCAGCGCCGATTCTCAGCCCTGAGGGGCCTGCGCTGGCGGGGATTACTGTATGCCATGCTGTTACTCGGCGGTTGCGAAGCCCACTCACACCCTGCATCTGGCTCACTTGAAACAGCTGCGCTAAATGCCGCATCGGCGGCGTTGATACCGGAGAAACCCCGCATGTTTATGAACGTCGGCGAGCATCGGTTCGCCATCACGCTGACCGACTCTGCGAGCGCCCGTGCATTTGCGGCGCTGCTACCGCTGACGTTGGAGATGAGCGATCTCAACCGCAATGAGAAATTCGCCAGCCTTCCTCAGGCGCTGCCCACTGATGCCAGCATTGCGGGAACGCTGCACAATGGCGACCTCATGTTGTATGGCGCCGACACGCTGGTGGTTTTCTACCTGCGCTTTAACTCGTCGTACGCCTATACGCGGCTCGGTCGTGTGGACGACCCCGCTGGCCTGTCTCAGGCGCTAGGTTCGCGGGATGTGCGGGTGGTGTTTTCTAACCACTAACGGCTGCGCATGGGTAGATTCACACCAATGAATAACGTCATTCTTCTACTCACGCGGCCGGCCAGCGGCGCCCCGCAGGGGTGAGATTCGCCCCAAGGTAGGCGATCAAAGCACTGACCTTGGGCATCGCCTCGCGGCTCTTGAGCCATACCAGATTCATGGGCTGCCCTTCAGTGGACAGGTGTGGCAGAACTTCTATCAAGCTGCCATCGTTCAAATGCGCCTGAACCAGCCATGTAGGCAGCTGGGCGATGCCCAACCCGGCCAGCACGGCCATCACCTCCCCTTCACCGTCACCGACGGCGATATGCGGGTGCATGATCCTGCGCTCCATATCACCCGGTTGACGCCCTTTGAAATACCACGGGATCGCCATGCCATCGTTTTGTCCGTAACCCACACACAGGTGTCCGTCCAGGTCCGACTCTGATTGGGGCATCCCGTAACGGCGGAGGTAATCCGGCGAGGCGCAGAAAATCAGTTTAGGCGTGCCGAAAAACTGATGCCCAAGAGAGGCAGGCCATGCACCCGAGCCGCCAATCCTGACAACGATATCGATACCCTCGTGTACCGGATCGACGTAACGATCGGAAAACGACACATGCGGCGATAACCGTGGGTGCTCTTTGACGAAATCAAGAATGAGCGGCAGTACATGCAGCCGCCCATATGACGCCGGTAAATCAATGCGTACCTTGCCGTGCGGCTCGGTCTGAGTGGCGGTCAGCGCGACCTCAACCTCTTCCAGATCGGCAAGCACCGTCGTGCAGGTGCGGTAGAAGGTCTCCCCTGCTTCGGTGAGCGACACGCGACGCGTGGTGCGCTGAAACAAACGGATGCCCAGGCGCGCCTCGAGGCGCCCAATGCTCTTGCTCACCGCGGAGCTGGTCAGGTGCAAGCGCTCAGCCGCGGCGGTAAAGCTGCCCAGATCGGCCACGATGACGAAAACATCGATGCCTTTTAAGCGCTCAGAAGAAAACATTGCAGCCCCAATTGATGAATTAAATTCCAATCACTTGGTAAAAACCAACCAAGATCAAACAGTATTTCTCCAATAGGCTATGTGAAAACCTATTTGGAGTTAAGTGTCATGCATTCCTCATCTGTCGCAGACGCGACGCTGTCCCCTGCCGAAACGTCGCGCTCAGGGCTGCAGATCCTGATCATGGCAGTCGCAGCCTTCATTATCGTCACCACCGAATTTCTGATTGTCGGTCTACTGCCTGCGTTATCGCGAGAGCTGAACATCTCTATCGCCTTGGCTGGCCAGGTCGTCACTCTGTTCGCCTTTACCGTAATGGTGTTCGGGCCGCTACTCACCGCTAAGCTGGCGCATGTGGAGCGCAAGAAACTCTTCACATTGATCCTCATGGTATTCGCCGCGTCCAACGTGCTGGCGGCGGTCGCCACTAACATCTGGGTGTTGGCCCTGGCGCGCTTCATCCCGGCTCTGGCGCTGCCCGTTTTTTGGGGTACGGCCAGCGAGACGGCCGGGCAACTCGCGGGCCCGGGTCAATCAGGCAAGGCTGTCGGGCGCGTCTACCTGGGCATTACCGCCGCCCTGGTGTTCGGCGTACCGCTCGGGACCCTGGCCGCTGATTCGGTCGGCTGGCGAGGCAGCTTCTGGATACTCGCTGCGATCTCGCTGCTGATTGGTGTGCTGATGCACGTGGTGATGCCTAAGCTGCCGGTGTCCGCCAGCTCGCACCCTGACAACAAGCAAACGGCGATATTAGGCCAACCGCGCTTCCTGGCTCATTTGCTGTTGTCGATCCTGACCTTCACCGCGTTGTTCACCGCTTACACCTATTTAGCCGACATCCTTGAGCGCCTGGGCAACATTCCGGCTGGCCAGGTGGGCTGGTGGTTAATGGGCTTCGGCGCGGTCGGCATGCTCGGTAATCACCTGGCTGGCAGCATGGTCGACCGCAGGCCACTGGCCGCCATGGTGCTGTTTTTAGTGCTGGCGGGCGCCGGTATGCTCGCCGCTGTTCCGCTGGCCCCCATCACATTGGGCTGGTGGTTGCACTGGTGGCGTGGGGGATTGGCTATACGGCGCTGTTCGTGGTCTGCCAAGTGCGGGTCATGCAGGCCGGGGAGCAGGCTCAAGCCTTGGCCGCAACCATGAACATTTCCGCCGCCAACGCGGGCATCGGTTTGGGCGCGATTCTTGGCGGTATCGGCATTGAACGCTACGGCCTGGGATCGATCGGCATCATCGCTGCCTTGATAGCCGCTTTGGCAATCGTCGTCGCGCTACTGTTGATGCGTCGCCAGTAATCACCTCGGCGGCAACCGTCCGAAAGGTTGCCGCCATTCGCGAGCCTAGAGACCGCGATCAGGCTGCAACTCCGGCGCCGTACTTCGGGCTGGCACACGCCTCACACAAGATGATGCCAATCACTGCACCTAGGCCGAACTACCGTGCCACCACCTGCAGTCACCAAAGTGGTGATGATCGGTCGCTTAGCCCTTTATCACAGGGCACAAAAGGCCAGAAACAGCCATCTGGCGTCCACGAATGCTGGGGCGATTCACGTGCCCGGCTCGCAGTGAGCAGTTAACGGTGAGACACATTGTTGCCTCAGCGGCAAACATTGCGCAGCGCAAGCGTCGCCGCGGCGAAGCGCACCTCAACGGCGAGCACATCTTCCGCTTCCGGCACGGCTTCTCGCGCCCCTTTTACGATCATGCCGGCCTGGCGCTGAAGGCATTTCGCCTGCTGCTGGGAGCTCAGGTGACCTGCGATCTGGGCGATGGCATCGAGCATGCGGATTGCCACGGCCGGGTTCGATCGAGCGCTTTGCCTGATCTGGTTGAAAGCCGTATCAACAATGCCGGCAAAAGTCGCCCCCGTAGCGACCAGCCGCAGCTGCCCGTGACTGTCGAATCGATAGGGCGATGGCATGTCGCGCTGGGCTAGGCGGCACAGGGCCGATTCCAGCCGATCCACGCAGGCGACCGCCGTGAAGGGGTCGTTGATACCCGGTGACAACGCCCGCAAGCCGATCTCGACCAACTGCTGAAGAGAGAACTCGACATCCTGGGCGGCGCTGCGCTGGTTCCCCAGCACGAAGGCGGCGTTTAATTTGTCCACAAGGGTTTCAGTGACTCGATCCCCAGGCCAGACCATCAGTATGGTCCTGCCCTTGGCGAGGTAGTGACCAGGCCGGCGCTCCAGCCGCAGCAGCAGATCTTCTTTGCAGGCTAACGCCATTAGAGCGTCAGCATCGATCATCTGGATATAGCCGTCTTTAAGGGCAGCCACAGGGCATGCCTGGCGTTCGAACTCCGCTGGCAGGTTAACCTCGCTTGGCGCTTTTGAGGCGTCGGCTCCAGGGTTGCCAAGGTCAGCGGGAAACAACCTGTTGATACCCTCATCGAGTTCCTGGCCGACCCGAGCCACGACCTGATCCGCCTGTATCGAGACCGAGATGTGGTGGATGAAGTAGATCAGCACCCCAACGCTGACAATGGCCAGCAATACGCCGATGCTAACGGAGAGATGAGGCACGAATGCCACCTCGTCAGCGCGCCGGATGGTGCGTAGCACGAGCAGGCAGTACAAAAACGTGGCCACGAAGGTGCCCAGCACCACCTGGTTGGCGGTATCGCGCATGAAGTTGCGCAGCAGGCGCGGGCCCAACTGAGACGAGGCGAGCGACAGCGCCACCAGTGTCATCGAGAACACCGTCCCGGCGATGGCGATCATCGACCCCGCCACGGTGCTCAGTAGCATGCTGGCACCCTCGGCACCACCCGAGTAACTCCAGCCCAATAGCCGTAGCCAGTCGTTAGGAACGGTCTCGTCGATACCGATGGCGCACAAGGCCAGTGCCACGGCCAGGAACGCCATGGTCGCTGGCACGAACCATAAACTGGATCTAAGTCGATACCAGTACTTCTGCAGCAACGTTTTCACGGCGCCTCACTTCCACTCGTCAGCCTCGAACTAAGCGCCCAAACAGGCACTGAACAGGCCCTCTGTAAGGTGTAAGTTCTCGAACCGAAGCTGGCTTTTCGTCCCTCTACATCGGTCCAAGCCTTGCTTTCAGCGTGGGCGCTGCATCTCACGCGCGGACCGCCCGCAGCATCGCCGCGAACTCGTGTAGTGTCTTGCTACCGCTGGCCTCGGCTGTCTTCAGCCAAGCCTGTAAGTCGGCTACACGTTGTGCGCCGGATGCGTCCGAGGGTGCCCACAGCGGTCGCAGTTGTTCGCGCATCGTGACCAGTTCGGTTAGTACCTGGCTTTGTTGAATCGCGCTCGACGCCTGCCGCTGCCGGGCGGTCGGCATATGGCGCACGTCCCGGTGCAGCCAGCGCCGCGCGCGGCGCAAGTTCGCAAGCTCGACTGAGTGGCCTTGCGCACGCAACCGCAACCATTCGGCAAGGGCCGCGCGGTGCATGCGCCTTGCATAATTCGCCATCAGTTCGTAGCGGTTCGCGATGATCGCGTTCAGCATGGTTGCATCCGCCACCGGCCGCGCCGAGCCGAGCAACAACTGCGGCGGGCCGCGGCGTACAGTGGCCAGCCCGAGCATTTCGAGGCCGCGGATGTAGGCCCAACCGAGGTCGAACTCATAGCGTCGTACCGACAGCTTCGCCGACGTCGGATAGGTGTGATGGTTGTTGTGCAACTCCTCGCCGCCGATCAGGATGCCCCACGGCACGATATTGCGGCTGGCGTCGGTGAGCTCGAAGTTGCGATAGCCCCACCAGTGGCCGATACCGTTGATGATCCCTGCGGCGGTGATCGGGATCCAGAGCATCTGCACCGCCCAGACGGTTGCGCCGATCGCCCCAAATGCAAGCAGATTGATCACCAGCATCAGGCCGACGCCGTACAAGCTGTGCGGCGTATAGAGTTTTCGCTCGATCCAGTCGTTGGGCGTGCCGGCTCCGTACTGGTCGAGCATCTGGCGGTCCTTCGCGGCGGCCACATACAGCTCGCGACCGCGCAGCAACACGACCGAGATGCCGCGGGTTTGGGGGCTGTGCGGGTCTTCGGGCGTTTCGCAGGCGGCGTGGTGCTTTCTATGCACCGCCACCCATTCGCGCGTCACGATACCGGTGGTGAGCCAGAGCCAGCACCTGAAAAAATGTGCAGCCAGCGGTCGCAGTTCGACCGAGCGATGCGCCTGGCTGCGGTGCAGAAAGAGGGTGACCGCAGCGATCGTGATGTGCGTTGCCACCAGCGTATAGATGACGATCTGCCAACCGCTGAAACCGCTAAGGCCATGCGCAAGCCAGTTCAATAAAACGTCTTGCAGTTCGCCTATGTGCATTGGGATGTCTCCATGAATGGCGTGTGGTCTGCAGGCGCCGCACTAATGAGTAGAGCCGACTGCCATTTCCACCTCGCGGATTTTGGCCTCATCCGGCGCGCCCTCGACGCGGGCGATGACCGTGCCTTGCGCGTCGAGCACGAATACAAACGCCCTGGCACTGTCGCGCGGGATATTCAAAGCGCTTTCTAGGCTCGACTCGCTCAAGATCCACGTCTGGTCTTGGTAGCGCGCCGGGATCTTTTCCTTAGCCCGGCCGATCGCGTCTTCCTCGCTCATAAAGAACGGCAGGTCGATTGCCAGCACGTCTCTGATACGCACTTGGGTCTGGTCGATGTTTTTGCGCAGCGCTTTGGCCCACAGGCGGGTGTGCTTAGCGGCATCCGTGCTTGGCGTGACGATCAGGATCGTCGGTTGACCGATCAACTGGGCGGCGCTGACTTTTTCCCCAGTCAGCGCGGTCGCCGTGAATTCGGGGATAGGGCTGTTCGAGAGCTGCGCCCAGGCGTTGACGGGCGACAGCAGTGCAAGTGTGAGCGTGATAACTGTTTTCATGGCAGTGGTCCTTAACGGTCGACTGCTCTGCGCAGTAGCTAATCAAGCATGAGCCTAAGCGGGGCCTGCGAGGGTTGTCGGTACGGCAACACACACAACTTCTGCGCAACGATTGCTCATTGAGGCCCGCCTCGGGCGGTATCAACTCACTAGGCAGCACTGTGAAACTGAATCGCCCCGGCTTATCAGGACATCTCAGCAGCTGATCTCACCCGTAATATTCTCCCCGCCTGGAACGGCATGGCCTCTGCGTAGAGCAAACCAATCTCTTGCGCCTTAACGGTACGGATCTGCGACTGCAGTAAGTAGCGGCCTGATCTTGACGGCAGATGCCGGGCCTACAGGCCAAGCCTGATTTACTGCGAGTGATCCTGGTTTTCAATCTGCGTACGCAAGACGTTTTTAGCGGAGCTCAAGCGCACGCCCAAACCATTGCTGCCAACGCGCACCGCCACCCCACGAACAGCCGTCGATTCTGCAGGTAGGTCTTTGACCTGCACGGTAATCAATTCACCTTCGATGAACGTCTTGTCGGCATCTTTTAACTCAACGAACACGCCTGTATCGGAGATGTCCCTGGTCACGCCCGTCAACATACCGCGCTGGCCTTCGACTGTGACTGTCAGCTCAACGTTAGAACGCAATGCCTTGCGGTCGGCTTTGGTTTGAGTCACCTGTTTACGCCGGGCGTCTAACTGGACACGCTCATCAATCAGTTGGTTTTGCAGTTGTTCCTCTACCCAGGCGGATCGCGTGCTGTTGTTACTGGCTTTAGCTAGGCGTAATGCTCTGTCGTTTTGCGCTATTGCTGTGAGCAACTTTGAACGGGTGTCAGGTGAGGAGGCTTTAGCGCCTGGACTGTTCAGCAGAATGTCGTTTTGCAGCTGCTCGATGCGTTCACTAATTGTCGATAGTTGTTGTGCTGCTGCCGACATACTTGCAGACGAAAAAGGAACACCGAGCTTAAAACGTAACTTGTCTGCAACGGTCAGTTTGGCTTGGGTTTGTTGCTCCAGCAGTTGCTGGCTAGCGAGTTCACTACGCAGTTGTTTGCAGTATTCCACGGCGTCTTTGAGTGCAGAGAGAAAAACCTCGTTAACGCGTTCGAGCTCCTGCTCAATCCAGCGTTGATTGAGTTCAACTCTGATCTGTTCAAGTCGCACCGCTTTTTTTGTATCGGCTGTGGAACGGTCGGTGGTCATAGATTCAACGCCATACATTCAGTCCATGTTTTTCGAGTATAACCGTTGCGTTGTAAACCCAACCGGTTGTCGCAACACTGAATCGTCCAGCGCGAGCTGGTGCACGAATGCGTAGCCATCGCCAAGGTTCTCGATTACAGCCTGAAACGCGGGCCGGCATTGTCACGTTATCTGGATGACGGCACGGTGCCTATTGATAACAACCACATCGAGCAGCTGAATCGCCCCGGATTTCTTAGACACTTTCCAGGCTCTGGAAATAACGCTTTTCAAACTCTATCGGCAACAGCTGATTGTTGAAACCATGCCGCCGTTTTGGGTTATAGAACATCTCGATGTAATCGAATACATCCGCGCGGGCATCCTGCTTGGTGCTGTAGATCTTTCGCCTGATCCGCTCCCGTTTCAGCAGTTGAAAAAAAAGCTTTCCGCTACCGCATTGTCATGGCAGTTGCCACGTCGACTCATGCTGCCAAGTAAGTTGTTGGCTTTCAGGAAGCTCTGCCAGTCACCGCTGCTGAACTGACTGCCTTGGTCTGAGTGAATCATCACTTCCTGTTTTGGCTTATGCCGCCAAACCGCCATCATCAATGCATCAATAGCCAAATCGCTGGTCATCTGTGGCTTCATCGACCAACCGATTACCTGCCGCGAAAACAGATCGAGCACCACCGCCAAAAATAACCAACCCTCATAGGTGCGGATGTAGGTAATGTCCGTAACCCAGACTTTGTTGGGCTCGGTGACATTGAATCGACACTCAAGATGATTCGGTGAGGCCGCTGGAGGCTTGCCGCCATAACGTTCTGGACGCCGCCGATATCCCCTCTGCGAGCGCAGTCCTTCCTGGCGCATTAATCGAGCAACGCGATTTCTACCGCACTGTTCTCCAAGCTCACGCAGGTCGTCATGAATTTTGCGGTAACCATAGACGCCACCGCTCTCTAACCAGGAGTGCTTGATCAAACCCAACAGCCGCTGATCATCCTTAGCTCGTGCCGACTTCGGCTCAGCCAGCCAGGCGTAGTAACCGCTGGCATGTACTTTAAGGGTCAGGCACAGACGGCGAACCGAATAGTCTGCGGATAGCTGACTGATGAAGGCGTACTTCAGCCGCACTCCTTGGCAAAGTACGCGGCGGCCTTTTTTAGTATGTCTCGCTCTTCAGTCACACGCTTGAGTTCAGCGCGCAAACGACGCAATTCAGCATGCTGGCCGTCTTCTTGCGCTCGCTGCTCTTGAGGCTTGCTGTAGCGCTTCACCCAGGCATAAAGGCTATGTGTCGACATGCCCAAACGAGCCGCTACCTCAGCCACCGGCAAACCTCGCTCGGTCACCTGTTTGACTGCTTCGATTTTGAATTCTTCGGGATAACGCGGGTTGCTCATGACACCTCCTAATGGGCCGTATTATGAGGCCTAGAGGTGTATACGAAACCAGGGGCGATTCAAATTAAAGACGGGTTCTTATCAGTCATCCAAGAAAAACATCGACTAAAACCAATGCTGCGTGGATTCAGTACGAGCTAACTCCAGAGCTAGTCAAGGTGCTTGAGCAATGCCAGGATGAGGTGGATTCACCTTTCCTAGTCCACCGCAAGCCTGAGCGCAAGCATGCGACAGAACACAAAGAGCATTGGTCAAAGGTTGAGAGCCGCTATCTGACCCGCGCCTTTCAAGAGGCAAGGGAAGCAGCTGGCTGCTATGCCGGGTGGACAAAAGAAGAACTGCCTGGGTTTCATGAAGTTCGAGCTGTGTCTGTAAAGCTCTATACCCGTTCAGGCGAGGATGCTCAGAAAATCGCTGGTCACGCCACGGCAGAAATGACTAAAAACTATCTGCGTGATAAAGATGATGTCACCTGGACAAAGGTTTCGCCGAACCTTGATATCTCCAAGATCACAGAGTGATTTTGCGCAGCACAAAAACAAAAACAGCCACTGATCACTCAAGTGGCTGTTTTTATTGGAGAATTATGGTCGGGACGGAGTGATTCGAACACTCGACCCCTAGCACCCCATGCTAGGGCTTTATATACCTAAGTTATTGATTTTAAAGGATTCACATAGAATTTGATTGGCACAAATTGACAACCAATCGCGATTTTGCAAACGGTAGAATGCGGGTTCCAGAGGCCTTTTTGCGCAGCATTTCTGGTGGATTCAGCACCAAAACTTACACTCACCTTGGTGACGCTCTCGCGCTGAACCCTCGACGCAAACACCTTAAATTCCCGGTCGCCTGCAACGATCTCCCAAGTAAATGCTAACCGCCTTAGCAGTAAATCCCCAGTACTCCCGCATCTAATCCGTTAGGGATTTGAACGCTGTCTACTGCACGCCCACACCGCCCCACGCACATCTAGAGCTCAATGAATCCGGCATCTGCTGGTTTTGAACGGTTTGTAGCGGCCTGGATTTTGCCCCCAGTTTTGCCCCCAAAATACGCGGGGCAAAAAAGTCATCCCCTGATCCCTAGGGGAGCACTCAGCACCCGTTCAGCTTGCGCCTGGCCGGGTGATTCTACACCGACGCAGAATAGACGCAGGCTATCATCCAGGTCTCATCCTGCCACACCTCAGACCAAACCGGTGATCTGCTCCGGCACCATTTAGATCCGCCCCAACAGGGTGAGCTAGAAATAATAGACATGCTCAGATTGCTGCACGGTGACATCAGTCGGATTCATCGTGTTGCTGGCTGCATAATGCTCTACGCCTGCTACGGAGGCCTTTGGGTTCTCCTGCCCCACCCTCGGCGCCAGCTCTTACAACTGCTCGATTATCGCTCAGTGAGATCCTTCAGCGCATGAAACCCATGAAGCTTTTCATCCCAGAGGTAGCCGCCAAGCTTCGATATACTGACAAACCATTCGTGACGCTCATCATCAATGCTGAGAACAATCCGGCGATTGCTGACGAAGTCACCGTCGAAACTCATTGAGTAATCATCAATCTGCAATCTCTCGCCCGGCGCAATCGAGGCAGAAACTGCAATCCCATCCTTGAACGCAGAGCCTGCTGTCCGATACTCATCGACGCCATCATCCGTGCTCGCATACGCATAGAGTGACCGGCTGAGATAGGTGATGGGTTTGGGTGTGCGATTCACCAGCCATACGGGCTGTTTGTCTGAGCAGCGCGGAAAATACGGTATCGCCAAGTACAAGCCAAAGGGCACTTCCTGCTCATAGGTGTCGAGGTTGGCCATCGCGATCAAATCAGCGATTTGTGCGCGACGCTGCGAGAGCAAAGCGAAGACGTCGTCATCCATTCGCGGACGACATCCGAGAAAAGACTCTAGAGCATCACAGGCAGACGTCACCCGCGCATAACGCTCCAGTTCACCTGCATGGCGCTCAGCTACCAGTGGATGACAGTCACTCGCCAAGCGTGATGCCCGGCTCATGACCTCATCATGAATCGGTCTGTGATACATATGACCCTCGTAGTGATACGGCCTAATCGTCTCAGCCGAATGAAAATTTCCTCGTCAGTTCCCTATCGAAGCTGCCAGCAGCAAACGAATACTGAGGCCGCCTTCGCAACAGGCCCTAGGCAGGCTAATTCAGAGAGGAAGATCACAATGAGCGATAAAAGCGACCGCGACAACCATGCGAATCAACTGAACGAAAACAACAATGCGTATTGGCAGTCACGTGGCTATGACGAGCGCCCAGACGACTGGGAAGAAGGCTCAGACGAGGATGAGTGAGATAACCCACGCCTCCCGATACCAGCCGTTATCAAGCCGATAATCGACTAGGCCTAACGCGTTCCGCAACACCCAAAAAACTTATTACTGACAGCTCGGCTGAATGCCCAAGAGCAGCGCCTACTGTCGCCCCAAAAAGGGAATAGTCATGTTGAAAATAAAATTTGTTGGCGCCATCGAGGGTGTCAGTGGCTCGTGCACTTGGCTGCACCACACCGATTCTGACACTCAATTTCTGGTGGACTGTGGCATGCATCAGGGTACAGAGCGGGAGGAATGGGCCAATAGCCAAGCGTTCCCCTTCCAAGCTGCGCGTCTCAAATATGTGCTGCTCACTCATGCGCACATCGATCACTGTGGCCTGCTGCCCCGGCTGATACGTGAGGGATTTACCGGCATGGTTTACGCCACCCGTGCAACTCGTGAAATTACCGAACTTATGCTGCTGGACGCAGCACGGGTAAGCGGCATGTTTACAGAACACGAGGTGAAGCAGATTCGCTGGAGCGTTCTGGATGATGACCCAGGCTTCAAATGGGGTCGATTAGTCCGCTTGGCCGAAGGCATTAGGATGGCCTACCTGCGCAGCAGCCATATCTTGGGTGCCTGTTTAATCAGTATCAGTTGGAAAGTGGGTGAAGCTGATCGCACCATCTGCTTCAGTGGTGATGTTGGCTGCCAGACCGATGAGAACGCCTATCTGCCGCTGATGAAAAGCGGCCAACAACCGTTCGCTGATACGGACTACATTGTTGTTGAGTCCACATACGGCGGACGTGTGCGGGCACAAGAGCATCAGGATTCCCAACTACGCCTGGCACGTCTGGCTGAAGTCATCGCACACACTCTGTTCGTAAAGGGCGGCAAAGTCTTGATGCCGGCCTTCTCCCTGCACCGTGCTCAGGAGTTACTGATGGACGTCCTGCACTGGATGAAAGTTAATTTGCCAGCCAGCAGACAGGCACTTGGGTATAGCGGCAATGATCAGCCAGTTACTGCCAATGTTCATGCACCACTGGGCCACGCGGTGACTCAGGTGTATGCAAAACACCTGTGCAGTAAGTCGCCTAACGGTAAGTTCAAATACCTGAATGCTGAATTGTGTAAGTCACTGGCAATGAATGCTAATGAGATTCAAGCCATGTTGCAGCGCCTGGTCGAGAATGGTCGCTTCAAAGCAGGCGATGGGGGCTATCTGAGCATGATTAAACCCAAGCAGCCCTCCAATTTTGAGGCCGATATCGTCATCGCCAGCGCCGGCATGTGCGACAACGGCCCAGTAGTGAGTTATCTGGAACGCTGGGGTAACGATCCGCGCAACACCGTTATCCTCACGGGCTACCAGTCTGGAGGCAGCAAAGGTGCCGAGCTGATGCAGCGTGCCACAGCATCCCCTGCGCCCATAGATAGCCTTTCACCCGGCCAGGCAGAGGTAATTGATATGTCACCGTATTACTCAGCCCATGCCGATCAACAGATGCTGCTGGATTTCCTGTTCCGCACCGATGGCTATGACTGTGACAAAGCCGCGACACTGCTGATCAACCACGGCAACCCGGAGAGCAAATATGAAATGCGCACAGCCGTCCAGCGGCGTGCCGACAGTCGAAGGGAAAATGATCGTCAAATCAAAGAAGTGAGAATCGCCGATGCTCGCTGGCTCAACCTGGACACAGGTGAAGTGATTGAGCAGAGCTGCACTGAGCAAGCACTGCTCGATGAGCTTGAGCTTTTACGACGACAGGTCGAGCTTCTCAGCGATAACAAGAACAGGCAGGATAAGCCTCGGACTCACGATACCACCATTCTGCATGCCGAATGATTCGGGCCAGCTTGCTGGAGGGGCTGCCGATTGGCAGCCCCTCCAAAGAATGAAATTACGGTGACTTGACTAACCGTTTGCACAACCGCTGGCTAGTCAATTTGTGTTCGACTTGACCACATCACGTCGTAGTGATGCTCGGCAGTGAACGGCCCAGAGTGTGTAAAAACACTTTCTTATCGTGCGTGCTTCAGTCCATTGCTCCTGGGCGTGGCGACTTCCCGATTATTTACCACGATCAGCGCCGGTAACGCTTCAGAGCGCGTATGAAGCGCTGTGGCACCTCCTGGAGCAGCAAAAGCTGGGGCTTTTACGCCGTCATCGCCTTCAACAAGCCTTCGGTGCCGATGATTTTCATCACCCGCTTCAAGTTGTAGGCGAGCACATTCAAGCTCATCTCTGCGCTCACCCCGTTCAGTTTTCGAGTCAGGAAGTGCGTTGCCCCATCCATTGTTTGAGCGTCCCGAAGGGATGCTCAACAGTCCGCTTTCGAACCCGCATCATCTCCGGTGCTTGGTTCAACCGGCGTTGCATTTCCTCCAGCACAGCTTCATGTTCCCAGCGCCTTACTCGACGATTTGTGCTTGGCGTGCACTGGGTTTTCAGCGCGCAACTCTGGCACTTTGAACTCCAGTAACAGTGCATATTCATGCCTTTCTCAACGCTGGAGAATCGCCAGATCAGTGCCTCCCCAGCCGGGCAGGTATATTCGTTTTTCGTAGCGTCATAAACGAAGGCATCTTTGTTGAACCGTCCTTCTGCCTTAGCGCTGGAGGTCATCGGCTTTGGTACATAGGCGGTGATGTTTGCGTCATGGCAGGCCAGTATTTCCTCGCCCTTGAAGTAGCCTCGGTCGGCGACTACCGACAACGTTTCTGTGCCGATGGCTTCACGAGCGTGCTTCGCCATTGAACTGAGCTGATCACGGTCGGAGCCTCTATTGGTGACCTCGTGAGCAACGATCAGGTGATGCTGCGTATCGACAGCCGTCTGCACGTTGTAGCCGACGATACCGCTGCCGCGCGTCATCATCGAACGGGCATCTGGGTCGGTCAGTGAAACCTGTTTGTCAGGGGAATCGTTGAGCTGAGTTTCAATCCCCTGAAGCTCTTTCATCTGCGCTTTGAGCTTGGCGATTTTATCTTCCAGGCTGGCAGTGTCTGGCGCGGAGGCGCTAGGAATCTGTCGATCAGCCGCATCGAGCGATGCCAAGTAACGGCTAATGCTCGTCTCGATTTCTTCCATGCGCCGCTTCAGTTTGGCGCTGGTGAAATTCCGGTCTCGGTTGTTCACCGCCTTGAATTTACTGCCGTCGATGGCGACTAGGTTTTCGCTGAACAATCCCAACTGCTGGCAGAGCAAAACGAACTGGCGGCATACACCGCGAATGGCTTTGCTGTTGTCTTTTCGGAAGTTGGCGATGGTCTTGAAGTCGGGCATCAATCGCCCGGTCAGCCACATCAGCTCGACATTGCGTTGGGCTTCTCGCTCAAGGCGTCGGCTCGATTGGATGCGGTTTAGGTAGCCGTAGATATAGATCTTCAGCAGGATCTCAGGGTGGTAGGCAGGTCTGCCGGTTTCGGCTGGAATGACACCATCAAAACCTAGCGTGGCTAGGTCGAGTTCGTCGACGAAGACATCGACCACACGTGCCGGATTGGTATCGCTGACGTAGTCGTCGAGGCTTTCGGGAAGTAAGGTACTTTGACCTCGGTGTTCACCCTGGATAAACCGTTTCATGGGCGTCCCTTGCGCTGAGATTCTCGGAAATCATAGCAAGGGTTTACCGATGCGTTTTTACACACTCTGGGCCAAAAGCGGACGTTCACCAAAGCTCTATTTTGAGGTTTGGAGGCGCCTACAAAGCCGGGGACGATTCAATGGCGAGTATCAGACCGAGGCAGAAGCTCTTGAACCGGCGCACCACCAGGCACGCCGGCTCATGATCAATCGACTCAGAATGGGGTATCAGGTTCCGAACCATCCACCCCAGCTGAGAATGGCTCAGGGGGCTGCGCTACAATGGGGATTACCAAGGACGTAGGAGTACTCAATGGCTCGGCAGCACCTTCACCACCAGCCGCCCCTGCAACAATGTTAAATGCGTCTGTGCCGGCGGCAGCCCCGCCTGCTTCGCCCACCAGCTCCCCATCTTCCGTCGCCACCTCAACAGGATCTAAATCGACAAAGTCTCGGCCCATCATCATTTTATAATGAGGCATATGTTCCATAGCCTTAAAGACCTTGAAGAAGATCTTCATATAGCTGTGCGCCATACCATCGCTTATTGCCACATACAGATCATCTGGCGAATAGTGGGATCCGTCGTTAACCCAACTAATCAATGATTGGCATTGAACCTTTTCCTGTCCTTCGAACTTATCGATGATGACATGCGTATCTATGTTTCCTAGGATTTTGAAGTAATTCTCCAAGATCCTGCGCATGGTGTTTTGAATGGTAAGCGCCGGCAATGGCTTTTTCGTCAACTCTGCCCACAGCAGCTGATAGGACGTCTTAATAGGATTGTTCTCAAAGCCTTCAATTTTCGAGAAGTGATCGGGCTTACGTACTACCCAAAACGTCTCATCCTTAATAGAAGCATCTCCAGCCCTCTGCGGGTTAAAGGTGATTTCTTTATGAAAGTGCACGTTATGGGTCAGGACAAAGACCTGCTTTAGGTTATTCCCTTTCTGGCGAACCTCGTGGAAAAGCTTTTTGATCAAGCTGCCCACGATGAACAGAACATCGCTATCCAGGCTTGAAACCGGGTCGTCGATGACGACTATCCGATCAGTACTGATACCCGAGGTCGTGATACTTCCCCTGAGCAAATGATAGAAGTAAAGGAAAGTAACGAAGGTCTTTTCGCCTTCGCTGAGTGTTGCTTTAGCATCAGTTCCATCGCTTCTGATTAGGCGATATGAATTTTCGGCACACGCAGGATCCAGGGAGAAACTTCGGAACCCAAAGTCTTTCAGGATTTTATTGATCGCAATGACAGTAGGTCTCACACTTGTCAGCGAAGTTTCAATCTTTGCAATTTCTGCATCAGTCTTGGATATATCTACCGCTGCCCTATCCATGCTTGCAGTGATGCCATCAATTGCTTTACCGACACGGTCAAAATCTTTGGTGTAATCAGCAAGAGTGTCTTTAAGCTCAACATCAAGAAGATGCCGCCACACCGCACCTGTTAACTTATTCTGCTCAACGGAGAACCCCGAAACAAGACGATTATGTTCAGAGACCTTGAGGTTGGCTGAATTGATCAGCTCAGAAATTCTAAGCGGAATCTCTGCAAGACCTTCCAACGCCACGTCAATACTGGGACTAGTCACCTTGTGGTCAATGCGTTGCCTGTTCACCAAAATGATTGCATTCAGGGCCTGCAACTCAAGATCAAGCTTCTCTATATCTAAGTGAGAACAATCCGTAGCCAAGACCGTTTGAGCCTGGAATAACAGGCCATCTGCTACCGAGTTATAAGTATCCCGAAACTGCGATAGAGCTCTAGTATCAGCCTCGAATGTTTCGTCGAAATAATCCTCAAGGCTTTTTTCGAATTCATGCGGCAGTTTCTGTTGACAGAAAGGACAGTCATCGTCGGTATGGCCCAAGTACTTCATACCTTGCCTAATCCAGTCACTGTTCCCTAGGTGCTGGATCATCGCAGATACATTGACATCCTCTTTGCCAACCACTTTCTTGCTCAGGACAGGGTTTTGCTCAAGCGCGACCAAGCGAGACAGGTCAAGGTTGGAGACAGCATTCATGGGTGATGGTACGTCACCATAAAGTACGCCTGCGCGCTTGCGCAGGTCTTCGATATCAACCAGCTGGGAGGTGTTACTTTTGCTCTCCTGTAAGACCCTATTCTTGAAGGCCTCCCGGTTATTTCTCAGGCCTGTAAAAGCCCCCTGAAACTCATCGTCGTGCTTCTGCTTTTGTTCCCAACACCGTGCTACTAGCTTTGCTTCCAAGGCATTTTTTTCGGCGATCTTCCCGCTCTTACCGTCTGGGCCATTCAGGTTTTCTTGCGCTTTTGTTTTGAACAGCGCATTGCGGTCTCTTTCCTTCTTTAGCTCTTCCAAGCGATCAAGTTGCGCCTGCTCGGCCTGCCCCAGCGTGAACACACCTTTGAACTGCTTCGAATCAATGAAATTCGCAGCGATGAAGTCGTTGTTGTAGACCATTGCCGGAATCTGATTGCCTTTCGCCCACGTGACCTTGGAGGCAGTTGAAAATGCTGGGTTGTTTATCAGCCTGCTGATCGTTGTCTTGCCTGCTCCGTTTGCACCGTAGAAGTAGTTCACGGCCTTCAGGTTTTGAATCGTTTCGGGGGTTACGGGGCTGTAGGTCGCTATGCCGGAAAGGGTGATCGATTCAATCATGTCTCGCATCCGTGGGAGAGGGGGAGTTAGGGAACAAGCTAAGGGGCGGCCCTAGATATGACGCACGTCATCCTGGAATTCAGAGCAGGGAGCAGGCGGCGGCCTTTTGCCACCTCAGCGTAGACCACTACACCAGCTTGTGAAGCCGGTAGCAATCGAGGACTACCATCGCGAACCCGACTGTAGTGATCTACTCCTGCCTGATTTTCGTCGTTTTGCGGAGTGGTCAAGCGCGTCCTAGGCACTTCGATTACAGCTAGCCACGGTGCATTTTTTCAAGTTGCACATTTTTCTAGGCTCTGTTCGCGTTCGTCGTTGGCTCCGCCCAAGATGGGTTTCGCTGCTGGGTTCCAGGAAATCCATAGATTTGGTCTTATCCCCAGCAAGTACGGGGTCTCCAGCTGAATAGACCAGTTGAACCCACGATGAACGCGAACAGAGCCTTTTTCTATCACTGTCCGCTCTTGGCCGACTCCTGCCTGTTACGACAGGCTCAATGCGGCCAGAAGCGGTCACTGAGATTGGGTAGAAATGGGGTTGTCCACAAACTTGCTCGCACCTGGGATTGATTTACACCTCACCCTGCCGGATTGGCTGACGTCATTCCTGTCCTAGCTTTAAATGATTATGCAAAGTTTGCTGACGTTGAGTGAGCTCAAGCTGTAACTGATGTCAGCGATGCTAATCTTGGTGCTAAGCAGCTTTTATTGAGCGTGCCTAGTGCATTGTGGAGGTGATCAACGGCTCAGTGGGCTTTATTGATCCTCGGAGAGATGGAAGCATTTTTACGCAATGACCTGGTTATACTGCTAATGTTTCCAGGCAGCCAGAGAAAGATCAGCGATGCGGTATCTCACAAGCAAAGGATTGTTCGCCCGTAATGTAGGGGGAGAACGTTATGTATTGGAAGATGTATTCGGCGTGTGCACGACCCCCTTCTTAGCCAAAGATATTGAAGAGTTATCAGCGACTATCAGTACTCTCGCACGCGTGAGCATCCTCTGTAGTGAGGAGTGCTTAAATCCGATGGCCTCGCCAGAGTTCGCCAATTGGTTTGAGCTAGAGAACTTTTATGTATCCAAGATTTCAGATCATTATAGATATTGGCAGGTGGGTAGAAATCTTGTTGAGACTTATGATGGCGTATCAGCCATGCTCCCTATAGCTTATTTCGAAACTGGTTTTGGAAGCGGCAGCAAAGACGTCCTAGAGTTCATTGATAAACATATTTCTACTGCTGCAATTAACTCCACGGTGCCTTTCACCCCAAGCTGCATAGCCATTAGACTTTCGCATATTCAAATTGAGCGCATGTGTAGCGATCTAATGGCTCTTCTTAATCGGTCGATTCGGTCGCTTCTTGATTTTCTTATAGTCCAGCGTGCGACAATAGCTGAGGAAAACTGGGCTCGTGAACATATGGACGTCTCAGAGATTGTTCATTCCGGGCCAAAGTCTTATCAAGCGGCAAGCCTTGCTACGATATGTGTAATCTCTCTATGCACATCTCTCGATATCATGAGCAAGCTAATTCACTTTGTTAATGCCAGCTCTCGCCCCACTGAAAAATTTAAATCAACCCAAGGAAAACATTTTTCCGATCTCTATAAGACAAAAGCAAACACTCTCCCTCAAGATTTCTTTAAAGCGATGGCGGTTGCAGGAGCTGAGTGCAACACGGTCATTGAATTGAAGCTGGAGCATCATGCCGCATAGCCATGGCCTTCTGCATCACCTCACCCATAACTTCGATGGGGCACTTGAAGTCGAAGCGCTTACGCGGTCGCATGTTCAGTTGCAGTGCAATAGCGTCGAGTTCTTCTTGGCTGTGTACCGACAAGTCCGTGCCCTTGGGCAGGTACTGGCGGATCAGGCCATTGATGTTTTCGTTGCTGCCGCGTTGCCAAGGGCTATGCGGATCGCAGAAGTAAATCGCCACCCCGGTCTGCTGGGTGATTTCAGCATGCCGCGCCATTTCTCGGCCCTGGTCGTAGGTCATGCTCTTGCGCATCGCCAGCGGCATGCCATTGAGCGCTGCACTGAAGCCTTCCATCGCCGAGGTCGCCGTCGCGTCGTTCATCTTTACCAGCATCAGGTAGCCACTGGTGCGCTCTACCAGCGTGCCTACAGACGAGGCGTTGGCCTTGCCCTTGATCAGATCGCCTTCCCAATGCCCTGGCATCAGTCGGTCTTCGATCTCCGGTGGGCGCACATGGATGCTGACCATCTCGGGGATCTGGCCACGCCGATCCACGCCGCCAGAGCGCGGCCGGCGCGTCGTCTTACTTTGGCGCAGGCAGATGATCAGCTCCTTACGCAGCTCGCCGACCGGCAAGGCATAGATGGCGTTATAGATCGTCTCGCGACAGACGTATGCATCTCTGAGGCTGGGAATGTTCATGCTGCGCAGCTTGCCGGCAATCTGCTCGGGAGACAAACGCTCGCGCAGCATATGGGCCACCAACTGAAAGCGCTCACCACCCGGCAACAGCTTTCGTTTCGGTCGACAGCCTTGGCGGCGGGCCTGCATCTGCTGCTGGGCCATGCGGGCCGAGTAGCCACCACAGACATCTCGATTGCGGCGCAGCTCCCGGCTGATGGTCGAAGGGGATCGGGTGATCAAGCAAGCAATCTTGCGCAGGCTGAACCCTTGGGCACGGCTGATTTGAATGGTGGCGCGTTCTTCAACGCTGAGTTCGGAATAAGACATAGGGGCAGCACCGTACCGGAAAGGTCAGGTGTTGCACTCAGTTTTTGCCGCCGCCGATTATAAACAAATGGGAAGACTTGCCAGGAGCGTCTTCATTAATTCAGTTTCGTCATGACTTAGTACACAGCACCGCAGCCTTGGAGCTTGAAAAAATATATGTTGGCTGTCAGACAGGGGAGATAAATGAGCTACCGCTTCACTACGCTTTTGTACCCTGGCGCGATTGCAATGCAAATGGGCAGCCAATACGCTATCTTGGTCGCGAGTACTTCACTTCGGGAGGAGTTGACATGGAATCACAACTTCTGTGCTGGACGAAAAGCGTGATCTCCCTCCATCTTTACACTGGAGAGCAGTTGCTTGATTTCCTAAAAGAGCAGACAAAAGACGACATCAAAGTTGAGCTGGCAAACAGGTGTATGTAATCGCATGCGATTATCCCGCTGAATTACTTCTAAATTTTTAGATGCGTCCGAGTTGTGTCTACTGGCCGGGTCTAGCCTATTGCGACATGTTAGATCCTGCTAAAGGCAGGCATAATAATGGTGACTTGAGCTTGTCGTAAGCCCTAAATATTCTGACTGAGTGTTGCCTGTAACCGGTTTTGGTAACCATACTAGGATGCCCATGAAAAAGACGAAAGGAAGCTCTTCTAATCGCTACCTCGGGACTTACCAGATATCCAGTGATCAAAACCTGGTCGGTGAGTTAGCACTCGATGGAGAAGGCACAATCTTGAAGGTTCATGCCAATGAGCCCCTTCATGTGGGAAACGTTGAGCATGTAAAAGGGATCGCTTACACAGGGGACTACATCACTCTTATCGATTGTCTTAGCTCGGGGCATGGGGCGCGCTATTCAACGGATGGTTCATGCCAGTATCACGCTGACATCCTTCCACACTATGTATCAATTGGCTCCTCACATCTTGATCCAGAGGCGTCATGCATCAAAGCAATTCACTTTACAGCTACGGATTTGCAGGATCTGTTCTATGACTTTGATGCATTCAGCACTGTTATAAATGCCCTCCCAATTATCGATTCTGTTCTCGAAGAGCGCCGTAAGATGCGTCCTGTCCAAGCCGGCGAGCATCCAATAGTTTCTTACTACACGGGCAAGGGTTGTGTGATTGAGGCTCCATCGTCCATAGGCAAGATTTCAGTCCATCACCGGCCAAGCTATGGCATGGGAGGGCCTGCCGGTGTCTACATCAAAAACAGGATGGTTGTGTCGATAGAGCCCAGCGAGCCAGCCACATTCTCTGAAAGTCTCCAGAGAATGTATGACATTGGTTGCTTTCTTTCCGTAGTGGCAGGGCGCGCTCAAGGTATAAAACACATTCAACTAGAAACTTCGCAGTCGGTTGACGGCGTTCCAGTAGTGCTTTCAGTATTTCCTTGCTTCCCATGGAAAACTGGTCGGAAAAGCGAGTACTACAAGCCTCATCCCGGAGACGTGCCACTAGATCCGATTCATGCCCCAGAAGAGTTCCGTGCCGTCTTGGCCAACTGGGTTGAACGCCACGAATCGTGGCATACAGCACGAACGCGATATCTAGGCTGCCTTCGAAAAGGAAATAATTACGATTTTGACCGGCTTGTGGCCGCTGCGAATATGTTCGACATTCTTCCCGCAGATGCAGCGCCAGCTAAAAACCAACTATCTCCAGAACTTGCTGAGGCAAAGCGAGCTTGTAGGGAACTGCTCAGAAAAATTCCACAAGGTGTTGATCGAGATAGCGTGCTTGGAGCGTTAGGCCGAATGGGGCAGCCATCGCTGCCCAAAAAAGTGTTTTACCGTGCAACCATCGTGGAGAGTCAGTTGGGGGATAAAGTCCCTGATCTTGCGTTCGCTGCTGGTATTGCCGTCAAACTTCGAAATTACTTTGTGCATGGTAGTTTGGATGGGCTTGAATACGAAAAAATTGAACCTTTCCTGGCCTTTTTAACAGATACGCTTGAATTCGTTTTTGCTGCATCCGATCTAATAGATGCCGGATGGAGTGCTCTGCGTTGGTCACGTAGGTCTCTCGGTTCTGGACATAGTTTCAGTCGTTTTCTAACCGGATATAAACACCTGCTTGGTGAGCTTCGAATCGCCACAATCCCAGATGCGCAAGCGGCCACCTGAATTGCAGCTGAATTCATAAACACTCAATGACCGCTTCTGGCCTTCTCCTGCCTGATGTGACAGGCTCAGAGCGGCCAGAAGCGGGCGCTCAGACTAGGGAAAACCAACTCTTACATTCGGTCACGCTCAGAATATACGTTGCAACTATCTACATTCATTTCGGCTTCCTCGCCAGTAAGGCGGCCTTCATGGTAATTAGATCGTCATACCAAGATTTAAATTGGTCGCGCGACTTTCCTGAATAAAAATTGCGAATATCATCATGCTCGGTGGGACTGAGGTTTGAATAAAGATCTCTGAGTTTGTCAGCCTCTTGAGGCAGAAGAGGGACAAGCTTTGTAAATTGATGGAAGGTCGAAATATTCAGACCTTTGTGTTTGTACTGATGGCGCTGTTCGTTGAATACATAGCCATTAGTGATGCGCTCAATCAGCCTGCGAAGGAGGCCGGAAAGGTGTTCTTTCTCGGCGCTGGAGGGCTCATCGGACGAGCCGGTGTACGCTTCTATCTGTGAGCACAATTCGTCCCATTTTTCGACGTACTCAGACACTGTTGAACAGTCTTCAAGCACCTGCACTGACAAGCAATGATCCAAGCCTGAGCGGTTAAACGTCGACTGAAGATTGGCAAAAAAGTCCCAGTTATGGGTAAGGATGATAATTTGGGCGCTAGGGTTGTCCCGTACATAGTCTCTCAGTCTTTCGCAGAAGTTCGAGACGTAGTTGTAGTCAAAGCTGGTGACAGGATCATCCAGAACTAGCACTTGATGTGCCGTGGTCGATGCCTCGCACATAAATACTGCTAGAGCATGCACCTTCTGTTCACCTTCGCTGAGCACCCGATGTACTGGGCTGTCACCAACCTTAGGTGTAACGATGGCCTCCGCCCCTTGGGTGGCGAGTTTGACGCCCATCTGCTCTAAAGATGAGCCGCTCAGCCTTTTATATTCGTTATCAAGGTGAGGAATAAACGAATTCAAAACCAACTCGGTATGGGCTTCCTTCATCCTTGCAGTCACCGCAGCCAGGCGGGGAGTGAAGTTGAAGCCGTTTACAACTTCTGCTGCCTCCTCGAAGCTAATAGCTGCATTGCATAGCGCGACGGCATCCTCCTTAATGCTGAAGGCGGCCTCATAGACGATGTCTAAACTAATCGCATTTTGCAGCCTATTAATTTCGGCTTGTGTTTTATCGAGGTCGGCAGAGGCTAGCGAAAGAGCTGAAGTAATTTGCGTATGGCGCTCGGAGATTTTGTCGATATAGTCATCGATTTGCAGGTATTGCGAGTAATCCTCGATCATTTCATCGGTTATGGTTTTCTCGCGAATCGCACTGTCAATGCGATCTAAAGTGGCATTCAAGCCCAGTATGAACTCGGGAGAAAAGTGAGGTGTGTAAATCAAAGTATCTGGTTTCTGAAGATTGTAGACCACAGCATACGCTTCATTTAACTTATCCTGGCGTGCTTTGAGTTGGTCGATTTCTGCATGCAGAGTAGATATCAGGTACTCATGATAGCTTTTGAAGAGCACGCTGCGTGTCTGCGAAACTTCCTGAAGGCAGAGTGGGCATGACTGCGCTGTTAACAACGGCGTAGAGTTATTTGCTGCAAAGATTAATTTCTGGTGCAGTTGAGGGTCAGTCCCTTCAGGAAAAACGGCGCGGCCTAACTCTATGCTTGCGGCCTGCTTTTGCTGAAGTGTGTTCATGACCAGAACTACCTCGGCAGGGGAATACTTTTCGCAAGTTGACTTAAACAAACGCAGGGTGGACACGAACTGAGATAACAGTGATTGTTCTGCTTGAAGCGATTTTTTCCCTTCCTGGCTCGTAGCGGCAGTAAGTTGCTGGAGTAGCTGCTGTTGCTGGGTTCTAGTTTCTTTTGTAGCTGGGTCGTAGGCGGGTATGCTTGATATCCACGTCAGCATGGGGCGCGTATTGGTCGCCTCCCAACTGGCGAACTCGCCAGTGGCAATGTCGATAGAAGTAACGACCCTGTTTTTAAGAGCAGTGATCGCCAGATTTGTACTATTTCGTGTTGCGTCGATTTTTGTCAGGCAAAACTGTTGAAATTGCTTGATGTAATTCTTTGCGTACTCGAAGCATTCCAGCCGAAATACAGAGATCTCAACGACAGCCTCTGGGTTTAACGAGCCTGTCGCGTGTTTTATGGCAATGGTTGAGTCAAAATACTTAAGTGCTTGTGCTTGCACGCCGTAGCCATCTAGCTCGCTCCAGTTCTGTATGCTCGGTAAGTCTTTGAATTTATATCCAAACGAGGCCAGTACCTTTGCTTTGCTTCTGACGTTGGTAAGCGGCTCTTTTGGCTTTTCGGGATTAGATAGTACTTTCAGTGCCTGGCAGAGGCTGGACTTCCCCGCGCCATTTTTACCGAAAATCAAAGTTACTTTTTTAGGCAAGTCGAGCGTAAGAGATGGGCTCAGACGCTTGAAGTTTCGGAATGCGGTTAGTTGCTCTAGGTGGTAAGTCTGCGCGGCGGCCTTGGCAGGTAAAGCCAACTGAGGAGGTGTGGCAGCCACAGGGCTGAACGCTTCGGTTCCGAGAAAGTAGTTCCAGAGCTTTTCGAGATCCGAGTCAACGAGTGGCTCCCCATTAGACTGTATTGCGTGGTCGCAGATGGCGTGGAACCACACCTCATTGACGGTATCGCGATAGGCGAGGAGATACCCGGTAGCATCGTTGTGCGTTGCCATTGCGTGCGTCCTTGTACGTTAGTGTTCATCTGAATTTTTACGGTAGAGCCGCCTAGTTTATGCCTGCTGAACAAGGACAGTGGTCAAAGCACCTCTAATCCATTTCAGCGACATAGCGACAGTATGCACTTAGCCGACCTAGCTCTGCCTCAATGTGGAAATGATCATCAAGCGCTCCTCAACATTATCTGCCTTGGGTCGGAAGCACATACCTAGTCGGAGGCTGCTTTTGGCCGATTGGGTGTTGCCGCTGACCGAAAACTGACCCAGTAGAGGCTGTTCTGCCGACTGAAAACTGACCCAGGTGTTCAACTGCTTCTGCTCAATTTTTGAGCAGGAGAACACAGGGTGATCAGTATGGAAATGATGGGCAAAATCCGCCGGATGTATTTCCGCGACAAGCTGTCGCTGCATGAGATAGCCAAGCGCACCGGGTTGGCGCGCAACACGATTCGCAAGTGGGTCAGAGCACCTGAGGCCAAGCCGCCGGTCTACCAACGCCGCGCGATCTTCAACAAACTCAGCCCTTTTCACGCCACGCTGGAGCAGGCGCTAAAAGCCGATTCGCTGCGGCCCAAGCAACAGCGGCGCAGTGCCAAGGCGCTGTTGGCGCAAATCAAAGCCGAAGGTTATGACGGTGGCTACAGCCAGCTCACCGCGTTTATCCGTGCCTGGCGAGGGGGACAGGGCAAGGCGTCGCAGGCCTTTGTGCCGCTGACCTTTGCTCTTGGCGAGGCGTTTCAGTTTGACTGGAGCGAGGAAGGCTTGCTGGTCGGCGGCATTTACCGGCGTATGCAGGTGGCACATCTGAAGCTGTGTGCCAGCCGTGCGTTCTGGCTTGTGGCGTATCCGAGCCAGGGCCATGAGATGTTATTTGACGCCCATACACGCTCGTTCGGCTCCTTGGGCGGCGTGCCGCGCCGGGGCATCTACGACAACATGAAGACCGCCGTCGACAAGGTCAATAAGGGCAAAGGCCGGGCGGTGAATGCGCGCTTTGCGGTGATGTGCGCGCATTACCTGTTCGATCCGGACTTCTGCAACGTCGCCGCTGGTTGGGAAAAGGGCATCGTTGAAAAGAACGTGCAAGACAGCCGCAGGCGTATCTGGCTAGACGCCCAGGACTGCCAGTTTCACTCCTTCGAGGAACTCAATGCCTGGCTGGGCCAGCGCTGCCGCGCGCTTTGGAACGAGCTGACGCACCCTCAATACAGCGGGCTCAGTGTGGCCGAGGTACTGGAGTTGGAGCGCGCCGAACTGATGCCTGTGCCAGCGCCATTCGACGGTTACGTCGAGCGGCCTGCGCGGGTCTCCAGCACCTGCCTGGTCAGCGTCGGGCGCAACCGTTACTCGGTGCCGTGTGAGTACGCGGGTAAGTGGGTCAGCAGCCGTTTGTATCCGACCCGCATCGAGGTGGTGGCCGATGATGCGCTGATTGCCAGCCATGCGCGCTTGCTGGATCGCGAACAGGTCAGCTACGACTGGCAGCACTACATCCCGCTGATTGAGCGCAAGCCCGGCGCGCTGCGCAACGGAGCGCCCTTTACTGATCTGCCAGCGCCGCTGCGTCAGCTTAAGCACGGTCTGGGGCGTCATGCCGGCGGTGACCGGATCATGGCGCAAGTCCTGGCTGCCGTACCGGTCGCCGGACTCGATGCCGTGCTGGTAGCCGTTGAGCTGGTACTGGAGAGCGGCAGCCTGAGCGCCGAACACATCCTCAATGTCGTGGCACGGCTGACAGCATCCGAACCACCACCCAGCGTCGAAACCCACTTGTCGCTCAAGGAAGCCCCCGTCGCTAACACGGCGCGCTACGACCGCCTGCGTGGCCAGGCCGAGGAGGTCGGTCATGCGTGATTTGATGGCGGAACTCAAGGAGCTGCGCCTGCACGGCATGGCCACGGCCTGGGCGGAGTTAACTGCACAGGGTGAGTCGAACACAGCCTCGTCCAAGTGGCTGCTCGAACACCTGCTGGAACAAGAGCACACAGATCGCGCCATGCGCTCGGTGAGCCACCAGATGAACATGGCCAAGCTGCCGATGCACCGCGATCTGGCCGGCTTCGACTTCAGCGCCTCCAGCGCCGACGCTCGCTTGATCAGCGAGCTGGCCAATCTGAGCTTTACCGACACCGCGCAGAACGTGGTGCTGATCGGTGGGCCAGGCACCGGTAAAACCCACCTAGCCACCGCGCTGGCCGTGTCCGGCATCACCCGGCACGGTAAGCGCGTGCGCTTCTACTCCACGGTCGATCTGGTCAATCTGCTGGAGCGCGAAAAACACGACGGCAAAGCCGGGCGGATCGCCCAGGCACTGCTGCGCATGGATCTGGTCATCCTCGACGAACTGGGTTATCTGCCGTTCAGCCAGGCTGGCGGTGCGTTGCTGTTTCACCTGCTGTCCAAGCTGTACGAACACACCAGCGTGGTGATCACCACCAACCTGAGCTTCGCCGAATGGTCGAGCGTGTTCGGCGACGCCAAGATGACCACCGCCCTGCTGGATCGGCTGACCCACCACTGCCACATCGTCGAAACCGGTAACGAGTCCTATCGACTGCAACACAGTAGCTTGGCGGCCCAGGCCAAGATCAAATCACGGGAGCGAAAGCGTAAGGGCGGCCAAGAACCGGAGGACGATGAGCCGTTCTGATTTCATGGCGACGACGGCCTGCTACATGGCTGCATGTGGCAGGTCTTAAACAACTGAACTGGGCTAGCGAAGGAGTGGGGGCAACAGCAGCTGCGCTGGTAGACTTATCCACAGTTGCTGGTAACAAAATCAGCAATCCGCCCTGGGTCAAATTTCAATCGGCAGGGTGGGTCAATTTTCCATCAGCGCCAACACTTGAGGTCATGCACAGTGAAGGGCGAGCCTTTACCACCCTCCTCGAAGTGATAATTCATGGTCACGATGCACCAGATGCCACCAGCGAGGAGCTTCTCGAAGTCCTTGATAAAGCGACTGGGGATCTCGGCATCTTTGACACCCAGGTTCATGAATAGCGCTTGGTAGATGTCGCGACGCTCGTTCAGGCTGACTGAAACCTTGTCGATGATTTTGAAACTACCGCGCTCGCGGATCTTCGACTTAACCTTTTCGGCCTCGTCGGGGCGAACGTAGTTTTCAGCGAGGATACGCTTAACGGTTTCCAAGCCATCGGCAATGACCTCCTCGTTGTCCGAGGCGCAGTACATGCCGAGCAGATACTCAAGCACGTACACCGGCACGTTGATGCCTTCCTTCAAACGCTTGGTCAGATCCTTGCGCACCACTTTGCCGGTAAAAAATCGGTTCAGGAGAGCATCAAGATCCAGGTCAAGATTGCCGCTATCAGAAGTCAAAGTCATTGCTAATCGCCAGGTTGATACGGACATCAATTCGGAACTGCTCAACGTCAGTTTCGGCGTCTAGCAGCTTAAAGAAATAGCGCTCACTGGAAGAGAACGGACGGTTCAATAGCGTCAGAATCACCTTGCGTTGGCGCTGGTCAAGATTCTGCGAGTCGCTGTCCAGGGAAACCAGCTCCACCGCTGATACCGCCTCTCCGGCTTCATCATATAGTCCTACGCGCAGCACTGCCGGCAGCACCCGCTCGGAGACCGCCTCTGTCTGCAACAGGTTGAACACATAGCGGTTGGTGGTGATAGTGAAGTTGTTACCCAGCACCGTGACCTGTGCCTTGCGCACCGCCGTGTCTTTGGCCTTCGGGCCGCGCACCTGTTGCACCTTGAGCACTGGCACAGCCACTTCCTGCAACGCAGCTCCGCCATGAATAAACCGTGCGCCACCGACAAAGTGGAAACGGTTCACCCCGCGTGGTGACCAGAACATCATGTCATCGCTGATGCCTGCGGTGTTCCGGGTGTATCCAGCA
This sequence comes from Pseudomonas sp. GWSMS-1, assembly GCF_049847425.1. Classification (NCBI taxonomy): domain Bacteria; kingdom Pseudomonadati; phylum Pseudomonadota; class Gammaproteobacteria; order Pseudomonadales; family Pseudomonadaceae; genus Pseudomonas; species Pseudomonas sp. GWSMS-1. The sequence goes on along the minus strand of NZ_JBMHHV010000005.1, from coordinate 1,264,544 downwards.
TGCACCTGGTCGCTACTGCCCAGGTTGCGACCAATCAGGTAGCGCTTTTTCGAGACCACAGCTCCAGAGGGCTTGCTGACCAACTTACTCTTGTCTAAAGCCTCAAGCGCTGAATCCTGGAACAGGAAGCCGTGATCCGCTGTGACCAACACCCGATGGCCGTTCAGATTATTGATGATGCGACTGACAATAGACTCCAACTCTTCAATAGCATCGCGACAAGCACTGAAGGTGCTGCTCTCAGTGCTTGCGGTATCGCCAACGGCATCAATCTTGTTGTGATAGATATAAATCACCCGGTAAGGCTTGATCAGCTCTCGCCCATCGGTCTTGTTCATCGTCAGGAAGTCTTCGGCACGCAGGGCAAAGCCATTTACGCTGGACAGGATTTTGTTGCGAGCCTCCAGGCCATCACTGCTCAGCCCATCCACTTGCACCAGGCCCGTATCGGTGTAGCTCAGTGACTTGTGCGGTAGCAGGCTGGCCATACCGAGCTTGGTGTATGACGGCAGCACGCCCAGTTGGCTGCTCAGCTCTGCGGCAAACCGATACTTACCATTTAGCGACTCACTCAGCTCCTGAGCCACCTCGTAGCGCAGCGCATCGCTGATCACCACGAACACCCGACGATCCTCGCCACCTTTCAGATAGCGATCCACCTGCTCGGCATAGAAGTTTTGTTGATTGGGTAGGTCAGGCAATTGCCACTGTTGCAGCAGGCCGCCATCGACGAAGCTGCCCCACTTCTGTGCCAGCGGTTGCAGGAAGCCATTCAAGTAGTCCTGCTCAACTCGGGAGGTCAACGGGGACAAGGCGTCCGGACTACGTGCGTACACAGCATCAGCGGCTTCGTGATACATCCGGTAGAGCTGATCGAAACGATAAAGCTCACCGGTGTAAGCGCTGTAGCAGGCCTCAGCGGAAGCAAAAGAAAAACCACCGGCGTAACGTAGCTTCAGCTCGAACAGTTCAGATGCTGCAATCAGCGAACGGTAGTAGGCGTACCACACCGAACGGTTGGCGTCCTCGTTATCTGGCCAGCGAGGATTGGCCCAGTAACCATCCATGCGCCGGCTAGCCATATCCCGCAATTTCAGGCCAACCGCTTCGCTGGTATTAGAGAGCACGGCATCTCGCAAACGCTCGGCAATCTGGCGCTCAACATCAACAAACGTACTGACGGCCATCAGTGCCTCCAAGGGCACCTGAGCCAACAACTCTGTCGGGCGCAAATCTGCCGCCACCCGCTTCGATAAACGATCATATGCACGCTGCCGCAAGGTGCTGTCGCGCCACTGCGACAAGAAGACCGCGACATTTGCAGCGCGTGCGGGGTTGAGCTGAAGGGCCTTGAGGTTGGTCGGGGCATGGGTATGCAAGGCATGCCCGATATCAGTTGCAAACAACCGCACCAGGAAATGCCGCAGGGATGGTTCGCCATTCTGATAACCGAAGGCCTGCAACATCAGCTGCCAGAACACCGGTTGCATGTCGAACTTGCAGATCGACTCCCACAGAGGGTTATTCTCAAGTTCTTCGGCCTCGGCCAAGGTGGCAAAAATAGCCGTGAGCACTGCAAACAATTCAGCCTGCTCAACCTTGGCCAATACCGCGAGGATCTTCAGATCTAACGCTGCCTCATCGTCATCCGGATTGAGCAGTCGCTGGAGCTTGGTTACCCGATCTTTACTGGCAAAGAACGCACTACGCAGCTTCAGGTGCTCACGCAAACTGTGCTGACGCAGTCCCAGTTCCTGCAAGAGCATGGACGTACGATCCGCTGCAAATGGCGCGGCATAAAGTCGAATATCCAGCAACCAATCCTGCTCTGGCTCGGGGCGATGACTGTCTTCGTAAATAAGGAAAAGGCCACTCGGATTCAGCAACTCGACCTGTTGCTTGATCGCCAGCGCTGGCGTCTTCGAGCGGCGCAAAACCTGAACATTCTGCAAGGTCAGCGCTTCCAAGGTCTCGCTGAACTCGCCCATCGGATCTTCCCACCAAACCACTCGGCTGACGGCAAACTGCTGCTGTAGGCCGTCGATGATCCGTTCGATTTGTGCAGACTGCTCAGACATCAATCACCGCCTCCAGTGGGTTTATAAAACCCACCTAAAATAAACTTTCAGTGCTTTTTTAGAACAAAAAATAAACCAACCGTACAGGGATGGGTTTCCAACAAATGCGTTATGAGGAGCTTTGAACCACGGAGATTTACTGGCCAGACTTCACCATCAAACGCAGTAAAACCTGCTCCAGTCGAGCCAAGGACTCTGCGCGCTTACCCTCAGCCATTGCACGAATATTTGTTAGTTTCCAGTTAACGGCTGGCAGCTCTGAAATACCAGCCAGATCGAGCAGCGACCAGTCTGGCTGGCCACGTTTAAGTGATAACAAAAACCCGACATCCCGTTGCTCGATCTGCGCTCGGATGGCATCCATTAACGCGGCCTGGGTGGCTTCGAGTTGCTCAAGACCGATAGTCTCGCGCGTCATGCCAGAAAACTCAGCCTGATAGATCTGCTTCAGAGGTTTCCAGCGTGGCTCCAGCAAATCGGCCATCGGTCGGCCATGGCTGATTAGATACACGAGAAAACCTTCAAAGATTTCCCGCGTAAGTCCCTCCTCTCTGAGCATCAGCATCACATCAAACAGATCACGAGGATGCTGACGGTCGAGTGCAGCGCAGATTTTACCTCCATAGAGATCCGGCAAAGACACGACCGGCATACTGGCAAAGCCAAACTCATCCTCGACTTCTGCGACCACATCCCGCTGCACTGGCAGATGCACAGTACCGCGCAGCACCGGAGAAACCTCGACTTTGATCTGCGCCGTTGCTGAGCGCACAAGAATGCGAAGCTCATCCGGTCGATTGGTTTGCAGAGTGGCTTTGACGCCTGGCATGCCCCGCTCGACAGATGCTGCAATACGGCCCAGTGCTGCACGCGCATCATCTAAGGCTTCTTGCCGTGAAGCATTCGGCAAGTAAGCCAAGTCGATATCAACCGAAAGACGGGGCAAATTGCGCACGAATAGATTGATGGCGGTTCCGCCTTTCAATGCAAAACAGTTTTCCACCGCGACCAAGGGTAGCGTCTGCACTAAAAGACGAACCTGGGCTGTTGGCGCTGATGGAAAATTGACCCACCCTGCCGATTGAAATTTGACCCAGGGCGGATTGCTGATTTTGTTACCAGCAACTGTGGATAAGTCTACCAGCGCAGCTGCTGTTGCCCCCACTCCTTCGCTAGCCCAGTTCAGTTGTTTAAGACCTGCCACACGCAGCCATGTAGCAGGCCGTCGTCGCCATGAAATCAGAACGGCTCATCGTCCTCCGGTTCTTGGCCGCCCTTACGCTTTCGCTCCCGTGATTTGATCTTGGCCTGGGCCGCCAAGCTACTGTGTTGCAGGCGATAGGACTCGTTACCGGTTTCGACGATGTGGCAGTGGTGGGTCAGCCGATCCAGCAGGGCGGTGGTCATCTTGGCGTCGCCGAACACGCTCGACCATTCGGCGAAGCTCAGGTTGGTGGTGATCACCACGCTGGTGTGTTCGTACAGCTTGGACAGCAGGTGAAACAGCAACGCACCGCCAGCCTGGCTGAACGGCAGATAACCCAGTTCGTCGAGGATGACCAGATCCATGCGCAGCAGTGCCTGGGCGATCCGCCCGGCTTTGCCGTCGTGTTTTTCGCGCTCCAGCAGATTGACCAGATCGACCGTGGAGTAGAAGCGCACGCGCTTACCGTGCCGGGTGATGCCGGACACGGCCAGCGCGGTGGCTAGGTGGGTTTTACCGGTGCCTGGCCCACCGATCAGCACCACGTTCTGCGCGGTGTCGGTAAAGGCCAGGCTGGCCAGCTCGCTGATCAGGCGTGCGTCGGCGCTAGAGGCGTTGAAATCGAAGCTGGCCAGATCGCGGTGCATCGGCAGCTTGGCCATGTTCATCTGGTGGCTCACCGAGCGCATGGCGCGATCTGTGTGCTCTTGTTCCAGCAGGTGTTCGAGCAGCCACTTGGACGAGGCTGTGTTCGACTCACCCTGTGCAGTTAACTCCGCCCAGGCCGTGGCCATGCCGTGCAGGCGCAGCTCCTTGAGTTCCGCCATCAAATCACGCATGACCGACCTCCTCGGCCTGGCCACGCAGGCGGTCGTAGCGCGCCGTGTTAGCGACGGGGGCTTCCTTGAGCGACAAGTGGGTTTCGACGCTGGGTGGTGGTTCGGATGCTGTCAGCCGTGCCACGACATTGAGGATGTGTTCGGCGCTCAGGCTGCCGCTCTCCAGTACCAGCTCAACGGCTACCAGCACGGCATCGAGTCCGGCGACCGGTACGGCAGCCAGGACTTGCGCCATGATCCGGTCACCGCCGGCATGACGCCCCAGACCGTGCTTAAGCTGACGCAGCGGCGCTGGCAGATCAGTAAAGGGCGCTCCGTTGCGCAGCGCGCCGGGCTTGCGCTCAATCAGCGGGATGTAGTGCTGCCAGTCGTAGCTGACCTGTTCGCGATCCAGCAAGCGCGCATGGCTGGCAATCAGCGCATCATCGGCCACCACCTCGATGCGGGTCGGATACAAACGGCTGCTGACCCACTTACCCGCGTACTCACACGGCACCGAGTAACGGTTGCGCCCGACGCTGACCAGGCAGGTGCTGGAGACCCGCGCAGGCCGCTCGACGTAACCGTCGAAGGCCGCGGGCATAGGCATCAGTTCGGCGCGCTCCAACTCCAGTACCTCGGCCACACTGAGCCCGCTGTATTGAGGGTGCGTCAGCTCGTTCCAAAGCGCGCGGCAGCGCTGGCCCAGCCAGGCATTGAGTTCCTCGAAGGAGTGAAACTGGCAGTCCTGGGCGTCTAGCCAGATACGCCTGCGGCTGTCTTGCACGTTCTTTTCAACGATGCCCTTTTCCCAACCAGCGGCGACGTTGCAGAAGTCCGGATCGAACAGGTAATGCGCGCACATCACCGCAAAGCGCGCATTCACCGCCCGGCCTTTGCCCTTATTGACCTTGTCGACGGCGGTCTTCATGTTGTCGTAGATGCCCCGGCGCGGCACGCCGCCCAAGGAGCCGAACGAGCGTGTATGGGCGTCAAATAACATCTCATGGCCCTGGCTCGGATACGCCACAAGCCAGAACGCACGGCTGGCACACAGCTTCAGATGTGCCACCTGCATACGCCGGTAAATGCCGCCGACCAGCAAGCCTTCCTCGCTCCAGTCAAACTGAAACGCCTCGCCAAGAGCAAAGGTCAGCGGCACAAAGGCCTGCGACGCCTTGCCCTGTCCCCCTCGCCAGGCACGGATAAACGCGGTGAGCTGGCTGTAGCCACCGTCATAACCTTCGGCTTTGATTTGCGCCAACAGCGCCTTGGCACTGCGCCGCTGTTGCTTGGGCCGCAGCGAATCGGCTTTTAGCGCCTGCTCCAGCGTGGCGTGAAAAGGGCTGAGTTTGTTGAAGATCGCGCGGCGTTGGTAGACCGGCGGCTTGGCCTCAGGTGCTCTGACCCACTTGCGAATCGTGTTGCGCGCCAACCCGGTGCGCTTGGCTATCTCATGCAGCGACAGCTTGTCGCGGAAATACATCCGGCGAATTTTGCCCATCATTTCCATACTGATCACCCTGTGTTCTCCTGCTCAAAAATTGAGCAGAAGCAGTTGAACACCTGGGTCAGTTTTCAGTCGGCAGAACAGCCTCTACTGGGTCAGTTTTCGGTCAGCGGCAACAATTCGTAATCATCTGCGAAACAGGATGATTCCCGGAGAACAGATTGGACGGACTTGGTACGTCGACTGGATCGGCTATGAGCGGCTCAGCCAAAACCCGCTGGTAAACATGGTTTTGATGGGGGCTGCCTAAATGACAAGACCGCGAAAAAAATCAAACTCAGGCCTTCCAAGCAATCTGTACTTCGATATCCGCCGGAAAACGTATCGCTACCGCAGGGCCACCGACGGTAAGTGGTACCCATTTGGTACTGACAGACTCAAAGCGATTGATGCAGCAAAGCAGCTCAATCTTGAGTACATGAAAGGACGCGATTTGGTCGCGTTAGTGATGGGCGAAAGCACCATGACCTTGGCAGCTTACATTGAGCAATACAGGACTACGATTCTGCCCAAGCGTGAGCTTAAAAAGGGGACGCTTGACCTATATGCCGTCCATTTCAGAAAGATCAACAAGGCCCTGGGGCAAAAGCCAATCAACGAAATCACAGTCCGGATTGTCGCCGACTTCTTGAGGGACTCAACGCCACGCTCAAGCAATCAAGTACGCGCATTACTAATGAACGTGTTCACTCACGCCATCGCGGACGGATTAATTCCCGACAACCCAGCCGCGAGCACCATTGCCCAGAAGGAGAAGAAAAAGCGTAAACGCCATACCCAGGAAGGACTGAAAGCTATTCGGGATGCATCTCCCCAGTGGCTTAAGAATGCTATTGATCTGGCCTTGCTAACAGCGCTAAGACGCGGCGATGTACTTGAGATGCGCTTCGATAAAATGGAAGACGGCTTCTTATCAGTGATTCAAGAAAAGACGTCGGAGGAGGCCGATACGGCTTGGATCAAGTACGAGCTAACACCCGAGCTTCTCAAGGTCATTGAGCAATGCCGGGACGACGTGGACTCCCCCTTCTTAGTCCACCGCAAGCCTGAGCGGATGCATGCGACAGAACACAAAGAGCATTGGTCAAAGGTTGAGCGCCGCTATCTGACCCGCGCCTTTCAAGAGGCAAGGGAAGCCGCTGGTTGCTATGCCGGGTGGACAAAAGAAGAATTGCCTGGATTTCATGAAATTCGAGCTGTGTCTGTCAAGCTCTATACCCGATCAGGCGAGGATGCTCAGAAAATCGCTGGTCACGCCACGGCAGAAATGACTAAAAACTATCTGCGTGATGAAGAGGATGTCACTTGGACAAAGGTTTCGCCGAACCTTGATATCACCAAGATCACAGAGTGATTTTGCGCCTATTTTGCGCCAGTTTTGCGCAGCCCAAAAACAAAAACAGCCACTGATCGCTCAAGTGGCTGTTTTTATTGGAGAATTATGGTCGGGACGGAGTGATTCGAACACTCGACCCCTAGCACCCCATTTAATTATCCACCCGATCCCCATGGACGCCTGCAGACGCTAAAAGAGCCTACAGGTCAGCAATAGCTGGGGCTTTAGCCATTTTAGCGTCTACGACGAACTGTCTAATTCTACTGACAGCCAGGCCTTGCGGTGGGGGCAAAAGTGGGGGCAAAATTCAGCTCACCCAGATGATGCAAGGGGTAGGAAGTGGCCAAGTTAACCATAAAGCAACTCGAAGCACTTACCGCGTCCGACGATGGCAAGACGTTGCGTGAAGACGGTGGCATCGTGGGCAGGGTTCGTGTCGGTGTTCGCGGTGTCACTGTACAGTTCCGCTACGAGTTCAAGCTGGACGGCACCAAGTGTGATCGCCGAATTGGTACATGGCCCAAGAATTCACTTGCCCAAATACGCGCCGAACGCGAGGAATTGAGGGCATCGGTTAGCCAGGGAGTCGACCCCACAGCCGCTCGAAAAGCCTCCAAGATTAAAGCGCAGGCCGCCGTTGCAGCCATCATTGCCGAAGCCGAGCGAGAGGCTGCTGAAAACAAGACAGTGGCCGATCTCTTCAACGAGTGGGTGCGCGACGGTGTGTCACGTCAAGACGGAAATGCTGAGCTGCAGCGCAGCTTTAAAAAAGATGTCCTGCCGCTAATCGGCCAGAAGCCATTGCGCAAACTGACCGAACAGGATTTGCTTTCCGTCCTGCGCTCGGTCAAGACTCGCGGGCTAAATCGTACCGTCGTCATCCTCCGCAATAATATCGGCCAAATGCTGCGCTGGGCAGAAAAGCGAAAACCTTGGCGAAATCTAATGATCGATGGCAACCCGTCCGGCTTGGTAAACGTGCAGACATTGCTCGACCACGACTATCAGGAAGAACGTGACCGCCTGCTCTCCCCCGACGAAATCCGCGAACTGCGCGACATCTTCTCTCGGCTGGAGCGTGACTACAAAGCCCTGCCCGCCGGCCAAAAATACTCCGGAATCCGCCCGGTCAATCCTCGAGTACAGTGCGCTCTATGGATCTGCCTGAGCACCCTCTGCCGCATCGGCGAACTGCTCAAGGCCCAATGGCGCAATGTGGATCTGGACAAAGGCACCTGGTTCATCCCGGCCGAAGCCACCAAAGGGCACAAAGGCAAACGCCAGGATCACCATGTATTTCTGTCATCCTTCGCACTGGCACAGTTCAAGTGCCTGAAAAAAGAAACCGGGCAGACCCCGTTCTGCTTCCCCAGCAGGGACGAGAATAACCACGTCGACACCAAGACGGTCAGCAAGCTGATCGGTGACCGACAGTGCCGCTTCAAGAAGCGCAGCAAGCCCTTGGTAGGCCGCCATCACGACGACTCACTGGTGCTCAGCAAAGGCACCAGAGCCGAATGGACACCGCACGACCTGCGTCGCACTGGCGCGACAATGATGCAGGAGCTGGGTGTGTCGCTAGACATCATCGACCGCTGCCAAAACCACCTACTGGGCGGTTCCAAGGTACGTCGACACTATCTACATCACGACTATGCGAAAGAGAAAACTGAAGCTTGGAGACTTCTTGGGGAACGCATTGAAACCATACTGGCCCCCATTTGCTCTAGCTAATGGGCCAAGCGGGTCGCAGCAGCAGGTTAGCCGCGCTTGTTAGTGAAAACCAACTAGCTTTTAGCATCGACCGCCTCACGGTAGTGATTACCAAGTCGTAGTGTGTGGATTACGGCAGGTGCGTGTTCTATCACGCCGCCGGCTCCAACCACTGCGGCTTTACCATAGGCTTCGGGGTGCCCCCCACTGCGCCCATCGTTTGACAGCGCTGCTCATCCATCAAAAGACCGAGCCCTGAGCAAGGCTCCCTGATCGATGGCTTCAGGTCTTCCACGAAGACTCTCCCATGCCAAGGCATTGAACATGACAACTACAACGCCTGCCGCCGTTGGTGACCTGCCCGCAGCGTTGCCACCTTAGATAAAAGCTGTCTCGGTATACGTCACAATCTTGCGTACTTGGAAGACCATAACTCTCGCCCAACAGCAAGGATACCGCAACATGGTATGCCTATAGATTCTGAGGCGGGCCACGTGCTGCCCCATGCCGAACCATGCCAATCCTCTGGCACTCATCCACTGATACGCAGGAAGCTCACCATGCAATCAATCAGACACCGCTTGCTGGCCATTGCCGCAGCAACCCTCAGCCTTGGCGCGAACGCCACAGAGGATGGCTACAGCGCTACCTATACCAGCTGCATGGATGCGTCCGGCGGCGTGACGATGAACATGCTCAACTGCATGGGCGGCGAAACCCAGCAACAAGATGCTCGCCTCAATCACAGCTACAAGGCCGCTATGCAGGCGTTGGAAAAAGGCCAACAAAGCCAGCTGCGCAACGCCCAGCGCCTGTGGATCAAGTTCCGCGATGCCGACTGCGCGTTACTCGGCAGCTTGACCGGCGGCACCATCGACAGCGTCAACCACGCCTCGTGCATCCTGGAAATGACCAAGGAACGCGCCGATGAACTCGTCTGGTTAGCCGAGCACGGCCAGTAGCTGCCGGTCGAACCCAACCACCTGAAGGCTAGGGTGACTGGAGCGAGGTTGCGATCATGCGGGTCAGTGGATGCTGGCCAACATTGCCTGCATATCGTCGACGGTGACGCGGTTGTGCTTGCGCTCGAAAGGACGCTCCTAGGCGCTGCCAGAAATCGGCTTGATCGCTCACAGCGCATCAACTGCCACGCTCTTGGCCTAACACCACGCGCCAGCCACTCGGCTATTGACTTGCTCGCCACAGCCCTTAGAGTGCTGCTCCATGCACACACACATCTGCCCAATTTCCGCGTTTTATTACGCCCTGCCCTCTCTCACCAGGCGGTAGATGCGTTGTTGCATGTCCGATCCGCCTGAGGCGGCCCGGATAGCACACCCTCACTCCAGTCTCCTCAGGCCTTTGCCTTAACCAGGAGACACTTATGCCCAGCAACACCTTTGATCTGATCGAACAACTTGATGCCCGTGGCTTTATCCACCAGAGCACTGACCTCGACGGCCTGCGCCTGGCGCTAAGCCAGGGCGCGATCACCTTCTACCTCGGTTTCGATGCCACGGCGGACAGCCTGCACGTCGGCCATTTGCAGGCACTGATGTTGATGCGTCACCTGCAACGCGCCGGGCATAAACCGATCCTACTGATCGGCGGCGCGACCACGCGTATTGGCGATCCGAGCTTTCGTGACAGCAGCCGGCCGGTGCTAACTGAGGCACAGATCCAGCACAACATCGCCGGAATTACCGGCTGCTTTGCCCGCTACATCCAGTTGGGCGATGGCCCCAGCGACGGCCTGGTGGTGGACAACGCCGACTGGCTGGACGGCATCGGCTACCTGCAGTTTCTCGATCAGGTCGGCCGGCACTTTTCCATCAACCGCCTACTGACCTTCGATGCCGTGCGCACCCGCCTGGAGCGCGAGCATTCGCTGAGCTTTCAGGAGTTCGGCTACACCCTGCTGCAGGCCCATGACTTCACCGAACTGGCGCGCCGGCACAACTGCACCCTGCAGTTGGGCGGGGCCGACCAGTGGGCCAATATAATCAATGGTGTCGAGCTAGGCCGCCGTCAGGGTTGCCCACCACTGTTCGGCCTGACCATGCCGCTGCTGACCACCCGCGACGGCCGCAAGATGGGCAAATCCGCCAGCGGCGCGGTGTGGCTGAATGGCGACAAGCTCTCGCCGTACGATTTCTGGCAGTTCTGGCGTAATTGCGACGACGCCGATGTGGGGCGCTTTCTCGCACTGTTCAGCGAACTGCCGCTGGAGGAGGTGGCGCGCCTCGCAGCCTTGCAAGGCGCCGAGTTGAACCAGGCGAAAATTGTCCTGGCCAACGCCGCCACCGCGTTGGCCCATGGCCAGGCTGCAGCCAAGGCCGCAGCCGCCACAGCCGCCGAACTGTTTGCAGGCAGCACGGTAGAGGCAGCATTACCTGCTCTGCCGATTGACCGGCTGCGCCTGGACGGCAGCCTGAGCCTGTTGCAGCTGCTACTGGGATACAAGCTGCAACCTTCCGCCAGTGCGGTACGGCGCCTGGCGGCTGGCGGCGGCCTGCGCCTGAATGGCGAAGTGCTCAGCGATGCCGAGCTGAAGCTGACAACCGAACACCTTGGGGCTCGCATCAGCCTTGGAAAAAAGCGCCATTACCAGTTACAGGCGCGGTGATACGACTGATCGCGGGCATGGCCCACTCCTACAGCGGCAATCGCCGTGCGATAGTTCAGCGCGGGTCATCGCTAGTAGGGCGGGCTATGCCCGCGACCCGCTAACGACGGTCCGCGTGCCTGAAAGCGCAATACGAGGGCATCATCTCGCACCCTACGATCAGCTTGGGGGCCTGGTGCCGTATTGGGGAGTTACTTCAGGCCGAATGTAAGAACGTCGATTTGGAAAACCATACCAGGTTCATCCCTAGCGAAAATTTCAAAGGCACTCGGCGCAAGAAGCAAGACCATCATGTTTTGCTGTCACCCCAAATTTTATTGACCGCGCTTCAAAAGAATAACGCGTTGCTGCATTTCGCGTTTCAGCCCGCAGGGCTGGGTCAGTCTCGCGTCGGCGCCAACAGCCAGTACCTCCCGCAGCTGGCTGGAGATATTTAGTGGTTGCCGCTCAGTTGACCTGAACCCGTGCACCCCCTCCCCCGACTACCTTGCCAAGCTCAGTAAATCAAACACCACCCGCGCAAACTTAGTGGCCTTACCCGGATCGGATAACAGCTGCATCATCTGGTTCTGGTGGGCATCGCCGCTGCCCATAATCGCGTCATCGACCGCGTTGGCGAAGTTGCCCAGCAGTGCTTGCTCGGCGGTGTTGTTGGCCAGTTGCTGCATGACCAACTGGTTTTCACTGACCTTGTCGCGGATGGTGTAGGCGTAATTCACCATGTCTTTGTTGGTCAGTTCATCGGTTACAAACAGCTCGTTCAGACGCTCTACTATCTGCGAGAGCAGCTCTTCCTTCTTGTCTTTGGCCGTGGCGGAGCCAAGCCCCTCGCCAGGCAGCAGTTTGTAGTCAGGCGAGTCTTCTTTTAGCTTGAGGTCTTGCTGGCGTATTTTCGACACCCGGTAATGGCTGAGCACGATGCTGTCCAGATCAATATCATCCTCATCCACTGCGCTTTCGCGCAGCATTGGGCTGAGGTTGCGCGCATACAGGCTGAGCTTTTCCAGCTGTTTGTCGTCGTAATCGACGATCTGCGACATGAATTCATAGAAGCGCACGAAGGTGCCCAAATCCTTTTTGAAGATATCCAGGGCGTCCTTGGCTTGCTTGCATTGCTTCAGGTCGTTTTCAGCATTGGCGATCAACACCGGGTCCTGAGTCTTTTTAATCCGTTCAAAAATCTCTTTTGAGTGCGCGTAGGCCTCAACGGCCAGTTTGTAACGCTTGGTCCAGCGCTCGACCGCGGGCTTGCAAATATTGGCAATCGCCGCATTGCTTTTGTTTTTGACGAAGAAGGCCGTGCAGAACTGCTCAATCTCGCTCGACTTATAAATGCCCGCCGCGTTGAGCTTCTCAAACAGGTCGAAGATCAAGTCGGGGTTGGACACATCCGCCAGCTCTGCCGTCTGAAAATACGGCTGGAACGAGTCGAGGATTTCCTGTGGCTCGTTGAAGAAATCCAGGATGAAGGTGCCAACTTCGGCCTTGCCCGGATAGGTACGATTGAGCCGCGACAGGGTCTGTACGCACTCCACACCGCCGAGCTTTTTGTCCACGTACATAGCGCAGAGTTTGGGCTGATCGAAGCCGGTCTGAAACTTGTTGGCCACGATCATCACTTGATAATCGTCGCTATCAAAGGCTTTGCGCATGTCGCGGCCTTTGAGGTTGGGGTTCATGTTGCTCTCGGTGTATTTGTTGCCCAGCAGCGCGACTGCGTTTGGGTCTTTCTCGGTGAATTCCACCTCACCCGAGAACGCCACCATGGCATGGATCTTCTGGTAACCCTTGTCGACGATGTATTTGTCGAAACACAGCTTGTAGCGCACCGCTTCTTTGCGCGAGCTCGTCACCACCATGGCCTTGGCTTGCCCGCCCAGCAAGCCCATGACGTTGCTGCGAAAGTGCTCAACGATTACCTGCACCTTCTGCGCGATGTTGTACTCGTGTAGGCGCACCCACTGGTTGAGCTTAACCTTGGCTTTTTTGCTTTCGACCTCCTGATCGGCCTTGTCGATTTTTTGCGCCAGGTTGTAGGCCACTTTGTAGTTGGTGTAGTTCTTCAGCACGTCGAGAATAAAGCCCTCTTCGATGGCCTGACGCATGCTGTACACATGATAGGCCTCGGGCTTATTGGTTTTCGACGGTTGCTCGGCAGGCTTAGGCAAGCGGCCAAACAACTCCAACGTCTTGGTTTTTGGCGTGGCGGTAAAGGCAAAGTAGCTGAGATTTTTTGAGGCTTTGCGTGAGGCCACGGCGGCATCGAGAATGTCCTCAGAGCTGAGTTCATCCTCACCATCGGCCTTGGCCTCGATCATCAGCACTTCTTTCAGCTGCCGCGCCGTTGAGCCGGTTTGTGAGGAGTGCGCTTCGTCGGCAATGATTGCGTAGCTGCGGGTTTTCAGGCTGACACTGTTCTCGATGGCGCGCAGCACGTAGGGGAAGGTCTGGATGGTGACGATAATAATCGGCTGCGAGTTTTCCAACGCCGCCGCGAGCTTCTCCGACTTGGAGCCGTCCCCCTCCTTGTTATTGATCCGGCCGACGGCGCCGTCGACGTGCTCAAACTGATTGATGGTGTCTTGCAGTTGGTCGTCCAGCACGGTGCGGTCGGTCACCACAATCACCGAGTTGAACTGCTTGCCGCCCTGGTCGTTGTAGATCGACGACAGCTGGTGGGCGACCCACGCAATCGAGTTGGACTTACCCGAGCCGGCGCTGTGCTGGATCAGGTACTTATGCCCCGGCCCTTCGCTGCGCGCCGCGTTAACCAGCTTATTCACCACATCCCACTGGTGATAACGTGGGAAAATCAGGCTTTCTTTTTTGTATTTACGCCCTTCCCAATCTTCTTTCTCTTCGATTTGCAGGTGCACAAATCGGCCGAGAATCGCCAGTAAGTTGCTCGGCAGCAACACCTCGTTCCACAGGTAATCAGTGGCGTACTGATTCAGGTCGGCCGGCACATCGTTACCGGCACCGCCCGCCGTGGTGCCCTTGTTAAACGGCAAAAAGTAAGTCGCCGCGCCTTCCAGCCGCGTGGCCATATAGACCTCGTACTGGCTGACGGCAAAATGCACCAGCGCACCGCGTTTAAAGGTCAGCAGCGGTTCGGGCTTTTTGGTCACGGGGTCGATAGCAAAACGGGTGGTCTTGTATTGCTTGATGGCGTTGTGCACGGCCTGCTTGAATTCCGATTTCAGCTCTAGCGTGGCCACCGGCAAACCATTTACAAACAACACCAGGTCAATCCGCCAGGCTTTGGCTTTGCTGCCGGTAAGTTCCAAGTGCTCTTGCGTGGCCCAAGGGGAATACACCAGCTCCGGAACCACCCGGCAGCGATTCTTGGCGTAGCGCGCCAAGGTATCCGGGTTCAGATCATGTTCGGGCTTAAACTGACACAGGCTAAACCGCGTGCCTCGGTGGCGTAGCTCATGGCGCAATACACCCAGAGTGCCGTAAGTGCGCATGTCTTTGCTGGCGGCATTGGGGTCGGTTTTATCCAGCTGGCTGGCGACCCGTTCGAGAAAGTGCTGCTCGGGGTTGCTGGGGTACAGCGCGCAAAATTTCTGCCATTGCTCATCCTGGGTTTCTTGTACAAAACCGAGCAAGTCTTCCGGGTACAGGGCCAGTCCACGGTTGTAGTGCTCTGCCTTGCCCAGCAACCAGCCGTTGGCCAACAAGTGTTTAAGCATGTCGTTTTGAAAGGTCAGTTCGCCGGCCTTGCTCATGCGGTTTCCGCTCCTTGCATTAACTGCGGATGTGCCGCGATCAAAATGCCCATCATGGCATCCTCATGCGTACCCATCGTGATATCGCTCCAAGCCCACTCAGAGCCGTGTTCCGCTGAAAATACATGCGCCAATTTCAACGATTGAATAAACTCACGCCCAAGACTCGCCTGAAATGCGCCCCTTTTCTCTACGGGGTCTTTATCGCTGTAACTTGAGTTCTCGCCAATAGACAGCAAGGCCAGGTTGCCAAAGCGATCCAGCTGCGAAATCTTGCCGGTATTCTTACTTTGCGGGCTGACGTGCTCAACCGAGGTCACATGGCGCATGCGATAGATAGCGGCGCCTATTTTCAAAAGATCAGGTTTCGATGCTTTATCGCGAGCATCCTCGGAGTTAAACCACTTCTCCCACAGCAAATATTCCAGCTTGTAAAACCAGTAATGCGCAGTGTCGGTGCCTAAGCCGTTAGCCTCCTTATCGGTAGCATTCGACTCGGTAACATTCGGCTTAGCAGCATTCGACTCGTCAGCATTCGGTACAGCAAGACCCAGCACCTCATGCAAGGTCTTACCTCTAAGCGTTGCTTTCGCATAGTTTGCGTCTTGCTGTTTTAACGCTTTGAGAATTGCGCTGGCATCAGCAAGCACAGCCTCTGGCTTGCACAAATCTTTAAGCGTTTGTGTCAGCCAGGGTGCGCGGGTTAGGTCTTGGCTGAAATACATCATGCTTTGCAACATGCTGATGGAGCCCCACTCTTTGCCCCTACGCTTGGCACGCTCCTTCTTGGCGGGATCACCAGCTAAAGCCGAGGCGATCTCCCACCGCACTGCCGCATTACTGCCCTCATCGATATGGCCTTTAATTATAAAGTTGTCCATAAGCAGGCGGCAGCGCAGCAGGCAATGGATAAAAGCTTTGCACTGGGCTTTGTCCGCCAGTGGCTTTTCCTCGCCCCCAGCGCGAAAGTGCTCGTCAAATTCAGCAATCAGCTTTTTATGATCGACTGACACGTTGGCACCCGCACTGTCTGTGCCGAGAAACACCCGCAACACATGCAGCAAGAACACCGGAAAACTGACCAGGCTTTTATGCCCCACGGATACCTTGTCATCTGTACTGACAACATTGGCTTTCAGGCCTTCGCTGCCGAGTATGGCCTCTAGCGTCCGCGCTGCGCCTTCGCCAGTGCCCTTTTCCCCTAACGCCTTGGCATGTACGCCACTCAATAGCTGAGTGTCGATATTCATAGCGCCTCGCCCATAGTCGAGGTCGGCCTGCACGCTACCTTTCACATAACCATTGATGTCGGCGCAGATATCCCACGCCCAGGCGTAAACCAGCCGCTCGCTCTCTTGCATACCGTTGAGCAAACGTGCCTTTAGAATTTCATGCTTTTCCAACTGCACACCGCGACTGTTCATGCTGTCGAAGAAGCGATTTTTGTCGGTTGCACTGTGCAGAGTGGTAACCACAAAGGTGGCCTTAGCCCACAAATAGTCACTGAACGTCTGCAGCCCTGAAGCTGTGGTCGCCAGATTTTCTGGTTGCGGCGGCTTGGCGAGCTTGTTTATGAAGTTGATGATGGTTTTGCGCGCAACAATCATCGCCTCATTTTTCAGCCAGCCATTGCATTGCGAGCTACACGAAGGAGATTTACAACCGCACTGCCAGTGCCTCATAAAGCCTGCTAGTGCATCCTTGTCTTGCTTGCGACCAGAGAAGTTCAAGCGTGGGCCAGCACCAGCCTTCATAAACGTCTGCCACTGCTTTTTTGAGTCCTCAATTAGGCCTGGCGCAGTCACCAGCACTGAGGCAATCAGCCATAGGGTGGTCATGCGCTGCTGACCGTCGATCAGCTCCAGGCCACCAGTTGCGGGGCTAACAACCACCGCGCCAATAAAGTACTCAGCCGCAGCTTCTTGCTGGCAAGCCTCCCACAAATCGCTGAGTAGACAGTCAACATGCTGAGCTTCCCAGGTGTATAAGCGCTGGTAGATCGGGATCAGAAAGGCCTGGACCAATGCAGGTATACCTTCAGCACCTTCAGCAGCGCTGCCATAGGTAATGCGCTGCGCACTGTACTTATTCGCGGTCAGTTCGTGAGCGGGGCTAGGCATGCTCTTCATCCTTGAAAAAACGTATTTTGCAGTACCGTGGCGAGTGCGCTGCGATGCTCTGCATGGGCGCCCTTGCCTGCTGAATAGTGGCTTTTGAACGTGTTTATATACCGATGTATTACGGGGCTCTTTTTGGCATTTTTCACGTCAGTCTCATCGAACTGCTCTAGCACTTGAGCCTGCTTGGCACTCAGTTTTTCGATCAGTGCCACAGCCTGCAACGAGGACGGGCACTGCAGTAAATCAGCAAAAACATGCCGATCCGCGAAGTGATTTTCCACCGTGCTACGGCGCAACGAGCCGGCGCTAATACGCAGACTGAACACGTATTGATCGGCCAGCGCAGCAAAGACTGCAAAGCGCTCATCCTGAGCAAAGCGATCCAGATAAAACACCAGCATCGCCAGCCATATTTCGATTAGTCGTGAGTAACCGGCACTTTGCCCTTGTTCAACCCGGCGATGCAGCTGCAGCAAGCCCCCATGCACTGTTTCGCTTGTTGGTGACCGCTCAGCCGTCTTTAGCTCGTCCGCAGTAATATCCAGCGGGAAATGCTGCTTATACAACTCGGTGTATTTGCCGATATAAAAAAGAACTGCTCGCCACCCAATAGCGGCTGATGGAGCTGTAGCGGCAGACGCTGCAGGTCGGTTTCTTTGAGCTGAATTCTGGCGTCACGATTCTCTTGGGTAGTGAATGTGAACGCATCAGCCCCAGCTTGGCAGCCCTCATAGCGCACTTGCCAGTCGCGATAAAAGCTCACGGCCGTGGGAGGCGAAAGCTGGATGGTCTTTGGGCCTTTAGCTGCCGGGTCCGGTTTGGGCAGTTGTACCGCGAACTCCTTGACCAGCTGCAAGTCGTCGACTTTTTTCCCGCGTTGGCGAATGCGGGTACGCGCCAGAATTTGCTCGGTCAAAAAATACGCCAAGCGCTGGCCATTACCGACCTTTTGCTGCTCATAGGCCTCCCACAGATGCGAGCAACCAATGCCCACGCTGTCGTCGGAAACCACCGCACGCAAGTGCCTGGCCTTGAGCAAGTCAAAGTCGCTGAGGCGTTTGCCGGAGGTGTTTTGGCTGTCAAAAAAAGCAAAGGCTTGGTCGATCGAGGTGATGCTGATCACCACAAACTGCAACTTATACAGCAACTCTTGCTTGCCGGCTTGCAGCCTGATGCCGGGCTCGGTCGTCAGGAAACGCTTAATATGCGCAAAGTTAGCCGCCAAGCTCTGCTGCGACTGGCTGTCAGTGAACTGCCCTTGCAGCAACTTTTCGACTGCTGGCCCATTCATCCCCAGCGCATGCAGCAGCAACACCAGGGTTAAACAGCGCTGCTGACCATCGACCAAGCAAGCGTCCTGAACCGGCGTAGCAGCAGTGGCCGCTTCTTGGTGCAGGATTAGCGTGCCTAGAAACAGCGGTGCTGGCTGTGCGTCGCGCTTGTCTGCGTCGAGTGGTTTGAACTGCTGCTCGATGTCCGCTAATAACAACGCAACCTGCTCTGACCCCCAGCAATAGCGGCGTTGGTATTCGGGGATGGCCAAGGGGCGCTGGATTAGCTCGCCCAGCGTTTTTGTGGCAACGGCTACCGCATCTGCGTCGCTCACACCGCCAACGCCTTACCCAGCAGCCAGCCGTTGGCCAGCAAGTGTTTGAGCATGTCGTTCTGGAACGTCAGCTCGTTGGCCTTACCGCCCGCCAATGCATTCATGCGGCAACTTCCTTGTGGGTTGGACTGGTTTGCGGCGCGACCCAGTCTCTGACGTCGATTTTGCCGGTGACGGCGGCGGAGATTAGGGCGGTGCGACGCTCTTGGAGTAAAGCTATTCCAGTTTCAGCCTGAGAGGATAGAACTTCAAAATGCCTCATCATTCCAATAACACGACCCTCAATCTCACGCTGCTCATCGACTGGAGGAATCGGAACATATTCGTTTGTTACTTTGGTCCCGGTAATCAAGGGCTGGGCATTTTTATCTGCCAACTTGTTCAGATCTCTTACCTCGAGACATAAGGCGATATAATCAAAGCTAAAAACCGAAGCATTTACATTTAAAATAAGTGCATTATCACTTATCCAAGACAATTCTTCAGTCTTATGAACGTTGCCGCAGAGCGCTCCAACACGACCAATTACAATTGCCGTGGTTTTAAGGTTGGATTTCTTGGCATACCCAAGAATTCCATTACCACCATATACCGGATAGCAAAACTCTTCGTCCTTAATAGATTCAATTTCGTTCGCCGGCAGATTTTCACCGCTTTTAATACTTGAATACCACTTTATCGGGCTGACCTTCCAATGCTCCGGCACTTCCCCCAGCCACTCAACACCCGAGTCGCGCATCTTGGCGTTGGGCCCGCCGTTTAATGAAGAGAGGCCTTTGGTGACGGCATGGCTAATCACGGCCTGACGTTTTTCTTTTAGCAGTTGGATAAGCTGCTGTTGTTTTTCGATCAGCGTGTCGATTTTGGCGGTTTCGTGATCGAGGAAGTTGGCGATCTTTTCTTGCTCTTCAAAGAGAGGGGTAACAATTCGAATATTACCCAGCAGCCCTCGACTGATGCGTTGCATGGTTGCACCTCGAGCCAAATTGCCCGTATGCCTAAAATAGCCCTCACTGCTAAATAGATGAACCAGATAGTTTTTTTGATATTTTTTGTCAGGTCTAAAAATAACGTTATCTACAGACGTTACTATTTTCGATTCTAGATTAGGTACAATGCAAGCTCTGCCGATCGGATCATTCAGTCTTGCTATTAGTACATCACCCTCAAGCACCTCAGTGCAATTTAGCTTAAGAAAAGTATCCTCTGTTATATATCCAGCACCCTGCTCCCTGTACTTGCCATTCGTTACATTGCCCGTTGTAATGTAACGAATTCCTTCTCCAGATATATCTTTGCTTTCAATCCAGTCGCCATCAAGAAATAGAGACTCACTTTCAAGCGCCATGTATTTTATTGGCACGTTTCCCCAGTGTTCGGGCACGTCCCCCAGCCACTCAATACCCGAATCTTTATACTCAGGATAAGCCCGATAATTGCCCGTCATTATGACTGCTCTCCTGCGTCGATATTCAGCGCATAAAACTCGTGCAGTTTGGCTTGCAGCAGTTTTTTATCCGGCAACTGGGTCTGGTACTCGGCAATCAAGGCCGGTGACAGCGAGCGGCTGAGGGCGTATTCGACCACTTCTTCATCCTTGCTGGCACAGAGCAACACGCCAATGGCGGGGTTTTCGTGGGGCTTGCGGTGGTCGCGGTCAAGGGCTTCGAGGTAGAAACTGAGTTTGCCTAAATGCTCTGGCGCGAAACGCGTCACCTTCAGCTCAATGGCAACCAGGCAATTAAGACTGCGGTGGTAAAACAACAAGTCGAGGGCAAAGTCCTGCTTGCCCACCTGCAAGGGAAACTCCGAGCCAACAAAGCAAAAGTCGCTGCCCAGTTCCAGCAAAAACTGCTTGAGCTTACTCAACAAGCCACGCTGCAAGTCGGCCTCGCTATGGCCAGCCGGCAGTTGCAGAAACTCCATCACATAGCTGTCTTTAAACACATCGAGGGCTTGCGGGTGTAAGTGCGCCACCACCGGCGACACTTTTAGCGGGTTAAGTACCACGCGTTCAAACAGGGCGTTATTGAACTGGCGCTCCAACTCACGCTTGCTCCAGCGCTCGGTAATGGCCATTTTCAGGTAGAACTCACGTTCTTCAGGCCGCTTGCTCTGGCTGAGGATGATCAGATTGTGCGTCCATGGCAATTGTCTCACCAGTGGCGAGACAATTTCATCGCCTTGATAAGCCTCATAAAACTGGCGCATGCGAAACAAATTAGGGCGGGTAAAACCTCTCAGGCCAGGCTGCGTGAGCGCCAGATGGCGTGCCAGTTGCTCGACCACGCCATCGCCCCACTCGGCGGCGGCCAACTTGCCGCTGATATACCCACCCACCTGCCAGTAAAGCTCGATCAGGCTGGTGTTAACGGCTTGATAGGCGCGCTGACGCGCCGCATCAATGAGCTGGGCAACTTCAGCAAAGTCATGGGGCTGAACGACTGGCGCCATTACGAATGCACCTCTTGCAGCAGCTGCATGATCTCGGCGGACACGGCATCCAGATCGGCATCGATCTCAAGCAAATCCCGGGGCGGTTGGTACTGATAAAAATGCCGGTTAAAGGGGATTTCGTAACCGACGATGCCGACCTGCTGATCCTTCGCATCCTTCTTGCTGGCATCTATCCAGGCATCGGGTACGTGGGGCTGCACTTCCTTGAGGAAGTAGGCTTCGTTGATGGCGTTAACCGTTTGACTGGGGTCGAGGGCGACGTTCTCGTTGTCGCGCAGCTCGCTGTCGGTCTGGTATTCCAGTACTTCACCGTTAACCGCAAACAAGCCATACAGTGGCTTGGCTGGGGTTTTGTGGATTTTCTTGATGACCTTGGCGGCGGCTGGGTTCTTCCAGCTCATGGCATCGGTCAGTTGTTTTTTGTCTTTGGCGTCCAGCGTAAAACCCTGTTGCTTGCCGGCGGCCTTGAGGGCGTCGTCAAAGGTGTTGAAGTCATCATGCTGGGCGCTGCCAATACTGGCCTGCAGTTGCTGCGCCTTGAGCAACAGGCGTTTCTGATCCATCCAGGTGGTGCGGCTGAGCAGATCCTTGAGGTGCTTCTCTTTCAGTTCGGCGAAGTGCAGCTTGCAGTAACGGCGGATGGCATCTTCATGGGCGCTCAGCTCGCCATAGCGTTTGCAGGTGTCGCCATCACTCCAGCTCTCACCTTCCAGGGCGCTGAACTCTTGGTAAACCCAGCGCATGGCGCTGTTGAGGGCGCCGGGAGCGAAACGCAGCTCGGCCACGCGCTCATCACTGAACTGCCAAGACAGGCGCAACGGCCGCTCGATGCTGATGCGCCGATAGCCGAACTCATAGGTGTTGAAGACCTTGCTGGCAAAGGTCTTGGCCACCTCGGCTTTGGGGTTGGCGGCCTGGCGACCGCGATTGCTTTTTTGCGCGGCTTGTTTGTCCAGCGCGTAGGCATCGATGGCGGCAAAACTGCCGAAGGCGCGAATGATGGTGGCGATATCATCTTCTGACATTTCATTGCGCTTGGAACCGAGGGATTTGCGCATTTTGCCGCACAGGTTCACGCCATTAATCAGCTGCACCTTGCCCTTGCGCTCTGGGGCTTTTTTGTTCGACAGCACCCACACATAGGTGGAGATGCCGGTGTTGTAGAACATGTCGGTGGGCAGCGCGACTATGGCTTCGAGCAAATCGGTTTCGAGAATGTAGCGGCGGATCTCCGATTCGCCAGAGCCGGCACCGCCAGTAAACAACGGCGAACCATTGAGGATGATGCCAATCCGGCCACCGCCCGTAGAGCCATCGCGCAACTTGCTGATCAGGTGCAGCAGGAACAGCAAGGAGCCATCGCTGACCCGTGGCAAACCGGCACCAAAGCGGCCGTTGAAGCCCTTTTGCGTATGCTCGTCGCTGATCTCTTGCTCGATCTTCTTCCAGTCCACGCCAAACGGCGGGTTGGAGAGCATGTAGTCAAATTCGCTGGCGTACAGCTGGTCATTCGACAGGGTATTGCCGAGCTTGATGTTGCTGACGTCCTGGCCCTTGATCAGCATGTCGGCTTTGCAGATGGCGTAACTCTCGGGGTTGAGCTCCTGACCATAGGCGCGCATCACGGCCTGTGGGTTGAGCTCGTGGACATACTCCATGCCCGATGAGAGAAAGCCGCCAGTGCCGGCCGTGGGGTCGTAAATGGTGCGAATGATGCCGGGCTTGGTCAGCGCATCATCGTCTTCCATAAACACCAGGGAGGTGGTGAGCCGCACGATATCGCGTGGGGTGAAGTGCTCTCCGGCGGTCTCATTCGAGCCTTCGGCAAAGCGGCGGATCAACTCTTCAAACACCAGGCCCATGTCGTGGTTGGACACGGCTGCCGGGCTTAGGTCGGTCTGTCGCACCCGCTGCACAAACTTGAAGAGCAGGTTGGCGTCGTTGAGTTGACCGAGGAATTCGGTGAATTTGAAGTGTTCAAAAATCTCCCGCGCATCCTTGGAGAAACCCTGCAAGTAGGACTCCAGGTTGGCCTTGATGCCGGCTTCACCAAGCGTGGACATGTCCATTTTCGAGGTATTGAAAAACGACAGGCCATCAGCTTGGCCGGGCAGCTTGGTGGCGCGCAGCAACAGTTTTTCCTGGGCTTCTTCTGAGACGCCGAGCTGCTGAATCCGCTCGTACTCGGCCAATACCGCCGCCTTGCTCGCTTCCAACACGCACTCCAAGCGCCGTAACAGGGTGAACGGCAGAATAATGCGGCCGTACTGGCTCTGCTTAAAATCGCCACGCAGGAGATCGGCCAAAGACCAGATATAGGCGGCCAGGTTGTTGGAGGTTTGCGACATTCGTGAAATCCCTGTGGTACTGGGCGCTCGCTTTGGCGCCAGCACTATTATCAAAAAATTGGCGACATTATGCGGCAATAGCACGCTGTGGTTTTGGCTGAAATAGGTTATTTGCACGCTCTACGCGCAGCCACCATGGCCGTGAACACGCCCCGGCCAGGGAGGACGCAGGCTAAGGAAACATGGACAACACGTTCCAACGCGGGTGAGGTGCGCCTATCCGCTGATTCGAGTAACCCGATGAGGCAAAGCACCTTCGCCGATGCTGCGTACGCCAACCAGCACAGGCAGTCCCGCAATCGGCGCGCTGCCCTGATCGTGGTGGACCAGGTTGTGCGCTTGATGGGATTGATTGCCCAGACCGGCTCGTAGCTCTACAAGGGTGAGCCCCGCCGCTCTGGGCGGTACCCATGGATGAGCACATGACTCTGCATCAGTCAGCCGGGCTGAATATGGAACATATTCCAGCCAAACTACGCCCCCACAACTTTCGTCGACTGCCGCAGGCACACACACTCACTGCAGCCACTCTGGTTGTAATCAATGGCTCTTTGGCGAACCGAAACTTGTAGTTACGCCGACGCACCATTGTGGACGCCACGCTGATCAATGCACCGAATTCGACCAATATCAAAGAAACTCTCAACAACCAGGTGAGCACTATGATCAGCACTAAAATGGCATATGCGCACAACGGCCTTCCGTCGGCACGACTACTTGCCGCGTCAAAGTTATAACAGGTTCACGTTTCCACGCTTGGCGGGTGTGATTTACTGAACGGAGTTGGGCAATGCCGGTCTTTTTTAGTGCCGATGAAGCCACTTACAGTTTTACGCGTAACGCAGGCCGAACACACTATCGTCTAGAGCCTGAGCAGCATTTACCGCCCCAACATGGGTGGTTAAAAATAGTTTGAACTTTGTTAACTAATGCATCAGGTTTTCTACTATTACTGTAGTGTTTACTCGTAATGCCCATCTGCTGATTGCGGTGGGCAGATGGCATGACCTCACCGAACAAGTGAAATCGTGGAAGTCACTGCAGGGAAGCCCCAAAAAGCCTATCGGCGGTAGCATAAATAGCCTGAGGTAGGTCCATCCATATGGAATAGGGGGACTTCGCCAGCATGTATTCAATCCACAGCTGCAACCCGCACGCTAAAGTATTCTATCGTCCCGTCGAGGCGGCTTTACGCTGGTGTAACTTGACGGCCTACGAGGTGCAAATATTGGACGCGGCATGGCGCTGCCCAGCCCTCCTCGCCCAAACCTTTCCGCAGTGGCCCTGCTTGCATATCAACATCGATAGAATCTTCGATGCCGTCCGCCATTGTGAATTGTCATACGGCTGCTTGGGTATGGCGGTACCCATGGGAACAGAGGTCGAATGCACACTGCTGACCGTGCGCCACACTGACCTGAAGCGTTGGATGACGCTCTACTACCCTGACCAAAGGCCTACGTTTCTTTTCGAACCGCTGCCTTCCCCGCAAAGCACGATCAATGCTGGCTCCTACTTGGCCTTACAAGCTGATCGGGATGCTCTGCAGCTGCAGTTAAGGAACACGCAAACACTCTATCAAGGCTTGCTGGCCGAGCTGAAAACCGCTGGACTCGAGCGGGAGGGGCTGCAAGCACTGCTCAAGTCTCAAGGCGCACCCAGTCCGCGCAGCGAGCTCGTCTACCTCCACATCATTGGGGCTCTGCTCAAGCTACTGCTGGGTTGCTCACCGTCCGGCAAACCTCACTCGGTTTTCCGCAGCCAGGCTGCAATCGTTTCCGCGCTCACCGCTTACTTTGAAAACGTACCTGGCATTACCAAGCGCACCTTGGACGAGAAGTTCGCCGCCGCCAAGCGCAGCCTTCCCGACACCTGACGAGCATTGCACTGCAATGCCGGCAATTGCAGTGCAATGACGCCCAGCCTTTTCTGTTATTGACTGACCGTCACCCCCTATCTCGCGCCACCCGGCGCCAAGGAGTGACGACATGCAAGCCCAAGCCTCAGCCGCCCTCACCACCTCCCCAACGCCGGTCGAGCGCTACATCATGCGCCGCGACGAGGTGGAGCGAAGAACCGGTTTCAAACGCGCGCACATCTACAACCTGATGAAAGAAGGCAAGTTCCCCAAGGCCAAACGCATTGGCATGCGCGCCGTGGGCTGGGACTCGCTGGAGATCGATCAGTGGGTCGCCGACCGCTTGGCACAGCAGGGCTGAGATCATGCGCGTGGTATCAGTGATTTCCACCAAAGGTGGCGTGGGCAAGACCACGGTAGTGGCCAATCTAGGCGGTCTACTGGCCGATGCCGGCTTACGGGTTCTCCTGCTGGATCTGGACAGCCAGCCCACGCTGTCCAGTTATTACACACTGAGTCGTGAAGCGGCCTCAGGCGCATACGAACTGATCGCGCTCAACCTGACAGAACCGGCGCAGATCGTTTCTACCACCACGATCACCGGCCTCGACCTGATTCTCTCCAATGACGATCAAGGGCGGCTGAGCACCTTGCTGCTGCATGCTCCAGACGGGCGCCTGCGCTTGCGCAACTTGCTGGAGGGCTTGCGCGCCCACTATGACCTGTTGTTGATCGACACCCAAGGTGCCCGCAGTGTGGTGCTGGAGATGGCAGTCCTGGCCTCCGATCTCGCCCTCTCGCCCATTACACCGGAAATGCTCGCCGCTCGTGAATTACGCCGCGGCACCGTGAAACTGCTCAGCGATCTCGAGCCCTTCCGACACCTGGGTATTGCCACACCACCGCTGCGACTCCTGCTCAACCAGGTGAACGCAGTCAAACTGGACACCCGGATGATCATGCGCGGCCTGCGTGAAACCTTCGCCGGCGCTGCCACCATCACGGTATTGAACACCCTGATCCCCGACCGGGTGGCCTATCTCAATGCGGCCTCCCTCGGCCTGCCGGCTCATCGGGTCGAGCTCCGCCGAAAGGGTGGACAAAACTCGCCGTCGGCCCTGGAGACCATGCAGGCGTTAGCCATCGAGCTGTTCCCCGAATGGCGCGAAGCCATCTCGGCAGTGGGCTTTTGCAGGGAGGGTCGATGATGAAGCCCTCGGCATCAGCACCCGTGAGTAGCCGTGCAGACGGCACCTCTTCAGTACCCCTCCGTTTCACTTCCGTAGCGGCCAACCACGCTTGGCAAGGAGCTTTCGATGCAGCATCATCGCCCAAACACCATTGAACAGTCACCAGCGCTGCACTTCACCTGTGAGGAGTACTGCACCGTGGTCTTTCGCCTGCAGGGTGGGCGCTCGGCCATGGGCTGGTTCCTCGCGGAGCTGTCCCGTCACGTCGAAAGTTCGGGCACCGCCGAAATCGTTAAATTCGAGGTCGGCGATCACCTGACCACTCGAAGCCAGTGAGCGTGGTGGATGCGGATGAAGAAGCCCACTCAAGAGGACATTACCGACAAGCTCCAGCTCGGTCCCTGTCCTCAAGTTCAGGCGGTAGATCGGTTATCCGACCCACTCACTGACACCCCTATGCGGGTGACGCTGGAACAACTGCGACCCTATGAACACAATCCACGCTTCATCCGCAACCCGCTGTACGAGGACATCAAGGCCTCGATTCGCGAGCGCGGCCTGGACCAGCCTCCGCCGATTACCCGCCGCCCCGGCGAGCCACACTTCATCATCCGCAATGGCGGCAATACCCGCCTGGCGATCCTCGGCGAACTGTGGCAAGAAACCCGCGACGAGAAGTTCTTTCGCATCCACTGCCTGTTCCGCCCCTGGACAACTGAAGTCACCGCCCTGCTCGGCCATCTGGCCGAAAGCGACCTGCACGGCCAGCTTACTTTTATAGAGCGCGCCCTGGCAGTCGCCAAACTCAAGGCGATGTATGAAACCGATGGCGCCGCACTGTCACAACGTGAGCTGGCCAGACGCCTGGCCGCAGGCGGTTACCCGGTGTCACAGCCGCACATCAGCCGCATGTTCGACACCCTGGAACACCTGCTACCGGCTATCCCACACACCCTGTATGCCGGCCTGGGTAAACCCCAGATCGAACGCCTGATCAGGCTCCACAGCCAGGCCGAGCGAACCTGGAACCGTTACCCTCCCGCCACCATCACGTTCATCGAGTTCTGGCTCGACACGCTGGCCAGCTTCGATGCCGGGCCTGACGCCTTCGATATCGAGCTTGTCCAGGACGAACTGCTCGAACGCATGAGCCGGGCACTGGGACAGTCCTACCGCGTGCTGGCCTTGGAGCTGACGGATAGCCCGCCGGGCACACAGGTGTCCGGTATCGCCACCGATACAGCGCCGGCCAGCAGCCAACCGGCGAACACATTGAAGCATGACAGCGGAACATCACACCCCGCTCCGTCAGTGGACAGCACCCCATCCACGATCCGGCCCAAGACCGATCACCCAGCCTCCAACGTCACAACAGCGCTAACCCAGGAAGAGCGGCAGGCACGGATCGACGCCCAGGTGATGACACCGGCCAGCACCACGTCACGGGTTCAGCAAATCCGTGAACAGATCGCCCGTGAGACCTTCGATGACGCGCTGCCCGACATCGAGGCGTGTGCGGTCAGCGACACCTGGTACATCGAACCGCCACTCGATACGCCGCCGCAGTTACGCGCGGCCATCGCCAGCCTGGCGCGGGAAATGGCCGGCTATGCCGGGCAAGCCGACAGCGTGTTTGAACAGGCAGATGGGCTGGGTTTCGCTCTGCACATGGAGCATCTCGACCTCGATACACCACGCGCCATGAGCATTCACCTGCTGCTGACAGCCCTGCTGCGGGCCCAGGACGAGGTGGACTGGGACGATCGCAAGCAGCTGCCTTCCGCCCTGTTTGGTCAATTACTGCTCGGCATTTACCACCTGCCCCTGGCGGAGCGCCCCGCGCTGGACATCGGGCTGGAACGCTTACCCGATGCGCTGCTGATCAAGTTGTATCGCTTGATCCGCCTGGCGCGCCGACTGATCGACCTGACGCTCGCACCTGCGCCAGACTCACTGGAGAAACAGCCATGAGCCTCTATTTCAACGTGCTCAACCAGGCCATGCTGACCCAGGTGCTGCACGAGCTGCACCTGGGCAATCTGCAGCGCTGCAAAGCCCTGGGCTTGGGCGAGGACGACATCCACCTGCTGCAATCCTTGCCGCCTACCACCTTGTCGCGCCTGGCGCATGCCAGCGTGCCCTGGGTCGAGGTCAGGGTCGACTCGCCGGTGCTACGCCGCCTGATCGAACAGGCCGACCGTGACGAGCAGAACGAACGGCTGATCAACCGGGCGCTCAAGCTCGGCGCCAGCAGCACCATCATGTACAGACGCTTCGGCCTGGCCCACTCGGAAACCGCAATGCGCCGGCGCCTGCTGCGGATCGAAAGCCGCAAGGGCCGGCCTAACCAGTTGAGCGAAGCGCAGGAACACGCACTCTGGCAACGCTGGTGCCAGCTGCGCACACAAGACAGTGCGGACGACCAGCTTGACGCCATGATGTTGCTGGCCGAGGAACAACAGATCAGCCTGGCCGTGGTCTGGCAGCAGATCAACCACTACAGCAGCGGCCAATGAGCACGGCAACGCCTTCCCGCTGGCAGCGTGTCCTGCAGCAGTGTGCCCGCCATGTAGAAGGTTGCTGGCCATCCCGATCCGCTGTCACAAAGCCTTGCGTCTACGGCTTGCAGGCCGGCTTTCTGTTCAGCGGCCAAGCCCATGAGACCGTTCCGCGGCGCCTGCTGCTGGATAACCGGCTGACGCCGCTGGAGCGCAATGCCTGGCAGGTGTTTCGCCTGCTGCTGGACGGCCAGGGCCTGGTCACGCCGCGTTACGAAGACCTGCAGCCCTACCTGTCGACGGTGCCCTACGGCGCCACCGCTTCACGTGAAACCGTGGCGCGGGTGCTGACCATGCTCAGACTGACCCGCTGGCTCAGCCTGGTGGCGCGCGGGCGCGATCAGGTCAGCGGTCGGCTGCAGGGCTCCCTGTATGTGCTGCACGACGAGCCGCTGACACCCGCTGAAGCAATGGAACTGGATCAGGAATACCTGGAACTGGTGGGACGTTGCCTCAGCCATGCCACCAAGGTCGTGCGCATCGTCGCCCGGCACGTCTTGGAGGAAATCCGTCAGGACACCAATATCGATCAGGGCCAATTGCCCACACGGTTGGATACTTGGGGCGAGCGCTGGGCGCAGCAAGGGCTGGACCAGCCCGAGGAGTCCTTGCACGAATCCGAACCGGGAGATCAGAACCCAGTTCGGAATCGGGCAGCCCCGGGTTCGGCTACCGAACCGGGGCTGCAACCCAGCATTGACGGCGCCGTTCGGACGCCGAACGCGGCCTGTACAGTATTAAAAGCAAGTAGTTGTACCGTACCGCGCGCGAGCCCGGCTGTGGATAACCTCGCCCTGCACTGGCCGGACACGCTGCACCTGAGCCCAAGCGAGCGACATGCCGCGACGATTGCGCTGAGCAAACTCAAGCCGGCTGACCGCCAAGCGGTAATCAACGAAGCCGGCGCCCGCTGTGCGGCCGGCGGCATCCGCAAGCCCGCCGCCTACCTGATGGGGCTGATCCAGCGTGCGCTGCGCGGCGAGTTTCATCCGTGGGCGGGCCAAGCCTCACCGCCAGCCACGGTGAACACTGCATCAACTCCCCCGCCGCGCCCATCCAGAACGCCAGGCGAGCCCATCTCCTCTCTGGCACAAGCATGCCTCGACGAGCTACGCCAACTGCGTGGCAACCGCCCTGGCTGTCAGTAGAATTGATGCCACTGGCATCAAATCCAGGGCGTTCCACCGCCAGGGCCAGCCATCGCCGGGATGGCCGTATCAGCACCGGCAACACGGTCGCATGGTCGCATGGTCGCATGGTCGAGAGTGGCACTAGCCATCCATGGAAATGATGCCACTGGCATCACTCGGACGAAGGCCGCCGACGTCGAGCAGGCAAGCCAAACCGAACAGACCACCTTCAACTTATTGGCTGCAGCAGAACCTCAGCTGTCGCACCCTTCTCGCCAGTTCTCAGGCGAGGATATCTCCGTGACCGACCACTACCAGCTCAACCTGGGCTCATTGCGCAGCAGCATCACCCTGACGCTGCACACCCACCATGCGGCCCGCATCTGGCAGGGTCGGGCAGCGCGTGATGGGGTTCGCTCGATCATGGGCATGGCCGGCTACATCAGTGTGACCAA
This sequence comes from Pseudomonas sp. GWSMS-1, assembly GCF_049847425.1. Lineage (NCBI taxonomy): Bacteria > Pseudomonadati > Pseudomonadota > Gammaproteobacteria > Pseudomonadales > Pseudomonadaceae > Pseudomonas > Pseudomonas sp. GWSMS-1. The sequence continues at coordinate 1,233,806 of NZ_JBMHHV010000005.1, read as the reverse complement.
CCTGATCAAGCAGGCCGCGGCGCAGGACGACCCCTACGCCGACTGGGCGATGCTGCAGCTCGAAGAAAAACTGATGCAGGCCAAAGCCGGGATGATGGCGCTGACCCAGCAGCTGGATCGGGTCAAACAGGATTTGCCGACCCAGATCGACATCGGCGACAACCTCAATATCCACCCGGTCACCCTGCCGCTCTATATCGGCAGCCAGTTGGGCTTTCTCACGGTCTACCTGCTCACCGACTACGACACCTTGGTACGCCGCACCCTGCTGGCCCACCACACCGCCTTGATTGGCCGCGCGGACATGGAAACCTGGATCGACAGCGGCGCCCACCTGCTGCGTAGCCTGTTCGGCCTGGCCCAGCGTTACCGGCTTGCCGCTGTCACCCGCGACGACATGGCCGCGAAGAATGCCCGGGCCCATGAGGCCATCGACAAGTTCGGCCAGCCGCCGCAAGACATCCTCGACGGCACTCGGCGATCCGAGTTCGCGCCGCCGATCATTCGTCGTGCTTCTGGGCCAGTGGATGACGCCGGGACTCCAGCGGACAACACGGATGAGCTGGCCCTAGCCACCGCCGAGCCGGAGAACGAGTCATGAGCGCCATCAACCGCGCGAACCCGCCTGCCATTGTATCGCTGACAGCGGATGCCTATCGGCAGCTCGAACACGCTGCCTCGCTAAAAGGCCTTTTAAAACCTTTTAAGGGTAAGGGGAGTTGGAGCACCTGGCGCAGGTGGCCAGGGCAATCGAGGCGCAGCTACAACAGCTGATGGCGGCTATGTCCCAGCAGGCCAGCCGGCCGCCCTACTCGCTGCTCGACATGCGCCTGGTACCGCAGAACACCAGTGCCGGCAGCACCTTCCTGCGCTGGCGCACCCGTGATTTCTCGCGGATGGGCGTCACCGTCTGGGAGAGGCAAATGAGCAACGCAACCCTGTCGCAAGCCCTGCGCGAAGCGTTGTACCGCATCGAATGCGACCGCATCACCCTCAACCTGCAAATGAGCGTGACGCATTCGCTGTACCGCCAAGCCGCGGCCTGCGCGGCCAAGATGGCCAGTGCCGAGCAGGTGCTGCGCCAATTCGTCAATCCTGTGGAGGAATCGCAATGAGCACCTTTTTCGTTGGCGAAGGCAATATCGGCAGTGCGCCAGAATTCCAGGAATTCAACTCGGGCAACTCGGGCAACGAAGAGCCCAGACGACTGCTGCGCCTAAACGTCTACTTCGACAACCCAATCCCTCGTGACGGCGCCTACGAAGATCGCGGCGGCTATTGGGCACCGGTCGAACTCTGGCACCGCGAGGCCGAACACTGGAGCACCCTGTACCAGAAGGGCATGCGCGTACTGGTCGAAGGTCGCACCGTGCGTGACGAGTGGGAAGACAGCGAGGACAACGCGCGGGTGACGTTCAAGATCGAAGCGCGCCGAATAGGCATGCTGCCTCACCGCATACAGAGCGTCGCGATGAAGGAAAAAGTCAGCGAGCCCGCTTCGCCCGAGCAACGACCATCCACGTCGAAGGGCGGCAAGAAACCCTCTCGTCACCAGCCTCCGCTACCGTCACTGGATGCCGATGACTCAAACCACGCCTCTTCGTGACATTGCCCCTGAGATGCCACGGCGCAGCGTCTTGCCTCAGACCACACCCGTGCACTCTACTCGACTCGGGCTGGCTACGTGACAGACAGCAATCGACCAGAATCGGAAAGTCGTAAAGCCGGAAGTACTGGGCACCCACTCAAGCTGTCGAGCATTTGCACGCAGCCTACCTGACCAGGCGAATTAGCCTGGGTTAGTCAATCATCGACGCGACCTGCTCGATTTAATCAGCCACTAGCGGCTGAGTATTTACAGAGTGGAATTCTCTTTCAGTTTTTTGTGAAGGGTTGTACGGGATATGCCTAGCGCCTTCGCTGTTGCTGAAATATTGCCACGATTAGCGTGCAAGATTTCTTGGATAGTCCGCTGCTCAGCCGCTTTTAGAGAACAGACTTGTGGTTCATTAGTAGAGGTAACAACAGGTAAATGTTCTGGGAGAATCTCTTCACCTTCACCAGCTAACGCCGACGCCAGTCGCAGCGCTTGTTCAAGCTGGCGGATATTGCCTGGCCAGCGCTGCGCACGAAGGAGCTGAAGGCTGCCCGGATGTAGATGGCACCCTCCGTAGCGTCTGAGTAATGTCTCGATCAACTGATTGACATCCTGGCGCTCACGCAAGGCAGGTAGGTGAACCTGTACGCCGTTAAGCCTGTAGTAGAGATCCTCGCGGAAGTTTCGCTCACTGATCAGCTTCGGCAGATCGCAATGAGTGGCGCTGATGATCCGGACATCCAGCGGAAGGCTTTCAGAACTACCTAAACGAGTGACTCGACGTTCCTGCAGCACACGAAGCAGACGTGTCTGCAGCGCGGCAGGCATATCACCTATTTCATCGAGTAACAGTGTTCCTCCATGTGCTTCTTCGATACGCCCTTTGGCACCGCCCTTGCGCGCTCCGGTGAAAGTTCCGTCGGTATAGCCGAAGAGTTCGGCTTCAATCAGGCTTTCAGGGATCGCCGAGCAATTGATCGCTACGAATGGTGCGTCAATGTTCCAAGCCTCGTGCAAGGCTCGGGCAAAAACTTCCTTGCCAGTGCCCGTTTCGCCATGGAGAAGCACTGGAATGCTTGCTTTGAAGGCTTTATATGCAGTATCAAACTGTTGGCTCAGAGCGCTATCGCAACCGAGCGGTGATTGTGGAGTGTATTCCTTAGCCAGGTTAATACGTGGCCTTTCACCTTGGGTCGAAAGCATGTGGGCATACAGGCACGAGCCGTCATTCAACTTTACCAGGCCTGGTGATCGCCTTTGCGAGCGTGTAGCGGGATCCTGCTCGAACAACCGCTCCCAGTGCTGGCCGCGGCCATTGCCGGGTGTATCTTCCAGACCCAACAGTCGCTGAGCCATGCCGTTGGCGGCCAAGATGCGCCCCTGGTCATCGAGAGCCAGTAAGCCTTGAAGAGGGGTGCCGATCATCCGCGGGTCATGTTGCAGACTGAGAATCTGACAATTTGTGAGGTTGGCATACAAGCGGTTTTCAGTTGCCATGGCCGTGACTCGCATCTGCTCGAGGACAGCCCTTGCGTTACGCTCTCCGATCCGGTGATGTCCAACGCCCCAACCAACTGACCATGCACGCCATAAACAGGAACGGATACGCAAAAGAATCGCTCGAACTCGCTCAGGTAATGGTGCCCCCCGAGCAGAATGATCGGTTGATTCTCCGCCAGGGCACAGCTAGGGGCAGTGGTACCTATATCGGCCTCGTGTATGCGCCGGCCGACTTGCAGGGCGTCGAGCGAGCCTGCACCAGTGGCATGCTGGGCATGAACGATCACACCTTGGGTGTTGACGCAAAACAGCGTCCAAGACTGCCCTCCAAAGACCTGCCAGAGGCGCTCGATTTCAGGCTTTACGCACACAGCAAGGGCCTGATCAACCTCATCCAAGGAAAAAATTGGCGCATCGCTATTTATAAGACGGTGATCCCAAGGACGTAAACCCGCATCGCGAGATCGCTCCCAAGAGCGGGCGACCGGATTGGGCAGAAGGCCTGCAGGAAGCGGCTCTCCATCCCAAAGGCGGCGGCGCACACCCTCCAGACAGAGGGTTTCGGTCAGTCGGCAGGTATCCATGTCGACACCTTTCTTTATTGTTATGGGTTGGGGTACCCGGCCAGGAAACGCCTGTACAGGTCTACCTATTTAATGATTATCCAGAGCATTGGCGTCAAGTACCCTTCGACGTCTCAAACCACAAAGGGTTCGAAGGCTGATTCCAGTATTCTCGAAAAAGCCCTCCCCTAGGTAGCCGGTAGGTCTCGTGAGATAAGACGAGCAGGTTCATCCGCCCCCTGGAAAGCAAGGGTTGGTCGCGCTTCCTGAATTCCGGAAATGCCCGGATGAACAATCTGCGGGTGACCTCGCCTGCTCGCTGGTTGTTTAGCTGAAATTCGACTTCACAATTTGATCGGCTATGTAGTTAGCCAGCGCGTAAACAGTTTCAGACGGGTTGTAACCGATTGAGGTCGGCAGCAGGCTGGCGTCCGCGATATAGAGCCTCTTCACGTCGTGCGTTTCACCGTAGGGATTGACCACAGTCTTGCTGGGGTCAGCCCCCATACGGCAGGTGCCCTGGGGGTGGAAGGAGGTATACCGATACCGCGCCGATTCATTCTTCAGTTGATCGATAATCCGGTCTATATCGTCGACGCTTTCAATTACAGTGCGCTCCGAAGTCGGCAAATAAAGGAATTGCGCGCCCGCGGCGAACAGAATTTGAGCATTATACTTAAGCCCTTTTTTCATTGCCTCGAAGTCGCTGTCATCCACTTCGTAGATAATCTCCTTGACACCATCCTTTAAGCGAACCTCACCCACATTCTTGTCATGGATAAGTGTGATCAAACGGATGGTGTTCCGATATTTCTCCATATACGCCACATAGGGTTTACCGGTGCCAGGCTCTGCTTGGAAACTCGCTTCCACAGGTTCTTGCAAGGCGTCCAACAGCAAATAACCACCTTCCTCTGGAAGTGTGTGGGTATCCACGTATAGCGAGTGGGTCGCGCCGTGGAAATCGTTCACTGGGTTCTCGAAAACTGCGGTCACCGACAGAGTCGGATGGCAGGCGAAGTTTTTCCCGACCTGGCCGCTTGAGTTAGCAATACCTGACTGCTGGAGAATGATCGGCGACTGTATAGGGCCCGCAGCGAGCACAACAATCGGTGCGCTGACTTTCATCACCGATTTAACAGCCTTGGTTTTTGGATCGATAATTACCGCCTCAACGCCCGACGCTTGACCGTTTTGGGTCGTGATGCGAGTGACTCTGGTATCAGCATAGATCTCTGCACCGTGATTGCAGGCCCAAGGCAGATAAGTTACCAACATCGATTGCTTACGATCAGTTTTACAGCCCGAGAAACAGAACCCGGTCAGGGCGCAGTCACGAATATTACGGCGTGCAACACCTCTTTTTATCTTCAGCTTTTCAAGCCCTTGGGCGATCAGGTGCGCACCAATACTAGTTTCGTGTGCGCCATTAGTATCAATACTGAGGTTTTTCTCAATCGTATCAAAATAACCAGCCATCAATTTAGGCGTCAGATTGGTCAACCCGAACTCTTTCGCCCAAAGATCAAGATAATAGTCCGGCGTGCGAAAGCAAAGTGCTGCGTTGACCACAGTGGAGCCACCTACGCAGGCCCCCTGAAGCACGGTAATATCGCCGTGGGTATTCGCCTGCCCGCCTTCATCCTGATAGAGGGTGCCCATGCCAACCGCTAACATCTCCGAAAACTTTGATGAGGGCACATAGGGACCTGCCTCCAACACGACAACTTTCTTACCCTGCTTAGCAAGCTCATAAGCGTTGATTGCGCCACCAGCGCCAGAACCGACAATAACGACATCCGCCTCGATAAAGATGTCAGCACTTTGAATATCTCCAGCGGTTTTGATATTCAGCGTATTTTTTTGAGCAGTCATAAATTTCTACCTGTCCGGTTATGCCTTTGGCTCTGGCGTATTGCCCAGCGAGGGAAGCTTCCACTTGTCAGACACGGGGCCGCCATAACCAAGTGGCACCCAGGTATCCGGAATCGCCCAATAAGCGAGCACGGTGAGCTTCTTGAGGCCCATCGACAGCGCTCGCTCAGGTGGGCTGTCAGAAGCGGCCCATCGATCACAAAAGCGGATGGCGTCTTCATCACTCAAGTTGAGGAACGTGGCACCAAAGTCCTTAACCGCACCATCATTGAAGTAACCGATACCTCCGCGCAGACCTTGGCGAATATGCGGTGCCATTCCCACGAGCAGAGCATTTTCCAGCGTCTGTAAAACCGGCAGGGTGGCCGGATCTACCAAGGAGCTGCCATCTGTCGGCAACGATATTTTTAGTAGTTTGTGAAAAACGCTTCGCTCGAGATCCGTCATTCGAGCCTCATCGGTTGACTCACCGGCAAACGCACTGAGGGTGGGGAGTATACTGACGGCCGCTGCAACTATTGACGCGGTCTTGATAAAACTTCTACGGCTAATCATCATGTTATTCACAGGGCTACACCTCCTTAGAACACTTTTACCAAGCGTAAGTTGAGACGATCCTCTTCGAAGAATCCGTTTTCAACTTCAAGACTGCGACCATATTGAACTTGGACTTGCATATCCGGCGCAACAAAATGAGCGAAAGTTCCCTGCCAGCGGCTATTACTGAGCTTATCATCCATGTCGATACCGTTGAGAGTCGTTTCACCACCAAAGTCATGGTAATAACTCAGCGAAACCTTGGTCTTGCTACCGAGGCTTTTACTTAAATGCGCCTGCACACCGTACTGGTCATCCTGTTCCTTTTTGGCCCCGGCAAAGTCATCGTTCTCGCCGAAAAATGTGTACTCCCGATCAGATCCAGAGAGAGGGTGTCTGTCAACGGAGTGACAAATGCCGCTTGGGTAATCAGCTTCCAACGGTTCTCACCGATGTTGACGGGACCTTTATCGGGGTCGTATTGGCCGAGGGGGAGCGAACCAAGCGCCGTGATACCGAACGCTTGCTTGCTCTCGGTATTATTATACAGCCAGAGTGTTCCCCCTACGATTGGATCGCCGACGCCAGAGCTGCGCGTGGTGCCGCCGGTGGTTTTTAAAGAGACTTCCCCGAACGGAATGATAATCTGCGGATCCACAATATATCCGCCTACATCGATGTAGTGCACCCAGCGCAGTAGGCCAATATCGGTTTTCAGCTCCTTGATACCCGCGAGATCAGATATTTCCTTACCCGATGAATAAAGTTTTTATGTGTTGTGTGCTGGTAGTAAATAATCCCCAGATCAACGCCCGCAGGTAATGGACTATAGTCGCCAGGGTCGGTCGCTACTTGTGCCGCATGGGAGACAGACGTAAGAAGTGCTAATCCGCCGGCAAGTATTGTTGTGGCAACATTTGGTGTGATAATTTTTATCATTTTAGCTATACCTTCTTATTTATTTTTATTTAGCGCGTTACAGCGGGTAGAGCGGGGCTTCACCTTTCAGCGTTAACCACTGCCATTGAGTGAACTCTTCCCAGTTCGCGGCACCACCAATGCTGGCACCATTGCCGGATGCACCAACGCCGCCGAAGGGGTTGATGACCTCATCATTCACGGTCTGGTCGTTGATATGCAGCAAGCCAGTGCGCAACCGCTCACCCAACTTGAGCGCGCGACCGACATCCTTCGAAATGATGGCAGCCGAAAGGCCGTACTCGGTGTCATTTGCCAGCCGAATGGCGTCCTCGTCGCTGTCGAACGGCACGACGACCGCGACGGGGCCAAAGACTTCCTCATGAAATGCAGGGTTATCCGGATTAACACCACTTAGAACCGTAGGCTGGAAGAACAGCCCCTCGTAGCTACCGCCAACCTCGAGCCGAGCACCGGCACGCTGAGCAGCCTGAACGACCTGGTAGACATGGTCGCGCTGCTGAGCATTGATCAGTGGCCCCTGGGCCACATCGCTCTGTGCCGGGTCACCGACAGTTAAACTGCCCGCTTTGGCCACCAGGCGTGCGACAAATTGGTCGTAGATACCGCGCTGAATCAGTAGGCGGCCGGTAGACATGCAGATTTGACCTTGGTGCAGATATACGCCCCAAGTCGCATTAGCCAGGGCAATATCCAGATCAGCATCGTCCAGCACAATTAGTGAATTCTTGCCGCCAAGCTCTAGCGACACCTTCTTCAGGTGCCTACCCGCGGCCTCGCCCACTTTGCGGCCCGCACCGGTTGAACCGGTAAATTGAATCATCGCGATATTCGGGTCAGCAACCAATGCGGCACCGGCTTCGGCCGCGCCGGGTAGAACGTGCAATACACCGCTCGGCAAACCGGCCAGTTCGAACAACCTCGCAATAACGAAACCACCGCAAACAGCAGTACGTGGATCCGGCTTCAGTACCACGCTGTTACCAACCGCCAGCGCTGGCGCAACCGCACGAACCGCCAGATATAGAGGAAAGTTGAATGGCGAAATAACTCCGATCACACCCAGCGGGCGGCGACGAGCAAGGCTCAAACGACCTGGGCTTGAGGGCAGCACTTCACCCTGGCTGCGAGACGGAAGTCCGGAGCTTTCAAAGAGTGCCTTGATGGTGAGACTGGTTTCGAAGGCTGCCTTGGCACGTGTGGAGCCGCTTTCACGGACAATCCACTCGACGATTTCGTCGAAGCAAACTTCCGCAACCTGTGCTGCCTTTCGTAATACGCTAGAACGCTCTTCGTATGGCAGAGCGAACCAGCCCGGTTGGGCCGTTCGAGCAATTAGGCTAGACCCAGCGATGGTCTCGGCACTGGCCATACCAATACTACCTAGCGTTTCGCCAGTAGCGGGTTCAATTACCGGGCTGACAGGCAGGGGGCTTTTACCCCAGGAGCCAGTGAAAAGGTGCTCGTTCCAAAGCTCGGATGGCAGAAGCGATAACTTCTCGCTCATAGGGCGTCCTCATTATGCTTATTATATTGGGTCGCTGCGCTTGGCAGCGCTCTACATAACCCCTAAGCACGAGGTGTGCCAACCCACAAGCTGCTGGGTTTCGAGCGTTTTGACTGTTCAGTTTCTGGTCACTTGAACGCAGCAGCGTTCAAAATCTGAACAGTACGCTGACTATGGCTTTCGATGAACCTTGGTAATATTGGCCTTTTGCAGCGGACACCCAGCCACCATAACTACCTGCTTCGGATGCAGGTCACTGAGTAGTTATTCTGGCCCATGCTGGCCAAACAAGGACTAGGTGGTTACCCACCGCCCCTCGCACAGATCCGTACGTGCAGCATACGGCATACGGCTCCTACCTCAGGTTTTGTCGCGAAAACGTTCTGCCGGATAGGGGTGTGCCAACCTGACATAAGGTATGAATGCCTTCACCATTCGCTTGAAACGTCTCCACGGTAAGCGGTGCTTCTTGCTGCGCCGCAACAGAGACTGTCGCCAAGCACGTGTCAGCTCCAGCCGGGCCACTCAGCCTCCGCAGGTTTCCTGGCACTGCGTGGTAATTGAAGTATCCCTGCACCACCCTCTGCAACCAGCGGCCAACATCGACCACCGGCTCATGTCGGCGGCGCTTGAGGGTTGCCCGGATCGCCGCAAGGCTTACCCACATCCTTTTCTTGATCGTAAGGCGCAGGATCGTGAACCACACCGCCCGCGTTTTACTGCAGCAGACACAATCAGGCCACTGTATTGATTCTAACGGGCAGCTCCTGTCCGATAACGGCCTGTCACCAGCGACAGTTTTCGGCCCAGAGTGTGTAAAAACCCTTTCTTATCGTGCGTGCTTCAGCCCATTGCTCCTGAGCATGGCAATTTCCCGATTATTTACCGCGATCAGCGCCGGTAACGCTTCAGAGCGCGTATGAAGCGCTTTGGCACCTCTTGGGGCAGTAAAAGCTGGGCTTTTACGCCGCCATCGCCTTCAACAAGCCTTCGGTGCCGATGATTTTCATCACCCGCTTCAAGTTGTAGGCGAGCACATTCAAGCTCATTTCTGCGCTCACCCCATTCAGTTTTCGAGTCAGGAAGTGCGTTGCTCCCATCCATTGTTTGAGCGTCCCGAAGGGATGCTCAACAGTCCGTTTTCGAACCCGCATCATCTCCGGTGCTTGGTTCAGCCGGCGTTGCATTTCCTCCAGCACCGCTTCATGTTCCCAGCGCCTTACTCGACGATTTGTGCTTGGCGTGCACTGGGTTTTCAGCGCGCAACTCTGGCACTTTGAACTCCAGTAACAGTGCATATTCATGCCTTTCTCAACGCTGGAGAATCGCCAAATCAGTGCCTCTCCAGCCGGGCATGTATATTCGTTTTTCGTCGCGTCATAAACGAAGGCATCTTTGTTGAACCGGCCATCAGCCTTGGCGCTTGAAGTCATCGGCTTTGGCACATAAACGGTGATGTTTGCATCGTGACAGGCGAGGATTTCTTCACCCTTGAAGTAGCCTCGGTCGGCGACTACCGACAATGTTTCTGCGCCAATGGCTTCCCTAGCTTGCTTGGCCATCGAGCTGAGTTGGTCGCGGTCAGAACCTCTGTTGGTGACCTCATGAGCAACAATCAAATGGTGCTGCGTATCGACCGCCGTCTGCACGTTGTAGCCGACGATACCGCTGCCGCGCGTCATCATCGAACGGGCATCCGGGTCGGTCAGCGAAACCTGTTTGTCAGGGGAATCGTTGAGCTGAGTTTCGATCCCTTGGAGCTCTTTCATCTGCGATTTGAGCTTGGCGATTTTATCTTCCAGGCTGGCAATGTCTGGCGCGGAGGCGCTAGGAATCTGTCGATCAGCCGCATCGAGCGCAGCCAAATAACGGCCGATGCTCGCCTCGATTTCTTCCATGCGCCGCTTCAGTTTGGCGCTGGTGAAATTGCGGTCACGGTTGTTCACTGCCTTGAATTTGCTGCCGTCGATGGCAACCAGGTTTTCGTCAAACAACCCCAACTGCTGGCAGAGCAAAACGAACTGGCGGCAGACGCCGCGAATGGCCTTACTGTTGTCTTTTCGGAAGTTGGCGATGGTCTTGAAATCGGGCATCAAACGCCCGGTTAGCCACATGAGTTCGACGTTGCGCTGGGCTTCTCGCTCCAGACGTCGGCTCGATTGAATTCGGTTTAGGTAACCGTAGATGTAGATCTTCAGCAGGATCGCCGGGTGGTAGGCAGGTCTGCCGGTTTCGGCTGGAATGACGCCATCAAAACCTAGATTGGCCAAATCGAGTTCATCGACGAAAACGTCAACCACCCGAACCGGATTGGTATCGCTGACGTAGTCGTCGAGGCTTTCGGGAAGTAAGGTGCTTTGACCTCGATGTTCACCCTGGATAAACCGTTTCATGGGCGTCCCTTGCGATGAGATTCTCGGAAATCATAGCAAGGGTTTACCGGGATGTTTTTACACACTCTGGGCCAGGAGCGGCCTTTCAAGTAGCGAAGGTAATCTGTACCCATTTGCCTTCGCAGGACCTAACTTCAGCTTTAGTGCCAACCCTTTCGCTTGCTGCCACACATCAAACATTTGCTGTATGTACCGTAGCGGTCATCTAAATGGCGCAAGGGTCCACCACAATTATCACAGCCGCCCAGCAACTCCCCCTGCATCCAGCGGAACTCAAGCCAGGCACGATAGAGGCTCCACACTATCCCGCCCACCGTTAACATGACTGCTACCCAAAACACTCCTCGTTTTAGAGGTGCAATCATCTGGTCAAGCGGACTCGCTGATGCGGCGGAGGGATCAATCAGCAACATTGTGCCCATCCCGATCAAGGTAAGCAGTCCTGGCAAAGCGTAGAGCCTGATATTTCGTTCAATTGCTGTAACGTTGATGTTCATTACCCCCCCTCCACGCATCCCCAAAGGACCATTCTGAACCGAGCTCGCTACGACCCATTTCCCCCTTTGGCGCTTATAGCCAGGGCCTGCGCGCTCCGCTTGCTCTTAAAGCGAGCATCTGGGCAAGCCCCCGGCTTCCCTAGCCCCACGTGCTGCTTGCCAAAGGATCCGTCAGGGCCTACCAAACACCAGCTTTTCACGAATCAAGTTGAACAACTCCGCCTGGTAAACGGCGTCATCTAGGGCATCATGGTTGCCCGAGCTTTCAGGATTCACTACCTTCTCAATTTCGCTTGAGCGGGTCGATTTCCAAGCGCATCCGGAGGTGCCGAAGTACATCGACTTGATGTCGAGCGCTGCGATTCCGAAGGGGTTTTCACCCAAGAACAGATGGAAGTAATAGTTCACGAAGCTCAAGTCGAACGAAGCGTTGATCCGTTCGACGATTGGTTGAGAGGACATTTGCTCACTCGCGGTGATGACCGGTGGCTTGCGGACCGGCGCGATCCCGAGATACTGAAGGCCGCCTCGTCGGAGAGAGATCGATCGGATTCCTCATGGTGTTGGCAAGTCGATAGACAGTACCTGGATGACCAACTGACAACGGACGATGGTATGACGGCCCTATGGGGCCATTGGACGGCCACCGATGCGGTCAACGGTGAAACGGTGTCGGTAAGGTCTGTACTCGTTCCTTCTTGCCAGGCGGCTGCTCTTCTAACCGCCATGCAGACGAGTCCTAACCCAGGAGAAATTTATCTTCCAGACGCGGATCACATCGACCATCGGGAGGAGGTTGATGATCCAGTGCTGAGGCTGCTCGGCTGGGTCAAGTCGGGAAGCGACTCGTTGAGCCTTGATGAATATGACCCATGGGCTGGCAAGGTGGCCAACCCGGGCCCGCAGCCTTGTCAAGAAATCATCAATGTCCTGAATTCGATGACGGATCCAGACGCGCGATCGTGGACGCTACCAGGCGGTGGCAGGTTGAGAAGCGAATCGTGGTCGCGCAGCACGGGCTACGGGGAGGAGCGCGACGTCCTGACCGGCACTCGGCTCAGCGCCGACGACAAGTTCATTCGCGCACTGTTGGATGGGCACCCGAACACATCCCTGATCGTCTGCCTCAAGGTCCGCCGCAAGCCACCGAAAGACGAGACTGACAACGATGACTACTCCTTCTACAACTATCCCTACAACCGCCCAGCGATCACAGCCAGAAGACTGCCGGATTGATCAGTGCGCTGCCAGCGCCTGATCGCACCTTCATTGTGGAGACGGTCGAGCGGCTAGCGGCGCATCTCGGCAACACGTAACGCCCCTTGCACGGCTTGACACGCCGCCGACAGCGCTGCTGTAGTGCACGTGCAAGTACGGGTGCCACGGCATCCCCCAAGACCGATTCGCTCCGGGTAGCTCGGTCGGACTTTCGAGTTCGGAGCCTTCTTCTCGTCGGGACATCGTGCCCGTTGCTTACATGATCAAATCGTGGAGGCGGATGACCCCTGCTGCCTGAATCAGGCAGCTGCGGTCATCCGCTTCGGCGGTGGTATTCAGCGCCGGAGCCCACCGGCGAAACACTGGGCGCCTTTTGTGCGCGGATGCGTGCCGGACCATTCCGATCCAGGCCACGACAAGGGTCGGCTGGCGAATCCTGATGCGGCGAAACGAGGCGTTGCCAGCGGCCTGTTGCGCTACGCAAGACCGTCAGAGGTGGCTTTCCTGTTCCTCGCCCGGCATTCCGCCGGGCTGACTTTTCACTTTTTTCATTCCAGTGTTTGCCACTGGATTCCGACGCTAAGAATTCCCCTTGCAGCGCCTTGACGCTGCCCATCGACGGGCTTATAGAAAGGGCGTGGTTCGCTGTCGTTGACAGCCCAGCCCAGGTAGCCAGAGCCTTCGAGGCTACGCCACATCCGTGGTGGTTCAACCCAAGTGTGATCAGCGTTCGGAAGCTCGCACGGTCGCCGCTTCGGCGGTGATGAATGCCGACTCCTCCTCTCCTGGCTGTTTCATCAGCCGGCTCTGTTTTGCCGTACCTCATTCACCGTACCCAGGCGTTTTGCCTTGCTCGCCGTCGGCTTGCCGATGCCGTTCCTGACTCGCCTGCACCTTACCCACCCCGACGGGGACTCACCTTCCCGTCGTGGGGATCGTGCGTCGCCGTTTCCCCTGAAACAGGAGAAGCACCATGGCCCACACCAACCACCCCCAAGAAGCGATCACTTACTTCAATCTGCACACCAGCGGCATCGGCTACCTCAACCGCGTCCGAGAAGTACCGGTGCGTCGCGGCCCGCCGTTCATGGCCTGCGATATCGCCGCCTTGCACGGTGCCAGCGATGCGGTGGAATACACCCGCTTCGACTGCAAGGTCGCCGGTGGCGAAGCCGAACGGCTGATCCGCCAGTACTGGGATGCAGTCAAGTCCGAGAAAAAGGTCTTGCTGTCCTTCCGTATCGGCGACCTGTGGATCGATCCGTTCCTCTACGAGAAAGGCGAAAAACAAGGCCAGCCAGGTGCGAGCCTGAAAGGTCGCCTGCTCCTCATCGACTGGCTCAAGGTCGACGGCAAGCTCGAGTACAAGGCGCCCGCCCGGCAGGAAGCAACTGCCCCTGCCGAACCAGCAGCGAGTACCGAGCCGGCCGAGGCATCGGCGGACGCTGAAACCGATGCACCCGACACCACGATGGATACGCCGGCAGAGTCGGACGCTCCACCGTCTGCACGCACGGCTCGCCGTGATGCCAAGCGTACCGTTCAGTCCGTCTGAACCGTTCGCGACCTCCTGAACAAGGCGCTCCATCGAGCGCCTTTCCTTCGCGCCGGCACAGGAGAAACCCACATGGAATCTTTCTGGCTCTGCGACGACTGCCTGTTGGCCGAGGCTTACGACGACTACAGCGCGCTGTCGCTCCACCACACGGTGAATGATGTCGATGCGCGCATCGCGGCCATCCGGGACGGACTGACTCGATTGATGCCCATCAGCGCCGACTTCGATACCGACGCCGGCTGGGGAATCGATCCTTTTTCCCGCTCACCTTGCGAGGGCTGCGGGTCACCTCTGCATGGCCAACGGCACCGTTTCACTCGGCTCTGACTGGAGATTACTGGTGAAAACCGACTACACCGACTCACCCTTTGCCAAGCATGCCGACCTGCTGCTGCAGCATGACCACAGCACGGCCCAGCGCCTGGCGCGCTGCGTGCTCAGTCTCTACAACGGCGAGGAATGGCCGTGCCAACTGGACTGGATCGCCAGCTTCGACACACCGCACCTGCAGATCCTGCTCGACATGCTGGTGAGCTACCGCCGTTACGGAGAGAACGACCCGCACTTCATGAACCTGGGGCGCCAGCTCTGGGATCGATTCGAACACACCCCGCACCCGCGAAGACGACGCACCGTCTGAGGCGCATGCCACTCACCTACCCACCCCGGGGATACCACTCCCCAGGGGATGTGTACCCCCGAGTTCACCCGGAGGCACCACCATGAACACGCAACTCGCGCGAATCGACAGCACGCACCTCAACACCGACGCCCGGACTATCCGGGAAGACCGCTTGATCGAAGAAGCCCTGCTTATCCTCGAACGACGGGTATTCAGCCGCGGTCCCGAACTGACCTCACCCGGCCTAGTGGCCGAGTACCTGAAAATGCTTCTCGCCCAAGAGCCGCATGAGGTCTTCGGGGTGGTTTTTCTCGATAGCAAGCACCGGGTACTGGCATTCGAGGTGTTGTTTCACGGCAGCATCGACGGTGCCAGTGTCTACCCCAGGCAGGTGGTCAAACGCTCCCTGGCCCATAACGCCGCGGCAGTGATCCTGACCCATAACCATCCCTCTGGCTGCACCGAGCCCAGCCAGGCCGATCGCACCTTGACCCTACGTTTGAAGGAAACACTGGCCCTGGTCGACGTTCGTGTCCTGGATCACTTCATCGTTGGCGCAGGCCGCCCCACCTCCCTGGCCGAATGCGGCTGGCTCTAGTTCCACAGGCACCTTCGGGTGCCTTGTTCATTCTGAGACCAGCACAATCGGCGCCGGATGGACCCTGCACCGCCAAAAGCGATACCTCCCACTTCAGCTTTCCTCTGCGTAACAGCCCATGCCTCATGTCAGGGTCATGCCGTCCCTGGCATGAGGCATACGCCGTGCACCTATCTTCCGTACTTCTCGCGCTGTTGGCACTGCTGGGGGCATGCACCTCGCAGGTGCCTGCGGTAACCGAGCCCCGAGCCCATGAGGCAGAAATCGCTCGACCGGCGGACACGCCCCCGCTGCAGGCGCAGAGCGTCCGCTACGGGCGCTATACCCTGGTCAGCACCGAGCCCACCGCGGAACAACTGGACCTGCTCGCCCAGATCATCGATGTGCGCATCCCGCCCGGGTTGAACCCGACGGTGCAGGACGCTATGCGCCATGTGCTGCAGCGCTCGGGCTATTCGCTATGTCCCATCAGCGCGACGGTCACGGTGTTGTTGACCCGGCCGCTGCCGGCGGCCCATTACCGGCTCGGCCCGCTCGCGCTCCGCAACGCGCTGGAGGTACTGGCCGGCCCCGCCTGGCAGTTGGTCGCCGATGACGTCGGTCGCTCGGTCTGCTTCCGGCAACGCAGCCAGGACAACGGCAGCGCATCCCCCGCCACGCCTTTCCAGCCAGGGGCCCGCCGATGAAAGGCGCGACCTTGCAAACCCTCATCCTCGGCTTGCTGTGCCTGGCGGTCACCGGGCTGGGCGGCGTGCTCTACAACCAGCATCAGCGTATCGCCGACTTGCAGGACGCCAGCGTCACACCCGCACGGCACCTGGACACCCTGCAACAGGACGCCAATAGCCTGCTGGCGGCGCAGGAAGCCTTGAGACACGAGGTGAAGGCATTGAGGCTTGCTGTCGACAGTGGCGCGCAGCAGGCCAGCACCCTCGATCCCCTGCTGGAGCAGTGGGCCCAGGAGATACAGGCGCTGCGCGATGGGCTAGCGGCGCGTGCCAGCGAGACGGCGTTGGCCGCCCTGCGCACACGCACCGAGCAGGTCGAGCAGCAGCTCCAGGTGCTCAACGCCAAGCCGCCCCGCCGCGTACCGCCACCACCCGCCAAACCCAGAAAGGCCGCACGGCCACTCGTCCCAGCGCCGCTCTCCCCGCCCTTCACCGTGCTGGGTATCGAGTCCCGTGGTGGCGAGCGCTTCCTGACCGCGGCGCCCTTGAGTAGCCGCTCACTGGCAGAAGTCCGGCTGCTGCATCACGGCGAACGATTTGGTTCCTGGCACTTGAAAACACTGAGCCCGACTACTGCCACCTTCATGGTGCCCAACCAGCCGGACCAGATTGTCCCGCTTCCCTGAGAGGTGATGATGAACAGCTCGCTGCTGAGCGCCACCTGCTGCCTCGCCGTACTGGTCACCGCCAGTTCGCTGGCCGACGACACCACCGTGGTTCGTTCACAAATACGCAACGCCGAGGCCACCCCGCTCGAACGCAGCCATTCGGGGCGGGCCTCGGACTGGGGCCTGACGGAGCAGGAATGGTCGCGTTTCGAGGACATCCAGGCGGGCCCACGAGGTTTCTGGAGCCCGAACCTCGATCCCCTCACCGCGCTGGGGGTCGAAGCGCGGAACGAGCAGGAGCGTCGGCGTTACGCGCAATTGCAGGTCCAGCTCGAGGCCAAGCGCGCCGAGCGCGAGCTGGCCTACCAACACGCCTACGATGCCGCCTGGGCCCGGCTGTTTCCCGGTCTGCTACCGATCCAGGGCCTCGGCGGCCCAGTCGCAAACAGTTCGCCCGACTCACGGCGGCTTGCCCTGTTCGTGGAGAAACAGTGCCCTGCGTGCGTAGCTGAAGCGCAACGCCTGCAACACCAGGAGAGCGAATTCGATCTCTATCTGGTCGGCAGCCAGGGCGAGGACGCGCATATCCGGGCCTGGGCCCGGCAAGCGGGTATCGACCCCGCCCGGGTTCAGCGCCGGCAGATCACCCTGAACCATGATCGCGGCCAATGGTTCGGGTTAGGCGCGCAGGGCCCGTTACCCGCCCTCTTCCAACAGGTGCGTGGGCAATGGCAGCGCCTGGAGTGACGGGGCTCGTGCTCCTGCTGGTGATCCTCGCCGCCCGGGCCGAGGTGCCCCCGCCGGCCTACCAACTGGCGGCCCATGGCGCCGGTATTCCTGCCGCAGTGCTGTTCGCGATTGCCTTGCAGGAAAGTGGCATGCGCATCCGCGGCCGGCTATTGCCTTGGCCCTGGACCCTCAATATCGCCGGTAAAGCCCAGCGCTTCGCCACCCGCCAAGCAGCGTGCCTGGCCTTGCTTCAGGCGCTCGCCGAACACGACGCCAAGCGCATCGACGCCGGACTCGGCCAGATCAACCTGGGTTATCACGGCCAGCGCTTTTCCAGCCCCTGCGAAGCGCTTGAGCCCTATCGCAACCTCGCGGTCGCCGCCAGCTTGCTGCGGGAACAGCACGACGCCACCGGTGACTGGATACTGGCCGCCGGGCGCTATCACCGGCCAGCCGGAGGTGCGCCGGCCGCGCGCTACCGCGCCCAATTTGCCCAACACCTGCAACAGGTTGCGGGTCTCCGCACGTCTCGACCAGGCCCAGCTCCCCATGAAAGCCTCACTTGCCGTAGGCATTGCTGTCTTGGCGCTGACGTCCGCGGTGCGGGCGGAGCCAGTACGGGACGTTCCCATCCAGCCCCACGCCCCGCCCCTGAGCCAGTATTTGGACGAGGACTGGATGCTGCCGGTCAGCAGTTCTCTGCTGCGCCCTGGTGCAGTTACCCCGCGCGCCCTGGACATGCCGGGACTGCGGCCGTTCTTTCTGCTCGGCAGCGATCCTCGCTCGCTGTCCTGGTTGCGCAAAAACAGCCCGCGGCTGCAGGCGATAGGCGCGGTCGGCCTGGCCGTGGAGGTGGCCAATATCGAGGCCCTGACCCGAATCCGGGCGGCAGCACCCGGCCTGGTCATTCTGCCGGTCAGCGGCGACGACATCGCCGCGCGCCTGCAGATCAGCCACTACCCGGTGCTGGTCACCGCCACCACACTGACCCAGTGAGGCAAGGCAATGGCCGAGCATGCGATGGAATCCAAGCTCAGGCCCGCCGTGGAACTGTACACCGTGGCCATCTGCGTAGCCGCCACGCTGCTGTGCCTGCACGCGCCCTGGACTGTGGCGTTGTCGCCCGAGATCGGCCTGGTCGCGGCGCTGGCCTACGCCCTGTTCGGCTTTATCCGTCTGCGCCAGGCCTGGGCAGTATTGCGTTACCGGCGCACTATCCGCCGCCTGCCGCGCTATGAACTCACCAGTCGGCAGATTCCCGTCAGCCGCCAGCGCCTGTTCATGGGCCGGGGGTTTCGCTGGACCCGCCTGCATACCCAGCGCCTGGTCGAGGCCCAGGATCCTGCCGTCTCCCGCTACATCGACCCGCCTCTCCTCCAGCGCCTGGCACGTGGGTTGGAACGGCACCTGGAGCACGCGCCCTTGCCCCTGTCGGCACTGGCCCGCGTCACCGCCTGGGACAGTGCGTTCAACCCCGTGCGCCCGCTACCCGCGGTAGGCGGCTCGGCACTGTTGCACGGGGTCGAGCCCGAGGAAGTCGAGGCGAGCCTGGCGCTCGGCGAGCGCGTCGGGCACACCCTAGTGCTGGGCACCACACGGGTCGGCAAGACCCGCCTGGCCGAGGTGTATATCACGCAGGACATCCACCGCCGCGAGCACGAGGTGGTCATCGTCTTCGACCCCAAAGGCGATCCCGATCTGCTCAAGCGCATGTACGTCGAAGCGCGTCGAGCCGGGCGGGAACAGGAGTTCTACGTGTTCCACCTCGGCTGGCCGGAGATCTCGGCCCGCTACAATGCGGTGGGACGCTTCGGCCGCATCACCGAAGTCGCCTCGCGCATCGCCGGCCAACTGAGTGGCGAAGGCAATTCGGCGGCCTTTCGGGAGTTTGCCTGGCGCTTCGTGAATATCGTCGCCCGTGCCCTGATTGAACTGGGCCGGCGCCCGGACTACCTGCAGATCCAACGGCATGTGGTGAACATCGATGCCTTGTTCATCGAGTACGCCCAGCAACTCTTCGCCCGCACCGCGCCAAAGGCCTGGGAGGTGATCGTCCAGCTTGAGGGCAAACTCAACGAGAAGAACACCCCGCGTCACATGCTCGGTCGCGAGAAGCGCGTGGTGGCCATCGAGCAGTACCTGGCAGCCAAGCGCGTATACGACCCGGTGCTGGACGGGCTGCGTTCGGCGGTGCGTTACGACCGCACCTATTTCGACAAGATAGTGGCCAGTCTTCTGCCCCTGCTGGAAAAACTCACCACCGGCAAGACGGCGCAGTTGTTAGCACCCGACTACAGCGACCTGAACGATCCACGGCCGATCTTCGACTGGCTGCAGATCATCCGTAAACGCGGCATCGTCTACGTCGGCCTGGATGCGCTGACCGACGCCGAGGTCGCCGCGGCAGTGGGCAACTCCATGTTTGCCGACCTGGTCTCGGTCGCCGGGCAGATCTACAAACACGGCATCGACCACGGCCTGCCCGCTGCCAGCCAAAGCACGGACAAGGTACCCATCAACTTGCACGCCGACGAGTTCAACGAGCTGATGGGCGATGAGTTCATTCCGCTGATCAACAAGGGCGGCGGCGCCGGCATCCAGGTCACCGCCTACACCCAGACCCTCAGCGACATCGAGGCGCGGCTCGGCAACCGCGCCAAGGCCGGCCAGGTGATCGGCAATTTCAATACCCTGCAGATGCTGCGCGTGCGCGAAACCGCCACTGCCGAGCTGCTCACCCGGCAGTTGCCGAAGGTCAACGTGCTGACCAGAACGCTGGTATCGGGGGCCACGGACACCGCCGACCCTCACGCCGCCACCGACTTCACCTCCTCCTCGCAAGACCGGGTCAGCGCCACCGGCGTGCCACTGATCGAGCCGGCCCATATCGTCAGCTTGCCCAAGGGGCAGATGTTCTCCTTCCAGGAAGGCGGGCAGCTGTGGAAAGTCCGTATGCCGCTGCCCAAGCCCTCACCTGACGACGCCATGCCCAAGGACTTGCAGGAGCTCGCGCAGCGGATGCGGGCGACCTACAACGAGCAGGCGGGGCAATGGTGGAAAGCCAGCGGCGGCGGACCCACGCTCGACTTCGATCTGGGGACGGCCGCATCGCCCGCCTCTGCCGCAGCGGAGGATGCCTCCTCCCAGGAGGCACCGTGACCAAGCCATCCCAGCAACGCCGCCCGGACTGAGCCATGGCGAACAGTCCGCCGCCACGGCAAGCCCAGCCGATCCAGCGCCCCGGACTGATCGCCTCGGCGCTCGGTCTGACCCTGCGCATCATCGGCCTGTTGATCGCCTCGCTGCTGTTCTCGATTCTGATGGAGTTCATCGGCCTCGTGTTGCTCTGGGGCGATCAGGGCTGGCGGCACAGCCATGCCATGCTGACCAGCGAACTGGGCTGGCTCAGCGAGCACTTCAAAGCCTCGCTGATCCTGCCGCAGCCGATGCAATCCACAACCCAGCTACTGGAACAGCTCAACCACTGGCTGCTGGTGCAGACAGGCTTCGCAGATTTCACCCGACAGGCGCAGGAATCGAGCCGCGGCAACGGCTTCTGGAGCTGGCTCAGCCAGCTCTACCTGAGCATCGAAGATTTCGTGTTGGCGGCGGTGTATATCAGCTTCACCTTCGTCGTACGCCTGACCATCCTGCTCTTGGCCACACCGCTGTTCCTGCTGGCCATGCTTACCGGCTTCGTCGATGGCCTGATGCGCCGTGACTTGCGCAAATTCGGCGCCGGGCGTGAGAGCAGTTTCGTCTATCACCGCGCCAAGCGCGCGATGGCGCCGCTCCTGATGATTCCGTGGATCATTTACCTGGCGCTACCCTTCTCGCTGCATCCCCTGCTGATACTGCTGCCCGGCGCGGCCATGCTGGGCATGGCCGTCGCAATCACCGCGGCGACGTTCAAGAAATACCTATGAGCACGACCCTGCGCTGCTTTCTCGCTATAGCTCCCGATCAGCGCGTCAGGTCAGCAGGCTCTGCGCCGCATCCATCTGCTCGTGTTCGAAAGCCGGCGCGAAATCCTCCAGCTCCTCCCGGCGCAGGCCGACCTCGGGGCTGAGTGCAAGGTCCCGCCAGTTCGACACGGCGGCATGCACCTCAGTCAGCACCGTCAGCGCCTCGTCCCGGCTCAGGGAAAAGTAGGTGCTGCGATTCAGCAGCATCGCGAGGTCGGTGATCGGCCCATCCTGCTCCGACAGCCAGGTCTTCGACTCGCGCTCCTTGTCCGGGAAGGGATTGATATCGAAGGCTGGAGCCAACCGCCACAGGCCCTTCTCCACGTGAAGAAAACCGTGGTTCTGCAGGTGATCGTCCACATTGGTGACCAGCAGGTTGAACAGCATGCGCCGCCAGAGTTGCCGCACATCCGCCGTGGGCCGATGGCCTGTGGCGCGGATGGCGTCGGCGATCTCCGTGTAGCTGCGATCCTCCTCGCGGGAGGCCTGGAGCAGCGAGGCGGCGGACAGGTAGGGGATGCGCCCTTCGGCGCCATCACGATCAAAGCGGCGGATAATGGCCACCGGAACGCCCTCCAGTTCAACGATGCGCGCTGGCGCCGCGTCGATACCGGCGCGCTGCGCCAGACGTAGCGCCAACACCTCGCCACGCGTCACGCTGCGCGTATCACCCACACTCGGAAATTTGCCGATGGCCAACCAACCATCGTCGTCGACCACCGTGCATTTGGGCCGCATGCCGCCCAGGGACGTGCCCTTGCCTTGCAGGTAGCGCAAATCCTCAGTGGTCTCCTGTCCCTGCTCGACCGCGCGACTGGCCTCGTAGATGCGCCGTAACTCCAGCAGCGGCGGCGTGCTGCGTCGGCCCTGCTCGACTGTCCGACAGAAGCGGCCGGCCTGATCACGCAGGCGCAATGCGCCAACCCGGCTGAAATCGTCGACCGCCAGCAGGTAGTCCATCTCGCTCAGTGGCGCGAGCGCCGGGTTGCCCCGGCGCCGCTTGGCATGATCGCGCGCGATAACCCGGCGCCCCCAGGCGTCCGGTGCCGTGTCGGCGATGGCGAAGGGGAAGGCCGAGTCAACGGCGGACGGTGCCTTGCGTGGCTGATAGCCCGTGACCAGGTCAAGGTCGGGAGAAATCGCGAAGCGGTCCGGGTTCGCCAGCCAACGCTCGTCGTAGGCGAACGCGGTATTCTCGCGCCGCCCCTGCCTGGCGTAGACCAACCGCCCCACCGACGTACCCACACGCCCGATGCAGACCTCCACTTCCTGCCTGATCGACTCCAGCGTCTTCATAATGCCCCCGTCTCGTCCTTGCTGCGCTTGCTGCGCACCCGCTGCGGCAGGCGCTCATCCATCAAGACCAGGCCGATGTCGTCCCGTGCGGAATCGATCAGCCCCGCGAGCGCCTCGATCTCACCGAAAACCTGCAGCGCGCGGGCAATGAAATGGATGGGTACACGCGGATCGCCCTTCTCCATGCGCCGGACCGTGGACAACGAAGCGCCCATGCGTTCGGCCAGGGACTGCTGGGAGATGTGCCGGCGGCGCCGAGCCAGCGCCAGATCGCTGCCGAGTTTGCGGATGGCCCGCTCGGCAGGCATGGGCAGCGGTAACTTTTCGGTATATCCGCTCCCACCAGAGCTCTTATCTTCTTTAGGCGCTTCCATGGGAATTCCTAATCAAAAAGCTGCTTAAGTTGAAAATAATAACTCCCTATGGGGCACTTAAACAATATAAGAGTTCCTACAAGAACACTAAGTAGCATCCAGCGACGTTTGACCCATTGATCTGCTACCCGGCCGCCATGATTCACTCGCTCAGCCCGGTTTACTGCCTGAGCCTGCGGTACACGAAAGCGATCCGCCCACCTTCGCTTTTCCTGCTGCCTCCTTCCGACCACTCCGTCCATGCTGGTGCCAGATGGTTCCGAGGGTCTTCAACATGCGCACTGCCCCTGTCCGCTGCCTGCTGCTGGTTCTCTGCGCGGTAACTGGCACCACCTCGGTCGTGGCCTCCCAGGAGAGCACCGAGCTCAGCCTGATCCTCCAGCAACTCGACACCATCGAGACCCTCGCCCAGCGAGCCAGGCCTTCCCAAACGCCCACCGATCGCTACCGCTTCGACTACACCCGCCTGACCCAGGACCTGCAGCGCATCCGCCAGGGCGTGCGGGGTTATCTGTCGCCCTCCCGCGCTCAGCCTCACGATCCCGGCGAGTTGCTCGGCGACTACCGCCTCGACACCCCCGACTCGGAGACTGCGCCATGAGCATGACCGACACCCAGACCGCGGCCTTCCAGAACGCATCCGGCTTCCCCCACCAAAGCAGTTCGACCTTGTGGCTGTCTCTGGTGCTGGTTCTCGCCTTGCTCTGGTGCGCCTGGGTGATGTGGACGGCTTATCGGGGCTGGGCTTTGGGCAGCGTGCGCTTCGGTGCCTTGGGCGGTAGCGCCGCCCGCGTGTTGTTGGCCCTGCTGATCCTGATGTTCTTCACCCTGTCCTGACCCCGGAGATCGACGCCATGCTCAAGGCCTTTGCCATCGCCCAAAACAACCTGAGAGACCACACCACCCAACGCCTGCTCGGCCTGCTGCTGGTCTTGGGCCCGAGCCTGGCCATGGCCGAGCTGCCCACCATGGAAGCCCCCTCACGCGGTGAGGGATCCGGGCTGATTGAAACGATCCAGAACTACGCCTACGACGGCGGCATCCTGCTTGGTCTACTGATTGCCCTGCTCGCCTTTCTCGGTGTGGCCTGGCATTCGCTGACCGTCTACGCCGACGTGCAGAACCAGCGCAAAACCTGGAAAGACCTCGGTGCTGTGGTCGGTGTCGGCGCCCTGCTGGTGGTGGTGATCATCTGGTTCCTGACCAAGGCTGCCGAGATCCTGTGAGGTCCACATGAACGACGCCATCGAACGTCTTGACGACGGTACGCTGACTTTTCTGCCGGAGCGCCTCAACCGCGACCCGGTCGTGCTGCGCGGGCTGACCAGCGACGAGATGTGGATCGCCTTGGGTCTTGGCGCAGTTATCGGCCTGGTACTCGGCGTGCCGCTGGCCGTCGCCACCGCCGCCCTCGCCGTGGCGCCGACCGGCATGATCGCCGGCATGACCATGACGCTGTTCGTCGGGGGCACTCTGCTGCGTCGGGCGAAACGTGCCCGTCCGGAAACCTGGCTGTACCGCAGGCTGGAGTGGCTGCTTGCCAGTCGCTGGCGTGTAAGGCACAGGACGCTGATCCTCTACACGGGTGCGTGGACGGTTCGCCGCTCACGCCGGCTGCGCCCCGCCCTGTCGCGGTGGCCGTCATGAGCCGTTTCCGTAACAAGGTGGATGCACAGCAGGCGCATATCTTCAGCCTACGGTTGGCAATCGCGGCCCTGGCGCTGGCCTGCCTCGGCTTCTGGTACGGCTGGCAATCGGCGCCCAGCGCACTGACCGTGCATGTGCCGCCGGACCTACGCTCAGGCAGCACACGCCTGTGGTGGGACGTGCCCCCGAAAACATCTATGCCTTCGCCCTGTATATCTTTGGTCAGCTCAACCGCTGGCCCAGCAATGGCGAACAGGACTACCGCCGGGCCATTTATGCCTTGCAGTCCTACCTGACCCCGGCCTGCCGACACTTCCTCGAGGGCGACTACGAGTACCGCAAGGCCGCTGGCGAGCTGCGCCAGCGCGTGCGCGGCGTCTATGAAGTGCTGGGCCGTGGCTACAGCGACGATCCCGCACTGCGGGTCAAGCAGCTCGACCAGGACAGCTGGCAGGTCAACCTCGACCTCAACGCCGACGAGTACTTCGCCGCCGAGCCGGTCAAACGCGTGGTGGTGCGCTACCCCCTGCGTGTGGTGCGATTCGACGTCGACCCCGAGCGCAACAAGTGGGGGCTGGCGCTGGACTGCTACCAGGGGACGCCGCAGAAACTCAGCCTACCTGGAGGTGCGAGATGAAACGACTCTCCAGCTTGGCGCTGGCCATGGTCCTGGGCTGTCCAGCGTCGCGGCCAACGCGGTCGAGTTGATGCGCTGGGAGCGCCTGCCCCTGCCTGTGCCGCTGGTGGTCGGTCATGAGCGCGTGGTGTTCCTCGACGAAGATGTCCGGGTCGGCCTACCCGCCGCATTGGCCGGCAAGCTGCGCGTGCAGTCGACTGGCGGCACCCTGTACCTGCTGGCCGCGGAGACCATCGCCCGTCCCGGTTGCAGCTGCAATCGGTGGCGACGGGGCAGGTCATCCTACTGGATATCGCGGCAAGCCCCGGTGAGCACCCCTTAGAGCCGGTGCGTATCGTTCGCAACGATGCCAACCAGGCTGCTGATGAGTCCTCTACCAGTCCCCCGAGTGCGACGCCTACGCCGATTCCCGTCATGCTGACCCGTTATGCAGCGCAGAGCCTGTACCCCCTTGCGTACCGTGGATGCCTTACCCGGCGTACGCCGCGTGCCCCTGAAGCTCACAGGCGAATTGCCGACCCTGCTGCCAACCGAAAACGTTGCCAGCACGCCGATTGCGGCCTGGCGGCTGGGCGACTACTGGGTGACCGCGGTGAAGCTGCGCAATCGCGGTGCGGGCCACGTGCAGCTCGATCCCCGCCGGCTGCAGGCCAGCCTGTTTGCCGCCACCTTCCAGCACGCCGACCTGGGGCCTGCCGGCAGCGCCGAGGACACCAGTGTCGCCTACCTGATCACCCGGGGTTCCGGTCTGGAGCGGGTGGTGCTGCCAGCGCCAGGGCGCACGCGAGGCGACGGCGATGAAGGCTAACGTATTGCTCAAATGGCTGGTGCCGGGGGCACTGCTGGCGGTGGCGTTGATCATCTTGAAGAGCTGGGTGACCGATGACGACCCTCGTGAAGGCCGAGCGACCCGCAGCACCTCGAACTCTCCGCCGAACAGGCCAAGTCGCTCGGGATCGCCGGCGACACACCGCGCGACACAGTTGCCACCCTGGTCGGTCAGGTAAAAGCCATGCGCAGCGAAATGCTCGGCATGAAAAAGAACAACGAAACCCTGCAACAGGAAAACACCCGCCTGCGGGAGCGGGAAAGCGGCGTCGACCGGCGGATCCAGCATGCCCTCGGCGGCGTGACCCAGCAGGCCGAGAAAGACCGCCGGCAGGCCGATGAGGTCAGGCGCAAAGCCGAGGAAGAAAGCCGCCAGGCGCGTGGACTGCTGACGCAGCTGCAGGCGCAACTCTCCAGCCTGGCCGGCAAGGACCAGGATTTACCGGTGGGCCTGGGGCTGCAACCCGGCGACGGCAGCCCGTTCGAGGGTGGCTCGACGGGCGACGCCATGCTGTGGATCGAGCCCTCGGGCAGCCAACCGGCCAGTGAGCACGATGCCGCCAAACCCACATCCCCCTGAACCTGCCCTCCGGTTTCAACTCGCTGGGGCTGGATGGCGGCGCCATTGATCGCAGCCAGAAGCAGCTGCGGGCGGTGAGCAACAGTGGGGGCGACCTGGCCCGCCCGGTCGACCGCAGCGAGGGCGCCAGGCCGGTCTACACCCTCCCCGAAAACGCCACCCTGATGGGCTCGGTGGCGATGACCGCGCTAATCGGGCGGGTGCCGGTCGACGGTACGGTGAACGACCCCTACCCCTTCAAGGTGCTGGTCGGCCCCGAGAACCTGACCGCCAATGGCATTGACCTGCCGGAGGTGGCCGGCGCGGTCATGAGCGGCACGGCGTCGGGGGACTGGACCTTGTCCTGCGTGCGCGGCCAGGTCGAGTCGATCACCTTCGTGTTCACCGACGGCACCATCCGCACCGTACCGGAACCGCGGGCGGTGGTCAGCCGCAATACGGCCACCGCGCAGAACAGCAACACCGACAGGATCCGCGGCGGACTCGGCTACCTGTCCGACCCCTACGGCATCCCCTGCATCGCCGGGGTGCGCCGCTCGAACGCCCAGCAGTACCTCGGCAGCCAGAGCCTGATCACCGCGGCCGGCGCCGGGGTGGCCGCCCTGCTCGGTGACGAGCGCAGCAACAGCAGCCTGGTCAGCTCCGGCGACAGCACCCTCGGCGTCAGCAGCAGCAGCGGCAACAGCGCCCTCAACGCCATCCTCTCCGGCGGCGTCAGCGACATCCGCGCCTGGGTCAACAAGCTCTATGGCGAAGCCTTCGCCGCCGTGTACGTGCCGCCGGCCGCCCAGGTGGCGCTGCACCTCGACCACGAGATCACCCTCGACTACGAGCCCAACGGCCGGAGCGTTCGCCATGAACACACCCCCCACGTCACCCTGCCCGACCTGGATTAGTCTCGCCGCAGGCGCGTGCCTGGCGCTGGCGGGCTGCTCCACCGACAAGGAAACACTGCTGCCCCATGGCGGGCAGAGCATGCTGGAGATCTGGAACGGCGCCGGTGCACCGGGCACCCAGCAGCAACTGCTCGACGCCCGGCAACAACTGCGCCGGCCGCTGACCTCGGTAGACCTCGCCGCGCATCTGCAAGAACCCTATACCCGTAGCGCGGCGAACGAGGTTCGCAGCCTGTTTCCGCGCCTGCCCAATCCCGACCTGGTGATGTATGTCTACCCGCATTTGAGCGGCACGGAACAAGCGCCGATTCCAGGCTACTCGACGGTCTTCCCGTTCTACCAACGCGTGCAATACGCCCTGCCTGGCGAACGCCAGGAAGACCTGTAATGGCTACCCGCGAACCGGCTGGCAATGCCACTGCGTGGAAGCCCTGGCGCAACCCACAGCAACCACGCGCCACCCTGGCCGACGCCGCCGCGCTGTATGCCCACAATCCCAGCTTTACCGATCACCTGCCCTGGGTCGAATACCTCGATGCCGAGCAATGCTTCCTGCTGGATGACAATCGCTCGGTGGGCGCCCTGTTCGAGCTGACGCCCATCGGCACCGAAGGGCGCGAGCCCGACTGGCTGATGACGGCCCGCGACGCGGTCGAGGATGCCCTGCAGGACAGCTTCGACGAGCTGGAGGCATCGCCCTGGGTCGTGCAGTTCTTCTGCCAGGACGACGGCGACTTCAGCCCCCACCTGAACCGGCTCACCGCCTATATCCAGGACCGCGCACGCGGCAGCGTCCTCACCGAGGCGTACCTGGAGCTGACCCGTCGCCACCTCAAAGCGGTCGCCAAACCGGACGGCCTGTTCGACGACAAGGTCGTCACCCACCTGCCGTGGCGCGGCAACAACCGCCGGGTTCGCCTGGTGCTCTATCGCTGGGTCGGCGCCGATGACGACGAGAGCGGGCTTGCCCCCATACAGGCCCTGCGTCAGGCGTGCGAACGGATCGGTGCCGCGCTGCGGGCCTGCGGGGTGCAGTCACTCGCGGTCGATGGCCGTGGTCTCTACGCCTGGCTGCTGCCTTGGTTCAACCCGGCACCTGCGCTCACCGACGAGCCGCCCGCCGCGTTCTACGCCCGGGAGGCCTATCCGGAGATAGGCGACGGCGAGTCGCTGGAATTGCCCTTCGACCACGACTTTACTGAGCGCCTGTTCTTCAACGAGCCGCGCTCGGATGCGCAGCGCGGGCTCTGGTACTTCGACGGCCAACCCCACCGGGTGATGGTGGTGGATAAACTGCGCCGTCCGCCCTCGATCGGCCAACTCACCGGCGAAACCAGCAAGGGCGATGCGATCAATGCCCTGTTCGACCAGTTGCCGGAGGGCACGGTGATGAGCCTGACACTGGTGGTCAAACCCCAGGACGCGCTCGAGGAGCAGTTGAACCGCCTGGCCCGTAAAGCCATCGGCGAAAACCTGGCCTCGACCCAGACCCGCCAGGATGTCGAAGAGGCGCGGGCGATCATCGGGCGCAAGCACAAGCTGTATCGCGGCACCTTGGCGTTCTACCTGCGCGGCCGCGACGAGCAGCAGTTGCACCGGCGCTCGATCACGCTGGCCAATGCCCTGCTCGGCACGGGCCTGCAGCCGGTACGCGAAGGCGATGAGGTGGCGGCCTGCAACAGCTACCTGCGCTGGCTGCCGATGGTCTACAACCCGCGGCGCGATACCCGCAACTGGTATACCCGGCTGATGTTCGCCCAGCACCTGGCAAATCTGACGCCGGTCTGGGGCCGCAGCACCGGTACCGGACATCCGGGACTCACCCTGTTCAACCGCGGCGGTTCGCCTCTCAGCTTCGACCCGCTGTCACGCCTGGATCGCGCCATGAATGGCCACCTGCTGCTGGTCGGCCCGACCGGCGCGGGCAAGTCGGCCACTCTGGTGACCTTGCTCATGCAGATCATGGCCGTGTACCGCCCTCGCCTGTTCATCGTCGAGGCGGGCAATTCGTTCGGCCTGCAGGGCGACTACTTCTCGACGCTGGGGCTGTCGGTCAACAAGGTGCAGTTGAAACCCGGCGCCCCGGTCAGCCTTGCGCCCTATGCCGACGCAGTGCGCCTGGTCGAACAACCGGACCAGGTCGCCAGCCTCTCGATCGAGGTGCCGGACGATGAAACGACCGTCGACCACGACGAGCAGCGCGACATCCTCGGCGAGCTGGAAATCACCGCGCGCCTGATGATCACCGGTGGCGAGGCCAAGGAAGAGGCCCGCATGAGCCGCGCCGACCGCAGCCTGATCCGCGAGTGCATCCTCGATGCCGCGCACACCTGCGCTGCTGCCGGCCGGCAGGTACTGACCCGCGACATACGCGGTGCCCTGCTGCGTGTCGCCGCCAATCCGGCCCTGCCGGACAGGCGCCGCGAGCGCGCCCAGGAAATGGGCGAGTCCATCGATTTGTTCTGCCAGGGCTTCGAGGGCGAACTGTTCGACCGCGAAGGCACACCCTGGCCGGAGAGCGATGTAACGATTGTCGACCTGGCGACCTATGCTCGCGAAGGCTACGAGGCGCAGCTGTCCATCAGCTACATCAGCCTGATGAACACGGTGAACAACCTCGCCGAACGCGACCAGTACCTGGGCCGGCCCATCATCATGGTCACCGACGAGGGCCACATCATCACCAAGCACCCGCTGCTCGCGCCGTTCGTGGTCAAGGGTACGAAGATGTGGCGTAAGCTGGGCGCCTGGTTCTGGCTGGCGACACAGAACCTAGCCGACTTCCCCAATGCCGCGCAGACCATGCTCAACATGATCGAATGGTGGATCTGCCTGAACATGCCGCCAGCGGAGATCGAGGAGATCGCCCGCTTCAAGAAACTTACCCCCGCCCAGAAGGCGCTATTACTCTCCGCCAGCAAAGAGGCGGGGAAATACACCGAAGGGGTGGTGCTGTCGAAGAACCTCGAAACGCTGTTCCGTGTCGTACCGCCCAGCCTCTACCTCGCCCTGGCCATGACCGAGCCGGAGGAAAAAGCCGAACGTTGGATGCTGATGCAAGCGCACAACTGCTCGGAGCTGGAGGCGGCGTTTCGCATGGCAGAGCGCATCGATATGGCCCGAGGCATCGGGCCGTCAGATTGAACGTATGTTCACCGCAAACACGCAGTGCAACGAGCGCAGCCTATGCCCCTGCGAACGGCTAACTATGAGTCCCCTGAGGAAGCGATCCACTTGAGTACCAAGCAGATATCGGAAGCTGAAATGCGCAAGGCATTAGGCCTTGGCCCTGCATCCCCAAAAGCATCAACCCCGCAAGAAAAAGCCAAGCGGGCTACGGTTTACACCCTTGTCGAGTTGAGCGTCAGACAGAAAACTGGGGGCCCTGCCTTCAGATTCGCACACCGGTCCTCCTCGATCAGCACCCTTAGCGCGCGGCTTGAAGCCGAGAAAGCGGTGCGCCAGCAAGGGCTGGAAGTCTGGGCCGTTCTGGATATTCACCAGACCACTGAATAAAGCGTGGCTATAATCCGCTCCTTATCAGACCGCCAGAAGGAACCGCCCATGAACAAAGCTCAACTGATTGAAGCCATCGCCGCCTCGACTGACCTGCCCAAAGTCACTGCTGGCCGCGCCCTGGATGCCATCACCGGCGCCATCTCTTCTGCCCTGCAAAATGGTGAAAGCGTCAGCCTCGTGGGTTTCGGTACCTTTGCGGTGAAGGCACGCGCTGCACGCGATGGACGCAACCCGCAAACCGGCGCCACGATCAAGATCGCAGCAGCCAAGCTGCCCGGTTTCAAGGCCGGCAAGACACTGAAAGATGCGGTGAACTGAGCGCGTCTCAGAACGAAAAAAGGGCCTTATTCAGGCCCTTTTGCATGTGCGCAAGCCACTCAGGCCTGGCTCATATGCCGCTCTATCAATTCTTGGCGTTGCTTGGCCTCGACGGACAAGGCTGTGGTGGGGCTCAGCAACAGCCGTTGTAGACCGATTGGTTCGCCGGTCTCGTCACACCAACCATAACTGCCATCGTCGATCCGCACCAAAGCTTGCTGGAATGCGGGAAGCATCCTGCGGTCGCGATCAATCAGGTGCAGCAGCGTCATGCGCTCCTCTTCGACAGAGGCAGCATCGGCCACATCAATCGGTCGTTCCAGCTCGGCCAGACCTGCCCTGCCGCTCTCGACACGCTCGTTGCATGCGTCCAACTGGGCGAGCAACAGTGCCTTGAAAAAAGCCAATTGGGCGTCATTCATGTAATCGGACTCAGCGGCCGCAAGTAATTCATCTCGTGTCATGCCATGCATCCTCTTCACCCATCTGCTCCGCTTTCTGGATAGCTGAGCTCACACTCATCTCGCCGCTCCAGCGCCTCAAGGGCCAATTATCCAACATTGATCGTCATCGGAGCCAGCCTGAAAGCCCTGCATGCAGCCACGGCTGCCGTCCTTTATCCGTCCCAAGCCTGCGTGAATGACTGCCTGGCCGATTGCGCCGAGCGCGGGGTCAGCCCGCAGAAGTCGGCGTCCGGCAAGATAATGCTGCGCATTCGCCCTGCAGTGCACGCTGCCGCCACCCAGCCCAACCAACAGCGGCGTCAGGTTGCTCAGACGCCCTCGACCAGATGACATACGCCGTTCTTGGACTCCAGGGTGACGACGATCGCCCGCAGCAAGCAAGGCCGTTTTCGCCCTTTCCTTAAACCGACATCCTCATATCCACTTTTCCCCGGGACAGCCATTAGCGCCCGGTTAGATCCTGCTCCCGGGTCACCTTTGACCGTTCTGGAGCCTGGATCATGTTCGAACACCTGCGCTGCATGCCCTGGGTTGCCGCTCTACCGAGCGGGCAGACCTGCAACACCGCTGTGCGAGTCATTATCGACCGGCATCCCGACGTGCGGATGGCGCTTGATCGCACCGGCCAGCAGCGGGAGCGCCAGCCATGATCGGCCAGGCGAAACTGCGCCCCTTGGCTCTGGCCATGCTGCTGGCATCCGGCCCGAGCGTGGCGCTGGATACCGGCAGCATCGCTGCCAGCGTGCTATCGCCGAGCTGCCTCGAGTACCGGGTTGTCGGTATCTGCTTCTGGCTGCACTGCACTGCCTCCGGCTGCTCGGTGCGCACCTCGACCAAGGTGCGGCATTTCATCCCCGAACTGGTGGTGTCGAGCTACGCCACCACGGGCAACAACCCCTGGTCTGACATGGCGCCGCTCTCCTCACCGATCATCGGTGCGGAAGGCGGCGGTAACCTGATCACGCCAAACACACGGCGCGACAACCTGCCCCGCTTCAAGAACGTCGACGCCATCGGCCACCCCGGCGGCTGGGCGGCGACGCAACTGGCTGCGCAATCCGGCTATGCCTGTGCCAGCGGCGCGACCGCGCTCATGCCCTATTTCCTGAGCACCCTGGATACGCTGGCCTGGCGCTATGGCATCCCGGAGAGTGTCTATCCCGAGTCCGTCACCCTGGGGCTTCGCGAAATCGGCAGCCAGGCCTCTGCCAACATGTGGGGCAATGTCTACCCGCGGCAGGGCTTTGTGGTCCAGCCTGACGACTTCAAAGCCGCCGCGGTGATGGCGCAGCGGGCTGGCGACGTCACCACCCGCAACGGCCAGCCGCATGTGTATTGGCCGCTCACCCCGGCGTCACGCGACGGCTACTGGCCGCCCGGACCGATCGTCGAAAACGATGGCTCGACCCATAAGTGGCAGTTGCTCTACCCCCAACGCCAGAACACCTGCGCAATCTTCCCGAGCGATACGCTGCAGAGCGCGGATGGCGGCTACGCCTGGTCGTTGTGGCGCCCCTACAGCTGCTGCAAACGCGAAGGCCAGACCTTCCTGTTCAGCCTCGACTTCGCAGGTAACGCCCCATGAGTCGTTCACCTGCACGGCCTCGTCCTGGCCCACTGCTTTTCAGCGCCTGCGTGTTGCTGAGCGCAGCGCTGCACACCGGCGCCGCCGAAGACGATTACCGGCTGGGTAACCAGGGCCAAGTGCTCGACGACCGGGTGATGTACAGCATCGGCGGCGGCTCGGCGGTGGGCTCGCCCAGCTCGCTCTATCGGCCCAGCGGTATCGGTGTGGGGTTGTCCTGGCGCGCCAATATGATGTGCGGAAACATGGACCTCGCCACCACCCTGCAGAACCAGCTGAACGGGGCCACCGACGGTTTCCAGCGGATAATGGGCGAGATCGTGCAAAACGCCACCCAGGCGGTGATGTCGCTGCCTGCGCTGATCATCCAGCGCGCCAATCCCGGCCTCTACGAACTGCTCAGTAATGGCGTGATGCAGGGCCGTATCGACTTCGATCGTTCCAAGCTCACTTGCCAGGCCATGGCCGAGAAGATGGCGGACAGGGTCGGTCAAGCCGGCTGGGGCGCCCTGGCCAGGAACCAGGAGATGCAGGGCAACCTGGAGCAAGCGGGTGGCGACGCGGTCACCGCGGTGAAGAACACCGAGACCAATAACGGTAACAACGGCGTGTCCTGGGTCGGCGGCCAGAATGCCGGCGGGGACGGTCAGGTGCCGATCCGGGTGACGTCCGACGTGGTACGCGCGGGCTACAACCTGCTGCACAACCGGCCGGTGGATAATCCCGCCGCGATCGACGACAGCGGCTGCCAAGGCGGCGCCATCTGCCGCGCCTGGCCCTCGCCCCAGGCCGTGTCCGAATGGGCCGTGCGGGTGCTGGGCGAGACCGAGGTGGCGACCTGCGACACCTGCGAAACCCTGCGTGCAACCGCCGGCAGCGGGCTGACGCCGCTGATCCAGGAAACCTACAGCGACCACCTGAAGGCACTGCACGATCTGCTGTCGGGCGCGGCATCACCGACTGCGGAGAACCTGGGCAAAGCCTCCAGTCCCATGCTGCCGGTGACGCGTGGGGTGATCGAAGCGCTGCGTGACGACCCCGACCAGGATCTGCTGGCGCGGCGGCTGGCCAGCGAGACGGCCCTGTCCAGCGTCCTTGACAAGGCGCTCCTGCTGCTGCGCACCCTGCTGGCGGGCAGCCACGAACCCAACGTCGCCTCCGCCGAGCCGGCACAGACCGCCTTGGCGAAAAACATCGACGCCCTGGAGCGCGAAATCCGCCTGCTGCAAACCGAACTGCAGGTCCGCCAGATGTTGGCCACCAATACCGCCAGCCTGGTGCTCGACCGGCACGCCGGTGGGGCCGAGGCATCCCGTACCGTCGAACAAGGCGACCCCGAACCTGGTCGCCTCAACGACGCCGACGCCCGACAGGAGTGAGCCCATGCAACGCTCGCTAACCGCCACACTGCTCTCCGGGTTGGGAATTGCCGCGCTAATGGTCCTGGCGGCGGTTATCACCCTACGGGTCGGCAGCGCACTGCTGGGCAGCTTCGAGGCCTGGCAGCAGGCGTTCGAGTCCGCCCAACCCTATCTACGGCTGTGGCGCGCGCTGCTCTACGCTGCCCTCCTCGCGCTCTGGCTGGATCTGCTGCGGCGCCACCGGGAGAGTCCCCCTGCGCGGCTGCGGGTGACGCGTATCGGGATCATGGGGCTCGTGCTCTTCACCGGCGTCGAACTCACCCGCTTGTGAGGCCACCCCCATGCTCATGAGCACCAACAGCTACCTGGAGTTCTACCTCTCCCTGCTGGCCTGGATCATCAACAACGGCATCTGGAACATCCTGTCCGATACCGGCCTGTTCGCCGCGCCCTTCGCCGCGATTATCCTGCAGGAATGGTTGTCAGCCCGTCAGCAAGGTGCGGACGAAGGCAACAAGGGACTGCTCTCGGTGCCACGGATCGAAAACCGATTGTGGCTGGCCTATATCGTGCTGCTATTCGGCTGCATGCCGATCTTCCCGCTGACCCTGGCCGCGATGGCTTTCGACGATGCGGCCAGCCAACGCTGCGGGGTCAGTGTGACCACGCCGGCAGAAACGGCTTGGGCCGCCACCTTCAACACCATCGGCGAGCAATCCGCCAACGTGCCGGTCTGGTGGTTCCTGGTACATGCCCTGAGCAAGGGCGTGACGGCGGCCGCCACCGCGGCGATTCCCTGCACGCCGGATATTCGGCAGATGCGCATGGAGATCGACAGCTCGCGCATCGACAGCCAGGTGCTGCTGCAGGAGGTCGCCGACTTCACCCGCGACTGCTACGGCTATTCCCGCTCGCGGTTGTTCACCAACCGCCCGGTGCTGGACAAGGCGCAGAGTCATGACACGTCCTGGATCGGCTCGCGCTATTTCCTCGATACGCCCGGCTACTACGATACGGACCGCTCACGCACGCCGCGGGTGAGCTGGCCTTACGACGAAAGCCGCGATGTCTCCCTGCCGCGCCTCGACAATGGCGCGGGGTATCCGAGCTGTCGGCAGTGGTGGAACGACAGCGGAGTCGGATTGCGCGAGCGCCTGCTCCAGCAGCTCGACGCATCGTTGTTGGATCGCCTGAAAAGCTGGCTAACGGGCCGCTCCGCCAGCGAAATCGAGGATGCGACGCTGCGCGAACTGGTCAGCCCCCGTCAGCAGTCGATGACCATGGCGCCAGGACAGATCTACCAGGAGTATGGTTCCAGCGCCCGCGGCAGCTCGATCATGCACGGCCTCAACAACCTGGCGACCAACACCGGCCTGGCCCTGGGCACCCTCAGCAACTTCCCTGCCCTCAACGCGCTGCGTACCGCACTGCCAATGGTGCAGGCCTTTCTGATCATGGGCGTGATCATCAGCCTGCCGTTGATCCTGCTGATCAGCACCTACCAGTTAAAGACGGTCATGACCCTGACCTTCGCCCTGTTCACCTTGCACATGCTGACCTTTTGGTGGGAGCTGGCGCGCTGGGTGGACTCGAGCATGCTCGATACCCTGTACCACCAGGTAGCGACCGCCGATCGTCTTATCCTTACGCTGCCTACAGCCGGCTTTTCAGGTGGAACGGTGACGGCGCAGGTGATCGAATATGTGATGGGCGCGATGTTCCTCGTGCTGCCGATGCTGTTTCTGGCGGCGATGAGCTGGGCGGGATACTCCGTAGGCAACGGAATTCAGGGCATGCTGGGCAATGGAGGTAAAGCGGCAAGTGAATCAGCTGGCAAAGGTGCAGGGCAAATACTGGGTTCAGCTAAAGGCTCAACTCGATGACTTGCTGCCACCGATGTAGTGGCCCTTGTCATCGAAATCGCCAATGTAGAGATCAGCTCCCAAATAATCTGGCCCAGAGTCCTCCTCTTCAACATCAACGCCTATAAACGCCCTGAGCTGTAGAAGAGCGATAACGGCCAGCATCGCCACCACGGAAGCGACCAACCAGAAGCTGATGAAAAACAGCACACCCACCAAGGTCAGCTTGGCGATCAGAAAGCCGCCACGCACAAGCGGCTTTCCAACGGGCACGCCAGCAGCAGCCCGCTCAGCAAGGCGTAACTCGAACGCGTTTATCCGTCGATAACCGCGCTTCAATGCCATACCGCACGCATACGCCCAGCGGCTTGCGCGGGAGGCTGTTGCGGGACGGGTGACAGTCATGAAGCAACCTCTGGATTAGCATTTCAATGGTTACGTTCTAGCACAGCCTGGCCAGTGTTTATTGAGACTGATCTGGCCGTTCATCAGTTCATAGCGGCACTTTTCCGTCCCATCAGCTTGCTCTGGAACACAGTGGAAAAGCTCGATAACTCATAGCGCCCCCTCTGCTTGACACCCACCTACAGCGCCATTAATTAGTCAGTAGGGAACGCTGTCGCAGACAGCACCTGCCCAGGTAGCCGGGACCTTCGAGGCTACGCCACATCCGTGGTGGTTCTTGCCCAAGTGCGATCAGCGTTCGGAGGCTCGCACGGTCATCGCTTCGGCGGTGACGAACGCCCACTCCTCCACTCCAGGCGTACTCGGGCTTCGTTCGAAACGCCAACCCCTGCCAATTTTTCATCCGCCCCTGTGGGAAATAGCGTCCCGCAGAGGACCGGCTTTTTCCGCGCCTCGATATTGGAGGTTAGTCATGTCCGATCAATTCCCCCCACCCGTGCTCTGCATGAGCCTTCCGGTCACGTTCACCGAGGCGGCCTGGCAAGAATCGGTCTTGCTCAACCCCGCCGTCACCTCGGCACAGCCGCTGGAAAATCGGCTGGGTTATGTACTGCGTGCGGCCCTTGAAGCCTTCCTGAGCTATCCACGCGAGCCCCATGTGGACTTCCAGATGGTCCAGATCGCTCCGGAGGGACACCCGCAGAACGGCCAGTGGTCGCAACTGCGCCTCAGCCTGGTCCAGGAACCAGATCAACCTGTCGCCCTGCTGATTTCCCTACACCGGGAGCACCAGGACTAGACATCTAGCCGGAGCCACCAGGGCTCGTCCCTGCATCCGGCCAACCTACACATTCAACACACCACCCAGCGGGGAACCCTCCCCCGCTGGGCTGGCGTTCCTCGCGTCATTCATGAGGAGAACGCCATGCACGACATCTACCAAGACGTCACCGACAAGATCATTGCGGCCCTGGATCAAGGGGTCGTGCCCTGGATCAAGCCCTGGTCCTCAACCGGCTCTTCGGGCCCCAGCCCCCAGCCCTACCCCATCAATGCAATCACTCGCCGTCCTTACTCCGGCATCAACCTGCCATTACTCTGGGCTGCAGCCGGGATGCAGGGGTTCAGCCAGGATCGCTGGCTCACCTTCAACCAGGCCAAGAAAGCCGGCGGCCATATCCGCAAAGGCGAACGCAGCACCTTGGCAGTTCTCTACAAGCCCATGGAGCGTCAAGAGCAGGACGAGTCAGGCCGGGTCGTGCTCGACGAGAGCGGCAATGCCAAGGTCGTGCGCTTCGCCATCCTGCGGACGCACTTTCTGTTCAATATCGAGCAGACAGAAGGCGTCGAATCGTTCGACGAAGCACCGACCGAAGCAGACTCAGGGCTATCCTTTCAGGCCAACGCCTGTGCGGAACACCTGCTACTGAGTTCGGGTGCCAGAATCGTGCACCAGCCCGCCGATATGGCCTTCTACCATCCGACTCTGGACTTCATCCAACTGCCGACCAAAGCGCAATTCCACGACGAAAGCGGCTACTACGCCACCGCCCTGCACGAACTGACCCACTGGAGCGGTCATTACTCGAGACTACAACGCGAAGGGATAACCTCGCCGTCCCCGTTCGGCTCTGCCAGCTATGCCTTCGAGGAACTGGTCGCGGAAATGGGCGCCGCTTTCCTCTGCGCCCAGGCCGGCATTCAGGGGGAGTTGCGGCACGAGGATTATCTCGACTTCTGGCTGGCCCTGCTCAAGGCCGACAAACGCGCGATCTTCCGCGCCAGCGGCCAGGCCCGGGAAGCCTCGGAGTATGTGCTTGGTTTGGCGCGGGCACTGGACGAAGTCGCGGATGATCAGGCCAGCACCGACGACAAGGATGCGGCTCTTGTCATGGTCATATAACAGGCAACTAAACAAGGCCCGGCGAAAGCTGGGCCTTGTTCTTTGTACGCAATTGCACTGACATGACCACCAGCAGAGGTAAGCCAAAGCCAGCAATTCGTGACAGGCAGAAAGCGGCCAAAAGCGGACCACAGGCTCGGATGTCGGGGGAAGCTCTCCTGATGAGCGCACGCAGCAGTGCGGACATCCAAGCCCCAACGAAATGGGCAGCACTTGCCGCCCATTTCTCCGCCCTCATAATCGCCTTAAGCAATCGCTGACCTTGCGCGCATGTCAGCGACCAACACGGCACGCGCCGCAGCCAATCGCTTGAGCATGTTGCGCAGCGGCACGCAATCAAGGTACGAACCCATCAATAGAAACTGCACACGTTCAATCGCCGCCAGCTGATCCTCCGCGGTCTCGAACTGCGCAAAATCATTTCCGCTGTAGTAGGCATCCCCCTCATCTCGAGTGGGTTTACGGCTGTATCGGGAGTTCTCTGCGTACATCCAATCTTCAAGCTCCGAGCGGATGACACCGAGTTTTTCATAGGTTGCGTAGGGAATGCCTGACGCATTCAGCCGCTGCAAGGTTTCACCCAACTCAACATGATTAGACAGGCTCTTAGCTTGGTCAGGGCGCCAATTCGGCTTGAATCCAGGGCGCTGCGTGTACTGAATCGCGTTCTTGCTCCAGGCATGGGTGGTCCCTGGGCGAGGCTTACGCTTGATGCCTGCAGCCTGACGCGCCGGGCTTACGAACTGCAATCTGTAGTCGTCAGTGCTGCCTTGCCAATCGTCCATGCTTTGCGGAATCAGTTTTGGCATGGACTCGATCACTGTCACCACTTCCTCCAGCAATTCCTTATCGACACTGATCAGGTGGGGAACCGCCTCACCCGGAACATAGAGTCCGCCCCATGCCGGCCGCAACAAATGCAGTCCGTTGCGCTCCAACCAGGCGCAGCGACGTTCCACCACGTCCGGCTTTGCGACATGGGCATAGGGCTCGTCCAGAACTACCCACTGCCCCGACGGAGACAGCCAGCGCGACATATGATCGTGTTGAGGTAAATCCTCAACGACCTGCATTTTTTCCGCTGGACCCTAGTCGTCGCCGGACGCATGCCGGTAGCTTCCATGAACTGTAGCGTCAGCGCCGCCCGATACAGCAGTTCGCGTGCCCGCGCTTGTGAATCCACATTCGGGCGCATCTCCAGGTGGTCATCGAACTCGATGAAGAACGCTTCGAGATTACGTGCCGAGCCACACTGATGTCTCTGCAGAATCGACAGTAACGGTTTGGGCAGCTCGATCTGTAGCGTTTCCAACCCAGCAGTCATCGACTTCGTCGACGCATCACGCCAATATGCGGACAGATAGATGCTGAAGGAACTCCGCAGCGACTGATCGTTCGCGCTCACGCGCTCCAAGGCATGTCGGGCATGGTGAAAGTTCTGATAGCCGCAGGTTTGAGCAACGCGATCGAGAGCTTGGGTATGGGGGATTTCATTTAGCCGGCCGATGGCTTTAGCCAATCGTTTGATGCCGGACAGAGTTGAGGGCAGAGCGGAATTCGAATGGTGGCGCATGGTGTTTCTCCTCGCCCCCATATGCACACGCCACCCGCCTACGATGCTAAGGAGCCACGAAAAAAACCTTGGCCTTGAGCTGATATCACCGAGGGTAGTGCCGTTTCCAGCTGTCACTGACGGGTGAGGTGCGCATACCCAGCGCATCAACAATCTAGCAACGAGTCAGGGCCAATGCAAGGCCAAGCATAGCGACGGCCAAAGCCAGGCCGTCGCTAACCGGCCAAAAGCTGCCTGTTCGTAACGGGAGAAAGCTTCTGGAATGGGGTGCATAAACGCCTATGCTTACGCACTCGCGCTATAGGTACTACGACATGCCCTCGATTCATACCCTGAACGCTCGCGGTAATGTTCTGCTCCCTGTAATGCGTGAGTGCTTCTCCCTCAGCGATGCAAGCACCTTTGCTGAGATCCAAAAATTCCATGGCGATTGCGTCGGTATCCTTAAAGCCAAGGGTATCGACTACGCCCTGCTCAGGACAGCCCTGACCCCGCAACCAACGAAGCACGAGGCTGCGTTCCTTTTCGATACGGGTCTTTGTGCCCAGAGCTTCGTGCCAGGAGTGGGGTGCTCCGAAGCACTCTTTAGCGCGCTGGATACCCAAACGACGCACAGCATCCTGGGAGGGGAGCTTTTCGGCTCGAGCGATATGCTTGCGCGCAGGCTGCTGGATCCCGCGGTCGTCAGCACAAAACCGAGTTTTCGTCTGCCCGATACGTGCTTCGTCTTGTACGTGAACAATCTGTCCGAAGGTGCTGTTGCTGCCGTCCACTCTCAACTCCAGCAGCTTCGAGCCTACGTAGGCTACTTGCCGTGCACTTACTCAAGCGCAGCCAAAACATTCACCTCGCTGAATCTGATGAACTATGTAATCAAGCATGGCGATACAGTCATAATGGGGCACGAAGATGATCGACCGAACACGCAGGATTTCAACCTCCACCAGCATGACTACGTGAAACAGGGTTTCCGACTCAGGAGCCTTCAGTCGATCTACTTCGGCACATTCCTTTCGTACAAACCTGAGCGCCTGCTGCTCGATGTCACCGACGATGACCTGGAGATCGCGGTAAGGGCCATGTCCCCTGCTGTAGCACCGCTGGCAGAGTTCACGGTCCTGATTGAGGATGCCAAGTTCCATAAGTACCTGCAGATCACGAAGCTAGGAAAGCTGCAAAAGGCCGGCTTGGCAGAGCTGACCAAGGCCGAGCTTGAAGCCGCGATCCGAAGCAAGCTGCGAATGAACTATCTGTACAACCTCGATTGGGTGAGTCAACCGACCCACCAGCTCAGCAAGTTCAACATCCTGCTTGAGTTCCCGCGAATCGGTGGCCACCCGGAGCGAGTAGTTGTAGCCCTAGAGTATCGCCCGGTCGACCGCATCCTTCGCCTCGTCACCATTACCTGACTACCCCAAGCCTTCAGAACACGGTCCACAAGCGAAAGCCACCTCCTGACTGCCTGGATTTTGTTGGTCGAAGGTAAAAACACCAAATTGGAATGCACCGGACCAGCGGTATGCATAGGATCTTAAGTAGGCGATTTGCCTAGACCTCAACGGAACTGTCGAACCTATGCTGAAGAACGCTTTGCTGCTCGCTGCTATCGCGCTATCGCTTCCTGCCCATGCGGCCCAACCAACCAATGTCATCTTCGACTGGAAGCTTTTCCACAATGGAGAGCTGGTTGATGGGCAGCCTCCCATCACAAAGTTGCTGGACGGCGGCCCATATCCGTACAGAGGCCTGTCCGCACACCGCTACAACAAAAGCACTGTGCATGACGGCAACAAGGTTAAGACGGTCGCTGGGTACATCAATACCGGTGTTGAGTTCACGCTCAAACCCAGCTGGCAGAATGGCGTGGCATTCGACTACGACATTCGCCAGCACCACTTGAATGGCTTCACCAGGCTGCCCGGAAGCTTGCCCATTGAGAAACCAGATCAGCATACCTACGAGGCACGGGGCTCCTTGCCCCCCTTGGCTGTCGGTGAAACAGCGGTTATCCGACTGGCATGCGATCCGGACATCCCCGTCGAGCAATGCCTCTACCATTTAGAACTCAAGGTTTTCCAGGTTAACTAAACCTGGGCTCTCCCAAGGCCCCGGCGATCCATGACCTACTGCGTGGGTCGCCGGGGCGGGAGAATAGGGAGGCATATGGATGGTGAAGAAAGGGCCAGGTACCTACAGGCCTCGGATTTTTTTATTTACAGGTACCGACGAGAGAGTCGCTGCGCATTAGTTTTGGCGCATCTTCCACGGGTAGGTAACTCGAACAATGGGCACCCCATCTCAAGCCGTTCTAGTCTGCGAAGCGATTCTTCGATCGGATTTGGAGTACAACCAGGCGCACAAAATCTGGCCAAGCGTAAACCGGGTTATTGAGCTCATGCTCGCTCGGCGGAATGAATTGAGCGACGCATACGAGGAACTCCACGCGTCGCTATATCACCGCCATCGAGCCCTGGAGGCGTTCTTCGACGTATTCACCTCGACGCCCATGGCGTGGAGCCCTGAGAAACTCAACAAAGCCCGTCAGGCGCGAAAAGAGCTCACCGACATCAACATGCGGATCGCCGCAGTAGCAGAGGATCTCGCCGAACTGCTCGCCCGACGCGACGAATTTAA
The DNA here is from genome assembly GCF_049847425.1 of Pseudomonas sp. GWSMS-1. Taxonomy (NCBI): domain Bacteria; kingdom Pseudomonadati; phylum Pseudomonadota; class Gammaproteobacteria; order Pseudomonadales; family Pseudomonadaceae; genus Pseudomonas; species Pseudomonas sp. GWSMS-1. Next base: position 1,190,490 of record NZ_JBMHHV010000005.1, on the reverse strand, counting down.
GGAAACCTCCAGTTTCAGTTGCGACACCTTCCACCACGCCCTCGATCCTGTGGAGGTTGCGGCCGAGTCAGAGGCAATTCACCTTTTCGAGTGGCATGTAAAAGAGCGCCTGGACTCTCTGAAGGGCCAGTACGACCTGAAATACTGGCCAACACTGAGCGCCGTCGTTCAGGCCATTGGTGAAGATGCCCAAAACGTAGAAATCTATGCGCGGGATCCTGCCACTGCGTCGGCCACGGAAAGTCGCCGCCCAGGTCTGTCCGACTTCCTGAAGGCATACTTCGCTCGCATCAAAGACAACAGCATCAGCGCACACGGCTTCATTCCGAACGACTTCAGCTTGTCTGATAACACCCTGGCGTCGCTGGTCAACTGCGCCCTAGATCTTGATGTCGACAAGCTTATTGATGGCGATTTCGTTAAGCGCTTCCGGCAGCGCGAGCGCGACCGCTAAGAGGAAGTACCAGCTCAGAGCGAGTTTCTCAAAGCGCGTGGCCTAACCCCGCTTGAAGCTGCTGATGAGTGGCGGGATATTACTCACTTTAGGGCCGGAAACTTCCGCCTGCAGGACTAGCATTATCCATTTTATGGTGGATGTCTTAAGCTGCAGTGGGAGGGTAAAAGGCGAATAGCACCACCAAGGACGAACTGTGGCGAGTGGGCCATCACTAGCCCCAGTTTCATTTACGAAGTTATGGAGAACGCTGCTCGGTGAAAATCAGAAAAATTTCGATCAAGAACTTTCGTGGGGTGAAAGAGCTTGACTGGGCCCTTCCCGCATCCGACATCTTCTGCTTCATAGGGAAGGGCGACTCCTCCAAGTCGACGATCCTGGAGGCAATCCGATTTACGTTCTACCCCCAGTGGAATCTCACGCTCAGCGATTCTGACTTCTTTCAGTGCAAGGTCGAGAACACCATCACCATAGAAGTCACGATTGGCAATCTGGCTGAAGAGTTCTACTCACTACACAAGTACGGCCCCTACCTCCGCGGCTGGGACGGAGCTGCTCGGACTCTCGCGGACGAGCCGGACGACCATCTGGAGCATGTTCTGACCATACGGCTCACGGTCGAAAAGGACCTAGAACCGAAGTGGATCGTGGTCTGTGATCGGAGCCCAGAGGGAACACCGTTCAAGCAAGCTGACAGAAACAAAGTCAGTGTGGGCTTCATCGGTGCGTACAGTGAGAAGCAGCTGTCCTGGGCGAATGGAACTGCGCTGGCCAAAATCACGGAAGCACAGAGTTTGAATGAGCTGCTGGCGAATGTATCCAGAAACGCCAGGACATCGCTGGACACTGATCGTGATGTCAATCTTGCGAACTTCGATGCTGCTGCGGCGAAATCACAAGAGATGGCCAAGCTGCTCGGCGTACCTGTGGTGGATGCCTACAAAGCTCACCTTGACCTGAGCTCCATAAATCTGAAAGTGGGCGGGCTGTCGCTGCACGACGGCGATATGCCGCTACGTCAGCTGGGTCTTGGATCGCGCCGCATGCTTCTGTGTGGCATTCAGACTGTGGGGCTAGAAGAAGGCCACATCACCTTGTTTGATGAAGTGGAGTTTGGCCTGGAGCCACACCGGATCACCCGCCTCATTAAGCACGTGAGAGATGACGAACGAGGGCAGTATTTCCTCACGACCCACTCTCCAACCGTGCTGCGCGAACTCACCGTGAATGAGCTTCATATAGTTCACAACACCGACGGTGTGGTTCAGATCATTTCCGCTGCCAAAGACGGCCTCGAGGATCTCGAGGTTCAGGGGAAGATTCGGTTAAGCACCGATGCATTTCTGGCAAAGAAGGTGGTGGTTTGCGAAGGCGCAACAGAGGTCGGCTTCCTGAGAGGTTTTGACGACTTCCAGATGGCGAGCAAGAAGGATCCGTTGTCCTTCCACGGTGTTGCGCTGCTAGATGCAAAGGGAGGCAGCAAGGTAAAGGCACTTGCGAAGGCTTTCAAATCGCTTGGCTATGACGTAACGGTGCTCGCTGACGGGGACGCCGAAGATCAGTTCTCTCCAAAGGATGAGAAAGAGCTAGCGGATCTGAACATCCCGGTTCTGAAGTGGAGCGACAAGCTTTCACTGGAGGAGCGGGCCTTTCAGGATCTTCCGTGGCCAAGCGTGCTGGCTAGTCTAAAGCTCGCCCAAGACGAACTGAATTTCCCGGTGTACGACCACGTGCGTTGTAGGCTCCTGGCAGGACATTTAGACAAGGACACTGGCTCCTGGAAAGACAGTCCTGAGCTGCGTACCGCCATAGGTGTCGCGGCGAAGAAGTCCAGCTGGTTCAAGGACACCACCAGAGGTGACTTATGGTTTAAGGCGGTAAACCAAGCCTTCCTCGACGCTGATTTCGCCAAAAAGAACCTCGCACTTGAGCTTGGCAAGCTTTGGGCATGGGCAGAACATGTCTGAGGAGCTAGCAACCAAGCTCAGCAAGTGCCCAAACCGGGGTACGTTATTGCACCTGCCGGATACGGCAAGACGCACCTCATTGCGCTGGCAGTGCGGGCCGCTAGCGGCCGGCAACTGATCCTGACTCACACCTTTGCGGGCGTGAACTCGATAAAAACCAAGATGACATCTCTCGGTGTTCCCGCCTCCAATTATCAGGTGGATACGATTGCAAGCTGGGCGTTGCGCCTTTGCTTGGCCTATCCCAAAAGCTCCGGCTGGGCGACTGAAAATCCGATCAAGAAGCAGTGGAGCAAGCTCTATGAAAGCTGCTTGGGATTGCTGAAGAAGCAGTTCATTCGCCATGTCGTATCGGCCACTTACACGGGAGTCTATGTAGACGAGTACCAAGACTGCTCCGATTCGCAGCACTCGCTGGTCTGCGCCTTGGCAGATGTCTTTCCCTGCCGGATCCTGGGCGATCCCCTGCAGGCCATCTTCGACTTTGAGGATGGTAAACCTGTGGACTGGAAAGCAAGCGTGTATCCCACTTTCGACTGCCTGGGCGAGCTAGATACCCCTTGGCGCTGGAAGAAGGCTGAAGCTCATGAGCTGGGCGCTTGGCTGAAGGAGGCGCGGAAGAAGATTGAGCTGGGGCAGAAAATTGATCTAGTGGGTGGACTGCCACGCAGCGTGATCCGGGTTGAAACCGATCCCGCGTTCCTAGAGGCAAAACAGTACTCATCGCTCTACGGCCAACTAGGGCACAACGAGAGCGTGATTGCTCTGCACGGCGGGGACCCCAAGTCCAAGAGCAAGACCCACATTTTGGCCCGAAGCATGGCAGGTCGATTTTCTTCTATCGAGGAAGTTGAAGGCAAAGACCTTCACACATTCATCAAGAAGCTCGGAGCTGCGAAGACTACCCAAGCAGGATTCCTTCTAGTCTTGGATTTTGCGAAGAAATGTTTTACTGGCGTGACCAAGACTTTGACTGCTGGAACCCAGAGAGGCGAGGTCGCGAAACTCAGTAAAACCACAAAGTACCCCTTGGTCCTACATGCGGCGAATGACTACCTCAACAACCCATCAAGCAGTCACCTCAAGTCGTTTTTTCTGGCGTTGAAGTCAAATCCAGAAACATCGCCCTATCGCCGTGACCTCCTGTATCGCTTACTCAACGTGCTTAAGCTGCACATTGATGGAGAAGGAGCAACTCTCTCAGAGGCCGCAAACCTGTACCAGCGCGAGATGAGGCATACGGGGCGGCCTCTTAGCCACAGAAAGCTCATCGGGACAACACTGCTGGTCAAAGGCCTGGAATACGACCATGCCGTCGTCCTTGATGCAGACTCGCTTGACGCTAAGCATCTGTATGTCGCGATGACTCGTGGATCGAAGTCCCTCACCATCATCGGTACGGGTAGACACATTCCAGCAAAATGATCTGACGTCATAGACCCATAGGGCCGGGGACCTCCGGGACGCCAGTGAGACCCTTTCAGTCTTGAGCAAATCAGTCCGCTTTTGGCCGGTTTCTGCCTTTCGCTACACCTGGGTCGATCGGCCTTTTTGATGTCAAAGATGCAGCCATGATGGGCTGCTGTGATGCTTCCCGTTAGGGGATGGAGGTCAGAGGCTCTCAAGTTAGGGCTATTGAGGTATTGGCATCAATTGGCCATTATTCGGGCAGGTGCCGGGATTCAACGCTCAGGCACACCCGCTCGCTCGGTTACCGAGTGCCCTATCGCGCTACTTTATTCAAGGAAGAAAGCGCATGGACCTGCTCCTGTCCGTTGCACTTATCGTCGCCATATTATTGTGTGTGAGAGTCTACCTGTCTGCGAAGACAGCCCGTAAAGCCCACGCAGGTGAGCTTGCGCTGCGAAACCTGCGGATTCATGAACATGAGCAACTCATTGCTCAGCAAAGCTCGCAGATCAAGCTGCTGCAGCTGGAGTTATCCTTACTCTCCCAAGAACGGGATGGGTTGCTACAACGGGTCGAGGCGCTTAGTCGATACGCTCATATCATTGATGTTGAAGCGGCGGCCCAGACCATCATGGCCGATGCGGAGCTGTTGCTGGAAAAAGCGAGACTTGAAGCCAGCAACCTACGACAGGACGCGAATCAGAAAGCCAAGACGGCGTCTGAAGAAGCCGCGCGACGAATAGGCGTAGCCGGGCAGGAAGCTGACAAGATTATTGCCGCTGCCCAGCAGCGTGCTGACGAAATTGCAGGCGACGCCTACACGGCCATGAGCCGTGCAAAAGAGTTCGCCAATACGGTTCAGGCGATGAAGAACATCATCGACGGCTATGGCGATGCCTACATCGTACCTACCTACAACTTACTCGATGATTTGGCCGATGAGTTTAGCTTTACTGAGGCTGGGCAGAAGCTGAAAGATGCCCGCGATACCAGTCGCATGATGGTTAAAAGTGGTATGGCTGCTAACTGCGATTATGTTGAGGCGAACCGCAAGGAGACGGCCATTCGCTTCGTGACTGACGCCTTCAACGGCAAGGTCGACTCGATCCTTTCACGCAGCAAAACCGACAACCACGGCAAGTTAGAACAAGAGATCCGAGATGCCTTCGCGCTGGTTAACCATAACGGTGCAGCCTTTCGCAGTGCGCGGATTACAGACAGCTATCTAGCCGTGCGTCTTGAAGAGTTGAAGTGGGCGGTAACCGCCAAGGCACTCAAGGACGAAGAGAAGGAAGAACAGCGCCGACTACGCGAACAGATCCGCGAAGAAGAAAAAGCACGCCGCGAGTACGAGCGGGCGATCAAGGATGCGTCGAAGGAAGAAGACACCCTGCGCAAGGCCATGGAAAAAATACAACGGCAAGTGGATGTCGCCAGCGAAGCGCAGCGGGCCGAGTTCGAGGCCAAGTTGTTTGAGTTGGAGTCTAAGCTGCGTGCGGCTGAGGAGAAAAATCAGCACGCCCTTTCCATGGCCCAGCAGACACGCTCTGGCCATGTCTATGTGATCTCGAATATCGGTTCATTTGGTGAGGAAGTGTTCAAAATCGGCATGACCCGACGATTGGAACCGCAGGATCGTATTCGTGAGCTGGGCGACGCCAGTGTGCCGTTCGAGTTCGATGTGCACGCCATGATCTTCAGTGATGACGCACCGGGCCTGGAGAAAAGCCTGCACCGTCACTTCCTTCGCCAACAGGTCAACAAGGTGAACCCGCGTAAGGAGTTCTTCCGTTTGGGCCTGGAAGATATTCGCCAGGAGTTGAATACCCTCGGGGTTGAGACGCATTGGACGATGACGGCGCGGGCTCACGAATACCGGGAGAGCCTGCGCATTGAGCAGCAGATAGTCGAGAACCCTAACGTCGAGCGCGAATGGACGCGGCACCAGCTGGAAGTCGAAGCCGAGATCGAAGAAGAGGAAGTCGAGGTAAGTATTTGAATCAAGCGGCTAATGGAGAGCGACAATGAATATGGATATCACAGCGATTGAGAGGCATCTCCGACTGTTCGGACTACCGACGTTTATTACGCTCATGGGGATCGCCGGCATGGTGCTTTTATCTGAGCCTGCTGAAGCAGTAAGTATTGCCTCTTCTGCGTTTTCTCCTGTGGCAAACGTGTTATTCCCTGTTAGCGCAGCTCTGGCTTTCACCGGTTTGGTCTGGTTGAGTTGGAGCCTTTGGCAGCTCTACCGCTGGAAAAATGGCAATTTGGTTGGTGAATGCCATAACTGCGGCGGAGTTATGTCCCACAAAGACGGGCGCTATGGCACATACAGGGTGTGCAAAATGTGTGGGGCTAAGCGCGAGGGCTAGGGCTAGGGCTAGCGCTGAGTGTTGATGCCGATGCCGATGCACTTTTGACCCATATACCGACGCTGGACTGACCCAGCCTTGCGGGCTGAAATGCGAGATGCCGCAACGAGTTAGGCGCTCGAAACTGGATCAATGAAATTCCAGCATGTTGGGCAAAAATGCATCGACGGCAACAGGCCAATCAACCGCTGGCCACTGTTTACGTGTTCAAGGATGCCCTGAAAGAGACCCGGTATGCGCCCAGCGTACGAGAAGGCCAGCAACGCTGGAGAACCTGGTTACGCGATAACTGGGCACCGCTACAACGCTTTGCCCGAAACCTCAGGCGCTACGTCTGATGCATCCTCGCCAGCGCCCGCTTCCACATTCATACCAGCCTGCTGGAAGGGGTGAACAACCGCATCAAGGTAATCAAGCACATGGCCTATGGCTTCACGGACTCGGATTACCTCTTCCTGAAAATCAAGGCCGCCTTCCCCCGGGAAAGCACGTTGAACCTTAAAATTGGCTTTGGCGTTGCAGTTAGTCCTCCACTACGGCAACGAACACCACCATTGCTGACTATGGCTATGCGAACCATTGGAATGCAGCTGAATCTAGCCTATTTTATTTTCCGCAGACGACGGGCGAACAGCCCTGCCAGTACTTTTGCTGAAGTTCCCAGTGGGACGCCGCGCAAGCTCAAGATGCCGAGTGACATGGGTGGCGGTAAGGGCGTGACGGCAAACTGCTGTAGCCCGGCACCAAACAAGGAGTCACTGAGCAGGGCTGTTGGGCCAAAGCCTATGTAATCGGTGCGGCGCATCAGCTCCAGCATCAGGGTCAGCGAGGCGCAGCGCAGCATGTTGGTTGGTGCGTCGATGCCGTTGGCGGCTAGCCAGCGCAGGAGATGATTGCCCAGACTCCCGTCAGATAGGTTAAGCACCCAGCTCGCATCCTTCAATTCTGCCCAGGTCTGCGCGTTCGCCAGCGGGTGGCCGTGGCGGCCGGTAGGCGCTGCATAAACCTCGGTCAATAGCTCAAAACTCACTTCATAGGGTAGGTCCTCTGGGTTGCCAGTACGATCGCGAAATCTAGCCGGCCTTCCAGGAGGCGGGGATGGCGTGCGTTAACAAGCCTTCCTCGAGACTCAGCGCGGCGTCGGGTTGAATGCTGCGAAATTCAGTCAGTACCGGTAACAGGATAGTCGCCGCGACCAGCGGCGTCAGGGCGATGGAGATGCGGGCACCGGCACCGCCACGCAACAGCCGAATCTCATCACGGGCCTTTTCCAGCGTCGCATGCGCAAGGCGGGCGCGCACCAGCAAGGCGTTACCTGCGGACGTGAACTCGATGCCCTTGTAGCTGCGCATCAGCAGTTCCGCGCCGACGTCATCCTCGAGCTCGCGCAGCGCTTTGGTAAGCGCGCTCTGGCTGAGGTTCATGGTTCGTGCCGCCGCGCGGATCGAACCGGATTCGGCGACCTGGATCAGGGCTTTGAGCTGATGGTCTTTCATGGCGTTCAGTGATTCCCTTTGGTTGTCACCTGAGAAAAAGTAATGCCTTCCCATGAGCACTGCAAGTTTTATGATCCAGCCTATGAATACATCCGATCAGTTTTCTCCCGACGAAACCGCCATGACGTCCTGGCGGCATACTATCCACCTGCATCCCGAGCTTGGCTTCAACGAGTTCGCGACCAGTCGGTTGGTGTCCGAGTGCCTTGCCCAATGGGGCTTTGAGGTGCACGGTGGCATTGCGACCACCGGTGTTGTCGGCACCTTGCGCTGGGGCGAGGGCGGGCCGCGGTTGGCCTGCGCGCCGACATGGACGCGCTGCCAATTGAGGAACTGACCGGCCTCCATGGGCGAGCCGCACGCCAGGGCAGATGCATGCCTGTGGCCATGATGGTCACACCGCCATGCTGCTGGGCGCCGCGCAAGTGTTCGGTCGCATGCATCGCGAAGGGTGCCTGCCGGGCAGCGGCACCTTGAACCTGATTTTTCAGCCGGCCGAAGAGCTTGGCGGTGGCGGCGGAGCCCGACGCATGCTCGACGAGGGGCTGCTAGAGCGCTTTCCCTGCGATTGCGGCCTTCGCTATGCACAATTATCCAGGCATCCCGACGGGCCATTTCCACTTTCGTGCAGGGCCTTCATGGCCTCATCCGACCGGGTGCTGATTCGCTTCAACGGCAAGGGCGGGCAGGTGCATTTCCGCACCTTGCCGTGGATCCGATGCTGCCCGCGGCAGCGACCGTGCTCGCGTTACAGACGATCGTCGGGCGCAACATTGACCCGAACGACGCTGCGGTAATCAGCGTGGGCCGCATTGAGGCGGGCAAAACCTACAACGTGATCCCTGAGTCGGCCGAGATGGAGTTGAGCGTACGCGCCCTGCGCCCCGAGGTGCGCGATCTACTCGAGGCGCGCATCCATGCGCTGGTCGAAGGTCAGGCGACAGCCTTTGGCGTTGGCTGCCAGGTGCAGTACGAGCGCGGTTATCCAGTGCTGGTCAATAGCGTCGAGCAAACGCGCCTGGCGGTCGAGGTCGCACGCGAACTGGTCGGCGATGCACGGGTCGTGGGTGATGCACTGCCGTTGAGCGGTAGCGAAGATTTTGCCTTTATCTTGCAGCAGGTGCCGGGTTGTTACCTGCTCATAGGCAATGGCGACAGCGGGTTTGCGGTGGCGAGCACCTGCTCGGCCCCTGCAGTGTGCAAACCCCCATTACGACTTCAATGATGCCTGTCTGGCTCCTGGCGCGGCCTTCTGGGTGGCACTGGCGGAGCGATTTTTCGGCAAATAAGTTCTTTTCGTCACACGCATTTATAACAACAAACTCTATTGTGGAGATGACAGCATGAGCAAGCAGCACGCAGCACCGCCCAAACATCAGGTTATCGCGGCCGTTATCGGTAACGCGCTGGAGTGGTACGACTTCATCGTCTTCGGTTTTCTCGCCGTCATCATTTCGCGTCTGTTCTTTCCCAGCGAAAGTGAATACAGCTCGCTGCTCATGGCCACAGCGACATTCGGCGTTGGTTTCTTCATGCGCCCGGTTGGCGGCATTCTGCTCGGCATCTACGCCGACCGCCGGGGGCGCAAAGCCGCTGCAGCTGATCATCAGCATGATGACAGTGTCCATCGCGATGATCGCATTCGCTCCGCCTTACGCTGCGATCGGTATCGCCGCGCCTTTGCTGATCGTGCTTGCGCGATTGCTGCAAGGGTTTGCGACTGGTGGCGAATTCGCCAGTGCCACCTCCTTCCTGATCGAGAGCGCGCCGCCTAATCGCCGCGGGTTGTATGGTTCGTGGCAGATGTTTGGTCAGGGCTTGGCGGTGTTCTGCGGTGCTGGGGTGACCGCCCTTGTGACTAACGGCCTGTCACCAGAGGCGCTTGACTCCTGGGGCTGGCGCATTCCTTTCATTATTGGCCTGATCATCGTCCGGTTGGCTTGTGGATGCGTCGTCACCTGTCGGAAACCAGCGCCTTCCTCGAGGCCCAACAAGCGCCCAAGGAAAAACGTTCGCTGGCGCGCATGCTGCGTAACCATATGCGTGAGGTAATTACCGTGATGGCGCTCACCGTGTGCGGTACCGTCGGCTTTTACGTGATTCTTGTCTACATGCCGACCTTCGCCAATCGGCAACTGAATTTGCCGCTGACCGACGCCTTTACCGCCCAGGTGATTGCCGTCGCGCTGATGACACTATTGATGCCGGTGTTCGGCGCACTGTCTGACCGCGTTGGCCGCAAGTTACTGATCATCGCCGCCACGGCCGGACTGCTCATCGTCTTGTATCCACTGTTCAGTTGGGTGCATGCGGCGCCGTCCTTCGCTCGACTGATGACCATGCAAGTGGTGCTGTGCACCCTGTTAGCGGTTTTTTTCGGGCCGTTCTCTGCCGCAGTGGCCGAGCAATTCCCGCCGGCGTACGCTCCACGGGGCTGGCGCTCGCCTACAACTTGGCGGTTATGATTTTCGGCGGTTTCGCCCAGTTCATCGTGACCTGGCTGATTCATACGACCGGCATGGCCATTGCTCCGGTGTTCTACGTGATGTTTGCTGTGACCCTGGGCTTGATCGCAGGCTTCTTCCTGATCGATCGTACTCACGATATCAACCTTGATGTCGTCGATGATGAAGGTCCCGATAACCCTGCGCTACAGGCCGAGACCCGACCAGCCGTGCGGCTATTCAGGGGCTGTAGACCAATCCCACAGCAATGGCGGCTTGATCGCTAGTTGCCATTCTTAGGCTGGGCTGATCGCCCGCCCAGCCGCTATTGAACTGTCACATGGCGCTGCTTCGCGCAGTTGCCCGATTCTAATAATTTAATCTCGAGAATAACAACAATGAACCTCAGTCAATTGATTGGGCCGCGCCAACTCGCGTGCCTGTTTGCCGCTCCGTGGTTGTTGATGGCCTCCGTTGCCACGGCCGACTTCCTCGACGACAGTAAGGCCAGCCTGGAGCTGCGCAATTTTTACCTGAATCGCGACTTCCGTAATGAGGATGCGAAGCAGGCCAAAGCCGCCGAATGGGCGCAGGGTTTCATCGCCCGTGTCGAGTCGGGCTTCACTGAGGGGCGGGTTGGTTTTGGGCTTGACGCCCTCGGCGAGCTCGGGGTCAAGTTGGACTCCAGTCGCGATCGCAGTGGCACTGGCCTGCTGCCTTTCGGGCCTACCAGCAAGGCACCGGTGGACAACTACAGCGAGCTCGGCCTGACCACCAAGCTGCGCCTCTCCAAGAGCATGCTGCGCCTAGGAACCTTGCAGCCATGGCTGCCGGTGGCCATCTATAACGACACTCGCTTGCTGCCTTCGACTTTCCAGGGCGCCATGTTCACGTCTCACGACATTAACCGACTGACCCTTGATGGTGGTCGGCTGACCCGGGCCAACCTGCGCGACTCCTCCGGTCGCGACGAGCTCGGCTACGGCAGTGCCACCAGCGATGCCTTTGACTTTGCCGGCGCCAGCTACGCCATTAGTCCGCAGCTCGCTGTCAGTTACTACCATGGTCTGCTCGACGACATATACCGTCAGCACTATGTCGGCCTGGTGCATAGCCAAGCGCTGCCCGGCGGTTTCAGCCTGCGTAGCGATGTCCGTTATTTCGACAGCAGCGGTGCAGGCAGCGAGCGAGCGGGCAAGATCGACAACCGCAATTTCAACGGCATATTCAGCCTCAGCCACGGCGGCCATAAGGTCAGCGCGGCCTGGCAGTCGCAGTCCGGCGCCAGTGCCTTCCCCTACCTTAACGGAGGCGCTGCATACGTTGTCAACCTGGTGACCCTGCATGACTTCACCCGCCCCGAGGAGGACTCTTGGCAACTGCGCTATGACTACGACTTTGCCGCTCAGGGTATTCCCGGACTCAGCTTCATGACCCGCTACGTAGATGGGCGCAATGTCAGGACAGCAACAACACGCAATGGCGAAGAGTGGGAACGCGACACCGACCTGGCCTACGTCGTGCAGAGTGGCAGCCTGAAGGGTGTTAGCCTGCGTTGGCGTAACCTGAGTTTAGATCGGGTAATGGCCTGGCCACGGATATTGACGAAAATCGTCTGATCCTGGGCTACACCTTAGCGCTCTGGTAAGGTCCGCAGCTCGTCATATTCCCAGTGTTGGTTACGTGCAGGGGGTGATCGGCACAATGGCAGCTGGCTACGGCGGCTAGCCTGGCCAGAAAGCGGTAAGATCAGGAGGGTGCAATATGACAGCAGGGCGCAGAGGTTGGTGCGTTTGGCGGCTGCTAATTTACCTGTGTCCCTGACTGTGAACCCTCTCTTTCCCGCGATAATGCGAAGCGTCAAATAATACGCCTGTGTCGGCTGGATCCCGCAGATGGGGGCCAGCTTTTGCTACCGATGAATGTGTGACCCACATGCCGAAAATTTATTGACTCTGTTTCGGTCGTCTAACTCGTTGATGCATTTCGCGTTTCAGCTCGCCGAGCTGGGTCAGCCTAGCGTCGGTACATGGGTCAAAATTCGCCGGCGGCAACACTCGAGGGACCACCACTGATCACGATCAGCCGTTGATCGAGTACTGAGCGGTCACAGCTCCAAGTCCTGCGCCAAGAAGCTCACCAGCTCGAGCGGACCCCAGCTGGCGACCACCTTGTAAATCAGGTCGCGCTTGCTGCGCGGCAGCAATTTCACACAGCGCTTCGCCGTCGCCCTGACCGCAGCGTCGGTTCCGTGTATCCATGCCGCAACAGCAGCGCGAGCATGGCATCAGTGATGGGTCATGACATTGCTTTCGGCAAATGACGACGGCTGTGTAGCGCCTATCCCACCATATCTGCACCGCAGACAGCCTCGGCCGCTTAAACCGTTGTGAGGCGTATCGCTTTCCTGCTTGGCGCGCAAAGGGGCACAGGCCAAAAGGTCACAAGGGCCGCAAAGGAAGGGGGCATCAAGGGTAAGAGGCCTAACCGAAAAGGCTAAAAGGCCAGCAGAAGCGGATCCTTGCGGAGAATACGATGCTCGGCCTATTTCGTCTCACACAACAAAAGGCTGTCTCTCCTGCGTCTGAGCCACTGCCTGAAAGCTACACCTCCGTGGAATCGGCCCATACCCTGCTTCAGCCCGCTCATCGCCGCCAACTGCTGGCGCATATCTGGGAGCTAACAGCCCTGTCCCGCGCCCAGTTCCAGCAGCTCTACTTGAACCCGCTCCAGCGTTACGCCCAATGGGTACAGCAGCTGCCGGCCAGCGAGAGCCATCACCACGCCTACCGCGGCGGCATGCTGGACCATGGCCTGGAACTGGTTGCCTACAGCCTGAAGCTGCGCCAATCCTACCTGCTACCTACCAACGCAGCCCCTGAAGACCAGGCGGCGCAGGCCGACGCCTGGTCCGCTGGCATCGCCTACGGCGCCCTGCTCCACGATATCGGCAAGATCGCCGTGGACCTGCGGATCGAACGCCAGGATGGCAGCCTCTGGCATCCCTGGCACGGCCCCCTGGACCAGCCCTATCGCTTTCGCTACAGCAAAGGGCGTGACTACAGGTTGCATGGCGCTGCGGCCGGTCTGCTCTACACCCACATCCTCGACCGGGATCTTCTCGACTGGCTCAGCACCTTTCCTGCCCTCTGGGGACACCTGCTGCACCTACTGGCGGGTCAGTACGAGCATGCCGGCGTACTGGGCGAACTGGTCATCCAGGCCGACCGCGCTTCCACCGCGCAGAACCTGGGCGGCAACCCCGACAAGGCGCTGCAGGCCCCGCTGCATGCCCTACAGCATCACCTGATCCGCGGACTGCGCCACCTGGTGCAGCATGAACTCAAGCTCAACCAGCCCGGTGCCGCCGGCTGGCTGACCCAGGACGCGCTGTGGCTGGTCAGCAAGGCCGTCACCGACAAGCTCCGTGCCCATCTGCTGTCACAGGCCATTGACGGCATCCCCTCCTCCAACACCGCGCTGTTCGATGAACTGCAGTCCCACGGACTGGTCGAGCCCACGCCTGAAGGCAAGGCTATCTGGAGCGCTACCGTCGACCAGGAGAACTGGCAACAGACCTTCACCTTCCTACGTGTCCAACCCGCCTTGATCTGGGGCAGCGATGAGCGGCCGGCGCTATTCAACGGCACCGTCAACATCGCCGCCGACGAAGCGGCAAATCAGCCGCAGCCGATACCTGAAGAAATCCCTGCTGCAGCGGATGGGGCCAGCCACCCACACGAAGGTGACTGCATCGAGTCGTTGCTGGAGATGTTCGAACCCGAGGAGCAGAGCTTATCCGAGGCATCACCGCAGCCCAGCCCGGAAAACCTGTTGCCCACCCCCGGCGATCCCGGCCAGGTGTTTTTGCGCTGGGTCAGGGATGGCATCCGCAGCCACAAACTGATCATCAACGACAGCAAAGCCAAGGTGCACACAGTGAACGGCAGCGCCTTCCTCGTCACGCCTGGACTGTTCCAGCGCTATGCGCAGGAGTTTCCCGACATCGCTCCTGGCGCCGAGCAGGAAGGCGAAGCATGGCGCTGGGTCCAGCGCCAGTTCGAAAAGCTGAAAGTCCACAGAAAGCGCCCTGATGGGCTCAATATCTGGACCTGCCAAGTCGAAGGGCCACGCAAGAAAGCCAAGCTTCAGGGATATCTATTGGACCAGCCGGACATACTTTTCACTACGCTGCCCGCTGACAATCCATTTCTGACGTTAAGGGAATGATCGGCAGCTGCGAAAACTGAGTGCGCAACTAACCGCTGTACCTGGCAGCCCTGATCAACGACCATTGGCCGCAAGCCGGGCTAGCCTGCCCTGCACCCACAGTTACCCAAGGCCGGACCTTGTTCTCCTCTGAACGTTTAAAAGGTATCGATGTATTTGTATGCGTAGCCGAACTCGGCAGCTTTGCTGCGGCGGCCGAACGCCTGAGCCTCACCAGTTCAGCGGTGAGCAAAGGCATCGCGCGGCTGGAGACCCGCCTGGGTATCCGCCTCTTCGAGCGCACCACGCGCAGGCTTGCGCTAACCGATGCAGGCACAGCCTTCTACCGAACCTGCACGCGAGTACTCACCGACCTGGAAGAGTCGGAGCAGGCCCTGCATGCCGAGCTCTTCGCCCCGCGCGGGCGCATCCGCATTGATCTTCCGGCCTCGTATGGGCGCTTGCACGTGTTGCCGGTGATTCTGCAGTTCGTAAAGCAGCATCCGCTGCTGATGCCGCATATTTCCTTTACCGATAGCTTTGTCGACCCCGCCGATCAGGGCATCGACATCCTGGTGCGGATCGGTGGCTCGGATATTTGGCCGGCAACGTTGGGCCATCGCTTCCTGGGCGCCGAGCGCCTGATCTACTGCGCCGCCCCCGAGTACCTGTCCACGCGGGGGGCACCGGCAAGCGAAGCGGCACTTGAACAACACGATTGCGTGCTCTACGGCCATAGCGATGGCCAGGTCAGCCCCTGGTATCGGGAAGGCCCTCAGCCGGGCGATAAAAAGCGCCGAATCATGCCGGCGCGAATCGCTGTCGGCGATGGCGAGGGCGAAGTACTGGCCGTTCTGGCGGGCTATGGCATTGCGCAACTGCCCACCTGGCTGGTGCAAGGGCATCTGGATAGCGGAGCACTGGTGGAGGTGCTACCGCAGTTGGCCACCGACGGCCTGCCGATGAACCTGGTCTGGCTAAAGAAACGCGAAGCACTGCCCAAGGTCAGCGCCCTGCTGGAAGTGCTCGCAGTCTGTCTGACGCCCGCGGGGCACAGCTTGCCTGAGCAATCAGATACGTGAATCCAGATCATCAATACTCAGAATAAACACCTGCAATAGGAATCTAAAGAACCAATACCATGGTGCCCTCTTTACTAAGGAGCGGCGTCATGAGTGCTATCGAATCACCACGGCCACTGGCTTCCACTGCTGAAAGCTCTACGCTGAGTATCACCATTCTGGCCATCTCGGCCTTTCTGATCGTCACCACAGAGTTTCTGATTATCGGCCTGCTCCCGGCCTTGGCCCGTGATTTTGGCATTTCCATTGCCGCAGCCGGTCAGTTGGTCACGCTGTTCGCCTTCACCGTCATGTTCTTTGGCCCGCCGCTGACCGCCGCCCTCGCCCACCTGGACAGAAAGAAGCTGTTTATTACGATCCTGCTGGTCTTCGCCTTTGCCAACGGCTTGGCGGCACTTTCGTCGAACATCTGGGTACTGGCGATCGCGCGTTTTATCCCGGCACTGATGCTGCCGGTCTTCTGGGGCACTGCCAGTGAAACGGCAGCCCAACTGGCCGGCCCGGAAAAATCAGGGCAGGCGATAGCCCGGGTCTATCTCGGCATCACCGCCGCGCTCCTGCTGGGCATTCCCCTTGGCACACTGGCGGCCAACGGTATCGGCTGGCGGGGCGCTTTCTGGCTGCTGGCGGGCCTGCCACTGGTGATGGCGATTGCCATCGCGCTCTATATGCCGACAGTCGCGCGCAGCCCACGGGTCGATTTCCTCAAGCAAGCGCGCATCTTCAAAGAGCCTCTGTTCCTGGCCAACGTCGCGCTGTCGATCATCATCTTCAGCGCCATGTTCGTTGCCTACACCTACCTGGCCGATATGCTCGAGCGCATCGTCGGCGTGGCCCCCGCGCATGTCGGCTGGTGGATGATGGGCTTCGGCGCCATAGGCCTGATTGGTAACTGGATTGGCGGCAAAGCAGTGGATCATTCGCCCCTCAAGGCCACAGCCTTGTTCGTTGCACTGCTTGCGCTGGGCATGGCGGCGGTCACGCCGCTGGCAGGAGCAGGCTTACTCGTCTGCATCGCGCTCGCGCTCTGGGGCATTGCCAACACCGCGCTGTATCCGATCTGCCAGGTGCGGGTGATGAACTCGGTGAGCCATTCACAGGCTCTTGCGGGGACGACCAACGTTTCTGCGGCTAATGCGGGGATAGGTATTGGAGCGATGCTTGGCGGTTTGACTATCCAGACCGCAGGCATAGCCAGCGTTGGCTATGTAGCCGCGGCCGTTGCCGGTATTGCGCTGCTGGTGATGCCGTTGGTGGGCCGCCTGGCCGCTCGCAAGTGATGGCCAGAAAAGGCGAAACCAGCACCTAGAAATACCGAGAGCCGATGGTTACTCCTAGCGCTCCCCCCGTCCTCGACCGGGTAGAAACGGCATCCTGATGGTTTCGTCCACTGCATGAATTCGAGGAGGGTGGTGCGCATGGCACATCTGCGCAATGTGCGGCGTTGCTCAGGCCGCCCCAAACCCTGTCAGGCCAGCAGGAAGTCCAGCAGCTGGCGGGTAAAAGGCTCACCGACCTCGACATTGGACAGGTGCGCGGCATGAAACTCGATCAGTTGCGCGCCAGCGATCTGCTGTTGCATAAAGCGGCCGTGCTCGGGCGTGGTCACCACATCGGCGGTGCCACAGACGATCAGGGTCGGCAGCTTGATGGCAGCCAGCTGCTCGCGAAAGTCGGCATCACGCACCGCCGCGCAGTTGCCGGCGTAGCCCTGGGCCGAGGTGGCCGCCAGCATCGCGGTAATACGGCTGGCCTGGGCCGGCTCGGCCGCGGCGAATTCGGGAGTGAACCAGCGCGCAATGGAAGCATCGCGAAGATCGCTCATGGCCTGTTGGCCGCCCTGCAGCACCGTGTCGATGCGACTGTTCCACACGTCGTCGTTGCCAATCTTGGCCGCAGTGTTGCACAGCACCAGCTTGTGCAAACGCTCACCGGCATTGATGCCCAGCCACTGGCCAATCAGCCCGCCCATGGACAGTCCACAGAAATGCACCTGAGCAATATCCAGGTGATCGAGCAGGGCCAGCACGTCGCGGCCCAGTTGTTCGATGCTGTAGAAGCCATCGCTGACCTGCGACTGACCGTGGCCACGGGTGTCATAGCGCAGCACCCGGAAATACTCGGTAAAGGCCGGCATCTGCGTGTCCCACATACCCAGGTCAGTGCCCAGGGAATTGCTCAGTAACAGCACCGGCGCGTCCGCCGGGCCTTCGAGTTGGTAATTCAGGTCGCCAGCGGCGAGGTGGACAACAGGCACAGAAAACTCCTTCAAATGATTAGGACTCGATGTTCGGCCAGGACAAGTACGTACTAGCGGCACTGCCGCTTGCGATCAAGCCCTTGCCACGGGCACCTGCATGAATGGTGCAGGCAGGCGCGGATCGAGGCAACGCGGTTAGCCTGCGGTGCGCAGGGCGCACCCTGGGATCTGGAGGCTCAAACCCGTTCGATAGCCAGCGCCAACCCCTGGCCGACGCCCACGCACATGGTCGCCAGGCCGCGCTTGCCGCCGGACTTTTCCAGCTGATGCAGAGCGGTCAGCACCAGGCGCACGCCGCTCATGCCTAGCGGGTGTCCGAGGGCGATGGCGCCGCCATTGGGGTTAACCTGGGCAGCGTCGTCGGCCAGACCGAGGTCGCGGGTTACCGCCAAGCCTTGGGCGGCGAAAGCCTCGTTGAGTTCGATCACGTCGAAATCAGTGATCTGCAGATCCAGACGCTGCAGCAGCTTGCGCACCGCCGGCACCGGGCCATAGCCCATGATCCGCGGCGCCACACCGGCACTGGCCATGCCCAGCACCCGCGCACGCGCGGTCAGGCCGTGCTTTTTCACCGCGTCGGCGGAAGCCAGGATCAGCGCCGCCGCGCCATCGTTGACCCCGAGGCGTTGCCGGCGGTGACGGTCTTGCCTTCGCCATTGACCGGCTTGAGCTTGGCCAGGGCTTCAGGCGTGGTCTCGGGACGCAAGTGCTCGTCCTGGTCGATCACGCTGTCACCCTTCCTGCCCTTGATCGTCACCGGGACGATTTCCTCGGCGAAGAAGCCGGCCTGCTGGGCGGCGGCGGCGCGCTGCTGGCTGCGCAGGGCGAACGCATCCTGATCGGTGCGGCTGATCCCGAACTGATCGGCGACGTTGTCGGCGGTCTGCGGCATGGCATCCACACCATACTGCTGCTTCATCAACGGATTGATAAAGCGCCAGCCGATGGTGGTGTCTTCGATCTTCTGATTGCGGCCGTAGGCCGTGTCGGCCTTGCCCATGACATAGGGCGCACGCGACATCGACTCAACGCCGCCGGCAATCGCCAGCTCCATCTCGCCGCTGGCGATGGCGCGAAAGGCTGAGCCCACCGCGTCCATGCCCGAAGCGCACAAGCGGTTAAGGGTCACCCCCGGCACGCTGTCCGGCAGGCCGGCCAGCAGCAGGGCCATGCGTGCGACGTTGCGGTTGTCTTCGCCGGCCTGGTTGGCGCAGCCCATAAAGACTTCATCGACCTGGCTCAGGTCGAGTTGCGGGTTGCGCTCGATCAGCGCCTTGAGCGGCACCGCAGCCAGGTCGTCGGCACGCACCGGGGCCAAGCCGCCGCCGAAGCGGCCGATCGGCGTGCGCACAGCGTCGCAGATGAATACCTCGCGGCTCATTCCTCACCTCCGACCTGGCCGTGGGCGGCTGCGGTGCGGGCTTCCAGAGCGCGCAGGGCACTGAGTTCGACCTCGGTCGGTTCGGCGGTGACGCTAAGGCTCTCGGCGAAACGAATCTGCCAGCCGGTGGCCTCGATCACCTGCGCGCGAGTCACGCCCGGATGCAGGGTGGTGACGATGAATTCGTTGCTGCCGGCTTCCGGCTCCATGATGCACAGGTCGGTAATGATGCCGACCGGGCCCGCGCCGGGCAGACCGAGGCGTTGACGATGATCGCCACCCTCGCCAAAACCGACCGAGGTGATAAAGGCCAGCTTGTCGACAAAGGTGCGGTGCGACTGCTTGAGGATGATCAGCACCGACTTGGCGCTGCCGGCGATTTCCGGTGCGCCACCGGCGCCGGGCAGGCGCACTTTCGGCTGGTGATAGTCACCGATCACGGTGGTGTTGATGTTGCCGAACTTGTCGACCTGGGCGGCGCCGAGGAAGCCGACGTCAATGCGCCCACCCTGCAGCCAGTAGCGGAAAATCTCGCCGGTGGGCACCACGCTGTCGGCGGTTTCGGCCAGCTCGCCGTCACCGATCGACAGCGGCAGCACGGTTGGCTTGGCGCCAATTGGGCCGGACTCGTAGATCAGGACCACGTCTGGCGAGGAGGTCAGGCGCGCCAGATTGGCGGCCTTGGATGGCAAACCGATGCCGACAAAACACACCGCGCCATTGCGCAGGCGGCGCGCGGCGGCCACGGTCATCATTTCATTGGTGCTGTAGGCGCTCATCAGTTAGCCTCCTGCTGTGCGGCCAGTTTGTCCTGGCGCAGTTTTTCTTGAAAAGCGGCGAAATCGGCGGTGCCGCGGATGTACTCGTCGATCCAGGCGCTGAAGGTCTCGCGGTCGCGGGCAATCGGGTCCCAGGCCTGGTAGAAACGGTTATCGCGCTCGGAGTAGCCGAGGGCGTAGGACGGATGGGCACCGCCCGGTACGTGGCAGACTGCAGTCAGCGCCCAGCTCGGCAATACGCAGGCGTTCATCGGCGCATTGAGGTCGTCGACGATTTCTTCCACGGTAACGATGCAACGCTTGGCCGCCAGGGCCGCTTCCTTCTGCACGCCGAGGATGCCCCAGAGCAGCACGTTGCCCTTGCGGTCGGCCTTCTGCGCGTGGATCACGGTGACGTCCGGACGCACCGACGGCACCGCCGCCAGCACTTCGCCGGTAAACGGGCAAATGACCGTTTTGATCAGCGGGTTGACCTTGGGCAGATCGGAGCCGGCGTAGGCACGCAGCACCGCAAACGGCAGGCCCGAGGCCCCGGCGACGTAGGCGTTAGCCATGTCGGCGTGGCTGTGCTCCTCGATCTCCAGCGGCTTGGGCCAGCCCTTCTCCACCGCGTCACGCAAGCGGTGCAGGGAGCCGACACCAGGGTTGCCACCCCAAGAGAACACCAGCTTCTTCGCGCAACCGGCACCGATCAGCAGGTCGTAGACCAGGTCGGGAGTCATGCGCACCAGGGTCAGCTCGCGCTTGTTCTGGCGGATGATCTCGTGGGACGCCGCAGTCGGGATCAGGTGGGTAAAGCCTTCGAGGGCGACGCTGTCGCCGTCGTTGACGAAGCGCTGTACGGCTTCGGCAAGGGAAATGATTTCGGCCATCGGTGCTGCTCTCACTGGTTAGACAGTGCCACCGGGTCAAGGTGGCGGGTGCGTCAACAGTAGGTCGCACGGCGCGCGCAAACAATCCGATAATCGACTTACTGTTCGATTATCGAACACAGCTTTACTCGACTCGTTCGAGCAAGCAACCCAGGCCTTCGGCCAGCTCACGTTGACGCTGCAGCCCCTGCATGACCCGACCGACGATCTCCATGCGCTCGCGGGCGCCGATGCGCAGTGCATCCATGGCCTCGTGGGCGGCGGCCGACGTATTCAGACCGTTATGGGCCGACTGATCGACCTGACCCAGACCAGCGCTGGCCTCATCGGCGGCACTTTTCAGGCCCTTGGCGATCTGCATGATCTGCTCGCTGGAGTCGTTGGCACGCACCGCCAGGCTGCGCACCTCGTCGGCCACCACGGCGAAGCCGCGGCCGTGCTCGCCGGCCCGCGCGGCCTCGATGGCCGCATTCAGTGCCAGCAGGTTGGTCTGCCGGGCGATGTCCTGAATGCTGCCGACAATCGCGCCAATGCGCCGCGACTGCTCGCCCAAGGTGTTGAAAACCTCGCCGGTACGGCGCAGGTAATCGGCCAGTTCGCCGATCGACTGGCGGGTGGCCTGGATGCTCTCGGCACTGCTGCTGACCTTCGCGCCGGACTGCTGGGCCAGTTGGGTGGCAAAGTGCATGTCGGCCTGGCTCTGCTCGATGGCGTGCAGCAGCTCGCGTTGATGCTGACGCAGCGCAGGGTCTAAAACCACTTCGGGCGGCGGGCTGGCGGGCACCAACACTGGCGCTTCCGAGTGCGCTGACGGTTGCGACCAGTCGCAGTTCTGCAGCACCCGCTCGATAATCTGCGGCGGCTGGGTCAGGTAGAAGAAGCCGGCCAGCAGCCCGGTGATCAGCAAGCCTGCGGCCACGCCTGACTCCCAACTGCCACTGGTCATAACTACCAGGGCCACAGCCCCCAGCAGGTTGCCGGTCAGCAGCGCGCTGGCCAGATGCCGGCGCCAGCTGCTGCGGCCCATTGTTTGATCGCGCTTCATGGATGCTCTCTTATCTCGTCAAACCAAAATAGGACCTCCCCTCCGTTATGCGCGGCATGAGGGAAGGTGCTTTTGCAGAACCGATGCCGCGTTGTAGGAGCAGGTCATGCGGCAGGGCTGGCTATTTCGCGACCATGGGCCGCGCCTACGAGAGGTCCTGCGGATACACTTGGCATGTCCACCGCAGCCAAAACCGGGCACCTGAGTGCCCTGCCCTGAGGATGATTGAAATTACAGGCCGATATGGCTCTGCAAGATCGCCGGCTGGCCCTTCAGTTCCTGGCTGGGACCGTCATAGACCACTCGGCCCTTGACCATGATCATGCTGCGATCGGTGAGGTCGAGCAGTACGTTGACGTTCTTGTCGACCACCAACGTAGCAATACCGCTGGCCTTGATCAGGCGGATCACGTCCCAGATCTCCTTGCGGATCAGCGGCGCCAGGCCTTCGGTGGCTTCATCGAGAATCATCAGCTCGGGGTTGGTCAGCAGCGCGCGGCCGATAGCGACCATCTGCTGCTCGCCGCCGGAAAGGTTGCCGGTGAGATGGCCGAAGCGCTCGGCCAGTCGCGGAAAGGTCGCCAGCACCCGCTCAAGATCCCAGTCGCGACGACCGTCCACGCCGGGCCGCGCTGCCATCACCAGGCTTTCGCGCACCGTCAGATTAGGGAACATGCCGCGACCTTCCGGCACATAGCCAATGCCGCGACGAATTACCTGGTGCGCGGCGCTGCCGGTGAGGTTCTCGCCCCTGATCCGTACCTCGCCACTGCGCGGCGGGGTCAGGCCAAGCAGCGAGCGAATGGTGGTGCTCTTACCCACGCCGTTGCGCCCGAGCAGGGCCAGGGTTTCCCCCGGCGCGATCTGCAGGTCAACGCCATGCAGCACATGGCTGTTGCCATAAAAGGTGTGCAGCCCGCGCACCTCGACCAGCGGGGTGGCTGTTGTGGTCGTGTTCATCAGAATTGCTCCTCGCCGTCGCCCAGATAGGCTTCCTGCACCGCAGGGTCGTTGCGCACCTGCTCCAGCGGACCGCTGGCCAGCATCTGCCCGTTGACCATCACGGTCAGGGTCTTGGCGATGCTAAACACCGCGTCCATGTCGTGCTCGACCAGCACCAGCGAGTAGTCGCGCGCCAGCTCGGCGAGCAGCTCCACGACCCGGCTCGACTCCTCCTTGCCCATGCCAGCCATCGGCTCATCCAGCAACAGAAAGCTCGGTTCGGTGGCCAGTACCATGCCAATCTCCAACTGGCGCTGCTCGCCATAGCTCATCGAACTGGCGATGCTGTGGCCCTTGCTGCTCAGGCCGCAGGCCTCCAGGGCTTTTTCCGCACGCTCGCGCACCGCCAGATAGCTGTCGCTTCGACGGAAGAAGCGGAAGGAGTTCTTCATCCGCGACTGCGCGGCGAGCATGCAGTTTTCCAGACAACTGAAGCTGGGAAAGATATTGGTGCGCTGGAAGCTGCGCCCCACCCCCAGGTGCGACACCTTGTTTGGTGCCAGGCCGGTGATGTCCTGGCCATTGAAGATCACCTGGCCGCTACTGGGCCGCAGATGGCCCGAGAGCAGGTTAACCATGGTGCTCTTGCCTGCACCGTTGGGGCCGATGATGGCGTGGATCTCACAGGGTGCCACTTGCAGGCTGATATCGCTGACGGCGCGCAGCCCGCCGAAGTGCTTGCTCAGGCTACGGGTTTCCAGAATCAGGGCGCTCATTGTTCGGCCTCCTGTTTGATCGTGCCGGTATGTTTCACCGCTGAAGTTTTAGTGGCCTTGCGCTGCGCCAGTTGCAGCAGCAGGCCGGCGATCCCGCGCGGCAGCAGCAGCACCATGGCGATCACCACCACGCCCATTGGTAACTCCCAGTGCGGGGTCAGGCTGGCGAACCAGTGATGCAGACCCTCGAAAGCGAAGGCGCCGAGAATCGGCCCGAACAGGGTGCCCATGCCGCCGAGAATCACCATCACCAGGATATGCGCCGACATCTGCCAGCTCAGCTGGCCGGGGCTGACGAAGCCGTATTGGGTGGCCGAGAGCATGCCGGCATAACCGGCGATGGTGCCGGCGATAACGAAGGCCGCCAGCTTGTAGAACAGCGGGTTGAAGCCCATGGCACGCACCCGTTGCTCGTTCTCCTTGATCCCCAGCAGCACCCGGCCGAAGGGCGCACGGAGGAAGGTGCGCAGCAGGACGAACAACAGCGCCAGCGAGGCCAGCACCACATAGAACAAAGTGGTGCGGTTCTCCAGGTCGAGCAGTTGCACCCCGGCGATGGCGACCGTGGGTTTCATGAACAGGTAGGCACCGTCCGAGCCGCCGGCAAAAGACGCATCGTGGAACAGGTAATAGAGCATCTGCGAGAAGGCGATGGTCACCATGATGAAGAAGATCCCCGAGGTGCGGATGATCAGTAGCCCCATCAGCAGTGCGGCCAGAGCGGTAATCCCCAGACACAGCGGCAAAGCGATCCAGATGCTCAGCGCCTCGTATTCGGGGGCGAACAGCACCAGGGCATAACCGGCCATGCCGAAAAAGGCCGCCGAGGCCAGGCTGACCATGCCACTGACCCCGACCAGCAGGTCGAGGCCCAAGGCGACAATGGCCAGGATCATGATGCTGGTCAGTTGCTGAAGGTAGAAGTCGTGTTTGTCGCCAGTCAGGCTGGCACCGAACAACGGGTATGCAGCCATCAGCAGCAACAATAGCGCCAGCAGCAGCTGGATCGGGCGAGGTAATGCGTGCATAAGAAAATCCCCGAAATGGTTATTAGGCGAACAGCCCGCGCGGTTTGAACAACAGCACCACGGCCATCAGCACATACACGGCCATGCCGGCGTATTGCGGCACCAGTACCGCGCCCCAGGTGGCGGTCAGTCCGACCAGCAAGGCGCCGAGAAAGGCCCCGCGAATCGAGCCCAGGCCGCCGATCACCACCACCACAAAGGCGATGATCAGGATCTGGTTGCCCATGCCCGGATACACCGACGACACCGGCGCGGCGATCATCCCGGCGAAGGCGGTCAACGCTGCACCCGCGGCGAACACCAGGGTGTAGATGACGCGGATATTGATGCCCAGGCCCTGAACCATCTCGCGGTTGCTCGAACCGCCGCGGATAATCATGCCCAGGCGGGTGCGTTGCAGGATCAGATACATGGCCAATGCAATCGCCGCGCAGACCGCGGAGATGAATAGGCGATACACCGGGTAGTCGAGGGTCTCGGTGAGCTGGATCGAGCCGCTGAGCAGCGCCGGGATGGCCACGCTGTGCACGTCGTTGCCCCAGATAATGCTGCGTAGCGAGTCGATGACCATGATCAGGCCGAAGGTCATCAGTACCTGGTCGAGGTGCTCGCGCTTGTACAGCGCCTGAATCAGGAAGCGCTCGATCAACACCCCCAGCAGCGCCGCCAAGGGCACCGCCAGCACAATGGCGATAAAAAAGTTATCGACCAGCCCGCTCAACCAGTACATCAGGTAGGCGCCGACCATATAGAGCGCACCGTGAGCCAGGTTGATGATGTGCATGATGCCGAAGATCAGGGTCAGGCCGCTGGCAATCAGAAACAGCAG
Organism: Pseudomonas sp. GWSMS-1; assembly: GCF_049847425.1. Lineage (NCBI taxonomy): Bacteria > Pseudomonadati > Pseudomonadota > Gammaproteobacteria > Pseudomonadales > Pseudomonadaceae > Pseudomonas > Pseudomonas sp. GWSMS-1. The sequence continues at coordinate 1,165,141 of NZ_JBMHHV010000005.1, read as the reverse complement.
CAGGCCGTACTGCAGACCATTAAGGGTCTGGATAAGAATCGTGGAAAGTTCCATCGGGCATACCAAGGTCAGGAATGGGGCAGACCCGCCCCCTGGTCATGGCTAAACGGCAAGGCTGATCAGCTGGATCTAACAACCCCTGCCGAGGTTTGGACAAGGCGCTGCGACGGGTCATAGCCGGCTATGACCAAGTGCAACAACGCGGGATCCAAACCTCGGCAAGCGAACTCGACTCAGCCAACCCGCCCGCCGACCAACCATTAGCGGCCAGGGCGCGGGGATAACGCGCTACTGCAGCTTGCAGCCCGGCGCAGGATCAGCCAGGGCGGCGACAGCCGTGCTGACTACCACATTGGCGCCGTCACGCACCTCGCGCAGGTAGATGTTCTGCACCGGGTTATGCGCCTTGGAGAAACTCCACTCGCCCCGCGGGCTGTCGATCCTGGCAGCGGCCATGGCCGCATTCCAGGCAGCACGATCCTTGGTATTACCGTTGACCTTGGCCAACGACTGGACCAGCAACAGACCAGTGTCGTAGCCCTGCACGGCGTAGATGTCGGCCTCCTTGCCAAACTTCTGCCGGTAGTCCGCGCGAAACTTGTTGTTCTGCGGGGTATCCAGGCTGTCGGCGTAATGCAGGGTGGTCAGCACACCGCTGGCGGCCGAACCTTGCGCGGCCAGGGTGCCCTCGGTGAGGAAGCCCGAGCCTAGCAGCGGGATCTTGCCTTGCAGGCCAGCCGCGGCGTAATCCTGAACGAACTTGGCGGCGCCACCGCCGGCAAAGAACACAAACACTGCGTCGGGCTTGAGCGCAGCGATTTCAGTCAGTTGCGACTGGAACTCGACGTCTGGGAACGGCACGTAGATTTCCTTGCTGACGGTGCCGCCGGCCTTCTCGAATCCTTCCTTGAAGCCGTCTACCGACTCGGTGCCGAAGCCGTAACGCCAGGCCACAGTGACGATATTCTTGTAACCCTTGTCCGCCGCCACCTGCCCCATCGGGTAGGCGGTCTGCCAAGAGGTAAACGAGGTGCGGAAGATATTTTCCGCGCACAACGGCCCGGTCGCCGCGTTGAAGCCGGCGTTGGGAATGATCAGCGGCACGCCGGTTTCCCGAGCGACCTTGACCGCGCCCATGCCGACCCCGGAGTGCACGGGGCCGACCACCACGTCGACCTGGGAACCAGCGATCAGCTTCTGCATGTTTGGCACGGCCTTGCCGGGGTTGGCTTCGCTGTCGACCACCACGTATTGCACCGGGCGCCCGCCGAGGCGGTTGTCATGTTGCTCGATGGCCAGTTTCATGCCGTTGGTGGTGGCTTCGCCCAATGCGGCGAAGGTCCCGGTATACGGCAGCAGCAAGCCGATTTTCACCGGATCGGCCGCCATGGCCAGGCTGCTCATCGACGCACTGAGGGCCAACGCCAGGGCGCTGGCGCGGAAGCGGGTTGTGCAAGGCATCTTGTTATTGTTGTTCATTACTATCTCCAGCGGCGCTCTGCGGCGCAGCATTAAAGGAAAACGATCTTCGATTGCCGTTTTTTGTCGAGCCGCCGACACCAGGCCGACAGCGCGTTGCACGCTTACTGTCAGAGTAGATTCCAGGTGTAGTTGAGGATCAGGCGGTTCTCATCAACATCGGTGCGGTAGTTGGAGCGCGCGGTGACGTTGCGCACTTTCATGCCCAAACCCTTGAGTGAGCCGCTCTGCACCACATAGCCGATGTCCAGATCGCGCTCCCACTCCTTGCCCTCGAAGCCGCGGCCGGTGTCGACGTTGTCACCGGTCAGATAACGCACCCCGGCGATCAGCCCCGGTACGCCCATGGCGCTGAAGTCATAGTCATAACGCACCTGCCAAGAGCGCTCGTCGGCCGCGTCGAAGGTAAAGGTCGGCACCTCGTTACCCAGCGGGCTGACGTTGGCGAACACCCGCGGCAAGCCGTCGTCGCCAAACATGGCCTGATAACCCAGGAAGAAGGTATGCCCGCCATGCTTGGCCGAGAGCAGCGAGTAGAAGGCCTGGTTGTCGATCTTGCGCGCCAGTTCGCCGTCTTCGGCGGAGTCGAAATAGCCCAGATTGGCGCCAAGCACCCAGTCGCCGACTGGCTCGCTGTGCTTGAGGCTGAGATGACGCTGGTTGTAGATATCTTCCAGCTGGGCATACCAGGCGCCGACCGAGGTGCGGTTGGCGTTAAAGGCGTAATCTGCGCCGGCATAGTTGAAGCGATCCGTAGTGATCAGCTTGCCTGCATCGCGCAGCGGGACAAAGCCGAGCATGGCGCCCAACTCGTCATCGCCAGCCTCGTTGCGCAAGCTGGTGGAGCGCAACTGGCCGCCTTGCAAGGTAAGACCGGCAAACTCATTGGAAACGACACTGACGCCCTGATAGGTCGGCGGCAACAGGCGAATATCACCGAAGAACAACACCGGCAGTATCAGCTGCTGCTCACCTACCTTCAGCTCGGTCTTCGATACCTTGACCTTCAACGCCGCACCCAGGCGGCTGTAGTCATCGGCTGCCTTGCCGCTTTCGAGGGTCGGCAGCAGGCCGGTGTTGACCCGGTCCGCGCTGCTGTCGAGCTTGACGCCGAGCAAGCCGATGGCGTCGACACCGAAACCGACGGTGCCCGGGGTGTAGCCGGACTTGACGTTGAGGATGAAGCCTTGGGCCCACTCCTCGGCCTTAGACTGCTGGTTGGGCCCGACGATGTCGGAGTAGTCGCGGCTGAAGTAGTAGTTACGGGCTGTCAGGGTGGCCGTAGTGTCTTCGATAAAACCGCCTTCGGCCGCCTGCACCATGGCTGGCAGGCTGAGGGCTACGGCAACGGACAGCAGAAGGGGCTGCAGCTTCGGATAGTGAGTCATGATTTAGCTCTTTGTTGTTATTGAAATTATGCTGTTGCTCCACCTTTGCCGAGGGCAGACCCGGCAACGCAAGTAGGTGGTGTGACTACCGCCGCGTCGACTTCAGATCGACATGACGGCAATGCTCAGGGGCCAGAGGCGGCTAACCGGTCGCCTCCTCCTTGGCCAGATTCGTGGTAGGCAGCGGCGCGGTGGCGACCACGGCTTTACGCCGGACACTCAGCAGCAGGTGCGCGGCGATGCCGAACATCAATCCCCAGAAGGCCGCCGACAGGCCGAGAAATGACATGCCCGATGCTGTCACCAGAAAGGTGATCAGCGCCGCTTCACGATCAGCCGGCTGGGCCATAGCTCCCGCCAGCGAACTGGCAATCGCGCCGAACAGCGCCAGCCCGGCCAGGGCGGCGATCAGTTCTTTGGGGAAGGCAGTAAACAGCGACACCAGGGTGGCGCCGAACAGGCCCAGCAGCAGGTAGGCCACGCCACCCACCACCCCGGCGACATAGCGCCGGGCCGGGTCTTCATGGGCTTCGCGGCCGGTGCAAATAGCGGCGGTAATCGCGGCCAGGTTGAGGCCATGGCAGGCGAAAGGCGCCAGCAGCAACGAACCCAGGGCACTGCTGGTAATGATCGGGCTGGCCGGCGTCTGGTAACCAGCGCCGCGCAACACCGCCATGCCCGGCACGAACTGCCCGGTCAGTGCCACCATGACCAGCGGCAGGGCGATATTCAGGCTGGCCGACAGACTGAACTCAGGGCTGATCCACACGGGCATGGCCAGACCGATCACCAGCGCCTCCTGGCGCAGGTCGCCAGTGACAAAGGCGATGCTGCAACCAACCAGCAGCACCGCCATGACCGCGTAACGCGGCAGCACACGCTTGACCAGCAGGTAAGTGGCGAACATCGCCAGCACCAGAAAGGGCTTGGCCTGCAACGAAACGAACAGACCGGTGCCGAAACTGAACAGGATGCCGGCCAGCATGCCGGCGGCAATCGCTGCGGGCAGTTTGCTGATGATGCGATCAAAGGCGCCGCTGATACCGACCAGAAAAATGATCAGGCTGGCAACGATATAGGCACCAACCGCCTCGTTGAGGCTGATCTGCGGCAGCAACGACACCAGCAACGCCGAGCCCGGAGCCGACCAGGCGATGATGATGGGCACGCGGTAACGCAGGCTGAGGACGATGCCGAGCACCGCACTGCCAATGGAAATCGCCCAGACCCAGGACGACAGCACGGCATGCGACATGCCCGCGCTCTCGGCCGCCTGGAAAATGATCACCAGGGGACCGGCATAGGAAATCACGGTGGCGATAAAGCCGGCCACCACGGCGGACAAAGAGAAATCGTTGATCAAGGCTTTCATCGGGCCTCGCAAGGTATTAGTGGCGCTCCTCGGGGAGCGCTCTCGTTGTATGTAGGCCCCGTGACCGCGGCTTGAACCGGCTCACACGGGGCCAACTGGCACGGAATCAATGGTGCGCGCGGCGCACCCTACGCACCCTGCAACGCACGCGGACGGTTGCTGCGCTGTTCGGCTTGTGCCGCAGGAGCCTTCTGCAGCTGGAAGTCGAACTGCAGTTCGGCAAAGCGGTTGCCTTGTACGCTACGGTCATTGGCGGCAGCGGCGTCCTCGACGAAGGTGATATCGCCGACCAGGCCATCACGGGTGGCGTAGGCGAAGTCGTCCCACAGGTATTGCTCGCCGGCCAGGTTGATCTGAGTGGTCAGGTGACGATGGCCCGGTGCGGAGATGAAGAAGTGGATGTGTGCCGGACGCTGGCCATGACGGCCGAGCAGATCCAGGCATTCCTGAGTCGGGCCGTCCGGGGAGCAGCCATAACCGCAAGGCACAATGCTGCGCGCGCGGTAGCGGCCCTCGCTATCGGTGACGATACGCCGGCGCAGGTTGTACTCGGACTGGCTCTTGTCGAAGTAGGAGTAGTTGCCCTGGGTGTTGGCATGCCACAGGTCGACCACCGCACCGGCCACAGGCGCACCGTCGGTGTCGCGCACCACGCCTTCGAGGAACATCACGGTGGCGGAGTCCAGCTCACTGCCATCGTCCATGCGCACTTCGCCTTCGGCCAGCGGCGCACCAGCAACATACAGCGGGCCTTCGATGGTGCGTGGAGTGCCGCCGGTCAGTCCGGCTTGAGCATCCTTGGCATCCTGCAGCACGTCGAGGAAGTGCTCCAGGCCCAGACCTGCAACCAGCAGGCCGGCTTCATTGCGCCCGCCAAGGCGATTGAGGTAGTCGACGCTGTTCCAGAACTCGTCGTCGCTGATTTCCAGGTCTTCGATGATCTTCGCCGCATCACTGATGATACGCAGCATGATCTGCTTGAGACGCGGGCTGCCTTGCTCGCTGTTGAGGCCGCTGGCTTCTTTGAACAGATCCTGGATTTCGGCAGTGTGGCTAACGTTAACGGTCATGGTGGTGTCCTCGGTTTTTTGTTCTAGGGCTAATCAACGGTCGTCATCACGGATCGACGAGGGGTGACGGCACAGGGCGTCAATCTCGATATCCATGTAGGGAAACAGCGGCAGCTGCATCAGCGTGTCGTGCAGCTCTTGCACGCTATCCAGGTCGAATACGCTGTAGTTGGCGTACTGCCCGGCGATGCGCCACAGGTGGCGCCACTTGCCCTCGCGCATCAGGCGCTGGGCCAGTTCTTTCTCGTCCGCCTTGATCTGGGCGGCCTTGGCCGGGTCCATATCCAGCGGCAGTTTTACCGTCATCTTTACGTGGAACAGCATGGAGCTCTCCTCTCGGTTCAGGGGCGACGGAAGAACGCCAGGCGTTCTTCGTCCAGGCTCAGGCCGAGGCCCGGGGTACGCGGCACGTGCAGCTGAAAATCGCGGTACTGCGGCGCTTCGTTGACGATTTCTTCGGTCAGCAGCAGCGGACCGAACAGCTCGGTGTGCCAGGTCAGCTTGTTCAGGGTGAGGAAGGCGTGGGCCGAGGCCAGGGTGCCGATCGAGCCTTCCAGCATGGTGCCGCCGTACAGGGCGATGCCGGCCGCCTCGGCGATCGCCGCGGTGCGCAGCACGGCGCGCGGGCCACCGTTCTTGGCAATCTTCAGGGCGAAGATGCTGGCCGCGCCGTCGGCGGCCAGGCTGAAGGCGTCTTCCACGCTTTCGATCGATTCGTCGGCCATGATCGGCGCCGGACTGCGTTGATTAAGACGGATCTGGCCGCTGCGGTTGATCCGCGAGATCGGCTGTTCGATCAGGTCGATACCATTGTCGCCGAGCACCTGACAGGCACGCAGGGCGACCGACTCGTCCCAGGCCTGGTTAACGTCGACGCGCACGCTGGCGCTGTCACCCAGGGCCGCTTGATCGCGATGACGTGCTGGAGATCCTGACTGACCTCGCCCGCACCGATCTTCAGCTTGAAGATGCGGTGGCGACGAATTTCCAGCATGTGCTGGGCTTCGGCGATGTCCTTGGCGGTGTCGCCACTGGCCAGGGTCCAGGCCACTTCCAGGCTGTCGCGCACCCGGCCGCCGAGCAGTTCGCTGACCGGCAGGCCGAGGCGCTTGCCCTGGGCATCGAGCAGCGCGCTTTCCAGGCCGGACTTGGCGAAGGTATTACCCTTGGCGGCTTTATCCAGACGCAGCATGCAGGCGTTGATATTGGCCGCGTCCTGACCGATCAGCAGCGGCGCCAGGTGGCTGTCGATGTTCTGCTTGATGCTCTCCGGGCTCTCGTTGCCGTAAGCCAGGCCGCCGATAGTGGTGGACTCGCCGAGGCCTTCGATGCCGTCGGCACAACGCAGGCGAATCACCACCAGGGTCTGCTGCTGCATGGTGTGCATCGCCAGCTTGTGCGGGCGGATGGTCGGCAGATCGACGATGATCGCCTCGATGCTTTCGATCAGGGAATGGCTCATTCAGGCTCCGCTAGATTGCGCAGGTTGAGGTCAGGAAGCCGTGGCCGCCGGCAGCGGCGCGGCATTGCTGCGCTGGCTGCTGATGGCGAACACGCTCATGGCGATGGCGGCGATGGCGCCAGGAATGGCAAACGCCAGGAAGTTGAGCTGCAGCGGCAGGTTGATCCCCAGCAGCGCGCCACCCAGTAGCGGCCCGACGATGGCGCCGTTGCGACCAATACCCGAGGCCCAGCCGAGACCGGTGGAACGGATCGACAGGCCATAGAATTGCGCGGCGCAGGCGTACAGCAGGATCTGCGTACCGATGGTGGTGGCACCGGCCACGCCGATCAGCAGGTACAGCACCGGCGTCGGGCTCTTGATCCCGAGCAGGCTGATCGACACCGCCGCCACCACGAAGAACACCGCCAGCACCCGAGGCAGGTTCATCCGGTCGCCGAGCAGGCCGCCACCGATGGCACCGAACACCGCACCCAGGTTCAGCGCCAGCAGGAACGACAGGCTCGAACCCAGGCTGTAGCCGGCGTTGGCCATCAGCTTCGGCAGCCAGGAACTCAGGGCGTAGACCATCAGCAGGCAGCAGAAGAACGCCAGCCAGATCATCAGGGTGCGCAAGGCACGGCCCTCGCGGAACAGTTCCAGCACCGAGGCGGCGTTGCCTTTGGCCTCGGCCATGGTGATGGGATCAGCGTCGCCGATGGCACGGCTCGGATCGACCCGACGCAGAATGCCGCGGGCCTGTTCGGTACGCCCTTCGCGCACCAGGAAACCGACCGATTCCGGCAAAAACCAGAGAATCAACGGCAGCAGCAGCAACGGCACGCCGGCGATGAAGAACATCGATTCCCAGCCAAAGCGCGGCAGCATGTAGATACCCAGGCCGGCGGACAGCATGCCGCCTACCGAGTAGCCGCTGAACATGATGGCCACCAGGGTGCTGCGCAGCTTCTTCGGCGCGTACTCGTTCATCAATGCCACTACGTTGGGCATCAGGCCACCGCAGCCAAGGCCGGCGATAAAGCGGCAGATGCCGAATTCGGTGGGGTTGCTGGCAAAGCCATTGACGATGGTGGCGCAACTGAACAGCAGGAAGCACACGGCGATGCCCTTCTTGCGCCCGATCTTGTCAGCCAAGGTGCCGAAAGCCAGGGCACCGAACATCATGCCGAACAGCGCATAGCTGCCCAGGGCACCGGCCTCCAGCGGGGTCAGGCCCCACTCCTGCATGATCACCGGCAACACCACACCGTAGATAAACAGATCGTAGCCGTCGAAGATCAGCAGCAAGGCGCACCAGAACATCACCATCCAGTGATAACGGTTGAAGCGCGCGTTATCTATTACCTCGTGTACATCAATATTTCGCATGGCATCGGTTCTCTCTTTTGTTCTTGTTGTGAACAGCTCGTTGAAGTGGATAGCAGTATTTCTGTAGGAGCCAGCTTGCTGGCGATGCTCTGGCTGATCGCGACAAGGACTAGGCGTCCCCCTCGCGCCTACAGGGGTCGTGCTTAGCCCAGATCCCCACCACCCACCGGCAGGGTCACGCCAGTGATATAGGCGGCGTCGTCCGAGGCCAGAAACAAAATCGCCCCGGCTTGGTCATCGATGCTGCCGTAGCGTTTCATCAGGCTGCTGCTGAGGGTCTGGTCAACGATTTGCTGGTACCAGAGCTTCTCCTGCTCACTCTGCTCGGCGCTGTTGCGCGGGATGCGTCGTGGCGGCGCTTCGGTGCCGCCCGGTGCGGTGGCGTTGACCCGAATACCGCGTCCGGCAGTCTCGAAGGCCAGGCAGGCAGTCAGGGCATTGACCCCGCCCTTGGCCGCGCCGTAGGGCACGCGATTGACCCCGCGGGTGGCGATGGAAGAAACGTTGACGATGGCCCCGCTGCCCTGCGCGAGCATCTGTGGCAACGCGGCGTGGCAGCACCACAGGGTCGGGAACAGCGAACGGCGCACCTCGGCCTCGATCTCGTGCGCCTGGTAATGCTCGAACGGCTTGGCCCAGATGGTGCCGCCGACGTTGTTGACCAGGATGTCCAGGCGACCGAAGCGCTCGACCGCCATCTCCATCACTCGCTGGCACTCGGTGAACTGCTCAAGGTCGGCGGTCAGGGTCAGCACTTCGCAGATGCTCGCCAGCTCGTCGGCCAGTTCATGCACCAGCTCGGAACGGTCGACCAGCAACAGCCGGCCACCCTCGGCCGCCATACGTTCGGCGACACGGCGACCGATGCCTTGGGCAGCGCCAGTGATCACGGCGACCTTGTCTTGAAAACGCGTATTCATAGTCCCGACCTCGGTGAATGGTTGCGGTGCGCCAACGTCCCGTGGCTGCAAGCTTGCCCGCGATGCGCCTGCTGTCTTCGCGGACAAGTCCGCTCCCACAGAGACGAAGCCTCGGTTGCGTAGCCCGGATGTAATCCGGGGCAATCCAACAGATAACTCCCGGGCTATTGCACGAATAAAACAGGCCCGCTCACCCAGCAAGCGGACCAAAGGAGCCCTTTAAGCGCTGGCGGCGAACTTCTCGTAATAGAAGTTGGCCGGCTGGATGCCCTGTTCGCGGATGTAGCCGCTGACCGCCTCGACCATCGGCGGCGGGCCGCACAGGTAGATATCCACGTCGCCGTCGTTGAGGTGCTTGGCCGCGATGTGCTGGGTGACGTAGCCCTTGTGCGGATACTTGCTGTCCGGGCTGGCCACGCAGGCGCTGTAGGTAAAGTTGGGGATGCGCGCGGCCAGGGCCTCAAGCCTGTCCATCTCAACCAGGTCGAAATCGTTGGTCACCCCGTAGATCAGGTGCAGCGGGTGCGCGCTGCCCTGCTCGGCAATTTTCTCGAGCATCGCGGTGAACGGCGCCAGACCGGTGCCGCCGGCAAGCAGCAACAACGGCCGCTTGATTTCGCGCAGGTAGAAACTGCCCAGCGGGCCGGCCAGGCTCATGCTGTCACCGGCCTTGGCAAGCCCGGTGAGGAAGCTGCTCATCAAGCCGCCCGGCACATTGCGGATCAGGAAGCTGACTTCGCCGTCCTTCTGCAGACTACTAAACGAATAAGCGCGGCTCTGCTCGCTACCCGGCACCCTGAGGTTGACGTACTGGCCCGGCAGGAACGCCAGCTTGCTCAGCGCCTCGCCCTTGATCGACAAGGCGATGGTGCTGTCGGAGAGCTGACGCACCGCGCAGATCGCCGCCTCGAAGCTGGCCTGCTGGGTCTTGCAGACGTCGCTTGAGGCCGGCACGCGCACCACGCAATCACTTTCGGCGCGCATCTGGCAGGTCAGCACGTAGCCTTGCTCTGCTTCTTCCGCGCTCAGAGCATCTTCAACATATTCCTCGCCCAAGTCGTACTGACCGGCTTCGGCGAAGCACTTGCAGGCACCGCAGGCGCCATCGCGGCAATCCAGCGGGATATTGATGCCCTGGCGATAGGCGGCATCAGCCACGGTTTCGCCGACATTGGTGTCAATGAAACGGGTGACCCCGTCTTCGAAATTCAGGGCGATCTTGTGGCTCATGGCACACCTCGCTGTAGCTGATCTGGCGGATTGCGGCATGCACGGCCCCGTGACGGGAGCAAAGCGCTCCCGCCGGCAACCCTGCAGCGGACTTAGATGTGATAAACGTCGATGACCTGCCTGACGTAGTCGTTCTTCAGCACCACCTTCTTGGCCTTGATCAGTGGGTTCGGCCCGCTGGTGTCGAGGGTGTAGAAGCTGGTGCCGTAGAAGTGGTCGACGACCTTGTAGCGAAAGCTCATGGTGTGCCAGTTGAAGCGCAGCCTGCACAGGCCATCAGCCTGCTCGATCAGCTCGATATTGCTGATGTTGTGCGAGGTGCGCGTATCCGGAATGGTGGCACTGGAGCGCTCGGTGCGGATGCGGAACACCCGGTCTTCCAGACCGCTGCGGTTGCCGTACCAAATCAGCGAGATCTCGGTCTGCGGGTTTTCCACCAGTTGATCGCGGTCGTCCCAGGCCGGCATCCAGAAGGTCGCGTCGCTGGCATACAGCTCCAGCCACTCGTCCCACTGCTTGTCGTCGAGGTAGCGCGCTTCACGGTAGAGGAAGTCGCGTGCGGCTTCGTAAGTCAGGCTCATTTACGCGCCCTCCACGTGAATCAACTGGTCCTGCTGTTCTTGCAGCGCCTTGATCATCTGCTGCTGCCAGTAGTGATGCTGCAGCACGAACAACCCTTCGTCCTCGGTACGCACGCCGCTCATCAGCGGATGCAGGTCGATTTGCTTGGCGGCTTCATCGGCACCGTCAATCCAGTGCTCGGAACCGCGGGACATGTCGTTCCACTCCATCGCACGGCCGGCAAAGCCCTGCTGACAGGCACGGAACTCTTCCAGGTCGTCCGGAGTGGCCATGCCGCTGACGTTGAAGAAGTCTTCGTACTGACGGATGCGGCGGGCACGGGCCTCAGCGCACTCGCCTTTCGGCGCGATGCAGTAGATGGTCACTTCGGTCCGGTCCACCGACAGCGGCCGGGCGATACGCAACTGCGAGCCGAACTGATCCATCAGGTACAGGTTCGGGTACAGGCACAGGTTGCGCGAGTTGCCAACCATCCAGTCGGCACGTGCTTCGCCAAACTCGCTGGCCAAACGATCGCGCTCGGCGAACATCGGCCGGTCTTCCGGGTTGTCCCAGCGCGTCCACAGCAGCAGATGACCATTATCAAAGGAGTAGAAACCACCCCCTTCTTGCCCCAACCACCGGCGCTCATGGCGCGGATATCGTCGCCCGCTTCTTTCAGCTTGCGCTGCTGCTGGGTGGCGGCGTAGTTCCAGTGGACGGCGGTGACGTGGTAGCCATCTGCGCCGTTCTCGGCCTGCAGCTTCCAGTTGCCTTCGTAGACGTAGGTGCTCGAGCCACGTAGCACTTCCAAGCCATCGGCGGACTGATCGACGATCATGTCGATGATCTTCTTCGACTCGCCCAGGAAGTCTTCCAGCGGCGCGACGTCTTCACGCAGGCTGCCAAACAGGAAGCCACGGTAGGACTCGAAGCGCGCGACCTTCTTCAGATCATGGGAGCCGTCGCAATCAAAGCTCGGCGGATAGCCGGCTTCCTTGGGGTCCTTGACCTTGAGCAATTTGCCCGAGTTATTGAAGGTCCAGCCATGGAACGGGCAGGTGTAGGTGGCCTTGTTGCCGCTCTTGAAGCGACAGAGCATGGCACCGCGATGGCTGCAGGCGTTGATAAACGCATTCAACACACCATCCTTGTTGCGCGCGATGAAAATCGGCTGACGCCCCATGGAGGTGGTGTAGTAATCGTTCGTCTCGGGATCTGGCTTTCATGAGCCAGGTACAACCAGTTGCCCTCGAAGATGTGCTGCATCTCCAGGTCGAACAACCGAGGATCGGTGAACATCTCGCGCTTGCAGCGGAAAATGCCCTTCTCTTTATCTTCTTGCAGCAGGCCGTTCAGGTAATCGAGTCGCAGGGTCATCGCCATGGCTCCGTTATTATTGTTTCAACGGAATCAAGACTACGACTCAGGACTGTCCGACAATATCCAGTTTGTACACGACCTTTATCCGTTTTCTGCAGGGCGCGGACAACGGGACCAGCGACACATACCCGTGGTGCGCACCAACAGCACAGAAGTCAGGTTTGCCAAGACGCCGTAGGGTGCGCCGTGCGCACCAACAGCACAGAAGTCAGGTTTGCGAGGGCGCCGCAGGGTGCGCTGTGCGCACCAACAGCACAGAAGTCGGGATTTGCGAGGACGCCGTAGGGTGCGCTGTGCGCACCAACAGCACAGGCGTCAGGACTCGCGCCGGCGCAGGGTGTCAGAAGGCAGCTCGCCGAAAGCGCTCTTGTAGCTTTCGGAGAAACGTCCGAGGTGCAGAAAGCCATAATCCAGCGCCACCTCGGTAACGTTGCGCACCTTGGCGGTCGGGTCGAGCAGGCAGGTATGTACCTTTTCCAGCTTCTTGTTGCGGATGTAGTGCTTTGGCGTGGTGCCAGCGTTGCGCTCGAACAGCGCGTAGAGCGAGCGCGGACTCATGCGTACCACCTCGGCCAATTGCTCCAGGCCGATGTCCTGCTTGAGGTTGTCCTCGATGTACTGGGCAATACGCTCGAACGAGGGGCAGCTTTCGCCCAGCTCCTCGCGCTCAACGTTATTGGCCAGCAGGCCGAGTAGCTTGGTGGCGATGATCCGGGTGTAGTGTTCTTGCACCTGGGTCATCGGCTGCGCACTTTCAGCTTCGTCGCAGACCAACCCCAGCAGATTGACGAAGCCGTCGAGCTGCTGAAGGTTGTGCCGTGAAGCGAAACGGATGCCGTCTGCCGGACGACGCCAATGGTTTTCGCTACAGGCCCGCTCGAGAAAGGTCGACGGCAGCTTGACGATGAATTTTTCGCAGTCGTCAGAGTAGGTCAGATCGACCGGATCGTCGGGGTTGATCAGCAGCAACTCACCTGGCGTGAAGTAATGCTCCTGGGCATTGCCGCGCCACAGACAATTGCCCTTGAGCAGAATTTGCAGGTGGTAGATGGTTTCCAGCGCCGGCGAGGTGACGCGCACACTGGCGCCGTAACTGATCCGGCACAGATCCAGGCTGCCGAAGGTGCGGTGGCTGAGGCTAGCCTCGGGCCGCCCGCTTTGCGGCAAACGAATGCAATGCGCGCCGACATGCTGATTGACATAGTCGGAAACGGCATAGGGGTCGGCATTGTGGAATATCCGACTTTTCTCGTTCAGCAGACGGCAGTCCATAACTCACGGCACTCTTATAATTTTTATGACACTGAGGGTCAGCACAAGCAAGGCATCTGCCCTCACGTCTAAATATTGATACAGGCAAAACAGCTTTAAAACAGCCTGTACCGATCAACGGTCAAAATCGTCACCCGCAAAACTATCAGCCGATTATTGATATCAATCATAGCCGCTGCGACAGCTTAGTGAATCCAAACGAAAGTAGGATGGCCGGCGCGCGATAACCGCACACATTCGCACATGGCACTAGTGTCATATCGATGGCCGAATGGCGAATTTCGGAGCAGGTGGAGTTGGCGGCGCGGATACTCAAGCGATCAGCCACCGCTGTGCGCGCTGCGTAACCCTCCAGGCGCCCGGTTTCGAGAATCAGCTGCGCAGCGCGGCACTTAGGGCCCGGCACATTTCAACGCTGGCGTGACCCTACCCCCGAGCCTGGCTCACACTGGTTTGAACAACTGACTGCTCAGCTCGCGGCTAGCGTTGAGCATGATCGGCAGGAAGCGCTGCTCAAGCTCGATGGCCGGCACACGCCCGGCGTGAGTGCTGACGTTCATTGCGGCAAGGACATGGCCGGACGAGTCGTAGACCGGCACGGCCAGCGAGCGCAGCCCTTGCTCCAGCTCCTGATCGACCAGGCACCAGCCCTGCTGACGTACCTGCTGCAGGCATTCCCAGAGCGCCTCCGGGGTATGCAGGGTGCGACTGGTCTTGGCCTGCAGCTCAGCGTGATTGAGGTAGTCGTGCAGGCTGTCGTCGTCCAGCGCGGACAGAAGGATCCGCCCCATTGAGGTGCAGTAGGCTGGCAGGCGGCTGCCGACACTCAAGTCCACCGAGATCAGCCGCTGTGGAATCGCCGAGCGGGCGATATACAACACCTGCTCGCCTTCCAGGGTGGCCAGGTTACAAGCCTCATGCAGCTGCTCGCTGATCCGATCCAGATAAGGCTGCGCCGAGACGGCCAGCGGGGTGGACGACAGGTAGGCATGGCCGAGTGTCAGCACCTTGGGCAGCAGCGAATAGGTATGCCCTTCACTGGTCGCATAGCCCAGCTTCATCAGGGTATACAGGCAACGGCGCACGGCAGCGCGGGGGATCTCGGTGCGATGGCTGATCTGCGCAATGGTCAGGTGGCGCTTGCGTTCCTGAAACGCATTGATCACCGCCAGGCCACGGGCAAGGGAGGACATGAAATTAGGATCGCCCGTAAACTCCTCGATGCGCTTGGCAGGCGACACATAGGGCGGCGGAGCCAGGGTAGACAGCTGCGGACGATTTTCGCTCATGGAGCCTCCGGGGCAAGGGGACAACGCTGAGCGATTATCGAACCAGTGCGCGATAATCGCAAACACTGGTGTACCAATACACCGGAACACAATAGCGCTCTGTTGGCTTTCGGTAGCGGAATGAAGCACGGCATAGACTCGCGAAGAGTAATTCAACCCGGCCGCTTAAACCGTCGTGACGGCGTATCGCTTTTCTGCTTGGCGCGTAAAGAGGGACAGGCCAAAAGGGCCGGAAAGGAAGGGAACATCAAGGGCAGGCCACCAAAATGATGGCTAGATTCTTCGGTGGGGCAAAAAGTGGGGGCAAAATTCGGAAATGCTAAAAATCATCAAGCATAAAAAAATCCAGTCACCGCTAAGTGACTGGATTTTCTAGGATTATATGGTCGGGACGGAGTGATTCGAACACTCGACCCCTAGCACCCCATGCTAGTGCGCTACCGGACTGCGCTACGCCCCGACTAGGCGTTAATCTGTTTCGGAGCCCCGAAACCTGGCGAACTATACATTAAGCCCCTGAAATATGGAAACTTTTTGAATAGTGCGACTATTTTTTGAGTACCTGTAAAACATCCTCAAGCTCAGTAATCATTTGCTTGATCAGTTGCTTGTATTGAGTGTTGTCATCTTTGGCCTCATCACCGGAAAGGCGCTGGCGCGCCCCGCCAATTGTGAAGCCCTGATCGTACAAAAGAGCGCGAATCTGCCTAATCATCAACACATCCTGTCGTTGATAATAGCGTCGGTTACCGCGGCGCTTCACTGGGTTTAGCTGAGGAAATTCCTGCTCCCAGTAACGCAGCACATGAGGCTTAACGGCGCACAACTCACTTACCTCACCGATAGTGAAGTAGCGCTTGCCGGGTATGACGGGTAATTCGTCGTTATGACTTGGTTCCAGCATACGCCTCGACCCTGGCTTTAAGTTTCTGGCCTGGACGGAAAGTCACCACACGGCGGGCCGTGATCGGAATTTCCTCTCCTGTTTTGGATTGCGACCGGGGCGCTGACGCTTATCGCGCAGATCAAAATTACCGAACCCCGAGAGCTTGACCTGTTCGTTGAGCTCCAGCGCTTGGCGGATTTCCTCAAAGAACAGCTCCACCAACTCCTTGGCTTCCCGTTTATTCAGGCCCAGCTCTTCATACAGACGTTCCGCCATCTCAGCTTTCGTCAGAGCCCCCATACGCTACTTCCTTAACGTGGCGTTGAACCTTTGTTCCAGGGAGGTGAGAATATTTTGCATTGCTGCGCTCACCTCATCGTCATTTAGAGTGCGCGATGGATGCTGCCAGGTCAAGCCAACCGCAAGGCTTTTTCTATCAGGATCAATACCTTTACCGTGATACACGTCAAATAGCTTGAGGTCCGTCAGCCACTCACCTGCAGCGCCCTTGATGCAATCAAGCAAATCCTGCGCGGGCACATCACGATCGACCAGCAAAGCCAGGTCACGCCGCACCTCAGGAAACTTAGAAAGCGCCTGGAACTTAGGCATAACGCCCTCAGTGATTTCACCCAACACGAGTTCAAACATGAAGACTGCTTGATCCAAGCCTAGCGTTTTCGACAACTCAGGATGAATGGCACCAACGAACCCGACAAGGCGCCCATCACGCTCAATGCGCGCTGTTTGCCCCGGATGCAGTGCCGCATGCTCGCCTGGCGTAAAAGCAAAGCTATTGCCCGCACCGGCGCTGGCTAGCAAAGCCTCAACATCAGCCTTCACATCATAGAAGTCGACATCATCACGAGTATGCGCCCAGCCTTCTGGCAAGCGGCCACCAGAAATCACACCCGCCAGCATCGGCTCTTGCTTCAAGCCTTCGAGCTGACCAACAAAGCGCAAACCACTTTCAAACAGGCGCACACGCGACTGCTGACGATTCAAGTTGTGCTCAAGCGCCTTGATCAGACCTGGCCACAAGGAAGAACGCATCGCCGCCATATCTGCGGAGATCGGGTTAGCCAACATCAGCGGCGCAACGCCAGGGTTGAACAGCTCGAATAATTTGGGATCGATAAAACTGTAGGTAATTGCCTCCTGATAACCGCGGGCAACCAACAAACGACGCAACGCAGGTAGCTCGATAGCGGCTTCGGCCTTAGTTTGCGGAGCTAAACGCGCTTGTGGATAACGTACAGGCAAGCGGTTGTAGCCATACAAGCGGGCAAGCTCTTCAATCAGGTCAACTTCCAGGCTGATATCGAAGCGATGGCTTGGCACACCAATCTGCCACTGCCCTTCGCCATCTGCATGAACATTCAAGCCTAAAGCGGCCAACAAGCGGACAATTTCAGCCTCATCCATCTTCAGGCCAAGCATCTGCTCGACACGCTCAGCACGCAGCGTGACCGGCGCAACGCTCGGCAACTGCTCCTGATTGACGACCTCGATAATCGGCCCAGCTTCGCCACCGACAATCTCCAGCAGCAACGCAGTCGCGCGCTCCATGGCTTCACGAGCCAACTGCCAATCCACGCCACGCTCAAAGCGGTGCGAGGCATCGGTGTGCAGCCCATAGGAGCGAGCCTTGCCGGCAATGGCAATGGTGTCGAAGAACGCACTTTCGAGAAACAGGTCTCGCGTTTTGTCATTCACACCGCTGTGCTCGCAACCCATCACGCCGGCAATGGCCAAGGCACGACTATGATCGGCGATTACCAGGGTATCGCTGCGCAGGCTGACTTCCTGCCCATCAAGCAGGACAAGCTTCTCGCCCTCCTCGGCCATACGTACGCGGATGCCACCATTGATCTCGGCCAGATCGAACGCGTGCATCGGTTGGCCTAGCTCAAGCATCACGTAGTTAGTGATATCGACGGCAGCATCAATGCTACGCACATCGGCGCGCCGCAAACGCTCAACCATCCACAGCGGCGTCGGCTTGGACAGATCGACATTACGCACAACGCGACCGAGGTAACGCGGACAAGCTTGCGGCGCGAGCACTTCGACCGGACGCACCTCATCATGGTTAGACGCAACCGCCTCGATAACTGGACGAGTGACCGGCGCGGCGTAAAGCGCACCCACCTCACGCGCCAGACCAGCCAAGGACAGGCAATCACCACGGTTCGGCGTCAGATCAACTTCGATGCTGGCATCATCAAGATCCAAATAGACACGAATGTCCTGGCCTACGGGCGCGTCAGCCGGCAGCTCCATCAGGCCGTCATTGTCTTCACTGATCTGTAGCTCGGAGGCCGAGCAAAGCATGCCGTTGGACTCAACACCACGCAGCTTGGCTTTCTTGATTTTGAAATCGCCAGGCAGTTCGGCACCAATCATGGCGAACGGAATCTTCAAGCCGGGGCGCACATTCGGTGCGCCACACACCACCTGAAAGTTTTCCGCACCACTACTCACCTGACACACACGCAACTTATCGGCATCGGGATGCTGCTCGGTGCTCAGCACCTCGCCCACCACAACACCACTGAATACGCCCGCAGCCGGCGATACGCTATCGACTTCCAGGCCAGCCATGGACAAGCGGGCAACCAGGTCGTCGCTGGAGACATCTGGGTTTACCCAACTGCGCAGCCATTGTTCACTGAATTTCATTCTGTCTGTTCTCCTGAACCAATTCGATTACGGAATGCGAGGGCGCTAGCGAAATTGCGCCAGGAACCGCAGGTCGTTATCGAAGAACAGCCGTAAATCGTTGACGCCGTAACGCAGCATGGCCAGACGTTCAACACCCATACCGAAGGCGAAGCCGGAGTATTTTTCCGGATCAATGCCCGACATGCGCAGCACATTCGGATGCACCATGCCGCAGCCCATAACCTCCAGCCAGCCAGTTTGCTTGCACACGCGGCAACCCTTGCCACTGCACATTACGCATTGCATATCGACTTCGGCCGATGGCTCGGTGAACGGGAAAAACGAGGGACGGAAACGCACACCTAGCGGCTTCTCGAAGAACACCCGGAGGAACTCTTCAATGGTGCCCTTAAGATCGGCAAAGCTCACACCTTCGTCGACCAGCAAACCTTCGACCTGGTGGAACATCGGCGAGTGAGTAATATCAGAGTCACAGCGGTAAACGCGCCCTGGGCAAACAATGCGGATTGGCGGCTGCTGAGATTCCATGGTGCGCACCTGCACCGGTGAGGTATGGGTGCGCAGCAACATGTTCGCGTTGAAATAGAAGGTGTCATGCATCGCCCGCGCCGGATGGTGGCCGGGGATATTGAGCGCCTCAAAGTTGTGGTAGTCGTTCTCCACTTCGGGGCCTTCGGCAATGCCGTAGCCTATCCGAGTAAAGAATTGCTCTACGCGCTCCAGCGTGCGGGTTACCGGATGTAGACCACCCGATGCCTGTCCACGCCCTGGCAGTGTTACATCAATCTTTTCGGCGGCGAGCTTGGCGCTCAGCGCAGCCTGCTCCAATGTTTCTTTACGGCTGTTCAGAGCTTCCTGAACTTTATCCTTGGCGGCATTGATCAACGCACCTGCTTGCGGGCGTTCCTCTGCCGACAGGCTACCCAGGGTCTTCATCACCTGAGTTAATTCGCCCTTTTTGCCCAGATAGTGAACGCGCAGCTGCTCTAGAGCATTCACATCGTCGGTGTGGCTAACGGCCTCAAGCGCTTGCGAGACCAGCACATCCAGATTTTCCATTTACAGACTCCAGATACGAAATAGGGGAAGAGCTTGAAGGCTCTTCCCCTATTGGTGACGTTTAGCACCGGGCGAACCCGGTGATTGTCGGGGACTTAAGCCAGTACGGCTTTCGCTTTCTCGACAATCGCAGCAAACGCCGCTTTTTCGTTCACTGCCAGATCAGCCAGTACCTTACGGTCGATCTCAATGGACGCTTTTTTCAAGCCAGCAATGAAACGGCTGTAAGACAGACCGTTAACACGTGCACCAGCGTTGATACGAGCGATCCACAGAGCGCGGAACTGACGTTTTTTCTGACGACGGTCGCGGTAGGCGTATTGGCCTGCCTTGATCACCGCTTGCTTGGCAACGCGGAACACGCGTGAACGTGCGCCGTAGTAGCCTTTAGCGAGTTTCAGAATTTTTTTGTGACGCTTGCGAGCAATAACGCCGCGCTTAACACGAGCCATGAGTAATTTCCTCTATCTTGACCGATTAACGAACGCGCAGCATGCGCGCCACTTTTGCTACGTCAGACGGGTGCACCATGGAGCTGCCCCGCAGTTGACGCTTACGCTTAGTGGACATCTTGGTCAGGATGTGGCTCTTGAAAGCGTGCTTGTGCTTGAAGCCGTTAGCAGTTTTCAAAAAACGCTTGGCTGCACCACTCTTAGTTTTCATCTTTGGCATGTTCGGATACTCCGCATTCAGTTGATAAACATAACCGCAAGGCCTGCCGTGCCCTGGTGGTTATTTCTTCTTTTTGGGGGCGATGACCATGATCAGCTGGCGTCCTTCCATCTTTGGATGCTGTTCAACGGCGCCGTATTCAAGCAGGTCAGCTTCAACCCGCTTTAACAACTCCATGCCCAGCTCCTGATGCGCCATCTCACGGCCGCGGAATCGAAGTGATACCTTGGCCCTGTCCCCATCACTAAGGAAACGTACCAGGTTGCGTAGTTTTACCTGGTAATCCCCTTCCTCCGTCCCTGGACGAAACTTGATTTCTTTAACCTGAATCTGCTTCTGGTTTTTCTTTGCAGCAGCAACCTGTTTCTTCTTCTCGAAGATCGATTTGCCGTAGTCCATCAGCTTACAAACAGGTGGCACCGCATCGGCAGAAATTTCTACCAGATCCAGCTTGGCCTCTTCGGCCTTAAGAAGCGCGTCCTCAATTGACACAATCCCGAGCTGCTCACCCTCAGCGCCAATTAACCGTACCTCACGTGCCGAGATATTCTCGTTGATCGGTGCCTTAGGTGCAGCTCGCTTATCTTGTCTCATATCACGCTTAATAATGATTACTCCAAATCTTGGCGACCACGCCGGGAAACCGCCTGCGTAAGAAGTTCAGCGAATTGAGTGACGGGCATAGAGCCCAGATCAACACCTTCGCGAGTACGCACGGCGACAGTTTTCGTCTCAACCTCCCGATCTCCGATAACCAAGAGATAGGGAACCTTGAGCAAAGTATGCTCGCGGATTTTAAAGCCTATCTTCTCGTTCCTCAAGTCAGACTTGGCACGAAAACCGCTCTGATTGAGCGTTTTTTCCACTTCGAGGGCAAAATCAGCCTGTTTATCAGTGATATTCATCACCACGGCCTGAGTCGGCGCCAGCCAAGCAGGGAATGCACCCTCGTAGTGCTCGATCAAAATACCGATGAAACGCTCGAACGAACCAAGAATCGCCCGGTGCAACATGACCGGTACTTTCCGGCTGTTGTCCTCGGAAACGTAACTCGCCTCAAGGCGCTGCGGCATGTTCGGATCGTACTGCAGTGTACCGCACTGCCAGGCACGACCGAGGCAATCAAGCAGCGTGAATTCGATCTTCGGACCGTAGAACGCACCCTCCCCCGGGAGATACTCCCAAGGCAGACCCGCCTCATTCAGCGCATTGGCCAGCGCCTCTTCAGCACGATCCCAGAACGCGTCATCGCCCACACGCTTAGCCGGGCGCGTAGAAAGCTTCATCTTCACATCACTGAAACCGAAGTCAGCGTAAACCTGCAAAGTCAGCTTAATGAAGTCTGCAGCCTCTTTCTTGACCTGCTCTTCAGTACAGAAGATGTGCGCATCATCCTGAGTGAAACCACGCACGCGCATGATGCCATGCAGCGCACCCGACGCTTCATTGCGGTGGCAAGAACCGAACTCAGCCAAACGCAGCGGCAATTCACGGTAGCTTTTCAGCCCCTGATTGAAAACCTGCACGTGACATGGGCAGTTCATCGGCTTGATGGCGTAATCACGACTCTCCGACTCCGTAGTGAACATGTTGTCGGCGTAGTTACCCCAGTGCCCGGATTTCTCCCACAGCACGCGGTCAACAATCTGCGGCGTCTTGATTTCCTGGTAGCCGTTCTCACGCTGCACACCGCGCATGTACTGCTCAAGCACTTGATAAATGGTCCAGCCATTTGGGTGCCAGAACACCATACCCGGCGCTTCTTCCTGGGTATGGAACAGATCAAGGCGCTTACCGATCTTGCGATGGTCGCGCTTCTCAGCCTCTTCAATACGCTGAATATAAGCAGCCAGTTGCTTCTTATCCGCCCAGGCAGTGCCATACACGCGCTGCAACTGCTCATTCTTGGCATCGCCGCGCCAGTAAGCACCAGACAATTTGGTCAGCTTGAACGCTTTAAGGAAGCGCGTATTCGGCACGTGCGGACCGCGGCACATGTCGACGTATTCTTCGTGGTAATACAGACCCATCGCCTGCTCGCCCGGCATATCTTCAACCAGACGCAGTTTGTAGTCCTCACCGCGCGCGGTGAAGACATCAATAACCTCAGCGCGCGGCGTCACTTTCTTGATGACGTCGTAGTCTTTCTCGATCAGCTGCTGCATGCGCTGCTCGATGGCCGCCACATCATCTAGAGTGAAGGGGCGCTCAGACGCGATGTCGTAGTAGAAACCGTCATCAATGACCGGCCCGATCACCATCTTAGCCGTCGGAAACAACTGCTTAACCGCGTGCCCAATCAAATGCGCACAGGAGTGGCGAATGATTTCGAGACCTTCTTGGTCTTTGGGCGTAATGATCTGCAGGGTGGCGTCGCTATCAATCACGTCGCAGGCATCAACCAGCTTGCCATTGACCTTACCGGCTATCGTGGCCTTGGCCAGGCCAGCACCGATGGATTGCGCCACCTCAAGTACAGATACTGGGTGATCGAACGAACGCTGACTGCCGTCGGGAAGAGTAATGATGGGCATGGCGCCTCCTCTCCTAGTGGTGACCTCTACCAAAGGCCACATGGGTTGGGATGAGCCAGTAAGCGATTCGGCGGTAAACCTGCCATACAGAAGCAGGAGCATGTACGCCTAACCAAAACCGAACCGCAGTCACTGGAGGTTTTAAACAACAACTAACCGCATGAATACTTGCAGAAAGCCTGGCTTGCTAACAAGAACCCAAAAAAAAGGGCCGCCTAAGCGACCCTTTTTCTACCAAATTTGGTAGGCACGATTGGACTCGAACCAACGACCCCCACCATGTCAAGGTGGTGCTCTAACCAACTGAGCTACGTGCCTACGATGGGTGCGCATTCTACGGCCACGCGAAAAAGTGTCAACAGGTTTTTTAGCTAACTGCCTGAATAATTGAATTTTTTACTGTTTCATCGTGCGTTTAATATTTCGCACAGGCCACTAGCCGAGCATTTTCAACTCAGGTAGCATCCGCTCATTCGTAAAATATAAAGAACAGAGGTTGCAAAATGGCGCACACAGCTTATCCACAATCCTATTATGCGGCCTCCGCCAATCCGGTACCGGCACGCCCGGAACTGAATGGTGAAGTCGAAACTGACGTGTGCATCGTCGGCGCAGGCTACACCGGTCTATCTACCGCTATTGCCCTGCTGGAAAACGGCTTCAAGGTCAGCATCGTCGAAGCGGCAAAAGTCGGCTTCGGTGCATCGGGCCGCAATGGTGGGCAGATCGTCAACAGCTACAGCCGCGATATCGATGTAATCGAGCGCAGCTGCGCGCCCAAGCAAGCACAGCTGCTCGGCGACATGGCCTTCGAAGGCGGCCGCATCATTCGCGAGCGCATCGCCAAGTACAACATCCAGTGCGACCTCAAAGACGGTGGCGTCTTCGCGGCCAATACGCCTAAGCACATGAAGCACCTGGAGTCGCAGAAAAAACTATGGGAGCGCTACGGCCACACCCAACTTGAGCTGATGGACGCCAAGCGCATACAAGAAGTCGTGGGCACCGACATTTATGCCGGCGGCATGCTCGATATGAGCGGCGGCCATATCCATCCGCTCAACCTGGCACTCGGTGAAGCGGCGGCAGTTGAGTCGCTCGGCGGGGTGATTTACGAGCAGTCCCCGGCCATCCGCATTGAGCGCGGCGCCAACCCCGTTGTGCACACCCCTAATGGGCGGATCAAAGCCAAGTTCGTGGTAGTCGCGGGCAACGCCTACCTAGGCAACCTGATTCCTGAGCTCTCGGCCAAATCGATGCCGTGCGGCACCCAGGTGATTACCACTGAGCCTTTGTCCGCCGAGCTGGCGAAAAGCCTGCTGCCGCAGGACTACTGCGTGGAAGACTGCAATTATTTGCTCGATTACTACCGCCTTAGCGGTGATAACCGCCTGATCTTTGGCGGCGGCGTGGTCTACGGTGCCCGTGACCCGGCCAACATCGAGGCGATCATTCGCCCGAAAATGCTCAAGGCATTCCCGCAGTTGAAAGACGTCAAGATCGATTACGCCTGGACCGGCAACTTCCTGCTGACGCTCTCGCGCCTGCCGCAAGTCGGTCGCCTGGGCGACAACATCTATTACTCACAAGGCTGCAGCGGTCACGGCGTGACCTACACCCACCTGGCAGGCAAGGTGCTGGCCGAAGCACTGCGCGGCCAGGCTGAGCGCTTCGACGCATTTGCCGACTTGCCGCACTACCCATTCCCGGGTGGCCGCCTGTTCCAAGTGCCGTTCAGCGCCTTGGGCGCTTGGTACTACACCCTGCGCGACAAGCTGGGCATCTAACACCAGCACTACAAACAGAAACGGCACCCTTGGGGTGCCGTTTTGCGTTATCACTCACGCTCATTGCTGGATGCCTTTACAGCGCGGCATCCGGCCAAACCTGGCGCGCCGTGCGCAACGCGCGCTGCGCCGCTGCACCTCGGCCTTGCTGCTGCAGATCACGGGCAGCCTGCAACCAAGCGCGCTCAACGGGTTGTGCAGGCAGTTGACTGGTCGGTTGAATCAATACTGCCCAGCGTCCTGCCTCCCCCCAAGCGTCGTCGAAGCTGGCAAAGCTGCTGTACCAGCGTCGGTCATTGCCCGAACGCAGCACCAGCGTCCGCTCGCGCTGGTCATAGCCCACCAGCACGGCAAACTGCGAGCCCGGCCCGCCAAATAAACGATCCTGCAGCACCAGCACCGGGTGCCCCGCGGAAATCTGCTGCATCAGCGCATCCAAATTACCGGGCAAGGGATACACCACGAGCTCATACGAGCGCGCCACTGCCTCAAGCCCCGCCTGCGGGCTCTGCCCTTTGCCCAACTGCTGCATGCGCTCATCTACCAAACCTGGGCTACTGATCACCCCGTGATAATTGAGCAACGCCGCTAACGCCGAAGGCCCGCCCTGAGCGTCACTGAGCTGGAAGAATGGCACATCAGTCAGCTCGACCCGCTCCGGCAATCGCGCTGCCTCTGGCGATAACTGCGGCCCACGCGCGCAGGCAGCGAGTAGAAAGAGCATGACAAAGGGTAGAAGCCTGACGGCTCGAATTGGCTGGAACATCACTCACCCACTGATCTGTTTGTGACGCAGAGCATAACCATGAAGTGCGCACGGCCCAACCTATTCCCCCGGCGGCGCCCAAACAGTGGCCTACACGGCTGGATAGATGTTTAGGCCAGTAGCGTCTGCTCAAGCCTGCTCCTATTAGCCTGCACTGGCTTAGCAGCCTTTACCTTGATCGAGCTGAAGCAGCCTTGTGTTCGCTAGCGCACGGTGACCAGACACCACTGCAGGCACGATGAAAAGCGTCAGGACTCAGTGCGTGCCTGCGCTGCACACCTGTATCGCCCGAACACGCAGATTTGATAAGGGCATTCGAGATGACGGTAAGCCAAATAGAAACGCCAGCGACTGCAGACAACGTCGGCATTGTTGTAGCGGTTCGTGGCAGCGTCATCGACATGCGCTTCGACCTTGCTCTGCCGGCTGTTCACACCCTGCTGCGCGCCGGTGAAGGTGACAGGGTGGCGATTGAGGTATTAGTCCAGCGCGACGCCCATCATGTACGCGGCATCGCCCTGACACCCACTCAAGGCCTGGCGCGCGGCATGCCGGTGCACAACACTGGCGGGCCATTGCTGGCGCCGGTCGGCAAGCCCATTCTCTCGCGCATGTTCGATGTGTTCGGCAACACCATAGACCGCGAGCCGGCGCTGGAAGGCGTGCAGTGGCGCTCGGTGCACAGCCAGCCGCCCCCGCTGGTGCGCCGCTCGACTCAATCAGAGATATTCGAAACCGGTATCAAAGCCATCGACGTGCTCACCCCGCTAGAGCGCGGCGGCAAAGCCGGCTTGTTCGGCGGCGCGGGCGTCGGCAAGACGGTGCTGCTGACCGAAATGATCCACAACATGGTCGGCCATCAACAGGGCGTGAGCATCTTTTGCGGCATCGGCGAGCGCTCTCGCGAAGGCGAAGAGCTGTACCGCGAGATGAAGGCTGCCGGGGTGCTGCCCCATATGGTGATGATCTTCGCGCAGATGAACGAGCCACCTGGCGCGCGCTTTCGCGTTGGCCATGCGGCGCTGACCATGGCCGAGTATTTCCGCGACGACGAGCACCGCGATGTGCTGCTGCTGATCGACAATATTTTCCGCTTTATTCAGGCTGGCTCGGAAGTCTCAGGGTTGATGGGGCGGATGCCATCGCGCCTGGGCTATCAGCCGACCATGGGCACCGAACTGGCGTCGCTGGAAGAGCGCATCGCCAACACCGATAGCGGCGCGATCACCTCGATCCAGGCGGTTTACGTGCCGGCGGACGACTTCACCGACCCGGCGGCGGTGCACACCTTCTCCCACCTGTCGGCGTCCATCGTGTTGTCGCGCAAACGCGCTAGCGAAGGTTTGTTCCCAGCTATCGACCCGCTGCAATCCAGCTCGAAGATGGTCACGCCGGGCATTGTCGGCGAGCGCCACTACCGGTTGGCGCAGGCCATTCGCCGCACGCTTGCGCAGTACGCCGAACTCAAGGACATCATCGCCATGCTCGGCCTGGAGCAGTTATCGCCCGACGACCGCAAGGTGGTGGCGCGCGCGCGGCGGTTAGAGCGCTTTCTCACTCAGCCGTTCTTCACTACCGAACAGTTCACCAATATGAGCGGCAAGCTGGTCAGCCTGGCCGATGCGCTGGATGGCTGCGAACGCATCCTCGCCGATGAATTCAAGGACCTGCCCGAGAGCGCGCTGTACATGATCGGCGCGGTGGATGAAGCCACGGCCAAGGCCAAATCGAGCGGCCAATCAAAGCCCGAACCCGAGACCAAGCCTGAGCAGCACCCCAGCGAGGAGCCCACGCATGCCGCTGATGACGCTTAAGGTGCTGCTGCCGTTTGAGGTGTTCGCCGAGGAAACCCAAGTGGCGCGCATGGTGGTCGAGACCGCGCAAGGCGCGTTTGGCCTGCTGCCGCAGCGCCTCGACTGCGTGGCGTCACTGGTGCCCGGCATCCTCAGTTTCGAGAGTGAGGCGCAGGGTGAGGTGTTTCTCGCCTTGGACGAAGGCGTGCTGGTTAAGACCGGGCCGGATGTAGTGATCTCCGTGCGCCATGCGCTGCGCGGTAAGGATCTGGCGCACCTGCGTGATGCGGTTGAGCAGGAATTCCTCACCCCGGATGAGCAGCAGCAGGCTGTGCGCGCCGCGATGGCCAAACTCGAAACGGGCTTTATGCGGCGCTTCGCCTCGCTGCGTGAGCGTTCCTCATGAAGCCGGAACCGAAACGCACACCGCCTGCCAGCGCCAGCCTGGCCGAACAAGTCGGCGCCAAGGCGACGCGCAAACTCAAAGCCCGGCGCAACGGCGCACCCGGCGTGTGGTTCGGCCTGGGCATGATGGGTTTGATCGGCTGGTCAGTGGCCGTGCCCACGCTGCTGGGCGCAGCGCTTGGCCTATGGCTCGACCAGCAGTATCCCGGTGGCCGTTCCTGGACCCTGGCGCTGCTGATGGCGGGCCTGACTATCGGCTGCTTGAACGCCTGGCATTGGGTCTCTCAGGAAGACCGAGCCATGCACGCCGAACAGGAGGATGAGGATGATCAACAACCCTAACTGGCTGGTCTGGATCGCTGCGCTGCTGGCCGGCGGCGCACTGGGTACGGTGTTCTTCGCCGGCCTGTGGTGGACGGTACGCCGTGCGGCCGATTCGGCAACGCCGGCGCGCTGGTTTATCTCCAGCCTGGTTGTGCGCACCGCCATCGTACTCGCAGGTTTCTACGTCGTCGGCGCAGCGCAGCCGCTGCAACTGGGGCTGTGCCTGCTGGGGTTTGTACTGGCGCGTGTGCTGGTCTTGCGCATCACCCATCCTGGCACCGCCGCACTTGCGCCAGCGCCCCTGCACTCGCGAGGAAAGCCACCATGCGCCTGACCCCCGACAACTGGATTTTCTGGGAGTACGGCTTTATCAAGCTGAACGCTACCATCCTCTTCACTTGGGCATTGATGGCCGTGTTGGTGGTAGGCGCCGCGCTAATCACTCGGCGCCTTGCCACCGGCCATGAACGTTCGCGCTGGCAGAACCTGCTGGAGATTGTGGTGACTGCAATCATGGGCCAGATCAAGGATGTCGGCCTGCACAACCCACGGCGCTACCTGGGCTTTCTCGGCACCCTGTTTCTGTTTGTCGCCGCCGCCGCGCTGGCCACCGTGATTCCCGGTTATGAACCGCCCACTGCATCGCTGTCGACCACCGCTGCGCTGGCCCTGTGCGTACTGGTGGCAGTGCCGCTGTTTGGCATCTCGGGTCAGGGCCTGGGCGCCTACCTGAAATCCTATATGCAGCCCACGCCGATCATGCTGCCCTTCAACCTGATCAGCGAAGTCTCGCGCACCCTGGCGCTGGCGGTACGCCTGTTCGGCAACATGATGAGCGGTGCAATGATCATCGCCATCCTGTTATCGATCACGCCGTTCGTGTTCCCCATCGTGATGACCGTGCTGGGGCTGCTCACCGGCATGGTTCAGGCCTACATCTTTACCATCCTCGCCGCGGTGTACATCGCTGCCGCCACCCGCAGCAGCAAGGCAGCTAGCACGCCTGCGCCAGAACCTGAGCGGCTGCCCTCCCCCATCCACTCACATAAAGGCATACCTTATGGACGCTCTTACCATGATCGCCGTCGCCTCCATCGTTATGGCCGGCCTGACCACCGGCTTCGGTACGATGGGACCGGCCTTGGCCGAAGGCCGCGCGGTCGCCGTTGCGCTCACCGCACTGGCCCAGCAGCCCGATGCATCGGCCACCATCACCCGCACGCTGTTTGTCGGCCTGGCGATGATCGAATCCACGGCGATTTACTGCTTTGTGGTGTCGATGATTCTGATCTTCGCCAACCCGTTCTGGAATGCCGCACTGACTGCCGCCTCCCAGGCAGCAGGAAAATAGACCGTGCTTATCGACTGGTTCACCGTCGGCGCACAGCTGCTCAACTTCATCATTTTGGTTTACCTGATGAAGCGCTTTCTCTATCAGCCGGTGCTGGATGCCATTGCCGCGCGCGAAGATAAAATTGCCACTGAGCTGGCCGATGCCGCCGCGACCAAAGCCAAGGCGCATGCGCAGCGGAGCGAGTTCGAGGAGAAGAATCAGGCCTTTGACGAACAGCGCGCTGACTTGCTGAGCAAGGCCACCGAGGCTGCCAATACTGAACGTGAGCGCCTGCTGGCTGAGGCGCGCAAAACAGCTGAGACGGCGAGTGCGGCGCGGGCGAAAAAACTGCAGGCCGACACCCAGGCGTTGCACGGTGAGATCGTCCGCCAGACGCAGCAGCAGGTGTTCGACATTGCCCGCCGGGTGCTCGGTGACCTGGCCGACGCCAGCCTCGAACAACGCGCCTGCGCGGTGTTTATCCAGCGCTTGCAGGCCGTCGATGGCGAGACGTTGGCCGCCTTGAGCGCGGCACTCAAGGCCACCTCTGCCGAGGAGCCAGCTTTGTTGCGCAGCGCCTTTGACTTGCCCGCCGAGCAGTTGGCCGCGATTCAGGCGGCGCTGGAGGAAACCTTTGGCCAGGCGATTGCGCTCAAGGTCGAGACGGCGCCCGAATTGGTCAGCGGCATCGAACTGAGCGCACAAGGGCAGAAGCTGGCCTGGAGCATTGCCGACTACTTAACAACCTTGTCCGCCACGTTGAACGAGCATCCCGCTGAAGCGGGGGCCGCATGACCACGGCCAGCCCCGACAACAGCCTGCGCAGCGTTTACGACAGCGCGTTTTCCGGCATTCAGCAGTGCGTGCAGGCTTTCAGCGCGCAAATGCTGCCGCGCGAGGTGGGTGCCATCGTCAGCGTTTCCACCGGCATCGCACGAATTAACGGCTTACAGAATGTTGGCTTCGAGGAGCTGCTGGTGTTTCCCGGCGGCCTGTCAGGCATCACCTTTAACCTCGATGAGGACGGCGTTGATGTGGTGTTGCTCGGTGACTACGCGCACCTGCATGCCGGTCAGGAGGTGCAGCGCAGCGGCCGGGTGATGGACGTCGGCGTCGGCGATGCGTTGCTCGGCCGGGTGATCGACCCGCTGGGTCGAGCGCTGGATGGCCTCGGCCCTGTGCGGACCGAACAACGGCTGCCCATCGAGCGCCCGGCAGCGCCGATCATGGACCGCGCACCAGTAACCGAGCCCCTGCAAACCGGGCTGAAAGTACTCGATGCGCTGATCCCTATCGGCCGTGGCCAGCGTGAATTAATCCTCGGCGACCGCCAGACCGGCAAGACCGCCATTGCCCTGGACACCATCTACAACCAGCGCGACAAGAACGTGCTCTGCGTTTACTGCGCCATCGGCCAACGCGCCTCGGCGGTGGCCAAGGCGGTGGCGAACCTGCGCGCCAAGGGCGCACTGGCCTACACCGTAGTGGTGGTGGCCGAAGGCAACGAAGCGCCTGGGCTGTCCTACATTGCGCCGTACGCCGCCACCAGCATCGCCGAGCATTTTATGGAGGCCGGCCGTGACGTGCTGATCGTCTACGACGACCTCACCCACCACGCGCGGGCTTATCGTGAGCTGTCGCTGCTGCTGCGCCGCCCGCCGGGGCGCGAGGCCTTTCCGGGGGACATCTTTTATATCCACTCGCGCATGCTCGAACGCGCCACCCACCTCAACGAGGCGCGCGGTGGCGGCTCGCTGACGGCGCTGCCGATTATCGAGACCGAGGCGCAAAACATCTCGGCTTATATCCCGACCAACCTGATTTCCATTACCGACGGGCAGATCGTGCTGTCGCCATCGCTGTTTGAGCTGGGCGTGCTGCCGGCCATCGACGTTGGCCAGTCGGTCTCGCGGGTCGGTGGCAAGGCGCAGCGCGCGGCTTATCGTGCGGTGGCCGGTGATCTCAAGTTGGCTTACGCGCAGTTCGAGGAGTTGGAAACCTTCGCCCGCTTCGGTGCCCGGCTGGACGAAGACACCCGGCAATCTATCGAGCACGGCAAACGCATCCGCGCCTGCCTGGGCCAAGGCGAATTCTCACCGGTCTCGGTGCCCGCGCAGATCGCCATTCTGCTGGCGCTGAATACCAAGCTGTTCGACCCGGTAGCGCTCGAGCGAATGACTGCGGCCCAGCAAGCGGTTGAGGAAGCCGCCAATGCATTACCCGATGAGCTGCGCACGCGCCTGAGCGGTGTCGACAAATTGACCGACGCCGACCGTGAGCAGGTGAGCGCTGCGGCCCGTCAGGCACTTGCCGCCTTTTCCAGCACCGACGACGGCGCCCCCGGCGCCAAGACTGCAATCGAGGAAACCCCATGAAAATCCAGATCAATACCGACAATCACATCGACGGCAGTGCCGAACTGTCCGCGCACATCAGCGCCACGCTTGAGCATGCGCTGCAACGTTTTAGCGAACAGATCACCCGCGTGGAAGCGCATCTCAGCGACGAGAATGGTGACAAGAATGGCCAGCATGATCAGCTGTGCATGCTTGAGGCCCGCCTCAAAGGGCGCCAGCCGGTGGCCGTGACCGAGTTCGCCGCCACCCAGGAGCAAGCGGTGCATGGTGCAGCGCAGAAGATGGTGCACCTGCTGGACAGCACGCTAGGCCGACTGAACAAGCATCGCGATAAGACCTCCGCCGCACCGGAGCCTGATAGCGAAGCCATGCCAAGCGCATGACTACCACCCTGACTGCATTGCGGCGGCAGATAGGTAGCGCCGGGGATCTCAAGTCCGTGGTGCGCACCATGAAGGCTTCTGCGGCGTCAGCCATTGGCCAGTATGAAAAGTCGGTGGCGGCACTGGCTGACTACGCCCGCACAGTCGAGCTTGGCCTTGGCGTATGCCTGCGTGCAGTCGATCCACATGGAGCACAGCGGCAGGCGCCCAACAACACGGCCGATGACGCGGTGGTGCACGCCATCGTATTTGGCTCCGACCAGGGCTTGGTCGGGCGCTTTAACGAGGTGGTGGTTGAGCATGCACTGGCGGGGCTGCCGCCCTCAGGCAGCTCCAAGACCACAGTAAAAGTCTGGGCGGTCGGCGAGCGCGTGCAGGCGCGCCTGGTCGATGCCGGCATAGCCCTGGAAGGTTCATTTGCGGTGCCGGGGTCGGTGGAGTTGATCACCCAACTGGTCGGGCAAATCCTGCTGACCATCCAACTGCCTGACGACCCCACGATGAGTGCAATGCCGCGCGCCACGCTGCTGCTGTTCTATAACCGCCCCAGCGAGTCCGGCTACAGCCCAGTTAGCCAGCGCCTGCTGCCGCTGGATGCCGCGTGGCAGCGCGAGTTGGCCAGTCAGCCCTGGCCCACGGCGCAATTGCCAGAAGTGCTCGGCAACCCTGCGCCAGCACTGCAAGCCTTTATCCGCGAGCACCTGTTTGTCTCGTTGTTTCGCGCCAGTGCCGAGTCGTTGGCCAGTGAAAACGCCAGCCGCCTCGCCGCCATGCAGCGCGCCGACCGCAACATCGGCGAACTGCTGCAAGAACTGCAGGCCAGCTTTCATCAGTTACGCCAAGCCAGCATCGACGAGGAACTTTTCGATGTGATCGCCGGCTTCGATGCGTTGCAGCCCAGTACCTGAAACATGTCATCTGAACACCGCCCCTAAAACCACTGCGTGCGCTGTCGAACAGACGGCGTAAGGGATGACGCACAGACTGACGGTGGAATTCAGGCCAATCCACGGCTGCATGCCGTGGCTGTTAATCCTCTGCAAAGGTACTTGCTATGACCCAGCCTCTCTCCGACGTTTACCGCTACATCGTCAAGGAACTCGCCCCAGCGCGCACAAGCCCGACGAACCCGCGCTCAGCATCGTCTGTGAGCCCATTAAGGTGCCGGGCGAGCCGAATACCAGCAACACCATCACCTTGCATTTACACGATGGCACCACCCAAGCTGAGGCGCAGGCCATAGCCAGCACCCTGCAGGCCAAGGTCAAAGCGCTGTGCCATGTGCAGGCTGTCGTAGACGGGGTGGTATGAACAGTACCCACACGCCGCCAGCAACCGCATTACCGGTCGCGCAAAACGCCACAAACGCCACCACGCAAGCGCCGCCCAAGCTGGGCCTTAGCCTGCTGGTGGCGCTGGTGGTTGGCTCGATCATCGGCAGCGGTATCTTTGGTCTGCCGCAAAACATGGCGGCGGGCGCCGGCGCCGGCGCCATCCTGATTGGCTGGACCATTACCGGCATCGGCATGCTGTTACTGGTGCGGGTCTACCAGATGCTGTCCATGCGCAAGCCCGAGCTCGACAACGGCGTCTACGCCTATGCCCGCGCACTTTCGGGCGAGCACGTCGGCTTCAACTCGGCCTGGGGTTACTGGGTCAGCGCCTGGATCGGCAATGTCGGCTATTTGGTGGCCGCGTTCGGCGCGCTGGGTTACTTCTTCCCGGTGTTCGGCACAGGCAATTCACCAGCGGCTATTGCCGGTGCTTCGATCGTGCTGTGGGTCATCCACCTGCTAGTGCTGCGCGGCATTCAAGGCGCGGCGGTGCTGAATGCGGTGGTCACGCTGGCCAAGATCGTGCCGCTGCTGCTGTTTATCGCGCTGGTGGCCATGGCCTTCAAGGTGGAAACCTTCAGCCTGAATTTCTGGGGCGATGCCAGCCTCGGCTCGGTGCTTGATCAGGTCAAGAGCACCATGCTGGTCACGGTCTGGGTATTTATCGGCATTGAGGGCGCCAGTGTCTATTCGGCGCGGGCGCGCAAACGTGAAGACGTGGGCCGCGCCACCGTCATCGGCTTTCTGATCTGCCTGCTGTTATTGATGTCGGTGTCGCTGCTGTCCCTCGGGGTCTTTAACCAGCCGACCCTGGCCGGCTTGAAAAACCCGTCGATGGCAGGCGTGCTGGAAGACGCTGTCGGCACCTGGGGCGCGGTACTGATCTACGTCGGCCTGATTGTCTCGGTCGGTGGCGGCTTCCTGGCCTGGATGCTGCTGGCCGCGGAATCGCTGTTCACCCCGGCAGGCGGCGGCGTGATGCCGAAGTGGCTGGGGCAGACCAACGACAAGCACGTGCCGGCCAATGCGCTGTGGCTCACCAACGGCATGGTGCAGCTGTTCCTGATTCTGACGCTGTTTTCCAAGGCGTCTTATCTGGCACTGATCTCGCTGTCGACGGCGATGATTCTGCTGCCCTACCTGTTCAGCGCCGCTTACGGCCTGTTGCTGGCCTGGCGGGGCGAGGGTGTTAAAGCAGCCATCCAGCGTGCTGATGTGCCCATCGCTGCCTTGGCCACCGTTTACTGCTTGTGGCTGCTGTATGCCGCCGGCTTCAAGTACCTGCTGCTCAGCGCCCTGCTTTATGTCCCCGGGGTGGTGCTCTACGCCTGGGCCAAGCGCCAGCGTCAGGAACGCGTGTTCACCCCCTGGGAGTGGGCCATTCTGGCCGCGCTGGTGGTACTGGCCGGCGTAGCCGCCACGCTGCTGATCATGGGTCGACTCGGGCTGTAAGCGCTCTGCATTTTTCATCTCCGTATTTGTGAATAGGAAATCAATGTCATGACGACCCAAGGTTTGCATTCTGAAATTGGCCGCCTGCGCCGTGTACTGGTGTGTCGCCCCGGTCTGGCGCAGCAGCGGCTGACCCCGCTCAATTGCCGCGATTTGCTGTTCGACGACGTGCTCTGGGTCGGCCAGGCACGCAATGATCACGACGCCTTCACCAATGCCATGCTCAGCCGCGATGTCGAGGTGCTTGAGCTGCATGACCTGCTGGCCACCACCATGGCCAATCCAGAGGCGTGCACCTGGCTACTGGATCGCAAACTCGCCCCTGGTACTGTTGATACCGAGTTGGCGCAGCAGCTACGGCCCTGGCTAGAAGAGCTGCCGCCCATGCGTTTGGCTGAACACCTGATCGGCGGGCTGGCGCGCGCCGAGTTGCCGTTTGAGCCCGAAGGACTACTGGCCCGCTATGCGGCTGCGAGCGACTTCCTCCTGCCGCCCCTGCCCAACACCCTGTTCAGCCGCGACAGCAGCTGCTGGATCGGTAAAGGCGTGGTGCTGTGCTCGATGTTCTGGCCCGCCCGCCGTCAGGAAACCCTGCTGACTGCGGCGGTCTACCGCTTCCATCCGCTGTTTGCCGGCAAGGTGACAACCTGGTGGGGTGACCCCGACGTCGATCATGGCGGTGCAACCATGGAGGGCGGCGATGTGATGCCGCTGGGTCATGGCGTGGTGCTGATCGGTAGGGGCGAGCGCACCTCACCGCAGGCGGTCAGCCAACTGGCCCGTGCCTTGTTTGCTCAAGGCGGTGCTACCCATGTGCTGGCGGCGCAGATCCCCAAGTCGCGCGGGGCTATGCACCTGGACACGGTATTCACCTTCTGCGATGTCGACCTGGTGACCTGTTTCCCCGAAATGGTCGACGCGATCCGCGTGCACAGCCTGCGACCAGGCGAGCGTGAAGGCAGCCTGGATGTGCGTACCGAGAGCAAACCCTTCCTTGAAGTGGTGGCCGAAGCACTGGGCCTGGCCAAGCTGCGTTCGGTCGCCACCGGCGGCGACGCCTGGCAGTCCGAGCTCGAGCAGTGGGACGACGGCAACAACCTGCTGGCACTCGCGCCGGGCGTGGTCATGGGCTACTCGCGTAACACCCACACCAACACCTTGCTACGTAAAGCGGGCGTCGAGGTCATCACCGTTTCTGGTTCCGAGCTAGGCCGCGGTCGCGGTGGTAGCCACTGCATGTCCTGCCCGATCGAGCGCGACACGCTCTGATCCCTCAAAAAACGAGAGCACCTTATGAGCTTCAACCTGCATAACCGCAGCCTGCTGGCGCTGAAGGACTTTAGCCCGGATGAGATTCGCTACCTGCTCGACCTGTCTGCCGAGCTGAAACGCGCCAAAGCAGTCGGCAACGAAGTGCCCCGTTTGAAGGGCAAGAACATCGCCCTGATCTTCGAGAAACCGTCGACACGCACCCGCTGTGCGTTCGAGGTCGCCGTGCATGATCAGGGGGGCCATGTCACCTGCCTCGATTCCGGCACCTCGCAACTGGGGCACAAGGAGTCGCTGAAAGACACCGCCCGCGTACTCGGGCGCTACTACGACGGTATTGAGTACCGTGGTTTCCACCAGAGCGTGGTTGAGGAGCTGGCGCTGTACGCCAAGGTACCAGTGTGGAATGGCCTGACCGATGAGATGCACCCCACGCAGATTCTCGCCGACCTGCTGACCATGCAAGAGTTCGGTGAAAAGCCGCTGCACGAACTGAGCTTCTGCTACCTGGGCGACGCCAGCTTCAACATGGGCAGCTCGCTGCTGGTGGGCGGCACGCTAATGGGCATGGATGTGCGCCTCTGCTCACCGGCTGACCTGCAACCGCCCGCTGAGCTGGTGGCGCAGATGCGCGAGCTGGCGGTAAAAACAGGTGCGCGTATCACCCTGGAGACCGACCCACTCAAGGCTGTGGCCGGTGCGGACTTTCTCTACACCGATGTCTGGGTCTCGATGGGCCAGGACGACGCGGTGTGGCAGCAGCGTATCGACAAATTGCTGCCCTATCAGGTGACCACGGCGCTGATGCAGGCCACCGGCAAGCCACGCGCCAGGTTTATGCATTGCCTGCCCGCCTTCCATAACCTGGAAACCGAAGTGGGCCGCGAGGTGCATGAAAAATATGGCCTGAGCGAAATCGAGGTCACCGACGAAGTATTCGAGTCCGAGGCTTCCATCGTCTTCACCCAGGCTGAAAACCGCATGCACACCATTAAAGCCGTGCTGGTGGCGACCCTCGGATGACGCCTTGCGGAGCTGACGTATGAGAGTCGTCGTGGCCCTGGGCGGCAATGCACTGCTGCGCCGCGATCAGCCGCCGACAGCGGACAATCAGTTGGCGAATATTCGTCGCGCCGCGGCCCAATTGGCCCGCGTGGCCGAACACCACGACCTGGTGCTGACTCACGGCAACGGCCCACAGGTAGGGTTATTGGCCCTGCAAGCGGCGGCTTACATAGACGTGGACGCCTACCCGCTGGACGTTTTAGGCGCGCAGACCGACGGCATGATTGGCTACCTGCTTGAGCAGGAACTGGCCAATCTGCTCCCTGCAACGCGGGCGATAACAACGCTGATCACCCGTGTAGAAGTGGATGCGCAGGACCCGGCCTTCGGCCACCCGAGCAAACCCATCGGGCCGACCTACACCCAGGTCGAGTCCGAGCGTGTCGCGGCGGCCAAGGGCTGGAACATGGCGGCGGACGGTGCTTCGTTCCGGCGCGTGGTGGCCTCGCCCCAGCCGCTGCGTGTGCTCGGGATACAGGTCATCCGCTGGTTACTGGAGCATGGCGCGCTGGTGATCGCGGCCGGCGGCGGTGGTATCCCGGTGGCGTGCAATGGCGAGGGCAACGATCTGCATGGCGTTGAGGCCGTGATCGATAAGGACCTGTGCAGCAGCCTGCTCGCCCGCGAACTGCACGCCGACGTACTGGTCATCGCCACCGACGTGCCAGCGGTCTACCTCGACTGGGGCCAGCCCACACAACGCGCCCTCGGCAAGGTCACGCCACACGAGCTGAGTGAGCATGACTTCGCCGTGGGCTCGATGAAACCTAAGGTCGACGCCGCGCGGGCCTTTGTCCTCGCCACTGGCCGGCGCGCAGTAATCGGCTCACTTGAGCAGATCGAGGCCATGCTCGCCGGCAGCGCCGGCACTCAGGTTTGCCAGGCACCAGCAGAAGCAGCCACCTAAAACCCTGATCTCAGACAAAGCGTTCTGCACGCAATAGGCTTATATAGATAGGAGAACGTCTCGGTGAATAACCCAAGGTGGCCCGATGGACTTTAAGGATTACTACAAGACACTCGGGCTTGAGCCCGGTGCAGATGACAAGGCGGTCAAGGCGGCCTATCGCAAACTGGCGCGCAAATATCACCCCGACGTCAGCAAGGAAAAGGACGCGGAAAATAAATTCAAGGAAGTCGCCGAAGCCTATGAGGTGCTGAAAAGCGCTGAAAAGCGCGCCGAGTACGATGAGCTGAGTAAATACGCCGAGCACGGCCGGCCCTTCGAGCCGCCGCCTGGGTGGCAATCCCAGGGCCATGCCGGCTTTGCCGATGGCATGGGCGGCGACAGCGACTATTCAGATTTTTTCGAGTCCTTATTCGGCGCAGCTGGACGCAGCCATCGCGGCGGCGGCCGCAGCGGCGCACGGCGTGGCCAAGACGTGGAGATGGAGCTGGCGCTGCTACTCGAAGAAACCCTCGCGGATGAGACGAAGACAATCGCCTTCCAATTGCCGCAGTACAGCCCCGACGGCCAACCACTGCCCGCCCTCAACAAGACCTTAAACGTAAAAATCCCACGCGGTGTGAGCAACGGCGAACGCATTCGCCTGAAGGGCCAAGGTGCGCCCGGGTTGGGCGGCGGCGCGAATGGCGACCTGTACCTAATTATTCGCTTTGTCCCGCACCCGCTGTTCGACGTTGAGGGGCATAACCTGATTCTCACCGTGCCATTGGCACCCTGGGAAGCGGTGCTGGGCGGCCAGGTCACGGTGCCCACGCTGACCGGCAAAATTAACCTGCGCATTCCCGCCAACACCCAAAGTGGGCAACGGCTGCGCATCAAAGGTAAGGGGCTGCTCAGCAAATCTGGCGAGCCGGGCGATCTCTACGCGCTATTCAAGATCGTTATCCCGCCTCAAACCGGCGAGCCAGAACGCGCACTCTGGGCGCAACTGGCCGAACAAGCCGCTTTTAACCCGCGCGCGCAGTGGAGTCAGTGATGAGCAGCCTAATCATGCAATTAGACATTCACGAGTTTTGCCAACGTGCCGAGCTGCCGCAGACGGTTGTGCTGGAAATTGTCGAGCACGGCATCGTCGAACCCGCAGGCCTGACACCCGATCAATGGCAGTTCGATGCCGACGCACTGGCCATCGTCAAGCGTGCGTTTCGCTTGCAAGCCGAACTGCAAATTGAATGGGCCGGTATTGCCCTGGCGTTGCAGTTGCTTGATGATCTGGAGCAGCTGCGCGCCGATAACAGCCATTTACGCCGGCGCTTGAGCCGCTTCGAGCAACCCTAGCCGGCCCTGCGTGACACCAAGCCGTGCAGTTGCAAACTCCCTCTGTTTAGCTAATCAAGGTAACTATGTCAGTCAGCCGTAAATGGATCGTTCCTGCCGCGAGCATTGCCGTCGTGGCAATAATCGCCGGCTTACTCTGGTACACCCTGCGCCCTACTGGCCTGGGAGATGGTTTCGCCAGCGGTAACGGGCGCATTGAAGCCACCGACGTCGACGTGGCCAGCAAGCTGCCCGGCCGAATCGCCAGTATCGACGTTGAGGAAGGCCAGTTCATTCAACCCGGGCAAATCATTGCCCGCATGGACACCCAGGTACTTGAAGCGCAGTTGGCCCAGGCCCAGGCACAAATGCGTCAAGCGCAGAACAGCCAGCTGACCGCACGCGCCCAGGTTCGCCTGCGCGAAAGCGAGAAGGTCACCGCCGAGGCGATTGTTCGTCAGCGCCAGGCAGAAGTGTCGGCCGCACAAAAACGCCACGGTCGCAGTGCCATTCTGGTTAAACGCAATGCCATGGCGCAGCAGCAACTGGACGATGACCTCGCCCGCCTGCAAAGCACTCAGGCAGCGCTGGCCGCCGCGCAGTCTCAAGTGATCTCGGCTGAAGCGGGCATTGCCGCCGCACAGTCGCAGGTGATCGAGGCGCAATCTGCCGTGGAAGCCACCCAAGCCAGCGTGGCCCGCTTGCAGATCGACATTGAAGACAGCCAGCTCAAAGCACCGCGCGGCGGCCGCGTGCAATACCGCATCGCCGAACCCGGCGAAGTCATCGGTGCGGGCGGCAAGGTGCTTAATCTGGTTGATCTGAGTGATGTCTACATGACCTTCTTCCTGCCCGAGCAGCAGGCTGGCCGGGTCGCGCTGGGCGCCGAGGTGCGCTTGGTGATCGATGCCATACCGCAGTATGTGATCCCAGCCGAAGTCAGCTATGTGGCCAGCGTCGCTCAGTTCACCCCGAAAACCGTGGAAACCGCCAGCGAGCGCGAAAAACTCATGTTTCGCGTTAAAGCACGTCTGGATCCTGAACTGCTGCAACGCCACCTCAAGCAAGTAAAAACCGGCGTACCCGGCGTGGCGTATCTGCGCCTCGACACACAGGTCGAGTGGCCTGAGCATCTGGCGATTAAGGTTCCGCAGTGAGCATAGCCGCGGCAACCGTCGCACAGCTGCATGATGTCAGCCTGCACTACGGCAAAACCTG
Source organism: Pseudomonas sp. GWSMS-1 (assembly GCF_049847425.1). Taxonomy (NCBI): domain Bacteria; kingdom Pseudomonadati; phylum Pseudomonadota; class Gammaproteobacteria; order Pseudomonadales; family Pseudomonadaceae; genus Pseudomonas; species Pseudomonas sp. GWSMS-1. The sequence continues at coordinate 1,124,801 of NZ_JBMHHV010000005.1, read as the reverse complement.
CGCCCTCAATGCCGTCAGCCTGGAAGTACCGGCGCAACGCATGGTCGGCTTGATCGGCCCGGACGGCGTGGGCAAGTCCAGCTTGCTGGCGCTGATTGCCGGTGCCCGTAAAATCCAGAGCGGGCAGATCGAGGTGCTCGGTGGCGACATGGCCAGCCGCGACCACCGCCGGCAGGTTTGCCCGCATATCGCCTACATGCCCCAAGGGTTGGGCAAGAACCTCTACCCAACGCTCTCGGTGATCGAGAACCTGGACTTCTTCGCCCGCCTCTTCGGCCAGGCCGAGGCCGAGCGCAAGAGCCGTATCGATGACCTGCTGCGCAGCACCGGTCTCAGTAAATTTGGCGAACGCCCGGCGGGCAAGCTATCGGGCGGCATGAAGCAAAAGCTCGGGCTCTGCTGCGCCTTGATCCACGACCCCGACTTGCTGATCCTCGACGAGCCCACCACCGGGGTCGACCCGCTGTCGCGTAACCAGTTCTGGGAGTTGATCGAGCGCATTCGCGCCCAGCGCCCACAGATGAGCGTGCTGGTGGCCACGGCTTACATGGAAGAAGCCGAGCGTTTTGATCATTTGATCGCCATGGATGATGGCGCCGTAATGGCCACCGGCAGCCCGGCCGAGCTGCTGCAACGCACAGGCTGCAAACACCTGGAAGAGGCCTTTATCGCCCTGATGCCGGAAGCCAAGCGCAAGGGCCATACGCAATTGGTCATCCCGCCACGGCCCGCAGGCGAACAGGAAATTGCCATTGAGGCGCGTGACCTGACCATGCGCTTCGGTGATTTTGTCGCGGTCGACCACGTCGACTTTCGCATTGAGCGCGGGGAAATTTTCGGCTTTCTCGGCTCCAACGGCTGCGGCAAAACCACCACTATGAAGATGCTTACCGGCTTGTTGCCTGCCAGTGAGGGGGAAGCCCTGCTGTTCGGCCAAACGGTAGACGCCAACGACATGGCCACGCGCAAGCGGGTTGGCTATATGTCGCAAGCCTTCTCGTTGTACGGCGAATTGAGTGTGCGGCAGAACCTGGTGTTGCATGCCCAGCTATTTCACGTACCGACCTCCGAGATTACCGCGCGGGTAACGGCCATGGCCGAGCGCTTCAACCTTGGCAGCGTCATGGACCAGCTGCCTGAACGCTTGCCGCTGGGCATTCGTCAGCGGCTATCGCTGGCGGTGGCGGTCATCCATAAACCGGAAATCCTCATCCTTGATGAGCCGACCTCAGGCGTCGACCCGATTGCCCGCGATGTGTTTTGGCAACTGATGCTCGACCTGTCACGCGATGACGGCGTGACCATCTTCATCTCCACCCATTTTATGAACGAAGCGTTGCGCTGCGACCGCATCTCCTTGATGCACGCGGGCAAGGTACTGGACAGCGATACGCCACAGGCACTGATGGACAAACGCGGCCTGCCGACCCTGGAGGCGACCTTTATCGCCTACCTGCAAGAGGCAGTTGGCAAGCCCGCACCCGCCGAAGCCCCGGCATCCGCTCCGGACGCGAGCAGCGCCGCCGCTCGCCCGGCCGCGCGCCGACGTTTCAGCTTGCTACGGCTGTTTAGCTATACCCACCGCGAAACCCTGGAGCTGCGCCGCGACCCGATTCGCGGCAGCATGGCGCTGTTCGGCAGCCTGCTGCTGTTGTTCATCATCGGCTATGGCATCAGCCTGGATGTGGAAAACCTCACCTACGCCGTGCTCGACCGTGACCAAACCACCACCAGCCAGGCGTATGCACTCAACCTGGCTGGCTCGCGCTACTTCCTTGAGCAAGCGCCGCTGCACGATTACGACGAACTGGAACGGCGCATGCGCAGCGGCGAAATCAGCCTGGCGGTGGAAATACCGCCTAACTTTGGCCGCGACCTCAAGCGCGGAGCCGTGCCGCAGATTGGTATGTGGCTCGACGGCGCGATGCCCATGCGCGCCGAAACCATCAAGGGGTATGTCACTGGTCTGCATGCCAGTTACCTGCAACAACTGGCACGCCAGAGCAGCGCCTCGACCAGCAGCAGCCTGCCGACGTTGGAAGTGCGCTACCGCTACAACCCGGACGTGGAAAGCCTCAATGCCATGGTGCCGGCAGTGATCCCGCTGCTGCTGATGCTGATTCCGGCGATGCTCACCGCCCTTGGCGTGGTGCGTGAAAAGGAGCTGGGCTCGATCATCAACCTGTATGTCACGCCGGTCACTCGCCTGGAGTTCCTGCTTGGCAAGCAGCTGCCGTATATCGCCCTGGGCATGCTCAATTTCATCTTATTGCTGATGGCCGCCGTCTTCGTCTTCGACGTGCCGCTCAAGGGCAGCCTGCTGGCCCTGCTGACTGGCGGCCTGCTGTACATCAGTTGCGCCACGGCTATGGGCCTGCTGATGTCGACCTTCACCCGCAGCCAGATTGCCGCGGTATTTGGCACGGCCATCGTCACCCTGATTCCGGCCATTCAGTTTTCAGGGCTGATTTACCCGGTGTCCTCGCTGGAAGGCTTTGGCGCCGTGATTGGGCAGATTTACCCCACCTCACACTTTTTAATCATCAGTCGCGGGGTATTTTCCAAGGCCCTCGGCTTCGTTGAGCTGTACCGCTACTTCATCCCCCTGCTGATCACCATTCCCGTTCTGCTGGCGCTGTGCACCAGCCTACTGAAGAAGCAGGAGGCCTGACATGGCGCAGCTGGCGAATATCTTTCACCTGGGGCTCAAGGAGTTGCGCAGCCTGCAACGTGACCCGGCGTTGCTGTTGCTGATTGTCTGGGCCTTCACCTTGGGCATTGTCACGGCCGCTACCAGCATGCCGGAGAGCCTGCACAATGCCTCGATAGCCGTGGTCGACGAGGACCGCTCGCCGCTCTCGGCCCGCTTGATTGATGCCTTTCAGCCGCCGTTTTTCCGCGCGCCGCAACGCATCGAACTGAACCAAATGGACCACGGCATGGACTCCGGCCAGTACACCTTCACGCTGAATATCCCGCCCGATTTCCAGCGTGATGTACTCGCCGGGCATAGCCCAGCGATTCAGCTCAACGTCGATGCGACCCAAGTGAGCATGGCCTTCACTGGTGCGGGCTATATCCAAATGATCGGCGCCCAGGAAGTCAGCGCGTTCTTGCGTCACTACCGCGCCGATCTGCCGCAGCAGGCTGAATTGGCCGTGCGCGTCGCGTTTAACCCGAACCTGACGCGCAGCTGGTTCGGCTCGGTGATGGAGGTGATCAACCAGATCACCATGCTGTCGATCATCCTCACCGGTGCCGCGCTGATCCGTGAGCGTGAGCACGGCACCATCGAACACCTGCTGGTGATGCCCGTAACGCCGCCTGAGATCATGCTGGCCAAGGTCTGGTCGATGGGCCTAGTGGTGTTGGTGGCCACCGCGCTGTCGTTACTGTTGGTGGTGCAGGGCTGGCTGCAGGTGCCGATTGCCGGCTCGCTGCCGCTGTTTCTGTGCGGTGCGCTGCTGCATCTGTTTGCCACCACCTCAATGGGGATTTTCTTCGGCACCATCGCGCGCTCAATGCCACAACTGGGCTTGCTGATCATTCTGGTGCTGATCCCACTGCAGATCCTCTCCGGCGGCACCACGCCGCGCGAGAGCATGCCTGAACTGGTGCAGCAGATCATGCTGGTGGCGCCGACCACCCACTTCGTCGACCTGGCCCAAGCGATCCTTTACCGCGGTGCAGGCTTTGCCACCGTTTGGCCGCAGTTCTTGGCGATCATCGCCATTGGCGCGTTGTTTTTTGCCGGCGCGCTGCTGCGCTTTCGCAAGACGCTGGCGCAGATCAACTGAAGGCTGGCCGCTCATTGCGGGAGCCTTGTCGGCCAGCGTCCGTGTTTAGTCCGGCTTGAGCGCAGTAAAGCGCAGCCGCAGGGCGTTGCTGATCACCGAGACTGAGCTGAGGCTCATCGCCAGCGCGCCGATCATCGGCGACAACAGCCAGCCGGTGAACGGGAACAGCACACCGGCGGCCAGCGGCACGCCGAGCATGTTGTAGAGGAAGGCAAAGCCGAGGTTTTGCTTCATGTTGCGCACCGTGGCCACCGACAACTCACGTGCTGTAGCAATGCCGCGCAGATCGCCCTTGACCAGGGTGAGCTGTGCGCTGTTCATCGCCACGTCGGTGCCGGTGCCCATGGCGATGCCAACATTGGCCTTGGCCAGCGCCGGTGCATCGTTGATGCCGTCACCCACCATCGCCACGATTCGCCCCTCTTTTTGCAGGCGCTCGACCAGCTGTAACTTATCAGCCGGCTTGACCTCGCCATGCACCTCCTCGATGCCCAAACGCTTACCCACGGCCTGCGCCGTCGTCAGGCCATCGCCGGTGGCCATGATGATGCGCAGCCCCGACTTGCGCAGCGAATCCAAGGCATCTGCGGTGGTCGCCTTGATCGGATCGGAGACCGCCAGCAGCCCCGCCAATTTGCCGTCCACTGCCAGGTGCATAACGCTGGCGCCCTGCCCGCGCAATTCTTCGGCCTGGCTCGCCAATGACGTCACATCGATATCCAGCTGCTGCATCAGCGCCGGGTTGCCAATGGCCAGGGATTTACCAGCCACCACCCCCTTCACGCCGATGCCCGATGCGGAGTCGAATTCTTCGGCTTTTTCCAGCTCCAGTTTGCGCTCTCGCGCCGCGCTGACAATAGCGGCAGCCAAGGGATGCTCGCTGCCCTGATCGAGGCTGGCAGCCAGGCGTAGCACCTCGTCGTCGCTAAAGCCATTGACGCCTAGCGAGCGCTCAAATGCTGGTTTGCCCTCGGTCAACGTGCCGGTCTTGTCGACGATTAGCGTATCAACCTTGCACAGGTTCTCGATGGCCGCCGCATCGCGAAACAACACGCCATGCGTGGCGCCTCGACCCGTGGCGACCATAATCGACATCGGCGTGGCCAGCCCCAGCGCGCACGGACAGGCAATGATCAACACCGTCACGGCCGTGATCAGCCCATAAACCCAGCTTGGTTGTGGGCCAAAAAAGCCCCAGGCGAAGAACGTCAGCAGCGCGATGCCAACCACGCCATACACGAAATACGCCGCCACGCTATCGGCCATGCGCTGCATCGGCGCCTTCGAGCGCTGCGCCTGCGCGACCATCTGCACAATCTGCGCGAGCACGGTGGACGAGCCCACATGTTCGGAGCGCATCAACAAGGCGCCACTGGTATTCAGCGTGGCGCCAATTAGCTTGTCACCCTCGCGCTTGCTGACGGGCAAGGGTTCGCCGGTGAGCATTGACTCGTCGAGCGAGCTGCTGCCTTCGAGTACCACACCATCCACCGGCACCTTCTCGCCTGGCCGCACGCGCAGGCTGTCGCCTTCGTGTACATGGCTCAGAGGGATGTCTTCTTCGCTGCCGTCGGCGTTTACCCGGCGCGCGGTTTTCGGCGCCAGGCCGAGCAAGGATTTAATCGCCGCCGAGGTTTTCGAGCGCGCCTTGAGCTCCAGTAATTGGCCGAACAGGGTCAGTGAAATAATCACCACGGCGGCCTCAAAGTAGACCGCTACACGGCCCATCGAGATAAACGAAGCCGGGAACACGCCGGGCGCCAGGGTGGCCACCACGCTGTAAATAAAGGCAGCACCAGTACCCAGGCTGATCAGCGTCCACATATTGGGGCTGCGTTTGATCACCGATTGCACGCCGCGCACGAAGAACGGCCAGCCGGCCCATAGCACCACCGGTAGTGACAGAATCATCTCGATCCAACTCTGTGTGGCCATGTCAAACCAGCCAAGCTGATGACCGAACATGGCGAGCACCATGACAATCACCGACAGCGGCAGCGTCCACCAGAAACGCCGGGTAAAGGACGCCAGCTCAGGGTTTTCGTCATCGTCGAGTTCGGGCACGACAGGCTCCAGGACCATGCCGCACTTGGGGCAATCGCCCGGATGGTCCTCGCGGATCTCCGGGTGCATGGGGCAGGTGTAGAGCGCTGCACCCTCGCCTGCCTCTGCTGCCGAGTCTTTTTCTGCATCTGCTGCGGGGGGCGACGATTGGCTGTAGGTGTCCGGTTCGGCGCGGAATTTGGCCAGGCACTTGGCGCTACAGAAGAAGAACGCTTTACCCGCGTGCTGCGCCTGATGCGCGGACTGATCGGTGACGGTCATGCCGCATACGGGATCCTTCAGTGTGGGTTGCTGTTCTGAGGTGTCAGGTCGCTGCTCGTCGTTGTCGGTGCTGGTTTTCGTGTCCATGCGTTGCTCCATCCCGGTTTGGCAAATGCCGGGTGATGGCCCCTAACTGCTTCGCAGGCGCCGGCGGGTTATTGATCGCGTCGCTCAGCGCCATGCCGCCCTGCATGACCCTCATGCCTCATGCCTCATGCCTCACGCGGCACACGCATCGATAATCCGCCTGTGCTGGCGGCTGATCTGTACGCTGCAACACGTAGGGCAGCGGCGCCTGTGCTCACATCAGCCCGGGCGTTACTGATTTTTTGGCAGAGCCTTTCGCTCCGACGCGCAGGCTTACGCTTAGAAAATACTAGTCGGCTAAACATGTCGCATCAGTCAACTCGATAATCTAGGCCGCAGCAGTTCCAGTGGCCGCTCTCCAGCGCCATACTGCAGCCCTCTCAAACACCCTCGTGTTTTAACGATCGCGGCGGCTTGTTCGCGCACTCGGGTTTACGTGTTTACCGCAAACGCGGGGTGGTCAATTTAGCCACCTACGTAACCGCACAGGCGCTAGGCTCATTCAAGGGTCTATGCTTGCCCTGCTCAAGTAGCCGGCCCCTTGAACGGCGCACAGCTTTTTAGGCAACCACGTGAAATATTCAACACTTACTGCAGCGCTGCTCTGCCTGTTGTTCGGCCCCCTTGTTCGGGCTGAGCCGTATCAGGTCGTGACCGAAGAGTGGGCCCCCTACAACTACCAAGTGAACAATCAGCTCACCGGCATGACCACGGAGATCATCCGGGCCATTATGGCCCTGACCGGTGATAACTTTGAGATGGTTCTAGTGCCCAGCATGCGAGCCTCCCACACCTTACAAACCCGCCCGAAAACCATCCTGTATTCAATGTTCCGCACAGCGCAGCGTGAGCCGTTATACAAGTGGGTCGGGCCGATCGTGGAAGAGTCTATTTACCCCTATCAGTTGGCCAATACCTCGCAGCCGATAACCTCCCTGGAGCAACTTCTGCATGCTCCGCAGATCACCACGCGCCATGCCGGCCTGGTCCCCGATATGCTGCAATCACTGGGTTTCAACAACCTCGATAAGAGTGCCGTCAATAGCCACCAGCTCTACCGCATGCTGCTGGCCGGACGAACCGACATCATCATTGGCGACACTGCGGCAGGGGTGGCTTACTACAGCCGCGAGTTGAATATCCCAACCGGGACATTGCGGCAGATTCCCCTCGAACTGTATCGCTCACCGCTGTACATCGCCTTTAGCCTCGACTCTGACGATGAACTGCTCGCTGCATGGGCCAACGCCTTAGCGCAGCTGCGCCAATCGGGTGAGCTGGAGCGCATCCAGCGGCGGTACGAGCAACCTATAGGGCAATAAAAGCGCTGCCTGATAACGGCCATTCGGCACGATGCAGCCACCACAGGGGAGCGATAAGCTGAGTTTGTGCGTGGCAGTCATCAGCACGGCATCAGGTTAAAAAAAACGGGAGCACAAGGCCCCCGCTTCTCTTTTATAGCGACAGGTTACAGACCCGAGAGCGCCCAGCCCGCCACAAAAGGTAAGAGCACGGCGCTGATAACGCCCAGCAGGCTCATGCCCAGAGCGGCGAAAGCACCACACTCCGAGCCTTCCTCCAGCGCCCGCGCCGTGCCGATGGCATGGGCGTTGATGCCGTAGCTCAGCCCGCGCGCCGCCGGGTGGGTCACATTGAACACACCCAGCAACCAAGGCCCTAAGGCCGTGCCAATCACCCCGGTCAGCATCACAAACACCGCAGCCAGAGAGGCCAGGCCGCCGAGCTGTTCGGCCGCCAGCATGGCAATCGGCATGGTCACAGACTTGCCCGACAGGCTCGCCAGCACCGGCAGCTGTGCCCCATCGCATGGGCAATCACCAACGTCAGCGTGACCGTCAACGAGCCACCGACCAGTACCGTCAGCAGCACCGGCCACGCCAGCAGGCGAATACGCTTGATGTTGTTATACAAAGGCACCGCCAGGGCAATGGTCACCGGGCCCAGCAAAAAGGCGATGGGCGCCGCACCTTCACGGTAGGTGGCGTAATCCATACCGCAGGCCAGCAACGCGCCCACCACCAGCAACATGGACACCATCACTGGTTGCAGCACCAGCCAACCACTGCGCCGGTACAGCCACAAGGCAAACTGGAACACCAGCAGCGTCAGCCCTACGGGGAACAGCGGGTGATCGATCACCAGCTGCGCCACCATCCGCCACGATGACTCACTCATGACGCCCCTCCTCACGCTGTTCAACACGAATCGCCAGGCGTTGCATCATCCAGCCGCACAGCGGCACCGTGACCAGCAACGACAGGCACAATGCGGTGAGGATCGCCGGCAGGTCGGCGAGCAGTGCATCACTGGCCAGCATGATCCCCGCTGCGGGTACCACGAACAGCAATGGCAGGTACTGCAGCAGCACGCTGGTCGCCTGCCCCAGGGGTTCGCTGACCCCACCGCGCAACAACAGGTAGCCAAACAATAGGAGCAAACCAATCACGCTACCGGGCAACACGGGCAGCAGTAACTCGCTGACAAGGCTGCCAAAGATTTGCAGGAGGACCAGCCAGGTCAGTCCTTTCAACACCATGAGAAAACTCCTTATGTACGACGTCGGAACAATGGCCGCGGCTCGATGGCCGACCGCCCATATACCACACTCATCCCGGCTAAGCCCTTGAGCGCATCCGAAACAGACTTATCTTCACGCACCGCAAAGGCGTCAAAACCGCACTGGCGCATGTGGCTGAGCTGGTCACGCAGCACATCGCCCACCGCGCGCAATTCGCCCTGCCACCCCAGTCGGGTGCGCAGCAAATAGGCTTGGCTGTAGCCACGGCCATCGCGAAAGCTCGGGAAGTCGATGGCGATCAGCGGCACGATCGCGAGATAAGCCTGCAGGCTTTCTACTTCATCATCCGGCGCCAGGCAAATACCGTCTGGGCTCAAGCGTTCACCCAGCAGCACGGCCTTCTCTTGGCGCTCAAACCAGGCGTCCAGCGGCAGAATCAACGGCCCGTCCGGGTGCAACTCAGGGTTGCCAGCCAATAGCGTCCAGGGATCGTTTTCGATGATGCGCGGCGCACCATCAAGCAAGCGGATCAGGTTATTCATGCGTTCACCTGCTGCTTGCGATAGACCTGCTCCTTGAATGGCTCCAGGCCGATTCGCTGCACGGTATCGACAAAGCGCTCGTCGGCTTCGCGGTAGTCCGTAAAGGTGCGTACCAGCCCATCGATCACTTCGGGGATCTGCTCGGCGCTGAACGCCGGGCCGATCACCTTGCCCAGCGCACTGCTTTTGCCTTGCGAGCCTCCAATGGTGACCTGGTACCACTCGCTGCCGTTTTTATCGACGCCGAGAATACCGATATTGCCAATATGGTGATGGCCGCAGGCATTCATGCAGCCGGAGATATTCAGGCTGATATCGCCCAGATCATGCAGGTAATCAAGGTCGTCGAAGCGCTGCTGAATCGCCTGGGCAATCGGGATCGACTTGGCGTTGGCCAGGGCGCAGAAGTCGCCGCCCGGGCAGGCAATCACATCCGTCAGCAGCCCGACATTTGGCGTTGCCAGGCCCGCTTCAGCGGCCGCCAGCCACAAGGCATAGAGGTCGGCTTTGCGGATATCGGGCAGCACAACGTTCTGCTCATGGGCAATGCGTAGTTCGGCGAAGCCAAAGCGCTCGGCCAGATCGGCCAGTGCGTTCATCTGCTGCGCTGTCACATCACCGGGCGGCGCGGCGATGCCCGGTTTGGTCGACAGCACCACGGCGATATAACCCGGTACCTTGTGCGCCAGGGTATTGCGCGACACCCAACGGGCGAATTCAGCGTTCTGCGCCAAGGCAGTACCGAAACCCAGATCGACCTCAGGCAATGCTTCATACGGCGGCGCGATGAAGGCATCGCTGACCCGCTGATACTCCGCGTCAGTCAGTTCTGCCGGGCCATCTTTGATGTGTTGCCACTCCGCCTCAACCTCACGGGCGAACGCCTCGATCCCTAGGGCTTTGACCAGGATCTTGATGCGCGCCTTGTACTTGTTGTCACGGCGGCCATGGCGGTTATACACACGCAGCACGGCCTCGACATAGGACAGCAGATGCCGCCACGGCAACGCCTCACGAATCTGCTGGCTGAGGATCGGCGTACGCCCCAAACCGCCGCCCACCATGACCCGCAACAACAGCTCACCGGCCTCGTCGCGGTACAGGTACAGGCCGATGTCATGCATCATCACCGCCGCACGGTCTTCTTCAGCGGCGCACAGGGCGATCTTGAACTTACGCGGCAGGTAGAGGAATTCCGGGTTGATGGTCGACCACTGCCGGAGGATTTCCGCCAGCGGGCGTGGGTCCAGCAACTCATCGGCGGCGACCCCGGCGAAGGCTTCAGTGGTGATATTGCGCACACAGTTGCCGGAGGTCTGGATCGCGTGCATTTCCACCTCGGCGAGGTGCTCGAGAATGTCTGGCACCTGCGCAAGCTCAATCCAGTTGAACTGAATGTTCTGCCGGGTGGTGAAATGCCCATAACCCCGGTCGTAATGCTGCGCAATATTCGCCAACGCGCGCATCTGCCGCGCTGCTAGCGTCCCATAGGGGATCGCCACCCGCAGCATGTAGGCATGTTTCTGCAGGTACAGACCATTTTGCAGGCGCAGCGGCAGAAACTCTTCTTCGCTCAGCTCGCCACTGATACGGCGCTCAACCTGATCGCGAAACTGCGCCACACGCTCATGCACCAGCGCGTGGTCATATTCATCGTATTGGTACATCGGCGGCCTCGGCTGTTATCGATAGCGCACTATGCCCACGGCCCTGATAGCGAAACAGCGGCAGATTAGGCGTAAAAATACGGATCAGATGGGCTTGCGCGCCAGCAAGGCGCAGCCGAGCGAAACGATACGCTCGCTGGTTTCGAGCGCAGGCAGCGGGTTAGTCGACTGATTTAGCCAAGGCACTCGGCCCACGCAGTCGCGCCGAGCAGTGAGCGGAGATTGGCAAATGGCTACGGCCCAGTGCGCTTGCAAGGTCACTGGCTGGCTTACCCGGCGAGCTGGGGCCGCTCGCTGGTTGTGCGCGGCCATCCATCGCCACTGCCACACGAGCAAACAGCAGCAGGAAGAAGGCTTGGATGGCAGAGCGAACTGCAGGGGAGCTAAGCGGGTATAAAAACCTGGGCGTTGAGCACAGGTAAACCCCGCATCAGCTCAAACGGGAGGTGGACTTACGCACAATTTTGATCGAGTGCTTGAGCGTCGGCTTGCGCGTCACGCTGATGGCTTTTCGGCTTACCGTGTCGATGGTGATATTCCAGAAACCGCTGCTAGGCACGGTGATCTTCGCCGGAAAGGTGTCGAACGCGCCGCCGTGATAGGTGTGTCGACCGCCATTCTTGAAGCTGCGGAAGTTGGCATCGCTCATCAGGCGAATGTTGCAGGTTTGCGAGCATACAATCTCGACGACGTCGTCTTCGTTGAGGTGTTCGCGCTGGTGTATAAATTTCATCTACCGCTCCGCACAGCTGGGTCAGGCTAATCAGGGCGCTAGTATGAGTGCCTGCGCCCCGGAGAGCAAAGCGCGATGAGGTTTTGCCCAGGTTAGCCGACGTCTGCCCGCCCCCCACACATTCCACCGCATCCTGGCCGGTGGTAGGATGCGCGCCCCATGCATATCCACGACTTTCACCAACGCCTCACCGATCTCGGTGCCAAGCCCATGCACATCGGGCGAATTACCCGTGCCTGGCTGCGCGGCGTGCCGCTGGACACCGGCACGCGTAACCAGAAGACCGAGAACTTCCTGCCGCTGGCGGTGCGTAATGCTCTGCCCGAGATCAGCCGCGAGCTGGATGGACTGGCACGCCTCAGCTCCGAACACCCGGCGACTGACGGCTCCGCCCGCTTATTGGTAGAACTGGCCGACAAGCAGATGGTGGAAAGCGTACTGCTGCCGCGCGACGGCCTGTGTGTCTCCAGCCAAGTAGGCTGCGCTGTGGGCTGTGTGTTCTGCATGACCGGTAAAAGCGGCCTGTTGCGCCAACTAACCACCAGCGAAATTCTCGCTCAGGTGGCATTGGCCCGGCGCTTTCGCGCAGTGAAGAAAGTGGTGTTTATGGGCATGGGTGAACCGGTGCACAACCTCGATAACGTGCTGGAGGCGATCAACCTGCTCGGCACCGAAGGCGGCATCGGCCAGCGCAATCTGGTGTTCTCCACGGTCGGCGACCCTCGCGTGTTCGAGCGCCTGCCGCAGCAGCCGGTCAAGCCGGCCCTGGCTCTGTCGTTGCACAGCACTGACGCTGAACTGCGCCAGCAGCTGCTGCCACGCGCACCACGCATTGACCCTGAAGAGCTGGTGGAACTGGGCGAAACCTACGCGCGGCAGATCGACTACCCGATTCAGTACCAGTGGACGCTGCTCAAGGGCATCAACGACAGCCAAGAGGAAATGGACGGCATCCTGCGCCTGCTCAAGGGCAAGTACGCGATCATGAACCTGATCCCCTACAACAGCTTGGAAGCTGACGAGTTCCAACGCCCCGATGGCGACCGTATCGTGCAAATCGTGCGCTACCTGCACAGCCGTGGCGTGCTGACCAAGGTGCGCAACTCGGCGGGCCAGGACATTGATGGTGGCTGCGGGCAACTGCGCGCGCGGGCGACCGCAGTACTGGAGCGGCGCAAAAGCCGTGCATAAGTGATGACGGCACTGTTGCCGCGCGGCTAAAGCCCTTCCCACGCTAAGTAAGCGCCAACAAAAATGCCCGCAGTGCGCGGGCATTTTTTATCGCCATCTACTTAGTAGTAGGCATTTTCCTTGATGCTGTGATCGGTCACATCACGCACGCCTTTGAGCTCAGGAATACGCTCCAACAGAGTCTTCTCGATGCCCTCTTTAAGGGTCAAGTCGACCTGACCGCAGCCTTGGCAGCCGCCGCCGAACTTCAGCACAGCAATACCATCTTCAACCACATCGATCAGGCTGACTTCGCCGCCATGGCTGGCCAGACCCGGATTGATCTCGGTTTGCAGGTAGTAGCTGATGCGCTCGTTGATCGGGCTGTCTTCATTGACCATCGGCACTTTGGCGTTCGGCGCCTTGATGGTCAGCTGGCCACCCATACGGTCGGTGGCGTAATCGACCACTGCATCGTCAAGAAACGGCTCGCTGACCGCATCAATCCACGCAGTAAAAGTAGCCAGACCTAAGGCAGTATCTTCAGCTTTCTGCTCACCCGGCTTGCAATAGGCAATGCAGGTTTCGGCGTACTGGGTGCCTGGCTGGGTGATAAACACACGAATGCCGATGCCCGGGGTGTTCTGCTTGCTCAGCAGATCAGCCAGATAATCGTGGGCAGCGTCGGTAATGGTAATGGTGCTCATGGCAACTCCTCGCAAACATGGGCGCAGTGTACGCCACTCGCCAGCGCCGGCAAAGTCCTAGCGTTTTAGTAGGAATAACATCAGCCGCACTTATGCAGCGTCCTGCTCGCGCCCGATGAACGCCGCAATCGCTTCAGCCGCGCTAAGCAGGTGCTGGGAATGAGTGAAACCTGAGCTTTTCAGCGGTTTGAGATCGTGATCGCCGGCCGTTAGCCAATGCAGTTTGATCGCCCCAGACAGCGCATAGGTCTCAACCGTCTGACGATTACCCAGCGCATCGCGTTCGCCCTGGATGATCAGCGTCGGGGTTTTCAACTCGGCCAGGTGCGCGACACGCGGCTTCTCGGGCTTGCCAACGGCGTAGAAGGGATAACCCAGACACACCAACGCGTCGACGTTCAACTCATCGGCCAGCAGGCTGGCCATGCGCCCGCCCATTGACTTGCCGCCAATCGCCAGCGGCCCTGCGACCTGTTGGCACACCTGGCGGTAGACCTCACGCCACTGCTCAAGCAATTGCGCCTGAGGATTGGGCGGACGTTTCTTGCCGTCCTGCCGCCGGGCGGCCATATAGGCAAACTCGAAACGCAACAGCGCAACCCCACGGCCTACAAGGTTTTGCGCCATGTGTTGCATAAATTCGCTGTCCATCGGCGCGCCGGCACCATGGGCCAGGATCAAGGTTGCGCGCGGTTCGCCTAGCGGGCGATCCCACAACCAGCCCTCAGGGCTCTGTTCCTGCACGTATTGATCCCCGTCAATACCCGCTTCCCTTGCTTTGCTCATGCTTGCCTCGCTTAAAGAATCCGTTGGACTGCGGCGCTGATCGTACAGGCGCGCAGCCGCTGATTTTCGATGATCTGCCTATAACCGTGGATGGAAGCCCAGACATGAACACAACCAGCAGCAGCGCCTACAACTACAAGGTGGTGCGCCAATTCGCCATCATGACAGTGGTGTGGGGCATTGTCGGGATGGGGCTCGGCGTGTTTATCGCCGCGCAACTGGCTTGGCCCGAACTCAACTTCAACCTGCCGTGGACCAGCTTCGGGCGCCTACGCCCGCTGCATACCAACGCGGTCATCTTCGCCTTCGGCGGGTGCGCACTGTTCGCCACCAGTTACTACGCCGTGCAGCGCACTTCACAGGCCACGCTATTCGCACCCAAGCTCGCCGCCTTTACCTTCTGGGGTTGGCAGCTGGTGATTGTACTGGCAGCCATCAGCCTGCCGATGGGCTGGACCAGCTCCAAGGAATACGCCGAGCTGGAATGGCCGATCGACATTCTGATCACCATTGTCTGGGTCAGCTACGCCGTCGTGTTTTTCGGCACGGTGATGAAGCGTAACGTCAGCCACATCTATGTGGGCAACTGGTTCTTCGGTGGTTTTATCCTCACCGTGGCGCTGCTGCATCTGGTCAACAACCTGGAAGTGCCGGTCACCCTGACCAAGTCCTACTCGGCCTATGCTGGTGCGACCGACGCGATGATTCAGTGGTGGTACGGCCACAACGCGGTGGGTTTTTTCCTCACCGCGGGCTTTCTCGGCATGATGTATTACTTCGTGCCCAAGCAAGCAGCCCGTCCGGTGTACTCCTATCGCCTGTCGATTGTGCACTTCTGGGCGCTGATTGCCGTGTACATCTGGGCCGGCCCGCACCACCTGCACTACACCGCGCTGCCAGATTGGGCGCAGAGCCTGGGCATGGTGATGTCGCTGATCCTCCTGGCACCGAGCTGGGGCGGCATGATCAACGGCATGATGACCCTCTCTGGCGCCTGGCATAAGTTGCGCACCGACCCGATCCTGCGCTTCCTGGTGGTATCGCTGGCGTTCTACGGCATGTCGACCTTCGAAGGCCCGATGATGGCCATCAAGACCGTCAACGCGCTGTCCCACTACACCGACTGGACCATCGGCCATGTGCACGCCGGCGCACTCGGCTGGGTGGCCATGGTGTCCATCGGCTCGCTGTATCACATGCTGCCCAAGGTCTTCGGTCGCGACGAGATGCACAGCATCGGCCTGATCAACGTGCACTTCTGGTTCGCCACCATCGGCACCGTGCTCTACATCGCCTCGATGTGGGTTAACGGCATCGCCCAGGGCCTGATGTGGCGTGCAGTCAACGAAGACGGCACCCTCACCTACTCCTTCGTCGAAGCACTGGAAGCCAGCCACCCCGGCTTTGTAGTTCGGGTGATCGGCGGCGCAATCTTCTTTGCCGGCATGTTGGTGATGGCCTGGAACGTCTGGCAAACCGTGCGTCATACCAAGGCCGCTGAAATGGAAGCCGCCGCGCAGTTTTCGCTTGAGGGAGCTCACTGATGAGACACGAAATACTCGAGAAGAACATCGGCCTGATGGCGCTGATGATGGTCCTGGCCGTGAGCATCGGCGGCCTGACGCAGATCGTGCCGCTGTTCTTCCAGGACGTCACCAATGAGCCGGTAGCTGGCCTCAAGCCGTACACCGCGCTGCAACTGGAAGGTCGTGACATTTACATCCGTGAAGGCTGCGTGGGCTGCCATTCGCAGATGATTCGTCCATTCCGCGCCGAAACCGAGCGCTACGGGCACTACTCGGTGGCAGGCGAAAGCGTTTACGACCACCCCTTCCTCTGGGCTCCAAGCGCACGGGGCCGGACCTGGCGCGCGTAGGCGGTCGCTACTCGGATGAATGGCACCGTGCGCACCTATATAACCCGCGCAACGTAGTGCCGGAGTCGAAGATGCCAGCCTACCCATGGCTGGTAGAAAGCACCCTGGACGGCCAACACACCCCAGCCAAGATGAAAGCCCTGCGCATGCTGGGTGTGCCTTACAACGATGAGGACATTGCCGGTGCCGCTAGCGCGGTTAATGGCAAGAGCGAGATGGACGCCATGGTCGCCTACCTGCAAGTGCTCGGCATTGCCGTGAAGAACAAGAGGTAGCGCCATGTCATTCGAATTTTTTGATATCGGCGCTCTGGATATTGGAACCGTGCGCGGCATAGGTACGGCTCTGGTTCTGCTGTCCTTTGTTTGCGTCACCCTGTGGGCGTACAGCGGCAAGCGCCGCCTGGCCTTCGACCAGGCAGCACAACTGCCCTTTGCCGATGAACCCAAGCTGGCTGCACCAAGGAGCAAGACCCCATGAGCACGTTCTGGAGCTGGTACATTACCCTGCTGACTGTCGGCACTCTGCTCGCCCTGTCCTGGCTGATTTTCGCCACCCGCAAAAGCGAAGTTCACAAGAACCCAACCGATCAGACCATGGGTCATGCCTTCGATGGCATCGAGGAATATGACAACCCGCTGCCCAAGTGGTGGTTCATGCTGTTTGTCGGCACCATCATCTTCTCGATTGGCTACCTGGTGCTGTACCCCGGCCTGGGCAACTGGAAAGGTGTATTACCGGGCTACGAAGGCGGCTGGACCCAGGTCAAGCAGTGGCAGCGTGAAGTCGACAAGGCTGACGAGCTGTATGGGCCAATCTTCGCCAAATATGCAGCCATGCCCCTGGAAGAAGTGGCCAAAGACGAGCAGGCGTTGAAAATGGGCGGCCGCATGTTTGCCACCTATTGCTCGGTCTGCCACGGCTCGGACGCCAAAGGTGCAGTGGGTTTTCCTAACCTAACTGACAGCCACTGGCGCTGGGGCGGCGAGCCGGAAACCATCAAAACCACCATCCTCAATGGCCGTATGGGCGCCATGCCCGCGTGGGCACCGGTGATTGGCGAAGACGGCGTGCAACAAGTCGCGGCCTATGTGCGTAAGGACCTGGCCGGCTTGCCACTGCCAGCCGACAAGCCGTATGACCTGGATAAGGGTGCATCCATTTATGCCACCAACTGCCTGGCCTGCCACGGTGCCGAAGGTAAAGGCATGGCCGTACTGGGTGCGCCAGACCTGACCAGCCCAGCGGGCTGGATCTACGGCAGCAGCCTGGTGCAGCTGCAACAGACCATCCGCCATGGCCGCAACGGCCAGATGCCGTCGCAGGATCAATACCTGGGCAACGACAAGGTGCATCTGCTGGCCGCTTATGTGCTCAGCCTGAGCCAGCAAGCGCGCAACGCCGCAACGCGATAATCAGCCCTCAGCAATACTGCCTGGTGATCCCGTATCGCCAGGCAGCCTAAATAGCCTCCCCTCACGCCTCAAACCCCGCCAAGTCATGCGACCCAAGGTCGCACCCTTCCGACCAA
Organism: Pseudomonas sp. GWSMS-1; assembly: GCF_049847425.1. Classification (NCBI taxonomy): domain Bacteria; kingdom Pseudomonadati; phylum Pseudomonadota; class Gammaproteobacteria; order Pseudomonadales; family Pseudomonadaceae; genus Pseudomonas; species Pseudomonas sp. GWSMS-1. Next base: position 1,107,041 of record NZ_JBMHHV010000005.1, on the reverse strand, counting down.
GTGCACGCGCAGGCTTTGATTTGAGCTAATCTTGTCGACAGTCGCCACCTGTCATAACTCCAAGGCGATTCCCATCTTTGCGCTATGCCGTTTTAAGGCGTTTGTTGCTTGCAGCAATGCCTTGTGACAAAGGCATTACATGCTTGTTAAGAGCCCTGAAAGCCCTATCGCGCCGGCTTGTGTCGTTGCAATGAGAATCTGCTTTCTACATACTTGCCGCCGATTTTTGCCCCTAAAAAATCCATTAACCGTGGAACCCATAATGAGCACAGCAATCAGTCAGACTGCTTATAACTACAAGGTGGTTCGCCAATTCGCCGTAATGACGGTGATTTGGGGAGTCATTGGCATGGCTCTAGGTGTTTTCATCGCCGCACAACTCGTGTGGCCTGAACTCAACCTAGGCATGGAATGGACGACCTTTGGCCGTCTACGTCCGCTTCACACCAACGCGGTAATCTTCGCCTTCGGCGGTTGCGCACTGTTTGCCACGTCTTACTACGTGGTGCAGCGCACGTGCCAAACGCGCCTGATTTCCGATGGTCTGGCTGCTTTCACCTTCTGGGGCTGGCAAGCCGTAATCGTCGCAGCGGTCATCACCCTGCCGATGGGTTACACCGGCACCAAAGAGTACGCTGAGCTTGAGTGGCCGATTGATATCCTCCTGGGTATCGTCTGGGTGACTTACGCAGTGGTGTTCTTCGGCACTGTGGCCAAGCGTAAAACCAAGCACATCTATGTCGGCAACTGGTTCTACGGTGCCTTCATTCTGGTGACCGCGATGCTGCACATCGTCAACAGCGCGGCCGTTCCGGTCAGCCTGTTCAAGTCCTACTCGGCCTATGCCGGTGCGACTGACGCGATGATTCAGTGGTGGTACGGGCACAACGCCGTAGGCTTCTTCCTGACCACTGGCTTCCTGGGGATGATGTACTACTTCGTACCCAAGCAGGCTGAGCGTCCGATCTACTCCTACCGCTTGTCCATCGTGCACTTCTGGGCGCTGATCACCCTGTATATCTGGGCTGGCCCGCACCACCTGCACTACACCGCACTGCCGGATTGGGCGCAGTCCCTCGGTATGGCGATGTCGATCATTCTGCTGGCACCGAGCTGGGGCGGCATGATCAACGGCATGATGAGCCTGTCTGGCGCCTGGCATAAGCTGCGCACCGACCCAATCCTGCGCTTCCTGGTGGTATCGCTGGCGTTCTACGGCATGTCGACCTTCGAAGGTCCGATGATGGCGATCAAGACCGTCAACGCCCTGTCTCACTACACCGACTGGACTATCGGCCACGTACACGCCGGCGCTCTCGGCTGGGTAGCGATGATCTCCATCGGCGCGCTGTACCACATGCTGCCTAAAGTGTTTGGTCGCCCACAGATGCACAGCGTTGGCCTGATCAACGCACACTTCTGGTTGGCCACCATCGGTACCGTGCTGTACATCGCCTCCATGTGGGTCAACGGCATTACCCAGGGCCTGATGTGGCGTGCAGTCAACGAAGACGGCACCCTCACCTACTCCTTCGTTGAAGCGCTGGAAGCCAGCCACCCAGGTTATGTGGTGCGTATGATCGGCGGCGCGTTCTTCGTCACCGGCATGCTGCTGATGGCTTACAACACCTACCGTACCGTGCGTGCCGCGAAAGCTTCTGAATACGAAGCAGCTGCACAGATTCCAGCCGGAGTAGCGCACTGATGAAACACGAAATCATTGAGAAAAACATTGGCCTGATGGCGCTGCTGATGGTTCTAGCCGTCAGCATCGGCGGCCTGACTCAAATCGTTCCGCTGTTTTTCCAGGACGTCACCAATGAGCCGGTGGAAGGCCTCAAGCCTTACACCGCGCTGCAACTGGAAGGCCGCGATGTTTACATCGCCAACGGTTGTGTCGGCTGCCACTCGCAGATGATCCGCCCGTTCCGTGCGGAAACCGAGCGTTATGGCCACTACTCGGTCGCCGGTGAAAGCGTTTGGGACCACCCGTTCCTGTGGGGCTCCAAGCGTACCGGTCCGGACTTGGCCCGCGTTGGCGGTCGTTACTCGGATGAGTGGCAGCGTGCGCACCTGTATAACCCGCGCAACGTCGTGCCTGAATCAAAAATGCCGGCCTACCCCTTCCTGGTTGAGCACAAGCTTGACGGCAAGGACACCGCCAAGAAGATGGAAGTCATGCGTGGCTTTGGCATCCCTTACACCGATGAAGACATCGCAGGTGCTAAGGATGCAGTAAAAGGCAAAACCGAAATGGACGCACTGGTTGCGTACCTGCAGGTTCTCGGCACTTCCATCAAGAACAAACGGTAACGCTCAATGGATATCGGGACTATTCGCGGCATAGGCACAGCAGTGGTGTTCATCGCTTTTATTAGCGTGGTGCTCTGGGCTTACAGCAGCAAGCGTAAATCCAGCTTCGACGAGGCCGCTAACCTGCCCTTCGCCGACGATCCCAAACCCGTTGACCGTGACGAGCAATCTTCCAGGAGCAATAACCAATGACCACGTTCTGGAGTTGGTACGTAACCATTCTGTCGCTGGGCACCATCTTCGCCCTGACTTGGCTAGTGTTCGGCACCCGCAAGGGCCAGCGCCAGGACACTACCGAAGAAACCATGGGCCATACCTTTGACGGTATCGAAGAGTATGACAACCCACTGCCTAAGTGGTGGTTCATGCTGTTTGTCGGCACCATCGTCTTCGCCCTCGGCTACCTAGTCCTGTACCCAGGCCTGGGTAACTGGAAAGGTCTGCTGCCAGGCTACGACTACCTCGACAACAAAGCAGAAACCCCATTTGCCACCAACGTGGAAATCGCTGGCGGTGCTGAGCGCAATGCCGGCTGGACCGGTGTGCACCAGTGGGAAAAAGAGATGGCCAAGGCCGATGCCCAGTACGGGCCGATCTTCGCCAAATACGCAGCCATGCCGATTGAGCAAGTGGCCCAGGACGAGCAAGCGCTGAAAATGGGCGGCCGCCTATTTGCTTCCAACTGCTCGGTCTGCCACGGCTCTGATGCCAAGGGTGCCTACGGCTTCCCTAACCTGACCGACAACGACTGGCTGTATGGCGGCGAACCGGAAACCCTCAAGACCACCATCATGGGCGGCCGTCAGGCAGCTATGCCAGCGTGGAAAGACATCATCGGTGAAGAAGGCATCCGCAACGTTGCCGGCTACATACGTACGCTGTCTGGCTTGAAGAATCCGCAGGGCATCGAAGTTGACCTTGCCGCAGGTCAAAACATCTTTGCGAGCAATTGTGCAGTCTGTCATGGCGCTGAAGGTAAGGGCCAACAGGCCATGGGCGCACCGAATCTGACTGACAAAGTCTGGCTCTACGGTTCCAGCTTCGCTCAGGTTCAACAAACTCTGCGTTATGGCCGTAACGGCAAGATGCCAGCTCAGGCTGACTTCCTGGGCAACGATAAAGTGCATTTGCTGGCCGCTTATGTGTACAGCCTGTCGCAAGGCAAAACCGAGAAGTAATTCTTGGGCTTGGCAGGCGCGACCGCAGGTCGCACCTGCCGAGTGATCGTCAGGCGTACCATAGCGCAAGAGCACGTATGACCCCGGCCGGCACGTATCGACCAGGGCAGCCATCCAACCGCCGTGGTACGCACTGATGAGCACACAGATCCCCGTTAAAGACGTCACTCCTGCCCAGGCCAAGGTCGAAGTTGTTGACCTGTACGCCAACCGCGAAAAAATCTACACCCGCTCCTTCACCGGCATCTTCCGCAACTTGCGCATGCTCGGTGGCGCAGCCCTCTTCCTGTTGTATTTCGGCACTGTATGGTTGACCTGGAATGGCCGTCAGGCTGTTTGGTGGGACCTGCCGGAACGCAAATTTCATATCTTCGGGGCCACCTACTGGCCACAAGACTTTGTCCTGCTCTCAGCACTGCTGATCATCGCCGCCTTCGGTTTGTTCTTTATCACCGTATTCGCCGGTCGCGTCTGGTGCGGCTACACCTGCCCGCAGAGCGTATTCACCTGGGTCTTCATGTGGGCAGAAAAGGTCACCGAAGGTGATCGCAATCAGCGTATGAAACTCGACAAAACCCCAATGACCTCGCAGAAATTTCTGCGCAAGCTGGCCAAACACAGCATCTGGGTGGGCGTTTCACTGGTCACCGCGATTACCTTCGTCGGCTACTTCACCCCGATCCGCGATCTGATCCCCGATCTGTTTACCCTGCAAGCTGGCGGCTGGGCACTGTTTTGGGTGGGCTTCTTCACCCTGGCCACCTACGGCAACGCCGGTTATCTGCGTGAGCAGGTGTGCATCTATATGTGCCCTTATGCGCGCTTCCAGAGCGTGATGTTCGACCAGGACACCCTAATCGTGTCCTACGACCCTCGCCGCGGCGAGCAGCGTGGCCCGCGTAAGCGTGATGCTGATTACAAGGCTGAAGGCCTGGGTGACTGCATCGACTGCAAGATGTGCGTACACGTCTGCCCGACCGGTATCGATATTCGCGACGGCCTGCAGATTGAGTGCATCGGTTGCGCGGCCTGTATCGACGCCTGCGACAGCATCATGGAAAAGATGAACTACCCGAAGGGGCTGATCAGCTACACCACCGAACACAACCTCTCCGGGCAAAAGACCCACTTGATACGGCCCCGCCTGATTGGTTACGCCATCGCCCTGCTGGCCATGTTCTGCGTATTCAGCTGGGCCATCGTCGATCGCTCGCTAGTGGAGTTGGATGTACTCAAAGACCGCGTGCTCTACCGTGAAAACGAAGAAGGCCGGATCGAGAACGTCTACACCCTGAAAATCATGAACAAGGCCCAGCACGAAGTGACCTATCGGATCGAAGCCGATGGCCTCGACGGCCTGGTGTATGAAGGCAAGCGTGAGGTCAAAGCACTGGCTGGCGAGGTACTGTCGCTGCCTGTGGAACTGTCCATCGAACCTGAGAAACTGCCTTCGAGCGCCAATGAAATCAGCTTCCGCTTGCAGGCGGTAGATGACCCAAGCATCAAAACCGACGCCGCCAGCCGCTTTATCGGCCCCAGCGTGCGCTGACCAGAGAAGACCATGACTGAAAAGAACGCCGAGATCATCAAGCCCTGGTACAAGCAATTCTGGCCCTGGTTTCTGATTGGCCTGTTGGCCTATTCAGTGGTCCAGGGGCTGACCCTGCTGACCATCGCCACGAAAAACCCGCCGGGGCTGATTTCCGATGACTATTACGACGTCGGCAAGGGCATCAACCAGTCACTGGAACGGGAAAACCACGCCATCCGTCTCAAGCTGCACGCCAACCTGCTGCTCAACGATGACGACGGCACCGCCACCCTGCAGCTGAATGGCAACAGCCGCCCACAGCAGTTGGTGCTCAACCTGATTTCACCGACCCAGCCGGAGCGTGATCGCCGGGTAATCCTGCAGCCGCAGGCCGATGGCAGTTACAGCGGGCAGATGATCGATGCGGTGCAAGGTCGACGCTTTGTTGAGCTGATCGGCCAAGAAGGCGGCAAGGACTGGCGCCTGTTCGAAGAAGAAGACGTACAAAGCGGCCAAGAAATCCTTCTCGGGGATGCTCAATAAGCACACCGATGGCCACTCCAACTCCCTGCTATCACTGCGGTTTGCCGGTCCCCAGCGGCAGCCGCTTTCAGGCTCAGGTACTGGGCGCTCCCCGTGAAATGTGCTGCCCGGGCTGTCAGGCAGTGGCCGAAGCCATCGTCAGTGGCGGCCTGGAGCACTACTACAGCCACCGTAGCGAAAGCGCCGCCAACCCACAGAGCCTGCCCCAGGCCCTGCCTGATGAACTCGCCCTGTATGACCGCAGCGATGTGCAGCAACCCTTTGTCGAGCATGACGGTGAACTCAGTGAGACCTGCCTGCTGATTGAAGGCATCAGCTGCGCTGCCTGTGGCTGGCTGATTGAAAAACACCTGCGCGCCCTACCCGGCGTCAGCGAGGCGCACCTCAACCTGTCCAACCACCGCCTGCAAGTGCGCTGGGCCGACAGTCAGCTGCCGTTAAGCCAACTGCTCAAGGCGCTGCGTAAGATCGGCTACGCCGCCCACCCTTGGCAGGCCGACGCTGCCGCCGAACAACTGCAACGCGAAAACCGCCGCGCCATGCGCGAACTGGGCGTCGCCGGCATGCTGTGGATGCAGGTGATGATGGCGACCATGGCCACTTGGCCGGAATTCAACATTGACCTGTCTCCCGAGCTAGACAAGATCCTGCGCTGGGTCAGCCTGTTTCTCACCACGCCGATTGTCTTCTACTGCTGCGGCCAGTTCTTCCGCGGTGCACTGCGCGACTTGCGCACCCGCCACCTGACCATGGATGTGTCGGTATCCCTGGCGATTGGTGGCGCCTATGTCGCCGGTATCTGGTCCACCATCACCGGTCAGGGCGAGCTGTATTTCGATGCCGTGGGCATGTTTGCCCTGTTCCTCCTGGCCGGCCGCTACCTGGAACGCCGCGCTCGCGAACGCACCGCCGCTGCCACCGCGCAGCTGGTAAATCTGCTACCGGCCTCCTGTCTGCGCCTGGATGTAGACGGCCAAAGCCAACGGATTCTACTCAGCGAATTGCGCGTCGGTGATCAGGTGCTGGTACCGCCAGGCGCCCTACTGCCCGCCGACGGCCGAATTGTCCAAGGCCAGTCGAGCGTCGATGAGTCCCTGCTAACCGGCGAATACCTGCCGCAACCGCGTAACGTCGGCGATGCCGTTACCGCTGGCACTCTGAATGTCGAAGGTCCGTTGCAAGTTGAAGTGCAGGCTCTCGGTGACGCTACGCGGCTGTCGGCAATCGTCCGCCTGCTGGAGCGCGCACAGAACGATAAACCGCGCCTGGCAGTACTCGCCGACCGAGTGGCGCAGTGGTTCCTGCTGATTGTTCTAGTCGTTGCGGCTATCGTCGGCCTGGTCTGGTGGCAACTCGACCCATCGCGCGCCTTCTGGATTGTGCTGGCCCTGCTGGTCGCCACCTGCCCCTGCGCACTGGCATTGGCCACGCCCACCGCACTGACCGCCGCCACGGGCTCGCTGCACAAGCTCGGCATGCTGCTGACCCGTGGCCACGTACTCGAAGGCCTGAATCAGATCGACACCCTGGTGCTGGACAAGACCGGCACCTTGACCGAAGGCCGCCTGACACTCAGCGCCATCCACCTGCTGCGCGAGCTGGATGCGGATAGCTGCCTGGCCCTGGCCGCCGCCCTGGAAAACCGTTCCGAACACCCGATTGCCCGCGCCTTCGGCCAAGCGCCTGAGGCGGCCGAACAAGTCGACAGCCATCCAGGCCTCGGCTTGCAAGGGCGCGCCGGGGGACGTTTGCTGCGCATCGGCCAGGCAGACTTCGTCTGCGCACTGAGCACTCAACCCGTCCCGACCATTACCGGCGAACATGGCCAGTGGCTGCTGTTGGGTGACGAGCAAGGGCCGCTGGCCTGGTTCGTGCTCGATGACCGCTTGCGCGATGACGCGCCACAACTGATCGCCATGGCCAAAGCCAAACGCTGGCAGATCATGCTGCTGTCCGGCGACAGCTCGCCAATGGTCGCTGAAGTAGCGCGACAACTGGGCATCGACGATGCACGTGGCGGCCTCACCCCGGATGCCAAGCTGGACGTACTAAAGCAGCTACACAGCCAGGGCCGCCGCGTACTGATGCTGGGTGACGGAGTCAACGATGTGCCGGTTCTGGCCGCCGCCGACATCAGCGTGGCCATGGGCAGCGCCACCGACTTGGCGAAAACCAGCGCCGACGCCGTGCTGCTCTCCAATCGCCTGAGCAGCCTGGTACAGGCGCTACACATGGCGCAACGAACCCGCCGGGTGATCATCGAGAACCTCGCCTGGGCCAGTCTGTACAATGGCCTGGTACTGCCCTTCGCCGCTATCGGCTGGATTACCCCGATCTGGGCCGCGCTGGGTATGTCGATCAGCTCACTGCTGGTGGTACTCAACGCCTTACGGCTAACACGCCCGTAAGGGGTTCACGCCTCACCCAAGCCGCACCTGGAGATCTTATGCCCGCCCTCTACATTCTGATCCCAGTCGCCATTGCGCTGGTGGCATTCGCCATCTGGCTGTTCTTCTGGGCGGTCGACAGTGGTCAGTACGACGACCTGGACGGCCCGGCCCACAGTATTCTGTTCGACGACGAAGACCCAAAACACAAAGCCGCCGTTACCCAGGCGCAGCAACAAGACACGCAGCACGACTCACAGGAGCCGCCGCGTGCTTGATCTGCTGCCGCTGCTGATCTCAGCCATGATCCTCGGCCTGCTTGGCGGCGGCCATTGCCTGGGCATGTGCGGCGGACTCATGGGCGCACTGACCTTAGCGATCCCGCCCGAACAGCGCGCACAGCGCTTTCAGCTGTTACTGGCCTACAACATGGGGCGGATTCTCAGTTACACCCTGGCTGGCCTTCTGCTCGGCCTGGCTGGCTGGGCAGTCGCCACCAGCCCACTGGTAACCGGGTTGCGCGTAATAGCGGCACTGCTGCTGATTGCCATGGGCCTATACCTGGCCGGCTGGTGGAGCGGCCTGACGCGTATCGAAGCCCTCGGCCGCGGCCTGTGGCGCTATATCCAACCCCTGACCCGACGCTTTATGCCCGTCACCAGCCTGTCGCGTGCTTTGGTGCTCGGCAGTTTGTGGGGCTGGCTGCCCTGCGGCCTGGTCTACAGCACCCTGCTGTGGGCCGCCAGCCAGGGCAACGCGTTCGACAGCGCCGCGCTGATGCTGGCCTTCGGCTTGGGCACCATGCCCGTTCTTCTGGCCACCGGCCTAGCCGCCGAACGCCTGACCGCCCTGCTGCGTCAGCGAGGCATCCGCATGGCCGGTGGTATTTTGGTCATCCTGTTCGGTCTGTGGACCCTGCCCGGCCCGCACCAGCACTGGCTAATGGGCCACTGATCGGCAATCGGCGACAGCACGCAGCCGCTTGATACAGGTCAAAACACCCCCAACGTGGCGCACTTAGACTCCCCGGTATTGAAAGCCAAACCGGGAACCCCCGCATGCTCAACGCCATCCAGTGGGACAGCAACCTGATCCGCCGTTATGACCAGGCCGGCCCGCGCTATACCTCTTACCCGACCGCCGTGCAGTTCCATGAGCGCGTTAGCCAGTTCGACCTGCTGCACGCTCTGCGTGATAGCCGCAAAGCCATGCGCCCGCTGTCGCTGTATGTGCACATCCCGTTCTGCGCGCACATCTGCTACTACTGCGCCTGCAACAAGGTCATTACCAAAGATCGCGGGCGCGCCCAGCCTTACCTGGAAAAACTCGAACGCGAAATCGAGATTATCAGCCATCATTTAGACCCGCAGCAAAAGGTCGAACAGCTGCACTTCGGCGGTGGTACGCCGACCTTTCTCAGCCATGATGAATTGCGCCACCTGATGGGTCACCTGCGCCAACACTTCAATCTGCTGGATGACGATTCAGGCGATTACAGCATTGAGATCGACCCACGCGAAGCCGACTGGTCAACCATGGGCTTACTCCGTGAACTCGGTTTCAACCGTGTCAGCTTGGGCGTGCAAGACCTCGACCCGGCCGTGCAGCGAGCGGTAAACCGCCTGCAAACACTGGAAGAAACCCGCGCCATCATCGAAGCCGCGCGCACCCTGCAGTTCCGCTCGGTAAACATCGACCTGATCTACGGCCTACCGCTGCAAACGCCTGGACGCTTCGCCCGCACGGTCGACGAAATAATAGCCCTGCAACCCGATCGCCTCTCGCTCTTCAACTACGCGCATCTGCCGGAGCGCTTTATGCCGCAGCGGCGCATCAACACCAGCGACCTGCCCAGCCCAGGCGACAAGCTGGCCATGCTGCACGCCAGCATCGAGCAACTGAGCGCCGCCGGTTACCGCTACATCGGCATGGATCACTTCGCCTTACCCGATGACGAGCTGGCCAGCGCTCAGGAAGACGGCAGCCTGCAGCGCAACTTCCAGGGCTATACCACCCACGGCCATTGCGACCTGATCGGCCTGGGCGTGTCATCCATCAGCCAGATTGGCGACCTGTACTGCCAGAACATCAGCGATCTAAGCAAATACCAAGACAGCCTTGAACACAGTGAACTGGCCACCGTGCGCGGCCTGCACTGTGATGACGACGACCGCCTGCGGCGTGCGGTGATCCAGCAGTTGATCTGCCATTTCCAACTGCGTTTTATCGACATCGAACAGGCCTATTCCATCGAGTTTCGCCGCTACTTTTCCGATATCTGGCCGCAACTGCAGCAAATGGCCAATGATGGTTTGATCGAATTGAATGCCCAGGGCATCGACGTTAAGCCTGCAGGGCGCCTATTGGTGCGCTCGTTGTGCATGCTGTTTGATCGCTACCTCAGCGAACTAAATCAGCAACGCTTTTCCCGGGTCATCTAGCACCCTGCGGACTGTATGGGCCTGGTTTTTTCATAAGAGGCTGGCCACTTCCTGCATCTGCTGATCACTCAGGTCTTGCTCACGCAGGATTTCGATCAGCGTTGCGTTGGCGCTGCTCAACGCGCCCTGCAGCGAGGCCAGCTCGCCCTGCAGGGCCTCGATCTTTATGCGTTTGGCCTCGGGGTCAAGGCTCTGATCGCCCATCACCTTTTCCAGCTCTGCTTTCTTCGCATCAACCTGCGCCTTGAGCTCGCGGATTCTCTTGAGTAGATCCTTGATCACGTCCGGCAGGCTGCTCTCATCAATATCGCGGTTCTTCTGTGCAGCGGCAGAGCGCGCTTTACCCAGCTCTGACAGGCTTACCCGCAGACTGTCACGCAGCGCCTGCTGATCTGCCTCGCTGCTCTCAACAACACCTTCGGCCACAGCGCGCTTGCGCTCCAGCGCGGCGTTCATGCGACTGCTCACATCGGTCAACTCCAGACGCATACATAGGCTCCTTGCACATAATTGACAGTCGTCTGACTTATCGACCGAGCGCCATCAAACTTGATCATGCGCTCAAGAACCGCGTCCTAGTGGCCCAACCCTGCGCCCTGCTGTAACCTTGCGCTTATTGTGTGTTTACCCAGGATCATTCGAGATGTCCGAAAACATCAAGCTGCACGCACCCCATCAAGCCCATTGCAAGGACTGCAGCCTGGCGAGTTTGTGCCTGCCGCTATCGCTGAATCTGGAAGATATGGACGCCCTCGACGACATCGTCAAACGCGGCCGCCCACTGAGAAAAGGCGAGTTCCTGTTCCGCCAGGGCGACGCCTTCAATTCGGTTTTTGCCGTGCGTGCCGGGGCGCTAAAAACCTTCAGCCTGAGCGATGGCGGTGATGAACAAATCACCGGCTTCCACCTACCCAGTGAACTGATTGGGCTGTCGGGCATGGACAACGAGACCTATCCAGTGTCGGCCGTAGCCCTGGAAACCACCTCGGTGTGTGAAATCCCCTTCGAGCGGCTCGACGAATTGTCAGTGCAGTTGCCGCAACTGCGCCGCCAACTGATGCGCGTTATGAGCCGGGAGATCCGCGACGATCAACAGATGATGTTGCTGCTGTCGAAGAAGACCGCAGATGAGCGCATCGCCACCTTCTTGGTTAACCTCTCGGCCCGCTTCCGCGCACGCGGCTTCTCGGCCAATCAGTTCCGCCTGGCCATGTCGCGCAACGAAATTGGCAACTATCTAGGCCTTGCGGTAGAGACCGTATCGCGAGTATTCACCCGCTTCCAACAGAACAAGCTGCTCGAAGCCGAAGGCAAAGAAGTGCAGATCCTCGACCCGATCGAGCTGTGCGCCTTGGCTGGCGGCAATCTCGACAGCTGATAGAACCGCCCAGCGCAGGACCCAACAGATGATCTTCGACGAATTCAGCATCAAAACCCTGATCCGTCCGGTAGTGGACTTCCCAAAACCGGGGGTGATCTTTCGTGATATCACACCGTTATTCCAGTCACCACGAGCCCTGCGCATGGTCGCTGACAGTTTTATTCAGCGTTATGTTGAAGCAGACTTCAGCCATATCGGCGCCATGGATGCACGCGGTTTTCTGATCGGTTCGATCATCGCCTATGAGCTGAACAAGCCGCTGGTGTTGTTTCGTAAGCAAGGCAAATTGCCTGCCGATGTGCTCAGCGAGAGCTACCAAACCGAATACGGCGAAGCCAAGCTCGAAGTGCATGCCGACAGCCTCTGCGAAGGCGACAAAGTGCTGATTTTTGATGACCTGATCGCAACCGGTGGCACCTTGCTCGCTGCTGCGCAATTGGTACGACGCATGGGTGCCAGCATCATTGAAGCCGCCGCGATCATCGACCTGCCCGAACTAGGCGGCTCGCAAAAACTACAAGATAGCGGTATCGCCACTTTCGCCCTCACCCGCTTCGCCCTCACCGACCAGTAACACCTTTCGATCAACTAAACGCCCGCTTTATTGCGGGCGTTTAGGTTTTCTGTAGGCATTTTCTGGTGAGCCTAGCCCCCACCAAGAGTGAGAGTCTCAGGAAGCCTCGGTACGGCTCTCCAATGTTCTGATCACATGCTCAGCCAAGCCAGACCCGGCTTCACTCATGGTCAGGTAGGTACGATCAGCGCCCGCCTCCTGAATACGTTTGGCAATGTCTTCATACATCGCGTGGGACACCACCAAACCACTGAAGCCACGATCCCGCAGCTTCTGCGTGGCAATGACCTTGGTCTCTTCATCGTTGAGCGTGAGAATTACGGCATCAACCCTGGGCATATCCAGGTGCTGCCAGAACACCGGGTCTTCGCCATCGGCAAACAGCACGTGACGCCCAGCTGCCTTACTCTGCTCAATCACAGTAGGGTCGGAATCCAGACCAACCACGCGATAGCCTTGCTCTTGCAGATAATCGTAAGCAGCACGGCCAGTACGCCCCATACCCATTACCAATGTTTGTGCGTCGCCCAGCGATAACGGTTGCTCATCGGGGTGGCGAATATTGCGTTCCAGGGGATTAAGCACCAAGCCCAGCGCTCATACAGTAGATGAACGATACGATTGAGTGGGGCGGAGATAACAAATGACAATGCCACCGTAATGGCCAACGGAATCAGCCATTGCGGCAGCACTACGCTGGCCATAATCAGGCCGAATTCACTGTAGTTGGTAAGGCTGACACCCGCGAGGAAAGCGCTTCGCGCGCGCAAGCGAAAGAGCAGAAACAGAAAAAAGAACAGCGCGCCCTTGAGCGGCAATAACAGCGTCATTACCAGCGCAAACTTCAGCGCATCCGCATCCGGAAGACCGCCAATCCCGATCTGTAAAAAGAAGCCGACCAAAAAGACTTCTTTGATACCCCACAGTGAGTTGGACAGTTCGGTAGCCCGCTTATGCTTGGCCAACAACGCGCCAAAAGCCAGAGCGCCTAACTCCGAACTCAACCCCAACTGCTCAAAGCCGAAACCACCGGCCGCCAACGCCAAAAGCAAACCGAGCAACAGCAGCAGCTCCTCGTGGCCACTGGCATCAAGCAAGCGAAATAACAGCGGACGCAGAAACGGCAAGGCAAAAACCAGTAACGCCCACGGTGAAGGCAAATCCCCAGCAGCCAGGCTCATGACCAGCAAAGCAATCATGTCCTGAAGCACCAGAACGCCAATCGCTACACGACCGTGAAACGCCCGAAGCTCGCGCTTACTTTCGAGCACTTTGGCCGCCAACACCGTGCTGGAAAATGACAGTGCGCTCGCCAGTAATAAACACTGTAACCAAGGTAAATCGAGCAGCAGCCTAATTGCGGGGAGAAACAGCACACTGGAAATAGCGAAGTGCAGAAGCCCACCGCCAATCACCTCACGCCGAAGCAGATTGCTCGGTTTCAACTTTAGGCCCACGGTAAACAACAGCAGCAGCACACCCAAATGAGCTATGTGCTGCAGCGCCTCACTGTCATGTGGACCAACACCGATGTACTCACCTACCGCGGCCAAAGCAAAACCTGCCCCCAGATAGCCCACCAATGGCGGCAGCCCCACAGCTCGTGCAGCCAAGCCCATGCCAAAGGCAAAAGCAATCCAGGCAGCTTCAATCATCAGTAATCCTTATCAGCAGAAACAAGCGCCAAGCCAGCAAACATATCAGCGGGCCGGGCGAAGTAACTTAATAGCATACGGGCGCAGCGCTTAAGCAACATTGATCAACATCAGCCATGGCGGTGCACTGGCAAGCGGAACCGGCTAATCGTCGCAACATGAGGTCCATAGCAAGCCAGTCTCAGCCAACACACCGATCACACCAGGCGTTCAGCTGCAGCTGGTAGAACGCTTGGGTGAGTAATGTCCTTGCACTGATGGGGTGTTGGAGTTTTTCTGAGTACTCCGCAAAGCGAAACCGACCGTTCGACGAAGCAACCAGCAGCCCAAGAAGCCTTGATGGACAACGCCATTCAATGCGTTTTTAGGGACCTAACGGTGGAAATAAGCTGTGACCATGGCCCTGAGACGTACCATTTATCAAATACCTCAGCACCTACAGCCCAGTAAAATAGGGCTCTGAGGACTTTCGGGCTGATAAAATATGAATAATTGATGTTAAACCCAACACTTCCCGTAAAAACGGCCTATTATGGCTGAGCTGACTTCTTGTAGTTATCAGCAAAACCGCATAGGTGCTATGAGCACTCTGGCACCGCAATTCGTATCGATTTAAGAGACACACCATGGCAAATCGCGAAACTGGCACCGTTAAATGGTTCAACGATGAAAAAGGCTTCGGCTTCATCACCCCAACTAACGGCGGCGACGATCTCTTCGTTCACTTCAAAGCTATCCAGAGCGATGGCTTCAAAAGCTTGAAAGAAGGCCAGACTGTTACCTACGTGGCCGCTCGCGGTCAGAAAGGTATGCAAGCTGAAGAGGTACAGGTGGCTTAAGCCTCTGTCCTGCTTTAAAACAAACCCCGCCCTCGCGGGGTTTGTTTTATCTGCTGTTTGTAAAACCTCAACCGAATCTATAAGCCCATCTGCTTGCTGATGATCTCGTTCATGATTTCACGCGAGCCACCACCAATCGACAAAATACGATTGTCGCGGTAAAGCCGCTCCACCAGGCTTTCGCGCATATACCCCATGCCGCCCATGATCTGAACGGCGTCGTAGGTCAGTCGATCAGCAATATCAGTGGCGAAGTTCTTGGCCATGGATATTTCCTTAATCACACTTTTACCCGCCGCCATCTTCGCCGCTTGCCGATAGGTAAAGTCACGCGACACTTCAAGCTGAGTGGCCATTTCAGCCAAGCGATGTTTGAGCACCTGGAACTTGCCGATCGGCTTGCCGAACGCTTCTCGCGCCTTCGCCCAGCCCAATGCTTCCTCGAGTGCCAGTTGCGCGGTCATGTTGGCCATGATGGCCAATGACAATCGCTCACTCTGAAAGTTAGCCATGATGCAGGCAAAGCCCATATTCTCGGCGCCAATCAGGTTACCGACTGGAACCTGGCAGTCATCAAAGAATAACTCGGCCGTATCCGACGCCCACCAGCCCATTTTCTTCAGCTTGCGCCCTACAGTGAAACCAGCTGTACCCTTCTCCACCAGCAACAGGCTGACACCACCAAAGCCATCGCCACCGGTACGCACAGCAACTGTGTAGTAGTCGGCGCGCACTCCACTGGTGATAAAGGTTTTGCTACCCGTAACACGGTAGAAATCACCATCACGGACTGCTCGTGTTTTTAGATTGGCCACATCAGAACCACCCGATGGTTCGGTCACCGCTAGCGCCATAATCTTTTCACCCGCAAGTACCTGCGGAACAATGCGCTCACGCAACTCAGGCCTGGCCCACTTCATCACGGGCGGTAAACCGATATCCAACGAGCCAAGTCCGGCCACGAGACCGCCAGAGCCCGAGCGCATCAACTCCTCGCTGGCAGCAACCTTGGCAAACACATCACCCTCATGGCTACCACCAAACACTTCTGGGTAACCGATGCCGAGAATCCCAGCCGCACCCGCCTTCAGATAAAGCTCGCGAGGAAACTCCTCAGCCTCCTCCCAGTCATTGATATGCGGCAGAATTTCGCGCTCGACAAAACGCCGAACCGAATCGCGCACCAACTGGTGTGAGTCATCAAAATATTCTTGGAAGGCAGACATGAGGGAACTCCGCTGAGGTTTCAGCGAAATTACCAAGCGCTTGCTTGGTTTACAAGGGAATGCTTAAAACGACGCCAACTGTAATCGAGTCGCTCGCCAATCGCAGCCTAAAGCAGAATAGGTCGCCGCCCAGCAATCGAGTGCGCCAAGGTACCACCGTCGACTAATTCCAGCTCACCACCCAACGGCATACCGTGGGCAATGCGCGAAGCAATCAGACCTTTTCCCGCCAACAGCTGAGCAATGTAATGCGCTGTAGCCTCACCCTCGACCGTTGGGTTGGTTGCCAGAATCACCTCATCGAAACTTCCTGCTGCGATGCGCGCTAGCAGTTCAGGAATGCCTATCGCCTCCGGCCCTAGACCATCGAGTGGCGACAAGTGCCCCTTGAGCACAAAGTAGCGACCCCGAAACCCGGTGTGCTCGACGGCATAAACATCCATTGGCCCCTCAACGACGCACAGCAGACGATCATCACGACGCGGATCAAGACAAATCTGGCATTCATCCTCTTCGCTCAGGCTGCGGCATTGCTTGCAGTACCCGACCCCGTTCATAGCTTGCGTTAGCGCCTGGGCCAGACGCAGCGCTCCAGTCCGGTCACGCTCAAGCATCTGTAACGCCATACGTTGAGCGGTCTTTTGCCCAACGCCTGGAAGAATGCGTAGAGAGTCAATCAGGTGGCGGATCAGCGGGCTAAAGCTCATAGGAAATACTCAACGACAACGAAGACTCAAGCGCTTGCTATGCAGTCACTCTAAGAGTTGTTAAGACCCCTGCAGAGCTAGCCATAAGCGGGTGCAGACTGAGTGCGCCTACACCCGCTTGCTGCGCAATCATTTGCGCTAGACGGGATAGCTTTTTAGAACGGCATCTTGAAGCCTGGAGGCATCTGCATACCCGCCGTCACACCAGACATTTTATCCTGACTGTTTTGCTCTACCTTACGTACCGCATCGTTCACCGCAGCGGCAATTAGATCCTCAAGGATTTCCTTGTCTTCTTGCATCAGACTGTCATCCAGGCTGACACGCTTGATATCGTGACGCCCAGTCATAACCACGCTGACCAAGCCAGCGCCGGATTGGCCGGTAACTTCGGCGTTCGCCAGCTCTTCCTGCATCTTCTGCATTTTTTCCTGCATCTGCTGAGCCTGCTTCATCAGGCCGGCCATGCCACCTTTCATCATGGGGTAATCCTCGGTAATTAGGGGTTAACAGGAGTGTCTAGGGGTTCAATACTGTCTGCGCGAATCACCGCACCGAATTGCTGAATCATCTGTTGGATCAAAGGATCCTTCTCGATCGAGGCTTCTGCATCACGTTGTCGATTAGCGCGTTTACGCGCCGCAGCCTGCGCCGGGGTTTCCTGCTCAGGCTTATGTAACTCAATCAATACGCTGAGTTCGCGCCCGTGAAACTGATTAAGCGCCTCATTAAGACGCCGCTGCTGAGTTGAGTTGAACAGCGCCGACTGCGCAGGATCAAGGTGCAACAACCAGTTATCGCCCTCAACAGAAATCAGCGTGCAGTTGGCCCCGATACTGCCGGTCATCCCAGACAACCCAAGCTTAGGGAATAACTCCAGCCACTCAGCAGCAAGTCCTGTTGCCGGCTGGGCGGCTGGCAACACCTCTGGCTCGACAGACTCACTGCGCTCTACGGCGTCAAAATCATAATCAAACGACTCGGCATCCATCTCGACATAGTCATAATCGCCCAGCGGCGGCTCATCGTCGTCGTCATCATCAACCAACGATGCCACGGGGAGCGACTCGGGCACTGCAGGCTGTGGCACTTCAACAACTACATTGCCAGTAATAGGCACAACAGGTTCAAGCGCATCAAAAACCGGCGTTTGAACCGGCTCTTCCCAGGGCAAATCAACAACCTTTTTAGGTGCAATGCAGACAGACGCAGACTGCGCAGCGGGCTCTTTGACAATTTCAGGCGCTACCACAACGTACTGCTCAGCAGCAGCCGGAGTCGCCTCAACAACTGGCGCAGGGTGAGATTCGGCGACAATTGCAACAGAAGTGCTGACCGGGTCTGCGTGAGCAGTACCAGCCACTGGGTTGGTCGCGGGATCAGCAGTGGCCTGGCTAATCCCTAGCGGCTTTAGCACCACCCTAGGCGCATCATTGGTATCCGCTGGGCGGAAGGCCAGCATACGCAACAACACCATCTCGAAGCCGCTACGCGGATCTGGCGATAATGGTAAATCGCGTCGTCCAATCAGCCCCATTTGATAATAGAACTGCACGTCCTCACTGGGCAGAACGCTAGCCAGCTCAAGCACCCGCTCACGGTCGCCCTGGCCATTATCAACCGCCTCGGGCAGCGCCTGAGCAATGGCCACACGGTGTAGCACATTGAGTATTTCGGATAACACGCCATTCCAGTCCGGCCCCTGCTCAGCCAAGTGCCGCACGGCCTCAATAAGGCCGCGTGCATCCCCCTCAAGCAAAGCATGCAACACGCCATAAACCTGACCATGGTCGAGAGTCCCCAACATGGCGCGAACATCGGCCGCTAAAACCTTGCCCTCACCAAAGGCAATCGCCTGATCGGTCAAGCTCATAGCGTCGCGCATGGAGCCATCTGCCGCTCGGCCGAGCAACCAGAGCGCATCGTTTTCAAATGGAATCTGTTCGGCGGCCAAAACATGACTAAGGTGGTCAACCACCCGCTCTGGCGGCATGTTCTTCAGCGAGAACTGCAGACAACGCGACAGCACTGTGACCGGCAGTTTCTGTGGGTCAGTTGTAGCCAAAAGGAATTTGACGTGAGGAGGCGGCTCTTCCAGTGTTTTCAACAATGCGTTGAAGGAACTGGTAGAGAGCATGTGTACTTCGTCGATCAGGTAGACCTTGAAACGCCCACGACTGGGCGAGTACTGCACGTTATCGAGCAATTCGCGGGTGTCTTCAACCTTGGTCCGGCTGGCTGCATCGACCTCAATCAGGTCAATAAAACGACCTTCGTCAATCTCTTTACAGATCGAACAAACACCGCAGGGTGTCGAGCTGATGCCAGTTTCACAATTCAGGCACTTGGCAATAATCCGCGCAATCGTTGTCTTGCCCACACCACGCGTGCCCGTAAACAAATAGGCATGGTGCAGACGTTGACTATCGAGCGCATTGATAAGCGCACGAAGCACATGAGTCTGGCCAACCATTTCGCTGAACGAGCGCGGACGCCACTTACGTGCAAGAACCTGATAACTCATCGAAACCCGTCACGAGAGGAAAGCAAAAGTGGCGCTAATCCTAACGGAGCATGGGCTAAATTGCATCTGATGCGCAGCCCACGAATGACCGCCCAGCACATTACTGACAAATGAGCTGGCTAATAATTAACCAAACGAGTATTATCCGCCTTGTTCGTACCACGCTGTAAGTCAATCAGGCCTTTTGGCCACCTCGATGGTTTCCAGGTAAGAGCGCATAACCCAAAGGTATGCCGCACAGCTCGAGCCCTTGACCCAACCTGCTGACTGATCTGGCCGTCCCGCGCAAGCGCTGACTCAAGCCCGCCTCCGAAGTACCGACCCGCACAAAGTAATCTCAATGGGAACTTGTGCGCGCAGTCCAGCTCCAATCTGCACATGCAATAGACAATTCAAGTCGACCGCCTGGAGCTCTATTTAGCGCAATGACGCGCCTGCTGTTTTAGGAAATACCAAAAAATGAATACTCAACACCAAATTCAGGATGCCATTCGCACCCTATCCAGTGCATTTGCACCGTTTGATTGCCGCATCCTTGCCGCCCGCAAAGGCAGCTTTAGCTTCACCATCGTCAATGATGCTGGCATCGCCAAGCACAGTCAGCGCCTATATCCCGGCCAGTACGGTGCCGCGCACCTACAGCAAGTCATTGAACGTGCCCGACAATCACTGGCGGCCTGATCGCCGAAAGCGGCGAACCATCGAACCATCTTGAGGTCTGAATCTATCACCCTCAGGATGGAGTACCGTCATGGATAGCATTAATCGCCAACTCGTCGAACAGCTGTTTTCCCCACTGCGCGCCACATTCAGCCCGCCCCGCCCAGATGGCGGAGTCGTGCTGTCATTACTGGATGCAAGCGACGCCACAGCCTATAGCCGCGTACTCAGCGCCGCTCAACGCACAGACTCACAGGCCTTCGCGCAAAGCCTTGAAGACATCCGCCTAGAACTTGCAATGCGCTCTGGCAACATCCCCGCCGACATGCGCAAAGCTCTGAAGGAACAGGACAGCATCCTCAGCTACCAGACAAACTGAGGAGACGCGAGGCCCAGCTCACTGCAGGGCCCGCAATATAATTGCCGTTACCACCATCATCGCGAGAAGCAATTTTTGATCGACAGCGATTAAGCAGCGAAGCCAGAACACTGGCTGCCAACTTAGCGCGATAAAAATCAAATGACGTAAACTCAAAGCCCAGCAAAGATCGACGATCTTACAGGCAGGGTATTTGACGATCGAGGGTATCGAGACTGGCACTTACTCAGCAGATGAGTCATTACCATGGCGAGACTGGAGGCAGCCCTACCAGCCACACCTCGGCACACAATGTCACCGCTGCGGCTGCTCCCTTCCAGGCCTGACCGGGTTCACGGTTAATCGTTGCGAGGGGACCGGCAGGACCACCATAACGCAGCTCACTAGAAGCGAGCTGAGGTATTGTACCGGCTTGACTTGAAGTTACAACCGTTTCAAACACTTAGCCTAATTAATCGCGTACTAGACACGAAACCTACCAACCAACTTAGTCAGTCCATGTGATAACTCAGATAGCCGCTGACTGGCCTTGGCACTCTGCTCAGAGGTTTTTGCTGCTTCATCAGACAGATCGCGAATATCACTGATATTACGTGCAATCTCCTCAGTCACACTGCTCTGCTCCTCGCAAGCTGTAGCGATCTGCGCCGTCATGTCGTTGATACGCTGGACCGAATCGCTAGTGTCAGTGAGTGCCTGATCTACACCCGCCGCTTGCTCAACACTTTGTCGCGCCCTGGTACTTCCTGAATGAGTAGCCTTAACGGCATTCTGCACACCAACTTGCAGGCGCTCGATCATCACTTGGATATCCTTAGTCGATTCCTGCGTGCGCGCTGCCAGTGCACGCACCTCATCCGCAACAACCGCGAAACCGCGGCCCTGCTCTCCGGCGCGTGCTGCCTCAATCGCAGCATTCAATGCTAACAAGTTGGTTTGCTCAGCAATGCCCCTGATAACAGCTAGTACCGCACCAATATTGGTGGCCTCCTGCTCAAGGGTTTGGATAGTTACCGAAGCGCTTTCTACTTCTTGCGCCAACTGACGAATAGAGTTAATCGTTGCTCCAACTACTCGCGCACCCTCTCGTGATTGAGCTTCTGCACCACGAGCCGCGTCAGCTGCATTTTGCGCATTACGTGCCACTTCATGCACAGCAGAGCTCATCTGCGTTGCCGCAGTACTCACCTGATCTACTGCTGCGTGCTCACTGCTGATCAACCTATCATTGGCTGCAGCCATCCCTGCCAGATTTTGCGCAGAGCTTTCGACCTCACCCGTAACTCGACCAACCTCTTTTATCAACGGCTGCAATTTATCGAGAAAGCGATTGAATGCATGACTGAGCTTACCCAACTCATCATTAGACAACACATCCAAGCGCACCCGCAGATCGCCATCACCGTCAGCAACCTGCTCAATACGGTTAAGTAAATTATGTAACGGCCCAGTGACAAGGATTGGAAAACCAACGACCAATACGAGGCAAACGACTAAGCCGATGACAATAATCACCCCCTGCTGCCAGCTCAAAGTTTCGCCCAGCGCTATGGCTGCAAGCCCTTCGGCATTAGCTGCCACATCATCCATCTCGCCCAGCTTGTCGATGACTGTGCGCATTGCCTCAAACTGCTCTTCGCTGCTACCGAAACTCAACACACTTGCCGCCTGAGGATCATTGATAGCTAACTGTAAGACCTTTTGCGAGGTTGCCTTCCAGCGCTCAAAGCCCGCGTCGAACTGCGTAACTAATATCATCGCCTCACTGCCAGGCTGCATACCTGCGAATTTATGTACGCGGTCATAAGCCTGCTGCAAGTTCTCCGCATGCGTAGCTGTCAGCGCATCAGTATTTGCTCCCACCCCCTCATCAAGTAAGCTGCGCTCTGCAACAAACGCCTGATAGAGATCGCGATCCGCATTCAACAGCAGACTAATGCCTGGCAAGAAACGATTAGTCAGCTTCGTGCTTGAGTCAGCGACCTCGGTAATCCCTCGCATACCGAGAACGCCCATAGAAACAAGCAAAACCGCCAGCAACAAAATGGGAAGTGCGATCTTCCAGCGAAAACCTAAATCAGCAAAGACACGCAGCATGCTGGCTCTCCAAGGCAATGACTAAGTAACATCAGCATAGACTGCGCCCCAGAATCATTGCTAATGACTTTTGCACACGCAAATTTTCAGCGAGGGCAGATATCCTGACCCGCACTCAATCCGCATCAACCCCAAAGGAACTTAACCATGGCAATAACTAAAGACCAACTGATCAGCGACATTGCGGAAGCCATCGACACACCAAAAAGCACAGTACGCGCAGCACTCGAACAGTTGAGCGAGATCGTATCCGACGCACTGGAAAATGGTGACGAGATCACTCTACCTGGCATTGGCAAACTCAAAGTGAACGAGCGCCCTGCGCGTACCGGCCGAAACCCAAAAACCGGTGAAGCGCTACAAATTTCCGCCAAGAAAATCGTCAAATACGTACCGGCAAAAGCGCTAAGCGACGCAATAAACTGAGCTTCGGTGCGCTCTGCAGGAGCGCACTTCGTAACAGAGCCAGCGCTAGGCTTTTAAAAATTTTCGGCGATTAAAGTAAAACCCCCGACCAGTTTCCTGATCGGGGGTTTTGGTATAGGTGCTTGACGATGACCTACTCTCACATGGGGAAACCCCACACTACCATCGGCGATGCATCGTTTCACTACTGAGTTCGGGATGGGATCAGGTGGTTCCAATGCTCTATGGTCGTCAAGCGATTCAGCTGGAGTATCGTCGTTAGACGCTGCTCCGAATTGGGTATGTGATAAAGGTAGCTGTGTTCTTACAAATTTTCGGCTGTTGCAGTCTTCATAGAGACACACAAACATCAAATTGTTTGGGTGTTATATGGTCAAGCCTCACGGGCAATTAGTATTGGTTAGCTCAACGCCTCACAGCGCTTACACACCCAACCTATCAACGTCGTAGTCTTCGACGGCCCTTTAGGGAACTCAAGGTTCCAGTGAGATCTCATCTCAAGGCAAGTTTCCCGCTTAGATGCTTTCAGCGGTTATCTTTTCCGAACATAGCTACCCGGCAATGCCACTGGCGTGACAACCGGAACACCAGAGGTTCGTCCACTCCGGTCCTCTCGTACTAGGAGCAGCCCCTTTCAAATCTCAAACGTCCACGGCAGATAGGGACCGAACTGTCTCACGACGTTCTAAACCCAGCTCGCGTACCACTTTAAATGGCGAACAGCCATACCCTTGGGACCGGCTTCAGCCCCAGGATGTGATGAGCCGACATCGAGGTGCCAAACACCGCCGTCGATATGAACTCTTGGGCGGTATCAGCCTGTTATCCCCGGAGTACCTTTTATCCGTTGAGCGATGGCCCTTCCATACAGAACCACCGGATCACTAAGACCTACTTTCGTACCTGCTCGACGTGTCTGTCTCGCAGTCAAGCGCGCTTTTGCCTTTATACTCTACGACCGATTTCCGACCGGTCTGAGCGCACCTTCGTACTCCTCCGTTACTCTTTAGGAGGAGACCGCCCCAGTCAAACTACCCACCATACACTGTCCTCGATCCGGATAACGGACCAGAGTTAGAACCTCAAGGTTGCCAGGGTGGTATTTCAAGGTTGGCTCCACGCGAACTGGCGTCCACGCTTCAAAGCCTCCCACCTATCCTACACAAGCAAACTCAAAGTCCAGTGCAAAGCTATAGTAAAGGTTCACGGGGTCTTTCCGTCTAGCCGCGGATACACTGCATCTTCACAGCGATTTCAATTTCACTGAGTCTCGGGTGGAGACAGCGCCGCCATCGTTACGCCATTCGTGCAGGTCGGAACTTACCCGACAAGGAATTTCGCTACCTTAGGACCGTTATAGTTACGGCCGCCGTTTACCGGGGCTTCGATCAAGAGCTTCGCGTTAGCTAACCCCATCAATTAACCTTCCGGCACCGGGCAGGCGTCACACCCTATACGTCCACTTTCGTGTTTGCAGAGTGCTGTGTTTTTAATAAACAGTCGCAGCGGCCTGGTATCTTCGACCGGCATGGGCTTACGCAGTAAATGCTTCACCCTCACCGGCGCACCTTCTCCCGAAGTTACGGTGCCATTTTGCCTAGTTCCTTCACCCGAGTTCTCTCAAGCGCCTTGGTATTCTCTACCTAACCACCTGTGTCGGTTTGGGGTACGGTTCCTAATTACCTGAAGCTTAGAAGCTTTTCCTGGAAGCATGGCATCAACCACTTCGTCATCTAAAAGATAACTCGTCATCAGTTCTCGGCCTTGAACGCCCGGATTTACCTAAGCATTCAGCCTACCACCTTAAACACGGACAACCAACGCCGTGCTGGCCTAGCCTTCTCCGTCCCTCCATCGCAGTAATTAGAAGTACGGGAATATTAACCCGTTTCCCATCGATTACGCATTTCTGCCTCACCTTAGGGGCCGACTCACCCTGCGTCGATTAACGTTGCGCAGGAAACCTTGGTCTTTCGGCGTGGGAGTTTTTCACTCCCATTGTCGTTACTCATGTCAGCATTCGCACTTCTGATACCTCCAGCAAGCTTCTCAACTCACCTTCACAGGCTTACAGAACGCTCCTCTACCGCTCATCCTAAGATGAACCCGTAGCTTCGGTGTATGGTTTGAGCCCCGTTACATCTTCCGCGCAGGCCGACTCGACTAGTGAGCTATTACGCTTTCTTTAAAAGATGGCTGCTTCTAAGCCAACTTCCTAGCTGTCTAAGCCTTCCCACATCGTTTCCCACTTAACCATAACTTTGGGACCTTAGCTGACGGTCTGGGTTGTTTCCCTTTTCACGACGGACGTTAGCACCCGCCGTGTGTCTCCCGTGCTGACACTTGTTGGTATTCGGAGTTTGCATCGGTTTGGTAAGTCGGGATGACCCCCTAGCCGAAACAGTGCTCTACCCCCAACAGTGATACACGAGGCGCTACCTAAATAGCTTTCGAGGAGAACCAGCTATCTCCGAGCTTGATTAGCCTTTCACTCCGATCCACAGGTCATCCGCTAACTTTTCAACGGTAGTCGGTTCGGTCCTCCAGTTAGTGTTACCCAACCTTCAACCTGCCCATGGATAGATCGCCCGGTTTCGGGTCTATACCCAGCGACTGTCGCCCTATTAAGACTCGCTTTCGCTACGCCTCCCCTATTCGGTTAAGCTCGCCACTGAATATAAGTCGCTGACCCATTATACAAAAGGTACGCAGTCACCCAACAAAGTGGGCTCCCACTGCTTGTACGCATACGGTTTCAGGATCTATTTCACTCCCCTCTCCGGGGTTCTTTTCGCCTTTCCCTCACGGTACTAGTTCACTATCGGTCAGTCAGTAGTATTTAGCCTTGGAGGATGGTCCCCCCATATTCAGACAAAGTTTCTCGTGCTCCGTCCTACTCGATTTCATTGATAAGAGATTTTCGTGTACGGGGCTATCACCCACTACGGCGGCACTTTCCAGAGCCTTCCACTAATCTCAAATCAACTTAAGGGCTAGTCCCCGTTCGCTCGCCACTACTAAGGGAATCTCGGTTGATTTCTATTCCTCAGGGTACTTAGATGTTTCAGTTCCCCTGGTTCGCCTCACACACCTATGTATTTAGTGTGTGATAACCAGCTTATGCTGGCTGGGTTCCCCCA
Organism: Pseudomonas sp. GWSMS-1; assembly: GCF_049847425.1. Lineage (NCBI taxonomy): Bacteria > Pseudomonadati > Pseudomonadota > Gammaproteobacteria > Pseudomonadales > Pseudomonadaceae > Pseudomonas > Pseudomonas sp. GWSMS-1. The sequence goes on along the minus strand of NZ_JBMHHV010000005.1, from coordinate 1,081,040 downwards.
TTCAGAGATCTCCGGATCAAAGTCTGTTTGCCGACTCCCCGGAGCTTATCGCAGGCTACAACGTCTTTCATCGCCTCTGACTGCCAAGGCATCCACCGTATGCGCTTCTTCACTTGACCATATAACCCCAAGCAATCTGGTTATTGTCTCTAACGTGAAGACGACATTCGCCGAAAATTTGCAATTGAGAACTACAAATTTTACCTTGACCAAATTAATTACCAGTGAAAGTAATTAATCAGTCACTTCTATCACATACCCAAATTTTTAAAGAACGATTTTCTTACTGGTCAAAGACCAGAAATCAACATTCATCTGCTGTTAGCAGGAACGTTCATTTCTGAACTCTTACTATGCTGTATATGGTGGAGCCAAGCGGGATCGAACCGCTGACCTCCTGCGTGCAAGGCAGGCGCTCTCCCAGCTGAGCTATGGCCCCATATTCGTACAAGGCCAAACCCCACAACAATTGGTGGGTCTGGGCAGATTCGAACTGCCGACCTCACCCTTATCAGGGGTGCGCTCTAACCAACTGAGCTACAGACCCAATCGTCTTTTTCAATGAATCAAGCAATTCGTGTGGGAACTTATGAAGAAGCTGAAGTCTTCGATTAAGGAGGTGATCCAGCCGCAGGTTCCCCTACGGCTACCTTGTTACGACTTCACCCCAGTCATGAATCACACCGTGGTAACCGTCCTCCCGAGGGTTAGACTAGCTACTTCTGGTGCAACCCACTCCCATGGTGTGACGGGCGGTGTGTACAAGGCCCGGGAACGTATTCACCGTGACATTCTGATTCACGATTACTAGCGATTCCGACTTCACGCAGTCGAGTTGCAGACTGCGATCCGGACTACGATCGGTTTTATGGGATTAGCTCCACCTCGCGGCTTGGCAACCCTTTGTACCGACCATTGTAGCACGTGTGTAGCCCTGGCCGTAAGGGCCATGATGACTTGACGTCATCCCCACCTTCCTCCGGTTTGTCACCGGCAGTCTCCTTAGAGTTCCCACCATTACGTGCTGGTAACTAAGGACAAGGGTTGCGCTCGTTACGGGACTTAACCCAACATCTCACGACACGAGCTGACGACAGCCATGCAGCACCTGTGTCTGAGTTCCCGAAGGCACCAATCTATCTCTAGAAAGTTCTCAGCATGTCAAGGCCAGGTAAGGTTCTTCGCGTTGCTTCGAATTAAACCACATGCTCCACCGCTTGTGCGGGCCCCCGTCAATTCATTTGAGTTTTAACCTTGCGGCCGTACTCCCCAGGCGGTCAACTTAATGCGTTAGCTGCGCCACTAAGAGTTCAAGACTCCCAACGGCTAGTTGACATCGTTTACGGCGTGGACTACCAGGGTATCTAATCCTGTTTGCTCCCCACGCTTTCGCACCTCAGTGTCAGTACCAGTCCAGGTAGTCGCCTTCGCCACTGGTGTTCCTTCCTATATCTACGCATTTCACCGCTACACAGGAAATTCCACTACCCTCTACCGTACTCTAGCTCAGCAGTTTTGGATGCAGTTCCCAGGTTGAGCCCGGGGATTTCACATCCAACTTACTGAACCACCTACGCGCGCTTTACGCCCAGTAATTCCGATTAACGCTTGCACCCTTCGTATTACCGCGGCTGCTGGCACGAAGTTAGCCGGTGCTTATTCTGTCGGTAACGTCAAAGTAGCAACGTATTAAGTTACTACCCTTCCTCCCAACTTAAAGTGCTTTACAATCCGAAGACCTTCTTCACACACGCGGCATGGCTGGATCAGGCTTTCGCCCATTGTCCAATATTCCCCACTGCTGCCTCCCGTAGGAGTCTGGACCGTGTCTCAGTTCCAGTGTGACTGATCATCCTCTCAGACCAGTTACGGATCGTAGCCTTGGTGAGCCATTACCTCACCAACTAGCTAATCCGACCTAGGCTCATCTAATGGCGCGAGGCCCGAAGGTCCCCCGCTTTCTCCCGTAGGACGTATGCGGTATTAGCGTCCGTTTCCGAACGTTATCCCCCACCACTAGGCAGATTCCTAGGCATTACTCACCCGTCCGCCGCTCTCAAGAGAAGCAAGCTTCTCTCTACCGCTCGACTTGCATGTGTTAGGCCTGCCGCCAGCGTTCAATCTGAGCCATGATCAAACTCTTCAGTTCAATACTGCTTGGGTTTTGAGAAAACCCTAAACCTAGCTCAGCAATCGTTGGTTACATCTTTGATTTCTCGCGGAGTAACTTGTGATGCTGATAATCTTGCGACTAGCAGTCTTACCTCACAAGCACCCACACGAATTGCTTGATTCAGTTGTTAAAGAGCGGTGGTTAAGTCTTTCGTCTCAACCGAGGCGCGAATTCTACAGCAGCCTCATCTTCCGTCAAGTGATTTCGAAAATTTCTTTTCAAACTCAACCACTTGCGCTTTCGATCAACTTCTAGCTTCTCGTCAGCGGGAGGCGAATTCTACAGCGTTTCAAACCGCTGTCAACCGCCTCTTTTACCGCTTTCGATCATCTCGATCGAACCACCAACAGAATCAAACCACTGCCCTGCCAGCCAGGCGCATTCTACGCAGCTTTCGCAGCTTTGCAACCCATTCTTGAAAACCAACCTATTGTTTTATAAGCAGTTTAATGAGCTGCGCTAGAGACACGATAAAGGTCAACCGTTTGCTTGGCTTCGCAAGGCAAGTACCAGACCCATGCTCTTCTTTATTAAGAGAACTGATCACCTGATCATGCTGACCGCAATACGGACTATCGTACCTGACGAGCACCTTTTTCGAAATCACTCATAACCCCACCTATATAAAGAGACAGACCACTTCACACAAAGCGAGGCTAACACTCCAGCCAGACCATTCCATTTGCACCACCTCAGCACTACCTCGCCAACAGCTACACAGATAGCATTTGCAGATCTACACCCCAAACCAGCAACAGCCCTCCTTGCACACCAGATACTACCGGGCGCTCAACTACCCTTAGCCACCCAACGCACGCCTTTTGATTGCAAGCACCTGAAAGTATGTGAAAAAAATTACAATTTGGGTTAGACAAACGCAATACAACTGCTATTATTCGCGCCGCCACGGGAAGATGCCGGAGTGGCCGAACGGGACGGATTCGAAATCCGTTGTGTTAGCGATAGCACCTAGGGTTCAAATCCCTATCTTCCCGCCATACAAAAAAAGCCCCGCCGCTCAATGAGCTGCGGGGCTTTTTCTTGCCTTTTAGAAAGCAAGACGCCTAAAGACATCCTAACTAAGCAGGCCACGCTGTAGCGCAACCACTTAAACCCCACACCCACGACAGGCTGAAACACAGCTAACCACTCACAAGCTATGACCCGAGAACAGTGTGCTATAGCGTACCTCGATCTGTCAGCGCACCACGCCACCCCAAGGTAACGCGGCACAGACCGACTCGAGAGCATTGATCAGACTGTCAAAAACCACCTTCTCGTGAATCGCATAGCTTTAAGCAGATGAAGGGGTATCAGCCAACTTGATCCCCCTCAAGCACAACCGACTTATGCAGTCAGTCGCGTCAGTGCTTCGCGGTATTTATCCGCAGTTTTCTGAGCAATGTCTGCAGGTACGGCAGGGGCTGGCGGTTCTTTGTTCCAGCCGGTGGATTCCAGCCAGTCACGCACAAACTGTTTATCAAAACTCGGTGGATTCTTGCCTTCTTCATAGCTGTCAGCCGGCCAGAAGCGGCTAGAGTCAGGAGTCAGAGCCTCATCCATGAGAATCAGCGTGCCATTTTCGTCTAAACCAAACTCGAACTTGGTATCAGCAATAATAATGCCGCGCGTGGCAGCGTATTCGACTGCCGCGCTGTACAGAGCAATGGAGGTGTCACGCACTTTAGCGGCCAGCTCTGCACCGATGATCGCTTCGCACTGGGCGAAGGAAATGTTCTCGTCGTGATCGCCCACAGCTGCTTTGGTTGAAGGGGTAAAGATCGGCTGAGGTAGCTTAGCCGCCTCCTTTAACCCTGCGGGTAATTGGATACCGCAGACGGTGCCGCTCTTCTGGTATTCCTTCCAACCAGAACCAACGATATAGCCACGCACAATGGCTTCTACCGCAACTGGCTTGAGGCGTTTGGCCACCACAGCACGACCTTCCACCAACGGCAATTCAGCGACTGATACAACATCTTCAACCTTGTCGCCTGTGAAATGGTTGGGCACCAGGTCCGCTAATTTGTCGAACCAGAAATTGGAGATAGACGTGAGGATCTTGCCCTTTTCCGGAATCGGCTCATTGAGAATCACGTCGAATGCCGAAAGACGGTCGCTAGCGACCATCAGCATGCGCTTGTCGTCGATTTCGTAAAGATCACGGACTTTGCCGGAGTAGATTTTCTTCAGGCTCAGGGTGGTGACTGTGCTCATGTCGGAATTTCCGTCTTTAGTAAACAAAACAGGCGAAACCCGCCGGGTTTCGCCTATTGATAATGCCGGTGCAGCAGTTGCCTGCTGTCAGCCAAGGTTTTCCTGAATCAGATCAAGCACTTTGCGCGCCACATCGCTCGGGGCGATGGTGTTTAGGTCTTTTTCTACGGAGACCTGCACGCTATCGCCTACGGCTGTGAGGCGCACCTGATAGCGCTCGGCACGGGCGTCAATTTCTTCCTTGCTTGGCGCACTACCAAACACCTTGCCGAAGAAGCCTGGCTGCTCATCTGGTTTCTGCGCACGCTCAGCCAGGTTTATGTAATACACACCCAGGCTGCGGTTGATGTCGTCGATACGCACATCGGCCATTTCCAGGGAGCGACCAACACCCGACCAAGCACGGTCGAAATCAGCACCCAGGCTCAGTACCGGATTGCCATTACCGTCTTCCGACAGGCTGACACGATTTGGAGCGTCATAATCACGCGCAGCCAGCAGGGAGACCGATCCGCCCTGCTCGGCGCTACGCGCCAAACTTACGAGCATCTCATCGAGCAGCGCAGCATCCAGAGCAGAGTTGCTAGTGCGGTTAGTGAAGGCGACATCTGCCGTGCTGCCAGCTGGACGCTCGGCACTGACCACGAAGACCTCACTAGTGTTGCGCTGAACACCTGGCTCAATTCGGACCCGGACACGGGTTTCAACATCTGCAGAAGCACCGGAAACACGGCTATTCAGACGACGCGCCATAGCCTCAGGCAAGGCGTCAACAGACTGCCAAGCGGTACTGAACTCACCCGTTTGCGGACGCTCTTCAGCAATCTGAAAACCGTTATCGGTAAAGAACTGACGCGCCACTGGCCATACTTCAGCCGGTACACGCTGCGCAACCACCCAGCGAGAATCGCCACTCTTTTGCAGGCTGAACTCACTGGCATCGCCTGCCACCGCCAATGACTGCGGGCGCGGCACAGTGAACTCGCCTTTATCCGAAGTAGTTGCTACCTGCTGCGGTACGGGCAGCAGTGGATCAATACGCTTAGCGTCAACATTTGACGGGATTTGCATGGTGGCCGTTTGGCGGGCTTCGAGGTAATCACTGCCGCGGTCACGGAAGTAACCGTTTTCGCCATAGATCCAACCACAACCACTAGTGCCAGTAATAATCAGGGCCAGTGCAGAGAGTCCGGTGAGTCGCTTCATGCGTCGTAATTCCTCAATTAAACCAATACGCCGGACTGGCGCATGGCCTGACGCAGCGGTTCATGACAACGCGGACTGAGCCAGGTCAGCGGCAGACGGATACCGTCCGGCATAAGACCCATTTCATGCAGAGCCCACTTCACCGGGATCGGGTTGGATTCGATAAACAACGACTTATGCAGCGGCATCAAGCGGTCGTTTATAGCGCGGGCAATAGCCGCTTCACCGCGCATGGCAGCAGCGCACAAGTCGCTCATAGCGCGCGGAGCAACGTTGGCAGTGACGGAAATATTACCCTTGCCACCCATCAACATCAGCTCAACAGCGGTGGGGTCGTCACCGGAGTAAACGAGGAAGTCCTTGCTGACACGCTCCAGCACTTCCTGAGCACGCTGCAGATCACCGGTGGCTTCCTTGATACCGATGATGTTATCGATCTTGGACAGACGCTCGACTGTCTCTGGCAGCATGTCGCAGACCGTACGGCCCGGCACGTTGTAGAGAATCTGTGGGATGGCGACCGACTCGGCAATATGGCGGAAGTGCAGATACAAGCCTTCCTGGGTCGGCTTGTTGTAATACGGCGTGACCAATAGGCAAGCATCAGCGCCAACCTCCTTGGCAGCGCGGGTTAGCTCGACCGATTCACGGGTGGAGTTGCCACCGGTGCCGGCGATAACCGGAATACGGCCAGCGACTTGATCGACCACGCGGCGGATCACTTCAATGTGCTCACCCACGTCAAGCGTGCAGGACTCACCCGTAGTGCCGACCGCGACGATGGCGTTGGTGCCCTCCTGTAGGTGGAAATCCACCAGCTTGCTCAGGCTGTCCCAATCAAGACCACCCTGTGCATCCATGGGCGTAACCAGTGCCACCATACTGCCCGCAATCATGCAACTGCTCCTGCCGGAAAAAGTGAGCCGTAATGGTACTGGGGCCACCTGCCTTGCACAAGGCGAACTAATGAGGCCACGCACATACAATTAATATCGTTCAGTGCAGCACATTCCTCAGCCGCCTAGCCCACTGGCATTCCTTTAAGCGGTGCTTTTCGCTACCCTTCGGGCTTTGATCAGCCCCGCATACGCAGACTGATCGTTCTATTGTTTAGGAAGGCTGCATGTCCACCCCCCCAGTTCGCGAACAATTCCTGCTTATCAGCGCCCTCGGCCCCAACGCCATGGAGCTGACCAATGTGCTCTGCCGTACCAGCCACGAAAACCGTTGCGCCGTGGTCAGCACTCGCCTTAGCCGGCATGGTGATTACAGCGCACTGGTGCTACAGATATCCGGCAGTTGGGATGCCCTCGCTCGCCTGGAGTCAAGCCTGCCAGCACTGGCGAAGAAACACAGCTTCATGGTCAACGTGATTCGCAGCGCCGCTTCGGAAACCCGCCCCCAAGCGCTGCCTTATGTCGCCTATGTCAGCTCGGTTTATCGCCCGGACATCCTCAACGAGCTGTGCCAGTTCTTTCTCGACCACCAGGTTGAGCTGGAGAACCTGACCTGCGACACCTACCAAGCACCGCAGACCGGCGGCACCATGCTCAACGCCACCCTGACCGTAACCCTGCCCGCGGGTACGCAGATTAGCTGGTTGCGCGATCAGTTCCTCGATTTCGCCGACGCCTTGAATCTGGACGCACTGATAGAACCTTGGCGCCCACAGACCCCGTAAAGGAGCACGTTATGGCCGTAGCAATTGACACACCGGTTGCCGACTTCCAGGCGCAGGCCACCAGTGGCCAAACCATCGAGCTGTCCGCACTCAAGGGTCAGCAGGTGGTGATCTATTTCTACCCAAAAGACAGCACGCCTGGCTGCACCACCGAAGGCCAGGGCTTTCGTGATCACTACCCGGCGTTTCAGGCAGCCAACACCGTGGTATTGGGTGTATCCCGCGACGGGATGAAGTCTCACGAGAACTTTAAGAGTAAACAGCAGTTTCCTTTCGAGCTGATCTCCGACAAGGATGAAGCTATTTGCCAGCTATTCGATGTGATCAAGCTGAAAAAGCTCTACGGCAAGGAATACCTAGGCGTCGACCGCAGCACATTTCTGATCGATAAAGACGGCGTACTGCGCCAGGAATGGCGAGGCGTCAAAGTGCCGGGGCACGTCGATGCTGTACTGGCCGCCGCCCAGGCCTTGAATAAAGCCTAAGAACCACACGCAATAAAAAGCCGGTCAATTGACCGGCTTTTTATTGCCCACACGACTACGGCGCGACCTGCTCACTGCGCGGCCAAGCGTCGATCACCGCTTTGAACAGCGTGGCCAATGGAATGGCAAAGAACACCCCCCAGAAGCCCCACATGCCGCCAAACAGCAACACCGCGCAAATGATGGCGACAGGGTGCAGGTTGACCGCCTCGGAGAACAGCAGCGGCACCAGAACATTGCCATCCAATGCCTGAATGATGCCGTAGACCACCATCAGGTAAATGAACTGGTCACCAAAGCCCCACTGGAACAACCCAATCAGCGCAACCGGCACCGTCACAACTACCGCGCCGATGTACGGCACCACCACTGACAAACCGACAAACAATGCCAGCAACGCCGCGTAGTTAAGCCCCAGGTAAGCGAACGCCACATAGGTGACCACGCCACAGATGAGGATTTCGATGACCTTGCCACGGATGTAGTTGGCAATCTGCTTGTTCATCTCCTGCGCCACCAGGGTGATAAGCGATCGCTCACGCGGCAAATAGCTGCGAAACCATGCACCGATCAGCTCGCGATCCTTGAGAAAAAAGAACACCAAGATGGGTACCAGCACCAGGTAGATCATGATGCTGACCAGCATCGGCAGGCTGGACAGCGAGAACGACAACGCCCACTGGCCGAACTTGCCCGCCTCGCCGCGTACACCCTCAATCAGCTGCAGCACCTGCGCATCAGTGATCAGCGTCGGGTAGCGCTCCGGTAATAATAGAAACAGCGACTGCCATTCACCGAGCATGCGTGGCAGCTCATTGAACAACGTACTGAGCTGCTGCCAGAGCAACGGCATCAAGACCAGCATAAACAGAGCCAGCATGCTCATGAACAAGGTGAACACCAGCCACACCGCCACCACCTGCGGCAGATGCAAACGCTCAAACGCGTTGACCAATCCCTGCATCAAAAACGCCAGCACCAGACCGGTCAATACCGGTGCAAGCATGCCGCCCAGCGTCAGAATGGCAGCAAAGCCGACGATCAGTAGCAATGCCAACACCACTGCCTGCTCATCAGAGAAATAGCGATGTAACCAGTCCTGAAACACCTTGAGCATTGTGACTCCTTACCTGGGCTACACCGTATGTGTGCCGCCTCATAATCAATACTTACTGCAGCCGTGCTAAGCCTTACGCAACCAATAGCGGTAAACGCCGCCATCAACCTCTTCACGCAATAAACCATGCCCCGCAAGGCTGGCGAAGGCACGGAAGTCGCGCTGCGAGCCGGCATCAGTGGCCTCAACCATCAGCACCTGGCCGCTGACCAGACGATTGAGTTCCAGCTTGGCCTTGAGTAAAGGCAGCGGACAATTCAGGCCACAAGCATCCAGTTGCGCGTCGAAGTCTTCGGCACGCCATTGCATATCAGTCATTTATCTACTCCGAGAGGGCCGCAAGGATAACCAAGACCGCACAACCCTGGCCAGCACCGCTGCCAGGCAGCTACAGTAACGGCTTTGTACGACACGAGCTTTGTGCATGAGCCTTCTGCGCCCTACCCTATTGACGCTCGCCTGCCTGCTGGCAACCCCCGGCATGGCCAGCAATCTGCCCTCCCTTGGCGATGCCAGCTCGGCCATCGTCTCACCGCAGCAAGAACACCAGCTGGGCCGCGCCTGGCTGAGCTTGGTGCGCGGCCAAGTCAGCCAACTGGATGACCCGCAACTCAAGGACTTCATCGAGACCAGCGTGTATCGATTGAGCGAAACCAGCCAACTGCAAGATCGTCGCCTGGAGTTCGTCCTGCTCAACAGCCCGCAGATCAACGCCTTTGCTGCACCCGGTGGGATTGTCGGGGTCAATGGCGGCTTGTTCTTGTATGCCCAGACCGAGGCGGAGTACGCCTCAGTCATGGCCCACGAACTGGCGCACTTGTCACAGCGCCATTTCGCGCGAGGCCTTGAGGCTCAGCAACGCATGCAGATCCCGGTGATGGCCGGGCTGCTGGCCGGGATTGTTGCTGCCGCAGCCGGTGCCGGCGACCTGGGCATAGCGGCAATCGCCACAACGCAGGCGGCGGCACTTCAAGAACAGCGGCGCTTCTCCCGCCAGAACGAACAGGAGGCCGACCGCATCGGCCTGGTCAACCTGGAGAAAGCCGGCTTCGACCCCCGCGCTATGCCCAGCATGTTCGAGCGGTTAATGCGCCAGTATCGCTACGACCGCAAGCCGCCGGAGTTCCTCCTGACGCACCCGGTGTCAGAATCACGCATTGCCGATACCCGCAACCGCGCCGAGCAGTACACCGCAACAGGCGCCACCGACAGCGTGCGCTACCAGTTGATGCGCGCGCGCGTGCAGTTGATCTACGAAGAAACACCGGGAATCGCTGCCAAGCGCTTTCGCAGCATGCTGGATGAAAACCCGAACATGGAAGCCGCTCGCTACGGCTTGGCGATTGCGCAATTGAAAAGCGGCCAATACAAACAGGCGCGCGAGTCCCTGCAACCGCTGCTTAAAATCTCGCCCAACGATGTGACCTATAACCTGGCGCAGGTTGAGCTGGACATGGCGAGCAACCGCCTTGCTGACGCACAAAGCCGAATCACCCGGCTACTGACCCTCTACCCGAGTAACTACCCCGTCAATCAGGCGCATATCGATCTGCTGATGAAACAGGTACGCACCCAAGAGGCGGAGCGCGCCCTGGATGAGATGCTGAAAAGTCGCGGTAAAGATCCTGACGTCTGGTACCAAGTCGCAGAAGTACGCGGTCTAAGCGGCAACACCATCGGCCTGCACCAAGCGCGCGGGGAGTTTTTCGCCTTGGTCGGCGACTACAAACAGGCACTGGAACAACTCGACTTCGCCAAGCGCCGCGCCAGTAACAACTTCCAATTGGCATCACGTATCGATGCCAGGCAACGTGAGCTGATAGAAGAGCAGCGCATCATCGAACAGATGCTGCGCTAGACAGAAAAAGCCCGGTGAATACCGGGCTTTTTTATACTGGCTGTTTAAGCATTACCGCTTAACTTGAGCCGCGCGGCCTGGGTAAAGTCCAGCATACGCTTGAGCGGCTTGATCGCTTTAGGGATCAGCGCCGGGTCGACGAATATCTCGTTGCTGCCCTCACGCAAGCACGCCAGAGTGCGCTGCAGGGTATTCATCGCCATCCACGGGCAATGTGCACAGCTGCGACAAGCTGCACCGTTACCAGCAGTCGGCGCGGCCACAAATTCCTTGTCGGGGCACAGCTGCTGCATCTTGTAGAAGATGCCAGCGTCGGTGGCGACGATAAAGGTCTTATTCGGCAAGGCTTGTGCGGCGGCAATCAGCTGACTGGTGGAGCCCACAGCATCGGCCAGATCAATCACGGCCGTTGGCGACTCCGGGTGAACCAGAACAGCGGCGTCCGGGTACAGCGCCTTCATGTCTTCCAACTGCTTGGCCTTGAACTCCTCATGGACGATACAAGCACCATCCCACAGCAGCATATCGGCGCCGGTCTTGTTCTGGATGTAACGCCCCAGATGCTGATCGGGCGCCCAGAGAATGCTCTCGCCGTTATCCATTAGGTGCTCAACAATCTCCACGGCACAACTGGAGGTCACCACCCAGTCGGCACGCGCCTTCACCGCCGCCGAGGTATTGGCATAAACCACCACGGTACGCTGCGGGTGCTGATCGCAAAACGCCGAGAACTCTTCGACCGGACAACCCAGATCAAGCGAGCAGGTCGCTTCAAGCGTCGGCATCAGCACGCGCTTTTCGGGGTTGAGGATTTTCGCCGTCTCGCCCATGAACTTGACGCCAGCCACGAGTACCGTCTGCGCCGCATGTTGATTGCCGAAACGGGCCATTTCTAGCGAGTCAGAAACACAGCCACCGGTTTCCTCGGCCAAAGCCTGCAGCACCGGATCACAGTAATAGTGCGCGACCAGTACGGCGTTCTGCTTTTTTAGCTCAGCTGCGATTTCGGCACGGTAAAAAGCTTCCTGCTCGGGCGTCAGCGGCTTGGGCTGCTTAGCGTCGAGGTGAGCTTGCACCAATAGGCGTTCGGAAATCTGCGTCATGTCATCAGGCCCTGTGAAGGTCTATCAGCGCGGAACTCGAGTATACCCGTCAGTTTGCTGGCAGCGCAGGAGAGGTAATCGAGATAGAAATTACAGATAAAAAAAAACCTGAAAATTCCTTTAATCAGAACTTTCAGGCTTTCTTGCCCTTCCGAAGAAGGAAATATGGTGGGTCGTGTGGGATTCGAACCTACGACCAATTGGTTAAAAGCCAACTGCTCTACCAACTGAGCTAACGACCCGACGCGAGACGTATAATACTGATTTAATTCAGGAATTCAACACCTTGCAGAAAATATTTTAGAAATAACGCGTAGGGTCAACGATTCCTGCCGCGACAAAGCCGGCAGCACGAAGACGGCAGCTGTCGCACTTACCACACGCACGCCCTTGCTCATCCGCCTGGTAGCAGGAAACTGTCAACGCATAGTCAACCCCTAGCCGAACACCCGCCTGAGCGATTTCAGCTTTGCTCATATTCTGCAGCGGAGCCTGAATGCGAAAACCCTGCCCCTCCACACCCGCCTTGGTAGCCAGATTGGCCATGCGCTCAAAGGACTCGATAAATTCCGGGCGGCAATCCGGATAGCCCGAATAATCCACGGCATTCACGCCAATGAAAATATCTCGCGCACCCAGCACCTCAGCCCACCCCAGAGCGAGGGACAGGAACACGGTATTACGCGCAGGCACATAGGTCACCGGAATCCCTTCTGTCGGACCTTCCGGCACATCGATGCTGGCGTCAGTTAGGGCCGAGCCACCCATGCCATTGAGGTTAAGGCCAATCACCTTGTGCTCGACCACTCCCAACTGCCGAGCCACCTGCTCAGCCGCCTGCAATTCGGAGCGGTGGCGCTGGCCGTAATCGAAACTCATGGTGTAACAGCTGTAGCCATCGGCCTTGGCCAGCGCCACCACGGTGGCCGAATCAAGGCCGCCAGACAGCAGGATTACCGCTTTCTTCTCGCTCATATCAATGTCCCGGCTCATCATTCCAGAGAATCTTGTGCAACTGCATCTGCAGGCGCACAGGCAGGTTGTCGGCAATGATCCACTCTGCCAGGGCACGCGCATCCAGCTCATGGTGACTCGGCGACATCAGCACCTCACTGACGCGAGCGTCCAGGCCGTACTGGATAAGCTTGCTTACCGCCCAGTCGTAGTCCTCACGCGAGCAAATGACAAATTTGACCTGGTCATTAGGGGTCAGCAGGGCAATGTTCTCATAGCGATTACGTGCAACCTCGGCCGAGCCTGGAGTTTTCAGGTCGAGGACCTTACTCACCCGCGAGTCGACCGCCGACACATCAAGTGCACCACTGGTCTCCAGCGACACCTCAAAGCCGGCACCACACAGACGCTTGAGCAGCGCAATGCAGTTAGGTTGCGCCAATGGCTCGCCACCCGTCACACAGATATAGCGCGGCTTGTAGCCGGCGACCTGCTCGACAATGGCATCCAGCGACATCATTTCCCCGCCACTGAAGGCATAGGCGGTGTCGCAGTATTGGCAACGTAAAGGACAGCCGGTCAGGCGAACGAACACAGTCGGCAAGCCGGCGGTGCGCGTCTCGCCCTGCAGCGAGTAGAAAATCTCGGTAATGCGCAGGGTATCTTGCATATCGGCCACGGGCGTAACAGCTAAACAGGCTGTCCGCCTCCGTTGCGGGAAAGGGGCGCGGATTGTATATGAAAAAATTTCCGGGAGAAATTTTTAACGTCGCGCAGCGACGGCCCGAAGGGTGGCCGCAAGGAATGGCAGGCTATAAAAACCCCGGGAGGAGTTTTTATAGCCGCAAAGCACCAGTAGCAAGGTAGCTGCCAGAAACGGCAGACCATAAAAACCCGCGCAGGGCGCGGGCTTGGTTATGACTCATCCAGCTTTACGGCAAGCGCTGCAAATCACGCTGCGCCAGCTGGGCGGCAGAGCTGCCTGGGTACTGCGCAATAACCTGCTGCAGAATACCCTTGGCCTTGTCGCTATTGCCCAGGCGCTGCTCGACATCAGCCAGCTTGAACAATGAGTCCGGCACCTTACCATGGCTTGGGTAAGCTTGACTGACCCGAGCAAAGGCCTGACCGGCACCCTGCAGATCACCCTTCGCCAGGTTCACCTCACCCAGCCAATACTGGGCGTTACCGGCGTACTGACTGTTCGGGTACTTACGTAGAAACGCGGCAAATGCCTGGCTAGCTTTGTCGAAGTCCTTGGCCTTAATCAGGTCAAAGGCGGCTTCGTAGAACAGTTTTTCCTTTGCCGGGTCGGCCGGCTCATTACTGGCCGGAGCCTGCCCCGCCGTTGGCGAGGTCGGCGTACCACTGGCATTGATCGCGCCAGTGGCTGAAGAATTCTGGCTGGCTGCAGCACCTGCTGCACCACCACTCAAACGCTTATCAAGATCCTGGTAACGCTCCAGGCTTTCTTGTTTAAGGCGCTGAATTTCATTCTGTTGTTCTTCCAATGTACCGCGCAGCTGCGCGATCTCTTGCTGCATCTGCTGCAACTGGTTGAACAGCATGCCCTGCGCCGAGACAGGAGCCGCAGCTCCTGCCCCCGCGTAGGTGCCGGACGCACCGTAACCAGCAGGCGGATAACTGCTGCCGTAACCGGCATTGTTATCCACCACGGGAACCTCAGCCCACGCCGCAAGCGGGAGGCTGAGCGCCAAAACGGTTAAAGCACGGCGGCACGTTCGCATATCGAATTACTTACGCAGTTCGACGCGACGGTTTTGAGCCCACGAGGACTCGTCGTTACCAGTAGCGATGGCGCGCTCTTCACCGTAGGAAACCAGTTCCAGTTGAGCTGGGGAAACGCCCTGCAGTACCAGGTAACGCTGCACAGCCTTGGCGCGACGCTCGCCCAGAGCCATGTTGTATTCACGAGTACCGCGCTCGTCAGCGTGGCCTTCCAGAACTACGCGAGCGCCATTGCCTTGCAGGTCTTTGGCGTGCACGTCCAGAGCGCGCATGGCCTCTGGCTTCAGGTCGGAGCTGTCGTATTCGAAGTAGAAGGTGGTGATAGCGCGCAGAGCAGCTTCTTCGCTCAGGCTGCCATCAACAGCGCCAGTGTTAGCACCGTAACCAGCGTTAGGATCGATAGCGCCTTCACCAGCAGCGTCACCGCCTTTAGAGGAACAACCTACAGCCACGGCGAGAGCCAAACCCAGTGCAGCGAACTTACCAAATTTCAGCATTTCCATCATATAGCTCCTAATGAACCCCAGTGTGTTAAGCAGTGTTTCAAACAACAACGGTATAGCGCCGCATCAGTTCAGGTAAGGGGACCAAGAAGGCTCTCGAACTTCGCCTTGAGCGGTAGGAAGAGGGAGCCTCACGCGTCCATTGGTGGACGCTAAAACCAAGACTCCCCGGCCCTGCTGGCGGGTGGCGTAGACTACCATGGTGCCGTTAGGCGCAACAGTGGGCGACTCATCCAAACTAGTGTCTGAAAGAATGCGCAAATTGCCGCGCTGCAGGTCTTGTGCAGCCACCTTGAACACGGTGTAACCATCCTGGCGGTGAATCATAACCAGGGTTTTCTCATCAGCAGACAGCTTCGGATTAGCGTTGTAGTTACCAATAAAGGTCACACGCTCAGCCGCACCGCTGTTGATGTTGGTTTTGTAGATTTGTGGCTTACCGGAACGATCCGACGTGAAGTACAGCGTCTGACCATCTTTGCCCCAGAAAGGCTCGGTATCGATCGAGGCCTGATTGGTTACCCGACGCAATTGCCGAGTGCCCATGTCCATCACATAGATTTCCGGGTTGCCGTCTTTGGACAGTACAAATGCCAGGCGATTGCCATCTGGCGACCACGCCGGCGCGCCATTTAGGCCTTCAAAATTGGTGACCTGCTCTCGACGACCGGTATCGATATGCTGGACGAAGATCCGCGGGCGCCTCTGTTCGAACGACACATAGGCAATCCGGCGACCGTCCGGTGCAAACGACGGCGATAGAATCGGCTCACGCGATTGCAGCAAGGTCACTGCCCGCGCACCGTCGTAGTCGGAACGCTGCAGGGTGTAACGGGTGTTACTGACCGAAAAGCGTTCAGCAGTGACATAAAGCATGCGCGTGGAAAACGCGCCTTTGACGCCGGTGAGTTTCTCGTAAGACTGATCGGCGATGTGATGCGCCATATCACGCAGCTGATCAACACCACCGCCGACACTGCCGGTCATGACTTGCTGCTGAGTGGTCACGTTAAACAGGGCGAACTGCACCTGCAGGCGACCTGCGTTGGGCACAATACTGCCAACCAGCACGTACTGCGCACCAAGTGCCTGCCAATCGCGGTAGATCACTTCAGCGGCCTGAGTCGGCAGGCTGATCATATTCTGCCGCGCGATGGGCTCGAATACGCCCGAGTTGCGCAGGTCACTGCCTATGATTTCGGCCATATCCTCAGGTAACACGGTGCCGCCCTGCCAGCCAAATGGCACGACTGCGATAGGCGTAGCACGGTCGGTACCACTGCTGATCACCAGCGGGTCAGCGGCCTGAACGGAGCCGACCAGCAAGGTCAGGCCGAGCAGAACAATACGCATCAGGGTATTCACAGACCTAAGTCCTCCGGTTTGAAGACAGCGCGACGCTGCCGGTAAAGGCGATCAAAAGTGGCACGGTCCAGCTGTTGCATTTCAGCGATACGACCGACGTTACGCACTGCTTGCACGGCCGAGTTGTCAAACGGTGAATCGCCACTCGAGCGCGTCACGCTAGCATTAGTAATGGTGCCATCGGGCAGCATTTCGATCAGTACTTCTACACTCATGCCATTGCGCGCAGAAGGCGGGCGCCGCCACTGCTGACTCACTAGCATGACAATTAAATCATCCAAACTGCCGGCCACTTCATCACCAACAGTGTCGGCCATCGCCTGCTGACGACCGACATCGTCGGACAGCAATTCGGCCAGTGCGGCAGCCTTTTTGTCTTCTACGGCCTTTCGCTGCGCCGCCTCCGCTGCTTTCTTCTTGGCGTCGTCAGCTGTTTTCTTCTTGGCAGCTTCGGCGGCCGCTTTTTTCTTCGCCTCTTCTGCCGCTTTCTTTTTGGCGTCTTCGGCTGCTTTCTTCTTCGCGTCTTCAGCAGCCTTCTTCTTGGCAGCTTCGTCAGCGGCTTTCTTCTTTGCTACGTCAGCCAGTTTTTTTTGCTCTGCTGCTTTTTTCGCCTCAGCAGACTTCTTCTCGGCGTCGGCTTTTTTAGCATCTTGGGCTTTCTGAGCCTCTTGCGCCTTCTTTTGTTCCGCTGCCTTGGCCGCTACTTTCTCTTGCTCCGCTTTTTTCTGCTCAAGCTGTTCGGTTTCGTACACAGGTGCAGTGGTCTTTTTCGTCTCACCGGCTATTTTTTGGTTGGTCTGGGTGGTGGCCTGACTCTGCGATTGCAGCTTATATAAAGTTGCCTGTACCACCGGCTTGGCCGGAGGTAGATCCGGGGCAAAAGCGAAGCTGACAAACAGCATGGCAAACATGATGACGTGCAGCGCCACTGCCCAGACCACAGGCCAAAACAGACTTTCCGAGGACGAACGCTCGCGCTGGTATTGCATCAGGGGGCCTCGGTAATCAGCCCGACGTTACCCACGTCAGCCTGCTGCAGACCACCCATGGCCGCCATCACCGTGCCGTAGTCGACGGATTTATCGCCACGCACGAACACCTGGACCTGCTTACCCGTGGCACGACTCTGATTGATGATCGCGGTTACCGCGCGAGTCATCTCTTCCAGCGTCAGCGCTTTGTCCTGCACGGTATCGACATCGACCTCAGTGCCCATATTCCAGTAGTAGGTTTTATCGGCCTTGATCGAAATAGTAAGCACTTGGGCATTGTTGTCTTGCGGCAAGGCCTCGCTGCTGACTTTCGGCAGGTCAACCTTAACCCCTTGATTGAGCATCGGCGCGGTCACCATAAAGATCACCAGCAGCACCAACATCACATCGATGTAAGGCACCACGTTCATCTCGGCGACGGGCTTGCGTCTGTTGCGAATTCTGGCCATGGCTTGAAAAACCTGTATTGAGAATGCCTAAGGCTTAGTCGTCGCTGGTGTGCACTTTGCGGTGCAGAATCGCCTGGAACTCGTCAGCGAAGGTGTAGTAGCGGCCGATCAACATTTCGCCGCGCGATGCAAAACGGTTGTAGGCAATAACCGCCGGGATCGCCGCAAACAAACCAATGGCAGTGGCAATCAGCGCTTCAGCAATACCCGGCGCGACAGTGGCCAGGGTGGCCTGCTGCACCTGGGCCAGGCCGCGGAAGGAGTTCATGATCCCCCACACGGTACCGAACAGGCCGATATACGGGCTGGTCGACCCCACGGTGGCCAAGAACGGCAGGCTCTGCTCCAGCTTTTCTTCTTCGCGCGAGATCGCTACGCGCATGGCGCGTGCCACGGCATCCATAACCGCATCCGGGTCAACACCTGGCTGCTGACGCAGGCGTGAGAAGTCTTTGAAACCGGCGCGGAAAATTTGCTCGAGCCCGGAATCCGGGTCCGGATTGCTGCCTGCCTGGCGGTACAGCTTGGACAGGTCGATACCCGACCAGAAGCGCTCTTCGAAATTGTCCAAGGCACGCTTGGCCGCACGCAGCAAAGCGGTGCGCTGGAAAATCATGACCCACGAAGTGACCGATGCGGCCACCAGCGTCAGCATTACCAGTTGCACCACCAGACTGGCGTTGCTGATCAGACTCCACATCGACATGTGGTCAACGGCGTTGGCTTCCACGCTTACTCTCCTGCTCTAGATGTACCCGCGCCACCCTGCCCGGCAAAGGCCGCATGCAGAGTTGGGGGAATAGCCCGGGGTTTTAAATTGTCGGCGCGCACACAGGCCACCATAAATTGCCCTTCACAGAGCAACACATCATCCGCTGCCCGCCTGACTTGCTGACGAAAACGCAAGCTGGCACGGTTTAACTCAACCACTTCAGCGCTTACCACCAGCTCATCATCGAGCCTGGCTGGCGCGTGATAGCGCGCTTCAGCCGAGTGCACAACAAACAACAGGCCCTCCTCGGCCAACGTCGACTGGAGAAAACCCAGATCACGCAGGCGTTCGGTACGAGCCCGTTCCATAAATTTGAGGTAATTGACGTAGTAGACGATGCCGCCCGCATCGGTGTCTTCGAAATAAACCCGACAACGAAAGGTGAACGGCTGAACTCCGTTTTGCGCGCGCATACTCTAGTCTTAGCTCCCGGTCTTGCCAATTGGGTACAGCAAGTATTTTTTCTTACTCCAGCGCACCGTTAGCCTGCTGCTCCACGGGCAGTTCGCCCATGCGTTTCGGTACATTCAGCCCAAAATGCAGGTAGGCATGCCGGGTCACAACACGCCCACGCGGGGTGCGCATGATGTAACCCTGCTGGATTAGATAAGGCTCCAGTACATCCTCAATGGTATGGCGCTCCTCGCTGATGGCTGCAGCCAAGTTGTCGACACCGACTGGTCCGCCATCGAACTTCTCGATCATGGTCAGCAGCAGGCGCCGATCCTGGTGATCGAACCCCCGCTCATCGACATCCAGCAAGTTCAGCGCGAGGTCGGCAATCGACCGGGTGATATCGCCCTGGCCGCGCACTTCAGCAAAGTCACGCACCCGGCGCAGCAAGCGGTTGGCGATACGTGGTGTACCACGCGCTCGGCGCGCAATCTCGAATGCACCCTGCGGTTCAATCGGCAAACCCAGAATCCCCGCCGAACGCATGATGATGGTGGTCAGGTCTTCAGTGTTATAGAACTCCAAGCGCTGGACGATACCGAAACGATCACGCAGCGGATTGGTCAGCATGCCGGCGCGGGTGGTAGCACCGACCAAGGTAAAGGGCGGCAGGTCGAGCTTAATCGAACGCGCTGCCGGGCCCTCGCCGATCATGATGTCGAGCTGGAAGTCCTCCATCGCCGGGTACAGCACTTCTTCGACAATCGGCGAAAGACGATGAATCTCATCGATAAACAGCACATCGCCCGGCTCAAGATTGGTCAGCAGCGCGGCCAGATCGCCCGGTCGCTCTAGAACTGGGCCGGACGTGCTCTTGATTGAGACATTCATTTCCTGGGCGATGATATTGGCCAGGGTCGTCTTACCCAGGCCAGGCGGGCCGAAAATCAAGGTGTGATCGAGCGCTTCACTGCGTCCACGGGCGGCCTGGATAAACAGCTCCATCTGCTCACGCACGCTTGGCTGACCAATGTACTCAGCCAGCTTAAGCGGGCGAATGGCACGATCAACCTGCTCGTCACGGTCACGGGGGTGGCGGTAATCAGACGATCAGCTTCTAGCACTAGACCATTCCCTTAAGGGCTCGACGAATCATATCTTCACTGCTCAAACCTTCTTCCTTAATAGCTGAGACGGCGCGACTGGCTTCCTGGGGTTTGTAGCCGAGCGAAATAAGTGCGCTGACGGCATCATTCTCCGCGCTTGAGACTGCGCCACCGGCGCGAGGTTCCGCCACCAGTGGCGACATACCCGGCACAACGTCCCAAGCCTTGAAGCGGTCTTTCAACTCAACCAGCAAACGCTCAGCCGTTTTCTTGCCGACCCCGGGGATTTTCACCAACACCGAGGTGTCTTGCGCCTGCACGCAACGCACCAGCTCATCGACCTCCAGCCCCGACATCAATGCCAGTGCCAACTTCGGCCCTACGCCATTCAGGCGGATGAGCTCGCGAAACAGTTCGCGCTCACGCTTCTCAAAAAAACCATAGAGCAGATGCGCGTCTTCACGCACCACCAAATGAGTGTGCAGCGTCAGCGGCTCGCCCACCGGGGGCAAACGGTACAGGGTGGTCATGGGGACTTCCAACTCATAACCCAAACCATTTATGTCAACAATCACATGGGGCGGCTGCTTTTCCGCCAGGGTGCCGCGCAAACGTCCGATCACCGCTGCTTTCCTTAAAAATTACGTTACAAACGAAGGCGACCGGCACGACGCTTGGCGCCGACCAGACCGTGAGGAATGAGACTCTGTCGATGATGGGCATGACACAAAGCAATCGCCAGGGCATCAGAGGCGTCGATCTGTGGCTTCTGCACCAGCTTGAGCAGGTGCATGACCATTAGCTGCACTTGCTCCTTGTCCGCCCCACCGCTGCCGGCAATCGCCTGTTTAACCTGAGTCGCGGTGTATTCGGCGATATCCAGCCCAGCCTCAATCCCTGCGACGATGGCCACACCACGCGCCTGACCGAGCTTAAGCGCAGAGTCCGGGTTACGCGCCATAAACACCCGCTCAATGCCCATGGTGACCGGCCCGTAGGTCTCAATAACCTCGCGCACGCCGCGAAACACCACCTGCAGACGCTCCGGCATGGAGCCATTGCCCGTACGAATACAGCCCGAGGCGACATAGTCGCAATTACGCCCGTTATCGCGCACCACGCCGTAGCCGGTAATGCGCGAACCCGGGTCGATGCCGAGAATCAAGGTCATGCCTACCGCTCACTCAAGGTACCCGCCAACTCAGCCGGCACACTGTCTATTTATCCAGTTGGCGAGTATAGAGCCCGGCATGGCTTGCGTCACCCAGCCAGCCCCCATAAAAAAACCGGAAGCGCTGGATTATTCACCCAACTACTTCCGGTTTCGCTAAAGCCATGGACAATCAGCCAAGCTGCTCCATCAGCTCATCAGGAATCTCGGCGTTGTGGTAAACCTCCTGCACATCGTCGAGGTCTTCCAACATGTCGATCAGTTTGATGACCTTCTGCGCAGTGTCCAGATCCGTAATCGGCGCGCTAATCGAAGGGATCATGGCAATTTCAGCGTCCTCAGGCTTGAAACCTGCAGCACTGAGCGCTTCGTTAACGGCATGAAAATCAGCAAAGCTGGTGGAGACCAGCGCCGAGCCATCTTCACCCATCTCCACGTCATCGGCGCCAGCCTCCAACGCCGCCTCCATCAGCGCATCTTCGTCGACACCCGGCGCGAAGCTGAGCTGGCCTTTGCGGTCGAACATATAGGCCACCGAGCCATCGGTACCCAGGTTGCCACCACACTTGGTAAAGGCATGGCGCACTTCCGCAGCCGTACGGTTACGGTTGTCGGTCATGGCCTCAACGATAATCGCCACACCACCGACGGCGTAGCCTTCATAGCTCAGCTCCGCAACGTTGTCGGCGTCATTGTTACCGGCGCCACGTGCAATCGCCCGATCGATGACATCACGCGACATGTTGGCGGTCAGTGCCTTGTCCACCGCCAGACGCAGACGTGGGTTGTCCGCCGGGATCGGGCCACCGTGCTTGGCCGCAACCGTCAGCTCACGAATAATCTTGGTGAAAATCTTGCCGCGCTTGGCGTCCTGACGCCCTTTGCGGTGCTTGATGTTGGCCCACTTGGAATGACCAGCCATAACTCACTCCGGTTATTTCACATTCGTTATCAAGGCGTGAGAGTTCGAGTCTCTCCGCCCTGCCATAAAGAAGAAGCCTGGAAAACCAGGCTTCTTTTGACGCTTTATTCCGCTTTCGGCTGCTCGCGCAGACGAATGTGCAACTCGCGCAACGACTTGTTATCCACCTCACCCGGCGCCTGCGTCATAACACAAGCCGCGCTCTGGGTTTTCGGGAAGGCAATCACTTCGCGAATCGACTGCGCACCGGTCATCAGCATCACCAGGCGATCAAGGCCGAAGGCCAAACCACCGTGAGGCGGCGCACCGAACTTCAGGGCATCGAGGAGGAAACCGAACTTCTCCTGCTGCTCGTCTTCGCTAATGCCCAGTACGCGGAACACCGTCTGCTGCATCGACTTATCGTGGATACGGATCGAGCCGCCACCCAGCTCAGTACCGTTGAGCACCATGTCATAGGCGCGCGACAGTGCGGCCGCCGGGTTGGCTTCCAGCTCTTGCGGGCTGCAGCTCGGTGCGGTGAACGGGTGGTGCATGGCGGTCAGGCTGCCGTCGTCGTTCTCTTCGAACATCGGGAAGTCGACGACCCATAGCGGCGCCCACTCACAGGTCAGCAGATTGAGGTCGTGACCCAACTTGATACGCAGCGCGCCCAATGCCTCGGAAACGATCTTGGCCTTATCGGCGCCGAAGAACACGATGTCGCCGTCGACCGCACCGACGCGATCAAGGATCACATTGATGTTGTCCAGCGGGATGTTCTTAACGATCGGCGATTGCAGACCTTCAACGCCATTGGCGCGTTCGTTGACCTTGATATAGGCCAGGCCCTTGGCACCGTAGATGCCGACGAACTTGGTGTAATCGTCGATCTGCTTGCGCGGCATGCTCGCCCCGCCTGGTACGCGCAAAGCGGTAACGCGGCACTTGGCATCGTTAGCTGGGCCGGCGAAGACTTTGAAGTCGACATCTTTGAGCTGATCAGCAACGTCCACCAGCTCCAGCGGGTTACGCAGGTCCGGCTTGTCCGAACCATAACGGCGCATGGCTTCGGCCAGGGTCATGTGCGGCAACTCGCCGAACTCAACATCCAGCACTTCTTTAAACAGCTGGCGAATCATCTTCTCGGTGATGGCCATGATGTCAGCCTCGTCGAGGAAGCTGGTTTCGATGTCGATCTGAGTGAATTCAGGCTGACGATCGGCACGCAGGTCTTCGTCACGGAAGCACTTAGCGATCTGGTAGTAGCGGTCGAAGCCGGCGACCATCAGCAATTGCTTGAACAGCTGCGGCGACTGCGGCAGCGCGAAGAAGCTGCCGGCGTGGGTGCGGCTTGGCACCAGATAGTCGCGCGCGCCTTCTGGCGTGGCACGGGTGAGGATCGGCGTTTCAACGTCAAGGAAGCCGTTGTCGTCGAGGTAGCGGCGAATGCTGCTGGTGATGCTTGAACGCAGCTTCAACTTGGCCGCCATTTCCGGGCGACGCAGGTCGATAAAGCGGTAACGCAGGCGGGTTTCTTCGCCCACATCGGTGTATTCGTTAAGTGGGAACGGCGGGGTTTCCGCTTCGTTCAGCACTTCCAACTCATAACCCAGCACTTCAATCGCGCCGGAGGCCATGTTGGCATTACCCGCACCCGCCGGACGCAAGCGCACCTTGCCGGTGATTTTCACCACATATTCGCTGCGCACTTTATCAGCCGCTGCAAAGGTTTCGGCACGATCCGGGTCGAACACCACCTGAGCCAGACCTTCACGGTCACGAATGTCGAGGAAAATCACCCCGCCATGGTCACGGCGGCGATGTACCCAACCGCAAAGGGTGATTTCCTGGCCGTCCAGGCTCTCGTTCAGTTGGCCGCAATAATGGCTGCGCATCATGGTGGTAATCGCTTCTCTTGAGTCTTGAATTCGTTGGGCCGCAATCAATGCGACGCTCGTTGGCCGGTTGGCGCATGCGCCTGTTCCCGCAATTGCGCTGATTTTCATGGGCGACAACTGACCGGCAACGCATACGCAATCGCCCGCAAGAGCCCACAAAACACGGCAAAGGGCGGGATTATATATGGTTAAGCCGTCACGTGCAGCCGCCGCCATACGCGCTATTACCAGCCCTTCCTATACTCAGGCGTGCAGCTTTCAGACTATCGGTTAGTGGAGAAGCCTATGAGCAGGCCAGACTTGGCTGAATTACCCAGCGATTTGCTGGATGACTTTCGCCTGGAGTCCAACGAACAATTCCAACGCTGCGAGCAATTACTGATTGAGCTTGAGCACGCACCCAATGACAACGAGCGCCTGCGTGTATTGTATCGTTTGATCCACACTGTCAAGGGCAACCTGGGCTGCGTCGGACTGGATGCGCTGATCAGCGTCCCACAAGCCATGGAGGATGTACTGTCTTGCTTGCGTGACGGCGAGCTGAGTTTTGACAGCCTACTGGGCGATATTCTCTTGCTAACCCTCGACCACCTCAAAGAACTTATCCATCACGCATTCGGCGGCCACGAGACACAGCTTAGCGACAGCCAGATCCAGGCCCTTGCCCAGTCACTCAGCCACCTTGCGCACATACCTGCAGCGCAACAAACCGGCATGCGTAGCGCACTGCTACAGCAACTCGACCCCAGCTCTGAAGCCTCCACCCTCCAAACTATCGAGCAACCTGCGGTTGCCGAACTGCTGACACGCTACGGCATTGAGCTCAATGCCGACCTGTTGTTCTTTATCGATTTGATGAAAGCCAGCGAGCGTCGCTCGCACTACTGGCAAGGCCGTGGGCTACGCCAGCTCGATCTGGCCCTAGCCATCAACCAGTTGGGCGGCACCCCAGAACAGCCCGAGCAGCTGACAGCAGCCATCTGCCTGCACGACGTAGGCATGGCCTTCTTGCCGCTGGACATGCTGCACAAAGAGGTCAACTTCACTCATGAAGAACGTCGCCGAATGCAGTCGCACCCGCGCATCGCCCATGACCTGCTCAAGCGTATGCCACACTGGCATTCAGCCGCGGAAATCGTCCTGCAGCACCAGGAGCGTGCGGACGGCAGTGGCTACCCCAAAGGCCTGAAAGAAATCGAAACCAGCCCTGGCGCACTCATTATTGGCATCGTCGACACCTTCGACGCGCGCACTCACGAGCGTGCCCACCAGAAGCTGAACAAGCGCCCACTGCTGCGCGCCATTCTCGAAATCAACAACCTTGCAGGGACTCAGTTCAGCGCTCATTGGGTTGAGCTTTTCAATCAAACGTTACAGCGGTATCCAGAACTGGCGCATCGTCACGCTCCCGAAACCGCCCCAATCACCGAGCACACAACGCGCCACTAAACGCGCCACTAGAAAATTGAACCCTGGCTCGGCAATATCATCCAAACAGCACTTCTATTGATATGAAGCAGGATAAAGCTCAACAGCCGCCATGTTAGGCTTTGCCCATCAAAGAGCAGCTACCCGCCCCACCTGAGAGGATAAATGGTATGGAAATCAACATTGGTATTGCCGAGCAGGATCGCGCCGCCATCGCTGAGGGCTTGTCGCGCTTACTCGCTGACACGTACACGCTGTACCTGAAAACCCATAACTTCCATTGGAACGTCACCGGCCCAATGTTCAACACCCTGCATTTGATGTTTGAAGGTCAATACACCGAGCTGGCACTGGCCGTGGACGATATTGCAGAGCGTATTCGCACCCTGGGCTTCCCAGCACCTGGCACCTATGCGGCCTACGCCCGCCTCTCCTCCATTAAGGAAGAAGAAGGCGTCCCAGATGCGCAGGACATGATCAAGCTACTGGTTCAAGGCCAGGAAGCCGTCGTACGCACAGCCCGCGGGATCTTTCCGCTGTTGGATAAAGTCAGCGACGAACCTACCGCTGACCTATTGACCCAACGCATGCAAGTCCATGAAAAAACCGCTTGGATGCTGCGCAGCCTGCTAGCCGCCTAACAAGCCAAAACCTTGCCTGGCGTAAACCTAAAAACAATAAACCTCGGGAGCACTTCTCGAGGTTTATTGTTTTCTAGGTGGCGAGCCATACAGATTTAGCCGCCAGCCTTAGACACCTAAAGCGATTGACCCAGCATCCACGGGCCTTTTGCTAGGCGAATGAACAACAGCTGTTCTATGCTTTGGCCAATTGGACCCCTGACACAGTGATGTGCATGAACACTCCCAAAAAAGCACCCGGCATCCTAGAACTGTATCCCGAAGATACGCGCGACGCTGCCGCGCTTCTGAAAAAATCAGTGCCTCTAATGATGCGCCATGGCATTCCACCGAATCCGGTGCACTACGCCCTTTGGTACACCTACAGCAAAGGGCTTGAGCCGGAACTTAATCGCCGCTTGGATAAGACCGTCGCAGACTTTGACAGCTTCCCCCCGGAAACCGCAGTCAAGCTGTTTCGTGACTACATCATCCACGGCGAACTCGAAGAAGCGCGAGCAGGCCAGCAACAAGTCATCGAACTGGTCGACGATATCGAAGGCAATGTTTCACTCAGCATTACTGGCAGCAGTAACTATCAGGCCAGCCTAGAGCTGGGTCTCGCGGCCCTGCAAGAGCCAATCATCGACGACCTGCCTAGCGTCTTGAGCGAGCTGCAAGAAAGCACTCAGCTGATGCAGAATCAGCAAACCCAATTTCTAAATCGACTGAATGCTGCCCAGCAGGAAATCAAGACCCTGCGCGGCCAACTCGAACGCGCCCACATTGCCGCAACACTGGATAACCTGACACAGGTATTCAACCGCAACGCCTTCAGCCGATTGCTTGAACAAACCCTAAGCACGGATTACAAAGGCGTTGCCCTAGTGATGCTGGATATCGACTATTTCAAACAGTTCAACGACCAATACGGGCACCCACTGGGTGATCGCGTACTGCAGCATGTTGGCCAACTACTGCGCGACACCCTCCCCGCACGCGCCATTGCCGCCCGCTATGGCGGCGAAGAGTTCTGCATCATCCTGCGTGACTACTTTGACAGCCCTACTGTTCACGCTTTTGCCGAGCAGCTACGCCTGAAAATCCAGTCACTGCGCATCAAGGTACGCCGTACCGACGAAGTACTCGACAGCATCACAGCCTCTTTTGGTTTCGCCCTTGCCAAACAAGGCGACACCCTTGAAACACTCCTCACGCGCGCCGATGACGCCCTTTATCAAGCCAAGCGCAATGGCCGCAACCAGGTAAACCCCAACCCAAGCGATACAGCACTCAGAGCCTGATTGAGAACCCCGCCTCTTTACTGTTAAATACGCCCCGTGCCGCTGAACCGCAGCCTTGGTTCGGCACACAGGCACATCGGCTGGTACCACGCGCTTCTACTCCTCCCTTGCAACGCCAAATACGCGCAGCCAGCCCTCCGTTGACCATATAAATTGAGTGAGCTAATCGAACATGTTGAAAATTGTCCATCTCCTGACGGGCGCTATCGCCCTGCTACTTTCTTTTGCTCCAGCCTTCAGCGACACGCCACAGTCACTTTTAAGCCATCCCGACGCCCTGTGCCTCGCACTGTTCGGCCTACTTAACCTTCTACTCGCTCCGCAACTGCCGATCTGGCATGCCGGCCTGCGCCATCAAGTGCAAAGCCTGGTTTCAGCACTCCTAGTAATTGGCAGCCTGCTACAAGCCTTGATCCTGCTAGCCCCCTAGCAGAAATCGCCAACCAACCTGCCAGCCTGTTTAGCCTCATCATCATCGCCGCCGCCGTGGCTCTGCACCTGGCGACCAACCTGCGCCTCAAGCCACGCAACGTCTCTAGCTCGCATGACCTGGGCGACCGCGAAACGGGCACCGTGAAATGGTTCAACACCTCGAAGGGTTTCGGCTTTATCTCCCGCGACTCGGGTGACGATATTTTTGTGCACTTTCGCGCCATTCGCGGTGAAGGCCACCGCGTACTGGTAGAAGGCCAGCGGGTCGAATTCGCCGTCATGCACCGCGACAAAGGCCTGCAGGCCGAGGACGTGATCGCCGCACTGCCCGCAAGACGCTAATCCAAAAAAACAAAAAGGCCCGCACATGCGGGCCTTTTGCATTTTAGGGACTCAATAATGCGGCGGCGGCGCCTCATCCTCGGCCATGCCGAATTGCGAACCCACCTCCTCCTGCCGCTTGATCAATGCAGCCACCTGCAACTGCAAACGCTCAAGCAACCGCTGTTGCGCTACTAGCGCATCGTTGAGTGCCTGAATCGTGTCATCTTGAAAGGCCAGGCGGCTTTGTAAATCGTTGATGCGCTCTTCTACTTCCACCAATCAGCCCTCAGCAAAACAGAAACCCTCAGTCAAAATCAGCCGCAACCGAGCCTTCAGCGCCACTAACTGCTCAGCACTATAAGGCTGCGCAGGATGCTTACCCCATACAGGCGCGGGCCAGGCCACGTCATTGCGACGACGCACGACGACATGCATGTGCAACTGGCTGACCACATTCCCCAGCGTAGCGACATTCATTTTATCCGCTGCAAAACAGTCTTTAAGCACTTCAGCCAAGCGATTAGTTTCCTGCCAGAGCTGCAGCTGATCCGCTGCATCCAACTGAAACAGCTCACTCACAGCCTCACGACGCGGCACCAAGATAAACCACGGGTACTGCGCATCATTCATCAGCAGCAGACTGCACAACGGGTAATCACCCAATAAAGCGTGTCCTGCTGCAAACGCGAATCCAGAACAAACATCACCATTAACCCCTAAAAATCCACCCACAGTGTTTTGACAACGATCGAACAGGCTGAGCAACAGCACCCGACTGCGACACCCGAGCCAAGATAGCCAGCAGCTCGCCAACCCAGCTAGAGCATGCAAATACCCGCAATGCAGGATACGCCGAAGCAGTGCTTCCAGCATCCATGGTGCAGACCCCACAAACTTCGCACCATTAGAAAGCACTCAACAGAACCATCCCACGCCCGCGCACCAAAACTGTTCCCTCGGTAATCCCAACACAGCAGCCACATGCCAGACAGGCACGATCCGACTGCAACCCTCTGAAAACCCAGGAGAACACAATCAACAAAAAAACCTTCAGCTGACGATAGAAATAGAAATAACGCCTGAAAAGCCTCGAAAACCCAAAACAACATCCCGAAAAAGTGACGAACCAAGTCGCCTAGCGGCTAAAAAACAGGCCTTTGGCATTTTGTGCACGACTATTGCTTAGCAATCCCTGACGAATCGTATCGCGCCTCGCCTGCAGAAAATCATCAGCAGACAAGCGCAAAAATCCGTCAGTAATGACTTACAGCACGCCTGCAGCATCTACAAAATTGCGACATGATTCATAGGCTTTGCGACACAGCTTTGAAGAAAACGCAATGGATAGATTGCAACTATCGCCAACATAGGCAGCGTGCTATAAGTTATCGCCGACACAAAAAGAAAAGAGCCGCCATACAACAACCAGCAGGGCGGCGCAACTTTTATAAACCAAAGGAGCAATCACGATGCAAGTGATGAAGTGGAGCGTAATCGCCCTCGCAGTAGCAGCGGGCAGTACTCAAATGGCATTCGCCTCAAGCCAGTCCGAATCCAAGGGCTTCCTTGAAGACAGTACCCTCAACCTATTCAATCGCGTTCTTTACATGAACCGTGATTTCCGCTCGGGCGGCCCTCAGCGCAGCGCTCAAAGCTATCGCGAAGAAACAGGTCTTGGCATTCGCGTACTTGCCGAGTCTGGTTTCACCCAAGGTACAGTCGGTGTCGGCGTCGACGCGCACAGCCTAAGCAGCATTAAGCTGGATGGCGGTCGCGGCCATAAAGGCAATGGCTTTTTGACACGACTAGCAACGGCCACAATGATGACACTCAAACTGAAGTCGGCGGCGCTATTAAGTTCCGTGTTTCTGACACAGTTCTAAAGTACGGCAACATGGTCACGGGTAGCCCTGTATTCTCCACAGACGACAGCCGAATCTTGCCGGAAGTCGCTACAGGCACTTTGCTGACCAGCAACGAAATCGAAGGTTTGGAACTGACTGCTGGCCGCTTTACGGCAATGAGTAGCCAGGTCAGTACTGATCGCGACACTTTTGGTCTTAAAGAAATTAACATCATTGGTGCTAGCTATAGCTTCACCGATAATTTCTCTGGCGCTATCCACCACTCTGACGCGGAAGACAACTTCAAGAAGACTTATGTCAACTTGAACTACAACCTACCGCTGACAGAGTCCCAGTCTCTGAATTTTGACCTCAACGGCTATAAAACTAGCGGTGACGGCAAAGAACTTCTAGGCGAAATGGATAACACCATCTGGAGCCTTGCTGCCGCCTACTCCATGGGCTCACACACATTCACCTTGGCCCACCAGCGCTCCACTGGTGACACCAGCTACCGCTATGGCGACATTGACGGTGGCGGTACCATTTGGCTGTCTAACTCCGTTCAATACTCTGACTTCAACGCTAAAGATGAAACCTCCTGGCAGGTTCGCTATGACCTGAATATGGCTGAGTATGGCGTTCCTGGCCTGAGCTTCATGACTCGTTACATCGCCGGCGACAATATCGACGTTGGTAGTGGCTCAGACGCTCAAGAGCGAGAGCTCAACCTTGAAGCCAAATATGTGATCCAAGAAGGTGCCGCCAAAGATCTTTCTTTCCGCGTTCGTAACGCTTTCTACCGTGCAGATAATTCGTACGGTGGTGACGTAAATGACTTCCGCCTGATCGTTGAGTACCCACTTAGCATTCTGTAATTCAGACTGTTTAGCCTGCAAAGAAAGCCCGACTTAGGTCGGGCTTTTTTATTGCCTACAGAAACTTAAAGCGGCAACGCATAAGTCCCCGTCACATGCGCCACCAACTCACCCTCATGCCCCAGCGAATAGACCGACACTTCGCACACAGCCTGCCTGCGACTCAAGCGCAATATGCGCGCCTCAGCTAATAGATCCAACGGCTTTGGCTTAACCAGAAAATTGATATTCAAGTTGGACGTAACGGCCATCTCCACCCGCCCGAGGCTGCCGAGCACCACGGCATACATCGCCGCATCGGCCAGCGCCATGATGGTTGGACCAGACAGCGTGCCGCCGGGCCGCACCAGCTTACTGTGGAATGGCACGCGCGCCAGCGCGCCCTTAGCATCCAGTCGATCGATGCACAGGTTAATGTCTTCCGCCATTGGTAACCCTGCGCGAATTAGCGCCTGCACCTGCTCTGCCGTCAATATCGACACACACATCTCCTTTTTATCGGCACACGCCAGCCTCCTGTACGCATCTGTACAGGCACCGTACAATGCCGACCATTGAAATCCTCTTGCAAACGACAGAACAGCCAAATATGCGTACTAGCCAGTTCCTGCTCTCGACCCTTAAAGAAAACCCTTCCGATGCCGTAGTGATCAGCCATCAGTTGATGCTACGTGCCGGCATGATCCGCAAATTGGCTTCTGGCCTCTACACCTGGCTGCCCATGGGCCTGCGTGTGTTGCGCAAGGTTGAGAAAGTTGTTCGCGAGGAAATGAATGCCGCCGGCGCGCTGGAAGTGCTGATGCCTGGCATCCAGCCCGCCGAACTGTGGCAAGAGTCAGGCCGCTGGGAGCAATACGGCCCTGAACTGCTGCGCATGAAGGACCGCCATGGTCGTGACTTCTGCGCCGGCCCGACCCACGAAGAAGTGATCACCGATTTGGCGCGCAACGAGCTGAATAGCTACAAGCAGCTGCCGATCAACCTGTACCAGATCCAAACCAAGTTCCGTGACGAAACGCGTCCGCGCTTCGGTGTGATGCGTGGCCGCGAGTTCATCATGAAGGATGCTTACTCGTTCCACGTTGATCAGGCTTCGCTGCAACAAACCTACGATCGCATGCACCAGGCCTACTGCAACGTATTCACGCGTCTGGGCCTTAACTTCCGCCCTGTACAGGCGGATACAGGCTCTATCGGCGGTACCGGCTCCCATGAGTTCCATGTGCTGGCCGAGTCGGGTGAAGACGATATCGCCTTCAGCAACGCCTCCGACTACGCCGCCAATATCGAAAAAGCCGAAGCACTGCCTCGTGAAACCGTCCGCGCTGACGCATGCGAAGCCATGCGTCTGGTCGACACCCCAGACACCAAGACCATTGATGCGCTGGTTCAGGGGTTCGATATTGCGATCGAGAAAACCATTAAAACCCTCATCGTGCACGGTGCTAAAGAAGGCACGCTGATCGCTTTGATCGTACGCGGCGACCATGAACTCAATGAGATCAAGGCCGCGAACTTGGAGCTGGTTGCCAGCCCACTGGTTATGGCCAGCGAAGCTGAAATTCGCGCCACCATCGGCGCAGGTCCTGGCTCGCTGGGGCCCATCAACCTGCCAATCCCTTGCGTCATCGACCGCTCGGTTGCCCTGATGAGCGATTTCGCTTCAGGTGCCAACATCGACGACAAGCACTATTTCGGCGTCAACTGGGAGCGTGACCTGCCACTGCCGGAAGTTGCCGACCTGCGCAACGTTCTGGCCGGCGACCCAAGCCCGGATGGCCAAGGCACGCTGGAAATCAAGCGCGGCATCGAAGTCGGGCATATCTTCCAGCTCGGCACTAAATACAGTGAAGCGCTGAACTGCCAGGTCCTCGGCGAGAACGGCAAGCCGGTAACACTGACCATGGGCTGTTACGGCATTGGTGTTTCCCGCGTTGTAGCGGCAGCTATCGAGCAGAACAATGATGAGCGCGGCATTCTCTGGAATGACGCCCTCGCACCGTTCCAAATAGCCCTGGTGCCGCTGCGCTATGAGACTGAAGCCGTGCGTGAAGCGACCGACAAGCTCTATGCCGAGCTGACCGCGGCAGGCTTCGAAGTCTTGCTGGATGACCGTGACAAAAAGACCAGCCCAGGCATTAAATTTGCCGACATGGAACTGATCGGCATCCCACACCGCATCGTCGTCAGCGACCGTGGCCTGGCCGAAGGTAACCTGGAATATAAGAGCCGCAAGGAAACCGAAGCCCAGGCTGTGCCTGTGGCTGACATCCTGAGTGTTATCCAGGCCCGTATCAGCCACTGATTTCAGCCCTTTTAGCAAGAGCCGTCATGTTCAAGCGAAACGCCCTCAGCCTTACTGCCACCCTTCTGGGTGGCAGCTTGCTTCTCAGTGGTTGCGCCAACCAGTTACCGCAGCGCAGCGAGCACGAGGAGCGCATCGAGCGCAAATTACTCGACCACAGCCTGCAGATCGATGTTGGCGAGCCACGCGTACTGGAGCTGCCGCAGCGCCGCGTGCGCGTGCATGAACAAAAGACCTTTGAGGTCACGGCATTTAACGTAACCCGCCGCTATGACCGCTACACCCCTTACCAGCCTTGGCGCGAGCTGTATGAGATACCGCTCGGCGCACTGGCAGTGGTCGGCGGCATCGGAGCCAACGTGTTGAACGTGGTACTGCTCGGCAGCCTGCCTGATAGCGTCACCAAGGACTGGATCAGTTACGGCTTTGCGGGTCTTAACCCAGCGATAAACGTCGAGTCCAATGGCCGTTCGCAACAGAGCCTGGCCAGCCTTGAAGAGCACCGACAGGACGCCCGGATGGAGTATTCCAGCCTACCCTGGGCCGAGCGCCCGGTAGTGGTTAAAGCAGGCGAGCAGAGCCACGAGCTGCTGACCGACCGCAACGGCATCCTGCGCCTGAACCTGCTCGACAGCCCGTTTGCCGAGCAGGATGTCACGCGTATCAGCACTCTGCTGCTGACGGTTGAGGATGACCAAGGTTCGGCACGTGCCGACGCCTCACTGCTGGTCAGCCGCACCTTGCGCGGCAAGCTACAAGAAGCCCATGAGCTGATTTACAGCGACCTCGAAGACGATGACGTTGCTCAGTGGGTGCACCGGGTCAAGCGTCTGTCAGAGCTAGGCCTCGAAGAAGAAGCCAGCGAGCTGGAGCAGAGCCTGATTGAGCTGACGCGCAACGACCCGGAGCTACAGAAGATCTTCCTCTTGTCCTTGACCAAGGACGCCGGCCGCCTGGTCGCCGACCCAGGCAACGACTAACAGGCGCATGCGGCAGCGCCTGATCTGCGCCCTTCTCGGCCTAATGCTCTGCAGTGCCGGGCTGGCCGACGTACGCCAGGCGCCAGAGCCCGAGTTGCGTACATTGCTGCAACAGACCGTGGCCCAGGCGGATAGCTTTCAGGATCGGTTCGATGCCGAGGTGTGGCTGCTGGACATGTCCACACGCATGCGCCGTTATATTCCGAATGCCGAGGAACGCCTAAGCCTACTCAGGCTGGTGCATCGCGAGGCCAGTAAGGCAGGCTTGCGCCCGGATTTGGTGATTGCGTTGATTCACGCCGAAAGCCATTTTGATCGCTTTGCCATTTCCTCAGTAGGCGCCCAGGGCATGATGCAGGTGATGCCCTTCTGGAAGGCAGAATTGGGCCGCCCACAGGATAACCTCACCGAAAACGCCACCAACCTGCGCTACGGCTGTACCATCTTGAGCTTCTATTTACGCAAGGAAAACGGCGATCTCAACCGCGCCCTCGCACGCTACAACGGCAGCCTGGGCAAACACACCTACTCAGCCAAGGTGGTCGGCTTCTGGCACGACTTCTGGTACGTCAAACCCTGAGTTGGCGCACAGCACCGGTAGGACAACCTCGCCAGCTGCCGGCCTGTTTCAGCGCCACAGATCGGCAATACGCTTCAACGCCGCACGATAAAGCCGGCAACGCCCTGCAGCGCCCGCTCTTGCAACTCCAGAGCGGTCACTTCGGCAGCCTCAGGCCCCTGCTGTAACCAGCTCGCCAACTCGTCCACAGCCGCTTCTTCGCCCTCGAACAGCACCTCAACACGCCCGTCTGCCAGATTGCGCACCCAACCATCGAGGTCAAGACGCTCAGCCTGCGCCGCAGTCGCCTGACGGAAGTACACCCCTTGAACACGACCGCTGACATAGCCATGCCTACACACACGCGCCATGGTTCTACCCCTCCGCCTTGAGTGCCGCCAGACGGGCGCTGAGGCCCGCTGCGGTTTGCTCACCGACCAGACGCTCACGCATAAGGCCCTGCGGGTCGACGATATAGGTCACCGGCAGCACCTCGGCGCGCGGTAACTGATAACGCTCGGCGGGGTCCTGCGCAAGTACCGTGAAGGTGATCCCCATGTCTTGCGCCGCCTGACTGAGCTTATCGCCCTGCAGCGCGTCAAAATTCACCCCAAGCACCTGCACGGATTGAGCTTTGAGCTGCTTCTCTAAGGTGTTGAGTTCGGGAATCTCGGTACGACACGGCGCGCACCACTGAGCCCAGTAATTAATCACTAACCACTGGCCTTCCAGTCGCTCAGCCGCTACCTTTCGTCCATATTGATCGACGCCTATATCTTCAGCGCAACCGGCCAGCATCAGCCCTAAACCTATGCCCGCAACAGCACGAATGACCGCCTGGAAACGCATAACCATGCATTCGCTCCCTGATTCCATAAGGTTGATATGACATTAGATGCCTTGCGCCTGGAAGTGCCAGACATCCTCGAGACAGACGTCGGATCACTCGCCGACCTCAACGAGCAACTGGCCCAAGCTCGCCTGCAGCCAGTAGACCCGGCCTTGCAGCAAGTGCTCAGCTTGCTCTTCAGGCTAAACCGCAGTGCCATGACCTTACTCGAAAGGCAACGCGCCCTGCAAAGCTTCAGCGACCAGTACCGGCACTACTGCAAGGCTTACCAAGGCGAGCATCCACCGACTGCATTGTTTGTGCGCCTGTGCAATGAGCTGGCCATCGGCTTCAAACGCCTGCTTCTGCAAATCCTGCAAGGTCGTCAGCCATCACGCCCCCATCTGGCGTGGTGTTTGTACATGGCTCAGCACTTTCTCGCGCAGAGCTTGCTGCGCCACTATCAGCTGTATCAGGAGCCCTCGCCCAGCCTGTGGCGGGACAGCCACTTGCTGTATTGGATTGGTGAGCATCAGGACTGCCTGGATGAGCCAGTGGCGGCCGCCTTTACCCCGCAGCCGGCGAGCACCCTGCGCGGTCTCTACCAGCAAATGCTGTTGCTGGCCCTGAGCAACCCATTCCACCTGGCTGAAGGTGAATGCGCACTACTATTCGGAGCACTCTCACCGCTGGCCGGGCTGGCGCGGTTACTGCCCTGGGATGAAGACGATGAAGTCGAAGGGCCTACCATCGACCTGACCGAAGCCCAACCCTGCCTGAGCTACGCCCAGACGCCGGAAGGCAGCGCTGATTATTTACGCCGTTTCGAGCTGGGCGCCTTGCTGGTCGCCTTGCATGATCCTGCGCCCCTGCAAAGCCCTGCTGAGCGCCAGGTGCTAGAGCGTGTACAGCAACATTGGTTGATTCGCCAACAGCGTCGCCATACCCGCGCCGATCAACGCAGCGAATGCAGCCTGGTCGTGGGGCTTAGCGCTATTCATGCCCAACTGCTGGAGCAGCGCCCGCTGCGCACCAGCGCGCAAATGCAGGATGCCAGCCCAGGCGGCGCACGCTTACTGTGCAATGCCGACCAGGCGGCGCAGCTGTCGATTGGCCAGCTGGTATTGCTGCTCACCGGCAGCGATACACCGACCCTGGCCCTGGTGCGCTGGCGCCATCTCAATAGCGAAGGCCTGCACCTGGGCCTGCGTTACCTCAAAGGTTTGCCGCGCCCAGTCTGGCTGCGTCGCGCACCCAGCGCACAAACTCATCCAGGCGTACTACAAAGCACCCCGGCACCGGGTAACGGCTGGCACCACGGCTTGTGGCTGCCCAATGGGCAGTTCGTTGCAGGGGAAAGTATCTGGCTGCAGCTAGCCAACGCGCATAACCAAGCCATCCTCCAACTGCCGGCGGCCAACCTGGTCTCGGCATCCGTCACTCGCTATCCGATGCAGCTGGCCTAACGCTATTGCCCACGCGCTAAAACTGCGAGAAAGGTCACGCCGAACATCGGCCGAGCGCACAGTCTCATCCAGAAAGCCGAGCTTATAATCCTTCGCACTCACGCATGATGCGATCTGTTATTAGCCTGGAACACAACCATGACCCAAG
Organism: Pseudomonas sp. GWSMS-1; assembly: GCF_049847425.1. Lineage (NCBI taxonomy): Bacteria > Pseudomonadati > Pseudomonadota > Gammaproteobacteria > Pseudomonadales > Pseudomonadaceae > Pseudomonas > Pseudomonas sp. GWSMS-1. Next base: position 1,043,827 of record NZ_JBMHHV010000005.1, on the reverse strand, counting down.
CCCTCGATAAGTTGGTCGGCCCCGTGCCATCTGCCATCGTCAATCTCGCCCGCTTACAGGTCACCCCTTACGAAGGGCGCGTCGCAGAGTTCAACGTAGCGGCTTGGCTACACCTACCAGGGCTGGCAAACCTGCCCGTTTCCTTGCTAATCAGCTACCGCGACGGCACTGCCCGCCGCGAAGTGATGGTCGATCACGGCAAGGTCAATCAGCACAGCAAGATTCTGCTTTCCAGCATTGCCCGGCTGCCGGTCAAGCTGAAAATTGAGGAGATGCAGGTGCGCCTGCGCTCTGCTGTTCCCGCGACCAGCTTGGTCGTCGAAGAGCTCTTCGTTCAAGCAGTTGAGTTGTCGCAGGCCGATAGCCGCCACGCGCTGGCACACTAGCCTTGCCCAACAGTAGAAACCCCGCGCACTGACGCGGGGTTTTGCGTTTAGCGCGACAGCCTCTCCGCAGGCCCGCACGCCTCGGCTGGGTCGGGCTGCACAGCTGTTGCTGAGGTTTGATCCGCGGCTGTCGAGGTATCAACCAGCGACTGCGGCCAGCAGCTAAAGCGCAGGCCGGTAATACGGTTGAGGCGCTCAAGGGCCTCTTGAGGGTCACGCTGATGCAGATGAATCACTTTGCCTTTGCTGGCTGTCATAACGTCTCACACTCTGCCAATCCCTGCCCTGCTGGCACCGATTGCTATCTACATGGCAGATAGCCAGAAACGTGCCAGCTTCCGTATAACCACATTTGGCGACCTCCATGGTCGCCAGTCGCCGTGTGTGCCGCCAGCGCAGCGCCGTAAACTGACGTTTTACGTCACTTCGACGACTGAGCCTCGGGCTGTAGCCATTGCGCGAGGTCTTCAGCAAAGAGTGCAGCCTGCTCATCCTGTAACTTCTCCAGCCCCGCGTGCAACGCCGGATACCACGCTTCATCAAGCTGCTCGGGCAAGTTCTCCACCCTCGGCAGCGGCCAAGGACTGTGGCTGAGCAATTGCTGCAAGGAGTAATGGCCGAGGTCACGGCTCAACACCCAGGTACCCGAGCCGGTCGGCGCGATCAGCTTCTGCTGTTCAAGGAAAACCAAAATCTCTTCCCACTCATGCTCTGCCAGCAGCCAACCTTGACGCTGCACATCCCGCAAACGCACCTTTAAACCCGACTGCTGACGCTCATAGAACACACGCAAAACACCGAGCGCCATCAACAAACGCGGCATCGCGCGCTTACGCCATTGCTGGGAAAACCCCAGATTGCAGACCAGCTCAGCGCCAAACAGAACAATCAGCCAGGACAGATAGATCCATAAGAGAAACAGCGGCACCGTGGCAAACGCGCCGTAGATCAACTGATAGCCGGGGAACAAACGCACATACAACCCAAACAGCATCTTCGCCACTTCAAACAGGATCGCCGCAAATAACCCGCCCAACAGCGCATGGCGCATCGGCACCTGCGCATTCGGCACCGTGGCATACAGCAGGGTGAACGCGGCCACGCTAAACACTAATGGCATGAACTTCAGTAACGCCTGCACACCCAGCAAGGCGTCAGGCCCGGAAATCAGCGACAGCGAGGTGAAATAGGTACTGATGGCAAAGCCGCCCCCAAGCAGCAGTGGCCCCAGGCTGAGAATGGCCCAGTACAGCAGGAAGCTCGACACACCCCGGCGCGGCTGGCGCACACGCCAAATGGTATTAAAGGTCTTCTCGATGGTCACCAGCATCCAGAACGCAGTGCCAGCCAACACCGCCACCCCCACCCACGTCAGCTGGCGCGCCTGGGTCGTAAATTCGCGTAGATATTGCTGCAGGGTTTCACCCGCAGAAGGCACGAAATTGCGGAAGATAAAACTCTGGATCTGCTCGCCAGTGCCCTGAAACGCGGGAATGGCCGAGAGCATGGAGAATGTCACCGTCATCATCGGCACCACGGCAAACAACGTGGTGTAGGTCAGCGCCGCAGCACTATTTGTCCCCTGATCAGCGATAAACCGCTGCAGCAAAAAACGCCAAAAGTCCCACAGTTCAGTAATCCGCTGCAGCATGCCTTCTCCTTAGCTATTTGACCGCGCAACCTGCTACAGGCGCGGATGCCGATAGCGGTTAGAATAGCCGCCATCAACGGTAACAGGCGACCCGAACATGGCTGCTATGACGCTCTACCATAATCCGCGCTGCTCAAAATCACGCAGCGCATTGCAACTGCTGGAAGAGCGCGGGCTCAACCCAGCCATCGTGCGCTACCTGGAAACGCCCCTGAGCGCCGCACAACTGCAGGACCTGCTGGGTAAGCTCGGCATCCCTGCGCGACAACTGCTGCGCAGCGGCGAAGAGGAATACAAGAGCCTCGGCCTGAGCGACCCAAACCTTACGGACGCCCAGTTGATTGAGGCCATGGCCGCTCAGCCAAAGCTGATTGAGCGCCCTATTTTGGTAGTGGGTGAAAAAGCCGTTATCGGCCGCCCACCGGAAAATATCCTGGAGATTCTGCCGTGAGCGCCCCCTACATCCTGGTGTTGTATTACAGCCGCCACGGCGCAACCGCTGAAATGGCCCGTCAGATTGCTCGCGGCGTGGAGATGGGCGGTTTGCAAGCACGCCTGCGCACCGTGCCCGCGGTATCAACCGAGTGCGAAGCCGTCGCCGCAGACATCCCAGCAGAAGGCGCACTGTACGCCAGCCTGGATGACCTGAAGAACTGCGCCGGCCTCGCGCTTGGCAGCCCAACCCGCTTTGGCAATATGGCCGCGCCGCTCAAGTACTTCCTCGACGGCACCAGCGGCCTGTGGCTGACCGGAGCCCTGGTCGACAAACCCGCTGGCGTCTTCACCTCGACCGCCAGCCTGCATGGCGGTCAAGAAACCACCCTGCTGTCGATGCTGCTTCCGCTGCTACACCACGGCATGCTGATCACCGGTCTGCCCTACAGCGAAGCCGCGTTACTGGAAACCCGTGGCGGCGGCACGCCTTATGGCGCCAGCCATCACGCCGGAGCCGACAGTAAGCGCGCCCTCGATGAACATGAAACCGCCCTGTGCCGCGCACTCGGCCAACGCCTGGCGCAAACCGCGGCAAAACTGGAGAGCACCCGTGGCTAAAACCGCAAAACCGTTGCCCACACTGGAATGGCTCCAGCCGCGCCTGAACATCAGCCGCGCCGCCAGCTTGCTGAGTTTTTTTGGCCTCGGCACGTTACTGGTGGTGTGGAACCTGTGGTTCGCCAACGTCCCCGGCAAACTGCTCTGGGTAGTGCTGGGCGCTCAGCTCATACCACTGCTGCTGCTGGCCCCCGGCATAATCCTCGGCAACGCCCGCGCCCATGCCTGGGCCTGCTTTGTGGTGAACCTGTACTTTATCCAGGGCGTACTCGCCGCCTTCGACCCGAGCAAGGCGCTATACGGTTGGCTGCTAACCGGGCTGAGCTTTAGCCTGTTCTGCGCCGCACTGATGTTCACCCGCTGGCGTTTTCAGTACGAGCGCAAGTTGGCTGGGGAAAACTAAGCCTTAACGGTGCTGATTGAGCGTGACCCGACGCTCAATCAGGCTTACCAGCCTAGGGTTTCTTTAAGGAAGGGAATCGTCAGCTTGCGCTGCGCCTGAAGCGATGCCTGATCCAGCCGCTCCAGCAAGTCGAACAAAGCGTTCATGCTGCGCTCGCCACGCGTCAGGATAAAGCGCCCAACCTCATCACTCAGGTGCAAGCCACGGCGCGAGGCGCGCAGCTGCAAAGCACGCAACTTGTCTTCATCAGACAGTGAGCGCAACTGAAACACCAGCGCCAGGGTCAGGCGCGATTGCAAGTCAGCCAGCTTGACCGGTAACTCACGCGGCGAAGCGCTGGCAGCCAGCAACAAGCGCCGGCCACTGTCACGCAAACGGTTAAACAGGTGAAACAGCGCCTCTTCCCACTCGCTGTCACCGACCACCGCATCCAGGTTATCCAGGCAGACCAGCTCGTAGCGCTCCAGATTATCCAACAGCGCCGGGCCGTAACTGACTAACTCCGCCAGCGGCAAGTAAACCGCCGGCTCGCCGCGCTGCTCAAAGCGCAAACAAGCGGCCTGCAACAAATGGCTGCAGCCCACACCTTGAGCGCCCCACAGATAGATCAGGCTTTCCGTCCAGCCCGCATCGGCCTCGCACAGACGCTCGACATAGCCAAGCGCCGCAGCGTTGGCTCCGGGGTAGTAGTTGGCGAAAGTGGCGTCATCACGCAGACGCACACCTAAAGGCAGTTGTATGGGTGTCATGCTGGGTTGGGCGGCTCGTCGGAACCGCAGGCTGGCTCACCGTAAAGAGCCGAAAGTTTATAGCCTTCTGCTCGCTAAGTCATTGATGGATAACGCGAGTCGTTACTGGATGCTGCCAGCCCCCTAACCGCCAAGCCTTGACGATTTCCGACAGCTGGCTAGACAGGCGCATGCCCTATCAGTAGTTTCTAGCCACAGCGTGCCGTAGTAAGGCACTCGGGCTTGCCTCATGTCGCTTTTCACCCCACCGGTTTCGCTGTCGTTATTCGCAACCGCAGGAATTCAAGGGCTTAGTGCGTGACAAGGAACGTTATCAGACACCTCAAGGTGCGTTATGCGACACCAATGTCGCCTAATAATAGTTAGGTATCACACAGGAATATCATGCGCCGAATATTTGCTGCTGTAATTTTACTATGCATTGTCTATTTTATCGGTGGTTGGATTGCTGTTTCATTTGACTTGCTAAAGAAAGAGGACTATTTCGCCTACGCTGGGATTGTTGGCGGCCTTGCTTCAGTTGCTGGCTTATTTGCCTTGACGAGGCCAGCAATATCAAAATCAGATGTTCAGGCTATCGAACTAGATGCGCTGAGATCGATGACGGAAACAGCAGCACAGTTACAAGCACTCGAAGCTGCCCGCTCTAAAACCAAAGAAGAAATAGGCGGCCTTGAGATAAAGAAACAAGAAATGGAACTTCTGGTTAAAAAAGCCAGCTTAGCTCTTTTTCTAAAAGAGCAATACTCTTACCACGAAAGACAAATCCTTGATGAAGTTGAGTGTAGTCCGCGACTAAGTGAACACCTCCGTAAAGCACAAGAGGTATCGCTCAAACTTGCAGCGCTTAATGAGGAAATTGAGGAGAATCCAAATGTTGCACAACTTAAAGAAATAATTACATCTGCAAGCCGCCAACCGATAACGGTTGATGACCTTATTGACGAAATACCTTTCCCTTTTAATACAATGTCACGCAGTATTCTGCTAATTAGTCGCGCAGTAAGTAATCTTTTCCTTACGCTAAAGTGAAACCTAACTAGTGGTTCAAACCGCTCGCTTCGCTCACTGGGACGGGCTAAAGCCCGCCCCTTAACCAAACGTTAGGGTCAGAGCAAAAATAGGAGTACGACGCACATGGATGTCAGCTGTAATTCACTAAACGAAGTCCGCGAAAACATCGACAACATAGATCGCGAAATCGTGGCATTACTCGCAGCACGCGGTAATTTTGTCACCCAAGCAGCATCATTCAAAAAGACAACAAGCGAAGTAAAAGCACCCAACCGGGTAGAACAAGTAATTTCAAAAGTAATATCACTTGCACAAGAGCAAGGAGCTAACTCTGCGGTAGTAGAAAGCGTCTACCGTGCCATGATTTCGGCTTTTATTGAGGCAGAGCTTAAAGAGCACTCGCGGCTTAACGAAAATCGTGGGAACCCTAACAAGTGGTATATGGACTCTTCCCACAAGTAGTGAGCAAAGCTTTCCTAACCCTGTCGTCAGCGCGGTTGCATTCGTATATCCGGCCTATTTTGGGCTTTACTGCCCTGGCCACTCTGTAGTTCGCGCAGCGGGGGCCAAGCGTTCAATCGATCACGAAGATCATGATTGTTATCGGCCTTATTCCGTTGCAGGACTCGCCTGTTTCGACAGTGTTGCTGCTCACCACAACCACAAGAAAACCATCACATCTTACTGATTGCTCCGCCGTCAGGCGGGCTTTACGCTTTGCCAGTCACCACTGAAACGCCGCTCGTTGCACCACACAGCCCAGCAAATCCTTACCAATTTATTAGCCAGCGCCACAGCTGCTTTGTTGTGGCCGATACGTGACGCTGTCTCGACGGCCCAGCGTTGTAACTGGGTCAGTTTCTCCGGCGTGCGGGCCTGACATCGCTGTGCCGCCAGCAAGGCTGCTCGCGAACCGTGGATCAATAAGGTACGCACATAGACGTTGCCCTGTCTGCTGATGTGGCCCAGTTTACGTCGGTCGCCGCTGCTGAATTCACGCGGTGTCATGCCCAACCAAGCGCTGAGTTGGCGGCCATTAGTAAAACGCTCAGGCTTGCCTACTGCGGTTTTCAGGGCGCTGGCGGTCAGCAGACCAATACCGCTGACCTCATCGAGTTTACGTACCACTTCATCGTCGGCATGCCAGCGCTTGAGTTGCTGTTCGCACTCGACCATGCACTGTTCGTGCAGGTTGATTTCCGCCAGGACGATATGCAGTTGATGGCTCAAGGGGGCGATTTCTGGGCGCTCAACTAACTCATGGGCGGCACGGATAAAAGCGGCGGTAGAGGCTGGAGCTTCGATGCCCGCTTCGCGCAGGATGCCGCGCAGTAGGTTGATCCGCTGGGTACGGCTTTTCTTCCAGGTTTCGCGCAGCCCATGCAGTTGCTGCACCTGTTGCTGCTCATGGGTTTTCACCGGCACCGGATGGATATCCTTGCAGCGCGAGGCTTCTAGCATCGCATCGCAGTCGTTGCGGTCGGTCTTGTTGCGGCGCCGATACGGGCGCACATAGCGCGGGTGGATCAGCTTTACCGAATGGCCCAGTGCCTGCGCCACGCGCCCCCAGTAATGGGCCGTGCCACAAGCCTCCATCACCCACTCGACCGGCTCGCCCTGCTCCTGTATATATCGCCTAAACGCCTCTCGGTTCAGCCGCTTGCGCTGCACCACCTGGCCGGAACGGACACTCTCGGCAACTTGGTAAACGGACTTGGCCAGATCAACCGCAATTCGCTTCATAACGTCTCTCCCAATGATCAGTCACCGCAGTTCTAGGTATAGAACCGTGGTGCGGGGAGAGTCCATTACAGCATTCAAACCGTTCGCTGCGCTAACTGGAACGGGCTAAAGCCCGCCCCTTAACCAAACGTTAGATACTTCACCCAAAATAATACATACCGCCATTGGAGGCAGAATGAAAAATATAACCACACTATTAATTGCAGCTTTGTCTGTATTTGTAATTTCCGGCTGCTCAAGCAGAGCTGGCCCATTTGTCACCAGTATCAGCAGCGACGGCAGAGGCGGACTAATTGTAGAAAAGTGTATGGCTAAATTCGATCCTTGGATGTCTACAGTAAACAACGACAACTGCACATCTACAACAATGCAGGTTAGGTAGTAAAGCATCTAACAACTGGTTAAAACCGTTCGCTTCGCTCACTGGAACGGACTAATCCACCAGCAGTTAAAACCAGTTATTCAAGGAGGAATACATGCCATTTCCAGCACATGAGCGTAAGGCGTTGTTGGCGGTTAAAGGCGTTGGCCCTACTGTTGTGGCTAGGCTTGAGCAAATGGGTGTTGAGTCACTGGCGCATCTGAGTAAGGCCAACGTATTAGATATCGTGGCTAAGGCATCTGACATTGTGGGGTCTACTTGTTGGAAAAATAGCCCGCAAGCCAGGTCGGCTATCGCGGCGGCGATATCTCTGGCTCAGTCTTTTCAAGGCGTAGAGCACCACGAGCTGCATTAGGGAGGCGGCATGCTGAATCTAGACAACAAAATTCCACCACCGCTTATTGCCACCCTATGCGGGGCGGCGATGTGGGGTATCGCCCTCTACACGCCGGGTATTGAGGTGGCTGGGGCATTGCGCATTGTTGGGGCGGTGGCTGTTGCCTTGGCTGGCGTATTCTTTTGTACGGCGGGGGTTGTTTCGTTTCGGCGTGCGCAGACCACTGTCAATCCGTTAAAGCCTGATGCGGCGTCAGCGCTTGTCCGTTCCGGTATCTATCAGGTGTCGCGCAACCCGATGTATGTCGGCTTTGCGCTGTTGCTTGTTTCATGGGCGGTGTTTTTGTCATCGCCGTTGGCGCTGCTGGGTGTGGGTGTTTTCATGCTGTACATCAACCGCTTTCAGATTGCACCTGAGGAGCGGGCCCTGAGCATGCTGTTTGGCGCAGAATTTGAGCGCTACAAAAACGCCGTGCGCAGATGGATTTAAGCCCGTCGTATTGGTAGCGGCTGCAGTAACTTCCCTAAGTAAGGTTCTATATAACCACAAGAGTTAGATAAGCCGATGTGCGCGACCCTGAAGTGGCCCCAGGCGCCCCTAACGGCCTCAGGAAGTGCCCGTGACTGGCTCGAAAGACCATTGGCCAGCGCCTTGCCTGCGCGCGCACCTCTGTTGGGCAGGCAACCTGTTACTACTGCTTCATCGATAGCTCAATACACATAGGCATACGGCGGCGCGGTGCAGACTTCGCCAACAGGCAATGAATCCCTGCCGCACGCTTGTGATCCCCCAAGTGCCTCGGTAACGTGCTCGCTCTTGTCAGGAGAGCCTCATGCGCATTAGCCGTACCTTAGTCGTTGCCCTGTTGCCGCTGTTTGCCGGCTGCCAGCTGTTGAGCGAACAACCGAATGACACCTCAACGCCGCCCACTCGCCTGCAGGGCGAACTCAGCCTGGCAAACGGCGACTTACTGTTTCGCCCCTGCCAGGAGCAACGCAGTTTCGTCATCGCCCATGACGGGGCAACCACCTTAAACCGCGACGCGGCGGAGCTGTTTAGCGATGGCGCGACGCAGCTCTACGTGGATATGCGCGGCGAGCTGTCTAGCACGAGCCAACCTAAGATGGACGGCACCTTCACCCCCAGCCAGGTGTATCGCGTCCAGGCTGAAGGCCATGGCTGCAGTGACATCAATTTCGCCCGCACCCTGCTGCGCGCCAGCGGCCATGAGCCGGACTGGAGCATTGCCGTAAGCACTCAGGGCCTGGTCCTCAATCGTGCGGGTAAAGAGCCGCAAGCGCTGCCCTACCTGGAAGAGCAACTGCCCGAAGGCCGCCTGAACCTCAGCAGCGAGGCCAACGGCCAGCGCCTTGAACTGTGGCTCGCGCCGCAGCGCTGTGTTGACGGCATGAGTGGCGCGGTGCAGCACATGAGCGCCGAGTTGCGCCTTAACGGCGAGGTGTTGCGTGGCTGCGCCTACCTCGGCGGTGCGCGTAACGACTAGCAGGCCGTTGAAAACTACCGGCGTTGGCAATACGGCGTTAAAAACGGCCCTGCATGCTCATTTACAACCCGTAAACGCCGCTTCATCGGCCATTTTTAGCTTGTCTACCTGCCTCGCTTACGTTTTCAAAGGCCTGCGGGCAAGCTATCAATGCGCAGAGAGCTGAGATAGATCAGCCCGCCGGTAGACGTTTGGCCTAAGCTGCAAGGGAAGTCAGCCAAAGGGATATCGTTATGCTGCGCATTGCTATTAATGGATATGGACGTATTGGTCGTTGCCTGGTGCGCGCGTTGTTTGAGCGCAACCTGCAAGACCAGATCCACCTCACCGCGATCAATGACCTGGGTGAGCAAAGCACCCTCGCCCACCTGACGCGCTTTGATTCCACCTTCGGCCGTTTCCCCGGGCAGATCAGCCTGGACGGTGACGTATTCACCGTAAATGGCCACGCGATCCAGCTGCTGCGCGAACGTGAAGTGGCGAATTTGCCCTGGCGTGAGCATGCAGTCGACCTGGTGCTCGAATGCACCGGCAAACTGAAGAAGCGCGAATTGGTCGAACAGCACATCAGCGCCGGTAGCCCGCGCGTGCTGCTCTCGCATCCGCTCGACAGCGCCGATTTGACCGTGGTGTACGGTGTTAACCACCAGTTGCTGGGCGATCAGCAAATTGTCTCCAACGCCTCCTGCACCACCAACTGCCTGGCGCCATTGGCCAAAGTGCTGCATGAGGCCGTGGGCATTCGCCAGGGCCTGGTCAACACCATTCACTCCTATACCAATGACCAGAACCTGCTGGATAAGACCCACAGCGACCTGTACCGCGCCCGCGCCGCCGCGCTGTCGATGATCCCCACCAGCACCGGTGCAGCCAAAACCATCGGCCTGGTCTTACCCGAGCTGGCGGGTCGCCTGGATGGCCTGTCGGTGCGCGTACCAACGCCCAACGTGTCACTAGTTGACCTGACCTTCACCTGTGAGCGCCCAGCCAGCCGTGAGGCGATCAACGCCGCGCTGCAAGCCGGTGCCGCGCAACTGCCGGCTGGGGTGATGGAATGCAACGAGCTGGCGCTGGTGTCCAGCGACTTCAATGGCTACCCGGTGTCCTGCGTAGTCGACCTCAGCCACACCCGTGTGCAGGGCGATCTGGTCAAGGTCTTGGCCTGGTATGACAACGAGTGGGCCTTCGCCAACCGCATGCTCGACGTGATGCTCGCCTGGGTGAAGCCAGACGCACGCTGAGCCTTGCGACCGCCTGGGCGCAGGCGAGCGATGTGCATGACCAATGGGCGAAGCCACTGAGCCCAGAACCGGCGATCACAGGTATAATCGCCGGTCCTAAAATGTTGCCGGGTTGCCTCCGGCCCTGATAGTGGATCGCCCCTCATGCTACGCATCACCGAACTCAAGCTGCCGCTCGACCATCCCGAAGAGGCCCTGCGCCCAGCCATCATCCAGCGTTTAGGGATTGCCGACAGCGAGCTGCTCGACTTCAGCCTGTTCAAGCGCAGCTACGATGCGCGCAAGAAATCCAGCGAAATACACTTCATCTACACCATCGACTGCAGCCTGCAGGATGAAGCGACGGTGCTGAGCACATTGGCCGATGACCGGCATATCAGCATCACCCCGGACACTGATTACAAACCCGTCGGCCTGGCTACAGAAGACCTGGCCGAGCGCCCGCTGGTGGTCGGCTTTGGCCCGTGCGGGATTTTTGCCGCGCTGATTCTCGCCCAGGCCGGGCTCAAGCCGATTGTGCTGGAGCGCGGCACCGAAGTGCGCCAGCGCACCAAGGACACCTGGGGCCTGTGGCGCAAGAATGTGCTCAAGCCTGAGTCCAACGTGCAGTTCGGCGAGGGCGGCGCGGGCACCTTCTCCGACGGCAAGCTCTACAGCCAGATCAAAGACCCCAAGCATTACGGGCGCAAGGTGCTGCAGGAGTTCGTCAAGGCCGGCGCGCCGGAGGAAATTCTCTACGTCAATAAACCGCATATCGGCACCTTCCGCCTGACCGGCGTGGTTGCGACCATGCGCGAAGAGATCAAGGCACTGGGCGGTGAAGTGCGCTTCCAGCAGCGTGTCAGCGATGTGCTGATTGAAGAGGGTCAGCTCAGCGGCGTGGTGCTCGACAGCGGCGAGCAGATTCTTAGCCGTCAGGTGATCCTGGCCCTCGGCCACAGCTCGCGCGACACCTTCCGCATGCTGTACAAGCGCGAGGTATTTATGGAAGCCAAGCCGTTTTCGGTCGGTTTCCGCATCGAACACCCGCAGTCGCTGATCGACCGTTCCCGCTTGGGCAAATACGCCGGCCATCCGAAGCTGGGCGCAGCCGACTACAAGCTGGTGCACCACGCCAAGAACGGCCGCTCGGTCTACAGCTTCTGCATGTGCCCGGGCGGCACGGTGGTGGCGGCGACCTCAGAGCCGAACCGCGTAGTCACCAACGGCATGAGCCAGTACTCGCGCAACGAGCGCAATGCCAACGCCGGTATCGTCGTTGGCATTACTCCGGAGCAGGATTATCCGGGCGGCCCGTTGGCGGGGGTTGAGCTGCAGGAGCGCCTGGAATCGCAGGCCTACCTGCTCGGCGGCAGCACCTACGAAGCGCCAGGGCAACTGGTGGGCGACTTTATCGCTGGCACACCGTCGACAGCGCTGGGCAGTGTCGAGCCGTCCTACAAACCCGGCATCAAACTAGGCGACCTGGCGTTGGCCCTACCGGACTTCGCCATCGAGGCGATCCGCGAAGCCCTGCCAGCCTTCGGCAAGCAGATCAAAGGCTTCGACCTGCATGACGCGGTACTCACCGGCATCGAAACCCGCACCTCCTCGCCGCTGCGCATCACCCGTGGCGCAGACATGCAGAGCCTCAACGTGCGCGGCCTGTACCCAGCCGGCGAAGGCGCGGGTTACGCCGGCGGTATTCTGTCGGCCGGTGTCGATGGTATTCGCGTGGCCGAAGCGCTGATCAAAGACATGCTGGGGATTGCCGAAGCCTGAAAGCAGGCGCCGCCCAAGACACCGTGACGCTCACAGCGCTGACAAGAGCTTTTCCAGCCCCTGTTGCTGGAATTGCTCGCGGACAAAATCGATAAACACGCGGGTCTTTTGCGGCAATAGCTTCTGCCCGACGAAGTAGATCGAAATCGCCCCCGCATCCACATACCAGTCCGGTAATACCCGCTGCACTGTGCCTCGGCGCAGGTATATCTGGGCATGGCCGGTGCTCACCAAGGCAATGCCCAGCCCACTCTCGGCAGCGGCGCAGGCCGCTTCCGGATCGCTGAAGGTCATGCGGGTTTGCATCTCTGCGGAAGCCAACAGGCCCTCGCGGTTGCGCAAGGCCCAAGGGCGCACGCGACCGGTTTGCGGTGAGCGAATCAAGATGCCGGCGTGCTGAGGTAGATCCGCGGGCGAATCCAATCGCGGTGCCTGCTCCAGGTACTGCGGGGCCGCCAACAATACGCGGTGGGCAGGCGCCAACTCGCGCGCCACCACACCTTGGGGAATATCGAAACCACCGCCAATGGCGGCATCAAAGCCTTCGGCAATCAGGTCTACCTGACGGTTATCAAAATGCCAGTCCGGCACGATGCGTGGATAGCGCCGCAGAAACTCCCCCAGCAGCGGCACCATGTACTCACGGCCGAACGATAGGCCCATGCTCACCTTCAGAACACCTGCCGGCTGGCTGCGCAGCCTGGTGAGATTCTCCATCGCCAGTTGCAGAGCACTCAGTCCACCCGCCGCTTCGGCCAGAAAGTGCTCGCCGGCCTCGGTAAGACTCAACTTGCGCGTACTGCGCTGAAACAGTCGCACATCCAGGCTGGCCTCTAGCCGCGCCACATTCTTGCCGACCGCAGCCGGCGTCAGCCCCAGACGCCGCGAGGCCTCGGCAAAGCTCCCGGACTGGGCGCTGCGAATAAAACATTCAATGCAATTAAGCGTGTCCATAGGCGATTCCCCGCGAGCATTCGATAGCGTTTGGATCGAAAGCATATGCGTATTACAGGCTTATTAGAAATCAATCCACGGCAGATACTCACTCCAACACCAAGAAGTACCGACACCCCAACTTACTTGTATGGAGATCGACATGACTCACAACACCCCTACCCTCAACGGCAAAGTAGCTTTTATTCAAGGCGGTTCCCGTGGCATTGGCGCAGCCATCGCCAAACGTCTGGCGCGTGACGGTGCTGCGGTTGCCCTGACCTATAGCCAGAGCGCCCAGCACGCCGAAACACTGGTGCAGGAAATCCAGGCCGCCGGCGGCAAAGCCCTCGCCATTAAGGCCGACAGCGCGAGCGAGAGCGCCATTCGCGGTGCTATTCAGCAAACCCTGAGCACCTTCGGCCAACTGGACATTCTGGTGAACAACGCCGGTGTACTGGCCATCGCCCCAATCGAAGAAATGAGCATCGAAGATATCGATCGCACGCTTGCGATCAACGTGCGCAGCGTGGTGATCGCCAGTCAGGAAGCATCCAAACACCTCAACGACGGTGGCCGTATCATCAATATCGGCAGCACCAACGCCGAGCGCATGCCCTTCGCCGGTGGCGCGGTATATGCCATGAGCAAGGCCGCACTGGTGGGTTTGACCAAGGGCCTGGCCCGCGACCTGGGTGGCCGTGGTATCACAGTAAACAACCTGCAACCGGGCCCGGTGGACACCGACATGAACCCAGAAAACGGCGAGTTTGCTGATAGCCTGAAGCAATTGATGGCCATCAACCGGTACGGTCGCGCCGAAGAAATTGCCAGCTTCGTGGCTTATCTGGCGGGCCCGGAAGCGGGCTATATCACCGGTTCTAGCCTGATGATTGATGGTGGTTTTTCCGCCTGAAAACGCACCACCGCACTGCTAAACACTCCAGTTGCGCAAGCGGCCGGAGTGTTTAGAGCGCCCAGGCGCGCTGATCACTCATGCCTTGCTCCTTAATCCAGTACACCAGCCGGTATCACCTGCGTGCCGCGCCATTGGCTGAGCAGCACGCCGGCGAACACCAAAGCCGCAGCCAGCATCTGTAGGGCATTCAGGCTTTCGCCCAACAGCAGTATGGCGAACAACAAGGTGAATACCGGAATCAGGTTGGTAAACCCCGAGGCTTGGCTCGCCGGCAGGCGGCTCACGCCGAAGTTGTATAAGCCATAAGCGCCCACCGTGACCACAATGCCTAAATAGACGATGGCGCCCAGCCCCATAAGACTGACAGCGGTCGGCAACGGCGCACTCAACAAAGCCATGGGCAGAAAGAATAGAGTGCCGACAAACGCCACCATGGCCGTCAGCAGAAAAGGCGAATAACGCCCCGATAGATGCTTGAGCAACAAGGTGTACCCTGCGGCACAGAGCATGGCGAGTAGCTCGTAGAAGTTGCCAAGCACGGGGTTACTGGCATGTTCATCGGCACTGCCAGCCAGGCTCAGCCAGACGGCGCCAACCAGGGCGATAAGAAACCCGGCCAGGGTGATGCGGCTGATCCGCTCGTGCAGAAAGACAAACGCGCCGACCGCCACCAGCAGCGGCAGCAAGGCCGTGACCATGCCGGCCTGGGCAGCACTGGTGTGCTGCAACGCGAGGGCTTCAAAGAGGAAATACAGGCAGGGTTCGCAGGCCGCCAGGCCCAAGAGGTACTTCCAGTCACCGGCGCGGTAATGCATCTGCCCGCGCCAGCGCCAGGCCAGCAAAAACACCAGACTACCGAGGGCCATACGACCGAAGATCACCCACAACGGCGGCAACTCGGCAAAGGCCAGTTTCAGCGCAATAAACGAACTGCCCCACAGCGCCATGGCAATCACCAGGCAGATCACCGCCACACGTCTGCCCTGCTCGCGCATCGTCCACCTCGGCTCAAAGACGCAGTCTAGAGGGGCCGGTGCGCCGCCGACAGATACAGTTAGCCGCGCAAAGTGTGTGGCCTTACTGCTCCCAGGGCCTACCGCGGGTTTTCCCGTCGATGTGCAGCTTCTGCTGCATGGCCGCCTTGGCCAGCATATGGGCGCTGACAGGCGCGGTGATAAACAGAAACAGGGCAATCAGTAGTTCATGCAGGCTGACGCCCTCGCCATGAAAGCTGAAGTAGATCAGCGAGGCGATCACCATACCGCCCACCCCCAAGGTAGTGGCCTTGGTCGGGCCGTGCAGGCGCATAAAGAAGTCCGGCAGCCGGTACAGACCAATCGCACCCACCAGGGCAAACACACTGCCAAGCAGGAGAAACAGCGCCACCAGCGCTTCGATCCAGAAAGCCATCAGATGCTCCTCATTCGATGATGTCGCCGCGTAGTAAATACTTGGCCACGGCCACCGTGCCAATAAAACCCATTACCGCAATCAGCAGCGCTGCTTCGAAATACAAATCGGATCCCAGCCACACGCCAAACAGCACGAGCATGGCAATCGCGTTGATATACAAGGTGTCCAGCGCCAGGATGCGATCAGGCAAGTCCGGGCCGATGATCAACCGCGCCATAGTCAGCACCAGCGCCAGGCCGATCAGCACTAGGCACAGCGGAATCACGTAGGCGAGCATGTGAACACCTCCAGCAAGGGAACTTCGTAACGCTGCTTGATTTCCGCCACCAGGGCTTCGGCGTCAGGCACATCCAAACCGTGCACCAGCAAGGTCTTGCGGTCATCACTGAGATCGGCGGAAACCGTGCCTGGAGTCAGGGAGATAATGCTGGTGAGCATGGTCAGGGCCAGCTCGTCTTCCAACAGCATGGGGATTTCCACGAACGCGGGGCGCAGCTTGGCGGGCGAGCCGAGGATCAGCTTGGCCACCTGCAGGTTGGCCATGACGATATCGCCGAGGATGCGCAGTAAAAACCAGCACAGCTTGACCGGTTTATAGACCCGTGGCGGGTTGATCCAGAACACCTGGGTCAGCATTGGAATGGCCCAGCCGAGCAACATACCGAGCAACCAGTGGCCCAGGCTCAGGTCATTCATCAGCAACAGCCAGACCATCAGCAGGCAGACGCTCAGCAGCGGATGGGGTAACCAGCGACGTGCTTTCATCGTGCAGCTCCCGATTCGATGATCTGTCGGTACAGCCCCAGGTCATGCAGCTGGCTGGCCGTGGCTTCGACATAGCTCAGCAAGGGTGCCGCACCCACAACCAGCAGGAAGCTGAGCAACAGCAAGCCCATGCAGGCCAGCAGCCGGCCATAGTCCAGCTCGGCGCTGTCCAGCTGGCTTAAGCCTACCCGCCAGAACAGCATGCTGCCGGCACGGCTCAGGGCTATTAAGGTCAGCAGGCCGCCGCCCAGCACAATCGGCCAGAGCAACAACGCCTGCATGCCAGGCTCCAGCGAGCGCAGCAGCAACAGTTTGCCGATAAATCCGGAGAGCGGCGGTAAGCCAGCCACCGCAATCGCGCCAAAAAAGAACAAGCCGCCAAGTATGTGAGGATTCTGCAGCGCCGGCCCCTGCACCAGCAGCCCCTGTTTTTCGCCGCGCTGGCGGGTAATCAGGTCCGCCAGGAGGAACAAACCGCCGGCTACCCAAGTGCTGTGCACCAAGTAAAACAGCGCGCCAGCCAAGGCTTGCTCAGTACCGATGGCAATACCGGCGAGCAAGGTGCCGACTGATACCACCACCAAATACGCCAGCAAGCCTTGCAGGCTGACCGCCGCCAACGCGCCGATCACGCCCAATGCCAGGGTCAGCAAAGCCAGTGGCCAAAGCCAGTCGTTGGCCATATTGGCCAGGCTGCCCGCCTCGTCACCAAAGATCAGCGTGTACACACGGATAATCGAGTACAGCCCCACCTTGGTCATCACCGCAAACAGCGCAGCGACCGGTGCAGTGGCCGAGGCATAGGCTTTGGGCAACCAGAAATACAAGGGTAAAAACGCGGCCTTAAGACCGAACACCACCAACAACAGCAAACCAGCCGCGCCGAGCAGCCCCGCATCATCTGGCCCGGCCGCCGCTACATGGATGGCCATATCGGCCATGTTCAGGGTACCTGTGATGCCATACAGCACACCCACAGCGAGCAGGAAGAACGCCGACCCCACCAGGTTGAGCACCACGTAATGCAAGCCCGCACGCACACGCTCGACGCCACCACCATGCAGCAGCAGCGAGTAGGAGGCGATCAGGAGGATTTCAAAGAACACGAACAGGTTGAACAGATCGCCCGTCAGAAAGGCGCCGTTGATGCCCATCAGCTGGAACTGGAACAACGCATGGAAGCTCTGCCCGCGCTCATCATCACCGCGTACCGCATACAGCAAGGCGAAGCTGCCGAGTACTGCGGTCACCACCAACAGCAAGGCGCTCAGGCGATCGAGCAGCAGGATGATGCCAAACGGGGCCGCCCAGTTACCGGCGGCATACACCTGCAGCACACCTTGATCGGCCAGCCAGAGCAGGTAAGCACTCAACGGCAACAGCGACAAGGTGGCCAGCAGCGACACGCAACGCTTAACCCGCTGGCTAAGGCCCGCGCCAAGCAGCAATAGGCTGCCGGCAAACATCGGCAACAGGATGGGCAGGATCAAGCCGTGGTTCATTGCGCAGGCTCCTGGCCGTCAACATGGTCGGTGCGGGTTTCGCCCACACTGCGCAGGGCCAACACCACCACGAATGCGGTCATGGCAAAGCCGATCACAATCGCGGTCAGCACCAGCGCTTGCGGCAGCGGATCAGCGTATTCAGCGCCCGCCCCGATCACTGTGACCACGCCAGTTTGTAGACGGCCCATGGCAAACAGGAACAGGTTGACCGCATAGGAAATCAGCGTCAGCCCCAGCACCACGGGAAAGGTCCGCGCGCGCAGCAGCAGGTACACACCACTGGCCGTCAGGATGCCCAGGGTCGCGGCAAATATGGCTTCCATTTCAAAGCACCTCTTGTGCAGCTTTTTCCTGGGTCAACTTGCCCAGGTTGGCGAGAATCAGCAGGGTCGCGCCGACAACCGTCAGGTACACGCCCAGGTCAAACAGCATGGCCGTGGCCAGCTCTATTTCACCGATCAGCGGGATCTGGAAATGGCCGAAGGCGGAGGTCAGGAATGGCCGGTCAAACAGCCAGCTGCCCAACCCGGTGAGGCCGGCGATCAACACGCCAAGACCCGCCATGCCTTGGTAGTTCAGCGGCATGCGCGATTGCGTCCACTGCACGCCACTGGCGACGTATTGCAGAATCAACGCCACCGCCGTAACCAAACCGGCGATAAAGCCACCACCCGGTAGGTTGTGGCCGCGCAGGAAGATAAACACTGAAACCAGCAATGCCATCGGCAGCAATACCCGCGACAGGGTGGCAAGCACCAAGGGATGACGATCACGCGCCCAATTGCGCCCCTGCGCATCTAATTGCGGCTGGAACAGGCGCAACCCGTCAAGCAAGGCGAAAATGCCCACCGCGGCAATCGCCAATACAGTCACCTCGCCCATGGTGTCGAAGCCACGGAAGTCGACCAGAATCACGTTGACCACGTTGGTGCCGCCACCGCCAGGCACGCTGTTCTCCAGGAAGAACGCGGAAATGCTGTCATACGGTCGCGTGAGCACGGCAAACACCAGTATCGCCACCATCACGCCCATACTGACGGCCAGGGTAAAGTCGCGCAGGCCACGCAAGCTGCTGGACTCCACACGGGTATGCGCCGGCAAAAAGAACAGCGCGAGCATCAACAGAACGATCGTGACCACTTCAACTGACAGCTGGGTCAGCGCCAGATCCGGCGCTGAATAGCGGGCGAAGGCCAGCGCCACCATCAACCCGACCACACTGAGCATCAACAGCGAGACCAGTCGCTGGCGGTGGAAGATCACCGTCACCAACGCGGCCAAGGCCATGATGCCCAGGCCCAGCGCAGTGATGCCATCAATCTCCGTCATGGCCAGCGGCCCACTGATCTGCGGTAGCGAACTCAGGCCCTGGGTCACCACAATCAACGCCGCCGCCAGTAACAGCGCCAGGTAACGCTGCAGCGAGGCGTTCTCCAGCCACTGCGTTATTGCAGTACAGGCCTTGATCATCAGCACGACGCCGCGCTCAAAGATCAACTTGGCATCCACGCTCGGCAACCCGGCATACCAGCGAAATAGCGGCTGGCGGAATACGTAGACCAGAATCCCGCCGAACAAGGCGATAAAGCTCATCAGCAACGGCAGGTTAAACCCATGCCAAATCGACAGGCTGTAAGTCGGTACATCGCCCGCCAGGGTTGCCGAGGCAGCCGCTGCGAGCAGTGGCGCGACGGTGTACGCCGGAACGATGCCCACCAGCAAGCAGAGGAACACCAGAATTTCCACCGGCACCTTCATATAGCGCGGCGGCTCATGCGGCGGGTAATGCGGCAGGTTGATCGGCTCGCCGTTGAAGAATACGTCGTGAATAAAACGCAGCGAATAGGCCACCGAGAACACCCCGGCCAGGGTGGCGGCTGCCGGAATCACCCAATTGAAGCTGCCCAGCAGGTGCTGATTGAGCGTTTCACTGAAGAACATTTCTTTGCTCAAGAAGCCATTGAGCAACGGCACGCCAGCCATCGCCGACGCCGCGACCATGGCTAGCACAGCCGTGTGCGGCATGTACTTCCACATGCCGTTGATACGCCGCATATCGCGGCTACCCGTTTCGTGATCGATGATCCCCGCCGCCATAAACAGCGAGGCTTTGAAGGTCGCGTGGTTAATGATGTGGAACACCGCCGCCACCGCCGCCAGCCGGGTATCCAGGCCGAACAGCAAGGTGATCAGGCCCAGGTGACTGATGGTCGAATAAGCCAACAGCCCCTTGAGGTCATGTTGAAACAGCGCCATTCCCGCACCGACCAGCAAGGTCACCAGGCCGGTGATGCTAACCAGGTAGAACCACCACTCCGAGCCTGCCAGCGCCGGGTAGAGGCGCGCCAGCAGAAACACCCCGGCCTTGACCATGGTCGCCGAGTGCAAATAGGCAGACACCGGCGTCGGTGCGGCCATTGCGTGCGGTAACCAGAAATGGAACGGAAACTGCGCCGATTTGGTAAACACCCCAGCAGCACCAGAATCAGAGCCAACGGATACAGTTCGTGGGCACGGATTGCGTAACCGGCAGCCAGTACCTGGGACAATTCAAAACTGCCGGCGATATGGCCAATCAGCAGAATCCCGGCAAACAATGCCAAACCGCCGCCACCGGTCACCGCCAAGGCCATGCGTGCGCCTTTACGCGCGTCCGAGCGCGCGCCCCAAAAGCCAATCAGCAGGAACGACGACAGGCTGGTCAGTTCCCAGAACATCAGCATCAGCAGCAGGTTTTCCGAGAGCACTACGCCCAGCATGGCGCCCATAAACAACAGGAGGAAGGCGAAGAAACGCCCCATCGGCTCCTTCTTGGACAGGTAGTAGCGCGCGTAGAGGATCACCAGCAGGCCGATGCCGAGAATCAACAGGGCAAATAGAAAACCAAGGCCATCGAGGCGCAGGCTGAGATTCAGGCCCAGTGCAGGCAACCACTCCAGCTTGACCTTGAGCAGCTCGCCGGAGAACACCGCGGACTGCTGCGAGAGCAGCAACACCAAGGCGGCTAACGGTGCCAATGCGGTGGCTGCGGCGCACGCTGAACGTCCCAGCCGCTCGGTCAGCAGAGGCAGAAACAAGCCGAGAAATGGCAAGGCGATGATCAGCGCAAGCGTCATAGATAAACCTCTTTATACGAACCCGGCACGTACATGTACCCGGCCGACTCCCTAACTGACTGACTGACGGTAAACCACAGGGTTTAGCCTGTGCCACACCCCACACGCATCTGAGGCGCCAGCGGCGGCGAATACCGATCAACAGAAAAACGTGCGCGATTATCCATAACTATCGGCCAGACGTCATGGATAGAATCATTACAAAACGCTCGCTCGCCAGGAACTTACCTGGGAAATCCGTCAAACACCGCTAAACGTCTGGCCTATCTAGAAAAAAGGCAATAAAAAGCCGGATCAGCCAACACTGATCCGGCCTCTGCAACATTCACTGGGTAACGCGGCTGGTGCCATTGACCGTCAAGATGCGTACGCGCTCACCGACCCGAAATACTTGATTCTCTTCGACCGCCTGCACGTAGGCGCGCATGCTGCCGTCATCTTCGCGCACGGTAATTTCAACGCCCTGGGTGCGTGTCAGACCTTCTTCGGTCACGGCGCCCAGCAAGCCACCGGCCACTGCGCCGATCACTGCAGCCACCACACTGCCACGGCCACCGCCAACGCTACTGCCTGCAACACCGCCAATGACCGCACCGGCACCGGCGCCGATTGGGGTTTTCGTGCCTTCGATTTTCACCGGCCGCAGCGCTTCAATGGTGCCCATGCGCACAGTCTGCACAGTACGCGCTTCTTCACGTGTGTAGGTATCGCCAGTGAGGCTGGAGGCGCAGCCACCCAGTAGGGCTAGCGCGGCAAAGGAGGCAGCCAACAGAAAGGGGTTACGCATGATCATTTCTCCAATTAGGCAGGCATTCATTAAAACGCCTGCGCGGTTCAACTGTCACCCGCCAATATGCGGAAAACATTATCAGCGCTGCATCGCCGGACCATAACGCGACATTGCGCCACCTGCGAGCCCACAACCAATTAGCCTAAGCTAAGACCTTGTTTGGGGGATTTATGGATTATTTTATCGTCGCCATTACCACCGTGGCAGGCCTGTACTTTCACTGGTGGCTGTATGTGCGGATCAAGCGCTGGATCGATCGCGACCTGGCGCTGTCATTGGCCGGTGACTCAGCCGCCAAACGCGACTATATGCTCTCGCGCCTGGCTGAGGCGCAGGCCGCCGGCATCAAACGCAATGATCTGCCAGCCTGGCTGGAGCACGCCGCCGCACAATACTCCGGCGACTAAAGCGCCCTCAGGGTGCTAGGCGCTCACGCAACCAGGCGCCGTCTTGCTGGCGGAAGTTAAGCCGATCATGCAGACGGCTGGAGCGGCCCTGCCAGAACTCGACGCGCTCCGGCAGCAGGCGGTAGCCGCCCCAATGCGGCGGGCAATGCGGCGCCCGGTCGAGAAAGCGCTGTTCCGTTTGCGCCAGCAAGCTTTCCAGTTCGGCGCGGTCGGCAATTACCTGGCTCTGTGGTGAGGCCCAGGCGCCCAGACGGCTGCCCAATGGACGCACCTGAAAATAGGCATCGCACTCCTCAGGCGTAACCCGCTCGACGCGTCCTTCGATACGCACCTGCCGCTCCAGGCTGGGCCAGAAAAAGGTCATGGCGGCAAATGGATTGGCCTGCAGGTGTTGGCCTTTGGCGCTGTCGTAGTTGCTGAAGAAGGTGAAACCGCGCGCATCCAACCCCTTGAGCAGCAGCACACGGCAGTGCGGCCGGCCTTGTGCGTCAACAGTCGCCAGGGTCATCGCATTGGGTTCAACCGGCAGCTGTTCGGTCTTTACCGCGTCGGCAAACCATTGCTCGAACAGTGCAAACGGCTCAAGCGGTGCTTGCGCTTCACTTAAACCGTCACGGGTGTAATCACGGCGCATGTCAGCCAGCGTTTGAGTCATCGGCAAATCCCCTTGGGCAAATAGGCTTAGCTTACCCGCGAGCGCTCAATCTGGCTTGATCTGCAGCAACAAGCCGCTGCAGCAGGGTTTTATTGGCTGCGCGCGGGTTTATCGGCCTTGGCAACCACTTTGGCGTTCTTGTCTTTAATGGACTTGGTTGCAACTACTGCCGTGGCAGGCAAAGGCTGGCTGTATTTGGCAATCAGCGCATTGAGGGTGGCTTTCGAGGTCAGCATAATTTCCACCCGACGGTTCAGTGCACGGCCTTGTTGGCTATCGTTGGCCGCACGCGGCATATCCGAGCCCAGGCCTTTGACCATCAAGCGGCTTTGCTTAAGGCCACTGAGGCGGAAAATCGAGGTAAATGCGCGGGCGCGTTGCTGGCTCAAGTCACGGTTGGCATTCGCTTCACCGCTGCTGTCGGCGTGGCCAAGAATCAACACGCCGATGGTTTCATCACGCTCAAGCAATTTGGCCATGCGGCTTAGCGGCCCCAGGGTGCTCGGTAGCATCATGTGCGGGCGATCCGGGTTGAATGAGCCCTGCACCGGAGCGGTGACCACCAGCAGATTTTCACGGCGTTCGAACTCAAAGTGAGTGCCTTTGATCGCTTCACGCACCTTCGGCTCATACACATCCAACCACGCCTGAGTCACTGCCGGTGGCGGCATGGCAACCACTTTCGGCGCGGACGTTGCAGATTTATCAAACATACTGCAACCGCTGATCAGCACACAAAGGGCGACGGCGAGAGTTTTATTGGTGAGCATCGGGCATCCACACGTGATAAACAAAAGAAGCGCGCCGGGACCTGCTCAAGGAGCTGACCCCTGCTGATTGCGCAGCAGTTTAGCTGAGCTGGCTACAAACAATCAGCCAACAAACGCGCAAGTTTCTGCGCACGGGGGTCCATCAAGACGAACGGTCCTAGATTGTTGGTAACAAAGCCGAACGCTACATCCCTTTCCGGGTCAGCAAAGCCAATCGAACCGCCGGCTCCTGGGTGACCAAAGGCGCGCGGCCCCATGCCGTAGGTGGCGTTGGCAACTTCAGGCTGGTCGAGCATGCAGCCCAGTCCAAAGCGGGTCCGCGTCAGCAGGGTCTTGTCCTCGCCCACCGCGTGCTCGCGGGTCAACTCATCCAGCAGTTCGCTTTCCAGCAAGCGCCCATCCAACAGGCCACTGTAGAAACCAGCCAGGCTGCGGGCATTGCCGTGGCCGTTGGCTGCAGGCTGCTGCATGCGCCGCCATTCTGGCTTGTTGGTACTGGTCATGATCGACGGCGGGTTGGTGAAGGCCCGCGTACTCATGGCCGCAGGCTCGCTCATCATGGTTTTGAGCAGGCGCTGGGCTGCCGCGTCGCCGAAGTTGCCCTTGCCGCGGGAGATGATCGCCACCCGGTCGAACTCCTCGTCCGCCAGGCCGACGTGGAAGTCCAGCCCCAAAGGCGTAGCCGTGCGCGCGACGATGGATTCGCCCGGCCCGCGCCCCTCGACCCGGCGCAACACCTCACCGACCAGCCAGCCATAGGTGATCGGCGCATAACCATGGCCCTCACCCAGTGCCCACCAGGGTTGCTCGGCGGCCAGCGCCGTGGTCATCGCCTGCCAGTCATACAGCGCTTCGGCGGGCAGCATCTGGCGCAAGGCCGGCAACCCAGCCTGATGGCTGAGCAAATGGCGCAGGGTGATTTTATCTTTGCCGGCTGCGGCAAACTCAGGCCAATAACGCGCGACTGGCGCATCCAGCTCAAGCTTGCCCTCAGCGACCAACTGCAAGGCCGTCACGGCAGTAAAAGTCTTGGTACAGGAGAACAGGTTAAGAATGGTGTCGCTGTGCCAGGTCTGCTGGCCATCCTTGTCGGCAACCCCGGCCCACAGGTCCACCACAGTTTCACCGCCGACCTGCACACAGAGCGCCATGCCACGCTCCTGCGGGTCATCGAACAACGCCGCGAAAGCATCTCTCAATGCCTCGAACTTAAGGTCGAAAAAGCCCTGTATCTGCACCACCCTACTCCTCTATCACTGCGCGCCAAATGGTCGGCGATTGTTTCAGCTCTGCCGTTTACGGTGAACCCTGCTCAAGCCGGGCATCGGCACTATCCGTTTTGCGAATAGCCCTTCAAGGGGTTTTCGTCACAGGCTCAGGCACAGGCTGGAGCACGCTTTTTGCGACAGCCAAATTGGCCTTGCGTACGGCTTTGACGAAACCAGCCCAAGGCCGATCAGTGATCGCCACCAACCCTAAATGGCCGTTCTCGCCATCTAACAGGCGCCCGGTAACCGGCTGATCGAGGTACTGGAACCAATGCACGCCGACAACCTGTGGCTCCTCCAGGGCTTTGCTCAGGAAGTGCGCATAAGCCGGGCCGCGCTCCGCTTCGTTGTACACCTCGGCAACGCCCCCCAGAACGGCCCACGATCGCGCGAGCCGAAGTGGAACTCGGTGATCATCAGTGGCTTGTCCAGCTGGCGCAGCGCGGCGAAGTCATAGCCTTGCTGCGGCTCACGGGTATAGAAGTTGAAGCTCAGCACATCACAGAAACGCGCACAGGCGCCTACCGCTTCGGGGATGCTGCTGGCAAAACGCCCACCTAACAGCAGGTGATTTGGCGCATGCCAGTCGAGCGAGTCGGCAATGGTTTTAAAGTAGGTTTCGGCGAACAGGCGCAAAAATGCCTGCATGTCCTTTTCGATGGCGGGGAATTCGGCACTTGGCAGCGGTGCCTGAAACCCTGGGTCTTCCATTAGCTCCCAAGCCTGCAGCTCAATCCCCCAGGCGCGAGACAGGCCATTCTGGTTGCGGTATTTATCGCGCAGCTGTTTAAGGAAAGCGCGCTTGGCCGGCACATCGGTGGTCAAACGCAGCGTGGCGTACGCCAGAGCATAACGACCATTGGGGTCACTCGCAGGGCCAGCCCAAGCCAATTCGTTATCGGCGAAATAGCCGAGCAGCCAGGGATTGTCGCGGTGATCACGCGAGGCAATCGCCACAGCGCGCTCGGTGGCCATGGCAAAGCGCGGGTCGAACGGGTCCGGCATCGCGCCCCACCAATCAACGCCGGTGCTGATGGTGGCGTAGTCGCCACGAATCGACAGCGGAATGCTGAACGGCATACGTGAGTCGCCGCCGAACGCCGGCTCACTCCAGTTACCCAGAGTGTTGAAGCCCCAGGCCTGCAGGCGGTCCTGGCTCAGCGCGCGCCAGGCTGCAGGGTCGACCTGGCCATAACTGCGCTGCAGGTTAGCTTTGTAGAAATCGAACCAACGCCCGCTGGCAAATGCTCGACCCTGGTTGGCGCCGGTGTCACTGCGGCTATCCGACGTGCCGAAATAAGCCGTCAGAGCATTAGCCTCTTGCGGCAGATCGGTAAACATCGCCTCACGCCCCTCGACATAGGTCGCGCTCTGCTCGGCCGTCACGGCGTTGACGCCCAGTGAGTAGAACGGATGCCCCTCAGGCGAAACGAGAAACCAGCGCCCGTCGCGCTTCTCGGTACGGAAGAAACCACTGGCCTCAAACGGTTTTCCGCCCGTCCAGCCACCGAATTTATCCTGCGCCGGGCGCTCAGCCAGCCAGCCCTGCAACTGCGTCTGCTCCTCGGCAACCGCTTGCTGCAACTGCGCATCGCGCTTGATCTTGCCTGGCCAGTTGGCCCGCGTGAACTGCCCGTAACTGTCGACAATCTCGGCATAAGCGGCGCTCGTGAGCTGTTCGCTACTGACGCCAAACTGACTGATCAAAATATCTTGCGCCGCCTTGGGTTGCGGTACGGACAGGGTGAGTGCGCTGACCTTGGTCAGGTCGAGGGCGCCACTGACCGTGTCCGCCAGCAGCAGTCGCTGGCCTTTGTGCATCCAGGGCATCGGCACACCGGCACGCATGCCTTGATCACGGGGAGAAACCGCTTGCAGGGGAATCAACAGGGTTTGCGCAGGGCCGGCCGGCAAGGCGATACGGGTGCTCAACCGCTGGCCATCCGCACTCTCGATCAGCACATCGAGGGTCAGCGCCCAATCCATGGCGTTTTGCACACGCAGGCTAACCAGCGCTTGCTGCGACCAATCCCAGCTACCGTTCTGCGGGGTAAGCCTTACGCTCGGCTGCTCGGCGGGCTGGAAGGTTATCCGGCGCAGCACCTCACCTTGCGGGGTTGGCTCGCCAATACGGTTGGGTAAATCGGCATCCTGTGTCACGACCTTCACAGCATCCAGTGGCCGGACGAAGTTGAACAACTCCTGCGGTTCGATCGCCATAGCGGCGCCGCAATAAGCCAGCAGCGCGGATAGCCAAACACCTGTCTGCAGCCTGCGTTTACCCTTCACCCACCACACTCCCCATTGTTTCGGCCGCCCCAGACAACACTGCCTGGGGCAAAATCCAGGCCTCGGTGACGACCAAGGCCTTGTTCACGCGTCACTTAGAACCTATTTGGCGCGGCGAGTTGCCTTGCACCGACCGATGGGCGCTAACTAATTTCCCGACGAAACGGCGGCAAGGCATTGAGAATCGACTTGCCGTAACGCTGAGTGACAACGCGCCGATCCAGCAGGGTAATAGTTCCGCGGTCCGCTTCGGTGCGCAGCAGGCGGCCACAGGCCTGCACCAGGCGCAGCGAGGCATCCGGTACGGCGATTTCCATAAAGGGGTTGCCGCCGCGCGCCTCAATCCACTCGGCCAGAGCCGCTTCTACTGGGTCGTCCGGCACGGCAAAGGGGATTTTGGCAATCACCACATGCTCGCAATAGGCACCCGGCAGATCGACACCCTCGGCGAAGCTCGCCAGGCCAAACAGTACGCTTTCCTCACCGCTATCGACCCGCGCCTTGTGCTTATTCAGGGTTTCCTGTTTGGACAGATTGCCCTGAATAAAAACCCGTTTGCGCCAGTCGCGCTCCAGCCCTTCGAAAACGTCCTGCATTTGCTTGCGCGAGGAAAACAGCACCAGCGTGCCGCGTGAGCCCTCAACCAAGCCGGGCAAGTCACGAATAATCGCGGCCGTATGCGCCACCGCATCACGTGGATCGGCATTCAGATTAGGCACCCGCAACACACCGGCATCAGCATGATGGAAAGGGCTAGGCACCACAGCGATCACCGCCCCTTTCGGCAAGCCGGCCCGCATGCGGTAGCGATCAAACGTACCCAAGGCAGTCAGCGTCGCTGAGGTTACCAGTGCGCCATAGGCGACATTCCACAGGTTACGCCGCAGGGTTTCGGCCGCCAGGATCGGGCTGGCGTTGACTTCAATATCGAACAGCGCGCCGCTGTCAGCCAGCGTTAACCAACGCGCCATCGGCGGGCTCGCCTCCGGGTCTTCGGCGGTAAAGGCCAGCCACAGCTCCCAACTGCCCTGAGCACGCGCCAGCAGGCTGCCGAACAGCGGGTACCACTCTTCGGCCTGATGGCTGGCAATGCCGACAGTGGACTCGCCGTCCATAGCTTCCTTGAGTTTCTCGGCCACCCCGGTAAACAGCTCGGTCAGCTTGGAGAAACCCTTTTTCAGCTCTACGCCCAACTCAATCAAGTGCGGCGGTACCAGGCCACCCACAAAGCGATGGCGCGGCCGCTCGCGGCCCTGCATGTCTTCACCCGGCTTGAAGTCAGCCACTTGCTCGCAGGCGGCGAACATAAACTGCTGGTGGGTTTTGATTTCTCGCGCCAGCTCCGGCACCTGCTCAATCAAACGCCCCAAATCACCCGGCAGCGGATGCTGAGCGAGCAACTTGGTGAGGTTCTTGGCGGTCTGCTCCAGCCAATCTGCAGTCGAACGCAGACGGGTGAAATGGGCGAAATGACCAATCGCCTTGTCTGGCAGGTGATGCCCTTCGTCAAACACATAGAGGGTGTCACGCGGGTCAGGCAACACCGCACCGCCGCCCAGGGCCAGGTCAGCTAAAACCATGTCATGGTTGGTGACGATGACATCGACCTTGCCCATGCCCTCGCGCGCTTTGTAAAAAGCACACTGTTGGAAGTTGGGGCAATGGCGGCTGGTGCACTGGCTGTGATCGGTGGTCAGTTGCGACCAGCGGGCATCTTCCAACTCTTCCGGCCAGCTGTCGCGGTCGCCGTCCCACTTGTTACCGGCAAGTTTTTCGATCATTGCGGTAAACAGCTTTTGACTCTGTTCATCCACGTCGATTTTGAAGCCTTCTTCCTCGAACAGCTGCGCGGTGGCGCTTTGCGCCTGGCCTTCCTGCAGCAGCATATCCAGCTTGGACAGGCACAGATAACGGCCGCGACCCTTGGCCAGGGCGAAGCTGAAGTTCAGACCACTGTTGCGCATCAGGTCCGGCAGATCTTTGTGCACGATCTGCTCTTGCAGCGCCACGGTGGCGGTGGCAATCACTAAGCGCTTTCCCGCCGCCTTGGCCGTAGGAATCGCCGCCATGCTGTAGGCCACGGTTTTACCCGTACCTGTGCCGGCCTCAACCGCAACAACAGCGGGCTCACCGACACGCCGACCCTCTTCATCAACTTCAATGGCCCCCAGCACCTTGGCGATTTCGGCAATCATCAGGCGCTGGCCATAGCGCGGCTTGAGCGACTTGGCTTCGAGAAAACGGGAATAGGCGCCCTGGATCTGGGACTTGAGTTCGGTACTGAGCATGAGGTCTTGGTGCAAAAAGGCT
Source organism: Pseudomonas sp. GWSMS-1 (assembly GCF_049847425.1). NCBI lineage: Bacteria > Pseudomonadati > Pseudomonadota > Gammaproteobacteria > Pseudomonadales > Pseudomonadaceae > Pseudomonas > Pseudomonas sp. GWSMS-1. Next base: position 1,014,463 of record NZ_JBMHHV010000005.1, on the reverse strand, counting down.
GGATAAATTTTCAGTGTTTGAAATCGGCGGCTATCATAGCGCGCTAATTGATCCCGCGCTGAACCGCTTAGAACCTGTTTACGCGCTTCGCCGCTGACACGGCCGGCCCGACACGCAACAGCGCACAAATAAGCGTTTAACCAACAGGAGTACTCCATGACCCCTTATGCCTTCGTCTACAGCCTGCACCTGCTCGCCGCCCTGGTCTGGGTGGGCGGCATGTTCTTCGCGTGGATGATCTTGCGCCCGGCAGCCGTCGCCGCACTGGAAGCCCCATCGCGCCTTAAACTCTGGCTAGAAGTCTTCCCACGATTTTTCTACTGGGTCTGGGCTGCCGTAATTGTTTTGCCGATTACCGGCGTCGGCATGCTGCACCTGCGTTTTAGCGGCTTCGATAGCGCGCCACGCTATGTGCACGTGATGATGGGGCTGTATATCGCCATGCTGGCACTGTTCCTGCGCATTCAGGCGCTGCAACTGCCCGAGTTGCGCCGCGCCGTAACGGCAGAAGACTGGCCGACTGGCGGCGCGGTGCTGGGGCGCATTCGCCGCCTGGTCGGCATCAATCTGCTACTGGGACTGCTGGTCATCGCAATCGCCGGCGCGCGCCCCTCGTTCTAACGCAGCGCGACCAACCGCTGCCTTCAAGCAGCGGTTAGACGATTAGAACCGCACAACATTCACTGCACCTGCTGGGCCTGACTCACCCGCGCGCCCCGCCTGCCCAGGCTTGCCATCGCGAGCGCCGTCGGTACTGTACAGCCAGCAACCTTTACTCAGGCCGCCTTGACCGCCCGCCCCTGGCACGCCCGGCTGACCACCACTGCCGCCATCCACCCGAACCTGCAGTTGCTCAACCGGGAAACCCTGCGGTACTTCCAAACGCACGTGTGCGCCGGCAGCACCCGGCTGGCCATCACCGCCATCCAAACCATCATGGCCGCGACTGGCCTCACCCCATGTGCAGCCGCCCTGCTCGCCGTCTGCACCGGCAAGACCGGCATAACCAGGCGCACCCGCACCGCCACGGGCGTCCAAGATCAAGCTCTCCAGACTCACGACCTGTAACCGCACATTCAGGTCACGCCCCGGCAATGCGGGTTTTTCGGCGCTGCCCTGGGCGCCACGCGCACTGATCTGCGCACCATTGGCAATCTCAGCTGCCGCCACGTCAAGACGCAACGCGTGCTCACTCGGGGCAATCGCCAGGCGCGCTTCACGCCCCAAACGCATCTGCGCCACGCGGATTTCGGTCAAACCAGCAGGGATCAACAACGTGCCATGGTCTGCAATGTCCAAACGATCCAGCAGCAACACGCTGGTATTGCTTGGCAGACGCATAAACGCGTGGGAGTCGACTTCAATCACGGCCTGCGCGAGGGCAAGGGGACTGAAAAATATGGCGAGGGCGAGCAATCTACGCATTTTCGGCCTCCAACTGCAGTGCTTCTTGCGGCTCTGCGTCAGCGGCGGCTTGCTCAGCGGGCAGCCCAAGCAGCTGAAAAATCCCGAACAGCATGACCTGCACACGCTGCTGAGCCGGCTTAGGGCAAGCGCTAAGGCGCGCGTTAAAAAACCACAGTTCAAGTGCGTGAATCAGCACAATAAAAGCGCCTACGCCATTTAACAGCAGCGCAAAAGGCTGTGCGAAAGGTTGCAGCAGATTCGCCAGTACAACACCCCAAAACAGTGCCGTTAGGCACTTGCCCAAAACCAGAAATATTTTCATACCCGCCCCCAGCAATTTGTTATTTCGCTGCACCTTATCTGCTTTAGGGGGTGTGCGGCCAGAAGACCCGTAAAAACCATAAAGCAGGAGCAGACTCACAACTTTTACGGGGTTGAAACGTGCCACTTACTAAAAGGCCGCTGCGAACTGACGCTAGGTTCGCAACGGCCTGCCAGCACATCACATTCGTTACGGTTGCGCTTCGACCTCCGCTTCAACGCGCCGATTGATTGCCCGCCCCGACTCGCTGTCATTATCAGCGACCGGTCGCGACTCGCCATAGCCAACCGATGAAACCCGGCTACTGGAGATACCGTGCTGATTAACCAACACATCCCGCACCGCATTGGCACGGCGCTCGGACAAGCCTTGGTTATACGCATCGCTGCCTACCGCGTCGGTATGCCCTTCAACGGTTGTGGTGGTTTGCGGGTACTGTTTCATAAAGTCAGCGAGACTCTTGATATCCGCCTGACTGTTTTCTTTAACGTCTGATTTGTTGAAATCGAACTTCACATCCAGCTCTACCCGGACCGCCTCCATAACCTCAATGGGCTCTGGTTCGACCGGCGTACTGGCGTATTCCTTGATAGGGCAGCCGTTGGGATGCACGGGTGTATTGGGTGGGGTTCCTGGGCAACGATCACGGCGATCAAACACACCGTCACCGTCTTCATCACCATCTTGGGCGTAGCAAATCAGCGTGCCAATGACCGCACCGGCCACGGCACCACCTGCTGCCCATGTAGAACTTTCAATTGCGCCCAGACCAGCACCGGTAAGGCCGCCTAATACACTGCACAGGGGCCAGTTCCCTTGGTTGAGCGACGCATCTCCCGTACTGGAAGTTGTGACACAACCTGAAAGAACACTGCTGACCAAGAGAACGGGGGCGACCCCCATTATGGATCTAACTCTCATGGTACGAATCTCCTGTATTGCCGGCTATTGCCGGTAACTTAGGAGTAAAGACCTACCCTGGGAGCTGTACAAGCCAGCCCCGAGGGGGCTGGCTTGTTTTCTTCAGAAAGCCTGGAGTCAGGCGATCAAGGACGTGCTTCTACTTCAGCTTCTACGCGGCGATTGACGGCGCGACCTTCAGCACTGGCGTTGTCGGCAACCGGACGTGTTTCGCCATAGCCGACCGCATTAACACGCTCACCGCCTACACCGTACTGGTTAACCAGCACATCTCGCACTGCATTGGCGCGGCGCTCGGACAGGGTCTGGTTGTAAGCATCGCTGCCTACGGAGTCGGTATGGCCTTCAACCACGGTGGTGGTTTGCGGGTATTGAGTCAGGAAGTCAGCTAGATTTTGATATCGCCATAACTTTCTGGTTTGACCTGAGCCTTATCGAAGTCGAACTTCACATCCAACTCAACACGCACAGGCTCGGCCATAACCTCCTCAACCACAACAACCTCTTCAACCACTACAACCTGCTCTTCGCTGGCGCCATGCACCCAGCAATAAGCAGCGGCCATGCCAGCACCCAATACGGCGCCGCCACCGGCCCATGACGAGCTTTCAATAGCGCCCAGAGCAGCACCACCCACACCGCCGACCGCGGCACAGGTTGGCCAATCCGTTTTCTGCAGGCCGGCACAACCGGTTAATAAGGTACTCGCGACAATAAGGGGTAATACTTTCCTGGTGATGCTCATATTTAAGACTCCTATTGGTAAATCGGTAAAAACCGATACTGACAAAGTAAAGACGCCAGTCAGAAAATACGCCAGAGAATATACAAACACATTAGTAGCGCGATCCGCACTAGGCCGCCCTGCAGCTGCACGTTAGTCTTTGTGCACTGAGTGAGGAATTATCATGCCTGCAACACTATCATCCCGCACACCCCAACACGCCCTTGCGGCCTTGCTGGCGCGCTACACGCCAGAACGTCTGCTTGTGGTCGGAAGCCGCGAATTACCTGCGATTGATGCATTTATTCAAGCCCACCCGGACTGCCATATTGTCCACGCAGATCCAGGCGTACTGTCCGCCGAAGCCGCCGCACAACGCTTCGATCTGGCACTGGTCGTCGATTGCCTTGAGCACCTGCCCAAACGCGCAGGGCTGGAATTACTGGGCGGTATTCGTAACCTGAATGCTAGCCGAATGGCCGTGCTAGTCGACCTCAACGCCTGTGACTGGCATGAGACCGACTTTTTTGCCTTGGCTCTGCAGGCCAGTGAATGCTTCCAGCGCGATGAGCAAATACTCAATCTATTCACATACGACCTACTCGACTACAAGCAGGTGCCTGACTGGCTGAATGCCAAGTTCTGGGCCAACCCGGAAAACTTTGGCAAGTACTGGTGGTAAGCCCGTGAACAGCACAATCTGCCCGTGCGGCAGCGGGCAATTACTGACACGCTGCTGCGGCCGCTATCACGCAGGCACTCCAGCACCTAGCGCCGAAGCCTTGATGCGCTCACGCTACAGCGCCTACGCCCTGGGGCTGATCGATTACCTGGTGCGCAGCACGCTGCCGGCCCAACAAGCCAACCTCGATCAACACGCCATACAAGCCTGGAGCCAAGGCAGTACCTGGCTTGGGCTTGAAGTGGAGCAGGCCCAGCTGATCGATGGCGAACCTCAGCACGCCTATGTGACCTTTACCGCACACTGGCGCGACGAAAGTGGCGAGCACAGCCACCGCGAACGCTCAGCGTTCGTGCGCCATAACGGCAACTGGTATTTCATTGACCCTACGGTCGAAACCAAACTCGGGCGCAATGACCCGTGCCCTTGTGCGAGCGGGCTGAAGTTCAAGAAGTGCTGCGCAAGCTATTTTTGATACCGCTCAAGCCAATCACTCGCACAAGGCGCATCGAGCGACGCTGGCTAGTCCTGTAATTTCAGGTGAGAAATATCAGGCGCGGGGCCGGGCGGGGCTTTTTTCGCTTCGCCCATATCACTGCCAGGCGGCGCCAGGCTGAACTGCGACAAATCCAGCACTGGAGCCGCTGCCTGCGGCTTTTCATCCTGCACATCATCGCCAAGCGGTGCGATGCCAAAATCGGGGGCATCCACCTCGGCAAATGCGGCCATGTATTCATCTCGCGGCGCCACCTGCAAACGCCCCGCAGGTGAGCTGGCAAAGGTGGGGGCTGGCGCAGCTACCGGAGTGGCGGCCGCTGAGGCCGATACCTCAGCTGGCGGCGCGGTGAGCACAATCTCTTCAATCTCATCGTCGATACAAACGACGTCGACCACTGCCCCTGCGCGCTCCAGAGTCGAGCGATATTTTTCAGCGCCGGCTGCATCCAAGTTGCTTTTAATCACGATACGGCGCCCGGAAAACAGCAATTCGAGGCGCTGCTCATCGGCCTGAAACAGCTTGGCCACGTTGGCTTTTACCAACGCGAGCTGAGCCCCCGAAACCAATTGCGCACTGAAGGCAATTTCGTAGCGAGCCATGGTCATACTCCTGTCCTATTCGTTGCTCAGTATGGCGCAGGTTTTTTTACCGTCACAACAGGTGGCAGCCAAGCACTTGCTTGTTACACTGATGCGTCATTCGGAGTATGCAATGTTTTCTCAGGCGCAAACGATAAGAATTCTCAGCCTATTGCTTTTTTTTGGCCTCCTTTCCGGCCTAGGCGGTTGTTCCTCTTGGTCATCAGGGGACTTTAAAGACCCCGAGGTCAGCTTGGTCAAAGTCGATGTGGTCAAAGCCAGACTGCTGGAGCAGCACTTCACGCTGCGCTTTCGCATCGACAACCCCAACAGCTTCAGCCTGCCGGTGCGCGGGCTGGACTACGTGGTGCACCTGAATCAGGTGAAACTGGCTGAGGGCGAGTCGAACGCATCCTTCACCGTCCCCGCTCACGGCCACTACAGTTTCAACGTGCCCGTGCGCACCAACCTCTGGCGACACCTGCGGCAAATCGTCAAGGCCTTGGAAAAACCCGACAGACCCATCCCCTATCGATTGCAGGGTGCGGTCAAAACTGGCTGGTTATTCGGACGGAGCGTGCACATGTCGCGCAATGGCGAGATAATTCCCGGCAATTACATCCAGGAGTAACTCGCATGACTCAGCAAGAACACGTTCACGGCCCTGACTGCAACCACGACCATGATCACTCCCATAGCCACGATCACGGTCACGTCCATGGGCCAGACTGCAATCATGGCCATCAGGAGCCTGTGCGCAACGCGCTGAAAGACGTTGGCCGCAACGACCCTTGCCCATGCGGCAGCCAGAAAAAATTCAAGAAATGCCACGGCGCATAACCCCGCGATGAACAACCTCACTCTGCTCGCATTGATCACCAGCGCAGCGCTGATTACTGCGCTGGCACTCTACGCCCTGTATCTGTGGCGTAGAGTTTGGGCCAAGGAAAAAACGCAAACCGCGGCACTTAATGCGCAGCGTGAGCGCATTGGTGGTGATCTGCAGATTCTTGCCAGCAGCCTGCTCGACGGTCAGCTCCCGCTGATCGAGGGTGCGATTCGAATCAAGGTGCTGCTGGATAACTACGACAGCACCCTGAGTCAGAATCCGCGCTGTGAGGTTTTTCACCAGCTGTTCGTGGCAACCGCCCAGGTGCCTACCCACGCCGAGTGGAAAGCCTTGGAGAAAAGCGTTCGGCGCCAGCATGAGCAGCACTTCAGTGAACTGGAGCTGCAGCACAAGGCAGCTGCCCGCGCTGCCGCACGCTGGCTACTCGATGAAGCCTTGCCGGCAGGCCGCAAACACGCCTGATTTCACCCGCCACGCGCCTTGTCAGGCGCGTGGCCCCTGGCTAACGTAGTACGTCCGCTGCTGCGCGCCCACGCACTTGCCGGAAGGCGCACACTCACCCGATCGTTTTCCATCCGCAAGGAGCCAGCTGCATGCTAGCGCGCGCGTTACGCCCCATGGCCCACCTCAGCCTCGCCGCCGTACTCACGGCAGTGGTCGCACTGAGTGGCTGCCAGTCACTCCTGAACAGTCGCTACAGCGACAGCGTGCCCGCGGATCAAGGCATTGTCCGGGTCAAGGGCCTGGCGCAAAGCGTGGTGATTCGCCGTAACCCGCTGGGCATGCCACTCATCGAAACCACCACCTTCCATGACGCGCTGTTCGCCCTCGGCTATGTGCATGCCAGCGACCGCCTCAGCCAAATGGTCGGCCTGCGCTTGATGGCCGAAGGTCGCCTGGCCGAGATGGCCGGCCCCGGTGTGTTGGAAATGGACCGTTTCATGCGCGCGGTCAATTTGAAAAAGAGCGCTGAGGTGCTCTACAGCAGTGCATCGCCGCGGATCAAACGCTTCTTCGAGGTCTATGCTCGCGGGGTCAACGCTTACCTGTTCCGTTACCGTGACAAGCTGCCAATGGACCTGGCCGAATCCGGCTATCGCCCGGCGTACTGGAAGGCCGAAGACTCCGTATTGGTGTTCTGCCTGTTGAACTTTGGCCTATCGGTCAATTTGCAGGAAGAAATCGCCGCCCTGGTACTCGCGCAGAAGGTCGGCAGTGAACAACTCGCCTGGTTGCTGCCGACCTACCCCGACGAGCCCTTACCGGTTGAAGAAGCCAGCAAACTCCGTGGGCTTGACCTCAATGGACAGCTGGCAGGGCTGGGCGACGTTAGCGCGGCCGTCAGCCAATTTGCTGATGCACACATGCTCGGTGTCGCGGCGTCCAACAACTGGGCGTTTACCCCTCAGCGCACGCGCAGCGGCAAAAGCTTGCTGGCCAACGACACACACTTGCCATTGTCGATGCCGTCCGTATGGAATTTCGTGCAAATTCGCTCGCCCAAATACCAAGCCGCCGGCGTCTCGATTGCCGGCGTGCCCGCCGTCGTAGCAGGCTTCAACGGCAAGCTGGGCTGGGGTATGACTATGGTCATGGGTGACAACCAGGATTTATTCCTAGAGCAAGTCAGACGTCAGAATGGCCGCCTGCATTACCTGGCAGACGGTAAATGGTTACCCACCCAAGAACGCCAAGAGACCTTCTTCATCAAAGGGCAACGCCCCATCCGTGAAACCATTTTCGAAACCCGCCACGGACCACTGCTGAATTCGGTGCTCGGCGAGCGTAAACACGCACTACAACCCATGCAGCTGAGCAGCGGCTATGGCCTGGCGCTGAAAACCACGCAATTCGAAGCGGACCAGACCCTCGATGCGTTTTTCGACCTGTCGCGCGCCCAGTCAGTCGAGCAGGCCTTTGAGGCCACCCGTGAAGTCCGCGCCATGCCGCTAAATATCGTCTTCGCCGATGCCCAGCACATTGGCTGGCAGGTCACCGGGCGGTTCCCCAATCGCCGCGCAGGCCTGGGGCTGATGCCCTCACCCGGCTGGGACAGCCAGTTCGACTGGGATGGGTTTGCCGACCCAATGCTGCACCCCTACGATCAGGACCCACCAAGCGGCTGGCTAGGCACCGCCAACCATCGCACGGTACCGCGCGGGTATGGCATGCAGCTTTCCAACTCCTGGTTTTACCCCGAGCGCGCCGAGCGTATCGCCGCACTGGCAGCAACGGGCAAGCATGACACCCAGAGCATGATCGCCATGCAGTACGACCAGACTTCGCCCTTTGTCGCCAAGCTGCAGAACATGTTCAGCGCACCGGGCATGGCAGAAAGCCTGCAAGCCGCCATCGATGCTTTACCGGCAGCAGAACGCGGCAACGCCCGCGAAGCGCACAGCCGACTGATGAAGTTTGACGGCAAGATGACGGCCACCTCGGCAGACGCTGCGCTGTACAGCGCCTTTCTCCACCAGAGCGCCCGGGAAACCTTCCTCGACGAATTGGGCCCAGAAAGCAATCCAGCGTGGAAGGCTCTGATCGAAACCGCCAACAACTCCTACTCCGCTCAGGCCGACCACTTGCTGGGCCGTGAAGACAGCCCCTTCTGGAATGACCGCCGCACCGCACAGCAAGAAGACAAACCAACCATCCTCGCGCGCAGCCTCGCCGGCGCAGTGACGCTGCTGGAAAACAAACTAGGTCGTGACCGTAGCACCTGGCAGTGGGGCAATTTGCACACTTACAACTGGACCACCGAGACCAGCCAACTGGCGCCCTACATGAGTGCCAGCCAGCGCAGCAGCATCAACGCCATCAAGGGCTACCTGGACCGCGGCCCCTACCCGGCCGGCGGCGATCACAGCACGCTGAATGTGGCGGCCTACAACTGGGGCGAGAACTTTGACACTTGGTTGATCCCAGCCATGCGCATCGTCGTCGACTTCGGCCGCGAAGAGCCGCTAATCGGCCTCAACAGTTCCGGCCAATCAGGCAACCCGGCCAGCAAACACTACGCCGACGGCATCGACGCCTGGCTCAAGGGCGGCTATATGAGCTTCCCGTTCCAGTCGCAAAACCTCGACAAGGTGTATGGCAGTAAGCGCTTACTACTGATGCCGACAAACTGAAGGAAACAGCGACTGACCGTTCGTCGGCAACCACTGAACCAATTCAGCAGTTACCGCTCAGACAAAGTGGACTTACTCCACAGATCATCATCGTTTTAGGGCGCTTTTTAGCGCCCTTTCTTTTGCCTGCGATTCAGTCACCCGTCTGCATGCAGCTCTAGCGTGCACTTTGCCGCTGGTTCAACGTAAGCTTTGCACCTTGTGTTAACGCTTGATGCTTAAAGCCGGGCAGTTCTGCCGCGCGACCGCATAAGCCATGTGTTCTGCTTCCCGTGAGGACTTTGAAATGAGCAACCGCCAAGCTGAAATTGCCGCTGCCCTGGATGTGATACCGCCTTTTTCTGACGAAGCGGCGCTGGTCGCCGAAATCGAGCGACGCAAGACCTTTATCAAGCACTGCCTGCGCAACTCGGGCCTTAAGGTACTGGTGCTGGGTATCAGCGGCGGTGTCGACTCATTGACCGCCGGACGCCTGGCGCAGCTATCAATTGAGGAATTGCGTGAAGAAACCGGCGACTCGGCCTATCGCTTTATCGCCGTACGCCTGCCCCATGGCACCCAGCACGACGAACATGACGCCCAAGCCTCGCTGCAATTTATCTGCGCGGATGAAGAAGACACCGTCAATATCGCAGACAGCGTAACGGGGCTCGGCGAACAGGTGACTCACCTGCAGAAGCTCAGCGACGCCCGCCGCGACTTTGTCATGGGTAACGTCAAGGCACGCATCCGCATGGTCGCCCAGTTCGCCATCGCTAACGCCAATAACGGCCTGGTCATCGGTACCGACCACGCCGCCGAAGCGGTCATGGGCTTCTTCACCAAATTTGGTGATGGCGCTTGCGACCTCGCCCCGCTCTCCGGCTTGGTCAAAGGCCAGGTACGTGCAATCGCCAAGCACTTGGGCGCGCCAGATAATTTAGCGTTCAAAGTGCCGACCGCCGACCTGGAAGAGCTGCGCCCCGGCAAGCCGGATGAAGAGGCCCACGGCGTTAGCTATGCAGAAATAGACGCCTTCCTGCACGGCCAACCGGTGCGCGCAGAAGCCTACGCCATTATCGTGCGCACCTTTGATGCCACCCGCCACAAGCGCGAACTGCCATTAGCGCCATAAAGACCGCAGGGTGTTCGCCAAGGACGGCGCCCCATAAAAATTACGAACAATAAAAAGCCGGGCATCGCCCGGCTTTTTATTGGATCAACCACTCAGGCCCTTGGCAGGGTCACGCCCAGCTGACCTTGGTACTTGCCACCCCGGTCCTTGTAGGACACTTCACAGGCCTCATCGGACTGCAGGAATAGCATCTGCGCGACACCTTCGTTGGCGTAGATCTTCGCCGGCAAGGTGGTGGTGTTGGAGAATTCCAGGGTCACGTGGCCTTCCCATTCCGGCTCCAGCGGCGTGACGTTGACGATGATGCCGCAGCGCGCATAGGTGCTTTTGCCCAGGCAGATGGTCAACACATCACGGGGAATACGGAAAAACTCCACAGTGCGCGCCAGCGCAAAAGAGTTAGGTGGAATGATGCACACATCGCTTTTCACATCGACAAAGCTCTTCTCGTCGAAGTTCTTAGGGTCGACAGTCGCCGAGTTGATGTTAGTGAACACCTTGAATTCATCGGCGCAACGTACGTCATAGCCGTAGCTGGAAACGCCGTAAGAAATCAGTGGCTGCGCACCCTCGACACGTACCTGGCGCTCGACAAACGGCTCAATCATGCCGTGCTCTTGAGCCATGCGGCGAATCCACTTATCCGATTTGATGCTCATGGCGACTGTCCTGCTATAGCGAAGGGTGAAAAGTGCACGCATCTTACCGGGCCGCGCGACTGGGTTCAAAGGCTCTGAAAACAGCCGCGGGGCAAATCGCCAAGATCAGCCCATCGCTAAATAACAGAAAGATGCACAGAGCATTCGCGCTTAGCGCTAAAAGCGGGTATCGTGTGCCCCACTGTGCTGCATGTGTCACCGCGAATCGCTTCATGATGCCTAGATTTCGATCCAAACATCGTCCGACTCCTAGTACTCGTTGCACTCAGTCCCGGCCTGGGCTTTTCCAGGGCTGTTAATAAAATCTTTAGGAGACATAACATGTCGAATCGTCAAAATGGCACCGTTAAGTGGTTCAACGATGAGAAAGGCTACGGCTTCATCACCCCACAGTCCGGTGACGACCTGTTCGTACACTTCAAAGCTATCCAGAGCGATGGCTTCAAGAGCCTGAAAGAAGGCCAGGCAGTGACTTTCGTCGCTACCCGCGGTCAGAAAGGCATGCAGGCTGAGGAAGTTCAGGTTGTATAACCTGATCTAACTCGCTTGATAAAAAGCCCCGCCTAGTGCGGGGCTTTTTTATGGGCGCGTATTTATCTGCGAGCAAGATGTGGCGCACGTGCGTGCGCCACTGCCAAATCAATCTTCGCTGATCACAATGCTCGGCATCGCCTGCTGCGCGCCACCTTGAGCAATGCGTGCACCCACATTACGCGCAGTTTCCTGATAGATCATCGCGATCTGGCTTTCCGGATCAGCGATAGTGGTTGGCTTACCGCCATCGGACTGCATGCGAATGGCCATCGACAGCGGCAAGGATGCCAGCAGATCGACGCCAAACTGCGCCGCCAGCTTCTCACCACCGCCTTCACCGAACAGATGCTCGGCATGACCGCAGTTCGAGCAGATATGTACGGCCATGTTTTCTACAACGCCCAGCACCGGGATGTTCACTTTACGGAACATCTCCACGCCCTTCTTAGCATCCAACAGAGCCAGATCCTGCGGCGTGGTGACGATTACCGCACCGGCCACTGGCACCTTTTGCGCCAGGGTCAGCTGGATATCACCGGTGCCCGGCGGCATGTCAACCACCAGGTAATCCAGGTCATTCCAGGCGGTCTGGGTGATCAACTGCAGCAGCGCACCGGAGACCATTGGCCCACGCCAGACCACCGGGGTGTTCTCATCGGTGAGAAAGGCCATGGACATCACTTCCACACCATGGGCCTTGAGCGGCACAAACCACTTCTGATCTCTCACCTCTGGCCGCGTGCCTTCGGGGATACCAAACATGATGCCCTGGCTCGGCCCATAGATATCGGCATCCAGAATGCCGACCTTGGCACCCTCACGGGCCAGCGCCAACGCCAGATTGGCGGCAGTGGTGGATTTACCCACCCCGCCTTTACCGGATGCCACGGCAATCACGTTTTTCACATTCGCCAGCGCCGGCACCTGATCCTGCGCCTTGTGCGCCTCAATCACGCAATCAACCTGCACGTCAGCGCGCTCGACGCCATCAAGCCCCTCCAAAGCCATCTGCAGCATCTGCGCCCAGCCGGCCTTGAATAATCCGGCGGCATAGCCCAACTGCAGACGCACCTTAACTTGACCACCCTGAATCTCCACCTCACGCACGCAGCCGGCGCTGACCGGGTCCTGATTCAGGTGGGGATCGGTGTATTGGGACAGCGCGGCTTCAACCGCTGCACGGGTAACAACACTCATGGGAGACTCCGAAAGACTGAGTAAAGCAGGCGGACATCCTACCCGAGCGCGCTTGCTGGCGCATGCCCATAGCCCGGCGCAGCGGTCATGGATGAAAAATATCCGCTGCCCCTATATAGTTACCGGCTTCTCCGAGTTACCAGTGCAGCCAATTCCCATGAGCCAAGCCCGCAAGATTCTCGTCACCAGCGCCCTGCCCTACGCCAACGGTTCGATCCACCTCGGCCATATGCTCGAGTACATTCAGACCGACATGTGGGTGCGCTTTCAGAAGCTGCGCGGCAACCAGGCTATTTATGTATGCGCCGACGATGCGCATGGCTCGGCAATCATGTTGCGCGCTGAGAAAGAAGGCATCACACCAGAGCAGTTGATCGCCAATGTGCAGGCAGAGCACACCGCCGACTTCGCTGATTTCGGGGTGAACTTCGACAACTACCACTCGACCCACTCGGATGAAAACCGCGAGCTGTCGGCGGCCATCTACCTAAAGTTGCGCGACGCCGGGCATATCGCCACGCGCTCGGTCACGCAGTACTTCGACCCTGAAAAGGGCATGTTCCTCGCTGATCGCTTCATCAAGGGCACCTGCCCGAAATGCGCAACCGAAGATCAGTACGGTGACAACTGCGAAAAATGCGGCGCTACCTACGAGCCAACCGAGCTGAAGAACCCACGCTCGGCGATCTCCGGCGCGGTGCCGGTACTGCGTGATTCGAAGCACTTTTTCTTCAAGCTGCCTGATTTCGAGGCCATGCTGAAAAGCTGGACCCGCAGCGGCGCGCTGCAGGACGCAGTCGCCAACAAGATTGCCGAATGGCTGGATTCCGGCCTGCAGGAATGGGACATCAGCCGTGATGCGCCGTACTTCGGCTTCGAGATTCCCGACGAGCCAGGCAAATACTTCTACGTGTGGCTGGATGCGCCAATCGGCTACATGGCCAGCTTCAAGAATCTCTGCGCACGCACCCCAGAATTAGACTTCGACGAATTCTGGGGCAAGAACTCTAGCGCCGAGCTGTACCACTTTATCGGCAAGGACATCGTCAACTTCCACACCCTGTTCTGGCCGGCCATGCTCGAAGGCGCGGGCTACCGCAAGCCTACAGCAGTCGCTGTGCACGGCTACCTGACGGTCAACGGGCAAAAAATGTCCAAATCGCGCGGCACCTTTATCAAGGCGCGCACCTACCTCGACCACCTCAACCCCGAGTATCTGCGCTACTACTACGCAGCCAAACTGGGCCGTGGCGTGGATGACCTTGACCTCAACCTTGAAGACTTTGTGCAGAAGGTCAACTCCGACCTGGTCGGCAAGGTAGTGAATATCGCCAGCCGCTGCGCCGGTTTTATCCACAAAGGCAACAATGGCCTGCTCTTGGCGGGCAATATCGCTCCCGAGCTGACCGAAGCCTTTGCCGCGGCCGCACCGACTATTGCTGAAGCCTATGAGGCCCGTGACTTCGCCCGCGCCATGCGCGAAATCATGGCCCTGGCCGACCGCGCCAACGCCTGGATCGCCGACAAAGCCCCTTGGGCGCTGAACAAGCAGGAAGGCAAGGAGGCCGAAGTACAGGCCATCTGCGCCCTGGGTGTGAACCTGTTCCGTCAGCTGGTGATTTTCTTGAAGCCAGTGCTACCGCAACTGGCCAAAGATGCCGAAGCCTTCCTTAATGTTGCGCCACTGACCTGGGACGACCATCAGTACTGGCTGGCGGACCACCAGCTCAACCCATTCAGCGCCCTGCTAACCCGTATCGAGCCTGCGAAAATCGACGCCATGATCGAAGCCTCTAAAGAAGACCTGGCCGCCAGCGAAGCCGCTCCAGCAGCCGCTGGTAATGGCGAACTGAGTAAAGACCCACTGGCTGCCGAGATCGCCTTTGATGCCTTTGCCGCCGTCGACCTGCGTATTGCGTTGATCGAGAAGTGCGAGTTCGTTGAAGGTGCCGACAAATTGCTGCGCCTGACCCTGGATATCGGCGACGCCAAGCGCAACGTGTTCAGCGGCATCAAGAGCGCCTACCCAGACCCAAGCAAGCTGGAAGGCCGCCTGACCCTGTACGTGGCCAACCTGGCAGCGCGCAAGATGAAGTTCGGCATCTCCGAAGGCATGGTGCTGGCTGCCGGCCCTGGCGGTGAGGAAATCTACCTGCTCAGCCCCGACAGCGGCGCCAAGCCGGGCCAACGGGTTAAGTAAACCGCTGCGACGGATCAGCGCAGTCAGGACTCTCTGCCTGCGCTAGCCTTATGCCCACACCTCAGGAACGCTGATCCGGCTTGTATGGCCGCATCGGCTTATCGATAATAAGCACCCTTTTCCTGCGGCCTTTGCCCGTCCATTAACGGAACCTGCAATGACCGAACTCGCCTTGATCATGGTCAGCGCCATCCTGGTTAACAACTTCGTGTTGGTCCAGTTTCTCGGCCTGTGCCCGTTTATGGGCGTCTCGAAGAAAATCGAGACCGCCATCGGCTTGTCCCTGGCCACCACCTTCGTGCTGACCCTGGCTGCTATGTGCAGTTATCTGGTGCAGCAGTACGTGCTCAAGCCGCTGGATATCGAATACCTGCGCACCATCAGTTTTATTCTGGTGATCGCAGTGGTGGTGCAGTTCACCGAGATGGTGGTGAACAAGACCAGCCCGCTGCTGTACCGCGTATTGGGGATCTTCCTGCCGCTGATCACCACCAACTGCATCGTCCTTGGCGTGGCTCTGCTCAACGCCAACAAGGCCGAATTCACCTTTATCACCGCCACCGCCAATGGCTTCGCCGCGGGTCTGGGCTTCTCCCTGGTGCTGGTGTTGTTTGCCGCCATGCGTGAACGCATTGCGATTGCCGATGTACCGAAGTCCTTCCAGGGCGCGGCTATCGGTATGATCACTGCCGGGCTGATGTCGCTGGCCTTTATGGGCTTTAGCGGGCTGATCAAGCTATGAGCCTGGTGCTAATCGCCGTTCTGGCATTGCTCGCCCTGTGCCTGGTGGCCGGCGCCATTCTTGGTTTCGCGGCCGTGCGCTTCAAGGTCGAAGGCAACCCGATTGCTGAACAGATCAACGCCTTGCTGCCGCAAACCCAGTGCGGCCAGTGCGGCTACCCCGGCTGCAAGCCCTATGCCGAGGCGATTGCCGGCGGTGACAAGATCAACAAATGCCCACCGGGCGGCGAATCGACCATTCAAGCGTTGGCTGACCTGCTAGATGTAGAGGCCGAACCGCTAGACGCCGTGGAAGGCGAAAAGCCGCAGATGGTCGCCTACATCCGCGAAGCCGAATGTATTGGCTGCACCAAGTGCATCCAGGCCTGCCCGGTGGATGCCATTGTCGGCGCGGCTAAGCAGATGCACACCGTGATCGTCAGCGAATGCACCGGCTGCGACCTGTGCGTCGAGCCCTGCCCGGTGGATTGCATCGACATGCTCGAAGTGGGCAGCAGCGTGCAAAGCTGGAAATGGGAAAAGCCACTGCCCCCCGGCCAACTGATTGCTAGTGACCGGGAGCAAGCAGCATGACCGCACAACAACGTATCTGGGACATCCCCGGCGGCATTCACCCAGCCGAGCGCAAGGAGCTGTCCAACCGCACGCCGATCCAGCAAGCACCGTTGGCCAAGCGCCTGACACTGCCGCTTAACCAGCATATCGGCGCGCCGGCCGAGCCGGTTGTCGCCGTCGGTGAGCGCGTACTGAAAGGTCAGCTAATTGCCGCTGCCAACGGTTTTGTCAGTGTGCCCGTGCATGCGCCCACCTCTGGCACCGTGAGTTTTATTGGCCCGCAGCCTTACCCGCACGTATCCGGCATGCTCGCCCCGGCCATCGTGATCGACAGTGACGGCCTGGAGCTGTGGTGCGAACTGACGCCTTGCCCGGACTATCGTCACTTGGAACACAGCGCCCTGGTTGAGTTGATTCGCCAGGCCGGTATCAGCGGCCTCGGTGGCGCGGGTTTTCCTACGGCCGTCAAAGTCAATGCGCGGCCAACGCAGAAAATCCACACGCTGATTATCAACGGCACCGAGTGCGAGCCCTACATCACCGCCGATGACCTGTTGATGCGCGAACGCGCCAACGAGTTGGTCTCCGGTATCAACATTCTGGTGCAGCTGATCAACCCAGATGAGGTGCTGATCGGCATTGAGGACAACAAACCCGAGGCCATCGCCGCCATGCGCGATGCGTTGGCCGAGCGCAGCTATCAGCTCAAGGTATTCCCGACTAAGTACCCCTCGGGCGGCGAGAAGCAGCTGATCCAGATCCTCACCGGCGTGGAAGTGCCCAGCGGCGGCCTACCGGCGGATATCGGTATGCTCTGCCAGAACGTCGGCACCTGTGTGGCGATCCACGATGCAGTGCAGCTGGGCAAACCGCTGATCTCGCGCATCACCACCCTCACTGGCGAAGCACTGGCGCAGCCGATGAACGTCGAAGTACTGCTCGGCACGCCCGTCGGTGAACTGCTGGCGTTTGCTGGGTTGGATAAAGCCAAGCTGAACCGGCTGATCATGGGTGGCCCGATGATGGGTTTTACCCTGCCCGACTTCACGGTGCCGCTGATCAAAACCACCAACTGCCTGCTCGCCGCTAGCGTCGCCGAACTACCCCCGCCGCCGGCCATGCCGTGCATCCGTTGCGGTGAATGTGCAGAAGCCTGCCCGGCCAGCTTGCTGCCGCAGCAGCTGCACTTCTTCGCCATCGGTCAGGAGCACGAGCAGCTCAAGGCACACAACCTGTTCGACTGCATCGAATGCGGCGCTTGCGCCTATGTCTGCCCGTCGAGCATCCCCCTGGTGCAGTATTACCGCGCCGCCAAAGGCGAAATTCGCGACCTCGAGCAGAAACAGCTGAAGGCCGAACAGTCCAAGCAGCGTTTCGAGTTGCGCCAAGAACGCCTGCGCCGCGCCGAAGAGCAAAAAGAAGCAGACCGCCAGGCCCGCGCCGCTAAAGCCGCGCAAGCCAAGGCCGCCCAGGCTCAAGCTGCCCCCGCGGCAGGCAGCGATGCCCCTGCCGCCAAGCCCGCGGGCCTGAGCGACGAACAAAAGAAACTGAAAATCGAAGCCAGCATGGCGCAGGTGGCACTGAAGAAAGCCGAAAAACAACTGGCCACCCACGCCACAAGCGAATTGCAAACTCAGGTCGACGCGCTGCGCAGCGCTGCCGCCGCCGCACAACTGGCGCTGGATACAGCGCTGGCAGCCAACCCGCCAGCGCCTGTGGCGGCCGCAGCCCCCACAGCCGACGACAGCGCGCTGAAAAAAGCCAAGATCGACGCCGCCATGCTCCGCGCCCAGGTGAGCAAGCTGGAAAAACTCGAAGCGCCCAGCGGCGAGCAACAGGCCGAACTGCAACAACTGCGCAGCCAGCTCGATACCGCGCAGACGTTGCTGGCCAACCTTGAAGCCCAAGCACCTGCGCCTGCCGCGCCCACTCCACAAGCCGCAACCGACGATAGCGCGCTGAAGAAAGCCAAGATTGATGCCGCCATGCTTCGCGCCCAAGTGCGCAAGCTGGAAAAACTCGAAGCACCAAACGGCGAGCAGCAGGCCGAACTGCAACAATTGCGCAGCCAGCTGGAGGCGGCCGAAAAACTGCTGTCCGGCCTGGAAGCGCAAGCCCCGGTACCCGCTGCTAAACCCGCTGCCGACGATGGCGCACTGAAAAAGGCCAAGATCGATGCAGCCATGCTGCGCGCTCAGGTGCGCAAGCTGGAGAAAGTCGAAACGCCAAGCAACGAGCAGCAAAGTGAACTGCAGCAACTGCGCAGCCAGCTGGACGCCGCCGAAAAACGGCTCGCCAGCCTGGAAGCCCAGACACCGGCCGCTCCCGTTAAAGCGCCTGACGCAGAAGCCCCCGACCCGCTGAAAAAAGCCAAGATCGAACTGGCGATGAAGCGCGCCGAACTGAAAAAGGCCGAGAAGGCCGGCAGCGATGAAACCGCGCTTAGCCGCTTGCGCGAGGCATTGGCAGCCGCCGAGCAGGCCCTGCACCAGGCTGAGGATGCATCCGGCAAACCTGCACCAGAACTGGTACGCACGGACAAGAAACCAATCGACGAAGCCACCCGGGCGCTGAAGACCGAAGTGGCCTTTGCCCGCGCTGATCTGCGCAAACTGGAACGTGATGACAGCAGTGCTGCCGACGCTCTGGCCGCTGCGCGTCAACGCCTGACAGAGGCCGAACGCCAATTACAGGAACACGCAGGCAGCTGATAACAGCCCTGCGTAGCCAACCCAAGCAACAACCGGAGCACCAATGGCCCTGCCCCGCATCACCTCGCCCCACGCTAAGGGCAACAACCGCACCCAGCAAGTGATGCTGCAGGTGCTGCTGGCTGCCGTACCGGGAATCCTGGTCATGACCTGGCTGTTTGGTATCGGCACCTTGTTCAACCTGCTGTGGGCCAGCCTATGCGCCCTAGGCTTCGAGGCAGCCATCCTGGCCTTGCGCAAGCGCCCTGTGGTGTTCTTCCTCAAGGATTACAGCGTATTGGTCACGGCCGTGCTGCTGGCCTTGGCGCTGCCCCCCTATGCACCGTGGTGGTTAACGTTGGTGGCCACCGGTTTTGCGGTGATTTTAGGCAAGCAGCTGTATGGCGGCCTTGGGCAAAACCCGTTCAACCCGGCCATGCTCGGCTATGTCGTGGCACTGGTGTCCTTCCCGGTAGAAATGACCAGCTGGCCAGCGCCCCACGCAGTGGGCATGCTCGAAGGCCTGCAACAGATTCTCGGCATCGCTAACCTGCCCGATGGCTGGGCCCAGGCCACTGCGTTGGACGCCTTGAAGGTCAATAAAAGCCTGACCATAGACGAGCTCTGGGCGCAAAACCCAGCGTTCGGCCGATTTGGCGGCGCAGGCAGCGAAGCGGTTAACTTAGCCTTCCTCGCGGGCGGCCTGTACCTGCTGCACAAACGCCTGTTCACCTGGCATGCCCCCGTCGGCATGCTTGCTGCTCTAGCACTGATGAGCCTGCTGTTTTGGAACGGCTCAGGCTCCGACTCGCACGGCTCACCACTGTTTCACCTGCTAACCGGCGCGACCATGCTCGGCGCCTTCTTTATCGTCACCGACCCCGTCAGCGGCGCCACCAGTAACCTCGGCCGCTTGATTTTCGGCATAGGTGTCGGCGTGTTGGTGTATGTGATTCGCGCCTGGGGCGGTTACCCGGACGCGATCGCGTTTGCCGTATTGCTGATGAATTTGGCCGCCCCGACCATCGACTACTACACACGGCCGCGCACCTACGGTCACCGCAAGCCGACACGCGGCTTCAAGCTGGGAGAGTAACCATGGCCCTGCCTGAAATTAGCCGTTCGATGCTGAAAAACAGCCTGGTGCTGGGGCTGTTTGCCATTGCCACCGTGGGGCTGGTGGCGGTATTGCAGCAAGCCACTGCCGGGCGTATCGCCAACGCCGAGCGCGAAGCGCAGGTGCGCGCCCTGAGTGAAATCCTGCCCCAGGGCAGCTATGACAATCATTTGCTGGAAAACAGCATTGAACTGTTTGACCCACTACTCGGCAACAAATCGCCGCAAGCGGCCTATATCGCCCTAAAAGATGGAAAACCCAGCGCCATCATCCTCCGCGCTACCGCACCGGACGGTTACAGTGGCGCAATCCAACTGCTGATCGGCATTCAGGCGGATGGTCGCCTGGCCGGCGTGCGCGTGCTCAATCACCGGGAAACCCCAGGGCTTGGCGACAAAATAGATCTAGCTAAGAGCAGCTGGATACGCAGCTTTGATGGCAGATCATTGAGCAACCCCGCAGAGGATGGCTGGGCAGTGAAGAAAGATCGCGGCGCATTCGACCAGTTTGCCGGCGCCACCATCACCCCGCGCGCCGTGGTCAAGGCCGTACACAAAGCCCTGCAGTATTTCGATGCCAATCAGCAACAGCTGTTCGCAGCCCAGGTGAAGTCCAATGGCTAGTCCAAGCTATCGCGAGATCACACTCAACGGCCTGTGGAAGAACAACCCGGCCCTGGTCCAGCTGCTCGGCCTTTGCCCGCTGCTCGGGGTGAGCAACTCGGCGGTAAACGCCCTCGGCCTGGCATTGGCCAGCGCCCTGGTACTGATCTGCTCCAACACGGCTGTATCGTTGGTGCGTGGCGTGGTCAATACCGCCGTGCGTCTGCCGGCCTTTGTGATGATCATCGCCGCCCTGACCACCTGCATCGAGCTGCTGATGCAGGCCTTCACCTACGAGCTGTACCAGATACTCGGCATCTTTATTCCGCTGATCACTACCAATTGCGTGATCCTCGGGCGCGCCGATGGCTTTGCGGCAAAGAACGACCCCGCTCGCGCCGCCTATGACGGCCTGATGATGGGCCTGGGCTTTGGCGTCGTATTGGTGATGATCGGCGCGCTGCGCGAGCTATTTGGCACCGGTGCGGTGTTTGCCAATATGCATTTGCTATTCGGCCCGATAGCCGCCAACTGGCAACTCACCCTGATCCCCGAATACAAAGGCTTTCTGCTGGCCATCCTGCCGCCCGGCGCATTTATCGTGCTCGGCCTGCTGATTGCCTGCAAAAATCGTGTGGATGAAGTGCTGGCGGAACGGGCCAAGGCGCAACAGGTTGAAGTACCCGTGCAGAGCCGCCGCGTACGGGTGACCGGAGTGATTGAGTGAACGCCGCCAAACGCCTGGAAATCTTCCGCCGCCTGCACGAAGACAACCCCGAGCCAAAAACCGAGCTGGCCTACAACTCGCCCTTCGAGCTGCTGATTGCCGTCACGCTCTCGGCCCAAGCCACTGATGTGAGCGTCAACAAGGCCACGGCCAAGCTCTTCCCGGTGGCCAGTACGCCAGAAGCCATCTATGCCCTAGGCGTTGAGGGCTTAAGCGAATACATCAAGACCATCGGCCTGTACAACAGCAAAGCCAAAAATGTGATTGAAACCTGTCGCCTGCTGATTGAGCGGCACGGCAGCCAGGTGCCCGAAACCCGCGAGGAACTTGAAGCCCTACCGGGCGTGGGCCGCAAAACCGCCAACGTGGTGCTCAACACGGCGTTTCGCCAGCTGGCCATGGCGGTGGACACGCACATTTTCCGGGTCAGCAACCGCACCGGCATCGCCCCCGGCAAGAATGTCGTGGAGGTGGAAAACAAGCTGATGAAGTGTGTACCCAAGGAATTTTTGCTTGATTCACACCACTGGCTGATCCTGCATGGCCGCTATGTGTGCCAGGCGCGCAAGCCGCGTTGTGGCAGTTGCCGCATCGAAGATCTGTGCGAATACAAGCAGAAGACCTCTGACGATTGAGCGGCTATTCAGCCACTCAATGAGTCCATTGAAAAAAACCTTTTTACCCACTCCGCTTTTGCCGCTATAAGGTGCGCAAATGGCCCTTGTAGCCTGGAGTGAGACAAATGAGCACTGATAAAGACGATCTTGAGCTCGACGAAGATTTTGTGGCCGATGATGCTGATGACGCCGAGGCACCGGTTGAGGTGGCTAAAACTAACCTGACCAAGCGCCGCATCATCGATAACCTCTTGGATGAGCGTCGCCTGAACAGGCAGCTGTCTGAATACGACTTTGATCTGTAAGCCCAAATAAAAAGCCCCGCTACGATGCGGGGCTTTTTCTTACACGTGTACAGATCAATCCGCGCGCGATGGCGACAGCAGCTCGATCTTGTACCCATCCGGATCTTCAACAAAGGCCAGGATGCTGCTGCCATGCTTCATCGGGCCAGGCTCACGGGTGATCTTGCCACCGCGGGCGCGAATGTCTTCGCAGGCTTTGTACACATCGGCCACTTCCAGGGCGATGTGGCCATAGCCAGTGCCCAACTCGTAACTTTCCACACCCCAGTTATGGGTCAGCTCAATCACGCTGTTGTGCGCTTCGTCGCCATAACCGACAAACGCCAGGGTGAATTGCCCTTCCGGGTAGTCCTTACGCCGTAGCAGGGTCATGCCCAGTACCTCGGTGTAGAACGCGATGGATTTATCCATATCGCCGACGCGCAGCATGGTATGCAGCAGTCTCATCAGGTCTCTCCTCATCGTAAAAATGCAAACCCCGGCTTATGGCCGGGGTCTGTTCAGGCTCAGGTGCTCAAGTTTATCAGAGCATCTTGCGCCCTTTGCCGGCCGCAATGCGCATACGCAGAGCGTTAAGCTTGATAAAGCCGGCTGCGTCCTGCTGATTGTAGGCGCCGCCATCTTCTTCGAAGGTGGCGATATTGGCATCAAACAGCGAATCATCGGACTTGCGACCGGTGATGATCACGTTGCCTTTGTACAGCTTCATGCGCACCACGCCGTTCACGTTGGCCTGGGAGGCGTCGATCATCTGTTGCAGCATCAGACGCTCTGGACTCCACCAGAAACCGTTGTAGATCAGGCTGGCGTATTTGGGCATCAGCTCGTCTTTCAGGTGAGCGACTTCACGATCCAGGGTGATCGACTCAATGGCGCGGTGGCCCTTGAGCATGATGGTGCCGCCGGGTGTCTCGTAGCAGCCACGGGACTTCATGCCGACAAAGCGGTTCTCGACGATATCCAGACGGCCAATGCCGTTCTCGCCGCCGATGCGGTTCAGCTCAGCCAGTACGGTGGCTGGGCTCATTTCCTTGCCGTCGATGGCAACGATGTCGCCCTTGCGGTAGGTCAGCTCGATGTAGGTCGCTTGATCTGGCGCGGCCTCAGGGGAGACCGTCCATTTCCACATGTCTTCTTCGTGCTCGGTCCAGGTGTCCTCCAGCACGCCGCCTTCATAGGAGATGTGCAGCAGGTTGGCATCCATGGAGTACGGCGACTTCTTCTTGCCGTGGCGCTCGATCGGGATCGCGTGCTTCTCGGCGTAGTCCATCAGCTTCTCGCGCGACAGCAGGTCCCATTCACGCCACGGGGCAATCACTTTCACGCCGGGCTTCAGTGCGTAAGCACCCAGCTCGAAACGCACCTGGTCGTTACCCTTGCCGGTCGCGCCATGGGAGATGGCGTCGGCGCCGGTCTCGTTGGCGATCTCGATCAAGCGCTTGGCGATCAACGGACGGGCGATGGAGGTGCCCAGCAGGTACTCGCCTTCGTAGACGGTGTTGGCACGGAACATCGGGTAGACGAAGTCGCGGACGAACTCTTCGCGCAGGTCATCTATATAGATTTCCTTGACACCCATGGCCTGAGCCTTGGCGCGGGCCGGCTCGACTTCCTCACCTTGGCCGAGGTCAGCGGTGAAAGTCACCACTTCGCAGTTATAGGTATCTTGCAGCCACTTGAGGATCACGGAAGTGTCCAGGCCACCGGAATATGCCAGGACTACCTTGTTTACGTCGGCCATGCCATCAACTCCACGGGGTTGTGCGGGAAACCCGTGATTCTACTGCCCATGCCGGCTGATTTACAGAGGCGCGACAGCTTGTGACGACCAGGCGACGGTTTATTGTTGGGCAACCGGGCAGTAGCAGGGGCTAAGAAGTCGCCGCAGGATCAGCCGGTGCAGCAGCCGGAACAGGCGGCGCAGCGGCTTCGGGGACGCGATCAAGGAAAATACTCACCCGGCGATTTTTAGCCCGGTTAGCCTCCTTGTTGTTCGGCGCCAACGGATAACGCTCGCCGTGAAAGCGCAGGGTGATCTGCTCAGCCGGAATACCGTTGGCCTTGAGATACTCCATCACCGCCAGCGCACGACGCCGCGACAGGTCGCGATTGGTCAGGCGGTTGCCACTGTTATCAGCATGGCCATCGAGCTGGATGCGATTAACGCTGGGGTCGGCCTTGAGATAACTGAGGATGATATCCAGTTTGGCCTGTGCCAGCGGTTCAAGCTCAACACCGCCACCGGGAAAGCCCACCAGGCTTTTGCGCACTTGATCAAAGTTCACCGGCAGCAACTTGGCCGTGCACTGCAAATAGTCGTTGTAGGCTTTTTTGAACCTGGCCGGCAGCAAACGCACTTCAACCGCATCACCGCCCATGGCCGCACGATGGCGCACCAAGGGGCTGCGCCCTTCAAGCAAGCCGGTGAGCAAACGCGAGCCTTGCTCTTGAGAACTGTTGAACAAGACCTCAGCATTCACCACGCTGACTGAACCGAGGTTGATGTCGCCGCGCCCTGGCTGCCAAGGCGCGGCAGCCGCCAGCAAGGTCGCATTACCACGCCCCAGCCAACGCTCGCGGGCTTTCAGGCTAAACGTTACCTGCTCGCCCGCACGCCGCACGAACACGCCGGAGCCGAAATCGGTGATGGGTTGCGCGAGACGGCACTCAAACTGATCACCTTCGACCTGCCACTCGACCTTCTCCAGACGGGTCTGGAAGCTGATGGCAAGGACTGGCTGACTGGCCAGTAGGCACAGCACCGCGAGTGGGTAGGGTCGCACGACAGACTCCAGTGAATACGGCTTACCCCTTTTCTATCGGTGCCAACGCGCAAAACTTGAGCGGGGCGGCATGCCACATGTGCACGCCGCCCCGCTGTGCAGCTCGGCCGCCAGTCAGCTTTGCCCAATGGGCCTGCTTTCAACGTGCTGCCGAGGGGCTTTTCCGGTAGCATTCTCGTCACGTTTTGCCCGCCTGGAAGCTTCCATGACTGACCGCCTTACCCTGCTGCGTCCTGACGACTGGCACATCCACCTGCGTGACGGTAGCGTGCTACCGCACACCGTCGCCGATGTAGCCCGTACCTTTGGCCGCGCCATCATCATGCCTAACCTGGTGCCGCCCGTGCGCAATGCCAGCGAAGCCGATGCCTACCGCCAGCGCATTCTCAGCGCTCGCCCAGCCGGCAGTAATTTTCAGCCGCTGATGGTGCTCTACCTCACCGACCTGACCCAGCCTGCTGATATCCGCAGCGCGATGGCTTCAGGCTTTGTGCATGCCGCCAAGCTCTACCCGGCCGGCGCGACCACCAACTCCGATTCCGGCGTGACCAGCATCGACACGATTTTCCCGGTGCTCGAAACCATGGCCGAAGTGGGTATGCCGCTGTTGGTGCACGGTGAAGTGACACGCAGCGAGATCGACATCTTCGACCGCGAAAAAATCTTTATCGGTGAGCACCTCAGCCATGTAGTTGAGCGTTTCCCGACGCTTAAAGTGGTGTTCGAGCACATCACCACCCGTGATGCGGTGGAGTTCGTGCAAGGCGCTTCGGCCAACGTTGGCGCGACCATCACCGCCCATCATTTGCTCTACAACCGCAATCACATGCTGGTTGGCGGTATTCGTCCGCACCTCTTTTGCCTGCCAGTCCTCAAGCGCAATAGCCATCAGGACGCGCTGCTGGATGCGGCCACCAGTGGCAGCGCCAAGTTCTTCCTCGGTACCGACTCGGCGCCCCACGCCAAACACGCCAAGGAAGCCGCCTGCGGCTGCGCCGGTTGCTACAGCGCCTATGCGGCGATTGAGTTGTATGCCGAAGCGTTCGAGCAGCGCAATGCGCTGGATAAGCTGGAAGCCTTCGCCAGCCTCAACGGCCCGGACTTCTACGGCCTGCCGCGCAACAGCGACAGCATCACCCTGGTCCGTGAAGACTGGACAGCCCCTGACAGCTTGCCCCTGGGCGAGCAAATCGTAATCCCCCTGCGCGCCGGTGAAACCCTGCGCTGGCGTTTGCTGGAGAACCACGCGTGAGTGAAGATCTGTATGACGACGAGCCCGAGAGCAACAGCCACTCAGGCCCGCGCCACCCGATGGCCGCACGCTTTCGTGGCTACCTACCGGTAGTCGTAGACGTGGAAACCGGTGGTTTTAACTCCGCCACCGATGCCCTGCTGGAAATTGCTGCCACCACCATTGGCATGGACGAAGGCGGCTTCCTCTATCCGGAGCACACCCAGTTTTTCCGTGTTGAGCCGTTCGAAGGTGCAAACATCGAGCAAGCGGCGTTGGATTTCACCGGGATCAAACTCGATCACCCGCTGCGCATGGCCGTCACGGAAGAACACGCACTGACGGAAATCTTCCGCAGCCTGCGTAAATCGCTGAAAGCCAATAGCTGCAAACGGGCAATTCTGGTCGGCCATAACAGCAGCTTCGACCTGGGCTTCCTCAATGCTGCCGTGGCGCGTACCGGGATCAAGCGTAATCCGTTTCACCCGTTCTCCAGCTTCGACACAGCCACCCTGGCCGGCCTTGCCTATGGCCAGACCGTGCTAGCTAAAGCGTGCCAAGCAGCAGGCATCGATTTCGATGGCAAGGAAGCCCATTCGGCTCGCTACGACACCGAGAAGACGGCCGAGCTTTACTGCGGCATCGTCAATCGTTGGAAGGAGATGGGCGGCTGGATGGATTTCGACGACTGAGGTTACAACCTGAGGTCAACAAGCTCCGCACTCAGCGCAATGCCGTTCACTTAAGTCAGGTGAGCGGCATTTTCTTGTAGCCCGGACGCAATCAGGGAAAGTTCTGCGGGCCGAACAACCACTCCCGGATTACATCCGGGCTACGCACTAGAGCAAGTGCGTCAAGGTTTACGCCAGACCTGCCCCAATAAAAAGCCCCGCACTAGGCGGGGCTTTTTATTGGGGCAGAAACAGCGCAGGCCAGGCCTGCGGTGTTTACATCAGGCGCTTTGTGCCAGATCCATCAACTCACGGTTAGCCACGGCGTACATGGCGTAATCGGTGTTGGTGGCTGCGCGCAGCTCACCGAGCATAAGCTTCCAGCGATCCACCAGGCGACGGTGCTGATCCAGCCACACCACCACACGCTCTTCGATGTCCACCGGTCCATCGGTCATTTGCAGCACCGACACGGTAATCGCGCGCTGCTGCCAGTCGAGGTCATCGCGGAAGGCTTCACGGGCCAGCGCTTGCCAGTTGTTTTCCACCGGCAGGCTGGTGATCTGCTGCAGATACCAGGACAACTCCAGCGAGCCGCCAATGGCGAAGTACGCAGCGGCCACACGTGCGGGCTCCTGCCCCGTCACATCTGACGCTTCGATGATCGGCAACAGGGTGTACAGGTGGCTGGTGCCCGCGACCACACGCGCCAGCTCTTCCGGCACGCCCGCTTCGACATACGCTTGGAAGCGCGCCAGCCACTGTTCACGGGCTGGGCCTTCAAGCAGTTCGTCCAAACGGCCGACCAAGGCCTCGATACGCGGTGCGAAGTGCGCCACATCACGTGCCGCGTCCAAGTCATTACGGCGGTTACGCAAGAACCAGCGGGTGGTACGCCGGCCCAGGCGCATCAGCTCATCCATCAACTGCAACTGCAACTCGGCGGGCACCTTGGAATCCAGCGCTTCGATCTGCTGCCACCAGTGCGGCAGACGGAACAGGTCACGCACAATCACATACGCGCCGGCCACATTCGCCGCGCTCATGCCCGTGGACTCCTTCAGGCGCTGCACGAAGGTGATGCCCATATGGTTAACCAGATCGTTAGCGATCTGCGTGCTGACGATTTCGCGCTTGAGGCGATGGCGACGCATCGGCTCGCCAAACTTCTCCGCCAACAGGGGCGGGAAGGCAGTTTCCATTTCCCGCGCCAGGTACTCGTCATCCGGCACCAGGGATTTGAGCAGCGACTCCTTGAGGTCAATCTTGCTGTAGGAGATCAGCACCGACAGCTCCGGCCGGGTCAGGCCCAGCCCATTGGCGGCGCGTTCGTTGAGTTCATCATCCGAGGGCAGAAACTCGAGGGCGCGGTCCAGCTTGCCTGCGGTTTCTAGCGCTGACATCAGACGCTTATATTCACCCACGCGCTCACGTGCGCGGCGTTCGGCCATCGACAAAGCCTGGGTCTGTTTGTAGTTGTTGCCCAACACCAGGCCGCCAACGGCATCGGTCATTTCCACCATCAGCTTGTTACGCTGCTTGCCGGTCATGTCGCCCGCAGCAACGATTTCGCCGAGCAGAATCTTGATGTTCACTTCGTGGTCAGAGCAGTCCACACCACCGGCGTTGTCGATAAAGTCGGTGTTGCTCTTGCCGCCATTAAGACCGTATTCAACGCGCCCCAGTTGGGTCATGCCGAGGTTACCGCCCTCGCCTACCACCTTGGCGCGCAGTTCGCGGCCGTCTACACGCAACAAATCGTTGGCCTTGTCGCCCACATCGGCGTGGCTTTCTTTGCTGGATTTAACGTAGGTGCCAATCCCACCGTTCCACAACAAATCCACGGGTGCTTTGAGCAAGGCGTTGAGCAGCTCGGTCGGTGCCAGCTTGTCGGCACTGATGTCGAAGCGCTCTTTCATCTGTGCACTGATCGGGATGCTCTTGGCGCTGCGCAGGAAGATCCCGCCGCCAGCTGAGATCAACTGGGCGTCATAGTCGGTCCAGCTGGAGCGCGGCAGATCAAACAGGCGCTGACGCTCGACAAAGCTCTTGGCCGCGTCCGGGTTGGGGTCAATAAAGATATGCATGTGGTTGAAAGCCGCCACCAGCTGCAGGCTTTCCGACAGTAGCAGGCCGTTGCCGAATACGTCGCCGGCCATGTCGCCGATACC
Source organism: Pseudomonas sp. GWSMS-1 (assembly GCF_049847425.1). NCBI lineage: Bacteria > Pseudomonadati > Pseudomonadota > Gammaproteobacteria > Pseudomonadales > Pseudomonadaceae > Pseudomonas > Pseudomonas sp. GWSMS-1. The sequence continues at coordinate 985,435 of NZ_JBMHHV010000005.1, read as the reverse complement.
GATGACCGTGACGTTGTCTTTCTGCACATCAATGCCGCGCTCGCGGAAATGCCGCTGCACCGAGACCCATGCGCCTTTAGCGGTAATGCCCATGCCTTTGTGGTCGTAACCTGCCGAGCCGCCCGAGGCGAACGCATCGTCCAGCCAGAAGCCGTAATCGGCAGCAATACCGTTGGCAATGTCGGAGAAGGTCGCGGTGCCTTTGTCGGCGGCCACCACCAGATAAGGATCGTCACCGTCGTGGCGCACCACATTCTGCGGCGGTACCACGACACCCTCTTTGAGGTTATCGGTGATATCCAACAGCCCGCTGATGAAGATGCGGTAGCAGGCGATACCTTCCGCCAACACGTCATCACGCGAACCACCCAGCGGCAGGCGGCGTGGCACAAAGCCGCCTTTGGCGCCCATTGGCACGATCACCGCGTTCTTCACCTGCTGCGCCTTGACCAGGCCCAGCACCTCAGTGCGGAAGTCTTCCTCACGGTCCGACCAGCGCAGGCCGCCACGGGCGACGTCGCCAAAGCGCAGGTGCACGCCTTCAACCCGTGGCGAATAGACGAAGACTTCGAACTTCGGTGTTGGCCGTGGAATCTCCGGAATGGCGCGGGGATTCAGCTTGAAGCTGAAGTAGGACTTGTTCTGCCCCGCCGCATCGGTCTGGTAGAAGTTGGTGCGCAGAGTGGCTTTGATCAGGTCCAGGTAGCGGCGCAGGATGCGGTCTTCGTTAAGCACCGCGACGTTATCCAGCGCGGCGAGAATCGCCTGCTCAAGCTTCTGTTGTTTATCTTCCAGGTCTTCGGCGGTGAGCTTGCGCGCAAGATAGAAGCGCGTCTTAAACAGGCGCACCAGTTCCTTGGCGATATCCGCATGATTGACCAAGGTGCTGGCGATGTAGCTCAGGTCGAAGCCCAGGCGAATCTGCTTGAGGTAGCGGGCGTAGGCACGCAGCAGCGCCACATCACGCCATGGCATGGCGGCCATCAGCACCAGACGGTTGAAGCCGTCATTCTCTGCCGCACTGCCGACGATTTTAACGAAGGCGTCTTGCAGGGTGTCGTTAAGCTGCTGGATGTCGACATCCAGGCCTTCGGCATAGGTAAAGGCAAAATCGTGAATCCAGAACTCGCGGCCATCAGCGCGGCGCAGCTTGTAAGGGAACTCACCCAAAACACGCAGGCCGAGGTTTTCCAGAATCGGCAGCACGTCTGAAAGCGGCAGCGGCGTATCGGCGTGGTAGAGCTTGCAGTGCAACTGCTGCTCGCCCTGGGTCAGCGGCTGGTAGAAGCTCATCACCAACTGACGCTCGCTGTTCAGGCTGAGCAGGTGCTGCATGTCCACCACCGCCGAATGCGGGGCGAACCGCTCACGGTAGCCCGCCGGGAAGCCATCCGGGAACTCGCTGAGCACTTCCGTGCCCTGCGCCTCGCCGAGGCTCTCGACGATCAAGCTGGTGTAATCGTCCTTCCACGAACGGCAGGCCTGGATGACTTCTTTTTCCAGACGCACAGGGTCGATCTGCACACGGTTCTTCGGGTCGACCTTGAGAATAAACTGCACCCGCGCCAGCACCGACTCGGAGAAGAAGGTCCAGAACTCGCAATCAATCCCCTGCAGACGATCCATCAGCACTTGTTGGATTTTTACCCGGGTCTCGGTGGAGTACACATCACGCGGCACATAGGCCAGGCAGTAGCAGAAACGACCATAAGGATCGCGGCGCAGGAATACGCGAATTTTATTGCGCTCCTGAATCTGCACGATCGACATGGTGGTGTTGAACAACTCATCCACCGAGGTCTGGAACAAGTCATCACGCGGCAGTACTTCCAGCACCTGAGCCAGCTCTTTGCCCAGGTGAGCGCTGCTATCAAAGCCCGAGCGCTGCTCGATGACTGCAATTTTGCGACGGATATAGGGGATGTTCCACACGCTCTCGGCATACACCGATGAGGTGTAGAGGCCCATAAAGCGGCATTCCTTGATGACCTTGCCGGTGCTGTCCAGCTCACGAATCGACACTAGGTCCGGATAAGCCGGGCGATGCACGCGGCTCGGTACCGCCGCCTTGGCAAACGACAGCAACTGCGCTTCACGCAGGTAGCAGACCGCCTCCGGCTCAATGTGCGTGTCTTCGGCCGTCAGGCCACTGCGCAGGCGCTTAGACAGCCCCAGCAGGGATTTTTCGTCATAGACAATGCTGCCGCCATCAACGCTGTCGGCAACAGTGAACTCTTCATAACCGAGGAAGGTGAAGTGGTCATCGAGCAGCCAGCTCATGAACACCTTGACCTCTTCCAGCTCAGCGCCTTCAACCTTGAGCTTGGCCTTATCAAGCCAGGCACGCAGCTCTTTGGCCTTGTCCTTCATCGGCTGGAAATCCACCACACTCAGGCGCACATCAGCGAATACATCGTGCAGGGCTTTTTCCAGGACTTTCAGCTCGCTGGCGCTGGAGCAGCGGTCAATTTCCAGGAACATCAGCGCTTCTTGTTGCACATCCTTGCCCTGGGCACCTTTGGGCAGAATTTCTTGCAGCACGCCGCTTTTATTGCGGCGCACGCTGAACACGCTGTTCTGCAAAGTGTGGATGCTGTAACCGCGACGGTTCAGCTCCATGCGTACCGAGTCGACCAGGAAGGGAATATCGCTGTGCAGAATTTCCACCGCTGTATGGGTGGACTGCCAGCCGTGCTTCTCATAATCGGGGTTGAAGACCCGCACCTCAGGCTTGCTCGATGCAAAACGCTCCAACAGCCGCCAGGACGATAACGTACAGCCGACCAGATCAGAGAGACGACGCTGGGTCAGCTCCTCAAGGGCGATGATGCCGAAGAATTGTTCGGCGAACAGGGCTACTTGTGGCAGAGCCTGTTCGCTGACGTGCTGCGCCAGGGCCGTTTGCAGGTGGTGCTGAAAATCGGCTTTGCTGGCCGCCGTAAAGAACGCCATGGGTGTGCTCCATTTGGCTTGTAATTCGATCAGGGGCAGCCGCGAAAAGGATCTTCGCCACAACCTTGTTGTTCAACGTTAGTCTAGGAGGCAGCGATTGCATTAAAGTGGCTGCCACTTAACTCTGGCGAGTCTCACGACCCGCTGGTCACATTTGCCGGATGAGCTTAACGATGGAACACCGTGAAGCGCTTATCGCGCTGCGACATTTTCTTTCAAGCCAGATCCTCGGCCAGGAAAAACTCATCGAAAGGCTGCTGATTGCCTTGCTCGCTGATGGCCACATGCTGGTTGAGGGCGCACCTGGGCTCGCCAAGACCAAGGCGATCAAGGAACTGGCCGAAGGCATTGAAGCCGAATTCCACCGTATTCAGTTCACCCCGGACCTGCTACCGGCCGACATTACCGGCACCGAGATCTATCGCCCGGAGACCGGCAGCTTTGTGTTCCAGCAGGGGCCGATCTTCCACAACCTAGTGCTGGCCGATGAGATCAACCGGGCGCCGGCCAAGGTGCAGTCGGCGCTGCTCGAAGCCATGGCCGAACGCCAGGTCAGCGTCGGGCGCAGTACGTACAACCTGTCGCCGCTGTTTCTGGTGATGGCCACGCAAAACCCGATTGAGCAGGAAGGCACCTATCCACTGCCCGAAGCCCAGCTCGACCGCTTTCTGATGCACGTGAAGATCGGCTTCCCGGACGCCAGCGTGGAACGCAAGATCCTCGCCCAAGCGCGTGGCGAAGCGCTCAACGGCGAAACCAAGCCCGAGCAGCTGGTTAGCCAGCAGGCGATCTTTGCCGCGCGCCAGGAAATCCTCGGCCTGTACATGGCCGATGCGGTGGAGGAATACCTGGTGCAACTGGTGATGGCCTCGCGCACTCCGGCCAAGTTCGACCCCGAGCTGGCCGAGTGGATTGCCTACGGCGCCAGCCCGCGCGGCTCGATTGCCCTGGACCGCTGCTCACGCGCCCACGCTTGGTTGGCCGGGCGCGACTTCGTCAGCCCGGAAGATATCCAGGCCGTGCTATTCGATGTGTTGCGTCACCGCATTATTCTGTCGTTTGAAGCGGAGGCCGCCGGTATCGACCAGGATCGCGTGGTGCAGCGCATTCTCGACGTTGTGGCGGTCGCCTAAGCCCCATGCATGACCAACCCACGCAGCCTGGCATTCGCGTCAGCCTCGGTGAACTGATCGAGATGCGCCACCGTGTGCGTGAAGTGCAGCTGTTCTCCACCCCCGCACAGCGCAGCCCGCTGATTGGCCTGCACCATTCCAAGCTACGTGGGCGCGGTGTCGACTTTGACCAGGTGCGCGTTTATCAGCCCGGCGACGATGTGCGCACCATCGACTGGCGCGTGACCGCGCGGACCCAGGAGCCGCACACCAAGCTATTCCATGAAGAGCGCGAGCGGCCGATCTACATCATGGTCGAACAAAGCCGACAATTGTTCTTCGGCTCCGGGCTGATGCTTAAATCGGTCCTCGCCGCCCAAGCGGCTAGCCTGATTGGCTGGGCGGCGCTGGGTCACAACGACCGCATCGGCGGCCTGGTCTTCGGTGATCAGGAACACCACGAAGTCAAACCACGGCGCAGCAAGCAGAGCCTGCTGCAACTGCTCAGTCGCCTGGCCAAAGCCAACCAAGCCCTGAGTAACGACAGCCAAGGCGAGCGCGACAGCTTTGGCCTGGCCCTGCGCCGTGCCCGCGAAGTGCTGCGCCCGGGCAGCCTGGTGGTGGTGCTGTGTGATGAGCGCACACTGAACGACAGCAGCGAGCAGCAGCTACAGCTGCTCGCGCGGCACACCGACCTGCTGCTGCTGCCGCTTTCCGATCCGCTCGACCATGCCCTGCCCAATGCTGGCCTGCTGCGCTTCAGCGAACAGGGCGCGCAACTGGAGCTCGACACCCAGAATGCCGAGCTGCGCCAGGCCTACCGCAGCCTGGCCGATGCCCGTCAGGCACGCTGGCAACGCCTGGCGCAGAAGCTCAGCGTGCCCTTGCTGCCACTGAGCACGCAAAGCGAAATGATCGAACAATTGCGCGAACACCTGAATGTTCAGCGCTCAAGGAAAGCGCTGTGAATCCGCTGGATCAACTCGAACCGCTGATCGCACCGCCGGCGATCAGTTGGTGGCCACCGGCGCCGGGTTGGTGGCTGCTCGCCCTGCTGCTGCCGCTACTGTTGTGGGCAGCCGCCACCTTGCTCAAACGCCTGCCGCACACAGCAAAGAAGGCCGAGCGTGATGCCCCTCTCGACCCATTACGCCAGGCCGCCCTGATCGAACTCGAACAACTGCCCAAACCCTACGACGGTGCCGAAGCCGGCCCTTGGTTACAGCAGCTTAATGCCATCCTTAAACGCCTATGCCGTGAGCGCTACCCACAAAACCACAGCCACACCCTGAGCAGCCGCGCCTGGCTGGCCTTTCTCGACAGCCGCTGCCCAGCTGCGGGCTTGACCCGCTGGATGATTCTGGTCGAAGGCGCCTATCGCCCGCACTGCAGCCTGGACGACAAGGCCATCGCCGGTCTTAATCAGGCAGTGGCGATCTGGATTCGCAAACATGTTTGAATTTGCCTGGCCCTGGGTCTTTCTTCTCGCCCCCTTGCCCTGGCTGCTGCGCGCCTGGTTACCCCCTGCGGACAGTGGCGAAGCCGCTTTGAAAGTCAGCTTTCTGGCTGAACTGGAAAGCCTCAGTGGCCGTCGCGCCCGACCACGTCTGCCGGCCATGCGCCAACAGGCACCGTTTGTGCTGATCTGGCTGTTACTGCTGCTCGCCTGCGCCCGCCCGCAATGGCTCGGTGAACCCCTGCCGCTGCCAGCCAGTGGCCGCGACCTGTTGCTGGCCGTGGATGTCTCCGGCTCCATGGACTACTCGGATATGACCTGGGAAGATCAGGACGTCAGTCGCCTGACCTTGATCAAACACCTGCTCGGCGACTTTATCGACGGCCGCCAGGGTGATCGCGTCGGCTTGATCCTGTTTGGCAGCCGCGCCTACCTGCAATCCCCCTGACCTTTGACCGGCAAACCGTGCACACCTGGCTCGATGAAGCGCAAATCAACATTGCTGGCCCGCAAACAGCCATCGGCGACGCCATTGGCCTGGCGGTCAAACGCTTGCGCGAACGCCCAACGCAAAGCCGGGTACTGGTGCTGGTGACTGACGGCGCCAACAATGGCGGTGAAATTGACCCGATGACCGCCGCGCGCCTGGCTGCCGAGGAAGGCATCACCATCTACCCCATCGGTATCGGCGCCGACCCTGAGCAAGGCGGCGTATTGGGCATGCTTGGTTTCAACCCCGGTATCGATCTGGACGAGCCAAGCCTGCGTGCTATTGCCGATGCCACCGGCGGCGAATACTTCCGTGCCCGTGACAGCGACGAACTGCAAGCTATCGAAGCCACTCTGGACCGCCTGGAGCCAGTGGCACAAAAACCAACCCTGGCGCGCCCAACACTGCCACTCTATCCCTGGCCACTGGGCCTTGCCCTTGTACTGAGCCTGCTGCTGGTCAGCCAAACGCTCTGGCCAACGCTGCAACAGCGCGTGCGTACGTGGCTGGCCAAAGGGGGTAAAGCATCATGAGCGAACTGAGCAGCCTCTGGCCGCACTGGCAACGGCCCTTCTGGCTGTTACTGATCCCGCTTCTGGGCGTGCTGCTGTGGAAACTCTGGCACCGAGAAAAACGCAGCGGGCGCTGGCAAGCCTTGCTGCCGCCCGCCTTCCAGGCGGCATTGCTGACAGCCGGCAGTGGACGCAACAGCCGCCTGCCCTGGCTAGCCCTCGGCCTGGCCTGGTTGCTTGCCGTACTGGCGCTACTTGGACCGACGTGGCAACGTATCGAACAGCACAACCCCAAACCAGCCGACCCGCTGGTGGTGCTGCTTGAACTGACGCCGGAGATGCTCGCCAGCGACGCTTCACCCAATCGCCTGGCCCAGGCCAAACGCAAACTGCTCGATCTGCTGGAACAGCGCCAAGATGCGCAAACCGCCATCATCGTCTATGCCGGCAGCGCGCACACCGTGGCGCCACTGTCCGACGACCTGTCCACCAGTCGCAACCTGCTCGACGCGCTGAATCCGGGGATCATGCCGGAGCCCGGCAAGCGCGCCGATCTGGCCGTGCTTAAGGCCCTGCAACTGCTCGAACAGGGCGCCCAAGGCAACGGCCGCTTACTGCTGCTGACCAGCACCCTCAGCGAAATTGAGCGCCAGGGCATCGCCCAGGCACTCGGCCGCCGTGGCGAACGCTTGCACATTCTCGGGATTGGCAGCACCCAGGGCGCGCCGATCATTCAAGAGGACGGCTCGTTCCTCAAGGATGCCCAAGGGGCCATTCTACTGCCGCGCCTGGACAGCTTCGGCCTCAAGCGTTTTGCCAGTGAACTGGGCGGCCGCTACCAGGGCCTTTCGCTGGATGAGCAGGACTTGCGCAACCTCGGGCTGCTCGATGCGCCGCAACAGGTGCGCCGTGACGGCGAGCTGACCCGCCTGCAAGCCTGGGCAGACCAGAGCCACTGGCTACTGCTGCCGTTGCTATTACTCGCCGCCTGCGCCGCACGCCGCGGTTGGCTGCTGTGCCTACCGCTGTTGCTGCTGGGCCTGCCGCAGAACAGCTATGCCTTCAGCTTTGAAGACCTCTGGCTACGTGCCGACCAGCAAGGCCAGCGCCTGCTCGACGCGCAACAACCCGCAGAGGCCGCGCAGCGCTTCAATGACCCGCGCTGGCAAGGCCTGGCGCTCTATCAGGCGGGGGATTACGCCGCAGCTGCTGAACGTTTCGCCAACGGTGACACCGCCAGCGATCACTACAACCGTGGCAACGCCCTGGCGCGCAGTAATGAGCTGGAGGCCGCCATCGATGCCTATGCCCAGGCGCTGGAGTTGCAGCCTGATCTGACTCAGGCGCAAAAAAATAAGGCCCTGGTGGAAAGCGTGTTGCAGCAAAAGCAGCAGCAACAAGATCAATCAGATGACTCGCAAGAATCCGGTGACGCGCAGAATCCGCCGAGTGAACCGCCGCAAACTGGCCAGCCCGAACAAAATGCGCAGCAGCAGTCCGAGCAAACGCCCGCCTCCCAGGGCGAGTCTCAGGAAGAACCTGCAGAACCGGGCCAGCAGCCCGCACAACCCAGCCCTGACGACGGCACAGAAAAACCGCCTGCATCGCCCGCAGAAGACGACGGCGACGATAGTGAAGAACAAATTGCCAACGCCGAACCGACTCTCGACGGCGAACGTCGCCAGGCATTGGAACAATGGCTGCGGCAGATCCCCGACGATCCGGGTGAGTTACTGCGGCGTAAATTCAGGCTGGAACAACAACAGCGCCAGGAACAACTGCAATGAGCCGACTGCTCTGTACCCTTTTGCTTAGCCTGCTGGCCCTATACGTCAGCGCGCAGAGCCTGAACGCCACTGTCGACCGCACTCGCCTGAATGCCGGCGAGAGCGTCGAACTCACGCTTGAGTCCCAGGACACCACGCTATTCGGTAAACCCGACCTGCAGCCACTCTATGAGTTGTTTGAGGTGCTCGGCACCCGCCAGGTCAATCGCCTGACCAACAATGGCAGTGCTGCGCAGGCCAGTACTCGCTGGATCATCACCCTACAACCCAAGCACAGCGGCTATGTGGTGATACCACCGCTGAAACTTGACCAGTTGCAAAGCACACCGATCACCCTGCACGTGCAGCAAGGCACGAGCGCCGCTGACAGCCGTTTAGCCCCGGTGTTTATCGATGCCAGCCTGGATCAGGAAAGCGTCTACGTGCAGGCGCAAACAGTGCTGACGCTGCGGATCTACCACTCTGTTTCACTGTACGACGACAGCAGCCTGAGCCCGCTCGAGATGCCCCAGGCCCGCGTTGAGCCGCTGGGTGAGCCGCGCACCTATGAGAAAGACATCAATGGCATACGCCATGGCGTGATCGAATTGCGCTACGCCATCTTCCCCCAAGAAAGCGGCGAGCTATTGATTCCCGCGCAAGCCTTTTCCGCCACGGCGGTTGATCGCGCCAGCAGCAATACCTACAACCCATTCGGCCCCCGGCCGGGCAAGGTGGTGCGGGTTAAGTCCCCAGAAATCCCACTGCAGGTGAAGGCCAAGCCGGCCAGCTATCCAGCCGACGCACCCTGGTTGCCCGCGCGCGCCGTGAGCCTAAGTGAAGTGTGGAGCCCGCAACCAGACGAGGCGCGGGTTGGCGACTCACTGACCCGCAGCCTGCTGCTCAAGGCCGAAGGGTTGGCCAGCGCACAATTACCGCCATTGCCCGCCACTCAGGTAAGCGGCCTACGGCGCTACCCGGACCAGCCACAACTGGCCAATCAAGCCAGTGACAACGGACTGATAGGTAGCCGCGAAGAACGCGAAGCCTTGGTGGCCAGTCGTGAGGGGGTAATTGCCCTGCCGGCCATTGAAGTGCTGTGGTGGAACACCACCACCGATCAGCTGGAGCGCAGCAATTTGCCAGCCCGCACCCTGCAGGTCGCCGCCAATCCGAACCTTGAGACGCTGGCGGTTGAAGCCACACGACCTGGGCCCGTCAGCGTATCCACCGTACAACTCTGGCCTTGGCAGTTGAGCAGCGCACTGCTGAGCCTGACCACCCTGCTCGGCTTTACCCTCTGGTGGCGTGCGCGCCGCCAGCCGGCCGTATTGCCGAACCAGCAAGCAGGCCCCAACCCACGCGACCTGCTCGACGAACTCAAGCGCACATGCCTGGCCAACGACACGCAAGCGACCCGCCATGCGTTGGATGCCTGGGCCCGCCAACAGCCGGAAACCCTTGCTGATATGGCCGCGCGCTTTACCCCGCTGTCCGACGCCCTCGACGGCCTGAATGGCGCCCTGTACAGCGAAAGCGGCCAACACTGGCAGGGCCGTAACCTGTGGCTGGCGATCCGTAGCCTACCCGCCGCAGAAGACCTCGAGGGCACCGCCAGCCAAGACACCAGCGCCCTGCCACCGCTGTATCCGCGCTAGTCGCAATGCAATCCATCAGCCTGTGCGCACCGCTTTTGTAGGGTGGGTGGCGCAGAGCCGGACCTGCGCAGCAACTGCACAACCTGTGCGCCACGCAACCCACCAGCGGTTATCAGGTTTCCTCAGCTAGTGGGTTATGCGTCAGTCATGTAGGAGCGGATTTATCCGCGAAGCTACTGGCGTAGGCGTGATTCGCGGGCAACCCCGCGCCGACAAAAGCCATTTGTAATCTACCCCGCAGGCAATAAAAAACCGCGACCCAAGGGCCGCGGTTTTTAGTGGGCTGCGTATCAAGCTCAGGCTTTGTTGCGCAGCTTCTCTGGGTTGATCAGGAAGCGTGCCAGGGCAGGCAGCAGCCAGATCGCACCAATCATGTTCCAGAGGAACATAAAGGTCAGCATCAAGCCCATGTCAGCCTGGAACTTGATCGTCGAGAAGATCCAGGTGGCCACGCCGATCGCCAGGCAGACGCCGGTGAACAGCACCGCTTTACCCGTCGACTTGAGCGTCTCGTAATAGGCTTCCTGCAACGACAAACCTTGACGCAAGTAGGTCTCCAGACGGCTGTAGATATAGATGCCGTAGTCGACACCAATACCCACACCCAGGGCGATTACTGGAAGCGTCGCGACCTTCACACCAATGCCCATATAGGCCATCAACGCGTTGCCCAGCACCGAAGTCAGTACCAGCGGCAGGATTACGCACAGTGTCGCGGCCAACGAACGGAAGGTCAGCAGGCACATGATGCTCACGGCCGCATACACCGCGATCAACATGGTGGTTTCAGACGCGGCAATCACCTCATTGGTGGCCGCCTCGATACCCGCGTTACCGGCCGCCAGGATGAACTCCAGGCCGTCCTTGTTGTTCTCTTTGGCAAACTCTTCGGCGACGTTAACCGCACGCGTCAGCGTTTCGGCCTTATGGTCAGTGAGGAAGATCAGCACCGGCGCCACTGAGCAATCACCGTTATACAGGCCATCAGCCCGGGCAATGGAGTTGTTCAGTACGTCCTGGTTACGCGACAGGGTTTCCCATTTCAGGTTGCCCTCGTTCATGCCCTTGATCACCTGACGCGACACGGTGACCATGGAAATGGCCGACTGCACGCCTTCGGTGTTCTCCATCTTCCACATCAACTCATCCATGGCCGACAGCGTCGGGTAAGTCGAGCAGCCTTCAGCCGCCGTCTTAACCATGATCACCAGAACATCAGAGCTGGTGGAGTAGTTGCGGATGACGAAGTCGTTATCCAGGTTGTAACGCGAATCCGGATGCAGCTCCGGTGCACCTTGGTCAAGGTCACCGATCTTCAGGTTCTGCCCGTACCACACACCGCCAGCCAAAGCGACGACCGCCACCACCACGGAAATCGGGGCCACCATGGGGTGCGCGCAGTTAGAGATAAAGCGCCAGAACGGGTGTTCTTTAACCGCGTCTTCACGGCTGATCTGCACCGCCTTCTTGCTGATGCCGATATAGGAAATCATCACCGGCAACAGAATCAAGTTGGTCAGGATGATCACCGCCACACCCATGGAGGCGCCGATGGCCAGCTCACGGATCACACCGATGTCGATCAACAACAGGGTGATAAAGCCCACGGCGTCCGACAACAGCGCGACCAACCCCGGAATAAACAGCTGACGGAAGGCCATGCGTGCGGCTGACAGCGAATCGGTTGCCTCGCCAGAAGCCATGGCAATACCGTTGATCTTCTGCACACCGTGGGAAATACCGATGGCAAACACCAGAAACGGCACCAGCATCGAATAAGGGTCAAGACCAAAACCCAGGGTATGCAACAGGCCCAACTGCCAAACCACCGCAATCAGGGTGGTCAGAACCACCGCCAGGGTGCTCTTGAAGCAATGGGTGAACCACAGCAGCAGCACGAAGGTGATGCCGATTGCCACAGCAAAGAACAGCGCCACGCCAATTAGGCCATCGATCAAATCACCGACTTTCTTGGCAAAACCGATAATGTGGATTTTGACGTTGGGGTTCTGCGCTTCGTACTTGTCGCGGATCTTCTCTTCCAGCTCGTGGGAGAACTTCTGGTAATCCAGCGGGATCTGCTTGCTCTGGTCTTCAGGGTCGGCATAGGACTCCAGCAACGGCAAATCGACAATGCTCGATTTGAAGTTGTTTGCAACCAGACGGCCGATCTGCCCGGACTTGAGGATGTTACTGCGCAGCTCCTCCAGGCTTTCGGAAGAACCGTCGTAGGTTTGCGGAATCACTTCGCCGCCGGCAAAGCCTTCTTCAGTCACTTCGGTCCAGCGTACGCTAGGACTCCACAGCGACTTCAGGCCGGAACGGTCTACACCCGAGATATAGAAGGCTTCGTCGTTGATCTGACGCAGCGTCTCCATGTACTCCTTGGAGAAGATATCGCCATCCACCGCTTCCACCGAGATGCGCACGGTGTTGCCCAGGTTAGCCAGGTCATTACGGTGCTCGAGCATCTTCTGGATGTAGGGATGCCCCAGCGGGATCATCTTCTCGAAGCTGGTCTGCGGACGCACCTGAGCCGCCTGGAAGAACAGAAACAGACTGATCAACAAGCACAGCAGAATCACGGCCGGACGATTGTTGAAGATCAACCGCTCTAGAAAGGAGGCAGGTTGTTGTTGATGCTTACTCATGCAAAGGCTCCCGGCTTATTGTTGTTGGCCCAGATCAGCGCCTGTAGGTGCAGCAGCGTGAACGCCACCCTGCCCTACTAGAATCAGATTGCCGTTTTCCATTGCTGCAACGCCAGCCAGCGAAAGCCGGTCGGCACGATTGGTCACACTGAAATTGCGGCCGTTGTCGGTGCTCTTGAGTACCGTGCCACCATGCCCAACCACCACAATGGAACCGTCGGCCAGACGGTTACCGTCAGCCAGCCCAAATTCAAGCGGCCCATTGTTAGCGGTGTTCAGGCTGATCGCCTGCCAGGTGGTACCGAAGTCAGCGGAACGGAACAAATGCCCGCGCAGGCCATAGACCAGCAGCGTTCCGGCTTCATCAGTGCCCAAAGCACCGAACAGCGAACCCTCGTAAGGCCCTTCCAGGGTTTCCCAGGTCTGTCCCCAATCTGGAGAACGGAACATCACACCCTGCTCGCCTACGACAAACAGGCCAGAGTCTTTGACTTCGACAATGGCGTTGAGGTGATAGGCATCTTCGTTATCCATGCGGTCGCTGATGTCTTCCCAGTTGGCGCCACCATCGCTGGTTTCCAACAAGGCGCCATACGCACCGACGGCATAACCGTTGTTGCGATCTTTGAACCAGACATCCAGTAGCGGCGCTTCACGCTCAAGGTCTTCGAATTGCTTAACCCACGTCGCGCCGCCATCGGTAGTGGCGAGAATCTGCGCATCGTGACCGACGGACCAGCCATGGCTGTTGTCGATAAAGAACACGGCGGTGAGCATTTGCTTGGTCGGCACTTTGGCCTGGACCCAGCTCGCGCCATTGTCATCGGAGAAGAGGATATGCCCGCGATCACCGACGGTGACCAGGCGCTTACCGAGGCTGGCTACATCGAGCAAAAGCGTGTTTGAGGCTTTGGCAGACATTACTGAAAACTTACTGCCTTCATCGCTGGCAGCTTGCAGTGGCGCACTCGCCAACATCAGCATGGATAGCACACCGCACAGCGACAGCGCTTTGGCTATCGGTGAGTGGCGGAGCACCGGTGTGCGGGAAAACCCCACAGCATGACCGGCCTGGGTGCGCCGCATAACGGGCTCACTCATATACCTTCCCCCTTATTCTTATAGGTAGCACTACGCTTATAGCAGTACGCCTATCCTACTGAGCTTTCAAAAGGCCTGACAATCGGCGCGACGTTATGTTTTGTTAAACCCGGCCGTCTACCATGCCCTGTTCGACTGACAAATAGCAAAAGGCCGCTACAACAGTAGCGGCCTTTTGCTCAACCGTGTCGCGGCTTAACGTGTACCGCGGCGACGCAGCGCAGCAGGCTTGAAGTAACCGTCATCCGGCACGGCCTGGCTGAAGTCGATGGTGCTTGGCTCTTCGTTATCCAGGTTTTGCACGTGATAACGACGCGCCTGCAGGTCATGGAAGGTATCCAGCGCAGACCAGGTGGTTGGCAGGTCATAGTAGTTTTTCAGGTAGGCAATTGAGACGCGCCACAGCTCGCCACGGCCGTCGTACTGATCAGCCACAGCAACCTGCCAGCTGTCCTCGTCGAGGAACAAGGTACGCTTGGAATAGATATGGCGAGAGCCAGACTTCAGCGTGCCCTCAACTACCCACACACGGTGCAGTTCGTTACGCGTAAACGCCGGGTTCAGGTGACCCACTTGCAGCAGGTCCTCGTACTTGACGTCCGGGCTGGTGACTTTATAGCTGTTGTAAGGAATATAGATTTCCTTCTTACCCACCAGCTTCCAGTCATAACGATCTGGCGAGCCGTTGATCATGTCGGTGTCGTCTGCAGTACGCAGGCCGTCAGCCGCAGCAATCGGCGTGTCATAAGCCAGGTTCGGAGCACGACGGACGCGACGCTGACCGGCGTTATAGCCCCAAGCCTGACGCGGCTCTTTTACCTGGTCGAGGGTTTCGTGTACCAGTACTGCACCGCCGGCCAAACGCGCTGGGCTCTTGGTGAAGGACAGGTAGTAGAACATGATGTTGTTCAGGTCGGCTGCGGTCCCTTTCGGGTCGTAGAACTTGAACATGGCTTCCTGCTGCGAGGTCACCAGGGAGTAGCTGCCGTTACGCTGCACAGCCACTTCGGATGCACGACGCACAATGTAAGTACCACGGTAGCGGGCAATGTGGTTCCACAGCGCCTCTACACCATTCTGCGGAATCGGGAATGGAATACCGCCGTAGGCATCGGAGAAGCCGTTACCGCCATCGAGCAGCTTGGCAGTGGTGGCGTTCTTCTGCGTGTTGTCATACACCCACTGCGGCGCCGAGCCAGAGCGGCGGGTCTGGTAGACCGGCATCTGGTAGCTATTGGGTAGGTGTTGAACATGGCAATCTGACCTGGGGTCAGGTTATCTTTGTACTGGTCAAGGTTGGCCTTGGTGATGGTGAACAGCGGTTTATCACCCGCGAAAGGGTCAACGTGGTGCTGGCCCGGCTGGGTATAACCTGCCGGCGCTTTGGTGATACCACCCGTCCACTCAGGGATGGTGCCCGCTGCGTTACCGGCTTTCTCGGCACCAAACGGGGTGAGGCTTGCGCCCAACTTGGCCGCTTCTTGCGGCGAAACTGCAGCCAGCGCGCTGCCAGCGGACAAGGCCAGCGCAATGGCAGCACCCATCAGCGTGTGCTTTTTCAGCATCTTGATTCTCCGTGAAATAAGTCATCAACCGAGCGCCAGCAGGCACTCGGTATTTTCTAGTTATATTTAGAAGGAATACTTAACGTTGACGCCAATATTGTCGCGATCGCGGCTGCCGTTGTTCTGGCCACCACCGAAGAACTCGGTGTATGCCAGCTCAGCTTCCAGGCTATTCAGGTAACTAGCTTTCACACCGAGGGTATAAGCCTTGCGGCCTTCAATGAAGTTACCCGTCTGGTAAGAGTTACCTTCGAAGTCATCCTTATAGACGGCGTACGGTGAAACGTTTACCCCGGCATAGACGTCGTTCCAAGTACCACTCAATACCAAGGTGTACCCGTAAGCGTTTTTATTAACCTGATCATCACGATCACCGCCGCTAACATAGGAACTGTTGCCACGACCAGAGTAATAACGGTTCACACCGTTGAAGTCGGTGTATTGAAGGTCGTCACCACGCAAGTGTTCTGACGCTAACTCGGCGATACCAAACAAAGAGTCAAAGCCAAACGCAGGACCAAAATTATAGATAGTACCCAGCGAGGTGTTGAACGCTTCAACACGCTTTACGTTGTGGATTTCGTCACCTAACTGAACCTGTTGACCGCCAATATTGACCAGCTTTTTTGAAGCTAACTGCGGTGCTTGTAACAGCAAATCACCAAGCAGGTCGTTGGTTGTGGCAACTCCGATCGGCAGATTCGGGCGATAGGACAACTCACCGAATACCGAGGCATCACCCACAGTGGTATTGAAGCTAAAGCCATACATACGAATGTCTTCAGCGTACTCACGCCGAGCATTCACTTGGTTAGCTACATCAATAGTTGCCAAGCCGCCAGCAGCGGTCTGGGCTGCTTTAGTCAAGGCATTAGAATAAGCCGACGCTAGATTCGGATTTAGACCAGGATTAGCAATGACGGCCTGCAGAGTAGCAACAGATACGCCCGCAGCGCCCGCAACAGCTGTTTGAACCGAAGGAGCAAGCGAAGCACCCGTTTGAGCACCAATCGCTGCCAAATTCAGACCTTGATAATCACCAAGATCTGCCGCAATCGTAGGTTCTTTAGAGTGATAGTTAACAAAATAAGCACCAAACTCCGTAGAGTTCAGTTCCTCAGCAATATAACGAAACGCTATACCAAACTGACCATCGTTCTTAGCATTAATATCCGGACCGATAGAAGCCACTTTAATGTTGCCACTGGCATCGATGTTACGCCCACCCTGCAGACCACCTACCCCTGCTTGACTCAAGCCACCATAAAATCCAGCCAGCGGAATCAAAGCTTTTTGCGTCGAGTAAGCGGTATTTCCGCCGTCAGCAAACAAATCGGTTTCGGAGAAGTAAGTGCCAACCGGGTCGATAGCAGACTCTTTCCAGTTGAACTGGTAGAAAGCTTCCATCGATAGGTTATCGGTGAGGCCAATATTAAAGTTCAACGCCTCAACCGGTACCAGCACCTCTTTCAACTCGGCACCTGGTAGACGGAACTTAGCAGCATCCACAGGGTTAGTGGTGTTGATACCACCACGGTAGAACAAGCCTTCGCCCCAGTTAAACACCTGCTTACCGAAGCGCCCGGTAACTGGCATGTCAGCCACATCCCAGTTGCCATACACGTAGGCATCGAGGATTTGCGCACCACGACCAGCCTTGTGGCGCGTCTCATAGGTGAAACTCGAATCGTTCGGGGTGTTTTGGCTCGGCTGCGAGGGATTATTCTGGCTTAGGTAGTCGTTGCGCTTATCCATGATCTGGGTGTCATAGAACGCTGTACCACGGACAAACACGCCGTAGTTCTGATAGCGCGCTTCCATATCCGTGGTGATTTTGAATACTTCGGAAACCAAACCGGTGTCGAAATTACGGTTACCGTCGTTGGTGTTGATGTCGTTATTGGTCTTGTCCTGACCCTGTACGCGCCAGAGTTGGCCGTAGGACACGGTGGAGTCGATGGAGCCGGTGATTTCATTATCGGCGAAGCTGAATTCCACCGCCTGGGCATGCGCAGCCACCAGCAGAGGCAGGATGCCAACAAACGCAAAACCTGCCTTGGCAGGCGCAAAACGCAATACGGGCTTACGGGACTTAAATTCCATCGAAACGTTACTCCGTGTACAGATCATCTTTTTTGCACCCCAACCACCGGGCACGTTATGGCCGTACTGATGACGACCTTAAATGTTGATTGGAAGGCAACCCCCAACGCGTTTACACGCACCCCACTGCTTGGCATACACCATCACGAGGTCAAATCTGCCTTACACCTGCAACCATAGTGCCAATTCAAACGGTCGTATAAAAAATAGCCACGCACAGAGATAGAACCAAGCAACCGAACTGTGACTGTTCATTCAGCAAACAAATAAAGCGATACACTCGCGCAGATAGCATCTTTTGTCCTACGATCTGGCGCGTTTTGCCACTCAAGCCCGAAATAGAGCGCCCAAAGCGTTCAAACAATTCAGCCAGGGTCAAGCCATGCAGCCAATAAAAGCGGCGTAAGCGGTGGCTAGAATTAGATGGGTAACAGATAAGTGTTACCCGCTTAGACCGAGTAACACTTTCACGCTGCCAATAAGGCCTGAAACAAGACCTTGCGAGCCGATGCATTGCACATGGCTCACAGGATCGACCTTTAGTATTAGTCCGACGACTCAAAAACAGTCGAGATATGGCCGCTCACGTTTAATTGGGCGGCGCGTGGTTGCATAAATTACGCCACAGCGATTAATCCGCCAGACTCTTGCTGACCACTTCATAGACATCACTGGACAGGTCGCCCGAGGCCAGAATGCGTTGCAGTTCAGCCTTCATTTGGGCCTGACGGGCACTGCCATATTTAGCCCAGCGGGTCACTGGGGCCAGCAAGCGCGAGGCAATCTGCGGGTTGAGGGCATTGAGGGTGATCACCTGATCAGCCAGGAAGCGGTAGCCACTGCCGTCGGCCTGGTGGAAGCCCAGCAAGTTCTGCCCAGCAAAGGCGCCGATCACGGCACGCACCTTGTTAGGGTTCTTCAGGGTAAACGCCGGGTGCTGCATCAACTGCTCAACGCGCTGCAGCGCGCCTGGCAAGGCGCAGGCAGCCTGCACGCTGAACCACTGATCCATCACCAGCGGATTGTCTTTGAAGTGGTCGGCAAAACTGGCCAGCGATGCGGCCTTCTCAGCCTCAAACGGCGAATTGACCAGTACGGCCAAGGCTGCCAGGCGCTCGGTCATATTGTCGGCGTTTTCAAACTGCTCCAGACAGGCCGCCAGCACCTCAGTGTTACCGCTCAGCATCAGGTAGGACAGCGCAATGTTCTGCAGGCTCCGTCGGGCAAAGTGCTCGGCCTCGGCCACATAGGCGCTATTGCGGGACACTTCACGGTTAGCCTGATAACGCTGCCACAGCAGATCAAACAGTGCATCGGCGAGCTGCTGGCGAGCAAATTCTCGGGCCGCATGGATGGCCTCGACATCGGCCACTTCACTGATTTGAGTCAAATACGCCTCGCCTGGCAGCGAGAGCATCTCGGCGACCATGGCTTGATCCAGCGAGTCTTCCGCCAACAGGGTACGGAAGGCCGCGACCAGGCGCTGATCAAGCAGCAATGGCTCGCCGCGTTGATGCTGACCGATCAGCTCCTGCAGCACCTGCACGGATAATTGCTGCCCGGCCTCCCAGCGATTAAAACCATCACTGTCGTGCTGCATCAGGAACATCAATTGATCGCGACTGTAGGGGAAGCTCAGCTTGATCGGCGCTGAGAAACCACGCAGCAACGACGGCAGCGGCTTTTCCGCCACATTGATAAAGGTGAACGCCTGTTCGGCTTCGCTTACCTGCAGTACGCGCGCCCCCGCTACGGCGGCATCTTCACCCACCAATTGCAGCGGCAACTCATGCCCTTGGGCATCGAGCAACGCCAACTCAACAGGGATCACAAAAGGCAGCTTCTGCGCCTGGCCCGGCGTCGCTGGGCAGCTTTGGCGGAACGCCAGACGGTAGCTGTTGGCGGCCGCGTCATAGCTTTCGCTGACTTCAAGATGCGGCGTACCGGCCTGGCTGTACCAGCGCTTGAACTGGGTCAGGTCGATGCCATTGGCCTCTTCCATCGCGCGGATAAAATCATCACAGGTCACAGCCTGGCCATCATGGCGCTCGAAATACAGATCACTGCCTTTGCGGAAGCCCTCGGCACCGACCAGGGTGCGGATCATGCGCACCACTTCCGAACCCTTTTCATACACGGTGAGGGTGTAGAAGTTGGAAATCTCCATAAAAGCATCCGGGCGCACCGGATGGGCCATCGGACCGGCATCTTCGGCGAACTGATGGGTACGCAGGTAGGCTACGTCTTCAATGCGTTTGACGGTGCGCGAGTGCATGTCGGCGCTGAACTCGGCATCGCGGAACACGGTGAAACCTTCCTTGAGCGACAGCTGGAACCAATCGCGACAGGTCACGCGGTTGCCCGACCAATTGTGGAAGTACTCGTGCGCAACCACCGCTTCGACGCGCTGGTGCGCGGCATCGGTGGCGGTTTCGGCCTTGGCCAGTACACAACTGGAGTTGAAGATATTCAGGCCCTTGTTTTCCATGGCGCCCATATTGAAGTCGTTAACCGCAACGATCATGAAGATGTCGAGGTCGTACTCACGGCCATAGACCTCTTCATCCCACTTCATGGACTTCTTAAGGCTGTCCATGGCGTGCTGGCATTTGTCGATATTTTCCGGCTCGACATAGATGCGCAGCGCCACCTCGCGCTCGCTCATGGTGGTGAAACTGTCTTCCACACACCAGAGATCACCCGCCACCAGCGCAAATAGGTAAGCCGGCTTCATAAACGGATCTTCCCAGGTCGCCCAATGCCGACCATCGCCCTCGTTACCGCTGGCAATCGGGTTGCCGTTGGACAGCAGCACTGGGTAGCTGTGCTGCTCCGCACTCAGAGTGGTGGTGAACTTGCTCATCACATCTGGGCGGTCAAGGTAGTAGGTGATCTTGCGAAAGCCCTCAGCCTCGCACTGGGTGCAGAACATGCCACTGGATTTGTACAGGCCTTCCAGGGCGGTGTTGCTTTCGGGGTGGATGCGCACGCTGCTGTCGATCACGAAGCTCGCAGCGGTTGGCTGCAGGGTCAGGTGACTGTCACTAAGCTGGTAATCAGCGGCACTCAGTTCGCGGTCATCCAGCACCAGCGACAGCAGTTCCAGCTGCTGACCGTCCAGCACCAGCGGCGGTAAGCCGCTGCCGGCCGCAGGATTACGCCGCATCACCAGCTGCGCGTGCACCAGAGTGTGGTCCTCGAACAACTCGAAGGCCAGGTGCGTTTCATCGATCAGATAATCCGGAACCTGGTAATCCTTGAGGTAAATCATCTTCGGCTGTTCGGTGCGCATGGCGTATGGCCCTTTATCTACGGCGCGCGGGCGCCGGATTGGCGAATGGAAAACTCAGACGGCCAGTTCGTGGACGGCGAGCTGATAAGCGGTGTACTTACGAATATTGATCACGCCGGTGTCGAACATCAGGTACTGGCCCTTGATGCCCAGCAGCGTGCCCTCGGCCAGCGGATTCTTGTCCAGATTGAAACTGGTGATCTTGGCCGGGTAGCCCTCAATCGGATAGGCAATCTGCACCACGGGCTGATCACTGAGCGGCTGAATGGCCTGAATACCAAAGCGCTGCTGCAATTCGGTCAAGCCGCTGCTGCAACTGGCAAACAGCTGCTCGCGCACGGCGACAAGGTCGACTGGCGCCGCATCACCTTTGAGCAGTGCGCGCCAGTTGGTTTTGTCCGCCACCTGGCTGCGCAGTAGGTCTTCAACAAAGCCGGACTGCTGGCGAGTGGCGACGCGCAAAATCGGCAGCGCTTGGCTGGCGCCCTGATCGATCCAGCGGGTGGGGATTTGCGTGGCGCGGGTAATACCGACTTTCACTCCAGAAGAGTTGGCCAGATAGACCACGTGATCGGTCATGCAAAACTGCTCGCCCCAACTCGGTTCGCGACAGGTGCCGGCATCATAGTGGCAACGCTCGGGGCTCATGATGCAGATATCGCACTGCGCCAGTTTCTGCATACAGGGGTAGCAATAGCCCTGGCTGTAACTGCTTTTAGTCTTGCGCCCACAATGACTGCAGTGGATCGCGCCGAGGAATTCCAGGCGCAGGGTTTTACCGATCAGCGGATTAACTGGCAAAAGCTCATCGCCCAGGCGAAAGCTGTACTGCACCGGCGCATCCAATTGTGCAGCCATTTTGCTCAGGGCACCGCGGGCTAACTCGCTCATCAGTGCAGGGTATCCGAGGACTTGAACAACAGATTGGGCACTGGCGCGGATTTCGAGCTGCATTCCTGCGGGCCCATATAACCGATGCGCTCTTCTTCCGGCAGGTTTTGGCTTTCCCAGGCGATCAGCGCCTGCAGCGTCAGTTCTTTCTGCTCTTGGGTCAGCTTGCGGCCATCCGGCCATTTGCCGATTTCCACAGCCAGCTTGAGGCTCTGATAAATCTCAGGGGTGATGTTTTCAATCGCTTCAATAAAAGACGACATGACGCCTCCAAATGCAAAGTGGCAGTTTACCAGCCTGATGAATAACTAACTGTGTTGCCGGCGCGCCAGCACACCGCCGAGCAGCCCGGTCAGGCAACCGGCCAGCAGGCCACCGACGTGCGCGGCATTGGCAATCGCGCCGAATTGCAGCAACTCGAAGATTCCGGTCATGCAGATCAGCAGCCAGGCCAGCATCATCACCAGCACACCAGGTGGTAGCCGATAGGCATTGCAAGGGGCTAGGCGCTGGAAGATCCAGCAATGCCCAAGCAGGCCGTAAAGCACACCCGAGAGACCGCCAAACACTGAGGGACCGGCGTGCAGGTATTGCGCAACGTTAGCCGCCAGGCTGAATAACAGGGTCAGCCCAAGCAACATCCAGGGCCCCTGACGCCCTTCGAGCCGCCGGCCTAGCTCCCAATACCACAGGGTATTCATCGCCAGATGGAGAATACCGAAGTGAATCAGCATCGGCGTCAACAGCCGCCACCACTGGCCACTGGCCAAGGTCCCGTTGAAGTAGTCGAAATAGATGTAATCGCCCTGCACGCGGTAATCGACAAAACTCAGCCAGCTCACTGCAGCCAGGTTATCGCCGAGCAACGTCAAGGCCGCAACGATAAAGGTCAGTAACAGCACAGCAGCGGTCATACGGCTGGCGCGCAGCTGCTGGATAAAACTCGCCGAGGTATTGGCTGCACGCGGCGGCGGATCAAGCGTGACAGCGGCGTCCCCCAGCGGATAACGCGCATAGAGCGCACATACCTGTTCGGCCAATTGCTCGTCAGGCACCCAGAGCACCTGCTCACCCGCCTCTTCCGCGACCCGGTGCGGCACCTGCAACCGCTGCAGCAAGCCGATAAAGCCGCTCAAGTCGACCTGTTCGGGTAAACGCATCGCCGCGACGCCACTCATGGTCGCGCCTCCGGGCTGTCAACATCGACCCAAACAAATTTATTGGGATCCAAGCGCACCTCCTGATCAAGTCGATAGGCGACCATCTTGCCGTTGAGGACGGCGCTGTAATCCAGACAGGCCAGGTTGCTGCGAATCGGCGCAGGTTTGCCGCTGCGCCAGTAGTGGCCAACAAACAACAACGGCTGATCTGCCCCGTACTTGAGCAACTCGGTCTTCTGCGACTCGCTGAGCGGCATCTGCGCCGCCAATTCCGGCAAGGCATCGGGCTGAAAGACGATATCGCCGTAGGTTTGCGGGTCTTCTTCCCAGAACTTGGTGCGAAAGTGCGCGCGGGTAAAACCGTCATCACTGGTCAGGGTCATGCCGTGTGGCAGACGCATGTCGGTGCCCCGCAGCAAACGATCAAACGCAGTATTGGCAAAACTGCCATGCACCGCGGCGGCCTGCAGAAAATGCTCATCAATGCAGCCATCGGCAAACTGCGCACGCAGTGGCTCGATCAGGCTGGCGTCCCAGCAGGCATGCACCACGCGAAAAAACCCCGCATCAATAAACAGCGGTAACTCATAGAACCAGTCGAGAAACGACTGCCACTCAGCGGGGTATGCCTCGAACTGTTCGAGGGTTTCCTTGATCAGCCGGGCATGCCGCGGCGTGTGCTCACGGACGAACTGCTGGCCACTGCCGGGCGCGGCTGGTGTGCTCCAAGCCAACGCATTGAACTCATGGTTGCCCATGATGCACAGCGCCTGACCGGCCGCGACCATGTCACGCACCAGGTGCAAGGCCTCGCGGATGCGCGGACCACGGTCAACCAAGTCGCCGAGAAAAATCGCCATACGCTGTGGATGACGCCAAACACCCGCCTGCTGCCGATAGCCCAGGGTCGTCAGGAGATGCTCCAGGGTTTTCGCGCAGCCATGAATATCGCCGATCAAATCGTAACCACGCGCAGGATCGAGGTGCATTAATCACCCCCGCCGAGCCGGCTACCCCAGCCCAGTTTGTTGCGGCAGACCTCATAGAAGTTGTGGTCGAGCGGGTGAATCAGACGCAGCTTCTGCGGCCGTTTGGCCACGGTGATGGTGTCGCCCGGGGCGCAGGTGAAGTGGTTTTGCCCGTCGCAGGAGATCAGTGGATAAATCTGCAAATCCTTGGACACGACGATTTTCAGCTCGCTGTTACCGTCCACCACGATTGGCCGGCTAGACAACGTATGCGGGTACATCGGCACGATCACGATGGCATCCAGCTTGGGGTGCATGATCGGCCCGCCCGCAGACAACGCATAGGCCGTCGAGCCGGTCGGCGTCGCGACAATCAGGCCGTCAGCCTTTTGGCTAAGGACGAACTGGCCGTCGATATACAGCTCAAACTCGATCATCCGCGTCGACTTACCGGGATGCAGCACCACGTCATTGAGTGCATCACCCTGACCGATGGCTTCGCCATGACGGCGTACTTCGGATTGAAGCAGAAAGCGATTCTCCGTCAGGTAGTGCCCTTCGAGCACCTGCGCGACCTTCACCTCCAGCTCATCGGGGCGAATATCGGTGAGAAAGCCCAAGCTGCCACGGTTTACCCCCAGCACCGGCACCTTGTGCCGCGCCAGCGCGCGCGCCGCACCAAGCATGCTGCCGTCACCGCCAACCACAATCACCAGATCGCAGATTTCCCCAAGAATCTTCCGCGAGGAAGTCTGCAGGCCATGACCGGGTAGCACTTCGGCAATGATGTCTTCGAGAATCACATGCAGGTGACGAGCGAGCAGAAATTTCTTCAGCCGGCGAATGGTATCCAGCACCTGGGTGCTGCCCAGCCGACCGATGATGCCAATATTACGAAATTGCTCCATGGGGCTCCCGCCAGGCTCTATCTAATGGCTCGGATTATGGGCGAAAGGCTATGGCAGCAGCAAACCGTTGACCGGCTCTGCGCTATGCTCGCAGCATGATGCCCTTCCCTTCGCTCACCGAGTTGCCCACGCACCTACGCCAACCTGCCGTCCGTGATCTGGCGTGGGCGCTGCTTTCGCCACCGCTGCTGGCAGACTCGCCCTGGCCACAGCGCCACCCGCTAAGGGCCAGCAGCTGGAGCCAGCACCCCGAAAAACTGGCTGACTGGTTAATGAGCCTGGATGCCGACAGCCATGCACTGCAGCAGTGGCTAAGCCAACACTCGGTGCGCCGTTTGGGGCTGTACTACGAACGCCTCTGGCAGTTTGCCCTGCACGCTGCGCCCGACGTTGAGGTGCTGGCCGCCAACCTGCCCATCCGCCTGCACGGCCATACCCTGGGTGAGCTGGATATGTTGCTGCGTGATGACGAAGGTGTGCATCACTTGGAACTGGCCATCAAGCTGTACCTGGGCCAACCGCATTGCAGCGGCGCTGACCCTGCCCATTGGCTCGGCCCTGGCAGTCACGACCGCCTGGACATCAAACTGACACATTTGGGTCAGCACCAGTTGCCGCTTTCATCACGGGCTGAAGCCCTACAGAGACTGGCTGAGCTGGATATTCAGCAACCCCAGGCGGCGCTCTGGCTGGCCGGGTACCTGTTTCGCCCTTGGCAGCAAGCCTATGCCGCACCGGACGGAGAGAACCCTGCGCACTTGCGTGGCCGCTGGCTGCATCGCGCAGACTGGGCACACTTTGCCAGGCAGCACCCAGGTCACTGGCAACCACTGCCACGCCAGGCTTGGCTAGCCCCCGCACGTATTGAGGAAGAGCACCTGTGGACGTGTGGGCAACTCACGCACTGGCTGGCGGCATTGCCCAACGATGCCAATGCGCAGTTGCTTGCGCACTTGATTGAAGACCCACAACAGCACTGCTGGCGGGAAGCCGAGCGGGTGTTTCTGGTGAATGATCAATGGCCGGCGCAGGCCACTGAATAAATCACCCGCAGCTTATAGACTGCGCTCTGTGCGACCACCCGAGCGCGCCAAATAGCCCGAGCCACTTTCACACAACAACGCATCTCGCTGCACAGCCGGCAAGGCATCCACACCCTCGCGCAGGGCATAGGCGCTGTAGCCCAACTGTGAAAGCAAAAACACTGCACTGGCACTGCGCTTGCCACTGTCGCAATAACACAGGTAAGTGCGCGCTTTATCCAGCAAGCGGGCTTTCAGACGCAGCAGTTGCAAAGGCATGTTCAATGACTGCAAGGCATGAGCGCGCTCATATTCCTCTTGCAAGCGCACATCCAGCCACTGCGCACCACCGGCCAGCAGCCGCGAAGCTTCGCCGAGCGACACCTCGTTTACCACTGGCGCTTTTAGCAGGGCGAAAAAATCTTGGCGATCCAGGCGCAGCACCACACCGTCTTCCAGCATGGTCACCGTGGCATTGCGCGGGCTGTCAGCCAACAAGGCTTCCTCACCAAAGCAGGCGCCAACCTCCAGCTCAGCCAATACCTGCTGCGCGCTACCCGCACCGCGAATCACCTCAGCCCGGCCGCTGTTCAGAAAGTAGCAGCTGTCGCCGACATCACCTTCCTGCAGCACGGTACTGCCGGCAGCCACCTCAACCCGCTGCAACCGCTCAAGCATGGCGCGCACGTTGGACGGTGGCACCTTGGCAAACAGCGGGTTCTCCAGCAGGCGCTCCAGCCACTCTACATCCTCATGGCTGTGCCCCAACTCCAGCAGCAGATCCTGATAAGCCAAGCGCCAGGTCAGTAAGCGATTGAGGGTGCTGGTATCCAGCGCCAGCACGCTGGCATCAGTCAACGCACGCGCCTCATGCAAACGCGGCAAGCTCGGCGACAGCGGGTGGCAACTGACCTCACTGCCTGCGTATATACGTTGCGCCTGACCATCGGCAGATTGCAGCAGCAACTCACCCGCCAGCAGGTAATAGGTCAAACGCGCCTGATCCCCCGGGCGAAACAACAATTGCCCCGCCAGCAACGGCTGCGGAACCAGTTGCCCACGCAATTCCCGCCACTGCTGTTCAGACAGCACATTGAGTGGCGTCAGGCTGCGTAACTGTTCGGGGTTAAGGGCTTCGCTCATGGCATATCCAGCTCCGCTGGTGAAAGTCAGTGTAGCCACGTTACGCCTGTGGGTGCTGCAACAACGCCGCCGCACGGCCTTGCAGGCCGCCGGTATGAACAAACACCAGGCGACTACCGCGAGCAAAGTAACCGGCCTCAACCTGCTGGCGCAACGCCATTAAGGCTTTGGCGGTATAGAGCGGTTCCAGTGGCACCCCGCTTTCTGCCTCCGCGGCCTGCATAAAACCAAGCAACTCGGCATCCACCTTGGCAAATCCACCGCGGCAGGCGGCATGCAACTGATAAGGCCCAACCGGCATCCTGGCAGCCTGGACAATCGCCTGCACCTGCTGCTCGACACCATGGTCGGCTGGCACGGCTAACGCCGCGTGCACTGGATGCGCGGCCGCTTCACCTAACAGCAGGCCTGCCAACGTGGTGCCAGTGCCAGCCGCTAGCCACCAAGCGTCATAATCGTCCCACCCCAGGTTTGTCAGTTGCTCGCGCACCTGCGACACCAAACACATGCAACCCAATGCGCCCGGCAATCCACCACCGCCCTCAGGCACCGGATAAAACACGGGGTAATCCGCCAACCAGGGCAACCAGAACTCGGGAGCATGACGGGCTCGATAGCCGGCATAACCCAGCCAATGCAACTGCATGCCAAAAGCCTGCAAATCGGCCACAGTCGGCGTCTGCTGCGGATGGCCGCGCAATAACCCGACGGTCCGGAAGTTGAAGCGCTTACCGGCAGCCGCCAGGGCGTGTAAATGATTGGAGTGCGCACCACCCAGGCTGATCACGCCGGCGGCATCACTGTCTTGCGCGGCACGCAAGTGATGGGAGAGCTTGAACCACTTATTACCGCTAATCAGCGGATCAAGCAGATCCAGGCGCAACACCGCCAACTCAACTCCGGCGGCAATCGACCACTCCAGCCGCAAGGTTTGCAAAGGGGCACGTGGCGCCCAATCAGGCAGGACAATAGGCAAGGTTAACTAACAGTCCGCAAACGGCTACTGGCCTTGTGCCGTGCACAGCAATTGGACTCCGCCAGGGTAAACCGGCTGGGCGTATCGATGCGATCGATCGGGATGGCGCAACGCTCGCCACTGGGCAGCAAGGCCTCGCAACTCGGCTGCTGGTAATGCGCCAGCCAGTGGCGGTACTGCTCTTCACTGACAAAGCATTTGGCGGCCGCGTAAGCCTGTGGGTTGTCTTGGTATGCACTGATGTCTTGCAAGGGAATGGTCAGATGACCAGCACCTGGGTGGTACACCACAAAGACCACGCCGAGTTTGGCTAAGCGCTCGAGAATCTGATCACCACCTTGGCTGGCCAAATCCGCGTAGGCGCGCTTGAGGCGGTTGATTTCCTGCAGCGCCTGGGTGTCTTGCTCACTGCGATAGGCCAGCTCAACATCGCGAATGGCAATTTGCTCTTTGTACTCGGCTACCGCAGAGGCAATCTTGGCCTGCATCTCACCTTCGTATTGCGCACGCAGGCTGTCGCTTTCACTGCGCCCATCATGCTCCAGCGCACGCAGCTGCTCGGTCATGTCTTCTCGGGCAGTTTGGAAGCTCGCCGCCTGCGCCGCCAGCTGAGCCTTCAACGCAGCATTGTGTTCTTCCTGCTGACGCAGCGCCTGGTGCAAGCCATGGATCTGCGCCTGCAAATTCTTGCTCTGTTCCTCGCTGGCCAACTTGAACTTGGCCAGTTCTTCCTCATGCTGCTGGCTGAGGCTGCTGATGCGCAATCGCTGCTGTTTGATCAGTTGCGCGGCTTTCAGGCGCTGTTCGTGATCAAGCTTGTGGCTGGCCTTGGCGGTTTCTTCCTGACCCGGATCAGGGGCGTACCACTTGTCCTCCGAGGCCATTTGTAGGCGCTCGGGCGCGACCGCTTGAGCGCTCTCATCTTCGACCAGCAAACCCAGGCTGTTGCGTTTAACCGCATCGCGCAGCAGCACCAAATCATTATTACCAGGGCTCAGGCCGGGGTCCCAGAGATGCATCTGGTGCCAGGAGACAGGACACTGGCTGCGGCAGGCCAGGCGAATTGGCCCGGCGCCTAGATCAGGACCACGTCCAGCGCGCTCAGCCAATGCCTGCAAGGGAATATTCCAGCCGGAGTCGGGCGCGCCTTTTTCATCAAAATCCAGGTAGAAGAACACCAGCGCTTTAATCAACAGGCGTGGGTTGATCAGCATGTAAGCTACGCGCATCTGCTGGTCGGCGAACTCGGGCATATTCACTACGCCATCGAGTAAGGCCTCAAATTCGGGGAAAAACATTTGCTTGCCGATGCCGCCGCGTTCACTAAAGAACATAACGGCCTCAACCATCTGCGGCTTGTTCTGCATGCTCATTGGTTTTCCCCTAGGCCGAGACGGGCGCTCCGCTCAGCGCGCGACATATCTTGCCTATGCTGCGCAAAAAATGGCACACATAGCAAGACTGCCAACTTTCTGACGAGTTAAGCAAAGCCTGCGTTTAAGGCGCTATACCCTTGCTTGTACAAGTTTAGGGGAAAACCCAAGCCCAGCAATGTGACTGGGTTGGCAGTCGACCTGCCAACCCGCCGTAAAAACGGGCCTACAGGGCGAAACTGTGATGGGCTTGGTGCAACGCTTCAGGCTTTTGCAGCCGCCAGAAAAGGCGCCAGACGCCGCCCCACCTCATCACCCAAGGCTTTCAGGCCGCTCATAGGGCGAATCATCACCTCGAATTCAATGATCTTGCCAGCTTCATCGAAGCGGATCATGTCGATGCCTTTGAGTTCACGCTCGCCCACCTTAGCACTGAACTCCAGCACCACACTGAGGCCATCGGCGCTGACCAGCTCGCGGTGGTAGGCAAAATCGATAAACACCTTGCTCACGGTATTGAGAATCAGCGATACCACCGGAGCACCAACATACGGTTTGTATGCCATGGGCGAGCGAAACACCGCTTGCGGATGAAGCAACGCAGGTAATCCGCCAAGATCATTTTTCTGCATCAAAGCATGCCACTGATCAAGCGTGGCGGCGGCTTCTGCCTGCAGTTGAGTGCTATGAGACACGGGCTTCTCCTTGTTTTGTGAGCCACATACAAAACGCCCCGCACAAGGCGGGGCGTTCAGCGCTTAGAGTTCGGCGGCGAGACGCGAGCCCTGGTTGATTGCCCGTTTAGCATCCAGCTCACTGGCCACATCAGCCCCGCCGATCAGGTGTACGTTCTGCCCGGCAGCCACGAGGGCGTCCTGTAGCTCGCGCAACGGGTCCTGGCCGGCGCAAACGATAATGGTATCGACAGGCAGTACCTGCGGCTCGCCACCGGCGACACTGATATGCAGGCCAGCGTCGTCGACCTTGAGGTATTCGACCGCGTTGAGCATCTGCACGTTCTTGTTCTTCAGGCCGGTGCGGTGGATCCAACCGGTGGTTTTACCCAGGCCGTCACCCACCTTGGTTTTCTTGCGCTGCAACAAGAACACCTCACGCGCCGCCGGGTGCGGATGCGCCTGAATGCCCGCCACGCCTCCACGCGCTTCCAGCGCCGCATCAATACCCCACTCTTTCCAGAACTCCTCGCGATTTAGGCTGGTGGCCTCGCCCTGGTGCGTAATGAACTCAGACACATCGAAGCCGATACCGCCCGCACCAATCACTGCAACTTTCTGCCCCACCGGCTTGCGCTCAAGGATGGCGTCCAGGTAGGTGATCACTTTGGCGTTGTCGATACCCTCGATGGCCGGCGTACGCGGAGCAATACCGGTGGCCAGAATGATTTCGTCATAACCGCCCTTGGCCAGCTCATCCGCCGACACACGGGTGTTCAAGCGCAGGTCAACGCCAGTGGTTTCCAGCTTGCGCTTGAAGTAACGCAGGGTTTCGAAGAACTCTTCTTTGCCCGGCACGCGCTTGGCCACATTGAATTGGCCGCCGATTTCGCTGGCCGAGTCGAACAGGGTCACGCTGTGGCCACGTTCAGCGGCCACGGTGGCGGCCGACAGCCCGGCCGGACCCGCACCGACCACGGCAATCTTCTTCACTGCGGCAGTCGGGATGTAGTTCAGTTCAGTTTCGTGACAGGCGCGCGGGTTAACCAGGCAGCTGGTCAGCTTGCCGCCGAAGGTGTGATCGAGGCAGGCCTGGTTGCAGCCAATGCAGGTGTTGATTTCATCGCCGCGGCCTTCGGCAGCTTTGTTAACGAAGTCCGGGTCAGCGAGGAACGGACGCGCCATTGAGACCATGTCAGCATCGCCTTCGGCCAGTACTTGCTCGGCGATCTCTGGGGTATTGATGCGGTTGGTGGTGATCAGCGGGATATTCACCTCACCGCGCAGCTTGGCGGTGACCTTGGTGAAAGCCGCACGCGGTACCTTGGTGGCGATGGTGGGGATACGCGCTTCGTGCCAGCCGATCCCGGTATTGATCAGGGTCGCACCGGCTTTTTCGATAGCCTTGGCCAGAAGGACGATTTCATCCCAAGTGCTGCCACCTTCAACCAGGTCGAGCATCGACAGGCGATAGATGATGATGAAATTCGGGCCAACAGCCTCACGCACACGGCGGACGATTTCCACCGGCAGGCGCATACGGTTTTCGTAGCTGCCGCCCCAGCGGTCGTTACGGTGGTTGGTGTGAGCGGCGAGGAACTGGTTAATGAAATACCCTTCAGAACCCATGATTTCGACGCCGTCGTATTCGGCCTGCTGGGCCAACACGGAGCAGTTGATAAAGTCCTGGATCTGCTTCTCGATGCCTTCTTCGTCCAGCTCTTTTGGCTTGAACGGGTTGATCGGCGCCTGAATCGCGCTTGGTGCGACCGACTTCGGGCTATAGGCATAACGACCGGCATGGAGGATCTGCATGCAGATCTTGCCGTCCGCTGCGTGCA
Organism: Pseudomonas sp. GWSMS-1; assembly: GCF_049847425.1. Lineage (NCBI taxonomy): Bacteria > Pseudomonadati > Pseudomonadota > Gammaproteobacteria > Pseudomonadales > Pseudomonadaceae > Pseudomonas > Pseudomonas sp. GWSMS-1. The sequence goes on along the minus strand of NZ_JBMHHV010000005.1, from coordinate 953,821 downwards.
CGGCACGGGTGACGATCTTGTGCTTTTCCGCCTCTTCCGGGGTGGTCAGCTTGGCTGCACCGGAGTAAACGCCACCCTCATCGTTAGGGCCAATACCACCGGTCACCATCAAACCAACACCGCCACGAGCGCGCTCGGCGAAGTAGGCGGCCATGCGCTCAAAGCCGTTGGGCTTTTCTTCCAACCCGGTGTGCATGGAGCCCATCAAGGTGCGGTTCTTCAGGGTGGTGAAGCCCAGATCGAGCGGGGCCAGCAGGTGCGGGTAGAGAGCGGTCATGAAAATCTCCAAATCAAACAGAGGCATTACACGGATGCCGCTACCTCTTAGTGGGTCGCGGTCGATATGGTCTAGACGATAATCAGCCGAGGCGAACGGCTCAATGACCCAAAGTGACAACCTACTGATCAAAAAGAGCAGCGCCACTTGGCAAACACCCTGCACCTACCTACCCTGACGCCTGATCTAAACGCTCAACAGCGTCTGAGCCAGGTTGGATAGCCTCGACATGATGAAAAACACGCGTGTCAAACTCGGCGACTTGTCGGTTGGTTTTGTCGGCAGCCTGGCGGACGCCATGCGCCATTGCGCTCAGGACCCTCAGCCGCTGCTCGACAGTTACGGCTTGGATGCGGCGCGCCTGGCCGAGCCACGCGCACGGCTATCGATCCCGCGCTATATGCGCCTGGGCCATGCGGCTATTCAGCAATGCTCGCAGCCAGGGCTGGGGCTGCTTATGGGGCAAACCAGCCGCCTCAGCCAACTCGGCCTGGCCGGCGTCACCGCCATGCAGGCCCCCACCGTACGCGAAGCAGCGCGCGCACTGATCCGTTTCGAGCCGCTGTATGCCAGTAACTACCGCGGACAATCCAGCCTGCTTGAAGACGCCCGTGGCGCGTGGCTCCGCTTCTACTCGATCAGCCCGTATAACGCCTATAACCGCTTTGTCGTCGACTCCGTGCTGGCCAGCTGGGCGCAACAACTGAGCAAGCTCGCACAACAGAGCCTGGCCGTAGAAAAAGTGCAGATCGAATTCCCCGCCCCCGACTACGCAGTGCAGTACGCCGAGTTGCTTGCCTGCCCGGTGGAGTTTGCCTGCGAGCACAATCAGCTGCGCCTGAATCAGCAGAGCCTGAACCTGCGCAACCCTGAACACTGCCCAAGCACCTGGCGGCACCTGTTGGAAATCTGCGAAGGGGAACTGCAGCAGCTGACTCGTACGCGCAGCCTACGTGAGCGCATCACCCAGCTGCTCGGCCCTCTGCTGCATGGCCACGAGCCAGACTTGGCGGAAGTCGCCGCGCGCTTGCAGTTACCCACCTGGACCCTGCGGCGCAAGCTGGCCGAGGAAGGCACACAGTTTCGCAGCATCCTTAACGACACCCGCCGCGACCTGGCCATGGCGTATATCCGCGACACCGAACTGGCTTTCGGTGAAATCGCCTACCTGCTTGGCTTTGCCTCGGCCGAAGCCTTCCAGCGCGCCTTCAAGCGCTGGAACCAGCAAACCCCAGGCGAGTATCGCCGCGCGCAGCGCAGAGCACTCTAATACCCCTAGAGCTCAGTGGCGTCTTCGTCACCTGCCGGCACGTCCAGCTCGGTGGCACGGGCTTCTAGCAACTCTTCTTGATATTCATCCATTGCCTGTTCTCCCACTCAATACGTCAGCGACGGCTTAGCTACACAGCACATGCCCATCAAGCTAGAGGAGAAAGATGAATACAAGATGACAGGTTGTCGCGCAGCAACCCTCAGCGCGAGCGCAAAAATCGCAGTCAATAAAAAACCCGCTGATATCGCTATCAGCGGGCTTCCTATATGGCGCAGCGGACGGGACTCGAACCCGCGACCCCCGGCGTGACAGGCCGGTATTCTAACCGACTGAACTACCGCTGCATGTCGGTGGACTTTCGTCCATGTAACGCTTGCTTCATCTGACGAATCAGCCTTTGAGGCTTTTTCATCTCAACCCAAGCGAACTCAGGCTGGAAAATATGGCGCAGCGGACGGGACTCGAACCCGCGACCCCCGGCGTGACAGGCCGGTATTCTAACCGACTGAACTACCGCTGCGCGTCGGTGGACTTTCGTCCGGTAAACTTCTCGGCAAGTGGTGGGTGATGACGGGATCGAACCGCCGACCCGCTGCTTGTAAGGCAGCTGCTCTCCCAGCTGAGCTAATCACCCTTGGCCTTGCGAGGTGGCGAAATTTACGCAAGGGCCGAACCTAAGTCAATACCCTGCTTCAAGTTTTTCTAAAAAAGTGGAAAAAACACTGCCCCTCGCCAACACACCAAACAGCGCCCTTCGCCAATAGGCCGCAGGCCGATCCGCTACTGCGTAATGCGCAGACTTAACCGAGCCGCCACTTTGTTATCGTCCGCCCGGTCCAGCCCGGCTTCGGTAATTTGTACGCCCTGCTCCTGCAGCACGCCAAACCACCCCAGCAACAGAGCAAAAGGAGCAGGTTGCAGGTTGAGCTGCAAGGCGCCATCGCCGGCATTGTCGAGCCGCTCAATCGTCAGCCCACGCGTCGCCGCCGTAGCCGTGACCATGCCTTGCAGGCGGGCCGGGTCAATGGCCTGCTGCGGACGGCTGGCCAGATGACGCGCCGCAGGCGCCTGCCCTTGCAGATAGACATATAACGCCCGCTGCGTTTCAAACGCGCTACGCGCGCTGACCAAGAGTTGCTGGGCGGGTTGCCAAAGCGTCAGGTACAAGAGCACCAGCAGCAGAAATACGCCCAGGCTGCCGAGCGAAAACTGCTCACGCGGCGCTAGCGCACGCCAGCGCTGCAGCAACTGGGCATTATTCAGCTGCGCGATAAAGCCTTTGTCTTGCTGAACCATGCTCATCCTCCGATCACCACACGCGCGCTCACTCCACTGCCCTCACGGCTGGCAGACCCCAACTGCACCGCCAAACCACCGCCCTCTAAGCGCTCTCGCAAACGCTCTAGCTCGGCGAAACCCGGCGCTTGAACCTGCAGGGCCAGATCACCGCGCGCCTCGCTGAAATCCACCTGACTGATCTGCACCTGCCGGCCCTCGGCTGCCAGCGCCCCACTGACCTGAGCCAGCAGGCCGAGCAGGCGCGTTTGCCCGCCGCCCGCACCGGCCTGCAAGTGCTGATCAAACTGCGCACGCAGGTTGATCAGCTTGCTGTCCTGCGGGAACAGCTCCTTGTACAACGCGGCACTGGCACTGGCGTATTGGTCGGCCTGGCGCTGCAGATGCCAGCTCTGCGCCAGATTAAAGCCCCACTGCAGCACCAGCCATAGTCCTACCAACCCCAACAACGGCCGCCAGCGCTGCCACTGGCCACAGGCCGATTGCCCGGCGAACTCGCCCTGCGCCAGGTTATTGCGCAGCGGCTGCTGAGCCAGCCAAACAAAAGGCTCCGCCACTGCCTTAACCTCATCAATAGGTTGCAGGGGAGACTGCTGAGGGCCGCACCACGCCACCTGCGGCTGCGCGCACAACGGGCTCAGTTGCGGCCAGCTCTGCACCTGCACGGCCATCCGCGCCACATTTTCGCCCCCCAACAGCCAGCGCCCGTGCAACGGCAAGAGCGCAGAACCGGGCCCTGGTAACAAATCAGCATCCACCGCAATCGCCTGGGGCGGCGTGGCACATAGCGCCAACCAGCCAGCCAGCCAGCTACGGCGCACGGCAAACACCCGATGACGGCCATCGGCCAGCTGCTCACCCAGGGCCAAGTGCATCAGTTCAACGTCTTCGGCGAGCAGCTCTTCCACGGCAAACGGCAAGGCTTGGCGCAACCAGCGCGCTTTGCGGGTTGGTAGGTTGACCGCACAGGCAGTCACCGCCTCAACCGGCAAGACCAATACCCAATTACCACCACACTGCGCCTGCGCATCGCTGAACAGCAGGCTATCGCTCACCCCGCCGGCAACTCGCTGCACCAGCAGATCGGCCTGCGCACCCACGCAGGCAGCAGGCGGTAGAAACACATAGGTTTGACTCATGGTTGGACTTCCTCAACGGGCACCAGCGGCATAGCACCCTGCCCCAAATCACGTGCTAAAACATACACCCGCGCATCGCTGGCCCGTTGCAACGTGCTGCGTAAAACCTGTCGGCGCTCACCGACATTGACTTCGCTGAGCACCTGAAAATACTCACTGCCCACGGCAAGCGCCTGGCTTTGTACCTGTAGGCCATTGAGCTGCGCTAAAAAGCTCGGCACATCGCGATAGCCTTCACCACCTCGCGCCGCAACCAAGCCTTGCGCGCGACTCAGCGATAGACCTTCAGCCAAACTGGCCAGCACCCGTGCGCTGGCGGTATTCACATTAAGGGGGGTATTCGCTGGCAAGGTGCTGACATAGGGCTGCAAGCGCTGATAATCCGCTTCGCTCATTTCCAGCAACAGGCGCAGCTCCGATACATCAGTCAATTCACGGTTACCGGCGCGATAGGCAGGCTGTGCCAGCAGGTATTGATTGTCTTCCGCGCCATAACCGCCCGAAGGCTGATCGTCGGCATCTAGCCAATCAAGCAGACGTTCCGCGTAGGGCGCTTCGATCTGCAGCCCCAGCAGCAGACGGCGAAATTGCGCCACCGCCGCTGCGTTGGGCTGCCCTTGGCGCAGCATGCTGTTGAGGTTGAAACGTCCGCTTAGATCGCTGATCTGTACGCGCAACGCGCCGCCCTCCTCCAGAGCAAAAGGCGCACGGGGTTTGGCCCACGCCTCGCCCGGGTAATCCACCGGCGCCCGCGGGTCACCCTCGCGCAAGTCGCGCTGCAGGATGGCTTTGGCCAGGGTTTCGCCCCCCAGGGCGTAATGCCAGGCCTGGCGCACGTGCAACTGATTGGCGCTGCTGCGAATCGATAACTGCTGGCGCGCAATGATTCCAGCGCTGACTACCGTAACCACGGCCACCACCAGCAACACGGTTATTAACGCCATACCGCGCTGCTGGCTCATGGCTGTGGCTCTGCAGGAGGTTCATCGGCTAATTCAGCAGAGCCCTCGGGATTCTGCTGCGCTGCTTGTTGCAGACGCTCAGGCAAGCCTTCAGGCAGGCGCAGTAGCCGGCGCAACTCGCCATAACGGCGATGCTGCAGCACCAGTTCAATGGCTTGCGGCAGAACGATAAGCGCCTCATCGGGCTTTTTGTCCAGCGGCGGCCAATTGCTCTGCCAGATACCCGCTTGGTCCAGGTAACGCAGCTGCAGCTGGGTGACACCGTCCAGCGCCTGCTGAATCTGCGGCTGACTGTCCTGAGCCTGATCCAGCACGCCCCAGTAACGCCGCTGCCATTGCTCACCACTGAGCTGCCAGCGCACCCGCTGCAGGCTTGAACGGGGCTGCCCCAACGGGTTGCGCCAACCATTGCGCGTCAACTCCAAGACCGGGTTTTCAGGGCCGTCGCCCAGCAATGCGGCGCGCGAGTCGCCAAAGGCGTCGCGCACTGGCCGAGCCTGCACCTGCAGCATATCGCGATCGAACGCCGCCATGGCGCGCACCAGCTCACGCAACTGCAGTTCATGACTGCGGGTGACCTTGTCGGTTTGCAGCACGCTGTCGAGCATGCGGTAAGTAGCCAGCCCCAGCAGTGCGAAGATGGCGATGGCGATCAGTAATTCAAGCAAGGTGAAACCGCGCATCGCCCTCATCGCATCACCCCGATAAAGCCATTTAGGCTGACCACGGCACGCTCACGCACACCGCCGGCGGAGCGATCCTGCGCCATCGGTGCCACCCACAACGTGACACGGCGCATATCCGCCTCGCTGGTCGCCTCGACTTCGCTTTGCCATTGCCAACGCCGCCCGGCGAAGGCTACTTCACCCTGCTCACGACCATCCGCCACGGGCTCGCGCGCCAACTGCATTTCACTCAAGCGGTTATCGGCAATCCACATCGCCAGGGTTTTATCCTCCAGGCGGGCGGCGATTTGTAGGCTGCGGGCGGTGGCGGTCAGCACGCTGGCGGCGACCAACGCGAAAATCGCCAGGGCCACCAGCACCTCCAATAACGTGAAACCGCCCAGGCGTTTCATTGATTGCGCCCTGCTGGCTGCAGGACTTCGACCACCGGCAAACGAAAGCCATCGCTGACCAGTTGCAGGCGCAAACCATCGCTACGACGCTCAGCCAAGCGCAGGCGAAATGGGCTTATCTCGCCACTCGACAACAGCAATAGCTGTGGCAGCAGCCCCACCTTAGCGGGTGCATCGCCTGCAGATGACGGCAACGCCAACGCAGCGCCCTCCAGTTCAACGCTCAATTCAGCCCAAACTGGTAATGCATGCGCTTTGCTGCCCAGCGCTTGCCAGGCCTGCTTGAGCGGGTCATAGCGCAGCACTTGATAAGACTCTCGAGCCAGCAACAGCCCGTATTCCTGGTTGTCCAGCACGGCCTCTTCAGCCAGCACGCCGATCAATCCGGCCAGCCGTTCGGCTTCGTTGTGCAGCTCCCGCCCTGGGCCGGCAATGCCCACACTGAGCACCGCCAGACCGATCAGGCTGCCGAGAATCACCAGCACCACCAGCAGCTCGATCAGGGTAAAGCCGCCAAGCCGATTCGGTTGCTGGCACATACGGGTCAGAGGTCCCAGTTACCGATATCGGCATCCTGATCGCTACCGCCATCCTTGCCATCCGCCCCCAGGGAGTAGAGGTCAAAAGCCCCTTTAGTACCGGGAGCCAGGTACTGATAAACATTGCCCCAGGGATCGACCGGCATGCGCTTAAGGTAACCGTCGCGGTTCCAGTTTTTCGGCTGAGGGCTGCCGGATGGCTTTTTCACCAACGCCTCAAGACCCTGCTGAGTGCTTGGGTAGACATGGTTGTCCAGCTTGTACATGTCCAGGGCAGCCGATACCGCCTTGATATCGCCCTTAGCGACAGTAACCTTGGCCTGATCAGGCCGGCTCATCACTTGCGGCACAACCAGAGCCGCCAGGATGCCCAGGATCACCACCACCACCATGATTTCGATCAGCGTAAAACCTTTCTGTGTCTTGCTCACTGCTTACCCCACCAACTGATTGAGAGACAGAATTGGCAGCAGAATGGCCAGCACGATCACCAGCACCACCGCCCCCATAAACACCAGCATAAACGGCTCAAACAGGCCGACCAGCAACGCCACTTGGGCACTCAGATCGTTTTCCTGATTACGCGCCGTGCGGGCCAGCATCTGGTCCAATTCGCCGGAGCGTTCACCGCTGGCAATCATGTGCAGCATCATCGGCGGGAACTGGCCGCTGGCTTCCAGCGCACGGGTCAGGCTGCCGCCCTCGCGCACTTTTTGCGCGGCGATGACCACATCCGCACGGATCACTCGGTTAGCGATAACCTGTGCGCCAATCCCCAGGGCGTCAACTAAGGGCACGCCGCTGCGGGTCAGTATCGCCAGGGTCGAAGCAAACCGCGCGCAATCAGTCGCACGAATCAAACGCCCCAGCAGCGGGAGGCGCAGCAAAAAACCATGCCAGCGGGCCTTGATCGCCTCCTCGCGCAAAGCCCAACGCAGGGCCAATACACCCAGCACCAGGATAATCACCGCCAGCCAGCCCCAGCCTTTGACCCAGTCGCTTAAGGCAATCAGGCCGCGGGTCAGTGCCGGCAGGGTTTGCCCGGAATCAATAAACACCCGCACCACATCGGGTACCACATAGCCGAGCAGGAAGCCGACGATCAGCAGAGAGGTGCACATCAGGATCAGCGGATAGAGCAGCGCCAGCTGGATTTTCTGCCGCGACTGCTGGCGCTGCTCGGTGTAGTCGGCCAACTGCTCCAGTACCGGGCCCAAATGGCCGGCATGCTCACCGGCCGCCACGGTGGCACGGTAAAGCTCGGGGAACGCCGACGGGAACTCTTTCAGGCTGCTGGCCAGGTCATGCCCCTCCAACACCCGCGCCCGCACCGCCAGCAACATGCCCTGAATGCGCGGCGAAATAGCCTGCGCAGCTGCCGCGCGCAGGGCCTCCTCAATGGGTAACGCGGCCTGCACCAAGGTCGCCAACTGACGGGTAATCAACGCCAGATCACGAGCGGAAATACCGCGAGAAAAACTGAAATGGCTAGCTGCGCCGGCATTTTCCCGGGTGCGCGTGGCTTTAACAGCCAAAGGCGCCAGCTGCCGCTCACGCAGCATCTGCCTCACCTGACGGGCACTATCGGCCTCCAGCACACCTTTCTGCTGGCGGCCTTTGCCATCGAGCGCGAGGTATTCGAAGGCAGCCATTATTCGTCCCCACTCATTCTTCGCGAGTCACGCGCAGCACTTCCGCGACCGTGGTCACCCCTTCCAATACCTTGCGCCGACCATCCTCACGAATGCTCGGGCCGAGGCTACGGGCGTGACGGGTCATTTCCTGCTCGGACGCAGCGCTGTGAATAAGCGTGCGCAAGTGCTCATCAAACACCACCAACTCATAGATCCCGGTACGGCCACGGTAGCCCTGCTGATGACACTCAGCACAACCACCCGCGTGATACAGCGTCGGCGCAACGTCGGCAGCCACACCGAGCAGCGCGCACTCGGCTTCATCCGCCTGGTAGGCCTGTTTGCAATGCGGGCAGAGCACTCGCACCAGACGCTGGGCCAAGACACCGAGCAAGGATGACGCCAACAGAAACGGCTCAATGCCCATGTCCACCAAGCGGGTAATCGCACCAATCGCACTGTTGGTGTGCAAGGTCGACAGCACCAGGTGACCGGTTAAGGAGGCCTGTACGGCGATTTCGGCGGTTTCCTTGTCACGAATTTCGCCGACCATCACCACGTCGGGGTCCTGGCGCAAGATGGCGCGCAGTCCGCGGGCAAAGGTCATCTCGACCTTGGTGTTGACCTGGGTCTGGCCGATGCCCTCGAGGTGGTATTCGATCGGGTCTTCAACGGTGAGGATATTGCGCGTGCGGTCATTCAGGCTGACCAGGCTGGCATACAGCGTGGTGGTCTTGCCCGAGCCGGTGGGGCCAGTCACCAGCAAAATACCGTGAGGCTTACGCACCGTGGCTTCCATCAACTCACGGTCGCGCGCACTCATGCCCAGGTGCTGCAAGTTCAAGCGGCCAGCCTGCTTGTCGAGCAAACGCAGCACCACCCGCTCGCCATTGGCCGAAGGCAGCGTGGAGACCCGCACATCCACCTCACGGCCACCGACCTTCAGGGAAATCCGCCCGTCCTGCGGCACGCGCTTCTCGGCGATATCCAGGCGCGCCATCACCTTGATTCTGGAGACCAGCAGCGCCGCCAGTTCCCGCTTGGGCTCCAGCACTTCACGCAGAATACCATCCACGCGAAAGCGCACAACCAAGCGTTTCTCGAAGGTTTCCAAGTGAATATCCGAGGCATTTTCCTTGATCGCTTCGCCGAGAATGGCGTTGATCAAACGGATGATCGGCGCGTTGTCCTCTTGCTCAAGCAGGTCCTCGGTTTCTGGCACCTGTTCGGCTAAGGAGGCCAAATCCAGGCTCCCGCCCAAATCTTCGGCCAACTGCATGGATGCTGAGTCGTGCTGGTAAGCCTTGGCCAAGGCCTGTTCAAACGCAGCGGCAGGCAACCATTGCAGCGTCAGCACCGAAGCCGCAACCCGCTGGGCTTCTTGCACCACGCAAAGGTCACTGCCTTCACGCACGCACAGCTGCCACTGCTGCTCGTGCTTAAAGAAAAACACGCCCTGGCGACGGGCAAAAGCAAAGGATAATCGCGGCGGCTGAACAGTTAAAACGGTGGACCGCATGCGTAGTCACCAAGGCTATCTATACGTAATAGGGCGGCTATCTTGCCGGCATTCTCGCTCTTTGCGCAGAATAAACCACAAAATGCGATTCACCTCGCAGATCGTGTAAACCGATCTTAGAAATACAGCCATTGCTCAGTAGTATCCGCGCAACTGAACACGTGCTCCAGCGGTAGCAGCGTATCCCCCGCACACCACCGCGTTACTTACCTGTATCTCACCCAACGTTTATAGCACCCCATCTTGGCTGAGCGCAGACACCGCGCACGCTCGGACCAAAAGAGACAACACCCCATGATCAAACCTTCCAGCAGACGCGCTCTGCGCCTGGCTCTGCCGTTTAGCGGATGAAAAGTGGCTGACTGATGCTAACGGGCGCATTCGCAGCGCCGTGGATCTCAGCCAATGCCTGACCGATCAAGGCTCGGTCAGCCTCGCCCGCTGCGATGACAGCCAGCAAAACCAGCGCTGGGCAGCGATAGCCAAACAACAATGAAGTGGCGCACTGACTAAGCGCAAAAAACGTTTGCCCCCTCACACACTGAAAACCGACGCCGGCAATCCCCCTCCCCGACCTTCGGCACGGCTTCATCGAAGCCGTGACCCAGCCAACGCTTACCCCCCTAGCGACCTTGCCATGGGTATACCCCATCGCTCAGCACCCAAGCCCAAGCCAGCCGCCCCAGCAACAGTGGGCGGCAGGGCCAAGAAGGCCGTCAAAAACAGCAGAGTCATTTGCATAGGCTTCAATCCAGCCACCGGTGTAGACGCGCCAGTTTAAAAGCCAGTTTTTACGATTTAATTCGTTGTACGTTGTCCAAACGGTTGAACAGCGTTAGAACATTAAATCGAACGGCACATTACCCCGGCAGTAGTGTCAAACATCTGGCAAATGTCTATGATCTGCGCGCAAGCCACGCCACATAATAATAAGTTCCGGAGTGACGCCCTTGCCCCTATCGGCCCCAAAACCCTGGCTACAGCGCCATGCCATTACCGTGGTGAGCTTCGTGCTGGTGGCGGCTATGAGCATCAGCCTTGCCTGGCAGACGGCCAACTGGGTGCGCTTGTTGCGTGCGCCCGCGGCAGCCAGCAACAGCGCAGCCACACCAGCGGCGACTGCACTGCCCCCCGAAATCGGCCAATTATTCGGCAGTGACGTACCCAGCGATCGCCTGGCCCCCGACACCAACTTGCGCCTGACCTTGCTGGGCAGCTTTGTGCATGCGGACCCGCAACGCTCCAGCGCGATTATCCGCAGCGAAGGCAGCGTTGCTCAGCGCTATAGCGTCGACAGTGAGATCAGCAGCGGCGTGCGCCTGCACGCGGTGGCCGCCGATCATGTCGAACTCATGCGCAATGGCCGTCGTGAAAGCCTGCGCTTCCCCCTGCACACCTCGGCCGCCGGCAACCTGCAAAACTCCCCCCCGACGTGATGGCCGACCCGGTTGAACAGCTCAACGATCTGCAAGACAACAACCTGAGCCAACTGCGCGAGCGCATGGAAGCGCTGCGCCAGCAGATGCAGGACTCCGGCAGCCTGCCCGTGACTGCTGAACCCACCGAACAGCCTACGGAAAACAACTGATCCGATGACCCCGACCCTCTCGCGCCTTACCTTCGCCTTTCTGGTTGCCGGCCTGGCCTGCAGCCCGCAGCCACTGAGCGCTGCCGTTACGGCCGTGGCGCCGAGCGCCAGCCAGCAAGAAGAACGCTGGACCATTAACCTCAAGGGCGCGGATATCCGCGAGTTTATCGATCAAGTGGCACAGATCAGCGGCCAGACGTTTGTGATCGATCCCCGGGTCAAAGGCCAGGTCAATGTGGTGTCCAACAGTCCGCTGACGTTGCCGGAGGTCTACCAGCTGTTTCTCTCGGTGATGGCCACCCACGGTTTCAGCGTGATGACCCAGGGCGAGCAGGCACGCATCGTGCCCAACGCCGAGGCCAAATCGGACGCCAGTGCTGGGCGCAATGCGCCAGACCGCCTTGAAACCCGGCTGATCCAGGTACAGCACGGCTCCGCTAGCGAACTCATCCCACTGATTCGTCCGCTGGTGCCACCCTACGGTCACCTGGCCGCCGTCAGCAGCGCCAACGCGATCATCATCAGCGACCGCACGGCCAATATCGACCGTATCGAAGACCTGTTGCGCCAGCTCGACCAAAAAGGCCAGAACGACTACAGCGTGCTCAACCTGCAACATGCCTGGGTCATGGACACCGCCGAAGTATTGCGCAGCGCCGTGGATCGCGGCCAAGCCAAAGGCACCTCCGGCACTCAGGTGATTGCCGACGGCCGGACCAATCGCCTGATCCTGCTTGGCCCACCGGGCGCCCGCGCCAAGCTGATGGCCTTGGCTAAATCACTGGACAGCCCAACCAGCCGCTCGGCCAACACCCGGGTGATTCGTTTACGCCATGGCGATGCCAAAAGCCTGGCAGAAACCCTGGGGAGATTTCCGAAAAACTTAAACCAGAGTCCGCTGGAGAAGCCACCGGCAAGCCGCAGGCTGTGCTTATTCGCGCTGACGAGAGCCTCAATGCCCTGGTGCTACTGGCCGAGCCGGATGTGGTGGCAACGCTGGAGGACATCGTGCGCCAGCTCGACGTACCGCGCGCGCAGGTCATGGTCGAAGCGGCGATTGTCGAAGTGTCCGGCGACATCAGCGACGCCCTGGGTGTGCAATGGGCTGTGGATGCGCGCGGCGGCAGCGGTGGCCTGGGCGGCACCAACTTCAGCGGTACCGGGCTGTCGGTTGGCCGAGTCTTACAGGCGCTCCAAGACAATAGAAACGGCAATGACAACAACACCCTGAGCAACCTGCCCGACGGCGCCATTATCGGCCTGGGCACCGACAGTTTCGGCGTGCTGGTCACCGCGCTATCAGCCAACAGCAAGAGCAACCTGTTGTCCACACCGAGCCTACTAACCCTGGATCATCAAAAAGCAGAAATACTGGTCGGGCAGAACGTGCCCTTCCAAACGGGCTCGTTTACCACCAGCGCGTCGGGAGCCGATAACCCCTTCACCACCATCGAGCGCCAAGACATCGGCGTGACACTCAAAGTCACCCCGCACATCAACGATGGGGCGAGCCTGCGCCTGGAAATCGAGCAGGAAATTTCGTCCATCGCCCCCACCAGTCAGGGGGTGAATGCGGTCGACCTCATCACCAATAAACGCTCAATCAAGAGCACCATCCTTGCCGAGAACGGGCAGGTAATTGTGCTCGGCGGCTTGATTCAGGATGACGTCTCCCAGGCCGACTCCAAAGTGCCCCTGCTGGGTGATATCCCCCTGCTCGGCCGGCTGTTTCGCTCGACCAAGGAAACCCGCGTCAAGCGCAACCTGATGGTGTTTCTGCGCCCGACGGTGATTCGTGACGCGGCAGGGATGGCTGCGCTGTCAGGCAAGAAATACAGCGACATCCGCGTGCTCGGCGAGGTGCGTGAGGACTACCGACCCGGTGTTCTGCCAGAAAATCCGCTGCAGCTATTCGACAAGAACATGCCAGACGCTATCGACCTGCGCGAATAAACCCCATAAAAAAGCCCCGGCATTTGCCGGGGCCTTTTGCTACAGCTGATTACCCGCTGATTTAGAGCGCCGCCAGCCCACGAGCCAGATCGGCCTGTAGGTCAGCCAGGTCTTCAAGACCAACCGCAACGCGGATCAGGTTATCGCGAATACCGGCATTAGCACGCTCTGCCGGGCTCAACCGACCATGGGAGGTGGTCGCCGGATGAGCAATGGTGGTTTTGGTGTCACCAAGGTTGGTGGTGATGGAAATTACCCGCGTAGCATCGATAAAACGCCAGGCCGCTTCTTTGCCGCCTTTTACCTCAAAGCTCACCACAGCCCCGAACGCACTCTGCTGACGCTTGGCCAGCTCGTGCTGCGGATGACTCGACAAGCCAGCGTAGTGCACGCGCTCTATACCTGGCTGTTGTTGCAACCACTGCGCTAGGTGCAGCGCGCTGCTGCAGTGTGCCTGCATACGGATACGCAGGGTTTCCAGACCTTTGAGGAAAATCCACGCATTGAACGGGCTCAACGTAGGCCCCGCCGTGCGCAGAAAGCCGACCGCTTCAGTCATTAGCTTGGCGCTACCGGCCAACACGCCCCCCATACTGCGACCCTGGCCATCGATGTACTTGGTGGCCGAGTGCATGACGATGTCAGCACCGAGCTTGAGGGGTTGCTGCAATGCAGGTGTACAGAAGCAGTTATCCACTGCCAGTAACGCCCCTTTAGCATGAGCAATTTCCGCCAAGGCGGCGATATCCACCAGTTCAGCCAAAGGGTTGGATGGCGACTCGACAAACAGCAGTTTGGTGTTGGATTTGCAAGCAGCAGCCCAACCGTCGAGATCCGCCAGCGGCACATAATCGACCTGCACACCAAAGCGCTTGAGGTATTTTTCGAACAGACTGATGGTCGAGCCGAAGACACTGCGCGACACCAGCACATGATCGCCGGCGCTGCACAGGCTCATGACCATGGCCAAAATTGCCGACATACCGGACGACGTGGCAACCGCCTGCTCAGCGCCCTCCAGCGCCGCGATGCGCTCTTCAAACGCACGCACCGTGGGGTTGGTGTAGCGCGAATAAACGTTGCCGGGCACTTCCCCGGCAAATCGTGCGGCAGCATCAGCAGCGGTACGGAAAACATAACTAGAGGTCGGGTAGATCGCCTCGCTGTGCTCACCTTCCGGCGAGCGGTGTTGCCCAGCACGCACCGCCAGGGTGTCGAAACCAACGCCTTCAAGGTCGCTGTCAAGACGCCCGGCCTGCCATTCAATCGTCATTCGCAATCCCCTCAAGCAGCCTGCTAAGCAGGCTATACCGCGTAATTAGTCGTTATACAGACCGATAACTGCACTGACCGCCTGGGACTGGGCCTTCGACATGTCATTACGCGCTTGCTCGATCTTGTTCAGGTAGGCCTCGTCAACATCACCGGTGACGTATTTGCCATCAAACACTGCGCAGTCGAAGTTATCGATTTTGATCTTCTTGCTACCACTGACCGCTTCGATTAGATCCGGCAGATCCTGGTAGACCAACCAGTCGGCACCGATCAGCTCGCAGACTTCCTCGGTGGTGCGGCCGTGAGCGATCAGCTCATGGGCGCTAGGCATGTCGATACCGTACACATTCGGGTAGCGCACGGCAGGGGCTGCCGAACAGAAATACACGTTCTTCGCGCCGGCTTCGCGGGCCATCTGAATGATCTGCTTGCAGGTGGTGCCGCGCACGATGGAATCGTCCACCAGCATCACGTTCTTGCCGCGGAATTCAAGCTCGATGGCGTTGAGCTTCTGCCGTACGGATTTCTTCCGTGCGGCCTGGCCCGGCATGATGAAAGTACGGCCGATATAGCGGTTCTTGACGAAGCCTTCGCGGAATTTAACACCCAGGTGGTTGGCCAGCTCCAGCGCAGCGGTACGGCTGGTATCCGGAATCGGGATGACCACATCAATGTCATGTACTGGGCGTTCACGCAGGATTTTGTCGGCCAGCTTCTCGCCCATGCGCAAGCGCGCCTTATAGACCGAGATACCGTCCATGATCGAATCCGGACGCGCCAGATAGACGTGTTCGAAAATGCACGGTGCATATTTTGGGTTGCTCGCGCACTGACGGGTATACAGCTTACCGTCTTCAGTGATGTACACAGCTTCGCCTGGCGCGAGGTCGCGAATTAGGGTGAAACCGAGCACGTCCAGCGAAACGCTTTCCGAGGCAATCATGTATTCCACGCCCTCGTCGGTATGGCGCTGACCGAAGACGATCGGGCGGATACCGTTGGGGTCGCGGAAACCGACAATGCCGTAGCCGGTGATCATCGCCACCACGGCGTAACCGCCCACACAGCGCTCGTGCACATCAGTTACGGCGGCGAACACGTCTTCTTCGGTCGGCTGCAACTTGCCGCGCTGAGCCAGCTCGTGAGCAAACACGTTGAGCAGCACTTCCGAATCGGAGTTGGTGTTGACGTGGCGCAGGTCAGACTCGTAGATCTCCTTGGCCAACTGCTCGACGTTGGTCAAGTTGCCGTTGTGCGCCAAGGTGATGCCGTACGGCGAGTTGACGTAGAACGGCTGCGCCTCAGCTGAGCTGGAGCTGCCCGCAGTTGGGTAGCGCACATGGCCGATGCCCATGTGCCCGACTAGGCGCTGCATGTGACGCTGTTGGAACACGTCACGCACCAGACCGTTGTCCTTGCGCAGGAACAGGCGGCCATCATGGCTGGTGACAATACCGGCAGCATCCTGGCCGCGGTGCTGGAGGACGGTGAGCCCGTCATACAGCGCCTGATTGACGTTCGATTTACCGACGATACCGACAATGCCGCACATGTGACGCAACCCCTACTTTATGAAACACGATAATTGCGAATGCACTTACGGCAGCTTGGGCTGCAGCAGTGCCTCTTTAAACGGTAACTCCACCGGCGCACTCACGCCGCTGGCAAGCCACTGACTGGAGAGGCCTAAAATCAGGTTTTTCGACCAGTCGGCCACCATCAGAAAATGTGGCAAGAGTGCTGATTGCTGCCACCAACTGTCTTGCTGAACCGGGGCCAGGCTGATCAAGCCAACCAGCACGACCACCAGCAAACCACCGCGTGCGGCGCCGAAGACCATGCCGAGAAAACGATCAGTGCCCGACAGCCCGGTGACCCGGATCAACTCACCAATCAGGTAATTGACCAACGCGCCGACCAGCAGCGTGACCACAAATAGGATTGCGCAGCCTGCAATCACGCGCGCCGAGGGTGTTTCGATAAAACCCGCCAAGTGCTGCGACAGTGCGCCGCCAAACATCCAGGCGACCACGCCAGCAATGATCCAAGTGAGCAGCGACAGAGCTTCCTTAACGAAACCTCGGCTCAGACTGATCAGACTTGAAACGGCGACAACGGCGATAATCGCCCAATCGACCCAGGTGAATGCCACGATGCAGGTTACCGACGAGAAAGGCGCTGCATTTTAGCAGAGCACCTGTGCGGGGAGTAAACAAAGGATTCGCCAACCGCTGAAATGCCCGAATCGCCTCTCGGCAAATCTGCTACCCGCGTTTGACGAAGCCCCTACGCCATTGAATCAGTTCGCCTCAGGCTGAAAACGCACCACAAAGCCATTGAGCTTGTGCTGACGATTGAGCTGATCACGCAGGCGATCCGCCTCGGCACGCTCAATCAACGGCCCAACAAACACCCGATTCATGCCGTCGAAATTACGGATATAGGCGTTGTAACCTTGAGTGCGCAGGGTTTTCTGCAGTTTCTGCGCGCCATCGCCACTGGACAAGCTTGCCAGCTGCACTGACCAGCTGACCGGCAGACTGTTAGCGTCCAGCTTACTTGGCGCACTCTGAGGCGCCGCCGCCACAGGCTTGGCCGGTGCTGTTGGCTGCGCAGGCACTACCGGAGCAGCTGGCGGCTCGTCTACAACCGTGTCAGCGGGCTCCAGGCTCTGTGTGGCTTCAGCGCCAACCGGCTCATCGGGCAACAATTGCGGCTCTGGCACGACCACTGGCTGCAATTCAACCTCTGGAACCTCAGGGGCCACTGGCATTGCCGGGGCATCGACTTGAACCCGCTGCGACTCATCTTCACGCGATAACAGCATGGGCAGAAAAATCACTGCCAGTGCCAGCAAAACCAGCGCACCGACCATGCGCTGCTTTAATCCCTTATCCAGCAAAGCCATCCTGCACGCCCCCATTGGCTTGGCGGCCCAGCCAATCCAAGGCCTCGGCCACGCAGTAAAAAGATCCAAACACCAGCACTTCATCGCCATCTGCAGCCTGTGCACACTGAGCCCCAAGCGCAGCCTGCACATCTGCATAGGTTGTTACTCGCGCACCGCGGCTGTGTAAGTGCGCTTGTAGCTCGGCGGCTGCACGCGTACGACCAATTGGCAGCGGCGCCACCGCCCAACTCGCTACTTCACTTAACAAGGGCGCCACCACACCAGGCAAATCCTTGTCAGCAAGCAAACCAAACACAGCTAAGCGTTTACCGGGTACTGGGCGATTGGCCAGTCGCTGCGCGAGATACTCAGCAGCATGGGGATTATGCCCAACATCAAGCAACAGCGTGAGTGACTTACCCTGCCAATTCAGCACTCGACGATCGAGCCGTCCAGCCACCCGTGTCTGCTGCAGCGCCTGACTGATCATCTCAGGCTGCCAAGGCAGCTGCATCAAGGCATAAGCCTGCAGTGCCAAGGCGGCGTTCTCCATGGGCAGATCGAGCAGCGGCAGGTTTGCCAGAGTCACTACGGCGCCTAGATGATTGAGGCCGCGCCAGGACCAATCCTGCGCATTGATGCTCAAGTCATAGTCACGACCACGCAAGAAGAATGGCGTATCAAGCAGAGCCACCTGATCAAGCAAGGGCTGCGGAGGATCAAGGTCACCACATAAGGCAGGCTTGCCGGCACGGAAGATCCCGGCCTTCTCGAAGGCAACCGATTCGCGGCTATCACCCAACCAATCGGCATGGTCAATACCGATGCTCGTGACCACGGCAATATCAGCATCCAGCAGATTCACCGCATCCAAACGGCCGCCCAGGCCGACTTCCAGCACCAGCGCGTCCAGGCCTGCCTGGTGGAATAACCAGAACGCAGCCAGCGTGCCCATCTCAAAATAGGTCAGTGACGTGTCGCCACGCGCAGCTTCAACCACCGTGAACGCCTCGCAGAGCATGGCGTCAGTAGCCTCAACACCTGCAACCTGGACCCGCTCGTTGTAACGCAGCAGATGCGGCGAGCTGTATACGCCGACCTTAAGCCCCTGTGCCTGCAGCAACGCAGCGATAAAAGCACAGGTTGAGCCCTTGCCATTGGTTCCGGTAACGGTAATGACCCGCGGCGCCAGCTTGCCCAGCCCAAGGCGCTGCAACACCACCCGGGAGCGCTCCAAGCCCATGTCAATGGCACTTGGATGCAATTGCTCGAGATAGCTCAGCCAATCAGCAAGGGCGCGCTCGGTCATGCCGTCGCCGGCAACGAGACAGGGGAAGGCAGGCCCATAAACTGTGCCAGCAAGCGCGCCAAGCGCGGACGCAGCTCCGCACGATGAATGATCATATCGATGGCACCGTGCTCCAACAGGAACTCACTGCGCTGGAAGCCTTCTGGCAACTTCTCGCGCACGGTTTGCTCGATCACGCGCGGGCCGGCAAAGCCGATCAACGCACGGGGCTCAGCCACAATCACATCACCAAGCATGGCCAAACTGGCAGACACACCGCCGTACACCGGGTCGGTCAGTACCGATACAAACGGAATACCTTCTTCGCGCAGGCGCGCAAGCACGGCCGAGGTTTTAGCCATCTGCATCAACGAAATCAGCGCTTCCTGCATGCGCGCACCGCCGGATGCGGAGAAGCACACTAACGGGCAGCGCTGCTCCAGCGCCGCGTTGGCGGCACGCACAAAGCGCTCACCAACAATCGCCCCCATCGAGCCACCCATAAAGGAAAACTCGAAGGCGCAGGTCACTATCGGCATGCCTTCCAGGGTGCCACGAATGGCCACGAGCGCATCTTTCTCGCACGTCTGCTTTTGCGCACCCACGATGCGATCTTTGTATTTCTTACTGTCGCGAAATTTCAAGCGATCGACCGGCTCAAGCTCGGCACCCAGCTCCTCACGGCCCTCTTTATCGAGGAAGATATCCAGACGCTCGCGTGCGCCAATACGCATGTGATGATTGCACTTGGGGCAAACATCCAAGGTCTTTCCCAGCTCGGGCTTGTACAGCACGGCATCGCAGGATGGGCACTTGTGCCATAGGCCTTCGGGCACCGAACTCTTCTTGACCTCGGAACGCATGATCGATGGGATGAGTTTGTCTACCAACCAGTTGCTCATGCTCTTGATTCTCCAAAGCTGTTAACCGGACGGGCTGCGCTCTATGCGATCAGGCCTATCCGGGAAAATTCATGAGTACAGCCGTTTCAGGGGCCGGTGCATTGCCATTACAGCGGCGCTCATACACCCGCCACCCTTGAACGACCGCCGCAGCGTTCATACATTCTGCAACAGGGTTATGGACGGCCAAGCACGCTAACCCGTCACATCAACCCAGCACACCTTAAGCAGCTTTTACCGCCTGCATGAAAGCGCGAATCTTCTCAGCATCCTTAATGCCCTTGGCTAGTTCAACGCCACCACTGACATCTACAGCATAGGGACGCACACGAGCAATGGCTTGCGCAACGTTCGCAGCTGTTAGGCCACCGGCCAGAATAACCGGCTTGCTCAAGCCTTCCGGCACCAGCGACCAATCAAAAGCCTCACCTGTGCCGCCCGGAACACCTGGCACATAGGTATCCAGCAGTACGCCACTGGCGTTCTTATAGAGCTCAACCTGCGCAGCGATATCGTCGCCCGGCTTAACCCGCAGCGCCTTGATATAAGGCCGGTGATAACCATCACAATCAGCCGGGCTCTCGTCACCGTGGAACTGCAGCAAACCAAGCGGCACAGCATCGAGCAGCTCACCCAATTCGCAGCGACTGGCATCAACGAACAAGCCCACGGACGTCACAAACGGCGGCAAGGCACTAATGATCGCGCGCGCCTGTTGTACCGTGACAGCTCGCGGGCTCTTGGCATAGAACACCAGCCCAATCGCATCCGCACCCGCCTCGACAGCCGCCAATGCATCTTCTATTCGGGTGATACCACAAATCTTGCTGCGAACGACTGACAACAGGATGACCTCGATTAGTTCAGTGTGAGCGGGATGCTAGCAAATAGCCTTTCAGGCGTCAGCCGCCACATCTGGCAGGCCGGAAAGAAAGTGCGGCCCCAGGTAGCGCTTGGGTAAGTCGAACTCCTGCGGATAGTCGACCTGCACCAGATACAACCCATAGGGATGCGCAGTCACGCCACCAGTTCGGCGCACACGGGTTTCCAGCACTTCCTGCGCCCACTCAACCGGGCGCTCGCCGGCACCGATGGTCATCAGAACCCCTGCGAGATTACGCACCATGTGATGCAGGAAGGCATTGGCACGAATGTCCAGCACGATAAACCGTCCGTACTGGAGCACCTCCAGGTGATGCACCGTCTTGATCGGCGATTTGGCCTGACACTGACGCGCACGGAAAGCACTGAAATCATGGGTGCCGATAAATGCCTGGGCTGCCTCACGCATGCGCTCAATATCCAGCGGGCGATGATTCCAGGTCACCTCTTCGGCCATATGCGCCGGGCGGATCTGGTCGTTATAAATTACATAACGGTAGCGCCGCGCTTGAGCACAAAACCGTGCATCAAAGTGCGCCGGCATCGACTTGGCCCACGCCACACTGATATCACCGGGCAAGTTCATGTTCGCCCCCATCACCCAGGCATGCATAGAGCGATCAACCGGCGTATTGAAATGCACCACCTGGGCACTGGCGTGCACCAGCGCATCGGTTCGCCCAGCGCAGCTCAACGTAACGGCAACACCACCCGCAACTTTAGTTAGGGCTTTTTCCAGCGATTCCTGGATGGAAGGCACACCGGCGCGCTGGCGCTGAAAACCGCGGTAGCGCGACCCTTTGTACTCAACGCCGAGGGCTATCTTGAAAACGCCAACGGCAGCCGAGTCGGCTGCCGTTGTAGTAGGACTTTCAGACATGTATCAAACCAAATTAGCGATCAGCTCACGGGCTTCTTGTTGCTGACCATCGTTACCTTCACTGATGACTTCATCGAGAATATCGCGGGCACCTTCGGTATCACCCATGTCGATGTAGGCGCGAGCCAGATCGAGCTTGGTAGCTGTCTCGTCGGTGCCCGAGAGGAAGTCGAAGTCATCGTCATTATCCAGCGCAGCACTGGCAGAAGCAGCACTTACCGGCACGTCCAAATCAGTAGGTTGTTCCAGATCATCAGATAGCAAGTCCAACTCCGCGCTGACCTCGTCCAGTTGAGCGGCAAAGCTATCATTCGATGGCTGACTAGGCGCCTCGTCACTCAGTGAAAGGTCAAAGTCTGCCGACAAATCGAAATCACCACCCACCTCTTCCGCGGGCAGATCAAAGCTTGGCTCAGTTGGCGCAGCACTTGGCTCGTCATCCAGGCTCAGCAGGAAATCATCTTCAGCCGCTGCTTCAGGCTTGGCAGGTGCATCCAGATCCAGACTGAAATCAGCCAAATCAGCGCCCAAATCCAGCTCACTGTCGCTGCTATCAGCGAGGTTCAGGCTAAAGTCCAGATCATCGGCCTTGCTCTCAGTCGGTTCAGCCGGTGAGCTGAAATCCAGATCGCTGTCGAACGACAAGCTATCCAAGTCATCTAAGGCAGCATTATCGCCGGCAGCTTGCAAGTCACGGTCAAACTCAGCTTCAAGATCATCCAAGCTCAGGTCGAACGCATCGTCTTGATCGGCAACAGCAGGTTTTGCGCTTGGCTCGTCGAGCGTCAGATCATCCAGGCTGAAACTATCAAGGCTTTCCGCGGAGGTCGCAGCCGCTGCGAAGCCTGCACCAGCAGCAACAGCCATGGCTGGGTAGCGCGCATTGATTTGATCAAGCTCAGCTGCACTGCCGCCAATCTCGCGCAATTCATTGTCCTGACGCGCGAAACCATTGCGGTCACCCATTTCGGCATAGACCTCCATCAACTTCAGACGCAGATCACTACGCTGCGGCTCGTCATTGATAGCGCCCTGCAACAGCTCAGCGGCCTGAGGGAAGCGACCATAGGCGATATAGATATCCGCCTCACCCAACACATCACCGGTTTGCGCGGTAACACGCTCTTGGTTGGGCAGATCGCTTTGCTGCCCCTCCAGATCGTCGGTCAGACCCGCAAAACCGTCATCCGGCAGATCCAAACCAGCGCCCAGATCGGATGAATCATCACCAGCCGCTAGATTTTCCTGCAATTGCGCTTCTTTAAGTGCATTACGGCGCGACAGCATCATCAGCGCTATCAGTAATAGCAGCAGCGCACCGCCACCTGCAGCACCCAGCAACATCGGGTTAGCCAGCAAATCATCAAAGGTGCTTTCAGCTGGCGGCTCAGCCACTACCGGCGCTTCAACAACCGGTGCGACTGCAGCAGGCTCAGGTGCGGCAGCCGGTGCAGGCTCCACCTCTATCGGGGCGACGGGTTCGACGGATGCTGCAGGCTCTTCGCTGTAATTAAAATCGGTTTCAGCAGCAGGCACTACGGGAGTCGTAACAGCAGGTTCTTGCGGCGCGGCCTCTGGAGCAGGCTCTACAGGAGCAGCCGGCGCTTCGGCTGCTGGTGTTTCTGGGGCTACAGCTGTAACAACTGGAGCAGGAGCTTGCCCCTGCGCGGCCAGATCAGCCTGCAGCTTGGCCATCTGATCATCTTTCAACTGAATCAGACGTTGCAGCTTATCGAGCTGGCTCTGCAGGTCAGTCATGCGTCCTTTCAGCTCGTCATTTTCACGACGGCTGGAGTCCAGGCTTTCCTGAGTCACGGCCAGCTTGTCATTTAATGCTTTGGTGTCTGCTGCACCTTTGTCACTGCCGGCGGTTGCTTTACCGCTATCAGCGGCAACCAGTTTCAGGCTATCACCGACGTCGACCTTGGTCGGCGCAGCGGCAGCACTGGTGCGCTTGGTGGCATCCAGCTGGCGGGCACTAGCGGCAGTGCCGCGACCTTGACGCCAGGCTGTATTTTGCTCAGCCACCTGAGCGAGCGCTTCGCCCTGGGCACGCTTCTTGACCTGCTGCTCATCCGGCAGACGCAGCACCTGGCCGCTTTTCAGGCGGTTGATGTTGCCACCGATAAAGGCATCAGGATTCAGGTCTTGGATCGCCAACATGGCTTGATGCACGCTGCCACCGGCACGTGCACGCTGGGCAATTTCCCAGAGCGTATCGTTGGCCGTGGTGGTGTATTGATTACCGCCTAACGGTTTGGCCGTGGGTGCGGCAGGCGCAACAGAAGTCGCGGTATTAGCTACTGCTGCCGCAGGGCGCGGCGCAGGAGCCGGATTTTGTAAGCGAGGGGCAGGCGCCGCTGCAGCTACAGGTAGCCGAGCAGTCGCTGGGGTCACGCTTTGCGGGGTATAGAGCGGCGGGTCAAGCAGCAGGGTGTACTCACGCAGCAAACGGCCATTCGGCCACAGCACTTCCACTAGGAAGTTCAGATAGGGCTCACGCATGGGCTTGCTGGAGGTCACCCGGATAACGCTTTTGCCATTGGGCTTGAGTACCGGCGTGAACTTTAAATCCGTCAGGAAATACTGACGATCCACACCTGCTTTGGTGAATGCTTCTGGGGACGCCAGGGTCGGCAATAGTTCATTAGAAGCCAGGTCGCGCACTTCCAGTAACTCAATCTCAGCCACTAGGGGTTGATTGAGCGCTGACTGCAGAGTGACTTCACCCAGCCCCAACGCGTGGGCCATGCCGGATGACAGCGCCGAA
This sequence comes from Pseudomonas sp. GWSMS-1, assembly GCF_049847425.1. Classification (NCBI taxonomy): domain Bacteria; kingdom Pseudomonadati; phylum Pseudomonadota; class Gammaproteobacteria; order Pseudomonadales; family Pseudomonadaceae; genus Pseudomonas; species Pseudomonas sp. GWSMS-1. The sequence continues at coordinate 929,676 of NZ_JBMHHV010000005.1, read as the reverse complement.
GCAGCTGCGATTGCCAGCACCAGTTTGCGAACCCGAACCATAGCGTTATCCCTTGTTTTATCTTTTTTTCTCGACCAGCGAGAGGATCTTGAAAATTGCTGCCTATCACGCCCGAAGACGCAACCCCGTTCAGCAATTAACTCAGCCAGTATTGCCAAGCTCGAAAGATTCTTCAAATTTCTAGGTAAGTATCTTTTACAGATAGTGTTTTATCAACAACTCGGCCAATTGCACAGCGTTCAGCGCGGCGCCTTTTCTCACATTATCAGACGCAATCCACAAATTGAGTTCTGCGGGGTCATGCAAACCGGCGCGCACGCGACCGACATAGACCACATCCTGCCCCACCGCATCACCAACCACTGTTGGATAATCGTCCAACTCCACCAGCTCCACTGCCGGCGCAGCATCCAACGCGGCATAAACCTGCTTAATGTCGATGTTCGATTCAGCCTGAAGCGACACACTCAAACTGTCGCCAAAGAACACCGGAACTTGAATACAAGTCACCGCCACTGGCAGCGCCGGTATAGCCAGCAGCTCTTGGAGCTCAGCGGCAATCTGCCGCTCCAGCGCGGAGTGCCCTTCACTGTCGCCCTGCTCAACCTGGGCCAGCACATTGAAAGCCATTTGCCGGTCAAACAGACGAGGCTCAAGTGAACGCCCGTTGAGCAATTCCGCCGTTTGCCGCGCCAACTCTGCGATACCTTCACGCCCTCGACTGGAGACAGCCAGGCAAGCAGTCACCGTAACGCGGCGAATACTGATGCTCTCAGGCAAAGCCGCCAGCACAGTGGCCAGCGCAACACCCGGCGCACTTGGGCTCGTCAGTACATAAGGCGCAGCTACAGCGGCCAGCACCTGCGCATTAGCCTCAGGCACTACCCGCGGCGCCTGCGCGGCCGGCAAGCCGCTGGCCAAATCAATCACCGCGCAGCCTGCCGCCCCGGCCTGCAACGCGTACTTCTGCGTGACCTTGCTACCCGCTGCAAAGAACGCCAGGCGCACGCTGGAGAAATCAAAGGTTTCCAGGTCTTTTACCCGCAGGTTCTTACCCTTATAAGACACAGAACTTCCCGCAGACTCGCCACTGGCGATCACGTGCAAATTAGCTACGGGGAATTCGCGCTCTTCCAGCAATTGCACCAGGGCCTCGCCAACGCTGCCGGTGGCGCCAATTACGGCAATATCAAAGGTACGGGTCATGGCAAAGCTCGCAGAAATAAGCCCAGCACTGTATAGCCGGGCCCGCCAAATGCAAAGGAGCGGACTGCTGAGCGCTCGAGTTGACTCGAACGCCCTGCAGCCCGCCCCTCGTTGACTACGCAATAAACGCCTCAGCGCCGCGCGATTAACGCTCCAGCAGAATACGCAGCATGCGACGCAATGGCTCCGCAGCGCCCCACAACAACTGGTCGCCAACGGTGAATGCGCCCAGGTATTGCGAGCCCATATTGAGCTTACGCAGGCGACCGACCGGCACGCTCAGAGTCCCCGTCACAGCGGTTGGGCCCAGCTCACGGATGCTCGCTTCGCGCTGGTTCGGCACCAACTTAACCCATGGGTTGTGCTGGCTGATCAGGCCTTCGATGTCCGACAGCGGTACATCCTTGTTCAGCTTGATGGTCAATGCCTGGCTGTGGCAACGCATGGCACCGACGCGCACGCACAAACCATCGACCGGAATCGGGTTCTTGAAACGACCGAGAATCTTGTTGGTTTCAGCCTGGGCTTTCCACTCTTCACGGCTCTGCCCATTAGGCAGTTCCTTGTCGATGTAAGGAATCAGACTGCCAGCCAACGGCACGCCAAAGTTGTCGACCGGGAAGGACTCGCCACGCATGGCCTCAGCAACTTTACGGTCGATGTCGAGAATGGCGCTGGCCGGATCAGCCAACTCGTCTGCCACCGCACCGTTGATCGCGCCCATCTGCTTGATCAGCTCACGCATATTCTGCGCGCCAGCGCCGCTCGCGGCCTGGTAGGTCATGGCACTCATCCACTCGACCAGACCAGCCTCGTACAGACCGCCCAACGCCATCAACATCAGGCTGACAGTGCAGTTACCGCCGATGTAGTCCTTGGTGCCAGCATCCAGCTGCTGATCGATCACCTTGCGGTTGACCGGATCGAGCACGATCACCGAGCTGTCGCTCATGCGCAGCGACGAGGCCGCATCAATCCAATAGCCCTGCCAGCCGGCTTCGCGCAGCTTAGGGAAGACTTCATTGGTGTAGTCGCCACCCTGACAGGTCAGGATCACGTCGAGGCTTTTCAGCTCGTCAATGCTGTAGGCGTCCTTCAAGGGCGCCGTTTCCTTGCCAATCGCCGGGCCTTGGCCGCCGACATTGGAGGTGGTGAAGAAGACCGGTTCGATCAAGTCGAAATCCTGCTCTTCCAGCATGCGCTGCATCAGCACGGAGCCGACCATGCCACGCCAACCGATCAGACCTACACGTTTCATAACCACTACACCTATATAAGCTGACCGCCGGAACCGTCCGACGGGCCAGGAAGATTACAGACTGCGTAACGCTTCGACTACTGCATCGCCCATTGCCGTGGTGCCGACCTTGGTCGTACCCGCGCTATGGATATCACCGGTGCGCAGGCCCTGATCGAGCACATTGCTCACGGCCAGCTCAATAGCATCCGCAGCCGCGGTCTGATTGAAGCTGTAACGCAGCATCATCGACACCGAGAGAATGGTCGCCAGCGGGTTGGCGATGCCCTTGCCGGCGATGTCCGGCGCAGAGCCGTGGCATGGCTCGTACATGCCTTTGTTGTTGGCATCCAGGGATGCCGACGGCAGCATGCCAATGGAACCGGTGAGCATCGAAGCTTCGTCAGACAAAATGTCACCAAACATGTTGTCGGTGACCATCACGTCGAATTGCTTGGGTGCGCGCACCAGTTGCATGGCGGCGTTGTCGACGTACATGTGGCTCAGTTCGACGTCCGGGTAATCCTTGGCCACTTCCTCGACCACGGCGCGCCACAGTTGGCTGGAAGCCAGAACGTTGGCCTTGTCCACCGAGCAGAGCTTCTTGCCGCGCACGCGGGCCATGTCGAAACCGACCTTGGCGATGCGGCGGATCTCGCTCTCGCTGTACGGCAGGGTGTCGTAGGCCATGCGCTCGCCGTTTTCCAGCACCTTGCTCTCGCGCGGTTGGCCGAAATAGATGCCGCCGGTCAGTTCACGAACGATGAGGATGTCCAGGCCCGCGACCACTTCCGGCTTGAGGCTGGAGGCCTCGGCCAGTTGCGGGTAGAGAATGGCCGGACGCAGGTTGCCGAACAGACCCAGCTGCGAGCGGATCTTCAGCAAACCGCGCTCCGGGCGGATCGCAGGATCGATGGTGTCCCACTTCGGCCCGCCAACGGCACCGAGCAACACCGCATCGGCAGCCTTGGCGCGTGCCAAGGTCTCGTCGGCCAGCGGCACGCCATAACGGTCGATGGCCGCACCACCGAGGTCATCGAAACTCAGTTCGAAGCCCAGGTTGTACTTGTCGTTGGCCAGGTTCAGCACCTTGACCGCCTCGGCCATGATTTCCGGGCCGATACCGTCGCCGGGGAGAATCAGAATCTGTTTGGACATGCTTTTCTCAACTCATTAATCGGCGAGTGACGGATGCACTCGCCCGCTGATTACTTGATTGCGCCGAACAGCCAGGGGCTGCGCTGCTGATAGGTGCTTTCAAAGGCCTTGATCGCATCGCTGTCCTGCAAGGTCAGGCCGATATCGTCCAGACCGTTGAGCAGGCAATGCTTGCGGAAGGCATCGACCTCAAAGCTGTACAGCACGCCGTCCGGGCGGGTCACGGTTTGCGCGGCCAGGTCGACGGTCAGTTGATAGCCAACCGTGGCTTCCGCCTGCTGGAACAGCGCATCAACCTCGTCTTCCTTGAGGATGATCGGCAGCAAGCCGTTCTTGAAGCTGTTGTTGAAGAAGATATCGGCAAAGCTCGGCGCGATGATGGTACGGAAGCCGTACTCCTCCAGCGCCCAAGGCGCGTGTTCGCGGCTCGAACCACAGCCGAAGTTCTCACGCGCCAGCAGCACGCTGGCGCCCTGGTAACGCGGGAAGTTGAGTACGAAATCCTGGTTGACCGGACGCTTGGAATTGTCCTGATTCGGCTGACCGACATCGTGGTAGCGCCATTCATCGAACAGGTTCGGGCCGAAGCCGGTGCGCTTGATCGACTTCAAGAACTGCTTGGGGATGATCTGGTCAGTGTCGACGTTGGCACGGTCAAGCGGTGCTACCAGGCCGGTGTGTTGAGTAAAGGCTTTCATCGTCAGCTCCTTAGGCCTGGATCAATTCGCGCACATCGATAAAGCGACCGGTCACCGCCGCTGCCGCCGCCATCGCCGGGCTGACCAGGTGGGTACGACCACCCGCGCCCTGACGGCCTTCGAAGTTGCGGTTGGAGGTCGAGGCGCAATGCTCGCCACTGCCGAGTTTGTCCGGGTTCATCGCCAGGCACATGGAGCAGCCCGGCTCGCGCCATTCAAAGCCAGCCTCGATAAAAATGTGGTGCAAGCCTTCTTGTTCCGCCTGCGCCTTGACCAGGCCCGAACCTGGCACCACCAGCGCCTGTTTGATGGTGCTGGCAACCTTACGGCCCTTGGCCACTTCAGCGGCAGCGCGCAGGTCTTCGATGCGCGAGTTGGTGCAGGAGCCAATAAATACGCGATCCAGTTGAATATCGGTAATCGGCTGATTGGCCGACAGGCCCATGTACTTCAGCGCGCGGATGATCGAGTCCTTCTTCACCGGGTCGCTTTCAGCGGCCGGGTCCGGCACGTTCTGGTCCACAGCCAGAACCATTTCAGGGGAAGTCCCCCAGCTGACTTGCGGTTTGATGTCTTCAGCCTTCAGTTCGACCACGGTATCGAACACTGCATCCGCATCGGAAACCAGGTCCTGCCACTGCACCACGGCCTTGTCCCAATCAGAGCCCTTAGGCGCAAACGGACGGCCTTCGACGTAGGCGATGGTTTTTTCATCCACAGCCACCAAGCCCACGCGAGCACCCGCTTCGATGGACATGTTGCAGATGGTCATGCGCCCTTCCAGCGACAAGTCGCGGATTGCGCTGCCGGCGAACTCCAGGGCATGACCGTTGCCGCCCGCAGTGCCGATCTTGCCGATCACGGCCAGCACGATGTCCTTGGCGGTGACGCCGAACGGCAGCTTGCCTTCGACACGCACCTGCATGTTCTTCATCTTCTTGGCCACCAGGCACTGAGTGGCAAGCACGTGCTCGACCTCAGAGGTGCCGATGCCGTGGGCCAAGGCACCGAAGGCGCCATGGGTGGAGGTGTGCGAGTCGCCGCAGACCACGGTCATGCCTGGCAGGGTGGCACCCTGCTCCGGGCCGACCACGTGAACGATGCCCTGGCGCACGTCGTTCATCTTGAACTCGAGGATGCCGAAGTCATCGCAGTTCTCGTCCAGGGTCTGTACCTGGATGCGCGACACTTCATCAGCGATGGCTTCAAGGCCACCCTGACGCTCAGCCTTGGTGGTCGGCACGTTATGGTCCGGGGTAGCGATGTTGGCATCGATACGCCACGGCTTACGGCTGGCCAGGCGCAAGCCCTCAAAGGCCTGCGGCGAGGTCACTTCGTGGAGGATGTGGCGGTCGATGTAGATCAGCGACGAACCATCGTCGCGACGCTTCACCTCGTGCATGTCCCAGAGCTTGTCGTACAGCGTTTTGCCGGCCATCAGCTTTCCCTCATCAGCGTCTTTCTATGCCTGGGCGAATAGCCCTTTGGCTTATGGGGCCATCCTATGGGCCCGAATTAAATTACTCAAATTCATATTTTTTATTTAAAGGATTCCAAATAGGAATGCGAGTACGGCATGCTGATCGCAATCCACCCCCACTCGCCGCCAGGAACTGCCGCATGGATCTCGCCACCCTGAATGCCTTTATTGCCATTGCCGAGCTGGGCAGCTTCTCGGAAGCGGCAGAGCGCCTGTTTCTGACCCAGCCGGCGGTGAGCAAACGCATCGCCAGCCTGGAGCAACAGCTCAATGTGCGCCTGTTCGACCGCCTGGGCCGCGAGGTGAGCCTGACTGAGGCCGGCCACGCCCTACTGCCACGGGCCTATCAGATTCTTAATGTGCTCGATGATACGCGCCGTGCACTGACCAACCTGAACGGCGAGATCAGCGGTCGCCTGACCCTGGCCACCAGTCACCATATCGGCCTGCACCGCCTGCCGGCGCTGCTGCGCGCCTTTACCCGCGCCTACCCGCAGGTGGCATTGGATATTCAGTTTCTCGACTCGGAAGTGGCCTATGAAGAAGTGCTGCATGGCCGCGCTGAACTGGCGGTGATTACCCTCGCCCCGGAAACCCGCGAGCCCGTGCATGCCGTGGCCGTGTGGGACGACCCACTGGATTTCGTCGCTGCTCCCGAGCACCCGCTGGCGCGCAATGGCGCGGTCAGCCTGGCGGATGTTGCCCATCATCCGGCAGTATTTCCCGGCGGCAACACCTTTACCCACCACATTGTGCGGCGCCTGTTCGAGGCGCAGGGACTGACGCCAAACATCGCCATGAGCACCAACTACCTGGAAACCATCAAGATGATGGTGTCCATCGGCCTGGCCTGGAGCGTACTGCCGCGCACCATGCTCGACGACCAGGTTGCGCGCCTGCCGTTGCCCGGCATCCAGCTGACGCGCCAGTTGGGCTATATCAGCCATACCGAACGCACCCTGTCGAATGCAGCGCGAGCCTTTATGAACCTGCTGGATGCACAGCGTGACGGTCTTGCACAGGCAAGCGGGTAAAGGCTAACGTGGGCCCATAACGATAAGAAAGGTTTCTGCATGACTCAGCCCAGTTGCTCAGCCAACGGCCACGAAACCCGTGCATGTAAAGGAAGAGTGGATCGTGGCCAAATCCAGTGATCGCCGTCCGCCACTGCCGTTTATTCCGGCACTGGATCCTGCCGAATTCGAAAGCACCTGGAACGATGCCCCGCGCCTGTTGCGTGCGCTCAATGGTGCCAAACTCGGCACCTGGTACTGGGACATTGAAAGCGGCCGGGTCAGTTGGTCACGCGGTGCCCAGGCACTTTTCGGCCTTGACCCCAAACAGCCGCTGCAAAAGCGCATCGACTATATCGAGCTGATCCCGGAAGAAGACCGTCCGGAGATCATTCGCCTGTTCGAGCAACTGCTTGCCGGCACCCCAAGTACCCGCGCCTTCCGCCACCGTATTCGCTGGCCAGATGGCAGCCTGCACTGGCTGGAAATCAGCGGCAGCCTGCAGCAGGACGCCGACGGCAAACATCGGGTCATCGGGGTCATCCGCGATATCAGCAACCAGCAGGCCCGTGAGCAGGCCCTGCGTAGCAGCGAAGAAAAATTCGCCCAGGCCTTCAACTACAGCCCCGACGCGGTGGTGATCACCGACAAGGCCAGCGGTCGCTTTATCGAAGTCAACGCCGGCTTCGAGCAGCAGTTTGGCTGGAGTAGTGACCAAACCATAGGCCGCACCTCCCTGGAAATAGGCATCTGGGCGTGCCTGGAGGATCGTCGACGGATGATGGATGCGATCAGCCATAACAGCCTCAACGGCCTGCAAGTATCGCTTTATCACCGCGACGGCAGCATCCGCAAGAACCTGCTCTTCGGCGGTGAAATACTGTTGCAAGGTGCACCCTGCCTGGTCCTATCGCTGCGTGACATCACCCAGCAATGCGAACAAGAACAGGCACTGCGCGACAGCCAGGAGCGCCTGAACCTGGCCCTCGACTCGGCTGACCTCGGCACCTGGGACTGGCATATACCCAGCAACATGCTCTTTGGCTCGCCCCGCGCAGCCAAACTCCACGGCTTAACGGAGCAGCCGTTCCACGACGATTTCCGTAAATTTTTCAGCTGTGTACCACTGTCGGACCGTCATGCCATGCGCGTGCATTATCAGCAGTTGGCGCAAGGCAGCGCTGATAATTACCAAGTGACTTACCAGGCGATTTATTCCAACCAGGAGGTTCATTACCTCGAAAGTACCGCCAAGCTTTACCGGGATGCTGACGGCAAACCATTGCGAATGGCGGGCATCCTTATCGATATCAGCGAGCGTGTCCGCCGCGAACAGAGCCTGATTACCTCAGAAGCCAAATTTTCCAGCCTGTTTCAGGCCAGCCCAGATCCAATTGCCCTGACGACTATGCCGGAAGGCGTTGCCCTGGAAATCAACTCAAGCTTTAGTCAGACCTTCGGCTGGCAACCCGACGAAGTAATAGGCCACAGAATGGTCGACCTGAATTTCTGGGCCGACCTCAGCACGCGGGCCGAGCTGTACAGCAAACTGGAGCGTGACCAGAGCTTGCACAATGAACTGGCGCACTACCTAGACAAACAGGGCCGCGCGATCACCTGTGTGATTTCCTCAAGGCCGGTGCTGTTAAATAAGCAAACCTGCCTGCTCACCACGTTCCGTGATATCAGCGAACGGCAGAAAGCCCAGGCAGAGCTGCAGGCCAGCCAGGAAAAATTCGCCCTAGCATTCCACTCCAGCCCAGACGCCATCACCATCACCGAACGCGACAGCGGCCGCTATATCGAGGTGAACGAGGGCTTCTACCGGCTAACCGGCTATAAATCAGAAGAAGTGATCGGTCTTAGCGCCAAAGACCTCAATGTCTGGGCCGATCTGGCAGAGCGCGACCTAATGCTGGAAATACTTAAGCGCGACGGCCACGTACACCACATGCAAATGCGCGGCAATCATCGCGACGGTCGAATTAAGCAGGTTGAGGTCTCCGTCGAACCTATCCAGCTCAACAAACCCCCTGCCTGTTGCTGACCGCCCGTGACATCAGTGATTTGAAAGAAGCCCAGGCTCAAGTGCAGCACCTGGCCTACCATGACTCGCTGACCAACCTACCCAACCGCGCCCTGCTGCTCGACCGCCTGACTCAGCAGATCGCCCTGCTCAAGCGCCACGAATTGCGCGGTGCGTTGATGTTTATCGACCTCGATCACTTCAAACACATCAATGACTCACTCGGCCATCCGGTCGGTGATGCCGTACTGAAGCTGGTCACCGCTCGCCTAGAGGCCAGCGTGCGCCAGGAAGACACCGTGGCACGGCTGGGTGGTGACGAATTTGTCGTGCTGATTTCCGGCCTGGAAGGTAAGCGCTCAGCGGTGCTCAACCAAGTCCGCAGCGTGGCGGAAAAACTGCGCCACCTGCTGGCCGAGCCAATGCAGCTCGACGGCCACCAGCTGCAGGTAACGCCAAGTATCGGCATCGCCCTGATTCCCGACCACGGCGACACCCCTCCGACCTGCTCAAACGCGCCGACATCGCCCTCTACCGCGCCAAGGACTCGGGGCGTAATACCATCCAACTGTTCCGCAACACCATGCAGAAAGCCGCCAGCGAACGCCTGCGCTTGGAAAACGACCTGCGCCTGGCCCTGGCTCGCGGCGAGTTCGAACTGCACTTCCAACCGCAGGTGGATGCCCGCACCAACCAGATCATCGGTGCCGAAGCCTTGCTGCGCTGGATGCACCCGACACTGGGCGCGCAATCACCGGCGTTGTTTATCCCGATTCTCGAAGAAAGTGGGTTAATCCTCGAAGTCGGCGGCTGGGTACTCGCCGAAGCCTGTCACGCCTGCGCACAACTGCTCAAGCAGGGCATGATCGACGCGGCGCAGTTCAGCCTGTGCGTGAATATCAGCCCAAGGCAGTTCCGCCAGGCTGATTTTGTTGAACGGGTAGACAGCTGCTTGGCCAGCAGCCACCTGCCACCCAACATGCTTAAACTGGAAATCACCGAAGGAATCGTCATCCAGAATATCGACGACACCATCGCCAAGATGAACCGCCTCAAGCGACTTGGCGTGACCTTCGCCATGGATGACTTCGGCACCGGCTACAGCTCGCTGACCTACCTCAAACGCCTGCCGGTGGATGTCCTGAAGATCGACCAATCCTTCGTGCGCGACGCCACCCTCGATGCTAACGACGCGGAAATCATCCGCGCTATCGTCGCCATGGCGCATAGCCTGGGGCTGGATATTATTGCCGAGGGGGTTGAGCAGCATGATCAGCTGGAATTCCTCCAGCAACAGGGCTGCCATCACTACCAGGGTTACCTGTTCAGCAAAGCGGTGCCACTGCAGTCGTTTCACCAATTACTTCACGACAATCGACTGCCCGCGCCCCGCTAATACAGCAAGGGCACCCGCAGGTGCCCTTGCTCGCGTGCAGCCTAATGGTCAGCTGTTAAGCACCGGACGGCTGGCGCCAATCGGGATGCGCTTGGCTTTAGCCTCTTCCGGCACGATGCGTACCAGGTCGATATTCAGCAGGCCATTAACCAGGCTCGCGCCCTTCACTTCGATATGGTCAGCCAGGCGGAAGGACAACTTGAACGCCCGCTGAGCAATGCCTTGATACAGGTAGGTGACGTTCTCGGCACTGTTATCACGTTTGCCACCGGTCACAGTCAGCACGTCACGCTCGACTTGCAGCTCCAGGTTTTCTTCCTCAAAGCCCGCCGCAGCGACCACAATGCGGTACTGGTCGTCGGCATATTTCTCAACGTTGTAGGGTGGATAGCTGCTACCCGCCTCATTGCGCATGGCGGACTCGAACAAGTCATTGAACCGGTCGAAGCCAACGGACTGACGCAGCAGTGGGGTCATGGAAAATGCAGTGCTCATCGTTAAATCTCCTGAACTTCAGCGAAGTCGTGAATGTGGAACCCGACTTCGGCATCCCACAGCACTGAAAATGTGGCTACTCAGAATGATTTCAAGCCGCTGTAAAATTTTCTTACAGGGAGGCAACACGATGACCAAGGTCATGCTCATTACCGGTGCCAGCCGCGGCATTGGTGCCGCTACCGCCAGGCTGGCAGCCGCCCAAGGCTATGCGTTGTGCCTGAACTATCAACGGCAACAGGCAGCGGCCGAGTCGCTGGTTAGCGAGATCATCCAGGCGGGCGGCCAAGCCATTGCGGTGCAGGCCAACGTAGCCGACGAAAACCAGGTCATGCAGTTGTTCAGCCACGTTGATCGGCACTTCGGCCGCCTCGACGTACTGGTCAACAACGCCGGCATACTGGAAGGCCAAATGCAGTTGCAACAGATGGACCTGGCGCGCTGGCAACGGGTCTTCGCCACCAATGTATTTGGCAGTTTTCTCTGCTGCCGCGAGGCGATCAAACGCATGTCGACCCGCCAGGGCGGCAATGGCGGTGCCATCGTCAACCTGTCATCGGTTGCCGCCCGGATCGGCGCGCCGGGTGAATACATCGACTATGCGGCCGCCAAAGGGGCAATCGACAGCATGACCCTGGGCCTGGCCAAAGAAGTGGCGGCTGAAGGCATTCGCGTCAACGCCGTGCGGCCGGGAGTAATTGCCACTGAGATTCACGCCAGCGGTGGTGAGCCGGAGCGGATCGCACGCGTCAGCCAGAGTGTGCCTATGGGGCGCGGCGGCCTGGCCAGTGAAGTGGCCGAGGCGATTCTTTGGCTGGCCAGCGAGCAGGCGTCCTACACTAACGGCGCACTACTGGATGTCAGCGGCGGGCGCTAATCCAAAAGTGACAATTTGTAGCCCGAAGGCAATCCGGGCTCCCCCCTCAGGCGCTCGCCTGCTGACGTTGCGCTTCAGCAAACTGGATACCGAGCAGGGCATCGATACGCAGGCAATCGTTTTCTCGGCGCAGCAGGTTGAACAGCTCAGTCGCCTCGGGGTAGCTGCGAGTGAGCATCGCCAGCCATTGCTTAAGCCGCCCAGGCGCATAGCGTGGTGAAATTTTGCGCCGCGCCTGCAGCCAGAAATCCGCCAGCAGCGGCTGCAATTCCGCCCAACTCATAGGTACAACGTCCTGCCCGGCCTTGGCGGCGGCAATCTGCCGGGCCAGGTCCGGGCGCGCCACCAGGCCACGACCGAGCATGATGTCCTCGACACCACTGACCTCACGGCAACGCCGCCAATCGTCCAGATTCCAGATATCACCATTGGCGAACACCGGCACCTTGACCGCTTCCTGCACCCGCGCGACCCACTCCCAGTGTGCCGGTGGCTTGTAGCCTTCGATCTTGGTCCGCGCGTGTACCACGATCTGCGCAGCACCGCCGTCAGCCAGGGCTTGCGCGCACTCCATGGCATCGTCCTTGTGGTCGAAGCCCAGGCGCATTTTCGCCGTCACCGCAATGGCCGCCGGCACTGCGCGCCGCACTTCACAGACGATGGCATGCAGCAGCTCGGGCTCTTTGAGCAGCACGGCACCACCACGGGACTTGTTCACCGTCTTGGCCGGGCAGCCGAAGTTGAGGTCGATGACCGGCGCACCCAAGGTGCAAGCATAAGCCGCGTTATCGGCCAAACAGCTGGGATCAGAGCCCAGGAACTGCACGCGCAGCGGCGTGCCAGCGGCCGTTTGCGCGCCACTGAACAACTCGGGCGCCAGCTTCTGGTAGGTGCTAGCCGGCAATACCCGCTCCGTCACCCGGATAAATTCGGTCACGCACCAGTCGATGCCGCCAACCCGGGTCAGCACATCGCGAAGGATTTCGTCGACCAACCCCTCCATCGGGGCCAGGGCGATTTGCATACGTTCAGCTCTCAAAGAAAATCGGGCGCCATGTTTGACGCGGCACAGCAACGACCCGAAGAGGCGGCCGCCATAAAAAACGCCGCGTAGTGTACGCGGCGCAACGAATCAGCAGCCAGGCTTTAGCCCAACGGCGCGTCAAAGCTCCATGGGGAACGCTGGCTGTAACGCCGCCCCGTAGCCTTCAACAAACTCCGCGGGCATGCGCTTGGGCTTGCCACTGGACAGCTCGATGCAGACAAAGGTGGTTTTCGCCCGCAACAGCGTCACACCATCTGCCGGGCGGATCAGCTGAAAACAGCGATCCATCTTCAAGCGCTGATCGGACTCGACAATCCAGGTAGCCATTTGCAGCTGCTGACCCTCATAGGCGCTAGCCAAATAATCGATTTCATGGCGCAGCACGGCCATGGCGCGATCCAAACGGCGGTACTCGGCCAAATCCAGCCCAAGAAACTGCGAATGCCGCCAGGCGCTGCGCTCCAGCCAACTGACATACACCGCATTGTTGGCATGCCCAAGGCCGTCGATATCGTCTGCCGCGACCTCGATATCAATCACAAACGGGTTACTCAAATCCCACATCATGCCGACTGCTCCAGGCTACCCGCCAACGCCCGAGCCTCAGCGGCCAACTGGGTGATTTGGTCCCAGGCACGGGCGCGCACCAGGTTACTGGGCGCAATCCAAGTACCGCCGACGCAAGCCACATTAGGCAAACGCAGAAAGCCCAATAAGTTATCCAGGGTAATCCCCCCGGTTGGACAAAACCGAATACCGGTGAACGGCCCCTTGAAGCTCTTGAGCATTTTGATGCTGGTGGCGCCGTCGGCCGGGAATAGCTTTAGCGAGCGATAACCGTACTCCAGCGCCAGCAGCACTTCGGAGGGGGTCATTACGCCGGGTAAATACGGCAAACCGGAGTCCTCAGCGGCGGCCGCTAGACGCTCCGTGCACCCCGGGCTGACGGCGAACTGCGCACCGGCTTCGCGGGCCTCATTAAACTGCTCGGCATGAATCACCGTGCCGGCGCCAATCAATAGATCCGGCAGCTCCTTGCGCATGGCAGCCAGCGCATCCAGCGCGCGCGGCGTGCGCAGCGTCACTTCCAGCACGCGAATACCACCGGCGTGCAGCGCACGGGCCAAGTCCACCGCCAAGCTGACGTCTTCGATCACCAACACCGGCAAAACCGGGCGGGCCTGTTGCAGCACCGCATCCATCGTCAGGTTCATGCTTTGCTCCCCGCTCTCAAACTCAATCTTCAAATAGGCTGCTGGCACCCTGCTCAGCTGAACCGACCAGGCGGCGCTGGGCGCCAAACATTTCCAGGCCAAAGCCCAACTCCATTTCGTCACTGCTTGCCGCCAAGGGCCGTGCAGCGAGTTGCTGCTCACTCAGCTCTACCTGGAGCAGGCCGTGCTGCGCATCCAGCACCAGCCAGTCGCCATCCTGCAACCGCGCCAGAGCGCCGCCCGCGGCGGCTTCCGGGGTCACGTGTAAGGCCGTGGAAACCTGCCCGGAAGCCCCGGACATTCGCCCGTCGGTGACCAGCGCGACACGTTGTCCAGCCTGCTGCATATTGGCCAGCAAGGGCATCAGTTTATGCAGCTCGGGCATGCCATTGGCTTGTGGGCCTTGGAAGCGCACCACCAGCACCAGGTCACCTTGCAGCTCACCCGCACTGTAAGCCGCCTGCACCGCCGCTTCCGAATCAAAAATGCGTGCCTGAGCGCGAATCTGCCAATAGGCCGGATCCACCGCCGAGGTTTTCAGGATGGCGCGCCCCAGGTTGCCCCTCAGCAGCACCAGCCCACCCTCCTCGGCAAACGGCTCAGCCGCTGTACGGACAATGTCGCGCGCCGGGCTCTGCGGCGGCAGCTCGCGCCAAGCCAGGTGCTCGCCGTCCAGCCACGCTTCGCGGGTATAAGCGCGCAAGCCATGCCCGGCGGCAGTCGCCACATCGTCATGCAGCAAGCCTGTGTCGAGTAACTCACGCAGCAACCAGGCAGGGCCGCCAGCGGCCTGGAACTGATTCACGTCCGCCGCGCCATTGGGATACACCCGCGCCAACAGCGGCACGACCTTGGACAGCGCGGCAAAGTCATCCCAGCTCAGCTCATAACCGGCCGCGCGAGCGATGGCCGGTAGGTGCAAGGTGTGATTGGTCGAGCCGCCGCTGGCGAGCAAAGCCACCACAGCATTGATCAGCGCCCGCGCATCAATCTGCTGGCCGACCGGCAGGTAGCGCTCGCCCTGGCGGCTGTTGTGCGCCACCAAGCGTGCAGCCTCATCGGTCAGAGCATCGCGCAATGGCGTGTAAGGGTGAACAAAGGCGCTGCCTGGCACATGCAGCCCCATGGCTTCCATCAGTAACTGGTTGGTATTGGCCGTGCCATAAAAAGTACAGGTCCCCGCCTGGTGGTAGGCCGCCAGCTCAGCAGTCAGAAGCTCATCACGGCTGGCTTCACCGCGGGCGAAGCGCTGGCGTACGGCGGCTTTTTCTTTATTTGGCAGGCCAGAATGCATAGGCCCAGCGGGGACGAACACAGCCGGCAGATGACCAAAATGCAGCGCGCCGATCAGCAGTCCGGGGACGATCTTGTCACACACCCCGAGGTACAACGCGCCGTCGAAGATGCCATGGGTCAGGCCTATGGCAGTAGCCTGGGCAATCAGGTCGCGAGAAAACAGCGACAGCTGCATGCCGCCCTCGCCCTGGGTGATGCCATCACACATGGCCGGTACACCAGCTGCAAATTGCGAAGTCGCACCAGCTCTGGCCAGCGCCACCTTTAGGCGCTCGGGATAATCTTTGAGCGGCGCATGGGCCGAGAGCAGGTCGTTGTAACTGGAAATGATCGCCACATGCGGCGAACCACCCTGCTTCATGATCAGCTTGGCGTCATAAGGTTGCGCAGCCAGGGCATGGGCCAAATTAGAGCAACCCAACGCCTGATGCGCACTGCGCCCCGCCGCCTGCGCCAGGCGCTGCAAATAGCGCTGGCGGCGTTTCGCCGAGCGCAGCTCCAAGGCGGCGGTAACCTGCTCAACAACCGGATGCAACATGACGGCTCCCTTTATCTGCGAGGTACAAGCCTGCAGTGTAACGGCTCAAGGTGCCCAGTAGATGTTTACCGGCATGGGGCTGCACTGCAGCCAGGCATATAGAGGCAGATCCTGAGCCGCAGGCTCACCCGCCAACACGGCGTCGATTAATTCGCGCTTACGCTCGCCAAACGCCAGCAAACCCAACCATTGCCCACGCTGCAGCATGGCCAGGTTCAGCGATAAGCGCTCACTGGGCGCTTGTGGCGCCTGCGCTGGCACCGCCGCCGGCTCAGCAGCCGGGTCGAGTGCCGCCGCCAGCCCCGGCATGCTGGGAAACAACGAAGCGATATGACCGTCCTCGCCCATACCCAGCAGCACCGCGCTAAACGGCTGCCACTGCTTCAACTGCTCGCCCCACGCTAACGCGGCCTGCGCCAGCGTGGCACCCTGGCGCGGGTCAAGGCAGTGGGCCTCAGGCAACCCCAGCTGCAACAACTTCCAATTGCTCTCGGCCGCCTGCGCCGGCACCCAGCGCTCATCACTGGGACTGAGGTCGATACGTCTTCCATCAAGCTGCTGCGCCAGCAACGGCAGCAACGCCTGCGGGCTGCTACCGCCGGGCAGCACCAACCCAGCACGCGACTGCGTCGCCAAGGTGGCCTGAACTTGTGTCGACAGATCGAAGGCCAGCGCTTGCAAACAAACATTGCGCTCGGCATAGCAATGCAACAAATTACAGCCCATAAGTAACCTCATCTAAGCTATCGACCTGTCATAAGCCCACGCAATAATGCACCTTTTGCAGTAGTAGCCAACGCTCTTGCCATGAGAAATCTGTTTTGAATGTGTTGCTGCGCGTCCTTTTAATGTTGCTGCTGCCGACATTGGCTCAGGCCACAAGCCTGCCTCTGACAGCCAGCAACTCGCCACTACTGCCCGGCCCCAGCATGCAAGTCTGGGTAGACCCTGAGGGCATGGCAGACATAAACAGCGTTCGCCAACTCCCAGCCTCTGCCTGGCAACCTGTGGCGCGCCGCGATGCCAGCTTCGGCTATAGCCAATACGCCTACTGGCTGCGCGTCAGCCTGCAAAACCCTAACAATGAGGCGATCAACTGGGTCCTCCTGATCGGCAATCCGCTGCTTGATCGGCTGGATGCTTACGGGCTAGACGGCGACCGCGTTTATAAAGCCGGTGATCAACGGCCCTTTCACCAGCGCTGGATCGATAACCGCCAACTGGTGTTGCCATTCAGCCTGGCGGCCGGGGAAGAGCGCGAGCTCATACTGCGCATGCAGACTGAAGGCGCGGCCAATCTCAGCGCTAGCCTAATGAGCGCTCAAGCCTTCAACCATCACGAACAACGCATGCTCATGCTGCAAGGGCTATTTTTTGGCGCCCTGCTGGTGATGCTGATCTATAACCTGTCGATCTTTAGCATCACCCGTGATCGCAACTACCTCTGGTACAGCCTGTTTGTCGCCAGCTTCAGCGTCTATCAGTTTATTCAGCTGGGGTTTGCCTTTCAGTGGCTGTGGCCGAATTCACTGGCCTGGCAGCAGCTGAGCTTTCCCCTCAGCTCGGCCCTGGCAACCCTGTTCGGCATTTATTTCACCTACGGTATTCTCGATCTCAAGAGCCAGCACCCAGCCTACACCTGGGTCAGTCGCACCCTGCAGGGCTGCAGCCTACTGGTAATGGCGCTGGCCCTGACCGCACCTTACCGAGTGGCACTGTTCGGTAGCTTTGCACTGCTGATCGTCTGCGCGATTGCCGGCTGCATCATCACCGCACTGCGCTGGCGCGCGGGTTATTCACAGGCCAAATTATTTGCCCTCGGCTGGTCAGCACTGGTTATAGCCAGCCTGTTTAGCGTGCTTAGCGGCACGGGGGTGATTGCCAACTCACTGCTAACCCTGCACGCCCAGCAGATCGGCAGCCTGCTGGAGCTGGTGATTTTCTCGATCGCCCTCGGCTCACGTATTCGCCAAGCCCAGAACGATTACCAACTGGCCCAGGTACGCCTGTTTGCCAAAGAGCATCAGCTGCGCATGGAGCAAGCCAAAAGCCTGAACTTGCAACGACAGATCAATGAAGGCCTCGAAGCCCGCGTACAGGAGCGCACGGCCTCGCTGGAGCAGGTCCTAAAAGAGCTCTCTACGGCCAACCAGCAGCTGGCAGAACTCAGCCGTCGCGACAATCTCACCGGGCTGTTCAATCGCCAGGTACTCAACGAAGAACTGGAACGCATGCTCGCGCAGGCCAAACGCAGCCGGCAGTCGATCGCCATCTTGATGATGGACTTGGATCACTTCAAACAGGTCAACGACCGTTACGGCCACCTGATTGGTGACGCCTGTCTACAGCACGCTGCCCAGCGTATGCAGCAGCGCATGCGCGGCAACGACCTGCTAGTTCGCTTCGGCGGCGAAGAGTTTGCAGTGGTGCTCGGTGATACAGATCTGTTCGGGGCGATGGATCTGGCTGAGCAGTTGCGCGAGGACTTGGATACTCATCCGTGCCAGCAACAAGGACTGAGTATTAGCCTTAGCCTGAGTATTGGCGTCTACGCGCTGATTCCGGATGCCACGTGCAGTCGCGAACACCTGCTGCAGCACGCCGACCAAGCGCTTTACCGGGCAAAAGCCGCCGGTCGCAACCAAGTAATCGGCCAGGAAAGCAATGCGCTGGATGGCGCCTGAAACTGAAAGCGCTCACGCTTCAGCGCCGCTAACGACAGGCCCACTGATAAAGCCACAAACACAATCGAGCGGCATAAGGAGTTAAGCCCGCGCGGCACACACTCAATCTCTCGCCGCGCAGATTTATCAGGCCCTAGAAAAACAAAAGGGCCATTCAGTTAAGAATGACCCTTCAAAGTCCCGCAGAGCGGGCAAAAATGGCGTCCCCTAGGGGACTCGAACCCCTGTTACCGCCGTGAAAGGGCGGTGTCCTAGGCCACTAGACGAAGGGGACGAAACCTTCGAAAAACAAGGCCAGCTTTAAGCTGGCCCGTGGCAGTGTAGTTACTGCTTTAAATTGGTGGAGATAAACGGGATCGAACCGTTGACCTCTTGCATGCCATGCAAGCGCTCTCCCAGCTGAGCTATACCCCAGATTTATCGCCTCTCGGCTCACAGCCCAAACCAGCACTGCTTTTTGAAACTGGCGTCCCCTAGGGGACTCGAACCCCTGTTACCGCCGTGAAAGGGCGGTGTCCTAGGCCACTAGACGAAGGGGACGTAACCCTTCTACAAACAACCAGCTACAAGAGCTGATTGTGGCAAGCCTTTCGGCTTTGAAGATGGTGGAGCTAAACGGGATCGAACCGTTGACCTCTTGCATGCCATGCAAGCGCTCTCCCAGCTGAGCTATAGCCCCATCTCAAGGACGGGGCGCATGTTAAGAGCGCACCCCGCCTCTGTCAACATTATTTTTACCAACAAGCCTATTTTTTATGCTGACAGAACAACCACTTACCCAATCCCGGCCGGCTTATGCAAAACCGACCGGCGGTACACAGCAATCAGGCGATGCTAGCCAGCAGCTTTTCCCACTCTTTGTTTTCTTTCTTCGACACACCACCGAGCAGCTCAATGGCCTGACGCAGACGGAAGCGGGTCAGATCCGGGCCTAGGATTTCCATGGCGTCGAGCACCGACACCGAGCTGGCCTGCCCTGTTATTGCAGCGAACATCAATGGCATGGCGTCACGCAACTTCAACTCCAGGTGTTCAACCACCGCCTGAATGCAGCCGGTAATCGTGTCCTTCTCCCACTGGCGCAGCGCTTCAAGCTTCCACAGGATCAACTGCATCACCTGACGCACCTGATCGGCCGAGAGCTTTTTGTGCGCGAACAGTGCGGCATCCGGCGCCACGCCACCGGCGAAGAAGAAACTGGCCAGCGGTGCAATCTGGCTGAAAGTTTCCACTCGGCCCTGCACGTGCGGCGCAATCTGCATCAGGTAATCGCTGTTGAAGGCCCACTTCTGCGCACCGGCGGCAAACTCTTCAACGCTCAGCTCGCGCATCCACTGACCATTGAGCCAGGACAACTTCTCCAGATCGAAGATTGGCCCACCCAAGGAAACCCGGTTGATATCGAAGTGCTCGACCATCTCGTCAAGGCTGAACTTCTCGCGCTCATCGGGCATCGACCAGCCCATGCGGCCGAGGTAGTTGAGCATCGCCTGCGGCAGGTAGCCCATGCGCTCGTAGAAGGTGATCGAGGTCGGGTTCTTGCGCTTGGACAGCTTGCTCTTGTCCGGATTACGCAGCAGCGGCATGTAGCATAGCTGCGGCTTGTCCCAACCGAAGTATTCGTACAGCAGAATCAGCTTGGGCGCCGATGGCAGCCACTCTTCACCACGCAGTACGTGGGTGATGCCCATCAGGTGGTCATCGACCACGTTGGCCAGGAAGTAGGTCGGCAGGCCATCGGTCTTCATCAGCACCTGCATGTCCATGCGGTCCCATGGGATCTCCACTTCACCACGCAGCATGTCCGGCACCACGCACACGCCGTTAGTCGGCACCTTCATGCGCACTACGTTCGGCTCATTGGCTGCCAGGCGCTGCTGCACCTCAGCGGCCGACAGACTCATGCAATGGCCGTCATAACGCGGCGTCTGCTTGGCTTCCATCTGCTCGGCGCGCACTTTATCCAGACGTTCGGCACTGCAGAAACAGTGGAAAGCATGGCCTTTTTCCACCAGCTCGGCGCTGTACTTCTGGTAGATGTGACCGCGCTCACTCTGCCGATACGGACCGTGCGGGCCGCCAACATCCGGGCCTTCACTCCACTCGATACCCAACCAGCGCAGGGCGTCGTAAATCTGCTGTTCCGACTCACGGGTCGAACGCACCTGGTCGGTGTCTTCGATGCGCAGGATAAATTCGCCACCGTGCTGACGGGCAAAGCACAGGTTGAACAGGGCGATATAGGCGGTGCCTACGTGCGGATCACCAGTGGGCGAAGGCGCGATACGGGTACGAACGGTGGTCATGGCAGCTCTCAGAGGAATGTGCAACGGGCAATCGTTTCAAGGGCGCGATATTAACAGGCTGGCCGCCGCCGGCTCCAGCAACCGGCCATCCGATAGCGGCAAACTGGCCATTAGGAAATCCAGAAAGGTTTTCACCTTCATGGCCTGGAAGCGCCGTGAAGGATAGACCGCATACAACTCACCGACAGGCAGGCAGGCTTCTGGCAACAGCTCAATCAAGCGACCTTCTGCCACCGCCAACGCGGTGATCATCACTGGTAGACCGGCAATCCCCGCACCCGCCAGCGCCGCTTCACGGGCAAAGGTGATGTTGTTGCACGCCAATGCGCGCTGACAGGCAATGCTTTCACCCAGCAGCGGCCAATAACGCGGCGAGTCATTGGGCAGCACAATCGCCCGATGCCCCAGCAACTCTCCCGTCGCCCGTGGCGTACCGTGCAAGGCCAGGTAGTCGGGACTGGCATGTAGACGGCGGCGGGTCTCAAAGAGTTTGCGCGCGATCAGCGTGGAGTCCTGCGGCTGACCGACCAGAATGGCGATATCCACGCCCTCCTCAACCGGATCAACATGCCGCGACGTCAGCTCCACTTCAGCATTGATCTGTGGATACAGGCGCATGAAATCGCCCAGCACGCGCCCAAGAAATAACTGGCCAAACTCAATCGGCGCGGTAATGCGCAGCAAGCCGGAAGGCTCCTGCTGCAGTTGCATCACCGCCTGCTCGGCTTCGGCAAAGTCGAGCATGATCTGCCGACACCGCTCGTAATAGGCCTGCCCCACCTCGGTCAGGCGTAATTTGCGCGTGGTGCGATTGATCAAACGCACCCCAAGGCGCTCTTCGAGCAAAGCGATACGCCGACTGACGGTCGACTTCTGCATACCCAGGCCCTGCGCTGCCAGGGTGAAACTGTGACACTCGACCACCCGCGTGAAGATCAGCGCATCATCCAACCCCATGATTGTTCCCTATAAGCAACAAAGTTTATGAAGTCTAACGACTACAGGCGTGAAAGGAACACTGGTAAATTTGCTTACACTTTTGCCCGAGCCTCGAGCGCCCGTTATGCCCGCCCAACTGAAACGCCGCCTGTTCATCTTCCTCACTGTTATTGGCTTAATGGCCGCCGCCCTTTTCGGCCACTGGCTGTTGATCGGCCGTCACCTCGAAAGTACCGACAACGCCTACGTTCAAGGGGAAATCACCCGCGTATCCAGCCAACTTGGCGCACGCATTGAGCAAGTGCTGGTGCAGGACAATCAGTACGTTGAAAAAGGCGAGTTGCTATTGGTACTGGAAAGCGCCGATTTTGAGCTGGCCAAGCAACGCGCTATCGCCACCCTGGCGACCCGCGAAGCCGAACTCAGCCAGGCGCGCAGCACGCTGGACCAACAAGCCAGCCTGATTGCCGCCAGCCAAGCCGATGTCTCGGCCAGCGAAGCCACACTGGGGCGCACGCAGATAGACCTTTCGCGCGCCCAAGCCCTGCGCAAGCCAGGCTTCGTCTCCGAAGAGCGCGTAACCACCCTGGCAGCCGACAGCCGTATCGCCCGCTCGCACGTCAGCAAAGCCCAGGCCGACCTGCAAGCCCAGCGCCAGCAGATCAACACCCTCAATGCCGAGATCAAGCGCCTGCAAGCACAAATCGCCAGCGCCCGCAGCGACCTGGCGCAAACCGAGCTAAACCTCACACGCACCCAGATCCACGCTCCGATCAGCGGCTTTATCGGCCAGCGCGCCGCACGTAACGGCCAAGTCGTCCAGGCCGGCGCTTACCTGCTGTCGCTGGTGCCGGATCAGGACATCTGGATTCAAGCCAACTTCAAGGAAACCCAGATCGGCCGCATGCACCCTGGACAGAGCGCCGAACTGACCTTCGACAGCTATCCCGATACGCCTATCGAAGCGCGGGTAGAGAGCCTGTTCGCGGCGTCCGGCGCACAGTTCAGCCTGTTACCCCCCGACAATGCCACCGGCAACTTCACCAAGGTGGTGCAGCGCATCCCGGTGAAACTGACGTTCGCCGCAGACAACCCGCTCAAGGGTTTGATCCGCCCGGGCATGTCGGTCGAAGTCACCATCGATATCAACGACAACGCTCGCCATGGCGGCTGATGCCCTGCTTCGCCCCACAGGCGAACCGAGCCGGCGTGATTGGATTGCGGTGATGAGCGCCATGCTCGGCGCATTCATGGCCGTGCTGGACATCCAGATCACCAATTCCTCCCTCAAAGACATCCAGGGCGCACTATCGGCCACCCTGGAGGAAGGCTCGTGGATTTCCACCTCCTATCTGGTCGCGGAGATCATCATGATCCCGCTCACCGCCTGGCTGGTGCAGCTGCTCTCGGCGCGGCGCTTGGCGGTGTGGGTGTCCGTCGGCTTTCTGTTCTCCTCTCTCCTTTGCTCGCTGGCCTGGAGCCTGGAGAGCATGATCGTATTCCGCGCCATGCAGGGCTTTACCGGCGGCGCGCTGATCCCCCTGGCGTTTACCCTGACGCTGATCAAACTGCCCGAGCATCACCGCGCCAAGGGCATGGCGCTGTTTGCCCTGACCGCAACGTTCGCGCCGTCAATCGGCCCCACACTCGGCGGCTGGCTGACCGAAAACTTCGGCTGGGAATACATCTTCTACATCAACGTGCCGCCGGGCCTGCTGATGATTGCCGGGCTGATGTATGGCCTGGAAAAGAAAGCCCGCACTGGGAAATGCTCAAGAAGACCGACTATGCCGGCATCCTCACCCTGGGCCTCGGGCTTGGCTGCCTGCAGGTGTTTCTCGAAGAGGGACATCGCAAGGATTGGCTAGAGTCCAGCCTGATCAGCGGCCTAGGCAGCGTGGCGGCGATCAGCCTGGTGCTGTTTTTCATTCTGCAAACATCCAGACCCAACCCACTGATCAACCTCGGCGTGCTGCGCGAGCGCAACTTTGGCCTGTCGAGTATTTCCAGTGTCGGCCTCGGCATGGGCTTGTATGGATCGATCTACGTATTGCCGTTGTACCTGGCGCAGATTCAGGGCTACAACGCCCTGCAGATTGGCGAAGTGATCATGTGGATGGGCGTGCCGCAGCTGTTCCTGATCCCCTTTGTGCCACTGATGATGAAAAAGATCTCGCCGAAATGGCTCTGCGCCATTGGCTTTGGCCTGTTCGGCGGCGCCAGTTTCCTCTCCGGCGTTCTCAATCCGGACTTTGCCGGCGAGCAGTTCAACCACATCCAGATCATCCGCGCACTCGGCCAGCCCTTGGTGATGGTGACCATCTCGCTGATCGCCACCGCCTATGTGATGCCGCAGGATGCTGGCTCGGCTTCCAGCCTGTTCAACATCCTGCGCAACCTCGGCGGCGCCATCGGTATCGCCCTCCTCGCCACCCTGCTCGACAGCCGCGCCAAGGTGTATTTCGACTACCTGCGCGAGTCGCTAGTACCGAGCAATCCGCAAGTCGCCGAGCGCCTGGCCCTGTTAACCGAGAAGCTCGGCAGTGAGCAGGCCGCCCTGGCCAAGCTCAGCGAAATCACCCATCAGCAGGCGGCGATCATGGCCTACAATGACGCCTTCCATTGCATTGGCATCGCCCTCGGCATCAGCATGCTCGCCGTGCTGCTGACCCGTAAGCTGCCTGCCGGCGCCACAGGTGGTGCCGCTCACTAATCCATACCCTGCGCCGGTTCTCGGCGCAGCGTTGTTTCAGGTTACCCATGTCTGAGTCCGCTGCACGCGCCCGCACACTGTTGCTGATAGGCGCTTTTGCCATTATTTACCTGGGCTGGGGCACCACCTACCTGGCCAACCACTTCCTGCTGCTGGAACTGCCACCGTTCGTCATCGGCAGCCTGCGCTTCTCCCTGGCCGGGCTATTGGCCCTGGCGTGGGTAATTCTCAGCGGCCAGCTGCGTATTCAGCGCAGCGATTGGGGCGGCATACTGCTGGGGGGCTTAAGCCTAATTACAGTCGGCCAGGGCGCCTTGATCTACGCCAACCAGTATTTGCCGACCGGCATGCTCGCCATGCTCTACACCACCCTGCCGTTGTGGAGCGTGGCGCTGGAATGGCTGCTCGGGGAGCGCCCACCGCTGTGGGTGATGTGCGGCCTGGCGCTGGCCTGCAGTGGCATCGTGCTGCTGATGAATAACGGCCTGGGCCAGAGCGCCTCAGCTGAACAGTGGTTCGCCGGCCTGTTGGTGGTCGGTGCCACACTGCTGTGGGCCTGCGGCGCCTGGCTATTGCGCCAGCGCCCGCCATTTCGCTCCAGCTGGCTGGGGCTGAGCCTGCAAATGCTGATCGGCTCACTGCTGCTGGGCTTGTTCGGCCTTTGGCATGGCGACTGGCAAAGCCTCGACCTGCATAGCCTGAGTGCTAACGCCTGGCTCTGGCTGGCATACCTGGTACTGCCAGTGAGCCTGGGTGTGTACCCAGCCTATTTCTGGTTACTGCGCGAAGTGCGCCCCAGCCTGGTATCGACCTTTGCCTTTGTGAATCCAGTCGTCGCCCTGCTGCTGGGTTACCTGCTGCTGGACGAACATCTTAGCGTCGTAGCCATGCTCGCCTGCGGCATTACCCTGGGCGGCGTGGTGCTGATTATTTTCGGCCGCCGCTAGTTAGCGCTGATTTGTGGGAGGGGGCTTTAGCCGCGAACAAAGCAGGCGCCTTGTCGCGGCTAAAGCCCCCTCCACAGTCAAGCAATCAGACTTGTAGCAGGCGATCGCGCAGCTTCTGGATCTCATCACGCAGCTGCGCGGCGGCTTCAAATTCGAGGTCGCGCGCCAGGGCATACATTTTCTCTTCGAGCTGGCGAATGCGTTTCGTGATCTCGCTAGGTGAACGCAGCTCGTTCTCGTAACGCGCACTTTCTTCCGCCGCCTGCGCCATGCCTTTGCGCTTCTTGCTGCGCGCACCGGGCACAACAGCGCCTTCAAGAATGTCCTTAACGTCCTTGAACACACCCTTGGGGGTGATGCCATTGGCTTCGTTGAAGGCAATCTGCTTGTCGCGCCGCCGATCGGTCTCGCTAATCGCCCGCTCCATCGACCCGGTCATGCGGTCGGCATACAAAATCGCCCGACCGTTGAGGTTACGCGCGGCGCGGCCAATGGTCTGGATCAACGAGCGCTCAGAGCGCAGGAAGCCCTCTTTATCGGCATCGAGAATCGCAACCAGCGAGACTTCCGGCATATCCAGGCCTTCGCGCAGCAGGTTGATCCCCACCAACACATCGAAGGCACCGATGCGCAGGTCACGGATAATCTCCACCCGCTCCACGGTATCGATATCCGAGTGCAGGTAGCGAACCTTAACGCCGTGGTCGGCCAGGTAATCAGTCAAATCCTCGGCCATGCGTTTGGTCAGGGTGGTGACCAGAACACGCTCCTCAATCGCCACGCGCTTGTGGATCTCCGAAAGCAGGTCATCGACCTGGGTCAGCGCCGGACGCACCTCGATCTGCGGGTCGACCAGCCCGGTCGGCCGCACTACTTGCTCAATCACTCGCCCGGCGTGCTCGGCCTCGTAGTTACCCGGCGTGGCCGAAACGAAGATGGTCTGCGGGCTGGCCGCTTCCCACTCTTCAAACTTCATTGGCCGGTTGTCCAGCGCTGAGGGCAGACGGAAGCCGTACTCGACCAGGGTTTCCTTGCGCGAACGGTCGCCCTTGTACATGGCGCCGACCTGCGGCACCGAGACGTGGGACTCGTCGATCACCAGCAGCGCTTCGTCCGGCAGGTAGTCGTACAAGGTCGGCGGTGGCTGACCGGAGTCGCGCCCGGAGAGGTAGCGCGAGTAGTTTTCGATGCCGTTGCAGTAACCCAGCTCGACGATCATCTCCAGATCAAAACGGGTGCGCTGCTCCAGGCGCTGCGCCTCCACCAGCTTGTTGTTACTGCGCAGGTACTCCAAACGCTCAACCAGCTCGACCTTGATCTTCTCCACCGCCTCCAGCAACACGTCACGCGGGGTGACGTAGTGGCTTTTCGGGTAGAAGGTAAAGCGCGGCAGCTTGCGGATGACTTCGCCGGTCAGCGGGTCGAACGATGAAATGCTCTCCACCTCATCGTCAAACAGCTCGATGCGCACGGCTTCCAGATCGGATTCCGCCGGGAAGATATCGATCACATCGCCGCGCACGCGGAAAGTCGAACGGGCGAAATCCATGTCGTTGCGGGTGTATTGCAGATCGGCCAAACGGCGCAGCAAGGCGCGCTGGTCCATTTTGTCGCCGCGGTCGACGTGCAGCACCATTTTCAAATACGACTCAGGGCTGCCCAGACCGTAGATACACGACACGGTAGTGACGATGATGGCGTCTGGTCGCTCCAGCAACGCCTTGGTCGCCGACAAGCGCATCTGCTCGATATGGTCGTTGATCGAGGCGTCCTTCTCGATAAAGGTATCGGAGGACGGCACATAGGCTTCCGGCTGGTAGTAGTCGTAGTAGGAAACGAAATACTCAACCGCATTGTTCGGGAAGAAGCTCTTGAACTCGCCATACAGCTGCGCGGCCAGGGTCTTGTTCGGTGCCAGCACCAGGGTCGGGCGCTGAATCTGCGCGATCACATTGGCGATGGAAAAGGTCTTGCCCGAGCCGGTTACGCCGAGCAGCGTCTGATGCGAAAGCCCCGCCTCCAGGCCCTCAACCATCTGCCGAATCGCCTCCGGCTGATCGCCGGCCGGCTGAAAACGGGTGACCAATTGAAACTCGGACATGACTGACCTCGGCAAGTGACTGTGACGCGATCTGAAAGCCTACGTCATAACACTGAAATGCATGCGCGCGCTGTCGCGACACGCGTTATGGGCCGGTATACTACCGGGCCACTTACGCAACCCCTAGTGCCAGTCGTAGCGGGGTGTTGCTTAATACTTACCTTCCTCTTCGAGTTGCCGCATCCCATGAGCCTGTTCTCTGCCGTCGAAATGGCGCCGCGCGACCCAATCCTGGGCCTCAACGAAGCATTCAACGCTGACCCTCGTACCACCAAGGTCAACCTGGGCGTCGGTGTTTACACCACCGAAGAAGGGCGCATCCCGCTGCTCCGTGCAGTGGCCGAAGCGGAAACCATCCTGACCGCAGCCCATGCGCCACGTGGCTACCTGCCGATCGAAGGCATTGCCGCCTATGACCAAGCCGTGCAAACCATGCTGTTCGGCAAGGGCTCGCCACTGCTTGAACAAGGCCGCGTGATCACCACCCAGGCCATTGGCGGTACCGGTGCGCTGAAAGTCGGTGCCGACTTCCTCAAGCGCTTGCTGCCTGACGCCACCGTCGCCATCAGCGACCCAAGCTGGGAAAACCACCGCGCGCTGTTTGAGTCCGCCGGTTTCCCGGTGCGCAACTACCGCTATTACGATGCCTTCAGCAACGGCGTTAACCGCGGTGGCCTGCTCGAAGACCTGAAAAACCTGCCTGTGCGCTCCATCGTCGTGCTGCATGCCTGCTGCCATAACCCGACCGGTGTCGACCTGACCCTGGACGACTGGAAAGCCGTGCTGGAGATCCTCCGCGAGCGCGAGCACGTACCCTTCCTCGACATTGCCTATCAAGGTTTTGGCGATGGCATTGAGCAAGACGCCGAAGCTGTGCGCCTGTTTGCTGAGTCCGACCTGACCTTCTTCGTCTCCAGCTCGTTCTCCAAGTCGTTCTCCCTGTATGGCGAACGCGTGGGCGCGCTGTCCATCGTGACCGGCTCGCAAGAAGAAACCGGGCGCGTGCTGTCACAGGTCAAGCGCGTCATCCGCACCAACTACTCCAACCCGCCTACTCACGGCGCCAGCGTAGTGGCCACTGTGCTCAACAGCCCAGAATTGCGCGCCATGTGGGAAGCCGAGCTGGGTGAAATGCGCGAGCGTATTCGCGGCATGCGCATGGCCATGGTCGAGCAGCTAGCGGCGCTAGGCGCTAAACGCGACTTCAGCTTTGTGGCACAACAGCGCGGCATGTTCTCTTACTCCGGCCTAACGACCGAACAAGTCGAGCGTCTGCGCAACGAGTTTGGCATCTACGCTGTAGGCACCGGACGCATCTGTGTGGCTGCACTCAACCAGCGCAATCTGCCTGCCGTGACCCAAGCCATCGCCGCCGTCCTATAAATTCAAAGGGGAAGTCATCAAGGGCTTGACTTCCCCTTTTGAATCAGTAGGATACGCGCCATCGTTCCGCGATAGCTCAGTCGGTAGAGCAAATGACTGTTAATCATTGGGTCCCTGGTTCGAGTCCAGGTCGCGGAGCCAGTTGTTCATCGGGGTATAGCGCAGTCCGGTAGCGCGCCTGCTTTGGGAGCAGGATGTCGGGAGTTCGAATCCCCCTACCCCGACCATTTTTGGGTCGCGATACAAACTGAAAGCGCCATTGGTATTTAACCAATGGCTCATAGGTTTAAATCAAGCACCACGCAGCATTTCAAGCTCGCTTGAAAAAAAAACCCGCCTAGTGCGGGTTTTTTATTGCTTGCCATCCACGGATAACCATCCCTCAGGCCGTCGCCAGGCTACGTTGAAAACTGTTGTTGATTGGCCCGCCAATGACGGCATCGGCAGCCAACCGAACCAATTACCAAAAGCTATTAAATCCATTCATACACAACATTTCTCCAATCAACCCTGAGCAACTAGGCTAGACCTCAATAAAGAGTAATTCTCAATTGAGGTGCAGCATGCTTAAGACTCTAACCTTCACCCTGATGCACTTTTGCATTGCCTTCGCCGTAACTTACGCCCTGACCGGCAGCATCGCCGCCAGCGGTCTGGTGGCCGCCATCGAGCCGCTGTGCAACTCAGTGGGCTTCTACTTCCACGAGAAAGTCTGGCAGCGCATTGAAGGCCGTTCAGTGGCGAACGATGCACGGCCGAAACATGCCTGGTTGCATCACCAAGCCTGAGTGATTAATGCCGGCATAAAACAACTGAGCCACGCACAAAAACAGCCCGCCAAGTGCAGGGGCAATCCGCTACTATGCGCGGCTCAGCCACCACACGCGCCCGCTCATGCCCGCCACTTCCCGCTTTCCTGCAGCGCCTTACCTGTTTGCCTGCCTCCTCGGTCTGCTAGCACTTTTCGGCCTGTGGTTTGGCATTGGCCAATCGCTTGAGTTGGCCGATGCCGCGACCCCGACGCACAAGCTGCAATGTGCGTCCTACACGCCGTTCGACAAAGATCAGTCGCCCTTCGATCAGCCCATCCAATTGCGCCCCGAGCGCATGGACGCAGACCTGGCAATACTGGCCAAGCGCTTTGAGTGCCTGCGCACCTACTCGGTGACCGGCCTGGAAGACTTGCCGAATATGGCGCGCAAGCATGGCTTGAAATTGATCGTCGGCGCCTGGGTCAGCCGCAACCCCGCCGACACCGCCGTTGAAATCGCCAACCTGGTCAAAGTCGCCAACGCACACCCGGATGTTGTCCAGGCGGTGATCGTCGGTAACGAGGCCTTGCTGCGCAAGGAAGTCACACCCGAACAACTGGTGGCGCTGATTGAGCAGGTCAAGGCACAGATCAAGCAACCCGTGACCTACGCCGATGTCTGGGAGTTCTGGCTCAAGCACCCGCAAGTCGCACCGGCGGTGGACCTCATCACCATCCACTTGCTGCCCTACTGGGAAGACAACCCCGCGGGCATCGAAACCGCCCTGCATGAAGTCGCCGAGGTGCGTCAGACGTTTGGTAAAGCCTATGCGCCGAAGGACATTCTGATCGGCGAAACCGGCTGGCCCAGTGAAGGCCGTCAGCGCGAAACCGCCGTACCGAGCCGGGTCAACCAGGCGAAATTCATTCGCGGCTTCGTCGCCATGGCCGAACAAAACGGCTGGCACTACAACCTGATCGAAGCCTTCGACCAACCGTGGAAACGCATCAGCGAAGGCGCCGTGGGCGGTTACTGGGGCCTGTACGACGCCGACCGGCAGGACAAATCGATCCTCGCCGGGCCCGTTTCCAATCTGCCGCACTGGCCGGCCTGGTTGGCGCTGAGCCTGGGCCTGTTTGCCACCACGCTGCTGCTTGCCGGCCGCCCACACTCACCCCGCGCTGCACTGCTGTTACCGCTGCTAGCGGCGCTGGGCGCGGCCTGTATCGGGTTGTTTGCTGAGTTAGCGCTAGTGACCAGTCGCTACCTCGGCGAATGGCTCTGGGCCGCCGCACTGATCGTGCTGAACCTGCTGGTACTGAGCCACGCAGCGCTGTTGCTGGGTCGCCATGATGGCTGGCGCGCTCGCCTGCTCCATTGGCTGCACAGCCGTGGCGCACTTTGGCTGGCGCTGAGCGGCTTTGCCGGCGCGGTGATGATGCTGGCGCTCGTGGTGGATGCTCGCTACCGCAGCCTCCCCAGCGCCGCACTCTTGCTGCCGGCACTGGTCTATCTATTCCGGCCGGTGGCCGGTTATCGCCGCGAAGTAGCCCTGCTGGCCCTGCTGATCGGCGCGGGCATTGCACCGCAGTTGTATCAGGAAACCCTGAGCAACTGGCAAGCCCTGGGTTGGGCCATGACTTGCGCGTTGCTGGTCGCCGCGCTCTGGCGCAGCCTGCGGGCCAAACCACAAACCGCCTGATCAGGCGGTTTGTGGCGCGCGCACCCAGCGCAGTAGCGCCAGCACCACTGCAAATACCGCAAGGCTCGCGCTGTACAGCACCAGCGCCGGCAGAGCGAGCAGCAATGCAGGCACTGCCAGGCGCTTCCCCCAGGCACCTGGCAGCACAAATGCCAACACGGCACACACCAACGAAGCCCAGGCCAATACCCCGAAGTGGATCAACCAGCCAAGGCTTGCGCGCACCTGGCAAGCCAACTGCTGCGGGGCATCGACGCATAGACCGACCCACTGCGCGCCTTCCATCAACTGATAACGCAGCGCAACGCTCAGCGCCAAACACAGCGCGGCCGCGATCAACAGAGCCGTACTGGACAGGTAACGGGACATAAGCAAACCAGGCAGATAAGAAGGGCGCGTAGGATAAGCTGAGGCGGCAGCGATAACACGCTCAAGATCGCCTATTTAAGGTCGCTGCGGCTAAAATCCAGCCATGCTTATACGCCGCCTAATACTGCTCACCGCCAGCCTACTCGGCCTTTGGATGCTGTGGGTCATTCTGCTGCCCACGCCCAGCAACCTGCCAGCAAGCACATCAGTGAGCAACGGCAGCTGGCGCGTGGCCGAATACACCGTCAGCGCCCTGCAAAGCTTCCAGCTGGAAGCACGCATTCTGGCCCGCGAAGACTATTACCTCGACCGTGGTGCCAAGCTGTCGCCGACCGACCTGGCGCTTGGCTGGGGGCCGATGGCCGACCCCGAGGTCGTGCGCCATATCAGTATCAGTCAGCGCAACCGCTGGTACTTTTGGCGCGCTGAGCAACTGCCCATTGCGCGCCGTCAAATCGAGACGCACAGCGCCAACATGCACCTGATCCCCGCCACCCCCGAAGTGGCCAAAACCCTGGCACAGCTCAAAGAGGGCCAGCAGATTCGCCTGGCGGGCCAACTGGTGCGCGTTGATGGTGACGACGGTTATCGCTGGGTCAGCTCGCTCAGCCGTGAGGACACCGGCGACGGTGCTTGCGAACTGATCTGGGTCGAACAGCTGGCTGTACTACCCTAATCATCCCGGCGCTCAACAAAGCGGCGCCTAGCTGAGGATGAGGCGTCTATAACTAAACGGCACTTGGTCGGGCTTATGTGGTCAAATCGATCCGCATTGCACTGCGACACCAGCAACAGCCCTCGCTCTCAAGAGATTTAGCCATGCCGTATTTCCTTCGCCTGCTTGCCCTTCTCGGCTGCCTGGCTCTGGTCACTAGCGCCAGCGCCGCCGACATCGACGCTGACAGCTATGGCTACCCCATCAGCAACGCCTTTGAAGCCACCCTGGTAACAACCCCGCCAGAACTACGCCCAAAGCTGCCGACAGATGCCGATATCAACCAGCGTGATTACCAGATCAAACTGCGCCCGGGGCGTGAATTTGAGCTGCCGGACAACTTCTGGCCCGTCACCAAAATGCGCTACCGCTTGGCCAAGCAACGTGGCGAGGCGCCACTGATCTTTATCATCGCCGGCACCGGCGCGCATTACGCCAGCAGCACCCCGGAGTACCTGAAGAAGCTGTTCTATGGCGCCGGTTATCACGTAGTGCAACTGTCATCACCCACCAGCTATGACTTTATGTCCTCAGCCTCGCGCTTTGCCACACCGGGTATTACCCGTGACGATGCCGACGATCTGTACCGCGCCATGCAGGCGGTTCGCGCTCAGCATCCGCGGCTGAAAGTCAGCGCGTTTCACCTCACCGGCTACAGCCTGGGCGCCTTGCAGGCGGCGTTTGTCAGCGAACTGGATGAAACCCGTCGCAGCTTCAACTTCAAGCGCGTTTTGCTACTCAACCCGCCGGTCAACCTCTACACCTCGGTGACCAACCTCGACCGCATGGTGCAAACCAAGGTTAAAGGGATCGACAGCAGCACCACCTTCTACGAATTGGTACTGGGCAAGCTGACCCACTATTTCCAGGACAAGGGCTACGTCGATATCAACGACGCCCTGCTCTATGACTTCCAGAACTCCAAGGAGAAACTCAGCGACGAGCAGATGGCCATGCTGATCGGTGCGGCGTTTCGCTTCTCCTCCGCCGACATTGCCTTTACCTCAGACCTGATCAACCGCCGCGGCCTGATCACCCCGATCAACTATCCAATCACCGAAAATACCAGCCTGAGCCCGTTCTTCAAGAATGCGCTGAAGTGTGACTTTGATTGCTACCTGACCGAACAGGTGATCCCGATGTGGCGGGCCCGCTACGACGGCGGCAGCCTGGCGCAACTGATCGACCAGGTCAGCCTGTATGCCGTGGCTGACTACCTGAAAAACAGCAGCAAAATTGCCGTCATGCATAACGCCGATGACGTCATTCTCGGCCCTGGCGACCTGGGCTTTCTACGCCGCACAATGGGCGAACGCCTGACTGTTTATCCGCTGGGTGGCCATTGCGGCAACCTCAACTACCGCGTCAACAGCGACGCCATGCTGGAGTTTTTCCGTGGCTAAGCCTATTTCCCTTGCCGTGTGTTTTAGCCTGCTGCTGGGCAGCAACCTGGCCTGCGCAGAGCACACGACCGACGACGACGGCTTCAAGCAGCCGATGCAGCACCTGCAATTTAACCCAGGCCTGGACCAGCGTGAGTTCGAGCGCTCAACCTGCGGATTCCACGCCATTCGGACACTCAGCCCACGCTGATCCGGACACCTGTTCCACGATCATTCGGACAGGCAGTCGGAGCGCAGCGACGCAGGGGTTGCATTGTTAGTCTGAGGCGCCCGGCGCCGTCAATTTCTTCACCCGCTTTCTCATCGACTCGCCCTTGAGGTTGATCCGGTAGGCGTTGTGCACCAGGCGGTCGAGGATGGCATCGGCCAGGGTTGGATCGCCGATCAGTTCGTGCCAGTTGTCCACGGGCATTTGGCTGGTCACGAGGGTCGAGCGCTGGCCGTAGCGGTCGTCCAGTAGCTCCAGCATGTCGCGGCGCTGTTCGGCGGTGAACGGGGCCAGGCCCCAGTCATCAAGGATCAGCAGGTCGGTCTTGGCATAGCCGCTCATCAGCTTGGCGAAGCGCCCGTCGCCATGGGCTAGGCCCAACTCTTCCAACAGGCGCGGCAAGCGCAGGTAACGCACGCTGTAACCCTCTCGGCAGGCCTGGTGTGCCAGGGCGCAGGCCAGCCAGGTTTTACCCACGCCGGTGGGCCCGTTGATGATCAGGTTGAGTCCGTCGCGTAACCACTGACCGCTGCTCAGCTGGAGGATCAGCGCCTTGTCGAGTCCGCGCGGGCTGCGGTAGTCGATGTCTTCGAGGCAGGCGTTGTGCTTGAGCCGGGCCTGACGCAGGCGGCTGCTGAGGCGCTTGTCGTCGCGTTCGGTCAGTTCGCGGTCGACCAGCAGGCCGAGGCGTTCCACGAAGCTCAGGCTGTCGATGTCGGGGGTTTTCAGTTGCTCGGCGAGTGCCTTGAGCATGCCGGTCAGGCGCAGGGTCTGGAGCTTGTCCAGGGTCGGATGGGGCAGCATGGTGGGATTCCTTGTGTTCAGTGGTAGTAGCCGGGGCCGCGCAGATTGGCGTGGTCGTCCGGCAGCAGGGGCAGGTTGGCTTGAGCCAACGGCAGGCTTTCCAAACCCTGGCGCAGGATCGATTCGAGGCTCTTGTAGCTGCACGCACCGAGGCTGAGGGCGCGACGGCAGGCCAACTCCAAGCGCACTTCGCCATGGGTCTTGCCCAGGCGCAGGATGCCCAGGCAGGCCCGGTAGCCTTGGGTTGGGTGGATGCGCCGTTCGAGGATGTGGCTGATCACGCCGGCCGTGTTCGGCCCGGTCTGCTCAGCCCAGCGGATCAGCCGTTGTGGCGTCCACTCGGCGTGCTCGCGATGGCTCTTGGGCATGTGCTCGGCCTGTGTGCTGTGCCGGCCCTTGTGCGGTGAGCGAAGGTGGCTGGCCACCCGCTGATTGGCGTGGAAGCACTCCACCGTGCGCGCTGTCAGGCGTACTTCCAGTTGTTTCTTCACCAGTTGGTACGGCACCGAGTAGTAGTGCCCATCAACCTCGACGTGGTAGTCGATGTGCACACGCGCCTTCTTCCACTCGGCATACACGTAGGGTTGCTCCGGCAGCGGCCGCAGCACCGGACGATCCAGGGCTTCGAAGGCCGAGTGCCGGGAGCCCGGCAGCTTGCGAAACGGTCGTCGGTTGAGGCGCTCCAGCAATAAGGCGATGGCGCTGTTGAGTTCGTCCAAGGAGAAGAACTGGCGGTTCCTCAGCGCGGCGAGGATCCAGCGCTCGACCACCTGCACGCCGACCTCGGCCTTAGCCTTGTCGCGCGGCTTACGCGCCCGCGCCGGCACCACCGCCACTCCATAGTGCTCGGCCAGATCGCGGTAGCTCGGGTTGATGTCCGGCTCGTAGCGATGGCTCTTACTCACCGCGCTGCGCAGGTTGTCCGGCACCACGATCTCCGGCACGCCCCCGAGGAAGGCGAAGCAGCGGGTATGCGAGCCCAGCCAGTCCGGCAGCTGCTGCGACCAGGTGGCTTCGGCGAAGGTGTAGCTGGAGGCGCCGAGCACCGCGACGAACACCTGCGCCTGGCGGATCTCGCCGCTGTGCCGGTCGATCACCGGCACCGTCTGCCCGGCGTAGTCGACGAACAACTTCTCGCCGACACGATGTTCCTGGCGCATCACCACGTCCAGCTTGCCCTGCCAGGCCCGGTAGTGCTCGCAGAACCAGCTGTACTGAAAACCCTGCGGCTGGCTCAGGCGATACTCCTGCCAGAGCAGCGCCAGGGTCACGCCGGGGCGACGCAGCTCGGCGTGCACCCAAGACCAATCAGGCAGTGGCCGCTGCTCACTGGGCACCGCAGGGGCCAGTGGGAACAGTTGCTGTTCCAGTTCGGAATCGGACAACGAGCAGGGCCAGGCTAGACCGCTGGCGGCAAAGCGACAGAGGTAATCACCGGCACTGCTGTGGCCTATGCCCAGACTGCGGGAGATCTTACGGACAGACAGCCCGCAATCGAACTTGAGGCGCAACACCTCACGGATTTTACGCATGGACAAACGCTCCACGACGACCTCTCTGCTTCGAAAAAGAGGTCGATGGTAGTGAATAAATCCTGCGTAGCTGCCTGCCTGGAAAGTGTCCGGATGGCCGTGGAATCGGTGTCCGGATGCTCGTGGAATGAGTGTCCGGATCAGCGTGGAATCACTGTCCGGATGTGCGTGGAATGGGTGTCCGAGTCAGCGTGGAATCCGCACTCAACCCTCAGCGCATTGAATGTCTATGACCCATTAGAGTCGTGGAACCGCCGCGTTTACCACTTCAACTACCGCTTCGATGAATGGGTATTTCTGCCGATTGTCGATGGTTACCGCTACATCACGCCCACGCTGGTGCAAACCGGCGTCAGCAACTTCTTCAGTAACCTGGGTGATGTACCCAACCTGCTCAACAGTGCGCTGCAGTTCAAAGGCAAACGCACCCTGCAAACCACCGCACGCCTGCTGTTCAACACCACCATTGGTGTCGCCGGCCTGTGGGACCCGGCCACGCTGATGGGCCTGCCCAAGCAGAAAGAAGACTTTGGCCAGACCCTCGGCTATTACGGCACCCCAGCGGGGCCTTACCTGATTCTGCCGCTACTGGGCCCGTCCAACCTGCGCGATACCGGCGGTTTGGTTGCTGACTTTGCAGCGAAAAGCCAAGTTAACTGGCTGAATGTTGCCGAAGTCAGCACTAACCATCCGGAAATCACGCTACTGGAGGTTGTAGACCAACGCTCAACGGTGAACTTCCGCTACGGCCAGCTCAACTCGCCATTTGAGTACGAGAAAATTCGCTTCTTCTATCACGAGTCGCGCAAGCTGCAGATTGCCGAGTAGCTTGACCCAAGGGCCGCCCCCAGGTTTTAACCTGATGCGGCCTAGCACTACTGGAGAACAAGGCTCATGCGCGTCGCCCAACTGGCCAAAGCCGCGGCAGTCAGCAGCGAGACTGTACGCCACTACACCGACCTTGGCCTGCTCAGGCCCACACGCAACCCGGATAACCGCTACCAGCAGTATTCCAATGCGGATCTGCAACGCCTGCGTTTTATCGCCCGCGCCCGCCGCCTGGGTTTTAGCCTGAAAGACACACAACAAATCATCAGCAGCGCCGATAACGGCCACGCACCGTGTGCCGAGGTGCGCGACTTACTCCGCGAACGGTTAACTGCCTTGCAGATGCATATCGAGGAATGCCAACGCCTGGCGCTGGTGATGCAGAACGCCTTCAACGACTGGGCCGACAAGGACGACTGCGCCCCTGACAGCCAGGCCATCTGCCGTTTGATCGAAGAGTTCGAGCCGCAGATCGAGCGCCGCCCAGCGACGCCCTGCCCCGCCCACTAGCGGCGCTTAGAGCCTGTTTACGATCTCGCGAGCTAGAGCCCTGCAAGCGCTACGTTTGTAACAGCCTCCGGCTGGTCAAAACAGGCGAGAAACGAGCGCAGCGAAGTAACAGCTTACGGCTGGCCGTAGGGCGAGCGCAGCGAATCAAGCGGAGTTTACGAGCTGTAAATGAGCATTCCGAGACGCCGCGTCCGAGCCTGATTTAACGCAGCAGGGCCGACGCGCAGCAGATCGTAGATAGGCTCTTACTGCGCGTAGTGGCGAGACAACCCTGGCGGCACACCACTGCTGTCAGTCGGTAACCAGGGGCCTTGGGGATTACTGGCCCAACTCCAGCCAGCACTCCAGCGGTAATAGGTGCGCTCACGGTAGTACAGGTGAGAAGCCCCGCCGACCACATACACCCCCAGCCGCGCATCCCACTGACTCGCCACCCCGGGTGGCGGGGCAAAGCGTGGGTGGTTGCTGCTGCCACTCGGGTTTGTCACCGGCGGTGTGCTGAGCGGCGCCTGCGCGCAGGCGCCGAGGCCCAGCACGCTGACAAGTACAACGCCACGCCATAGCGGACTCATGGCGTTTTACTGTCCGCGCTATCGATTAGCAGTTGTTGTGG
Source organism: Pseudomonas sp. GWSMS-1 (assembly GCF_049847425.1). Lineage (NCBI taxonomy): Bacteria > Pseudomonadati > Pseudomonadota > Gammaproteobacteria > Pseudomonadales > Pseudomonadaceae > Pseudomonas > Pseudomonas sp. GWSMS-1. Next base: position 891,488 of record NZ_JBMHHV010000005.1, on the reverse strand, counting down.
CTCAGTGGTTTTGCTGGCCAGCGGCAGGCTGCTGCCGACCCACTCACCGGCCGTGGCATTGCCACTGCGAGAAATACGCGCCACCAGTTGCACCTGCTCGAAGCCAGAGATCTTCAACTGCGGCATCATCGCGTCGCTGTCCGACAAGCGCACTTCAGCGGGCAGGTCAGCTACGGTCAAACGCTTGACCGCCAGCGGCATCGGCGGCCCGGAAACCGCGCGGGCGAAGATAAACACCGCATCGCCAGGTTGCACCTTGGCCTGCAAATCGTCGGCGAGCGCCACCTGTACAGTTAGGCCAGGGCTGGCAGCAACTGCTGCCTCTTCAACGGGCTCACCGAGCTGCTCGCGGGCGCGGTCAATCCCCCCCTGAATCGCCATGCGCGAAGGATCTTCGGCGGGCAACACCGCGACCAGCTGCTGCCAGTGGCCAATCGCCTGCTTGAACTGCCCGCTCTCATAGGCGGCAATACCCAACAGGCCCAGGCTGGTGACTTCCGCAGGATCAGCTTTAAGCGCCTCGTCGGTCAGTGCCTGCAACTGCGGCGTCCATTGTTTGCCACCGGCAAAATACAGCGCCTGCGCCCATTGCCCGAGCAGCTCAGGCGCCCGACCGGCTACTTCAATGGCACGTTCAAAAGCGTGGGCAGCATCAGCCGCACGCTCCTGAGCCATGTAGGTGCGACCCAGGAAGTACCAGCTTTCAGCTGACTTGGGATCACTTTTTACTGCAGCTTCCAAGCGTGCAGTCATTTCCTCGATGGTCTTCGGCTGATCGGCAAAGGTACGGGCACGCTCGACATCATCGATAGCCCCCCAATGCTGATACAGGCCATACCCCAGCACGGGCATCAGCAAGGCAAACACCAGTGGGACTTTAATGCCCAGTGTGCGCTGCGGCGGCAGCGCCTGCGCACCTTCGGTATCAGCCAGCAACTCACGGGCCGCCTCATCACGGCCAGCGGCAAGCTGCTCAGCATTCAACGCCCCAGCGGCATTCTGGGCCTGCAAGTCCTGCAAGCGCTCTTGGTACAGGGTGACGTTGAGGGCGGTGCGGTCTTCTTCAGCCTGGAGCTTGCGCCCACGCAGCACGGGAATCAGTACAAATGCCAGGGCTGTCAGCAACAGCAGGCCGGCGCATAACCAAAATTCAATCATCAGTCTTTTTATCCACAGGCGGTTGATTGGCGGGCTGCTGGCTGAGCAACGTCGCCAGACGCTGCTGCTCGTCCGCAGACAGGCCGTTGGCGACACCACCCGACTTACTACGACGACGCAACAGGATGACCCCAAGCAAAGCGAAACCACCGATCAGCAGACCGGCCGGGCCGTACCACAGCAACAGGGTGCGCGCGGTTACCGGCGGTTTGTAGAGCACGAAATCGCCATAGCGGCTGACCAGATAATCGATGATCTGCTGGTTGCTCTGACCCTCCTCCAACATGCGGAAGATCTGCGCACGCAAGTCCATGGCAATCGGTGCATCGGAGTCGGCGATGTTCTGGTTCTGGCACTTAGGGCAACGCAACTCTTGCACCAGATTGCGATAACGCTGGCGTTCGCCCTCGTTCGCAAATTCATAGGTATCAATAGCCGCCTGGGCAGTGCCTAGCAGGGCCAGACCCAGCACGGCGGCGGTGAGTAAACGCCTCATGGCTGGGCCTCATCGACCAATTCTTGATAAAGCGGCGCCAGCTGCTCACGCCAAACGCGCTCATCGATCACGCCGACAAATTTGTGGCGGATGATGCCGGCCTTGTCGATCAGGAACGTCTCAGGCGCGCCATACACGCCTAGGTCCAGCCCCAAGGTGCCGCGGGCATCGTTGATATTCAGCTGATAGGGGTCATGGAACTCCACCAACCACTTTTGCGCGGCGGCATTGTCGTCCTTGTAGTTGACCCCATAAATGTTCACGCCCAGCTTGGCCAACTTGTTCAGCACCGGGTGTTCGACCCGGCAAGCCACACACCAAGTAGCCCAGACATTGACCAGCGCAGGCTTGCCCTTGAAATCAGCCTCGCTGAGCAACTTACCGTCCTGCACCGCCGGCAGAGAGAACGCCGGCAGTGGCTTGCCAATCAGCGCCGATGGCAGCTCCGACGGGTCGAGGAACAGGCCACGGTAGAGAAACACCGCCACACCGAGAAAAAGCGCCAGGGGCAACAGCAGCAACAAACGCTTCATGCCTGCGCCCCTGCCATGCCTAAGGCTTCACGCACGCGGGTGCGCACCTTCATCCGATAGCGTTTATCGGATGCTGAAAGGAAGCCACCAAAGCCCATCAGCAGCGCGCCAAACCAGATCCAGCGCACGAACGGCTTGATGTGCACTCGCACCGCCCAGGCGCCGTTCTCCAACGGTTCACCCAGGGCGACGAACAGATCGCGGGTAATCCCGGCGTCGATCCCGGCTTCGGTCATGACCGATTGCTGCACGGTGTACAGGCGCTTCTCCGGGTGCAGCACGGCAATCTGCTTGCCGTCTTCAAGGATGCGCACAGTGCCTTTGTCCGAGGTGAAGTTCGGCCCTTCAAAGTGCTCGGCACCTTCGAAGGTGAACTGATAACCGCCAACCTCCACCGACTCACCCGGCGCCATGCGCATATCGCGCTCGAAACTGCCGACACTGGTCAGCACCACGCCCAACGCACAGATCGCCATACCCAGGTGCGCCGTCTGCATGCCCCAATAACTGCGGGTCAGGCTCGGTAAACCTTTGAGCAGGCCCTTGTGCCGGGTCTTCTCAAGAATGTCGCGCACACCGGCCAACACCACCCAGGCAGCCAGCAGGCAGACCCCGAGCACCGCCCAGTTAAAGTCCCCTACCAGGAAGGTGGCGATAACCGCCAGCACCACGCTGCCGATCAGTACCGGCGCGAGCATGCTCAGCAACCATTTAAGCGGCGTGTCTTTCCAGCGCACCAGCACACCGACCGCAATCATCGCCATCAACAGGCCCATCAACGGCACAAACAGCGCGTTGAAGTACGGCGGGCCAACCGACAACTTGGCGCCGGTCATGGCGTCGAGTACCAACGGGTACAGGGTGCCGAGCAGAATCATCGCCGCGGCCACCACCAGAATCAGGTTATTCACCAGCAGCAGGGTTTCCCGCGACCACAGGGCGAAGCCGACCTGGCTCTTGACCACCGGCGCACGGATTGCAAACAGCGCCAGCGAGCTGCCCACCACGATCAACAGGAACCCCAGGATAAACACGCCGCGCTCAGGATCGCTGGCGAACGCATGCACCGAGGTCAGCACCCCGGAACGCACCAGGAAGGTCCCCAGCAGACTCAGGGAGAAGGCGGCAATCGCCAGCAGTACGGTCCAGCTCTTGAACACGCCGCGCTTTTCCGTCACGGCCAGGGAGTGAATCAGCGCGGTACCAACCAACCAGGGCATAAAGGAGGCGTTTTCCACCGGGTCCCAGAACCACCAGCCACCCCAGCCAAGCTCGTAGTAGGCCCACCAGGAGCCCAGAGCGATACCGATGCCGAGGAAGGCCCAGGCGACGATGGTCCACGGCCGCGACCAGCGCGCCCAGGCCGCATCCAGTTTGCCGCCGAGCAAGGCGGCGATGGCGAAAGCGAAGGCGACGGAGAAGCCGACATAGCCCATGTAGAGCATCGGGGGGTGCACGATCAGTCCAAAATCCTGCAACAGCGGATTGAGATCACGGCCATTAGCCGGCGTATCAAACAGCAGACGCGCGAAGGGATTGGAGGTGACGATCAAAAACAGCAGAAAGCCAATGCTGATGATGCCCATGACCCCGAGCACACGCGCGAGCATTTCTTCCGGCAGCTGGCGCGAGAAGATCGACACAGCAAAGGTCCAGCCGGCGAGAATCAAGCCCCAGAGCAACAGCGAGCCTTCGTGGGCACCCCACACGGCGCTGAATTTGTAATACCAGGGCAGTGCGCTGTTGGAGTTATTGGCCACGTAGGCGACGGTATAGTCGTCGACCATAAAGGCGTAGGTCAGGCAGATAAAGGAAAACAGCAGGAAGGCAAACTGGCCCCAGGCGGCCGGTGCCGCCAGACTCATCCACTGACGGTCACCCCGCCAGGCGCCAATCATTGGTAATGTCGCCTGCACCAGCGCCATGCACAGCGCCAGAATCATTGCCAAATGGCCGAGTTCGGGGATCATTGCGCAGCCTCCAGTCGGGACGCCTGCTTGGCCGCTTGGGCCGCGTCATGTTTTTGCTTCATGCCGCTTTGCTCCAACGCCTGCATGACTTCCGGCGGCATGTAGTTTTCATCGTGCTTGGCCAGCACTTCATCGGCAATCAACATATTGCTGGCGTCGAGCTTGCCCATGGCGACAATGCCCTGCCCCTCACGGAACAGGTCCGGCAGGATGCCGCTGTAGCGGATAGTCACGCGCTTGGCGCCGTCGGTCACCACAAAATCAGTTTCCAGCGAATCGCTGGAGCGCGTCACGGAGCCCTCTTCGACCAGGCCACCGGCACGAATCCGGGTGTCCTGCGGGGCGTCACCATTGGCAATTTGCGTAGGTGTGTAGAACAGGTTGATGTTCTGCTGCAATGCGCTCAGGGCCAGAGCCACGGCGATGCCTACACCAGCGATGATCGCCAGAACGATAAACAGGCGTTTCTTGCGCAGCGGGTTCACTTCGACTCCTCCCGGCGCAAACGACGCGCCTCGTCTTGCAGATAACGTCGACGTGCCAGGATTGGCAGCGCCACATTCAACCCCAGCACAACCAGGCTGATGGCATAACAGGACCAGACATATGGCCCATGGGTCCCCATGGCGAGAAACTCGCTAAAGCTGGAAAAACTCATAGGCCGTTCTCCACCTGCGCCTTCACTTCGGCCTTGGCCCAACTGCTGCGCGCCTCGCGCTTGAGCACCTCCAAACGCATACGCATCAGCAGCACCGCGCCAAAGAAGCAGTAGAAGCCCAGCACCATGATCAGCAGCGGCATCCACATTTCAAACGGCATGCTTGGTTTTTCCACCACGCTGAAGGTGGCGGGCTGATGCAGGGTATTCCACCACTCCACCGAGTATTTGATGATCGGGATATTCACCACGCCGACAATCGACAGCACCGCACAGGCCTTGGCGGCGCTGTCACGGTTGGTGATGGCGTTGCCCAGGGCGATCACACCGAAATACAGAAACAGCAGAATCAGCATCGAGGTCAGGCGTGCGTCCCAGACCCAGTAGGTGCCCCAAGTGGGCTTGCCCCATACCGCGCCAGTCACCAGGGCAATAAAGGTGATCCAGGCACCAATGGGCGCCGCCTGCTGCAGCGCGACATCGGCCAACTTCATTTTCCACACCAGGCCAACGGTGCCGGCGACTGCCAGCATCACGTAGATGGACTGAGCCAGAAAGGCCGCGGGGACATGGATATAAATGATGCGAAAACTGTTGCCTTGCTGGTAATCCGGCGGCGCAAAGGCCAGGCCCCATACCAACCCAACCAGCAGCAGTAAGACGGCGGCAACGGCCAGCCAGGGAAGCCAGCGGCTGCTGATTTCATAAAACCATTTGGGTGAGCCGAGCTTGTGAAACCACGTCCAGTTCATCAGGTTACTCATCAGTGCTAGGGCTGATCGCGGTGCAGGTAGGCACCTGCGGCGGCCGGCCATTCAGGCTTAGTTGTCTACTCAGCGACACTGATCGTTAGACCAGCGGCGATGGCAAAAGGTGTCAAGGTCACCGCCAATGCGGTGAGGCTGGCCAACCACAATAAGTGGCCGACCGCCGGCAATCCTTGCAGGCTGGCTTGTAACGCACCGCTGCCGAGAATCAGCACCGGGATGTACAACGGCAAAATCAACAAAGCGAGCAGTAGGCCGCCACGTTTAAGGCCCACAGTCAGCGCTGCACCGACGGCGCCCAGCAAGCTCAACACCGGGGTGCCCAGCAACAGGGAAATCAGCAATACCGGTAAACAGCGCTCAGGTAACCCCAGCATCAAGGCCAACAACGGTGCCAACAGCACCAACGCCAACCCAGAAAACAACCAGTGTGCCAGTACCTTGGCCAAAACCAGAAGAGCCAGGGGGTGCGGCGAAAGGACCCACTGCTCTAGCGAACCGTCCTCGAAATCACTGCGAAACAGCCCGTCCAGCGAGAGCAGCACGGCCAATAGGGCCGCCACCCACACCAGCCCGGGCGAAAGGCTTTGTAACAACTGCGTCTGCGGCCCCACTGCCAGAGGAAACAGGGCAATCACAATGGCGAAGAACACCAGCGGGTTGGCCAGCTCGGCGGGACGACGAAACAGCAAGCGCGCTTCGCGGGCCAGCAGCAGAGTAAAAACATTGCTCATGATGTGCGCAGCCCCAAATCAAGCTCGCGATAACCGGCCGGTTTAACGCGTAACTCGTGATGCGTGGTCAGCACCACCAAGCCGCCTTGCTGACAATGCGCGGCCAGATGGTCTTCCAACTGTGCCACTGCGGCTTTATCCAGCGCGGTGAAGGGCTCATCCAGCACCCACAGCTTCGGCCCAGGCAGATACAACCGCGCCAATGCCACACGTCGCTGCTGGCCGGCGGACAGGGTATGACAGGGCACATCTTCAAAACCGCGCAATCCCACCGCATCTAGTGCCTGCCAGATAGCGTCGCGTTCCGCCGGCTGATGCAGCGCACACAGCCAACCGAGGTTCTCTTCGGCCGTTAGCAAGCCCTTGATACCGGCAGCATGGCCAATCCACAACAGGTTGCGCGCCAACTCGGCACGCTGCGCCGTCAACGGACGACCATTCAGGCGGATCTCGCCGGCAGTTGGTTGCATCAGACCCGCCAACAAGCGCAGCAGGCTGGTCTTGCCGCTGCCGTTAGGCCCGGCAACCTGCAACATCTCACCGGGAACCAGACGCACCTCCAGCTGCTCGAACAGCATGCGCCAGTCTCGCTCACAGGCGAGCGCCACGGCTTCGAGAAGGGGACTGGTCAAGGCATCTGTACCTAAAGTGGATGGCAAAAGCGGCTCAAGTCGGCAGCGTCTTGGCCGCTATACTGACGCAAGTGAAACACGCAGCCGGCCCTGACGGGGCGCGATTATACATGCCATACCCCGCCTCCCGCAGCGGGCATTTTCGACAGGTTGTAACCCACCAATGAGCGAAATCAGCAGTCCACGGCCCATGCCGCCGACGCCCCCCAGTAGCCGCCCCAATGCCGTAGCGGCTGACCAAGCGGTGAAGCTGCTGCAACCCCTGCAAGGCTTACTGCTCAGCGGAGAAACTGCCAAGGCCGAAGTTATCGCCTTGAAAGAAGTGGCACAGAGCTTTCAGTTGCTGCTCAAGCTGACGCTGGAGAATGGCCGGCAAACCACCCTCGAAGCCAGCAGTTCAAGGCCTATCGCCCAGGGCACCTCACTGGCGGTGACCGCCTTGTCGGAAACCCGCCTGGCCTTAGCCGTACTGGCCGGGGGCAATAAACCGCTCACCAGCCTGGACCTCGAACAACTACCCGTCGGCACTCTGCTGCAAGGCAAGGTGGTCGCCCGCGAGCAACTGCTGCAGGGCCGCACGCAAGAGGTGGTCTACAAAGTCGTGGTCAACCTGCTCAACACGCAGCTGGCCGGCAGCAAGCTATCACTGGAGACTCCGCTGGCGCTGCCCGTGGGCAGCCTGCTCAGCGCACAAGTGCAGGGTAACCAGTCGTTAAGCTTTCTCCCCTTGAGCGGCCGCCTGGATCAACTCGCGCTGAGCCAGCAATTGGCCTCACAAAGCAACCGCCAAGGTTCATTAGAAGGGCTGTTCAGCGCCCTACAAGGCCTGCGCGGCAACGCCGAGATGAGCGAAGGCCTGCGCACCAGCATCGACAAGCTCTTCGGCACCCTGCCCGACGCCGCTCAGCTGAGCACCCCTAAAGGGCTGGCCGCCGCCCTGGAGAACAGCGGTATTTTGCTCGAGAGCAAACTATTGGGCGGCCAGGGCCAAGCACTGCCGACCGACCTCAAGGCCAACCTGCTGCGCTTGATTACCCAACTATTGCCCAACCTATCAACCGGTACCCCCTTGGCCGCCGTCAATGCCAGCTCAGCAATGGCCCAGGCTATGCCGGCTCTGGCCCGTGACCTGCTTGGCAGCCTGGGCAAGGCCAGCACTCGCCAGCAAGCACTGAACTTCCCCCTGCCCTCGCGCCTGCTGCAATCCATGGAAGGTGAGGCTGACCTGGAGGCACTGCTAAAGCTCGCTGCAGCGGCCATCTCGCGCCTGCAAACTCACCAGCTCTCCAGCCTGGCGCAGAGTCAGGTCGGACCGGAAGGCAACCTTCTCACCACTTGGCAGCTGGAACTGCCGATGCGTAACCAGCAGGAACTGGTACCGCTGCAGGTAAAAATCCAACGCGACGAAAGCAACCCACAAGATAAACCCGAGAAAAAAGAAACCCTGTGGAAAGTTGAGCTGGCATTCGATATTGACCCACTGGGGCCCCTGCAGATCCAGGCGCAACTGGCCCACGGCCGCCTGACCAGCCAGCTGTGGGCCGAGCGCAGCAGCACCGTCAGCCTGATTGACGCGGAACTGGACAACCTGCGCCAACGCCTTAATGCCGCAGGCGTTCAGGTAGGTGAACTGGCGTGCAACCAGGGCACACCGCCGCGTGGTCCACGCACAACCTTGGAACAACGCTGGGTGGATGAAACCGCATGAAGAAGACCGCGCCACGCCAAGCCATCGCCCTCACCTACGACGGCCAAAATGCCCCCGTGCTCAGCGCCAAAGGCGATGACGAACTGGCCGAAGCAATCCTGGCGATTGCCCGAGAATATGAAGTCCCGATCTACGAAAATGCTGAACTGGTACGCCTGCTCGCGCGCCTGGAGCTCGGTGATGTAATCCCGGAGCAGCTGTATCGCTGCATCGCGGAAATCATCGCCTTTGCCTGGTACTTAAAGGGTAAAGCACCGGCTGGTAGTAGGCGCGACACGGATATCACGCCGCCGCTGCGCCTATTGGAAGGCCCAGCACACTAAGTAACAGCTGATCAAAAAAGGAAGGGGTAATCAGGAACGCTGCCGTTTGGCCTGCTGCATTTTGCTGACCAACTCAGCCTCAGCCTTACTCAGGCCGCAGGACTGAGTAAGGTCATCCACGCTGGCGCCCATGCCAGCTAGCCGCGCCGCCTGGGTAAACGACAGGCTACTGGGGTCACGCTGCTCGATCTGACTGAGTTTGTCCGGCAGCGGCGCGACGACGCGACGCAGCTCTTGTAACTCCTCGCCCATCTGCACACTGCCCGCGAGGTAGGCATCGAGACGCCGACTGAGCTCTTTGAACCGCCGGTCACGCGCAGCGTCACGCTCCCCTTGCAGCTTGACGGCGTCGCGCAGCTGCCGTGCAAGCCAAATGCATGCACCAACTAGCCCCAGGCAAACCAGGGCTAGGACGATAAGCAGCGCGACAAGCATGAGCTAGATACTCTCCAGCTCGGACCACTCTTCTTCGCTCATCATCTTGTCCAGCTCAACCAGAATCAGCAGCTCGCCGTTCTTGTTGCATACGCCCTGGATAAATTTGGCGGATTCATCATTACCAACGTTTGGCGCAGTTTCCACTTCAGATTGGCGCAGGTAAACCACCTCAGCCACGCTGTCGACCAATATACCGACGACCTGCTTGTCAGCCTCGATAATCACGATACGGGTGTTATCGGTCACCTCTGTGGAGTCCAAGCCAAAACGCTGACGCGTGTCGATGACGGTGACCACATTACCGCGCAGATTGATGATGCCCAGCACATAGCTCGGAGCACCCGGCACAGGGGCAATTTCGGTATAGCGCAGGACTTCCTGCACTTGCATCACATTGATGCCATAGGTTTCGTTATCCAGGCGGAACGTCACCCACTGCAGAATTGGATCTTCAGAACCTTGTGCCGAACTTTTCTTCATGTCCCTAACCTCGTCATGAACCGCTCACGGCGGCGATCGCGGGTATCTAGCCCGCTGTCTTTACTGTAGTTGCAAGGCGGTGCATCGCACAGCCCGGCTGTTATTCAGTGACCCTGCCTGGCCGCCATACGTTTGGCCGCACCACTGGCGATCAACTCAGCCAGCGATGCAATGTCCAACAGGGCACACATGTGTTCAATCACCGTACCGGCCAGCCATGGGCGCTGAGTCCGCTGGCTGCGCCACTTGACCTCATTCGGGTCGAGCCTAATCGAGCGGCTGACCTGATGCACGGCCAGCCCCCACTCATAGCCCTGAACGGAGATCACATACTGTAAACCTTCGCGAAAATCATCGCGGTAACGGTCAGGCATTACCCAGCGCGCAGTATCCAGCACTTTCAGGTTGCCTGCCTGGCTCGGCAGTATGCCGAGAAACCAGTCGGGTTGGCCAAATAATGGCGTCAGCTCCTGGCCTTCTAGAGGGTAAATCGAACCCAGACACACCAGCGGCACGGCCAAGGTCAGGCCGGCAACGTCGAACAATAGGCATTCGAAAGGCTCCTGAGCCCATTCTGGACGGCCAGGTAACGCCGGCTCAGGCACCATCAACGGCGGTAGCGGTGCGTGCTCAACCTCAATCACTGCAGGGGCTGCAGTCACTTGGGCCGCCACTTCAACGCGGGCTTCAACTGGCGGCGCAGGTATTTCGATTGTGGGTAGCACGAGCGGTCGCGCAGCCAGTTCAGCCAACGGTTTGGCGGCCACGGCTTGCACATGCGGCACGGTTCGGGCATCGCGGACCTGCTCTTCAAGCACCGCCGCCTCGAACTCGTCCAGCGTGATGCTATCGGCTAACTCGACCGCAGCGTCCTGCAACAAGCTATCCAAATAGGACTGCAAGGCCAGTTGCGGACGTGTAGCGGTAGCAAGGGGAAGACTCATGAACACAACCCGTAATAACAATCTGTACAGACTATCGGCCGCCCTAGCGGCAGACTTGAGCCTATATCTTCAGCATAGCCGCTCATCTCAGGCGACCTGCGCAGCAATCTGCTGCGCCAACAAGTGCTTGAGAAGCGCCCGGTAGGCAATCACGCCACGGCTATTTTTGTCGAATTGCGACGGTGTCAGGCCTGCCCGACTGGCGTCGCGCAAGCGCGTATCAACCGGAATATAAGCCGGCCATAGGTGCTCAAGGTAATTGTTGCGCAATACCCGCAGCGTGCTCATGGAGGCCTGAGTGCGGCGATCGAACAGCGTCGGCACGATGGTGTAAGGCAGCGCTTGCTGCCGCGAGCGGTTGATCATGGCCAGTGTATTGACCATGCGCTCAAGGCCTTTGACCGCGAGAAACTCAGTCTGCACTGGAATCACTAACTGTTGGCTGGCCGCCAGGGCATTGACCATTAACACGCCGAGCAAGGGCGGACTGTCGATCACGGCATGATCAAAATCCTCCCAAAGCTGCGCAAGGCTCTTGGCAATCACCAACCCTAACCCGCTCTGCCCGGGCGACTGGCGCTCCAACGTGGCAAGTGCGGTGCTGGAAGGCAGCAAAGAAATTCGCTCATGGCTGGTCGGCAACAGTAATTGCTGCGGCAAGCCGCGCGGCACACTGCCCTTGTGCTGAAACAGATCAAAACTGCTGTGCTCAAGGCTGTCAGGATCGTGCCCGAAATAGCTGGTCATCGAACCATGAGGATCGAGATCGACCACCACCACACGCTTGCCGGCATCGGCCAGCAGGCCCGCCAAGGCGATTGATGTGGTGGTCTTACCAACTCCACCTTTTTGATTGGCTACTGCCCAGACTCTCATCGTTATCATCCTCTCGGTGCAGTAAATGCCTGACCGAGAACGGGGCCACCCTTATGGGGCCGGCGACGGGGGGTTGACGGCACCCGCTTGCGGGGCCGGCGCTACCAGTGTTGCTGCAGGTTGCGTGCCAGCCCGTTTCAGGGCCGCATCAGGCTTAGCATTCGCGCTGCCCACACCACTCACGCTGCGGCGTACATCGAGATTGCGCGATATCACCAACACCACCCGGCGATTGCGACCACGCCCCTCTGCGGTCGTGTTATCGGCCACGGGCTGGAATTCACCGTAACCTACAGCCGCCAAACGACTCGGGTTAACCCCATCCATCGCCAGCATCCGCACGATACTGGCGGCCCTTGCGGTAGACAGCTCCCAGTTGGTGGGGAACTGCGCAGTCTGAATGGGCAGGTTATCGGTAAAGCCTTCTACATGAACCGGATTCTCGTAAGGCGCCAGAATTTTGGCTACCTTCTCGATAATATCGAACGCTGCATTATTGGGAACGGCATCGCCACTGGTGAACAGCAGGCTGGAACTGAGCTCAATCTCGATCCATAGCTCATTGCCACTGACCTTGAGCTGACCGGACTGAATCAAGCCACCAAATGCTTCACTTATGCTTTGGGCGATGCTTTCTAGCGAGTCGGCAGCTGACAGCGTGCTTTCTTCATCCACCAGCGAACGATCTGGCTCAGTGGTACGCGGCCGCTCATCGCCGACAGGGATCGGCTTGATCGCGCGATCAGGCTGATTGAAAACCCCAGTCAGGCTGTCTGAAAGAATTTTGTACTTGCCTTCGTTTATCGAGGAAATCGAGTACATCACCACGAAAAACGCGAACAGCAAGGTGATGAAGTCGGCATAGGAGACCAGCCAACGTTCGTGATTTTCATGTTCTTCTTGATGACGCCGACGGGCCATGCTGTGTCTCCATCAATCCATAAAGCCTTGCAGCTTCAATTCGATGGAGCGTGGGTTTTCACCCTCGGCAATCGACAGGATGCCTTCAAGCAACATCTCGCGATAACGCGATTGACGTTGAGCGATGGCCTTAAGCTTGTTGCCAATGGGCAGCAGCAACAGGTTGGCAAACCCCACGCCATAAATAGTCGCCACAAAGGCCACCGCAATGCCGCTACCGAGCATGCTCGGGTCAGCCAGATTACCCATGACATGAATCAGGCCCATAACGGCACCGATAATGCCAATCGTCGGTGCGTACCCACCCATGCTTTCGAACACCTTGGCAGCCTGAATATCCCGACCTTCCTGGGTGTACAGATCGACTTCGAGAATACTGCGAATGGCTTCCGGCTCTGCCCCATCAACCAACAGCTGCAAACCTTTGCGGGCGTAGGGGTCCTTCTCAGCATCAGCCACCGCCTCAAGGCCCAGCAAGCCTTCCTTACGCGCGGTCATGCTCCAGCCAACGACCCGATTGATGCCTCCGACCAGATCGATCCGCGGCGGAAAAAAGATCCAGCTGATGATTGCCAACGCACGTTTAAATACGTGTACGGGAGCCTGGAGGAATGCTGCGCCTAGGGTGCCGCCGATCACGATCAACGCCGCCGGCCCATTGAGCAAAGCGCCAACATGACCGCCTTCGAGGTAGTTGCCGCCGAGGATCGCGACAAATGCCAGGATGACCCCAATAAGGCTCAGTACATCCATTAAATACAGGCCTCCACCAGATGCCTGCCAATATCATCCAATGGGTACACAGCATCGGCCAGGTTGGCTTTAACGATGGCCATGGGCATGCCGTAAATCACACAACTGGCTTCATCCTGTGCCCACACCTGGCTCCCCGTCTGTTTGAGCAGACGCGCACCTTCACGGCCATCAGCGCCCATGCCCGTCAGCACGACTGCGAGCACTTTGTCCGCATAAGACTTAGCCACAGAGCCGAAGGTGATATCGACACAGGGCTTGTAGTTAAGGCGCTCGTCACCCGGCAGGATCTTCACCATGCCGCGGGCGTCGACCATCATCTGCTTGCCGCCAGGGGCCAGCAGCGCCAGCCCAGGCCGTAGCACATCGCCATCCTCAGCCTCTTTGACGCTGATACGGCACAGTTTGTCGAGGCGCTCGGCAAACGCCTTAGTGAAGGCTGCAGGCATATGCTGGATCAGCACCAGCGGCGCGGGGAAGTTAGCCGGCAACTGTGTCAACACACGCTGCAGCGCCACCGGCCCACCCGTTGAGGTGCCGATAGCGACTAATTTATACGGCTTACGCTTGGGTGTAGCACTCGAAACGGCCGCAGGAACAGGGGCAGGTGCAACCGCAGGCCGACCCAGTGTGCTGGTCGTTGGGGCGGGGCGAACCGCTGGTCTGGCGGGGGTAGCCGGTGTTGCCGCAGGCTGCGGACTCAGGCTGCGGCGGTTGCTGCGAGCGATGGTATGGATTTTCTCGCAGAGCAGTTGCTTAACCCGCTCGGGGTTACGCGAAATGTCTTCAAAGTTCTTCGGCAGAAAGTCCACGGCACCCGCTTCAAGGGCATCCAGGGTTACACGGGCGCCCTCATGGGTCAGCGAGGAGAACATCAATACCGGCGTGGGGCAGCGCTGCATGATATTACGCACGGCCGTGATGCCATCCATCATCGGCATCTCGTAATCCATGGTAATCACATCAGGCTTGAGCGCCTGCGCCTGCTCGATGGCTTCACGACCGTTAGTGGCGGTGCCGATTACCTGGATATTCGGATCAGCTGAGAGAATTTCCGACACGCGCCGACGAAAAAAACCGGAGTCATCTACCACCAACACCTTAACAGCCATATACAACTCCTAAGCGGCGCGACAAATACCCGCGCCGCGAACAATCAGACACGTCGCGCGTAATGTTTGAGCATGCTCGGCACGTCAAGAATCAGAGCAATACGGCCATCACCGGTAATCGTCGCGCCTGACATGCCTGGGGTGCCCTGCAGCATCTTGCCCAGCGGTTTGATCACCACTTCTTCCTGGCCCACCAACTGATCGACCACAAAGCCAATACGCTGGCTGCCGACGGTCAGAATCACCACATGTCCTTCGCCTTGCTCTACGTGGGCGGCATTGCCGACTAACCAACGCTTGAGATAGAACAGCGGCAAGGCTTTATCACGCACAACCACCACTTCTTGACCATCCACAATATTGGTGCGTGACAGGTCAAGGTGGAAGATTTCGTTAACGTTAACCAGCGGGAAGGCAAACGCCTGATTACCCAGCATCACCATCAGCGTCGGCATGATCGCCAGGGTCAGCGGCACCTTGATGACAATCTTCGACCCCTGCCCCTTCACCGAAAATACGTTGACGGTGCCGTTGAGCTGGTTAATTTTGGTTTTCACCACGTCCATGCCCACACCTCGACCGGAGACATCGGATATCTCCGTCTTGGTCGAGAAGCCGGGGGCGAAAATCAGGTTGTAGCACTCGAACTCATTGAGGCGCTCGGCCGCATCCTTATCCAGCAGACCTTTTTCAACGGCCTTCGCGCGCAATACATCCGCGTCCATGCCCTTGCCGTCATCGGAGATCGACAAGAGGATGTGATCGCCTTCCTGCTCGGCGGACAGCACCACTTTGCCGCCTCGCGCTTTACCTGATGCTTCACGCTCATCAGGGGTTTCAATGCCATGGTCAACCGCGTTGCGCACCAAGTGCACAAGCGGATCGGCCAGCGCCTCGACCAGGTTCTTATCGAGGTCGGTTTCTTCGCCGACCAGCTCCAGATTGATCTCTTTCTTGAGCTGACGCGCGAGGTCACGAACCAGACGCGGGAAACGCCCGAAAACTTTCTTGATCGGCTGCATGCGGGTTTTCATCACCGCTGTCTGCAGGTCGGCCGTCACCACATCCAGGTTGGACACCGCCTTGGACATGGCTTCATCGCCACTGCTGGAACCCAAGCGCACCAGGCGGTTACGCACCAGCACCAGCTCACCGACCATGTTCATGATTTCATCCAGGCGCGCAGTGTCGACCCGCACGGTGGTTTCCGCTTCGCTGGGCGGCGCGGCCTTTTCTACCGCAGGCGCCTTGGCGGGTTCGGCCTTGACCGCAGGTTTTGCAACAGCCGGCGCTGAACTTTTGCTGGGCTCTACTGGCTTGGCAACTGGCGCCGGCGTAGCGGCTTTGATCGCCTCTGGCTCGACAAACTTGCCTTTGCCATGCAGCTGATCGAGCAAGGCTTCGAACTCATCGTCAGTGATATCACCGCTCGCTGCAGCTGCAGCAGGCTCAGCCTTGGCTGCCGGTGTAACAGGTGCCGAAGCGGCTGGCGCTACAAACTGGCCTTTGCCATGTAGCTGGTCGAGCAGCGACTCAAACTCATCATCGGTGATTTCATTGCCAGACGTTGACTCGGGCACGGCAGGTGCGGCTGGAGCCTCGGGCGTGACGAACTGACCTTTACCATGCAACTGGTCAAGCAAGGACTCGAATTCATCATCCGTGATTTCATCGCTGCTGGCGGCACTGGAAACGGCTGCTGCCGGCTCATCCAGAGCACCGAGCAATGTCTCGAATTCACTGTCGGTAATGTCGCCAGCAACGGGCTCAGGCGCAGGCTCAACAGACACTTCAACCGGCACGACCGGTTCAGGTTCAGCACCTGCCGGTTCAGCCAGGCGCGCCAAAGCGGCTAGCAGCGCAGGAGTCGCCGGGGTTAGATCGGTACGCTCGCGCACCTCGGTAAACATGCTGTTAACGGCATCCAGTGCTTCCAGCACCACATCCATCAACGCGGAGTCGACGCGCCGCTCACCCTTGCGCAGGATGTCGAAGACGTTTTCTGCGATATGGCAGCATTCCACCAGCTCATTAAGCTGGAGAAAACCAGCACCACCTTTGACGGTATGAAACCCGCGAAAAATAGCGTTGAGCAGATTCATGTCGTCCGGGCGACTTTCCAGCTCTACCAGCTGCTCGGACAATAGTTCAAGAATCTCGCCGGCCTCTACCAGGAAGTCCTGGAGGATTTCTTCATCGGCGCCGAAGCTCATAAGACGTGTGCTCCTAAAATCCTAAGCTAGAAAGCAGGTCGTCGACATCATCTTGATTAGATGCGACGTCTTCACGCTTATCGGCATGAATCTGCGGACCTTCACCGTGGGAAGGCTCTTTTTGTTTTTCTTGTTCGGCGCGGAGCAGCTCGTGGTTGTGCTCAATGCCGGCAAATTGATCAACCTGACTGGCCATCAGCACCAGTTTCAGCAGGTTACTTTCAACCTCAGTGACCAACTGAGTGACCCGTTTGATCACCTGCCCCGTGAGATCCTGATAATCCTGAGCCAGCAAAATATCGTTGAGGTGCCCGGAAATTTTCGCGCCATCACGCTCACTGCTTGCTAGAAACAGCTCAACACGCTTGGCCAACTCACGAAAACCGTCTGCGCTCATCTCGCGGCGCATAAAACGCCCCCAGTCAGCACTCAGGCTTTGCGCTTCGGCACTGAGGTCATTAACCAGCGGCGCACTCAACTCAACCAAGTCCATGGTGCGATTGGCCGCTTTCTCGGTCATCGTCACCACATAATTTAGGCGTTCGGTGGCATCGGTGATTTGCGAGACTTCAGTGGCATGCGGCACACGAGGGTCAAGCTGAAAGTTGACGATGGCGTTATGCAGCTCACGGGTCAGCTTGCCGACCTCATGATACAAGCCACGGTCACGCGCCTTATTCAAGTCATGTATCAGCTGGACCGCTTCACCAAAGTTGCCTTTTTCTAGGCTATCTACCAGTTGGCGAGCGCTGTGCTTCAAGGACGATTCAAGATCACCCTGAGCAGGATTTTTATGCTCCATAGAACCTCGTGGCAGACATCAGCCGTTGACCCGCTCAAAGATTTTCTCAATCTTCTCTTTCAGAACCTGGGCAGTGAACGGTTTGACCACATAACCGTTAACCCCAGCCTGGGCAGCCTCGATAATCTGATCACGCTTAGCTTCCGCCGTAACCATCAGCACCGGCAGGCTTTTCAGCCGATCATCCGCACGCACAGCGCGCAGCAGATCAATACCGGTCATGCCAGGCATGTTCCAGTCCGTGACCAGAAAGTCGAAACTACCGCTTTGCAGCATTGGCAATGCAGTCGTGCCGTCATCGGCTTCTGCGGTATTGGTGAACCCCAAGTCACGCAGGAGGTTCTTGATGATCCGTCGCATCGTTGAAAAGTCATCAACGATGAGGATTTTCATGTTTTTGTCCAAGTCGACCTCCGTACAGTCCCAAACGCACCCAGCAACCTGCATGCGCCTTTATTCATGAAACCAGCCGCGCGAGCGGGCAGTTTAGTGCGCGCGCCACTCACCCAGACGGGCGCGTAAACGAGCGGCACACTGACTGTGTAGTTGGCTTACGCGTGACTCGCTAACCCCCAACACCGCGCCGATCTCTTTAAGGTTCAATTCTTCATCGTAATACAGTGCCAACACCAAGCGCTCGCGCTCTGGCAGATTGCCAATGGCATCCGCCAAGGCCGCCTGAAAGCGTTCATCTTCCAGATCACGAGAAGGTTCTAGGTGGTGGTTGCCAGCGTCTTCAGCCAGTTCGCCGTGCTCGCCGTCCTGTAACAGATCGTCGAAGCTAAACAGGCGGCTGCCTAAAGTGTCGCCAAGAATGCCGTAGTAATCCTCCAGACTCAATTGGAGTTCGGCCGCAACCTCTTGATCTTTAGCGTCCCGACCGGTTCTAGCCTCAACTTTTCGAATGGCGTCGCTGACCATGCGGCTATTGCGGTGCACCGAACGGGGGGCCCAGTCGCCTTTACGCACCTCATCGAGCATAGAACCGCGGATACGGATACCTACGAATGTCTCGAAACTGGCACCTTTGCTGGAATCGTATTTTTTTGACGCTTCAAGCAGGCCGATCATCCCGGCCTGGATCAAGTCGTCAACCTGCACACTGGCCGGCAAGCGTGCCAGCAGGTGATAGGCAATGCGTTTGACCAGAGGCGCATAGCGCTCGATCAACTGGTGCTGGGAATCCTGCGCCTGCGCTTTGCTGTACATACGAAGTCCAGAGGCTGCTGTCATATGGCCGTGTCTGCGATCGGCTGCTGCACCAGACGCTCAACAAAGAACTCTAAATGACCGCGCGGGTTGGCCGGTAAAGGCCAGGCGTCGACTTTCTGAGCGATTGCTTTGAACGCCAGCGCGCATTTCGAGCGCGGGAAAGCTTCGTAAACCGCGCGCTGCTTCTGCACGGCCTTGCGCACTGACTCATCGTAAGGCACTGCACCGACATACTGCAGGGCAACGTCAAGAAAACGGTCAGTCACTTTAGTCAGCTTAGCAAAGAGATTACGACCTTCCTGCGGGCTGTGAGCCATATTGGCCAAAACCCGAAAACGATTCATGCCGTGATCACGATTGAGCAATTTGATCAGGGCGTAAGCGTCGGTAATCGAGGTGGGTTCATCGCACACCACCACCAAAACCTCCTGTGCGGCGCGCACGAAGCTAACTACGCCATCACCGATACCGGCTGCCGTGTCGACAATCAGCACATCGAGGTTGTCGCTGATATCACTGAATGCCTGGATTAATCCAGCATGCTGCATGGGCGACAACTGCACCATACTCTGAATGCCCGAAGCGGCAGGCACGATGCGAATCCCACCTGGCCCCTGCAACAGCACATCACGCAGCTCGCACTCGCCACTGATAACGTCTTCCAGGGTGCGCTTAGCACTGAGCCCCAACAATACATCGACGTTGGCCAAACCCAGGTCGGCGTCCATCAACATGACCCGACGCCCCAGATCAGCCAGGGCCAATGCCAGGTTCACCGAGACGTTGGTCTTGCCGACGCCACCTTTGCCGCCGGTCACCGCTATCACCTGTACGGGATGCATACCCATAATTTCTAATACCTTGTCTAACGTCGACTGGAGCCACTTGGTCGGCTAAGCACCGCTCAATTCCAATAATATTTAGCTTAACTGGCACGCCGTGTAGGCTGCTGGTAAAGACCGGAAAACATCTCTGCCATCGTATCTTCACTCGGTTCTTGGGTCGCCTGCAGCCCAACGGCCCGACTCACCAACTGATGACTGCGCGGTATCTGCAAATCATCGGGAATGCGTGGCCCATCAGCGAGATAGGCTACCGGTAGACGCTGGCTAATAGCCAGACCTAAAACCTCACCCAAACTGGTGGCTTCATCCGCCTTGGTAATAATACAGCCGACCAGGCCGCAGCGTTTATAACTATGGTAGGCGGCTTTCAGCACTTGGCCCTGACTGGTCGCGGCCATCACCAGATAGCTCTTCGCATTGACTCCGCGGCTGGCTAATGTTTCCAGCTGCATGCGCAGCGCTGGATCATTGGCCGACAGGCCAGCGGTGTCGATCAGCACTACGCGCTTACGCGCCAACGGTGCCAGGGCCTGGGTCAACGATTGGCCTGGGTCGACCAGAGTGACCGGCACGTTAAGGATACGGCCCAGGGTTTTGATCTGTTCCTGCGCACCAATGCGGTAGCTATCAAGGCTGACCAGGGCGATATGCTGCGCGCCGTACTTGAGCACATAACGCGCAGCCAGCTTTGCCAAGGTCGTGGTCTTGCCCATACCCGCCGGGCCCACCAGGGCGATTACACCGCCCTCTTCCATCGGTTCTTGTTGCGGGGTCTTGATCGCGTGAGCCAGATGCGCCAGCAACATGCGCCAGGCCTGACGCGGCTCGGCAATATTGGCAATGCGCTCAAGCAGCGCTTTCGACAGCTCAGCGGACAGCCCCATGCGCTGCAGGCGACGCCACAGATTCGCTTGCTGCGGCTGGCGGCTCTGCAACTGCCCCCAGGCAATTGAACCCAACTGCACTTCAATCAGCTCACGCAGGCCATGCAGTTCGAAGCGCATGGCATCCAGGGCACCCTGATCAGCGGCGGCAGGCGCAGCACGCGCCGGAGACAACGCATCGGCCAACCGATCGACTGGCACGCTGGCGGCAGCGCCAAACAACTGACGATCCTTGCCGGCATCGACTTTCGTACGCGTGGTCAGCTCAGCCTGAGCTGTAGCGATTTTTGCCTGGGTCTTGCGCAATTCGGCTTCCAGCGCCGGATTAGGCTGACGGGCTGGCGCGGCAGGCACTTGATAATCCAATGCGGCAGTCAGCTCGACACCGCCAGCAACCCGGCGATTGCCAATGATCGAGGCATCGGCACCCAGTTCATCACGCACCAGCTTCATGGCGGTACGCATATCGGCGGCGAAAAAGCGTTTGACCTGCATGGCCTGTAACCTCGGTTAGTTCTGCCCCACCGTCGCAACGATGGTGACCTGCTTATTATCCGGAATTTCCTGGTATGCCAGTACATGGATACTCGGAACCGCCAGCCGCGCGAATCGCGAGAGCATCGCCCGGACCGGACCGGCCACCAGCAGTATCACTGGCTTGCCGAGCATCTCCTGGCGCTGCGCCGCTTCCACTAGGGAACGCTGCAGCTTCTCGGCCATGCCCGGCTCCAGGAGGATGCCCTCCTCGGAGCCTTGACCGGCCTTCTGAATACTATTTAGCAATATCTGTTCCAACCTTGGCTCAAGGGTGATCACAGGCAGCTCCAGCTCTAGTCCCACAATGCTTTGCACGATTGCACGGGCTAACGCGACACGCACCGCGGCCACCATCACGGCGGGATCTTGACTCTTCACCGAGACATTCGCGATGGCCTCGGCAATAGTGCGAATGTCGCGCACTGGCACCTGCTCCTGCAGCAGGCTTTGCAGCACCTTGAGCAGGGTCGACAGGGAAATCATCCCGGGCACCAGCTCTTCGGCAAGTTTGGGCGAGCTCTTGGCCAGCAGCTGCATCAACTGCTGCACTTCCTCGTGCCCCAGCAGTTCATGAGCATGCTTATGCAGCACTTGGTTCAGGTGGGTGGCGACCACGGTGCTGGCATCCACCACGGTATAGCCGAGGGACTGCGCCTGATCACGCTGGTTTGGATCGATCCACACCGCCTCCAGGCCGAATGCCGGATCTTTGGCGGCAATACCATTGAGCGGGCCGAAGACCTGTCCGGGGTTGATCGCCAGTTCGCGATCCGGATACACCTCAGCCTCAGCCACGCTAACGCCCATCAAGGTCAGACGGTAGGCACTGGGCTGCAGGTCAAGGTTGTCGCGGATATGCACCGAAGGCATGAGAAAGCCCATTTCCTGGGAAAGTTTCTTGCGTACGCCCTTGATCCGCGCCAGCAGCTGGCCGCCCTGGTTACGGTCGACCAGTGGAATCAAGCGATAGCCGACTTCCAAGCCGACCATGTCCACCGGCGTGACGTCGTCCCAGCCCAGCTCCTTGACCTCCTGGGCCTTCTGCGCCGGCAGCAATTCCTGCTGGCGCTGCACTTCTTTGACCTCGTTTTCTTTAGTCGTACGCTGCTTGTTGGCAATCCAATAGGCAGCACCAGCAGCCACCAGCCCCAGACTGATAAAGGAGAAGTGCGGCATACCCGGCACCAGGCCCATGGTGATCATGATCGCAGCAGTCACCGCCAGAACGCGTGGCGAGGCGAACATCTGCCGATTGACTTGCGCCCCCATGTCTTCCGAGCTTGAAACCCGGGTCACCATAATCGCGGCAGCAGTGGACAGCAGCAGCGAAGGAATCTGCGCCACCAGGCCATCACCGATGGTCAGCAAGGTGTAAATACGTCCGGCATCCGCAAAGCTCAGGTCATGCTGAAAAATCCCGATGGCCACACCGCCGATCAAGTTGATAAATAGAATCAACAAGCCGGCAATGGCATCACCGCGCACGAACTTGCTGGCACCATCCATGGAGCCATAGAAGTCGGCTTCCTGGGACACCTCACTGCGCCGCAGCTTGGCCGTTTCCTGATCGATCAGACCGGCGTTAAGGTCGGCGTCGATGGCCATTTGCTTACCGGGCATAGCATCTAGAGTGAAGCGCGCGCTTACTTCAGAGATACGCCCAGCACCTTTGGTGACCACCACGAAGTTGATGATCATAAGGATGGCGAACACCACGATACCGACCACGTAATTGCCGCCGATCACTACCTCACCAAACGCTTGAATCACCTTACCTGCAGCATCTTGGCCGTCCTGGCCATTGAGCAGAACCACCCGCGTGGACGCGACGTTAAGCGCCAGGCGCAGCAAGGTCGCCGCGAGCAGAATGGTCGGGAATACCGCGAAGTCCAAGGGCCGTAGGGCATAGATCGCCACCAGCAATACGACGATCGACAAGGCAATACTGAAGGTAAACAGCACGTCGAGCAGGAATGGTGGAATCGGCAGCATAACCATGCCGAGCATGACCAGCAGCATCAGCGGAATACCCAGGTTCCCCTGCTTTAACCCCGACAGGTTGCTGCGTACGTCACCGATCATTTGTGAGCGATCTATTGCCACACCACTACCCCAGCCAATTCAATCTTTTGACGCTTTACGCGCCTCTGGGCAGGGATTTGCAAGAAGCTGTCCAACTTTGCCGGGCGGAGGCAAACAGCCGGTAAATGTGCGGATTGCTGCGGACAAATGATCAGTCGTCGCGGCGTAAATCCGGCGGGATTGGGATCTCTGGCAGCGGCCCAGGGCGTTTGCCTTTGCCCGCCTGGTACTGGCGCAGCTGGTAGACGTAAGCCAGTACCTGAGCGATCGCCAGATAAAGCCCTGCGGGAATTTCCTGATCCAGCTCAGTGGAATAGAACACCGCCCGCGCCAGGGCCGGAGACTCCAGCACCATCACTTTGTGCTCATTGGCAATTTCACGAATCTTCAATGCCGTAAAGTCGCCGCCCTTGGCCAGCAGCACCGGCGCGCTGCCTTTGGCCGGGTCGTATTTCAAAGCCACGGCAAAGTGCGTCGGGTTGGTGATCACCACATCGGCGTCCGGCACCGACTGCATCATGCGCCGCTCGGCCATTTCGCGCTGCAGCTGACGAATACGCTGCTTAACCTCCGGCTTGCCTTCGCTGTCTTTGTACTCGTCGCGCACTTCCTGCTTGGTCATCATCAGCTTCTGCTTGCTGCTCCAGAGCTGGAATGGCACGTCCACAGCAGCAATCAAAATCAACCCGCAGGACATCCACAGGGCGCTCCAGCCAACAACCGTCATCGAATGCAGAATGGCCGACTCAAGGGGCTCATGGACAATCGCCAACAGGTCTTCCTGCCAGGCAGACAACACCACCACGCACACCAACAAGATCAGAATGAATTTGGCCAAGGCTTTGAGTAGTTCGACCAGCGCCTGCACGGAAAACATCCGCTTAAGACCCGCTGCGGGATTCATCCGGCTGACCTTGGGCGCCATGGCTTCGGCCGAAAACAGCCAGCCGCCCAAAGAAATCGGCCCAACAATCGACACGATTAGCAGCAGTATCAGCAGTGGAAACAGCGCGTTTAGTGCGATTTCCCCGGATGCCGCCAGCCAAAGCCCCATGCTGCGCTCATCCATGACCACCTCACGCGGCAAAGAAAAATTGCCCTGCATGATATCCATCATGGCCTTACCAATGCTGCCACCGAACGCCAGCATGCCGCCAAACCCGCCCAACGTCACCGCGAGGGTGTTGAGCTCTTTGGAGCGGGCAATCTGGCCCTTCTCACGGGATTCGCGCAGGCGTTTCTCCGTGGGCTCCTCGCTTTTATCAGCACCGCTCTCGGACTCGGCCATGGCTTAGCGCGCCCTCGCCATTTCACGAAGGAACTGCAAGGCTTCGATAGCAAACATCTGATACTGCGCGAGGAAATCAGCCATGCCGATCCAAACGATCACCAGCCCGAGCACCAATGTCAGCGGAAAGCCGATGGAGAAGATATTCAGTTGCGGCGCCGCACGGGTCATGACCCCGAACGCGAGGTTGACCACCAGCAGCGCGGTGACCGCAGGCAGCACTAAAAGCAAAGCGGCGCCGAGCACCCAGCTCAGTTTGTGGGCGATCTCCCAGTAATTCTCCAAGAGAAAACCGCCGCCAACCGGCAAGGTAAAGAAACTCTCGGCGAGTACTTCGAAGACCACTAAATGGGCATTCATCGCCAGAAACAGCAAGGTCACTAGAATCGTAAATACTTGGCCGATCACAGGCACCGAAATGCCGTTGGCGGGATCAATCATTGAGGCAAACCCGAGGCCCATCTGCATAGCAATGATCTGCCCGGCAATCACAAAAATCTGGAAGAACAGCTGCAGCACAAACCCCAGCATCGCACCGATAAGGACCTCCTGAGCGATCCAGATCAAGGCCTGCACACTGATGGCATCAATAACCGGCATTGGCGGCAGGCTCGGCATAATCGCCAGGCAGATGGCCAAAGACAGATACAAGCGCACCCGACCAGGAACCAACTGGGTGCCGATAAGCGGCATAAACATCAACAGCGCAGAAACGCGAAACAACGGCAGCAGAAAACTGCCCACCCACGCCCCAATCTGCGCGCTGCTTAATTCGAGCATGTCAGCCGATCAACAGCGGGATGTTCATGATCAGGTTCTGGGTGTATTCCATCAGCTCGCGCACCAGCCACGGGCCGGCAAATATCAGCACCAGCAGGATGACCAGCAGCCTGGGCAAGAAACTTAAGGTCTGTTCGTTGATTTGAGTGGCCGCTTGAAACATCGCCACCAACAAACCCACAAGCAAGCTCGGGACAACCAGGATGCCGACAATCATTGCTGTCAGCCACAAGGCATCGCGCACCAAGTCAACCGCCACTTCGGGGGTCATGTTTAAGTGCCTCCGAAGCTAGCGGCCAGGGTGCCCATGATCAGCGCCCAGCCATCAATGAGGACAAACAACATGATCTTGAATGGCAGGGAAATGATCAGCGGCGACAGCATCATCATGCCCATCGCCATCAGGATACTGGCCACCACCATGTCGATGATCAGAAACGGGATAAAGATCATAAAGCCAATCTGAAAGGCGGTTTTCAGCTCCGAGGTGACGAAGGCCGGCACCAGAATGGTCAGCGGTGCATCGTCCGGCGTGGCGATATCAGTGCGTTTGGACAGGCGCACGAACAGTTCCAGATCGCTTTCACGGGTCTGCGCCAGCATAAAGTTCTTGATTGGCCCTTCCGCCTTGAGGATCGCATCCTGGGCGGTCATCTGCTCGCTGAGGTAGGGCTGCAGGGCTTCGCGGTTAATCTGATCAAACACCGGGGCCATGATAAACATGGTCAAAAACAGCGCCAGACCCACAAGAATCTGGTTCGACGGTGTTTGTTGCAGGCCCAGCGCCTGACGCAAAATCGAGAAGACGATGATGATCCGGGTAAAGCTGGTCATCAGCATGACAAACGCTGGAATAAAACTCAGCGCGGTCATGATCATCAAGATCTGCAGGCTAACCGAGTATTCCTGCTGCCCTTCGGTGTCGGTGCTCAGGGTGATCGCCGGAATCGATAACGGGCTGCTGCCCGTCTGAATCAGCGTGCTGCCAGTCGGCGGATCTGCGGCGAAGGTAAGCGAAGCCCCCAGGCTGAGAACCAACACCAGTAAGAAACGCAGCATCACGACTTGTCCTTCTGATCCTTACCCAACAACTCCATCAGGCGCTGAGCAAACTCGGTCGAGGCCGGCTCGGCATCCGGCAAATGCACGGGCTCCTGCATCACATGTAACGAGGTGATGTTGCCTGGTGTCAGCCCCAGCAACACCTGCTCGCCGCCCACCTGCACCAGCACCAAGCGATCGCGCGGGCCCAAGGCCTGAGTGGCCACTATTTTAATCACCTGCCCACCGCGCGGCACGATCCGCTGTACCCGGCGCATCAGCCAGGCCAGTAGAAAGATCAAGCCGATCACGAGTAGCAGGCCCAGCAACAGCTGCACCAACTGCCCGCCCATACCCGAACTGGCAAGCGGGCAGCGGCTTGTGCGGCGGGTTCGGCAGCCGTTGCGGCAACAGGTAGAGCCAGGCCCAGCAGGAGGGTTCTATACATGGTTAGCGCAACTTCTTGATGCGTTCGCTGGGGCTGATCACGTCAGTCAGACGAATGCCGAATTTCTCATTCACCACCACCACTTCGCCATGAGCAATCAGGGTGCCGTTGACCAACACATCCAGCGGCTCGCCGGCCAGGCGATCCAACTCAACAACCGAGCCTTGATTGAGCTGCAGCAAGTTGCGGATGGTGATGTCGGTGCTACCGACCTCCATGGAGATCGACACCGGGATATCCAGAATCACATCCAGATTCGGCCCATCCAGACTAACCGGCAGGTTGTTCTTGGGCGCGCTGCCGAACTCTTCCATGGGCGCACGCGGGACCGACGGCGCCGAATTGCTGGCGGCGAGCATGGCGTCGATATCGTCCTGCCCGGCATCGCCGGCCTCGGACAATGCAGCCGCCCACTCATCTGCCAGCGCCTGCTCTTCAGGAGAGCTGGCCTCTTCGCCGTCATCAATATTGTCGTTTTCGTCTGCCATCGTTCTTCCTCGGCTGGCGTGAATAGGGTTAACAGTTAACGCTGGCGCTCAATCGGATCGAGCACCTGCAACGCCAGGTTGCCTTTGTGGGCCCCTAGCTTGACCTTGAATGAAGGGACGCCATTAGCGCAGAGCACCATATTTTCTGGCAGCTCAACAGGGATCACATCGCCTGGCTGCATGTGCAATATGTCGCGCAATTTAAGCTGGCGCCGCGCGACGGTGGCACTCAGCGGCACGCTCACGCCGAGGATGTCTTCACGCAGGGCCTTGATCCAACGCTCATCCTGATCGTCGACATCGGACTGGAAGCCCGCATCGAGCATTTCTCGAATTGGCTCAATCATCGAATACGGCATGGTGATATGCAGATCACCACCACCACCATCCAATTCGATATGGAAGGTTGAGACCACAATCACTTCACTGGGGCTGACGATGTTGGCCAGCGCCGGGTTCACTTCCGAGTTGACGTACTCGAAGTTGATATCCATCACCGCATGCCAGGCTTCTTTCAGGTCAACAAATGCCTGATCCAGCACCATGCGCACCACACGCAATTCGGTCGGGGTGAACTCACGCCCTTCAATCTTGGCGTGACGGCCGTCGCCGCCGAAGAAGTTGTCCACCAGTTTGAACACCAGCTTGGCGTCGAGAATAAACAGGCCGGTGCCGCGTAGCGGCTTCATCTTCACCAGGTTGAGGCTGGTCGGCACATACAGCGAGTGCACGTACTCGCCAAACTTCATCACCTGCACGCCGCCCACCGCCACATCGGCAGAACGGCGCAGCAGGTTGAACATGCTGATGCGGGTATAGCGGGCGAAGCGCTCGTTGATCATCTCAAGCGTCGGCATACGCCCACGGACAATACGGTCCTGGCTGGTCAGGTCATATTGCTTGACGCTTCCCGGTTCGGCTTCATCCTCGGTTTCAACCAAGCCGTCATCCACGCCGTGTAACAGGGCATCGATTTCATCCTGGGAAAGCAGGTCTTGCACAGCCATATACCGCTCCTGGTTACTGCAATACGAGGTTGGTGAACAACACTTGCTCGATCGTGACCTTGCCGGTCTCTTTCTGCGCCAACTCCTGCACGCTGGCGGTGGCCTGCTGGCGCAGCATTTCCTTGCCCACCGGGGTAATCAGGGAGGCGAAGTCCTGCCCGGAAAACAACATAACTAAACGGTTACGCAGCACCGGCATATGCACTTTGAGGGCATCTAGTGCGGCCTGGTCGCGCGTCATCAACGCAACGCTGACCTGCATATAGCGGGCGCGGCCCTGATAGTTGAAATTCACTACAAATGCCGGCGACAGCTCTTCATAGATAGCTGCCTGTTTGACTGGCGCTGCAGGCTCATCACTGGCGGCGGCCTTGGCTTCTTCAGCGCCCGCGTCATTCTTGCTCAAAAAGAACCAGGTGCCGCCCACGGAAAGACCTACAGCCAGCAGCACGGCGAGCACGATGATGATGATCAGCTTCATTTTGCCGGCTGGTTTCGCTTCGCCATCTGCCGGCGCTTGCGCTGCTTCTTTCTTAGCCATGCCAATAATCCGTCATTATTCGGAGTTCTATCCGCTTTCAAAGGGTTGCGAGCAAGTGTTATGCCAGTCTGTCAACAGGCCTGCTCACTACGGGTGGTCCAGCACCTTAAATAGGTGCGGCCAAGGCATCGGTAAGCGCACGCCCCAAACAAAACCGCCCGACTCCCACGCAATGGGAGCCGGGCGGTACGCAGTTTAGATCAGTGGGCCGTGCAACTACAGCGCCAAGCACCTCAGAACCTAACCAAAGCCGGCGGCGCATCGCCCCGTCTGCATTAAAACAGGCTGAAGCACCACTGCGCTCGGAGCCGCTTGCTGCTAGCGCATTACCTTGCGCACGAAGGGCAAGCTAAACGAGCGCTCACCAACAGCTCGCGCACTGCGCCGTTTCGCCAGTTCCCCCCTTGCCTCGCGCCAGGCTCGCCAGCGGTTGAAAGCCCACTCAAGCGTAGTAATCAACTAGGCCACGGGCACTAACGGCACTTGGCCGCGCTGATTCCACGGTGCTCACGTGCAGTTCTTCATCCGCGCCCGATCGCTCACCCGAGGAACCACCGCGCCCCCTGCCGTCACCACCGTCTTGGCCTTGCCAACCACGGCTCAGCGACTGATCGGAAACGCTCACGTCCAGCTGGTTCATGCCTTGCTGAGCGAATAGCTCACGTAGGCGATGCATCTGCGCATCCAACGCTTCGCGTACCCCTGCATGCGGGCTGGCGAAGGTCACCTGGCTCTGTTCTTGGTTGACGCTAATGCGCACCTCCAAGCGCCCCAACTCGGCCGGATCGAGTTGAATTTCGGCAGATTTGAGATTCTGGCTGGACATCACCATCACTCGATCCACTACCGCCTCACTCCAACCGCCCTGCTGCATGGGCACCGGCTGCCCAACCATAACCGGCGCACGCGCAGAGAGTGGGCTTTGTTGGCCAATGGCCTGACTCAGCGCATTGAGTTTGCTGACAAAGTTCTCAGGCGAATTGTTCGCCGTGCCCTCCTTCAGCGCTTCCAGGCTTTTGCCGGTAAGGGCCTCAAGCTGTATGTCCGAGAGCTCGAGCGCATCGCCTTCAACTGGCGCCTCATCCTGCAGCAGCTGACTGGCCAGCATACCCTGACTCGCGCTCTGCGTTGCCTGATTAGCCTGCGCCAAAGGTGTAGCGGCTTGTTCCGCCAACGTTTTTTCCTTCGCCCCCATCTCCAATGCCATACGCACTGCTGGCAGTTGGTTGAGCGCATCCAACTCAGCGTCAAAGCTGGCCTCGGTCATGCTCGCAGGCCCCGAGCTGGTCAACCCGCTGGTTACCAGCAAGGGCGCAGGCGCAATGTCGGGCGCAAGCCCTTGCTGCGGCAGTTCACCGGTTATACCGAGCAACAACAGCGGATCAAGCGCATCCGCCTCGCTTGCCGGGTCACTCGGCAAAGGCTTGCCGCTATCGGCAAGCTCGCCCGGCACAGTGGCAGCAACAACCGGCGGCTCATCGTCTTGCTGTTCTTTCGGTTTACTCTCACGCGCAGGCTTTGCGGCAGCATCGTTACGCTCGACCGCCTTGGCCTGACGCTCCTTGGCGTACACCTGGGAAAAGCTGGATGCCTCGTTTTTATTGGCCTGCGCGGGGTTTTCCGGCGGCTTTGCTGCAGCAGCCTTAGGCTTTACGGCAGGTGCCGATTTAAGCAGCAGATCGGGGGCAACGGACATGGATACTCTCCGCTCGGGGTTGGTCGTGCAGAGGTAATTGCAAGGGGCGGGCCAACTTGTTGACGTAGCAATAAACAAGGCAGGTATGCAGCAGGCGCCTGCTCAGCAGCAAAACTAATGCCGATAACGCTGGCGCTCGGACTTCAGCAAGATGCGCACAATGGCAAACTCACGCTCAACCTGCTCAACCAGCTCAGGGGCTTGCGCCAATTGCTCGCGCCGCGCGGCCTCTTCCAGTTGCCTGCAAAGCCCTGCGAGCATCAGCGCCCCCATATTGCTGCAACTGCCTTTAAAACTGTGGGCGGCCAGTCGCAGGCTCTGTGCATCCGTCGCCTGCTCAGCCTGGCGCAGCGACAGTAGGCGCTCTTCGGAGTCGATCAGAAAGGTATCCAGCAGCACTGGATATTCATCTTCCATAACGTCCTGCAATGCCAGCAACACGGTGCTATCAAGATGAATATCGGACAACGTCTCACTCCCTGGGCGTTATTGCGTCGATTATGCCCTAGGCTGCCAAGAAAACTCCACGCGCACCCCGGACTCGCCGCCACCCCAACTGCAACGCTCACTCAACCGCCTGACCAGCGCCAACCCGCGCCCGCTTAGGCGATGGCTATCGCTCGGTTGCGCTGACACCTGCGGCGCATTGAAGCCCGAGCCACTGTCCTCGACGCGGACAATCAAACGCCCGCCAGCACCTTCGGGGATTAACTGCAGATGAAAACGCACAAAACCGTCCACCAGCGCGGCCAGCCGCATGCTGCGCTGGTGGTAATATTCGGCAAACCCTTCGGCATTCGCCTTGAGCGCAGAATCCAGGCCCAACACACCATGCTCCAAGGCGTTCGAATACAGCTCGGCCAGCACGCTGAACAGGGCACCGCCTTGGGGACGCAGCCCTTGCACCTCCAGCAGCAGCTGCAAGAGAAACGGCAAAGGATTGAAATGCCGCAGGGTTTCACCGCGAAACTCGAAATTCGCCGACCAGTCCAGTGAGTGACTCTGGCCATTGTCCGCAAAAGCCAGTGGCGGCCGGTTCAGCGTGGCCTGATCGACCAGGCTAACCTCAACAAGGCTGACATCATCCTGTTGCTCACCACTGAAATGCGTCAGCGCCTGTTGGATTTCAGCAAACAGCTGCGCCTGCTGCCGGTTGGCACGAAACACCTCAAGCAAACGTTCCTCACCGAACAGCTCACCCTGCTTATTGCACGCCTCCAGCACACCATCGGAAAGCAGGAAAACCCGATCACCCAGCGCCAGCGGGTAGACCTCGTACTTGTCATTGAACGCGCCAGGCTCCAGCACGCCCAGCGGCAAATGCCGCGACACCAACGGTATCCGCTCGCCATTACCGCGCAGCAGATAACCATCCGGCAAGCCACCGCCCCACACCTCGACCACCTGGCGCTGGAAGCTGATGTTCAGAATGCTCGCACAGCAAAACACGCCCACGGGCAGAATGTGTTTGAGCTTGGCGTTGATTTCACGCAGCACTTCGGCCAGGGAATAACCCTTGGCTGTCATGCCATAAAACACCTCGGCCAACGGCATCGCGCCTATCGCCGCCGGCAAGCCGTGCCCAGTGAAGTCACCGAGCAGCACGTGCATGCCACCGGACGGCTTGAACGCGGCGAGTAGCAGATCCCCGTTAAACACCGCATAAGGCGATTGCAGGTAGCGGATATTCGGCGCATCCAGGCAACCGGAATGGGTCACCTTATCGAAGACTGCCTTGGCCACCCGTTGCTCGTTGAGCAGATGCTCGTTGTGCATGGCAATCAGATCGCGCTGCTGCAAGACGGTGTCCTGCAAACGCCGCAGGCGGTCCATCGCGTTGATCTTGGCCTCAAGAATGACCCGATTGTAGGGCTTGGCCAGAAAGTCATCACCGCCGGCCTCCAGGCAACGCACCAAGGCTTCGCCTTCGGTCAGGGAGGTCAGAAAAATGATCGGCACCAGTTCTTCACCAGCAGCCTGCTTGATTCGCCGTGCGGCGTCGAAGCCATCCATCACCGGCATCAGGGCGTCCATCAGCACCAGCTGTGGACGCTCCTGCTCGAACAATGCCACCGCCTCAAGGCCATTACTGGCCGTCAGCACCCGGTGCCCCTGGCGGCTGACGATGGTCGACAGCAGCATGCGGTCGGCAGCGTTGTCCTCGGCGATCAGAATGGACAGGCGCTCTGGCATGGCATGCGCCCCGATCAGGTGATTTTGAACAGCTGCTCGAAGTTCGAGATCGCGAGGATTTTGCGCACATCCGGGTTGCAGTTGCGCAAGCTGATCTGCGCACCGTCACCGCCGGCGTGATCACGCAGCAACAGCAACATGCCCAGCGCTGAGCTGTCCAGGTAAGTGGTGCCCTTAAGATCTACAACATAGCGCTGCGGCGTAGTGCTGACGCGCTCATAGGCATTGCGAAATTCCTGATGCGCAGCGAAATCGAAGCGGCCCTGAATCACAATGGTCAGCTCTTGCCCATCGGATGAGGGCTGCGAGGTGATTGCCATGAATTACTCCTTTAACAAATAGACTCGGGCGCATGTTCGAGTATGCCAAGCGGCACGTTATGCACAGTCAAGATGTAGCATCGCAAAGCCTGTGCGGCAACTGTTTAGGCGGTATTGAGTGGTTATTGAGGGCGTTATATCAACGCTTAATACTGCGAATCACGGGCCACTAAGCGCTGCGAGAGTTCATCAAGCAATTTCTGTTCGCGCTTGTCTTCAGCCTGGCGCGCCTCATCCTGATAACGCTTCACCAGTTTGCGCAGCCCCTCCATGCGGGCGTAGCGTTGTTGCCAGATGTCGCGCACCTTGTCCATATTGGCGCGGTGCCAATCGACACTGTTGCGCTGCTGGCCGATAGCACCTTCCAACTGAGTGAGAAAGCGCTGGTAGTTCATCAGCCACTGCCCAGAAACACCGCGCTGGCCTTCACTGATCCATTGCTGCTGATAATCACCGCGGTAGCGCTCCAAGTCCCCCAGCTGCACTTCAGCCTGACGCAATAAGCCCTGACAATGGCCCAGCTGCAACGCGGCCTCGCGCTCGGCACGCTCGGCCATGACCACCACAGGAGCCAACCGCGCCGCGCGGCTTTGCGCCATGGCTTAGTTGCCCGCCGCGCCAGGGTTGAAGGTGGCAGCGAGCATCGCACTGCTGTTTTCCAGGCTTTCATTGTCGTGCAGGCCCTGCCGCAAGTATCTGACCATGGCCGGCTGACGGGCGATGGCCAGGTCGGTATCCGCGTCGCCCCCCGACACATAAGCGCCCACGCTGATCAGGTCGCGGCTCTGCTGATAACGCGACCACAACTGCTTAAAGCGCTGTGACAGGCGCAGATGCTCGGCACTGACCACCTGCGGCATCACTCGGCTGATCGAGGCTTCAATATCGATGGCGGGGTAGTGCCCTTCCTCGGCCAAGCGTCGCGACAGCACGATATGCCCATCGAGCACCCCACGGGCGGCATCGGCAATCGGGTCTTGCTGATCATCCCCTTCACTGAGCACGGTGTAGAAGGCGGTAATCGAGCCGCCGCCCTCCTCGGCATTACCGGCACGTTCCACCAGTTTGGGCAGGCGAGCAAATACCGACGGCGGATAGCCCTTGGTCGCTGGCGGCTCGCCAATGGCCAGGGCGATTTCGCGCTGCGCTTGAGCAAAACGGGTCAGCGAATCCATCAGCAGCAGTACGTTCTTGCCTTTGTCGCGGAAGTATTCAGCTATTCGCGTGCAATACATGGCGGCACGCAGACGCATCAGCGGCGCGTCATCGGCCGGCGAAGCCACCACCACGGAGCGTTTAAGGCCCTCGTGACCGAGAATTTCATCGATAAATTCTTTTACTTCTCGGCCCCGCTCACCGATCAGCCCGACCACGATAATGTCGGCTTCGGTAAAGCGCGTCATCATGCCCAGCAGCACCGACTTACCCACACCGGTACCGGCAAACAGGCCAAGACGTTGGCCGCGACCGACAGTCAGCAAGCCATTGATCGAGCGGATACCAACATCCAGCGGTTCACTGATCGGATTACGCTTGAGCGGATTGATCGTCGGGCCATCCATCGGCACCCAGTCTTCGGCCTTCATCCCGCCTTTGCCGTCGAGGGCGCGGCCGGTGCCATCGAGTACCCGACCGAGCATCGACATGCCCATGGGCAGTCGGCCGGTATCCGGCAGCGGCACCACGCGCGCACCGGGGGCTATACCGGCCAGACTGCCGACCGGCATCAGGAAGATTTTGCCATTGGAAAAACCCATCACCTCGGCTTCGACCTGCACCGGGTGATAGCTGTCATCGTTGATCACCAGGCAACGGCTGCCGAGTGCGGCACGCAGGCCTTCGGCTTCCAGGGTCAAACCGACCATGCGCAGCAAGCGGCCTTCAACCTGCGGCTGGGTCGGCAGCGCTACGACATCGCTGTAACCGGCCAGGCGCTTGGCAAAGCTGATCCGTTCAAGGCGCATCCGCAATCATCTCGGGGGCATCCAGGTCAGTCTGCAGGTCGGCTTCCAGCGGGTGCATGGCTTGCTCGCGCTGCTGTTCAAACAACTGCTTAATGGCCTGATTCAGTCGGGTTTCCACCGTGGCATCGATGCGGCTGAGTTCGCTTTCCACCCGACAACCGCCGGGCAGCAAAGCGGCATCTTCGAGAATTCGCCAACTCTCTTCATGGCGCTCGCGCAGGGCTTTAACCATCTCGAAATCTTGCGGATTAAGGTGAATGCGGATATTGCCCGCGCCCATCGGCAGCAGCTTCAACGCCTCGCTGAGCACCTGACGAATCTGGCTGGAATCACTGACCAACTCACGCTGAATCACCTGGCGCACGATCTGCTCAAGCAGCTTGATCAGCCCTTCTTCGAGCTGCTGATCCTGCCCGGCGATCGGCTCGAACAAGTGAGTCATCAGCTGCTCCAGCCCAGCTATTTTTGCCGCCAAGGCCACATCGGCGTCCTGTTTGGCTTTTAGCTGGCCGGCATGGAAGCCGTCTTTTTCGCCAGTGGCAAACCCCTCGTTGTAGGCGTCCTGACGGATTGCCTCCAACTCATCCAACGTCAAAGGCTTGACGTCTTCCAGAGCTACTTCTTCGCTGTCGGCTTGCGCGGGTTCACTCGTTTCAGCGGCCGGCTCGACCACCTGTTCTTCTGCGCTGGGTTCAGGCGTCGGTGCGTGCGGGTCAAAGCTGGGCAACGCCCAGACGTTAACGCCTCTTAGATCCTTGGCGCGAATCAGCTCACTCGCCGGTTCTTTACTGGACATTGCTTAGACCATTTCCTCGCCGCCTTTGCCGCCCAAGACAATTTCCCCGGCTTCGGCCATACGTCTGGCGATGGTAAGGATTTCCTTCTGCGCCGTTTCCACATCGCTGACGCGTACCGGGCCTTTGGCTTCCAGATCGTCGCGCAGCAGTTCGGCAGCACGTTTGGACATGTTTTTGAAGACCTTTTCCTTGATGGCCTCATCGGCGCCCTTGAGCGCCAACACCAGCACATCGGAGGAAACTTCACGCATCAACGCCTGGATGCCACGGTCATCGACATCGGCCAGGTTGTCGAAGACGAACATCAGGTCTTCAATCTGGCTGGACAGGTCCTCGTCAACTTCACGGATCGAATCCATCAGCTGACCCTCAACCGAGCTGTCGAGGAAGTTCATGATGTCGGCGGCACGCTTAACCCCGCCCAGTGCAGCGCGGGTGCTATTGGAGCTGCCGGAGAACTGTTTCTCAAGGATAAGATTGAGCTCTTTCAGCGCGGCTGGCTGCACGGTGTTCAGTGAAGACACCCGCAGTACGATGTCCAGGCGCACCTTGTGGTCGAAGTGGCCGAGCACTTCACCGGCCTGGTCGGGATCAAGGTAGGCCACAACAATGGCCTGAATCTGCGGGTGCTCGTAGCGGATCACATCCGCCACGGCGCGCGGCTCCATCCATTTAAGGCTGTCCAAACCACTGGTACTACCGCCGAGGAGGATGCGGTCAATCAGATTGCCGGCTTTGTCTTCGCCCAGGGCCTGCGTGAGCATCTTACGGATGTAGCCGTCGGCACCAACGCCCAGACTGGTCTGGTCGCCGACGATGTCAACGAACTCGCCCATCACCTGCTCGACCTGCTCACGCTGAATGTTGCGCATACCGGCCATGGCCACGCCTACGCGCTGCACTTCCTTCGGCCCCAGATGACGCAGCACTTGGGCGGCATCCGTTTCACCGAGCGACAGCAGCAGGATCGCGGCCTTATCGACCTTGTTCAACTTGGCGACGGTTCGATTATCACTCATCGGCGTTAATCCACTCTTTCACAACCTGGGCAACGCGGCCCGGATCTTCTGCGACCAGGCTCTTGATGGCGTTTAGCTGTGCATCATACCCCTCACTCGGGCTTGGCAGGAGGATGCTTTGCGGCCCGCCCAGGCTGACCCGGTCCTCGGCCAAGTCACCACCCAGCCCACCCATTTCACCGAGCTCGACGTCGCCACCCCGGCCATCGCCTTGGCCTCGGCCGGCGCCGGTGATGTTGTTCAGCACAGGGCGCAGCACACCAAATACCAACACCAGGATAAACAGGACGCCAAGTACTTGTTTGACCACATCCCAGAACCACGGCTGGGTGTAAAACGGAATTTCGATCAGCTCTTCACCCAGCTCGGTGGAGAACGGCGTATTGATCACGCTAACGCTGTCGCCACGACTGGCGTCGAAACCCACTGAGTCCTGCACCAGACGGGTAAAACGCGCCAGGTCGTCACTGCTCCACGGCACCCGAGTGACCTCACCGGTGGCGGCATCCAGCTTCGCTTGATCGTCGACCACCACCGCCACCGACAAGCGGCGTAGACGCCCCTGCTGTTGTTTGGTGTAGCTGATTGAACGGTCCAGCTCGAAGTTACGCGTCGATTGCTCACGCTTATCTGCCGGGTAAGGCGCGAGCATGGCCAGGCCGGTGGCCGGGTCGATGATCTGCGCGCCATTGGCATCCAGCAACGGCTGCCCAGGCGCAATCGCCCCTGCCACAGCCGCCGCCCCGGCACCTGCTTGCTGAGGCGCAGCGGCGGGACCTGGCGGCTGATTACTCAGGGCGCCGGGCACGCCTTGCGGTGGCAGGCTGCTGGTACGCTGCTCATTGACCTGCTGCTCACTGCGCAGCGCCGGCTGGTCGGGGTTAAACATTTCCGAGGTGGACTCCACCGCACTGAAGTCCACATCTGCCGATACTTCGGCCTTGTAACGACCGGAACCCAGTACCGGCTGCAAAATATTGTGCACGCGCTGGGTGAACAGGCTTTCCATACGGCGGCTGTAATCGAACTGTTTGCCGGCCATGGTCAGCTCGGACATTTCCTGAATATCCGAGAGCAGGTTGCCCTTCTGATCGACCACAGTGACTTGGGCCTTATTCATTTCCGGCACGCTGCTGGCAACCAGGTTGACGATGGCCATCACCTGGCTCGGCTCCAGACCTCGCCCCGAATACAACTCAACCAGCACTGAGGCACTGGGCTTGCGTTCATCGCGCACGAACACCGAGCTTTTAGGGATAGCCAAATGCACGCGGGCGGCTTTGATGTTGTTCAGGCTGGCGACCGTGCGGGCCAGCTCGCCTTCCAGGCCACGGCGGTAGCGGGTGGCTTCCATAAACTGGCTGGTGCCCAGGCCTTGCTCCTGGTCGAGAATTTCAAAGCCGACGCTGTTGTCTTTCGGCGCGACGCCAGCAGCAGCCAGACGCATGCGCGCCCGGGCGAGATCATCGGCCTTGACCAACAACGCTCCGGAATTGGGCTCCACGGTGTACTTGATATCGGCAGCGGACAGCGTCTCCATCACCTGCGAAGCATCCATACCATCAAGGCTGCCATACAGCGGACGGTAATCCGGCTGTTGCGACCACAGCACCACGGCAAAGCCGATGGCCACACTGGCGGCGAGACCGACCAACAAACCGATCTGCCGCAGCATCGACATATCGGAAAGGTTTTCCAGAAAGGTCAGGCCGAACAATGGTTTTTTCGGCTCACCACCACCGGTGGTGGCAGGTACGTTTGCAGCGACAGCTTCAGCCATGATTCAGCCCTACCCTTAAACCGGCATCTGCATAATGTCTTGATAAGCCTGAACCAGCTTGTTACGCACCTGGGTCATGGCTTGGAAGGAAACGCTGGCTTTCTGCGAGGCAATCATCACGTCAGTTAAATCCACACCACTGGTGCCCATTTCAAAGGCTGTCGACAGCTTGCTAGAGGCCTGCTGGGTTTCGTTAACCTTGCCCACGGCCTGGCCGAGCATATCGGAAAAGCTCGGCGCGCCTGGCTCAGGTGTGCTGGCGACAGGCTTTTGACGCACCATGGCGTCAGCCTGCATGGAACGCATTTCCAGCATCAAACGATTGAATTCAACACCCTGACTCATCACTTCCTCCACTGGCCGCAGTTTTTTGACGCTTTGCGGCGTTTGCAGAGGTATTGCAACAAGGGTGCCAGGTTACCGACCTGGCGCTCAGCGCTTAGTGACGCGCTTGCGAGCGAATATACAGCGCCTCAACCTTTTCCCGCGCCCAAGGCGTCTTGCGCAAAAAAGTCAGGCTGGACTTGATGCTCGGATCGCTCTTAAAGCAGCGAATATCGATGCGTTGCGCCAAGCCATCCCAACCATACTGGGCAACCAGAGCAGTGAGGATGGCTTCAAGCGTCACGCCATGCAGCGGATTGTTCGGTGATTGAGTCATGCAGAACCTGTACGGACAGCCTGGTTGAAAATATGCGCCACCTTAGCCAAGCGCGCGCCTGGCCGAAAGTGCAAAGACCGATGCCGGGCCTTTTATCTCGCTATAAAAAATGGTCTAGCCGTTTTTTGACGTCGCCACGCGACGGCATAAGGGCGATACCTAAGTATGACGAACAAAAAAAACCGGCCCAACAGCAAAGTGTGGGCCGGCAAAAAACGATCAATTCACATGCACATCAGCGCAAAACACGCTGACTGGGCAACTGAGCGATCCGTCAGTTGCCCACTACTGGGGGCCATCAGGCCGACTGGTATTCTTTCTCGGCTTCGTCGAAGCGCTTGATCATGGCTGCCGATGGGCCGTTGCCGATTTTGCTGAACACGACGATGGCCAGCGTGGCGAAGATAAAGCCGGGGATGATTTCGTACAGGCCCAGATGGCCGAGAAGGTTCTTCCACAGGATCACGGTTAGGGCACCCACCAGCATGCCGGCCAACGCGCCGTTGCGAGTCATCTGCTTCCATACCAGCGACAGGATCACCACCGGACCGAAGGCCGCACCGAAGCCTGCCCAGGCATAGGACACCAGGCCCAGCACACGGTTTTCTGGATTAGCCGCCAACATGATGGCGACGATAGCGATCAGCAACACCATGCCGCGCCCCACCCACACCAGCTCGACCTGCGACGCATCTTTACGCAGGAAAGCCTTGTAGAAGTCTTCAGTCAGGGCACTGGAGCACACCAGCAGCTGGCAGCTCAGGGTGCTCATCACGGCAGCGAGGATGGCAGACAACAGAATGCCGGCAATCCATGGGTTGAACAGCAGCTTGGCCAGCTCAATAAAGACGCGCTCAGGGTTCTCGCCAACCGGACCGGCCAGGTCTGGGTTGGCGGAGAAGTAGGCGATACCGAAGAAGCCCACCGCTACAGCACCGGACAGCGTCAGGACCATCCACGTCATGGAAATGCGACGGGCCGCTGGAATCGACTTAACCGAATCTGCCGCCATAAAGCGCGCCAGGATGTGCGGTTGGCCGAAATAGCCCAAGCCCCAAGCCAGCAGCGAAATCACGCCAACAAAGGTCGCGCCCTTGAGCATGTCGAAGTTAGTGGCGTCTTGCAGCTCGATGGCGGCGAAGGTGGCGTCCGCGCCACCCGTGGCAATCATCACCACAACCGGAGTGAGGATCAGCGCAAAGATCATCAGCGTGGCCTGCACGGTGTCAGTCCAGCTGACTGCGAGGAAACCACCGATAAAGGTGTACGCAATGGTCGCCGCAGCGCCCGCCCACAAGGCTGTCTCATAGGACATGCCGAAGGTGCTTTCAAACAGGCGAGCACCGGCCACCACACCCGAGGCGCAGTAGATGGTGAAGAACACCAGAATGATCAGCGCCGAGAAAATACGCAGCACACGACTGCCATCCTCAAAGCGATGCGTGAAGTAATCGGGCAGCGTCAGCGCGTTGCCATTGTGCTCGGTCTGCACCCGCAGACGGCCGGCAACAAACAACCAATTCAAGTAGGCACCGGCGATTAGGCCGATGGCGATCCAGCCTTCAGACAGGCCCGAGAGGTACACGGCACCCGGCAAGCCCATCAGCAGCCAGCCGCTCATATCCGACGCACCGGCCGACAAACCGGTAACGAAACTGCCCAGGCTGCGACCGCCGAGGATGTAATCGGAAAGATTTTTAGTGCGCATATAGGCGACCAGGCCGATTAGCACCATGAGCGCGATATACGCCACAAAGGTGACGAGCATCGGAGTACTTGCAGTCATTAGGGGATCCCCTCTTGATTGTTGTTATTGGGTAACAGGGAGTAGCCCCATTACCAACGTGGCATTTCATACCTGCGGTGCAGGTGAAGCCGGTTCACGCAGTCGGAGTTCTAGACCCCATTACAAAAAGGGCGCATGTCGTAAAACAGTCGCCCGTAAAACGCCTTTAACGGCTTGCCAGGGCCTCGTACCCAAAGACCCAGCACGCACTCAAACTACGAATAAATACTGCGCACTGCTGACAACTTAACACCCAAGGCATGCGGCGTTTGCGCACGATCAGCCGCAGACGCGACCCGGCGAATTATACCGCCACGCCCTGCCTTTTATTGGCCCCGACCTGTATTAGGTCTAGCCCAATTGCAGCGGCTTGCAGGAACGTCCTGTGGCGCAAACCTACGCACGGCGTAAGCCGGGAACGGAATTTAGTGGCAGAGGCATGAACGCTTCTTACAAAAAGCTCTGGAGTTTTTACAAAAAACTCCATGCCAGGAACTTCCGGCAAACACCTGTTTAAAGCACCGAGCATTGATGGCGGCGCCATTTACCGCACTAGCCTACCCGCATAGTGCCGATCTAGACTGCCTGAATAAACATGGAGGTGTGTATTGCAGAGCGAAACATCCGACTATTCCGTCTACCGGCGCTTGGTCTCGCAACTGCTGCAGGGTGAGGAGCAATTGCCCAGCCTGCCGACCCTCACGATGGACATTCGCCGCGCCTTGGGCGACCCCAACATTTCGCTCAACGCCTTGACCCGCTTAATCAGCCGAGACCCTGCCCTTAGCGCCTTGCTGATAAAGCATGCGTCCAGCGCTCTGCACCGTACCAAAACGGCACCGAAAACCCTGCTTGAAGTCATCAGCCGGCTCGGCATGGCCGAAGTCGACCGAATCACCATGGCGCATAGCATCAAAAGCCTGTTTACCCTGCACAGCGCCAAGCATAAACAGCTGTTTATCGAGGCCTGGGAGCGCGTGGTGATCAAGGCCAGCACCTGCACCCTGCTGGCTCGCCTGCTTGGCCATGTATCGGCAGAACACGCCCTGCTGGCAAGCCTGCTCGGTGAAGTCGGAACCCTCGTCGTGCTTTCGGCGTTCCGCAGCGACAGCGTGCCCCTCTCCAGCGCGCTGTATTACAAGCTGTGCCGCGAATACAGCAAATCGCTGGGGATTATCGTGCTGAAGAAATGGTCAGTGGATAACGACTATATCGAGATCATCCGCAACACCGGCAACTGGCAGCACAGCCCGGGAGGCAAGCTGCAATTGTTGGACATGGTCAACCTGGCGCTCTACCACTCGCTCAAGGAGCACGAGCCAACGAGCGATTTGCCGCCACTGCAAGAGCTGGCGGCCTATCAGAAGCTGATGCCAGCGCAGAATTCCATCGATGAAAACGGTGAACTGAGCCTGCTGAGCAGTCACCGCGCCGAGATCCTGGCAATCGCCCAGACCTTACGCTGAGTCTCTTTGCGGCCTCACACGCTGGAGCCATGCAGAGCACACGCTGGTAACAGCGTCAGGCGGGTTTGAATGCCGCAAGGCCAATGCGCAACAGTCCAAAAACAGACCTTAGCGATCGATTACTTGCGCCCGCATGGGTGCAAGCCGCGCCAGCAGGCGATTCTGCGCGGGCATGGGGACGCCCTGGGCACTCATGGCCTCTTGCAGGTTTTCCACCAGGGCATTGAAGTCACTCGGCGTGAGGTGTTGGCCCTTGTGGCTTTCTTCCATGCTGTCGCCGCTGTATGTGCAAGGGCCGCCAGCCTCGACGCAAATCTGCTCCACCAACTTGTCGCGCAGACGCACGATGTCGATATTCTCAAAGTGCCTAACGATCCGCGGGTCACCGGCAATATTCAGCAGCATGCCCTCGACGATGCGGGTAATCCCGCCCTGCTCGCCCAAATCACGGTAAAGGCTGTCGTCTTTGGGCGGCTGTTGGGCACAGGCCGCCAGGGTCAGCACAACGGTCAGCAGCAGGCTGCGCATGCTTAGAAACTCCCCTGCACGGACAGGTAAACGCCGTCCTGATTATCCAGCGTGGC
Source organism: Pseudomonas sp. GWSMS-1 (assembly GCF_049847425.1). Lineage (NCBI taxonomy): Bacteria > Pseudomonadati > Pseudomonadota > Gammaproteobacteria > Pseudomonadales > Pseudomonadaceae > Pseudomonas > Pseudomonas sp. GWSMS-1. Next base: position 848,551 of record NZ_JBMHHV010000005.1, on the reverse strand, counting down.
GATTTCACCGAGGCGCGCATAGGCCAGCACCACGGCCAGGTTTTTGTTGGGAAAATAACCGAGAAACAGGTCGGCCCAGTCACTCTCCCCGGCAAAGCTTAGGTTGTCTGGCTTCTCGCGGTACTCGACGCCCAGCGCCCAGTGCGGATTGAACAGCACTGCAACCGAGCCTTCCTTGAGTACCGAGTGGCGATCACGCCTATCACCGCCAAAGCCCAGCAGACCCAACTCATTGGCCCGGCTGTAACGAACACCGCCGTTGAGCAGCAGGTTGTAGCCAAAGGCGCCGCCAAGGATCAGCCGGCTGGCGGTGATATAGCCTTCGGTGTCTTCGCTACGATGCGCGCCAATCAGCCAGGGAATCAGAAAATCCTTCTGGCGTTTGTGCTGAACGCCCAGCGACACCTGCGGCAGCTGGTCATAGATCAGGTCGCCAAACAGGCGCACCTTGAGGCCGAAGATATCCTGGCTCAGGCTGTTTTCCGGCAGATTGAGGTTGCGCGCCAAGGTGCCCAGGTCAAAGCGCTGACGGGCGAAGGACAGCTCAATACGGTTATCGAATGCCACCCCAATACCGGCCACATCCAGACGGTAGTCGCCGGTTTCCACCCGCGTGGCAAAGACATCCGCGCCCCACTCGCCGCGCTCGCCATACCCGGACAACACCGCCCAGGGCGTGATGCCACCACCGGCCGCGCCTTCCAAACTGCTGGCGCCACCGGTCGCCAGCAAGCGGCCATCGGCCCAGCTCAGGTTGGCCAACAGGCCCAGCAACAGAAGCACACCGTGAAACGGCTTTAGCATGATCAATGCACCACGTCCGAGGCGGCGGGCGTGTGTTGCGCCATCCAGGTTTCAAAGGCTTGCGCCGCCAGCGGCCGGCTGATCAGGTAGCCCTGGGCGGTATCGCAATTCCAGCGTGCCAGCAGTTGCAGGCTGCGCTCAAACTCAACCCCCTCAGCCACCACCTTGAGGCCCAGGCTGTGGCTCATTTCGATGGTTGAACGCACGATCACCGAATCTTCACTGTCATCGTCCAGGTCGCGAATAAACGATTGATCAATCTTCAGCTCCTGCACTGGCATACGTTTGAGCTGAGCGAGGGACGAGTAGCCCGTACCAAAGTCATCCACCGACAAACTGATGCCGCACTCGCGCAAGCCATGCAGCACCTGCAGGGCGAGTTCCGGATTGAGCATCACCCCACTTTCGGTAATCTCAAAAATCAGCTGTTCGGCCGGCACTTGGTATTTGGATAAGAGTTGGCTGACCCGCGCCGGTAACTGCGGGTCAATCAGGTCTTCGGTGGAGATATTCAATGACACCTGCACATAGAGGCCGCGCCCGCCCCACTCACGTAACTGGCGCATGACATCTTCAAGCACCCAGGTGGTCAACAACTGGATGCTGCCGGTGCGCTCGGCCAGCGGAATAAATTCCCCAGGCGAAACCATGCCCAGCTCGGGGTGCTGCCAACGCAGCAAGGCCTCTGCCTGCCGCACCCGACCGCTGGCAATGTCCAATTTTGGTTGATAGTGCAGCAGCAGCTCGGCCTTGCTCGGCGCGTGGCGTAAATCGCGAATCAGACGAATCTGCCGCTGCTGGGCATCATCGCGACCGCGCTGGTAGACCTGCAGATGGCTGGCCATACCAGCCGCATCTTGCATGGCGATGGCCGCCCGGCGCAGCAGCTCTTCCGGGGCATTGCCATCCACCGGGTAACTGGCAATACCAATGCGACAGTCCAGCGCCACATCATGGGTGGCGACGCGCAAAGGCTCGAGCAGCAGTTGCTGCAGCGTGTCGGCAATGGCCACGGCACTGTCGCTGTCGGCGTTTTCCAACAGCAGGAGAAATTCGTCACCGATGATCCGCGCCACACTATCGCCGGGGCGCAAAATCCCCTGCAGACGCAGGCTGAGCTGCTGCAGCGCTAAGTCGCCGCCCTCCGGCCCGAGGCTTTCATTGACCGCGCGAAAGTTCGCCACCCCTAAATACAGCAACGCCATGGGCCGCCCCGCCGTGATGGCACTGCCTAGGCGCTCCAGCGCCAGTGTGCGGTTGGGCAGACCGGTGAGCGCATCATGCAAGGCATTGTGCGCCAACTGCCGTTCACGCTCGGCAATGCCTTGCTGCATGGCCTTGAAGGCCATGGCCAAACGGCCTAATTCGTCAGCACGCTGCAGGTCCAGATCGGCCTGATAATCCCCCTGCCGCACCCGCTCGGCGACGGCAGCCAGTTGCTGCACGGGTTGCGACACCGAGCGCGCCAGCAACAGGGCGCCGCCCAGGGACGCGGTCAGTGCCACCAGGGCGATCAACAGAATATTTTGATCAAGCGACGCGAACGCCAGCTGCGCCTGACTCAAGGATTTGTGCAGTAAGGCACGCACCTCAAACCCGTCACCACTGGCCAGTACCAGTGCTTGGTTAAGGTAGCGTTCGTTGCCGATCACGCTCATCGCATCATTCGCCAGGTGGGTCATTCCCTCCTGTCCCTGCTCGCGCTGCGCCGCCGGCAAGGTACTGATCCAGATATCGGCAACCCCCTTCTGGGTCGCTAGCAGGGTCAAGTCCAAGTGGGTCAGCTCGCGCAGCTCGGCAGCAAAAGCATCATCCACCTGAAAGCCCATCATCACTCGGGCAATCGGCAACGGTGCGGTAACGGCGGCCTGCACCAGCAGGTAAATTTTGTCGGCAATCGGCATCAGGAAAATCTGCACGCCCTCGCGCTGGCGCTGCATCACCTGGGCACTCAGGCGCTGCGCTGTGGCGCCGCTGATCTGCCGGTCGCTGCTGACTTCCAGGCTGCCGTCCAGAGACAGCATCATCACGACACTGGCATTGATCCGCGCACCGTGGTTGGCCAGCGCCGAGCGAATGGTCTCAGTGTCGCCACTGGCCACGGCTTCTTTAAAGCCGAAATCGGCGGCCAACACCTGAACCGCATCGTGCAACTGGCGGCCACGCACTTCGAGCAACTGCTGAAACACCAGACTGCCGACATCCAGCTGCTCACGTGCCTGGCTGCGCACTGCTGCATTGGTGGCGGTTTGTACGGCCGCATAGAGCGCCCCGACCACAATAAGCAGCAGCAGGACCAATACACCGGCAATTCGCGCCTGGAAGCTATTGCGCAGCATCGCGAGCCTTCTTAAATGCATCGCCAAAGGCGCTGGCCGGTGCACGCGGGGCGACTTGGGCGGCTGGGGCCTGAATGGCCAAGGTAAAGCGCCGCTGGTTATCGGCCTCGCTCAACTGCACCTCACCCGCCGCCTGCGGCAACATCTGCGGAGCTTGTGGGTGCCACAGGCTGGCCGAGTAAGTACCCGCCGGCAGCTGGTCAATACGCAAGCGCCCCTGCTCATCGCTGACAGCAAACCAGGGATCGTCGGTGACATAGACATAGCCCAACATCCAGTCGTGGATATTGCAGCCAAGCACAACCACGCCGGGCTTATCGAAGATCACCGGTTCACTGGGTGTGCCTTGATAAAGGCGCAGCTCGAAGCGCTTGGCCAGGGAGAAGGAATAGACGTGATGGCGAATATTGTCGCTGTTAGGAAACGTCACCGAAGTGCCGCTGCGCACCGCCAACACATTCGGTGCGAACTGCTGCGAGCGTTGATCCATGATTGCGCTAGCCGGTGCAGTTGGTGCACCCGCAGAGCTGCGCAAGCTGAGTACGGCATTCGCGAGGGGCTGGCCTTGGCTGTCCAGCAGTTCGGCCTGCAAGCTGGCGGCATGCAGCGGCGCGCTCAGCAGCAAGATACTCAGCAGCGAGTGCGCGAACAATAAATGCAGGTATTGGCTCATCAAGACGACTCGTACGCGAGGGGCACACTTGATTAGGAACAGCATCCATGCCTGACACATTGAGTGCCGCAGTGAGCCACAGCTTAGCCGCCTGCCTGCAGAAGTTCACGTTATGTCGGAGAGCGTCACCAGTTGATGTCAGCGAGCCAGGTGCAACGCAGGCTAAAAGGGAGGTTTACTCGGCACTGCGCAGGCGCTTGGGCGTCAGGCCGAGGTAGCGACGCATCGCAGTGGTGAGCGCGCTCTGGCTGGAGAAGCCGCATTCCTCGGCGATGCGGATAAGCGGCAAACCGCTCTCGCGCAACAAACGCACAGCGCGATCAAGGCGGGTTTTCAGCAGGTACTGGTGCGGCGTCAGGCCGACGCAGTCCTTGAACTGCGCATGAAAATGACTGGGGCTTAAGCAGGCCACCTGGGCCAACTCAGCCACACTGATGCGCCGAGCCAGATGCTCGACGATATAACTGTCGAGTCTTTCTAAATTCAACGGGCCAATGGCGCGCGCCTGCTGCTCACCAAACAGTCGCAGGTGCAAAGCCCTCAGCAAAACGCCACCGAGCGCCCGCGCCAACAGCGGATCAGAGCCGTAACGCTCCAGCTCGGCGCCGGCATAGCTCAACAGGTTCTGGAAGTCGGCATCCAACTGCGGGTAGCGCGGTGTTTCAAACAAGCCCGTCAGCAGCTGCAGGTCCTCACTGGATACACCCTGCTCATCCAGGTCGATGATCAACATGCGGTTATCACCCATACCGGCGAACTGATGATCGGCATCCCCGGGCACTAGGCAGGCACGCATGCGGCACACCTCGCCGCCACGACCATTGACCTCAAACTCCGCGCGCCCAGCCAGCGACAACACCAGTTGGTGATGGTCGTGGGTGTGTTCATGGGCTTGGTCATCAAGACGTATCAAGCGCGCGTTGAGCATTAAAAGTGCAACCCCGGATAAAAGAGGTGCAACTTTAACCGTTTGCCCGGTGAAACTGCAGTCAGCACGACAAATGGGCAGTGCCCGCCGCGCCCCTTACAACCAATTAAAAGCGCCTGAATACACTGCCTGTAGTCAGCCCCAGGTGGAGCAATCAGTTTTCATTTGCACGACCTGGCAAGCGATTTGCTGAGCAGTCCTGTCCCTTGCGCATCGCTCGGGTTTTAGGACATCCGCTATGGTTTTCAGCATTGCCCTCGCTCTCGCATCAGCGCTGTTACTTGCCGGCCACTACCTCAGCCAGCTTGCGGCTAAACGTCATGAGCAGCACCTAAACCAACTGCAATCAGGCCGTCCCCTGGCACTGCAGGTGACGCGCCAACCCTAGTGCGGATTTCCGCAGGCGGGCCGTTGCAGTTATGCTGGCAACCTCGACTTTCGCCAGGAGTTCACCATGCTCGCTCCCCGCCTAACGCTGATGTTTGGCCTTGTACTGCTCAGTGCCTGCGCACAAAAACCCAGCAGCGTCAGCCTGGAGCAGAACCAGCAGAGCAAATGCCCGCTATCACTGCACGTTGGCCAGCAATTTATCCTGCGCTTGCCGAGCAACCCGACTACTGGCTTTCGCTGGTTGATGCGCGACTCGGCAACACAGGTTCTGCAAAGCCTCGGCCCGGAGGTCTACAGCAACCCTGAAGATGCCGGCCTGGTCGGCAGCGCTGGGGTTTCTACCTGGCGCTTCCAGGTGGTCAAGGCCGGCGAAGGCCAACTGGCCCTCACCTATGAACGCCCCTGGGAAGTTGGCGTAGTGCCCGCTCAGCGCTTCGACTGCACACTCAAGGCGCAGTAACCTGTCGCCATAGGCTGCGCTAACTGGTTGGGCCAATGGGCAATCACCGCATCAGCCTTTAAGCCGGCTAACGAGACCGCGAACTAGCGCCGCATACGTGACGGCCGCATGGATTTGCGACCAATAGCTGCAATCAACGTTTGGCTATGGACGTTACTTGGCTAAAATGCCCGGCTTTATCGATCAGTGCGCAGCCAACGTGAGCAAACAACCCGACCGTCTTTTCGCCCAACCCCTGGCCCAGGTGCCGGACTTCGTGTTCAACGAAGATGTGGTGCGGGTCTTCCCCGACATGATCAAACGCTCGGTACCGGGTTACCCGACCATTGTCGAAAACATCGGCGTGCTTGCTGGCCAGTTTGCCCAGCCGCACAGCGTGCTGTATGACCTCGGCAGCTCATTGGGCGCAGTTACCCAAGCGTTGCGCCGGCATGTACAGATCGCCGACTGCCGAGTGATCGCCGTGGACAACTCCAGCGCCATGGTCGAGCGCTGCCGCGAATACCTGCATGCACAAGACTCGATGTTTCAGGAGCTACTCCCGGTCGAGGTGCTCGAAGCCGATATTCTCAGCCTCGACTTTCAGCCAACCTCGTTGGTGGCGTTGAACTTCACCCTGCAATTTATTCAGCCCGAACAGCGCCTTGAGTTACTCGCCCGCATTCGCCAAGCCCTGCTGCCCGGCGGCGCACTGATTCTCTCGGAAAAACTGCACTTCGAGGACGCCGAACAACACCGCCTGCTCGGCGACCTGCACATCGCCTTCAAGCGCGCCAACGGCTACAGCGAGCTGGAGATTGCCCAGAAGCGCAGCGCCATTGAAAAAGTCATGCTGCCCGACAGCCTGGAGCAACACCGCGAGCGCCTCCTCGCCGCGGGTTTCAGCCAAGTAGTGCCGTGGTTTCAGTGTCTCAACTTTGCCTCGATGATTGCCCTGCCATGATTAATCGCCTCGACCTCGACGCCCTGCAAGCAGCGCTTGCCGGTACCCCGCTGCAGGATTGGTCCGCCGACTTGCCTGGCCAGATCGATGCAAAACTGGCCATCGGTCACGGTGACCTGGCGCGCTGGTACGGCGCCGTCCAAGCACTGCCTGAACTGCAGGTTGAGCAACTGGAGTTGCTGCACGACTTCAGCCTCAATGGCCGCTGCGATGAGCCGACGCGTGGCGCGCTAAAAACCGCTTTGCAAGGGCTCATCCCCTGGCGCAAAGGGCCGTTCCATCTGTTTGACGTACACGTCGACACCGAATGGCGTTCGGACTGGAAGTGGCAGCGAGTGGCCCCCTACCTCGACCTCAAGGGCAAGCGCGTGCTGGATGTCGGCTGCGGCAACGGCTACTACATGTGGCGCATGCTCGGCGCAGGTGCGGACAGCGTGGTGGGCATCGACCCGAACTGGTTGTTCCTCTGCCAGTTTCTGGCGATGAAAAATTACCTGCCCGACCTGCCCGCCTGGCACCTGCCGTTGGCCTTCGAAGAACTGCCCGGCAAGTTGCAGGGCTTCGATACGGTATTTTCCATGGGCGTGCTGTATCACCGCCGCTCGCCCATCGATCACTTGATCGACCTCAAGGACTGTTTGGTCAAAGATGGCGAGCTGGTGCTGGAAACCCTGGTGGTGGAAGGCGATGCCCAGCAAGTGCTGGTACCTGAAGATCGCTACGCGCAGATGCGTAACGTCTGGTTCCTACCGTCGGTGCCGGCCCTAGAGCTGTGGCTGCGCCGCGCCGGCTTTGTTGATGTGCGCTGCGTGGATGTCAGCACCACCAGCGTGGATGAGCAGCGCTCAACCGAGTGGATGCGCTTTCAGTCGCTGCCTGAGTTCCTTGATCCGGCCGACCATAGCCGCACGGTCGAAGGACTGCCGGCGCCAAGCCGCGCGGTATTGATCGCACGTAAGCCGTAAGATGAGTTAGACGCGCAGCGGCGTAACCCATGAGCCCGAGAGATGGGTATCGCTGCGCTCAACCCATCCTACAACTCGCCTCTCGATCAACCGCGATTGGCCGCTGCGGTGATCAGCTGCTTCATTTCCACCACTGCCTGCTTAAAACCGACAAACAGGGCGTGTGCCACCAGTGCATGACCAATATTCAGCTCGTTGATCCCGGCAATCGCGGCCACCGGCTCAACGTTGTGGTAATGCAGACCATGGCCGGCATTGACGATCAGCCCGTGTTGCAGGCCGCAAGCCACGCCGTCGCGAATCCGCGCCAGCTCGCGTGCCGCCTCTTGCGGCGTATGGGCATCGGCATAACGACCGGTGTGCAGCTCGATAGCCGGGGCACCTACGCGCTTGGAGGCTTCAATCTGCTGCGGCTCAGGGTCGATAAACAGCGACACTTCACAGCCAATTTTGCTCAGACGCTGAACCGCCGCACGAATGCGTTCTTCTTGTCCTGCCACGTCCAGGCCGCCTTCGGTGGTCAGTTCCTGACGCGTCTCTGGCACCAGGCAGACGTGCTCGGGACGAATGCTTTCGGTAAACGCGAGCATCTCCTCGGTCACGCCCATCTCGAAGTTCATCCGCGTCTGCATGACTTCCTTGAGCAGGCGCACATCACGCTCTTGAATATGCCGGCGATCTTCACGCAGGTGCACGGTAATCCCATCGGCCCCGGCCTCTTCAGCGTCCAGCGCCGCCTTGACCGGGTCTGGGTAGCGGGTACCACGGGCCTGGCGCAAGGTGGCCACATGGTCGATGTTCACACCCAGCAGAATACGATTGGCATCAGTCACGGCTTGGCTCCTTGAGCGTCATAAAAAGTTCGCGGCTGACCAGCGGTCGTCCGCCTAAATGGGGGGCCAGGGCTTGGCGCATCAGGCGCTTGGCAGCCGCCAGGGCGCCGGGCGTGGTCCAGTCGGCCTCGGCCATGGCCAGCAATTCAATCCCGTGGAAAACCCCAGGCTGAAAATGCCCGATGGGCACCAGCCCGGTTTCGGTCTGAAGTCGATATAGGCCGGCTTCGACGATGGGTTGGCCTTCGCTGTCCAGATTCAGGGCAAAACCATAGCCCAGCTCATCCAGCAAACGCCACTCAAAAGAACGCAGCAACGGCTCCAGCGCGCGGCCCTCGGCCAGTGCCAGTACCGTCATAGCGTAATGTTCGAAGACGGCAGGATGGGGTGCCTCAGCAGGGAGTAAACGGATCAATAGCTCGTTGAGATAGATGCCACTGAAAAGGGCCTCACCGACTAACAGATTAGGAATGCCTGCGGGATCAAGGCGGCCAACGTTTTTCAGCTCGCCGCGCCCGCGAAATTCAGCTTCAAGCGGAATAAACGGCCGAGCCAAGCTGCCCGCCTTTCCCCGCGCACTGCGCAATACAGCCCGCAGGCGGCCTTGCGGCGTAAGGAAATCCACCAGCGCACTGCTTTCGCGGTAAGCACGGCTGTGCAGCACATAAGCGGGCTGGCTAGGCGCAAGCATCAAGGCTTACTCGAAATAGCGGGCACACAGGCGGGCCCGCGGCGCATCAAATATTGTCGTAGCCCAAAGAACGCATGGCGCGCTCATCGTCAGACCAGCCACTTTTAACCTTGACCCACAGATTAAGCATAACCTTGGAGTCGAACATAACCTCCATGTCTTTGCGCGCTTCCTGGCCAATACGTTTGATCCGCTCACCCTTGTCGCCAATGATGATTTTCTTTTGCCCGTCGCGCTCAACCAGAATCAGCGCATGGATGTGCAGAATGCGCCCATCACGCTTGAATTCTTCGATTTCCACGGTGATTTGATACGGCAGCTCAGCGCCGAGTTGGCGCATAACTTTCTCACGTACCAGTTCGGCAGCGAAGAAACGGCTGGAGCGGTCGGTCACCTGATCTTCCGGGAAGAAGTGCACACCTTCCGGCAAACGCTCACCTACCAGCTTTTCCAGAGTCTCGAGGTTATGCCCGTGCTGCGCTGATACCGGTACGATTTCGGCATTCGGCAACTGGGTGGCCAGCCACTCCAAATGCGGCATCAACTCGGCTTTATCTTCCAGACGGTCAGTCTTGTTAATCGCCAGAATCACCGGGCCTTCGACGTACTGAATGCGCTCCAGCACCATCTGGTCTTCGTCAGTCCAGCGGGTACGGTCGACCACAAAGATCACCACGTCGACGTCTTTCAGTGCCGACGAGGCATTCCTGTTCATGTAGCGGTTGAGCGCTTTCTCGTTGTTTTTGTGCAGGCCAGGGGTGTCGACATAGATCGCCTGCACCTCACCTTCGGTCTTAATTCCGAGCATGTTGTGCCGCGTGGTCTGCGGCTTGCGCGAGGTGATCGCCAGCTTTTGTCCGAGAATATGGTTCAGCAAAGTCGACTTACCCACGTTGGGCCGGCCGACGATGGCGACATAGCCACAGCGTGTAACAGGTAAATCAGTCATTGCCATTCTCCACACCCAGGGCGATCAGCGCGGCAGCGGCGGCCACCTGCTCGGCAATACGCCGGCTAGCACCCTGCCCCAGGGTTTTATCATTCAATAAAGTAATCTGACATTCGACCACGAACGAGCGACAGTGCGGCTCGCCCTGGATATCCACCACTTCGTAACGTGGCAGCTCACAACCGCGCGACTGCAAAAACTCCTGCAGGCGAGTTTTCGGGTCTTTGTTGGTGTCGACCAGCGTCAGGCTCTCCAGCTCCGTGGTCAGCCAGGCCAACACCCGCTCACGGGCGGCATCCATACCGGTGTCCAGGTAAATGGCGCCAATCAACGCCTCCAAGGCATCGGCCAGGATCGACTCTCGGCGAAAGCCACCGCTTTTTAGCTCACCGGAACCTAGACGCAGGTATTCACCGAGGTCAAAGCCGCGCGCCAATATTGCCAGCGTTTCGCCCTTGACCAAGCGCGCACGCAGGCGTGACAACTGGCCCTCACGGGCCAACGGAAAGCGCTGAAACAATGCTTCGCCGGCGACAAAATTGAGGATCGCATCACCGAGAAACTCCAGGCGCTCGTTATTGCGCCCCGCAAAGCTGCGGTGGGTGAGCGCCAGGATCATCAGCTCCTGGTCTTTGAAGGTATACCCGAGTTGCCGCTCGAGGCGGGTTAATGACGCGCTCACGGCATACGCACGCGGAATTCTTTATCGAAACGCACCACCAGATCGATATTCTCGATCAACGGCTCGCGCTTTTCGTATTTCAGGTGTACCCGGAACTCGTTGTTTTCCACTTTAATTTTCACTGCGTCCTGCATGTTCAAGTCACGAATGCTGTTGACCTGCATGCCTTTGCTGATGTGGCTGTAGAAATCGCTGACGCTGCGAACATCAAGCGCTTTGTCGGTTTCGACGGAGGTGATCATTTTCTCCAAGGCCATGTTGTCGAAGTAATGCGGCATTACCTTGAACGCTGCGCTGGCCAAAAAGGCCACAACTGCAAGCACCATCAGCCAACTGAGAATCGACATTCCTTTTTGCGAATGTGCAGATTTCATATTTGTCCCCAAATTCAAGTGGTGTGAAGCCATTACGGCTGGAGGCAAAACTATATATAGCCTGCGAGGCTGCGTTTAACAGCGTCGCAAACTCATCCGCGGGTCAGTGAATGAGACCTACACGGGAAAAATTGGGCAGGTTACTCGACTTAGGATCCGGCCAGCTCATCCAGATCGCGAAGGCTTTACCGACGATATTCTGATCCGGAACCATGCCTAGCAGCGGCTTGGGGATAGCCGGATCATTCCAGTAACGGCTGTCATTGGAGTTGTCGCGGTTGTCGCCCATCATGAAGTAATGCCCTTGCGGCACCACCCACTCGCGGCCAGGTTCAAGGCGATAGCGGCGCATTTCCTTACGGATCTGGTGCTCTGCCTCACCGAGTTTCTCGTTATACAGCGTCGCACTACCCAGGCTGCCGGGCTCATCGCCAATCAACTGCTGAGCCACAGACTCACCATTAATGGTCAGGCGCTTGTCGCTGCTGTAAGCAATCCGGTCGCCGGCCAGGCCCACCACACGCTTGATGTAGTTAATGTTCGGATCACTGGGGTAGCGGAACACCATCACATCGCCGCGCTGCGGGTCACCCACCTCAATCACCTTGGTGTCCAGCACAGGCAGGCGAATGCCATAAGCGAACTTGTTAACCAGGATGAAATCGCCCACTTCCAACGTCGGCTTCATCGAGCCGGATGGAATCTGGAAGGGTTCGACCAGAAACGAGCGCAGCACCAGCACGATGGCCAGCACCGGGAAGAACGATTTACCGTACTCCATCAGCAGCGGCTCTTTGTTCAAGCGTGCCACAACCGCCTCATCAGGTTCACTAACCTGGCTGTGGTAGGTGCTAATCGCCGCTCGCCGGCGAGGCGCCAGAAAGATCAGGTCGAACAACGCCAGCGCGCCACAAACGGCGACGGCGATAACCAGCAATAACGGGAAATTGATCGACATAGGCCCTTAACTATCCAACCTGAGCACGGCGAGGAAGGCTTCCTGTGGAATTTCCACGTTGCCGACCTGCTTCATGCGTTTCTTACCGGCCTTCTGCTTTTCCAGCAGCTTGCGTTTACGGCTGACGTCACCACCGTAGCATTTGGCCAATACGTTCTTGCGCAGCGCCTTGACGGTAGTGCGCGCCACAATCTGCCCACCAATGGCCGCTTGAATGGCCACATCGAACATCTGCCGAGGAATCAGCTCTTTCATCTTCTCGGTCAACGCACGACCTTTGTAATGCGCGTTGTCACGGTGCACGATCAACGCCAAGGCATCGACCTTCTCACCGTTGATCAGTACATCCAGCTTGACCAGATTGGCCGATTGGTAACGGTCAAAGTGATAATCCAGCGAGGCATAACCCCGGCTGGTTGACTTCAGACGGTCGAAGAAGTCCAACACCACTTCGTTCATCGGCAGGTCATATGTAACTTGCACCTGGGAGCCGAGGAACAGCATGTCGTGCTGCACGCCGCGCTTTTCAATGCACAGGGTAATCACGTTACCCAGATGCTCCTGCGGCACGAGGATATTGGCGCGCACAATCGGCTCACGCATATCTTCGATGGCCGACAGATCCGGCAATTTCGACGGGTTATCGACGTAAATCGTCTCACCGGTCTTGAGCAGTAGTTCGAAAATCACCGTTGGCGCGGTGGTGATCAGGTCCAGGTCGTACTCGCGCTCCAGGCGCTCCTGAATGATCTCCATGTGCAGCATGCCGAGGAAGCCGCAACGGAAGCCAAAGCCCAAGGCATCCGAGCTTTCCGGGGTGTACTGCAAGGATGAGTCGTTCAGCGTGAGCTTTTGCAGGGCTTCACGGAAGTCTTCGAAGTCATCGGAGCTCACCGGGAACAGGCCGGCGTACACCTGCGGCTGGATGCGCTTGAAGCCCGGCAGCACATCAACATCCGGCGTCGAACTCAAGGTCAGGGTGTCGCCCACGGGCGCGCCATGAATGTCCTTGATGCCGGCGATGATAAAGCCCACTTCACCCGCTTTGAGATCAACGGTGGCGGTGTGCTTCGGGTTGAACACGCCGACACTGTCGACCAGGTGAATCTTGCCGGTGGACTTCACCAGCACCTTGTCACCCTTCTTGATCCGACCATGGCGCACGCGTACCAGGGACACAACGCCCAGGTAGTTATCGAACCAGGAGTCGATGATCAAGGCTTGCAGCGGGTCTTCGATATTGCCGGTGGGCGCGGGAATGGTATGCACCAAGCGCTCGAGCACCTCATCAACACCCAGGCCGGTCTTGGCACTGCACGTCACGGCGTCGGTGGCATCAATACCGATGATCTTCTCGATCTCTTCCTTAACCCGGTCCGGGTCGGCCTGAGGCAAGTCGATCTTGTTCAGTACTGGCATGACCTCAAGGCCCTGCTCAATCGCGGTGTAGCAGTTGGCTACCGACTGCGCTTCCACGCCCTGACCCGCGTCGACCACCAGCAGCGCGCCTTCACAAGCTGCCAAGGAACGGCTGACTTCGTAGGTGAAGTCGACGTGGCCCGGCGTGTCGATGAAGTTCAGCTGGTAAGTAACGCCGTCTTTAGCCTTGTAATACAGGGTGACGCTATGGGCCTTGATGGTGATCCCGCGCTCGCGCTCAAGATCCATGGAATCCAGCACCTGGGCTTCCATTTCACGATCAGCCAGGCCACCACACATCTGGATAAACCGGTCAGCCAGGGTCGACTTGCCGTGGTCAATGTGGGCGATGATGGAGAAATTGCGGATATGACTCAAATCACTCACGGATCAACACTCGAAAAGGTCGCAGGCGACTGCCCGCCGAAAATAGCCGCGAAGTGTACCCGAAAGCCACCTTGCACGTCACCACAGCCGCAAAGCGGCTCTATGTAAAAGGGCGACCGAAGTCGCCCTTTTACGCTAGAACTGCCGTTAATCGGCCAGCTTAAAGGTAATAAAGCTGGCACGTCCCTGGCGCAGTACGCGCATCGACACCGAGCGATTTTTCGGCAGTGCCTGCGCCACCTCGGTAAAGGTCTTGGCCGAATTGATCGCCTGATTGTTCAGGTGCGTGATCACATCGCCCGGACGCAAGCCAATCAACGCGGCCGGCCCCTCCTGCACCTCGGAAATCACCACACCACCTTTAAGGTCGAGGCTTTTCTTCTGCTCAGCACTCAACTCAACCACCTTGACCCCAAGACGGTTGCTACTGCGCTCGACGCCAGGCGCCGCATTTCCTGCCAATGTTTCACCATCTTCAGGCAACGCACCAATGGTCAGCTTTAGCTTCTTGCGTGCACCGTCGCGCACTACGTCCAGCTCGGCGCGAGCACCCGGCTTCAGCGCGCCCACTAGATGCGGCAGATCAGCAGACATGATGATTGGCTTGCCATCTAGACTGAGGATGACATCACCCACCTGCAAACCGCCTTTAGCGGCCGGACCATCCTCTAGCACCTGGGCAACCAACGCACCCGCTGGCTTATCCAGGCCAAACGACTCGGCCAAATCCTTGTTCACTTCCTGAATCACCACACCCAGCCAGCCGCGACTGACCTTACCCTCCGCCTTGAGCTGATCAGCCACATCCATGGCCACACTCATCGGGATGGCAAACGACAACCCCATAAAACCGCCGGAACGGGTGAAAATCTGCGAGTTGATGCCGACCACTTCGCCAGCCAAGTTGAACAGTGGGCCACCCGAGTTACCCGGATTAATTGCCACGTCCGTCTGGATGAACGGCACATAGCTCTCGTTCGGCAGGCTACGGCCCTTGGCACTGACGATGCCAGCAGTGACCGAGTGATCGAAGCCGAATGGTGAACCGATCGCCAAAACCCACTCACCGACCTTCAACTCATCGGACTTGCCCAGTTTGACGATTGGCAGACCGCTGCCCTCAACCTTGAGCAACGCTACATCGCTGCGCGGATCCGTACCAATTAGCTTGGCTTCCAATTCACTACGATCCGCCAAGCGCACGATGATCTCATCGGCATCGGCAATCACATGATTGTTGGTCAGCACATAACCATCAGCGGAAATGATAAAGCCGGAGCCCAGCGACTGAGCCTCACGCTGACGACCGCCGCCTGGCGCGCGCGGCACCTGGGGAATATTGCGTTCGAAAAACTCGCGAAACATCGGCGGCAAGCCTTCCAAATCAGGCACATTAAGTTGGCCTGCGCCGGCCACTGGGCGATCCGGCATCTTCTGCCGGGTACTGATATTGACCACCGCCGGCGACGCTTGCTCAACCAGCTCAGTGAAATCCGGCAGACTTGCCTGAGCAAGCAGTACCTGCCCCATCAGCAACACAGCACATAACGCAGTAAAGGTAGATTTCAGACCAGGCTTCGACATACAACTCCCCATCAGGCCAGCAAAAGTCTTAAAACGCTGCCGCGGCACCAACAAGCAATGCACGCAACACCACAGGCTGCAGAGCCGGATCACCGGCCGTAAGACGACTGCGCCAACGCACAGCGCAGCAGGCAAGCAGAAAACCGAACAGCGCACTGAGTATCACCAAAGGCTCGCTCAACCCTAGCTGATCAGCCAGCACAGCTGCAGAAAATAAACCAAGCAATGGCAGCAAATAAACCAACAGCGAGCCGCGCACCAGCAAATCCTCGCGCACGCCGATGATGACTGCATCCCCAACACTCAGGTGCAAATTCGACAGTGCGCGCACATAACCACGACGCCCGCTCGCCCCGAGCTGGTCAAGCAAGCCCTGGCCACAACCGGCTTTGACCGAGCAACTGGAGCAGGTGCTTTTACGTAAGGTTTCAACCCACACAGCGCCTGGCTCGACAGCCACGACGCGGCCCTGCTCCTCGATCACTGCGCCACCTCAGTGACTGCACGCATAGACAAGGCCACACGTTCAGCGGTCCCCAAAGGTATCTCGCCCACCACCGTGACCATGACATCGCCATCGTCAGTTTTTAGCCGGCGCGAGACAGCAGCCGTCGGCCCCAATTGAGTGCGCAGATCTTCAACTGCCGTACCGCGCAGCGGCTCCATAAATACAGAAAAGCGGGCTAGGCCGTCGTCATACACCTGACAGGCGACCAACTCATCCGATGCCGGGCTGCGACGCTGAGTAACTGAGCTCAGGCTAAAACCTGGTGGCAACCAATCCGAGCGCCAGGCCTCAGCCGTCTCTGCCTGCACAGGCGACAACCGCACGGGCCGACAGCCGACACTCGGCTCTAGATTGGCAACGGCGGGGATCTCGGTTTGCAACTGGGTGAACTGAAAACGCTCGAGCAACTGGCCTTTGTCGTTAACCAACAACGATTTCAACGGCAAACCTGTTTGTTGATCAATGTGTAGCTCGATGCCATAACGGTGCTGATCTCGCGGCACCAGCGCCAATACACGACTGGCGCGCCCCGCCACCCGAGACGCACCCAGCACGCGCAGCTCGTACCATTCACTCAATTGCGCGGCATCCAGCCCTCTGGCGGGCCACAGCTGGCTGTCAATCAACTGATCGGCCAATGCGCCGCTGGCACATTGCACCTGACCGCCGACGCGCACGACCTCTTGAGCCGAACCATCCAGCTGCAGCAGCCGCTCACGCAGCGCGCCATCCTCCTCAACGCGATGCCAGATGCTGTGCGTCGAAAAGCTGCCATTGCGCTCGTATACGAAGGTGCCTTGAAAGCTCTGCGTGCGCTCAGCATCCGCCAAGCGCTGCAGCAAATCCTGCCCCTCATCAGCCACGGCAGGCAATGCCAGCCAGCTACCCAGTAACAGGGCGCTAAAAGGAATAAAGCGCATGCGACTCCTTAACCAAAGCCCTTAACGGGTTTCCAGACTGGCTGCGCGCGCATAAGGCAGCGCACCTTCGCTGGCGCTCATAGCTGCTTGTTGCGCATGCTGGCGCAAATAGGCCGGCAGGCGCTGTTCATGCCAGCCAGGCTGACCTTGACCTACAGCGCTGATCGCTGGACCAACAGACTCTTCGCTCGTATTAAAACCGGCCAACATGGCTTGACCGCTGGCCTGTGGCGCGCTCAGCACCGGCTGACTGGCCTGCTGCGCCAACTGTGCGCCGGTGATTTCATCTTGGTTATACAGACGCACGCCAGCCAATACAGCAACGGTAACCGAAGCCGCCACCGCCAAACGCCCAACTGTGCGCCAAGGGCCGCGCTGCGACTGCGGCGCAACGGGTGCGGCGTCATCAGCCAAAGCGGCAGATACAGCAGCCGCAAGATCCAGACGCGGCTCAAGCAACTCTTTGTGCATCACTGCACGCGCAACTTGATAGCGCGACCAGGTTGCACGCATCTCAGGGTCGTCACTGGCCGCTAGCACGCGCCTTAATTCAAGCTCATCCGCTTGGTTATCCATCACCGCGGACAGCGATTCCTGCAGGGTTTCACGACTCATGGCGGTTCCTCTCTTGGCTGACGCCGCTGCCTTAGGTTTCCTGCAGCAACGGCTGCAGGGATCGATCAATGGCCTCACGCGCCCGGAAAATTCGCGAACGCACGGTACCCACTGGACACTGCATGACGCTGGCAATGTCCTCGTAACTCAGACCATCAAATTCACGCAAGGTTAGCGCCGTACGTAAATCTTCCGGCAATTGCTCAATACTGCGGTGCACCGTGGCCTCAATCTCGTCACGCAACAGCACACGTTCCGGCGACTCGATATTTTTAAGGGCGTGATCGCCATCGTAGAACTCGGCATCCTCAGCACTGACATCACTCTCTGGCGGCCGCCGACCGCGCGACACCAAATGATTCTTCGCCGTGTTAATGGCGATGCGATACAGCCAGGTATAAAACGCACTGTCACCGCGGAAATTACCCAACGCTCGGTAAGCCTTGATAAAGGCCTCCTGCGCCACATCCTGTGCCTCATGGGTGTCATGCACGAACCGCACAATCAACCCGAGAATCTTGTGCTGATACTTGAGCACCAATAGATCAAATGCACGCTTGTCGCCGCGCTGAACGCGCTCGACCAGTTGCTGATCATCTTCCTGGGTTAGCATGAAAACTCCTCATTAGGTTTGAAGGAGCGCAAGCCGACCCATTAATCGGTCTGCCAAAGTAGACTTGGGCATTGCGCAAAAGTTCTCTCCTTCAAACAAGCTTCCTGCAGATCACTTAAAAGCCCTGCACGGAATAGCGCAGCAAAGGGACTCCGAGGCTGCGCTTTTAGTCTGGATCACACACAGGCCATGCAAAAATTGCCGCCCTACTGCAAAGCCGCCCGAGACAGGCGAATTACTACACAAATAACCGCCTATGGAACCCGAAACACTTAAAAAGTTCCCGAGTAACGCACTTGGTCATAAGCCGGCTATTGTGCAGCCCACCCCCTCTATATACTAGGGGCCGCTTTTCGCGGAATTCGAACATGAGCCAACATTACCAACACGACGTTCTGGTTATCGGGAGTGGCGCAGCCGGGCTGACCCTAGCCCTGACACTGCCAGCGCACCTGAGCATTGCCGTGCTCAGCAAAGGTAACCTGTCCAACGGCTCCACCTACTGGGCGCAGGGCGGCGTGGCGGCGGTGCTGGACGACACCGACACCATCGAATCGCATGTCGAGGACACCCTCAACGCCGGCGGCGGCCTGTGCCGCGAAGAGGCTGTACGCTTTACCGTCGAGCACAGCCGCGAAGCCATCCAGTGGCTGATCGACCAGGGCGTGCCCTTTACCCGCGACGATGAACACGCCCGCGAAGATGGCGGCTTCGAATTCCACCTGACGCGCGAAGGCGGCCACAGCCATAGACGCATCATTCATGCTGCCGATGCTACCGGCGCAGCCATTTTCAACACCCTACTCACACAAACCCGACTGCGCAGCAATGTTGAACTGCTGGAGCAGCGCGTCGCCGTCGACCTGATCACCGAACGCAAACTCGGCCTGGAGGGCCAGCGCTGCCTGGGCGCTTACGTGCTCAACCGCACCAGCGGTGAGGTGGATACCTTCAGCGCGCGCTTTGTGATTCTCGCCACAGGCGGTGCAGCCAAGGTTTACCTGTACACCAGCAACCCGGACGGCGCCTGCGGTGATGGCATCGCCATGGCTTGGCGCGCCGGTTGCCGAGTAGGCAACCTGGAATTCAACCAATTCCACCCGACCTGCCTGTACCACCCCAAAGCGAAAAGCTTTCTGGTCACCGAGGCGCTGCGCGGTGAAGGTGCATTACTTAAACTGCCCAACGGCGAGCGCTTTATGCCGCGCTTCGATGACCGCGCCGAGCTGGCCCCGCGGGATATCGTGGCCCGCGCCATCGACCACGAAATGAAGCGCCTGGGGATTGATTGCGTGTTCCTCGATATCAGCCATAAACCAGCTGACTTTGTGAAATCGCACTTCCCTACTGTGTACGAGCGCTGCCTGGATTTCGGCATCGACATCACCAAAGAGCCGATTCCAGTGGTACCGGCCGCGCATTACACCTGCGGCGGTGTGCTGGTCGATCAAAACGGCCACACCGACGTGCCCGGGCTATATGCCATTGGTGAAACCAGCTTTACCGGCCTGCACGGGGCAAACCGCATGGCCAGCAACTCACTCCTGGAGTGCTTCGTCTATGCTCGCTCGGCGGCCGCAGACATCGTCAGCCAGCTGGCGCAGGTGCAAATACCCGCAACGCTGCCCAGCTGGGATGCCAGCCAGGTCACCGACTCCGACGAAGACGTGATCATTGCGCACAACTGGGACGAATTGCGGCGTTTTATGTGGGACTACGTCGGCATCGTACGCACCAATAAGCGCCTGCAACGCGCCGAGCACCGAGTGCGCCTGCTGCTCGACGAAATTGACGAGTTTTACAGTAACTACAAGGTCAGCCGCGACCTGATCGAGCTGCGTAACCTGGCCCAGGTGGCCGAACTGATGATTCGCTCAGCCATGCAGCGCCACGAAAGCCGCGGCCTGCACTACACCCTGGATTACCCGCAGCAGCTGGCAGAAGCTAAAGACACTATTTTGCTACCGCCCACCTATGGCGACTGAACTTCAACCTCACGCGTAAACGCCGATGCTGATCACGTGGCAGGCTGTCGCGGGCAACGCACAGCGATCGCACGCGGCGCTGCCCGGCCAGGCGAAAACGCAGCAAGACAATCAGCGGTAACGCCAGGCTGTCGGGGTGCATCTCGATGGCCTGCCACCCCTGCACAGCACTGTAAACCTGCCAGCCATCGTTATTGCAGCGCAGTGCCTGATAGGCACAAGGCTGCGTCAGCAACAGGTGCCGCGGCACGACCCAGGCGGCATGTGCCAGACAGAACAACACACCCAGCCCCCATGCCCACAGCGGAATATCCACCCAAGCAAGGCTGAGCAGCGCCAGCCCTAGGATTAGCGCATAGCCTGCCAGCAGCAAGCGCGAGGGCTGCCACTGGCATTCGAAGGCATCACTTCGGCTGGACACGGTCCAGAATCATCCGAACCATGCGCTTAAGGTCGGCATCTTCCGGCTCAGCACGCTGCATAAACCAGCCGAACATGTCCTGATCTTCACATTCGAGCAGTTTGCGATAACGCTCGCGATCATCGGCATCGAGGTGTGGGTACACCTCCCTGACGAACGGCACCAACAGCACATCTAACTCCAGCATGCCGCGGCGGCTGTGCCAAAAAAGACGATTGAGTTCAACCGAGTCAACCATGGGTCTGCTCCTTGAAAAAATGGCGTGAAACCATTTTTAACGTCGCACAGCGACGGCCCGAAGGGTGGCCGCCATAAATGGCAGACCATAAATAAGGCGCGCAGTATACCGAGGAAACCGCCGCTATTGGCCATGTACAGCACCAAGTGCGGCTATGTACTGCAGCGATGCAACGGCAAGCGCTGACAAGGCGCAAGGTGCACTCTATGATGAGCACCCTAATTTTTATCCAGCGATACCTAATCCACCATGGCCGACACCGCGTTTTATTGCATCCTCAGCCACGAAGGCATCCTCGCCGTACGCGGCCCCGACGCCAACAAGTTCCTCCAGGGCCAAGTCACCTGCAACCTTAACTACCTGAGCGACAGCCACTCCAGCCTCGGTGCGCGCTGCACACCCAAAGGCCGTATGCAGTCGAGCTTTCGCATCGTGATGGTCAGTGACGGCTATTTACTGGCGATGGCCAGCGAGCTGCTTGAAGCGCAGCTCGCCGACCTGAAAAAATACGCTGTATTCAGCAAGTCCAAACTCGCCGATGAAAGCAGCGCGTGGCTGCGTATTGGCCTAAGCGGCGGCGATGAAGCACTGCACAGCCTCGGCCTAGAACTCTCTGACGCCGCCGACAGCGTGGCCCATGGTAATGAAATGCTGGCCCTGCGCCTGAGCGATGGCCGCGCCGAGCTGTGGATACCTAACGCCCAGGCCGAAGCCGTACAGGCTTTGTTGGCCAGCCAACTGCCAGAGGCGCCGCTTAACGATTGGCTATTGGCCCAGGTCCGCGCCGGGATTGGTCAGGTCATGGGCAGCACCCGCGAGCTGTTTATCCCGCAGATGCTCAACCTGCAGGCGGTCGGCGGTGTCAGCTTTAAAAAAGGCTGCTACACCGGCCAGGAAATCGTTGCGCGCATGCAATACCTGGGCAAGCTCAAACGCCGCTTGTATCGCCTGGAACTGCATGACAGCCAAGTGCCAGAGCCGGCCACAGGACTGTTTTCGCCCACGCATGCATCCAGCATCGGCGAAGTCGTGCTGGCGGCGCGCAGCGAAGCAGGTGTCGAACTGCTCGCCGTGCTGCAGGGCGATGCGGTGCTAAATGGCAATATCCACCTGGGCTCTGCCGAGGGCAGCCCGCTAAGCGTGCTTGATTTGCCGTATACACTGGATACAGACCGTGAAATACAGCGCTAATCATCGCGCACCTGTTCATTACACTTATTTGCCTCACCGCCTAAAGAGAATTGCCCATGAGTAAGCTTGCCGAAAAGTCCAAGAAGAACTGCTCCTGGCTATCGACAGAGATGAACTGGTGCTGCCGACCCTGCCCGAAGTCGCCCTGCGGGTGCGCGAAGCGGCAGAAGACCCTAACGTCGGCATTGCCGAGCTGAGCAAGGTGATCGGTAACGACGCGGCGCTGACCGCGCGCATCATCAAGGTCGTCAACAGCCCGCTGCTGCGTACCAGCAAGGAAATCACCGACCTGCAGATGGCCGTCGGCCGCCTGGGTATCAACTACACCAGCAACCTGGCCACAGGCCTAGCGATGGAGCAGATGTTCCAGGCCACCAGCGACGTAGTGGACCGCAAGATGCGCGAAGTGTGGAACAAAAGCACCGAAATCGCCGGCATCTGCCATGTTCTGTGCAAGCACTACACCCGCCTGATGCCAGACCAGGCCACCCTCGCCGGCCTGGTACATCAGATCGGCATACTGCCGATTCTCACCTATGCCGAAGAGCACAGCGAACTGCTGGCTGACTCAATCAGCCTCAACCACGTGATTGAGCAGATTCACCCCATCATCGGTGACAAGATCCTGCGCGCCTGGGAATTCCCCGAGCAGATCGCCATGGTGCCAAGCCAGCACCTGGACTTCACCCGCGACAGCGCCAAAGTCGATTATGTCGATCTCGTTCAGGTCGCCACCCTGCAAAGCTACCTGGGCAGCGAGCACCCTTACACCCAACTGGACTGGAGCCAAATCCCGGCGTTCCGCAAACTGGGCCTAGACCCCAGCCAGAACCTGAATGACGACGAAGACCTGTCGGCTGCCATGGAAGCAGCCATGAGCATGCTTCAGTAACGCGTTCAAAAGCCCACACGCGCATGCAGCCGAATGCAACTAGACTGGCCTCAGCCCCGGCAACTGGCATACGGTTCATGCGCACACTGCTGTTATCCGCCCTGCTCAGCCTAATGTGCAGTGGCTTCGCTGCGGCACAATCGGTGCGGCTGACCAACGGCGAATGGCCGCCTTACCTGGGTGAACATCTGCCACACCAAGGCGTCGCCTCGCGCATTGTCAGCGAAGCCTTTGCCTTGCAAGGCATCGTCGTGGAGTGGGAGTTTTACCCTTGGGCCCGCTCATTGCTAATGGCTGAACAGGGCCAACGTGCCGGCAGTGCCGTGTGGCTGAATAACAGCGAGCGAGAAGCCAAATTCTTTGTCAGCGACCCCGTGATGGAAAGTGGTTATTACATCTTCCACCGCAAGGGCTATAGTTTTGACTGGGCCCAGGTAGCTGACCTGCAAAGCCAGCGCATTGCCGGCACCCGCGGCTATGACTACGGCAAAGCCTTTCAGCAGGCCGAAGCCAGCGGGCAACTGCGGGTCAACCGGGTGACCAGCGATGAAACCGCGTTTCGCCAGTTACTCGCAGGCCGAGTGGACCTATTCCCTGTCGATAAGGCCGTAGGCTTTGACGTGCTGTATCAGCATTTCAGCGCCGCCGAGCGTGCCCAACTCAGCTTTCACCACACCCCGTTGCGCACTGACAGCATGCACCTGCTGCTGTCACGGCAAGTACCCGGCAATGCGCAACTGATCAAGCGCTTCAACCTTGGTCTGCAGCAGTTGCGCGAAAGCGGCAAAATCACCCAGTACCTGCTGGAAATCCAGCAACCGCTGAGCCTGGCACCCTGACTTAGGCTTCTGCGCTGGCGAACTCGACGCGGACCAGCAAGCCATGCGGTTGAGCCTCATGCAGGCTGATCTCGGCCTGATGCGCGCGACATATCTCACCCACAATCGCCAAACCCAGCCCCGCTCCCGAACCCTTGTTGCTGCGTCGATAGAAGCGCGCAAATACCCGTTCATGCTCTTCCGGCGGAATCCCCGGGCCATCGTCTTCCACCTCCAGCACCCCAGTGGGCAAGACCCGCAGAATCACATTGCCGCCCGCTGCGGTGTGCGCCAGGGCGTTATCCAGCAGGTTGCACAACAGCTCATTGAGCAAAGTCGGCTCACCGCTGACCCACACCGGCTGCTCAGCCTCCAGCGCCAGAGAAATACCCCGCGCATGGGCCAGCGGCGCCAACGCCATACCCAACTCGCGCGCCAGCTGGCTGAGATCCAGACGCTGCGCGCCGCCCTCGGCAATCGCCCGCGCACCGCTTTCGATACGCGCCAGCGAAAGCAATTGATTGGCCAGATGGGTCAACTTGTCGGTGTTTTGCGCCGCTTCCTCCAGCGTACTGCGCCACACCGCCGGCTCCTGCGCGCGCAAACCTAGCTCGACCCGCGCCTTGAGCGCCGCCAAGGGTGTGCGCAGCTCATGGGAAGCATCGGCAATAAATTGCGATTGGCGCTCGAACAGGTTGCGCAGGCGATCATTAAACTGGTTCAGCGCATCGATCAGCGGACGCAGCTCGCGCGGCATGCCAACATCCGACAACGGCTGCAGATCATCGCTGGTGCGCGTCGCCACACTTCGCCGCAAAGCCTCCAGCGGGCGCAGCGCAGCGCTCACCGCCAGCCACACCAGCAACAAGGCGCTCAACGACAGCACGCCCATGCGCAGCAAAGTGCCGAGCAACAACTCGCGGGCCATGCGCTCGCGTGCGCCCTGGGTTTCCGCCACGCGGATTTCCGCGACACCATTGACTCCCGGCTCGCTGACCGGCTGCAGCAGGCTGACCACGCGCACGCCCTGATTACGGAACTCGGCATCGTAGAAACGCGCCAACGCCGGATAATCCTCGGTGCGCTTGGTGCCCACTGGCGCCGGCGGTAAATCTTCATAACCGGACACCAACGCGCCCTGCACATCCAGCACTTGGTAGTAGATGCGCCCGGCGCTGTCATAGGCAAAGGTGTCCAACGCCACATAGGGCACATTGGCATTCAGCCGTTCGGCGGTGGTGTACAGACCATCGGCAATCGCCCGCGCCGAGGCCAACAAAGTGCGGTCATAGGCGGTGTCCGCCGCATGCCGGGCGCTCCAATAGGCGCTCAGGCTGCTGACCAAAAGAATCAGCGCCAGCAGCAGCGCCAATCGGCGAAGCAGTCGCCCACGCAGGCTGCTCGAGTCAGTCACCGAGCGCTTCCAGCAAATAGCCCAGACCACGGAAGGTGACAATTTTCACGCCGCCGCCCTCAAGCTTCTTGCGCAGACGGTGCACGTAGATTTCGATGGCGTCGCTGCTGGCCTCCTCATCCAAGCCGAACACTTGGGCGGCCAGCTGCTCCTTACTCATCACCCGGCCCGGCCGGGCGATCATCGCTTCCAGCACCGCCTGCTCGCGAGAGGTCAGGGTCAGAAGGCCATCGGCCAGGGTAAAACGCCGAGTATCCAGGTCATACAGCAGATTGCCGCAGCGTTGCTGGCGTTCGCCACCGAGTACGGTGCGGCGCAGCAGGGCCTTAACCCGCGCCTCCAGCTCGCTCAGTTCGAAGGGTTTGGCCAGATAATCATCGGCGCCGAGGTTAAGACCATGTACGCGGTCCTTGACCTCACCGCGAGCGGTAAGCATCAGCACTGGCAGGGTATTGCCGCGCTCGCGCAGACGCGCCAACACCTGAAAACCGTCCAGACGCGGCAGGCCGATATCGAGAATCGCCAGGGCGTAATCCTCACTTCCAAGAGCCAGATCAGCGGCTATGCCGTCATGCAGCATGTCCACGGTCAGCCCGGTGCCCCGCAGGGCCTGAGCCACACTTTCAGCCAGGGGCAGATGGTCCTCGACCAGCAGGATTCGCACGGTAATAGCACTCCACGAACTTGTTGTTATGTACCCAGTGTAACGGTGCAAAGGCCGCTGCGAACGCCCCAACAGTTTTCTTTCAAGCTGAAAGCCTGGTGAAAGCTTGACCCCATAGCATCGGTTTCAGGTGGCTCGACCCACCGACCTGAACGACTGACGCAGTGGTGCGCAGCCGTGACAAAAACAACAATGGAGACCACAGGATGCCGACTGCATCAAATCGGGCACTTTCGCCTGTACACATGCTCAGCCTGGCCATCAGCACGGCCCTGCTTGCCCCCGCTGCCCACGCCGACTTTGTCGCCGACAGCAAGGCCAGCCTGACCACCACCAATATCTACCTCAATCGCGACTTCCGTGAAGGCACAAGCAGCCAGCAGAACAAGCGCGACGAATGGGGTCAGGGCTTTCTCCTCGACATCCAGTCCGGCTATACCGAAGGCACTGTCGGCTTTGGTTTGGACGCCATAGGTATGCTCGGCGTCAAACTAAACTCCGGCGGCGGCAGTACCGGCACCGACCTGCTGCCTGTGCAGGACGATGGCGGCACCCCAGACCAATTCGGCCGCCTGGGCCTGACAGCCAAGGTCAAGGTTTCCAATACCGAACTGCGCTATGGCTCGCACATTCCTGAACTGCCCGTGGTCAAGGCCAGCGACAGCCGCCTGCTGCCGCAGGTATTTGAAGGCGGTTTGCTGACTTCGTCCGAATTGGACGGACTGACCTTTACCGGCGGGCGTTTGAACAAAGTGATCGACCGCGCCTCGACCAACTCCGAAAAGCTGATCCTCAACAGCAAAAATCGCCGCTTCGCTGGCGGCATCACCGCTGACCATCTGGATCTGATGGGCCTCGACTACCAGTTCGCCAAGGGTCTCACCGGGCGTTACTACTTTGCCGACCTCGACGATATCTACCGTCAGCACTTCTTCGGCCTGCTCGCCAGCCAGCCTCTGGGCAGCGGCAACCTGAGTGCCGATGTACGCCTGATGCTGAGCAAGGACAGCGGCGCGGCGAACGCCGGAAAAGTCGATAACCGCGCCTTCAACGCCATGCTCAGTTACGCCATCAACGGCCACAAACTGGGCCTGGGCTTTCAGGACATGAGCGGCGACACCGGTTACACCTATATCGATGGCAGCGACCCGTTCCTGGTCAACTTCGTGCAGATCAACGACTTCGCCAATGCCGACGAGCGCTCCTGGCAGGCCCGTTACGACTATGACTTCGGCAAGCTCGGGGTGCCCGGACTGAGCTTTATGACCCGCTACATCAAAGGCAGCGATGCGCAAATTGCTGGCAGCGGCGACACCGGCGGTGAGTGGGAGCGCGACATCGAGGTCAAGTACGTAGTGCAGAGCGGCCCGCTGAAAGATGTCTACGTGCGCCTGCGTAACGCCAGCTTCAAATCCGACTTCGCCCGCGATGCGGACGAGAACCGCGTCATCGTCGGCTATACGCTGCCGATCTGGTAACCCACAATAATCGGGTGATACACACTACTGCGCTAGGCCATGCCGCGTTGAAATCAGCCTCAAAATGCTCATGTACAACTCGTACACTGCGCTTTCTCGGCCAATTTCGCCTTGCCTGACCTTCGCTCGCTACGTGTGTAAAGCACCCTCTACGAGTTCAGAGGAACACACCATGAAAACTGCCTTTACTCGCATTGCCCTGGCTACCGCTTGCATGGCCTTTGCCGGCCAGTTGCTGGCTGCGGAACCGAAGCGCCCAGAATGTATTGCCCCAGCCAAACCCGGTGGCGGCTTCGACCTGACCTGCAAACTGGCTCAGAGCGGCCTGAAAGACGAAGGCCTGCTCAAGTCCCCCATGCGCGTCACCTACATGCCCGGCGGTGTTGGCGCCGTAGCCTACAACGCGGTGATTGCCCAGCGCGCGGATGATCCAGGCACCATTACCGCGTTTTCCAGCGGCTCGCTGCTCAACCTGGCGCAAGGCAAGTTCGGCCGTTACGACGAAACCGGTGTGCGCTGGCTAGCCGCCGTCGGCACTGACTACGGCGCCATCACCGTACGTGCCGACTCGCCCTTCCAGAACCTCGATGATCTGGTGCAAGCGCTGAAAAAAGATCCAGGCAGCATTGTTTTCGGCGCTGGCGCCACCATCGGCGGGCAGGACTGGATGCAAACTGCACTGATTGCTCGCCTCGCCGGCATCGACCCAAAAAACCTGCGTTACGTAGCCTTTGAAGGCGGCGGTGAAACCCTCACTGCCATGCTCGGCGGCCATGTACAGGTCACCAGCAGCGGCCTGGGTGAAGTCACCCCGCAAATGGCAGCGAAGAAAGTACGCATCCTCGCCGTACTCTCCGATGAGCGTCTGCCGGGCAAGCTGGGCGATATCCCGACTGCTAAAGAGCAAGGCTACGACATCAGCTGGCCGGTTATTCGTGGTTTCTACATGGGCCCAGAGGTTAGCGACGAGCAGTTCAACTGGTGGAAACAGCAGTTCGACACCCTGCTGGCCAGCGAAGATTTCGCCAAGCTGCGTGAACAGCGTGACCTGCTGCCCCTGGCAGTCACCGGTGATGAGCTGAAAGCCCTGGTCTTCAAGCAAGTTGAAGAATACAAGGCATTGGCAGGCGAGTTCGGCCTAATGCAATAAGCGGCCACACCGCATTCGTAGGATGGGTTGAGCGCAGCGATACCCATAAATGGGAGCTGTGCGATGGGTATCGCGATGCTCAACCCATCCTACAGTTCCACGGTCTTTTCCTGACCCTCGATTAGGTAATTCGCCATGTACGTTCGCCTGTTCGCCGCGATCTGGCTGCTGTTTTGCGCCGTTCTCGCCGTTATTGCCTGGGGCTTCCAGGCACCCTTCGCCTACGACCCGGTGGGGCCGCGCGCCTATCCCTTGCTGCTGCTGGCCCTGATGTCGGCCGGCAGCCTGTGGCTGCTGTTCAAGCCAGGTCTGCTCGAACAAACCTTCAACCGCAAAGCCGCCCTGCGCGCCACGTTGTGCGTGTTGACCTTGCTGGCCTATGCCGTGCTGTTTGAAACCCTTGGTTTTGTCATCAGCACTGCCTTGGCCGCTTTCGCTCTTGGCCTGCTGTTTACCGGCCGCCTGATTCCTTGCGCCATCAGCGCCGTGCTGATGGGCGTGTTGCTGTATGTCCTGTTTGACTACCTGCTGGATGTGCCGCTGCCCCTCGGCCTGTTCGAAGCCTTTGTGGAGAACTGAAATGGAAACCCTGAATTTCTTGATGCAAGGCTTTGATGTCGCCACCCGCCCGGAAAACCTGTTGATGGCGCTGTTCGGTGCCTTTGTCGGCACCATCGTCGGCATGCTTCCAGGCCTTGGCCCGATCAACGGCGTGGCCTTGCTGCTGCCGCTGGCTTTCGCCCTTGGCCTGCCACCGGAAACCGCGCTGATCCTGTTGGCCGCCGTGTACCTGGGCTGTGAATACGGCGGGCGTATTTCCGCCATTTTGCTCAACGTACCGGGTGATGCCGCCGCGGTGATGACCACCCTTGATGGTTATCCGCTGGCACGCCAGGGCAAGGCCGGTATAGCCCTGTCGCTGTCTGCGGTCAGCTCGTTTATCGGCAGCATCATCGCCACCTGCGGTGTAGTGCTGTTTGCGCCACTGCTGGCGAAATGGGCGGTGGCCTTCGGCCCGGCCGAATACTTCGTACTGATGATCTTCGCCATTGCCTGCCTCGGCGGCATGGTCGGCGACAAACCGATGAAAACCCTGATGGCTGCGTTGATCGGCCTGGCGTTGGCAACGGTCGGCGTAGACTCCACCACCGGCGTATACCGCTTCACCTTTGGCAGCGTCAGCCTGTCCGACGGCATCCAGTTCGTGATCGTGGTGATCGGTTTCTTCAGCGTTAGTGAAGTACTGCTGATGCTGGAAAAAACCCACAACGGCCAGAAAGCCGTGAAAGCCAGCGGTCGCCTGCTGTTCAACTTCAAAGAGTTCACCTTCACCTTCTGGACCATGGTGCGCAGCGCCGTCGCTGGCTTCGTCATCGGCACTCTGCCCGGTGCCGGTGCGACCATTGCCAGTGCCATGACCTACATGAGCGAGAAGCGCATGGCAGGCGCCAACGGCAAGTTTGGGGAAGGCGACCTGCGCGGTCTAGCAGCGCCAGAAGCGGCTAACAACGCTTCGGCCTGTGGCTCGCTGATCCCCATGCTGACCCTCGGCGTACCCGGCTCCGGTACCACCGCGGTGATGATCGGCGCACTGACCCTGTACAACATCACCCCTGGCCCACTGCTGTTTGAACAGCAGCCTGACGTGGTGTGGGGCCTGATCGCCTCGCTGTTTATCGGCAACGTAATCCTGCTGGTGATGAACATTCCGCTGGTTGGCCTGTTCTCACGCATGCTCAGCGTGCCTAACTGGGTATTGGTACCGGCGATCACTGTGATCAGCATGGTCGGCGTCTACGCGGTGCACAGCACCACCTTCGACCTGGTACTGATGATCGGCCTCGGCGTATTTGGCTACATCCTGCGTAAGCTGGACTTCCCGCTGTCGGCCTTGATTCTCGGCTTTGTTCTCGGTGGGTTGATGGAAGACAACCTGCGCCGCGCTCTGTCGATATCTGCAGGGGATCTGAACATCCTCTGGAGCAGCCCGATCAGCCTGTGCCTGTGGGCGCTCACCGCGCTGATGCTGGCCCTGCCGGGCCTGCGCTGGTGGCGTGCACGCCGTGCGGCGCAACCGGCCAATGCCTAAGCTGCCCATGCTCGCCGGCTGGCAAAGCTGGTGGGCCACTCCGCTGGTAGGCCTTGCCGGCGGCGCCCTGGCCAGCCTGATCGGCTGGCCTTTGCCGTGGATCATTGGCTCACTGCTCGCGGTTATCACGGCACGCTGCAGCGGCTGGCTGATTACCGAGCTACCGGGCGGTCGCAAGACCGGCCAATGGCTGGTATCCAGCGCCATCGGCCTGCATTTCACCAGCGAAGTATTCGGCCAGCTCTTCAGCCACTTCGGCGTCATCCTGCTAGGCCCCCTACTCACATTGCTGCTGAGCCTGATCGGCATCATTGTGCTGCGCCGCGCTGGCCTCGACCGCGCCACCGCGTTCTTTGCCAGCATGCCTGGCGGCGCCAGCGAGATGGTCAATCTGGCCCAGCGACATAACGCTGAAACCGCCAAGGTGGCGGCCGCTCATAGCCTGCGCTTGTTGTTGGTGGTGCTGCTGATTCCGGCGATCTTCACCTGGAGCTTGCCACCCATCACCCCACCGCTGCCGGCTCCAGTGAGCTGGCCATGGCTGGCACTGCTGTTACCTGGCGGTGCGCTGATGGCTTGGTTATGGGGGCGTTTGGGCCAACCCAACCCATGGATGCTCGGCCCGCTGACCGTCTGCGCCGTGGCCAGTGTCAGTTTTGACCTGCACCTGAGCTTGCCAACCGGCCTTGGCCAGGCGGGGCAATGGCTGATTGGCTGCGCCCTGGGTTGTCACTTCGACCGCAACTTCTTTCGCAGCGCGCCGGGGTTTCTCGTACGCATCCTGCTGTTCTGCCTGCTCACCATGCTCGCCGCCGCCGCGCTGGGCCAGGGGCTGGGTTGGCTGGCCGGGGAAAGCCAGAACGCGCTGATGCTCGGCATGATGCCTGGCGGTATTACCGAACTGTGCCTGACCGCCGAAGCCCTGCAACTCTCAGTGGCAATGGTCACCGCCCTGCAGGTGCTGCGATTGTTTCTGGTGATGTTCCTCGCCGAGCCCTTGTTCAGGCTCTGGCAGCGCCGCTGAAAACGCATTAACGACCACGTTTAGCCCGCCTTGTGCGGGCTCTTTTTTGCCGGTTCCGCCAACAGTTTTTGTTTAACAGATATGTCCACCGCCACGCAGGCGCACCGCGCAGGGGTACTCTCAGTACCTGGTTTAACGAGGCATTGTGTATGAGCGTACTGCGCTGGCCCGCCGCAAAAACCCTGCTGCTATTGCTCTGCCTGAGTTTACTGGTCACGGCCTGCAGCCGCCTGGGGCTGGCCTACCGTAACCTGGACTGGCTGGTGCCCTGGCGGCTGAACGATTACCTGAACCTCAACAGCCAGCAGCAGGCCTGGCTCAAGCCGCGCCTGCAGACACACCTGCAATGGCACTGCAACGTCGAGTTACCGCGCTATATCGACTGGCTGCACACCACCGAGAGCATCCTCAAGCAGCCACAACCGGACAGCAGCCAGCTACTTGAGCAATTCGCCCAGTTCGATGCTGTGCTCAAACGCATCAGCGTCGAAATCACCCCCACCGCCATCGAACTGCTGCAGGGCCTGAGCGAACAACAGGTCAACGAGTTATATGCCGCGCTGGATGAAGACAACCTGGAAGACCGCCAGGACTTTCTCGACCCGCCGCTAACCACCCAGATCAGCGAGCGTCAGACGCGTATGCAGGAACGTCTACAGCCCTGGCTCGGTCGCCTGAATAATGCCCAGACAGAGCATATCGCCGACTGGGCCAATGGCCTAAGCGAGCAGAACCGCCTCTGGCTGGAAAATCGGCAACGGTGGCAGGCCGAGCTGCGCAAGGTGGTCGCCGAACGCGACAGTGCCGACTTTGCCGAGCAACTGAGGCGCCTACTGCAGCAGCGCGAGAGTTTCTATAGCGACGAATACCGCGCCAGTTATGGCCGCTCACGCCAGGCAATGGCTACGCTATTCAGCCAACTGCTAAGCAGCAGTGATACGACTCAACGCGAGCGTCTGAGCCACCGCTTGCGCGACCTGCGCCGCGATCTTGCCGAGCAGCAGTGCGAAGCCGCTTAACAGGCTATTAGGCCTCGGGTAAGCGCCAGTCGATCGGACTCAGTTCATGCTGCTGCAGGAACTTGTTGGTACGGCTGAAATGGCCATTGCCGATAAAGCCACGGTGCGCCGACAGAGGCGAAGGGTGTACGGATTTCAGCACCAGGTGCTTGCTGGTATCGATGAGTTTTTCCTTGCTCTGCGCATGCGCGCCCCAGAGCAGAAACACCAGCCGCTCCTGCTGCTGACTGACCACCTCGATCACCTTGTCGGTGAAGGTTTGCCAGCCGATTTTGGCGTGGGAACCGGCGATGCCATGCTCAACGGTCAATGAGGTGTTGAGCAGCAGCACGCCCTGCTCCGCCCAGTGCTGCAGGTTGCCATGGCTGGGGATGTCGATATTCAGGTCGCGCTTGAGCTCTTTGTAGATGTTCACCAGCGACGGCGGGGTTTTCACCCCAGGCTGCACCGAGAAACATAGGCCATGGGCCTGACCCGGCCCGTGGTAAGGGTCCTGGCCGATCACCACCACTTTGACCGCCGCCAATGGCGTGGAATTCAAGGCATTAAAAATCAGCGCGCCCGGTGGGTAGATCTCTTTGCCCGCCGCCTTCTCCGCCCGCAGAAAGTCGCCCAGCTCACGCATATAGGGCTTTTCGAACTCCTCGCGCAGCGCGGCTTTCCAGCCTGCTTCGAGTTTGATGTTATCTGCAGCGCTCATGCCTGTTTCCTGCCTGTACCAACGGAGACGGCACGCTAAGGAAGCCTCATCGGCAAGTCAAGCAGACAGGCATGCCCCACTAAGCTCGATCTAGAGTGGCTTAATCCCGTAGCGGGCAAATAATGCGGCCCAGGCGGGGTCAGCCTTAGCGCGCTCAAGCACGTCGCGTAAATCTGGACGGCTTCTGGGAATCATGGCCTGCAAGGTGAACTGGTTAAACGGTTGCTTGGCCACGTAGAAATCAGCCGCAAGCGACATCAACTGCGGATCGTTCTGCAGATAATAGTTGAACGCTAAACGACGAATAATGGTCACCCCGGCCCGCCGTGAATGGATACGCATCAGCGAGGCGCGCACATCATTTCCATCTTCGCGGTCAATTTTGCCTTGCAGCATCAGCTCTTCAACGCCCATCGGGTAGTGATGCCCGCGCAACGCGGCAAAGCGTTCACCGATCAGCGAGTTGGCGTTGCGGTAGGGGACCTTATGCTGCTGCGTTGAAACAACCAGATCTTCATCATTGAACAGATCAACCCAGAGAAATCGCTGCTCAGCCTCCTCGCCCCAGCCCCAGGCAGGGATAACCCAAAGCAGCATCCAGTTGTCATCGCAACCTGGCGCCCCTGGTCCTGCACAGCTGCCGTCCAGCCAACCCGCCAACGTTTGGTTTAAGCGGGCGCGCGGCAGCACACGGGCATCATAGGTTTGCTGAGCGTCGGTTTGCTGATTCAGCAGCGCCGCGACCTCAAACATAAGACCCGTGCGCGGCTCTAACTCCAGAACGAAGGGGGGCTGGCGATGGTAGGTGTAAAGACTGACAGGTGCGGCCACTACCGTGACGGGCAACAACAGAAGCAGCATCCAGGCTAGGCGTCTCAATATGACCTCGTACTAACAGTGTCCCTACCGACCGTTGTGGGCCAGCTTAATGACTTCATTAGTGTGCCGGGGCCTTCGGCAGCACTTCATGTATAAGACAGAACGTTGGCAAACACCACCTGCTGCACGGCTTATTTACTGAAGAACGCAAGGCAGCATCAGCCCTGGTGCAACGCCCGATAATGACTGGGCGCCATGCCCACCACTTTGCGAAATAACCGCGAAAAGTAATACACATCGTCATAACCCAACTGCTCCGCCACTTGGCGAATGCCCTGCTCTCCTTCATCCAACAAGCGGCAGGCGTGGGCCATTTTCAGCTGGATAAAATCCTGAATCGGCGCATGCCCAGTCAGTGCACGGTAGGTTTTGGCGAAGTGAAAGCGCGACAGTTTGAACTGCGCGGCCAGCTCATCGAGGTTTAGCGAGTCATGCAAATGCGCGCGCATCACCGCCTGCACCGCGTCCACATCCAGCACCCGCCCAGACTTCAGTGTGGCACGCGCCGGCAGCACCGCCAGGGATGTCAGCAACACCTGCAATTGATGCGCCGCATGAATAAAGTGCGGCAGGTTCAAGCCTTGCTTGCGCAAACTCAGTAACGCATCGAATTCGGCCAGTAGCCGTGGCTGCACGCCAATGCGCCACAGTGGCCCGCGGCCCAACGGTTTGAGAAAGTCCGCCACCAACTCACCATCAAAATGCACCCAATACAGGGTCCAGGGCTTCTGCGCGTCCGCGCCATAGGTATGCGCCACGCCTTTTGGCAACAGCAGCAAATCGCCACCACTGACAGCTAATCGTCCATCCGCCGTCTCTAGCCAGCCCTGCCCGGCGCGGCAGTAAATCAGCAGATGATCCTCCGGCTGCGGGCGATGCATGCGGTGTCCTGCGGCCTGTGGGTAGAACCCCAGAGCCAGCGGGTAGCAGCCATTAGCTAGAGGGCTGCGAGCCAGCAGGCGGCGCAAGCGGGGCGGTGTGATAAAGCGCACACCGTTGGCGGGCAAGGGCCAATTGGAGGTCTCAACATAGGCGTGCATCGGCCTCTCCGGACAAACAATCAATCACAAGATAGTCCATCCAGCGGCCAAGATCGTCAATCCACAAAGCCGAGCAGGGTCGCTATAACAGAAGCCAAACAATAATTGAGTCCAGCACGAGGCTCGCCCGGAGGAACGCATGGCCAAGGCAATCGCGCAGTTGATCGACGGTGAATGGCGCGAAAGTCGCGCCCGTGAATTTATCGAAGTCACCGACCCGGCCACTCAAGAGGTCCTGGCCCTGGCACCCAAGGCCACCGCCGAGGAGATCGAAGCGGCTATTGCCAGCGCCAAGGCAGCGTTCCTCACCTGGCGCGACGTGCCAGTCTCCGAGCGTGCGCGGGTGATGCTGCGCTACCAGCACCTGCTCAAAGAACACCACGATGAACTGGCGGAAATTCTCGCCGGCGAAACAGGCAAGACCCTGGCCGATGCCAAGGGTGATGTCTGGCGCGGTATCGAGGTGGTCGAGCAGGCCTGCAACATCGCCAGCCTGATGATGGGCGAGACTATGGAAAACGTGGCCCGCGACATCGACACCGCCAGCTGGATTCAGCCATTGGGCGTGTGCGTAGGCGTTACTCCGTTTAACTTTCCGGCGATGATTCCATTGTGGATGTTTCCCCTGGCCATCGCCGCCGGCAACACCTTTATTCTCAAGCCGTCCGAACAAGACCCGCTAACGCCTAATCGCCTGGCTGAACTGTTTATCGAAGCTGGCGCGCCCAAGGGCGTATTGCAGGTATTGCACGGTGCGCGTGAAGTGGTCGACAGCCTGCTCACTCACCCGGATATCCGCGCCATCTCCTTCGTCGGCTCGGTACCTGTTGGCCAGCACATCTACCGTACCGGCACCGCCCACCTCAAACGCGTGCAGGCGTTTGCCGGGGCCAAAAACCATATGGTGATCATGCCCGACGCCAATAAACAGCAAGTGCTGAGCAACCTGGTCGGCGCCAGTTGCGGCGCGGCTGGGCAGCGCTGCATGGCGATCAGCGTGGCGGTGTTTGTCGGTGAATCGCAGCAATGGATCGACGAACTGCAGGCACAAATGGCCGACCTGCAGCCCGGCTACTGGACCGACGGCCACGCTGCCTTTGGCCCGCTGATCAGCCAGCAAGCCAAGCAGCGCGTGCTACGGCTGATCGCTGAAGGCAAAGCGGAAGGCGCCGAATGCCTGCTCGATGGCTCGCATTGCGCAGTCGAGGGCTACCCCAATGGCAACTGGGTCGGCGCCACGCTGTTTCGCGGTGTGACCCGCAAGATGAGCCTGTACCGCGAGGAAATCTTCGGCCCGGTGCTGGTGTGCATGGAAGTCGACACACTGGAAGACGCTATTGAACTGGTTAACGCCAGCCCCTATGGCAACGGCACCTCTATCTTCACCCGCTCAGGCGGTGCGGCGCGGCATTATCAGCACGCAGTGGAAGTCGGCCAAGTGGGCATCAACGTACCGGTGCCGGTGCCACTGCCGTTCTTCTCTTTCACTGGCTGGAAGGGCTCGTTCTATGGCGACCTGCACGCCTATGGTAAACAAGGGGTGCGTTTCTTTACCGAAACCAAAACGGTCACCAGCCGCTGGTTTGATGAAGAGTCAGTAGCCGCCGCAATGCCGGCCAGCCCGAATATGACCATTCAATTGAAATGAGAACCCGTAGCCGTATTGATCCACTGCAATACCCAGTTGTTTAGACCAAAAGACAATGCCTCCTTGCGTGCCAGAGCCTCACAGTGCTTTGACATAACAACAACATGGAGGATTGTAATGAAACGACTGACTGCCGCCCTGGCCCTCTGGGCCGGGCTTATTGCCTGTGCGCAAGCTGCTGAGCCGATCACCCTCGGCCTCAACTACCCACGCACAGGCCCCTATAAGGAAGAGGGTTTGGCCCAGATGCGCGGAGCCTTGCTGGCCATCGACGAGCTTAACGCCCAGGGCGGTGTACTGGGGCGCACGCTGCGCCTGTCGAGCAAAGACACCGCCTCGCGCCCGGCCAAGGCCGTGAAAAACGTCGACAAGCTAGCCAGTGAAGGCGCGGCCATGCTGTTTGGCGGCTCATCCAGTGCGGTGGCCATCACCTCCGGCAAGCGCGCCGCAGAACATGGATTGCTGTACTTCGGTACCCTCACCTACTCCAACGACACCACCGGCAAAGACGGCCATCGCTATATGTTCCGCGAGAGCAACAACGCCTGGATGAGCGCGCGGGTGTTAGGCCAATACCTGAGTAAAAATCTGCCGGACAAACGCTACTTCTACATCACCTCCGATTACACCTGGGGCCACACCAGCGAAAGCTCCTTGCGCCAAACCACTGGCAGCGTAGACAGCATTCAGCACCTGGGCCTCAAAGTAGCCTTTCCGGGTGCGCGCCTCGCCGACTACCAAGACGCACTGACCCAAGCCGCCGCCAGCAAAGCCGAGGTGCTCGCCCTGGTGCTGTTCGGCGAAGACCTGGTGCGCGCCATGCGCATCGCCAAGGACCTTGGCCTCACCGAACGCATGCAAATCGTTGCGCCGAACCTGACCCAGAGCATCGTTGAACAAGCGGGCCCCGGCCTGATGGAAGGCGTTATCGGCAGCGAACCCTGGACCTGGCGCGTGCCTGCACTGGAAAAATCCGTGCACGGCGAAGCCTTCGTCAAAGCCTTCAGTGAACGCTACAGCACCTACCCGTCCAGCTCCGCCGCATCGGCCTACAGCATCGTCTATCAGTGGGCCGATGCCGCCAAACGCGCGGACAGCCTGGACAGCGAAGCGCTGATCAAGGCCTTGGAGGGTCATCAGTACCAACTACTTAAGGATTCACAAACCTGGCGCGCCTTCGACCACCAGAACGTGCAGACGGTGTATGCGGTCAAAGTCAAAACCCGTGCCGAGGTGCTCAAGGACCCGTTCAAGCAAGACTATTTTGAAATCGTCGACCGCCTCGACGCCTCCCAAGCGGCGCCCAGCCTTGCCGAATGGCAAGCCGAACGACACGCCGCCGGGCAACCCCTAACCCTGCAATGAGGACTTATGGATTTCGAACTCAGCGATGAACAACGCCTGCTGGTCGACAGCGC
Source organism: Pseudomonas sp. GWSMS-1 (assembly GCF_049847425.1). NCBI lineage: Bacteria > Pseudomonadati > Pseudomonadota > Gammaproteobacteria > Pseudomonadales > Pseudomonadaceae > Pseudomonas > Pseudomonas sp. GWSMS-1. Next base: position 810,448 of record NZ_JBMHHV010000005.1, on the reverse strand, counting down.
CCGTCAATTTGCCAGCCGTGAGCTGGCGCCGCATGCCGCCGACTGGGATCGCGACCACCACTTCCCGGTAGACGTGATCAAGCGCGCCGCCGAACAGGGCTACCTGGCCCTGTACATCGGCGAAGAGGACGGCGGCCTGGGCCTGTCGCGCCTTTCTGCCTCGCTGATGTTCGAACAGCTGTCGGCCGGCTGCATAGCCACCACGGCGTTTCTGACCATTCACAACATGGCGGCGTGGATACTCGCCTCCTTCGCCGACCAGGCATTGAAAGATGCCTGGCTGCCGCGCCTGGTCAGCGGTGAGTTACTGGCCTCCTATTGCCTCACCGAACCCGACGCCGGCTCCGACGCCGCGCACCTGCGCACGCGAGCCCGGCGTGATGGCGATGACTACGTGCTGGACGGCAGTAAATGCTTTATCTCCGGCGCGGGCTCCACCGATGTGCTGATCGTCATGGCGCGCACCGGTGAGGAAAGCGGCGCCAAGGGCGTGTCCTGCTTCCTGGTACCGGCCGATGCCAAAGGCGTGAAGTACGGCCGTAACGAACTGAAAATGGGCTGGCGCGCCCAACCGACGCGCACCATCACCTTTGAAGGCGTGCGTATCCCGGCGGGCAACCGCATCGGCCCCGAGGGACAGGGCTTCGTCTACGCGATGAAGGGCCTGGATGGCGGGCGCATCAATATTGCCAGTTGCTCGCTAGGGGCGGCGCAGGCGGCGCTGGAGCAATCACTGCGCTACGTCGAAGAGCGCAAACAGTTCGGCAAGCCGCTGAGCGACTTCCAATCCTTGCAGTTCAAACTGGCCGACATGCTCACTGATCTGACCGCCAGCCGGCAGATGGTGCGGTTGGCCGCGCATAAGCTGGACCATGGCCACAGCGAAGCCAGCCTGTATTGCGCCATGGCCAAGCGCTTTGCCACCGACCACTGTTTCAACCTGTGTAACGAGGCGCTGCAGCTGCATGGCGGTTACGGCTACCTGAATGATTACCCGCTGGAGCGCTGGGTGCGTGACAGCCGTGTGCACCAGATTCTCGAAGGCACCAACGAAATCATGCGGGTGATCATCGCCCGGCGCCTGCTCGACCAGGGCGGCATGTTGGATCGCCTTTTATAGAGCCTGAATCCTTGACCCGCAGGTGGCAGCAACAAGCGCCTGCATCAGCCCACATGAGGACACCCATGAGCCACGCCATCGAACCCTACAACCCCGGTGTATTCGACCTGACTCACAAGATCACCGTGGAAAAGCACGGCCACACGGCACTGATCACCCTTAACAACCCGCCCGCCAACACCTGGGATCGCGACTCGCTGATCGGCCTCAAGCAGCTTGTTGAACACCTCAACCGTGACGACGACATCTACGCCCTGGTGATCACCGGTCAAGGCGGCAAGTTCTTCAGCGCCGGCGCCGACCTCAAACTATTTGCCGATGGCGATAAGGCCCGCGCCCGGGAAATGGCCCGACGTTTCGGTGAGGCCTTCGAAGCGCTGCGCGATTTTCGCGGGGTGTCGATTGCCGCACTGAACGGCTATGCCATGGGAGGTGGCCTGGAGTGCGCCCTGGCCTGCGACATCCGCATCGCCGAGCGTCAGGCACAAATGGCCCTGCCGGAAGCCTCGGTAGGCCTGCTGCCCTGCGCCGGCGGTACGCAAAACCTGGCCTGGCTGATCGGCGAAGGCTGGGCCAAACGGATGATTCTCTGCGGCGAGCGCCTCGATGCGGAAACCGCGCTGCGCATTGGTTTGGTCGAGCAAGTGGTCGACAGCGGCGAAGCCCGCGGCCATGCCCTGCTGCTGGCGGCCAAGGTTGCGCGGCAAAGCCCGGTGGCGGTGCGCACCATCAAGCCACTGCTGCAGGGCGCACGCGAGCGCAGCCCGAATACCTGGCTGAGCGAGGAGCGTGAGCGCTTTGTCGACCTATTCGATGCCGATGACACCCGTGAAGGGGTCAACGCCTTTCTGGAAAAGCGCGACCCGCAGTGGCGCAATAAGTGATCCGTAGGGTGGATGTCGCTTTTCACATCCACCAGAACTGCATGCGGTGGATGGATAAAACGCCATCCACCCTAGGATAGGACCCACGATGAATGTCATTTTCGAAGAACGCCCCGCGCAACACGGTTACCGCATCGGCATCGCCAGCCTGGATGCCGAAAAGAGCCTGAACGCCCTGTCACTGCCGATGATCGAAGCGCTGGATGCAAAGCTAAAAACCTGGGCGGACGACCCGAGCATTGCCTGCGTGCTGTTGCGCGGCAATGGTCCCAAAGCCTTCTGCGCCGGCGGTGACGTGGTGCAGCTGGTGCAGCAGTGCGTGAACACCCGGGCGAAATCCCGCCCCTGGCGCGGCGCTTCTTTGCTGACGAATACCGCCTCGACCACCGCATCCACACCTACCCGAAACCTTTTATCTGCTGGGCCCACGGCCATGTACTGGGCGGTGGCATGGGCCTGATGCAAGGTGCCGGCATTCGCATCGTCACCCCAGGCAGCCGGCTGGGCATGCCGGAAGTGAACATCGGCCTGTACCCGGATGTGGGTGGCAGCAGGTTCCTCGCACGCCTGCCGGGCAAGCTCGGGCTGTTCCTCGGCCTGACCGCCAGCAGCATCAACGCCCGTGACGCACTGGATCTGAACCTGGCCGACCGCGTATTACTCGACAGCCAGCAGGGCGACCTGCTCGATGGCCTGGCCCAGCTCAACTGGCAAGAACAAAGCGCGCAACAACTGCACAGCCTGCTCAAGGCGCTGGAAAACCAAGCCCTAGCTGAACTGCCGGAAGCACAGTGGCTGCCGCGCCGAGCACGCATCGATGCACTGCTCGACACCGCCGACCTGCCCCATGCGTGGCAAGCCATCAGCGAACTGCAAAACGATCACGACCCGCTGCTGGCCCGCGCAGGCAAAACCCTGGCTGGCGGCTGCCCGCTGACCGGGCATCTAGTGTGGGAACAGATCAAGCGCGCCAAACAACTGTCTCTGGCCGAGGTATTCCGCATGGAATACGCCGTCAGCCTGAACTGCTGCCGCCACCCGGAATTCCCGGAAGGCGTGCGCTCGCGGTTGATCGACAAAGACCACGCACCGCGCTGGCACTGGCCGGATGTGGCGGGTATCCCACAGGAGGTGATCGACGCCCACTTCGCCCCCGCCTGGGACGGCGCCCACCCACTGGTGGATCTATAGGGTGGATGACGCTCTTTTCATCCACCGATCAGACCGCAACTGGTGGATGGGTGAAGCGCCATCCACCCTACACCGATACACAGCCCCTCGTAGCCCGGATGCAATCCGGGAGGGTTGACTTAACAACCTGCCCGGGCTGCATCCTAGCGACAACGTTCAGTACGTAGGGTGGATGACGCCTTTTTCATCCACCGATCAGACCGCAGCTGGTGGATGGGTGAAGCGTCATCCACCCTACACCGCTGTCAAGCAACCCTCTACACGAGAGTTATTCTGCGCGACAGGAGCATAACAATGACAACAATCGCTTTTATCGGCCGCGGTCACATGGGCCTGCCCATGGCGCGCAACCTGCTCAAGGCTGGCTTCAACCTGAACGTCTTCCGACCTACTGCAAGCCGCCGTTGAGGATTTGGCCAAGGACGGAGCCCTCCTGCCAGCAGCGCACTGGAGGCGGTGCAGAATGCCGATGTGGTGGTGAGCATGCTGCCCGCCAGCCGTCATGTTGAAGGCCTGTACTTAGGTGATAACGGCCTACTCGCCGCGCTAAAACCCGGCAGCCTGGTGCTGGAATGCTCAACCATCGCCCCGGAGTCTGCGCGCAAGGTGCACCAAGCCGCGCAGGCGCGCGGTATCGAACTACTCGACGCACCCGTCTCCGGCGGCACCGGCTGGCGCGGCGGCGGGCACCCTGACCTTTATGATTGGCGGCGCAGCAGAAACCCTGGAAAAGCCCGCACAATCTTCGACGGCCATGGGCAAGAACATCTTCCACGCCGGCCCCGCCGGTGCAGGCCAAGTCGCCAAAGTGTGCAACAACCAAGTGCTCGCCGTGCAGATGATCGCCACCGCCGAAGCCATGGCCATGGGCGTAGCCAACGGCCTTGAGCCCGCGGTGCTGGCCGAGATCATGCCGCCAGAGCTCGGGCGGTAACTGGACGCTGGAGAAGTAACAACCCCTGGCCCGGCGTCATGGAAAACGCTCCGGCGTCGAAGGGCTACAGCGGCGGTTTTATGGCCGAACTGATGACCAAAGACCTCGGCCTGGCGCAAGAAGCCGCCCAAGCCAGCGGCAGCAGCACACCCATGGGCGCATTGGCCTTGCAGCTCTATCGCCTGCTGCTCAAGCAGGGTAAAGGCAAGCAAGACTTCTCGGTGGTGCAGCAGTTGTTTATCGAAGATATTGCGTAATAACTGCGCGGCTAGTCCACAGCGGTTGCAATAACCCCGCTACCATTACCTAGCGGGGTATTGACTGAGGACCCCCAACACGAGGAGTCAGCAATGCTTTACGTGAAGCGGGATGCTTGGGGCAATTTACAGCAAGTGGAAGCCGCGCCTTTCGAGGGTATGGATGGCGAGCTCCTGGCGGACAGCGAAGAAGCAGAAGCCTGGTATGCCAACCAGAGCGTAGAGAGCAGCCTGCTGCAGCTCAAGCAGAGCGACCTGGACATGATCCGGGTACTGGAAGATTTGATCACCGTGCTCATCCGCAAGGGCGTGGTGCGCATTACCGATCTACCGGAAGCGGCGCAGAGCAAGCTGGTCGGCCGTAGCAAGGCGCGGGATGCGCTGGGCGGTTTGCATCGGCTGATTAATGACGATGAGTCAGAGCTGATCTGACCTCGACCAACGGTATAAGGCTTTTCCGATTCAAACCCAAAGGTTCGCTGGCAACCCGCATTTAATAAAGGCAGTGGCTGTTAGCGCCTAGGCGCTGGCTCGTACCTTGATACGCCTAGCGCGCAATACCTGCAGCCCCCCTTGCGTCTCCAGCGGCTCGGCACTCAGCGTTGCCGCTCCCATCCCCGCTTGCCATCGCGGCGCTCATCTGCACGGCGTTCTTCGTAACGTGATGCATCGCCGCGCTGTTGGCGTGATGCCTGATGGCTGCGTGAAAAATCACGATCAGCATGGCCATCCCACCTCGCACGCGGTTGCGGTGCGCGGTCATCGTGGCGCTTCTGATACCTATGCGCTTGGTAATCGCGGGGCTGTGGGGCCGGTGCGTAATAACGCGGCGGTTGGCGATGATCATCATAGCGGCGACCATCATGGCGGTATGCCTTGTAGCGGTGAGGCTGCGGCACCGCATACACCGGGTAGCGTTGCACCTGGTAATAGGTGCTTGAATGCCCTCGATCGTAACGGTGATCGCCATAACCGCTGCCGCCACCGTAGACCGCACAACCACTTAAAGACATCAACAACAGCGCCAAGAGCATCGTTTTATAGGGCATAGCGGCCTCCTTCGACCGCAGGTATGGCAGCGACCGTTGTCGCTACCAGGGGTGACTCCCGCTAACTCTGACAGCGGCATATGCGCTTTGGTGCGCTGATGGACAGTAAGTATCCGACCAGTTGCTCTCTGCAGATTGATTCGACAACGCACACAACGCCCAGCTCAGCCATCAGCTGTTGACTCACGCCCCATCGTGACCTGCTTTAAGCCCCCGCTCGGTCACGGCTTAATCACCTGAGCCTTAAAAACAGCGTTGCTCAGGTCTGTCCTTTGAACAGGTTCGGCGGTCGGTCAGTCCCCTGAAACCAACTCAGCGTTACACCCTGAAAAACAGCACATTTTAATATTTTGAGCGGCCCTATAAGCCTCGCGGAGTCAGCACTAGATGATGCTCAGGACATAACCACAAAACAGCAGTAATAAATTGCCCCTATGAAGAAGTGATTCGCACCAGAAACTAAATAGCTTATCCCCCCTGCGCGTGGCGCCTATTCATCGGCTAAACGTCGGGATGCCCTGACGGCGCGAGCAAAAAAACGCATGGAGATGCCGGGTTACGTGGCGGCGCACTGTCTAGCGGCATCTGGGCAATCGTGGTTAAGTGCAGCAGGCGCCATTGCTGCGCACACACAAGCCCAAACCTTGTTGTAGCCACCACGCTCGGTATCGAGCGCTACAATGCGGTGAGTATTTAACCAGCAGAGCCTTGCATGCCTGACTCTTCCTCCCTGCCCCGCCAATGGCCGTTGATTGTCTTACTGCTGGTGCTACTGGGTTGCGGCTTCCTTGCCACCTCCCTGGCCAGCTATTACGCGGCCCTCGACTCCATTCGTGCAGGGATCATCCACACCGAGCTGCCGCTGACTTCGGATAACGTCTATTCGGAAATCCAAAAGGACCTGGTCAGGCCCATCCTGATTTCTTCGATGATGTCTCGCGACACCTTCATGCGCGACTGGGTAATCGACGGCGAGCAGGATGCCAAACAGGTGGTCCGTTACCTGCGCGAAGTGCAGGAGCATTACGCCACGGTCACCAGCTTCTTTGTTTCCGACAAAACCCGCACGTACTACCAGGCCAAGGGCGTACTCAAACAGGTCGAGAAAGACCAATCGCGCGATGACTGGTATTTCCGTGTGCGCGACATGCAAGCGCCCTACGAGATCAACGTCGACGTCGACATGGCCAACAACGACCGCATGACCGTGTTTATCAACTACAAGGTGTTCGATTACCAACAGCGCTTTATCGGCGCAACCGGTGTCGGTCTAAACGTGGATGCCGTGGTCAAACTGATCGACACCTACCAGCGGCGCTATAACCGCAGCGTGTTCTTTGTCGACACCGAGGGCCGCTTGGTACTCACCGGTGCCAGCGGCGGCCCCTTGGGCGCACGCGTCGGCCAGTCGCTCAAGGAAATTGCCGGACTGGAAGAGCTGATGGTCAAGTTGCCCCAGCCGCAAAGCGGTGATTTCGAATACCAGGAACACGGCCGCGAGCACTTCCTCAACGTGCGGTTTATCCCCGAGTTGAACTGGTACTTGTTTGTGGATACACGCGAAGACGGCGCTGTGGCCGGCATCCGCAAATCGCTGTACATAAACCTGCTGATTTGCCTGGTGATCACCGCCCTTATCATCACCCTGGTCAACGTCGCGCTAAGGCGTTATCAGCGCCGTATCAGCGCCCTGGCCACCACCGACCAGCTGACCAAACTGCCTAACCGCCGAGGCTTTGACCTGCTCGCCAATCAAGCCATGCAGGAAGCCCGGCGCAACCAAAGCGCGCTGTGCGTGCTGATGCTCGACCTGGATAACTTCAAGCAGCTTAACGACAGTCAGGGCCACATGGCCGGTGATGAAATGTTGCGCCGCTTTGCCAACCACCTGCGCAATATCGTACGTAAATCCGACATCATCTGCCGCTGGGGCGGTGAGGAATTTATCCTGCTACTCAAAGACACCACTCCCGAGCAGGCCCGCGAGCTGGCCGAAAAAATCATTCAGCAAACGGAGCAAAGCAGCATTCATTTCAATGGCGTCGACCTGCAAATCACCACCAGCATCGGTCTGGCGCAACTGCAGGCCGATGAATCACTGGAGCAAGTGATCACCCGCGCCGACCGCGCGCTGTATCGGGCCAAGCAGAGCGGGCGCAACCGCCTGTGTGAAGAAACCGCATGAGCGATGCTCCGAGCCACTGCCCCTGCTGTGGGCAGCTCAACCAATGCGCCCAGGCCGCAAGCACATCACCCGTGACGCAGTGCTGGTGTTTTGCCGTAAAGGTCGACGCCCAGCAACTGGCCAACGTGCCTCCTGAACTGCGCAACCGCAGCTGCCTGTGCCCCCGCTGCGCGCAAGGCCTGCCGCCTGAATCGCCAACTGCAACCAACTAGCCATGCGCCTCGACCGCTTTATCAGCAACCTGCCCCAATTCAACCGCCAAGCCGCACGTCGGCTACTGGCCAGCGGGCAGGTGCGAGTGGATGGCGCAGTGGTCGGTGATGGCCTGTGCGAAATCAGCCAATTCAGCCGCGTCGAGCTAGAGGGCGAATTGCTGCAAGCCGGCAAAGCGCCACGCTACTTTATGCTGCACAAACCGCCGGGCGTGGTCAGCGCTACCGCGCACGATGAACACCGCACCGTACTTGATCTGCTGGATGAGCCGGATAAAGCCGAGCTGCACCTGGCCGGCCGCCTGGACCTGAACACCAGCGGCCTGCTACTCATCACCAACGATGGCCAATGGTCGCGTCGCCTAACCGAACCCAGCAGCCGATTGGGCAAGGTCTACCGGGTCGAAACCGAACAACGGATAACGCCTGAATACATCGAGGTATTCGCCGGCGGCCTGTACTTCGCCTATGAAGACCTCACCACCCTGCCCGCCGAACTGGTCATCCTAAGCAGCCACAGCGCCCTGCTGACCCTGCACGAAGGCCGCTACCATCAGGTTAAGCGCATGTTTGGCCACTTCCAAAACAAGGTCATCGGCCTGCACCGCCTGAGCATGGGCGCCATTGAACTCGACCCCCAGCTCGCACCCGGCCAGTACCGCGCACTCAGTACCGCAGAAATCAACCACTGCTGAACCACCTGCCGCCTTCTCGGCATACGACCAGCGGTGGAAGAAAAAACAAATAAAGACTTGTGAGTGCAACACGCGGCTGCTTAAATCGAGCCATAAGGTCTTAACGTGACTTGCAAGTCACGAAAGCCATCTAAGCGTTCTTTTGGTTGCTTGCGCGCTGCGCGAAATGGGTTCCTGCCTGGTTAAAGACACCGCTCCACACCTGTAAAAAGGGCCGTGGAAGATGCTCTATTTCAGCCCTAACTGATTGAAAATAAACAATTTATAAAATCCTCCAGCCTGACATCTTGCTGTCACGTCCAGGCGCTTATCTGTCTGCCCTATATAGCTCGGCTTAACGCTGCTGCCGTTAGCCGTGACCACTTTTATGCGCCAGGAGGAAACGACATGAAGCCAGCCATTGCTGTCGTCGATATACACAGGACGTTCAAGGTACACACGGAGTTCTACGCCAACCCCAGCGCGCGCAAGACCATCATCCTGATCAACGGCTCGCTGGCCACCACCGCCGCCTTCGCGCAAACCATCAAATACCTGCAACCGCAGTTCAACGTGGTGCTGTACGACCAGCCCTATGCCGGCCAATCCAAGCCGCACAACAGCAACACCCGGCCGATTAGCAAGGAAGATGAAGCGAGCATCCTGCTGGAGCTGATCGAGCAGTTTCAGGTGGACTACCTGATGTCGTTTTCCTGGGGCGGTGTTGCCGCCATGCTCGCCCTGGCGCAGCGCCCAGCGCGCATCGAAAAAGCCGTCATCACCTCCTTCTCACCCCTGCTCAACGAACCGATGCTCGATTACCTGGAAAAAGGCATGGTCTACCTGCAGGCCACCGACGGCGAACAGGTCGGCCAATTGGTCAACAGCACCATCGGCAAATACCTGCCTTCGCTGTTCAAACGCTACAACCAGCGCCATATCAGCCGCCTCGACCGCCACGAATACCTGCAGATGTATGCGCACATCAACCAGGTGGTGCACATGGACAACCACTGCCAGATGGAATGCCTGGCGGCTATCGACATCCCGCTGCTGTTTATCAATGGCGAACACGACGAATACACCGCCGCGCAGGACGTGCGCATATTTGCCGAGTACCTGAGCGACTGCCAGTTCGTCACCATCAACAACGCCGGGCACTTTCTTGATATGGAACACAAAGGCGCATGGCTGCAAAGCCAAACCGCCCTGCTGAAATTCCTCCAAGCCCCGGCGCGCAGCAGCGCCAGCTACCGTGCAGCGCCCAACCCGCACCACGCGATCGCCGTATGAAACAGCGCCGTAAACCCAAGCCTGCCGCGCAAAAGCACAGATAACCGCGCGGCAGGCTTCATTTCGGCCAAGACTTCCGGTATAAAGGCACCCGCTGCGGACGTCGTATAGTGGTAATACCCTAGCTTCCCAAGCTAGAGCTGTGGGTTCGATTCCCATCGTCCGCTCCAAATCGCAGTAAAAAAGCCCCGAAACCTCCCGGTTTCGGGGCTTTTTGCTTTCTGGCTCCAGCCCAAACCGGCGCTGCCGAAAGGCTGCCGACTCAGGCCGATACAATCATGATCCACGTGATCGATTGAACGCTTGGCCCCCGCTGCGCGAACTACAGAATGGCCAGGGCAGTAAAGTCCAAAATAGGCCGGCTATACGAATGCAGCCGCGCTGACGACAGAGTTAGGAAAAGCTTTGCTCACTACTTATGGGGAGAGTCCATATACAGTTGTTAGAGATTTACTCTGACCTTGCGCTGCATGTGTTTATACCAGTCGGAAATTATTACGCACTCGGCATAGGCGATTAAGCCGTAAAGTATGAAGTGGGAAACCCTCTCTACCTTGAAGTTTTCCGGTTCGGCCACTAGCCAGATTAACGGAAATGTAAGCATTACCCCGGAAGCAACCCTTATTAGACTTAATGCGCTAGCCCCAGCCTCTTGGAGGGCGTGAGTAATGATGTTCCATATCTTTCTGCTTGAGTCAGTGCGTTTCCAAATTAACCAATTTACCCCCCACAACTAGGAACGCACCGAATAGCGCCACTAAGTAGTATGTAAGGAAACTGTTTTTGGTTATGAGCGCTCCAATCATCGCCTCTAGCTCTTTTGCTCCACCAAGGAAATGACTGGCTATAAGAGGCAGGCCTCCAAGCAGGAATATTATGAGCGCTTCATTTATCAGGCGAGTCTGCACTTTTCGATAAATCTCGGCGGCGGCAAAAACTGAGTGCAACACCTGACCTTTCCGGTACGGTGCTGCCCCCATGTCTTATACCGAACTCAGCGTTGAAGAGCGCGCCACCATTCAAATCGGTCATGCCCAAGGTTTCAGCCTGCGTGGGATTGCCTGCTTGATCAACCGATCCCCTTCGACCATCAGCCGGGAGCTGCGCCGCAATCGAGATGCCTGTGGTGGCTACTCGGCCCGTGTAGCCCAACAGCAGATGCAAGCCCGCCGCCAGGTGTGTCGACCGATGCGAAAGCTGTTGCCGGGTAGCGAGCGCTTTGAGCTGGTGGTTCATATGCTGCGTGAGCGTTTGTCTCCCGAGCAGATTGCCGGCAAGCTGCGCAGCATGAACATTCCCAGCCTCAGAGAGGCCTACGTCTGTCGTGAGACGATCTATAACGCGATCTATGCCCTGCCGGTCGGTGAACTGCGCAAGGAGCTGATCATCTGCCTGCGCCAAAGCAAGACGACGCGCAGGCCGCGCTCTGGCGGTGTGGATCGGCGCGGTCAGATCCCTGAGATGGTCAGTATTCATGTACGTCCGCCGGAGATCGAAGACCGGCTGATGCCAGGGCATTGGGAAGGCGACCTGATCAAGGGCAAGGCCAACGCCTCGTCTGTAGGTACGCTGGTGGAGCGCACCAGTGGCTACCTGATGCTGGTGAAGATGAACGACGCGACGGCGACCTCGGCGATGGAAGGCTTCAGTGCAGCGCTCAATGGCATGCCGCTGGCGATGCGCAAGAGCATGACCTACGACCAGGGCCGAGAAATGGCGCGGCATGCTGAAATCACTCAGCAGACCGGGGTGGCCATTTACTTCTGCGACCCGCACAGCCCTTGGCAGCGCGGCAGCAACGAAAACATCAATGGCTTGATCCGCCAGTACCTGCCCAAAGGCACAGACCTGTCGGTACACAGCCAGGAAGAACTGGATGCCATCGCACTGCAACTGAACATGCGCCCACGTAAGCGCTTCGACTTCAAATGCCCAATTGAAGTTATGGGCAAAGTGATGCAGGAAGCCATGGCTATGCGGCATGATGCGCCTGCTTCAATTCAATAACCGTGTTGCACTCAGCCCCTGCAACCGCCCTCTAACGTTTGGTTAAGGGGCGGGCTTTAGTCCGTCCCAGTGAGCGAAGCGAACGGTTTGAAACAGTTGTTATACGGCAACTACTCGGACTGCTCGACAATCAACGGTGTTTCTTGTTCTTGAAGTGGAATTTCCATTTGAGGCGTTTTACGATCTTCGTAATCAGAGCTATGCCAGTGATTATGTAGTTCTTCTTCAAGCCAATCGGTAATTTGAAGGCATTGTTCATAAGACTCTAGGAAATATTGAATATCTGCTGGTAGTTTTACTCCTGACCTGACTCTTGCGTGAGTTCCTGACTTGCGAATATATACCTCGTTTGCGACCCCTTGATTGTGTATAAATATATCTCTTGTAGCTTTTACTTCCATGTATCGATGGAATGCAGGGCACTCCAGCAGGTTAACCGATAAAAGTTGATTCATTGCCTCGGAAAATTCTGCTGGTGATTTATATGCGAGCTCATTGAGTAGGATGTCTGTTGCTCTGAGGTGAACTTCTTCTAGGGTAGTTGACTCTAAGACTGCCTGAATTGAAATGTTTCGCTTGCCACCTAGCTTTTGCGGATATCTGGCAATAACTGCACGAATAATATCGCCAAGCATGGTTTCAGTAATTGTAACTAGTTGAACAATTGCATTTATGCTTAGCTGATGAAATGCAAGAAATTGATATTTTTCTTGCAACTCCTCTTTGCGGTAAGTTCGAGTGCTCTGAATTGCAGTTTTATCTGGGTTGTAGCCAACGGGAAATGTTACTTCGATTTCATCTTGCGCCATGTTTTGCATGCTGGTTGCAGCAATGTCAAATGCGCCATATGTCAACTGCGATAGTTCGCCCTGATCAAACATGGCTGCTCTTGCCATATAGACAATTTGGTAAAGCTGATTACCAAGGTTTGCGCTGCTCATTTTTTGGGTTCCGTATAACGATTAAGCTAAGGGGCCGGCTTTAGCCGGTCCCAGTGAGCGAAGCGAACGATTTGAGCGCATTGTTATACGTTCTGGAAAAGATTGCGCTTCTGAAGCTCAGTATTTACAAATTGAATATTAAAGCCAATGCCAATTCCGGAGTTGGCATTGGCATGAATGACCTGCGACATAGCTCCTAACCCTTGAGCCATCATTGCGGCAAAATCGCCAAAATTGATGCCCATTATCTCCACGCGACCGCGGCCAGCGATAGCCGCGCAGTGTTGAGATAGTTGTTGCAATTGGGGGGCAATATTTTCTGGGTAAGCGGATTAAATGGTTGATCTTACCTTTGCATGAGAGTGAGACAGACCGGCATCTCATCGGATTATCTGGTTGATGCTTCACCTACTGCTGGTGCATGTTTCCTTCGCTAATTCCAGCAAGAACCCCACACGCCTCAACTTCCCGGTCATCGTTGCAACTCGCTCTCAGTGAAACGAGTTGTTTCTCAAGCGCTTGCAGAGCGGTTATCTGCGACCGCACATGAGAGATGTGATCATCGAGCAAGGCGTTGACGGCGGTACAAGGCTGATGAGGGTCGTCCTGATAGCTCTGTAGTTCGTGAATCTCAGCCAGTGACAGGCCCAGGATTCTGCAGCGACGGATGAAGGCCAGCCCCTCACCATGCTTCTCGGTATAGACACGGTAACCGTTGTCCTGCCGATCAGGCGGCGGCAACAAGCCCTGCTGTTCATAGAAGCGGATCGTCTGTGTTTCGACCCCTACCAACTGCGCCAACTGACCAATGCGCATCAGCCTCCTCCCCAACGGATTCTTTACTCTATTGACCTTATAGTAGCTTTATAGTTTTAAATGGCACCACAACATTGTTCAAGTGGAGTCGTATCATGAGCAAATCCTGTGGTGGCGCCTGTGGCGGTGATGCAACGTCCGCAGCGGATACCGATATACAGGCCTCCTCCGAGGCGCCAGGGAGATGGGTCAGTGTTTATGCCGTGCCGAAGATGGACTGTCCATCAGAAGAGCGCATGATTCGCCTGGCCCTGAACGGCGTTGAGGGGATTCGGGCACTGTCCTTCGACTTGTCGAACCGCCGGCTGAAGGTCGTGCATGACGGCGAGGTCGAGCCCGTCACCTCGAAACTGAAGACCTTGGGGCTAGGCGCCTCGCTTCAGGAAACCGTCGCTGCAAATCCGGAGACCATCAAGGCCGCCGAGTTTTCGGCAGCTTCTGCTAAGCAAGAATCCGGGACCCTGCGCTGGTTGCTCGGCATCAATGCACTTCTGTTCGTGGTGGAAATGACTGCCGGTCTGATCGCCCGGTCCACCGGCCTGATTGGAGAATCCCTGGACAATTTTGCCGATGCGGCGGTGTACGGGCTTGCCCTTTATGCGGTTGGACATAGCGTGAAAATGCAGGTACGTGCCGCGCATCTTGCTGGTGTACTGCAACTGATCTTGGCTGTGGGCGTACTCATAGAGGTGGTGAGACGCTTTGTATTCGGTAGTGAGCCTGAATCGCTGGTGATGATGGCTATCGCATTCGTCGCATTGATTGCCAATACCAGTTGTCTGCTGCTCATATCCAAACATCGGGAGGGCGGGGCGCACATGAAGGCAAGCTGGATATTCTCGGCCAACGACGTGGTGATCAACCTGGGGGTCATCACCGCCGGCGCTCTGGTCGCGTGGACCGGGTCCAATTATCCGGATCTGATTATCGGCACCATCGCGGGGGTAATTGTGCTTAACGGTGCTAGACGCATTCTGGCGCTCAAGGATTAAGCAATGTCCATTTTTGGCAAACATCTGTCACCGTACGCTCTGTTGTCCATCTCCGGCCTGCTGGCAGCGTCTGATCAGGCCGTAAAATGGCTGGTGCAACAATCAATGGCATATGGCGAGTCTATTTCAGTGACCTCATTCTTTAACTGGGTACACGTATGGAATACCGGTGCCGCATTCAGTCTTTTTGCGAATGGTGGAGGCTGGCAGCGCTACTTTTTTATCGGAATCGCGGTAGTGGTCTCGATTTTTCTGATCAAGCTGATCCTTGAAAATCGTCATAAAGGAGAAGCCATCGCTTACAGTCTTATCCTCGGTGGCGCCATGGGCAACCTGATTGACCGGGTCTTTCGCGGCTATGTTGTGGATTCCTTTGATTTCTATTGGCGAGACTGGCATTGGCCGGCCTTCAACCTGGCTGATATTGCAATTGTCCTCGGTGCCTTACTTTTAGTTTCCAGCAGCTTGTTGGGTAAAAAAGCAAACACCAATGCCGAGTCGGATGGATCTGACTGACACCTACGCCTATACAACACCATGACCGAACTTCCCGACAACATCCTTCACCTGCCGCAATACCAAGTACTGGGCTGCAAATCTACCGACGACGAAATGCACTTCCAGGTGGACGTGCCCGATCCCATCGCCTGCGAGGAATGCGGCGTGCAGGGTGAGTTCGTACGGTTCGGCAAGCGTGACGTTCCCTATCGTGATCTGCCCATCCACGGCAAGCGGGTCACTCTCTGGGTGGTCCGCCGCCGATACACCTGCCGGGCCTGCAAGACAACATTCAGGCCCCAGCTACCGGAGATGGTGGACGGATTCCGTATGACACTGCGGCTGCATGAGTACGTGGAGAAGGAATCCTTCAACCACCCCTACACCTTTGTGGCGGCACAGACCGGCCTGGACGAGAAGACGGTGCGCGACATCTTCAACGCCCGCGCCGAGTTCCTGGGGCGCTGGCACCGCTTCGAGACGCCCCGCATCCTGGGCATTGACGAGCTATACCTGAACAAGCGCTACCGCTGCATTCTGACCAACATTGAGGAGCGAACCCTGCTCGACCTGCTGGCCACCCGCCGCCAGGACGTGGTGACCAACTACCTGATGAAGCTGAAAGACCGGCAGAAGGTCGAGATCGTCAGCATGGACATGTGGAACCCCTACCGGGCAGCGGTCAAGGCTGTGCTGTCCCAGGCCCGTATCGTGGTCGATAAGTTCCATGTGGTGCGCATGGCCAACGATGCCCTAGAGAGAGTGCGCAAGGGCCTCAGAAAGGAGCTGAAACCGTCCCAGAGCCGGACTCTCAAGGGAGACCGGAAAATCCTGCTGAAACGCGCTCACGAAGTCTCAGACCGGGAGCGCCTCATCATGGAGACTTGGACAGGCGCGTTCCCGCAACTGCTGGCCGCCTACGAGCACAAGGAGCGCTTCTACGGCATCTGGGACGCCACCACACGGCTCCAGGCAGAAGCCGCCCTGGACGAGTGGATAGCCACCATCCCGAAGGGCCAAAAGGAAGTCTGGAGCGATCTGGTCAGGGCAGTGGGAAACTGGCGCGAAGAGACCATGACCTACTTCGAGACGGACATGCCCGTCACCAACGCTTACACGGAGTCCATCAACCGACTGGCCAAGGACAAGAACCGTGAAGGGCGCGGTTACTCCTTCGAGGTGATGCGGGCACGAATGCTCTACACCACGAAGCACAAGAAGAAGGCACCGACTGCGAAGGTCTCTCCTTTCTACAAGAAAACCATCGGTTACGGACTGCCGGACTTCGCAGAGGAACTCAACTACGGAGTCGATCTATCAACCATCTGAGGGTGGTATCAGATTGATGGGGTGAAGGTGCCCCATCAACCATTAAATCCGTATACCCTATTTTCTAAGTCCTGCCCGCCCAAGAATCGGCGCTGAGTAACTATGCCAATAACTTCGCCCGTGTTTGCGTTAATGATCGGCCCGCCGGAGTTTCCCCCGTTAATTGACCCATCAACATAAAACGCGTGTTGACCCAGAGGCGCTGAGACGACAGCCTCATGCACAAGCAGATGAGGAATTCCATGTGGGAATCCTGCGAAGATTACCCGTGAGCCTCGCGAGGTGTTTGGCATAACAGAAGGACGCAGCACATTTCGGCCATTGGGTAGCGCTTGCTGCAGTTCTAATATCGCAAAATCAAACTGGTTTTTATCAGAAAATGCGACTAGTTGAGCAGGTAGCGAAACGCCGCTTTCAGTAATGGCCTGTATAGCTGTACCCGAAATCAGGTGTGGTTCAATAACGTGGTGATTTGTAATGACAAGCCTGTCATTTATGTAACTAAAACCGCTACCTGAACTGTTGCCAGTGACAATTCTGAATGTTGCGTCTGCAAGATGCTGATGCATTAGTGCATTCCTGTATAACTATTAATTAGACGACATCGCTGTCGCACAACACCCTTCTTAGTGTCTGATAACGTTCCCTGTCACTCGCGAAGCGTTTGAGGTCTAAGCAGCGCCGCGTGAAAAACGCGACATGGGGAGGACGAGAAACGGCAGAAGGCGAAATCGGGTGCAGGGTGGCGGCACCGCTAAAGCGAGAACTTACTGTCGGGCGGCAGGCCTGTCTAGCAGGCGCGTCGAGTGCCTGTGGAAAACAGCCAGTAAAAAGCCCCGAGAACTCAGCGTTATCGGGGCTTTTGGCTTTCTGGTTTAAGCCTTGGCTAGCGGGAACAGCAAGCTAAAGCGTGTGCCTTCCTCATTACTGACAACGCTGACCTGCCCGCCATGGGCCTGCATGATCGAGCGCACAATGGCCAGGCCTAGGCCGCCGGAGTCGTCCGGTTGGTTGCGTGACGGGTCGCAGCGGTAGAAACGCTCGAACAGGCGTGGCAGGTGTTCGGCGGCAATCGCGGGGCCGCTGTTATGCACGCTGATTTCACAGGCGCCATCGCGCAGCTGGCTGCTGATGGTGACAGTGCTGTCAGGCAAGCCGTAGCGCAGCGCATTGGCCAACAGGTTAGCCAGGGCGCGGCGCAGCAATTGCGGGTCGGCGATCAGGGTGCCGCTGGCCTGGTTGATCAGCTCCATGGCGCACTCTTGCGCGGTGCCTTCGAAGTACTCGCAGAGCTGTTCGACCAACTCGTGCAGGTCGACCGTTTGCCGGTTGATCGAGGCATTGGCCTGCTCGGTACGCGCTAGAAACAGCATGCTGTCGATCATTCGCGCCAGCCGCTCGTATTCCTCAAGGTTGGAGACCAGCAGGTTTTGGTACTCATCCAGCGGGCGGTTGCGTGCCAAGGTTTGCTGCGCGTGGCCCATCAGGTTGCTCAGCGGGGTGCGCATCTCGTGGGCCAAGTCTTCGGAAAAGCGCGAGAGCTGGGCGAAGCCATCTTCCAGGCGCGCGAGCATCTGGTTGAGCGCCTGGCTAAGCGCCTGCAATTCACTGACGTCTTTAAACTCATCGAGGCGCAGGTGCAGGTGCTGCACGTCAATCGCGGCGGCACGGGTTGCCAGCTGACGCACCGGGCGCAGGCCACGCTGGCTAACCAACCAACCGAGTGCAAAGGCTAGTAGCGCGCCAACCGACAAGGCCAACCAGAGTTTCAGGCGATACGCCGCGAGCATTTGCTCTCGCTCGCTGAGCAACTTGCCGGCAATCAAGGTCAGGCGACGATCACCCGGCTAACATCCAGCCAGGCCAGGCGTAACGGTTCGCTGCCTTGGCTATTGCCGAGAGTGGCCTGCGCAGCGGCGGGCAATTCGGGCAGCGGCAGCAAGGCCGGGTTGATTTCGATCAGCCGCTGCCCGGCGTCATCGACTATCCACAACAGGCTGTCGCGGTTGCCCAGCATGTTTTCGTAAAGCTGCGGCCTGCTGCGCAGGGCATCGATGCTCTCGCTGTCGTCGAGCAGCGCTTGCATGCGTTCCAGCCGGCCGAGCAGCGCCTGGTCGTCACGCCAGGCGATTTCGCGCTGCAGCGATTGGTAGAGGTAAAAGCCAATTAAGCCCAATAACAGCGCGCTAACTAAGGCGAACATCAGTGCCAGGCGCACGCTTAACGCGCGCGGCCACAGCCTCACGACTGCGCCTCAAGCATGTAACCCATGCCGCGCACGGTATGAATCAGCTTGAGCGGGTACGGGTCATCGACCTTGGCGCGCAGGCGGCGAATGGCGACATCGACCACGTTGGTGTCGCTGTCGAAATTCATCTGCCAAACGTGCGAGGCAATCAGGGTGCGCGACAACACCTCGCCCTCACGGCTGAGCAGCAGGTGCAGCAGGGCAAATTCCTTATTGGTCAGGGTCAGGCGTTCGCCATTACGGGTGACCTTGCGCCGCAGCAGGTCCAGGTGCAGGTCGGCGACCTGAAACTGCTCAACCTCACGCGGCGGGCCACGGCGCAACAAGGTGCGTACGCGGGCCAGCAGTTCGGCGTAAGAAAAGGGTTTAACCAAATAATCATCGGCGCCCAGTTCCAGCCCTTTGACCCGGTCTTCAACCGCATCGCGCGCGGTCAGAAACAACACGGGCGTTTGCAGCTTGCGCCGAATGATCTGCAGCAGCTGCCAGCCGTCGAGGCCGGGCAACATGACGTCAAGAATGATCAAGTCGAACTCGTGCTCTTGCACCAGATGCTGGCCATCCAAGCCATTCAAGGCCACTTCCACGCGATACCCCGACTCAGTCAAGCCTTTGCACAGGTAGTCCGCGGTTTTTACTTCGTCTTCAACAACCAGAATGCGCATCTTTTCCTCCAGCACAGGCGCATAGCGTAGGCCGATCTGCACCGCGCTCCCATTACAAATTGGTAATCCAGGCGCAATCGGTTTGACGGCGGCACAGGGGCAGTATGGCCACCAATCGCTCAGCCGAGCCCAACCCTGGAGAACGACATGCTACTTCGCAGCGCCACCTTGTCACTACTCGCACTGGCCATGGGCTCTTCCGCCGCATGGGCTGCTAACGAAAACGTTGCTCAGCGTCAGGACGTCACCCTGGCCCTGGCCAACGACCTGCTCAACGCCACGCTTGCCGCTTGCCATGCTGACGGCCGCACCGGCGTTGCAGCGGTAGTCGACCGTGGCGGCAACCTGGTGGCTGTGCAGCGTGATGACAACGTGGGCCCGCACAACACTGTTGCGGCGCAGCGTAAGGCCTTTACCGCACTGTCGACCAAAACCGCGACACGCCTGCTGTCTGAACGTGCCCGTAACAACCCGGAAGCCGAGAACCTCAACACCCTCGATGAGCTGCTGCTGCTCGGCGGCGGCGTGCCATTGAAGGTCGGCGATCAGGTGATCGGTGCCATCGGTGTCGCTGGCGCCGGCGGCGCTGAAATTGATGAAGGCTGCGCCCTGAAAGCCATTGCTCAAGTTTTGCCTACCACTCACTAATTAGGAGTCACACCATGAATATGCTGAAAACCCTGTTCGCCGGCGCTGTACTGACCAGCCTCTCCTCCCTGGCCCTGGCCGCTGGCAACCCACTGAGCGTGCACGTACTGAACCTGCAAGACGGCCTGCCTTCGCCAGAAGTCAGCGTGACCCTGGAAAAGCAGGACGGTAAAACCTGGGACATGCTCAACAGCGGCGTGACCAACGAACAAGGCCGCATCCCGGCGCTCTACCCAGAAGATAAAGCCCTGGAGAAAGGCACCTACCGCGTCACCTTCAAGACTGGCGAGTGGTTCAAGAAGCACGCCACTGCGAGCTTCTTCCCAGAAGTACCGGTGATCTTCGAAGTAGACGGTACCGTACCGCACTACCACATTCCGTTGCTGCTCAGCCCTTACGGCTTCTCCACCTACCGCGGCAACTAAGCCGTTAGCGGTTGGCTAATTCGCACACCCGCTCGCGCATTAGCCAAGAGCCCATAAAAAATGCCCGCATTGCGCGGGCATTTTTGTGTGAGGCAGAACCTGCCTGAGTTGACGCGGGTTAGACCACACCCTGCGCTAGCATGGCATCGGCAACCTTAACGAAGCCGGCGATATTGGCACCTTTCACGTAGTTGATCCGACCGTTCTCCTCACCATAACGCACGCAGGCGCTGTGGATGCTTTGCATAATGCTGTGCAGACGCTCGTCCACCTCACCGGCGGTCCAATTCAGGCGCATGGCGTTCTGGCTCATCTCCAGGCCGCTGGTGGCAACACCACCGGCGTTCGAGGCTTTGCCTGGGGCGAAGCAGATGCCGGCGTCGATAAACAGATCCACCGCTTCCAGGGTCGACGGCATGTTGGCCCCTTCGGCCACGCAGTAACAGCCATTGCTCAGCAACGTGCGCGCGTCGTCGGCATTCAGTTCATTTTGCGTGGCGCATGGCAGCGCGATGTCGCATGGCAGGTGCCACGGGCGCTGGCCAACCAGGAAGTTCAGGTTGAACTGCGCGGCCATTTCGCTGAGGCGACCACGGCGCACGTTCTTCAAGTCCATCAGGTGCTGCCATTGTTCTTCGGTCAGGCCGTCCGGGGTGTGCAGGGTGCCCTCGGAGTCCGACAGGGAGACCACCATGCCGCCCAACTCCATGACCTTCTGCGCGGCAAACTGGGCAACGTTGCCAGAGCCGGAGATCGCCACGCGCTGGCCGTCAACGCCACGATGAATGCGCTTGAGCATTTCCTGGGCAAAGTACACGCAGCCATAACCGGTGGCTTCCGGACGAACCAGGCTGCCGCCGTAACTGATGCCCTTACCGGTCAGCACCGAGGTGAACTGGTTAGCCAGGCGCTTGTACTGGCCGAACATGTAGCCGATCTCGCGGCCACCCACGCCGATGTCGCCCGCCGGCACATCCAGGTCGGCGCCAATATGGCGATACAGCTCGCTCATAAAGGCCTGGCAGAAGCGCATCACTTCGTTGTCGCTTTTGCCCTTTGGATCGAAGTCCGAACCACCCTTGCCGCCGCCCATGGGCAGCGAGGTCAGCGAGTTCTTGAACACTTGCTCGAAGGCGAGGAACTTGAGTACGCCCAAGTTGACCGACGGATGGAAACGCAGCCCGCCCTTGTAGGGGCCAATGGCGCTGTTCATCTGCACGCGGTAACCGCGGTTGACCTGTACGCGCCCGGCATCATCCACCCAGGACACCCGAAACATAATCACCCGTTCCGGCTCGACCATGCGCTCCACGATGCCCGCCTGCAAGTAACGCGGGTTGGCCTCCAGGAACGGCCAAAGCGTACGCAGGACCTCTTCCACAGCCTGATGAAACTCAGGCTGATCAGGGTCACGCTGCTTTAGGCGGGAGAGGAAAAGCTCGACGGATTCGCTCATGTGGATATCCCAAAAATGCCCATTAAACAGGGCAGATCAACTGAAAAGTGCGCGGCACTTTAACAGCCAACAATGCACTTCGACAGCGCAAAATGTCGCCTTAATGAATCTTTTTAGTGCATTGATATAAAACAACACTTCTATAACGGGCATTTTCGCCGACGGCGTATCGCCCATATTAAGGGCGCCTACGCACAACCTTAAGGCATGGGGTCTTTTCCACGGGATCAACAGAGGCGCTTGAACCGTTGCCAGGTGATCGCGCGCAAGCGCCGATGCCCGCGCTATGAGGGCAAGCGAGGATCAAGGCAGACGATTAAAAAGTGCAGGGGTAAAGATGGCGTTCCCAACTGGATTCGAACCAGTATCTAGCCCTTAGGAGGGGCTTATTCTATCCATTGAACTATGGGAACCAAGGCTGGATAGGCGGGCTACCAGCGGGCGGCATCTTAGCGAGCCTGAGCGCGTTTGTCATGCCGCTGCCATTTTCGCCGCGCCATACTGCCCACTGACGGCCAACCGGCCGTCATCAGGAGAGGAGATCGCCATGCGCCCTGCTGCTTCGCAGTATTTGCCCGACTCGCCCTTTGCCGACTATCACCTGCGCGCCGCCAGCGTCACCGATGCACCAGCCCTCACCGCGTTGCTGCAGCAACTGGCGCCCGACGAACCGCGTGCCGATGCCAAGTTAATGGCCCTGCGCCTGAGCGAATTACCAGTGAGCCGGGTGGTGCTAGTGGCCGAGCGCGATGGCAAATTGCTCGGCACCTGCACGCTCAATCTGATCGAACACCTGGCGCACAACTTCGCCCGCTCGGCGATTCTCGAAGATGTGGTGGTGGATGGCGACGCACGTGGCCTAGGGGTTGGCCAAGCGCTGATGGGCAAAGCCATCGAACGCGCCCGCGCCTGGGGGTGTTACAAGGTCGCGCTGTCCAGCAGCCAGAGCCGCGAGGAGGCGCATGCCTTTTATGCAAACCTGGGCTTTAAGCCGCATGGCATTAGCCTGGCGCTGATGCTGGACTAATAAGCTGTCAAAGACCTTTGCAGGAACGGGGTGGGACGCCTGGTTTTTGATCGCGATCAGCGTCAACACCGTCGAGGGCAAGAACCGTAGGGTGGATGACGCTTCACCCATCCACCAACTGCGCCACGGTGGTGGATGAAAACAACGTCATCCACCCTACAACGACAACCCGTAGGAGGCTTGCCCGCGAACCGAGGTCAGCGAAAAAGCATCGCGACCAATAACTAGGCGCTCCTGCCCCTCCTACGGGTTTTGCGCAACGTGCTTGTTGTGCGGGCAACCTTTAGGCGTTTTTAACGGCCAAAACGCTCTTCGGCCAACTGATCGGCAATCTCTACCGTGGTTTTGCTCGCTGCATCGGCGCGCTGGAAGATCTGCTCCAGGGTCGCGCCAATGCCTTCGATATGCGCATTGAGTTGCGCGGCGCTGCCGCCACTGCGGCCGTAGTAAACATCGATAATGCCGCCGGCATTGATCGCATAATCCGGCGCGTACAGGCACTCGTTACGGCGCAGGGTTTCCGCCAGGCTGGGGTCGGCCAGCTGATTGTTGGCGGCCCCGGCGATAATCGGTGCGCGCAGGGCTTCCAAGGTGTGTTGGTTGATGATTGCGCCCATGGCGCACGGCGCGAATACATCAACATCCAGACCGAAAATCGCCTGCTGGGTAACAGCGGTGGCGCCAAACTGCTCAACCGCGCGACGCACATTGGCTTCAACGATATCGGTCACCCACAGCTCGGCGCCGGCGGCTTTCAATTGCCGGGCTAGATCAAAACCCACCTGCCCTACCCCTTGGATAGCGACTTTGAGGCCACGCAAATCATCACGGCCCAGGCGATGCTTTACCGCAGTCAGGATGCCGATAAACACGCCGTAAGCGGTCGACGGTGACGGGTCGCCATTGCGCGTGCCTCCCGCGAAATCCTCACGCAGCTCGGCGCCGGATACGTGGCGGGTGCGCTCGGCCATGATCTGCATTTCCGCCACGCCGGTGCCGGAATCGGCGGCGGTGATATAGCGGCCGCCGAGGCTGTCGACAAAATCGCCCATGGCTTGGAACAGCGCCGCGCTCTTGCCGGTATGCGGGTCGCCGATGATCACCGCCTTGCCACCACCCAGCGGCAGATTAGCCAGGGCCGATTTGTAGGTCATGCCGCGCGACAAGCGCAGCACATCGCGCAGCGCTTCATCGTCATTGGCATAGGGCCACATGCGGCAACCGCCGAGGGCCGGGCCGAGGTTGCTGTTGTGAATGGCAATAATCGCCTTCAGGCCGCTGGCCTTGTCGTGGCCATAGACCACCTGTTCGTGGTGGTCGAAATCGATATGGGAAAACACGGACATAAGTGCCTCGTTTTTTTGTTGTAAGAAGTCGCCCTCTCCCGGTTAAGGGAGAGGGTCAGTGTGATGAACGTCTGTTGGCGTCAAGCCGCTGGTTCAAACAGCTGCACCGCTGCAATCTCGCTGACGACCATGCGCGCTTTGAGCTGGCTGCTCTGCTCGCGCACCTGGGCCAGGCTGCGTTCCTTGACGTGGCCATAGCCACGAATCTGCTCGGGCAGTTCGGCCAGGGCCAGCGCGGTGCGGTAGTTGTCGGCGTTGAGTTCCTTGAGCAGGTACTCCAAGTCCTGCTCGTAGTCATCGATCAGCTGCAACTCCAGCGCGCGCTCAGCGCTGTAGCCGAATACATCCAGCGGTGTGCCACGCAGAAACTTGAATTTGGCCAGTACAACGAACGCCTTGAGCATCCAGGGGCCGAACTGTCGCTTGCGCGGCTCGCCAGTGCTGGCATCCGGCTTGCTCAGCCAGGACGGTGCCAGGTGGAATTCCAGGCGGTAGTCGCCGCTGAACTGCGCCTCCAGCTGACGGATAAAACTGCCGTCGCTGTACAACCGCGCCACTTCGTACTCGTCCTTGTAGGCCAGCAGTTTGAAGTAGTAACGCGCCACCGCCTTGCTCAGCGCTTGGTCAGCGCTGCTATCAACCTGCTGCACCCGCGCCACTTGCTCGCGGTAGCGCTGGGCGTAGGCGGCATTCTGGTAGGCAGTCAGGCGCGCCATGCGGTCGTTGACGATTTCTTCCAGGGTTTGGCAATGCGGCGCTTCGCTCACGTCTGGCTTGGCTAAGCGCTCGACGGCAACTGCATCATGGGCCGCACGACGGCCCCAGAGAAACGCCTGCTGATTGAGCTGCACGGCCACGCCGTTAAGCTCGATGGCCTGATTGATGGCTTCGGCGGACACCGGCACCAAGCCCTTCTGATAAGCGAAACCGAGCATAAACAGGTTGGTGGCGATGCTATCGCCGAGCAGGCGCGTGGCCAGGCGGCTGCCATCAACAAAGTGGGTTTTGCTCGCCCCAACAGCCTCAATCAACGCTTCACGCATGGCCGCGCCCGGTACCTGAGCATCCGGGTTGCGGGTGAACTCAGCAGTGGCGGCTTCGTGGCTGTTGACCACCGCATGGGCGATCTTGTCATTCAGCTTGGCCAGCGATTCTTCACTGGCGGCCACCACCAGATCGCAGCCGAGCAGCAGGTCCGCTTCACCGGCGGCGATGCGTACGGCGAAAATATCGTCCTGCTTGGCGGCGACGCGGATATGGGTGATCACCGGGCCGAATTTTTGCGCCAGCCCGGCCTGATCGAGCACCGTGCAGCCCTTGCCTTCGCTATGCGCCGCCATGCCGAGCAAGGCGCCAACGGTGGTTACACCGCTGCCACCCACGCCTGGTAGAAGGATATTCCAGGGCCGATCCAGCGCGGGCTGCCGGGGTTCCGGCAAGGCAACGAACAACGCGCCATGCCCCACGGCGCTGGGTTTGCGCAACGCCCCGCCATGCACGGTGACAAAGCTTGGGCAAAAGCCATCAACGCAGCTGAAATCCTTGTTGCAGGTGTTCTGGTCAATCTCGCGCTTGCGCCCCAATTCGGTTTCTAGCGGCAGCACGGACAGGCAGTTGGACTTCACACCGCAATCGCCGCAGCCCTCGCATACCGCCGTGTTGATAAAGGCACGCTTTTGCGGATCAACCAGCTTGCCGCGCTTACGCCGGCGGCGCTTTTCGGTGGCGCAGGTTTGGTCATAGATGATCACCGAGCAGCCTTTGAATTCACGCAGCTCACGCTGCACGGCATCCAGCTCGCGGCGATGGTGAAAGGTGACGGTGGGCGCGAAGGTGGCACGGGTCGGGTACTTCTCCGGCTCGTCAGTCACCAGGGCGATGCGTTTCACCCCTTCGGCATACACCTGCTGGCTGAGTTGATCGACGCGCAGTTCGCCGTCGATGGGCTGGCCACCGGTCATGGCCACGGCGTCGTTGTAGAGAATCTTGTAGGTGATATTCACCCCAGCAGCCACGGCCGCTCGCAAGGCCAGTTGGCCAGAATGGAAGTAGGTGCCATCACCGAGGTTCTGGAAGATATGCGGGGTGTCGGTAAACGGCGCCTGGCCGATCCAGGTCGCGCCCTCGCCGCCCATCTGGGTAAAGGTGTCGGTGCTGCGGTCCATCCACTGGGTCATGTAGTGGCAGCCGATGCCGCCCTGGGCGCGGCTGCCTTCGGGCACTTTGGTCGAGGTGTTGTGCGGGCAGCCGGAGCAGAAGTGTGGCGTACGCGCCGTGTGATGTTTGGGCGCCGCCAGGGAGGCTTCCTTGGCGGCGAGAAAGGCCAGGCGTTCTTCAATTTGTGGGCTGCTGTAGATTGGCGCCAGCCGCTTGGCAATGGCGCGGGCGATCATCGCCGGGGTCAGTTCGGAGAGGTTCGGCAACAGCGAATGGCCGGCTTCGTCGAATTCGCCGACCACCACCGGACGCTTGCCCACAGGCCAGTTGTAGAGCTGGCCGGTGAGTTGGTCTTCAATAATGCTGCGTTTTTCCTCGACCACCAGAATCTCGTCCAGGCCCTCGGCAAACTCATGCACCGAGACCGGCTCCAGCGGCCAACTCATGCCTACCTTGAGCACGCGCAGGCCCACCTGAGCGCACAGCGCTTCGTCCAGGCCGAGGTCATCCAAGGCCTGGCGCACATCCAGGTAAGACTTGCCGGCGGTGATGATGCCCAAACGTGGGTTGGGTGAGTCGAGCATCACCTTGTTCAGCTTATTGACACGGGCAAAGGCCCGCGCGGCATAAATCTTGTAGGTGTTGAGGCGCGCCTCCTGCGCCAGGGGCGGATCTGGCCAGCGAATATGCACGCCGCCTTCCGGCAGTTGGAAGTCGTCAGGGTTCGTCAGCTGCATACGCAGCGGGTCGACCTCGACCACGGCGGAAGAATCAACGTTTTCGGCGATGGTTTTAAGCGCCACCCAGCAGCCGCTGTAACGCGACAGTTCCCAGCCGATGATGCCGTAGTCGAGGATTTCCTGAACGTTGGCCGGGTTGAGCACCGGGATCGACGCCGCGATAAACGCATGCTCGCTCTGATTGGCCAGCGTCGAAGACTTGCAGCCATGGTCATCACCGGCCAGCAGCAACACGCCGCCATGCTCGGAGACCCCGGCTGAGTTGCCGTGTTTGAACACATCGCCGCAGCGGTCCACGCCCGGCCCCTTGCCGTACCACATGGCAAACACGCCATCGTAGCGAGCCCCAGGAAACAGATTGGTCTGCTGGCTGCCCCACACGGCGGTGCCGGCCAACTCTTCGTTGACCCCGGGCTGGAAGTGGATGTGGTTGTCTTTGAGGTACTGCTTGGCGTCCCATAGGCTCTTGTCGAGGCCGCCCAGTGGCGAGCCACGGTAGCCGGAAATAAAGCACGCAGTATTCAAACCATGGGCTGCATCGCGTTGCTTCTGCAGCATGGGCAGGCGGGTCAGCGCCTGGGTGCCGGTCAGGTAAAGGTGACCGGTCGCAAGGCGGTACTTGTCATCCAGGCGGATCTCGGCCAGGGACATATCTGCGCTCCTTTTATTATTTTGGCGAGCTGCGGGGCAACGGTTAGTGCCGCCGCTTTAAGCCTGGCGCGGGATCACCGCAGCAGACGTATGGCTAAGAATATGACCGAGCGGTACTGAGATTTTCTTTCTATTTGCTGGACGCTTTGCCGATACTGCGCATGATTAATCCAACAAGAACAAAAAATTGGAAACAGTCATGCAAGAAAAACTCAGCCCCATCGACCGCAAGATTCTCCGCCTGCTGCAACACAATGCCGACCTCTCCGCTGCCGAGATTGCCGAGAAGGTCGAGTTGTCACAATCGCCTTGCTGGCGGCGGATTCACCGCCTGCAGGAAGAGGGCATCATCGAGCGCAAGGTCGCCCTGCTCAGCCACAAGCAACTGGGGTTCAGCATCACGGTGTTTGTCGACATCAAACTCTCGGCCCACGGGCGCAGTAACCTGGAAGAGTTTGAGCAAGCCGTGGTTGGTTACCCGGAAGTATTGGAGTGCTTCACCATGGCCGGCGGCTCGGATTACCTGCTCAAGGTAGTGGCCAAGGACATCGCCAGCTATGAGCGCTTCCTGCGCGACCACCTGCTGCAACGCCCGCATGTGCACGAAGCGCACTCGCATATCGCCATGAGTGAGGTCAAACGCACCACTGAGTTGCCGCTGGATTAAGAACCACCGGAACATCGTGGGAGGCAATAGTCGAGATACAAGGGTGGGTTAGCGACGCCGAACACCACTCGATAATTCAACCTCGCCAGCAGCGCTGGCGCGTAACCCACCAGGCAGTCGAACGCATTACACCAATGGTGGGTTACGCCGCGCCCTACATCGCGTGACGCCTAATAAACGCGACAGGCGGCTAACCCAGCCTACTAACTCCCACACTCGCATACGCAACTCGTAGGGTGGGTTAGCGACGCCGAATACCGCTCGATCATCCAACCTCGCCAGCAGCGCGGCGCGTAACCCACCAGACAATCGAACGCGTTGCGCCAATGGTGGGTTACGCCGCGCCCCACATCGCGTGAAGCCTAATAAACGCGATAGGCGGCTAACCCACCCTACGAACGCCCACACCCGCATGCGCAGCCTTTAAAGCACTTGCCCATCCACGGCCAAACTCACGCCGGGCGGCAAGGCGTCGGGGTTATCCAGTAACCAGCTATCAAAGCTGTGGCCGATATGGGTGAGCACGGTCTGCTGTGGCTGCAGCTGCTCAACCACTTCCAGCGCGCGGGTCAGGTCGTTATGGTTGCGGGGCGCAATGGGTTGCGGCGCGGTGGAACAATCCAGCACCAGCAGATCCAGCGGCTGTTGGCGCAGCACCTCGGCGCTGGTCTCCGGGATACCGAGGGTATCAGTGAGGTAGGCGATCCGCCGGCACCCGCCATCAACCGTAGGGCCTTGCAGTAGGTAGCCAAAGGTCAGCTTGGAGTGATTCAGCGGCAGTGCCGTGACGCTCAACTCACCTAACTGCCGCCGCTCGAAGGCGGCAAAAGGTTGGCTGAAATCAAGGATGCCGGGGTGTTTGTACAGGTCGGCCAACCCCTCAGGATCATCCGGGCCATGCACAGGAATAATCAGTCCCTGACCCCAGCGCAGGTGCAACAAGCCCTGGGCGTGGTCGGCGTGGTAATGGGTTTGCAGGATGCCGCTGAGGCTATGGGGTGGAAAGCGCTCGCACAGATCGGTCAGGCCCGAATCAATCAGCCAGCGCTGCGCGCCGCATTCGATCAATGCGCTACAGGGACCACGGCGGCGCGCCGGATAGACCCGCGCACTGTCGCAGGCAGGGCAACTGCAGTTATACACCGGCACCTGCCGCGCATCGCCCGTACCGAGCAGGGTCAAGCGCATGTGCGGCTGGCCCCGATCAGCGCCAGCAGGTTGTCCCGCGCCCGCTCAATCGACGCCGAGTTATCCAGCAGATGCAGGCCATCACGCTCAGCGCTCGCGGCGTCGAACTGAGCATTACGCGCCAGACGCTGTTCGATCTGCTCAAGGCTTTCCCGCCCGCGCCTGAGCAAACGCTCACGCAGCACCGCAGGCTCGACTGTGAGCAACACACCGATCAGCTCCGGATAACGTTGCCGAGCCTCAGGCAAGTAAGCCCGCGATCCGTTGACCAGCACGTCCTGCCCCGCCGCCAGCCAGTCATCTATCTGTTTGGGGATGCCATAGGCCAAGCCATTGGCGCGCCAGCTCAGGGCAAAGCCGCCGGCCGCCTCCTGCTGATCGAACTCGGCAGGCGTAACGCCAATGGCGTCCTCGCCCACGGCCTCCGCCGAACGGGTAATCACCCGCCGCGCGATCACACAATTACGCTCCGCCAAACGCTCACGCGCGGCCTCCAACAGGCTGTCCTTGCCCGAGCCCGAAGGCCCCATCAAATAGATCAACCGGCCGCTCATCAGAACACCCTATTGGCTTGTCGCCACACTTGCTGGATAACCGCTTGGCCCTCATGCAGCCGTGCCTGGAGCAGATCAGCACGCAGGCCCACACGAATTTCACCCCGATCATGCAAACCCGCCGCATGGGCTGGCAGGCGGCTGACGGTGGCAATCGCCCGGGGCAGATCATAGCTGTTGTCTTGCGCCGCCAGGAGAAAAGCCGCCTGCAACAGGCTGGCCGGGTAATAGTCGCTGGAGAGGATATCCAGCACCCCATGACGGGCCAATTCGGCAGCGGCGATATTGCCCGAGTGCGAGCCACCACGGACGATATTCGGCGCGCCCATCAACACCTTCAACCCCAGTTCATGGCTGGCCTTGGCGGCCTCCAGGGTGGTGGGGAACTCGGCGATGGACATGCCATAACCGGCCGACTCCTGCACATGGGCCAGAGTGGCGTCATCGTGGCTGGCCACCGACAGGCCGCGGGCGTGGCAGTCCTCGACAATCGCCCGGCGATGACGGTCACTGAACTCAATCGAGTTGGCCACCTGTTCCTTGATAAAGGCGTCCATCTCCGCCTCGCTCAGGTGGTATTTGCCCATGTAGTACTCGCGGTATTTGTCTTCTTTAGCGAACTGACGCTGACCCGGCGAGTGATCCATCACCGACACCAATTGCACCAGCGGGTGTTCCACCAGATCGCGGAACACCGCCAGGCTATCGGGGTGGCACAACTCGCAGCGCAGGTGCAGGCGGTGATCGGCGCGGGTAAGCCCGGCACGACTCGCCTCGGCAATGGCTTCGAGCATGGCCGGCAACTGCTGCATGCGCTTGCCACGCGGGTTGATATCGCCAATCGCCAGGGCATCGAACACCGTGGTGATACCCGCCGAAACGATCTGCGCATCATGGGTGAGCACGGCCGACGTAGACGGCCAGTCCACGCCAGGGCGCGGGCTCATGTACTTTTCCAGGTTGTCGGTGTGCAGCTCGACCAGGCCGGGTAGCAGGTAATCGCCGCCCAGGTTCTGCGCCTGGGGCAAGCCGCTGACGCCCTCTTCCACCTGAGCGATCAAACCTTCACGCAGCACCAGGGTGCCGACGAACTCGTACTCGGCGGTGACGATCCGCGCGTTGGTCAGAATCTGTTCAACCGGCATATACATACTCCTGCTGCGCGGCAGCGCTCATATCAAGGAAGCGATCGGCCACGGCTTCACGGGCGGCGCGGTCGTGGAAGATGCCGATCAGCGCGCTACCGGCGGTCTTGGCTTCATCAATCAGTTCCAGCACCACCTGGCGATTAGCGTCGTCCAGCGAAGCGGTGGGTTCATCCAGCAGCATCAGCGGCCAGGCGACCATAAAACCGCGTGCGATATTCACCCGCTGCTGCTCGCCGCCAGAGAAAGTACCAGGCGCCAGTTGCCACAAGGCTTGCGGGATATTCAGGCGACTCAACAGGCTCTCAGCCCGCGCCTGTGCTTCCACCCGGCTCCAGCCACGGGCCAGAGCCGGCTCCATCACCACATCCAGGGTCGCGACGCGCGGAATCACCCGCAGAAACTGGCTGACATAACCCAAGGTCTGTCGGCGTACGGCCAGCACCTGACGCGGCTCGGCACCGACCAGCTCCACCCAGGCGCCGTCGTGAAGCATGCGGATGCTGCCGCCGGCGGCCAGGTAGTTGCCGTACAGGGTGCGCAGCAAGGTCGACTTACCCGCCCCGGATTGGCCGTGCAGCACCAGGCACTCGCCCGCGCGCACGCTGAAATTCAAGCCGTTCAACACATTAAGAACGACCCCGTGCTGCTGATGCAGGGTAAAGGTCTTGCTGAGGTCGGAGACCTCGATCAGGTTATTCATATAAACCTCAAACTACGTACGAGCGGATGTGATCCGACACGAAAGTCATGCGTAGGGTGGATGGCGTTTTATCCATCCACCGATGGCGGCTCGCAGGTGGATGAGAAGAGCGTCATCCACCCTACTCAGCGTTAAGGCTGCAGAACGGACGACACCAGCAGCTGCGAATAGGGATGCTGCGGATCATCGAGAATCTGATCGGTCAGACCGGCCTCCACCACATGGGACCGGCGCATCACCATCAGCCGATCGGCGAGCAAACGCGCCACCGCAAGGTCGTGGGTAACGATCACCACCGCCAGATCCAACTCACGCACCAGACCGCGCAACAGGTCGAGCAGACGTGCCTGCACCGACACATCGAGGCCGCCAGTCGGCTCATCCATGAACACCAGCCGTGGACTGGAGACCAGATTGCGAGCGATCTGCAACCGCTGCTGCATACCGCCGGAAAAGGTGCGCGGCAGGTCGTCGATGCGCAGTGGGTCGATTTCCACCTGACTCAGCCAGTCGATCCCAGCCGCACGCAGTTCGCCGTAATGGCGCACGCCTTGGGCCATCAACCGCTCACCGATATTGGCGCCGGCCGACACGCCCATGCGCAGGCCGTCACGCGGGTTCTGCTCGACAAAGCCCCACTCAGTGCGCAGCAAGGTGCGGCGCTGCGCCTCGCTGGCGCTGTACAGATCCACCAGGCTGCCATCACTGTTGCGGTAGCTGACACTGCCGCGATCCGGCGGGCAGCGGCCGGAAAGAAGGCTGAGTAGCGTTGATTTACCCGAGCCAGACTCGCCGACGATGCCCAGCACTTCGCCCGGATAGAGGTCGAACGAAACACCCTGACAGCCCTTCTCCGGGCCGTACAGACGGGTCAGGTCACGGACGCTGAACAACGGCTGAGCCGTTTCACTTTGCAGCTGTAATTGCTCGGCAGCACTCATTGCACGGCCTCCCCAGTCATCTCAGCGGCATCGCGACGCTGCATGCAGTAATCGGTATCGGAGCAGACGAAGCGCGTGGTGCCCGCGTCGTCGACGATCAGCTCATCCAGATAGGAATCGTGGCTGCCACAGAAGGCACAGTTTTCCTCCCAGCTCTGGATGGCAAACGGGTGATCAGCGAAGTCCAGGCTTACGACTCGGGTATACGGCGGCACGGCATACAGGCGCTTCTCGCGCCCGGCACCGAACAGCATCAGCGCCGGGCTCATGTGCAGCTTGGGGTTGTCGAATTTGGGGATCGGCGAGGGGTCCATCACGTAGCGCTCATCCACCGTCACCGGGTAGGCGTAACTGGTGGCGATATGGCCGAAGGTGGCGATGTCCTCGTACAACTTGACGTGCATCACGCCGTAATCCTCCAGCGCGTGCATGGCGCGGGTCTCGGTTTCCGAGGGCTCGATAAAACGCAGCGGCTCAGGAATCGGCACCTGATAGACCATGATCTGATCATTACTCAGCGGCGTTTCCGGGATGCGGTGGCGGGTCTGAATTACCGTCGCTTCGGGCGTGCGGGTGGTGGTTTTCACCCCCGCCGTACGAGCAAAAAAGCGCCGGATCGACACCGCGTTGGTGGTGTCATCCGCGCCTTGGTCGATCACCTTGAGCACATCCTCGGCACCGAGAATCGCCGCGGTCAGCTGCATGCCGCCGGTGCCCCAGCCATAGGGCAGCGGCATCTCGCGGCCACCGAACGGCACTTGGTAACCGGGAATCGCCACGGCCTTGAGCAGGCCACGGCGGATCATGCGTTTGGTTTGCTCATCAAGGTAGGCGAAGTTATAACCAACCTCGGTAGCGGACTGAGTTTGGGCCTGGGCAGTCATGCGCGTTGCTCCTCGGCGGCGGGCTGCTCACGCTCCTGCTTGCGCAGTTTGCGGATCAGCTCCAGCTCGGATTGGAAGTCGACGTAGTGCGGCAATTTGAGGTGGGAAACGAAGCCGGCGGCTTCAACGTTGTCGCAGTGCATCAGCACGAACTCCTCCTGCTGTGCTGGGCCGTCTACCTCTTCGGCATACTCGGCAGCGCGCAGTGAACGGTCGACCAGCGCCATGCCCATGGCCTTGCGCTCGGCATAGCCGAAGGCCAGGCCGTAACCTCGGGTGAACTGCGGATCGATGCCTTTGCCGCCGACGAACTGGTTGACCATTTCGCACTCGGTCACCTCGATGTCGCCCAGCGGTACGGCAAAGCCCAGCTCTTCCGGCTCCAGCCAGACATCCAGTTCACCGATGCGAATCTCACCAGCGAACGGGTGATTGCGACCGTAACCACGCTGAGTGGAATAGCCCAGCGCCAACAGGAAGCCTTCATCGCCACGGGCCAGCGCTTGCAGGCGCTGCGCACGGTTGGCGGGGAAGTCCAACGGCTCGCGGGTGATATCCGGTACAGCGCTGCCTTCATCGACTTCACGGGCCATCAGGCCTTCCTCGGCGAGAAAGTCCAGCACACGCGGGCAAGCGCTCAGTTCGGCCTGTGGATTGATCTGCGGACCGGGCTGCTCGCCGTCGGCCAGCAAGGCGAAATCCAGCAAGCGGTGGCTGTAGTCGAAGGTCGGCCCGAGGAGCTGACCACCGGGCAGGTCCTTGAAGGTCGCGGAGATGCGCCGGGTCAGTTGCATCTGCGTGGTTTCCAGCGGCGTACTGGCGCTAAACCGCGGCAAGGTGGTGCGGTAGGCGCGCAGCAGGAAGATCGCCTCCATCAGGTCACCAGCGGCCTGCTTGATTGCCAGGGCGGCCAATTGCGGGTCATACAGCGAGCCTTCGCTCATCACACGAGCCACTGCCAGGGGCATCTGCTCACGCACCTGCTCGACGCTGAGTTCAGGAATGGAAGTATCGCCACGGCGTTTCTTCGCCAGTAGCAAATGGGCATTGTCGATGGCACGCTCGCCACCTTTGACGGCAACGTACATCAGGCCACCTCCTCGGCGTTGTGCAGCACATGGGTACTGCGCGGCAGGCCAATCACCTGTTCGCCAGCGGAGAAAAAGGCGTCCAGACCACGGGGAAACGCGCTACGCGCCTGGCGTTGCTGCCAGAAGCGAGTACGTAGCGGCAACTCGACAACACGTACATCCTTGATCCCAGGCCCACGCCAGCGCAGCGACTCGCCACCGCTCAGGGCCGCGAGTTGAATCAGCAAGGTGCAGGACTGATCCGGGTAGCGCTCGCTGCCGTTGTCAAAGTCCGCCAGATCGTCAGCGCCCGACTCATCGAGCAAGGCAAACAGCGCCGACTCACGCTCGGCGACAATCGGACAACCGCAGTGGAATGACAGGTTGGCGCGAATCGCCGGGGTGTCAAAACAAGGGGCCAGCCATAACGGCGTGTCGCCATCGAGAAAGGCCAGGCACAGGGCGTAGGTGGCCGGCTGCAGATTTTCCAGCGCTAGGGCGCGATCCATCGGCTGCGCCAGACCCGGCTCCGCCAGGGCTTTAAGCGCCGTGCGGAAGCTGGCCTGCGCATCCAGGACCGGGTCATTGAAGGCCGGTTGCAGCCATTGCGAGCTGTTCGCCGCGTTCATCAGTCTTCTCCTCTGACCAGGGTGAAAAACTCCACCTGGGTAGTTGCGGTTTCAGCGGCTTTAGCGGCGAGCTGACGCTGCTGTTGATCGGCCAACGGCTCGATCAGGCGGCTGAGCCAGTGGGCTTGCTCAGCCCCTTGCAGGTGCGCATCGGCCAGAGCCGCGAGCTCGGCATGTTGCTTGTCGCGACCCGCTACATAGCTGTAACCGGTGCAGCCATCAGCTAGGCGCACCACGCAACGGGTCACGCTCATTTCACCGAGGTTGAACGGGCTACCGGTGCCGCCCATGCGGCCGCGCACCAGGGTCATGCCGATTTCCGGCGCGCGGATCAGGCTGTACTCGACCTCTTTCAAGGCTGACTCATAGGCCGCCAAGCCGGTGCCGGCGCGGGCAAGTACGCCCATCCAACGCTGACGTGTGGCGATTTGCGGGTCGCTGTGCAGCAGGTTGCGGTTCATCGCGGGCCTCCATCAAAGAGCGAGCTGGTACTGGAAACGGTCGGCACGGCTGGTCGATAACGACAGCTCCACCGGCTGGCCAGCCAGATCGCGGGAAAGGGTTTGCACGCTGAGCAGCGGTGCATGCTTGGGCATCATTAAGCGCGTAGCCTCTTCACGACTGGGCAGGCGCGCGCCGATCAAACTAAAGGTGCGGGTCAGCGGCAGATCGCGCTGGCTCAGGTACTGACGCAGCGAACCACCCTGGTAGTCCGCCAGTAACGGCGCATGAATCAGGTTGAAGGCATGCCGAATCAGGCTGACTGGCTGCCCTTCAATCAGCCGCAAGGTGATCAGCTCCACTAACTGAGCGCCCTCCGGCAACTGCAAATAATCACGCTCTTCATGCCCAGCCGGGCGTACGCGGCGTTGCAGCAGCTGAGCCTCGACCTTATGCCCGAGGGCCGACAGCGAAGCGCTGTAAGCACTGCCGGCCTGCATCGGGTAGATCAGCGGCCTGGACAATACGCGGGTGCCCTTGCCCTGCTGACGCAGCAGGCGGCCTTCGAGCACCAGCTCATCAACGGCGCGGCGCAAGGTGTGGCGGTTGACCGCAAAGCGTGCAGCCAGCTGCACCTCGGCTGGCAGGTAATCGCCCGGTTCCATGCGCTGCAGTTCATCACGCAGCACGGCAGCCAGTTCGCGGTACAGCGGCTCGGGTTGTCTAGACAAGTGCATGGCTAATTAAGGGCGCCCGCAGGCACCCAATCTCCGTCAGATAAATTGCTTACGCAGGCGCTGCGAGATGATGTCGAGCACGCTCACCACCAGAATGATGATCAGCAGCAAGGCGCAGGTTTGGGCGAACTGGAAGCCACGAATCGCCTCCCAGAGAATCACCCCGATACCGCCCGCACCGACCATGCCGACCACGGTGGCTGAGCGCACGTTGGACTCGAAGCGGTACAACGAGTAGGAAATCCACAGTGGCAACACCTGCGGGATCACCCCGTAAATCACCTCCTGCAAGGCACTGGCACCGGTGGCGCGCACACCTTCAACCGGACCTGGATCAATCGCCTCCACCGCCTCGGCAAACAGCTTGGCCAGCACCCCGGTAGTGCCGATAAACAACGCCAGCACCCCAGCAAATGGACCCAGGCCCACAGCCACCACGAAGAGCATGGCGAAGACCATTTCATTGATCGAACGGCAGGCGTCCATCACCCGGCGAACCGGCTGATAAACCCACCAGGGCACAATGTTCTCGGAACTGAGAATACCCAACGGAATGGCGCAGACAATCGCCAGCACCGTGCCCCACAGGGCGATCTGCACGGTAACGATCATCTCCTTGAGGTACAGCTCCCAGTTGCTGAAATCCGGCGGAAAGAAATCCGCGGCAAAGGTCGCCATGTTGCCGGAGTCACGGATCAGGCCGAGCGGGTTCATCTCCGCGCCATGCCAGGACCAGGCCAGCACAGCGATAAACAGCCCCCAGCCAATCAGCTGCGTCCAGGAACGCTTGGCTGAAAAATCAGGCGCAGGTGCGGTAGTTAGGGTGGTCATAACGACGTCTCGAATGGAGCAACAAAGAACATCGGCCCGCCCTTAGATCATGCAAGGCAAGGCGAGCCGACTGAGGCAATCAACCCGCGCTGGCAGGGCTCTGCTTGGCAATTTCCGCCAGGCGCTTTTCCAGCTTGGCCAGCTCGCTATCCAACTCTTTGAGTTGTGCTTGCTTGTCGCTGTCGGAAAGCTTTTCGTTGTTAGCGACTTCGGTGCGCTTTTTGAACAGTTCCAGCTGGCGGATCGGCAGCAGTTGGTCGTCATCGGAAGCCTTGAACTTGGCCCACTGCAGCCCTTCAAGCACTTTCAACTCAGCCGGTTTGTCGCCGTAAGTCATAAAGAACTCGCGCAGCTTGTTCTTGGTGGCGTCATCCAGATTCTTGCGCCATACCATCGGGTCAGACGGGATCAGCGGCGAGGTCCAGATCACTTTCAGTTGTGCGGCCTTGTCCGGCGCAGTCACTTGCAGGCGCTCCATGCCTTCGCTGTTGAAGGTGCCGACATCGACCTGCTTGTTGGCCACCGACAGGGCGTTGACTTCATGGCTACCGTTAAGGGCGCGTTTGAAGATCTTGTTGGCATCAGCGTTGTTCTGCGCAAACACGTAGTAGCCCGGAACCAGATAGCCCGAGGTGGAATTCGGGTCGCCGTTGGCGAAGGTCAGGGTCTTGGCGTTTTTCAGCATGTCTTCGATCGAATTGATCGGGCTGTCCTTGTGCGCAACCATCAGGCTGTAATAGCCCTGAGTGCCGTTAGCAGCGACGGTCTGGGCGAAAACCTGCCCACCGGCACGATCCACGGCTTCCATCGCAGCCTTGTTGCCGTACCAGGCCATGTCGACCTTGTCGAAACGCATGCCCTGGATGATCCCGGCGTAGTCAGGGGCGAAGAAGGCTTTGATCTTCAGGCCGGTCTGCTGGCTCATGTCCGCCAGGAAGGGGTCCCACATGGTTTTCAGGTTCTGCGAAGACTCGGTGGAAATGATGCCGAAGTTGATTTCCTGCTCAGCGGCTTGAGCAGCACCCATAACTGAGCCTGCCAGCAGCGTGGATGCGACAAGAACGCGACTGATACGTTTGAACATGCAAAGCACTCCTAGTGCGGATGGACAGATAAGGATTCGCCTAACAGGCGTAACTCAGGCCTTGGCCAGAGCCAGCGGTACTTTCGGTGTGCGTGCGCGGCGCGCTTTCTCGATGGGCAGCGGCTCTACTTCAAGCTCGGCACCATAGAGATCGTTAAGGAAGTTGGGGTGCAGCTCGGCGGCGGCGCCATCGAAATGAATACGCCCCGCTTTCAACGCCACGGCGCGCTGGCAATAGCGCATGGCGTAGTCAACCTGATGCAGGGTGACCACCACGGTGGTGCCGTCTTCGCGGTTGATGTCGGCAAGGATCTGCATGACCTTGCGCGCGGACTCGGGGTCGAGTGAGGCGATGGGCTCATCGGCCAGAATCACCTTGGCGCGCTGGCACAAGGCACGGGCAATTGCCACACGCTGCTGCTGCCCACCGGACAGGGTCGAGGCGCGCTGCTGCGCCAAGTCGGCCAAGCCCACACGACTGAGTGCCTGCAACGCGCGCTGTTTTTCTTCAGCGCTGAACAGGCCCAGCGTGCCTCGCCAGCGCGGCATACGGCCCAGGCAACCGAGCAGGACGTTCTGCAGCACGCTGATACGCCCCACCAGGTTGAACTGCTGGAAGATATAGCCGATATCCGCGCGCAGCCGGCGCACATCAGCATTCAATCGGCCTTCAGCCTGCACGTCGCGGCCTAATACCTGAATGCTGCCGCCGTTCGTGCGGTCACAACAGGCGAGGCCCGCGACATGGCGCAGCAGGGTTGATTTGCCAGAGCCCGACGCCCCAATCAACGCCACTATTTCACCGGGTTCAACGGACAGCGCCAGATCAAACAGCGCCTGTTTACGGCCGAACGTTTTGTTCAGGCGCTCAACCCGGATCACTGCGCTCATGGAATGCCTCCTTTATTTACGGTTACACCGCGGCGTGGGCCGCCTTCTGGTGTAGACCAAGGTAGGCAAATCGTGTGTCAGGGCGATTAATGGACCGTGACACTTGCGTGACGCTTACTTGAAGTTATTTCTATACGCAGGGTTTGTTGTTTATTTGCACAATAAGACGCATTTCTGACAACTGATGCCGATGTAGCGCCTTCACCCACCGGCAAATAGAACATACAATTGACGTCAAATTATTGCCCTTTCAGCGAGCGAATAATAAGCAGCACTTAAGCTGCTTTCTGGCTGAACGGTTAGCGCTGGCGCGGGTCAAAACGGTGACTATGCTATAGCCCATTGCCAGTATCGCTTTCCTGAACTAACCGGTTTAATGTACGCGCCCTATGAAACAAGCACTCTATTCCAGCCGTACCGCTGACAAATTCGTAGTTCGCCTGCCCGACGGTATGCGTGAACGCATTGCGGATGTCGCACGCAACCATCACCGCAGCATGAACTCGGAGATCATTGCTCGCCTTGAGCAAAGTATGCTCCAGGAAAGTGCTTTGGGTGATGACGTCAACATACGCCTCGACAGCCCCGAGCTGTCGCTGCATGAACGTAAGTTGCTGCAGCGCTTTCGCCAGCTGTCACGTCGCCAGCAAAATGCCCTGGTGGCACTAATTGCTCACGACGCCGAGATGGCTAACGAAGAAGGCTGATTGCAGCATCGACTGAAAACCGGCCATGGCCGGTTTTTTTGTTGCTCATAAAATTGCCCACCATGCCAAATCACGCCCATAAAAAAACCGCCTAACTAAGGCGGTTTTTTATTTCAGTGCGAACTCAGCCGACAAAGTTGAGCAACACACCCGCCGCAACGGCCGAACCGATCACACCTGCCACATTCGGACCCATGGCGTGCATCAGCAGGAAGTTCTGCGGGTTGGCTTCCAGGCCAACCTTGTTCGATACCCGCGCCGCCATTGGCACCGCAGACACCCCAGCCGAACCGATCAACGGGTTGATCTTGTTGCTGCTGAACAGGTTCATCAATTTAGCCATCAACACCCCTGATGCCGTGCCCGCGCAGAACGCGATCATGCCCAGGCTGAGAATACCCAGCGTCTTCAATTGCAGGAACGATTCCGCCGAGAGCTTAGAGCCAACCGTCAGACCAAGGAAGATGGTGACGATATTGATCAGCGCATTGCGCGAGGTATCCGCCAAACGCTCGACCACACCCGCTTCACGCAACAGGTTGCCAAGGGCAAACATCCCGATCAGCGGCGCAGCGTCAGGCAGCAACAGACCAATCAACAGACACAGCACGATCGGGAAGATGATCTTCTCGCCCTGCCCCACAGGACGCAGTTGCTGCATGACAATGGAGCGCTCTTCCTTGGTGGTCAGCGCACGCATGATCGGCGGCTGAATCAACGGCACCAGCGCCATATAGGCATAAGCTGCCACTGCAATGGGGCCGAGCAGGTGCGGAGCCAGCTTAGAGGTCACGAAAATCGAGGTCGGACCGTCTGCACCGCCAATAATCGCAATCGATGCCGCCTCCTTGAGGGTGAACTCCAACCCCGGAATGCCCAGCGCCGTTAGCGCCAGCGCGCCCATCAGCGTACCGAATATCCCGAATTGCGCCGCCGCACCGAGCAGCAACGTTTTCGGGTTGGCCAGCATCGGCCCGAAGTCGGTCATGGCACCGACCCCGAGAAAGATCAGCAACGGGAAGATACTGGTGGGCAAACCCACCTCGTAAATCATGTGCAGAAAGCCGCTGCCTTCGGCCATATTGGCCACCGGAATGTTGGCCAGTAGGCCGCCAAAGCCAATGGGCAGCAGCAGCAAAGGCTCAAAGCCCTTCTTGATCGCCAGGTAGATCAGCAGGATGCACACCGCGATCATAAACAGCTGACCGGCTTCGATGTGGTAAAGGCCCGTGCTGTGCCAGAGTTTGAGGAGCTTATCCATTACCGCGCTCCTTTAACCGATGGTCAGTAGGCTGTCGCCCACCGCCACCGCATCACCGACCTTGACGTTGACCGCACCAATGGTGCCAGCCTTGAACGCGCGGATTTCGGTTTCCATCTTCATGGCTTCGAGAATGATCACCAACTGTCCTTCTTCCACGGCCTGACCGGGCTGCACCAATACCTTGAAGATATTGCCCGCAAGCGGAGCACTCTGCGCCTCGCCAGCACCCGCGGGGGCAGCAGCGACTGGTGCGGAGGAGGCGGAGCCAGCGACAGGCTTGAGGCCTTCGATATCACCGCCTTCATTGACCTGCACCACATAAGACTTGCCGCCCACTTCAACGGTGTAGACCTCGGGCTTGCCAGCCTCGCGGACCAGCTGTTCCTGGCCTGTAGGGACGGGTTCAAAAGCCGCCGGGTTACCGCGATTCTGCAGAAACTTCAAACCAATCTGCGGGAACAGTGCATAGGTCAGCACGTCGTCGACTTCATCGGCGGCCAGCTTGATGCCCTTCTCTTTAGCAATGCCTCGGAGCTCGGCAGTCAGCTTGTCCATTTCATCATCAAGCA
The DNA here is from genome assembly GCF_049847425.1 of Pseudomonas sp. GWSMS-1. NCBI lineage: Bacteria > Pseudomonadati > Pseudomonadota > Gammaproteobacteria > Pseudomonadales > Pseudomonadaceae > Pseudomonas > Pseudomonas sp. GWSMS-1. Next base: position 768,398 of record NZ_JBMHHV010000005.1, on the reverse strand, counting down.
GGTCGGCCGGGCGACAGGTGATGGCCTCGGCACCATCAAGCACCCGCGCCTGCAGCTCTTTATTAAAAGGCGCCGGCGCTGCGCCGTATTCGCCTTTCAACACGCCTGCCGTTTCCTTGGTGATCGACTTATAGCGCTCACCGGTGAGCACGTTGATCACCGCCTGAGTGCCAACGATCTGCGAGGTCGGGGTCACCAGGGGGATAAAACCGAGGTCCTCACGCACCCGCGGAATTTCCGCCAGCACTTGATCAAACTTGTCCTCGGCGCCCTGCTCTTTCAGCTGGCCTTCCATGTTAGTCAACATGCCGCCCGGCACCTGAGCAACCAGAATGCGCGAGTCGACGCCCTTAAGATTGCCTTCAAATTTGGCGTATTTCTTACGCACGTCACGGAAGTAAGCCGCAATCTCTTCGAGCAACTCCAGGTTCAACCCGGTATCGCGCTCACCGCCTTGGAAAATCGCCACCACCGACTCGGTCGGCGAATGACCGTATGTCATCGACAGAGAGGAAATCGCCGTATCGACGTTATCAATCCCCGCATCCACGGCCTTAACGATGGCAGCGGTCGATAAGCCTGCGGTGGCATGACAATGCAAATGAATCGGGATCGACAGGGTCGCCTTCAGGCGCGTGACCAAATCAAACGCGACATAAGGGTTGAGAATGCCGGCCATGTCCTTGATGGCGATCGAGTCGGCGCCCATGTCTTCGATCTGCTTAGCCAGATCGAGCCACATGTCCAGGGTGTGCACTGGACTCGTGGTGTAGGAGATGGTGCCCTGAGCATGCTTACCTAGCTGTTTTACGGCTTTCAGCGCGGTCTGCAGGTTGCGCGGGTCGTTCATCGCATCGAATACGCGGAATACGTCGACGCCATTGAACGCGGCGCGCTCGACGAATTTTTCCACCACGTCATCGGCGTAATGACGGTAACCCAGCAGGTTCTGCCCACGCAGTAACATCTGCTGAGGCGTATTGGGCATGGCCTTTTTCAGCGCACGAATACGCTCCCATGGGTCTTCGCCCAGGTAGCGGATGCAGGAATCAAAGGTGGCGCCGCCCCAGGTCTCTACAGACCAAAAGCCGACCTGGTCGAGCTTGCCAGCGATCGGCAGCATGTCTTCCAGGCGCACACGGGTGGCCAGGATCGACTGGTGCGCGTCACGCAGCACCACATCAGTAATTCCGAGGGCTTTCTTTACGGCAGTCATGCAGATGCTCCCTGTCGAACCTGGCTCACCCGCGGCGGGCGCGGTGCTGGTGAATAGCGGATTGAATGGCGGCGAGCACATCGGCATTCGGCTCGTCCGAGGACGGCTTGACTGCCAATGGCGCAGCTAGGGGGATCGGTGTTTTCGCGGCAAAATGCCCAATAACCCACGACATCACGCGGATTACCAACACCAATAGCACTAGAAAGAGAAATACGAAGCCCAGGCCGAATAGCATGAGCTCGACACCCTCGAGCAGGAGTTCACTAGGGGTCATCTTGGCTCCAATACCCGCTCGTGCGAGCTGCGTTAATTATTAGATAGGAGCGCCCGGGACCCTGTCCCGGGCAAAGCTGGCGAACCTTAGCGTGAAACGAGCGTTTGAAGCAAACTCCATACGGACTACTTGCGCGATTTGCCAGCAACAGGCGCAGCGTGCAAAAACCAGCTCACTAGAGCAGGAATAGGCTCGCCAAGCCCAGGAAGATAAAGAAGCCACCGCTGTCCGTGACCGCGGTAATCATCACGCTAGCCCCCAGGGCCGGATCGCGCCCCACGCGCACCAACGTCATAGGAATCAGCACCCCCATCAGCGCCGCCAACAGCAGGTTGAGCAACATCGCAGCGGTCATCACTACGCCCAGCGACCAGCTGCCATAGAGTAAATAGGCGACCACGCCAATAACCCCGCCCCAGACAATACCGTTGATCAAGGCGACCCCCAGCTCTTTGCGAATCAAGCGCGAGGTATTGCCAGTGCTCACCTGGTCCAGCGCCATGGCCCGCACGATCATGGTGATGGTCTGGTTACCCGAGTTCCCACCAATCCCCGCAACGATCGGCATCAGTGCAGCCAGGGCGACCAATTTCTCGATGGAATCTTCGAACAGGCCAATCACGCGCGAGGCCATAAACGCGGTCACGAGGTTGATCGCCAACCAAGCCCAGCGGTTACGCAGGGACTTCCACACCGAGGCGAAGATGTCTTCTTCCTCGCGCAAGCCGGCCATGTTGAGGACTTCGCTTTCGCTTTCCTCACGAATCAAATCGACCATTTCATCGATGGTCAGACGGCCAATCAGCTTGCCGTTCTTGTCCACCACCGGCGTGGAGATCAGGTCATAACGCTCGAACGCTTGAGCGGCGTCGTAGGCATTTTCATCCGGATGGAAGCTCACCGGATCGGTGGCCATAACCTCACTGACCAACTTCTCTGGATCGTTAACCAGCAGCCGCTTAACCGGCAACACACCCTTGAGCACACCGTCGTAATCCACCACAAACAGCTTGTCGGTGTGCCCCGGCAACTCCTTGAGGCGACGCAGGTAACGCAACACCACTTCCAGGCTGACATCTTCGCGGATGGTGACCATCTCGAAGTCCATCAACGCGCCGACCTGGTCATCCTCGTAGGACAACGCCGAACGCACGCGCTCGCGCTGCTGCGCATCGAGGGTTTCCATCAGCTCATGCACGACATCACGCGGCAGCTCGGAAGCCAGGTCGGCCAATTCGTCGGCGTCCATTTCCTTGGCTGCCGCGAGAATCTCATGGTCGTCCATGTCGGCGAGCAGGGTTTCACGCACTGCATCGGACACTTCGAGGAGGATGTCGCCGTCGCGCTCCGCCTTGACCAGCTGCCAGACAGTCTGGCGGTCATCCAGCGGCAACGCCTCAAGGATGTGGGCAACGTCAGCGGAGTGCAGCTCATCGAGCTTGCGTTGCAACTCGGCCAGGTTCTGCCGGTGCACCAGGTTTTCTACCCGGTCGTGGTGCTGGCCTTCCTGACGATGAGTCAGGTCTTCAACCAGTTTATGCCGATGCAATAGCTCGACCACCTGGGCCAGGCGGTCCTGCAGGCTTTCTTGCGGTTTTTTTGCTTCTACTTCAGTCATGGCGCACTCCACCCCCAGCGGCAGCGCACGCCAAAGAGGGTCAATCAGTCAACACGTGATTGCACAATCGAGATTCAACGTAACTACTGGGTAAGTCCATGGTGGTAATCCACAAGCCCCGGCGGGGCTGACGCGGCGAATGATACCACCGCGTCGGCGCTTTGCATGCGGCAAAAAATAATCCAGGAACAAGCGCTTGCAACACACATTTAAACGCGCCGGCATCGTTAATTGCGACGTGCCGGGCACTGGCAAAGGCACGCCTGGCACAGAGATCGGTATCGACTACGCTTGCACATGCACCGTTAAGGAGGACGCACCATGCAAGGATTGCCCTGCGCAGCTATCTGCGCCATTTTGCTCTGCCCACTGACGGCACTCGGCTCAAGCGTATTTCGCTGCGAAGACGCTAACGGCCACATCACCTTCACCCGCCAAGGCTGCCCCGACGACCACCGCCAGCGCCTGCAACAGGCCTACAACCCCACACCCGGCAGCGGTAAGCCAGTACCGCTGGCAAAACCGCGTAAAGCAGCTCCCGTGAACCAGAAGCAGGCTGAGCAGGATTTGACGGTCATCGGGATTAAGCAGGATGGCTGCGGCAACCACCTAAACAGCAGCGAACGACGCGCCGCCATCATCAAGCAACAGATACGTGTAGGTATGAGCCGCAGTGACGTCGAGAGCAGCCTGGGCAAGCCGGACAAGGTCACCGAGCAGAATGGCCAGACGCGTTACGTTTATCAGGGCAAGAAAGGCAGCAAGCGCAACGTCAGCTTCGATGAAGCGGGCTGCGTCAAAGGTAAAGCCAAGCGCTAACCGGCGCGAACAATCACTGAGCACCACTACCAGCGCCGGAGGACGGCGACCTGCAGGATGGCCCGCCGTGATTGCGGCCATAAAAAAAGGGCCTGCATCGCTGCAGGCCCTTCTTGTTTGGTGCACTCAGGAGGATTCGAACCTCCGACCGCTCGGTTCGTAGCCGAGTACTCTATCCAGCTGAGCTATGAGTGCATGTGGCGCTTTTAAACCAGATCACCGCTGGCTGAAACAAAATGGCTTGCATTGCTGCAGGCCATTCCTATTTGGTGCACTCAGGAGGATTCGAACCTCCGACCGCTCGGTTCGTAGCCGAGTACTCTATCCAGCTGAGCTATGAGTGCATGTGGCGCTTTTAAACCAGATCACCGCTGGCTGAAACAAAATGGCTTGCACTGCTGCAAGCCATTCCTGTTTGGTGCACTCAGGAGGATTCGAACCTCCGACCGCTCGGTTCGTAGCCGAGTACTCTATCCAGCTGAGCTATGAGTGCATGTAACGTTCGCACTGTAGATATCCAAACTGCATCTACAACACTCAATAATGGCGGAGAAGGGGGGATTCGAACCCCCGACACCCTTTTGAGATGTACTCCCTTAGCAGGGGAGCGCCTTCGGCCACTCGGCCACCTCTCCGCAACACGGGGCGCATGATAACCATGTTTTCCCCGTTTGCAAAGCCAAAATTTCGATAAAAATTAGAGGCTTGGTTCTTCACCCTTCTCTTTCTGGATGCGCTGGTAGATTTCCTCACGGTGCACAGCAACTTCTTTCGGCGCGTTAACGCCAATACGCACCTGATTACCCTTCACACCCAGCACGGTGACAGTGACTTCGTCACCCACCATCAGGGTCTCTCCAACCCGACGAGTCAGAATCAGCATTCCTTTCTCCTTACGGATATCATTTCAGGACAACAACAGTCTGCAAAAAAATGGTGGCAGCCCCGAACATCTCAAGCAGAGCCTTCACCCAAGTATTGACCAGTGTGGGCAGAAAGAAAGTTCCCGCCCACACCAACCAAAAAAGACGAAAGGCGCGGGATAGCCCGCGCCTTTCGGATGATGCCTCAGTCGCCCTGTCGGGCCGGGGCATCCAGTTCAAAAGCAGTGTGCAGGGCGCGTACCGCCAACTCCAGGTATTTCTCCTCGATTACCACGGAGACTTTGATTTCCGAGGTGGAGATCATCTGGATGTTGATATTTTCTTGGGCCAGCGACTCAAACATACGGCTGGCAACCCCTGCGTGGGAGCGCATACCAACGCCCACGATGGAAACCTTGGCGATGTCGGTATTGCCAACCACTTCACGCGCGCCCAATTCCTGGGCCGTCTTCTCCAGCACCAGCATGGCATTGCTGTAGTCATTGCGATGCACGGTGAAGGTGAAGTCGGTGGTGTTATCGTGCGCAACGTTCTGCACGATCATGTCCACCTCTACATTGGCGGCACTGATCGGCCCGAGGATCTTGAACGCTACGCCCGGAATATCCGGTACGCCACGGATAGTCAGCTTGGCCTCATCGCGATTAAAGGCGATGCCAGAGATGATCGGCTGTTCCATGGATTCCTCTTCATCAATAGTAATGAGGGTGCCCGGACCCTCTTGAAAGCTGTGCAACACGCGCAGCGGGACGTTGTATTTGCCGGCGAACTCCACCGCACGAATTTGCAGCACCTTGGAGCCCAGACTGGCCATCTCCAGCATTTCTTCGAAGGTGATCTTGCTTAAGCGCTGAGCCTTTGGCACAACCCGTGGATCGGTGGTGTAAACGCCATCCACATCGGTATAAATCTGACACTCATCGGCTTTTAACGCAGCCGCCAGGGCCACACCAGTGGTGTCGGAGCCACCACGCCCAAGCGTGGTGATATTGCCGTGCTCATCAACGCCCTGGAAGCCGGCGACCACCACCACACGCCCGGCCTTAAGATCGATACGCAGTTTCTGGTCATCGATCTGCAGGATGCGCGCTTTGTTGTGCGCACTGTCCGTGAGGATGCGCACCTGGTTACCGGTATAGGACACCGCGGGCACGCCAATCTTGATCAGCGCCATGGCCAACAGGGCAATGGTCACCTGCTCGCCGGTCGAGACCATCACGTCGAATTCACGCGGTACCGGCTGACCATCACTAACCTGTTTGGCTAGTTCGACCAGGCGATTGGTTTCACCGCTCATGGCGGAAACCACAACCACAATGTCATCACCGTTTTCACGGAATTTCTTCACCTTCGCGGCCACCTGCTGAATACGCTCAACAGTGCCGACGGAAGTGCCGCCAAATTTCTGTACGATCAAAGCCATTTCAAAGCCGCCTCAGCCCGTGAAGGGCGCCCATTAAACACATAACTCAATACCTACCAAGGCCCGCCGGGCGTAGATCGGGCCTCAGATTGCACACCCAGAATCAGGCGCTTACAGACCTTGTTCAGCGAAAGCAGCAGCCAAGCTCAGGGCAGCATCCAACGCAGCAGCGTCAACACCGCCACCTTGCGCCATATCCGGACGACCACCCCCTTTACCGCCTACGGCCGCAGCCGCTTGCTTCATCAGCTCGCCTGCCTTCAGCTTGGCTGTCAGATCTTTCGTCACACCAGCAACGAGCACGACCTTTTCATCCTGCACGCCACCCAACAGAATCACCGCACTGCCAAGCTTGTTTTTCAACTGATCGACCAAGGCAAGCAATGCCTTGCCATCCAACCCATCGAGACGCGCACTGAGCACCTTGATGCCTTTCACATCGATGGCAGAACCCGCCAGGTCATTACCCGCCGCGCTGGCGGCCTTAGCCTTGAGCTGCTCCAGCTCTTTTTCCAGCTGACGATTACGCTCCAGCACACCAGCAAGCTTATCCAATAGATTTTCGCGACTGCCTTTGACCAGTGCAGCGGCCTCTTTCAGCTGCTCTTCCGCAGCATTGAGGTAGGCAAACGCGACAGCACCGGTGACCGCCTCAATACGCCGCACACCGGCAGCCACGCCGCTCTCACTAATGATTTTGAACAGACCGATATCGCCCGTGCGCTTGGCGTGAATACCGCCACACAGCTCAACCGAGAAGTCGCCACCCATGCTCAATACGCGCACCTGATCGCCGTACTTCTCACCGAACAGCGCCATGGCACCTTTGGCCTTGGCGGTTTCGATGTCGGTTTCCAGGGTTTCAACGTCGCTATTGCCGCGTACTTCACGGTTGACGATGGCTTCCAATTCTCTCAACTGCGCCGGCGTGATCGCCTCGAAGTGACTGAAGTCGAAGCGCAGACGCTGACTGTCGACCAACGAGCCCTTCTGCGTAACGTGCTCACCCAATACCTGACGCAAAGCCGCGTGCAGCAAGTGGGTGGCCGAGTGATTGAGGGCCGTAGCCTGACGCACGCTGGCATCCACTTCGGCCTTGACCGAGGTACCGACGCTCAGGCCGCCTTTAACGGCAATCCCGTGGTGCAGGATCGCGCCACCCGCCTTAGTGGTATCACGCACCTCGAAACGCACGTCCGCGCCTTCAAGGAAGCCGCAGTCACCCACCTGACCGCCGGATTCGGCGTAGAACGGCGTTTGATCGAGGACCACCACGCCCTCCTCGCCCTCACCCAAACTCTCCACCGCTTGGCCGGCCTTGAACAGTGCAATGATCTTGCCGTTACCACTGGTGCCCTGGTAACCGAGGAACGCGGTGTCGCTGTCGACTTTGACCAGCGCGTTGTAATCCATGCCGAACGAGCTGGCGGAGCGAGCGCGCTCGCGCTGCGCCTGCATTTCGCGCTCGAAGCCTTCCTCATCCAGGGTCAGCTCGCGCTCACGGGCGATGTCGCCGGTGAGGTCCATCGGGAAGCCGAAGGTATCGTAAAGTTTGAAGATCACATCGCCCGGAATCACCGTGCCCTGCAGTTCGGCCAGATCCTGCTCAAGAATCTTCAAACCCTGCTCCAGGGTTTTGGCGAACTGCTCTTCTTCGGTTTTCAACACTCGCTCGATATGTGCTTGCTGCTGCTTCAGCTCGGGGAAGGCATCGCCCATCTCGGCTACCAGCGCAGCCACGATCTGGTAGAAGAAGCTGCCCTTGGCGCCCAGCTTGTTACCGTGACGGCAGGCGCGACGAATGATGCGGCGCAGCACATAGCCACGGCCTTCATTGGATGGGGTCACGCCGTCAGCAATCAGGAAGCCGCACGAACGGATATGGTCGGCCACCACTTTCAGCGACGCCTGGGCTTCGTTGGCACAACCGATGGCCTTGGCCGCAGCATTCAGCAGGCTCTGGAACAGGTCGATCTCGTAGTTCGAGTTAACGTGCTGCAGCACCGCACTGACGCGTTCCAAGCCCATGCCAGTATCCACACTCGGCGCTGGCAGCGGATGCATCACGCCGTCAGCCGTGCGGTTGAACTGCATAAAGACGTTGTTCCAGATTTCGATGTAGCGATCACCGTCTTCTTCTGGCGAGCCGGGTGGGCCGCCCCAGATGTGCTCGCCATGGTCGAAGAAAATCTCGGTGCACGGGCCGCACGGGCCGGTATCACCCATGGCCCAGAAGTTGTCCGAGGCATACGGCGCGCCCTTGTTGTCACCGATGCGAATCATCCGTTCAGCCGGCACGCCGATTTCTTTGTTCCAGATGTCATAGGCTTCATCGTCGCTGGCGTAGACGGTGACCCAGAGTTTTTCTTTCGGCAGTTTGAGCCAGGCGTCGCCGGTCAAAAACTCCCAGGCGAAATGAATGGCATCACGCTTGAAATAGTCGCCAAAGCTGAAATTACCCAGCATTTCGAAGAAGGTGTGGTGACGCGCGGTATAACCGACGTTCTCCAGGTCATTGTGCTTGCCGCCGGCGCGTACGCACTTCTGGCTGCTGGTGGCGCGGGTATAGGCGCGCTTTTCCAGGCCGAGGAAGCAATCCTTGAACTGGTTCATCCCCGCGTTGGTGAACAACAGGGTCGGGTCGTTGCCCGGAATCAGGGAGCTGGAGGCGACACGGGTGTGTCCCTTCTGTTCGAAGAAGCTGAGGAAGGCTTCACGGATTTCTGCGCTTTTCATAGGAATCTTCCAAAAACCAGCGGCCACAACAAAGCCGGCAAAGGGCCGCATTATATCGGCCCTGCGCCATGGGGCTAGTGACTTTATTGATAGATAACGGCTATTAAAAGCCCTGAGCTATTCAGCTCGCGCGAAAAGCGGCAAAGGCCGCAATTACCTGCTCGATATCCGCAGCGGCGATATCCAGGTGCGTCACCATGCGCAAACGCGGCGCAGCCGAGAGCTTGATGCCCCGCGCGGCGCAGAACGCCTGCAATGCGCCAGCCTGCTCACCCACCTCGACGTAGACCATATTGGTCTGCACCGGCTCGACTGTGTAACCCAACTCACGCAAGCCGGCAGCCAAGCGCTCGGCATTGGCATGGTCGTCAGCCAGCCGTTGCACCTGATGCTCTAGTGCATACAACCCTGCTGCCGCGAGCATGCCGGCCTGGCGCATGCCGCCGCCGACCATCTTGCGCAAACGTCGCGCCCGACCAATCAGCTCGGCTGAGCCGCACAGCACCGAGCCCACCGGCGCACCAAGCCCCTTGGACAAGCACACTGACACCGAATCGAAGTACTGGGTTATCTGCCGCGCCGGTACGCCGAGTTTGACGGCAGCGTTGTAAAGGCGAGCGCCGTCCAGATGCAGGGCCAGACCGCGGCGCGTGGTCAGCTCGCGCGCTGCCTGTAGGTAAGCCTGCGGCAGCACCTTGCCCTGCATGGTGTTTTCCAGCGCCAGCAGGCGGGTGCGGGCGAAGTGAAAGTCATCCTGCTTGATGGCCGCTTCAACCTTGGTCAGGTCCAGAGAACCATCCGCCTCGCCCTCAATAGGCTGCGGCTGGATCGAACCGAGCACCGCCGCACCGCCACCTTCATATTTATAGGTGTGCGCCTGCTGACCGACGACATATTCATCACCGCGCGCGCAATGGGCCATTAGGCCGAGCAGGTTACTCATGGTGCCAGTGGGCACAAACAGCGCAGCCTCGAAGCCCAACTCAGCGGCCAGGTAGTGCTCTAGACGGTTAACCGTAGGGTCTTCGCCGTACACGTCATCACCCAGCTCAGCGGCTTGCATGGCTTCACGCATGCCGCGTGTCGGCTGGGTGACGGTGTCGCTGCGCAGGTCGATGATGGGCATGTAGGGCGATCCTTGAACGAGGAAAACACCGATGCTAAAGCCCACCGATGGCGACATACAAGGTACAGATCAGGCGAGAACGCGCAGGACAGCTGTGTAGGGTGGATGACGCCTTTTTCATCCACCTGGCGTGCATCGGTTGGTGGATGGATAAAGCGCCATCCACCCTACTGGCTCAAGCCAGCTGTACGTCTTCGGCGGGGACAATCAAGATGCCGGCACGCAGGCCGTTTTTAACTTTGGGATTAGGGAAGATAATCCGCGTACCCGGCTCATCGATCACCCAGCGGGTATCACTGAGGTCTTCCGCCAGCAGGTAGCCAACGGGCAATTCGCTGAAATTCTCGATATCAGCCGGCAGGTGCAGCTGAAACGCATCACTGTGCTTGATCACTTCCTGGGATACGGCAAACAGCTTTAGCTCGCCCAGATCATCCGAGGCCGCCTCCAGCTCATCCCCTTCAATCAGCGCCTGCAGGTGCAGTTCAAGCCGATCCAGGTTGACCAACGCGTTCTGCCCAAACGGCCGCGCCTTGCCCAGTTCCAGCGTGAACGCTTCCGCCCCGAGCTGGGTGTAGGTGTAGGCACTGAAGGTAACCGAACTTTTGTTGTGCAGCAGCACGGCCTCAATCCCAGCGGCACTTAAGCGCGCCAGCTCACGCCGACTGCGCGGGCGGCCTTCCTGGAAGGGATAAAGGGCAAACTGCTCAATCTTCGACGCACGAATAGCGGTGTGCAGGTCGTAGTGCAGGCGGGTGCGCTCGGGCTTACTGAAAAATGCCGCGGCCAGATGCTCCAGCTCACACGCGCGCAGCGCCTCGGGCCCGCTGTGTTGGTCGTGGCGGCCGTTAAATAGGCGGTTAATGTCCTGCTCGATATACCGCTCGCCGCGACGCATCGCGGCGGGGTTACCCAGCAGAAAGAGAATGCGTGCGCCCGGTTGCAACTGATTGCGCGCGATGGCCTGCAGCAGGCGGTCGAGTAATTCGATGGGGGCGGTTTCATTGCCATGAATACCCGCCGACAGCAGCAGGTCCTGGCCGTTGTCGCGGACCGCTGGCGGGGTGATTTCCACCGCGCCTTCGGCCAGCCAACGCACACGCGTGCCCTCGGGAGTCAGCTGAATTTTTGCTGCCGGCTCATGGCCGGCCAGGGTCAGTTCAAGCAATTTCCCAAGGGCAAGCATGGTGGTTCCTCAGTCGTGAGTGCAGTCTGGGCCGTGCACGTGCTCGTCGTCATCGCCCGGCTCAGCGGCTTCCATTTCCAGCTCCAGGCTGACCAGGTTGGTGGCCAATGGACGCAGCAGCAGGTTGGCGTATTCGGCAGCGCCCTCCTCGACGTCGACACCGATCATCAACTGGTTGTTACCTACCTGTTGGAACCAGATTTCCTGGCCCTGCCAGATCACGGCAAAGCGTGTGCAGGAGGTTTCCAGCTGGGTGCCGTCAGTGTCTTCGAGGATCAGTTGCAGGGCATCGCTCATAAAATCTCCACAGTTTTGGACGTAGGGTGGATGTCGTTTTTTTACACCCACCGGTGGATCGATAAAACGCGACCCAGCCTACTTAGCTAATTGAAAAGGATAAACCGCGCCCAGTTTAAGGATCTGCGTCAGTTCATCCAAGGCCGTACGGCATTCACTCAACAATTGTGGATCAGCCAGATCGTTTTCGCTCAGGCGATCACGGTAGTGCTTATCGACCCAGACATTGAGGGTATCGTACAGCGTCGGGGTCATAATCACGCCCTGATTGACCGCCGCCAGCTCGCCTTCCTTGAGCGCGACACGCAGGCGCAAGCATGCCGGGCCACCGCCGTTCTGCATGCTTTGCTTGAGGTCAAACACCTGCACCTCACGGATCGGCCCGTTGCCGCTGGTCAGCTGCTGCAGGTAACTCCAGACATTGCTGTTGTTGCGGCACTCTTCCGGCACGATCAGCAGCATGCCGCCGTCGGCGCGACTGAGCAGCTGGCTGTTGAACAGGTACGACTTGACCGCATCTGCCACCGGCACTGCTTCGCGCGGCACGCACACCGCCTGCAAGTTGCCGCCACGGCGAGCGAGCTTTTCACTTAACTCGGCCAGCACCTTATCGCTGTCGAGGAAGGCGTCCTGGTGATAGAACAGCACCTCGCCGTTACCCACGGCGATCACATCGTTGTGGAACACACCTTGATCGATCACCGCTGGCGTTTGCTGGGCGTAAACCACACCGTCATCGCTCAAGCCGTGCAAGCGCGCCACGGCTTGCGAAGCCTCCAGGGTTTGCCGCGCCGGGTAGCGTTGCGGCGCTGGGAAGCGGCTGTCGAAGGCGCTGCGACCGAACACAAAGAACTCCACACCCGCATCGCCGTAGCCTTTGCAGAAGCGTGTGTGATTCGCTGCACCTTCATCGCCGAACTGAGCAACTGCGGGCAGCGCGGCGTGGTGGGCGAAGTGCTGCTCATTGGCGAACATCGCACCGAGCACACGGCTGGTGGTTGGGTGCTCGATCGAGCGGTGGAATTTGCAGTTGAGGTTGGCAGCGGTGAAATGCACGCGACCATCGGCTGTATCCGCACTCGGGCTAACGGTACAGGCATTGGCCGTCCACATGCTCGAGGCCGAGCAGCTGGCGACCAGCAGCGGCATGGCGTCTTTGGCGGCCCGCTGAATCACTTGCGCGTCTGTTCCGGTGAAACCTAGGCTGCGCAGCACCGCGACATTCGGGCGCTCCTGCGGGGCCAGCACGCCCTGCTTGAAGCCCATCTCCATCAAGGCCTTCATCTTGGCCAGGCCTTGCTTGGCGGCTTCTTTCGGGTTCGACCCTACCTGGCTATTGCTCTGTGAGGCCACGTTGCCGTATGACAAGCCGCCATAGTTATGGGTCGGCCCGACCAAACCGTCAAAATTGACTTCGTAGGCGTTAGTGCTGGCGACTGGGCTCATAGGCTGACTCCCGGGGTCAGGGTGGCCGGCAGGCTGAGGCTGTCGGCTTCCAGCGAAGCCACCGGGTAGGCGCAATAATCAGCTGCGTAATAGGCGCTGGCGCGGTGGTTACCGGACGCCCCCACGCCGCCAAACGGCGCGGTGCTGGCGGCACCGGTCAGCTGTTTGTTCCAGTTAACGATACCCGCGCGGCTGTGCAGCCAGAACTGCTCATAACGCGCCTTGGAGTCGGACAGCAGCCCGGCAGCCAACCCGTATTGGGTGTTGTTGGCCTCAGCAATCGCGGCAGCAAAATCGGCGTAGCGAATCACCTGCAGCAGCGGGCCAAAAAACTCTTCATCCGGACGATTGGCCACCTCTGTTACATCAATGATGCCAGGCGTGAGCAAGGCCGCGCCCTGCAGCGGCTGAGACATTTCCAGCAGCGGCTTGGCGCCCTGAGCCAGCAGGTGTTGTTGCGCCTTAAGCAAGTGCTGAGCAGCATCCAAAGAAATCACCGAGCCCATAAACGGCGCAGGTTGAGCATCGAAACTACCCACTTTGATACTCGCCGCCACCTCCACCAGGCGTTCCAGCAAGCTGTCACCCCACGCGCCTTGCGGCACCAGCAGACGCCGCGCGCAGGTGCAGCGCTGGCCGGCGGATATAAACGCCGACTGGATGATGGTGTACACGGCGGCATTGATATCGCTGACCTGCTCAACCACCAGCGGGTTGTTGCCACCCATTTCCAGGGCGAGAATTTTGTCCGGACGACCGGAGAACTGCTTGTGCAGCAGGTTGCCCGTGCGGCTGGAACCGGTGAAGAACAGCCCGTCGATGCCCGCATGAGCCGCCAGCGCCACACCGGTATCACGGGCGCCCTGCACCAGGTTAAGCACGCCCGCCGGCAAGCCGGCTTCGATCCAGCACTTGACCGTTAACTCGGCGACTTTCGGTGTTAGCTCGCTGGGTTTGAACACCACGCAATTGCCCGCCAACAGCGCCGGCACAATGTGGCCGTTAGGCAGGTGACCGGGGAAGTTATAAGGCCCGAACACGGCGACCACGCCATGCGGCTTGTGCCGCAATACTGCGGTGGCATCGCCCAGTGGGCCGCTCTTCTCGCCGGTACGCTCGCGGTAGCTTTGCACCGAAATGGCGACCTTGTTGGCCATGCTGGTGACTTCGGTGGCGGTTTCCCACAGTGGTTTTCCGGTTTCCTCACCGATGCAGTGGCCCAGCGCATCAGCCTGCTGCTTGAGGGTGGCGGCAAACTGCTCGAGTACGGCAATGCGCTCATTCAGCGAGCGCGAGGCCCAGGCTGGGAATGCGGCACGGGCGGCCTGTACGGCAGCGTCAACCTGCGCAGCGCTGGCCGCCTGACCGTGCCAGATGGCTTCCTGGCTAACCGGATTGAGCGATTCCAGGGCTTCACCCTGACCTGCGTGCCAGGCACCGGCGATGTAATGAGTGCTCATCTTGTTTTATCACTCCCAGCAAGGTGTAGACCCGGCTAGCCGCCGGATCAGCAATTTAGACACAGCCGTAGCGCTCTCAGCGGCGCGTAGCCTTTAGCCGCGAGCGGAGACCGCTACCGCGCGCACTTGATCGCCCGCAGACAGCTGCAAGCGCTTGGCAGTTTGCGCATCAACCACCAGCGTGCCGGCGGCCAGGCGCGACGGGGCGACGGTAATCCGACAGTCTTCGCGCTTGCGGTTATGAATCAGGTAGTGCGTGGCGTCATCGCCTGGCGTGCCGATGGCCAGCACCAGCACTTCGCTGTCCTTTACCGCACGGATCTTCGCGGTTTGCGCCTCGATGGCCGGGCCCGCGTCGAAAATATCGACATAGCCCTGATAACTGAAACCTTCAGCCTTAAGCATGGCCAGCGCCGGCTCGGTGTCCGGGTGTACGCGGCCGATGGTGTTGCGCGCATCCTCGGAAAGGAAGCAGGTGTAGAGCGGAAACTTGGGCATCAGCTCGGCGATAAAAGCCTTGTTGCCGACGCCGGTGAGGTAATCCGCCTGGCTGAATTCCATTCTAAAAAAGTGCCGACCCAGGCATTCCCAAAACGGCGAACGCCCCTGCTCATCAGACATGCCGCGCATCTCGGCGATCACCTTGTCGCCGAACAGCTCACGGAATTCGGCGATAAACAGAAAGCGTGCCTTCGACAACAACCGACCGTTAAGCCCGCTGCGTTGGTCGCTGCGCAAGAACAGCGAGCACAGCTCGGAGTTGCCGGTCAGGTCGTTGGCCAAGAACAGGGTGGGAATCTGCCGATGAATATTCAGTTCCTGCGAGGCGCTGACGGTCAAACCAACCCGGTAGTTGTACCAGGGCTCGCGCAGGCCGACGGCACCGGCGACAGCAGAAATACCGACCACCTCGCCATTGTGGTCTTCGAGCACAAACAGGTAGTCGGCATCGCCGCGGGCGGCCTCACCGCGGAAGGTTTTTTCAGCCCAGCCAACGCGGTGCGCCAGGCGCTCCTCATTGGCGGGCAACGTAGTCAAACCAGCGCCGGTACTGCGTGCCAGTTGAAACAGAGCCGGCAGATCGGTGCTGCGAACGGGACGAACGATCATGCGCTAACTCCTTAAACCGCAACCAGGCGAACACTGACGCCCTCACCGACGCCCAGGGCTTCGGCGGCCGCAACACTCAGGGTGACCGGCTTACCCGGGACCCAATCCAGCTCCGCGACAATCGCGCGAAAATCCTGCAGCTGACCATTACTGACCAAGTACGACCGCCCGCCTTTGCTCGGCTCGGCCTTCTCAGCCGCCAGCCGCACCGGCACTACGCGGCTCTGGGCAATCGAACGAATGCCCGAGGTGCGCGCATGCACGGTCGGGCCGCCATCGAAAATGTCGATGTAATGGTCGGTCTCGAAGCCTTCGCGCATGAGGATGTCAAAGCTGACCTGCGCCCGCGGATGCACCTGGCCCATGGCTTCCTGGGCTTCGTCCGGCAGCAGCGGCACGTAGATGGGGTAATGCGGCATTAATTCAGCGAGGAAGGTGCGGCTTTTAAGGCCACACAGGCGCTCGGCTTCGGTGTAGTTCATGTCGAAGAAGTTACGCCCTACCGCATCCCAGAACGGCGAATCGCCGGCCTCATCACTGTAACCGACGATCTCCACCACCACGGCATCAGCAAAGCGCTCCGGATGGTTGGCCAGGAACAACAAGCGTGCCCGCGAGTTGAGGTCGGACCAGACAGTGTTCACCAGCGGTTGCTCGACGTAGAAGCTAGTCAGCAGGCTGTTGCCGGTCAGGTCGTGGCACAGCGAGAGCACGTGGATCTTGTTATGGATCTTCAGCTCGCGAGAGTTGTGCACGAAGGTTTCGTTACGGAAGCTGTAAAACGGCTCCGAGTAACCGGCCGAGGCGACGATGCCAGAGCAGCCCACCAGACGTCCGCTGTCACTGTCTTCAAGCACGAAAAAGTAGCTTTCTTCACCGTTGAAGCTGACTTCGGCGGCAAACGAGGCTTCCGAAGCGGCAATCTTTTCACGCAGACGGCCACTGTCGTCGGGCAGTGAAGTCACACCAACCGGGCTGTCCGCGGCGAGACGCTGCACTTCAGTGAGGTCGGCCATTTGCGCGGGGCGCATCACCAGCATGGTGTCACTCCTTTGGATAAAAGCTCCAAGAGGCTCTCACGAGCGACTCAGAGAAAACCGCAAGCCAAGGCCGCGGCACACACAGAGACGGGCGTCCTTGCTGTTTAGCTCAACCCGTCCTGGGTCGAGCGGGCACAGCCTGAGCCACCGTTATTACGGCGGCTCAGGCCGGCAATCAGGCCTGGGTCAACGTGGCCACAGCACGTTCTAAGCGCGCCAGACCTTCATCGATATCGGCGTCTTCCACCACCAGGCTTGGGGCAAAGCGCACCACGTCCGGGCTGGCCTGCAGAACCATCACACCTTCTTCCGCTGCGGCGTCGAGAATCGCCTTGGCCTTGCCTTTCCAGGCATCGGACAGCACCGCGCCGATCAACAAGCCCAGACCGCGCACCTCACTGAATACGCCGTATTGCTGGCCGATTTGCTCCAGTTTGGTTTTAAAGCGCTGATGCTTGGCCTTCACGCCAGCCAGCACTTCAGGGGTGTTAATGGTGTCGATCACTGCCTCACCCACCGCGCAGGCCAGCGGGTTACCGCCGTAAGTGGTGCCGTGGGTGCCGACCGCCAGGTGCTTGGCCAGCTCAGTGGTGGTGAGCATGGCGCCGATCGGGAAACCACCGCCCAGGCTCTTGGCGCTGGAGAGGATGTCCGGGGTCACGCCGTAGTGCATATAGGCGAACAGCTCGCCACTGCGGCCCATGCCGCTCTGCACTTCGTCGAACACCAGCAATGCGTTGTGCTTGTCGCACAGCTCGCGGGCCGCTTGCAGGTAAGCCAGGTCAGCCGGCAGCACGCCGCCTTCACCTTGAATCGGCTCCAGCACCACGGCGCAGGTTTTGTCCGATACCGCGGCCTTGAGTGCCTCGATGTCGTTGTACGGAATGTGGCTGATGCCCTGGATCTTCGGCCCGAAACCATCGGAATACTTCGGCTGACCGCCGACGCTGACGGTAAACAGGGTGCGACCGTGGAAGCTGTTGGTCGCGGCGATGATTTCGTGCTTGTCTTCGCCGAACTTATCGAAGGCCACGCGACGGGCCAGCTTGAACGCGGCTTCGTTGGCTTCGGCGCCGGAGTTACAGAAGAACACGCGATCGGCGAAGGTGGCGTCAATCAGCTTCTTGGCCAGGCGCAGCGCCGGCTCATTGGTGAACACGTTGGACACATGCCAAAGTTTGCCGGCCTGCTCGGTCAAGGCGTTAACCAGCGCCGGATGGGCGTGGCCGAGTACGTTGACGGCGATGCCCCCGGCAAAGTCGATCAGCTCACGACCGCTTTGATCCCATACACGCGAACCGGCGCCGCGTACTGGAATAAAGGCTGCGGGTGCGTAGTTGGGCACCATCACTTGGTCGAAATCGGCGCGCTGCACCGGGTCGTGCTGAACAGACATCTAAGCTCTCCTAACGAGGAACACCTGCATTGACTAGCAGGCGACGTGACGGATTGTAGGGACTGATCCAGAGCCGGCATTGCCGCCATGCGACAACTTCTTATAGCGCCGACCCGAGGGAAACCACTGCTTTCGCAAATGCGACAGAAAGCATCGTGAAGGCGCAGTTTAAATGCAGCCTGCCACCCTTGGCGCGGTTTTATCCGCGCGACTGTGAAGGATTTTTATCGCCGGCCATCCCTGGCAGCCATTCAAGACGCCGCCCTATTCAGGCCGGCTCAGCGACCCCGGCTGGCACGGGCGGGCTGTCGAGGCTGAGAAACTCGATCAAGCGGGCTTTCTGGGCCATGGCGTCCTGATAGCCCAGCTCGATCAATTCGTTGCAGTAACCCGGCTCGAATAGCAGGTAACTCAGCACCCCTGCACCACTGGCCTTGGTCGCCCCCGGCCCACGTAGAAACAGGCGCAGCGCCTTGGGCAGCTCATGCCGATGACGGGCGGCGATCAGGTCCAGCGGCTGACTGGGGGAAATCACCAATACATCCACCGGCTTAAGCCCCAGGCCACGCGGGTGGCGCTCGGCGGGAATCAAACGACTCATCTGATTGAGCCGCTCAAGCATCTCGATGTCGCTTTCCAAGTTATCGATAAAGGTGCTGTTGAGCATATGCCCACTGATTTGCGCCAGGCTGGGCGGGCGGCTTTGCTTAGGGCGCATCACCGGCACCTGAGCTTGCATCCCCACGGGGTTGTCGCTGACCCCCACCACCAACACCCGGCTGGCGCCCAAGTGCAAGGCCGGACTGATCGGCGCGGACTGACGCACCGCACCGTCGCCAAAGTATTCGCGGTTGATCTTTACCGGCGGGAAAATCAACGGGATCGCCGCACTGGCCAGCAGGTGCTCAAGCGCGAGACGGGTTGGCGCACCGACTCGCCGATGACGAAACCACGGATTGATGGTGGCGCGGCCCTGATAAAAGGTCACCGCCTGGCCGCTCTCGTAACCAAAAGCGGTGACGGCCACCGCGCGCAGCTGACGATGCCGTACGGCGGCGGAGATACCACTGAAATCCAACTCACGCGCCAACAGTTTGGCCAGCGGCGCGCTGTCGAGCAGCGCCACTGGCACCGGGCCACCCAACCCCAGCAGGCTGTGGCCGATAAAGCGGCTGGCCTGGCGCAACACACCCGGCCAATCACTGCGATACACCTGATGGGTGTGAAAGCCCTGCCAAACACTCGTCAGCCGGCGCACCGCCTCAGTGAAGTGCAACGCACCACAGGCCAGCCCCACCGCATTAATCGCCCCCGCAGAGGTGCCGACTATTACCGGGAACGGGTTGTGCGCAGCATTGGGCAGCAGGTCAGCGATGGCAGCCAGCACACCTACTTGATAGGCCGCCCGCGCACCACCGCCGGAGAGAATCAGCCCGGTGACTGGCTGATCGGTTGAAGCCGTGTGCGGCATTGGCGAGTTCCCACTGTTTTTCCGCCAGTATAGGAGCCGGCCAGGCGCACACGGAACCATCAAACGCCAAGAAAGCCGACTTAACCGCTGTGCCCGCTAGAGGGGCATGGGCTTAGCGCTTCTTTTTATACAGCTTCGGCTCGCCCTCGGGGCGGGTCTTAAAACGCCGATGCGCCCACAGGTACTGTTCAGGGCACGCACTGATGGCCTGCTCGATCCACTGATTAACCCGCAGGCAGTCAGCTTCTTCGTTCTCACTTGGGAAGTCCGCCAGCGGCGGATGAATCACCAGGCGATACCCCTGACCATCAGGCAAGCGCTGCTGGGTAAACGGAATGACCTTGGCCCGCCCCATGCGCGCGAACTTGCTGGTGGCCGTTACGGTAGCCGCCGGCACCCCAAACAACGGCACAAACACGCTGCGCTGGGCGCCGTAATCCTGATCGGGCGCGTACCACACCACCCCGCCGGCGCGCAGCAGCTTGAGCATGCCGCGCACATCATCACGACCAATCACCCCCAGCAAACGCTGCTCGCGGCCACGGCGCTGGACATAGTCGAACAGTGGATTCTTGTGCGGGCGGTACATCCCATACATGTCCTGGGCCATGCCGAGCAGGCCACCGCCCATCTCCAGGGTGGTGAAATGCAACGCCATGAGAATCACTCCCTGCCCATCGGCCTCGGCCTGACGCAGGTGCTGCAACCCCTCAATCGTACCCAGGCGACGCAAACGCTCAGCCGGCCACCACCAGGCAATGGCCATCTCAAAAAAGGTAATCCCGGTGGAGGCAAAGTTTTCCTTTAATAACGCCTCGCGCTCAGCGGCGGGCATCTGCGGGAAACACAGCTCCAGGTTGCGTGCGGCGATCTTGCGCCGCGCGCTGGCCAGGCGGTACATCAGCGCGCCCAGGCAGCGCCCCAACCCCAGCAGCACCTTATAAGGCAGCTGCGCGACCAGCCACAGCAAGCCTAACCCCAGCCATAACAGCCAGAAACGCGGATGCAGGAAATAAGCACGGAAAACAGGGCGATCCATAAAGCAGGTCCGAGGCACGCAATAAAGCGCGGCATTCTATCAGGACTTTCCCTGAGCCTTGGTTTCGCCGCACGCAACTTGCGAGCGCGCGGCGTTCTCGCTATAAGACCGGCTTACTTTCCCCCCAGTTTCTAAACAAGGGCCGTATCAGGCAGACCATGAGCCAAGCTGATCTTCTCGAGCAAGACCCCGTATTCCAGCTAAAAGGCAGCATGCTGGCCATCACCGTCATGGAGCTGGCGCACAACGACCTCACCCGCCTCGACCTGCAACTCAGCGAAAAAGTCGCCCAGGCCCCCGCCTTTTTCAGCAACACCCCGCTGATCCTGGCCCTCGACAAACTCCCGGAAAGCGAAGGCGCCCTCGACCTGGCCGAGCTGATGGCCGTCTGTCGCAAGCACGGCCTGCGCACCCTGGCAGTCCGCGCCAACCGCGAAGCCGATATAAACGCCGCGCAAGCACTGGACCTGCCCGTACTGCCGCCGTCCGGTGCGCGTGAACGGCCTATTGAACTGGCCCCTGCAAAACCGGAAAAGCCGGCTGAGCCGGAGTTCAAACCGAGCAAAATCATCACCAGCCCAGTGCGTGGCGGCCAACAAGTCTATGCCCAGGGCGGCGACCTGATCGTTTTAGCCCCCGTCAGCGCCGGCGCGGAACTTCTCGCCGATGGCAACATCCATGTTTACGCCCCCATGCGCGGCCGTGCGTTAGCCGGCATCAAGGGCAACCTTAAGGCGCGGATTTTCTGCCAACAAATGGGCGCAGAGCTGCTCTCCATCGCGGGCCACTATAAAGTCGCCGAAGACTTGCGCCGCGACCCGCTCTGGGGCGAGGCGGTGCATGTCTGCCTGTCGGGTGACGTGTTGAACATCACCCGCCTTTGACGGATACTGCCGCCACTTTCAAACAGGGCAGCCGGAAGCCTGAAAAAGGCCATGGAACCTGCGTTATCTCTACATTTTAGGGTGAATCACCTTGGCCAAGATCCTCGTTGTTACGTCCGGCAAAGGTGGCGTTGGTAAAACCACCACCAGCGCTGCCATCGGTACCGGCCTTGCCCTGCGCGGGCACAAGACTGTCATCGTCGACTTTGACGTCGGCCTGCGTAACCTTGACCTGATCATGGGTTGCGAGCGCCGCGTGGTGTATGACTTCGTCAACGTGGTCAATGGCGAAGCCACCCTGTCGCAGGCGCTGATCAAAGACAAGCGCCTGGAAAACCTCTACGTGCTGGCCGCCAGCCAGACCCGCGACAAAGACGCGCTGACCGAAGAAGGCGTTGAAAAAGTCCTCAATGAACTGCGCGAGAACTTCGAATACGTGGTTTGCGACTCGCCAGCCGGCATCGAAAAAGGCGCGCACCTGGCCATGTACTTCGCCGATGAGGCGATTGTCGTGACCAACCCAGAAGTCTCCTCGGTCCGTGACTCCGACCGCATGCTCGGTCTGCTGGCAAGCAAATCGCGCCGCGCCGAGAAGGGCGAAGAGCCTATCAAGGAACACCTGCTGCTGACCCGCTACAACCCTGAGCGCGTAGTCAAAGGCGAAATGCTCGGCGTTGAAGACGTTGAAGAAATCCTCGCCATCCGCCTGCTCGGCGTGATCCCTGAGTCGCAAGCCGTACTCAAGGCCTCGAACCAGGGCGTACCGGTGATCCTCGACGACCAGAGTGATGCAGGCCAAGCTTACAGCGACGCGGTTGACCGCCTGCTGGGCAAGGAAGTGGCGCATCGATTCCTCGATGTGCAGAAGAAGGGATTCATGCAACGCCTGTTTGGAGGTCGTGAATGAACATTTTTGACTTCTTTCGTGAACGCAAAAAAGAAACCACAGCGTCCATCGCGAAAGAGCGCCTACAAATCATCGTCGCCCACGAGCGCGGCCAGCGCAGCCAGCCGGACTACCTGCCGGCCCTGCAGCAAGAGTTGGTCGAGGTGATCCGCAAGTACGTCAACATCGACTCGGATCAAGTCCAGGTCGCTCTGGAAAACCAAGGCAGCTGTTCCATTCTGGAACTCAACATCACCCTGCCCGATCGTTGATTGTCTAACACCCCGAAACGGCGGCCCTGGCCGCCGTTTCTATTTGTGGAATGCCCATGCCGCTGTCGAATATCGTAATTCTCCATCAGGACGCCGCCCTGCTGGTGATCAACAAGCCCACCCTGCTGCTCTCGGTGCCCGGCCGCGCGGAAGATAACCGTGATTGCCTGGTCACCCGCCTGCAGGAGAACGGTTATCCGGAAGCACGCATCGTCCATCGCCTGGACTGGGAAACCTCAGGGATCATCGTCCTGGCGCGTGACGCCGACAGCCACCGCGAACTGTCGCGCCAGTTCCACGACCGCGAAACTGAAAAGGCCTACACCGCCCTGTGCTGGGGCCAACCGGAACTGGACAGCGGCAGCATCGACCTGCCCCTGCGCTACGACCCACCGACCAAGCCGCGCCACGTGGTCGACCATGAGCAAGGTAAACATGCGCTGACCTACTGGAAGGTGCTGGAGCGCCACGCCGAGTATTGCCGCGTCGAGCTGACGCCGATCACCGGCCGCTCGCACCAGCTGCGCGTGCACATGCTCTCCATCGGCCACCCGCTACTCGGTGACGGCCTCTACGCCCACGAACAAGCCCTGGCCGCCTACCCGCGCCTGTGCCTGCACGCCAGCATGCTCAGCCTGACCCACCCGCAGACGGGCGAGCGCATGCGCTTCGAGTGCTCGGCACCGTTCTAAAGCTGACCCGCACAGTAGGGTGGATGACGCTGTTTTCATCCACCATTGCTGCTGGTGGATGGGTAAAGCGCCATCCACCCTACGAGGCTGAAAGCACTCCGTAGCCCTGATTGCATCCAGGCTGCTTCACCCCTGCTTACGCGGCCAAATCAGGGTAAAGCACGCCCCACCCAGGCTCTCGCTGCGGCTGATTTGCGCGCGGCCGCTGTGCCAGTAGGTGATCCGCCGCACGATGGACAGCCCCAGACCATGCCCGCCCGAGGCGCGGGTGCGGCTGTCGTCCAGGCGCAGGAAGGGGGTGAAGATATGCTCCCAAGCCTCTTCCGGCACACCGGGGCCGTCATCCTCGACATCCACCCGGCAACGCTGCGAGCCGATCTGGTAACTCACCCGCACGCGCGACTCGGCATGGCGCATGGCGTTACTTACCAAGTTCTGCAGAGCGCGGTGCAGGTAGCGCAGCTCGGCCTCAACACAGGCACCGCCACCATCCAGGGCGTCGCGTGAAGGGCCGTGCTCAACCCGCACACTGGCGCGCAGCGGGGCCAACTCGGTGATCACCTGATCGATCAGCTCATTCAGGTCGACCTGCTGGAAGTTCAGCGCCGGCGCGCCCTGCTCCAGGCGCGCGTAGGTGAGCATCTCGTCGACTAACTTGTCGAGGTCCTGAATATCGTTATCCATGCCCTCCATGTATTTACGCCGCGCCGCATCGGTTTCCGCGTCGCCGATCATTTCCAGGCCGAAGCGCAGCCGCGCCACTGGCGTGCGCAGCTCATGCGATACCGCCCGGACCATCTCGCGCTGAATACTCAGGGAGCGCTGCAAGTGCTCGGCCATGGCGTTAAAGGCCGCCGCCAGGCGTCCGACCGAATCGGTGCCGCGGGTTGGCACACGGGCATCCAAGCGGCCACTGGCAATTCGCGTGGCCGCGCCTTCCAGATCGCTCAGGCGCTGCTCCAGCGGCCGCACCAGCAGGTAAACCATCAAGCCGATCAGACTCAGGCTCAGCGCACCGATCAGTACCAACCACTGCGCCGGGTAAGGGTCCATCTGATACAGCGGGCCGATTTCCAGCACCCAGGGCGTGTCGACGATGCCGGAGAACACATAAATGCTGTCACCACCCCGGCCCAAGGCCATCACCGTATCGCCCTCGTCCACGCGGCGGCGCTGGTCGGGGTCGAGGTCGGCCTGATCGAGGCGTACCAGGCGCAAGTCGAAGCCGAAGCGTTTATCGCGCTTGAGCGCGGCCAGCCGGCTTGGCTGCTCATCCCAGGGGTAGCGCACCAGCTCATCAATCAGCAAAAAACTGGTGGCGCGCGCCAGCTGCTCACTGACCTGCTGCACATCGGCGACCAGCAGCAACGGCTGCTCACCCAACTGACTGTATATGCGCGCTTCGTGCGGGCCGGTTTGCTGCACCAGCACCTGGCCGCGGCGCAGATTGTTGCGCGCACTGCTGTCGAGGCCGGCCTCAGCCAGCGCGGTGACCCGCATGGGCACACCGAGCAAACGCCCCCACACCGCAACGGCCCGGCGCCGCTCCACCTCCACCATCGGCGTGAGGTTATCGGCCATCAGGCGGAAGGTGCCTTGGGCCAGACGTTCGCGGTATTGATCCACGCGCACGTCGTTGAGCAGCTGCAGCGCACCGACGCCAAGCAATGCCACCAGCACCAGCACGGCCAGCATGCCGCCATAGATGCGCAGAAAGATCGAGTTCACGGACGGATCACCGCGCCGCTCATGCCATGGCCTCGGCCGCTTCGGCGACAAACAGGTAACCCTTGCTGCGCACTGTCTTGATCAGGCGCGGGTGCATCGGGTCGTCACCGATCTTCGGCCGGATACGCGAAATACGCACGTCGATGGAACGGTCCTGGCCGTCGTACTCAATGCCGCGCAGGGCATTAAAGATTTCCTCGCGCGAGAGAATCCGCCCGGCGTTGGAGGTCAGCAGCCACAACAAATCGAATTCAGCACTGGTCAGCTCAATACCCTGCTCGCCCAGCCAGGCCTCACGCATGGCGCTGTCGATCACCAGCGGGCCAAACTGCAAGCGCCGGCGCTCACTGGGCACCTGCACCTCGCTGCTTTCATGGCGGCGCAGCAGCGCCCGGATACGCGCCAGCAGCACACGCGGGCGCACCGGCTTATATACATAGTCATCCGCGCCCATCTCCAGGCCGAGCACCTGGTCCATGTCATCGGTACGCGCGGTGAGCATCAGGATCGGCCCCTCGTACTGCCCACGCACCTTGCGGCAGATCGACAAGCCGTCTTCGCCCGGCAGCATCAGGTCGAGAATCACCAGGTCCGGCTGCTCCTGCAAAATACGCGCGGCCGCCTTGGCGCCGTCCATTTCGATGGACACATTAAGGCCATTGCCCTCCAGGTACTCACGGGTCAACTCGGCCAGGCGCTGGTCGTCTTCAACAATAAGGATGTGCCACGACTGCTGCTCCACAACATAACTCCCTAGCACTGCTCACCTGGCCAAAACGGCGCCGGCATTGTAGCAACGCGGCCTACACAGCGCTGCCCTTACAGGCGCCTTAACGAGCTGCCATAGCGCCTTAAAAACCGCGCCAAGGCGGCTTACGGCAACAGGCCAGCCACGCCGGCAAAAAGACTACATATTGTGTTTATCTGATTGACTAAAAAACCGCCTTAAGGGTGGCTAAAAAAGCATAAGCCATGACGACGAACGGTCTATAGGGGGCAACCCCAGCAACTACGCGGCCTTGCGAAAGTTACCCCAAAGTAACCCACAGCTTTATCCACAGGCGGCGCAGATTTATCAACTTGCCTTCACCCCTACACCGCACTATCTTGTATCCCCAGCGCGACAAACACCTACATATTGGGTTTTAGCACACAGAATCACACAAGCACATTTGCCCTAAAGCAGTCCAGACACCGGACTGAAAAAGTGCAAAAAATAGCTTAGATGGGCGTTTGAGCATCACCGATCCAGATCAGGCCACTCACCCGCCAGAAGAGCGTGGACGCCTTGATCAGAACAGGCCGTATACCCGACGCGCCACAACATGTAGTGGTACAGGTCGAACGCCTGTACAAGACTTGAAGAGCCAGGAAGGCACTTAGTCGTACCTTACCTGCCCAGATTGCAAGTCCCGAACGAACGGCCTAGTGCTGTTCGTGCGGCGTTGTTGAAATGGAATGAACGATGGTACGGCGCACTGATCAACTGTTCAGCGCCCCTCTAAAACCAGAAGAACGGAGACTTTCATGCACACCGACACCTCCCGCGAGAACTCGCAGGCCGACGCGCCGCAGGCCACCGCTGACAACCAGAACCTGAGCGCCACCGCGCCAGGCCAACTGCGCGTGATCAAGCGTAATGGCACCGTGGTGCCTTACACCGATGACAAAATCACCGTTGCCATCACCAAGGCCTTTCTCGCTGTTGAAGGGGGCACCGCTGCCGCCTCGTCGCGTATCCATGAAACGGTTGAGCGCCTGACCGAGCAGGTCACCACCACCTTCAAGCGCCGCATGCCATCCGGCGGCACCATCCATATCGAAGAAATCCAGGACCAGGTCGAACTGGCCCTGATGCGTTCCGGTGAGCAGAAAGTCGCCCGCGACTACGTGATCTACCGCGAACTTCGCAGCCAAGAGCGTAAGCGCGAGAGCGTTGAGACCCCGGCTCAGCCGCACCCAAGCATCCGCGTCACCCACCTCGACGGCACGGTTGCGCCGCTGGACATGGGCCGCCTGGACACCATCATCCGCGAAGCCTGCGAAGGCCTGGCCGAAGTCGATGGCGCGCTGATCCAGAAAGAAACCCTGAAGAACCTCTACGACGGCGTCGCGCAGAGCGATGTCAGCACCGCCCTGGTGATGACCGCCCGCACCCTGGTTGAGCGTGAGCCGAACTACAGCTACGTCACCGCCCGCCTGCTGATGGACAACATCCGTGCCGAAGCGCTGAACTACCTCGGCGTCGCGGTCAGCGCCACCCATCACGAAATGGTTAATTTCTACGCCAAAGCGCTGCCGGCCTACATCACCAAAGGCATTGAGCTGGAACTGCTCAACCCCGTGCTAGGCACCTTTGACCTGGAAAAACTCGGCCAGGCGATCAACCACGAGCGCGATCAGCAGTTCACCTACCTGGGCCTGCAGACCCTCTACGACCGCTACTTCATCCACAAGGATGGCGTACGCATCGAGCTGCCACAGGTGTTCTTCATGCGCGTGGCCATGGGCCTGGCCATCGAAGAAGAGCAGAAAGAAGAACGCGCCATCGAGTTCTACAACCTGCTGTCCTCGTTCGACTACATGTCGTCCACGCCGACCCTGTTCAACGCCGGCACCCTGCGTCCGCAGCTGAGCTCGTGCTACCTGACCACCGTACCGGATGACCTGTCGGGCATTTATCACGCCATCCACGACAACGCCATGCTCTCCAAGTTTGCTGGCGGTCTGGGTAACGACTGGACCCCAGTGCGTTCGCTGGGCGCCTACATCAAGGGCACCAACGGCAAATCCCAGGGCGTTGTCCCCTTCCTTAAAGTGGTCAACGACACCGCTGTAGCAGTAAACCAGGGCGGCAAGCGCAAAGGCGCGGTCTGCGCCTACCTGGAAACCTGGCACATGGACATCGAAGAGTTCATCGAGCTGCGTAAGAACACCGGTGACGACCGTCGCCGCACCCACGACATGAACACCGCCAACTGGATCCCTGACCTGTTCATGAAGCGCGTCTTCGACGACGGCCCATGGACCCTGTTCAGCCCGTCCGAAGTGCCAGACCTGCACGACCTCACCGGTAAAGCCTTCGAAGAGCGCTACGAGTACTACGAAGCCCTGACCCAGTACGGCGGCAAGATCAAACTGTTCAAGACCATCCAAGCCAAAGACCTGTGGCGCAAGATGCTCTCCATGCTGTTTGAAACCGGCCACCCATGGCTGACCTTCAAAGACCCATGCAACCTGCGCAGCCCGCAGCAGCACGTCGGCGTCGTGCACAGCTCGAACCTGTGCACCGAGATCACCTTGAACACCAACAAGGATGAGATCGCCGTGTGCAACCTCGGCTCGATCAACCTGCCGAACCACATCGTCGACGGCAAGCTGGACACCGCCAAGCTGGAAAAAACCGTCAACACCGCTGTACGCATGCTCGATAACGTGATCGACATCAACTACTACAGCGTGCCGCAGGCGCGTAACTCCAACTTCAAGCACCGTCCGGTCGGTCTGGGCATCATGGGCTTCCAGGACGCGTTGTACCTGCAGCACATCCCATACGGCTCCGATGCAGCCGTTGAGTTCGCCGACAAATCGATGGAAGCGGTCAGCTACTACGCCATCCAGGCCTCCTGTGACCTGGCCGACGAGCGCGGCAGCTACGAAACCTTCCAGGGTTCGCTGTGGAGCCAAGGCATTCTGCCGCTCGACTCGCAGCAGATCCTCATCGAACAGCGCGGCCAGAAGTACATCGACGTCGACCTGAACGAAACCCTGGACTGGGCGCCGGTTCGTGCCCGCGTGCAGAAAGGCATCCGTAACTCCAACATCATGGCCATCGCACCGACCGCCACCATCGCCAACATCACCGGCGTATCGCAGTCGATCGAACCGACCTACCAGAACCTCTACGTGAAATCGAACCTCTCGGGCGAATTCACCGTGATCAACCCGTACCTGGTTCGCGACCTCAAAGCCCGCGGCCTGTGGGACTCGGTCATGATCAACGACCTCAAGTACTACGACGGTTCCGTGCAGCAGATCGAGCGCATCCCGCAAGAGCTGAAAGACCTCTACGCCACCGCGTTTGAAGTCGACACCAAGTGGATCGTGGACGCTGCCAGCCGTCGCCAGAAGTGGATCGACCAGGCGCAGTCGCTGAACCTCTACATCGCCGGTGCCTCGGGCAAGAAGCTCGACGTGACCTACCGCATGGCTTGGTACCGTGGCCTGAAAACCACCTACTACCTCCGTGCCCTGGCCGCGACCAGCACCGAGAAGTCCACCATCAACACCGGCAAGCTGAATGCCGTGTCCAATGGTGGCAACGATGGCCTCAGCGCCGCACCGGCCAAGGCGCCGGAAGTGGAAATGAGCGCCGGTCCAGCGCCAGTGCCAAAGGCTTGCGCTATCGATGAACCAGACTGCGAAGCCTGCCAGTAAGGTGTTCGGCAACGCGTGGATCTGAGCGGCATTCGCGGCGTTACCTGCCGGAGCGGCCCCCATCACGTACATGCGTACGCTCAGGGGCTCCACTCCAGCAGGTGCCTTGCGACTACTCGCTCAGCTACACGCTCGGACGTCGAGCAAGAGCAAGAGCAAGAGCAACACCTCGGGAGAGGGCTAAGCAACACCGCCCTCCCCACTCATTACTAGCCCCCGCCCTCACCGGCGTGGGCCTCGGGGCAACGGCCAGTCATTAGAGCCACCCCGACCAGCGGCACCCGTTTTACCCTTGCGCGCTGTACGCAACGGAACACAATTAATCTGTATATCCACACAGGTCGGTTATTTCACCGGCCCGCAAGCAGGAGCCAAGCCATGCTGAGCTGGGATGAATTTGACAAGGACGACGACGCCGAAGTCGCCGTAGCCAACAAAGCCTCTGTCCAAACGGCAGACATGAGCATCGACAAACTCGACCAGGTCGGCGGTGCTGCCGCTGTTGAAGCCCGCGCCGTAGCCAGCGACGACAGCGCCGCTGTCGCCCGCGCCAAAGCCTCGCTTGACCAACTCGACATCGCCGAAGGCCTGGCCGAGCTGGAAGGCACTGCCGCGCGCGTTGCCGTTGACGAAAAACGCATGATCAACTGCCGCGCCGACCTCAACCAGCTCGTACCCTTCAAGTACGACTGGGCCTGGCAGAAGTATCTGGATGGTTGCGCCAACCACTGGATGCCGCAAGAAGTGAACATGAACGCGGACATCGCGTTGTGGAAAACCCCAGACGGCCTGACCGACGACGAGCGCCGCATTGTTATGCGCAACCTCGGCTTCTTCTCCACCGCCGACAGCCTGGTTGCCAACAACCTCGCCCTGGCCGTGTACCGCCTGATCACCAACCCGGAGTGCCGCCAGTACATCCTGCGCCAAACCTTCGAAGAGGCGATCCACACCCACGCCTACCAGTACTGCATCGAATCGCTGGGCATGGACGAAGGCGCGATCTTCAACATGTACCACGAGATTCCATCCGTCGCGAAGAAAGCCAGCTGGGGCCTCAAGTACACCCGCTCGATCTCCGACCCGACCTTCAACACCGGCACCGTTGAGACCGACAAAGAACTGCTGCGCAACCTGATCGCCTACTACTGCGTACTGGAAGGCATCTTCTTCTATTGCGGCTTCACCCAGATCCTCTCCATGGGTCGCCGCAACAAGATGACCGGCGTCGCTGAGCAGTTCCAGTACATCCTGCGTGACGAGTCCATGCACTTGAACTTCGGTATCGACGTGATCAACCAGATCAAGATCGAAAACCCGCACCTGTGGGATGCCCAGCTCAAAGACGAAGCCACCCAGATGATCCTGCAGGGCACTCAGCTGGAAATCGAATACGCACGCGACACCATGCCGCGCGGCGTACTGGGCATGAACGCGGCGATGATGGAGGACTACCTCAAATTCATCGCTAACCGTCGCTTGACCCAGATTGGTTTGAAGGAAGAGTACCCAGGTACCACTAACCCGTTCCCATGGATGAGCGAAATCATGGACTTGAAGAAAGAGAAGAACTTCTTCGAGACGCGGGTTATTGAGTATCAGACCGGTGGGGCGTTGAGCTGGGATTGATTCCAGTCACTCACTAAAGAGATTAAGAGCGCTTTACCTGAAATGGATGTTTGGGGTGGCGAGTTAAATTAAGAGCCCCGCCTAGTGCGGGGCTTTTTTATAGGAAAAAACATGTCTCTTAATAGTCTAGACAAGCACGCTTTCGGAAAACTTTTAAGCAGCACTGTGTATCCAGCCCAGCCAATCCATAGCATCGAGAATTTGTTTGGCAGAGAAAAAGAACTAGATCGAATTGAGAAGGCGCTATTTGCTGGTGGCCGGCATGTTTTCATTTATGGCGACAGAGGCGTTGGGAAATCATCTCTAGCAGCGACAGCAGCCAATCAGTATCAAAGCTCAGACGCAGAATACATAGATGTCTCTTGCAGCCCTGACACAACGCTCGCCTCGTTAATTGCCAACATCGCATACAAGGCAACGCAAACTAGCAGACTTAAAAAAGCACGTTAAAGAGTTCAATAGAGGCTAATTTTAGATTTTTAAAAGCGGTTATTTCAGAAGAAAGCTCTGCAAAAGATCTATCAAATGAAATAAAAACAACTGCAGATGCAATTTCGGTCCTCATAGAGGCTGCAGAAATACACTCCGAAAACCCGATTGTAGTCATTGACGAATTTGATCGCATCTCATGCGAACACGAAAGAAACCTATTTGCTGATCTAATAAAACAAATTGGCGATAAAAGAATAAACATAAAAATAATTTTCACAGGAGTAGCAAAAACTCTTGATTCACTTCTTGGCGCTCACCAATCTGCAATCAGACAATTGGAAACCATTGAACTACCCAAGCTTAGCTGGGATGCACGCTGGGCAATAGTTATAAATGCCGCCAGAAAGTTCGACATAACAGTTGACCATGAGATGCTCGTTCGAATAGCAGCCGTATCTGATGGCTACCCTTACTACGTCCATTTAATAACAGAAAAACTGCTTTGGCGTGTATATGAATCCCCAGTAGAGTCAAAAGAAGTCTCTTGGGATCACTATCATCTTGCAATTAAAGACTCCATACAAAGCATCTCAGCAGAATTAAAGAGACCTTACGAGCTCGCAATAAATCAAAGGACAAGCGACCTCGAAGAGGTTCTATGGGCTACCGCCGACTCCGAATGGATTCACAGATACGTCAAAGATATGTACTCATCATACGAGCATATTGCAAAATCGCTGGAGCCCAAACAAATTCTAGACTATAAAAAATTCAGCACTCGCATCAGAAGTTTAAAAAACAGCTCACATGGGGAAATACTAATCCCCGACGAACACAAAAAAGGCATGTACTCTTACAAGGAAAAAATGCTACGCGGCTACGTACGCATGCAAGCCGAAGCAAATGGAATAGAGCTAATCGGAGACAAAACAGAAACAAAGCCGAAACAACTAGCTCATGCGACTGTAAAAAGCAGCAGTGGATATCATCAGCCCAAAATACCTGACGGAGTAACTTTTAAAAGAAGTCGCAGCAACAACCATGAAGACTAATTTCGATGCAGAAATGAGGACAGATTTATTTTCTCCACCATCCGCTTCTACCGGTTTCGCCCTTACGGCGAGTTACTTTCTCTTTGCTTGTGCAAAGAGAAAGTAACCAAAGAGAAAGCACACCCGGCATCCGGGTCTGGCTGCGCCAGACTTCCCTCGCTCCGGTGCTGTTCCGAGGGTCGTCACGGTGGGCCATCCCTGGCCCATCGTTCCTCGTTTGGCATCCATGCCAAACGCCCCTCTCCACAGCACCTCCACTCGGCCTCCTGACGGGATTCGGGGACCGCGTTGTTTGAGCGTTTTGTGGAAGGCAGAGCGTAGAAGCCAAAGCAAGCAAGTAGCCCGAACAATCACCGCAGCGGTGGATGGGTAAAGCGTCATCCACCCTACGCGTGGCATCCGTAGGGTGGACAACGCGAAGCTTGTCCACCATGGTTAAACGACCCCACCGCTCAAGCAAGTAGCCCGGACAATCACCGCAGCGGTGGACGGGTAAAGCGTCATCCACCCTACGCTCGGCATCCGTAGGGTGGACAACGCGAAGCTTGTCCACCATGGTTAAACGACCCAACCGCTCAAGGATGAGCCGCCATGCCCAACTACCGCCGCGCCCGCGTACCGGGGGCCACTTACTTTTTTACCATCAACCTGCGTGACCGCAGCAGCGATCTGCTGGTCCGTGAAATCGAGCGAGTAGCCCGGACAAGCGCCGCATCGGTGGATGGATAAAACGTCATCCACCCTACGCGCGACATCCGTAGGGTGGACAACGCGAAGCTTGTCCACCATGGTTCAAATATCCAAACGCTCAAGCATGAGCCGTCATGCCCAACTATTTGATCGTTCCCACGCTCCGCGTGGGAATGCAGACCTCGACGCTCCAGCGTCCACCAGCGGCAGCAAGTAGCCCGGACAACCACCGCAACGGTGGATGGTTAAACCGCTATCCACCCTACGCGCGGCATCCGTAGGGTGGACAACGCGAAGCTTGTCCACCATGGTTAAACGACCCAACCGCTCAAGGATGAGCCGCCATGCCCAACTACCGCCGCGCCCGCGTACCAGGGCCAACGTACTTTTTCACCGTCAACCTGCGTGACCGCAGCAGCGATCTGCTGATCCGTGAAATCGATCTGTTACGCGAGGCGGTACGCGCGACAAGGTTGCGGCATCCCTTCCATATCGATGCCTGGGTGGTACTGCCTGAACATATGCACTGCATGTGGACGCTACCGCCAGGCGA
Organism: Pseudomonas sp. GWSMS-1; assembly: GCF_049847425.1. NCBI lineage: Bacteria > Pseudomonadati > Pseudomonadota > Gammaproteobacteria > Pseudomonadales > Pseudomonadaceae > Pseudomonas > Pseudomonas sp. GWSMS-1. The sequence goes on along the minus strand of NZ_JBMHHV010000005.1, from coordinate 734,599 downwards.
TGCCGACTTTGCGCTGCGCTGGAAGGTCATCAAATTCGCCTTCGCCAAACGCGTGCCACTCACAGAGACGCGCACCATAAATCAACAACGCAGGCGCGAGCGTGGCATCTGGCAACGGCGCTACTGGGAACACCTGATCCGTGATGAACGGGATTACCAACGCCACTTCGACTACATCCATTACAACCCCTCAAACACGGGCATGTCGAACGGCTGGCGGACTGGCCCTATTCGAGCTTTCACCGCGCCGTGGCACAGGGTGTGTATTCAGAAGACTGGTGCATTGCGCCGGAGCCGGCCGCGAGCGGTTTTGGGGAGTGAGCCTGTAACGCATCAACCACCGCAACGGTGGATGGATAAAGCGTCATCCACCCTACTCGCTAAAGCCTGCCTGGCCTCTGGCTATTTTTTCTTGTCGTCTTTGCCCACTTCGTGACCAATCACTCCGCCAACAGCAGCGCCCACGCCGGTGCACAGCACGCCGCCGCATAACAAATTACCGGCCACGCCGCCGACCACCGCGCCGCCGGCGGTGGTTTTGTCCTGGTGAGACATATTCGAGCAACCACTCAAGCCCAGGGTGGACAGCAGAATGCCAGTGAACAGCAGTTTGGAAATGCTCATGTGCGTGACTCCCGTACAACGCCTTATGCAATGCGCTGGCAAGCTGCCCGATTACATAGAGGACGAGTTTTCATAGTGCACACAAGCGTGGCTGACGTCTGTACGCCAGCGCGCTTACGCCCTCGCGTCGCCACAGCCGCTCACACCGACAAATCGCCACAGTGCAGACGCCTGCAACCCTAACTACGCGCAGCAGAGCCACTGAACCTGACGATGTCACTGGCCTGTCATACCTAGACTCGACACTGAACATTCTGGATAAACCAACGAATGGAGCCCTCATGCCTAACCTCACCCTGCCCCGCACGCTGCTTGCTTCAATACTGCTCAGTGCATTGAGCATCAGCAGCCTGTCTGCGGCTGAAATCGACAACAGCTCGCTGGAGTCGGCTGATTTCAGGCCGCACGTTGCCACCTACGGCCTGGTTTACCGTTTGCCGGAAGCGGTTAATGCAACCCTCAACAACAACGTCACGCCGCTGGTGGAGCAGACCTTGCGCGAGCAGAAGCTCAGCAGCGAGTTGAAAACAGTCAATATTCCGCACATCACGGTCGTGCATATCCATAGCGCCGACCCAACCACCCCGGAAAAAATGCTAGCCGCCCTGCCGAAGCCGCCAGCGCCGCTGATGATCACGCTGAAAACCTTCTCGAAAACCGAAGCCGCCAAAGATGCCGGCCGGCCCTGGTGGATTGACCTAGGCGTGATCAAACAAGGGCCGGGCTTTGAGCAGATGATGAGCTACAACACCGCCGCCACGGCCGCCTTGGCACCGCTGCGCGATGGCCCACTGCCGAGGGTGACAGGCCCGGTTTACGCGAAGATGAGCGACGCCGGTAAAGCACTGGTTAAGCAGGTAGGCGTGAGCGGGGTTAACGTCATCAAAGACGGCCAACCGCTGCTGGCGCACAACCCGCATAACACCTTGGTATACAGCATGACCCCGCTCACCGCCGAGCTGAACGCTGGGCTCGACACTTTGGTTGCCAAGCTGAATCAGGCGCAACCTACAGGTATTGAGACGACCCTCAACGATGTGTCCATCGTGCAATTAGAGTTCGCCGGTAACGTTATCCGCGAGTTTTACCGCATCAGCTTGGTTGACGGCAAAGTCAGCGACTTACGCAGCAAGTAATAGCCTTGGCCCGCTCGTTCCCGCGCTAGGCGTGGGGACGATCAGCCGATTTTTACGCAGGCAAACAGTGCATTCCCAGACGCCCCGTCCCAGGGGATGATCGCCTGGTAATCATGCGCTAGCACATGCACCTCAAAGTACGGCTGTAGCAGCGCCTGCAACTCGACGAAACTCAGCGCGACCATGGGGTGTTCGTCGTGCCACACCTCGGTTTGCCCGGCTGTCACCTTCTCAATCCGCAGCTTCAATAACTGCCGCTCCCCCTCGCCTGGGTAATGCCAGCCAGAGCTGAAAGTGAATAAGCCGTGGTCATGTTGCGCGCTGTGCGCGGTAAACAGGTTGTTATCGATCTTGCCCTTATCAACCGCGTTAAAGCAGAACAAGCCACCGGTTTCGAGCGCCGCATGCACGCTGGCGATGCAGGCTTTTAGCCGCTCAATGCCGGCGCTGTAGTGGATGGAATAGAGAAAGCAGGTAATCAGGTCCTGCGGCTCGCTCACGCTGAAACCACACATGTCCTGCACCGAGAAGTGCGCCTGCGGGTAACGGCGTGCGGCCTTGTCCAACATCGGCTGGTTGATATCCAGGCCGCTGCTGGTGTAGCCCGCATCAAGAAAATGGCGCACATGCGGCCCCGTTCCGCAGGCCAAATCCAGGTGGCGGCAGCCGGCGTTGCCAAACAGCTGCTGCAGCCGATGGATGCAGCGGCTTTGCGCCTGGTAGTCGATATCAGCGCACATCAGGTCGTAATAATCAGACAGGTCGGTATAGAGGGCATTAACGGACATAGTGACCTGATGATTAAGGGGCGGTTTTTGCGGGTGGCGCATCATATAGGAAGCCTGGCCCCTGGGAAGCTACCGTTGCGCCGAGGCGTATGGATTGCGCAGCGCGTTGTCAGCGTCGCGCTGCAACGGGCACGTGCCAAGGGCGTTACAATGCCGCCACCGCTAACGCCCCGGAGCCCGACTGATGTTCACCCTCGTACACCTGGACACCCCACCGCCCGAGTCGCTGAAAAGCCAGGTGCTGCAGATGGTGGTGCACTACCTCAGTGACATCAGCCCGGTGTCGCTAACGCCCAGCAATCCGCTCTACCAGCTGTACCAATACGTCATCGGCTACGAGATGCACCTGTACCTGCAAGCCATGGACAGTGCCCAGGCGAGCAGCGCGCGCTTGATCCTCGCTCTGGATGATCAAGACCCGTCGCACGTGCTGGGCTTTGCCCTGTACCTGCCGGCGAAGGATGACCCCGAGGCCTGCACCCTGGCGTACATGGCCGTGCAGACCAGCAAGCGCCGCCACGGCATGGCCCGCGCCATGCTGCAGCAGGTAACCCGCCGCCACCCGCATACCGAATTGGCCTGCGTGGCGAGCAAAGTGCCGACCTTCGAGGCCATGGGCTTTCAGCTGCTGGCGGCGCACGGCCCACAGGTGCTGATGAGCACCCGTGCCTATCGCTCAGACGGCCTGGTGGCGGTGCAGGACTTAGCGCCGATTTTCGAATCCGCCGAAGTGCGGCAGATCCACGCGTACCTGCTCAAGCAACACGGCAAGAAGGCCATGAGCGAAGCGGAGAAACAGCGCGACCGCCAACTCGACCAGATGACCCAGCGCGCCCTGGCGCTGGTACACGAACGCCGCGCCTCCGGCTCCGTGCACTGACGCACCACACTCAGCCAAAGCGAAAGCCATGACCACATTGACCATTTCCGCCGCCTGCCTGTTCGATGAGGCCGGTCGCTTACTGCTGGTACGTAAACGCAACACTCAGGGCTTTATGCTGCCCGGCGGCAAAGCCGAGCCCGGTGAAGATGCGCTCACCGCGCTGACCCGCGAACTGCAAGAAGAACTCAACCTCAGCCTGCCAGCCGACGCGCTGCAACCACTCGGCCAGTTCCGCGCCGCAGCGGCCAATGAGGCCGACACCTGGATCGACGCCAGCGTTTTCCAAGCCCGCCTGCCCCACCCCGTAAGCGCCGCCGCCGAACTGGAAGAACTGCGCTGGCTCGCACCCGGCGACGTACCGCCAGCCACCCTGGCACCGCTGCTGCGCGAGCATGTGCTGCCGCTGCTCTGGCCGGCTGATCACTAGCCTCAAGCCGGGTTAAACGGCGTAGGCGTTAGCAATCGGCGGCGAGCGGATTGTCGGCAATAAACGTGATCACCACCTCAGCCAGCACTTCGCCTTGGTCTTCTTGCAAGAAGTGCCCGCCATTCACGATTGTGGTGTGAGCCTGGCCTTGGGTACCGGGGATCAGCTTCTGCATGACTTTATCGCCCCCAGCGGTAATCGGATCGGAGTCACTGAAGGCGGTGAGGAATGGCTTATCCCACTTCATCAATACAGCCCAGGCGGCGCGATTTTTCTCGGCAGCAGGGTCTGTGGGGGTAATCGGCACCAGCAGGGGGAACTGCCGAGCGCCTTCCTTGTAGGACTCGTCCGGGTACGGTGCGTCGTAGGCATCGATCACCGCTTGCGGCAGTTCGGTCGTGGTCGCGCGGTTAATGATCGCGCCGGCCGGAAACTCGGGGACTTTCTGCGAATAGTCCTGCCAACTCTTAAAGGCGTCACCGGGGTTGTGATCGCCCGTGGGCAACATGGTGTTGGCGGCGACTACGCGGGCGAAGCGCTGTGGGTTTTCCGCCACCAGGCGCAGGCCAATCAACCCGCCCCAATCCTGACACACCAGGGTGATGTGCTGCAGGTTGAGCTGCTCAAGCACGGCCTGCATCCAGTCAACATGGCGTTGATAGGTGTAGTCGCTGCGCTTGCTCGGTTTGTCGGAACGGCCGAAACCAACCAGGTCGGGGGCGATAACCCGATGGCCGGCGGCGACCAGAATCGGGATCATCTTGCGGTACAAGTAACTCCACGACGGCTCGCCATGCAGAAGCAGTACCGGCGGCGCATCCGCCGGGCCTTCATCGAGGTAATGCACACGCAACTGGCGGCCTTCACCGTCATCAACACTGAGGTAATGGGCGGCAAAGGCATAGCCGGGTAGGTTTTCGAAGCGGCTGTCTGGGGTACGCAGGACGTCCATGGATGAGCCTCTGGCGGTGGGTAAAAACCGAGCATGGACCCAGCCACCCTCGCGTTCAACCACGTGCATGACGTGAATAGCGCCTTATTAGAAGACTCAGGGGCCGCTCGCCAAAAGCGCAACTGATGCGCCCACGCAGCTCAGGTTGCCCACAATCCACCCTGCAAAACAGCGCTGGCATAACGCCACAAAACGCCCCTGCAACGTGCATAATGCCGCGCTCTAGTCGCTTTAAAGACGTGAACCACGTGCTTGCACACATGCCTCTGCTCGCTACCGGCCTCGCACTCCTGCTAACAGGATCGTTAACCGCGCTGTTGTTACGGCGTCAACGCCGGCTAAAACAACAGGTTCGCGAGCAGCGCGCCTTGCTGGATGCCAGCGCCGATGGGCTGTTGCTGCTCGACGAAGAGGGGCTTATTCAGCGGCATAATGCGGCGGCAACCACGATATTGAATGCCGACGCAGCACTGCGCGGAACGTCGTTGCAGCAGTGGTTACCGCAACTGCCTGCGCACGACAGCCTGCCCGCGCATCAACGCCTGCCGTTACCTACAGCCGACGTCGATGTGCGCCGCATCCAGCGCGCGGGGCGTGGCGATGCCATCGTGCTGACGCTCGCCACACCTCAGCCAAACGCCCCCGCGGAAGATGCAGAGCGCTTCAAGCGCAGTCAGTATTTCGCCTCCATTGGCACCTGGGACTGGTCCATCGACAGCGACACGCTGTATTGGTCGGAGGCCATCTACGGCATGTTCGGCTTCAAACCCGCTGAGGTCACGCCGAGCTACAGCCTGTTTTGCAGTTGCGTGCACCCGGATGATCGCGAGCAGGTACGCGCCGGGGAACTGCGCTGCATTGCAACCGGCCACAACCATGACGAGGAGTACCGCGTGGTGTGGCCGGACGGCAGCATCCGCTGGCTGCGCGAAACCGGCAATGTGCTCAAGGATGGCAACGGCCAGGCGATCAAGATGATGGGTGTGGTACGCGACATCACCGAAGAGAAGGCCTCGGTCAGCCAACTGCAAAAACTCGCCCGCCACGACCCACTGACCGGGCTGCCCAACCGGCTGCAACTTGAAGAGCAGATGGCCCGCTCATTGGCCCGCGCGCGCAGCGATGGCACGCGCATGGCCCTGGTGTTTATCGACCTCAACGGCTTTAAAAAAATCAACGATGAGCACGGCCATGCCGTGGGCGACCAGCTGTTGGTGGGCGTCGCGCAACGGCTACTGAAAACCCTGCGTGAATCAGACTTTGTCGCACGCCTGGGCGGCGATGAATTTGTATTGATCATCGAAGGGCTGAGCCGCAGCAATAGCCTGCAGGATGACGCTCAGTTGATCAGCGAAAAAATCCTCCAGCGCCTGACCCGCCCATGCTGCTGGGCACTACCCACCACCCGATCGGCGCCAGCCTGGGCATTGCCATGTACCCAGAGCACGGCCCCAACATCGACAGCCTGATCCATATCGCCGACCAGGCGATGTACCGCGCCAAGCGCAACGGCAACAACCAGTATTGCCTTGGGCACGACGAAGGCTAACGCCAACCAGGCTTGAGCGTTACCCGAACCAAACCTGCCAGCGGCTTAGGGCGCGCCAAACATGGCCGTCCAGTAAATCCCGGCATCGCTTTTCGGGTCGTTGGCGTAGGCGGCGCCGAGCTCAGTAAAGTGCGGGGTCATCAGGTTGGCGCAGTGCCCGGGGCTGGCCAACCAGCCGTCGACCACCTTACTCGCCGTGTCTAACCCGGCAGCGATGTTCTCGCCGATACGCTGACCGTTGTAGCCCGCCAGCTCCGCGCGGTCGCCAGGGGTGCGGCCGTCGGGGTCTTGGTGATCGAAGAAATTGCCGTTGGCCATGGCCCGGCTGTGGGCTTCGGCGGTGCTGCCCAGGGTGGCATTCCATACCAGCGGCGCGGTGGCGGCAAAGGATTGGCTGCCACATTGGCGGGCTCTGGCACGCGCCTGATTGACCCGTTCCAGCAGCGTCTGCCCTTCCGCCTGCCAATCGCCTAAGCGTGCGGTCAGCAGTGGTCGGGCCAACAGGATGCGCCAGTCACGGCCCTGCTGATTGATGCCGATATCGACAAACTGCGGGTCCAGCAGGATGCTGCAGAAACTCTCCTGCAGCACCTTTAGCGCCGCCGCCGCATCACGCGGCCCGGACAGGCTGATCGCCTGCACATTGACCATCGGGTAACCCGCCGCACTCATCGCCTGCTGCAAATCCCCGGCGCGACCAACCGGCTGCACCAGGCGCGGATCGGCCGTCAGCGGCGGCAACTCAGCAGAGGCCTGATCACCACAGCGCTGCACGTCACTGCGGTAGTTGTTGATCAACCCGACTAGCTGCGCATCCTCTGCGGCCTGCGCGCCTGCGGCGCACAACAGCGCCAGCCCCAGGGCAGCGAACGCCCGAATAAACCCCTTGCTCGTCATAAATCCCCTCGCCCTGGCCATGCCCATGCGGCGCGCCCACTACTGTGTCGGGTGATCTTGGCGCACCTCGCGCGTTGAAACCAGCTCAATGCGCAGGCAGCACAGCTGGCGAAATCGGCGGCAGAGCGCTTAAACGTAAATGCTGACGCCGCCTTTGGCCTGAAGCCAGTCACGGTAAGTGGTCAGCGAGTCGGTTTGCTTATCACCGTTGTAGCCAACAAAGCTGTCGGTCTTGTCGAGGCCAGCGTCGACCAGTTTGTTGATCTGCGCGAGCAGCTTGGCGGCGTCTTCGCGATCCAGCTCAGCGACATCCGGCAGGGCAATTTTCGAGGTGTCGCTGTTCTGCTCGGTTACCGGACGGAAACGATCACTGGCAATCGCGTTGCTGGCACCGCTGCTCTCGGCGTTCATTGCGCGCAGCAGGCCACCGCGGCTGTTGGCCACCATGCCGCTGGCAAACCGGCGGATTTCCGCAAGCGGGTCTGGCGCGCTGGTGCTCGGCTTATCCGTACTGCTGCCATTGGCTGCAGCCGCAGCCGTGCTGGGTTTTGCGGTGTTGGCGAAGTAGCTCGCCAGCGGCGAACTGTTGGAAATACTGGTCATGGCGAATCCCTGCATAGGTCAGTTGGCAGGCATTTCTGCAGAATATGGGCCAACCACCTGCACGTCAGTAAAGCCGGTACGTTGCGCCTATTCAGCGTGGAATGAAGAGGAAGGCCCTTGCCGTCTCGGGCAGGCTGTTGCCGCTGACAGGCAGTGCCCATTTTTTTGAGGCCCAGAAACGACAGCGCCCCCGCAGAAAGCTGCGGGGGCGCGTGGACAAGGGGTTAAGACAGGCCAACTATGGCCATCATGCTACAAGGCGCGCAATTGCTCCTCGGCGAGGAAGTCTTCACGTAACAAGGCATCCTGACCCGGAATATCAAGGGTTTCATCGGCCTGCAGCGGCGTCGCACGCTTGCTGCGCAACTTGCCGAATTGATGCTCAAGGGCGTGGTGCAGTTTCTCAATGGCACCGTCGATGGACTGCTCCAGCGACTCAGATTTATGGGTTACCGAAAGCGGCTGCAGGCCTTTTGGCCGTGCTTCAATCTGGCAGCGCTTGTCATGCGCACCAGCTTTGGCACCGTTGTCGTCATGCAGGTGGACAATAATACGCGTCAATTCGTCATCGAACCGTTCCAGCTTGCTGGCAACGCTGGCACTGACCCATTCAACCAAGCGGGCACTGCCTTCGATGTGGTTATCGCTGTGAACTTGGATTTGCATAAAGCTTTCCTTCTTCAACCGTTCGCGAATGCGTTGCCTACCAAGGCAACAACTCCAGCCTACGCCATTGAGCCCCCCTTTAGGCAAGCCCTAAGACGTTGGTCTTAACCACAAATTTGCCGCGCCGCCCTCCTCAACTGGCTGTAAGCCTTGCGCCCTGTGCTTTTCAGTCTTGGCGCTGCAAATCAAACAAAGTTTGTCCGCCGCTCGATTTGCAACATTCCTCGGTTAGCCGCCTTAGCTTCTAGCTCTTAAGCCGATAACCGGTTTTGAAAATCACGCCCACCGCCAAGATACACAGCAGCAGAAAGCCGAGAATCATCACCAGGCTCAGACCAACGTTAACGTCGGACACGCCGTAGAAGCTCCAGCGAAACGCGCTGATCAGGTACACCACTGGGTTGAACAAAGTCACCGTCTGCCAGGCAGGCGGCAGCATGCTGATCGAGTAAAACGCACCGCCGAGAAAGGTCAGCGGCGTGACGATCAACGCCGGCACGATCTGCAGTTTTTCCCAGCCGTCAGCCCAGACGCCGATGATGAAACCGAACAGGCTGAAGGTCAGCGCGGTGAGCACCAGAAACGCCAGCATCCAAAACGGGTGAAGAATCTCGAAATCAACAAATAGCCGTGCGGTAACCAGGATCACCAAGCCAAGAATGATCGACTTGGTGGCCGCCGCGCCGACATAGCCAATGAGGATTTCCAGGTACGACACCGGGGCTGACAGCAGCTCGTAGATACTCCCCGAATACTTGGGCATGTAGATGCCAAACGAGGCGTTGGAAATGCTCTCGGTGAGCAGCGCCAGCATGATCAGCCCCGGCACGATAAACGCGCCGTAGCTGACGCCTTGCACCTGGGTCATGCTCGACCCAATGGCCGAACCGAACACCACGAAATACAGCGAGGTACTGATCACCGGGGTAGCAATACTTTGCAGCAAGGTGCGCCAGGTGCGCGCCAGTTCAAACAGGTAGATGGCGCGGATTGCATAGACATTCATCGACGCGACTCCTGTACGAGGTTGACGAAAATATCTTCTAGCGAACTCTGGCTCGACTGCAGATCCTTGAAATCGATGCCGTGCTGGGCCAGGTCCTTGAGCAGCTCGGCGATGCCGGTGTGCTCACTTTGCGCATCAAAGGTAAACACCAGCGCATGGCCGTCATCCGCCAGTTCCAACGCGTAGCGCACCAGCTCGGCGGGCACACTGGCCAACGGCTGCTGCAACTGCAACGTCAGCTGTTTCTTACCGAGTTTGTGCATCAGCGCCTGCTTGTCTTCGACCAGGATGATCTGACCTTTGCTGATCACCCCGATGCGGTCGGCCATTTCCTCGGCTTCTTCGATGTAATGGGTGGTGAGGATGATGGTCACCCCACGCGCGCGTAAGCTGCGCACCATGTTCCACATATCGCGGCGCAGCTCGACGTCGACCCCGGCGGTGGGCTCATCGAGAAACAGAATTTGCGGCTCGTGACTCAGCGCCTTGGCAATCATAACCCGACGCTTCATGCCGCCGGACAGCTCGAAGATTTTCGCGTCGCGCTTGTCCCACAGCGACAAATCCTTGAGCAGCTGCTCCAGATAGACCGGGTTAGGTTTCTTGCCGAACAGGCCACGGCTGAACTTGACCGTCGCCCAGACGGTTTCGAATACATCGCTGACCAGCTCTTGCGGCACCAGGCCGATCTGCCCACGGGCGGCGCGGTAGTCCTTGATGATGTCCTTACCGCCCACCAACACCCGACCGGCGCCCGGATTAACGATGCCGCAGATGATGCTGATCAGGGTGGTTTTGCCGGCACCGTTGGGGCCGAGCAACGCAAAAATCTCGCCCTGCTGAATATCCAGGTTGATGCTCTGCAACGCCGGATGCCCGCTGGCGTAGGTCTTGCTCAGTTGTTGAATCGAGATCACCGCTTGCACAGGACCGCCTCGCTGGGGAAAAGCGCAATTGTAGGGAAGTTGCCCGCACTTGCGCAGTTGCTGATGGTTTATCTGGGCACTGAAGCGACTACTTAGTGCCACAGCGTTGAGCTGTAGCGCGCACGGCTGCTAGGCTGGCTGAAGTTTTGCTCATACAAGGAACGCACCATGGCTCTTCGTCACGCTCTCGGCAGCCTTAGCCTGCTCGCCCTCCTAGCCGGCTGCAGCTCGCCGCAGCAGGCACAATCCGTGGCAGACGTCAGCGGCGACTGCAGCGTCGAGCACCTGCAAGGCATGCTGGGCCAACACGCCAGCGCCAAACAGATCGAGCAGCTACAGCTCAAGGCCAACGCCAAATATATCCGCGTACTCGCGCCCGGCGATGCCGCCACCCTGGACTACAACCTGCAGCGGTTGAATATCCATATCGATGAAAGCGAAGTGATTACTCGCCTGACGTGCGGCTAAGCCTTGTTAACTAAGCCAAACAGACCGGGCATACTGACGCCCCTGTAACCCAGTTGGCCGCCCGTCTCCATGCGTATTCACGTCACCTTTATCGACCGCGTTGGCATCACCCAGGAAGTCCTCGCCCTGCTCGGTGGGCGCAACCTCAACCTGGATGCGGTGGAGATGGTGCCGCCCAACGTCTACATCGACGCCCCGACCCTGCGCCCCGAGGTGCTCGACGAACTGCGCGAGGCGCTGTTCAAGGTGCGCGGGGTAAAAGCCGTGACCATCGTCGACATCCTCCCCGGTCAGCGCCGCCACCTGCAGCTCGACGCCCTGCTCGCTGCCATGACCGATCCGGTCCTCGCGGTCGATAGCCGGGGCCGCGTGCTGCTGGCCAACCCGGCGCTGCTCGAACTCTGCGGCCAGCCGCCCGAGGGTTTGGACATTGGCGAGTTGTTTGCCGACCCGCAGTTGCAGGCCGAACTGCTCGATCAGGGCTTTCGCCTACCGATGCGCGAGATCACCCTTAAGGGCCAGGCCCTGCTGCTCGATGCACAACCGATTACTGAAGGCGTTGATGGCGGCGCGCGACGCCTGGCCGGCGGCCTGCTCAGCCTGTACGCACCGAGTCGCATTGGCGAACGCCTGGCGGCGCTGCACCATGATCACGCCGAAGGGTTTGACTCGCTGCTCGGCGACTCGGCGCCGATTCGTAACCTGAAAACCCGCGCGCAACGGGTCGCCACCCTGGATGCGCCGCTGCTGATTCAGGGCGAAACAGGTACCGGCAAAGAGCTGGTAGCACGCGCCTGCCACGCCATCAGCACACGGCGCGCCGCCCCTTTTCTGGCGTTGAACTGCGCGGCGTTGCCGGAGAACCTCGCCGAAAGCGAGCTGTTCGGCTACGCCCCCGGCGCCTTCACCGGTGCCCAGCGCGGCGGCAAGCCGGGTCTGCTGGAACTGGCCAACCAGGGCACGGTGTTTCTCGATGAAATCGGCGAGATGTCGCCCTACCTGCAGGCCAAGCTGCTGCGTTTTTTGAGCGACGGCACCTTCCGCCGGGTGGGCGGCGAACGCGAGGTCAAGGTCAATGTGCGCATCCTTAGCGCCACCCACCGCGACCTGGAAAAAATGGTCACCGAAGGTGCCTTCCGCGAAGACCTGTTCTATCGCCTCAACGTGCTCAACCTCGAAGTGCCGCCCCTGCGCGAGCGCGGCCAGGACATCCTGTTGCTCGCGCGGCACTTTATGCAGCAGGCCTGCGCACAGATCCAGCGCCTGCCCTGCCGCCTGACGCCAGACACCTACCCGGCGCTGCTGAGCAACCGCTGGCCGGGTAATGTGCGCCAACTGCAGAACGTGATTTTCCGCGCCGCCGCCATTTGCGAAAGCAATCTAGTGCAGATCGATGACTTGGATATCGCCGGCACAGCCGTCGCCGCACACCAGGCCGAAGGCGACGTCAGCAGCCTGGAAGCCGCCGTAGCCGCGTTCGAAAAAGCCCTGCTGGCAAAGCTCTACCCCAGCCACCCCTCCACCCGGCAATTAGCCACCCGCCTGCACACCTCACACAGCGCCATCGCCATGCGCCTGCGCAAATACGGAATTCCAAGCAAAGACTGAAACGCGGTTTGTCGGGGAACGGTAAGGGTGTGCGGCGGCAGCTGGCCAGCCAACGCGTGCAGTTGCATTGAGCTTTGGTCAGCACCCCGGCGGGCTTTAGAACGCGGCCAATGGAATCACCGCATATGCTTCAATACCAATGGCTGTTCTAAAATTTAAGTAGCGGACTGGGATCGTCTCGTTAAAAAGAAGCTTGTATGCGCTATTGCTACTGCCTGCTGATCGCTGTCGTTTCAGCGTTATCTGCCACATACATAGCGCGATGACTGACTAAACATTTCCTCTCTTTAGGATGCCGCTACAAGGCATTTTGAATAATTCGCAGCGGGCCGGTAGGTCGCACCTGGGAATGGCAAGGACTCTGTTGCGAATGAATACCGACCTAATTCTGTGGAGACGTTAATGTTCAACCGTACCCTTAAAAAGACACTACAAGACCAGAGTGCGGAGCTGTATCTGCTGCGTCAACAGGTTGAGCAGATGGATCGCAGCATGCTCTCTATCAGGCTCGATGCGCAGTTTAACATCTGCGAATTCAATCCTAATTTCGCCAAGGCGCTGGGTTATGCGAATGATCTTCGGGGACGTCCGCTGTCAGCGATTGTTCCGCCTTACGTGAAAAACCTGCCCTGCTTTCACTCATTTAATAAGGCGATCTCAAAGTTTGAGCCGGTCAGTGATGACTACCGCTATCTGCGCGCCGACGGCAGCCTTGCTTGGATTAAGCTGAATTGGTTCCCAATCAAAGGCGAGGATGGAAAGCTGTCCCACGTCCAGGGTTATGGCAGTGAGATCAGCCAGGCCCTCGAAAAAACAAAAGAAAACGAAGCATTTATTGAAGCGTTAATCCGCTCTACGGCGGTTATCCAGTTCAATTTAGACGGCACGGTTATCACCGCCAATCAGCAATTTCTCACGGCAATGGGCTATTCGCTCGGCCAAATCATCGGCAAACACCACAGCCTTTTTTGTACGCCTGAAGAGGCGGGTTCGCCGCAATATGCCGCCTTTTGGCAGACGCTCAACCGTGGCGAATACGTGGCAAATCGTTTTAAGCGGATCGACAACAGAGGCCAAGAAGTTTGGCTTGAAGCGACGTACAACCCCGTTCATGACGCCGAAGGAAAGTTATCCAAGGTGGTGAAATTCGCTAACGTCGTGACTGAACAGGTAGCTCGGGAAGCCGAAGTGCGGGACGCAGCAAGCGTCGCGTATGACGTTTCTCAACAAACGGATGTTAGTGCCGTGCGTGGGGCTGAAGTTGTGCAGCAAACTGTTCAGACCATGCAGAGTATTGCTGGGCAAATGCAGTCGGCCACCGAAAGTATTGAGGCGCTCGGCAAGCAATCGTTGTTAATCAGCTCAATCGTACAGACGATTGGCGGTATTGCCTCCCAGACCAATTTGCTTGCGCTCAATGCTGCTATTGAGGCGGCCCGCGCCGGTGAACATGGTCGCGGCTTCGCCGTGGTTGCCGATGAGGTGCGTAAGCTGGCGGGCCGAACCAGCGAAGCAACTGAAGAAATCATCAGCGTAGTGCAACAAAATCAGTCGCTTGCTGAGCAAGCCATGCGAGAGATGTTCAGCAGCCGCGAGCAAGCCGAGCAAGGCTTAGCGCTAGCCAACCAAGCCGGCACCGTGATTGTAGAAATCCAGGACGGTGCCAAACAGGTAGTTGGAGCGGTTGGACGTTTCGCTAACGAATTGCAGTAAATCCGTATAGGGGCGTGACCCATTGCGAACGTGATGCTCAGACTGGGCCTGAAAAATGGCGACAAACCATGATTAGTCATCAAAACATCTAGGGGTTAGTGCAAAGCTGTTTTTGGCCGCTGCAGCCATCAAATCATCACAACCGTAATGACCCGTTCATTAAAAAGCCAAGGCCGGCTAAATGCCGGCCTTTGCTTTAAAAATTGCACCAATGAAGTCAGCCTACTGGCCGATCTTCCAGCAACGTGGCGGAGTCAGAGGGCGAACTTCTGCAGGTTGGCCATCATCTCTTTCATCGCTTCGATATTGTCTTTCGGGTGAGCAGCACCTTCGAAGTCGCAGATCTGCGCAAAGTTGGCCGCGACGTCTTCCGGGCTATAGCCTTCGCGCGGGTCGAAACCGGCGCCCAGGCTGCGCTCCCAGCGCACTTTACCCATCCAACCGCCGCCAACTTCGAACAGGCCGGAGGTTTCTTCACAGGCATTGCTCGCCAGGTACACCACCAGCGGGCTGACCAGCTCAGGCTTGAGTTGCTCGAACACCTGCGGCGGTATCAGCCCTTCGGTCATGCGCGTGCCGCCAGTCGGGGCGATGGCGTTGACCAGGATATTGTTCTTGCGCCCTTCAATCGCCAGGGTGCGCGTCAGGCCGTACAAACCAAGTTTGGCCATGCCGTAGTTGGACTGACCGAAGTTGCCGTAGATGCCTGAAGTGGAGGCGGTGAAAATCACCCGGCCATAGCCCTGCTCGCGCATGTGCGGCCAGGCCGCGCGGGTGACCTTGTAGGCGCCTTCAACGTGAACCTTGTAGACCAGGTCCCAGTCGGCGTCTTCCATCTTGTGAAAGGTTTTGTCGCGCAGGATGCCGGCGTTGTTCACCACCACATCGATACGGCCGAAGGTGTCCAGTGCACACTGCACGATCTTCTCGCCGTCGGTCACCGAGTCATGGTTGGCCACGGCAGTGCCGCCAGCCGCGCGAATTTCCTCAACCACCTTGTCGGCCGCCGAGGCGTTAGCGCCTTCGCCGTGGGTGCTGCCGCCGAGATCGTTAACCACCACTTTGGCGCCGTGTTTGGCGAACAGCAGCGCATGGGCGCGACCCAGGCCACCACCTGCACCGGTGACGATTACAACCTGGTCTTGAAAACGGATGGCGTCGCTCATGCAGCATTCCTCAGCAGATTAACAATGCTCCGAGTGTCTAGCAGGCGCGCTCTGGTCACAATAGACACGAGCAGCGCTGAATGGTGCGCGATAAAGCAGCGGGATAATCACGCCGGGAGGCGCTTATAGCGCCGTACATCAGCACCGGCCATCGCCACAGCGCTCACGCCGTTTGATTACGCTGCCGCCAAGGCCTGACGAAAGGCCAGATAATGCTGCAAAACCTGCTCGGGGGCCTCGATTTGCGGGTAATGGCCAATACCAGTAAGCAGCACCGTGTCGGCATCAGCGATCAACGCCCGGTAACGCGCGACCATGTGTGCGCCGGAGATCGGATCAGCCGCGCCATCAATTACCCGCAGCGCCACCCCGCCTTTTTGCATGGCCGCCACCCAGCGCTCACGCTGCACGCGGCGCTCGGGCATGTAGCGAATCAAGCGATGCATCACCGCGGGGCCCTGGTTTTCGGCGATCAGGCTCCAGAAGTCATCCAGCTCGCTGGCGCTGGGTTGGGTTTGCGGGCCGAAGACGCGGGCAAAGCTGGCCGCCAGTTTTTTGCGGCTGAACAGCCGACCGATCAACGGGCCGACGGGGCTGAGCAGCAGCTTCTGCACCAGCACCGGCCGGTGCGTTTCAGGGAACAAGCCACCATTAAGAAACACGCAGCTGGCCAGCTTGAAGCGCTGCTCGTGATGCCGCGCCAGTAACTCCTGGGCCACGCTGTCGCCATAGTCATGGGCCAGCACATGCACCGGGCCGGTGATGTGCAGATGCTCAAGCAGCGCCTGCTGCAGGTCAGCTTGCTGCAGCAGGCTGTAGGCATGCCCGCGCGGCTTGGCCGAGTCGCCAAAGCCGAGCATGTCGCAGGCGATCACCCGATAACGCGCGGCCAATGGCGCCCACAGGTAATGCCAGTCCCAACTGGCAGTGGGGAAACCATGGATTAACAGCAGCGGTTCGGCGTATTCATCACCCGCCACCCAGTAGCGCATAGCATGCCCCTCGAAGTTGAAGCCCAAGCCCTGGGCGCGCCATGCCGCTAAAGCGATACCGGGCAAGGCACTCATGCGTCGTAACCTGGCATCTGCTGATCCAGCTTGCGCAGCAGCGCCGGCCAGGCCAGCGAACCGCCCATGCCTTGTGCGCTTTTCATCACGCCCGCAACCATGGCCTTGGCGCCATTAAGAATCTGCTGCGGAATATGGATCAGTTCAGCGCCGCCACTTTGCGCCATGACTTGAATCTCGCAGGCGCGCTGCAGGGTGAACATCATCAGAAAGGTATCGGCAATGCTATTGGAGGCTGTGAGCAGCCCATGGTTAGGCAAGATCATAAAGTTCTTGTCGCCCAAATCGGCCTGCAGGCGCGCTTTCTCATCGTGATTCAGCGCCACGCCTTCATAGCCGTGATAGGCCAGGCTGGACAATACAAACAGCGATTGCTGCGACAACGGCAGTAAGCCCTGCTTTTGCGCTGACACGGCAATCCCTGCGGCCGTGTGGATATGCACCACACAGGTGACATCGTGGCGCACTTCATGCACCGCGCTGTGGATGGTGTAACCGGCCGGGTTGATGCTAAAGGGGCTGTCCATCAACTTATTGCCGGCGAGATCAATCTTCACCAAGCTGGAGGCAGTGACCTCGTGGAACATCAGGCCGAAGGGATTGATCAGGAACTCTTCGCTGCCCGGAATCTTCGCCGATATGTGGGTGAAAATCAGGTCATCCCAGCCATGCAGGGCAATCAAGCGGTAACACGCGGCCAGGTCGACGCGGGTCTGCCACTCGGCGGCAGAGACTTGATCCTTGAGGCTCACAACAGGCAGGGCGTGGGCAACGGTCATGGCAGATTCCTCAGCAGTTCTTGTTAGAAGTGCCAAGCAGTCTAGCGAGCGTAACGGGAAAGATAAGTCGCCCTGGCGGCCAGCATGCTGACCTTAGAGGTCAGCAGTGGGCTTTCAAACGCATTCGGGGTGCAGTTGGCGCAGCAACGGCCAGTCGCGTTGCGCTTGCTCATCATCGCTGAGCAAACGAAACCCGGCGAAATCGAACGCCGGCGCCACTGTGCAACCGACCAGGGTGAAATCACCCAGGCTGCGCGCACTTTGCCAGGCGTGCGCCACCACCGCGCGTTGCGGCAATTGCTCGACAGCCACAGGGCCCAGGCGTTCGCGGCGAATGGCATCCGGCTGCTCAGCAATCAGCAGCTCAAGCGGCGCGCCTTCGTAGTAGTGCCACAGCTCGTCGGCATCCACCCGATGCCAACGGCTGACCACGCCTGCTGGCAATAGAAAAACAATCGCACTGCTGCACAAGCGGCCATCGGCGGCCTGCTGCGACGACTCGAACAGCCGGCGGTAATAACCGCCCTCCGGGTGAGCCTGCAACTGCAGCGCCTCGATCAACGCTTGCGCGCGCGGGTGCATCAGCCTTGCAGCGCCGCAATAAAGTCAGCCAGCCACGGCTCGGCGTCGGTTTCCGGCGTCACGCTTTCGCTGCTGTCCAAGCGCAGCATCGGCTGCACCTCACGAATACTCAGCTCGGCATACAGCTCACGCACCAGTTCACCGCCACCGCAGAAGGTATCGCCATAACTGGAGTCGCCCAGGGCAATCACCCCGCCCGGCAAACCACTCCAGGCCGGCAAATGATCACGAATGGCGTAGTACAAGGGCTGTAAGTTATCGGGCAGCTCGCCCATGCCGGTGGTCGAGGTCACCGCAAGAAACGCCTCGGGCGCAAAGGCTTGAACATCGGCCAGCGTGGCGCGCGGGTTGTGCCAGGCCGCAAAACCAGCGGCGTTTAACAGGCCCTCAGCGTGGCGAGCAACTTCCTCTGCGGTGCCGTACACCGAGCCAGAAAGAATGGCGATCTTCATGCATAACTCCGAAACATACAGAACCAAGTCGATAAGACGGGCATTATGCCGCAAGTAGACAGCCCGCCCGGATGTTTTAGAATGCAGCGGACATAGACTGGGAAATTGCCTCATGATCAACGCCAAACTCCTACAACTGGTGGTCAACGCCTCCAACGACGGCATCGTGGTTGCCGAACAGGAAGGTGACGACAACATCCTGATCTATGCCAACCCTGCCTTTGAAAAGCTCACCGGCTATGCCAGTGACGACATCCTCTACCAGGACTGCCGCTTCCTGCAGGCCGGCGACCGCGACCAGTCGGGCCTGGATGCCATCCGTGAAGCGGTTAAGGCGCACCGCCCGTGCCGGCAGATCATTCGCAACTACCGCAAGGACGGCAGCGTGTTCTGGAACGAGCTGTCGATCACCCGGTGGTCAACGATGCCGACCAGTTGACCTACTACATCGGCATCCAAAAAAACGTCACCGAGCAGGTCCAAGCACAGGAGCGGGTCAAAGAGCTGGAAGCCGAAATGCTCATTTTGAAAGCAGAATTAGCCCGTTTGCAGGCGACGACCGGCAGTAACTAATTCGACCAGGCGCGGTCACACCGTTATTGCAATTTGATATAGACCGCGACCATGCAAGAACAAGCACTCCTAACCCAAGCTGAACTGGCGTTTATCCGCCAGCTGAATCAGCCCGCGACTTCTGAGCAACGCCGACAACCGCGTATGCAGGCAGATATTGGCCAGCAACTCAGCGAGTTGCTCGCGCACTGCGCAGTCAATGAGCCTGTGAGCCTGCATGCGCACATCGCCAACCAGCTCCTGACCTTTGACCTGCACCTCAACCAGAACGGCAGACGAGCGCCGAACTGCAACTCAGCGCACCGCAGATTTTCGACGAAGGTGAAATCAACCGCGCGTGGCGCTCCCCCCTCCCCGAGCCGTTGCCACTGCACACTCGCAGCGCACAGCCCAGCGACTTGTGGATTCACCAGCTGTCGATGAATGGCGCACTGATTGAATATCGCGCACAACGCAAAGCGCCTCAGCGGTTTGATCTGTTCTTGCCGGTGAACGACCTTCCGCCAATTGCCGTGAGCGGGGTTTTCGTACGTGAGACTGATGACGGCTTGCTGGCCTACCACCTGCACGCGATGGACCCACAGAGCGACGAGCACCTGCGTGAGTTCATCTACCGGCAACACATCCAGCAAGAACAACAGCTAGGCGCAAGCTCGGTTTAAGCAATCAAGCGTTGGGCACATAAGCGCCAGACAAAAAAAGACCCGCAAACATGGCGGGTCTAAGTGCAGGAAAATCCTGCAGCAGGGATAAAAAAATCCGATAGCCGAAAGGGCGGTACACGCTGGCTATCGGATTGCGCAGTCGTTTTAGGCGGCAAACTCCTCTTCACTAAACACCATCAGCGTGGCTTTGCCGGCCTTAACCTCAGCCAATAGGCTGTCGGTTTCCGTCAGGATGCGCGCCATAAAGAAGTCCGCAGACTTCAACTTGGCGCCGTAGAACAGGGTTTCAGTGCTGCCCGCAGCCAGCTTGGCCTTGGCCACTGCAGCCATCCGCGCCCACATCCAGGCTAGGCTGGTCAGCGCAAAAAATCGCAGGTAAGGCGTCGCAGCAGCGCCCGCTTGCTCGGGTCTTTCATCCCTTCGCTGGCAATCCACAGGGTCGCCTGCTGCAGTTGCTTGAGTGCCGCGCCTACTGCAGCCGCATGTTCGCTATCGGCATTGGCCTTGAGCCAGCCTTCAACCAGGGCAAAGTAATTGCGCACGGCGCGACCACCACCCAAGCCCAACTTGCGACCGACCAGATCCAGCGCCTGGATGCCGTTGGTGCCTTCATAAATGAGGGTAATCCGGGCATCACGTACCAGTTGCTCGATGCCCCAGTCTTCGGTGTAACCGGAACCACCGAGTACTTGCAGCCCAGCATTGGCAGAGTTGAAGCCCTCCTCGGTGAGGAAAGACTTCACCACCGGTGTCAGCAGCTGCACCAGGTCATCAGCCTGCTCACGCACCGCCGCGTCTTCATGATCGTGGGCTACGTCTTCATGCAGACCGGTGAAATACGCCAGTGCACGGCAACCTTCGATCATCACCTTCTGGCGCAGCAAATTACGCCGTACATCGGGATGCACGATGATCGGGTCAGCCGGCTTGTCAGCCGCTTTCGGGCCAGACAATGAACGGCTCTGCAGGCGCTCTTTGGCAAAACCCAGACTTACCTGATAGGCGCTCTCAGCAATACCAAGCCCCTGCATACCGACCATCAGGCGCGCGGAGTTCATCATGGTGAACATGCACTTAAGGCCCTTGTTGGCTTCGCCAACCAGCCAGCCTTGTGCACCTTCAAAATTCATCACACAGGTCGCAGACCCCTTGATGCCCATTTTGTGTTCCAGACCACCACAGAACCCCGGGTTGCGGCTGCCGTCTTCAAGGAACTTGGGCACCACGAACAATGAAATGCCTTTAACGCTATCTGGCGCGTCCGGCAGCTTGGCCAGCACCAGGTGCAAAATATTGTCGACCAGGTCGTGCTCGCCGCCAGTGATCCAAATCTTGGTCCCTGTAATGGCGTAGCTACCATCGGCCTGCGGTACTGCGCGAGTGCGGATCAGGCTGAGGTCGGTGCCGCACTGTGGTTCGGTCAGGCACATGGTGCCCGTCCATTCGCCACTGATCAGTTTCGGCAGATAACGCTCCTGCAGCTCGCGAGCACCATGCGCGGTGAGTGCATTAATGGCGCCGTGAGTCAGGCCCGGGTACATACCGAGGGATAAGTTGGCCGAGCAGACCATCTCCTCAACCATCATGTTCAACACGCTTGGCAGGCCTTGGCCGCCAAACTCGGGGGTACAGGCCAAAGCGGTCCAGCCACCTTCAGCAAACTGCTTATATGCCTGGCGAAAACCGTCAGGGGCTTTCACCGACTTGGTTTCCGGGTCGTAGTGGCAACCCTGTTTGTCGCCTGGCCCGTTGAGCGGTGCCAGTACGTTCTCCGCCAGCTTGGCGGCTTCTTCTAAAATGGCGCCACCGAGGTCGTCTCCGAACTCGCGCTGACTAGGCAGCGACTGCAAGGTGGCATAAGCGTCGAGCACCTCGTCAAAAACGAAACGCATATCTCGAAGGGGTGCGCGGTATTGGGTCATGTTGCTGAGTCCTCAAGCTGTACAAGTGGATACAAGCTATACACAAACTAACAATGTATAGCTTTTGTACAGCCTAAACTCGCAGGCGGCAAGCTATTTCTTGTACAGACTGTACAAGCAATCGAAAACGAGCAGGAACCAAAGGCACAGAAAAACCCCGCTGCGCGAACGCAGCAGGGCCATTCAGAGGGCATTACGCAGCGGAACTAGGTATCCAGGTGCCCGGCAAGAAACTGCTGCAAGCGGCGCTGCATCAAGCGCCCTTCGTTGCCCAGGCAAGCAATCGGCGAACCGCTGAGGCTTTCCTCGGCCAGATCGGCACCGTCGCCGGCCATCACCAGCGGGCAATTCAAGGCCAAAGCCAGGCGCGTGAGCACCTTCGGCAAATCATCACTGGGCGGTTGATTGGAGAACACTACGAGCGCCTGGGGCTGCATTTTTTCACAGATCAGGGTCAGCTCTTCAAGTGGCTGACCCAGCCCCAGCACACTGACGGCGGTGTCGGCACTGCTGAGCAGCAACCCGGCCACCAGCAACTCCAGCTCACGGCAATGACCCGACAAGGCCGCCAGCAGCACGCGCTCTTCGACCTGAGTACGCAACACCTGCAGGCGCTGCAGCGTACGGGCACGTAGAAAGGTGTCGAGGAACAACCACTCACTGGTCTGGCCGTACTCGTCCTGACGCAGCAGCAGCTCTTGCCACAGCGGCATCAGGATGTCCTGAAACACCACCGGCAGCGGATAACTGGAGAAAATCTGCCCATACAGGCGATCCAGGCGCACCTCATCGAAGGCGCTGATGGCACGGCGCAGCTGAGCTTGCCACTCGCCCCACTCGCTGGCGCTAATCTCTTCATAGATAGGCGAACTGGCCGATTTGATCGAGCTGCTTTTAGCGAGAATCTTACCGACCTTGCTCACCGCCACGCCGCGCTCGATCCACGCCAAGATGCTGCGCACCGCCTCAATATCGGCCTGAGAATACAGGCGATGACCACTGTCGGTGCGGGTTGGCTGAATCAGCCCGTAGCGCCGCTCCCAAGCCCGCAGGGTAACCGGGTTAACACCGGTCAGGCGCGCCACCTCACGAATAGGAAACAACTCTTCCTGCTTGAGGGCACTCGAAACCAGGGACGAAGCACCAACGAGATCGGACATGGGCAGCTATCACAGAAAAATATTGCGCGCATTGTAACTCAGCTCTTTAGCGCATACTTTGTACAAAACCTATACAAAGACTGAGAGTATGAATATGCAACCGCACTGGCCGCTGACCCTTTACTACGACGGTGATTGCCCGCTGTGCGCGCGCGAGATCCAACTGCTGCGCAAGCGCGCCAGCACAGAACGCCTGAGCCTGGTTGATATCAGCCGAGAGGACTTCCAGGCTGAAGCCACCGGCTACTCCAAGGAAACACTGCAAAACCGCCTGCACGCGCATTTTGCCGACGGCAAATGGGTCACCGGCCTGGATGCGACACTCTGGAGTTGGCGCGCTGCGGGCCTTGATCGCTGGGCAGCACCGCTGACTTGGCCAGCGCTGCGACCGGTGCTGGAGCTGGGCTATCGACTGTTCTGCCGGTTACGCCCGCATCTCACGTGGCTGCCTCACCCGGATGCGGGCCAGCGCTGCACAGACAATCAGTGCAACAGCAAAGACCCGCGCTGAGCCAGTCACCTCAGCGCTAGCCACAACCCAGGATCGGCCTCAAGCAGCTTTGGCCTGCCAATAATCTCATCATGGCTTTCCGGCTGTAGTAACCGCGCCTGGCGCACGCCGCAGCGGCGCAGGCGTGTTTTAAGCAACGCCAGCCCAGGCCAGAGCGGCTGCCCTGGCGCATAGTCCAGGACCTGCACACTGCCCGCGCGGAAAACAATCCGCACGCTGTAACCACAACAGCGCAGCGCCATGATCTCGACGTGACTGACTCGCCCGCGCAACACCGCAATGCTTAACTGCCAAGGCTTCATGACGCCATACCTGTACAAGAAAACCTATCTTGTACACGATAAGGACAATTTATTTCAGCCTGTATTTGCAAAAAATAGCGATACAGCTCAATGAAATAGGCGAATAACCCTAAATCGGCCGAGTACACCCACTGCACGCATGGTTGTACAAAGAGCCATGCTGGTATAACTTTGATTCCGGTTCAGTCGAGGCCGTGTCGTACTGGTCAGGTATCCCGGCGCAGCGTCGCTGAACCCACCCTAATTATTTTGCGAGTCGACCATGAGCGTCAGCGCCGCCCCCATTCTGATTACCGGAGCCAGCCAGCGCATTGGTTTGTACTGCGCCGAACGCCTGCTCGATGACGGCCACTCGTTGATTGTCACCTATCGCAGTGAGCGCGAAGGTATCGAGCGGCTCAAGCAGCGGGGAGCCCTGGCGCTGCCAGCCGACTTTGCCAGCGAAGCGGGCATCCTGGCGTTTATCGAGCGGCTCAAACAGCACACCGACAGCCTGCGCGCCATTGTCCACAACGCCTCTGACTGGCTGGAGGAAACACCGGGCGAGGAAGCAGCTGTATTTACCCAACAGTTCAACGTGCACATGCTCGCGCCGTACCTGATCAACCTGAATTGCCAGGCGTTGCTTGAAAACTCAACGCCCGCTGACATCATCCACATCAGCGATGACGTGGCCCGTAAAGGCAGCGCTAAGCGCCCTGCCTATTGCGCGAGCAAAGCCGGGCTGGACAGCTTGACCCTATCATTTGCCGCCCGTTTCGCCCCACAGATCAAGGTCAACGGCATTGCCCCTGCGCTGATCATGTTCAACGCAGACGATGACGCCGACTACCGCAGCAAAACCTTAAAAAAATCGGCATTGGGTATCGAGCCCGGGCCACTGGTGATTTACCAGAGTTTGCGTTACCTGCTGGATAACCCTTACGTCACCGGCACCACACTGACTGTCAACGGCGGCCGCCACCTCAAATGAGCCTGGTCGCGAGGACCTTTGCAATGAACCCAGAAATGAACGATCACTACCGCGAAATCATCCTCGGCGTCGGTGAAAACCCAGAACGCGAAGGCCTGCTGGACACGCCAAAACGTGCCGCCAAAGCCATGCAGTACCTGTGCAATGGCTACCACAAGAGCCTGGAAGAAGTGGTCAACGGCGCGCTGTTTGAGTCGGATAACGACGAGATGGTGATCGTCCGCGATATCGAGCTGTATTCGCTGTGCGAACACCACATGCTGCCCTTTATCGGTAAGGCCCACGTGGCCTACATTCCGACCGGCAAGGTGCTGGGCTTGTCTAAGGTGGCACGCATCGTCGACATGTTCGCGCGCCGCCTGCAGATCCAGGAAAACCTGACCAAGCAGATCGCCGACGCGATTCAGCAAGTCACCAATGCTGCCGGCGTAGCCGTGGTAATCGAAGCCAAACACATGTGCATGATGATGCGCGGCGTGGAGAAGCAGAACTCGGTGATGACCTCCTCAGTGATGCTGGGAGCCTTCCGCGAATCCTGCAACACTCGCCATGAATTCCTGCAACTGATCGGACGGAGCAAGTAATGCCGCGACTGGAACCTGGAATGGCGCGCATCCGCGTCAAAGACCTGCGCCTGCGCACCTACATCGGTATCAAGGAAGAGGAGATCAACAATAAGCAGGATGTGTTGATCAACCTGACCATCCTCTACCCCGTCGCCGATGCGGTGCGTGATAACGATATCGACCACGCATTGAATTACCGCACCATCACCAAGGCGGTGATTCGCCATGTCGAAGAAAATCGCTTCGCCCTGCTGGAGCGCATGACCCAGGAGATTCTTGACCTGGTCATGGTTAATGACGCGGTGCGTTACGCCGAAGTGGAAGTCGACAAGCTGCACGCCCTACGTTTTGCCGAGTCGGTGTCGATCACCCTCGCCGGCCACCGCTAACCCTGCGCTAACCATCGATTCGCATAGTTCCCGGCGCGCCCTGCGCCGGGGCCGTTGCCGCCCGGCAAGCATCCTTCTATCATCGCCGCCACGCCTCCCTTGCCTGCTTACAGAGAGCATCGTCATGACCGATCAACAACGCCTCGAACTTGAAGCCGCCGCTTTTCGCCACCTGGTGCAACACCTGCGCTCGCGACCGGATGTACAGAATATCGACCTGATGAACCTCAGCGGCTTCTGCCGCAACTGCCTGTCCAAGTGGTTCAAGGCTGCAGCCGATGAAACGGGCGTCGACCTCACCATGGATCAGGCACGTGAAGAGATTTACGGCATGCCCTATGCCGAGTGGAAGAGCCAATACCAGAAAGAAGCCAGCGCCGAACAACAGGCCGCGTTTAATAAAGGAAAAGAGGCATGAGCGCCCTGAACGACTTTCGCGCCCAACTGCGCAGCGAACACTTCACCTTCGCGCAGACACTTGCGTTTATTGCTGAGCACTACCAGTACCAACCCAGCGCCTTCCACAACGGTGCAGTCGAAAACGCTGCTGGCCAGAACGAAGGCTCGTGCAAGACCCTCGGCCTGGCGCTCCTTGAAGGCCTCAGCCTGGAAGAAACCCTGCAGTGCTTTGGCGAGCACTACCGCAGCGTACTGGCCACCCCAAGCGGCAGCGACCATGGCAATATCCGCGCGCTGATGGACACCGGCCTGGCTGGCGTGCGTTTCGAGCAGCCGTCGCTGCAACGCAACAGCCTGTAAACCGCACAAGAATGCGCATAAACTTGCACAGCTGTCGGTAAAGGCTGACAGACATCGCACTTTAATCCCCCTATGCTGCGCGCCATTACTCGAACGAGAACACTAGGGAAAGTGCTCCGAGCAGCGTCATTGCTGTTCTTCCCTGGTTTCTCCAACCTGACATGGCTTGGAGTCGCTAGATGCAGCAGTCCCTGGTATGGAAACCATGGCACAACCCCGGTGTGGAAAATCTGCGCCTGAATATTGATGAACACGGCATCAACGCCACCAGCCACTTGATGCAGAGCCTGCGCGGCAACAGCATCGCCGCGACCTACGTGCTCAACTGCGATCCACTCTGGCGCTTTCGCCGCCTGTGGCTAAAGGTCGACAACCACGGTCAACGCAGCCTCAACCTGAAACGCGACATCCGTGGCCATTGGTTCCACAACGGCGAGCCGCGCCCTGATCTCAGCGCCTGCCGGCAGGTCATGCTCTCCGAATCGCCCTTTACCCACACCCCACTCCTGCAGCGCTGCGCCCTGGAAACCGGACAAAGCGAACTGATGCAGGTGGCTTACGTCGACCTGCTGACCCTCAAGGTCGAGGCGCGCAGCCAGCGCTACCAGCGCCTGCGCGAAGAACGCGGGCAAACCCTCTACCGCAGCGAATCACAGGGCCGGAAAAGCCGCGAACTGACCGTCGATGAACACGCGTTGCTGGTCAAAGCCAGTGACCAGTTCCTGCGTTTGAGTTCAAGGGACCTCAAGCTGAACACCTGGGTCTGAGCGCCGCGTAAACAGCAAAAAGCCTCGATTCAATCGAGGCTTTATTCATTCTCAATAAGAGGTAGCGAGCGAAGGCCAGGCATTTTTAACGCCGCCTGGCCGCGCGCAGTCGTTGGTAAGCAGCCGCTTACTGGCCGTCCAGATAACGTTCCACATCCAGCGCCGCCATGCAGCCGGCACCGGCCGAGGTGATCGCCTGACGGTAGACATGGTCCGCCACATCGCCTGCAGCAAACACACCCGGGATGTTGGTGGCGGTGGCTTTGCCTTCACGGCCGCCATTAACCACCAGATAGCCGTCCTTGAGCGCCAGTTGGCCTTCAAACAACGAGGTGTTCGGCGTATGGCCGATGGCGACGAACAGGCCGTCAACACTCAGCTCGTCAAAGCGGCCATCGCTGTTCTTCACGCGTACACCGGTCACGCCCATGTTGTTGCCGAGCACCTCGTCTACCTCGGCATTGAGCTTGAGCACGATCTTGCCTTCGGCCACCCGCGCCTGCAGCTTGTCCTGCAAAATCTTTTCGGCGCGGAAGGTTTCGCGGCGGTGCACCAAGGTCACCTTGCTGGCGATATTGGCCAGGTACAGCGCCTCTTCCACGGCGGTGTTGCCACCACCGACCACCGCGACGTCACGGTTGCGGTAGAAAAACCCATCACAGGTGGCGCAGGCCGATACGCCCTTGCCCATAAAAGCCTCTTCACTGGGCAGGCCCAGATAGCGGGCACTGGCGCCAGTGGCGATGATCAAGGCATCGCAGCTGTAGGTGCCGCTGTCGCCGACCAGGGTGAACGGCTTGCCGGCGAGGTCGACGGCATTGATATGGTCATAGACGATTTCCGTCTCGAAACGCTCGGCATGCTCCTGCATGCGCTGCATCAATGCCGGCCCCGTCAGGCCATGCACATCGCCGGGCCAGTTATCCACCTCGGTGGTGGTGGTCAGTTGGCCGCCGGCCTGCAGTCCGGTAATCAGCAACGGCTTGAGATTGGCCCGTGCGGCATAGACCGCCGCGCTATAACCAGCAGGGCCTGAACCCAGAATAATCACGCGAGCATGACGATCAGCAGACATCAGCAACTCCTCCGGCAACGCCGGCAGCAATAAACTGGGACTTCCAGAAACACCTGGGGAAGGCCATACGCTTGGAAGCCCCATAAAGGGATGACGGGCAGCCTATGCCCGCCCACGACTAGGCGGAAATATGCTTTACCAATGCGGGGCATAGACGCGCGCTATGGCGAGCCAGGCAATCGTGAGCGCACATTGCATGCGCTTTCCCCTGACCCGCAAAGCCGGTAAGGTCGGCGCGACTTCACTCTCATGGAAACCCTCCCATGTCTGCCCCCGTACTCACTGGCCCGCAATACCTGAGCGAAGGCCTGAAACTGGTTCTGAGCCCTGGCTTGCGACTGTTCGTGCTGTTGCCCCTGAGCATCAACCTGCTGCTGTTTACCGCGCTGATCGGCGTGGCGGTGCAGCAATTTGGCGGCTGGGTCGATACCTTTATGCCCAGCCTACCGAGTTGGCTGAGCTTTCTTGAATATGTGCTGTGGCCGCTGTTTGTGGTGTTGGTGCTGCTGATGGTGTTTTTCACCTTCACCTTGCTGGCCAATATCATCGCCGCACCGTTTAACGGTTTTCTCGCGGAGAAGGTCGAAGTGGTGGTGCGTGGCCAGGATCAATCCCCGCCGTTTAGCTGGGCCGAACTGGCCGCGATGGTGCCGCGCACCCTGGGCCGCGAGATGCGCAAACTGGGCTACTTTCTGCCACGCGCCATTGCCCTGCTGATCCTCACTTTTATACCAGTGCTCAACCTCATCGCCGCACCGCTGTGGCTGCTGTTCGGCGTGTGGATGATGGCAATCCAATACATCGATTACCCCGCAGACAACAACAAGATGAGCTGGCCAGACATGCTCGCCTGGCTGCGTGAGAAACGCTGGCAGAGCCTGGGCTTTGGCGGCATCACCTATGCAGCCTTGCTGGTGCCGGGGCTGAATATACTGATGATGCCGGCAGCGGTGGCAGGGGCCACGGTGTTCTGGGTGCGTGAACGCCAGGAGCAGACGCCCACTCCCTGAGTCCTATTTCGCAGCCTGGCTGCCCTCAAGCACCGCGCGCAGCGCCTGCATCGAGGCCAAGGATTCGCGCTCAATGCGCCGGCTCAGCAACAAGCGGTTGGCCAGGCGCATCAGCACACCGTCGAAGCCGTATTCCAGGGTACGGACAAACTCACAACCACCCGCCACTTCTATGCACTCGTAGGTCAGCAACAGCGCCAGGCCGTGCTCGCCTCGGGCGCTGGCCTGCCAGCGGCGGGCCGGCTGATAGTCGAGCACGTCCCAACGCAGATGGCCGGCGCGGCCACCGGCATGGATGTCCTCCTCGAATACTTCGCCAGCGAGCAACGCGCCCTCGCGTCCATAGATGCGTAACGACGAAGGATGCCACTCGGGCCAGTGCACTGGCGCAGCGGCATAGCTCAGTACCTCGTCCGCCGGGCGGGTAAGCCGAATGCGGTGCTGCTGACAATTCTGCTGGTGGATTGCCTCCGACTCCCAGTGCAAGGTGCCATACAGCCAGTCCATCAATGGATGGACGATTCCGAAATTGCGCGCATGCATCAGTTCACGCCGATGATGCAACGCATGCAGGCGGCGCATCTGGCGAATCCCCGGCAGCCGCGCAACGGGGTGCTCAGCCGGCAAGTGCTCGCAGGCATGCACCACCTCGTAGCTCATATACCCCAGCAGCATGCTACCGGCGAACAGCGCCGCTAGGTTGCCGTCGATATGCGCCAGCAACCACCAGACACCCAGCAGCGGCAAGCTGTAGAGCACGATCAGCCAGGCGGGAAAAAGGATCACCCGCCAATCACGCGGCGTCTCGTAGCGCATCTGGCCTTCGACGAAAAAGCTGTGGTGATCACCGGTGTGACGCTTGTAGAACAGCTGACCGAAGCGCGTTTTGTTGTGCCCTAGACGCTTATGCACCTGGTACTCACCCCAGCTAAAGAACACCAGGCTCAGCGGTACCAGCAGCCACTGCCAGAAAGCCACCGCCTCCAGGGTGCTCCACAGCAGGCTCACACACGTTAGGCCGTAAGCCAGCACAAAGGCGGCATGCAGCCATGGGTTGTACAGCGGATGGATGGCAGCCCGGTAACGTGCGCGGAAAGCCTGGGCATTGTCGTTGTTATAGGCCACGGCATTACTCCTGTGCGGATGAGCGGCAGTCTAGGCGCGGTCAATCCGCTCGAATAATGCATCGCTCAAAAACATTATTGTTGATCACAAACCAGCCCGACCTGAGCTCCCCGCTTTACTGGCCGCCAATGGGCTGATGCAGAACGATCACCTGATCCGCACCGCCCACCACCTATGCTCAACCAATCACCTGCCAGCGCCAGGCACGAGCCACGGATCGAGCGCCTTAACCGTCATCATCCCTAAACAAGGCCTGCGGAGACAGTGGCCACGAACACAGCATGCCCGCCTAACACGCTGATCAGCGAAATATTCCCGCCAGCATCTCAACGCGCGACCAGCACACGAGCCGCCTGATCAATGACCTGCGTAGATGTCCGCCCTATTGCTGCCAGCCCATTGATTAGGCGGCAGAGACATAAAACAATTTACACCAGCAAACGATAAGTATTATCGTTTGCTGGTAGCGGCGTTAACAAACACGCGTCAGCCCTCACTCATACAAGCCTGCGAACTGAGTGCGTTGCCGGTCGCGTCATGCCCCTGATATGAGCGCACCTGCTGAGTGGCGGTGATGAGCGGTCGCACACGCCTAAAGACGCCCAGCATGAGCTGAAACCTAATTCCAATCTTTGATTAAGCGCTTATGACCCCTACCGCACGATTGTTTTTCTTACCACTCAGCCTTCTGGCACTGGCGACCAGCCACGTAGCCAGCGCCGCAGAAGCCAGCCCAGAGAAAGTCCTCGCTCCGATGGTCATCAAGGGCGATGTGCTGGGTAGCGCCAGCGATAAAGAAGTGCGCACCTATGCCGGCAGCCGCAGCGTGGTCAACAACGAGGCGCTGAGTAAAGCCAGCGTGCGCGGCCTCGACGACGCCTTGCAGCGTGTGCCGGGGGTCAAGGTGTTCGACGAGACTGGCACCGGTGCCCTGCCGCAGATTTCCGTGCGCGGCCTCTACGAGAGCCGCAGCGGCCGCGCTCAGGTGCTCTCCGACGGCATCCCGCTGTCACTCGCGCCTTATGGCCAGACCAGCCTGTCGCTGTTCCCGCAGACCCTGGCGACCGTCGAGCGCATCGATATCGTGCGTGGAGGCGCGGCGGTGCAGTACGGGCCGAACAACGTCGGTGGGGTGATCAACCTGATCAGCAAGCCGATCCCGCATCAATGGGAGACCACCCTGCAGGAAAAAGCCACATTCGCTCCTGGCGGGCGCAGCCTGTGGGACAGCTACATCGGCACCGGCGGCTATCTGACCGATAACTTCGGCCTGCAGTTGGACCTCAACACCGTCAGCGGCGAATACGGCCGCGAACACTCCGACAGCGACGTGCAGAACTATCGCCTGCGCGGCCAGTGGGAGATCGATGACACCCGCAGCCTGAGCTTCGGCGTGCAGCGCTATATCGCCGACCTCGACCTGGCCGGCGCCCTCAGCGTCGCCGATTACAAAGACGATCCGCGTCAGTCGAGCCGCGACCTCGATCGCTTCGAAGGCGATACCGATCGCGTATGGGCCACCTACAACCAGTACCTAGGTGCCATTGGTCCGTTCGATGCGGTGGAGTTCAGCTGGACTAACTTCGCCCATCACAGCTACCGCAATTTCCTCGTGGGCCTGCCCTTTACCCCGGACGCCACTCCGACCACCTTTCAGGACGCGCCGCGCGACTTCCGCGTCTGGGGCAGCGAACCACGCCTGAGCATGAGCATCGACGGCGACAACCTTAGTCAGACCTGGTTACTCGGCGCGCGCATGATCAAGGAAGACGTCGATTTCAAGGTCAACCGCGAGAATCTCAGCACCGGCGCGCAAAGCGTGATCCGCGACTGGACCTTCGACGACGAGGCCAAAGCCGTCTACCTGAGCAATGAATTGAAACTACTCGACGGCCGCCTGACCCTGACCCCCGGCGTGCGTTACGAACACGCGCGTATGGCGTATGCCGATGGCGTCAGCGGGGTCGAACGCGAAACCGTCGCCGAGCAATGGCTACCCGGCCTGAGCGCGGGCTACCAGCTCACAGACCAGTGGTTCGTCTACGCCAACGCCCAGCGCTCGCTGCGCGTGCCGCAGATCACCTCGATCGTCAAGGACGGCGACGTCGCCGCCGAGCTGGCCTGGAACTACGAGAGCGGCGTGCGCTATACGCCATGGGCCGGGCTGCGGGTCGATATCGGTCTATACCGCATCGATTTCAAAGATCAGATCGAATACAACCGCCGCAATGACCGCTTCGAGAACCTCGGCAGCACCCGCCACCAGGGCCTCGAAAGCGAAGTGTTCTGGACCCCGGCCGCCCTACCGACCCTCGACCTGCACGCCGGCTACGCCTATCTCGACAGCGAGCAACGCAGCGGCTCATTCAAGGGTAACGAAGTGCCCTTCGCTTCCGCACATCAGCTCACTGTCGATGGCCGCTACCGCTTCGCCGAACACTGGACCTTCAACCTCGACGGCCTTTACGTCAGCAGCGCCTACACCGACGCGGCCAACAGCCACACCGAGGATGCCGCCGCGACGGTCGGCGAGTTGCCCGCCTACTGGCTGTGGAACACCGCCATCGAGCGCGAGTTCAAGCTCGACGACGGCAGCTTGCTGACCACTTCCGCCGGGGTCAGCAACCTGTTCGACCGCGAGTATTACTTCCGCGGTATCGACACCAGCCCTTGGGGTCGCCAGCCGGCACCCGGCCGCACTCTGACCTTGGGCGTCAACTACCGCTTCTGACCCGTGCCATTAACACCTCGGCCCTTGCCTCAGGGGCCGTGCCCGCCAAAAGCATTGCCTGAAACAGCAAAAGCTCGCGGCTAAAGCGCCTCCTACAGACGCACGTCCAAACGCTTGCTCAGCTGTACACCCTGCGAGCTAATAGCCGCGCCGTAAGCCAGCACTTCCACACCGGCGCTCACCGCCTCACGCAAGGCGGCGGCGTAGGCCGGGTCGATTTCCTCGGCTGGGCGCACGGCTTCTATATCCGTCAAGTTGACGCAATACAGCTGCACCGCGCGAATGCCCGCACGCGCCAGCGCGGCCAGTTCACGCAGGTGCTTGCTGCCGCGCTCGGTGCGTGCATCGGGAAACGCGGCAACACGCGTGTCGGCGAAGCCCAGGGTTACGCTCTTCACTTCGACAAACGCCGACCCCTCTGGGTAGTCCAACCGAAAGTCGATACGGCTGCGCTCCTGGCCATACGGCACTTCGCGCTTGAGGCTGGTAAAGCCGTTCAGCTCGGCAATTAACCCGGCGCGCAGGGCTTCTTCCACCAGTGCATTGGCGCGCCCGGTGTTAATCACGGCGAGGCGCCCGTGCGGCGTTTCGCCAATTTCCCAGGTGCCCGGCAACTTGCGCTTGGGGTCGTTGCTGCGGCTAAACCAGATGCGCGCGCCTTCACTCATGCAGTTGAGCATCGAGCCGGTATTGGCGCAGTGGATGGTCAGCAGCTCACCGCTGGACGTTTCAATATCAGCCAAAAAGCGCTTGTAGCGGCGCAGCAAACGCCCCTCTTCCAGCGGCGGATCAAACTGCATGGGGCTTCCAACTGTTCAGGCCACGCTTGATCCGGTCCACCGCCTGCTGCAGGCGCGGTAAGTCCTGGGTGTAGGCAAACCGCACATGTTGAGTGGCCAGGTAGCGGCCAAAATCCAGCCCTGGAGTAAAGGCCACATGCTCGGTTTCCAGGAAGTGCTGGCAGAAAGCAAAAGCATCACCGCCAAAGGCGCTGATGTCTGCATATAAATAGAAGGCCCCTTCTGGCTCCACGGCGATCTTGAAGCCCAGCTCGCGCAGCGCCGGCAGGAGGAAATCGCGGCGGCGCTGAAATTCGTGGCGACGCTGTTCGAGTATTTCCAGAGTCTGCGGCTGGAAGCACGCCAATGCGGCGTGCTGGGCCATGCTCGGCGCGCTGATATAGAGATTTTGCGCCAACTTCTCCAACTCCGGCACGGCGGCCGGCGGTGCGACCAACCAGCCAAGGCGCCAGCCGGTCATGCCGAAGTACTTGGAGAAGCTATTGAGTACAAAGGCTTCGTCGTCCACTTCCAGCACACTGGCCGCATCCACGCCGTAGGTTAGGCCGTGATAGATCTCATCCACCACCAAATGCCCGCCACGGGCTTTCAGCGCTTGGGACAACCCACCCAGCTCATCACGGCTGAGCAAGGTGCCGGTGGGGTTGGCCGGCGACGCTACCAACGCGCCGACACTGTCCTTATCCCAATACCGCTCCACTAGCGCGGGCGTCAGCTGATAACGCACCTCCGGGCCCACCGGCACCAGCTGCGCGGCGCCTTCGACCAAACGTAAAAAATGCCGATTGCAGGGGTAGCCCGGGTCGGCCAGCAGCCAGTGCTTCCCAGGGTCGACCAGCAGGCTGGTGGCCAGCAGCAAGGCGCCAGAGCCGCCCGGCGTGATCAGAATGCGCTCGGGGTCGATGCTTAGGCGATAACGCTCGGCGTAGAAGCCGGAAATCGCCTCACGCAGCGCTGGCAGGCCGCGCGCGGCGGTGTAACGGGTGTGTCCATCGGCCAGTGCCGCCTGGCCGGCGGCGACAATCGGCGCGGCCGTGGTGAAGTCCGGCTCGCCGATTTCCAGGTGAATCACATCATGGCCTTCAGCCTGCAGCTGATTGGCCCGAGCCAGCAGCGCCATCACGTGGAAAGGTTCTATGGCGCGGCTGCGCGCACTGTAGGACTGGGCCATTGGGCTGCCTTGATCTGAAATAAGACGCGGATTCTAAAGCATACCCGACACGGCTTCGACAACCGGGAGTAGCGCAGGCTGAGTTGTTCTGGTAAGTTCGCCCGCTTGCAGCCGCAGGGCCAGTTCTACTCGACGTAGAATCGGCAAGGGACACCGTCCTGCGCAGTGGATCAGAAGAGTGAGAGGCGGTCATCCATGCCCACCAAAGCAAAAGCAAAAAGCAGCCAACTGACTCGTGGTTTTGAGCCTTATAAAGAAACTAAAGGCGAAGAATATATGGGCGACCCAATGCGCGCCCACTTCACCGGCATCCTCAATAAGTGGAAGCTGGAATTGATGCAGGAAGTTGATCGTACTGTGCACCACATGCAGGACGAAGCAGCCAACTTCCCCGATCCAGCGGATCGCGCCAGCCAGGAAGAAGAATTCAGCCTGGAACTGCGCGCCCGCGATCGCGAGCGCAAGCTGATCAAGAAGATCGACGAAACCCTGCAATTGATTGAAGACAACGACTACGGCTGGTGCGATTCCTGCGGCGTAGAAATCGGCATCCGCCGACT
The DNA here is from genome assembly GCF_049847425.1 of Pseudomonas sp. GWSMS-1. Classification (NCBI taxonomy): domain Bacteria; kingdom Pseudomonadati; phylum Pseudomonadota; class Gammaproteobacteria; order Pseudomonadales; family Pseudomonadaceae; genus Pseudomonas; species Pseudomonas sp. GWSMS-1. Next base: position 699,248 of record NZ_JBMHHV010000005.1, on the reverse strand, counting down.
CGAAGCCCGCCCAACCGCCACCCTGTGCATTGACTGCAAGACGCTGGCGGAAATCAAAGAAAAACAGGTCGGTTCCTGATCTGACCCAGAGGGTGCTTCGGCACCCTCTGTTGTTTCTGCCCTTCTGTGACACCTGCGCATGAACACACCTGCCTACATCGGGCGTTTCGCCCCCACCCCCAGCGGTTATCTGCACTTTGGCTCTCTGGTCGCTGCCCTGGCGTCCTACCTCGACGCGCGCGCGGTAAACGGCCGCTGGCTGCTGCGCATGGAAGACCTCGACCCGCCCCGTGAAGTGGCCGGTGCCCAAGCGGCGATCTTGAAAGCGCTGGCAAGCTACGGCTTCGAGTGGGATGGCGAGCTTGTACGCCAGAGTGAACGCCACAGCGAATACGCAGCCCTGGTCGATCGCCTGCTCAGCCAGGGCCTGGCCTACGCCTGCACCTGTTCACGCAAACAACTGGAAGGCAGCAACGGCATCTACCCCGGTACTTGCCGCAATGCTGGCCACGGCTTTGCGGATGCGGCGATTCGTCTGCGCGTACCGGAACTGACCTATCACTTTATTGATCGGGTGCAGGGCGATTACCGTCAGCAACTGGGCCGCGAGGTCGGCGATTTTGTGATTCGGCGCCGCGATGGTCTGTTTGCCTACCAGCTAGCTGTGGTGCTGGATGACGCCTGGCAAGGCGTAACCGATATCGTCCGGGGCGCCGACCTGCTCGACTCCACCCCGCGCCAGCTGTACCTGCAGGAGCTGCTGGGCTTCTCGCAACCGCGCTACCTGCATGTGCCGCTGATCACCCAGCCCGATGGCCACAAACTGGGGAAATCCTACCGCTCCCCCCCGCTGCCGGCCGATCAGGCCACCCCGCTGCTAATCCGCGCCCTGCGCGCCCTCGGTCAAACATTGCCGGACGGCGCCAGCTATGGCCAACCTACAGAGCTGTTGCGCTGGGCCAGCCAGCACTGGGATGCCACGCGTATTCCGCGCAGTCTGACGCTGGCCGAAGCGCAGCTGCGCTAAGAACCTGCCAACGATCTGCTGCGCGTCGGCCCTGCGGCGTTAAAAACAGGCTCAGCAAGCCGCTTGCGGCTAACGCGCTTCAGCGCGGCCCGAAGGGCGAGTGAAACGAGTAATGCTCATGTACAACTCGTACACTCGCGTGCGAGCCCAGTCCGCTCCTCGCCTGTTTTGACCAGCCGCTGGCTGTTACTGGCGTAGCGCCTTGCATGGCTCTAGCTCGCTAGATCGTAGACTGGTTCTCTGTTTAACCATTTGCGGCTATGTCCGCTAACGAACAGAGGCGAACAGGCGACGCGCTGTAGGGTGACGACAATGCTGCGACAGCATTCTTCCCGATGGTGCAGGCTCATCCCGACCATCGCGGTACCCGGGTCTTGAGTGTTGGCCGGCCACACCAGCCATAGCGGCCAATAGGCAAAACCAGCACGACGAAGCAACAGGGGGCACAGTAATCGTGACTTCGTAGGTCCGCTGTCGCGGTCTCCCAGACGGGTTGCGTACCTCAACACCCGTCGCGCATGCCAATGATGGCTGGAACCGCGCCCTATGATCTCAGTCTTCACTGCTCTATTCAGCCATGCCGCTGCACCTTCGCCATGGCGGGATCACGCCCCGGTTCGCGAGGAGCTGTTCGGCATCGAACGCCTCGAACAGCACGCCTGCACCCTGGCCGCCGCGCAAACGGTCAGCGCTAAGCCGCCGCGGGTGCTGTCACTGCACCGACGTCTGAATGACAACGCCAAAGTGCTACTGGCCGCCTACCGCGCCAGCGCAGCCGAGCTGGCCAACGGCCGTGGCGTGGTGCCGGCGGCGGAATGGCTGCTGGACAACTACCACCTGGTCGAAGAACAGATCCGCGAAATCCGCGATGACCTGCCGCCCGGGTATTACCGCCAACTGCCGAAACTGGCCACGGGCCCCTTTGCCGGCTATCCGCGGGTGCTGGGCCTGGCCTGGGCCTTTATCGCCCACACCGACAGCCACTTTGACCCAGACATTCTGCAGCGCTACCTCGTCGCCTATCAGCAGGTACAGCCGCTGACTATTGGTGAGCTGTGGGCGGTGGCGATCACCCTGCGCATCGTGCTGATCGAAAACCTGCGACGCCTGGCCGACCAGATTAGTGCCGGGCGTCGCGCACGGGACGATGCGGATGCCCTGGCCAGTCGCCTGCTCAGCCAAGGTGCAACGCACACACTCGCCGACAAGGAACTCAGTGAGCGTACCCGAGCGCCGCTGGGTGAATCCTTTGCCGCGCAGCTGGCCAAGCGCCTGCGCGACCATGACCCCCTCACCACACCCGCCCTGGGCTGGCTGGAAGAACGCCTGCACGCCCAAGGTAGCAGCATCGATGAGGTGGTGCAGCACGCGCTGCAACGTCAGGGCGCCTCCAACCTCACGGTGCGCAATATCATCACCAGCATGCGCCTGATCTCCGCCATCGACTGGGCGCTGCTGTTCGAGAACGTCAGCCTGGTGGATGCACGCCTGGCCACCGGCAGTGACTTTGCCGCGATGGATTTTGCCAACCGCAACCAATACCGCAGCGCCATCGAGCAGCTGGCCCGTGGCAGCACCTGCACCGAGCTGGACGTTGCCGAACAGGCCTTGCTGGCGGCGCAACAGGCGCATACCAGCCACGCCGATAAACACGACCCACGCCTCAGTGACCCCGGCTACCACCTGATCGCTGAAGGTCGCCTGGCGCTGGAACAGCGCATCGGTTTTCGCCCAACGCTGCGCTTGCGCATCAACCGGGGGCATCTGCACCTCGGCATGCCTGGCTATGTCGGCGCGATTGTTGGCCTGGCCAGCCTGCTGCTCGGCGTGGTGCTGTACTGCCTGGCCAGTCAGGGCGTAACGGCTGGCTGGTTGCTGGCGCTTGGCGTGTTGGGCTTTCTGCCGGCCAGCGAAGTGGCCACTGCGCTGATCAACCGCGCCGTCAGCGCCAACTTCGGCGCCATGGGCCTGCCGGGGCTGGAGCTGATTGACGGCGTGCCCAGCAACCTGCGCACCTTGATTGCGGTTCCAACCCTGCTGGGGAGCGAGGCAGACCTGCTGGAGCAGATTGAACGCCTGGAAGTGCACCATCTGTCCGGACACAGCGGCGACCTGAGTTTCGCCCTGCTCACCGACGGCCTGGATGCCACGCAGGAACATTGCCCCGAAGACGACGCCTTGCTGCAGGTAGCCAGCGCTGCCATCGGCGAACTCAACCTGCGTTATGGCCCAGGCATAGCCGGCAGCCGTTTCCTGTTGCTGCACCGTCGCCGCCAGTTCAACCCCAGCGAGAACGTCTGGATGGGCTGGGAGCGTAAACGCGGCAAGCTGCATGAACTCAACCGCCTGCTGCGCGGTGCCGAAGACACCAGCTTTGTCCCAGTCCCAGGGCTGAGCCAGCGCATCCCTGGCGATGTGCGCTATGTGATTACCCTGGATGCCGACACCCGCCTGCCGCGTGATGCGGCCCTGCGCCTGATTGGCAAGATGGCCCACCCACTGAACCGACCACGCTTCGATCAGCAGCTGCAGCGGGTGATCGGCGGCTACGCGATTCTGCAACCACGGGTCACACCGTCGCTGCCCTTGCAGCGCGAGGGCTCGTTGTACCAGAAGGTATTCTCCAGCCCCGGTGGCATGGACCCTTATGCCGCTACCGTATCCGACGTGTACCAGGACCTGTTTGGCGAAGGCTCCTTTACCGGCAAGGGCATCTACGACATCGATGCCTTCGAAGCCGCATTGGCCGGGCGCGTCGCGGACAACAGCATGCTCAGCCATGACCTGTTCGAAGGTGTATTCGCCCGCGCTGGCCTGGCCTCGGATGTCGAAGTGGTCGAGGAATTCCCCTCACGCTACGACGTCGCCAGCAAGCGCCAGCATCGCTGGACGCGTGGCGATTGGCAGCTACTGCCGTGGATTTTCGGGCCAATACGCGGCAAGCAGGCGTTACCGAGCATCGGCCGCTGGAAGATGCTGGATAACCTGCGCCGCTCCCTGCTGGCCCCCGCCACCCTGGCCGCACTGGGCCTGAGCTGGCTGCTGCCGCTGCCCGCCGCACTGACTGCCAGCTTGATACTGGTTGCCAGCCTCTTGATCCCTGCGCTGCTACCGCTGTGTTTTGGCTTGCTGCCAGCACGCGCCGGGATTCTCTGGAGCAGCCACCTGGGCAAGTTACGCGACGATCTGCTGCTGGCCCTGCTACAGAGTGGGCTGAACCTGGCCTTTCTCGCTGACCAGAGCTGGCGCATGCTGGATGCCATCATCCGCACCCTGTTCCGCCTGCTGATCAGCCATCGCCACCTGTTGGAATGGACCACTGCTGCGCAAGCGGCAATCCGGCCGCGCCTGAAGCTGCTTGGCTTCTACGCTGGCATGGCCGGCGGCACACTGCTCGGCCTGCTGCTGGTCGCCGCTGCACTGTTCTGGTCACCCACCATCTGGCCGTTGGTGCTGCCCTTCGCCCTGCTCTGGCTTAGCGCACCCGCAATCGCCCTGCTGGTCAGTCGCTCGCCGCGCGTGGCCAAACGCCTGCTCATCGACCCTGCGCAAACCCGCGAACTGCGCCATATTGCTCGGCGCACCTGGCGCTTCTTCGAAACGTTCGTCAGCACAGCAGACAATCAACTGCCGCCGGATAACTTCCAGGAAGACCCCAAAGCGGTTATCGCTCACCGCACCTCGCCAACCAATATGGGCCTGTACCTGCTATGCGCCGTCGCGGCACGCGACTTCGGCTGGGCCGGCACCCAGCGCAGCCTCGCCCGCTTACAGGCGACCCTGGCAGTCATGCAGCAACTGCAGCGCCACCGGGGCCACTTCTTCAACTGGTACGACACCCAGGACCTACGCCCGCTGGCACCGGCCTATGTGTCATCGGTGGACAGCGGCAACCTGGCCGGGCATTTGCTCGTGGTCGCCAATGCCTGCGAAGAATGGCTCAAGGTCCCCGTCAGCGCTGACGCCCGCCAGGGTCTGCTCGACAACCTGCAGCTGGCCAGCGCCACCCTGGCGGCTATGCCCGCCACTAGCAGCGAGCGGGGTCAGCAACTGGGTGAACTCCTGCAGCAGATCGACGCCGCGCTGCAGGGTGTGCAGCCACTGCCCAGCCTGCTGCCTTCGCTACTGCGCCTGAGCGACAAGGCCGCTCAGCTCGCCAGTGGCCTGACCTCGCTCGACAGTGCTGAGCATGCCGCCGACCTGTTGTTCTGGTTGCAGGCGCTGACTCAGGCGTTGGGCGACCTGCAGCACGACGCACAGCTGAGCGACACGGAATGCACAGGCTTGCACAACAATTTACGTGCCGTCGCCGAGCAGGCGCGCAGCATGGCCATGGCCATGGACTTTGCCTTCCTGCTGGAACCAGAACGCAAACTGCTGTCGATCGGCTTCTGCCTGAGCGACAACAGCCTCGACAGCAGCTGCTATGATCTACTCGCCTCTGAGGCACGGCTGGCCAGCCTGTTCGCCATCGCCAAAGGTGATGTCAGCACCCGCCACTGGTTCCGTCTGGGCCGTACCGCCACCCCACTGGGTAACGGCTCAGCGTTGATCTCCTGGTCCGGCTCGATGTTCGAATACCTGATGCCGTCACTGGTCATGCGTGCGCCGTCCGGCAGCCTGCTGGAACAGACCAACCGCTTGGTAGTGGCCCGCCAGGCGGCTTACGGGCACGCGCTGGGCATTCCCTGGGGCATCTCCGAGTCCGCCTACAACGCCCGCGACCTGGAGCTGACCTACCAATATTCGAATTTCGGCGTACCGGGCCTGGGCCTCAAACGCGGCTTGTCCGCCAACCGGGTGATTGCCCCATATGCCACCGGGCTGGCCACCATGGTCGACCCGCTGGCCGCGCTCGCCAACTACCAGCGCCTGGCCGAGATGGGCGCACTGGGGCGCTATGGTTACTACGAAGCGCTGGATTTCACCCCTTCGCGCCTGCCGGAGGGTCAGCCCTTCGCCATCGTGCGCAACTTTATGGCCCACCATCAGGGCATGAGCATCGTCGCCATCGCCAATACCCTGCATGGCAGCCAGATGCGCGAGCGCTTCCACCGCGAGCCGATGATTCAGGCCTGCGAGCTGCTGTTGCAAGAGCGCATGCCGCGCAATGTGGCCGTCGCCCACCCGCGCGCTGAAGAAGTCAGCGCCTGCGCGACAGATACCGACTGCGCCCAACCGAGCGAGCGTCGGCTCAACCATTTAAACGGCAATCCGCCAGTTACCCACCTGCTCAGCAACGGCCGCTACAGCGTGATGCTCACCGCCAGCGGCGCGGGCTACAGCCGCTGGCGCGACATCGCCATCACCCGCTGGCAGGAAGACAGCACCCGCGACCACCATGGTTCGTTCATCTTCCTCTGGGACACGCAAAACGACAGCCGCTGGTCTATTGGCGCGCAGCCCAGCACTGGCATGCCCTACAACGAAGTGGTGTTCGCCGAGGACTACGCCAGCTACAACCGCCAGGATGGCAACCTCACTACCGTCCTGGAAATTCTGGTATCCGGCGAAGATGACGGTGAAGTACGCCGCGTCTCGCTGACCAACAGCGGCCGGGTAACGCGGGAAATCGAACTGACCTCCTACGCCGAACTGGTGCTGGCCAGCGCCGCCAGCGACAACGCCCACCCGGCGTTCTCCAAGCTGTTTGTGGTCACCGAGTACCTGCCCGCCTTTGCCGCCCTGATTGCCACGCGTCGTCCACGTAGCGCCAGCGAGCAACCAATCTGGGCCGCGCACTTTGCCGTGGTGGAAGGTGAGCTGAGCGCAGAGCCACAGTACGAAACCGACCGCGCGCGCTTTCTCGGGCGCAGTTGCGCACTGCATGCCGCGGCGGTCATCCGCCAGGGTCAGCACCTGTCCAACAGCGTGGGTACGGTACTCGATCCCATCTTCTCGCTGTGCCAGCGCATCCTGGTAGGCCCGGGGAAAATCGCCCGCGTGGCCTTCTGGACGCTGGTGGCGCCCTCGCGGGAGGCGCTGCTCGACCTGATCGACAAACACCATGACCGCAGTGCCTTCGAGCGGGCGAAAACCCTGGCCTGGACTCAGGCTCAGGTGGAGCTGCGCCACCTCGATATGCATGCTGCCGAAGCTGCTGACTTTCAGCGTTTGGCAGCGCCCATCCTGTACGCCGATTCACGCTTTCGCGCCCCGACTGCCAGCCTGCTGCGCGGCCTTGGCAGCCAGGCGGGGTTGTGGTCACAGGGCATCTCCGGCGACTTGCCGATTGTGCTGCTGCGCATTAGCGACAGCGAAGACATCGCCCAGGTGCGGCAACTGCTACGCGCCCACGAATACTGGCGGATGAAGCGTTTGGCGGTGGATCTGGTGATCGTTAATGAACACGCCTCCTCCTACCAACAGGATTTACAGATCGCCATCGAAACCGCCGTACGCAGCAGCCAGTTACGCCCGCGCTTTGCCACCGAACTGGCGCAAGGCTCGGTATTTGTATTGCGCGCGGACCTGCTCAGTGGCGAGTTCCGGGAGAGTCTGCAAGCCGTGGCGCGGGTCCTGCTGATGGCCCATCGCGGGCCTGTCTCCGAGCAGCTGGCGCGCATCCAGCCCATCACCACGCCACCCGAAGCCAGCGCCGACAGTTACAGCGCGCAGCACATCGCCGTAGCACGCACCAAACCGCGACCCGACATGCTCGAGTTTGCCAACGGCCTGGGCGGTTTCGACCGCGATGGCCGCGAGTACGTGGTGCGTCTGAACGCCTGGAGCAACACCCCGGCGCCTTGGATCAACGTCATCGCCAATGCGCAGTTCGGCTTTCAGGCATCGGCCGAAGGCAGCGGATACACCTGGGCCGGCAACAGCCGGGAAAACCAGCTCACGCTCTGGTCCAACGACCCGGTCAGCGATCCGCCCGGCGAAGCCCTGTACGTGCGCGACGAGGACAGCCTGGCGTTGTTCAGCCCCACCGCCCAGCCGCTGCGCGACAGCGGTCACTATGAAGCCCGCCATGGCTTTGGCTACAGCCGCTTCAGCCATCAGGCCGGCGGCATTGCCATGGAGCTGTTGCAGTACGTGCCCCTGCATGACCCGATCAAGATTTCCCGACTCACCTTGCGCAACCTCTCCGACCGCCCGCGACGCTTGAGCGTCAGCGCTTATGCCGAATGGGTGCTGGGCACCACGCGGGCGGCCAGCGCACCGTTTATCGTCAGCCGGCAGGACGTTGCCACGGGCGCGATCCTGGTACGCAACCGCTGGAGCATTGCCTTCGCCGGGCGTAGCGCCTTCAGCGACCTCGGTGGCCAGCAAAGCAGTTGGACCGCCGACCGCTGCGAATTCATCGGGCGTAACGGCAGCCTCGCGCAACCGGCGGCCCTCGCCCGGCAAACAGCACTGAGTGGCAATCTGGGTGCGGGGCTCGACCCCTGCACGGCACTGCAATGCGAGTTGGAGCTGCAGCCCGGAGAAAGCAAGGAAGTGCTCTGGCTACTCGGCCAATGCGCCAGCGAGCAAAAAGCCAGCGCCTTGATCAAGCACTACCGCCAGGCCGATCTAGACGCCGTGCTGGCCGAAGTGCAGGCGCACTGGCAGCAGCTGCTCGGCGCCGTTCAGGTGCAAACCCCAAGCCGCGCCATGGACATCATGCTCAACGGCTGGCTGCTCTATCAGACTTTGGCGTGCCGCATCTGGGCGCGCTCGGCGTTCTACCAGGCCAGCGGCGCCTATGGCTTTCGCGATCAGTTGCAGGACGGCATGGCGCTGACCTTTGCCAGCTCGGAGACAACTCGCAAACACATTCTGCGTGCAGCAGGCCGTCAGTTTGTGGAAGGCGATGTGCAGCACTGGTGGCTGCCGCATTCCGGCCAGGGCGTGCGCACGCGCATTTCCGATGACCGGGTGTGGCTGGCTTACGCCACGGCCCAATACATCCAGAGCACGGCGGATACAGCGATTCTCGATGAGTCCGTGGATTTTCTTGAAGGCCCACAGCTGGCGGCCGGCGAGCACGATGCGTTCTTCCAACCCATGCAAGCGGATGCGCCCGCCTCGCTGTTTGAGCACTGCGCCCGCGGCCTGGATCAATGCCTGCAACTGACCGGCGAACTGGGGCTGCCGCTGATGGGTGGCGGTGACTGGAACGACGGCATGAACCGCGTCGGCGAACACGGCAAGGGCGAAAGCGTCTGGCTGGGTTGGCTGCTGCTGCGCACCATCGCCCTGTTTGCGCCCTATGCCGAAGTGCATGACAGCGCCCGCGCGGCGCGCTGGCAGGCGCATGCCGAGGCACTGCGCAGCGCGCTGCAGACGCATGCCTGGGACGGTCAATGGTACCGCCGCGCAACTTTCGATGACGGCACCTGGCTCGGCTCAGCGCAGAACACGGAGTGCCAGATCGACTCCATTGCCCAGTCCTGGGCGGTATTGTCCGAGGGTGCCGACCCCGTGCGCGCGAATATGGCCATGGCCTCGCTGCAACGCCAGCTGGTCCACGAGGACGACGGCATCGCCCTGCTATTCACCCCTCCCTTTGACAAAACACCGCTGGAGCCCGGCTATATCAAGGGCTACCCGCCAGGCCTGCGCGAAAACGGCGGGCAATACAGCCACGCGGCGATGTGGGCGATTCTGGCCTATTGCCGGCTCGGCTCAGCGCAGCAAGCCTTCGCCCTGTTTGATCTGGTCAACCCGATCAACCACAGCCTTAACCCAGAGGCCAGCCAACGCTACAAGGTTGAGCCCTATGTACTGGCAGCCGATGTGTATGCGGTGGCCCCACACATCGGCCGAGGCGGCTGGACCTGGTACACCGGTGCCGCCGGCTGGATGTACCGCGCCGGCGTTGAAGGCATTCTCGGTATTCGCCGCGAGGGCGATTGGCTGCTGCTTAACCCCTGCATACCCGCCGACTGGCCAGGCTTCAGCGCGCAAATAACGCTGGGTGACAGTCACTTCAAGATTCAGCTCGATAACCCCGCACAGCGCAGCCAAGGTATTCGCCAGGCCTGGCTCGACGAGCAGCCAATCGACTGCGCGCAAGGGCAACTGCGGGTGGCGCTAGATGGAGGGGCGCATCAGCTGCGTGCAGAGCTATAACGCGGGCGGGGTGGGCTCAGCCAACAGCTGAGCCAGCGCATCACAGCCACTCTGCACCGCCCCTAACGCGGCGGCGCAGAGGGCTTGGTAACGCTGCAGAACCAGCTCGCCAGTGGCGGTGAGCTGGGTGCCTCCGCCGTGCTTACCGCCGGCCAGCGTGCTGACCAGCGGCTGCTTGAAACTGCGATTCATGGTTTCCACCAACAACCAGGCACGCCGATAGGACATGCCCATGGCGCGCGCGGCAGCACTGATCGAACCGTGCTCGGCAATCGCCGCCAACAGCTCAGCCTTGCCGGGGCCGATGGCAATGTCAGAGCCGTTATGCAGGCGGATTTTCAGATCAAGACGGTACATGCGCGGGCCACAACGAGGGATTCGCTGCGCAGACTAACCCCTGATCAAATCAGGTGGAAGGGTCGACGCAACCGTTAGGAGCGGGCTTGCCCGCGATGCTTTTCTGTCGAAATCGATTCGCGGGTAAGCACGCTCCTACAAAGCTACGCGTGTTGGCATGGCCGCTTTAAATTATGCCCATTAATAGCAGCACCACCAGCACAATCACCACGACGCCCAATCCGCCTGTAGGGCCGTAACCCCAGTTTTTGCTGTGTGGCCAAGCGGGTATGGCGCCGATCAATAACAGCACCAGCACGATCAATAGAATGGTACCCAGGCTCATGGCGTTCTCCTTGATGAGTCACTGCAGCACGCCGGAATAGCAGGTGCCGAGATGGCACCCAAGCGCCTCATCATCCTGTGCGCTGCAGTGGCCCTGTCGGTGCGCTATCGAACCGATGGGTTTTGCGCTATTCGGCTGCCAATGCGCCATCCACAATCTGCTGCGCCTCGCTGAAGATGCGCTGCAAGTGCGCTTCATCGCGAAAGCTCTCGGCGTAAATCTTGTAGATGTCTTCAGTGCCTGACGGTCGCGCGGCGAACCAGCCGCCTTCGCTGATCACCTTGATCCCGCCAATCGCCGCGCCATTACCCGGCGCTTTGTCGAGCACCTGGGTAATCGCATCGCCGGCCAGTTCACGGCTGCTGATTTGCGCGGGCGAGAGCTTGCCCAGGGCCTTCTTCTGCGCAGGTGTGGCGGGGGCATCGACGCGGTCGGCGTAGATGGTGCCGAACTCCTCGTTCAGCCCCTGATACAGCTCGCCAGGGTCCCGCCCGGTAACGGCGGTCATTTCTGCGGAGAGCAGCGCCAGGGCAATGCCGTCCTTGTCGGTGGTCCAGACCCGGCCATCGCGGCGCAAGAAGGTCGCCCCGGCGCTTTCCTCGCCGCCAAAGCCCAGGGAGCCATCAAACAGGCCGCTGGCAAACCATTTAAAGCCCACCGGCACTTCCTGCATCGGCCGGCCCAGGCGCTGGCTGACGCGATCGATCATTGCGCTACTGACCAAGGTTTTGCCGATGGCCGCCGTAGCGCTCCACTGCGGACGGTGCTGGAACAGGTAGTCAATCGCCACACTGAGAAAGTGATTAGCCGGCAGCAGGCCGACGCTCGGCGCCACAATGCCGTGACGGTCGTAATCGGTGTCGCATGCAAAGGCGATGTCGTAACCGTTTTTCAGGCTGATCAGGCGCTGCATGGCATAGCTGGAGGACGGGTCCATGCGGATCTGCCCGTCCCAGTCCAGGCTCATAAAGGCGAACTGCGGGTCGATGGTCTGGCTCACCACCTCCAGATTAATGCCGTACTGCTCGGCAATCCGTCCCCAGTAATGCACGCCAGCACCGCCTAGCGGATCGACACCCATGCGCAGACCAGCGGCGCGGATCGGCGCGAAGTCGATGACATTGCCCAGGTCGTTCACATAACTGCCGAGGTAGTCGTATGCCTGCACATTGGCGGCCTGGCGCGCCTGCGCCAGGGGCATGCGCTTAACCTCTCGCAAGCCGCCTTCAAGCAAGGCATTGGCACGGTTCTGCACCCAGGTGGTGATGTCGCTGTCGGCTGGGCCGCCATTGGTGGGGTTGTATTTGAAGCCGCCGCTGTCTGGCGGGTTGTGCGATGGCGTGATGACAATGCCATCGGCCAAACCGCTGCTACGGCCCTGGTTGTGCACCAGAATGGCTTGGGAGATGGCCGGGGTAGGGGTGAATTCGCCCCCCGCCGAAATCATCGTCTGCACGCCATTGGCCGCCAGCACTTCAATCGCGCTTTCCAACGCCGGCTGCGACAGCGCATGGGTATCGGCACCGATAAACAACGGCCCGCTGATGCCCTGGGCGCTGCGGTAATCACAAATCGCCTGACTGATCGCCAGCACATGCGCCTCATTGAAACTGTGCGCCAGCGAGCTGCCGCGATGCCCGGAGGTACCGAACGCGACCCGCTGGCTCGCCACGCTAAGGTCCGGCTGCAGCTCAAAATAGGCCGCTAACAGCGCAGAGATATCAGTCAACAGGGAAACAGGTGCCGGCTGACCGGCCAAAGGATGAATACGCGGGCTCACAAGGGGCTCCTGACTCGAGAAAAGTGCCCAATCTTAGCAGCCACATGGCGGCAAGAAAGCAGGCTGACGGCCTGCATCACGGAAATACGCTTAAGTTCGCTAACGCACAGACGGCACAAGTGCTAATCACCAATCTATCTATCCGCACCCCGGATTTGCGCTGTGCAATGGACCTGCTTAGAGGTGATTACGAAAACTCACAGATGCAACACCGCCCGACCCACGTCGTTAAGCTCGCTATCCACCGCAAGGTGTGTGAGCCGCTCGACGGCTCCAGTACAGCCGTATGTTGGCCAGAGCAGCCTGGCAACAGCTCAATTAAACGCTGCAATTAGCCTCTTTGTTCACGCCCAGGCTGCTTAGGCAACCGGTGCTGAGGCTACTTAAACATGCCCAAACAGCTAATGCGGTCGGGAAGTAGCTCACTGGACTCTCAAGTTTTGCAGGTGTCGAAGTCGTCCTGAGCGAGTAGCGCTCTGACTGGACGTTGTGCTTTGGGAACTAAGGAAACTTCCACTTTTCAGTGGAGAAACACCATGCGCAGACTTTTACGCAGCACCTTGATAGCAAACACTACCGTGATGGCGTTCCTGCTGGTCAGCAACTGGGCCTTTGCCGAGCCGCTGCCCGCGCCCGTGCCCCAGCCACTAAGCGAAACAGTCGAGCACGGCATGCTGGACACCAGCGCGCCGCATAACCAGTACCTGTATCAAGCCCGCCTGCATCCCAACGTCGCCGCAAGCGACGAGCGCCCCATCGCGCAGATATGGCCAAGCCAGTGGATAACCACGCCGCAGGCGCCTGCCCAACGCGCTAAACCGCCAACACCAGGCCTTAGATTCTAAATCTGCCCCCCTTCCCGGCTGACCACAGCCCCGCCGGCAGGGTTGGTTTTGCTCTAAAAATCGCGCAAAGGAGTGTTGCTGACATGAGTAATCGAGTACTGATCATTACCGGCAACACCAGCGACGCCGCCACCCTGGAAGACGTGCTGGAGAGCGCCCAGGATGGCCCGTTCTTGATCGAGTGGGTGACCAGCCTGGCCCAAGCGCTGCAGCGCTTGGAAGCCCACAACAAACAGCCCATCGACGCCATCATGGTCGATTTGGACCTGCCGGACAGCCAAGGCCTGGCCACCTTTGACAAACTGTTCGTGCTCGCCTCCAGTATTCCAATTCTCACCTTAAGCACCCTGGAGGATGATCAGCAAACCTGGGAAGTCATCCAGCGTGGCGCTCAGGGTTGCTTGTCCAAGGGACACTTCAGCAGTTACCTGGTGCCGCAATCGCTGCGCAATATCATCCAGCGCAAAGCGGTTGAAGAGGCGCTGTTTGTCGAAAAAGCCCGCGCCGCACTGACCCTCAACTCAATCAGTGACGCGGTGATCAGCACGGACATACAAGGCAACGTCGACTACCTCAATAGCGCCGCCAAGCAGATGACCGGCTGGCTATTCGAGGATGCTCAAGGCCTGCCGATTGACCAGGTGATGCGCCTGGTCAACGTCACAACCCGTGAGTCAGTAGCCAACCCAATCTTCAAGGTATTGAAAGACGATGCCTGCAAGCTGCTGGCCTCAGGCACGGTGCTGGTCCGTCGTGACGGCAGCGAATCCGCCATTGAAGACTCGGTCGCACCGATCCATGACTCGGCCGGACACCTCAAAGGGGCGGTGATGGTCTTCCACGATATGACCGCGACCCATGCCATGACCGAGAAGATGGCTCACCTGGCGCAGCATGACGCCCTGACCAACCTGCCCAACCGCGCCCTGCTCAATGACCGGATCAATCAGGCCATTGCCCTGGCCGAGCGCAGTGGCAGCAGCCTGGCCTTGCTGTTTCTCGACCTGGATAACTTCAAGCACATCAACGACTCGCTCGGCCACGGCGTCGGCGACCATCTGCTGCAAGCAGTGGCACTGCGCCTAAGCGACTGTGTGCGCAGCTCCGACACCGTCAGCCGCCTGGGCGGTGACGAGTTTGTGGTGCTGCTGAGCGAAAGTCAGTCGGCCGAAGATGCCGCGCGCACCGCCGAAAAGATCCTCAGCACGCTGGCCGCGAGCTTTAGCATTGGCCAACAGCAACTGCACATCACCGCCAGCATCGGCATCAGCACCTACCCCAACGATGCCACGGTTGCAGAAGGCCTCATCAAAAATGCCGACACGGCGATGTACCGGGCCAAGGAGGAAGGCCGCAACAACTACCAGTTCTTCCATCAGGAAATGAATATTCACGCGGTTGAACGCCAGTTGATCGAAGCGCACCTGCGCACGGCCATGGAGAACAGCGAATTCATCATTCACTACCAGCCGAAGATCGACCTGCAAAGCGGCAAAATCACCAGCGCCGAAGCGCTGCTGCGCTGGCAGCATCCGGCTTGGGGCATGATTTTGCCGGCGCGTTTTATTCCGGTTGCCGAGGCCTGCGGCCTGATCGTACCGCTCGGCCGCTGGGTGCTGCTGCAAGCCTGCGGCCAGGCCAAGCGCTGGGAGAATTGCGGTTACCAGTTGGATTCAGTGGCGGTAAACATTTCCGCGCTGGAGTTTCGCCGCAAGGACTTTGTCGACAGTGTAGAAAGTGCCCTTAGAGTGACAGGGCTTGATCCCAAAAACCTGCAACTGGAGATCACCGAAAGCGTGTTGATGCGCGACGCCCAGGCCAGCGCGACGATTTTGCAACAACTCAAAGCGCTGGGCGTTGAGCTGGCCGTGGACGACTTCGGTACCGGGTACTCCAGCCTCAGCTACCTCAGCCAGTTCCCCATTGATGTGCTGAAAATTGATCAGTCCTTTGTTCAGGACATTCACAATAGCAACGGCATTATCGTCAGCGCGGTGATTGCCATGGGCAACAGCCTGAAACAACGGGTGATTGCCGAAGGGATTGAAGACAGCGGGCAGCTGGACTTCCTCCGCACCCACCACTGCAGCGAAGGTCAGGGCTTTTTATTCAGCCGCCCGGTCAGCGCGCACGACTTCGCCAACCTGCTGCGCAGCGGCATCAGCTCGCCGATCAATACGCTGCACCAGGCAGCCCGCTCCCTGGGTTAGAACTGCGCGAGGTAATCAGCCCGCAACACGGCATAACACTCGCAGGCCGCTTGCTCCAGCCCGGCGCGATCGAGGATATGGATCTCACCTCGGCTGTAGCTGATCAGGCCGCGCGCCTGCAAGGCGGCGGCGGCAATCGAGACACCACTGCGGCGCACCCCAAGCATGTCGGCAAGAAATTCATGGGTCAGATGGAAGTGATCGGCATGGGCGCGGTCGTGGGTCATCAGCAGCCAACGCGCCAGGCGCGGCTCAATCTCGTGAAAGTGCGTGCAGGCCGCGCTCTGTGACAACTGCGCCATCACCACATACAGATAACGCTTGAGCACACGCAACAGCGCCGGGCTGCTGAGCAACTCCTGCTTGAACAACTGGCTGCTGATGCGCAAGGCGCTGCCGGAGCCCTGCACCACCGCGCGCATGGGTGCCAGACCAATGCCCAGGGCGAGGGTGGCGCCCAGCATGCCTTCATTACCGATCAAACCCATTTCCAGAGGCTGATGCCCCTCTAGGGTGGTGACCAGCGAGATAAAGCCACTGAGGGGGAAGTACACATGGCGAATCGGCTGGTTGGCTTCATGCAGCACATGACCGAAAACCAGGTCCACCGGTTCGCAGCCATTTAGGAGTTGTTTACGTTGTTTGCTGGGCAGCCCTTCGATCAAGCGGCTAAGGATTTGCAGCGGTGCTTTAACAGACATTCACTTGTCCCGAGCACGACGCTTGCCAAAAAAATGGCACGACAACGGTGCTTGACGCTCTCGCCCCTGCAGTCTGCCCCAGCCAGTGGCTAAGCTCTGTGCGCTGTGGCACTCAGGCCAAGCCATTCAATGGCAAATTGTGTGTGTATCAGACTTTTGGGGAGGGTTTAATGCGGATCTTTCAGGCAGCAGACGGTCGGTTTCGCGCTTGACTACCGCGTAACACTGACAGCTCAGGCTCTCGAGCTTGGGACGGTCGAGCACGGTGATAATCCCGCGGCTGTAATCGATCACACCCTGGCGATGCAGCTTGCCGGCGGCTTCGGTAACGCCCTCGCGGCGCACGCCGAGCATGTTGGCGATCAGTTCCTGAGTCATGGCCAGCTGGCTGCCAGACAGACGATCAAGCGAC
Organism: Pseudomonas sp. GWSMS-1; assembly: GCF_049847425.1. NCBI lineage: Bacteria > Pseudomonadati > Pseudomonadota > Gammaproteobacteria > Pseudomonadales > Pseudomonadaceae > Pseudomonas > Pseudomonas sp. GWSMS-1. The sequence goes on along the minus strand of NZ_JBMHHV010000005.1, from coordinate 682,531 downwards.
AGCAACAACCAGCGACACAGCTGTTGGTCAATCGAGTGGTGACGGTTGCACACCGCGGTTTGCGCCATCTGGGTAATCAGTGCCTGGCTGTAACGCAGCATCAGATGCAGCATCTCGCTGTGACGGTTGAACTCTTCTTTAAGGCGTTTGCCGAGTAACCGGTAGGCACGGCCGGCGCTTTGCACAATCGCGCGGCTGGTGGTGCTTTCACCGCCCATAAACAGCGCCACGCCAATCACGCCGTCGTTGCCCACCACGGAAATCTCCGCCGAGGCGCCGCTTTCCATCACGTACAGCAGCGAAACGATTGAGTCGGTAGGAAAGTAGACATGGCGCAAGGTGTCGCCCGATTCGTAGAGCACCATACTCAGCGGCATCTCAACCAATTCAAGGTGCGGCAACAGACGCTCCAATACGTCGTCAGGCAAGGCAGCAAGCAGATGATTTTGTCGCGGATAGGGGGCTGCGGACATCACTGTCTCCGGTCTTCTTAGGCCTGTTGGCGATCGATATGCCCTCGCTACAGAGCCTTAACTGCACGCGCCAGCATAATCCAATCTGTGATTTTATCTGTACGGTAACGTACAGACAGGCTCGATGCCGGGCAGTTGAGAATACGTGCCAAATTGCACCTACACGCCGGCGAAAAGCGCGTAAATGCAGCGTCTTCAGCCATTTGCGGCTATCCTTGGCGACCTCTTTTAAGCCGCAGGATGACCCGAATGAAAGCCCAGCTCGAAGAACTGATCAGCAAAATAAGCTCGGGCTGCATGCTGGCCGAAGACGTGGCGCGCATCGCCGATGAGGCCGCGCAGGCCTATGCCGACCCGCAGGCGTTCCTTGCCGCTAACCCGGATATCAACTTCGACGACAGTTTCCCAATCCCGCTGGGCGAATGGGTGGTCATCGGCAGCCTGCCGGAAACCGTGCTGTTCCAGGCGGATAGTTATGATGCGCTGTTCCAGCAGATCGTCGAATCGTTCGGACCAGAGGTCAGCTTTGTGCTCAAAGCCAAGCAGCTGGCCAAGGTCGAACCGCTGAAAGCGCTGAACCGCATTCAGGTACAACTCGCAAGCCTGTCGCCGGAAACTCAGGGTTATGTGCTACTGGATCTCAGCGAACCGCTGGATGAAGCCCTGCAAGCCGTGCTGGTGTACAGCAGCGACCTGGCGCGGGTAATGGAGCTGGCAGTGGAAGTCGGCATCTACGCCGCCCCTGCTTACGAGGCCCTGAAAGCCGCGCAAGACCAGGAATAAAGTGGGCTCGCCAGCAACCTGCTCAGCGCTGCTGGCGGCGTAGCTCGGCAAGTTTGTCGGCCATTTCATCAAGCTCAGCGTGCTGCCCACGCGGTAACTGGCGCAGCACCGCCTGGCTCAAACGCATTTGCTTGATAAACCGCCGGCAATTCACGCACATGGCCAAGTGCATGCGTATCGACAAGCGTTGACGCACCCCCAGGTGGCCATCGATATAGTCGCTGGAATGGGCCACCAAGTCCTTGCAGCTCAACATTGCCCAGTCTCCTCAAAATGCTCCAAGGTGGCGAAGACCTTGAGTCGCGCACGGTGCAGCAGCACCCGCACATTGGAGAGCGAAACCTGCAAAAGATTACAAATCTCCTCCAACTCCAGCCCTTCGCGCTCACGCAGCTGCAGCACACTGCCCTGCTGTTCAGACAGGCTGGCCAGGGTGTTTTCCAGGCACTCACGCAGCTCATCTTCGGTCAACAGCGCTTCTGGAGAGTCGTGATGCCAGGCATGCGGCGCCAACAACCAATGGCCATCCGCATGGAAGCGTTCATCACCCAGGGTGCCGTGCGGCGAGGGAATATCGTCGAGCAGCACTTCGCGACGATTACCTTTTAGACGGGTTTTCGCCGTGTTGGCGGTAATGGTCAGCAGCCAGGTTTTCAGGCTCGAACGTGCCTGAAAACCATCAAGGCTGCGCACGACGGCTAACCAGGCATCCTGCACCACTTCATCGGCATTACGGCTGCCGACAATGGCAAAGGCCACCGCGCGCATCGCCCCCTGGTAAGTGGCAACCAGCTCGCGGTAGGCCTTCTGCTCGCCTGCACGCAGGCGAGGAAGTAGGTCAGCGTCATTTACCAGCATCGTCAAAATCGCCTCAAGGCCGTCGCGAGCGCTGAACAGCCACGCCTGTTTTCAACGCAGCAGCGCCAAGCGCAGCAGGCATCAAGGTGAGACTCAGTGCTTGCGCAGGATCACGCTACCAATCGAATAGCCTGCACCAAACGAGCTGAGCACACCCAGCGCACCGCTCGGCAGGTCTTCTTGGTGTTTGTGCAGAGCAATCACCGAACCGGCCGAGCTGGTGTTGGCGTAGGTATCGAGAATCACTGGTGCCTCGCCTGGCTCGGCGTCACGGCCAAGCAGTTTGCGCGCGATCAGCAGGTTCATATTGAGGTTGGCCTGGTGCAGCCAGAAGCGCTTCACATCACCAACGTTCAGCTTGTTTTCTGCCAGGTGCGCGGCAATCAGCTCGGCAACCATCGGGCAGACATCCTTGAACACCTTGCGGCCTTCCTGAACAAACAGCTTATCGCGCGCGCCAACGCCCTCTTCCGCGCAGCGGTTAAGGAAGCCGAAGTTGTTGCGGATGTTGTTGCTGAACTGGGTGATCAGCTTGGTGCCGACGATGTCGAACTGGTAGTTCGAGGTGGCCTGGTCAGCACGCTCGATGATTACCGCGGTGGCCGCATCACCGAAGATAAAGTGACTGTCGCGGTCACGGAAATTCAGGTGGCCAGTGCAGATTTCCGGGTTAACCATCAAAATCGCGCGGGCCTGGCCCAGTTGCACGCTGTTAGCGGCCGCCTGGATGCCGAAGGTGGCAGAGGAGCACGCCACGTTCATGTCGTAACCAAAGCCTTGGATGCCCAGCGCGGCCTGCACTTCAATCGCCACGGCTGGATAAGCGCGTTGCAAGTTGGAGCATGCGACGATCACTCCGTCGATATCGGCAGCAGTCTTGCCGGCACGCTCCATGGCATCTTTGGCGGCGCCTATGGCCATTTCGCAGAGAATGCCCCACTCGTTGTTGCTGCGCTCGGGGAGGTTCGGCGCCATGCGCTCAGGGTCAAGAATCCCCGCTTTATCCATAACAAAGCGACTTTTGATACCGGAGGCTTTCTCGATAAAACCGCTGCTCGACTCACTCAGCGCTTCAACCTCACCGCTGGCGATAGCCGCGGCATTGTCGGCATTGAATTGCTGCACATAGGCATTGAACGATTCAACCAACTCATCGTTGGAAATACTGTTTGCCGGGGTATAGAGGCCGGTACCGCTGATCACGACGTTATGCACAGTCATTCCTCATGTTCTTCGCCGCAGGCAGCGGCCAGTTATTCAATAGGCCCAGGCGCACGCCATGGGCAAAAAAACGGCTGACAGGCACAGCAAACTCAGTCCATGAAACGGCCTGTTACTTATGACGGAGTTTGCCACAGGCATGGGCCCTTCGTCCGCTCAGTACGTCAGGGTAAATGCATCACCCTGCCGGCTATTGAGGCAAAGATGCTCACAACGTAGCGCAAGACACATCGCGCCAGCGCCTGTGCGTCAGTGCTGAACGAGCGGTAACCACATCGCCAATCCGCTGAATGGCTGCACGCATGCCCACTGATAGCACTGCCCCGCCGCCCAACAGCGCAGCCCAGTCGCTTGACTAGTGGGTCACGACATGAAAGAACAGGGGCTCGCAGGTGCAGTCCTGCACCCTCCTGCACTGGACATCGGTTTTATGGCCCTGCATACCTGGCTTTTATTTGTGACTGCTGTATTTGGCCTGGCGCTGACTCCAGGGCCAAACGGCTTGCTCGCGCTCAGCCATGGCGCACTGTATGGCCACCGCAAAACCCTGTTTACCGTCAGTGGTGGAGTACTTGGGTTCACCCTGTTGATGGCCTTGTCGATGCTCGGCATCGGCACCTTGCTCCAAGCCTCGGCGCAGGCGCTGAGCATTCTTAAATGGCTGGGCGGTGCTTATTTGATCTGGCTCGGCATACAGCTCTGGCTCGCGCCGCCGTTGCATCTGGCCATGGCCGAGAAAACCACCAATAGCAGCGCATTCAAGCTGTTTCGCCAGGGGCTGCTGTCCGCGCTGTCCAACCCCAAGGTGATTTTATTTCTCGGCGCATTTTTGCCGCAGTTTCTCGACCCGCGTGCGGACCTCTGGCTGCAGTTCGCCATCATGGCGCTGACCTTTGCCGTGGTCGAAGGCAGCGTCGAATACCTGCTGGCGCGCATGGCCCATCGCGTTCGCCCATGGCTACAACGCACTGGCAAAGGCTTTAATCGCGGCTGCGGAGGCCTTTTTGCCCTCATGGGGGCGGCCCTACCCATGACCCGCTGAGCCACCCACCTCGACCAGAAGGATCTGTGCTGGTGTTTAAATTGCTGCTGACACTGCTGTTGCCCACGCTGAGTGCCGTGACATCGGCCAGTGAACGAACAATACGGTTCTCTATCAACGACAGCTGGGCCATGCCGATGGCGCGCATTGAGCAGGGCCGCGCCGTGGAAGGCTTTCTGGTTGACCTGCAACAGCGCATGGCTGCCAAGATCGGACGTAAAGCAGACATGCTGGTGATGCCGGGCCTACGTGTAGAGCACGCAATGGCCAGCGGCGAGATTGATGTGCGCTGCTACGTCAGCCCGAACTGGATCAATGCAGATCACTATCGCTTTATCTGGAGCCTGCCCTTTATGACTCAGCGTGACCTGCTGCTGGGTAAACGCGCCGAACAGCTGCAGCCCGAAGCGCTGCAAAATGAGCGGCTGGGCACGGTTCTTGGTTTCACCTATCCGCGCCTGGACCCGCTGTTCAACAGCGGGCAGATCCAACGTGAAGACGCCCGTACCCAGGATCAGGTGCTGCACAAACTGAGCGCCGGGCGCTACCGCTACGCCATCAGCAATGAGCTGTCGCTGAACTGGTTCAACCGTCATCAACCACCGGGCAGAAACTCCACACACTCAGCGAAGTCGCCGCCGACCCGGTTTCCTGCATGGTCCGTGACGCAGCGGATGTGCCCACCATGGCCTTGCTGCGCGCCATCGTGGAGATGAAACAGGCAGGGGAATTCGATGCGCTGCTTGCCCGCTATCGCTGAGTTATGCGGCAAGAGTAACGGGGGCACGCAAACAACAGGGCGGACTGACAGGGCCGATGCTCACAGGCACCGGCCATTCAGGGAGGGACAGATCAGGGTTTTACTCGGTCACCGGCAGGATATCGAAGCCCTTGCGGTTATCGCTGACGATGCGGAAATCCTGTTGTGAGCCGGGTTGCACCTTCACTGCCAGTTCGCGGCGCAGGCGGCCCTTGCCGCACAGTGTGTCGTCCATCTCGTCGATGCCAATACTCAGCACCCGCGTACCGCTTGGTACCTGAAAGCGCACCTGCTCACCTACGCCGATGCGCGCAGCCACTGTGCGGTCCACCAGCACCGCGACATAGCAACCACCGCCCATGCCGCCAAAGTCACGATTAACCCGTAACTCCCCGCCCTGCCCCAGCGGCGCTTGATAGCCGAGCAAACGCTCTAAGGGCACAGGCTTAATATCTTCCGGCGCGGGCTTCCAGGACGAACAGCCGGCCAACAGCAACAGCGGTAAAACGGCACCAATCAATCGCATGGGAGCCCTCCATGGGCGCGGGGAATAAACACAGGCAGCAACAGCCAACGGTTTGAGTATTGCCGCAGGCACCGTCGGCCTCAAGCTATACAGGCGCACATCGCCGCATCAGCTGGCGAGCCGCTTGAGCAAACGCGCCTGCAACGCCGCCAATGCTTCTGGTTCGGCCTTACCGGCAGCGTGCATAGCCAGCGCCTCACCCTCGTAGCGCGGCACGATGTGCACATGAATGTGAAAGACCGTTTGCCCCGCCGGTGCGCCATTGAACTGCGCCACTTGTACCCCGGCTGGCTCCAGCTCGCTCACCAGCACGCCGGTGAGTTGCTGCACCACGGCCATGACCTTGCCCAAGCTGGCAGCATCGATATCCAGAATATTGCGCGCCGCCGAGCGCTTAGGGATGACCAGCGTATGCCCGTAGGACTGCGGAAACACATCGAGAAAGGCCAGCACATCCTCATCCTCGTACAGTTTGTAGCACGGGGCTTCGCCACGGATGATCTGAGCAAAGATGTTCTGGCTGTCGTATTCGCCGTGCAGGCTCATCGTGTTCTCCATTACGCAGGGTTGAAATAACCCCAACCATACCGACTTCTGCGCACAGAGAAAAACCAGCTACCTGACCAAACAGCCAATCACCGCTATCCTGCGCCTTTGACCCGCCAATACGGAGCGCCCATGTCAGCCTTGTCCACCTACCCGATCACGCAGAAATGGCCCGCCCAGCACCCCGAGCGCTTACAGCTTTATTCGCTGCCCACCCCCAACGGGGTCAAGGCTTCAATCATGCTGGAAGAGATTGACCTGCCTTATGAAGCGCACGTGGTCAGCTTTGACAGCGATGATCAGCTCAGCAGCGAATTCCTCTCGCTCAACCCCAACAACAAAATCCCCGCCATCCTCGACCCCAATGGTCCAGGCGGCCAACCACTGGCGCTGTTCGAGTCAGGGGCCATCCTGATCTACCTGGCGGAAAAAACCGGCCAGCTGCTGGCCCAAGACGCCGCCACACGTTATGAAACCCTGCAATGGCTGATGTGGCAGATGGGCGGCATTGGTCCAATGTTTGGCCAGCTGGGCTTCTTCCATAAATTTGCCGGCAAGGACTACCCGGACAAACGCCCGCGCGACCGTTATGTCGCCGAATCCCAGCGTTTGCTCGGCGTTCTCGATAAACGCCTACAAGGGCGCGCCTGGATCATGGGGGATGATTACAGCATCGCCGATATCGCCACCTTCCCCTGGGTACGCAACCTGGTGGGGTTCTACGAGGCGGGCGAGCTGGTGGAGTTCGAGCGGTTCAGCAATGTGCAGCGGGTGCTGCACGCATTCGTCGAGCGCCCGGCGGTGGTTAAAGGGCTGGTAACACCCGCTCGCGACTGACTTACAGCACCCGCGCCCCCATACAGCGCTACGAGAGTTTTTATGAATAACCACCTTCAACAGCCAGCGGTGACAGCATGATCGAGGTAACCGAAGTTTCCATTGCCGAGCTGCGCGCCGCGCTCGAAACCGGCCAGACCACAGCGGTCGAATTGGTGCAGGCGTATCTCGCGCGCATCGCCGCCTACGACGGCGCCGACACACCGACCAAGCTCAACGCAGTGGTGGTGCACAACCCCGAAGCGCTGCAGGAGGCACAAGCCTCGGACGCACGCCGCGCCCGTGGTGAGTGCCTCGGCCCACTCGACGGCATTCCGTACACGGCCAAGGACAGCTACCTAGTCAAAGGCCTCACTGCCGCCTCCGGTAGCCCCGCCTTCAAGGACCTGGTCGCCTATCGCGATGCCTTCACCATCGAACGCCTGCGCGGCGCCGGGGCCATTTGCCTGGGCAAAACCAATATGCCGCCCATGGCCAACGGCGGCATGCAGCGCGGCGTCTATGGCCGTGCTGAAAGCCCGTATAACGCCGACTACCTCACCGCGCCCTTCGCCTCCGGCTCGTCTAACGGTGCTGGCACCGCCACCGCCGCCAGTTTTGCCGCCTTCGGCTTGGCCGAAGAAACTTGGTCGAGTGGCCGTGGCCCGGCGTCCAACAATGGTTTGTGCGCCTACACGCCCTCGCGCGGGGTCATCTCGGTGCGCGGTAACTGGCCACTGACGCCGACCATGGACGTGGTGGTGCCGTTCGCCCGCACCATGGCCGACCTGCTCGAAGTGCTCGACGTAATAGTCGCCGATGATGCCGACACACGCGGCGACCTCTGGCGCCTGCAACCCTGGGTGCCGATTCCATCGGCGTCCTCGGTGCGCCCAGCAACCTATGCGCAGCTGGCCGCCAACGCCGATGCCTTGGCCGGCAAACGCTTCGGGGTGCCGCGCATGTTTATCAATAAAGATGAAGACGCCGGCACCAGCGACAACCCTGGCATCGGTGGGCCGACGGGCCAACGCATCCACACCCGCCCGACTGTGATTGCCCTGTGGGAACAAGCACGCCAGGCACTGGAAGCGGCCGGGGCGCACGTCATCGAGGTGGACTTCCCGCTGGTGTCCAACTGTGAGGGCGATCGCCCTGGCGCGCCGACCGTTTACAACCGCGGCATCGTCACCCCGGAATTCCTCCATGACGAACTGTGGGAACTCTCGGGCTGGGCGTTTGACGACTTCCTGCGCGCCAACGGTGACCCCAAACTCAATCGCCTGGCAGATGTCGATGGCCCGCAGATATTCCCCCACGAGCCCGGCACCCTGCCCAACCGCGAAGGTGACCTGGTCGCCGGCATGGATGAATACGTGCGCATGGCCGAACGCGGCATCACCCAGTGGAACGAAATCAGCACCCTGCCCGACGGCCTGCGCGGCCTGGAAAAAACCCGCAGGCTCGACCTGGAGGACTGGATGGAGCAACTCGGCCTCGACGCCGTGCTGTTCCCCACCGTCGCCGACGTCGGTCCGGCGGATGCCGATGTAAACCCCGCGTCTGCCGACATTGCCTGGAGTAATGGCGTCTGGGTCGCCAACGGCAACCTGGCGATCCGCCACCTGGGCGTGCCCACCGTCACCGTGCCAATGGGCGTGATGGCCGATATCGGCATGCCCGTCGGCCTGACCTTCGCCGGCCGCGCCTACGACGACTCGGCCTTGCTTCGCTTTGCCGCAGCCTTCGAGTCGACCTGTTCAAAACGCGTGGTACCGCCGCGTACGCCTCCTTTGCAGGGTGGCTGAAAACGCAGGCTGTGAGCCCATCAGGGGTTGTATGCAATGGGTAAGCTGGCGCTGAGCGAAGCCCACCGGAAACCCTGATGGGCTTCGCTCTACTCCCCCCGCCCACGTGTGCGCGAGAATCGGAGCCCTGATAGTGATGCGAGGGCGGACCGCTGTTATCCGATTTCTGCCTATCGCTAGTGACAGCGTTGGGCGATAAATCAGTCCGCTTTTATCAGCAATGTGGCGCGCAGGGCCCGCGGAAACAGGCGCTCGAACTCGTTTCTAACCACCGCATAACACTCACAGGAACGCCCCTCCAAACCTGGTCGATCGAGCAGCGTAATACAACCACGGCTGTAGCTGATAAGCCCGGAGCGTTGCAGATTGCCGGCCATTTCGGACACCCCGCCGCGCCGCACCCCGAGCATGCTGGCGATCAACTCTTGGGTCATCCGTAGGTAATTGACTGGCAAGCGATCAAAGTACTGCAGCAGCCAGCGGCAGAATTGCTGATCCAGTGAATGCACGCGGGTACACACCAGGCGTTGGGCCATTTGCGTCAGCAGCGCCTGGGTGTAGCGCAGCAACAACTGCTGCAGCGGGGCGGCATGATCGAAGGGTGACATAAGCACCTGCCCTTTCAAGCGGTAGGCCGAGCCCGAGCTCTGCACGATGGCTTGGCTAAGGGTGGTCTCGCCGCCCATGTACAAGGCCATGCCAACCACGCCTTCATTACCGACTACCGCGATCTCCACCGAAGAACCATCCTCGACGCCGTACTGCAGCGAGACGATAGCGTCGGTTGGGAAATAGAGATAACGCATGGGCTCCCCAGGCCCGTAAAGCACAGTGCCGGTGAGCAATGGAATCAGTTCGAGATAGGGCAGCAGGCGTCCTAGCTCCTCGTCAGGCAGGGCGGCCAACAGGTGGTTTTCGCGTGGATTAGCAGCGATCGACATAGCATCCTTTGAGCAACGGCACAGCTCTCTTTTGCAGGCCGGTGGCATCATGGCGATAAACACCAAGGAGTTCTGTCCGTTTGCGTACAGAGCGCGAAAAGTTACCTAAAGGACCGGCAATCAATGACGTTATGCGCTGCGGCTCAGCTAGAAAGCGCCTTCCCGTGCGACCAGCCCATGGCCAACGGCAACCTGACGATCCGCCCCTTGGGCGTGCCCACTGTCACCGTGCCGACGGGCGTGATGGCCGATATCGGCATGCCCGTCGGCCTGACCTTCGCCGGCCGCGCCTACGACGACTCAGCCTTGCTGTGCTTTGCGTGTGCATTCGAGTCGACCGGCTCGAAACGCTTGGTGTCGCCGCGTACTCCGCCACTAACGCGCGGCTGAAACAAAAACGGGACTGGCGCGGTAAGCGTCAATCCCGTTATCAGCACTGTAAAAAGCGGCTATTCAGCTAACCTCGCACGCCACTGTTTCGCGTGATTTGCCCGCGCCATGCCCAGGCATGCAGCCCAGATTAATGCCAGCGGTAGAGCCCCCTCTCTAGCGCCCTTCAGACCAGGAAGGTCATTGCCAGGTTGAAGAGCATCGCTGCCACAAAGCCGAGGGGGCCGCGCGGAACAGCAACTGTGAGAACAGTGTGGTGCGGCTCTTCTCATCCGTACAAGAACCGAGCAACAGACTGCCGCCAGAGGAGAACGGCGAAATCGACGTGGCTTGAGCGCCCACCACGATGGCGACAAAAATCACCAGCGGGTCAATCGACATGCTGCTGGCCAGCGCCGGCACCATGGGGAACAGCGCCGGGGTCACAACGCCCAGGGTGCTGGCAAAGACCGACATCAGCGCGGCAACCACGCCGAATACCAGCGGTACCAGCAGCGCTGGAATATTGCCGCTGATCCACGAGGCCAGTGCATCGATGGTCCCCGCCTTGATGGCAATGGAAATCAACATACCAACACCACAGATCATGATCAGCGTGGCCCACGGCAAGGACGCGATGGCTTTGCGCTCGTCGCCCAACTTGAGCAGCAGAGCGATCACCGAGAACACGCTGGCAATCAGGCCAATGTCCACCTTGGCATTGATGAACTTGATCGTCGCGTTATCCGGGAAGGCAATCAGCGCCAGCGGAGCAGCCAGCACAATCAGCATCATCAACACGGTCAGCAGCAACGTGAGCTTTTGCTCACGATTAAAGGCTTCGGGCAGGTCAGCATTAATCACCGCCGCCTTGAGCGTCCGGCCATGGCCAGAGAGGAAGACAAAAGCGGAAATGACCAACAACGGAATGACTGCCGTGCTGGCGAAAATCACCAGGCCGTTGATAAACGCCTGGTTTTCGGAGATCCCAGCACTGGTCATCAAGCTGCGGAAAATGATGCCACTCTGACTGGAAACGAAGTTCGCCCCACCCAGTGCGCCATAGTTCACAGCCATGCCGCCGAGAATCAGGCTCATGCCTGTACGCTGGCAGAGCAGCAAGGTCAGCGGCGCCATAAACGCCAGAACGGTGTAGTAGCCGGCCCCCATCGCGGCAATAACGCCAGAGGTCAGAAACACGGCGTAGGGCAACAGATGCGGTACACTGCGACAGCGGTAAAGCAAGTGTCCGGCGAGCTTTTCCAGGGTGCCATTGACCGTGGCGAAGCTATAAAACAGGCACACGGAGAAGATCACAAAGAAGATCTTCAGCGGCCACATGCCGATGATCTCGCTCGGGCTCAAGCCCATGCCAAAGCAGCCGAGCAGGTAGGCAAAGGCAATGGCGAACAAGCCAATGTTGATTTTCGTGGTGTAACCCAAGGCGACGGCGAGGATGATCGCGACGACGACGAGCAGGCTCATCATGGTGTGTTCCTTATTGTTGTTGGCTCAGACGCTCAGCTCGCACAGGCGAAGCCGAACAGTACTGCTGGATTGTTCACAAGCACCATGCGGCGCTCATCGGCATCGGGAAAAAGAGCCTCGAGCAGCGTGAATTGTGCGGTGTAATCGGTTTGTGATTCGAACTGGGTGTTGGGCCAATCGCTGCCCCAAACAAAGCGTTCAACACCGCCGCAGGCCTTGCGCAGCCGCGCCAGCACGTGTGTAGCACGGGCCAAATCAGACTCGCTGCGGTAGGCCGCAGACAGTTTGATCCACACCTTTCCACCGCCAAGCGCATCGAAGAAGGCGGCATGTTGTGAATCGTCCAAGTCGATCGCCGAGTTCGGCAGGCCGAAATGATCCACCACAACCGTCACACCCGACTCAAGAATCGGCGGCACGATTAGCGCTAAATCGGCAAAGCCACGTTGGATTTCCACCTGCCAGCCACGGTTTGCCAGGCGCTGGAACAAAGCCTGCCATTTGGCACCGGCATAGTCGCCCAGCGCTTTGCCGATCAGGTTCAGGCGCACGCCCACCACCCCAGCGTCTGCCAGGTCATCGAGTTGCAAATCGCTCACCTCCGGGTCCACCACTGCAACGCCGCGCAGGCGCTCGGGGAAGCGCTGCAAGGCCTCGACCATAAAGTGATTGTCGGTCCCGAGAAAGCTGGGTTGGATCAGCACGCCATGGGACAGGCCGCACGCATCTAGGTGAGCCAGATACTGCTCCACAGTCGCGTCGTACTCTGGGTTGTAACGGCGCCCGGCGACCATTGGCAGGTCCTGAAGAAAGATATGCGCATGAGTGTCGATGCCGGAAATACCGGCGAATGGCATGGACATTAAGGGGCAATACCTCTGTCGATTATTGTTCGGACCAACCCTTAGGCGGGGCTATATTTCTGCAATACATTTAGTCATATAGATGAATACATGTCTACAGCGATAGCTATCGAGCGCAGTTCACCCACGCAGCAGTGGTAAAGTGATCGCCGTTCGAACAGCAGGGTTGAGGTCTATGAGCACTACTTTTCTGCGGCATGACGAGCGCCTGCCGCTCTATCAGCGCCTACGCGATGAGATGCTGGCGAAGATCGCGGCGGGTGAATGGCTGCCCGGCGAGGCTATCCCCACCGAGGCGGAGCTGACCCAGCAATACGGTGTGGCTGTGGGCACCGCGCGTAAGGCAGTGGATACCTTGGTCGCCGAGGGTTTGCTATTGCGCGCGCAAGGCCGCGGCACCTTTGTGCGCCGGCCAAATTTCGATGGCTCGCTGTTTCGCTTCTTCCGCCAGGTCAGCAGCAGTGGCCAGCCGCAAGTCCCAGAGAGCCGCATACTGCTGTGCCAGCTGGAACACGCCAGCGAAGGTGCTCGTCAGGCACTGCAACTTCAGGCCAAAGAGCGCTGCGTGCATCTGGAGCGCTTGCGCCTGGTCGACGGTGCCCCGCTGTTTCACGAGCGCATCTGGTTACCCGCCTCACGCTTTGCTGCCCTGCAACATATCGCCCCAAGCGACTTCCCTGCGCTGCTGTACCCCTTTTACGAGCAGCAGTGCGGTCAGCGCATCGCCTCCGCCCAGGAAACCCTCACCGTGTCGACCGCCGACAATGCGCTGGCCGGCACGCTCGGCGTACCCCTGGGCAGCCCTGTAGTCATCATCGAACGCACGGCCATAGGCTACGACCGCACCCCGCTGGAGTACCGATTGTCGTGCGCAGCAGCAGACAGCTTCCGCTACCAGGTGAATATCAGCTAACTGGCGCGGTGATGGCCGACTCGGCCCGGCGGCGCAGCTGAAAAAAACGGGACTGGCGCGTAAAAGCGCCAGTCCCGTTTTTCCATATTCAAGCAGCTCGCCACCAATCCACCTTATGCCCCTGCTCGCCGCGTAAGGTCTGGGTGCCGAGCCTGCTCCGGCATTGGCGCACGCTCCGCAAACCTCTAGCCTTTGAGCGCCACCACCCAGGTGCTGAGCGCTCAGGGCGCCGGTTTAGCGGAATACAAATAGCTCATTGTGTAGGTTGGTGAGCGGAATCTGGTTGGCAAGCATCAGGTCACTCACTTTGGCCAATAACTCCTTAGGGCCACAGAAGCTGACATGAACGTTGCCTGGCTCAGCTTTCGCGACTGCCTGGCGCAGGGTGTCTGCCAACACGTCAAGACCGCCTGAGTTACCAATGCACTGCACACCGCGCTGCGCACTCATGGTCTGTAGCGTCTCAAACGGCGGGAAGGCGCGCGAGGGGTTGAAGCAATAAACCAAGGTGACTTTGTCGAAGTCCTTTGCATCCGGGTCTTGCAGCCAGGAGATGAAGGGTGAAATACCAACACCGGCGCCGACCCATATCTCCTGCTCAGCCTGAGCGGGACGCTTAAAGCGTCCGTAAGGTGCGTATATATCGGCGCGCATGCCCACTTCTGCGCATTCACACAGCTTTTTCGTGTAATCCCCCAGCCCTCTGATCACGAACTCAATTTGCCCGTTCGCTGCATTGGCGCTGGCTATTGTGAAGGGGTGCGGCTCACGCAGGCCTTTTTGCTGCATTGCCAGAAAAGCAAACTGACCCGCTTTGAAGTCAAAGCGCTTGTTCACCGGCTCCAGCGTCAAATGCAGGGCGCCCTTGTCTCGGGAGACAGCCGCCACCCGATACTCGCCAGCGCGCGCAACAAAGGGGTAAAGCACTAACTTGTAGAAAGCCGCCACGACACCGGCCCCGCAGCACAGCACTAGCCAGATACCCGAAGGGCTGTCCAGGGTGATCGGCGATTTGAAGCTGAGCCAGTGCAAGATCACGATCAAAAACAAGGGGCCGGACAGCTTATGCCACAGACGCCACTGGCTATAAGGGATGTTGCGGTTCAACGCGAGCAGCACAATAAGGCCCAGCGCGATGTAGCTCAATTGGCGTACAAGGCGCGTCCAGTATTTGGATAACTCCAAGATAGGGACACTGTTCCACTCGTCCAGATTTGCCTTGAAGACAAAATGATACGAGGCAAAAACCAGGGCCCAGACGCCCAGCCATTTATGCGTTTCGTAGACCCTGTCCAAGCCACCAAACATGCTCTCGACAACTTTCCAGCGGCTGGCGAGCAGACAAGAAACAGCCATATAGACCAGCGCCGCAGTGCCAAGCAGCATGCTCAACGTCGCCGAGGTAAACCAGGTACTGCTTGGTATTTCAAGCAGTAACGTCAGTGCAGTGATCAGCAAGAGACCCACAATGCAGTGCCACGTTTTCAACCTTAACTCTCCCTTTTATTGCGCAGTCCGCCTACCGCTATAAACGGCTAACTCGCGAACAGCTTGAGTAATCACCTAGTTTACTAGGTGACTCCGTAACGGAAATGATCCAAGTCATCATGCTCTGGCAACGTTGGGCATAGCCCGCAACAGGCCAGCGCAGCATTGACGACGCGCGGGCTGTTCTCAGCACATCGGCGGTTTAAACAAGTAGAACGCAGATCACGCGCGGACCAACTGCGCGACCACAGCACGCAATACGCCGCCGCGCTTACGGCATGACATAGCGCTGCACTATCTGCTGATAACGACCATCCGCGACAAACTCACTCAAGACATCGACATACGCCTGCACAAAGGCTGGATCGTTTGTGCGCTTGCTGAACGCCACTTCCGCGGCATCGCTGGAGACCACAATGGCCGTGGGTTTTATCTGCGCGTCAAAACCCAGCTGATGAATCTCATAACGCCCGGTATTTTCATCGGCAATCACGCCATCAATCCGGCCTTTACTGACCATTCGCCAGAGACTGGTGCGATTGGTCGCAGTCGACACCCGCGCGGCAAATGCGGGGTCGCTCATCAACGTCAGGTAATCCGTGCCATAGGACACGTTGGTCTGTGCACCTAACCGGAAGGCGGTGTGCTGCAAGTCGAGTAACCGCTCGCTCGGCCACTGACTCCATGTAGACGTACGGGCAAACAAAATATTGCGCGAAGGCGGCAGAACCGTGCCGGAGAAGTAGGCATAGCGCTCACGCTCGGGCCGGCGAAAAGCACCATGGAGAATATCCACTCGGCCCAGCTCCAGCTCTTTAAGCGCCCGCGCCCAAGGCAGCTTGCGTAACTTGGTCTGACAACCTAAGCGAGCCAGCACCGCGCGGTTGAGATCAATGGCAATACCGACCACGCCGCCGTCAGCCGTTTGCATGCTAAAGGGTGGATCATCGTCCCACCGCAGGGTTTTCTCACAGGCGGCCGTCGCCAGGCCGGGCAGGCAGACCAGGAGCAAGAGGACAAACAGTGGGCGGTAACGCGGGAATGACGAGCGGTTTAAATCGACGGCTATCAAGATCGTCTCTCATGCAGGGCTCGATAGGGTCGCCAGAGTCTAGCAGCCTTCTACCGAGCCCAAGCAAACCCACCGATTATCCACGTTGATCACTTAGCCCTCGACGCTGCTCCATTGCTTGCTCAGGCGCTTGTCGGATACCGGCAACTTGGTACCCAGTTGCTGGGCAAACAGCGACACGCGGTACTCCTCCAGCAACCAGCGATACAGCACCAGCTGCGGGTCGCGCTTGCCTTCCTGGCTGTGCTTGGCCAGCCGCGCCTGGTACTGCTCCCAGTAGCCTGCCAGCTCGCCACTCCACACGCGGTCGCGTTGCACTTGGCCAGCGATCTTGTCCAGGCGCTGCTCGATAGCTTTGAGGTAACGCGGCACTTCCTTGAGCCACTGCGCCGGGGTTTCGCGGACAAAGCCGGGATACACCAAGTTGCTTAGCTGCAGCTTGATATCGTTAAGCGCCATGGCCTGGGCCAAGTCTATTTTGCCTTTGAAGCGTTTCTGCAGGCCGTGCCAGAGTTTGAGGATCTCCAGGGTCAGCTTGGCCAGCCGCTCAGCATGGCTGGCCCAGTCGCCACGCTTGCGCTCGGCCAGCGCTGCCAGGCCAGCCCCATCACGCGGCAAGGGTTCGCTGCCTTCGAGAATGCAACTGTCGAGGCTGGCCAACAGAATGTCTTCGACCAGGGCATCGATGCGGCCCATGTCGCGGTAGAGCAGCGCCAGCTCGGTCAGGCCCGGCAGCTTGCCACGCAGAAATTTGGCTGGCTCAGCCAGTTGCTGCAGCAGCAGACGTTGCAAGGCACGGCGATGCTGAAACTCCGCTTCGGCCAAGGTCGGGAAGCGCCCTTCCTTCACCACACCGGCCTCTTCCACCAGTGCCGGGTAAACCGTCATGGACAGGCCAGCGACCTGCTGCTGGGTCTTGGCGGCCACTTCGCTAAAGGCTTTGGCCTCCACCGGCTGCTCGCTCTTGGCGGTTTTCGGCAAGGCCAGACCAGCCTGCGTCGCTGCACTGAAGCGCGCAGTGAGCTCGGCCACATCGCGGCCTTCACCCAGGGGTTTGCCCTGATTGTCGACCACCTCGATATTCATCCGCAGATGGCCTTCCAGTTGCGCCGCCGACTCGGCCCAGGCCTCGTCACTGACCCGCGTGCCGGTCATGCGCGTCAACTCACGGCCCAGGGCTTCAGGCAGGCTGCCATCAGCAAAACTGATTTTGCTCAGCGCCGCGCCGACAAAGTCCGGCACCGGGACAAAGTTCTTACGCAGCGCCTTGGGCAGGCCGCGTACCAGGGCCATGCACTTGGCCTCCAGCAGGCCCGGCACCAACCACTCCAAGCGCTCGGGCGGCAATTGCGGCAGCAACGGCGCGGGTACGCGCAGGGTTACGCCGTCGCGCGGGTGATTAGGCTCGAAGTGGTAGGTCAGCGGCAGCGTCAGCTCGCCTAGGCGCAAGGTATCCGGGTACTGCGCGGCAGTGACTTCCTTGGCGTCACGGGCGAGCACATCCTCTTCGCGCATGATCAGCAGCTGCGGATTTTTCGCGCTTTCGCTTTTGTACCAACTGTCGAAGGTCGCGGTCTGGTAGATGTTGGCCGGCAGACGCGCCTCGTAATAGGCGTAAAGCGTTTCCTCATCGGCGAGGATGTCACGACGGCGCGCCTTGGCTTCCAGCTCGTCGAGTTTTTCCAGCAGCTGCCGGTTGGCAGTCAGGCACTTGGCGCGGGAGTTGATTTCACCGCCGACCAGCCCTTCGCGAATAAACAACTCGCGCGACACCACGGGGTCAATCGGGCCGAAATGCACCGCACGGCGACCCACCACAATCAGGCCGTAGAGACTGATCTGCTCATAGGCCACCACCTGGCCGCGCTTCTTCTCCCAGTGCGGTTCCAGGTGATTCTTCTTGATCAGGTGCGTAGCCAGCGGCTCGATCCAGTCCGGTTCGATTTTGGCCACCATGCGCGCAAACAGCTTGGTGGTTTCCACCAGCTCGGCGGCCATCAGCCACGCTGGCTTCTTACGACCGATGACCGAGGACGGATGCACCCAGAAGCGCCGCTGGCGGGCGCCGAGGTAGTCGCCATCTTCGGTTTTCTGGCCGATTTGGCTGAGCAAGCCGGCGAGAATCGCCTTGTGCACGGCGGCGTAGCTTTTGCTGCGCTGGGCGGCCTGGTCTTTCTCGGCCAGTTCTTTTTCCTTATGCGCCGCCGAGAGCTGCGCTCCGGCATTCCGTGGTCCGGCATTCTGGCGGTCTTGACTAGTCGGCGCCTGCTCTTTAGCACGCGGGTCGCCCTTAGACGAGTCGCTCGACGGTTTAGCCAGCTGCAAGTCACGGGTAATCAGCACCAACTGACGGTGGGAGTCGCGCCATTCACGCAGACGTAAATAGTTGAGGAAGTTCTTCCGGCACCAGCTGCGCAGCGCGCTTGAGCCCAGCGCCTGGCGCTGTTCCTCAAAACCACGCCACACATTGATCAGCGCGGCAAAGTCGGAGTCAACATCCTTCCACTGCGCATGGGCCTGGTCAGCGGCCTGCTGACGATCGGACGGACGCTCGCGCACATCCTGCACCGACAGCGCACTGGCGATGATCAGGATTTCTTCCAGGCTGCCCTGCTTGGCGCCTTCCAGCACCATGCGACCCAAACGCGGGTCCACCGGCAAGCGCGCTAACTGACGTCCCAGCGGTGTGAGCTGGCCTTCGCGATTAACCGCCGAGAGTTCCTGCAACAGGTTGAAGCCGTCGCTGATGGCTTTGCCATCCGGCGGCTCGATAAAGGGGAACGCCTCGATCTCACCCAAGCGCAGATGCAGCATCTGCAGAATTACCGCCGCCAGGTTGGTGCGCAGAATCTCCGGATCGGTAAAGGCCGGCCGGCCGATGAAATCCTCTTCACTGAACAGACGAATACAGATACCCGGCTCAACCCGCCCGCAACGGCCTTTACGCTGATTGGCACTGGCCTGGCTGATGGCCTCAATCGGTAGGCGCTGCACCTTGGCGCGGTAGCTGTAGCGACTGATGCGCGCCGTACCGCTGTCGATTACATAGCGAATGCCCGGCACGGTCAGCGAGGTTTCCGCGACGTTGGTGGCCAGGACGATCTTGCGTGCACCCATGGGCGCGAAAATCTTCTGCTGCTCGGCTGGGGTTAGGCGCGCATACAGCGGCAGCACTTCGGTCATGCGCAGGTTGGCTTTGCGCAGCACCTCAGCGGCATCGCGAATCTCGCGTTCACCGGGCAGGAACACCAGCACATCGCCGGGGCGCTTGCCTTCCGCTTTCTCGAAAGCGCTGATTTCATCGAGGGTGGCGAGAATGGCCTGATCAACCGAAAGGTCTTCTTCGACCCGGTTGCCCTCCTCGTCCTGCTCAGCAGCCAGCGGCCGATACCAGGTGTCTACCGGGAAGGTGCGGCCAGACACCTCGACAATCGGCGCGCCGCCGAAGTGCTCGGAGAAGCGCTGCAGGTCGATGGTCGCCGAGGTGATGATCAGTTTGAGATCAGGCCGGCGCACCAGCAGGGTTTTCAGAAAGCCCAGTAGGAAGTCGATATTCAGGCTGCGTTCGTGGGCTTCGTCGACGATGATCGTGTCGTACTTTTCCAGGTAGCGGTCGTGCTGGGTCTCGGCCAGCAAAATGCCGTCGGTCATCAGCTTGATAAGGCTGCGCTCGTTGCTTTGATCCTCGAAGCGCACCTGATAACCGACCAGCTCGCCCAATGGCGTACCGATTTCTTCCGCCACCCGCGTGGCCACGCTGCGTGCTGCCAGGCGACGCGGCTGGGTGTGGCCGATCAAACCATGCACACCACGACCCAGTTCCAAACAGATTTTCGGCAACTGAGTGGTCTTGCCCGATCCAGTCTCACCGGCGATCACCACCACCTGATTTGCAGTGATAGCCGCCTTGATCTCGTCGCGCTTGGCGGCAATCGGCAGTGCATCGTCGTAACGCATCGGCGGCACGCTCAGGCGACGCGCCTCGACCTTGGCGCGAGACGCCTCGAAACGCTGCAGCCACTGCGCCAGCTTGGCCTCATCCACCGGGCTCTGCTTGCGCAGCTCATGCAACTGCCGGCGCAGGCGATGACGATCGCCGAGCAGAGTCTGGTCGAGATTTTTCAGCAGTTGGTCAACGGCGGGCGTGGCATCGGTCATCGGGTAATCGCGGGGTGGGGTCAAGGGGAAGTGCATGTGGGCAGCGATTGTCGCATTTTTGGCCGCAAGAAAACGACCGAGGGTGTTGGGTCGATCCGTAGGATGGGTTAGCCGCGTAGCGGCGTAACCCATCATCGCAACAGAGCAGCATGGGTAGCGCTGCGTTCAGCTCTAGCCTAAGACGAGGCTGAGATCAGCTAGTCGCGCTCAGACCAGAGCACGCCGCCGGTGGCCCAATCGCTTTTCTTTATGTCCTCGAAGATCACATCGACCGCACCGGCATCGCAGCCGAGTACCTTAGTCGAGGCGTCGGTCAGGGCTTTGGCGTACTCGCGCTTGATCTCGTCAGAACGGCCTTCGAATATTTTGACAACGATGGTAGGCATCTAATAATCCTCAAAACAGGGGAAACAGGACTGCTTAGATCGGTCACGGCGATCCGCTTGGCGCAGCAATGGCGCGGGGCATTATGCCGCGAGTTGCGGTTTTTGGCGTGCGCCGCACGACCTGTAGGAGCGGCCTTGGCCGCGATGCTTTGTGGCCTTGATCGCAGGCAAGCCCGCTCCTACAAAGGATTCGTCAACGGCGATACCGTAGGAGGCGCTTTAGCGGCGAATTTTTAATCACATTTGTCGCGGCTATGACTGCAGGGATGCTGGAGGTAGAGCGGCCGAAAGCCCCTACCACATCCTTCATTCGCAAACAGCCAATAAAACAAAGGGCCGTATTAAGCGGCCCTTTGTAGGTGCAGAAAAAATCAGCCGTGCTTGCGCCGACGCCACAACCACAGCGCCAACACGCCCAAAGTCAGCAGCAACGGCACCAGGGCGATATTGAGGAACTTGAGCGTGCTGCCCAACGCCTCAATATCGGCATTCAACTGGTAGCGCACGTTGCGCAGTTCCTTACGGATGGCCAACTTCTGCTGCACAAACTGCTGCACCGCCGCCTGCTGCTCGGGCGTTAGCTCCATGACTTTGCTCGGATCATCGCTCTGCTGCAGCTGCGCCAGCTTTTGCTCGGTATCCGCCAACTGCGCCTGCAGGGCCTGCTCCTTCTCGCGGAACTTGACCTCGGCCTCACGCTGGATGGCATCCACCACCTCGAACGGCCGGGTGAAGCGACCGCGCGAACGCACGCTGATCAGCGCTTCGGAGCCAGCCAGGTTATCCAGGGCGTTGATCGCAAAACCGGCGTTATCCGCCCACGGCTGCGGGATGCGCTGGCCGAAGAAGTCCTGCACCTGCACCCACATGCGGTCGGTAAGCATGTCGGTGTCAGCGACGACGATCACGTTGATAGTGTCGGCCTGTTTGAGGCCATCCTTCTGCCCCTCAATGCCATCAGGGAAGGCCGACTGCGCCGGACCACTGATACGCGCGGCCAGGGTGTAGCGCTCGCCGGTGGGTTGCAGTTCGCGAATCAGCTCTTCGGGATTGCTCAGCATGCCGAAGCGCTTGGCATCAAACGGCATGGCGTACTGCGAGCTGCGAATCAGCGGAGTGAAGGTGGTTTTCGCGCCTTCCAGCGGTTCCAGGATGCCAGCAGTGGCCACCGTCATAGTTTCCAGCGAGGCGGTGCTGATGTCGTCCTTGTCCAACGCATTCTTCGGCAGACTCAGCCAGGCCGCATGGCGAACCGGACGTTGCCCCTGGCCCATGCCAACTGACATGGCATAGGAGCCATCACCGAGCACTTGATCCGGCACCATACGCAGGCCCCAGGCCTTGAACAACTCTGGAAGATCAGAGGCCTTGTCGACCACCATCTCACCAGGCATCTCGGCTTGAGTATCGGCCTCGCTGAACGGGTCAACAAAGGTCAGCAGTTTGCCGCCGCGCAGGACGAACTGGTCGATGGCATACAGCGTTTGCTCAGACAGCTGCTTGGGATGGATCAGCAGCAGCACGGAGACCTTTTCCGGGATCAAATCAACGTCACGTTTGAGACTTTCGATCTGGAACAGCTGACGAATCTCCTCGATCAGCATCCAGGCTGGCGTTGGCTGACGCGCGGCCATATCGAAGCCGCCGTTGACCTGCAGGCCAGACAGCACACCAACCACCGGACGCTCGGGCTTAGCCAGGCTTTGCACCAGGCGGCTGAGTTCGTATTCGAGGAACTCCTCCTGATCCAGAGCAAAAAACGGGATCACCTGAGTCAGACCTTCGGCATTCTTGCCAGCAAGACCGAAGTAGATCGAGTCGCCACCCTGCTGCAGCGGAATGCCCTGCAGGCCGAATTCGGCGGCTTTGTCTTCGTCCTCGGAGAACGGTGCGGGGTCGATGATCTTCAGTTTTAGCTTGTCACCGGCCTCACGCTGGTAAGCCTTGAGCATTTCCTCAACGCGCTTGGCGTAGGTGCGCAGGGCCGGCAGGTCCTTGGTCGCGGTGTCGGAGTAGAAGAAGTTCAGTTCCACCGGCTCGTCCAGCTCGGCCAGAATCTGCTCAGTACCGCTTGAGAGGGTGTAGAGCTTCTGCTCAGTCAAATCCAGGCGCAGGCCGCTGAGGCTAAAACTGGAGAACAGGTTAAACGCGAGAAACGCCAGGGCAATGAGTACAAGCCCGGCGCTGGAAACCATCAGCTTTTTCATGGGTGTCCTCAATCTGCTTTCTTCAAGTCGATTACCACCGCGGTCGCCGCCAACCAGGCAGCAATCAGGGTGAGGAAGTACAGCAGGTCACGAATATCAATCACGCCCTTGCTGATCGCATCGAAACGGCTCAGGAAGCTCAAAGAGGCCACCGCATCAATCACCCACTGCGGTGCCCAGGCGCTAAACCCGTCGAGCACCATGGGAAAACCGCTGACAATAAACAGAAAACACACGCTGACCGACAGAATGAAGGCAATCACCTGGTTCTTCGCCAGCGCCGACATGCACGAGCCAATCGCCAGATAAGCCCCGCCAGCAACCAACTGCCGGTATAGCCAGTGATGATCGCGCCGTTATCCGGCTCACCGAGGTAGTTGACGGTGATGATCATTGGGAAGGTCAGCAGCAGCGCCAAACCGGCGAACACCCAGGCGGCAAGGAACTTGCCGGTAACCGCGTCGAAACGGGTAATTGGCAGGGTCATCAGCAGCTCGATGGTGCCGCTCTTGCGCTCCTCGGCCCACAGGCGCATGGCAATCGCCGGCACCAGAAACAGGTAGAGCCACGGATGGAAATTGAAGAACGGCGACAAGTTGGCCTGGCCGCTCTCGAAGAAGCCACCTACGTAAAAGGTAAATACCCGGACAGCACCAGGAAAATCAGAATAAACACGTAGGCCAGCGGCGTGGCGAAGTAGCTCGCCAGCTCGCGCTTGAAGATCACCGATAACTGACTCATACCACCTCCCCACGGGTCAGGCTGCGGAATACTTCGTCCAGCCGACCGCGTTCGACATTCAACTCACGCACCTTCCAGCCACGCTCGGCGATCAGCGCATTAACCTGCGCGAAGATCACCTCCCCTGGCTTGGCGAGAATGCTCAGGCTGTGCTCCAGGGCGTTCTCTTCCACCCCGGCAACGCCCGGCAGTGCCGCCAGCGCGGCCTGATCCAGCGCTTCTTCGGCGACCAAGGTGACCGCCTGGTGGTAGCGCGAGCGGCTTTCCAGCTCCAGCGGCGTGCCATCAGCCAGCAACTTGCCGTGAGCGATGACCACCGCGCGGGTGCACACAGCGGAAACTTCTTCGAGGATGTGGGTGGAAATAATCACGATTTTGTCGTGGGCCAAGCTCTGGATCAGCTTGCGCACCTGATGTTTCTGATTCGGGTCGAGGCCATCGGTGGGCTCATCGAGGATCAGCACCTTAGGGTCATGCAGAATCGCCTGGGCCAGGCCGACGCGACGTTTAAAACCCTTGGACAGGGTTTCGATGCTCTGCTCCAACACCGCCTCAAGTTCGACCTGAGCCACTGCCTTGGCGACCCGCTCGCGCTTTTCAACACCCTTGAAGCCGCGCACCTCGGCAATAAATTCGAGGAAGCTGCGCACCGTCATATCGCCGTAGCACGGCGCGCCTTCGGGCAGATAGCCGATCTGCTGCTGCGCTTTGAGGGTGTCTTTCTGGATATCGAAACCGAGGATGCTGGCGCTGCCGGACGTCGGCGCGAGAAAGCCGGTGAGCATCTTCATGGTGGTGGATTTACCGGCGCCGTTGGGGCCGAGAAAACCGAGGACTTCGCCGGGCTGGACACTGAAGGACAGGTCATCCACGGCTGTATGTTGCGCAAAACACTTGGTTAGGTTTTTTATTTCGATCATGGCCTCTCACCATTGCGGTAACAGGCCCTGCTTGCAGCCGCTGCTGACGCAAGCCGGGCGCTAAAGTGCCGGCGGACTATAAGGAGTCACGCGCGGGCAGCGCAAGCGAAGAACCGGCGGGTCATGTATCTGTTCGCAACAGCGCAGCGAGGTGCTGGGCACCTAGCCTCGTAGCCCGGATGGAATCCGGTGAAGTCCATCCCTCATAAATCCGCCCTGGATTGCATCCAGGCTACGGGCTGCGTTAGTCACAGCCTGCGATTGGGCAAACCAGCGAACAGCGTAGGGTGGGTTCGCGGTGCAAAGCGCAGAGCAATTAGGCACAGCTATAGTGGCGCGCCGCGTAACCCACCAGGCGATATACCAGGTTGCGCCGGTGGTGGGTTACGGCGCGGCGGACCTTGCTGGATCAGCTCTATCGGCAGCACGCGCCTAACCCACCCTACGAGAGGTCGCTTAATCGCACTAACCGCCTCTCTAAAGCGTACCGCGCAGGGCTTTTTCGAACAGCTGGCTGTATTGCGCATCCGTAAAGGCAATCGGGTTGGTGCCGGCGGATGGATCGACCTCGGCCATCTGCCCTACCAGCTCGATGCGCGTGTCATCAATACCGATCTCGCCCAGGCTGTGCGGGATACCGACCTGTTCACGCAGCGCCAGCACCCACTCCAGTACAGCGTTGAAGCCAGGCTTAGGCAGATTCAGGTAGCGCGCCATTTTCTCCATCTGCGGTTCGATACGCTCGCGGTTAGCCACCAACACATAAGGCATCAGCACCGCATTGAGCAGCCCGTGGTGCGCGTCGTAGAGCGCGCCGAGCGGATGGGCCAGGGCATGCATAGCCCCCAAGCCGCGCTGAAAAGCCGTCGCGCCCATGCTCGACGCCACCAGCATCTGCAGACGCGCCTCAACATCCGTACCTTGCGCCACGGCACGCGGTAGGTACTGCTGCACCAGACGCATGCCTTCCAGGGCGATACCTTCGGCCATGGGGTGAAACAGCGGAGAGCAAAAGGCTTCCAGGTTGTGCGAGAGCGCGTCCATCCCAGTGGCGGCGGTAATTTTAGCCGGCAAGCCAAGTGTTAGCTCCGGATCAAGAATCACCAAGGCTGGCAGCATGCGTGCGTGAAAGATGATGCGTTTGATATGCACCGCATCATCGGTGATCACCGAGGCGCGACCGACCTCCGAACCGGTGCCGGCCGTGGTTGGCACCGCCACCACCGGCGCCATGCCAGCGACATTGACGCGCTCGCAGTTGTCGCCGATGTCCTCGAAATCCCACAGCGGCCGATTCTGTCCGACCATCAGGGCGATGGCCTTGCCCGCATCCAGCGCCGAGCCACCGCCAAAGGCGATAACACCGTCATGCCCGCCGGCTTTAAATGCGGCGACCCCATCCATCACGTTCTGCCCAGTGGGGTTGCCCTTGATGCCGCTAAACAACCCAGCCTTGAGGCCATCATCACGGCAGTGCAACAGCGCGCGGTCGATCATCGGCAAGGCAGCCAGGCCAGGGTCAGTGACCAGCAACGGCGCGCTCATGCCCAGTTGCCGGCAAGCCGCAGGCAATTCGCTGATACGGCCGACACCGACACGCACCGAAGTCGGGTAATTCCAGTTCATGCGGTAGTGATTCAGGTCCATGGCGCGCCTCACAACTGAGTTTTGAAGTGGAAGGATTTCGGCCGGGTGACATGCTCGAAACCCACACTGGATAAGGTGCAACCACGCCCGGAGTTTTTCACCCCGGTCCAGGCCAGCGCCGGGTCGAGATAATCGCAGCGGTTAAGGAACACCGTGCCTGCCTCTACCCGATCAGCCAGAGCCATGGCGGCATCCACGTCACGACTGAAAATCGCGGCGGTAAGACCAAACTCGCTGTCGTTCATCAGCGCCAGGGCTTCTTCGTCATCCTTGACTTTCTGGATGCCAATTACCGGCCCGAAAGATTCCTCGGTCATCACCCGCATACCGTGATTCACGTTGGTCAGCACCTGCGGCGCGAGGTATTGGGAGCCTGGATGATCCAAGGCAAAGTCGGCCGGCACCAGATGCGCGGTGGCGCCCTGCTCGATCGCGTCGTGAATCTGCCCACGGACGAAATCCGCTGCCTCGGCACGTACCAGTGGACCGAGAGTGGTGTCCGGATCATCGGAGCGGCCCAGCTTGTATTGCTTGACCAGCGCTACCGCCTGCTCAACAAAAGCATCGTAGAGCGACTCGTGCACATAAATGCGCTCAATACCGCAGCAGGATTGCCCGGAGTTGAAGAAGGCCCCATCAATAGTGGTTTCCACCGTATGGGCCAAGTCGGCATCGGCACGCACATAGGCCGGATCTTTACCGCCTAATTCCAGGCCAATACTAAGAAAGCGCCCCACCGCCACACGCTCGACCATGGCGCCACCCGGCACCGAACCGGTAAAAGCGACGTGGGCGATGGTCGGCGCCTGGATTAGCGCCTCGGTTTCGCCGTGGCTGAGGTGCAGGTACTGGAACACCCCCTCCGGCAAGCCGGCCTCAATAAATGCTTCAACCATTCGCTCGCTGCACAGCGGTGTTTGCGCCGAGTGTTTGAGCAACACCGCATTACCTGCCAACAGCGCCGGCATCACCGCGTTCACGGCAGTCAGATAGGGGTAATTCCAGGGGGCGATCACCAGCGCCACACCCAGTGGTTCACGACGAATAAAGCGGATGAAGCCGGGTTTTCCGGCACTTTGATATCCGCCAGCGCCTGTTCGGCGATATCCGCCATATAGCTGGCGCGCTCAACAAAGCCGCGCACCTCGCCGGCGGCATAACGAATCGGCCGCCCCATCATCCAGCACAGCTCTTCGGCCAGCTGAGTTTCCTTAGCGGCGAACGCGGCAATCGCCTTGCGGCCGATGGCGATGCGCTCGGCCAGCGGGTTGTTTTTCCAGGCCACCTGCGCCAATTCGGCCTTGACTAACGCCGCCTGGATCTCGGGATTGGACGCCAGATGGCGCTCGACATACACCGAGCCATCGATGGGTGAAATGCACTTCAACTTGCTCATTGAAAAACTCCGTAGCGAATCAGTTGAGGTCTGCGGCCTAGATAATTTCGAAGTAGCGATCCAGCTCCCAATCGCTGACATGCCGACGGTACTCGCGCTCTTCCCACTCGCGGCTGGCGGCAAAGTGCTCAACGAACTCATCGCCAAACAGCTCGCGAGCCGCTGCTGAGCCCTTTAAGCGCTGCGCGGCATCCCAAAGCGTGCGCGGCAGGGCCAGCTCTTCCGGGTGTTTCATGGCATAGGCATTGCCCACCACAGGCTCAGTCGGTTCCCACTCCTGCATCACGCCATATAAACCTGAGCCAAGCGCAACCGAGAGGGCTAGATAAGGATTCCCGTCAGCAGCACCCAAGCGATACTCCTGCCGCTGAGATTTGTCAGTGCCGGGAATCACCCGCAATGCAGCGGTACGATTTTCCACGCCCCAGGTGGCGTCCGTGGGTGCCCAAAAACCTGGAATCATTCGCCGATAGCTGTTCAATGTGGGCGCCACCATGCAGAGAAACTCCGGCATCAAACGCTGCTGCCCGGCAAGAAAGTGGCGCTGAATCTTGCTCATGTTGTGCGCCTGGCTGGGGTCGTAAAACGCCGACTTGCCGCTGGCAAGGTCGCGCAGGGACACATGAATATGCCCACTCTGCCCCGGGTACTTGCCTGACCACTTGGCCATAAAGGTGGCCATCAGGCCGTTTCGCTGGGCCAGCACCTTCATAAAGGTTTTGAACAGCGCACCTTTGTCCGCCGCATCTGCGGCGCGGTCATAGGCAATAGCTGCTTCCAGCACGCCGGGGCCGGTTTCGGTGTGCAGGCCTTCGATGGGAAAGTCCATGCGTTCGGCCATTTCAAGAATTTCGTGATACAGCTCGGCATGCACCGAGTTGCGGATCATCGAGTAGCCGAACCAGTCCGGGGTAAAGGGCTTGAGATCACGAAAGCCCTTGGCACGGGCTGACTCAGGGGTTTCATCGAACATGAAGAATTCATATTCCAGCGCTGCAAAGGCATCAAAGCCCATGGTTTTGCAGCGCTCCACCACACGGCGCAAGGTGCCGCGCGGGCAGACCTTTTCCGCTGCCTCGGCAAACTCGCAGATAAACAGCAGCATGCCGTTTTCAAACGGTAATTCACGGCAGGTATGCGGCAACACCCGCACCGGCGCATCCGGGTAGCCGGTGTGCCAGCCGGTGTACTGCACGTTGTCGTAGAGCTGGTCTTTCACGTCCCAGCCAAGCACCACATCGCAGAAGGCAAAGCCGCTGTCGAGGGCAGAAAAGAACTTACTGCGGCTGAGGTATTTACCGCGCATCACCCCATCGTTATCAAACACCCCAACCTTGATATGACTGAGGCCACGCTCTTCGATAATGCGCCTGGCATCATCGGCGGTTTTTACATCTCGCGGATTGAGCATAAATGCACCTGTTTCTTGTTGTTATGGCTGACCATCCGGTGTCAGTCCTACAGGCAACAACAGAGCCTCAAGCGCACCCCCAAACAACCGCACAATGCGCTACGACTACCACCCAACGCCTGTTAGAACAGCCGGCAAAAGCCACATCAGTGTGGTACAGGATTGTCGAGTTGGCAGGCAGCTATGGGAAATATCTACAGCAAGCGGCTGCCGCTACAGCGCTGGCAAGAGCGCAGCGCCCTGTACACAACAAAACGCCCGCTCCTTGCGGCGCGGGCGTAGCTTGCAGACGGATAGACGCAATCAACGATACGGTGCGCCGGCCTTGGCCATGAGGGCGTTGTACTTCTTGAAGATCTCCACCACCCGAGCGCAGCGTGGGCTGGTTTTGGCGATTTCGTCCCAGAACTTCAGCGCCTCGGCTTCCACTGTCGCCCACTCCTCAGCGGGAATTGAAGTCAGCTCCAGCTTGCCACCCTCGACCCGTAGCTGCGCCTCACCGCCCCAGTACCAGTGCTGGCGGTAGTAGTTGGAGCTGTCCATGCACAGTTTGAACAGGGTTTTCAGGTGCTCGGGCACCTCAGCCCAGCGA
The DNA here is from genome assembly GCF_049847425.1 of Pseudomonas sp. GWSMS-1. NCBI lineage: Bacteria > Pseudomonadati > Pseudomonadota > Gammaproteobacteria > Pseudomonadales > Pseudomonadaceae > Pseudomonas > Pseudomonas sp. GWSMS-1. Next base: position 653,106 of record NZ_JBMHHV010000005.1, on the reverse strand, counting down.
TCTGAGTTGGCGAAGTAGGAACCGCACCAGGCGCCGGAAATGTTGTTGGTTAGGAAGTACTTGGTCACGTTGGCCCAGCCGACGGTGTAGTCCTCGGTGATGCCGGACCAGGCAATACCGTCCAGCTCGCCAGTCTGCATGGCCACTTCAACATCTTCCCAAGGCAAGGTGACCGGTATCACGCCGAAACGAGAAAGAAACTTGCCGGCCGTGGGGAAGGTAAAGATGCGCTTACCCTTGAGGTGTTCGAGCTTGGTAATCGGCTCTACGGTGGCGAAATGGCACGGATCCCAGGCGCCCGCTCCAAGCCAGGTCACGCCTTTAACCTCCCCGTAGGCTTCTTCCCAGATTTCGTTGAGGCCATATTTTTCGAACAGTACCGGTACATCCAGGCTGTAACGCGTGGCAAACGGGAAATAACCACCGAATACCGAAATATCCACCGGTGCAGCAATGGAGTCGTCATCGCTCTGCACCGCATCGATGGTGCCCTTCTGCATGGCGCGGAACAGCTCGCCGGTGGGCACCAGCTGGTCGGCGTAATACAGCTGAATTTCCATCTCGCCATTGGCGGCCTTGTTAAAGGCATCGATGGACGGCTTGATCACATGCTCACCCAACGCGGGGCCGGCGTAGGTTTGCAGGCGCCAGATGATTTTCTTCGGTTCCGCCGCATAAATATGCGAGGAGCCCAGTGCCGTTGCCCCCGCTGCCCCGGTGGCCACCGCGGCGGTTTTCAGAAAACTGCGTCTCGTACTCATGCTGTTATCTCCACAATTGTCGATTCAGATGGCATACAACCGCACTGCTTGCCCTCATGGGCCGGGCAGCGTTTTCAGAGGGGCAACCTGTACCCGGCGTTTGCACAAAGCCCTTGAGGATTGCGTACGGCATCACTACCCGTGCACGTCACGGCAATCCTCAGAGGCTTCTATAGGTACAACTGCGCTGACCGACTCCTGAAATTCATGGGCTCAACGGGCGTAATGCCACTGCGGCAACCACAGGGCGATTTGCGGGAAGACCATAACCAGCACCAGCGCCAGCACCATGATCAGAACAAAAGGCGTGACGGACACGTAGATATCGCGCAACGAAACCTCAGGCGGTGCCATGGCGCGCATTAGGAATAAGTTGTAGCCGAACGGCGGAGTCATGTAGGCGATTTGGCAGGTGATGGTGTAAAGCACGCCGTACCAGACCAGGTCAAAACCCAGCGCCCCGACCAAGGGAATATAGAGAGGGGCGACGATCACCAGCATGGCGGTGTCATCAAGGAACATGCCCATGATGACGAACGACAGCTGCATCAGAATCAGCACCTGCCAAGGCCCCAAACCCAGGCTATCAAGGAAAAACGCCTCAATCGCCTTGACCGCCCCCAGGCCATCGAACACCGCGCCGAAGCACAGCGCAGCGAGGATGATCCACATAAACATGCAGCTGATGCCAAGGGTCTTGCGTAGGGTTTCTTCCATCACGCTGCGGGTTAGGCGGCCCTTGACCAAGGCGGTGAAGGTTGCTGCGGCAGCGCCCACTGCCGAACTTTCCACCAGACTGGTGACCCCCATTAGAAATAGCCCAGTCATGCAGAAAAAGATAAACAGCGGCGCGATGCCGGCCTTGAGCAGTAGGAGTTTTTCGCGCCGACTGATCTGCCCACGCTCTGCTTCGGACAACGCCGGCCCCAGCTCGGGCTGTAAACGGCAACGAATGGTGATGTAAAGGACAAACAAGCCCGCCATCAGCAGCCCCGGGAACACGCCCGCCAGCCACAGTTGGCCCACCGGCTGACGGGCGATCATGCCGTACAGCACCAGCACCACACTGGGCGGAATCAGAATGCCCAGCGAGCTGCCGGCCTGAATCACTCCGGTGACCATGATCTTGTCGTAACCACGACGCAGCAGCTCGGGCAAAGCAATGCTGGCGCCGATGGCCATGCCGGCCACGCTCAAGCCATTCATCGCCGAGATCGCCACCATCAAGCCGATGGTGCCTACCGCCAAACCGCCATTGAGCGGGCCCATCCACACATGGAACATCTTGTAGAGGTCTTCGGCCAGCCCCGACTCGGAGAGCATATAGCCCATAAACACGAACAGCGGCAGGGTCAGCAGCGGGTACCACTTCATCAGTTTCATGGCGGCGCTAAAAGCCATTTCCGAACCGCCATCGCCCCACAGCAGCAAAGCGGCAACCACCGCGACAAAACCAATCGCGCCAAACACGCGCTTACCGGTGAGCAGCAGCAACATCATCGAGGAGAACATCAGCAGGGCTATCAGCTCGTAATCCATTACAGCGGTTCCCCCGCGCGGCGGCGATGTCCTTGAACAGGGTGGCGATAGCCTGCAGCAGCATCAGAGCGATGCCGATGCACATGATGATCTTGATCGGGGCCATCGGTGGCGACCAGGCGGAGTAACTGGTTTCGCTGTACTCCAAGGCGTATTGGGTCGAGGAAATACCGCCGTAGAGCAGGAACACCAGGTAGAAAATCAGAAAGCCGATGGTGATCGCATCCATCACTGCGCGAGCACGCGGCGACCAGCGGCTGTAGAACAGGTCCATGCGCACATGGGCATCGAGCTGCATGGAATAGGCGCCACCAAGCAGGAAGTAGGCAACCATCAGAAATTGCGCGGACTCCAACGTCCAGGCGGCCGGCATAAAGAAGGTCTTGCTGATTGAGGAGTACAGCAGCACACCGAGAATGGCGAAAATCAGGTACATGGCAAAACGCCCAACGACTCGATTGATCGCTTCTACTGCGTGCACAAACAGCCTGATTGGCGTGGGCATTGCGCTACCTGCCGAATAATTGTTATGCCGAGAGCCTAGACCATGATTGGCCAAAGCCAACTGGTGCTAACAGCGATAGCACAAAGCACGCCAGCGGCCTGGCGACGGTAATTTCCTTATTAATATCAGCGCTTTAAGGCAAGCATTAGGTCTCTTAACCTTATTCGCTAGCGCTCAAGAAAGCCCATCAGCACCTTCGCGGTGCGTACAGGGTCCTCTTCTTGGGGCACGTGCCCCAGCTCATCGAACAGCACCAAGCGGCTGCCTTTGATATCGCGCTTAAAGCGCTCAGCGTTGACCACTGGAATCAACTCATCACGGCCGCCCCAGATAATCAGTGTTGGCGTGTTGATCTCGGCAATACGGCTGTAATTGCGCCCGCCTTCGGCCTGAATAAAGCGCTGACGCAGAGCGCCGCGATTACCGGCGCGTAAGGCCAATTCGTAATAGCGATCAATCAGCGCATCCGTGACTTTATTCGGGTCGCCATAAACGTTGCGCACACTGGCTTCAATCACCGGCCGGGGCAGCAGATTGGCCATCAAGGGCGCCAGCGCGGGGATCTGCGCCAGACGAAAAGCAATGGGCACGGAGGTGGCATTGCGTGGATAACCGGCGGCATCCACCAACACCAGACGCTCAACCCGCTGCGGGTAATCGAGGGCAAACTGCCAAGCCAGTTGGCCGCCAAAGCTGTTGCCCGCCAGCACCGCACGCGGCACCTGCAACTGGTCCAGCACATGGGCAAGGAACTGACTGTAATGCTCAATCCGGTAATCGTTATCAGGGAAAGGCCCGGTCAAACCAAAGCCGGGTAGGTCCAGGCTGATAACCCGGCGTTTGTCCTGCAACGCCGCCACCCACCCCTCCCAGGTGTGCAGGCTGGCCGAGGTGCCATGCAGCAGCACAATGGGTGCAGCATCATCGCGCGGGCCTTGGTCACGCAGGTGTACCAGCATGCCGTCGATGGCCATGAACTGTGATGGAGGCAAGGCCCAACGTGGTTTGAGGTCAGCCACCGCGCGATCCGGTGCCCAGCTCCAGGCAACCGCAGCGGTCAGTGCAATTAACGTCAGCAGCACAACACTGAAGAGAACCGTGGCAAAACGCTTCATGGAGAGTCCTTGTGGTTAAAACAGACCAAGGCCAATAGTAGTAAATGCCAGACGACCTGCCCGCGCCGCGAAAAGGTGTCAGCGCCGCCGCTTTTCGCAGGCGAAAAAAAGCCCCGATGTGCCGGGGCCTGAGGCGTGTTGCGCCGTTTTGCGACGCACACGAAAACAGCGAAGGTTAGACCAGACTCATCAGCGCTTCACGGCTAAACGGCAGAATGTCCTGCTCGCGACCATCACGCACCTTCACCGCCCAGTCTGGATCGACCAGCAGCGCACGGCCCACGGCCACCAGATCGAATTCCTGCTTGTTCAAACGCTCCAGCAGGTTTTCCAGGCTGGCCGGCTGGGCCACCTTGTCGGTGTTGACCATAAACTGGAGGAACTCGCCATCCAGGCCGACGCTGCCGACGGTTATGGTTGGCTTGCCGGTGAGCTGGCGCGTCCAACCGGCCAGGTTGAGGTCAGACCCTTCGAACTCCGGCTCCCAGAAACGACGAGTCGAACAGTGGAAAATATCCACGCCGGCGTCAGACAGCGGCTTGAGGAAAGCCCCCAGCTCTTCCGGGGTCTGCACCAGACGTGCGCTGTAATCCTGCTGCTTCCACTGCGAGAAACGGAAGATGATTGGGTAGTCCGGGCCCACGGCGGCGCGTACGGCCTGGATCAGTTCAATGGCGAAGCGCGAGCGCTGGGCCAGGTCGCCACCGTATTGGTCGGTGCGCTTGTTGGTACCTTCCCAGAAGAACTGGTCAACCAGATAACCGTGCGCACCGTGAATTTCGACGCCGTCCATACCAATGCTTTGGGCATCCTTGGCGGCTTGGGCGAACGCGGCGATCACTTCATTGATGTCGTCCTGGGTCATGCCGTGAACCACGACGGTGCCGTCTTTAATTTTTTCGCTCGGGCCATAGCCTGGCACGCTGGCGTCCGGCTCGGTGCCCAGCTTGCGCACATTACCCACGTGCCATAGCTGTGGAACGATCTTGCCGCCTTCGGCGTGCACCGCCTCAACCACCTTCTTCCAGCCGGCCAGGGCGTCTTCACCGTAGAAGCGCGGCACGTTCGGGTAACCGTTGGCAGCCTTGTGACCAACCGTGGTGCCTTCGGTGACGATCAGGCCAACGCCCGCAGCAGCGCGGCGGCGGTAGTACTCGATCACTTTGCTGTTGGGTACGCCGCCCGGGGAGAAGGAACGGGTCATCGGCGCCATAACCACACGGGTCGGCAGCTCCAGGTTGCCCAGGGTAAAGGGTTGGAACAACGCTTTAACGGGATCGCTCATCAGTATTCCTCTGGCCGGCCAAGTGACCGGTCGTCTAGTTCAAGGTGTTTTAAAAATCAGGCCCGCAGCAACAGCTGCAGACGCTGGATAAAGTCGTTGAGTGCTTGGGTGTTGTTCGCCACTTTGAGACGGGTCAAAGCGCCTTGCCAGGCATTGGCGATAAAGCTCGCCAGGTTGCGGCAATCCTCATGGGCAGGCAGTTCGCCGGCCGCCTGCGCCTGCTCAAGGCAGCGCTGCAAGGTGTCTGCCGACGTCTGCAGAATCGCATCGACCTGCAGGCCCAGCGTCGGCGAAAGCTCGGCCATCTCAAAGCTCAGGCTGCCGATAAAACAGTGGTATTCCAGGCGCTCTTGGCGGGCGAAGTGCTCCACCAGCTCGGCGTAATAACCGAGGATGCGCTCACGCGGGCTCAATGCAGGATTACTCAGGGCTTCGGCATAACGCGCCAGGCGCGGCTGATAGACCTGCTGCAAGGCTTGCAGGGCAAAGTCTTCCTTGCTGGCGAAGTAGTGGTAGAAGGAGCCTTTGGGCACGCCCGCCGCCTGGACGATCTCCTGTACGCCTGCGCCGTGATAACCACGTCGGGTCATCACCTCGGCGCCTTTGGCGAGGATCAGGTCACGCTTGTCGAGTCGGATGCTGGCGTTCATGCCGGCAAGAATATGACCGGTCGTCTCGCCCCGCCCAGCACTATTGATTTGCGTGATTATCGGCAAGAAGCAGCGCGGGTTTTAGAAACGATTGAGCCGCGAACATGCGCGGCTCAATGGGGGGATGCGGAACCTGTTCAACGTCTCGCGAGCTAGAGCCTGCTTTTAACGCAGCAGGGCCGACGCGCAGCAGACGTTGAGCTGGTTCTCAGCCGCGGGCGGCTTTGACCACTTCAACATAGGGTTCGGCAAAGCGTTGATCTTGGATCAGCGCGATAAAGTCATTGCCTTGGGCGTCTTTGGCATTCAGGTCGTAGCCCGACTCAACGAAGAACCCAACAAACCGCTCGAAGTCATCAATACGCAGGCCGCGGTAAGCCTTGACCAGCTTGTGCAGCGACGGAGGCGTGGCATCAGCCGGTTCCACACTGAGGAACAGCTTGATCGGCTCGTCACCAATCTCTTCGCCAATCACCTGTTTCTTGTCTTTACGCATCACTCACTCCAGCTAACCAGGCCACACGGGGCCGGCAGTGTACCCCTGGGGCGGGCAACGGCTCAACGCATGCAACTCAGCCGCCTTGTCTAACACGCGCCACGCCCGGGCAATAGCCGACTTAGGTCAACACAGCACGCCGTGCTCGGCTCCTATACTGCGCCCAGCCTCCTGAACCAAACGAGAACAGACTCTAGGGAGTCACTATGTCGCTGCCCTTACCGCCGCTGTTCTCTGCCTGGCGCCAGACCTTGCGCGCCGGCTACAGCTGGAAAAACCTGCGCAGCGACCTGAGCGCCGGCGTAACCGTCGGCATCATCGCCATTCCGCTGGCCATGGCCCTGGCGATTGCCGTCGGGGTGGCGCCGCAGCACGGCCTGTATACGGTGCTGGTGGCCGGCACGCTGACCGCCCTGTTTGGCGGCTCACGCTTTAACGTTTCCGGGCCGACCGCCGCTTTTGTGGTGATTCTGCTGCCGATCACCCAGCAATTCGGCCTCGGCGGCCTGCTGCTGTGCACCCTGATGGCCGGAGTGATCCTGATTGCTCTGGGGCTGATGCGCGCCGGACGCTTGATCGAATTTATCCCCTACCCGGTCACGCTGGGTTTTACCGCTGGTATAGGCATCGTCATCGCCACCCTGCAGATCAAGGATCTGCTCGGCCTGCGCCTGACCAGCGAGCCGCACAACTACATCGAACAGCTCAACGGCCTGCTGCATGCCCTGCCCAGCCTGCAACTGGGTGACTGCCTGGTGGCGCTGGTGTGCCTGGCGGTATTGCTGACCTGGACACGCTGGGTGCCAAAAATACCCGGGCATCTGGTGGCGCTGACTGTCGGCGCATTGCTCGGATTGTTGCTGGAAAGCCTGCAGATTCCCGTGGCAACCCTTGGCGAACGCTTCAGCTACAGCCTCAATGGCATCCAACACCCTGGCATTCCGCCGTTTCTACCGAGTTTTGTCTGGCCCTGGCAGTTGCCCGGCGCCGATGGCCAGCCGCTGACGGTGAGCTTCGAATTATTCCGTCAACTGCTGGCCCCGGCCTTTGCCATCGCCATGCTTGGAGCCATCGAGTCGCTGCTCTGCGCAGTGGTCGCCGACGGTATGACCGGCAGCAAACACGACCCCAACGGCGAGTTGATCGGCCAGGGCATCGGCAACCTGGTCGCGCCGCTGTTCGGCGGCATCACCGCCACCGCCGCAATTGCCCGCAGCGCCGCCAACGTGCGCGCAGGGGCTTACTCGCCGCTGGCCGCCATCGCCCATGCCGGCGTGGTGTTGATCGCTATCCTGTTTCTCGCGCCGCTGTTCAGCTACCTGCCTATGGCAGCACTGGCGGCCTTGCTGCTGGTGGTGGCGTGGAACATGAGCGAGCCACGCCATGTACGCCATACCCTGCGCATCGCCCCGCGCAGTGACGTGCTGGTACTGCTGACCTGCCTGATTCTTACCGTGCTGTTCGACATGGTGCTGGCCGTGGGCGTCGGTCTGCTGCTGGCCGCAGGGCTGTTTATCAAGCGCATGAGCGACCTGACCGATACCGAAGCGCTGCCCAAGCATTTTCACCAAGCACTTAATGACCTGCCCGAACACGTATTGGCCTACGCCATTCGCGGCCCACTGTTCTTCGGCGCCGCGGAGAAAGCCCTGAGCGTGCTCAGGCGCTTTACCCCAGGAGTGAAGGTGGTGATCGTCGATATCAGCGCCGTGCCGCTGCTGGACATGACCGCCCTGGCGGCGCTGGACAATGTACTGCGCGATTACCGCGAGCAGCATGTAGGCCTGGTACTGAGCGGGCCGACACCGCAGGTGCGCCTGCAATTACGCCGCGCAGGAATCGTGCGCGTTGAGGGCCAGCTGGCCTACGTGCGCGATCTGCTGCAAGCCCGGGAAAAGGCCCTGCGCTGGCTGGCGCCAAAGGCCGATGGGGAATCAACAAAGGTGTAGTTGGAGGCAATCCGGGCTAGATAAATTGCGTGCGCATCCAGGCCTGATAGGCGGCAACGCCCGGCTCGCCCTCACGCGGCGCCCAGCTGGCGTGCTCGCCCTCACCCACCGGTTTGTAGGGCCCGGCTTTGCATTCAAACAGAATGCTGTCGGCCTCCAGCACCACCAGCGCATGAAACACCCCAGGCGGCAGGTCGACACCGACACAATTGCCGCCCGCCTCCAACACGCGCTTATCCAGCACCACGCCCTCATCCGTGAAGATCAGCACGCCCAGGCGCCCTTTCAGCACCAGCAGCGCCTCGGCCTTGTCCGCCGAAAGGTGACGGTGCGGCGGGATATAGGTATCCGGCTGCAGCCCGACTGCCATGCGGTGGCATGGCTCTTCCATCTGGTGAAAGTTATGGTGCTGGCGCTGCCGTGGGCTGGCCGCCGCTTGCTCAGCCAAATCGCTGAACAGTGCTTGGTCGAGAAAGCGCGGGCCGCTCATCAGCCTTAGAGGCCCTTGACCGCGAAGATACCCGGCGCATTGCGCCAGTAGCCTTTGTAATCCATGCCGTAGCCAAACACATAGCGATCCAAGCAGGACAGACCGACGTAATCAGCCTTAAGGTCAGGGCGGGCCTTACGGTCGTGGGCCTTGTCTACCAGCACAGCGATGCGCACGTTCTTGGCGCCGGCATGACGGCAGAAATCGATGATGGCACCGAGGGTGTGCCCTTCATCGAGGATGTCATCGATGATCAGCACCTCACGGTCGATAAAGGAGATTTCCGGTTTGGCCTTCCAGAACAACTCACCGCCGCTGGTTTCATTGCGGTAGCGGGTGGCGTGCAGGTAGGACAACTCCAGCGGGAAGTTGAGCTTGGGCAGCAGTTTGCCGGAGAAGATCAGGCCGCCGTTCATCACGCAGAACACCACGGGATTGCTGTCGGCCATCTCACTGTTGATGACTGCTGCCATGGCGTCGATAGCCACCTCGACCTCGGCATTGCTGTGCAGACAATCGGCTTCGGCCATGACTTGGCGGATATGCGCGAGATCGACGGACATGCTGTTTCCTCTTGGGAGCGGGGACGTTCAGACCAAAAAGCTGATCGATGCGTCAAAATAAAAGCCGGCAAAGGTACGCATCTGCATCGCACAGAGCAAGTGCGGCCAGACCAACTGCGGTAATTGCCTGCAAGCACAGCTAATCATCGACACATTAGCCGCTATTTAGCGACATTAGGCCATCTTGGCGCAGCACGAGGCAGCGCCAATGCATTAATCTAAGCGCGAATTTTGCCCGTCCTGCCGGAGACCCCTGCCCATGCCCATCCTTGAGATCCGCCACCCGCTGATCCGTCACAAACTCGGCCTGATGCGCCGCGCCGATATCAGCACCAAGAACTTTCGCGAGCTGGCCCAGGAAGTCGGCTCACTGCTGACCTACGAGGCGACCAAGGATCTGCCCCTGGAGAGCTACGAGATCGAGGGCTGGTGCGGCACCGTGCAGGTGGAAAAAATCTCTGGCAAGAAAATCACCGTGGTGCCGATCCTGCGCGCCGGCATTGGCATGCTCGAAGGCGTGCTCAGCTTGATTCCCGGCGCCAAGGTCAGCGCCGTGGGCGTGGCGCGCAATGAGGAAACCCTGCAAGCGCACACCTACCTGGAAAAGCTGGTGCCGGAAATCGACGAGCGCCTGGCGATGATCATCGACCCGATGCTTGCCACGGGCAGCTCGATGGTGGCGACCATCGACCTGCTGAAAAAAGCCGGCTGCAAGGAAATCCGCGCCATGGTGCTGGTCGCAGCACCGGAAGGCATCAAAGCCGTCAACGATGCGCACCCGGACGTGACGATTTATACCGCGTCCATCGACCAGTGCCTGAACGAGCATGGCTACATCATTCCTGGCCTCGGTGATGCGGGCGACAAGATCTTCGGCACCAAGCAGAAGGACGCCTGACCATGCAGGACGAATACAACGACCCACTCTGGCGCCAGGGCATTTCTGGCGCGCAGATGTTGTTCGTGGCCTTCGGCGCACTGGTGCTGATGCCGCTGATCACCGGCATGGACCCTAACGTTGCCCTGTTCACCGCAGGCATTGGCACCCTGCTGTTCCAACTGGTGACCGGTCGCCAGGTGCCCGTCTTCCTGGCCTCCAGCTTTGCCTTTATCGCGCCGATTCTCGCCGCCAAAGGCGAGTTCGGTTTACCGGCCGTACTCGGTGGCATCGTCGCCTCCGGCTTGGTGTATATCCTGCTCAGCGCCGTTGTGCGGATCAGGGGCGCGGGGTTTATCGACCGCCTGCTGCCCCCCGTGGTCATTGCCCCAGTGATCATTTCCATCGGCCTGGCGCTGTCGCCTGTGGCGGTGAATATGGCCATGGGCAAAGCCGGTGATGGCAGTGCGCAACTGATTCCGTATGAAATCGCCATGCTGATCTCCATGTCAGCGCTGATCACCACCGTGCTGGTCGCCGCGATGGGCCGTGGCTTGCTGCGCCTGGTGCCGATTCTCGCGGGGATTATCGTCGGCTGCGTGGTCGCGGCCTTCTGCGGGGTGATCGACACCAGCCAAGTCGCTGCGGCACCTTGGCTGGCGTTGCCGGCCTTCGTCGCCCCAGAGCTGCACTGGGGGGCGATTCTGTATATCGTGCCAGTCGCTCTGGCGCCCGCCATTGAGCACATTGGCGGGGTCATCGCGATTGGCAGCGTCACCGGGAAAAACTTCATCAAGAAGCCCGGCCTGCACCGCACGTTGCTTGGCGACGGCCTGGCCACCTCGGCAGCCGGCTTGCTCGGCGGCCCACCCAACACCACCTATGCGGAAGTCACCGGCGCGGTGATGCTGACTAAGAACTACAACCCGAAGATCATGACCTGGGCGGCCTGCTTCGCCATCGGCCTGGCCTTTGTCGGCAAGTTCGGCACCGCACTGCAGAGCATTCCCGTACCGGTGATGGGCGGCATTCTCTGCCTGCTGTTTGGCTCTATCGCGGTGGTCGGTTTGAACACCCTGATCCGCCATCAGGTCGACCTGTCCGAGGCGCGCAACCTGATCATCGTCTCGATCACCCTGGTGTTCGGCATCGGCGGCATGGTCATGGGTAACAGCGACTTCGCCTTGTCCGGCATCTCGCTGTGCGCCATTACCGCACTGCTGCTCAACCTGCTGCTGCCCGGCGGCGAAGGCTGGCGCAGCAAAACCGTGCTGGAAGAGCCCGACCTGTAAATCGCGCTCACTAAAAAGCCCCGCTTCTGCGGGGCTTTTTTATTGCTGAGCCGTTTTAGGCGGCGCTCGCTGACCAGCCCTGCAAACGCACCACACTCTCGCGGTACGGTTTAAGGCCCATGCTCAACAGCACGATGGAGCTGAACACCGCCAACGCGGTAACAATCAGCAGCGAATAGCGCAGGGCGTTGTCATCGGCGAACACATAGTCGGTGACCAAGGCTACGGCCGTCGGGCCGATGCCCAGGCCGATCAGGGTGATCACAAACAGGTAGATCGCCGAAGCCTGACCGCGCATCGAGTTGGGCATGATCTCCTGAATCGCAGCCGGGGCCACACCAAACGGCATGCTCAGAAAGAACACCGTCGGTGCCATCAGCACCGCGGCCCACAGCGCGCTGTCCATCAGCGGGAAGGTCAGTACACACGGCACGGCACCCAACGCGGCATACAGGCCGACGCGCATGTTGGCGTCGCTGCTGCCACGCTTGGCCATCCAGTCCGCCAGACGACCACCGAAGACGATGCCCAAGCAACCGAACACCGCGACAATGCTGCCGTAGACGATGCCAACCTGACCGGCATCCCAGCCATAGGTGCGAATAAAAAACGTCGGCACCCAGGCTGCACTGCCATAGCCGGCAAACGCCAGGCCGGCAAAACCGAAGTTATGGCACAACACAGTGCGCCGGTTGGCGCGGATATAACGGCCAACATCCGCCAACGGCACCGCTACCCCTGCACCAACACCACGCCGCGCAGGCTCCTTGACCGCCAACATAAGCAAGGTGAACAGCACCCCGGCGGCGCCGAGAATCAGAAAGATCAACTGCCACGGGCGTACTTCACCGAGCACCGGCAGCACCACATCGCCCTGCGCCGAAGCGAACTTGATCACCAGGCCGCCCAGCAGAAAGGCCAGCCCAGAGCCCAGGTAAACCCCCATCGAATAAACACTGATGGCAGTGGCGCGGCGCTCGGCCGGGAAGCTGTCGGCAATCAGCGAATAGGCCGCAGGCGACAGTGCGGCCTCCCCCACCCCCACACCGATGCGACAGATCAGAAATTGCCAGTACAGCTTGGCCATGCCGCAGGCAGCGGTGGCTGCACTCCAGAACAGCACGCCAATGGCAATCAACCCGCGACGGCTTTTGGTGTCAGCCAGGCGGCCCAGTGGAATCCCGCAGACGGTGTAGAACATGGCGAACGACAAACCCATCAGCAGGCTCATCTGCGTGTCACTGATCATCAAATCGCGGCGGATCGGGCCCACCAACAGGTTGAGAATCTGCCGATCGATAAAGGACAGCACATACGCCACCATCAGGATGGCGACAGTCACCCAGGCACGGGTGGAAGAGGGATAGCCGTTATTGTTGTTGGGCACTGGCAGTCTCCTCGGCACCGTTGGTGCGGTGCACGACGGTTGAAAGAACTGCCAGCTTAGGCCGAGATACAGGGCGATGAGTATCGCCCTTAGGTGTTATCAACCAGACGAATGCGCGGCATCCCTTCGAGCGAATGACAGCCGCGGCAGATTCAGTTAGAGCATCAGTGGGGCGCGTTCACTCAGGGTTTTCAATGCTGCAACCCAGCTCGGATGGTCATTCAGGCACGGCACCAGCTGCAGGCTCTCGCCGCCCGCCTCAACAAACTGTTCGCGGCCACGGTCGCCAATTTCTTCCAGGGTTTCAATGCAGTCGGCGACGAAGGCCGGGCACATCACCAGCAGCTTCTTCACCCCCTTCGCAGCCAACTCATCGAGGCGCGCTTCGGTGTAGGGTTCAATCCACTTGGCACGGCCCAAGCGCGACTGGAACGACACCGACCACTGTTCAGGTTTAAGCCCCATGCGCTGGGCAAACAGCTCGGCGCTGCGCAGGCACTGAGCCCGGTAACAGTTGGCCAGCACCTCAGGCGAGGCCGTACGGCAGCAATCGTCGCCCTTCAGGCAGTGGCCCGTGGCGTCCAGCTTGTGCAAGTGCCGCTCCGGCAAGCCGTGAAAGCTCAACAGCAAATGGTCGAAATTCTGCTCCAGATAGGGCTTGGCGCTGTCGACCAAGGCGTCCAGATATTCAGGCTGGTCGAAAAACGGCGGCAGGATGGAGAAGCGTATTGGCAGCTGTTGCTCACGCACCACCCGCTTGGCTTCTTCAATCACGGTGGTGGTGGTGCTGTCGGCAAACTGCGGATACAGCGGCGCCAGAGTGACCTGCTTGATGCCCTGGGCGGCCAGGCGGGTCAGCACGGTTTGCAGCGACGGTTCACCGTAGCGCATGGCCAACTCAACCGGACCGTGCGTCCAGGATGTCTTCATCGCTTGCTGCAAACGCTTGCTCAACACCACCAGGGGCGAGCCGTCCTCCCACCAGATCGATGCATAGGCATGCGCCGAGGCCTTGGGACGGTTGCTCAGAATCAGTGAAACGATCAGGCGGCGCAGCGGCCAGGGCACATCGATGACATAGGGGTCCATGAGGAACTGGTTGAGATAGCTGCGCACGTCAGCCACGGAGGTGGAGGCAGGTGAACCCAGATTCACCAGTAACAAGGCGTGATCGGTCATGCGTAATCCTAGTTAGGCTGGCCCAGCAAATCCGCCAGTGCCACATCCAAATGAGTGAAACGAAAACTAAATCCTTGGTCATGCAGCCGCGTCGGCAAGGCGCGTTGGCCACCCAGCAGCAACTCTGCCATTTCGCCCAACGCCAAGCGCAGGACAAACGCCGGGGCCGGGATAAAGGCCGGCCGATGCAGCTCACGGCCCAGCGCCTGGCTGAAGGCGCGGTTACGCTCAGGCGTAGGCGCACAGGCATTATAAGGACCGCTGGCCTCCTGCTGCTGCAGGAGAAAATCAATCAGGGCGATTTGATCGTCAATGTGAATCCACGGCATCCACTGTCGACCGTTGCCCAGCGGGCCACCCAAGCCGAGCTTGAACGGCAGTAACAGACGCTTAAGAAAACCACCGTCACTGGCCAACACCAACCCGGTGCGCAGCAGCACCACACGCATACCCAAGGTCTCGGCACGCCGGGCAGTTTCTTCCCAGGCGCCGCACAGTTGCGCGGCGAAGTCTTCGCTGACCGGCGGCGAATCCTCATGCAACTCGCGCTCACCGCCATCGCCGTACCAGCCCACTGCCGAACCGGACAGCAGCACGCCCGGCTTCTGCTCACGGCTTTGCAGCCAGGCCAGCAGTTGTTCGGTCAGGCCAATCCGGCTGGCCCACAACAGGGCTTTGCGCTTGCGTGTCCAGGGACGATCCGCAATCGGCGCGCCAGCCAGGTTGACCACTGCATCCAGCGGATCTTCGGCCAACTCTTCGAGCCGAGCGATACCGCGCACGGCCTCACCACACAGGGCTTTAACCTGCTCGGGACGACGGCTCCACACCGTCAGCTGGTGGCCTTGCTGCAACCAATACCGGCACAGCGCACGGCCGATTAAACCCGTACCGCCAGTCAGAAGTATGTGCATCAGTTGTTCCCTCGCATGGCCGTTGCATCGCCTTTGCATAAATGACCGCACTCGGCGGATTTATGCGCTGCTGTGGCTTTAATCCGGCCACAGGTTGTCTTAACTATAGAAAAGACCGGACATACACCGGCCTAGCTTATACACAAAAACAATATTGTATAGCTTTTGTCTAAAGCGTAGCCTAACGCTTGAACACATGAGGTAGACCATGACCACTCTTCTCCCCATCGCCATTATTGGTACCGGCATTGCCGGGCTGTCTGCCGCACAGGCGCTGCATGCCGCCGGCCACCCGGTGCAACTGTTCGACAAGAGCCGCGGCAGTGGCGGGCGCATGTCCAGTAAACGCAGCGATGCCGGCGCACTAGACCTGGGCGCACAGTACTTCACCGCCCGCGACCGACGCTTCGTCGACGTGGTGCAGCAATGGCAGGCCCGGGGCTGGGTCGCCGAATGGACCCCAAGCCTCTACAACTTCAATAACGGCCAGCTCACTGCCTCGCCGGATGAGCAGGTGCGCTGGGTCGGCAGCCCACGCATGAGTGCGATTACCCGCGCCATGCTCGGCGCCCTGCCGGTGAACTTCTCCTGCCGCATCACCGAAGTGTTTCGCGGCGAGCAGCATTGGCACCTGCAGGACGCCGACGGCAATAGTCACGGCCCGTTCAGCCACGTCATCGTCGCCACCCCGGCACCACAGGCCAGCACCCTGCTGTCCAGCGTACCGAAACTCGCCGGCGCGGCCGCCAGCGTGCCCATGGACCCAACCTGGGCGGTCGCGCTGGCATTCCCCACAGCGCTGGAGACACGGGTTGAAGGTTGCTTTGTACAGGACAGTCCGCTCGACTGGCTGGCCCGCAACCGCAGCAAGCCCGGACGCGACACACAACTCGACACCTGGGTGCTGCACGCCACCAGTCAGTGGACCAAGCAACACCTGGACATGCCCAAAGAAGCGGTGACTGAGCACCTGCTAGGGGCGTTTGCCGAATTGATTGGTTGCGCCGTCCCCGCACCGGCGTTCAGCCTGGCGCACCGCTGGCTCTACGCGCGCCCCGCTAGCGCGCATCAGTGGGGGGTATTGGCCGATTCCGACCTGGGCATTTACGCCTGCGGCGACTGGTGCCTGTCTGGGCGTGTCGAAGGCGCCTGGCTCAGCGGCCAAGAAGCCGCGCGGCGACTGCTCGAGCATCTGCAATGAACCCTCAAACACGCAGCACGCCGGCCAAACACCGGCTTAACCCGCGCAAGCTGCTGCTGTCGAAATGGACCGCCACACAGCCGCAGAACCGCGAGAAGCATTTCCTCGTCACCGAACTGTTCTGTGACGAGGAAGGCACGGTGCTGCAGATCGAACTGCAGGCCGTGCTCAATCAGCGCTGCCAGCGCCTCGACTGGCGCGTGCTGGAAAACCCCGAGCAATGGCGCATGGGCTGGAAGTAGCCACCCCAACAAAGCCATACCATAGTTGTACAAATATATTGACTTGTACAATTACAGACCTATGATGAACCTAAGTTGTACATCCACCAGGATCTGTACAAGTCGTCATAGGAGGTTGCCCATGCGCTCACCCGAAACCATCACCGGCAAACCCAAACTGGGCATCAGTGCCTGCCTACTGGGCTCCGAGGTTCGCTATAACGGCGGGCACAAGGAATCGCGCCTGTGTAGCCGCACACTCAGTGAATACTTTGATTTTGCGCCCGTGTGCCCCGAAGTGGGGATTGGCATGAGCATCCCGCGTGAGCCGATCCGCCTGGTCGGTGACGCGCAAGCGCCACGCGCGGTGGGCACTGTTAACCGCGAGGTGGATGTCACCGCACCGTTGACCGCTTACGGCGAGCGCATGGCGACTGAACTGACCGATATCTGCGGCTATATCTTTATGCAGCAGTCACCGTCCTGTGGCCTGCACCGGGTCAAGGTTTACCAAGACAACGGTCGCCCCAGCGAACCAGGCCGCGGCATCTTCGCCGAGGCGTTTTGCGCCCGCCACCCCAACCTGCCGGTGGAAGAAGACGGCCGCCTCAACGACCCGGTCCTGCGTGAGAATTTCATCACCCGCGTCTTCGCCTACTCCGAATGGCAACAGTTACTGCGCGATGGCCTAAGCCGCCAAAGCTTGATTGCCTTCCACTCGCGCTACAAATACCTGCTGATGGCCACCAACCCGCAGCAGTACAAACTACTCGGGCGCATGCTTGGCAACCTCGGCCAGCATGATCTGCATGAGCTGGCCTCGCGCTATTTCAGCGACCTGATGAGCGCGCTTAAAAGCTGCGCCACCCGCCGCAGCCACAGCAACGTGCTGCAGCACATCAGCGGCTACCTCAAGCAAGCCCTGAGCAGCGAAGACAAGCAGGAAATGCAGCAACTGATCGGCCAGTACCGTCACGGCGTGGTGCCGCTGGTGGTGCCCATGACCCTGCTCAAGCACCATTTCCGCCGCCACCCTGATACCTACATCGCGCAACAGGTGTACCTGCAGCCGCACCCGGAAAACCTCAGCTTGCGAAATGCCCTATGAGTCTTGAGTCGAGCAACTCTGGAGCGAGCGCCGACGACTACCAGGCCGCCATCGCCCAGGGCTTTATGCCGATCCGCGATGTCGCGCGTATTACCGGCGTCAACGCCGTCACCCTGCGTGCCTGGGAACGCCGTTATGGCCTGATCGTGCCGCACCGCACGCCCAAAGGTCATCGCCTGTATTCGGATGAACATGTCGCGCACATTCAGGCGATCCTGACGTGGCTCAACCGCGGCGTCTCGGTCAGCCAAGTCAAAGGCCTGCTGCGCAGTAACCAGCCGGCCTTTGCCGAAGCCAGCTCGCAGTGGGAAGCCAAGCGCCAGCAATTGCAGGAAGCCATTTGCAACCTCAACGAGCGACGCCTGGACGACTGTTTCAACAGCGAACTGGCGCTCTACCCGCCCAACACGCTGTGCGAACAACTGCTGCTGCCGCTGCTTGAAGAGCTTGAATTGCGCTGGCGGAATCAGTTCGGAGCTCAGGCCGAGCGGGTGTTTTTCTATTCCTGGCTGCGCAGCAAACTCGGTGCGCGCCTATACCACAACAACCGCCAGCACAATGGTGCGCCGCTGTTGTTGATCAACGTTTCTGACCTGCCCATGGCACCCGGTCTGTGGCTGACCGCCTGGCTGGTGAGTAATGCGGGGGTTGCCGTCGAGGTCTTTGACTGGCCGCTGCCACCGCCCGAATTAGCCCTGGCGGTCGAACATATTCAGCCGCGTGCCGTGCTGCTGTATTCCAGCCAGGCACTCAACAGCACGCACCTGCAACGCCTGCTGGGCGGCTATGACTGCCCTTGCCTGCTGGTCGGCCAAGTGGTGCAGATCCACGCGGACGAACTAAAGGCCATTACCCAGCAGAATGCCGAACTGAGCCTGGCGGGCGATCCATTGGCAGCGCTGCACAGCCTCACCGACCTCAACCTGCTGCACAGCTGATGGGACATTCCATGCTGCAATTGATGTGGTTCCGCACCGACCTACGGGTCCAGGACAACAGCGCCCTGGCCGCCGCCATGAGCAAGGGCCCGACCGTGGCGCTGTACCTGATCAGCCCGGCTCAGTGGCTGGCGCACGATGACGCGCCAAGCAAGGTCGACTTCTGGCTACGTAACCTGAAAAGCCTGGCGGGCGAGCTGAGCAAACTCAATGTGCCGCTACTGGTTCGCCTGGCCGACGATTGGAGCGCCGCGCCACAGGTGATCGGCGAGTTATGCCAGCAACTACAGATCAGCACGGTGCACGTCAACGAAGAATACGGCGTGCACGAAAGCCGCCGCGATCAGGGCGTGGCCGATGCACTCGATACGCTGGGGATCCACTTCAATAGCCAGCTCGATCAGATCTTCTTCAAGCCCGGCAGCGTGCTGACCAAATCCGGCACTTATTTCCAGGTCTACAGCCAGTTCCGTAAGGTCTGTTATCAGCGGTTGCACAGCGCCTTACCGAGTGTGATCGCCACACCCAAGGCTCAAGATCCTCTGACGATCAACAGCGATACCGTACCGGAACAAGTCGCCGGGTTTGCCACGCCCAGCGATACCCTGCGCCAGCTCTGGCCGGCAGGTGAGGCCGAGGCGCGCAGGCGCATGGATGATTTCGCCGCAGAGCAGATCGACTTCTACCAGAGCGCCCGCGACTTCCCCGCCAAACCCGGCACCAGCCAACTGTCCGCGTACCTCGCCGCCGGGGTGATCTCGCCGCGCCAGTGCCTACATGCTGCGTTGGCCGCCAATCAGGGCGAGTTCGACAGCGGCAACATCGGCGTGGTGACCTGGATCAACGAGCTGCTCTGGCGCGAGTTCTACAAACACATCCTGGTCGGCTACCCGCGCGTATCCATGCACCGCGCCTTCCGCCCGGATACCGAAGCGCTAGCCTGGCGTGATGCGCCGCAGGAGCTGAAAGCCTGGCAGGAAGGCCGTACCGGCTTGCCAATCATTGATGCGGCGATGCGACAACTGCTGGCCACCGGCTGGATGCACAACCGTCTGCGGATGATCGTGGCGATGTTTCTGACCAAAAATCTGCTGATCGACTGGCGCGAAGGCGAGCGCTTCTTTATGCGCCACCTGATCGACGGTGACTTGGCGGCGAACAATGGCGGCTGGCAGTGGAGTTCCTCCACCGGCACCGATTCGGCGCCCTACTTCCGCATCTTCAACCCGCTCAGCCAGTCGCAAAAGTTTGACCCTGACGGGCGCTTTCTGCGCCAGTGGTTGCCCGAGCTGGTTGGCCTGAACAAAACCAATATTCATAACCCGGCGGCCATGGGCGGGTTGTTCGGGATTGCCGACTACCCCGCGCCGATTGTCGACCTGAGCAAGAGTCGCGCGCGTGCGCTGGCCGCCTTCAAAAGCCTGCCGCACTTTGCCGGTGAGGAGGCCTCTTGAGCGACTTTCTACGCCAGTTCGCCCAGGACTTTGCCGGGCTGAACAAAGACAACCTCGAGCGCCTGGGCCAGCTCTACAGCGACGACGCGCTGTTTTGCGACCCGCTGCATGAAGTGCGCGGGCTGGCCAATATGCAGCGCTACTTCGCCGAGATGTACGCCAACGTCAGCGAGCTGCGCTTTGACTTCTATGGCTTTGATCAAGCGCGTGAAGGTGAAGGCTACCTGCGCTGGACCATGAGCTACCGCCATCCGCGTCTGGCCAAAGGCCAACTGATCCGCGTGGAAGGCTGCTCGCACCTGCTGTGGCAAGATAAGAAGGTCTATCGTCACCGTGACTACTTCGACGCCGGCAGCCTGCTCTATGAGCATCTGCCTTTACTCGGCTCGGCGATTCGCTGGCTGAAAAGGAGGTTGGCATGAACGCACGCCGTATTTGGTTAACCGGTGCGAGCAGCGGGATCGGCGCAGCACTGGCCGAACAGCTGCTGCAGCAAGGTCATCGTTTAGCCCTCAGCGCCCGCAGCCTTGAGCCATTGCAGGCGCTGGCCAAGCGCTACCCGCAGCAGGTGTTAGTGGTGGCCGGCGATCTCAGTGATGCCACTCAAGTGCAGGCCATTGGCGAGCATATCGCCCAAGTCTGGGGCGCCCTGGATTGCGCCATCCTGAATGCCGGCACCTGTGAGTACGTTGAGGTCAGCAGCTTCGAAGCCGCCATGATCGAGCGGGTGATGCGCGCCAATCTGTTTACCGCCAGCTACTGCATCGAAGCCGCCCTGCCCTTGCTGCGCCTGGGCAACAATCCGCATCTGGTCGGCGTGGGCAGCTCGGTGACCTTTATGCCGCTGCCGCGCGCCGAGGCTTACGGGGCATCGAAAGCCGCCATGCGCTACCTGATGGACACCCTGCGTATCGATCTGCGCGCCGAGAACATTGCCGTCACCCTGGTCAGCCCCGGGTTTGTCGACACCCCGCTGACGCAGAAAAATGACTTCGCCATGCCCATGCGCTGGCCGGTGGATAAAGCCGCCCGCTATATCGCCGAGCGCTTGGCGGCACAGCCTTATGAAATCGCCTTCCCCGGCCCCTTTATTGCCATTCTCAAGCTGCTGGGCCATCTGCCCATGCGTTTGCAAGTGGCCATCGGCGCCCGCCTGGCGCGCACTGAAGCCAAAACCAAGGACAATCCATGAAAATCGCCATTATCGGCAGCGGCATTGCCGGTTTGACCAGCGCCTACCTGCTTAACCGTCGCCACGACATTACGGTATTCGAGGCCAGCGACTGGATTGGTGGGCACACCCACACCGTGGACGTGCAGGTCGATGGCCAGACCTACGCCGTGGACACCGGCTTTATTGTGTTTAACAACTGGACCTACCCGAACTTTATCCGCCTGCTCAACCAGCTAGGCGTCGGCTTCAAGGACACCGAGATGAGCTTCTCGGTCAGCGACCCAGTGAGCGGCGTGGAATACAACGGACATGGCCTCAACAGCCTGTTCGCCCAGCGCAGCAACCTGATTTCACCGAAGTTCTGGGGCATGGTGCGCGACATCCTGCGTTTTAACCGCGAAGCCTTGAACGACCTGAATCAGCAACGTATTGCCCGCGACATGACCCTCGGTGACTACCTCAAGGCCAATGCCTACAGCGAGCGTTTTATCCAGCATTACATCGTGCCCATGGGCGCGGCGATCTGGTCAATGTCGCTGCAAGACATGCTGGCTTTTCCGCTGCAATTCTTCGTGCGCTTCTTCAAAAACCACGGCTTGCTTTCCGTCTGCGACCGCCCGCAATGGTGCGTGATCGAGGGTGGATCGAGCAGCTATGTCGCGCCGCTGACCGAATCGTTCAAGCAGCATATCCGCCTCAACTGCCCGGTCACTCGGGTTGATCGTGATGAAGACGGTGTAACCGTGCACAGCGCACAAGGTAGCGAGCGCTTCGACAAGGTGGTGTTTGCCTGTCACAGCGACCAGGCCCTGGCGCTATTGGCGCAACCGAGCCGGATTGAGACTGAAATCCTCGGCGCACTGCCTTATGCCGACAACGACGTGGTGCTGCACACCGACACGCGCCTACTGCCGAAACGGCCACTGGCCTGGGCCAGCTGGAACTATCGCCTCGGCGGGCCAGTGGATCAGCCCGCAGCCGTGACCTATGACATGAATATTTTGCAGGGCCTTCAGAGCGACACCACCTTCTGCGTAAGCCTGAATCAGACCGCCTTGATTGACCCGAGCAAAATCCTCGCCCGCTACACCTACGCGCACCCGCAATACAGCCTCGCCGGCACACAAGCCCAGGCGCGCTGGGAAGAGCTGCTGGGGGCCAATCACAGCTACTTCTGCGGCGCTTACTGGGCCAATGGCTTCCACGAAGACGGCGTGGTCAGCGCGCTGCGCGTGGCCCGTGAATTTGGTGAGTTGCTGTAGTGAAAAGCCCAGCAGCAATGAACAGCGCCCTGTACAGCGGCTGGGTGCAACACCGGCGGTTTAGCCCGCGCCTGCATAACTTCCGCTACCGCATGGGCCTGCTTTACCTGGACCTCAGCGAGCAAGAGCGGGTGCTTGCACTGTCTCCGCTGGCCGGCCGTGGCCGCTTTTCAGCCTTCGCCTTTCGCGAAACCGATTACCTGCCGCAGTTCACCGGCAGCGGCATGCGCCTGATCGACGCCGTGCGCCAACGGGTCAGTGAAGCCCTGGGCCGCACGCCACTGGGCCACATTTGTTTGCTGACTCAACCACGCAGCTGGGGCCTGGCCTTTAACCCGGCAAGCTTCTTCTATTGCTATGAGGCCGACGGCCATTTGGCGGCGATTCTCTGTGAGGTCAGCAATACCCCGTTCCGTGAGCGCTATCACTATGTCGTGCCGGCCGAGGGCACAGGGCATCAGCATGTGGCCGTAACCAAGGCCTTTCACGTCTCGCCGTTTCTACCGCGCGACCTGGAATACCGCATGAGTTTCAGCCCGGCCGGCGAACGCCTGGGTATTCATATGGCCGACTGGCAGGCGGATGAAAAAATCTTCGACGCCAGTCTCAGCCTGCAACGCACGGAGCTGAACCGGGCCAGCTTGCACCGCTACCTGGTGCAGTTTCCCTGGATGACCGGCAAGACCGTTGCGGCCATTTACTGGCAAGCCCTGCGCCTGCTACTCAAACGCATCCCCCTGTTCACCCATCGGGCCGCTGAAGGTGATTTCCGCGTTGCCCGCACCGCATCAAAGGACGTCCCCCATGAAAAGCTCTAGCCTTGCGTCTGCCAAACACACCGTGCGCGCCGGCAGCGGCATTGGTGCCAGCCTGTTGCGCCGGGCGGTACTGCGTCAGCTTAAGCAGCTGCGCCATGGCCAACTGCTGGTCATCGAAGGTGAAGAACGCTTGGAGTTCGGTGACGCCCATTCCAACCTCTGCGCCGAGATCCACGTTCAGGATGGTGCGCTCTGGGGCCTGGTCGCCGGCAATGGCTCGATCGGTGCTGGCGAGGCGTATATCCATGGTTACTGGACGTCCCCAGACCTGACTGCGGTGGTTCGCCTGTTCGTCAGCAACCTCGATGTACTGGATGCGATGGAAGGCGGTTTAGCCAAGCTAGGGCGCCCACTGATCCAGGGATTGCACTGGCTTAACCGCAACACCCGCAAGGGCTCGCGCAAGAATATCTCCGCCCACTATGACCTGGGTAATGATCTGTTTGAGCTGTTCCTCGACCCGAGCATGATGTACTCGGCGGCCATGTTCCGCAGCGTCGATGACAGCCTGGAACAGGCGCAACTCAACAAACTCGAACGCATCTGCCAGAAGCTCGCCCTGAAACCCAGCGATCACCTGCTGGAAATCGGTACAGGCTGGGGCAGCATGGCGATCTACGCAGCCACCCACTATGGCTGCAAGGTCACCACCACCACGCTGTCGCGTGAGCAGTTCGCCTACACCGAGCAACGCATCAAGACGCTGGGGCTGCAGGGGCAAATTACCCTGCTGCTAGAGGATTACCGTGACCTCTCCGGCCAGTACGACAAGCTGGTATCGATCGAAATGATCGAGGCAGTCGGCCACCGTTTTCTGCCCACCTATTTTGAACAGTGTGCGGCCTTGCTCAAGCCTGATGGGTTGATGCTGCTACAAGCCATCACCATCCGCGACCAACGCTATGAACAGGCGAAAAACGCCGTCGACTTTATCCAGCGCTATATCTTCCCCGGCGGCGCGCTGCCGTCGGTGAACAAGATGCTCGACGTGATCAGCACCAAGACCGATATGAACCTGCACCACATGGAAGACTTCGGCCTGCACTACGCACGCACTCTGCGCATCTGGCACGACAACCTGCGCCACGCGCGGCACAAGCTGGAGCAACAGGGCTACGACGATTACTTCTTCCGCCTCTGGGAGTTTTACCTGTGCTATTGCGAGGGCGGCTTTATCGAGCGCACCATCGGCACCGCGCAGCTGCTGCTGGCCAAACCAGCGGCCCGTCCAGCGCCACTTTTGGGAAATCTAGATGGCTAAGTTAATCGTCAACACCCTGCTGTTTCAGCTCGGTTGGTTCGCCTGCGTATTTGGCGGCGACAGCCTGTGGTTGCTGATTGTCGCAGGCGTGGTGGCCGTGCATCTGCTGTGGACCAGCAGTTGGGCAGCCGAAGGCAAGCTGTTGGTCAGCGTGTTTATCGCCGGCAGCGCGCTGGATAGTTTTCTGCTTAACCTCGGGGTGTTTGATTTCGGCGAACCGCGCACCTTGATTCCGCTGTGGCTAGCCTGCCTGTGGCTGCTAATGGCCACCACCCTGAATCATTGCCTGGCCTGGACGGCGCGACCCTGGTGGCGCGGCAGTTTGCTAGGGGCCATCGGCGCACCCTTGTCCTATTACGCCGGTGCACAAATAGCCGGGGTTGGTTTGCCGTATGGCACCTGGCAGAGCCTGTTGCTGATCGGCGCGATCTGGGCCCTGGTCATGCCCGTGCTGCACGGCTTCGCCAAGCTCTACCGTGCGCAATATGAGCAAACTCAAAGAACCCGCAAGCCCGCTTAGGTTGCAGCGCCAGCAAACCCTAGGATTTTTGTAGAGCTCTTCGCTGGGTGGCTAAAAATCATCCACCCTACGTCGGCAGCAGGCGTCGCCATAACGCCGATGGCGTACACTGCACGGCATGAGCCAAGAGATTCCGCACACCCAATTATTGGACGCCCCCGCAGTCAGTTGCAGCAACTGCGCGGCCTGCTGCTGCCAGCTGGAAGTCATGCTGATCACCGATACCGGTGTGCCTAAACGCTATATCGATACTGACGACTGGGGCGGTGAAGTCATGCTGCGCCTGGATGACGGCTGGTGCGCCGCGCTGGATCGTAACACCATGCGCTGCACCATCTACGAGGTGCGCCCGCTGATCTGTCGGGAGTTTGAAACTGCCTCCCCCGAATGCCTGGATGAGCGCAAGGGCATGGCCAGCATCTACCGCTAAATGCGCCGTCTGCTGAGATAAAAAAACCGGATTGCTATCCGGTTTTTTTCAACGCGCCCGAGCTCTAGAAGCTCATGCGGTAATGCAGGGTGTAACTCTCAACCCCATCATTAGGCTTTTTAAGCCCAGCGTTCGAGTAATGCAGAGCACGCACGCCGACTTCCTGCCCGGCGAAGCGCACACCGAAACCGATGCGGTCTTCAAACTGGAAGGACGAGCCCAGGTCGTTGTCCTCCAGCTCGGTGCTGCTGAATGCAGCAATACCAATGCCCGCCTCGACATAGGGTTTGAAGCGCTCGCCAGCAAACTCGTAAACGAATACCGGGCTCAGCGACAGGCTGTGGTTACTCGCCGTTTGGTCGCCCTCCCAGTAGGTGTAGGCCCCATCCCAGTAACCGGTCAGGCGACCGACATCACTGGCAAACCAGCTCTGCTGGAAATCAAACTGCGCCCCCAGGCGATAGGTCATGGTCGAGTCCCCGCTTTGCCCAATGGCCACACTCAGGTCCATTGCCTGCACCGCACTCACCGGCCCCCAAGCCAAGGCGGCCAGCGCCGCAAGGGTGATAACTTTTCTCATGGTTATTATCCTTTTCCATTCGATACGAAAAACCGCGTAACCGCTGCCAAAGAGTATAGAAATAGTTAGGGCCGTGAACAGTTCAGCCCTGATAAAACCTATGGCAGTGCACACACCTGGGCCGCTGAACCCCACAGCAAGGGCAGCACGTGCTGCATGGCCTGCGGTTCGGCACTCGACCAAAATTGCGCAGGCTGCGCAGGGCCCGTGGCGAGCAGGTCACGCTCGGCCAACAGCCGCTGCACCTGGCGCGCTACAGCCGCCCCCGTATCGATCAAACTGACCGACTCAGGAACCAGGCGGCGCAAAAGCGGTTTGATGAAAGGGTAATGGGTGCAGCCGAGGATCAGCGTGTCGCACCCTTCAGCCAATAACGGCGCGACATAACCTTGCAACAACTCACGCGTGGCGGCAGCGTCCAGCTCACCGGCTTCGATACGTTCGACCAACCCGGACAAGGCTGGGTAATCACCCGCACATCACTGGCAAAACGGTCGAGCAAGGCGGCGAACTTGGCGCTTTTCAGCGTACCGGTGGTGGCCAGCACGCCCACCACGCCACTTTGCGTGGCGGCTGCCGCAGGCTTGACCGCCGGTTCCATGCCCACCAACGGCAGCTGCGGGTATAACTCACGCAACTCGGCCACCCCGGCCACCGTGGCAGTGTTGCAGGCCAGCACCAGCGCCTTCGCGCCCTGAGACAGAAGAAAGGCGGCCAGCACCCGGCAGCGCTCGCGGATAAATTCCGGGCTCTTCTCGCCATAGGGCACATGGCCGCTGTCGGCGACATACATCAGCGATTCGTTGGGCAATAAGCTGCGAATCTCGCGCAGCACCGACAACCCGCCAACACCGGAGTCAAACACCCCAATAGGCGCGGCTCTTGATGCGTTACTGGGCATCACTGCCACAGACACTGCAACCCGGATCACGCTTGACCCGCAGCTCACGGAAACGACAGCCCAGCGCATCGATCAATAGCAGGCGACCGACCAGTGGCTCGCCAAACGGTGCCAGTAATTTCAAGGCTTCTAACGCCTGCAGGCTGCCGACCAAGCCCACCAGCGGGCCAGCCACACCGGCTTCGCTGCAGGTCAACTCGGCTTCACTGCCATGGCCGTAGATGCAGTGGTAACAGGGGCTGTCCTCACGGCGCGGATCGAACACCGAGAGCTGACCTTCCAGGCGAATCGCCGCGCCGCTGACCAGCGGCACCTTGGCCGCCACGCACGCGGCATTCACCGCTTCACGGGTGCTGAAGTTGTCCGAGCAATCCAGCACCACATCGACCGCTGCTACAGCGGCGGCCAGCGAGTCACTGTCCAACCCCTGACGATGGGCCTGCAGGCGCAGCTGCGGGTTGAGCGCCAGCAGACGCTGGCTCGCCGAATCGATCTTGCTTTGGCCAATACTGGCGGTGTCATGAATGATCTGCCGCTGCAGGTTGGTCAGGTCGACCGTATCGAAATCCGCCAGGTGCAATTCACCGACGCCGGCCGCCGCCAGATACAGCGCCACCGGTGAGCCCAAACCGCCCAGGCCGACGATCAGCGCGCGGCTGTTTTTCAGGCGCAGCTGCCCGTCGATATCGATCTGTTGCAGGAGAATCTGCCGGCTGTAGCGCAGCAGCTCCTCATCACTCAGCATGTCGTGCGGATTCATGGCATCACTCATTATCGAAACGCCCCAGACTGATGCGCTCATGGCCGCCCAGGTCACGCCGGCTCTCCACGGCGCTAAAGCCACGCGCACTGAGCAGCTCACGCACCGCCGCCGCCTGATCGAAACCGTGCTCCAGCAACAACCAACCACCCGCCTCAAGATAGCCAGGCGCCTGCTGGATGATCAGGCGAATATCATCCAGACCATCCGCACCCGCCACCAGCGCGCTGCTCGGCTCGAAGCGCACATCGCCTTCGGCCAAGTGACGATCATCGGCGGCGATATACGGCGGGTTACTGACAATCAGTTGAAAACGCTGGCCGGCCAGGGCGCTAAACCAATGACTCTCAACGAAGCTGGCATTCCCCAGTTTGAGTCGCGCGCGATTGCGTTCGGCCAGAGCCACCGCCTCGGGGATGCGATCGACACCAGTGACCTGCCAGGCTGGGCGTTCGCTGGCCAACGCCAGGGCGATGGCCCCCGTACCTGTGCCTAGGTCCAATAAGCGCGCCTGCGTGGCGGGCAGCAACGTGAGGGCGCTTTCCACCAGCAGTTCGGTATCCGGACGCGGAATCAGGGTGTGCTCAGCAACCTCAAGCTCCAGGCTCCAGAAGCCCTGCTGGCCGAGGATATAGGCCACTGGCTCACCGGCCTGACGCCGTGCAAGCGCAACCTGGTAGCACTCAAGCTGCGCCGCCTCAACCTCACGCTCAGGCCAGGTGCGCAGGTAGCTGCGTGACTTACCCAAGGCATGGGCGAGCAATAATTCAGCGTCCAGCTGCGGCGTTGGCGAGTCGGGCAGTTCAGCGTGGGCGAGCAAGTGTTCGATGGTGGCCATGGCATTCATTCCGTAGCCCGGATGCACTCCGGGGCAGGCTTCAACGGGCGCTCCCGGCTTGCATCCGGGCGACGAGAAAACGCGAATCAGTCGCCCAGCGCCGCCAGCTGATCAGCCTGGTATTCAACCAGCAGCGGCTCAATGATCGCCTCAACCCCGCCAGCAATCACTTCGTTGAGCGAATACAGGGTCAGGTTGATGCGGTGATCGGTGACCCGGCCTTGCGGGAAGTTGTAGGTGCGGATGCGCTCGGAGCGGTCACCGGAACCCACCAGCAATTTTCGCGAATCAGAAATTTCCTTGTGCGCGGCGGCTTCCTGCTGATCTTTCAATTTTGCCGCCAACCAGGCCATGGCCTTGGCGCGGTTCTTGTGTTGTGAGCGTTCGTCCTGACATTCCACCACCGTGCCGGTGGGAATGTGGGTAATACGGACAGCCGAGTCGGTGGTGTTGACGTGCTGACCACCCGCGCCCGAGGAGCGGTAGGTGTCCACGCGCAGGTCGGCCGGGTTGATGTCGATGGCCATCTGCTCATCCGGCTCGGGCAACACTGCAACGGTGCACGCCGAGGTATGAATGCGCCCCTGGGACTCGGTTTCCGGCACGCGCTGTACACGGTGCGCGCCAGACTCGAACTTGAGCTTGCCGTAGACGTTATCGCCCTCGACTCGGGCAATCACTTCTTTATAACCGCCATGCTCGCCTTCACTGGCCGACAACACTTCGACGCGCCAGCCCTGCTTCTCGGCATAGCGCGAGTACATACGGAACAGGTCACCCGAGAAGATCGCAGCCTCATCGCCGCCGGTGCCGGCGCGTACTTCGAGGAACACGTTGCGCCCGTCATTGGGGTCTTTGGGCAACAACATACGCTGCAGCGTGGCTTCCAGTTCGAGCAGCTGCTCTTTGGCCTCGGCCACTTCTTCTTCGGCCATTGCGCGCATGTCCGGGTCGCTGTCTTTGAGCAGCGCCTGGGCGCCCTCAAGATCGCTCTGCACCTTACGGAACGCGCTGAACGCCTGGTACACCGGCTCAATCTCGGCGTACTCCTTGGAGTAGGCACGAAATTGCGTTTGATTGCTGATTACTTCAGCGTCACCGAGCAGCGCGGTCAGCTCTTCGAAACGATCCTGCAACAGGTCGAGTTTATTGATCAGTGACGCTTTCATTACAGACCTTTATTTTTGGCCGAGCCGGGCGACACGCCCTCCTCGAGGGCAAACAGTTCTTGGGCCACGCCCAGCGCATCAACGCGGCCGTCAGCAGAGAATTTCTTCAGTTGCACGCTGGGCGCATGCAGCAACTTGTTGGTCAGGCCGCGGGCCAGTTGTGCCAGCACATCCTCGGCCGAGGTACCGTTACCCAGTAGGCGCAGCGCCTTGTTCAGCTCTTCGTCACGCAAACGCTCGGCTTGCTGCCGATAGGCCTTGAGCACATCTACGGCGGCCAGTTCACGCAGGCGCTGCATAAAGTCCTGCGCGCCGACGCTCACCAGCTCTTCTGCCGCTTCGGCTGCGCCCTGACGGCTCTTGAGGTTTTCCGCGATCACCTCATGCAGGTCATCGACGGTATACAGGTAGACGTCATCCAGCTCGCCAACCTCGGGCTCAATATCGCGCGGCACGGCGATATCGACCATGAAAATCGGCTTGTGCTTGCGCTGCTTTAGCGCCCGCTCGACCGCCCCCTTACCGAGAATCGGCAGCTGGCTGGCGGTGGAGCTGATCACGATATCGCTGTTGACCAGCTCGTCCGGGATTTCCGAGAGCAGCACCGCGTGCGCGCCGAATTGTTCGGCCAGGGTGCTGGCCCGCTCAAGCGTACGGTTGGCCACCACAATGCGTTTGATGCCCTGGTCGTGCAGATGGCGAGCGACCAGACTGATGGTCTCGCCCGCACCGATCAGTAGGGCCTGGCTGCGGTGCAGGTCAGTAAAGATCTGCTTGGCCAGACTCACGGCGGCAAACGCCACCGACACGGGGTTTTCACCAATCGCGGTATCGGTACGCACCGTTTTGGCGGTGCTGAAGGTGGCCTGAAACAAACGCCCGAGCAGCGGCCCGAGAGTGCCGGCTTCGCGGGCCACGGCAAACGCCGACTTCATCTGACCGAGGATCTGCGGCTCACCCAGCACCATCGAGTCCAGCCCCGAGGCCACGCGCATCATATGCCGCACCGCTTCGTCATCGGCATGGATATAGGCGCAGGCACGCAGTTCTTCGAGGCTCAGACGATGGTAGTTGGCCAACCAGGCCAGCACTTCTTCAGCGCTCAACTCATCCTGTTCGAGGTATAACTCGCTGCGGTTGCAGGTTGAGAGAATGGCAGCTTCCCGGCTGGACGTGTTGTGGCATAGCAGACGCAGGGCCTCAACCAACTGCTCGGGCGTGAACGCCACGCGTTCGCGGACATCCACCGAGGCGGTCTTATGGTTGATACCGAGGGCAATAAAGGCCATGCACGATCGCTGACTGGGAGTGGAAGCCGGCAATTGTCCTACTTCGGCAAAGCGAGAACAACCACTGCTAGCTATTGTCCTAATAGCCAGGTTTATCCGACTCACTCAGGATCATGGCCGCCCATGGGCTTGCCCGAACGCTTGTGTCATGATGCCAAAACCGCAGGTTGGCCACATACTCCTCCTATGAATAGATCCTTTGCCTTGCTGACTGCCGCTGCTTTATTGAGCGGTTGCCAGACCTTTGCCCCCTCTACCCCGGATGGCACGCCCCCCGTGGAAGACCCCGCCGTGATTGCTGCAGAAGCCGAACCGCAGGTGTACCGCGCCTTCAGCCAGGAAACCCTGCTGTCGCTGCTGGTCGCCGAACTGGCGGGCCAGCGCAATCGTTTCGACATTGCCCTGGAAAACTATGTCGAACAGGCCAATGCCACTCAGGATGCCGGTGTCGCCGAGCGCGGCTTCCGTATCGCCGAGTACTTGGGAGCCGAGCAGTCCGCCCTGGAAACCAGCCTGCTGTGGGCCAAGACCGCCCCCGAGAATATCGACGCGCAGCGCGCAGCGGCTGTGCAACTGGCCCGCGCCGGCCGCTATGACGAGTCCATGACGTTTATGGAGCAGGTCCTACAGCGTCAGGGCGACACCCACTTCGACTTCCTCGCCCTGTCCGCCGCCGAGACTGATCCGGATACTCGCGCCGGCCTGCTGCAGAGCTTTGATCGTTTGCAGGCAAAGTACCCAGACAATAGTCAGCTGCAGTTTGGCAAAGCGCTGCTGCTGCAACAGGACGAGCGCCCGCAGGAGGCCCTGGAGTTGCTCGAGCAACAGCCGAGCAAAAATCGCCCGATTGCCTCAATCCTGCTGCATGCGCGCCTATTGCAAAGCCTGGAACGCAATGCCGACGCACTGCAATTGCTGGAAAAAGGCATCAAGCTGCACCCGGATGACAGGCGCCTGCGCCTGACCTATGCGCGCCTATTGGTAACCGAAGACCGCCTGGACGATGCCCGGGGCGAGTTTTCCTCATTGCTCCAACAAAACCCCAATGATGATGACCTGCGCTTTTCTCTAGCACTCGTTTGCCTGGAGGCCGAAGCCTGGAAAGAGGCCATTGTCTATCTAGATGAACTGGTCGAGCGCGGTAACCACGTCGACGCCGCGCATTACAACCTGGGCCGCGCCTATGAAGAGCTTGGTGACACCGCCAGCGCCCTGATCGAATACGTCCTGGTTGGCCCAGGTAACGACTACCTGCCAGCCCAAGCCCGGCAAAGTGACTTGTTATTCCAGCAGCAGCGCGGCGACGAAGCCTCTGAGCACTTGCGCCAGGCGCGTGACAGCCAACCTGATTACGCCATCCAGCTGTACCTGATCGAGACCGAGGCCTGGTCCAAACAGCAGGACACCGAACACGCCTGGCAGTTGATCGAACAAGCTCTCGAGCAGTTCCCGGAAGACCTCAACCTGCTCTACACCCGCGCCATGCTGGCGGAAAAACGTGACAACCTGGCGCTGCTGGAACAAGACCTGCGCTTTATTCTCGAACGCGAGCCGGATAACGCCATGGCCCTCAACGCCCTCGGCTACACCCTGGCTGACCGCACCACGCGTTACGCCGAAGCCAAGCAGCTGATCGAGCAAGCCCACCAGCTCAACCCGCAAGACCCGGCAATTCTCGACAGCCTCGGCTGGGTAAATTACCGCATGGGCAACCTGGACGAAGCGGAACGCCTGCTACGCCAAGCTATGCAAGCATTTCCCGACCACGAAGTCGCCGCTCACCTGGGTGAAGTGCTGTGGGCTCAGGGCAAACACCAAGAAGCCCGCACGCTCTGGCGTGAAGCGTTGAAACAGCAACCTGACAGCGAAATCCTGCGCAGCACACTGCTGCGCCTGACCGGAGCAGAGACACTCTGATGCTTGCGCGCCACCTGATAGTTTTCAGCCTGATTACATTACTCGCCGGCTGTGCCGGCCTGACTTCACGCGAAGCCCTTGAAGGCCAGGGCAACGCGCAAAGCTGGCAAGCGCATAAGCAGCAGATCAGCAGCCTGGATGCCTGGCAGATCAACGGTAAAGTCGGCATCCGCGCACCCAAAGACTCCGGCAGCGGCACCCTATTCTGGTTGCAGCGCCAGGATTACTACGACATCCGCCTGTCCGGCCCGCTCGGCCGCGGCGCCGCTCGACTCACCGGCCGCCCCGGCGCTGTTTTGCTCGAAGTGGCCAACCAGGGTCGCTATCAAGCCGCATCACCAGAACAACTGCTGCAAGCCAAGCTCGGCCTTAACCTGCCCGTTTCACACCTGCTTTGGTGGATTCGCGGCCTGCCCTCCCCCGACAGCAAAAGCCGCTTAAACCTCGACAGCCAAAGCCATCTGGCGCAGCTGAGTCAGGACGGCTGGAATGTTGAATACCTCAGCTACACAGAACAGAACGGCTTCTGGCTGCCAGAACGTATCAAGCTGAACGGCTTCGATCTGCAAGTCACTCTGGTGATCAAGGACTGGCAGCCGCGCCAGCTCGGTCAATGAGCGCCCCGGCGATTCCCGCTGCCGCAGAATTGATTCTGCCGGCACCGGCCAAACTTAACCTGATGCTGCACATCCTCGGCCGCCGCGCTGACGGTTACCACGAACTGCAAACGCTGTTTCAGTTTCTCGACTTCGGCGATGAACTGGGCTTTGCACTTCGCCAGGATGGCCAGATCCATCTGCATACGCCGATTGAAGGCGTGCCCCACGACAGCAACCTGATCGTGCGTGCCGCGCGCTTGCTGCAACAGCAGAGCGGCTGCAACCTGGGCGCCGACATCTGGCTCGACAAGCGCTTGCCGATGGGCGGCGGTATTGGTGGCGGCAGCTCGGATGCGGCCACCACTCTGCTCGGCCTAAATCATCTCTGGCAACTGGCATGCAGCGAAGATCAACTCGCTGACATGGGCCTCAGCCTGGGCGCAGACGTACCCGTATTCGTGCGCGGCCATGCAGCATTTGCCGAAGGCGTCGGGGAAAAACTCCAGCCAGTCGCCCTCAGCGAACCCTGGTTTCTCGTGGCGATTCCGCAAGTACTTGTCAGTACTGTAGAAATTTTCTCTGACGCCGAGTTGACACGGGATACTCCGCCCATTAAAGTTCGCAGCCTTCTTGAGGGGGGTGGTCATAACGACTGCCTGCCGGTGGTTCAGAAGCGTTACCCAGAAGTACGTAACGCTTTGATTTTGTTGAACAAATTTGTTCCAGCAAAATTAACCGGCACTGGAGCTTGTGTGTTTGGGAGCTTCCCAAACGAGGACGATGCTGATAAAGTCGCCCGCCAACTTCCAGGCACTTTGCCAAGCTTTGTTGCTCAAGGCCGTAACATCTCGATGTTGCACCGAAAGCTGGAAAAATTGGTCAAGAAGTGAATCTACGCTGTAAGTTGTAAAAGCAACGGGTTGTATGTAGGGGCGTCGCCAAGCGGTAAGGCACCAGGTTTTGATCCTGGCATGCGTTGGTTCGAATCCAGCCGCCCCTGCCATTCCGTCACATGACGGATAGGCAACTCAATGCACTCGGTTACACAAGATACAGGGGCGTCGCCAAGCGGTAAGGCACCAGGTTTTGATCCTGGCATGCGTTGGTTCGAATCCAGCCGCCCCTGCCATTTTCTGTACTCATCCAGGTATACCCTCAGCCGGCAGGTACTGCGCGTGTCCAAGATGATGGTCTTTACGGGGAACGCTAACCCCGATCTGGCGCGACGTATCGTACGTCAGCTGCACATTCCCCTCGGTGATGCTTCTGTCGGTAAGTTTTCCGACGGCGAGATCATGATTGAAATCAATGAAAATGTCCGCGGTAAAGACGTTTTCCTGATTCAACCGACGTGCGCGCCAACCAATGACAACCTGATGGAACTGGTCGTGATGGCAGATGCCTTCCGCCGCTCATCAGCTACTCGAATTACTGCTGTTATCCCCTACTTTGGCTATGCCCGCCAGGATCGCCGTCCGCGTTCCGCCCGCGTGGCTATTAGCGCTAAAGTTGTGGCTGACATGCTCACCGTAGTAGGTATCGACCGGGTTCTTACCGTCGACCTGCACGCGGATCAGATCCAAGGCTTCTTCGATATTCCAGTAGATAACATCTACGGTTCGCCTGTACTGGTGGACGATATCGAAGACCAGCGCTTCGAAAATCTGATGATCGTTTCTCCAGATATCGGCGGCGTCGTGCGTGCACGTGCTGTTGCTAAATCTCTGGGTGTGGATTTGGCGATCATCGACAAGCGCCGTGAAAAAGCCAATCACTCGGAAGTGATGCACATAATCGGTGATGTTGAAGGCCGCACCTGCATCCTGGTCGATGACATGGTGGATACCGCCGGCACGCTGTGCCATGCGGCTAAAGCGCTGAAAGAACATGGCGCATCCAAAGTCTTCGCCTATGCAACGCATGCCGTGTTGTCTGGCCGCGCGATCGAAAACATCGAAAAATCTGTACTCGACGAGCTGGTGGTGACGAACACCATCCCGCTGTCTGCTGCTGCGCAGTCCTGTTCGCGTATTCGCCAACTGGACATTGCACCGGTAGTCGCTGAAGCGGTACGCCGCATCAGCAATGAAGAATCGATCAGCGCGATGTTCCGTTAATTCGCAATACGCCCTGAACGCAAACGCCCTGCCCTAATGGCATGGCATTTCAACCAACCGTCCCGTCGCTGGTCGCAAGCGTAACGGACGGTTTGGTTATTTTGGAGAAATGAAATGACTGTTGAATTTACCCTGAATGCTGAAGCGCGTTCCGACCTGGGGAAAGGTGCGAGCCGCCGCCTGCGTCGTAACGTGGCCATGGTTCCTGCCGTAATTTACGGTGGCGAAAAAGCCCCACAATCGATCAGCCTGCTGGCCAAAGATTTCGCCAAACTGCTGGAAAACGAAGCAGCGTACAGCCACGTGCTGAGCCTGAACGTTGCCGGCAGCAACGAAAGCGTAATCATCAAAGCCCTGCAGCGCCATCCAGCCAAAGGCTTTGTACTGCACGCTGACTTCGTTCGCGTTGTCGCTGGCCAGAAACTGACCGCTATCGTTCCCCTGCACTTCATCAACCAGGAAACTTCGGTTGGCGTTAAGCAGCAAGGCGGCGAAGTCTCCCACGTCCTAGCTGAAGTAGAAGTTTCTTGCCTGCCGAAGGACCTGCCTGAATTCATCGAAGTCGACATGGCTGCCGTTGAAGTTGGCCAGATCGTTCACTTGGCTGACCTGAAACTGCCGAAAGGCGTTGAGCTGGTTGCACTGGCTCACGGTAACGACCTGGCAGTGGCTAACATCCACGCCTCCCGCGTTGCTAAAGACGCAGAAGAAGGCGCTGCCGAGTAAATCTCGCAGCGTCGGAAACCAGCTCGGCATGCGACTATGCCGAGCGATTTCCACGAAAGGGCTCCTGACATGACTGCCGTACAACTGATCGTTGGCTTAGGTAACCCTGGCCCCGAATACGACCAGACCCGGCATAATGCAGGGGCCCTTTTTGTTGAGCGCCTGGCTGACAGCCAGCGCATCAACCTCAATGCCGACAAAAAGTATTTTGGCCTGGTGGGCAAATTCAGCCATCAGGGCCGCGATGTTCGCCTACTGATCCCCACCACCTTTATGAACCGCAGCGGCCAGGCCGTAGCGGCATTAGCGAATTTCTTCCGCATTCCGCCGGAAGCCATTCTGGTGGCCCACGACGAACTCGACATGCCCCCCGGCGTCGCCAAACTCAAACAGGGTGGCGGGCACGGCGGGCATAACGGGCTGCGCGACATCATTGCCCAGCTCGGCAATCAGAATAATTTTTACCGCCTGCGGCTTGGCATCGGCCATCCAGGGCACAGCAGCATGGTCTCCAACTTCGTCCTCGGCCGCGCACCACGCAGCGAACAGGAACTGCTGGATACCAGCATCGACTTTGCCCTAGCCGCCCTGCCAGAAATACTTGCAGGTGACTGGAGCAAGGCCATGCACAAGCTGCACAGCCAGAAAGCCTCCTCTTAACTCTTTACCGCCATTCGCGCGAGGGACACACCATGGGATTTAACTGCGGCATCGTCGGCCTGCCCAACGTCGGCAAGTCCACCCTGTTCAACGCCCTCACCAAATCAGGGATTGCGGCAGAGAACTTTCCGTTCTGCACCATCGAGCCGAATAGCGGCATCGTAGCGATGCCAGACCCACGCCTGGCAGCGTTGGCGGCCATCGTTAACCCTAAGCGCATCCTGCCTACCACCATGGAGTTCGTCGACATCGCCGGCCTGGTAGAGGGCGCATCGAAAGGTGAAGGCCTAGGCAACAAGTTCCTCGCTAACATTCGTGAAACAGACGCCATCGCCCACGTAGTGCGCTGCTTCGAAGACGACAACGTTATTCACGTTGCCAACAGCGTCGACCCCAAGCGCGACATCGAGATCATTGACCTTGAACTGATCTTCGCTGACCTCGACAGCTGCGAAAAGCAACTGCAGAAGACCACCCGCAACGCCAAGGGCGGCGACAAAGAAGCGGTCGCACAGAAAGCCCTGCTGGAAAAACTCATCCCCCACTTCAGCGAAGGCAAGCCTGCACGCACCCTAATGAAGACTCTGGGCGACGACGAAAAGCAGCTGATCAAGGGCTTCCATCTACTCACCAGCAAGCCGGTGATGTACATCGCCAACGTCGCTGAAGACGGCTTTGAGAACAACCCACTGCTCGACATCGTCCAGGCCATTGCCGACGCCGAAGGTGCCCCCGTGGTACCGGTGTGCAACAAGATCGAAGCCGAAATCGCCGAACTCGATGACGGCGAAGAAAAAGACATGTTCCTCGAAGCCCTAGGCCTCGAAGAACCCGGCCTAAACCGCGTGATCCGCGCCGGTTACGAACTGCTCAACCTGCAAACCTACTTCACCGCAGGCGTCGAAGAAGTCCGTGCCTGGACCGTAAAAGTAGGCGCCACCGCCCCGCAGGCAGCCGGCGTAATCCACACCGACTTTGAAAAAGGCTTTATCCGCGCCGAAGTCATCGCCTACAACGACTTCATCCAATACAAGGGCGAGGCTGGCGCAAAAGAAGCAGGCAAATGGCGCCTGGAAGGCAAGGAATACATCGTTAAAGACGGCGACGTCATGCATTTCCGTTTTAACGTGTAAGCGTTTGATCGCGCGCATAAATTTTCGCTAAAGAGTGTTGACACATACCCTAAATACGCGAATAATACGCGCCACTCGGCTACGTAGCTCAGCTGGTTAGAGCATAGCATTCATAATGCTGGGGTCCGGGGTTCAAGTCCCTGCGTAGCCACCAAACACCTGTTTCGACCTGTCTCAGACAGTATCCGAAACACCTCAAGAAGCCCGCCTAGTGCGGGCTTTCTTGTATCTGGCTGTTCACCTCTGTCTACCCCTATACCTTCCCACCGTGTATGCCCCTGTGTATGCTTCAACAAAAGTTGAACTGAGGGCATACACAAAAATGAAGCGTTCAGAGATCAAACGCCGCCCCCTGGCTGATACCACCCTTGCCGGCCTAGAACCGGAGGCCACTGCCTACCGTGAACTTGACGGCGCGGGCCTGTATTTCAGGGTGAAGCCCAACGGCAACAAGTCATGGGAACTGCGCTACAAGAAGCCGGACGGCAAGTGGTCGTGGCTTGGCCTAGGCGGCTATCCCGAAGTGAGCGGCTCACTTGCAAGGCAGAAGACAGCCGAATTACGCGCCGACGCCTCAGAGGGGAAAAACCCGCTCGCCAGCAAGCAAGCACGAAAAGCAGAAGAACAGGCAGCAGCCGATAACACCTTTGAGCATTTAGCGCGGGAGTGGTACGCCTCTCGCCTCAGCAACTGGGACGCTGGCACCGCCAAGCGAGTGATAGGCGCGCTAGAGCGTCATGTGTTCCCCACCTTCGGCAAGCGTGCGTACACCGGCATATTGTCCATGGAGTGGATGGAGCTGCTGCGCGGTATGGAGCAGCAAGGCATTCTTGAG
The DNA here is from genome assembly GCF_049847425.1 of Pseudomonas sp. GWSMS-1. Taxonomy (NCBI): domain Bacteria; kingdom Pseudomonadati; phylum Pseudomonadota; class Gammaproteobacteria; order Pseudomonadales; family Pseudomonadaceae; genus Pseudomonas; species Pseudomonas sp. GWSMS-1. Next base: position 614,193 of record NZ_JBMHHV010000005.1, on the reverse strand, counting down.
CAAATGAGCCGAGTGCGCGCCTACTGCAAGGACGTGTACGACCTGGCACGCGTTACAGGCCGTGCAGTGAACAACCCACTGGATGGAGTGCATAAGTTCCTGTCAGCCGGTAAGGCCGAGAACTATGCCCACGTTTCCGCCGATGAGTTGCCCGCCCTACTCCGCGCCATCCGTTCATACCCTCACGCCACGGACGTGCAACTTGGTTTGCGCCTGCTGACCCTGCTGGCCGTCCGCCCCAGCGAGCTGCGGGAAGCCGAGTGGTCAGAGTTCGACTTTGCCAAGAAGCTGTGGACGATTCCGGTAGAGCGCAAAGGTCGCAAGAAAGGCCGCGAACACCTGGTGCCACTCTGCCGCCAAGCCATTGCCCTACTGGAAGAACTGCGCCCAATCACCGGAGCCTATCCGCTGCTTTTCCCTGGGCGTAGCGATCGAACCAAACCCCGAAGCGATACCGTGTTTCTAATGGCCCTGCGCCGCCTCGGTTACGAAGGCCGGCAGACCGGCCACGGCTTCCGTCATATCGCCAGCACCATACTCAACGAACATGGTTTTACTGCTGACCATATCGAAGCCCAATTGAGCCACAAAGCCCCCGGCGTGCGCGGCATCTACAACAAGGCCCAGTACCTGGAGCAACGCACGACCATGATGCAATGGTATGCCGACCACCTGGACACACTGGCAGCGGGCAACGTGGTGCAAGGCCAGTTCGGCAAGAAGGCATAGTCCGCGACCAACTTCATTACTATGGCTGAGAGACAGATATAGACTCTAGCCATCACTGTTCAGATAGACAGCACCAGCGTTTGGCTGGACTAGCCTGACAGGGCGAAAAGCGGATTTCCCATCCGACTAGCTGCCCAATTCATTCCGCAAGGTCTGGGGACAAAAGATGAAGAACGAGCAAGGCTACATTCCACCGACCTTTAGGCTGGTGCAGGATGCTTATGAGAGTGCTGCCAATACACTTTTGAGGATTGAAGGAGAGGCCGACCTTATCAAGCTCGATGATTTGGTTGACTGTGCTGATGCAATGACAGCACACCTATCTGGTGAGGCGAAAGAAGCCACCGCTCATATGCTTGGTGGCGCGTTAGTAAATGTTACTGAATTGCTGAAGAAACACCCCGAAAGCCAAGAACTAATTTTTGGCGCTGCGACAGCCATGATTCTTGGAGGGCTTCGCGCAGTTGAAGAGCTGATCTTCAGTGCCAGCCATGCCGAAATTACAAAAGTAAGGCCATTGCTCGCTATCAACAAGCAAAGGTCTGGTCGCTCTGATCGCGCACAAACCATCGCCACCGAACTGTGGCAAGCGGACGCTGATCAAGAATTCCGTCTTTACGATATGGCCGAACAGGTAAAAGATATTTTGCAGCGCGAAGGCTTCGAGAGCCTGCCGAAAATTGAGCGCATTAAGGAATGGATCAAGCCAGTTGCCCCGGATTACGCCAGAAAGGCGGGACGCTCTCCTAAACCCCCTAAGCGTATCGGATAACCCCATATCCGTTACGACGGAGGAATTTTTATAGCCTGACTAGGCTGCCAATCTATTCCCATCTTAACCAACAGCGGGAAATAGATATGAACAGCATCCCCCCCATCAGTGTGACCGGTTGCGCCACCAGCATGTCGCAGTTCGACCCGGCAGCCATCATCATTCGCATGCCCGAACTAGAAGCGATAACAGGCCTGGCTCGGCCTACCATCTATAAACGCCTGAAAGACGACCACACCTTCCCGAGGCCCGTGCCGCTGAGCGACAGCACATCCCGCGGCGCACCTGTAGGGTTCATCTTGGCCGAGGTTCAAGCCTGGGTAGCCTCCCGAATCACCAAGCGAGATCATGGGACTGCAGCATGAGTGCCCAGCCGCTAGAGCACAACGCGGCCTGGCGCGTGGAGCATACCCTTGCTTCGGCCAAGGCCTTGATTGATTCGCTAATTGACAGCTTGAACTATCCCGGCGACGGCGTAACCCCACCCGCCAAGGAGTAACCCCATGCAAATCAAAAACGGTGCAAGTGCGCCGACGGGATCGGCTTGCCTGGAGAAAGCCCACGCCATGCTGCTGGCGCTGCAACCGCTAGGCGCTGACCTGGTGCTAATGGCTGCTATCGAGGTGCTGCTATGGACGGTGTAATCGCATTCCGTGATGCCATGCAAAGCGCGTTCGGCCTGCTTAATTGGCTGCCCATTGCCGACGGCAGCATTCAACGCTTCCACGTTCCGGGCGACAAGGCCGGCACCCTTAACGGCTGGTATGTGCTGTACCTAGATGGCATCGCCTCCGGTGCGTTCGGCAGCTGGAAGGCCGGCAGCGCACACACTTGGTGTAGCCGTGAGCCAGTGGACGCCAGGGAAGCCGAGCAGGTGCGCCAGCGCATCGAGCAGGCACGCCGCCAGCGCCAAGCCGAGCAGCACCAGCGCCAGCAGTCCGCGGCTGAATATGCCAACCGCCGGTGGCGTGACGCTCGCCGCGCTGATCCGGAGCACCCTTATCTGATCCGTAAAGGACTACGCACCCACGGCCTACGCCAGCGCGGTGACGCCCTGCTGGTGCCGCTGGTGCGCAATGGCGTGTTGGCCAACCTGCAACGCATCTACCCCGACGGCAGTAAGCGCTTCCTGAGTGGCGGGATAGTCACCGGGGGCTATTCGCCGCTGGGCGTTATCACACCGGGTGCGCCGCTGTACGTCTGCGAGGGCTGGGCAACCGGCGCGACGATCCACGCCGACACCGGTGCCTCTGTGGCCTGTGCGATGAATGCCGGCAACCTCGGGCCAGCGGCGCTGGCGCTGCGAGAGAAGCACCCGCACGCCTCGATCATCATCGCGGGCGACGACGACCGTCAGACCGAGAGCAACCCCGGACGTACCGCTGCCAATGCCGCCGCCGTTGCGGTGGGCGGGCTGGTGGTCTTTCCGCTGTGGCCGCAAGACGCCCCCGCCGACCTAACCGACTTCAACGACTTGGCCAACTGGAGGGCCGCCCAATGAGCGCCGCCGAACCGACCTTATGCCTGGTGCCTTCGCCCACGTCGCCAAGCATCATGCCCGAGCGGCCATGCTGGGGCGTGTATGAGCACTGGGTAACGAATGAGGTGGGCCGCAAGCTGCGCCCAGGCGTGTACTGGCACGGCTTTAAGCGTGCCGCCGTGGGTGATGACGACAGCGAAGAAACCACCCGCCCCATCACTGACGACTGGCTGGCCACACCCGTGATCGTGACCGCGCGCACCACCAACAGCGACGACGGCAGCGAGGGCCGGTTGCTGCGCCTGCTGACCAACAGCGGGGCCAAGGAGTGGATCATTCCAATGGAGGTGTTTGGCGGGAGCGGTGAAGACGCACGCCGCGCCCTGTTCGGCATGGGGGCCATCATCGCCCCACGCAAGCGCGGCTTGTTTATGGAGTACCTGCTGGAGCAGCGCCCCGAGCAAACCATTATCACCACGGCGCGGCCAGGCTGGCACGCCTCCGGGGCATTCGTGCTGCCCCAGCGCACCATAGGCAGCGACACCGTGCGTTATCAGGCCGGCGCACGCAGCCTCAACCTGTACAGCACCAGCGGCACGCTTGAGCAATGGCAAACCGAGGTGGCCGCCAAGTGCGCGGGCAATCCGGTACTGACCTTGGCCATTGGCTGTGCGCTGGCGGGGCCGCTGCTGAGCCTGGTCGGGGTGGTCGGCGGCGGCGTACACCTAGTGGGCGACAGCTCCAGCGGTAAGTCCCTGGCGCAGCTGGTGGGATCATCGGTGTGGGGTGATCCCGGTGTGTTTGCTGCCAGCTGGGATATGAGCAAGGGCGGGCTGGAGATTGAAGCGGCCAGCCGTAATGACACCATCCTGCCGCTGGACGAAATCAAACGCGCCGACCCCAAGCAGGTACAGGCCATGGCCTACTCCCTCGCCAACGGCCAGGGCAAAGGCACCATGACCCGCGAGCGTGAGGGCCGCCCTAAGCTGACGTGGCGGCTGCTGGCGCTGTCCAGTGGTGAGCGTTCGCTGTCTGAGCACGCGGCCATATCCGGTAACGCCGCCCATGCGGGGGCTGAACTGCGCATGGTGGATGTGAACGCCGGCACTCGCACATACCGCGCCTTTGACCAATTGCACGGGCTGGAGGGTGCCGACTTCCACCGCCTGCTGACCGTCGCCGTAGCGCACCAGCACGGCCACCTAGGCCCGGCATTTGTTGAGCGGCTGCTAAAGGACGACGACCGTCCCGGCCTGCTGCAAGACTTCGCCCAGGTGCGCGGCCAGTTCGTCGAGGACAACGCCCAAGCCGGGCGCGTGGCGGATCGCTTCGCCGTGATCGCCCTGGCCGGTGAAATGGCGATTGCATACGGCCTGCTGCCATGGCCCCAGCGTAGCGCCCTGGCTGATTGCCAGTTGCTGTATGGCGAGTGGCTGAGCCGAGTCGGCAGCGGCAATGCCGAAGATCGCCAGATACTGGCCGGCATTCTCGACTTTATCGACAAGCACGGCAGCAGCCGCTTCTCTGACGTGGATGACCACGCGCCTGACGCCAAGGTGTTCAATCGCGCCGGTTACTGGGAGTTGATCGGCGCCAAGCGGCTGTACCTGTTCAACAAGTCGGCACTGGTGGAAGCCGCACACGGGTATGGCCTGAGCCGGGTAGTCAAAGCACTGGAAGGTGCCGGGGCAATCGCCGGGCGCGACACCGAGCGCAAAACCAAAAACTACCGGCTACCTGGTGGCGGTCAATCGCGGCTCTATGTGATCGACCCGACGGCGATAGATACCGAGGGTGCCGGGGTATGAATGCACCCAAAACAGCCCTTACCCCGCAAACACAATTACACAGGAACCTAAAATCACTGGCAACAGTGGCAACACCGGCAACGGCCTTGCGGGGCGGGGCTTTCAGCCGTTGCCACCTAATAAAAGAAGTGGCAACAGGTGGCAACACAAACTCGATTCTGAATATAAGAGCCTGCCACTACTGCGCACTTTGGTTATCTCTGTTGCCGGTAAAAAAACACTGGCAACAAAAACGAGGGTTTGGCAACGCCTGGAAGGCCCGTTCTAGAGCGGTTGTTGCCACTGTTGCCACTGTTGCCGGTGTTTTTGAAACCAGACGCACATGTGTATGTCTGTTTTCACGGTACGGGGCTGCGCAATGAGCCTGCTTTCTGGACTGTTTACCGAGCTGGAGAAAGTGCCCACGCCACGTTTTGTAGTGAGTGAAAGCGTGGCGCGTACAGAACGTGTACCAGCCGTGCACCTGGAGCAGCAGCAACCGAGCAGCGAGCGAATGCCAGGGTGTCGAGGTCAACACAGAGTGCCGCGAGCGCCACATACAAGCCCGCCCGCATCTGGCCAACTTCCACCATCGGTGGATGCTCCCTCACTGGGGGAAGACCACGACGAACCGCAGCACTTCATTCAAACCGCCGTCACGGCCTCACCTGAATGGCTGGCTGCGCGTGACGCCTTCTACCACCATCTGATGCCGTGCCGTGCGTGCCATGCGCCTGTGGGGCGGTACTGCCCTGCTGGTGCTGAGTTGCGCCAACGGTATGACCTGACGCCTATGGTGTAGCGACGGGAAAACCGTAGTGGCCGCACTGAATTGGAAACGCTGTTAGCACCTAAGGAAACACCCCTTACGCGCGGGGACTGTTAACTGGTACGAGAGGGCATACGCCCGGCCCGTTTACGCCTGGTGGAGTGTGTACCGCAGCAACAGCGCATGGCCTGAGGTATCCACAGTGCCATCCAGCAAAACGACGCATTGGGCCGCCAATTGGAAACGGTGTTAACACCCGAGTTAACACCCCTACGCACACGCAAGCGCGCTGGGTAATTGCGCAGACTTGACCACCCGCTTGCATCGGATTTGACCATCACGCTGCGTGGCTATGACCAGCAAAGAACGATTCATAGTTGCCGGTAGCGACAGGCAGAAATCGGCCAAGAGCGGACACTGGCGGTCGATGAATTCTGCGTGGCAAACAGATTGATCCCCCCTCACCGTCAAAACGCGATAATGTTCGACGGCAGCAGCGGGCCACGCTGCGCAAAGCTCACGTCCTGCATCTGGATGAGCGCGACCTTCAATGACTACAAGGAGACATCCATGTCCTTCTTCAGCAAGATCCTCAACGTACTAGGCATCAACACAGCCAATGCGGCAGATGAAGCAGAGATCCCGAGCGCGGACAGCACTCCTGACGTTGCAGCCCACGGCGCCATCCCTGTAGTCGACGTGGTTGCCCAACTGGAGCAGAAGGCTGCCGCCAACCCACAGAAGCTGAACTGGAAAACCTCTATCGTCGACCTGCTCAAGCTGCTCGACCTGGACAGCAGCCTGACAGCCCGTAAAGAACTGGCCACCGAGCTAGGCTGCCCTGCTAATCTGATGGAGGATTCCGCGCAGATGAACATGTGGCTGCACAAGCAAGTATTGGCCCGCATTGCCGAAAACGGCGGCAACATCCCAGCCGACCTACTCGACTGAGCACAGTGAAGGAGTTCTAGGTCATGCAGAGCACTGACATTCTCACGCAAATGGGAGGCATCCAGTCCATAGCCCAGGCACTTGGCGTGAGCGAGAACACCACCATGCAGGGCGCTGCAGCGCTGTTGCCGGCCATCCTCGGCGGCATGCATAAGCAGGTCCAGGCGCAAGCTGGCGGTTTCGGCAGCCTCGGGGGGCTGCTCGGGCAACTGACCGGTGGGAACAATAGCGGTGGTCTGCTAGGACAGGTGTTCGGCCAGATAGCTGGCCGCACCGACAACGCAACCAGTGGCGGCAACGACATCCTCGGACAGATCTTCGGCTCCAAGGATATCAGCCGCACGGTAGCAGACGATGCTGCCAGTCGCTCCGGGTTGGATGTCGGCTTGCTTAAGCAGATGCTCCCCCTGCTCGCCATGATGGTGACCAACTACCTGAGTCAGCAGAGTGCCGGCGCACAGCCGTCGGAAGGCCTCAGTGATCTGCTCTCCAGCAGCAAGAGCCAACAGTCGGGCGGCCTGTCTGGACTAGCGGCGATGCTGGACAGCAATGGCGACGGCAACGTGTTAGACGACATCCTGCGTATTGCTGGCAAGTCCCTGCGCTGAGTCACTCCTAAAGGTCGGGAAGCGAACCATCCCGACCTGCCGTCTCCCGGCGCCCTCAAACTCCGTGAAGGACCTATCCATGAAAGGAGAACTACCTCCTCTAACACCTATGGTAAAAGGGAAGCGGTGTCCCGTCTTTCAAGGGGCTCGCTCAACCAACTTCCTTATCTTCCCCTTTAACCGACAGCCGGCGCACACGGCGATAAAGAAGAGTACCCAAGAGTCCAGAAAGCAACATCGTGCTCCATCCACCTAGAGTCGGAACAGGCGCTATAGTTGACGGAGTTGCAGGGACAGGGGCGCTGATAGACTGAAATGTAAGATTAGACGTTCCCCCGTTAGACACATGAAAGGTATTTGCGGCAATCCCACTACCTGTAATTGCGGCGGGCGGATGTGCAACTGAAGAAATTGACGTCCAGGGTGAAGTCCGGCACATTGCAAAAGGCCGGAGGACTTGCACAATCGGCCTTAGTAAAGGTAGCTGGCCCGACCACCCCACCCGTAATATTAATTTCGTAATCAATCGAGTTATCTGCCCCGCCCCCGCACAGACCACCGCCTGAAATCGCCTGCCCATTACCGACAACAGCGTCATCGTACGTGATAAAGCCTGTCGCGGACTCACCACCACTGCCCGTCATTGTAAAGTCTACCCGTTGAACTGCTGCAAACAGATCAAAAGATAGGGCACTGAGAAGCACTGCCGAACAAACCAAGCCCATTCTCCAGTCGTGGCAAGCCCGTCGCAGTCAACTCAGACTAGATTAGATTTTTTTGGTTCGGCGAGATTTTGACAGACCGCTTTTGGCCGGTGCTAGCCGGTTGCGACCGACGTATTCCGGCCAATAGCAGCCAGTTGCGTCAGGCAGAAAAAACCCAAAGCGGCCAGTGGCTAAGGCAACAACTAGCCAGTTAGCGACGGCCTGACTTCGACCGTCGCTATACATGGTCAAACCTCGGTCTGCTCCGCCATTTCCAAGGCGTCGTCGACCTCAATCCCAAGATATCGAACGGTGCTCTCCAGCTTCGTATGGCCGAGCAGAAGTTGAACAGCCCGCAGGTTCTTCGTTCTGAGATAGATCAGTGATGCCTTCGTACGTCTCATTGTGTGCGACTGCTGCCGACCCAGAGCGGTCATTGCCTAATGTTTTTGTTATGGGGCGGCGAAACGTAGCGAGGAACGAGCGAAGTGTAACCGTCCCAGCCCAGAAGGGGCGATCACCAACTCATTGTTACACGAGATGATAACCATCACTTTACTGGTTTAGTTCCAATTGTTGGTGAATACATATCTTTAGCGTGTTTTATATGGCCATAAATTAAAAACGGAACTAGCCCCGCTAGAGCAATAATGTAGTGAGCCGGAGTTATCGGCTCAGAAAACTCTAGAAATATCCAGGCCAAGAAAAAGTACCCCATAAAAATAACGAAGAACACTTTGGATGAGTCACTAGAAAACACCCATTCTTCATTCATAGGTGTGTCTTGAATATTCTTTCCACACTTTGGACAGAGAAAACCAATTTTATAGCCTTCCTTGTACCCATCAATTGCCTCGATGGCAGGAAATTCTTCTTTACAGTAGCAGCATTGATAATTCATAAGACCGTATAACGATTAAGCTAAGGGGCCGGCTTTATCCGGTCCCAGCGAACGAAGTGAGCGATTTGAGCGCCCTGTTAGGTGATTAACCACGAGACACCCATTCTGAAACAATTGATCTTGCAAGAGTAAACTGCGGTAGCTTTGTTTGTGCATTGATGATTTTTGTAGCATCTGACAGAGTAGTGTTTTTAAATTCACACCTATTAAAATAGCTCTGCAGCTTTTGCTGATGTCGCTTAATTGGCCGCTCAACACCAGCCAAAACCCAATACACGATATGTGCCAATGCGTCTTCGTGTTTGCCTTCTAATTTTAAAATATTGGCCATTTCCTCATGAACACTGGCATCAAGGGCGAGGGCTTGCTTGGCCGTAAAATTTGAGCGATTGGCATGCTGCATGTAGAAGGACTTTTGTTCATGATACAATCCCCAAGCCTCATCATGTTGCTTGGACTTAACAGCAGCTTTGGCTTTATGAAGTGCTGCGGCGGCCTTTCCGAGGAAGTCATATTTCTCAAATTCTGATATGACTTTTTCTGTTTGACTCAGAGCTTCTGGATCAGCCTCCGGCTTTTTCTTTTTGAAGATACTGAATAAGTCCATTTAATTACCTAACTATAAATAGACACCAAATGGTGTGATAACGCTTTGACGGGTTTGGTGGATAACATTCCTTGTCCTCTTTTCTTTCCCTTTCTAACCCGGGTGTTGCAGCGGTCGGATGACCGTATGGGTAGAAGGCCACGGTAGCATCGTTCAGATGCGCGAACGAATTCGCTTCAGACACTACTCGATACGCGCTGAGCAAGTCCATTCCCAGTGACTCCTTTTGGCCGACTCCAGCCTGAAGTATCCGGCAGAAATCGGCCCAGAGCGTGTAAAAACACTTTCTTATCGTGCGTGCTTCAGCCCATCGCTCCTGGGCGTGGAGATTTCCCGATTATTTACCACGATCAGCGCCGGGAACGCTTCAGAGCGCGTATGAAGCGCTTTGGCACCTCTTGGGGCATTAAAAGCCGGGCTTTTACGCCGCCATCGCCTTCAACAAACCTTCGGTGCCGATGATTTTCATCACCCGCTTCAAGTTGTAGGCGAGCACATTCAAGCTCATTTCTGCGCTCACCCCGTTCAGTTTTCGAGTGAGGAAGTGCGTTGCCCCCATCCATTGTTTGAGCGTCCCGAAGGGATGCTCAACAGTCCGCTTTCGAACCCGCATCATCTCAGGTGCTTGGTTCAGCCGGCGTTGCATTTCCTCCAGCACAGCTTCATGTTCCCAGCGCCTTACTCGACGATTTGTGCTTGGCGTGCACTGGGTTTTCAGCGTGCAACTCTGGCATTTCGAACTCCAGTAGCAGTGCATATTCATGCCTTTCTCAACGCTGGAGAATCGCCAGATCAGTGCCTCTCCCGCTGGGCAGGTGTATTCGTTTTTCGTCGGGTCATACACGAAGGCATCTTTGTTGAATCGGCCATCAGCCTTGGCGCTTGAAGTCATTGGCTTAGGCACGTAGGCCGTGATGTTTGCGTCGTGACAGGCAAGGATTTCTTCACCCTTGAAGTAGCCTCGGTCAGCCACCACGGACAGCGTTTCTGTGCCGATAGCTTCACGAGCCTGCTTCGCCATTGAACTGAGTTGGTCACGGTCGGAACCGCTGTTGGTGACCTCATGAGCAACTATCAAATGGTGCTGCGTATCGACAGCCGTCTGCACGTTGTAGCCGACGATACCGCTGCCGCGCGTCATCATCGAACGGGCATCCGGGTCGGTCAGCGAAACCTGTTTGTCAGGAGAGTCGTTGAGCTGAGTTTCGATCCCCTGAAGCTCTTTCATCTGCGCTTTGAGCTTGGCGATTTTATCTTCCAGGTTGGCAGCCTCTGGCGCGGAGGCGCTAGGAATCTGTCGATCAGCCGCATCGAGCGCAGCCAAATAACGGCTGATGCTCGCCTCGATTTCTTCCATGCGCCGCTTCAGTTTGGCACTGGTGAAATTGCGGTCACGATTGTTCACTGCCTTGAATTTGCTGCCGTCGATGGCAACCAAGTTTTCGCCAAAAAAACCCAACTGCTGGCAGAGTAAAACGAACTGGCGGCAGACGCCGCGAATGGCCTTACTGTTGTCTTTTCGGAAGTTGGCGATGGTCTTGAAATCGGGCATCAAACGCCCGGTTAGCCACATGAGTTCGACGTTGCGCTGGGCTTCTCGCTCAAGACGTCGGCTCGATTGGATGCGGTTTAGGTAGCCGTAGATATAGATCTTCAGCAGGATCTCAGGGTGGTAGGCAGGTCTGCCTGTTTCGGCTGGAATGACGCCATCAAAATCCAGCTTGGCTAGGTCGAGTTCGTCGACGAAAACGTCGACCACACGTACCGGATTGGTATCGCTGACATAGTCGTCGAGGCTTTCGGGAAGCAAGGTGCTTTGACCTCGGTGTTCACCCTGGATAAACCGTTTCATGGGTTTCCCTTGCGATGAGATTCTCGGAAATCATAGCAAGGGTTTACCGGGACGTTTTTACACACTCTGGGCCAGAAGCGGACATTCACAGTGACTGAGGAATGAGGGGCGGGTCACTTTTGCTCGGATAACCTAACGCTTTTGTTCAGCGGTGCCCTTGCAGCGCAGCGAAAAGGGCATCCGGTGGAGGGCCGGCAGGCCCGAAACGTACTGGAACTAATGGTTAAATTTATTCCAAGGTTACGCCACAGCCTGGGCAGCGCACTTTGTCAGACCTTTTGAGGTCGAATACTGTCAGTCCGCCCATTTGCAGTGCAGACCCACATGCAGGGCAACGCCAAAAAATTCTTTTTAGAACATAGATTATTGCGACCACAGCAATGAGGAGACCGAATTCCGGCAACCCAAGTTCTGCATCCCTATCGGGATTAATGACACCCAAAATGAAAAAGCTGGCTAGAGCAACCAATACGGAGCTTAGACTAAATGCCCTGCGACGAGTCCGGAATTTTCGGGATAGCTCATCAGCGAAGTACACGGTTGCTCACCTCAATTTAACGTTTGGTTAAGGGGCGGGCTTTAGCCCGTCCCAGTGAGCGCAGCGAACGGTTTGAATGCTGTAATGGACTCTCCCCGCACCACGGTTCTATACCTAGAACTGCGGTGACTGATTATTGGGAGAGGCGTTATGAAGCGAATTGCGGTTGATCTGGCCAAGTCCGTTTACCAAGTTGCCGAGAGTGTCCGTTCCGGCCAGGTGGTGCAGCGCAAGCGGCTGAACCGAGAGGCGTTTAGGCGATATATACAGGAGCAAGCCGAGCCGGTCGAGTGGGTGATGGAAGCCTGTGGCACGGCTCACTACTGGGGGCGTGTCGCGCAAGCGCTGGGCCACCGGGTAAAACTGATTCATCCTCGATATGTACGGCCTTATCGTCGTCGCAACAAAACCGACCGTAACGACTGCGATGCCATGCTAGAAGCCTCGCGTTGCAAAGATATTCATCCAGTACCGGTGAAAACCCAGGAGCAACAGCTGTTACAGCAACTTCACGGTATGCGCGAAACCTGGAAGAAGAGCCGTACCCAGCGCATCAACCTGCTGCGCGGTATTTTGCGCGAGGCGGGTATCGAAGCCCCAACCGCCACCGCCGCGTTTATCCGTGCCGCTCATGAATTAGTTGAGCGCCCAGAGATCGCGCCTTTGAGTCATCAACTGCATATCGTCCTGGCGGAAATCAACCTGCACGAACAGTGCATGGTCGAGTGCGAACAGCAACTCAAGCGCTGGCATGCCGACGATGAAGTGGTACGTAAACTCGATGAGGTCAGCGGTATTGGTCTACTAACCGCCAGCGCCCTGAAAACCGCAGTAGGCAAGCCCGAGCGCTTTACTAATGGCCGCCAACTCAGCGCTTGGTTGGGCATGACACCGCGTGAATTCAGCAGCGGCGACCGACGTAAACTGGGCCACATCAGCCGACAGGGCAACGTCTATGTGCGCACCTTATTGATCCACGGTTCGCGAGCGGCCTTGCTGGCGGCACAGCGATGTCAGGCCCGCACGCCGGAGAAACTGACCCAGTTACAACGCTGGGCCGTCGAGACAGCGGCACGTATCGGTCACAACAAAGCAGCTGTGGCGCTGGCCAATAAACTGGTAAGGATTTGCTGGGCTGTGTGGTGCAACGAGCGGCGTTTCAGTGGTGACTGGCAAAGCGTAAAGCCCGCCTGACGGCGGAGTAATCAGCAAGGTGTGATGGTCTTCTTGTGGTTGTGGTGAGCAGCAACACTGTCGAAACAGGCGAGTCCTGCAACGGAATAAGGCCGATAACAATCATGATCTTCGTGATCGATTGAACGCTTGGCCCCCGCTGCGCGAACTACAGAGTGGCCAGGGCAGTAAAGCCCAAAACAGGCCGGATATACGAATGCAACCGCGCTGACGACAGGGTTAGGAAAGCTTTGCTCACTACTTGTGGGGAGAGTCCATATACCAGTTGTTAGAGGTATTACCCTCGGTATATTCCGAAGGACTCCAGAAAACTAACGATGTTATCGTTTAGCTGGCTAGTGATCTGTTCAAATTTGATGTGGTCAGATGATTTTTCAGACCAGTCAATCGAGCGGTCTAGAAGGTCGTTCAGCCAAGTTAGTTGTCCTGCTGTTATTTTATGCCCATCGTCACGCATGAGTTTACATGCAGCAAGGTAATTCATTGCAACAAGCCGATAAAGCAGAGCAACTTGTGCGCTCTGGCTAAGAATTGCTTGGCGGCTCATGTCTCCGAAAAGTTCGTCGACAGGCGTACGGTCTGGAATGGCATCAAGAGAAATGTCGAATTCTTTTTTAAGCTGTGCTGCTGCGTATTCTATGTTTATTTCTGGTGAGGCTTCAGTCTCTTTAATTGCGGGTGGAGAAACGGCGGCTTCAATTTTTGCTTTGGCAATTGCTGCGGAAAATTTCATCCATCTTTCTTGAGATATTGTGCCGCTGTTAATTCCAAAGCGTGAAATTGATTGTATTCTGGAGTACAGTTGGTTGGCTGTGTCTCGGAGTCCGTGCTTAAGAATTCCGCAGTAATAAAGGGTTGCAATGTAAAGTGCGCCTTCGTCTGCAGACATTTTTGAGTTCCAAGCGTTATCAATTAGCTCAAGATAAGCCAGCATCCCTGGGAAGTTTTTATTGTTGCGTGTTTCTATTTGATATTCATTATTGAGCTTCGTATCAACAATGCCGTTGTACTTTTTTCTCCCGCCTAAGCCGAACATGTTGATTTACCTCTAACGCTGAGCTTAGCGGCGACCTTGTAATGGAGGCGCAGCCGCAATGAAAAGGGCGTCCGGCGGCCATCGGCCGCGTACTACAGCGACTTGTTAAATTTATCTCTTGCCATAGTAGGCATTAAGCAATTTCGCATCATCCTCACAGAGGTGTTGCCGCTTACGAACAATGAAACTCTCATAGTCATGATCTTCTGCTTTTACCAAAAGATAGCAGGACCAACCGCCACTCCGGCCTATCGATATGGACCAGAAACGTTCTATTTTTTCTGGATCTAATGAGACACGCTGCCCATTTTTCTGCTCCAGAGTTACACCGCTCTCGTCGTATGCGAGTCTCCCAAATTTATTGCTTAGCGCGTCATATTCCCAGTAAAAAAGCAACGATGCCGTACACAAGGCCCAAAAAAGCTTCAGTAGAGACCCTCTACGCTTGTGGTAGCTATAGATGAGTGCGAAGGGAATGAGCCAAAAGTAAAAGCGCAACATCCCCAAGCCCGCGTAAAAGACATTTTCCGAAAAGCTATATGCGTACTCGATTTCCATATCAATTTAACAGTGATTAGACCGAACGCTCGACTAATACGCAGGGCGGTTGCAGGAGCTGAGTGCAACACGGTCATTGAATTGAAGCTGGAGCATCATGCCGCATAGCCATGGCCTTCTGCATCACCTCACCCATAACTTCGATGGGGCACTTGAAGTCGAAGCGCTTACGCGGTCGCATGTTCAGTTGCAGTGCAATAGCGTCGAGTTCTTCTTGGCTGTGTACCGACAAGTCCGTGCCCTTGGGCAGGTACTGGCGGATCAGGCCATTGATGTTTTCGTTGCTGCCGCGTTGCCAAGGGCTATGCGGATCGCAGAAGTAAATCGCCACCCCGGTCTGCTGGGTGATTTCAGCATGCCGCGCCATTTCTCGGCCCTGGTCGTAGGTCATGCTCTTGCGCATCGCCAGCGGCATGCCATTGAGCGCTGCACTGAAGCCTTCCATCGCCGAGGTCGCCGTCGCGTCGTTCATCTTTACCAGCATCAGGTAGCCACTGGTGCGCTCTACCAGCGTGCCTACAGACGAGGCGTTGGCCTTGCCCTTGATCAGATCGCCTTCCCAATGCCCTGGCATCAGTCGGTCTTCGATCTCCGGTGGGCGCACATGGATGCTGACCATCTCGGGGATCTGGCCACGCCGATCCACGCCGCCAGAGCGCGGCCGGCGCGTCGTCTTACTTTGGCGCAGGCAGATGATCAGCTCCTTACGCAGCTCGCCGACCGGCAAGGCATAGATGGCGTTATAGATCGTCTCGCGACAGACGTATGCATCTCTGAGGCTGGGAATGTTCATGCTGCGCAGCTTGCCGGCAATCTGCTCGGGAGACAAACGCTCGCGCAGCATATGGGCCACCAACTGAAAGCGCTCACCACCCGGCAACAGCTTTCGTTTCGGTCGACAGCCTTGGCGGCGGGCCTGCATCTGCTGCTGGGCCATGCGGGCCGAGTAGCCACCACAGACATCTCGATTGCGGCGCAGCTCCCGGCTGATGGTCGAAGGGGATCGGGTGATCAAGCAAGCAATCTTGCGCAGGCTGAACCCTTGGGCACGGCTGATTTGAATGGTGGCGCGTTCTTCAACGCTGAGTTCGGAATAAGACATAGGGGCAGCACCGTACCGGAAAGGTCAGGTGTTGCACTCAGTTTTTGCCGCCGCCCAGCCTAACATTTCGCTAACAATGTTGACTTTTCTCTTGCGGATCAGTGTTTTATGCATCTTTCACTCCCTTCTGCTGCGACGTTATATCGAACGCGGTATAAGCCAGTTATAGCCGAATGCGGCATAAGCCCGCGCTTCACAGCATGTCGCCAAAGCTAGCAGGAATGAATGCTTGTGTGAGATAAGCAAGGCATCCATGCCGCCGAAGATGGGACTGCGCGTGAGCAGTTGTTTCCATAATGCTTTTTCTGCTGTTGATTGCCAAGAAATTAGTGGCCGCTTCTGGCCGCTCTCTGCCGATCATGGTTACAAAGGCTGCTGGTCAAATCCGATGCAATCGGTGGTCAGGGCGAATGCAACCGGGTGGTCAAGCGGGGTGCAATTTCGCAGCCGGCTACCTCATAAAACCTCAGTTCTGCCCGCCCTCTAACCTGTTAAAACCTGTGGTTTAGGCAAGCCGCAGAACCTCACAAAACCTCACTTTTAGGTAAGCGTTTTACTGTCACTGATATGACCGAAGACCGCCGCCCTAGAGCGGTCAAAGCGTATTACCGGCACCGAGTTTCGTAACAGATACGCGCGTGCGCGCGAGGCCGGCGTGTTGACAAAAGTTTACATGGCGGAGGACGGCCTTCATTGCATCGCAGCACCCGCCTAGTTTCGGGAGCAGAACGCGCGCGTACGCGAGGCCGGCGTGCTAACAAAAGCTAACCTTCTGGCCGTGATTACTGCGCCCGGCAATGCGTGATGCTGCTGTCAAAAGCTTACATTCAGGCGGCAGGCTGTCTTGATTGCATGGCGGTACCCGCATAGTTTCGGGAACAGTACGCGCGCGTACGCGAGGCAAGCGGGTATTACCGTGCGTGCATCACACGTTTCCAAACGAGAGGTTTCCACCATAGTTGCCAGCAAATAGCCCGTTTCTCGCAGCTCTACGCGACATTGCGCTTAGCGCTCCGGCGTAACCTCTTCCACCAGAAAGCCTTCAAGGTCATAACCTTTTTCTGTCAGCCGCATATTGAGGCGCAGGTCATCACAGAAGATTGTCAGCTGTCCGCCGCAGCCTGGATGCTCGAGGCCGATAGGTTCAGGCACTGGCTCTGGATCGTAGTACTTGGCCTCATGCGGTGGCAGCTGTAGGCAATCATCAGACCCGCAGCTCAGGCAGCGCCCCCGGCTCACTCTTGAGGACAACGCTTCGCGCGCCAACTGATATTCAGCGAGCGCCTCCGCTGCTGATTCGACTTCGCCCTCCAATATCATCTGCCTGGTGTGTTGGCGCTGATGGAAAATTGACCCACCCTGCCGATTGAAATTTGACCCAGGGCGGATTGCTGATTTTGTTACCAGCAACTGTGGATAAGTCTACCAGCGCAGCTGCTGTTGCCCCCACTCCTTCGCTAGCCCAGTTCAGTTGTTTAAGACCTGCCACATGCAGCCATGTAGCAGGCCGTCGTCGCCATGAAATCAGAACGGCTCATCGTCCTCCGGTTCTTGGCCGCCCTTACGCTTTCGCTCCCGTGATTTGATCTTGGCCTGGGCCGCCAAGCTACTGTGTTGCAGTCGATAGGACTCGTTACCGGTTTCGACGATGTGGCAGTGGTGGGTCAGCCGATCCAGCAGGGCGGTGGTCATCTTGGCGTCGCCGAACACGCTCGACCATTCGGCGAAGCTCAGGTTGGTGGTGATCACCACGCTGGTGTGTTCGTACAGCTTGGACAGCAGGTGAAACAGCAACGCACCGCCAGCCTGGCTGAACGGCAGATAACCCAGTTCGTCGAGGATGACCAGATCCATGCGCAGCAGTGCCTGGGCGATCCGCCCGGCTTTGCCGTCGTGTTTTTCGCGCTCCAGCAGATTGACCAGATCGACCGTGGAGTAGAAGCGCACGCGCTTACCGTGCCGGGTGATGCCGGACACGGCCAGCGCGGTGGCTAGGTGGGTTTTACCGGTGCCTGGCCCACCGATCAGCACCACGTTCTGCGCGGTGTCGGTAAAGCTCAGATTGGCCAGCTCGCTGATCAAGCGAGCGTCGGCGCTGGAGGCGCTGAAGTCGAAGCCGGCCAGATCGCGGTGCATCGGCAGCTTGGCCATGTTCATCTGGTGGCTCACCGAGCGCATGGCGCGATCTGTGTGCTCTTGTTCCAGCAGGTGTTCGAGCAGCCACTTGGACGAGGCTGTGTTCGACTCACCCTGTGCAGTTAACTCCGCCCAGGCCGTGGCCATGCCGTGCAGGCGCAGCTCCTTGAGTTCCGCCATCAAATCACGCATGACCGACCTCCTCGGCCTGGCCACGCAGGCGGTCGTAGCGCGCCGTGTTAGCGACGGGGGCTTCCTTGAGCGACAAGTGGGTTTCGACGCTGGGTGGTGGTTCGGATGCTGTCAGCCGTGCCACGACATTGAGGATGTGTTCGGCGCTCAGGCTGCCGCTCTCCAGTACCAGCTCAACGGCTACCAGCACGGCATCGAGTCCGGCGACCGGTACGGCAGCCAGGACTTGCGCCATGATCCGGTCACCGCCGGCATGACGCCCCAGACCGTGCTTAAGCTGACGCAGCGGCGCTGGCAGATCAGTAAAGGGCGCTCCGTTGCGCAGCGCGCCGGGCTTGCGCTCAATCAGCGGGATGTAGTGCTGCCAGTCGTAGCTGACCTGTTCGCGATCCAGCAAGCGCGCATGGCTGGCAATCAGCGCATCATCGGCCACCACCTCGATGCGGGTCGGATACAAACGGCTGCTGACCCACTTACCCGCGTACTCACACGGCACCGAGTAACGGTTGCGCCCGACGCTGACCAGGCAGGTGCTGGAGACCCGCGCAGGCCGCTCGACGTAACCGTCGAATGGCGCTGGCACAGGCATCAGTTCGGCGCGCTCCAACTCCAGTACCTCGGCCACACTGAGCCCGCTGTATTGAGGGTGCGTCAGCTCGTTCCAAAGCGCGCGGCAGCGCTGGCCCAGCCAGGCATTGAGTTCCTCGAAGGAGTGAAACTGGCAGTCCTGGGCGTCTAGCCAGATACGCCTGCGGCTGTCTTGCACGTTCTTTTCAACGATGCCCTTTTCCCAACCAGCGGCGACGTTGCAGAAGTCCGGATCGAACAGGTAATGCGCGCACATCACCGCAAAGCGCGCATTCACCGCCCGGCCTTTGCCCTTATTGACCTTGTCGACGGCGGTCT
Organism: Pseudomonas sp. GWSMS-1; assembly: GCF_049847425.1. NCBI lineage: Bacteria > Pseudomonadati > Pseudomonadota > Gammaproteobacteria > Pseudomonadales > Pseudomonadaceae > Pseudomonas > Pseudomonas sp. GWSMS-1. The sequence continues at coordinate 595,371 of NZ_JBMHHV010000005.1, read as the reverse complement.
TCATGTTGTCGTAGATGCCCCGGCGCGGCACGCCGCCCAAGGAGCCGAACGAGCGTGTATGGGCGTCAAATAACATCTCATGGCCCTGGCTCGGATACGCCACAAGCCAGAACGCACGGCTGGCACACAGCTTCAGATGTGCCACCTGCATACGCCGGTAAATGCCGCCGACCAGCAAGCCTTCCTCGCTCCAGTCAAACTGAAACGCCTCGCCAAGAGCAAAGGTCAGCGGCACAAAGGCCTGCGACGCCTTGCCCTGTCCCCCTCGCCAGGCACGGATAAACGCGGTGAGCTGGCTGTAGCCACCGTCATAACCTTCGGCTTTGATTTGCGCCAACAGCGCCTTGGCACTGCGCCGCTGTTGCTTGGGCCGCAGCGAATCGGCTTTTAGCGCCTGCTCCAGCGTGGCGTGAAAAGGGCTGAGTTTGTTGAAGATCGCGCGGCGTTGGTAGACCGGCGGCTTGGCCTCAGGTGCTCTGACCCACTTGCGAATCGTGTTGCGCGCCAACCCGGTGCGCTTGGCTATCTCATGCAGCGACAGCTTGTCGCGGAAATACATCCGGCGGATTTTGCCCATCATTTCCATACTGATCACCCTGTGTTCTCCTGCTCAAAAATTGAGCAGAAGCAGTTGAACACCTGGGTCAGTTTTCAGTCGGCAGAACAGCCTCTACTGGGTCAGTTTTCGGTCAGCGGCAACACGCTCAACCCATCCGGGCATCTTTTGCAGTATCTCGGCGGCACGCTGCTCACGCTGAGGGTTGCCGCGTACTTTGTCCAAGTCAACGCAGCAGATGCCATCACTCTCGACGATACAGAAACCCAAAGCGAAGCAATGGCCGGCCATATATCCGGCGTGCGCTGATTCAAAGGTCTGATGCCGGGTGGCATCGGTATGGTTCAGCCGGAACCCTGTAAGAGGATCGACCGGCAACTTTTCTGCGGTGAAACCAATCCAACGCGGTAAGCGCTTCATTGCTTCGGGCACCCGGCAGTAATCGAACCGGGCGGGCGTGGCCTGCTGTTGGGTGGCATCAAGGAGCTGGCTCATTGCATCGCCCCCGCTTGACGCTGAATCTCCAAGGCACGCTGCATTGCAGCGTAAAACTCTCCTTCGCGGCCAGCTTCTGCGTAGGCAATTTCAATCACATGGATGGCATGGGCGGCCAGATCGCGGTCTATGCGTGTGGTGCCGCTCTTTACCTCATGCAGCAGCGCCAGGATTGCTTTGCCCTCAATACTGCCTGGGTCCATGGAAAGCCAAAGAGCCTTGGTGTTTGCCTGGCCTGTGTAGGTCAGCACAAGTTTCAGATATGTGCTCGGCGAGTCGCCCTTTAGCTCGCGCACCCCACTGAAACCTCCGTCTAGCAGCGCAAAGATTGCGCGCAATAGTGGGTCATCTGAAGGCGACCCACACGCACAGGGCGGCAGGCAGTCAAGCAGAACCACTGGGGCAATCTGAGAGCCGAAAGCAATGCCGTCGAACAGTTGGGAGTAGTCCATTACTTGGCCTCCCCAGTGTTGCAGGCGGTGCGATTGGCGATGAACTGAGCAAGGTCGCTGATGCGATATTTCACCGACCGCCCGGCTTTTATGAACGGTAAACCATAGCGACCACACGATCGCCATACTGCGAGTGTGTTTGCCTGAACGCCCAGCGCAAAAGCTGCCAGTTTGGCGTCGACATGCATTGGGGGGTGACTGGGGTCGCAGTTCAACTGCGCCAGGATTTCGGCCTTGATGGCTTCGATGGTTGCTGCGTGGGTGGAGTTCATGAAGGTAGCCCCGTGCTCGTTAGGTGGCGGGCTGTGCCAGCCCCGTGTCAGACGATGAAGAACAATCCATCGCTGGCTGAGCTGGAGAATGGGGCAAGTAATTTAGTGATTCACGGAACTGCGATAAGGTTGCTATTGATGCGTAGAAAACTGCAATGAAAATGAAATTTGTTATAAGGAAATGCTGTAGTTATCACCTGCTTTATTCGCAGCAGCGAACATTTTCTCAAGGTTGCTCCTGCTTAGACCTACCACGTTCAAGTTCAGGCTATCAGCCCTTCTAATAATCTCGCCCTGCAAACCTCTAGCACCACCACGAGTTTCTGCCAGGATCCTTAGCAAGAGAGCTATAAGCAGCAAGTGAGAAGGCAGAGGAGGACTATCTTTACCCTCGAACGCTGCCAGCATGCTGTTCACGGCTGGGTATTTTTTCGCGGCGTTCTCGCGCAGCATCTCAAAGGCCTTGCGCCAAGTGTTTGCTACTGCGTCTAAAGTTGTGCTGTCCTTTCCCTTTGCTCTCAGCTGAGCTAACGCTTCGTCTGCAGACCTGATTTCGTCTTGGTACTGATGGCCAAGAAAAGCCGCCAGGATGGAGTTGTCGTATTCCTGCTGATTAGCGAGTGCAGTTTCCAACTCCGAAATTTTCTTTTGTGCCGCTTCAAGCTGCTGTTCTATTGACCCGGTACCACTCTTTTTTGCTGCCATTCCCTACCTCCTACCCGCGCTTGAAATCGCCCTGAATGATTGTCGCTGAGTCCTTAACCCCTGCAGCCTCAAGCATAGCCTGGGTCGCCGTATTGACCGACTGGCGCACGGGATCAAGGTCAAGCCGTGCATAGATCGCCGTTGCCTGCTGGGTCTTGTGATTCAGGCTCTTACCAATAATCGCCATAGACGCACCGGTCTTGGCCTGCCAACTGCCAAGGGTGCGGCGCAAGTCGTGAATACGCAGGTCGGTCATATCGTAGGTTGCCGAGTCAATTCCCAGCACGGCGGCGATGGCCCGATAGCGCTTTGCTGCGCTTGCAGGCGCGGTCATCACCTCATAGCCAGCCTGCTGGCGTTCCTCGGAAGTCAGCTTGCCGGTATTTTCCAAGTGTTCGAGTAGGCGGCGCAGGCTGGCACGCAGCAGAATGGCAGCCCATGCCTTTTTCGGCTCGACTAAGTGGCCCGTTTTACCCTCGCCGGGGAATACAAATGGTGACGCGCCAGTCTTGTGCTTGCGTGCAGTCAGTGCGGCCACGGCCTCAGGCGATAGCGTGACGTTCTGCGGTGTGCCGTTCTTGGTCATACCGATACGCCAAACACGAGCCTCTAGATCTACGTCACGCCAGGCCATCGACTGAACGTTTGCACGGCGAGCGCCGGTCAGCAGCGCCAGCATAAAGAAGTCGCGCAGGCTCGACTCGGCAATGGCGGCGAACAGGTATGGCAGTTCAACGCCTTGGGCAAAGCGGTCACGCGACGGTGCAGGGTTCTTCTGAATGCGACTGGTCGGGCTGGTGCCGGTGAATATCTCCAAGTCAGCCGCGAAGTTGAACACCGAGGACACAACAGCAAGGGCGCGGTCAGCCTGGGACGCACTTACCTTTGTGGTTTTACTGTGGATCGCCTTCACTTCGCCGCGCGTGATGTGGGAAAGCTTTTTCGATTTGATCGGTTCCAGGTAGTCGCGCAGTACTACCCGATAACCCTGCTTTGTGGATTCAGCCAGGGGTGTACCGTCACGCTTTTTCTTTCCGGTGAGGAACTGCTCAAACACCTCGGAAAATGTCGGCTCCTCTCGAATAGCGCGACGGGCTGCTGCTGGATTTGCTCCGGCGGCGAACTCGGCAAGAATCTTTTGCGCTTCGCCGCGCGCCTGCTCGACAGTCATCTCAGGGAAGGTGCCCAGCTTCACCCATGCCATAGAAGCGCCAGCACGCTTCACAACGTAAAAGGTGCGACTGCCTGCTGCAGTAATGCGCATGGCGAGCTTCGAGGTGTCGGTGTCATAGACGGCAATTCGCTTGCCTGCCTCGGGCAGGGCGACCGCCATCAGTGCCGTTTTTGTAAATCTCAGCTTTAGCATGCCCGTTCCTCAGAATCGCAGAGGATTGATTGGGCTAGCGACGGGCTATCACCGGGCTAGCACGGGCTATCAAAATTCGTCGAACTTGGTGATAGCCAGCAAGATCTAGGATAGGCCGAAAGCCTCATTCCGTATAGACTCATTAAAGATCATAAATGCCAGGGTATCGCCACACCCTAGCATTCATAATGCTGGGGTCCGAGGTTCAAGTCCCTGCGTACCACCAAACAAAACAAGGGTTTACCGAAAGGTAAGCCCTTTTTTGTGCGCGCGAGTGACTACAAGGTGACTACGGCGTGCCTACAGGCGACGTGCACTGTTGCACGAGAAAAGATATTTCGTCTCCCTCCTTCCTCCCGACAAGAACCTGACCGTCACCCAGGAATGCAATCTTCTGCCCTTCCTCAATCTGGCACTGCGTCTTCTCGAACATCTCAAAGCTGTACAGGAACCACTTGGTTCTGCTCTCAACAAAATCGCTGTAGGCAGTGTTCTCACCCAGAGACCATTGGTAAGCAAAACCGAAGATCGCTATCAGGCTTATGAACTGAATGAAGGAAGTAGGCCACCGATAGCGGACGACCTGGCCACCCCTGTACCAAGGGAAAATCATGAGCCTAGAGTCATCATCGGGCAGCGCCTGAAACATGAAAAAGAGCGCAATAAAGCCCAAGCCAAAAAGCAGAACGATGACGGTCAGAAAAATAATTAGGAACGGGGCGACCAGTAGGCTTGTGAAAGCAATTGTGTGAGTGAACTGGCCTGGATCAACACCGATGGCGCGGTTGAGTACTTGGGCAGAAATGGCGATGGCAACGTTAGCTCCGAGGCCGAAGGCACCCAAGATGAATAGCTTACCTAGCAGGGTTTCGGCGGTTCTTTTGTAAAGACTGAGAAGGTCAGAAATCATGGCCATCCCCAGAAGACAATAGCCAGACCAATTACCCCATTGCTCAACCCCCAATCGAACGGTTTGAAAATCAAAAAGAGGAGTCCGAGCGCAAGCGCATTCAGATATGAGCGCTGATTGGGCTGGAGCGATTTGTACCACTCCCATGCCTGGGTGCGTAGTCGAGCTATTAAGTGATCTCCCGCCACATCCGATGTATTCATGTTTGGCCGACCAAGTCCTTATGATGAGATTGACAGCATTCATAAGGCATACAAGCCAAGTAGTACAAGCGTTCTTCATTTGAATACCTCGCATTGAGCCAAAGGGGAAAGCCTCAACGCCGACTCCAGATGATCAGGCGATAGATGTGCATAGCGCATGGTCATGGTGATTGATCCATGACCGAGGATGCGTTGCAGGCTGAGAATGTCACCACCGGCCATCATGTAGTGACTGGCGAAGGTGTGACGCAGGATGTGAGTGAGTTGCTCTGGAGTGTCGAAGCCACAACGTTCGTAGGCACCACGGAAGGCAGCCCTGCAGGACATAAAGAGCCTACCTGTTCCGGGCATGGCGACTTTTAGCGCGGCCTCTTCCACTTCCTTGGGTATCGGCACCGATCGGGACTGGCGATTTTTGGTACGGTGGAAATGTGCCTTACCCCGAAGATGGCAGCACGACCCAGGCTTTCAGCCTCGTCCCAGCGCGCACCAGTGGCCAAGCAAATCAGAGCAACCGGGTATGTGTGGTTGTTGCTGGATTTGCGGCACTCTTCAAGCAGCTGGTTGATGTGTTCCAGGGTAAGAAACGACAGCTCTACTTGGTCGGTTTTGATCTGCCGGATCTTTGCCAGCGGGTTTACACCATTCCAAGCACCCAGCCGGATCAGCTCAGAGAACACAGCCGACAGGTAACGCTGTTCATGGTTGACGGTATGCGGTGAGGCTTCCTTTAAACGCGCCTGCCGATAGCGTGCCCAAGCCAGAGACTCAAACTGTGATGCCTGCGGATTGCCCAGCCGCTCAACAATCGCCTTGGTGCGTGAAAGTCGGGCTTTATGGTCTTTGAGTGAGCAGCCATGCAGTTCATACCAGACATCCACCAAATCAGATAACCGATCATCCAGCGGGCGACCAGTCTGGTTGTAGGTGGCGAAGTAGTCCGACTCATAGCGCTGAGCAGCAGCCTTAGTCAGAAAACCCTTCTTGCGGACACGGCGACCAGCGCGGCCGTTTTCGTAGAAGTCAGCAGTCCATGTTTTGCCGTCTTTGCGGGCAGTCATACCGCCCTGCCCCACCGAACATGACGCTCTTCAAGGATGCCTTTGATGTGCTTGTAAAGGCCGTCTTCATCCATACCCTTGGCGGCATAGTGGTCGCGGATCACAGGCCAACATTCCCAATCCTTGAGCCGGTAAAATGCTCGCCTAGCGCCCACTCGCTCCCGTGCCAGCAGGCTTACGAAGTTTCCCAGGAACAGTTCCACGTTCTTGCCGGAGAAGCCCCGCGAGGTTTTGTAGCTGCGCTTGTAATCGGTTTTGCTGAGCAATGAATCGACGGGAAGGTCTACGCGCACGTCATCACGAATGAGCGTCCAGATAGGTTCAAAGTAGCCTGGGCGCGCCAATAGCTTGAACTGGCGCAGGCCATAGCGCCAAAGACCATCGATGTGGGGCGCAAATGCAACAAAGCTGTCCGTTTCGATGGGCTGGCCGGTGTGCAGATCAACCGAGCCGCTGGCGAATTGCTGGATGACGGAATGGTGATAGCGCAGCTCTACACGCCAAACATCCTGGGCCGGGTTGTAATTCTCAGGATCGTCTTGGTCGAAGCTGTCACGAGCACGCCAAACGCCTTCCCAATAGTCGAGCTTGTCACCAGATCGAGCCTGTAGGGTTTTGTTGTAGATGCCGACTTGAACGCTACCCGCAGAGCCGAACATGAAGGACTGCCCCTTACCGTAGGTGGCAGACTCCATCGTCCACTGGATTTCCTTGATGCCGGAAATGTCGCGGGTAGCCCTTGAGCGGCAGTGCATACAGACAATCAGATCAACCGGAGGCGTCCAAGCGCTGGCACTCTGCACTGTACAAGTAGCACTCACTGCACCACTTAACGGCTGCTAGCTCGGCTCTGCGTGGCCAATAGCAAACCTGTAAAGATCAGCACCGCGCCAAACCAGTGGTAGTTCTGCAGCCCTTCGCCCAACAGTAGCCAGCCCAGTACCGCGGTGAATACCGGCATCAGGTAGTTGGAGAGTGCAGCCTTAGCAGCGCCTAGAACGCGAATAGCGTGATTCCAGGCAAGGTAGGCGAGTAGCGAGGCAAATACGGCGGTGTAGCCGATGGCGGCGAAGTTATGCGGCGTCAGGCTGAAGTGTGCACCCTGGGCCAGTTCATACAGGTAGAACGGCAAAATCAACGGCACGCCCAGCAGCATCAGCACACCGAGCAGGGCCAGCGGCGGAATCGGCAGCAAGTGGGCAGCCCAGCGCCGCAACAGCAACGAATAAAGCGCCCAGTCGGCTACCGCCAGCAGCATGATCAAATCGCCCTTATTAAAGGCCAGGCCGCTAAGGCTGGCCCAGCTGCCTTTGCTGATCAGCACCAGCAAACCGCACGCGGCTAGCGCCATACCCCCCCAAGCGCGTCGATGAGGCCACTCGCCGAGTAGCAGGCCGGCGCCAATAAAGGTCATCAGCGGCAGACAGGTGTTGACTAAGGTTATGTTGATCGCGGCGGTGGTTTGCGCGGCGGCATACAAAAGGCTGTTGTAAGCGGCGATACCGACACCGGCGAGCACCAGCAAGCGCCAACCAGCCGCGCGCAGCTCAGTACGATGTAACCACAGCGGCTTGGCTACAAAAGGCAGCAACAGCACGAGTGCCAGACTCCAGCGCCAGAAAGACAAGGCAAACGGTGGGATCTCACCGGCAAATGCCCTAGCTACCAACGCATTACCAGACCAGCAGAGGGTTGCCAGCACAAGACCGGCCAGCGCTATACGCACGGAAGATTGCATAGCCTAACGCTGCCCGAGCGGACGCAGGCGGTATTGCGGCGGTAATTGCTCCATACCGCTGACCGCCACATTAAGGTTCTTCCAGCGGCCATCCTTGATGCCGTAGATGCAGCCATGCACCGACAGCGACTGACCGCGGTGCCAGGCGTTCTGCACGATAGTGGTATGGCTGACGTTGGCCACTTGCTGGATCACGTTGAGTTCGCAGAGGCGGTCGACCTGCTCTTCCTCGCTGGGCAACTGCGCCAGGTGTTCGCGGTGCTCGTAGTACAGGTCACGAATGCTGCGCAGCCAACCATCAATCAGACCGAGCTGGCCGTCCTGCATCGAGGCACGCACCCCACCGCAACCGTAGTGGCCGGTGACCAGAATATGTTTGACCTTGAGCACATCGACCGCGTACTGGATCACCGACAGGCAGTTGAGGTCGGTGTGCAGCACCACGTTGGCCACGTTGCGGTGCACGAACAGATCGCCCGGTAGCAGACCGACAATCTCGTTGGCCGGCACGCGCGCATCGGAACAACCGATCCACAGGTATTCCGGCACCTGTTGCTTGGCCAACTTTTCGAAGAACTCAGGGTCTTCCTCTTTGATCGCCTCCGCCCAACGTGCGTTGTTATCGAAGAGGTGCTGTAGATCGCTCATGGTTCATTCCCGGGTTCGTCGATGCGCACCATAGGAGCGCCACGGGCTTTTGACAAGCATGCGCGCCCGTCAGTCACAGCCGGCCGGTTCAGGTTCGACGGCGGCGCAGCAGCCAGATAATCAGCAGCACGCCCGCCAGCAGCACCAGGCTCACGCCCCACTGTAGCGTTCCGGCATAGCGATACAGTTCAGCCGGCTGCAGGCTGGGCTCACGCCGCATACGTTGCTCGGCCGCTGCGCCCTGAGTCGGAATATCGGCCAAGCCGTCGCCATCCAGATCAGGCAGGCTGCGAATATGGTCGAGCAGGCCCTGCCACTCCTTGTACTCCTGCACGCCGGGCTGCTGCGGATCGGCATCGATGATCGCCTCCTTGATCGCGGCCAGCGGCTGTCCCTGAGCATCTTTGGGCTGCACGCTGAGCAAGCCCTTGGTCAAGTCGCTGACCAGCCAGGTGAAGCTGCCGACATAACTGGTCGCACCAATGCTATAGAGCCGCTGATCGGCCAGGTCCAATGGCGTGTAGCCCTTGAGCGGGTCGCCCAATTCAATCCGGCTGACCCGGTCAAACGGCACGCGCCAGGGGTTGTAGCTGAAGCGCAGCCCCGACACTCGCGGGTAATAGCTTTTACTGGCACGCACTTGATACGCCAGCAGCAACACCTCAAGCAGACTCTTCAACTCCTGGCCGGTGACATACACCTTGATCAGCGGATAACCCGGCGCATCATCGAACTCCCCCACACCCAGCGGGGCGATGCGAAACAAGTCAGACACCGATTGCACGCCATAGCGGCCCTGAATCAAATTGTCGCGGATGGTGCCATTGCCGGTGAAGGACACATCGCTGCCCGTGGCATGGCGCAGGGCATCGGTGACCAGATTGCCGAGGATCGGGTCGTCGTACTCACGGGTCAGGGTCTTGTCGACCTTGGCCAGCGGCTGATCGAAGGTGTAGCCCTTGGGGGCCAGCATCTGCGCGCTTACGATCTGTTTAAAATCCTCAACCTGGGCCGCGACCACGGCGCTGCCGGCAACCTGATCGTTGATTGGGTGCAGCTGGTAATCGACAACCTGCGGTTTGCCGTCCGCCGGCAGACGCATATGCAGCTCGCCCAGGTGCTGAATCTCGGAACCCGCCTGCATCACCGGCGTGCGACCATTAACCAGCACAGGTTGCGCCAGGGCCGTGTGCGAGTGACCACCGACGACAATATCGATGCCCGGCACCTGCTCAACCAGCTCAACCTCTTCGCCACGCCAACTGCCGTCCTCCTGCTGTACCACGCCCATGTGCGAGAGCAGAATCACCACCTCGGCGCCCTCCTCGCGCAGCTTGGCGACCATGGCCTTAGCGGTCACGACCGGGTCGGCAAACACCGCCGGCTTGATCATCGGGCTCACGGCTACGGCGTTGTTACCGAGCAGGCCAAACAGACCAAAGCGGATGCCACCCTTGTCGATCAGTTTGTACGGCAGGATGCGCCCAGCGGCATAGTGCGCCTGCAGGCTGTCGTCTTCCTTGCGCACGGGGTCGAAACCCAGGTTACTCGACAGCAAAGGCATCAGCGCATCGCCCTTGATCTTGAATGCCGAGCTGATCATCGCGGCCAAGCCGGCCGGACGAAAATCAAATTCGTGATTACCCAGGGTCGCGGCGTCGTAACCCAACTCGGTCATCAGGCGCAGCTCGCCACCGGTTTCGCGTGTCACGGTATGAAACAACGTGCCCATGCTGAAATCACCACCATCAAGCAGCAGCACCGGTTGTTCGCCTGCCGCGGCGCGGCGCTGCTCCAGCAATGTGGCCAGACGCGCGACCCCGCCTACGGTGTCGTCATCGCCGGTGGTAGCCGGGGTGTATTCATTATTGGGGCCGAAGCCGAGCAGGCGCGACTGCCAGTCGTTGGTGTGCAGGATGGTAAAACTGCGCTCGGCGCTGGAGGCCTGAGCAGCGGTGAATAGGCAAGACACCGCGAGCAACGCAGCAGACAGGCGCATGACAATTCCTTAGGCAATGGGCCGGGCACAATGGCCGCTGAGGGCAGCGCATCAGTATGCGACAAGCCCTGCGTCAGGTCAGCGGCGGATCACGCCGCGCGCAGTAGCCAATCGTGTCAGCGCCTGGCGCCAGGGGCGCGATAGGCTAAACCGTTCAACGCCATTCGCGGCTAAAGCCCCTCCCAAAATCGAGACTTCAAGGGTGATGCGGCGCTAGTCGAACAGCGGGCACACCATCACCAAGGCATCTTCACGGCCACCAACGGCCGGGTAGTAATCACGACGCCTACCGACTTCGTTAAACCCGTAGCGTTCGTAGAGGCGATAAGCCGCCTGATTGCTCGCGCGCACTTCAAGGAAACAGTCATTGGCACCCTGCGCCTGGGCTTGCTGCATCAAGTGCTCAAGCAACTTAAGGCCCAGGCCACGGCCCTGGCTTTCCGCCTTGACGGTGATATTGAGCAGGTGCGCCTCATCCAGGATGATCTGGATCACGCCGTGGCCGACTTGCTGCTCGCCCTCAAACATCACCCAGCAGTTATAGGACGTCAGGCTGTCGGTAAAGATGCCGCGCGTCCAGGGATGGCTAAAGGCGGCGTATTCGATTTTCAGCACCGCATCGATATCCGCCGCGGTCATCGGGCGGAAGCTGATTGCATCACTCATTCAGGTTGACTCGGCAAGCGTTAGGAACCGCGGCCCACAGGCCGGGAAAAGGTGTATTCACGTAGCGGCCAACCAGCGCTGGCGCACGCGGCGCATGGCCTGCCACAGCTCACGCTTGCGCGCGGGCTCCTCCATCAGTAACTCCAGGCCTGGCAATGCCCAGGCCGCGCCAAGCCCTTCAACCTGCAACTCGCGGTTGTATGCATCAGCGTCCGCCTCGCCGGCAAAGCGAATGGCCGGCAAACCGACCAGCCACAAGCAGCTGCACGGTTCCTGCTCTTCCAGGCGCGCACCGACAAAACTTTGCACAAACTCCAGCGCGGCGTCTGGCCCTTGATCAATCTGCCCGCGCACCAGCAGCGGCCAGCGCACCGGCTCGCCAATCAATTGCGGGCTGTCCGGCATGCCGGCGGCGCGCAGCAGATCCTTGAGCAGCAGATACGCCGGGTCGCGGCCCTGCAGCGGCTCACCGGTAGGTAATTCAACCAGCACGGCGCAGGCACCCGCGCGCAGCAATTGCAGGGCAAAACGCGGGGGTGCGACGGGCGTTGGCGGCGCCACTGGTGCTTCGGCGTCGGCTGCAGCGGGTTCAACCTTGGCCATGCGCCCCTGAGGCGGCGGACGTGGCACTTCGATCTTGGGCCGGGGCGTTGGCGCGACAACGGCCGCTTCTACACGCGGTTGCTCATAGGCCGGCGCCGCGTCAGCTAACACCTGCGGCACGGCAGCGGCGACCTCAGGTTCGGGCTCAACAAGCGGTTGTAGCAGCTCCGGGCGCGAGGGCGCAGCAAACGGCAGCTCTACACGCGGCAGCCAGCTGACCACCTGCATGGCGCTCAGGTAGGCACGACGGCGCAGCTCTGTGATCAAACGTCAGCCGCCTGTGGGTGGGCTTTTTGCCCGGCCTGCATCAGGTTCAATGCATTGATATAAGCCTTGGCGGAGGCCACCAGAATGTCGGTGTCGGCGCCATTACCGTTAACGATGCGCCCACCTTTCTCCAAGCGCACGGTCACCTCGCCTTGCGAGTCCGTCCCCTGGGTGATGGCGTTGACCGAGTACAACTGCAGGCTGGCCGCGGAGCTGGCAATCGACTCGATAGCCTTGAAGGTCGCATCCACCGGCCCCGAGCCCTGAGCGCTGGCGCTGTGCTCAGCCCCCTCAACACTGACCACTATCTGCGCTTGCGGCACTTCACCGGTCTTGCTGGCCACATCCAGGGTCACCAGTTTGAAGTGCTCCGGGGCTTCCTCGCTGAGGGTGTCAGAGACCAGGGCCTGCAGGTCTTCGTCGAAAATTTCGTGCTTCTTGTCGGCCAGGTCCTTGAAGCGGGCGAAGGCGGCATTCAGCTCGGCTTCACCGGCCAGGACGATACCCAGCTCATCCAGGCGCGAGCGGAAGGCGTTACGCCCGCTCAATTTGCCCAGCGACAGCTTGTTGGTGTGCCAGCCAACCGACTGGGCAGACATAATTTCGTAGGTTTCGCGGTGCTTGAGCACGCCGTCTTGATGAATACCCGACTCGTGAGCGAAGGCGTTGGCGCCGACAATGGCCTTGTTCGGCTGCACCGGGAAACCGGTGATGCCAGAGACCATGCGCGAGGTGCTGAGGATATGCGGGGTGTCGATGCGCGTGTGCACACCGAGCAGGTCAGCACGCGTCTTGATCGCCATGACGATCTCTTCCAACGCGGCGTTACCGGCGCGCTCGCCCAAGCCATTGATGGTGCACTCGACCTGACGTGCGCCCGCCACCACGGCAGCCAGGGAGTTGGCCACGGCCAGGCCCAGGTCGTTGTGGCAATGCACGGAGAACACTGCCTTGTCGGCATTCGGCACACGATTCAGCAACTGGCGAATGGTCTCGGCGTACTCATGCGGAATCGCGTAGCCGACGGTATCCGGGATGTTGATGGTGCGTGCGCCCGCATCGATGGCCGCTTCGACGATACGGCAGAGAAAATCCAGCTCCGAACGTCCGGCATCCTCGCACGAGAACTCGACATCACCGCACAGGTTACGCGCGCGCTTGATCGCATGTACGGCCTGCTCTACCACCTGATCCGGCTGCATGCGCAGCTTGTGCTGCATATGGATCGGGCTGGTGGCGATAAAGGTGTGGATGCGCCCCGAGTTGGCACCCTTGAGCGCTTCGGCGGCGCGGTCGATATCGGCATCCAAGGCGCGCGACAGGCTGCACACGGTGCTGTCCTTGATGCTGTCGGCAATCGCTTTGACCGCGGCAAAGTCGCCAGGGCTGGCGATGGCGAAACCGGCCTCGATTACATCGACGCGCAAGCGCTCCAAGGCCTTGGCGATGCGCAGCTTTTCCTCACCGGTCATAGATGCGCCGGGGCTTTGCTCGCCGTCACGCAGGGTGGTGTCGAAAATAATGACGCGGTCGTTGCTGCTCATGCTGGTGTCCTCACGGAGTCGCAGATGCACAGGCCCAACGCTGGGGCCCATGTCGATAGGCGTTGATTGTCGCGTGAAACGCCGCGGGCGGGAAGCGCGGCGCACATCGTGGCTAAAGCCCTTCCCACGTGCCAAAAAGCAAAACGCCCGCCAAATGGCGGGCGCTGGGCTGATTGAGCGAGCTAGCACGTAGGGTGGATGTCGCTGTTTACATCCACCATTGCTCGCGCATCGAACTCCAGATAGCAAAACGCCCACCAAAATGGCGGGCGTTAGGCTGATAGAGCGAGCTAGAGCACCGCTAGATAAAGCCGATCAAAGTGCCTGATCCCACGGACGATCACCGTGCTGATCTTTGATCCGGGTCGGCAGGCCCATCACGTCCAGCAGCTTGAGGAATGGCTCAGCCGGCAGCTCTTCAACGTTGGCCATGCGCGCCACATCCCAATCGCCACGGGCAACCAGCAGCGCGGCGGCCACCGGCGGCACACCCGCGGTGTAGGAAATGCCCTGGCTGTCGGTCTCGACATAAGCGTCTTTGTGGTCGGCAACGTTGTAGATAAACAACTCAGCCGGCTTACCATCTTTGGTGCCTTTAACCAGGTCACCAATACAGGTCTTACCGCTGTAACCCGGCGCCAGCGAGGATGGATCAGGCAGCACAGCCTTGACCAGTTTAAGCGGCACGACTTCGAGGCCTTCGGCAGTTTTTACCGGCTGTTCGGACAACAGGCCGAGGTTTTTCAGTACGGTAAACACATTGATGTAATGCTCACCGAAGCTCATCCAGAAACGCACATTGGGTACGTTCAGGTGTTTGGACAGGGAATGCACTTCGTCATGCCCGGTCAGGTAGAGATTCTGTTCACCGACTACCGGCAGATCGTCAGTGCGTTTGACTTCAAACATGCTGTTGCTGGTCCACTGGCTGTTCTGCCAGCTCCAGACTTGGCCGGTGAATTCACGGAAATTGATTTCCGGATCGAAATTGGTGGCGAAGTACTTGCCGTGCGAACCGGCGTTGACGTCGAGGATGTCGATCGACTCGATGCTGTCGAAGTACTGTTGCTGCGCCAGGGCAGCATAGGCATTCACCACGCCTGGGTCGAAGCCGACACCGAGGATCGCAGTCACACCTTTATCCTGGCATTCGGCCAGGTGCTTCCACTCATAGTTACCGTACCAAGGCGGCGTTTCGCAGACCTTGCCCGGTTCTTCGTGAATGGCGGTGTCGAGGTAGGCAGCGCCGGTATCCATGCAGGCGCGCAGCACCGACATATTAAGGAAAGCCGAGCCGACGTTGATGACGATCTGCGATTCAGTCTCGCGGATCAGTGCTTTGGTTGCTTCGATATCCAGCGCATCCAGGGCATACGCCTGGATTTCGGCCGGCTGCTTCAAGCTGCCTTTAGCCTTTACGCTGTCGATGATGGCCTGGCATTTGGAGATGTTGCGCGACGCGATAGCAATCCGACCGAGTTCGTCGTTGTGCTGCGCGCACTTGTGGGCCACCACCTTGGCGACACCTCCTGCACCAATGATAAGAACGTTCTTTTTCAATTTCTTTATTTCTCCTTCAAGTGTTAGTTCGTAGGGCGGACGGCGTTTCATCCGTCCACCGCTCTGCGATCGCAATGGTGGACAAAAAGAGCGATGTCCACCCTACCGGTCAGCTGAGGCTCGACAGGTAATCGTCAAAACCAAACTCGCGAACCACCTCGACACTACCGTCGAGCTGCTTCACTACGATGGACGGCATTTTCAGGCCGTTGAACCAGTTTTTCTTGACCATGGTGTAACCCGCTGCGTCGATAAACGACAGACGATCGCCGATGGCCAGCGGACGATCGAATTGGTACTCGCCGAAGATATCACCCGCCAGGCACGACTTGCCGCACACCATGTAGGTGTACTCACCGTTGCAGGGTTCCATCTTGGCGTTGAGCCGGTAGATCAACAGATCGAGCATGTGCGCTTCGATGGAGCTGTCGACTACGGCCAGATGCTTGCCGTTGTAGAGGGTGTCGAGCACCGTGACTTCCAGCGAGGAACTCAGGGTGATTGCCGCCTCGCCGGGCTCTAGATAAACCTGCACGCCGAAGCGCTCGGAGAAGGCCTTGAGCCGCGCGCAGAACTGATCCAGCGGATAGTCGTCGCCAGTGAAGTGAATACCGCCACCGAGGCTGACCCACTCAACCTGCTGCAGCAGGTGACCGAAGCGCTCCTCGATGGTGGTCAGCATCTGGTCAAACAGCTCGAAGCTGCCGTTCTCACAGTTGTTGTGGAACATAAAGCCGCTGACTTTATCCATCACCGCGGCAATCTTTTCCGGGTCCCATTCGCCAAGACGGCTAAATGGTCGCGCCGGGTCGGCCAGCAGGTAATCGGAGCTGCTCACCTGCGGGTTAACGCGCAGGCCACGCACCTTGCCGGCGGACGCCTCGGCGAAGCGCTCTAGCTGGCCGATGGAGTTGAAGATGATCTTGTCGCAATTGGCGAGCATCTCGGGGATTTCGTCATCCGCCCAGGCCACGCTGTAGGCGTGGGTTTCACCGGCGAACTTCTGCCGACCGAGCTTGAGCTCGTACAGCGACGACGAGGTGGTGCCGTCCATGTACTGCTGCATCAGGTCGAACACCGACCAGGTGGCGAAGCACTTAAGCGCGAGTAGCGCCTTGGCGCCTGAATGCTCACGGACATAGGCGATCTTTTCCAGATTACCCAGCAGCTTTTGCTTGTCGATGAGGTAGTAAGGTGTCGTGATCATCTCGGTGCCTATGCAAGGTCGGCAGGCAGGCAATCAGCAGTGCTGACCCCTCCCCAAAAAGTGGGGGCGAATTGTGCCGACAACCGGCGCATATCGAAAGGGCAAGGGGGGTATTTCGTCGATTACCTGTCCACTATTGGCACATGCCGATAATCCCCGCCGAGCATGCAGCGGCGCCCACACGGCAAACAGGGTGCCGGCAGGCGATGACAGCGACATGACAAACGGCTAGGGCGCAGCCGATAACTGACACTCAAGACTTGGCCATGGCATGCAGTACAATCGGCACTTTTTCGCGCCAAGCCCACGCAGCGGATGCCCCGATGATTGATCCCAAGCGCGTACTGCGCGCCCTTGCTGAACACTGGACGTTACTCGAGCCGCTCTGTGAGCGCTTCGATACCGGCACCCTGAGCCTGGTGGAACTGCGCTTGCAGCTCAGCACCCAGCTGCCTGAAGGCACGCCAACCGATGTCACCGCCCTGCTCGACCAATGGATCCGCCTGGATATCCTGGTGCCGGTGGCCAAAAGCCCGAATCGCTTCGAGCTAAACGCGCAGATCCACGACTTCCTCGCCTACCTGCGCCGCGAGCATCGCCTGGGCCTGTGCCTGGAGATCGAAGCTTACTTGCGCCATTTGGAGCGCCTGGCCGGCTATATCAAAGATGCCTTTGAAGTCCGCGATGCCCCCGACCTGGCCCGCCAGCTGCGCCTGCTCGACATGCGCGTACGCGATGTACTAAAGAAGCTGGCCAACGACGAGCAAGCCCTGGTTGCCGTGGCCGAACGGGCCAAGACCAGCGACCGGCAGATTCCGCTGCGTCAGCGCTATGCCGAGGTGCTGGCCACCTGGGACGAATACGTCGAACCGATGATCCAGCTGGTGGCCGCCGACGGTGCCTTTGAGCAAGGCGTGTATCGCGTCGAGCACGTACTGCTGCGCCTGCTTGGCGAACAGCAGCGCCTCGGTCAACTGGTCGACGATGACCTGCTGCTGCGTACCCACGCACGCATTCTGGAAATGCAGACCACCGCCCAGCTGACCCTGCGCCGCGCCCGCGAACTGCTGCTGCCGCTGCGTGAAGAAGCGCGCCGGCACAACGCCGTAACCCGTGGCGCCGCCCTGGCACTGGCAGCAATCCGTAAAAAGGGTCTGGACGCCGTACCGCAGGCGTCCTTGCCGCTGCTCAGTCGCCCGCAAAGCACCTTTCTCGGCACCGCCTCGCAGGTTGAGGCTTACGTTTACGCCCTGGCTCGCTTCGAGCCCAAGCCGGCACAGTTCCCCAAAGCGCACAGCAGTCGCAAAGGCGAAACGCCACGCGCACCGCGTACCGCACGGGAAATGATCGAACGCTGCGAGCAGGCCCTGCCGCTGCCGGACCTGATGGTCTGGTTACTGGAGCAGGAACCCGAAGGCGCCACCGACGAATTGCTCTACTGGTTCTCGCGCCTCTCGCGCGACAGCCGCTTCCAGCGTGAGCGCCTTGAGCGCCGCGACTACCTCACCCGTGAGCATCAGGTCAGCCTGAGCTCCTTTGCCCTGATCAAGCCGGCCGGGACCACTAACGCATGAATATCGACCTGAAAGAACTGACCCAGCTCGCGCCGATCTTCCGCGAGTTGTTCAAGGGCTACCACATCAGCCGCAGCAACCCCGAGCTCTACACCCAGTTGGCCGGCCAGCAGGATGCCTACCGCGCCCTGTTCAAAGCCCTGGGCTATGAGCTGACCTGCGACAGCCGTGGCTTCTATTACTTCGTGCCCGAGCAAATGGGCGCGCAGGTCAATAAGACCGCTCAGCGCCTGGCGCTGTTCACCTTCATTCTGGTGGAACACCTGGCCGACCAAGGCCGCGACCCACTGGCCGTGCTCGACGGCGGCAGCCTCGGCCGCGATGAATTGCCGGCGCTACTGGAAAAATACCGCGACCTGTTTCTGCAGGCCGAAGTCACCAGCGTCGAAGAGCTGGAAGAAAAAATCATGCGCCGCCTGACTCAGCTCGGCTTTGCCAGCGAGGACAACGGCATCTACCGCTTCCTCGCGCCCATGCATCGCTTCCTTGATGTGTGCCTCTCGGTGCAGCAAGACCGCGACCTAGCCGCCACCCTGCACAGCAGCCTGCCGCTGCCGACGCCGGTGCTGCTGGATGAGGAAGTCGAAGACGAGATCATCAGCCTCAGCGAACCAGAGACTGACGAATCCGAAGAAGACGCCCTGGCCCGCGCCATGGCCGAAGAACGCGATGCCCAGGAGATCGACGCATGAGCCAGGAACGCTACGGCATCCGCCGCTTCGCCCTATTGAATACCGCTGGCTACAGCCTCGGTCTGTTCCCGCTGGAACACCCGCTGTCGGTGTACGGCGCCAACAACCTGGGTAAATCCGCCTCGATCAACGCGCTGCAGTTCCCGATTCTGGCGCGCATGTCCGATATGAGCTTCGGCAAGTACAGCCTGGAACAGTCGCGCAAGTTCTACTTCGCCAGCGACACCAGCTATATCCTCGTCGAAGTCGCCCTGCCCCACGGCCCCCATGTAATCGGCGTGGCCGGGCGCGGACCAGGCGGCGGCTTCGGTCACCAGTTCTTCGCCTACCAGGGCACTCTTGAGCTTGAGCACTACCAGAAGAACGGCACCTGCCTGCGCCAGCGCGAGCTGTTCAACAACCTTGAGCGCGAAGGCATCAAGGCCTACGAGCTGAAGCCTGATGAGCTGCGCCGCCTGCTGGTTGGCGGGCATACATCGATCCCGCTGGACCTGACCCTAATCCCGCTGCGGTCCACCAGCGAGCAGAGCCTGAAGACCTTCCGCGCACTGTTTATCAACCTGCTGCATATGCGCGAAATCACCGCTGCCAAGCTCAAGCAGCTGTTCCTTGATGCCTTCGAACACAGCCTGCGCTCGGGCAGCGTCGACTACATCGCCGCCACCGAGGAAGCCTTCCGTGACGTACGTCGCATGGAGCAGGACTACCAAGCGCTGGTCACTGCCGGCCCACTGATCGAAGCCCTGGCCGCCGGCGTCAACCAGCGCGAACTGCTGCGCGGCAAACTGCACCGCATCTCGCCCCTGCTCGACTCGCTGCTCGGCACCTGGCAGGACTACGCCGGCGCACGCCGCGAAGAGCTGGTGATCCAGGCCGAGCATTACCGCGGCGAGCAGGACGGCCTGCAGCAGGAACAACGCGGCGGCACCCAGGAGCTGATGCGCATGGAGCGCGAAATCAGCGAAATCCAACGCTGGCTCGGCGAGCTGTCGGTGCTGAAACACCGCTTCGCCCTGGTCACCGACGCCAAAGTGTTGGAAGAACAGCTGCTGGTCGCCAAGGATGCCCACGACGAACTCGCCGGCGCCCTGGCGCAGTCGCGGCAGTTCTCCGCCGAGGACCTGGACGAGCGCCTGCGTGATCTGGAAAAACGCCTGAAGTCGGTCAAGCAGCAGCTCGAACACGCCGACAACAACAGCTACTCAAGCCTGCGTGAAGAGTTCAGCCAGCAGGACGTTGACCGCCTGATGCGCCTGTTCAATGGCCAACTGTTCAGCCTGCCATTAGGCGAGAAAGGTATTCAGGTTGCCGAAGGCGATGCCTGGGTGAAATCCCTGGAAGCCATTCTCGACGGTTTTAAAGGCGAGCACTTCGAGGTGCCGGGCCTGTCCATCGACCTCTCGCATATCGAGCCACCGGCCTTGCAAGCCCTGGCCGACCGCGCCGCCCTACGCGACCAGAAGGATCGCCTCGACCGCGAATACAAACAGCTGAAAACCCAGCAGGCCGTCGCCGCCGACCGCGCCGCCAGCAAGGCCCAGGCCGAGCAGTTTTACCAAGCGGTGCTGGACGCGCAGAAAGCCCTGGAAGACTTCCGCAAAAGCCAGACCCTGGCCGTTGAAGAACCGCAGAAGCTTGAGCAGCTGGCCCAGCTGGAAGCCGCCCAGGACGAACTCAAGCGCGCCTCGGATGCCTTTACCGAGCGCGTGCAGCAGCTCTCCGCCAAGCTGCAACTGGTCGGCCGCCAACTCGCCGACCTGGAAGCCAAAGAGCGCACCCTGGAAGACGCCCTACGCCGCCGCCAGCTGCTCCCGGCCGACCTGCCCTTCGGCACACCGTTTACTGACCCCGTAGACGACAGCCTGGACAACCTGCTGCCGCTGCTCAATGACTACCAAGACGCCTGGCAAGGCCTGCAGCGCGTTGACGGTCAAATCGAGGCGCTGTACGCGCAAGTGCGCCTGAAGGGCGTGGCCAAGTTCGACAGCGAGGACGATGTTGAGCGCCGCCTGCATCTGTTGGTCAACGCTTACGCCCACCGCCAGGACGAAGCCATCACCCTGGCCAAGGCGCGCCGCGCGGCGGTGACCGACATTGCCCGCACCCTGCGCAACATACGGAGCGACTACGACAACCTGGAACACCAGTTGGCGCTGTTCAACCGCGAGATCAACAAGCGTCAGGTCTCCAACCTGGAAAGCTTCCGCATCGTCCTCGCGCCGAACAAGGACGCGCTCAAGCATATCGACCAGATCATCCACAGCGCCGGCCAGTATGAAGAAGGCGAAACCCTCTCGGTGTTCGACCTGCAACAAAGCAGCGATCAGGACAGCAAGAACGAAGAAGCCAAGGATTACCTGTCACGCCTGGTGGCCGCCAACCATAACCAGTTGGGTTTGAAGGACCTGTTCGAGCTGGCCTTCGAGATCACCAAGGTGCATGGCCAGCCGGTGATTCACACCGACATCGATGGTGCGGCCTCCAACGGCACCACCATGACCATTAAGGCGCTGACCAACATGTACCTGTTGCTGCACCTGATGGACCGCGACCAAGCCGGCAAGGTGCGTTTGCCTTACTACCTGGACGAAGCGGCGGATATCGACGAGAAGAACCAGCAGGCGTTGATCGAAACCAGCCTGCAACTGGGCTTCGTGCCAATCCTGGCCTCGGTAAAACCACAGGTTTCAGCCCACGTAGCCATCGACCTGGAGGGTGGCAGCGGGCCGAATGGCATCTATATCGACGAAGCGGATTGGAAATATATTCAGCGCCGCGACAGCGACAGCGACAGCGACAGCGACAGCGACAGCGACAGCGACAGCGACAAGGCTAACGTCGAGCCGACAAACGCAACAGCCGAACCGGCCTAACGCCTAGGGTGGGTGAGCGGCGCAGGCGCGCTTCGTCGATGTAACGAAGACGCCTGACGCCGCGTAACCCAACAAGCGGATGCACGTCAGGACACTCAAAAACCACAAGGGCCGCTATTGCGGCCCTTGTGGGTTATTGCTCCAGCGCTATCTTCGGCGCCCAGCGTAACCACTCCTCGTTCACCTCATCGTGCAGGGCAAAGGTCTGCCCTGGTCTTGCTGGACCACCCATCTGCGGGTTATCCGGCGAGGCGAAGGCGATACCGCCCTCCAGCAAAGCCTCCAGGGACTCAGTACGCACTTTCACACCGCTAAACAACCCAGCATCCACACCGATGCCGCTGGCGTTCCAGAAGCGACTCGCGCTGCGCACCAGCGGCGCATAACGTGGCTCGATCAGAACATGTATCAGCACCCGATCTGATGTCGGGCCTAGCTCGAAATGGGTCACTTTGCCCACCGGCACCTCACGATAGCTGACCACCACACCCGGCTTGATCGAGCCTCGGCGCGCCGCACTCAGCACCAACCGTAACCCCTGCTCACGGGCGTTCTGCGTCGGGGCAGATTCAGCAGCAGTGAAGTTGGTTTGTACCGCGCCGCTTTTATTCGCTGGACGCACCTCTAGGTATTGCCCGCTGACCAGGGTCTCCAGATTAGCCGCACGGGTCAGACTGACCTCCGGCTTGACCACCCAGAACTGTGTGCCTGCACGGGCAATCTGTTTAGTAGCCTGGGTTACACGGGCATACAGAATCACCGCCTGCAAATCATCCGTCAGCTCAATGCGCTCGACCTTGCCAACATCAAGTCCCTTGTAACGAATTGCCGTGCCCTCACTCAGGCCGTCACCACGGGGGACTCGTATGGTCAAGGCGACACCTTTCTCAAGGGCTGTGTCCTGGCTGCTATACAGGGCGAAACGCTGTATCCGCTTGCTACTCTTCGCGGCCTGCGGATTGGGTGTTTCAAACGCAATGCCGCCGGCGAGCAACGTCTGCAACGACTCGCTCTTGACCTCGACACCGGACAGCCCGCCTTTCAAGGTAATACCGCTGGCATTCCAGAAACGCGTGCTGCTGTTAACCAGGTGCGCATAGTCAGGCTCAATGTGCACGCCAAACGCCACTTGTTTGTTATCCCGTGACAGTTGGTAACTCTGCACTGAGCCGACTTTAAGCTGCTTGAACAGAATCGGGCTCCCAACCTCCAAAGAACCGCGCACGTCGCTAAACAGCACCAAATGCAAGCCAGGAGATGCCAGATCAAGGGGCGGCGCCTTGGCTCTCGCCACAAACTCACGCTGTGGCGCTGCGCCCTGCTCACCCGGACGAATTGCAATGTAATTGCCTTTGACGAGCGCTTCGAGCCCGGTAATACCGGCCAGGGATATGGATGGCTTGACCATCCAGAAGTCAGTGTCCTCGACCAGATAATCTTCGGTGCGCGGGTCGAGCATCAACTCAACCTGAGCGCCACTGAGATCATCATCAACCTTAAAGGTCTTCAGGTGGCCGACTTGAATGCCCTTGTACATGACAGGCGTACGCCCCGGCTCCAGCCCATCAAACTCATGCAGCTTCAGTGATACGCGAATGCCAGCCTGAGCACTGTCGAAATCCTCATAGAGACGAAATGGCAGGCTTGGGTCAGTCGGCGGACTGTCCTTGCGATGGTCGGGAGTAGCGAAGGCAATACCCCCTGCAACAATGCTCGCCAGCGACTCCGTGCGCACCTTTATGCCTGAGAGCCCAGCGTCGATGGATACACCGCTGGCATTCCAGAAGCGCGTATGTTTGCGCACCAGAGGCGCAAACTCTGGCTGGATGAAGATTTTCACCTCGATAAGATTCTGATCTTCAACCAAGGCATAACTCTTCACTCGCCCCACCTGAATCTGCTTGTAGAAAACCGGGCTGTCCCTATTCAACGAGCCAAGCCGGTCCGCCTTGAGGGTTAGGTGCAAACCCAGAACCGTATCAGCCAATGGCGGCGGCTCACTCAGCGCAGTGAATTCGCGCGTAGGCTCGCCATCGCCTGGACTCGCGGTGATGTAGTTACCCGAAACCAGGGTTTCCAGCCCGGTGATACCGGCCAACGAAACACTCGGTTTAACCAACCAGAAACGAGTATTGCTGCGCAGGTGCTGCTCAACGCGCTTGTCCATTTCAAGGGTCGCAAGCACTCCACGCTGTTCGCCGCTGTCATCCAATTGCAAAGCTGTGACCTTGCCAATCGGCATGCCCTTGAAGATCACCTCTGTTTTGCCCGGCTGAATGCCATCACCACTGTCGAACATCACCTCGATCTCGATACCGGCTTCGTTATAGGCGCGCCACCCCAGCCAGCCGCCAATCAGCAGAGCAATGAGCGGCAATACCCAAATAGCCGACCAGTTTGAAGCGGGGCGTGTCTTAGCCAACGGCAAGTCATTCATGGTCGTCATCCGAATCCGTGTTGTCCCATATCAAGCGAGGGTCAAAAGTTAAAGCGGCCAACATGGTCAGCACCACCACACTGGCAAAAGCCATAGCCCCATAGCCAGGGACAATACTGGCTAAGCTGCCAAAATTGACAAGCGCCACCAGAATCGCGATGACGAAGATATCCAGCATCGACCAACGTCCAATCCACTCGATAAAGCGGTACATCAACACCCGCTGGCGTGGCGACATCGGTTGATGCCGCTGCACCGAATACAGCAGCAAAGCGATCCCAACCAACTTGAAGGTAGGCACCAGAATGCTGGCGACAAAGACCACCGCAGCAATGGGCAGCATGCCGTAGTTCACCAATTCGATAACACCCGACATGATCGTATCTGACTGCCCCTTGCCTAGTGAGTTGACCGTCATGATGGGCAGCAGATTAGCCGGGATATACAGCACCGCGGCTGTCAGCAGCAAAGCCCAGGTACGCGTCAAACTATTGGGTTGGCGCGCATGCACGAGCCCACCACAACGCGAGCAAAACTGTTTGCCTTGCTCAGTCTGTATTGGGTTGAGCTGATGGCATTCGTGGCAAATCAGTAACCCAGCATCAATCGCCCGCATGCTCATCCTCCCCCGATAGAGCGTCCCAGATTTGATGCGGCGACATGGTCACCTCAAGCCAGACCTGGACCAGTAACAACGCAACAAAGCACATTAGCCCGAGACCAATACTCAGCTCAGCAAGATCGACCAGCTTAACAATGGCCACCAGAATGCCCATCAGGTAAACCTCGAGCATGCCCCACTCGCGCATATGGTGATAAATGCGATAGAGCAATAAACCATAGCTGCGCCCGATATCCAGGCGGATGCTCAACAGCACCGCAAACTGACAGAGTAGCTTGAGCAGCGGCACAGCCATACTGCAGAGGAACACCACCACCGCAACACTCTGCATACCGTTGTTATAAAGGCCGAGAACACCGCTCCAAACCGTGTCATTCGAAGCCTGTCCCAACAAGTTGAGTTGCATAATCGGCAGAAAATTAGCTGGGATATATAACAGTAAAGCCGCAATCACCAACGCCATGCTGCGGCGTATAACCTGAGTACGCCGGGTGAACAACTCACACCCACAGCGTGGGCACTCAACTCGCTCACCAGCGCAAGCCTGGGGCCTGCGCAGCAACAGATCGCACTCATGGCAGGCAATAAGCTGATTAAGCTCAAGCCCGGAAAGTATTTCAGAGGATGCCGGATCGGCCATGAAAATGACTCTGATGAAGGTGCGTTAAAGCACCAAAGCTACGCACAGTTTGGTTGCCTATCAAGGCTTGGCAGCGCGGCTTATATTTTCGGCGCACAAAGTAAAACCCCCGACCAGTTTCCTGATCGGGGGTTTTGGTATAGGTGCTTGACGATGACCTACTCTCACATGGGGAAACCCCACACTACCATCGGCGATGCATCGTTTCACTACTGAGTTCGGGATGGGATCAGGTGGTTCCAATGCTCTATGGTCGTCAAGCGATTCAGCTGGAGTATCGTCGTTAGACGCTGCTCCGAATTGGGTATGTGATAAAGGTAGCTGTGTTCTTACAAATTTTCGGCTGTTGCAGTCTTCATAGAGACACACAAACATCAAATTGTTTGGGTGTTATATGGTCAAGCCTCACGGGCAATTAGTATTGGTTAGCTCAACGCCTCACAGCGCTTACACACCCAACCTATCAACGTCGTAGTCTTCGACGGCCCTTTAGGGAACTCAAGGTTCCAGTGAGATCTCATCTCAAGGCAAGTTTCCCGCTTAGATGCTTTCAGCGGTTATCTTTTCCGAACATAGCTACCCGGCAATGCCACTGGCGTGACAACCGGAACACCAGAGGTTCGTCCACTCCGGTCCTCTCGTACTAGGAGCAGCCCCTTTCAAATCTCAAACGTCCACGGCAGATAGGGACCGAACTGTCTCACGACGTTCTAAACCCAGCTCGCGTACCACTTTAAATGGCGAACAGCCATACCCTTGGGACCGGCTTCAGCCCCAGGATGTGATGAGCCGACATCGAGGTGCCAAACACCGCCGTCGATATGAACTCTTGGGCGGTATCAGCCTGTTATCCCCGGAGTACCTTTTATCCGTTGAGCGATGGCCCTTCCATACAGAACCACCGGATCACTAAGACCTACTTTCGTACCTGCTCGACGTGTCTGTCTCGCAGTCAAGCGCGCTTTTGCCTTTATACTCTACGACCGATTTCCGACCGGTCTGAGCGCACCTTCGTACTCCTCCGTTACTCTTTAGGAGGAGACCGCCCCAGTCAAACTACCCACCATACACTGTCCTCGATCCGGATAACGGACCAGAGTTAGAACCTCAAGGTTGCCAGGGTGGTATTTCAAGGTTGGCTCCACGCGAACTGGCGTCCACGCTTCAAAGCCTCCCACCTATCCTACACAAGCAAACTCAAAGTCCAGTGCAAAGCTATAGTAAAGGTTCACGGGGTCTTTCCGTCTAGCCGCGGATACACTGCATCTTCACAGCGATTTCAATTTCACTGAGTCTCGGGTGGAGACAGCGCCGCCATCGTTACGCCATTCGTGCAGGTCGGAACTTACCCGACAAGGAATTTCGCTACCTTAGGACCGTTATAGTTACGGCCGCCGTTTACCGGGGCTTCGATCAAGAGCTTCGCGTTAGCTAACCCCATCAATTAACCTTCCGGCACCGGGCAGGCGTCACACCCTATACGTCCACTTTCGTGTTTGCAGAGTGCTGTGTTTTTAATAAACAGTCGCAGCGGCCTGGTATCTTCGACCGGCATGGGCTTACGCAGTAAATGCTTCACCCTCACCGGCGCACCTTCTCCCGAAGTTACGGTGCCATTTTGCCTAGTTCCTTCACCCGAGTTCTCTCAAGCGCCTTGGTATTCTCTACCTAACCACCTGTGTCGGTTTGGGGTACGGTTCCTAATTACCTGAAGCTTAGAAGCTTTTCCTGGAAGCATGGCATCAACCACTTCGTCATCTAAAAGATAACTCGTCATCAGTTCTCGGCCTTGAACGCCCGGATTTACCTAAGCATTCAGCCTACCACCTTAAACACGGACAACCAACGCCGTGCTGGCCTAGCCTTCTCCGTCCCTCCATCGCAGTAATTAGAAGTACGGGAATATTAACCCGTTTCCCATCGATTACGCATTTCTGCCTCACCTTAGGGGCCGACTCACCCTGCGTCGATTAACGTTGCGCAGGAAACCTTGGTCTTTCGGCGTGGGAGTTTTTCACTCCCATTGTCGTTACTCATGTCAGCATTCGCACTTCTGATACCTCCAGCAAGCTTCTCAACTCACCTTCACAGGCTTACAGAACGCTCCTCTACCGCTCATCCTAAGATGAACCCGTAGCTTCGGTGTATGGTTTGAGCCCCGTTACATCTTCCGCGCAGGCCGACTCGACTAGTGAGCTATTACGCTTTCTTTAAAAGATGGCTGCTTCTAAGCCAACTTCCTAGCTGTCTAAGCCTTCCCACATCGTTTCCCACTTAACCATAACTTTGGGACCTTAGCTGACGGTCTGGGTTGTTTCCCTTTTCACGACGGACGTTAGCACCCGCCGTGTGTCTCCCGTGCTGACACTTGTTGGTATTCGGAGTTTGCATCGGTTTGGTAAGTCGGGATGACCCCCTAGCCGAAACAGTGCTCTACCCCCAACAGTGATACACGAGGCGCTACCTAAATAGCTTTCGAGGAGAACCAGCTATCTCCGAGCTTGATTAGCCTTTCACTCCGATCCACAGGTCATCCGCTAACTTTTCAACGGTAGTCGGTTCGGTCCTCCAGTTAGTGTTACCCAACCTTCAACCTGCCCATGGATAGATCGCCCGGTTTCGGGTCTATACCCAGCGACTGTCGCCCTATTAAGACTCGCTTTCGCTACGCCTCCCCTATTCGGTTAAGCTCGCCACTGAATATAAGTCGCTGACCCATTATACAAAAGGTACGCAGTCACCCAACAAAGTGGGCTCCCACTGCTTGTACGCATACGGTTTCAGGATCTATTTCACTCCCCTCTCCGGGGTTCTTTTCGCCTTTCCCTCACGGTACTAGTTCACTATCGGTCAGTCAGTAGTATTTAGCCTTGGAGGATGGTCCCCCCATATTCAGACAAAGTTTCTCGTGCTCCGTCCTACTCGATTTCATTGATAAGAGATTTTCGTGTACGGGGCTATCACCCACTACGGCGGCACTTTCCAGAGCCTTCCACTAATCTCAAATCAACTTAAGGGCTAGTCCCCGTTCGCTCGCCACTACTAAGGGAATCTCGGTTGATTTCTATTCCTCAGGGTACTTAGATGTTTCAGTTCCCCTGGTTCGCCTCACACACCTATGTATTTAGTGTGTGATAACCAGCTTATGCTGGCTGGGTTCCCCCATTCAGAGATCTCCGGATCAAAGTCTGTTTGCCGACTCCCCGGAGCTTATCGCAGGCTACAACGTCTTTCATCGCCTCTGACTGCCAAGGCATCCACCGTATGCGCTTCTTCACTTGACCATATAACCCCAAGCAATCTGGTTATTGTCTCTAACGTGAAGACGACATTCGCCGAAAATTTGCAATTGAGAACTACAAATTTTACCTTGACCAAATTAATTACCAGTGAAAGTAATTAATCAGTCACTTCTATCACATACCCAAATTTTTAAAGAACGATTTTCTTACTGGTCAAAGACCAGAAATCAACATTCATCTGCTGTTAGCAGGAACGTTCATTTCTGAACTCTTACTATGCTGTATATGGTGGAGCCAAGCGGGATCGAACCGCTGACCTCCTGCGTGCAAGGCAGGCGCTCTCCCAGCTGAGCTATGGCCCCATATTCGTACAAGGCCAAACCCCACAACAATTGGTGGGTCTGGGCAGATTCGAACT
The DNA here is from genome assembly GCF_049847425.1 of Pseudomonas sp. GWSMS-1. NCBI lineage: Bacteria > Pseudomonadati > Pseudomonadota > Gammaproteobacteria > Pseudomonadales > Pseudomonadaceae > Pseudomonas > Pseudomonas sp. GWSMS-1. The sequence continues at coordinate 566,621 of NZ_JBMHHV010000005.1, read as the reverse complement.
GCCGACCTCACCCTTATCAGGGGTGCGCTCTAACCAACTGAGCTACAGACCCAATCGTCTTTTTCAATGAATCAAGCAATTCGTGTGGGAACTTATGAAGAAGCTGAAGTCTTCGATTAAGGAGGTGATCCAGCCGCAGGTTCCCCTACGGCTACCTTGTTACGACTTCACCCCAGTCATGAATCACACCGTGGTAACCGTCCTCCCGAGGGTTAGACTAGCTACTTCTGGTGCAACCCACTCCCATGGTGTGACGGGCGGTGTGTACAAGGCCCGGGAACGTATTCACCGTGACATTCTGATTCACGATTACTAGCGATTCCGACTTCACGCAGTCGAGTTGCAGACTGCGATCCGGACTACGATCGGTTTTATGGGATTAGCTCCACCTCGCGGCTTGGCAACCCTTTGTACCGACCATTGTAGCACGTGTGTAGCCCTGGCCGTAAGGGCCATGATGACTTGACGTCATCCCCACCTTCCTCCGGTTTGTCACCGGCAGTCTCCTTAGAGTTCCCACCATTACGTGCTGGTAACTAAGGACAAGGGTTGCGCTCGTTACGGGACTTAACCCAACATCTCACGACACGAGCTGACGACAGCCATGCAGCACCTGTGTCTGAGTTCCCGAAGGCACCAATCTATCTCTAGAAAGTTCTCAGCATGTCAAGGCCAGGTAAGGTTCTTCGCGTTGCTTCGAATTAAACCACATGCTCCACCGCTTGTGCGGGCCCCCGTCAATTCATTTGAGTTTTAACCTTGCGGCCGTACTCCCCAGGCGGTCAACTTAATGCGTTAGCTGCGCCACTAAGAGTTCAAGACTCCCAACGGCTAGTTGACATCGTTTACGGCGTGGACTACCAGGGTATCTAATCCTGTTTGCTCCCCACGCTTTCGCACCTCAGTGTCAGTACCAGTCCAGGTAGTCGCCTTCGCCACTGGTGTTCCTTCCTATATCTACGCATTTCACCGCTACACAGGAAATTCCACTACCCTCTACCGTACTCTAGCTCAGCAGTTTTGGATGCAGTTCCCAGGTTGAGCCCGGGGATTTCACATCCAACTTACTGAACCACCTACGCGCGCTTTACGCCCAGTAATTCCGATTAACGCTTGCACCCTTCGTATTACCGCGGCTGCTGGCACGAAGTTAGCCGGTGCTTATTCTGTCGGTAACGTCAAAGTAGCAACGTATTAAGTTACTACCCTTCCTCCCAACTTAAAGTGCTTTACAATCCGAAGACCTTCTTCACACACGCGGCATGGCTGGATCAGGCTTTCGCCCATTGTCCAATATTCCCCACTGCTGCCTCCCGTAGGAGTCTGGACCGTGTCTCAGTTCCAGTGTGACTGATCATCCTCTCAGACCAGTTACGGATCGTAGCCTTGGTGAGCCATTACCTCACCAACTAGCTAATCCGACCTAGGCTCATCTAATGGCGCGAGGCCCGAAGGTCCCCCGCTTTCTCCCGTAGGACGTATGCGGTATTAGCGTCCGTTTCCGAACGTTATCCCCCACCACTAGGCAGATTCCTAGGCATTACTCACCCGTCCGCCGCTCTCAAGAGAAGCAAGCTTCTCTCTACCGCTCGACTTGCATGTGTTAGGCCTGCCGCCAGCGTTCAATCTGAGCCATGATCAAACTCTTCAGTTCAATACTGCTTGGGTTTTGAGAAAACCCTAAACCTAGCTCAGCAATCGTTGGTTACATCTTTGATTTCTCGCGGAGTAACTTGTGATGCTGATAATCTTGCGACTAGCAGTCTTACCTCACAAGCACCCACACGAATTGCTTGATTCAGTTGTTAAAGAGCGGTGGTTAAGTCTTTCGTCTCAACCGAGGCGCGAATTCTACAGCAGCCTCTTGTTTAGTCAAGCTGTTTTTCGAAGATTTCTCTTTCTAGTCAACGACTTGCATTACATCTCTAGGTAGTAGTTTTGATCGCTCAAAACTTCATGCCTGTACTAATAGTAAAACCCCCGACCAGTTTCCTGATCGGGGGTTTTGGTATAGGTGCTTGACGATGACCTACTCTCACATGGGGAAACCCCACACTACCATCGGCGATGCATCGTTTCACTACTGAGTTCGGGATGGGATCAGGTGGTTCCAATGCTCTATGGTCGTCAAGCGATTCAGCTGGAGTATCGTCGTTAGACGCTGCTCCGAATTGGGTATGTGATAAAGGTAGCTGTGTTCTTACAAATTTTCGGCTGTTGCAGTCTTCATAGAGACACACAAACATCAAATTGTTTGGGTGTTATATGGTCAAGCCTCACGGGCAATTAGTATTGGTTAGCTCAACGCCTCACAGCGCTTACACACCCAACCTATCAACGTCGTAGTCTTCGACGGCCCTTTAGGGAACTCAAGGTTCCAGTGAGATCTCATCTCAAGGCAAGTTTCCCGCTTAGATGCTTTCAGCGGTTATCTTTTCCGAACATAGCTACCCGGCAATGCCACTGGCGTGACAACCGGAACACCAGAGGTTCGTCCACTCCGGTCCTCTCGTACTAGGAGCAGCCCCTTTCAAATCTCAAACGTCCACGGCAGATAGGGACCGAACTGTCTCACGACGTTCTAAACCCAGCTCGCGTACCACTTTAAATGGCGAACAGCCATACCCTTGGGACCGGCTTCAGCCCCAGGATGTGATGAGCCGACATCGAGGTGCCAAACACCGCCGTCGATATGAACTCTTGGGCGGTATCAGCCTGTTATCCCCGGAGTACCTTTTATCCGTTGAGCGATGGCCCTTCCATACAGAACCACCGGATCACTAAGACCTACTTTCGTACCTGCTCGACGTGTCTGTCTCGCAGTCAAGCGCGCTTTTGCCTTTATACTCTACGACCGATTTCCGACCGGTCTGAGCGCACCTTCGTACTCCTCCGTTACTCTTTAGGAGGAGACCGCCCCAGTCAAACTACCCACCATACACTGTCCTCGATCCGGATAACGGACCAGAGTTAGAACCTCAAGGTTGCCAGGGTGGTATTTCAAGGTTGGCTCCACGCGAACTGGCGTCCACGCTTCAAAGCCTCCCACCTATCCTACACAAGCAAACTCAAAGTCCAGTGCAAAGCTATAGTAAAGGTTCACGGGGTCTTTCCGTCTAGCCGCGGATACACTGCATCTTCACAGCGATTTCAATTTCACTGAGTCTCGGGTGGAGACAGCGCCGCCATCGTTACGCCATTCGTGCAGGTCGGAACTTACCCGACAAGGAATTTCGCTACCTTAGGACCGTTATAGTTACGGCCGCCGTTTACCGGGGCTTCGATCAAGAGCTTCGCGTTAGCTAACCCCATCAATTAACCTTCCGGCACCGGGCAGGCGTCACACCCTATACGTCCACTTTCGTGTTTGCAGAGTGCTGTGTTTTTAATAAACAGTCGCAGCGGCCTGGTATCTTCGACCGGCATGGGCTTACGCAGTAAATGCTTCACCCTCACCGGCGCACCTTCTCCCGAAGTTACGGTGCCATTTTGCCTAGTTCCTTCACCCGAGTTCTCTCAAGCGCCTTGGTATTCTCTACCTAACCACCTGTGTCGGTTTGGGGTACGGTTCCTAATTACCTGAAGCTTAGAAGCTTTTCCTGGAAGCATGGCATCAACCACTTCGTCATCTAAAAGATAACTCGTCATCAGTTCTCGGCCTTGAACGCCCGGATTTACCTAAGCATTCAGCCTACCACCTTAAACACGGACAACCAACGCCGTGCTGGCCTAGCCTTCTCCGTCCCTCCATCGCAGTAATTAGAAGTACGGGAATATTAACCCGTTTCCCATCGATTACGCATTTCTGCCTCACCTTAGGGGCCGACTCACCCTGCGTCGATTAACGTTGCGCAGGAAACCTTGGTCTTTCGGCGTGGGAGTTTTTCACTCCCATTGTCGTTACTCATGTCAGCATTCGCACTTCTGATACCTCCAGCAAGCTTCTCAACTCACCTTCACAGGCTTACAGAACGCTCCTCTACCGCTCATCCTAAGATGAACCCGTAGTATGGTTTGAGCCCCGTTACATCTTCCGCGCAGGCCGACTCGACTAGTGAGCTATTACGCTTTCTTTAAAAGATGGCTGCTTCTAAGCCAACTTCCTAGCTGTCTAAGCCTTCCCACATCGTTTCCCACTTAACCATAACTTTGGGACCTTAGCTGACGGTCTGGGTTGTTTCCCTTTTCACGACGGACGTTAGCACCCGCCGTGTGTCTCCCGTGCTGACACTTGTTGGTATTCGGAGTTTGCATCGGTTTGGTAAGTCGGGATGACCCCCTAGCCGAAACAGTGCTCTACCCCCAACAGTGATACACGAGGCGCTACCTAAATAGCTTTCGAGGAGAACCAGCTATCTCCGAGCTTGATTAGCCTTTCACTCCGATCCACAGGTCATCCGCTAACTTTTCAACGGTAGTCGGTTCGGTCCTCCAGTTAGTGTTACCCAACCTTCAACCTGCCCATGGATAGATCGCCCGGTTTCGGGTCTATACCCAGCGACTGTCGCCCTATTAAGACTCGCTTTCGCTACGCCTCCCCTATTCGGTTAAGCTCGCCACTGAATATAAGTCGCTGACCCATTATACAAAAGGTACGCAGTCACCCAACAAAGTGGGCTCCCACTGCTTGTACGCATACGGTTTCAGGATCTATTTCACTCCCCTCTCCGGGGTTCTTTTCGCCTTTCCCTCACGGTACTAGTTCACTATCGGTCAGTCAGTAGTATTTAGCCTTGGAGGATGGTCCCCCCATATTCAGACAAAGTTTCTCGTGCTCCGTCCTACTCGATTTCATTGATAAGAGATTTTCGTGTACGGGGCTATCACCCACTACGGCGGCACTTTCCAGAGCCTTCCACTAATCTCAAATCAACTTAAGGGCTAGTCCCCGTTCGCTCGCCACTACTAAGGGAATCTCGGTTGATTTCTATTCCTCAGGGTACTTAGATGTTTCAGTTCCCCTGGTTCGCCTCACACACCTATGTATTTAGTGTGTGATAACCAGCTTATGCTGGCTGGGTTCCCCCATTCAGAGATCTCCGGATCAAAGTCTGTTTGCCGACTCCCCGGAGCTTATCGCAGGCTACAACGTCTTTCATCGCCTCTGACTGCCAAGGCATCCACCGTATGCGCTTCTTCACTTGACCATATAACCCCAAGCAATCTGGTTATTGTCTCTAACGTGAAGACGACATTCGCCGAAAATTTGCAATTGAGAACTACAAATTTTACCTTGACCAAATTAATTACCAGTGAAAGTAATTAATCAGTCACTTCTATCACATACCCAAATTTTTAAAGAACGATTTTCTTACTGGTCAAAGACCAGAAATCAACATTCATCTGCTGTTAGCAGGAACGTTCATTTCTGAACTCTTACTATGCTGTATATGGTGGAGCCAAGCGGGATCGAACCGCTGACCTCCTGCGTGCAAGGCAGGCGCTCTCCCAGCTGAGCTATGGCCCCATATTCGTACAAGGCCAAACCCCACAACAATTGGTGGGTCTGGGCAGATTCGAACTGCCGACCTCACCCTTATCAGGGGTGCGCTCTAACCAACTGAGCTACAGACCCAATCGTCTTTTTCAATGAATCAAGCAATTCGTGTGGGAACTTATGAAGAAGCTGAAGTCTTCGATTAAGGAGGTGATCCAGCCGCAGGTTCCCCTACGGCTACCTTGTTACGACTTCACCCCAGTCATGAATCACACCGTGGTAACCGTCCTCCCGAGGGTTAGACTAGCTACTTCTGGTGCAACCCACTCCCATGGTGTGACGGGCGGTGTGTACAAGGCCCGGGAACGTATTCACCGTGACATTCTGATTCACGATTACTAGCGATTCCGACTTCACGCAGTCGAGTTGCAGACTGCGATCCGGACTACGATCGGTTTTATGGGATTAGCTCCACCTCGCGGCTTGGCAACCCTTTGTACCGACCATTGTAGCACGTGTGTAGCCCTGGCCGTAAGGGCCATGATGACTTGACGTCATCCCCACCTTCCTCCGGTTTGTCACCGGCAGTCTCCTTAGAGTTCCCACCATTACGTGCTGGTAACTAAGGACAAGGGTTGCGCTCGTTACGGGACTTAACCCAACATCTCACGACACGAGCTGACGACAGCCATGCAGCACCTGTGTCTGAGTTCCCGAAGGCACCAATCTATCTCTAGAAAGTTCTCAGCATGTCAAGGCCAGGTAAGGTTCTTCGCGTTGCTTCGAATTAAACCACATGCTCCACCGCTTGTGCGGGCCCCCGTCAATTCATTTGAGTTTTAACCTTGCGGCCGTACTCCCCAGGCGGTCAACTTAATGCGTTAGCTGCGCCACTAAGAGTTCAAGACTCCCAACGGCTAGTTGACATCGTTTACGGCGTGGACTACCAGGGTATCTAATCCTGTTTGCTCCCCACGCTTTCGCACCTCAGTGTCAGTACCAGTCCAGGTAGTCGCCTTCGCCACTGGTGTTCCTTCCTATATCTACGCATTTCACCGCTACACAGGAAATTCCACTACCCTCTACCGTACTCTAGCTCAGCAGTTTTGGATGCAGTTCCCAGGTTGAGCCCGGGGATTTCACATCCAACTTACTGAACCACCTACGCGCGCTTTACGCCCAGTAATTCCGATTAACGCTTGCACCCTTCGTATTACCGCGGCTGCTGGCACGAAGTTAGCCGGTGCTTATTCTGTCGGTAACGTCAAAGTAGCAACGTATTAAGTTACTACCCTTCCTCCCAACTTAAAGTGCTTTACAATCCGAAGACCTTCTTCACACACGCGGCATGGCTGGATCAGGCTTTCGCCCATTGTCCAATATTCCCCACTGCTGCCTCCCGTAGGAGTCTGGACCGTGTCTCAGTTCCAGTGTGACTGATCATCCTCTCAGACCAGTTACGGATCGTAGCCTTGGTGAGCCATTACCTCACCAACTAGCTAATCCGACCTAGGCTCATCTAATGGCGCGAGGCCCGAAGGTCCCCCGCTTTCTCCCGTAGGACGTATGCGGTATTAGCGTCCGTTTCCGAACGTTATCCCCCACCACTAGGCAGATTCCTAGGCATTACTCACCCGTCCGCCGCTCTCAAGAGAAGCAAGCTTCTCTCTACCGCTCGACTTGCATGTGTTAGGCCTGCCGCCAGCGTTCAATCTGAGCCATGATCAAACTCTTCAGTTCAATACTGCTTGGGTTTTGAGAAAACCCTAAACCTAGCTCAGCAATCGTTGGTTACATCTTTGATTTCTCGCGGAGTAACTTGTGATGCTGATAATCTTGCGACTAGCAGTCTTACCTCACAAGCACCCACACGAATTGCTTGATTCAGTTGTTAAAGAGCGGTGGTTAAGTCTTTCGTCTCAACCGAGGCGCGAATTCTACAGCAGCCTCTTGTTTAGTCAAGCTGTTTTTCGAAGATTTCTCTTTCTAGTCAACGACTTGCATTACATCTCTAGGTAGTAGTTTTGATCGCTCAAAACTTCATGCCTGTACTAATAGTAAAACCCCCGACCAGTTTCCTGATCGGGGTTTTGGTATAGGTGCTTGACGATGACCTACTCTCACATGGGGAAACCCCACACTACCATCGGCGATGCATCGTTTCACTACTGAGTTCGGGATGGGATCAGGTGGTTCCAATGCTCTATGGTCGTCAAGCGATTCAGCTGGAGTATCGTCGTTAGACGCTGCTCCGAATTGGGTATGTGATAAAGGTAGCTGTGTTCTTACAAATTTTCGGCTGTTGCAGTCTTCATAGAGACACACAAACATCAAATTGTTTGGGTGTTATATGGTCAAGCCTCACGGGCAATTAGTATTGGTTAGCTCAACGCCTCACAGCGCTTACACACCCAACCTATCAACGTCGTAGTCTTCGACGGCCCTTTAGGGAACTCAAGGTTCCAGTGAGATCTCATCTCAAGGCAAGTTTCCCGCTTAGATGCTTTCAGCGGTTATCTTTTCCGAACATAGCTACCCGGCAATGCCACTGGCGTGACAACCGGAACACCAGAGGTTCGTCCACTCCGGTCCTCTCGTACTAGGAGCAGCCCCTTTCAAATCTCAAACGTCCACGGCAGATAGGGACCGAACTGTCTCACGACGTTCTAAACCCAGCTCGCGTACCACTTTAAATGGCGAACAGCCATACCCTTGGGACCGGCTTCAGCCCCAGGATGTGATGAGCCGAGACATCGAGGTGCCAAACACCGCCGTCGATATGAACTCTTGGGCGGTATCAGCCTGTTATCCCCGGAGTACCTTTTATCCGTTGAGCGATGGCCCTTCCATACAGAACCACCGGATCACTAAGACCTACTTTCGTACCTGCTCGACGTGTCTGTCTCGCAGTCAAGCGCGCTTTTGCCTTTATACTCTACGACCGATTTCCGACCGGTCTGAGCGCACCTTCGTACTCCTCCGTTACTCTTTAGGAGGAGACCGCCCCAGTCAAACTACCCACCATACACTGTCCTCGATCCGGATAACGGACCAGAGTTAGAACCTCAAGGTTGCCAGGGTGGTATTTCAAGGTTGGCTCCACGCGAACTGGCGTCCACGCTTCAAAGCCTCCCACCTATCCTACACAAGCAAACTCAAAGTCCAGTGCAAAGCTATAGTAAAGGTTCACGGGGTCTTTCCGTCTAGCCGCGGATACACTGCATCTTCACAGCGATTTCAATTTCACTGAGTCTCGGGTGGAGACAGCGCCGCCATCGTTACGCCATTCGTGCAGGTCGGAACTTACCCGACAAGGAATTTCGCTACCTTAGGACCGTTATAGTTACGGCCGCCGTTTACCGGGGCTTCGATCAAGAGCTTCGCGTTAGCTAACCCCATCAATTAACCTTCCGGCACCGGGCAGGCGTCACACCCTATACGTCCACTTTCGTGTTTGCAGAGTGCTGTGTTTTTAATAAACAGTCGCAGCGGCCTGGTATCTTCGACCGGCATGGGCTTACGCAGTAAATGCTTCACCCTCACCGGCGCACCTTCTCCCGAAGTTACGGTGCCATTTTGCCTAGTTCCTTCACCCGAGTTCTCTCAAGCGCCTTGGTATTCTCTACCTAACCACCTGTGTCGGTTTGGGGTACGGTTCCTAATTACCTGAAGCTTAGAAGCTTTTCCTGGAAGCATGGCATCAACCACTTCGTCATCTAAAAGATAACTCGTCATCAGTTCTCGGCCTTGAACGCCCGGATTTACCTAAGCATTCAGCCTACCACCTTAAACACGGACAACCAACGCCGTGCTGGCCTAGCCTTCTCCGTCCCTCCATCGCAGTAATTAGAAGTACGGGAATATTAACCCGTTTCCCATCGATTACGCATTTCTGCCTCACCTTAGGGGCCGACTCACCCTGCGTCGATTAACGTTGCGCAGGAAACCTTGGTCTTTCGGCGTGGGAGTTTTTCACTCCCATTGTCGTTACTCATGTCAGCATTCGCACTTCTGATACCTCCAGCAAGCTTCTCAACTCACCTTCACAGGCTTACAGAACGCTCCTCTACCGCTCATCCTAAGATGAACCCGTAGCTTCGGTGTATGGTTTGAGCCCCGTTACATCTTCCGCGCAGGCCGACTCGACTAGTGAGCTATTACGCTTTCTTTAAAAGATGGCTGCTTCTAAGCCAACTTCCTAGCTGTCTAAGCCTTCCCACATCGTTTCCCACTTAACCATAACTTTGGGACCTTAGCTGACGGTCTGGGTTGTTTCCCTTTTCACGACGGACGTTAGCACCCGCCGTGTGTCTCCCGTGCTGACACTTGTTGGTATTCGGAGTTTGCATCGGTTTGGTAAGTCGGGATGACCCCCTAGCCGAAACAGTGCTCTACCCCCAACAGTGATACACGAGGCGCTACCTAAATAGCTTTCGAGGAGAACCAGCTATCTCCGAGCTTGATTAGCCTTTCACTCCGATCCACAGGTCATCCGCTAACTTTTCAACGGTAGTCGGTTCGGTCCTCCAGTTAGTGTTACCCAACCTTCAACCTGCCCATGGATAGATCGCCCGGTTTCGGGTCTATACCCAGCGACTGTCGCCCTATTAAGACTCGCTTTCGCTACGCCTCCCCTATTCGGTTAAGCTCGCCACTGAATATAAGTCGCTGACCCATTATACAAAAGGTACGCAGTCACCCAACAAAGTGGGCTCCCACTGCTTGTACGCATACGGTTTCAGGATCTATTTCACTCCCCTCTCCGGGGTTCTTTTCGCCTTTCCCTCACGGTACTAGTTCACTATCGGTCAGTCAGTAGTATTTAGCCTTGGAGGATGGTCCCCCATATTCAGACAAAGTTTCTCGTGCTCCGTCCTACTCGATTTCATTGATAAGAGATTTTCGTGTACGGGGCTATCACCCACTACGGCGGCACTTTCCAGAGCCTTCCACTAATCTCAAATCAACTTAAGGGCTAGTCCCCGTTCGCTCGCCACTACTAAGGGAATCTCGGTTGATTTCTATTCCTCAGGGTACTTAGATGTTTCAGTTCCCCTGGTTCGCCTCACACACCTATGTATTTAGTGTGTGATAACCAGCTTATGCTGGCTGGGTTCCCCCATTCAGAGATCTCCGGATCAAAGTCTGTTTGCCGACTCCCCGGAGCTTATCGCAGGCTACAACGTCTTTCATCGCCTCTGACTGCCAAGGCATCCACCGTATGCGCTTCTTCACTTGACCATATAACCCCAAGCAATCTGGTTATTGTCTCTAACGTGAAGACGACATTCGCCGAAAATTTGCAATTGAGAACTACAAATTTTACCTTGACCAAATTAATTACCAGTGAAAGTAATTAATCAGTCACTTCTATCACATACCCAAATTTTTAAAGAACGATTTTCTTACTGGTCAAAGACCAGAAATCAACATTCATCTGCTGTTAGCAGGAACGTTCATTTCTGAACTCTTACTATGCTGTATATGGTGGAGCCAAGCGGGATCGAACCGCTGACCTCCTGCGTGCAAGGCAGGCGCTCTCCCAGCTGAGCTATGGCCCCATATTCGTACAAGGCCAAACCCCACAACAATTGGTGGGTCTGGGCAGATTCGAACTGCCGACCTCACCCTTATCAGGGGTGCGCTCTAACCAACTGAGCTACAGACCCAATCGTCTTTTTCAATGAATCAAGCAATTCGTGTGGGAACTTATGAAGAAGCTGAAGTCTTCGATTAAGGAGGTGATCCAGCCGCAGGTTCCCCTACGGCTACCTTGTTACGACTTCACCCCAGTCATGAATCACACCGTGGTAACCGTCCTCCCGAGGGTTAGACTAGCTACTTCTGGTGCAACCCACTCCCATGGTGTGACGGGCGGTGTGTACAAGGCCCGGGAACGTATTCACCGTGACATTCTGATTCACGATTACTAGCGATTCCGACTTCACGCAGTCGAGTTGCAGACTGCGATCCGGACTACGATCGGTTTTATGGGATTAGCTCCACCTCGCGGCTTGGCAACCCTTTGTACCGACCATTGTAGCACGTGTGTAGCCCTGGCCGTAAGGGCCATGATGACTTGACGTCATCCCCACCTTCCTCCGGTTTGTCACCGGCAGTCTCCTTAGAGTTCCCACCATTACGTGCTGGTAACTAAGGACAAGGGTTGCGCTCGTTACGGGACTTAACCCAACATCTCACGACACGAGCTGACGACAGCCATGCAGCACCTGTGTCTGAGTTCCCGAAGGCACCAATCTATCTCTAGAAAGTTCTCAGCATGTCAAGGCCAGGTAAGGTTCTTCGCGTTGCTTCGAATTAAACCACATGCTCCACCGCTTGTGCGGGCCCCCGTCAATTCATTTGAGTTTTAACCTTGCGGCCGTACTCCCCAGGCGGTCAACTTAATGCGTTAGCTGCGCCACTAAGAGTTCAAGACTCCCAACGGCTAGTTGACATCGTTTACGGCGTGGACTACCAGGGTATCTAATCCTGTTTGCTCCCCACGCTTTCGCACCTCAGTGTCAGTACCAGTCCAGGTAGTCGCCTTCGCCACTGGTGTTCCTTCCTATATCTACGCATTTCACCGCTACACAGGAAATTCCACTACCCTCTACCGTACTCTAGCTCAGCAGTTTTGGATGCAGTTCCCAGGTTGAGCCCGGGGATTTCACATCCAACTTACTGAACCACCTACGCGCGCTTTACGCCCAGTAATTCCGATTAACGCTTGCACCCTTCGTATTACCGCGGCTGCTGGCACGAAGTTAGCCGGTGCTTATTCTGTCGGTAACGTCAAAGTAGCAACGTATTAAGTTACTACCCTTCCTCCCAACTTAAAGTGCTTTACAATCCGAAGACCTTCTTCACACACGCGGCATGGCTGGATCAGGCTTTCGCCCATTGTCCAATATTCCCCACTGCTGCCTCCCGTAGGAGTCTGGACCGTGTCTCAGTTCCAGTGTGACTGATCATCCTCTCAGACCAGTTACGGATCGTAGCCTTGGTGAGCCATTACCTCACCAACTAGCTAATCCGACCTAGGCTCATCTAATGGCGCGAGGCCCGAAGGTCCCCCGCTTTCTCCCGTAGGACGTATGCGGTATTAGCGTCCGTTTCCGAACGTTATCCCCCACCACTAGGCAGATTCCTAGGCATTACTCACCCGTCCGCCGCTCTCAAGAGAAGCAAGCTTCTCTCTACCGCTCGACTTGCATGTGTTAGGCCTGCCGCCAGCGTTCAATCTGAGCCATGATCAAACTCTTCAGTTCAATACTGCTTGGGTTTTGAGAAAACCCTAAACCTAGCTCAGCAATCGTTGGTTACATCTTTGATTTCTCGCGGAGTAACTTGTGATGCTGATAATCTTGCGACTAGCAGTCTTACCTCACAAGCACCCACACGAATTGCTTGATTCAGTTGTTAAAGAGCGGTGGTTAAGTCTTTCGTCTCAACCGAGGCGCGAATTCTACAGCAGCCTCATCTTCCGTCAAGTGATTTCGAAAATTTCTTTTCAAACTCAACCACTTGCGCTTTCGATCAACTCCTAGCTTCTCGTCAGCGGGAGGCGAATTCTACAGCGTTTCAAACCGCTGTCAACCGCCTCTTTTACCGCTTTCGATTGCCTCAACCGAACCACCAACAGAATCAAACCACTACCCTGCCAGCCACGCATATTCTACGCAGCTTTCGCAGCTTTGCAACCCATTCTTGAAAACCAACCTATTGTTTTATAAGGATTTTAAGGAATCGTATACGACTGAAGGACTGCGAAGCATAGAGAGGACACCACTAAGACCACGCAATTGATAAGCCTTTTCGTCAACACCCACCGCATGCACCCGACTCGCCACCCCATGTGCGCGCCCGCAGAAACGACAAAGCCGTTGAAGCTGACGCTTCAACGGCTTTGTCGAACTTAACGCGCAATAGCTGGGCGAGCAGCCACACAGCACTCGAGCCTTAAGCGCTACTCAAGTTTAAGCGTGATACGCGCAAACGATTTCTTGCCAGCCTGACAGACATGCACTGCGCCTACCTTGTATATAAAGGTGCGATCTACAACGTCACCATCCACACGCACACCGCCAGAGGCCAGCAGATCACGCGCCATCGCCGCGTTTTTCACCAAGCCTGCTTTATTCAGCAACGCAGAAATCGGCATATCATCAGTTGACAGTACTTCGATCTCTGGAAGATCCTCAGGCAGCTCTCCTTCTTTCATGCGGTTACCCGCCGAGCGATGGGCCGTGAGCGCAGCCTCTTCACCATGGAAGCGAGCAACAATCTCTTCCGCCAGCTTGATCTTTACATCCCGAGGGTTAGCGCCTTGCTCAACATCACGCTTGAACTGCTCGATCTCTTCCATTGAGCGGAAGCTGAGCAGCTCGAAGTAGCGCCACATCAACGCATCTGGCATGGAAACCAGCTTGCTGTACATCACGCCCGGCGCTTCTTGAATACCTATGTAGTTGCCCAGGGACTTGGACATCTTTTTCACACCATCCAGCCCTTCCAGCAGCGGCATGGTGACAACACACTGGGATGACTGCCCGTAAGAGCGCTGCAACTCACGCCCCATCAGCAAGTTGAATTTCTGATCGGTGCCGCCCAGCTCAACGTCTGCATGCAGCGCAACCGAGTCATAGCCCTGAACCAGCGGGTAGAGGAACTCATGAATAGCAATAGGCTGCTGAGTTGAATAGCGCTTACTGAAGTCATCACGCTCAAGCATACGGGCGACGGTGTACTGCGAGGTCAGACGAATGAAGTCGGCCGACCCCATCTTGTCCATCCACGTGGAATTGAAAGCGACTTCGGTTTTCGCTGGATCGAGAATTTTGAACACCTGCGTCTTGTAGGTCTCCGCATTCTCTAAAACCTGCTCACGGGTCAACGGCGGGCGCGTCGCACTCTTACCACTCGGATCACCAATCATCCCAGTGAAATCGCCGATCAAGAAGATCACCTGATGCCCCAGTTCTTGGAACTGACGCAGCTTATTAATAAGCACGGTATGCCCAAGGTGAAGATCCGGTGCAGTCGGATCAAAACCTGCCTTGATGCGCAGCGGTTGACCACGCTTAAGCTTTTCAACCAGCTCAGCCTCAACCAGAACCTCTTCCGCGCCGCGCTTGATCAGCGCCAACTGCTCTTCAACCGACTTCATGACAGGACTCACGACCACTCAAAAACAAAAGGGAACCAACCATACAAGATCGCAGACAAATCACAAGTTCTGCCATCCACCCACCATAGCTAAGATCACCTCGCGACAACCGGGGTTGCCTAGCAAGCGATTTGGTTATATTTTATACAGTTGGTGCATATTCATCATTTTTTTATCTATTTCTTTCCATTTTTAAAGTCAAAAACCGCCTATGACCTCTACAACTAAAGCGCCACCGCTCTACCCAAAAAGCCATATTTTGGCGGCCAGTGGCGTCGCCGCACTACTGAGCCTAACCCTACTGGTATTCCCCACTCGCGAAGTTGAAGCCAAGAAAACCTACCTCAACCTTGAACTGGACAACGGCTCCGAGTACGCCGAACAACAAGCTGAGGCTACACCGACAACGTCACAGCCGAACCAGTCCCCCTTCGCCAATACCGCCGCTGCCGAGACTTCGGCTGTCGATGAGCTGAAAACCACTCAGATTGAGACGCTAGAAGAAGCCGACCCACTGCACCACATTATTAACGTGCAAAACGGCGACACCCTGTCCACGGTATTTGCCAAAGTCGGCTTGAGCGCAACGACCCTGCATGAAGTGCTCAGCAGCAGTAAAGAAGCCAAACAACTAACGCGGTTAAAGGTAGGCCAGCCGCTTGAGTTCAATCTGAGCGCTGACGGCCAGCTTGAAAGCCTGCACAGTAAGCTCAGCGACCTGGAAAGCATTGTTCTGGCTAAGAGCGAGAAAGGTTTCACCTTCAAGCGTGAACTGGTCAAGCCAGAGATTCAAACCAGCTACAGCCATGGCGTGATCAACAGCTCGCTGTTTCTCTCTGCCAAACGTGCCGGCCTGTCGCATAACCTGACCATGGATCTGGCCAACATATTCGGCTACGACATCGATTTCGCCATGGATATTCGTGAAGGCGACGAATTCGAGCTGATTTTCGAAAAGAAAGTGGTCAACGGCAAGCAGGTCGGAACCGGTGACATTCTCTCCGCACGCTTCACCAACCGCGGCAAGACATACACCGCGGTACGCTATACCAATAAACAGGGTAATAGTAGTTACTACAGTGCCAATGGCGAAAGCATGCGCAAGGCTTTTATCCGCACACCGGTAGACTTCGCGCGTATCAGCTCGCGCTTTTCCAATGGCCGCCGCCACCCAATCCTGAACAAGATTCGCGCCCACAAAGGCGTTGACTATGCAGCCCCACGTGGCACCCCAATCAAAGCAGCGGGCGACGGTCGCATTTCATTGGCCGGGCGACATGGCGGCTATGGCAATGCAGTCATCATCCAGCACGGTCAGCGCTACCGTACGCTGTACGCGCACATGCAGGGCTTCGCAAAAGGTGTACGCACCGGCGGCAACGTCAAGCAAGGTCAGATCATTGGTTATATTGGCACCACAGGCCTGTCCACAGGGCCACACCTGCACTATGAATTCCAGGTCAATGGGGTACACGTTGACCCGCTAAGCCAGAAGCTGCCAATGGCCGACCCTATCGCCAACAGCGAGAAATCCCGGTTTATGCAGCTGAGCAAACCGCTGATGGCGCAAATGGACAAAGAGAAGTCCACAATGCTCGCCCTGAATAATCAGCGCTGAACCATGCCCCTCTACCTTGGCGTGATGTCCGGCACCAGCCTGGATGGACTGGACATTGCGCTAATCGAGCAAGAACATGACACCCGCCTGATCGGCACGCTTTACCTGCCCATGCCAGACGAGCTGCGTGGCGCCCTACTTAGCCTATGCGCCTCCGGCCACGATGAACTGGCCCGCGCAGCTATTGCCGAGCAGCAGTGGGTACAGCTCGCTGCTCAAGGCATCAATGAGCTACTCAAGCAACATGGCATAGCAGCAGACAACGTCCGCGCTATTGGCAGCCATGGACAAACCGTGCGCCACGAGCCCACTCGCGGCTTCAGCATCCAGATTGGTAACCCTGCCTTACTCGTCGAACTGACCGGCATCAGCGTCGTTAGCGACTTCCGCCGCCGGGATGTTGCCGCCGGAGGCCAAGGCGCGCCTCTGGTTCCGGCATTCCACGACGCATTGTTCGCGCACGCAAACAGCACACGGGCCATTCTCAATATTGGCGGCTTCAGCAACCTCAGCCTGCTAGAGCAAGAGCGCCCCGTACACGGTTTCGACTGCGGGCCAGGCAACGTACTGCTTGATGCCTGGATCAAACGCCATCAAGGCCTGACATACGACCAAGGTGGTCAATGGGCCGCCAGCGGATCGGTGCAAATGCCGCTCCTGCAGGCCTTGCTGAGCGACGCCTACTTCCAAACCCAAGGACCGAAGAGCACAGGCCGCGAGCTGTTTAACCTTGGCTGGCTGGACCAACACCTGCAGAAGCAGCCCGTACTAGCAGCAGCTGACGTGCAAGCTACCCTGCTGGAATTGACCGCCATAAGCATTACCGACGCACTCAAGGGCGCCCAGCAAAACACCGAGATGCTGCTGGTCTGCGGCGGCGGCGCGCACAACCGCACGCTGATGCGTCGACTTGCGCAGCTGCTGCCCAACAGCCAGGTGAGCAGCACCGATGAGCATGGCGTACCCGCTGACTGGGTAGAAGCTATGGCGTTTGCCTGGCTGGCGCACTGCTGCCTGGAGGGCATACCCGCTAACCGGCCGAGCGTCACAGGCGCAAAAGGGCTGCGCGTGCTCGGAGCGATCTACCCCGCCTGATTAACCGCCTAAGCATCTGCTGCGCGCAGAAACGAAAACGCCGTACACAAAGCACGGCGTTGACTTGAACAGCCTAGAACCTAGATCGAAAACGAAGAACCACAGCCACAGGTAGTTGTGGCGTTCGGATTGTTAATCACAAACCGCGAGCCTTCCAGACCCTCCTGATAATCGACCTCGGCACCGGCCAGGTACTGGAAACTCATCGAGTCGACCACCAGGCTCACGCCTTCGCGCTCGACGATGGTGTCATCCTCAGCGACGTCTTCATCGAAGGTGAAACCATACTGGAAGCCAGAACAACCGCCGCCGGTTACAAACACACGCAGCTTCAAGCGCGGGTTGCCTTCTTCATCGACCAGGTTCTTCACCTTATTCGCCGCGCCCTGCGTAAATTGCATAGCACTAGGGGTGAAGGTTTCGACGCTCATGCTGATTAACTCCCGGCGCTAAGCGCCATACTGCAGTTTGATAGGCATTATCCGCTTACCCTACAAATGCGGTCAACTATTGCGCTTCATCCAGAGACGCTGGCAACTCCAATGGGCGCGCTTCGTCCTGCAACCGACAGAGACGCCCATCAATTTGCGCCCCCATGGCCATTTCCATTAAGGCGTAGTGCAGGTTGCCGCGCACTCGCGCGCGCGTACCGAGTTCAAGACGGCCATTGGCGTGCACATCACCCTCGACTTCGCCATCAATCACTATATGGGGTGCACGGATCTCGCCTTCAACCCGGCCCTGCACGCTGACACGCACCATACCTTCGCTGGCGACCAGGTTACCGATAACCTTTCCATCGACCTGAACAGCCCCTTGAAAGCGCAAATCGCCATGCAATTCAGCCCCAACCGCAATCAGGCTGGTCTTGCCCGCGAAACGCTGCACATCAGCGCGCGCCTTGTCTTTACTCCACATACAGAACCATCACTCCTCTTTGTTCCATTTGAATGTGCGCAACAAGGGCTTTTCACCCTGTACCTCGGCACGCACTTTAATCTCACGCGGGACAAACCCCTCAGGCAGCTTCAACTCAGCGAATCGTCCGGCCTCAGGGATTGCCTGAAAGTGCTTGAAGGAAAAGGCAAACGCTTGCTCAGGCAACGCATCTGGCAAGCCAGTGCTCAGCGCCGCCAACTCAAGTGTTAAGGGCTGCTCACCTTGTTGACCGACGATTGAGACTTGCAACTGGCCTTCCAGCGGCGCCTCACCTTTACCCACGCGACTGAGGAGTATCTTGTAGCGGAAATACTCAGGCCTGTCCGTGGCCTGCAACTCAAAGGTCTTAATACGTAGACCTTCGCGACGACTGGCCGGAGCCAGAACGCCTTTGTAGGACGCCAGATCCTGCTGCTGCTTATAAATCTGTTCTTCCAGCAACTTGATCGTCAGACGACTCTGCTCGTTGGCCTGCTGGCTGAGCGTTTCCGTACTGCTCAGCACCGCCACGCGCTGGCGTAACTCTTCGACCTCACGGGCTAACGATTCATCCGGGGCCTGTATGGTCGAGTGCACGGCAACCGCTATGGACTGCTGCCACACACTGCCGGCATAAAAAGCCAGCGCAATACACAGCAGCATCAGCACACTCAGCAGGCACCGCCGTCGAGCACGCCCGGGATCGCTTGGCCGAACCTCCCAACCCGTCATCAGGGCAGCATGGCGGCGTGGGACAGCCCAAGACGCTCATCAAGACCGAAGACAGTGTTCATGTTCTGCACCGCCTGGCCCGACGCTCCCTTGACCAGGTTGTCAATGACGGACAACACCACCACCAGATCACCATCCTGCGGGCGGTGCACAGCGATACGGCAGACGTTGGCGCCACGCACGCTACGGGTTTCCGGATGACTGCCGGCGGGCATCACATCCACAAAAGGCTCGTTTGCATAGCGCCTTTCGAACAGCGCCTGCAGATCAACCGAGCGATCCACTACGGTGGCGTAAAGCGTCGCGTGAATGCCGCGAATCATCGGCGTCAGGTGCGGCACGAAGGTCAGACCGACATGTTGACCCGCCGCTCGTTGCAGGCCCTGACGAATTTCCGGCAAGTGCCGATGCCCCTTGACTCCATAAGCCTTCATGCTTTCGCCCGCCTCGCTAAACAGCGAGCCGACACTGGCACCGCGCCCGGCACCGCTCACCCCAGACTTACAGTCGGCGATAATTTGCGAGGTATCGGCCAGGCCAGCCTCAAGCAACGGGATCAGCGCCAGCTGCGCAGCCGTGGGGTAGCAACCCGGCACGGCGATCAGACGCGCCTGCTTGATCGCTTCACGATTGACCTCAGGCAAGCCGTAGACTGCCTCAGGGAGCAGGTCTGGTGCGCCGTGTGGCTGGCCGTACCATTTCGCCCACTCGTCGGCGTCCTGCAGACGAAAGTCCGCCGACAGGTCGATCACCTTGGTTCCCGCCGCCAGCAGCTCGCCCGCCAGCGCATGAGCAACACCGTGCGGCGTGGCGAAAAACACCACATCGCAAGCGCCCAACGTAGCGGCGTCCGGCACGCTGAACGCCAAGCTGTCGTAATGACCGCGCAGGTTCGGGTACATCTCGTCGACACGCATGCCGGCCTCGGAGCGCGAGGTAATCACCTCGACCTGTGCTTGCGGGTGCTGCGCCAACAAACGCAACAATTCGACTCCGGTATAACCCGTGCCGCCGACGATTCCGACCTTGATCATCACTTGCCCCTTTGCCTTACCAGCAGTGGAAAGCTGCCGATGATACGGCCGCTTCGGCCAGGGGCCAACCGCCAGTGATGACGCAGACGCTCATGACCACTACTATCGAGGCACTTTTCAGCACGAGTTCAAACAATGCTCTATCTATGGCTCAAGGCCCTGCACATCATTGCTATGGTCTGTTGGTTCGCCGGCTTGTTCTACCTGCCACGTCTATTCGTCTACCACGCCATGAGCACCGACGAGGTCAGCCGCGAACGCTTTTGCATCATGGAGCGCAAGCTCTACCGCGGGATTATGTGGCCGTCGCTGATCCTCACCGTCGGCCTCGGCCTGTGGCTGATCAGCCTCAATCCCAGCTACTACTTCAGCCAGGGCTGGATGCACGCCAAGCTGAGCCTGGTTGCCCTGCTGGTGATTTACCAGTTCATGTGCGGCGCCCAACTCAAGGCATTTGCCCGCGATGAAAACCAGCGCGGCCATGTGTTCTACCGTTGGTTCAATGAAGCGCCCGTGCTGGCCTTGCTGGGCATCGTCATTCTGGTCGTGGTTCGTCCTTTCTAATCACTGCAACAAGAGGATTTCTGCATGTCGCTGCCAGCCCTGCTTGAACAACGCCTGCGCCTGCCCGTCGTTGCTGCACCGATGTTTCTGGTCTCCAACCCGCAACTGGTTCTGGCCTGCTGTAACAACGGTATCGTCGGCAGCTTCCCGGCGCTTAACCAGCGCGAGAGCAGCGGTTTCAGAGGCTGGATAGAGGAAATCGAAGCAGGCCTGGACGGCGCGGCGGCGCCCTATGCCGTCAATCTGATCGTGCATGGCAGTAACCCACGCTTGCAGGCGGACCTGGCCATCTGCGTCGAGCAGCGCGTGCCCATCGTGATCACCAGCCTCGGCGCAGTAAAAGAAGTGGTCGACGCTGTGCACAGCTACGGCGGCTTGGTGTTCCACGACGTGACCACGCGCCGGCATGCCGAGAAAGCGGCCGAAGCCGGCGTCGATGGTTTGATCGCAGTGGCCGCCGGCGCTGGGGGGCATGCCGGCACCTGGAGCCCGTTCGCGTTGGTTGCCGAGATTCGCCAATTCTTCGACAAGACACTGCTACTGGCTGGCTGCCTCAACCAAGGCCATGAAGTGCTGGCCGCCCAGCTGCTCGGCGCCGACCTTGCCTACCTCGGCACCCGTCTGATCGCCACCCAGGAAAACGCCGCCTCCGACGCCTACAAGCAGATGATCCTCGACGCCAAAGCCGCCGATATCATTCACACCCCGGCCGTTTCCGGAGTGCCCGCGAGCTTTATGCGCCAAAGCCTAGAGCTGGCCGGCTACGACCTCAAGCAACTGCAGAGCAAAGGCGAAATCAACTACGGCGAGAAACTCAAACCCATGGATGAAGAGGCCAAGGCTTGGAAAACCGTGTGGTCGGCAGGCCAGGGTGTTGGCAACATCAGCGATCTGCCCAGTGTTGAGCAATTAATCACCCGCCTCGACCGTGAATACCGAGAAGCACTCAAGCACAGCCTGCAACTACAACAGTGCTGGCCACGATAAAGCCCCCTGTACTCGGCCAAGTAACCTCAAGGCGCTGCAGTGAGTCAGCACAAGCAACCTACCTCTTCATGCTAGGCCTAGCATGAAGAGGTAGAGCGTAAGCAAGCACACATTTGCGTGCAAAGTGGCTTGTTTACTGGCCTGCGCGGCAGATAGTCTGTAACGCAAATCCACTCAGGCACCGACAAGGACGCCGACATGACCCAAGCCCGCTTCAAGATTGTGTTCAACGGCGAGTTGATGCCTGACATAAGCTTGGAAACCGCCAAGGAGAATCTCGCGCGGTTGTTCAAGAGCGACCACACCCGAATTAACTCGCTGTTTAAAGGCGGCACTGTCGAGATCAAACGTGACCTCAGCGAAAACGAGGCCGACCAGTACCTCAAGGCCCTGCAGGGTGCCGGGGCAAAGGTGCGCAAAGAGCCGGACTTGGCTGCCAGCCTGAGCCTAGTAGAAACCGATGACCACCGCGGGCAAGGCAATGAAGCTCCAAGCGACGCCCAGATGATCTGCCCCAAATGCGCTCACCCACAGGCAAAAGCCATCGAGTGCTCAGCCTGCGGCATAGTTATCGAGAAATTCATGGCGCGACAGGCCCAGCTCGCGGAAAACCCGCCACAAGTGACCAGCGCAGTCACCACACCTTACGCCACTCCCAAGGCAGCAGTGGGCGAAACACTGCCGGCGTTTGGCGAGTTGAATACCTTTACCACCGACGGACGAATCGGCCGCTTGCGTTACCTGGCATGGTCGATGGTGCTGATGCTGACGTGCTTGCCGTTGTTCGGTATCGCGGCCGGGTTCTTTGCGGTCTCGGAGATTCTTGGCGGTCTTTTGATGGTCGTGGTGGGGATTGCGGTGGCGGTGGCCGGCATCATGTTCGGCGTGCAGCGCCTGCATGACATTGGCTGGTCTGGCTGGCTGTTGCTGGTCACCTTGGTACCCGTGATCGGCGGGGTGTTTTCTCTGCTGATGTTCGTCATTCCCGGCAGCACCGAAGCCAATCGCTTCGGCCCACCGCCCCCCCCGAACAGCACCGCCGTTAAAGTGTTGGCCGGCTTGTGGCTGGCCGCGATAGCACTGGGTATTGTTCTGGCGATTGCGCTACCTTCGCTGGCTTTTTTGACCGGCGCCAACCTCTAACCCCATCACCACCTTAGCCAGTGCATGGAGCCGCAAGGCTCCTTCACGGAGAACCCATGAGCCGTTACGCGCTTATCACTGGAGCCTCCAGTGGCATTGGCCTAGCACTTGCCGAAGCCCTGGCCCGACGGGGTCGTAATCTCATTTTGGTGGCACGCCAGCGCGACGCCTTGGAAAGTATCGCCAGCGAACTGACCCAGCGTTTCGCGGTGGAAGTGCTGTTTCGTACCTGTGATTTGAGCAAGCCCCTTCGCGTCAGCGGCCTGTTGCATGAACTGGAAGAAAGCGGACTGCATATCGACCTGCTGGTGAATAACGCCGGCATTGGCACCTGTGGCGTCTATGTAGCCCAGGACTGGGCGCGCGAACAGGCGTTGATCGAGCTGAACGTCCTCGCCCTCGCCCGCCTCTGTCACGCCATCGGCACCGTTATGGCCGGCCAAGGCAGCGGGCAGATTCTCAACGTGGCCTCGGTGGCAGGCTTTCAACCGGGCCCAGGCATGAGCAACTATTACGCAAGCAAAGCCTATGTGCTGCACTTCTCTGAAGGCTTGCGCGAGGAGCTCAAGCCCTACGGCGTCAAGGTGTCCGTCCTGTGTCCGGGCCCAACCCGCAGCGCGTTTTTCCGCAGCGCGAACATGGACGCCACAACCCTGCAGGGCAGTAAGTTGATGATGAGTGCCGAAGAAGTCGCACTCATCACTGTTAGGGCGCTGGATAAGAATCGCGCGATCATAATCCCTGGCTGGCGCAACCGCCTGCTCGCACTCAGCCCACGCTTGGGGCCACGCTGGCTGGTACGACGGATCAGCGCACGCTTGAATCGCCAGTTCGGCAAACCGCTCTAACCCCCTAGCTCGCACTCACCGTGCGCCCATCCGCCCAGGCGCGCAGGGCCGCAAGGTCTTCGGCCATGATCACTGAAAGCGGCGCAGTGGTCTGAATGCTTTGCAGCAATACGGCCTGGGCAACCGGCTGCTGCTGCGCTTGTGCGGCATACAGGGCACTCACCACTGCCTGTTCGATCTCAGCACCGGAAAACCCTTCAGAAGTCGCCGCCAGCTCAGCCAAATCAAAGCCCGCCGGATCCAACTCGCGGCGCATCAGGTGAATACGGAAGATTTCGCTACGCACGGCCGCATCCGGCAGGTCGACAAAGAACAGCTCATCAAACCGTCCCTTGCGCACCAACTCCGGCGGCAATCGCGAGATGACGTTGGCGGTGGCCACCATAAATACAGGGGCCTTGCGCTCGGCCATCCAGGTCAGCAGGGTACCGAGTACACGCTGGCTGACGCCGCCATCGTGGTCGCCGCTGGCCAAGCCCTTTTCAATCTCGTCGATCCACAGCACACACGGCGACATCTGCTCGGCCAGTTTGAGAGCTTCGCGCAGGTTACGCTCGGTCTCACCGAAGAACTTGTTGTACAGGCAGGCAAAGTCCAGACGCAATAAAGGCAAGCCCCAGAGACCGGCGATCGCCTTGGCGGCCAGGCTTTTGCCGCCGCCCTGTACACCGACCAGCAGCGCGCCCTTGGGCAGATCAACGCCTTTACCCTCAAGGAAGATGCTCTGCCGCTCACCCAGCCAGCGCTTGAGGTTGCCAAGCCCGCCCACCTCGGCGAAACGTGCCGTGTCGTACTCAAAACTCAACACACCATCGAGGTCAAGCAACTGGAACTTGGTCTTGTTCAGCTCCGGCAAATCTTCCTGGGTAATCGCACCGTCGTCACAGATCACATTACGCGCCAGCGCACGCGCCTCGGCATGGCTGAGACCACGCAGATTCTTCACCACCTGCTGCAAGGTGCGGTTATCGGTGCGTACGCGGGCATTGCGGTTGCGCGTACTCCAGCCGGCGGCTTCGTCGCGCACAATGGCCAGTAACTCTTCTTCAGATGGCAGCGACAGACTGAAGCGCGAGGCGTAACGCTGCACCTCCGGCGGCAACCGGCACGCGTGGGACACCAGCACCAGCGTCGGCTTGCTGGGCAGCTCGCTCATGGCGATTTCCTTGAGCAGGCGCACCAGCTTGGGGTTGTCGTCGAGAAACGGATGCAGGTCACACATCACATACAGCGTCGGCTGCGGATCAGCCTTAATCAGGCGTAGCGCAGTTTCCGGCTCCAGGGTGGTGCTGTCGACGGGCTCTTGTACAGAAAAGCCCAGACGCTGCAGGCCCTCGGTCACCGACCACACCTGCAAGCCAAGACCGCGGCGCACCGCCAGGCTGGTGAGGGTTTCCAGAACCCGCACCTCATCCCAAGACTCAATCAGCACCAGCTTGGTTTTGGAATCCAGCACCAGCCCAAGATCGTGAATATCGTTTTTCACCCGCACCCCTTGCCCACAAAAAGGCCGTTGAAAAATGTCGGCGAGGCAGCCGGGACAAGGCAAAAGCAGACGAAAAAGCGGAGTTTACGAGTAGTAAATGAGCATTTTGAGTCTGTTTTTAACGCAGTATCGGCAACGCAGGTAGTTTTTCAACGGCCTGTTAAACTCGGCCTCTTTATATTGGCCAGGAGACTGTCCATGGACTGTCTGTTCTGCAAGATCGTCGCTGGTGAAATACCGGCGCGCAAGCTTTATGAAGATGATCAGGTGATTGCCTTCCACGATATCGGCCCACAAGCGCCGGTGCATTTCCTGGTCATCCCGAAAAAACATATCCGCACCCTCAATGACCTGAACGCAGCCGATACCGCATTGGCGGGGCACATCCTCATCACGGCCCAGCGCCTAGCCAAAGAGCAAGGCTGCGATGACGGTTTCCGGGTGGTGATGAACTGCAACGAGCTGGGCGGCCAAACCGTCTATCACATCCATATGCACGTATTGGGTCAACGGCAGCTGGCATGGCCGCCGGGTTGAAGCGCCAGTACCTGGCGACGCTGATGCTGCTCGGCCTGTTGGGCAGTGCTCCGACGCAAGCACAAACACCAGGCCGTGTATTCAGCGACCCTCTGGGCGAAGACAAGCAGGGGCCGTCACTGATTGTGGTACCGGCCGGCCATTACGTGTTGGGCGACCACAGCGGCCGCGGTAATCATAATGAACGCCCGCTGACGCCCATTGAAATCAACCACCCATTTGCTATGGGGCGCTACGAGGTCAGCTTTGCCGACTGGCAGCAGTATGCCGCTGCCACCGACACGGTGATGCCTAATAACGAAGGCTGGGGCTTGTCGGCGCAGCGGCCAGTGATCAATGTCTCCTGGTATCAGGCCGTGGCCTACTGCCAATGGTTATCCAAGGTCACCGGGCAGCGCTATCGACTGCCCACTGAAGCCGAGTGGGAATATGCCGCACGCGCGGGGACTGATAGCTATTACTGGTGGGGCGAACAGCTCAATAGCCCGGAAACGCAGCCGCGCGCGCATTGCCGTGGCTGCGCGACCTCACGCCTAATCCAGAATAAGAGCGCGTTCATCGGCCAATTCAGCGCCAACGCCTTTGGCTTGCACGACACCGCAGGCAATGTCTGGGAATGGACGGCCTCGCGGTTTGTCAGCCCCTTCGACGGCAGCGAGCAGGTCGCCGCGGGGTTACTCGACAACAGCCCGCGGACGGTTCGCGGCGGTGCGTGGAACAGCGGCCCCAGCTATCTCCATAGCAGCCAGCGCGACATGAAGCAACCGCAGCACAAGAACTACGCCCTGGGTTTTCGCGTACTGCGCGAGCTACCTTGACGACGCGGCCCAACCTTGTGGGTGACGCAAAGGCTGCGACGAAACGTCAACAGACCCTCCGCATGGTTTGGAGTAAACTGACCGCCGTAGTCATCGCCGGAGGTCCCAATGGCCAGCGAACGTCAATTTTCACCTGTTGATCGCCTGTTACTGCAAGCCGATGCCGCGCTGCGGACCCTGCTGCCCTTCAGTGGCCAGCCCACTCGACCGTCACCGGCCATCGTGCAGCCAGAAGCCGAGCTGGATGACGCGCAGACCCAGCATATTGCCGGCCTGATGCGCATCAACCACACCGGTGAGGTGTGCGCCCAGGCGCTGTATCAGGGTCAGGCCCTGACCGCCAAGCTGCCACAGGTGCGCCAGACCATGGAGCATGCCGCCGATGAAGAAATCGACCATTTAGCCTGGTGCGAACAACGCATCCGCCAACTCGGCAGCCAGCCCAGTATTCTTAACCCGCTGTTCTACGGCCTGTCTTTTGGCGTCGGCGCGGCTGCTGGGCTGATCAGTGACAAAGTCAGCCTGGGTTTTGTGGCGGCCACCGAAGATCAAGTGGTCAAGCACCTCGACGAGCACCTGCAGCAAATCCCTCAGGACGACCAGAAGTCCCGGGCGATTCTCGAGCAGATGCGCGTCGATGAAGAACAGCATGCCTGCAACGCCCTGGATGCCGGCGGCCTGCGCTTCCCCGCACCGGTGAAGTTCGGCATGAGCCTGCTGGCCAAGGTGATGACCAGCACCACGTACCGCGTATAACGCTGAATCAGCGGCACAAAAAAGGGCACCTCGGTGCCCTTTTGCCTATCACGAGAATCGCGCGACAGCTTATTCAGCCAGCTCGATAATTTCGTAATCATGCGTGATTTCGACACCACCACGCCCCAGCATGATCGACGCCGAGCAGTATTTCTCAGCCGAGAGCTCGACCGCACGCTTGACCTGTGCCTCTTTCAGGCCACGGCCCTTGACCACAAAATGCAGGTGGATCTTGGTAAACACCTTGGGCTCTTCCGTGGCCCGCTCAGCCTCCAGAAACGCCTCGCAGCTTTCTACAGCCTGGCGCGACTTCTTCAGGATGCTGACGACATCGAAGTTACTGCAGCCACCCAGGCCGATCAGCAGCATTTCCATCGGCCGCACACCCAGATTACGTCCACCGCTCTCAGGCGGACCGTCCATGACCACTGCATGGCCGCTACCCGACTCACCAATAAACAGGGCTTCGCCGGCCCACTGAATCCGCGCTTTCATTGCCCAGGCTCCGCTGTTAAAAAGGAACGCAGCTTAGCACAGCACTTTTGCCAAGCTGCCATGCTCCACTTGCGCTTAAGTTCCGCGCTTAAGTGTTAGCCAGGTCGCAAAACCACACCAGGTATAAGGGTGTTTGTTAAGATGGCGCCTAATTACTGGCACACTTGTACAGATAACTATTATTAGAAACGCCAGCCAAACAACGGCTTACTCTTATAAATTCGGGATTCGGGCATGGTTGCTATTACCCTCACACCTAAAATAAAAAATCTCGACAAGCTTCTCGCGCATTGCCACCGTCGCCGCTACACCGCCAAAAGCACCATCATCTATGCAGGTGATCGCTGCGAAACGCTGTTCTTCATCGTCAAAGGTTCGGTCACCATTCTGATCGAAGACGATGATGGTCGGGAAATGATCATTGCTTACCTCAACTCCGGCGATTTCTTTGGTGAAATGGGCCTGTTCGAAAAGGACGGAGCGGAAAAAGAACGCAGCGCCTGGGTGCGCGCCAAGACTGAGTGCGAAGTCGCGGAACTGAGCTACGCCAAGTTCCGCGAACTCACCCAGCAAGACCCCGACATCCTCTACGCCCTGGGCAGCCAGATGGCCGAACGTCTGCGCAACACCACGCGCAAAGTGGGCGATCTGGCTTTTCTCGATGTCACTGGCCGCGTAGCGCGCACCCTGTTGGACCTATGCAAACAGCCCGACGCCATGACGCATCCTGACGGCATGCAGATCAAAATTACCCGCCAGGAAATCGGCCGTATTGTCGGCTGTTCGCGGGAGATGGTCGGACGCGTACTCAAGGCCTTGGAAGAACAAGGCTTGGTCAACGTCAAGGGCAAGACCATGGTGGTCTTCGGCACCCGCTGAGCCCGCAAACGCCAACAAAAAAGCCGACGCATGCGTCGGCTTTTTTATGGTTTGATGGATCAGTCCACGTCAGGCGAAACGACCATCCGCTTGCGCTCGGGGAAGAACAACCGCTCCAGCTCAGCCCCAGGGTTGTCGGCGCGCATAAACGCCTCGCCCACCAGAAAGGCATAGACCTCGCTGATCTCCATCAACTCAACATCAGCGCGATTGAGAATGCCGCTCTCGGTCACCACCAAGCGGTCACGCGGAATCCGCGGCAGCAGGTCAAGGGTGGTCTCTAAGTTAAGCTCGAAGGTGTGCAGGTTACGGTTGTTAATGCCCACCAGCGGCGTATCCAGCGTCTTCAGCGCTCGCTCCAGCTCGTCGCCGTCATGCACTTCCACCAGCACATCCAAATCAAAAGCTTTGGCCGTGGCGGCCAGCTCTGCCATCTGCCCATCTTCCAGCGCAGAAACGATCAGCAGCACGCAATCGGCACCGAGCGCGCGGGCCTCGACGATTTGGTACGGGTCGATCATAAAGTCTTTGCGGATCACCGGCAGTGAACAGGCCGAGCGGGCTTCTTGCAGGTAACGATCCGCGCCCTGAAAGAAATCGATATCCGTGAGCACCGACAGACAGGTGGCGCCACCGCTCTGATAACTTTGAGCCAGCTCCGCCGGCACGAAGTGCTCGCGCAGCACACCCTTGCTCGGCGAAGCTTTCTTGATTTCTGCTATCACCGCGGGTTGCTTGCGCTTAGCCTGAGCCATTAAGGCCTGAGCAAAACCGCGTACGGGATCGGCGCTGCGCGCCTGCTGCTCAATGTCAGCGAGACTAATGATGGCGCGACGCGCGGCCACTTCCTCAGCCTTTCGCGCAAGAATCTTCTCCAGAACAGTTGGAATACTCACCCGGCATTCTCCTCATTGAATACGGCGGTAAAGGACACCAACTCCTGCAACTTCTCCCAGGCCAAGCCTGTATGCAAAGCATCGTGAGCCAGCGCCACCCCTTCTTTCAGGCTAGCCGCCAGATCTGCCGCATACAACGCCGCACCGGCATTCAGCGCGATCATATCAGCGGCCTTCTGCCCGGCTTCAGTTTTACGCTTGCTCAGCGCGTCACGGATCAAGGCCAGCGAAGCCTCCGGGCTTTCCACGGCCAAACCGACCAGGCTCTGGCTCTTTAGGCCGAGATCTTCCGGCAGCACTTCATATTCACTGATTACCCCGTCCTTCAACTCGGCTACATGGGTCGCGGCTGCCAGGCTGAATTCATCCAAGCCGTCGCGCGAGTGCACCACCAGAATATGCTGACTGCCCAGGCGCTTGAGCACCTCGGCCAGTGGTCGGCATAGCGCCTGACTGAATACGCCAACCACCTGATGCTTGACCCCAGCCGGATTGGTCAGCGGGCCGAGCATATTAAAGATGGTGCGCAGGCCCAGCTCACGACGCGGCACGGCGGCGTACTTCATCGCCGAGTGATGCACCTGGGCGAACATAAAGCCTACGCCGACGCTGTCGATACACCGCGCCACTTGCTCCGGCGTCAGCTGCAGGTAAATACCCGCGGCCTCAAGCAGATCGGCACTGCCGCTCTTGCCCGACACCGCACGGTTGCCATGCTTGGCCACCTTGCCGCCGGCGGCGGCTACCACAAAGCTTGCCGCCGTAGACACGTTGAAGATATTGGCGCCATCGCCGCCAGTACCCACCACATCCACCACATGATCGAGGGTCTGCAGGTGCACATGGCTGGCCAGCTCACGCATGACCGAGACCGCACCGACGATCTCGTCGATGGTCTCGCTCTTCATGCGCATGCCCATCAGGAATGCGCCTATTTGAGCGTCCGCGCATTGGCCGGTCATGATCTCGCGCATCACGTCCTGCATTTCTTCGGTCGACAGATCGAGCTGGCTGACCACCCGGTTAAGGGCTTCCTTGATATTCATCAGCGCAGGCCTCCTTGCTGTTTGAGGAAGTTAGTGAACAGTTCATGGCCCTGCTCGGTGAGGATCGACTCGGGGTGGAATTGCACACCCTCGATATGCAGAGTCTTGTGACGCAGGCCCATGATTTCGTCCACCGCGCCATCCTCATGTTGAGTCCAGGCGGTGACTTCCAGGCAATCTGGCAGGGTTTCACGCTTGACCACCAGCGAGTGGTAGCGGGTGACCGTCAGCGGATTGTTTAAGCCGGCGAACACACCCAGATCACGATGAAAGACCGGGCTGGTTTTGCCGTGCATCACCTGGCGTGCGCGCACCACATCGCCGCCAAAAGCCTGACCAATACTCTGGTGGCCGAGGCACACACCGAGAATTGGCAGCTTACCGGCAAAATGCAGAATGGCCTCGATGGACACCCCCGCCTCAGTCGGCGTGCACGGGCCGGGCGACACCACGATGCGCTCAGGCTGCAGCGCTTCGATCTCGGCAATCGACAGCTCGTCGTTGCGGATCACGTGCACGTCAGCACCCAGCTCGCCCAGGTACTGCACCACGTTGTAGGTAAAGGAGTCGTAGTTATCAATCATCAGCAGCATGGCAGGACTCCTCAGCGCTTGGTCTGATCAGAAACGGTTTGCTCGGAGGCAGTTTGTTCGGCGAGCGCCACAGCACGGAACATGGCGCGACGCTTGTTCAGCGTTTCCTCCCACTCCAGCGCGGGCACTGAGTCGGCCACAATGCCGGCCCCCGCCTGTACATGTAGCTCACCGTTTTTGATCACCGCGGTCCGAATAGCGATGGCGGTGTCCATGTTGCCGTTCCAGGCCAGGTAGCCCACGGCACCACCGTAGACGCCACGTTTGACCGGCTCTAGTTCGTCGATAATTTCCATGGCGCGGATCTTCGGCGCACCGGACAAGGTGCCCGCTGGCAGAATAGCGCGCAGCGCGTCCATCGCGGTCAGGCCTTCTTTAAGCTGGCCGGTAACGTTAGAAACAATGTGCATCACGTTGGAATAGCGCTCGATCACCATCTTCTCGGTGAGTTTGACGCTACCGGTACTGGCCACCCGGCCGACATCGTTGCGGCCCAGATCAATCAGCATCAGGTGCTCGGCGACTTCTTTGGCATCGGACAGCAGGTCTTCTTCCAAAGCCAGGTCGGCTTCTTCATTGGCGCCACGCGGGCGTGTGCCGGCAATCGGCCGTACCGTCACCAAGCCATCTTCTAGGCGCACCAGCACTTCCGGCGAACTGCCGACCACATGGAAGTCGCCGAAGTTAAAGAAGTACATATAAGGCGTCGGGTTGATACACCGCAGCGCGCGATACAGATCAATCGGCGCAGCCTTAAAGGGAATCGACATGCGCTGCGAGATCACCACCTGCATGCAGTCGCCAGCGAGGATGTAATCCTTGATCGCCTTAACCGCGTGCTCGTAGTCGTCGCGTTTGAAACTGGAAACAAAATCCGGATCAGCAGCAGCAGGCGCTGCCAAGTCCACCCCCAAGCGCGGCGTAATCGGCTGACGCAACTTGTGCAGAATTTCCTGCAAGCGCGCCTGCCCCTGTTCCAACGCATCCGCATCAGCGGGGTCAACCAGCACGATGGCGTGCATCTTGCCGGCGAGGTTGTCGAACACCACCACGGCATCGGAGACCATCAGCAGAATATCCGGTGTGCCCAGCGCATCCGGGTTTACACCCTTGGCCAGTTTTGGCTCGACATAACGCACGCTGTCGTAACCGAAGTAACCGACCAGCCCACCGTTAAAACGCGGCAGACCTGGCAGGGTCGGCACTTTGTAGCGATCTTTGAACTGCTCGACAAAGGCTAACGGGTCTTCGCAGTGATGGCGTTCAACCTCCACGCCATCGACGCTGACCGTCACATCGTGCTCATAAGCCCGCAGCACGGTGCGCGCCGGCAGGCCGATGATCGAGTAACGCCCCCACTTCTCACCGCCCTGAACGGACTCGAGCAAGTAGGTGTTGGCTTCATCAGCCAGCTTCAAATAGATGGACAGTGGCGTGTCGAAATCCACAAGGGTTTCGCAGGCAACAGGAATACGGTTATAGCCGGCAGCGGCTAAACGCAGGAATTCTTCGCGGGTCATGATCAGCCTCGTGGCTTGAGGTAATTCGGTCGTGTGCAAGCGTGCCGACTGGGCGGCCAAGATCAGGTCAGAGGCGCCAGCGCCAACGGGCCAGGGCCTTGATGATTTTCATATCGGCGCTTGCCGACCAACGCGTGCAGGTAACCACCACGAAGCTCTCTTAATTCAGGCGGGATAGGAGTGCGGCCACACTAGCGCAGGGTTAGAGCCGAATCAACCCGCAAGGCCCGGCAAAAGCAGCGACTCGGCCGGGCACACCAAGCCCGCCAGATTATCCAGCACCTGCGCGGGGTTCTCCTCGGCAATCGGCCGGCCATGGTTGTAGCCATAACTCAGCGCCACGCACAGCACACCCGCCGCGCTGGCCGCCAACACATCGTTGCGCGAGTCGCCAATAAACAGCGCCTGGGCGGCGTCAACCCGCGCCAACTGCATCACATGCAGCAACGCCGCCGGGTCAGGCTTCTGCTGAGGCAGGGTATCGCCACCAATGATCCAGCGGAAATAGCCACCCAGGCCCTTCTCATCCAGCAAGGGCGCGACAAACTGTTCAGGCTTGTTCGTCACTATCGCCAACTCAACCTGCTGCTCGCGCAACCAGTCCAGGGTTTCTCGCACGCCAGGGTAAACCTGGGTCAGCGTATGGCTTTCGGCGTAGTACTGCATAAACAGCTGCAGTGCCTGCTCGGCGTGCGCCTCATCGACCTCGGTGTGCTCAAGGCTGCCAGCCAGGGCGCGGCGCACTAAAACCCGCGCGCCATTGCCCACCCAATTACGCACCTGCTCTAAACCCGCCGCCGGGTGCCCCAACAAGAGCAAAGTCTTATCGACCGCTGCGGCCAGGTCCGGCACCGAATCCACCAGGGTGCCGTCCAGGTCAAACATCACCAGGCGCGGCAGCTCCCCGTGAAATAACTCGCGTAGCAGGCTCACCCGCGCGCCAGCGCCAATTCGGCGCGCATGGCGTCAATCACCGCTTTGTAGTCGGGCTGATTGAAGATTGCCGAACCGGCAACAAAGGTGTCAGCACCTGCAGCAGCAATCTCGCGGATGTTCCGCACATTGACCCCACCGTCGATTTCCAGGCGGATGTCGCGCCCGGACGCATCGATAAGCGCGCGCGCCTCTTTGAGCTTTTCCAAGGTGTGGGGGATGAACTTCTGCCCACCGAAACCGGGGTTAACGCTCATCAACAGGACCATGTCGACCTTGTCCATCACGTGTTTGAGCACATCCAGCGGCGTGGCTGGGTTGAACACCAAGCCAGCCTTGCAGCCGCCCTCGCGGATCAGCTGCAGGGAGCGGTCGATATGCTCGGACGCCTCCGGGTGGAACGTGATGTAGCTCGCGCCCGCCTCAATAAAGTCACCGATGATGCGATCCACGGGCTTGACCATCAGATGCGCATCAATTGGCGCGGTGATGCCGTACTTGCGCAGCGCCGCGCAGACCATCGGGCCAATCGTCAGGTTCGGCACATAGTGGTTGTCCATCACATCGAAGTGCACGATGTCAGCCCCGGCGGCGAGCACCTTGTCCACTTCCTCACCCAGGCGAGCGAAGTCAGCAGAAAGGATCGACGGAGCAATGGCGAAGGGTTGCATAACGCACCTCGGGGGTATTCACGGATGGCGCGCATTGTACCAGCCCCATCGCAGGCCTGGCGCGCTCAGCGACACCTGACAAAGCAGGACTGAAAAGGCTAGGCTGAGCGAATACGACACATCCTGGAGAGCACCATGTTTTCGCGCGCTGCCGCATCCGCTCTGAGCCTGCTGCTATTAACCGGCCCGCTGCATGCCGAGGAGCAGGCCGGCGCAAACGCTGCTTCAACTGACACTGCTGCCGAAGCAACCGAGCCCGTGCGCGCGCCCCTGGCCGAGCGCAGCGAAATGGAAGCGACTGCACTTGAACAGCAGTTGGGGCAGCAGGAGCAACAACAACTGCAGGCCGGCGATGAACGCTTCCTCGCGCTTTGGCTACCCGCCAACGCCGCAGAACCCAGCGGAGTGGTAATCATCTTGCCGGGCGATGCTGAAACGGCCGACTGGCCGCAAAGCGTTGGCCCTTTACGCCACAAACTGCCCAATGGTGGCTGGCACAGCCTCAGCCTGACCCTGCCCGACCCGAACGGCGATGCCCCCCATTGCGCAGCCCAGCACCGCAAACTGAAGCTCCAGGTAAAGCTCCGGTCGAAGCCGATCCGGCAACGGCGTCGACCGAGGAAGCCAACACACCCGTAGATGCGCCCCGCGCAGACACACGCGACAGCGCCGAAACCGCGACAAGCAAAGCGAAAAACATCGAAGAAAAGCAGCAAGCCCATGCCGACCGAGTTTTGGCGCGCATCGAATCGGCCATCGGTTTTGCCGAACAGCAGCAAGCCAAGACTGTCGTCCTGCTGGGGCACGGCAGCGGCGCCTACTGGGCCGCGCGCTACCTGGCCGAACGCAAGCCAGGCAATATCCACAACCTGTTATTAGTGGCCGCAGCGTTGCCGGCCGGCTACACACCGCCACTGGATGAGTTGATCCCGCAACTTCCGCAGGCCACCGGCGACTTCTATTACAAGGATCTGCCCGCCGACCGCCAGGCCGCGCTCAAACGCTCGCAAGCCAGCAAACGGCAAAAGCAGACCACCTATACACAGGTCGCAATGAAAGCCCTGCCGGGCAACCGCGACGCCGAACAGGAGCAGCTCTACCGGCGTATCCGCGGCTGGCTAACACTCAAGCTGCAGGCCAAATAGCCCTAACGGAAGCCATGACGCTGACGAATCAGATCATAGGCCTGATGCAAGTCACGGGTTCGCTCGGTCGCCTCACGGACACGCTCTGGCGAGGCGTTACTCCCCGCCAGCTTGTCGGGGTGATGGCGACTGAGTAAGCGCCGGTAAGCCTGCTTGATTTGCGCAGGCTCGGCATCGGCACTGACATTCAACAGACTCAGGGCGCGCTGATAGGCACCACTGACCGTCGAAGCCAGATGCACCCGCTGAGGCGCGTAGGCGTCACTGAACTGCGCCTGGGTAGCCGACGACACGTGCAACCACTTGCCCCACAGCATGATCAGTTCACGCTCAGCCTGACCGACCTGACCATCAACCCACGCCATACGCCAGCAAGCGCGCAGCAGCATCTCTGCGTGCTCATGCTGGCGTCGTAACGGGCCGCGCAGGCTGTCACGTCCGGTCTTACCCTGGGCAAATGCCGCAACCGCCTGACGCTGCCCTTCGCTACTCAGCCCCAGACGCTGCATTTCTGCCCGCGCCTGCTGAATATGCGCCGGCAACACACGTCCACCACTTTTGGCCAAACGCCCCAGCAGAACAAACAGCAGCCACTCATCACGCGTTTCCGCACGCCCCCCCAAGCGCTCACGCAGGGCAGACCAGGACTGCAGACGCAAACGTCGATCCAGCACCTGCCCCAACAAACCGCCCAGCAGGGCACCCGGAATACTCGCGACTGCCAGCCCGGCAACCGCCCCAGCAGGGTCGCAGGCCAGAGCATCTTAGCGGCGCGCCTCAAGTAAACGCTCAACTTCCGCCAGCCGCTCATGAGTGCCGACATCCACCCAGCAGCCGACAAATTGCTCACCACTGACCTGCCCTGCCGCCATCGCCGCACGCAGCAAAGGCGCAAGCTTGAAGGCGCCGGGCTGGCAGCTGGCAAACAACGTCGGCGACAATACTGCCATGCCGCTGTAGGTCAAACTTTCCTGGGCAACCTGCGCATCGCTGACCTGGCCAGATCGCAGGTAAAAATCACCGCCCGCGTGATGGCCGGGGTTCACCACCAGCACCAGATGGGCCAGCCCAGCCAACGGACGGCGCAACTCGGCAAAGGGGTAGTCGGTGAAAATATCGCCATTGATCAACGCAAAAGGCTGATCACCCAGCAATGGCAGGGCCTTGAAAATCCCGCCGCCGGTTTCCAGCGGCTCGGCTTCCGCGGAATAGGCGATGCTGACGCCGAAGCGCGAACCATCACCCAGATAATCCTCAATCTGCTGCCCCAGCCAGGCGTGATTGATCACCACCTCGGTAAACCCGGCCGCCGCCAAGGCGCGCAGGTGATACTCAATCAGCGGCACACCCGCCGCGCGCACTAACGGCTTGGGGGTGTGCAGGGTCAGCGGACGTAACCGCTCGCCTTTGCCCGCGGCCAGAATCATCGCCTTCATGCCGACGCCCGCTGCAGACTGGCCAGCAACTCACCCAACTCAGCCAACTCCGGCCGGCGAGCCAATACCGCTTCTATATAAGAGAAGAAGCGCGGCACGTCCCCCAGGTACTTGGGCTTGCCATCGCGGTGGCAAATGCGCGCGAAGATGCCAATCACCTTGAGATGCCGCTGCACCCCCATCAGATCGCTGGCGCGCAGAAAGTCTTCCAGCAACGGTTGTACCGGCACACCCGCATCACGCGCTTGCTGCCAATACTGCTCCAGCCAACTGCGCACGCGCGCCTCCGGCCAGCTGAGGAACGCATCCTTGAACAGACAGGTGATGTCATACGTTACTGGACCGTAGACCGCATCCTGAAAATCCAGAACACCGGGGTTAGGCTCACTGAGCATCAGGTTGCGCGGCATATAGTCGCGATGCACCAGCACCTTGGGCTGCGCCAGGGCGCTGTCGATCAACAGCTGACTCGCGCGCTGCCAGGCCGCCTGCTGCGCCGGCGTGAACTCAACCTCAAGATGCCGTTGCACATACCACTCAGGGAATAGCTGCAACTCACGACGCAGCAGCGCGTCGTCGTAACTGGGCAATGGCGTAGTCACCGGCAGCTGCTGAAACGCCAGCAGTGCCTGCATGGCATCGGCAAACAACACATCCGCATTGTCTTCATTAATGACATCCAGGTAGGTCTGCCGGCCTAAATCGTTGAGCAAGAGAAAACCACGCTCAAGGTCAGCCGCAAGAATCAGCGGCACATTGAGGTGGGCCTCAGCCAGCAACTGCGCGACCTTGACGAAAGGCCGGCAATCCTCCAACGGCGGCGGCGCGTCCATCACGATCAGTGTCCGCGCACCACCTTGCCAGCGGAAATAACGGCGAAAACTGGCATCGCTGCTCGCAGGCGTCAGCGTGGCAGCGGGTACGGCGCCCCAGCCCTGCTCAGCAAACAGCCCTGGCAGCAGCGAGTCCAGCCAGTTTTCGAGAAGTTTTAAGCGTACATCTTCATCAGGCATTACAAGGTCTCCGACGGCGCTAGCCGTTGCGCGGGTCATGCTTTATTATCCAGCATCTTTTCAAGCCCATCGAGAGGCGTGCGGCCTCAGGGCCATTGGCGCGCAGGAAGCCCGGATAAAATAAGATGGCAGTAAAATACCCCGCGTTTCGTAAAAAATTCCCACTCCTGGTTACTAGCAGCCTCCTGGCGCTTCAACCCGTGGCCATTCCATTTGCCGTTGCTGCCGAGCAGTACGATTGCCAGGTTTCCGCCAGCGGCGGCTGGGCATGCGCCCCAAAAGCCAGCAATGCTGCCCTGCCAGCCCGGCCAGTACAACGTGATTCGCTCGCCAGTAGCAAGGCCGCAGACGGCACAGCCGAACCCGCCCAGGCAAAAGCCGCGCAGGCGACACTGGTTACTGAAAGCCGTGGCAAGGTACTGGCATCACGCAGCGCCGACTACAGCCACCTCGACTGGGTGCCGCGTGAAAACCTCAGCGCCGCCCAGCTGGCTGAAACCGGCCCCTACTGCGCAGGCGCTTATGTCGAGCCAATTCGGCCCGGCATGAACGACCAGACGCCGATGAGCGAAGCACCGATGTTCCTCTCGGCCAAAGCGTCGCGCTATGAGCAGGAAGAACAGGTCGCCACCCTCGCGGGTGATGTGGTGCTGCGTCAGGCCGGCATGCAGGTCGAAGCAGATGAAGCCAACCTGCGCCAGGCAGAAAACCGCGGCGAACTGATCGGCAACGTGCGCCTGCGTGACCAGGGCATGCTCGTAGTCGGTGATCGCGCCGAGCTACAGCTGGACAACGGCGAAGCCAAAGTCGACAACGCCGAATATGTGCTGCACAAGAGTCATATCCGCGGTAATGCGCTCTACGCTAAGCGTGAAGAAAGCGCCATTATCCGCCTCAAAGACGGCACTTACACCAGTTGCGAACCAGGCAGCAACGCCTGGCATCTCAAGGGTAATAACATCACCCTGAACCCAGCCACCGGCTTCGGCACCGCGACCAACGTGACCCTGCGGGTGAAGAATATTCCGGTGTTCTACACGCCGTATATCTACTTCCCAATTGATGACCGTCGCCAGTCCGGCTTCCTCCCGCCGAGCATCGGTAGCTCAAGCGGTAATGGCCTGACACTGCAAACACCGTATTACTTCAACCTGGCGCCAAACTACGACGCCACGTTGTACCCGACCTATATGAGCGACCGCGGCTTGCTGATGGAAGGCGAATTCCGCTACCTCACCAAGAACAGCGAAGGTCAAGTCGGCGGCGCCTTCCTGCAAGACAGCAATGACGACCGTAAACTGCAGTCAGACGCTGAAGACCAACGCTGGATGTACAGCTGGCAGCACAAGCAGGGGCTTAACGACCGCCTGCTGGCCGAAGTCGATTACACCGACATCAGTGACCCGTACTACTTCCAGGACCTGAGCACAGACCTGGGCCTTGGTATCGACACCTACGTCAACCAACGCGGCACCCTGACCTATCGTGGTGACGGCTATACAGCACGGTTGAACGCGCACGCTTACGAGCTGGCCAATATCACCGATGTCACCCCCTATAACCGCCTGCCGCAACTGACCCTGGATGGCGTACTGCCATTTAAACCTGCAGGGGTTAACTTCAGCTATGGCACGGAGTACGTGCGCTTTGACCGCAGCTTGCGTAACGGCAACTTTATTGATGAAGACGGCGGCCCGCTCAACGCCGATGGCACAGTTGGCACACCTTGGTACGACACCCGACTGAAAGGGCTGGCGCGCGCCAACGGCGAGCGTTTGCATGTTGAGCCAGGCATTAGCCTGCCGTTGAACTGGAGCTGGGGTTATATCAAGCCGCAGGTCAAATACCTGCAGACCCAATACAACTTGAGCCTGGATCAACAAGGCAAAAACACCTTACTGGCTGAACAGGAATACAAGAGCAGCCAGAATCGTGGCGTCGGCATGCTTAGTCTGGACAGCGGCCTGTACTTCGACCGCAATACTCAGCTGTTCGGCACCCAGTTCCGTCAAACGCTGGAGCCGCGCGCCTTCTACCTCTATGTGCCGGAAGAAGACCAAACCGATATCCCGGTTTTCGACACGGGTGAAAGTACCTTTAGCTATTCCTCGCTGTGGCGTGAAAACCGCTTCTCCGGCAAGGACCGTATCGGCGACGAGAACAAGTTGTCGCTGGGCATAACCAGCCGCTTGATTGAAAGCAACGGCTTTGAACGCCAGCGTTTCAGCATTGGCCAGGCCTTCTATTTTGAAGACCGCCAAGTGCAGCTGCCAGGTATTGACTACCGTACGCGCGCTGATGCGACAGCCTCGGTTTCGCCTTATGCGCTCGAGTACCTCTATCGCTTTAACCGCGACTGGCGCTTCTCGTCGGATTTCAACTGGGACCCGGATAGCGGCAGCACCCGCTCCGGCAGTGCGATGTTCCACTACCAGCCAGAAGACAACCCGAACAAAGTGGTTAACGCCGGTTATCGCTACCGCAATGACACCGTGCGCTTTGACGAAGCCAGTGGTAACTGGGTAGTCGGTGGCGGAGACTACGGAACAGCTGGCTCACCCGAATACATCAAGGACTACTACAAGATCAGTCAGCACGACTTCTCGGTTATCTGGCCGATCGTGCCGCAGTGGAACGTGATTTCACGCTGGCAGTATGACTACAGTCAAGATCGCACCCTGGAAGCCTTCGCCGGCTTCGAGTACGACAGCTGCTGCTGGAAACTGCGACTGATCAACCGCTACTGGATCGACTACGACGAAGTCAGCCTGAACCCGTCGCTAAATGACCAGGCTGACCGCGGCATCTTCCTGCAGATCGTTCTCAAGGGTCTGGGCGGTGTAGTCGGCAATAAAGTGGAGTCTTTCCTCGACCAAGGCATTCAAGGTTATCGTGAACGTGAAGATCAAGCTTTCTGATTGCGTGCGCCCGCTGCTGTTGGGCGCGCTGTTTCTGGGTACTGCAGCACAGGCTGAAGTACAACCACTCAACCGCGTTGTGGCGATTGTAGATAACGATGTCGTCATGCAAAGCCAACTCGACTCACGCCTGCGTGAAGTGCAGCAGACCATCGCCCAACGCGGTGCCGCTGTGCCGCCCGCAAGCGTACTCAGCCAGCAGGTGCTGGAGCGCCTGATCATCGAGAACATCCAGCTGCAGATTGGTGAGCGCTCAGGCATTCGCATTACTGACGAAGAGCTGAACCAGGCTATCGGCACCATTGCCCAGCGCAACGGCATGAGCATCGAGCAGTTCCGCGCTGCGCTGGCGAAAGACGGTCTGTCCTACACCGATGCGCGTGACCAGGTGCGCCGCGAGATGATCATCAGCCGCGTGCGTCAACGTCGCGTAGCGGAGCGCATCCAGGTGACCGATCAGGAAGTGCAGAACTTCCTCGCGTCCGATCTGGGCAAGATGCAGCTGTCTGAAGAGTTTCGTCTGGCCAACATCCTGATCCCTGTGACCGAAGGCGCCTCGCCTGAGGAAATTCAGGCCGCTGAGCGTAAAGCCCGTGACCTGTATCAACAGCTGCAACAGGGTGCCGACTTCGCCCAGCTGGCCATTGCCAACTCGGCCAGTGAAACTGCGCTGGAAGGCGGCGAAATGGGCTGGCGTAAGGCAGGTCAACTGCCTCCACCGTTTGACGCCATGCTGAGTGCCTTGTCGGTTGGCCAAGCGACTGAGCCGATGCGCACACCCGGCGGCTTTATTATGATCAAGCTGCTGGAGAAACGCGGCGGC
This sequence comes from Pseudomonas sp. GWSMS-1, assembly GCF_049847425.1. Taxonomy (NCBI): domain Bacteria; kingdom Pseudomonadati; phylum Pseudomonadota; class Gammaproteobacteria; order Pseudomonadales; family Pseudomonadaceae; genus Pseudomonas; species Pseudomonas sp. GWSMS-1. The sequence continues at coordinate 525,111 of NZ_JBMHHV010000005.1, read as the reverse complement.
GACAGCCAGGTGCGTGACGAAGTCAATGTTCGTCACATCCTGATCAAGCCTAGTGAGATCCGCAGTGAAGCCGAGACCAAGCGATTGGTCGAGCGCCTCCATCAGCGCATTCTGGCCGGCGAAGATTTTGCCGAATTGGCGAAGAACTTCTCCGAAGACCCAGGCTCAGCACTAAACGGCGGTACATTGAGCTGGATCGACCCGAGCGTCTTGGTGCCTGAGTTCCGCGAGGTGATGAACAACACGCCAGCGGGCGAATTGTCCAAACCCTTCAAGAGCCCTTACGGCTGGCACGTACTGGAAGTCATGGGCCGCCGCGCCACTGACAGCAGCGCCCAGTTCCGCGAGCAGCAAGCCCTGACTGTGCTGCGTAACCGCAAGTACGATGAAGAGCTGCAAGCCTGGTTGCGCCAGATCCGTGACGAAGCCTACGTCGAGATCAAACTCTGACCAGCTAGGCGCACGCCACGCTGACGGACGCTACAGATCAAGCCCGGCTTATGCACACGCATCGCCGGGCTTTTTCATGCTGAACGATAACCGCAGCGCTACCCTTAACTGACGCACCAACCGAGTTGGCGCATAACCGAGAGCCCGCCGATGACCGCCGTCCGCCTTTTTGCCCTCACTCCCGGCGAGCCCGCCGGCATTGGCCCCGACCTGTGCCTGCTACTCGCCAGAGAGGCGCAGCCGCATGCGCTAATTGCCATCGCCAGCCTGGACTTGCTGGCCGAGCGCGCCCAGCTGCTGGGTGTGAACATTCAACTGATCAGCGTCGGCCCTGAATCCTGGCCAAGCCAGGCTGCGCCCGCCGGTAGCCTGTATGTCTGGAACACCCCACTGGCCGCCCCCGTCAAGCCGGGCCAGCTGAACGCAAGCAATGCGCACTATGTGCTGGAGACGCTTACCCGCGCAGGCCAAGGCTGCCTCGATGGGCACTTTGCCGGGATGATTACCGCCCCGTGCATAAAGGCGTGATCAACGAAGCCGGGATTACCTTCTCCGGGCATACCGAATTTCTTGCCGAACTGACCCACACCGAGCAAGTGGTGATGATGCTCGCGACCCACGGCCTACGCGTAGCGCTGGTGACCACCCACCTGCCGCTCAAGGATGTGGCGGAGGCCATCACCGCAGAGCGCATAAGCCGCGTCACGCGCATTCTCGACCATGACCTGCGCACAAAATTCGGCATCGCTAAGCCGCGCATCCTGGTTTGCGGCCTCAATCCGCATGCCGGCGAAGGCGGCCATCTGGGCCGTGAAGAGATCGAGATCATCGAGCCCGCGCTGCAACAATTGCGCAACGAAGGCATCAACCTGATCGGCCCGCTACCGGCGGACACCCTGTTCACCCCCAAACACCTGGAGCATTGCGACGCGGTGCTGGCCATGTACCACGATCAAGGGCTGCCCGTGCTCAAGTACAAAGGCTTTGGTGCAGCGGTGAACGTCACCCTTGGCCTGCCCATCATCCGCACCTCAGTCGACCACGGCACCGCGCTGGATCTGGCCGGCAGCGGCAAGATCGACAGTGGCAGCCTAAAGGTCGCCCTGCAAACCGCTTACGCAATGGCCGAAAGCCAGGTGGCAAGCTACTGAGCACGACGCCAAGCGCAGGCGTGCGCCGCCAATGCTGTTAAACTGCCGGGCTTTCTACCCCCGTTACATTCGCTTCAAACCTCTGGGTTGAAGCCTGGAGCTGCTGCATGTCCGAATACCAACACCGCGCGCGCAAGCGTTTTGGCCAGAACTTCCTGCATGACGCCGGGGTTATTCACCGCATCCTGCGCGCCATCCATGCCCGCGACGGCGAGCACATGCTGGAGATCGGCCCGGGCCAAGGCGCGCTGACCGAAGGCCTGCTCAACAGCGGCGCGCAACTCGACGTAATTGAGCTCGACCGCGATCTGGTGCCTATCCTGCAACACCAGTTCGGCAGTAACCCGCGCTTTCGCCTGAATCAGGGCGACGCCCTCAAATTCGATTTCAACCAACTGCAGGCCGTGCCACACAGCCTGCGCGTGGTCGGCAACCTGCCGTACAACATCTCCACACCGCTGATCTTCCACCTGTTGAACAACGCCGCGCTAATTCGCGATATGCACTTTATGCTGCAAAAGGAAGTGGTCGAGCGTCTGGCGGCAACGCCGGGGGTGGCGACTGGGGCCGTCTGTCGATCATGGTGCAGTACCACTGCCGCGTGGAGCATCTGTTCAATGTTGGCCCCGGCGCGTTCAATCCGCCGCCCAAGGTCGACTCGGCCATTGTCCGCTTGGTGCCGCATGAAGTGCTTCCGCACCCGGCCAAGGATCATCGCCTGCTCGAGCGCGTGGTACGTGAGGCCTTTAACCAACGCCGCAAAACCCTGCGCAACACCCTTAAAGCCTTGCTAACCGCCGATGACATCGAGGCTGCAGGCGTAGATGGCAGCTTGCGCCCGGAGCAACTGGACCTGGCCGCATTTGTCCGCTTGGCGGACAAGCTGGCCGAACAACCTGCCGCGACTGACAGCGACTAAACTGGCTTTCTGCCTACCGAGCTAATGACCCATGAGCGATTCGCGCTACAACATCGACGTCAGCGTCGTGACCCGCTACCTGCCAGAGCAATCGCAGCCGGAGCAGAGTCGTTTTGCCTTCGCCTACACCGTAACGGTGAGCAACACCGGTGAGATCCCGGCAAAACTGCTCTCACGGCACTGGGTCATTACCGATGGCGATGGCCGTGTGCAGGAGGTGCGTGGCGCCGGGGTTGTTGGCCAGCAACCGCTGATCGAGTCGGGCGCCAGCCACACTTACAGCAGCGGCACGGTGATGACCACCCGCGTCGGCATCATGCAGGGCAGCTATCAAATGCTCGCCGAAGACGGCAAACGCTTTGACGCCACAATTGCACCCTTCCGCCTGGCGGTGCCGGGTTCGCTGCACTGATGGCCACCTACGCCGTCGGCGACCTGCAAGGTTGCCTGAAACCCCTACAGTGCCTGCTTGAGCGCGTGGCCTTTGATCCGGCACACGACAAACTGTGGCTGGTTGGTGACCTGGTCAACCGCGGCCCCGACTCCCTGGCGACGCTGCGCTTTCTCTACAGCATCCGTGACGCACTGACCTGCGTGCTGGGTAATCACGACCTGCACCTGCTAGCGGCGGCGCACAATATTGAGCGACTGAAAAAAGGCGACACCCTGCGCGAGATTATTGATGCGCCGGACGCCGCCGACCTGCTCGATTGGCTGCGCCGGCAAAAACTGCTGCACTACGATGAGACCCGCGACACCGCGCTGGTGCATGCCGGTATCCCGCCACAATGGACCATGAACAAAGCCCTAAAACGTGCCGCCGAGGTCGAGGAAGTCCTGCGCGATGATGCACGCCTACCGCTGTTTCTCGACGGCATGTACGGCAATGAACCGGCCAAGTGGGAAGGCGACCTGCACGGCGTGCCCCGTTTGCGGGTGATCACCAATTACTTCACACGCATGCGCTTCTGCAAAGCCGATGGCACCCTCGACCTGAAAAGCAAGGAAGGTGTGGGCAGCGCCCCACCTGGTTACGCGCCCTGGTTCAGCTACAAACAGCGCAAAACCCGCGGCCAACGGATCATCTTCGGCCACTGGGCAGCGCTCGAAGGCCAATGCCAGGAACCCGACGTGGTCGCCCTGGACACCGGCTGTGTATGGGGCGCTAGCATGACCCTGATGAATATCGATAGTGGCGAGAAATACAGCTGCGACTGTAAGGAGCAAGCATGAGCGAATTCAAACGCATCCCCCCGAGCAGGCTCAGGCCTTACGCCAGCAAGGCGCCGTGGTGGTCGACATCCGTGACCCGCAGAGCTTCGCCGCCGGCCACATCATTGGCGCGCAACACCTCGACAACCACTCGCTGCACGGCTTTATTACGCAGGCTGATCTCGATGCGCCATTGATCGTCGCCTGCTATCACGGCAACTCCAGCCAGAGTGCGGCGGCCTACCTAGTCGGCCAGGGCTTCAGTGATGTCTACAGCCTCGATGGCGGTTTCGAGCTGTGGCGCGCCACCTTCCCCGACCAGACGGCACAATCACCCGAAGAATAATTTTTTAAGCGCCAGGCCGCACCAGCAGCGGCCTGCCGACCACTCCCGACCAACGGTAATATCCTGTTATCGTTGCGCGCCCCTTGCCCCTGCCGATTCCGAACTATCCTTTAGCTCAGGCCATCCAAAACAAGGTAGAGCCGGCCAAACGGCATCGGGCCATCGGTATGACTTTTAGGTGATCTGGGGGATTTATCCCGGCTGCATCCGCACCGGGGCGACCAAGCACCTGACCGACCCCGCACCGGCTCTGCGCATCGAGCGAGGTGAAGTCATGAGCATTTTCAGCCACTTCCAACAACGTTTCGAAGCGACTCGCCAGGAGGAACTCTCCCTCCAGGAGTACCTCGAACTGTGCAAGCAGGACCGCAGCGCCTATGCCTCAGCAGCCGAGCGCCTGCTGCTGGCCATTGGCGAACCTGAACTGCTCGACACCTCAACCGACCCACGGCTGTCGCGCATCTTCTCCAACAAGGTAATCCGCCGCTATCCGGCCTTTGCCGACTTCCACGGCATGGAAGAATGCATCGACCAGATCGTCTCCTACTTCCGCCATGCCGCTCAGGGCCTGGAAGAGAAGAAACAGATTCTCTATTTGCTTGGCCCGGTGGGCGGCGGTAAATCGTCCCTGGCAGAAAAGCTCAAGCACTTGATCGAAAAAGTGCCGTTCTACGCGATCAAGGGCTCGCCCGTATTCGAGTCGCCGCTTGGCCTGTTCAGTGACGCCGAAGATGGCGGGATTCTCGAGGAGGATTACGGCATCCCGCGGCGTTACCTAGGCAGCATCATGTCGCCCTGGGCAACTAAACGCCTGCAGGAGTTCGGCGGCGATATCAGCCAGTTCCGCGTGGTCAAGCTTTACCCCTCGATCCTCAACCAGATCGCGGTGGCCAAAACCGAGCCGGGCGATGAGAACAACCAGGATATTTCTGCCCTGGTCGGCAAGGTGGATATCCGCAAGCTGGAAGAATTTCCGCAGAACGATGCCGACGCCTACAGCTACTCAGGCGCACTGTGCCGGGCCAACCAGGGCCTGATGGAATTCGTCGAGATGTTCAAGGCACCGATCAAGGTGCTGCACCCGCTGCTCACCGCGACCCAGGAAGGCAACTACAACAGCACCGAGGGCCTGGGGGCGATTCCTTACAGCGGCATTCTGCTGGCGCACTCCAACGAATCGGAATGGCACAGCTTCCGCAATAACAAGAACAACGAGGCGTTCATCGACCGTATCTACATCGTCAAAGTGCCGTACTGCCTGCGCGTGACTGACGAGATCAAAATCTACGACAAGCTGCTGTTCAACAGCTCCCTGGCTAATGCCCACTGCGCGCCGGACACGCTGAAGATGCTCGCGCAGTTCACCGTACTCAGCCGCCTGAAAGAGCCGGAAAACTCCAACGTTTACTCGAAGATGCGCGTGTATGACGGTGAGAACCTCAAAGACACCGACCCCAAGGCCAAGTCGATTCAGGAGTACCGCGATACCGCCGGCGTCGACGAGGGCATGAACGGCCTGTCGACCCGCTTTGCCTTCAAAATCCTCTCCAAGGTATTCAACTTCGACCCGCACGAAATCGCCGCCAACCCGGTGCACTTGCTCTACGTGCTGGAGCAGCAGATTGAGCAGGAACAGTTCCCGGCGGAAACCCGCGAGCGCTACCTGCGCTTTATCAAGGAGTACCTGGCGCCGCGCTATATCGAGTTCATCGGCAAGGAAATCCAGACCGCCTACCTGGAGTCTTACAGCGAGTACGGCCAGAACATCTTCGATCGCTACGTGCTGTACGCCGACTTCTGGATTCAGGACCAGGAATACCGCGACCCGGAAACCGGCGAAATCCTCAACCGCGTGGCCCTCAACGAGGAGCTGGAGAAGATCGAAAAACCTGCAGGCATCAGCAACCCCAAGGACTTCCGCAACGAGATCGTCAACTTCGTCTTGCGCGCCCGCGCCAACAACAATGGCAAGAATCCGACCTGGCTCAGCTACGAGAAACTGCGCGTGGTGATCGAGAAGAAGATGTTCTCCAACACCGAAGACCTGCTGCCGGTTATCAGCTTCAACGCCAAGGCGAGCAAGGAGGATCAACAGAAGCACAACGACTTCGTCACTCGCATGGTCGAACGCGGCTACACCGACAAGCAGGTGCGCCTGCTGTCCGAGTGGTATCTACGGGTTCGTAAATCGCAATAAAACGACCTGACGCTTCAGCTGCCGGCGCTGCAGAGCACGCAACTAAACGGCTCTGCAACGACGGCACTTGATACCTGCAGTGCACGGAGGGCAGTGATGAGCCATGTGATCGACCGACGCCTGAACGGCAAGAACAAGAGCACGGTGAACCGCCAGCGCTTCCTGCGGCGTTACCGTGACCATATCAAGAAGGCCGTGGAAGAGGCGGTCAGCCGCCGCTCCATCACCGACATGGAGCACGGCGAACAAATCAGCATCCCCGGTCGCGACATCGACGAGCCGATACTGCATCACGGCCGCGGCGGCCGTCAGACCACCGTGCACCCCGGCAACCGCGAATTTACCACTGGCGAGAAGATTGCCCGCCCGCAAGGCGGTGGTGGCGGCCAAGGCGCCGGTAAGGCGAGCAACTCCGGCGAAGGCATGGATGAGTTCGTCTTCCAGATCACCCAGGAGGAGTTTCTCGACTTCATGTTCGAAGACCTGGAGCTGCCCAACCTGATCAAGCGCCACCTGACGGGCAGCGACACCTTCAAGAGCGTGCGCGCCGGCATCAGCAACGAAGGTAATCCGTCACGCATCAACATCGTCCGCACCCTGCGCTCGGCCCACGCCCGGCGTATCGCCCTGTCCGGCAGCAGCCGCAACAAACTCAAGGAGGCCCAGGCCGAACTGGAACGCCTGAAGCTGGAGCAGCCGGACAACCTTGTCGATATCCAGGCGCTTGAAGAGGACATCAGCAAACTGCGCGCACGGATCAAGCGTGTGCCATTTCTCGACACCTTCGACCTCAAGTACAACCTGCTGGTCAAACAGCCCAACCCCAGTTCCAAGGCGGTGATGTTTTGCCTGATGGACGTTTCCGGCTCGATGACCCAATCAACCAAAGACATCGCCAAGCGCTTCTTTATCCTGCTGTACCTGTTCCTTAAGCGGAACTACGAAAAAATCGACGTGGTGTTTATCCGCCACCACACCAGCGCCAAAGAGGTCGACGAGGAGGAGTTTTTCTATTCGAGGGAAACCGGCGGTACCATCGTCTCCAGTGCACTCAAGCTCATGCACGAGGTCATGACCGAGCGCTACCCGATCAACGAATGGAATATCTACGCCGCTCAGGCTTCGGATGGCGATAACTGGAATGACGACTCCCCCGTATGCCGGGACCTGTTGATCAATCAAATCATGCCGCTTGTGCAGTACTTCACCTATGTTGAGATCACCCCGCGCGAGCACCAAGCGCTGTGGTTCGAGTACGAGCAGGTCAGCGAGGCATTTGCCGACACCTTTGCTCAGCAGCAGCTGGTTTCTGCAGGCGACATCTACCCGGTATTCCGCGACCTGTTCCAGCGGAGGCTTGCCACATGACCCATGCCCAAGATAAACGGCGTCAACCGATCTCGACCGGTTCAGAGTGGACCTTCGACCTCATTCGCCAATACGATCGAGAAATCAGCCGGCTGGCCGAACGCTACGCGCTGGACACCTATCCCAATCAAATCGAGGTGATCACCGCCGAGCAAATGATGGACGCCTACGCCTCGGTCGGCATGCCGCTGGGCTATCACCACTGGTCCTATGGCAAACACTTCCTCAGCACCGAGAAAGGCTACCAACGCGGGCAGATGGGCCTAGCCTACGAGATCGTAATTAACTCTGACCCATGCATCGCCTACCTGATGGAAGAGAACACCATCTGCATGCAGGCCTTGGTGATCGCCCACGCCTGTTACGGCCACAACAGCTTTTTCAAGGGCAACTACCTGTTCCGCACCTGGACCGATGCCAGCTCGATCATCGACTACCTAGTGTTCGCTAAGCAGTACATCATGCAGTGCGAGGAGCGCCACGGCATCGACGCCGTGGAGGACCTGCTCGATTCCTGCCACGCCCTGATGAACTACGGCGTCGACCGCTACAAGCGCCCCTACCCGATCTCCGCCGAGGAAGAGCGGCGGCGCATGAAAGACCGCGAAGAGCACCTGCAAAAGCAGATCAACGACCTCTGGCGCACCATCCCGAAAAGCGCGAGCAAAGGCGGCGAGAAGGACGACAAACGCTTCCCTGCCGAGCCGCAGGAAAACATCCTCTACTTCCTGGAAAAACACGCGCCACTCCTGGAACCCTGGCAGCGCGAGATCATCCGCATCGTGCGCAAGATCGCCCAGTACTTTTACCCACAGCGCCAAACCCAGGTGATGAACGAAGGCTGGGCAACCTTCTGGCACTACACCCTGATGAACGACCTGTACGACGAAGGGCTGGTGACCGAAGGCTTCATGATGGAGTTTCTGCAATCGCACACCAGCGTGGTCTACCAGCCGCCGTTCGACAGCCCCTACTACAGCGGCATCAATCCCTACGCCCTGGGCTTTGCCATGTACCGCGACATCCGCCGCATCTGCGAGGCGCCCACCGAAGAGGACCAGCGCTGGTTCCCGGAGATCGCCGGCAGCGACTGGCTGAGCACCCTGAAATTCGCCATGACCAGCTTCAAGGATGAGAGCTTCATCCTGCAGTACCTGTCGCCCAAGGTAATCCGCGACCTCAAGCTGTTCAGCATTCTCGATGACGACCAGAAAGACGAACTGTATGTCCCGGCGATTCACGATGAACCCGGCTACCAGCAGATTCGTGAAACCCTGGCCGCGCAGTACAACCTGGGTAACCGCGAGCCCAACGTACAGATTTGGAGCATCGACCGCCGCGGTGACCGTTCATTGACCCTGCGCCACCAACAGCATGACCGCAAACCGCTGGGCAACTCCACTGAGGAAGTCCTGAAGCACCTGCACCGTTTGTGGGGCTTCAATATCCACTTAGAAATGTACCAAGGCGATCAACTGATCGGCACCCAGCACGTACCGCCGCAGCATGAAACGGCACAAGGCAGCGACTACCCGCGCCTCGACCTGATGATTCCGCCCATTTGAGCATTGGCACCGCTTTATGCGGCGCCCCCCCACCTAAGCACCGCATCTGGCCGGACACTGAGCGTATGCCCAGTACCCGGCCAAGGCGCCAACCAGACAGCCGCACCATCCAGCCGTTATGCTTTGCACAACGGAGGATTAGTCATGCAGATTTTTAAAGTGGGCGGCGCTGTGCGTGATCGCTTACTCAACAGAGACATCAGTGAAATCGATTGGGTAGTGGTCGGTGCCAGCGCCGAACAAATGCTCGAATTGGGCTACCGCCCGGTAGGCGCGGACTTTCCGGTATTCCTGCACCCCAAAACCGGCGAGGAATACGCCCTGGCTCGCACCGAGCGCAAAAGCGGGCGCGGCTATGGCGGCTTCACCTTCTTTGCCAGCCCGGACGTGACACTGGAAGAAGACCTGATCCGCCGCGACCTCACGGTAAACGCCATGGCCGAAGATGACCAAGGCAACCTGATCGACCCTTATGGCGGCCAGCGCGACCTCGACGCCAGGGTGCTGCGCCATGTCTCCCCGGCCTTCGCCGAAGACCCGTTGCGCGTGCTGCGCGTGGCCCGCTTTGCTGCCCGATACGCCCCACTGGGTTTCAGCGTCGCAGGCGAAACCATGGCGCTGATGCGCGAGTTGAGCGCGTCGGGTGAACTCACCGCGTTGACGCCCGAACGCAGCTGGAAGGAAATATCCCGCGCCCTGATGGAGCCGCGCCCAGATGTGTTTATCCAAGTGCTGCGCGACTGCGGCGCCTTGCAGGTCCTGCTACCCGAAGTCGACACCCTGTTCGGCATCCCGCAGCCAGCAGCCCATCATCCGGAAATCGACACCGGCGAGCATGTGCTGAGCGTGCTGCGCCAATGTGCCGAGCACCAGCAGCCGCTTACCGTGCGCTGGGCGTGTTTGCTGCACGATGTCGGCAAGGGCCTGACGCCCGAAACTGAATGGCCGCGGCATATCGCCCATGAGGTAAAAGGCTTGAAACTGATCCGCGCGATCAACCAACGCTGCAAAGCCCCCAAGGATTGCCAGGAACTGGCCCTGCAGGTCGGTGAATTCCACACCCACGGTCATCGCGCCCTGGAGCTGAAGGCGTCGACATTGCTGAAACTGCTGCAGGGCTTCGATGTATTCCGCCGCCCGCAACGCTTTGAAGAGTTTATCGCTGCTTGCGAAATGGATGCGCGCGGGCGCCTTGGTCTGGAACAACGCCCCTACCCGCAGGCCGACTACCTGCGTGCTGCCATGCACGCAGCCCGAGCGGTCGCGGTGCAACCCCTGCTGGCGCAAGGGTTCAAGGGCGCGGAGCTGGGCGAGGCGTTAAATCGCGAGCGGCTGAATGCACTGACTGCATTCAAGGCCGACCATGCCGCGCCGGCATCGCAGCACTAGGCGGCGGGGTAAGCCTCAAGCAACGGCGCCGGGGTTAACGGCTGGCCACGCCAGCTGAATGCCACCGGCCACAGCTGCTGTTCAATCTGCGCGCCCTGCCAGAGCTCGGCAAAGCTGCGCTGCTGCCCCGGATGCAAGACATCCGGCACCAGCAACGACAGGGGCCAGAGCACAAAGGCATTCCTCAAGATTTCCGCACGCGGCAGAATCAGGCCGTCGTAATTGCCGACTAAGTCGCCATACAGCAAGACATCGATATCCAGCGGTAAGCCTTTGCGCTCAGGCGCATAGCGGCCGTTGTCGGCTTCGATAAACTTCAGCCGCCGATCCAGGTCCGCCAGAGACAGCTCGCTATAACCGGCCACCACAAGATTGAAGAACGGTCCGCTCTTGATGCCGACCGCCTGGCTTTCGAATACCGGCGAGCAACGCATCTCGCGCAACAGCTCCGCCAAGGCTTCGAGGCCGGCATGCAAGTGCATTTCGCGCTCGATATTGCTGCCCAGCCCCAATAAAACCCGAGTTAGCGACATCCGCGCTCGATCTCCACGCCGACACCACCGCTGGCCGCTGGTACCGCACCGGGCTTAGTCAGTTTGAGGCGCACCCAAGGGATGTGGAACTCGCTCATCAGCACCTGCACAAGGCGCTCGGCAAAGGTTTCCACCAGGATGAATTGCGACTCGCTGGCAAACGCCTGGATACGCTGCGACACACAGGCGTAATCCAACGCTTTCTCCAGCTCATCACCGGCCGCAGCGGGACGGTTATCCCAGCCCAAGTACAGATCCAAGCGCAAGCACTGGCGAATGGTTCGCTCCCAGTCGTAGGCGCCAATCACTGTGTCGACTTCCAGACCCTCGATAAAAACTGTGTCCACGCACGCTCTCCGCGGCACGACAAGGCTGTCGCACCTAGTTAGAATCAGGGCTCCCTTGCCCGGAATGGATACCATGTTTTGGCTGCTGGCGACCCTCGCCTACCTGCTCGGCTCGTTGTCCTTCGCCATTCTGCTCAGCCGCCTGGCCGGCGGACCTGATCCGCGCGCCAGTGGTTCAGGCAACCCCGGTGCGACCAATATGTTCAGGCTAGCCGGCAAACGCCTGGCCGTCCTGACGCTGCTCGGCGACCTGCTCAAAGGCCTACTACCGGTTGTGATCGCCAGCCTGCTCGGCTTCAACCTGCAGCAGCAAGCCTGGATCGGCTTGGCCGCCGTTATCGGCCACCTGTACCCGTTGTACTTCAACTTCCATGGTGGCAAAGGCGTCGCCACGGCCGCAGGCATGCTACTGGGCCTTTACCCACCGGCAGCCTTGCTGGCGATTACCGCCTGGTTGCTTACCTTTATTCTCACCCGTACCAGCTCAATGGCTGCACTGATTGCCACGCCGCTGACCTTGCCACTTTTAGCCTGGCAACAACCGGCAGCCCTGCTCCCCGTCTGTGTATTGACGGGGTTAATCGTCTGGCGACATCGCGGCAATTTACGCGATCTGTTCGCCGGCCGTGAGCGGCATTTCTAAATCGGCCAACCGAGCCCAGCCAGCATTTACAGCGCCGGCAGCTGCTCCATCGGCCAGCGCGCCTGCACCTTGATGCTTAAATCTTCGTGCTGCCCCGCCAGCAAACGCTGACAGCCGGCATAGGCGATCATTGCGCCGTTATCGGTGCAGAATGCCGGGCGGGCGTAGAACACCTCGCCCTTCAACTCGCCGAGCATTTTCTCCAGCGACTCGCGCAACGCACGGTTGGCACTCACACCGCCGGCGATCACCAGATTATTCAACCCAGTTTGCTTGAGGGCGCGTTTGCACTTGATCGTGAGGGTGTCGACCACCGCCTGCTGAAACGCCAAGGCGATGTCGCAGCGGGTCTGCTCAGAGTTATCACCCGCCGCCTGGCATTGCTGCCACGTATTCAGGGTGAAGGTTTTCAGGCCACTGAAACTGAATTCCAGCCCAGGGCGGTCGGTCATCGGCCGCGGAAACTTGAAGCGCCCTGGCGTGCCGCTCAGCGCTAAGCGAGCAATCTCCGGCCCACCCGGGTATTGCAGCCCCATTAGCTTGGCCGTCTTGTCGAACGCCTCACCGGCCGCATCGTCAAGGGACTCACCCAGCAACTGATAAAGGCCGATACCATCGACGCGAACCAGCTGGGTATGACCACCGGACACCAACAAAGCGACGAACGGAAACGCTGGCGGCTGTTCTTCCAGCATCGGTGCCAGCAAATGGCCTTCCATATGGTGCACACCGAGCGCCGGGATATCCCAGGCAAACGCTAACGCCTGCGCACAAGACGCCCCCACCAGGAGCGCGCCGACCAGGCCGGGGCCCGCCGTGTAAGCAATGGCGTCAATGTCAGACGCAACCTTGCCGGCCTCATCGAGCACTTGGCGAATCAGCGGCAGCATGCGTTTGACGTGATCGCGCGACGCCAGCTCCGGCACCACACCGCCATACACGCGGTGCAGGTCAATCTGGCTGAACAGCGCGTCGGCCAGCAGCCCCCGCTCGCTGTCATAGAGCGCGACACCGGTTTCGTCGCAAGAGGTTTCCAATCCCAGAACCAGCATGGGCAGTGCCTTTGTAGTAGAGTGTGCAACTTCGAAGGCGCGCATGATAAGGGCGGCTACCGCACGCCGGCCAGCGCTTTTCGATTAGAGGCTTTGCATTCCTCGCGATGAGGCGGTAACATCCGCAACCCTTAAAAACTACGTTCTCCAGCGTCATCTGCCAGGAGTAACGTTACCACCGGTAATAAAGAAGGTACGCCCTGGATGCCAGCCGTCAAAGTTAAAGAGAATGAACCCTTCGACGTAGCTCTGCGTCGTTTCAAGCGCTCCTGTGAAAAAGCCGGTGTTCTGGCTGAAGTTCGCAGCCGTGAATTCTATGAAAAGCCAACTGCCGAGCGTAAGCGCAAAGCAGCTGCTGCTGTTAAGCGTCACGCTAAGAAAGTGCAGCGCGAGCAGCGCCGCAGCGTTCGTCTGTACTAATTAGTACAAGCAGCGCCTGATACCCGGCTTCGGCCGGGTTTCGCTTTTAGACTCCGCGTAACCTTCGGGCGACGACGGAGTCTTTTAGTTTTTGCCCCTACCTGTTCTGCCTCAGCGCATAACAGTATCCTGAGCGCCTATGGCCGGCCTGATCCCACAGCCCTTTATCGATGACCTGCTCAACCGTACCGACATCGTCGACGTGGTGGCCTCGCGCGTCCAACTGAAAAAAGCCGGCAAGAACTACACCGCCTGCTGCCCGTTTCACAAAGAAAAGACCCCCTCGTTCAGCGTCAGCCCGGACAAACAGTTCTACTACTGCTTTGGCTGCGGCGCCGGTGGCAACGCCTTGGGCTTTGTCATGGACCACGACCAGCTGGACTTCCCCCAGGCCATCGAGGACCTGGCCAAGCGCGCCGGCATGGAAGTGCCACGCGAGGAAGGCGGACGCAATAACAAGCCACGCCAGCCCACCGACTCACCGCTTTACCCGCTGCTGACGGCTGCCGCCGAGTTCTATAAACAGGCCCTGAAAAACCATCCGCAGCGCAAAGCGGCAATCGACTACCTGAAAGGCCGCGGCCTCTCCGGCGAAATCGCCCGCGACTTCGGCATGGGTTTCGCGCCGCCCGGCTGGGACAACCTACTCAAGCACTTAGCCAGCGATAGCCTGCAACAAAAGGCGATGATCGACGCTGGCCTACTGATCGAGAACGCCGAAAGCGGCAAGCGCTACGACCGCTTTCGCGACCGCATCATGTTCCCTATTCGCGACAGCCGTGGCCGAGTAATCGCCTTTGGCGGCCGCGTATTGGGCGACGAAAAACCGAAGTACCTGAACTCCCCGGAAACCCCGGTATTCCACAAAGGCCAGGAACTCTACGGCCTGTTTGAAGCGCGCAAGCACAACCGCGACCTCGACGAGATCATGGTGGTTGAAGGCTACATGGACGTCATCGCCCTGGCCCAGCAAGGCTTGCGCAACGCCGTCGCCACGCTTGGCACCGCTACCAGCGAAGAACACCTCAAGCGCTTATTCCGCGTCGTGCCGAGCGTACTGTTCTGCTTCGACGGTGACGCAGCCGGGCGCAATGCCGCCTGGCGCGCCCTGGAAGCCACCCTGTCGAGCCTGCAAGATGGCCGCCGCGCACGCTTCCTGTTCCTGCCTGACGGTGAAGATCCCGACACACTCGTGCGCAGCGAAGGCACCGACGCCTTTCGCGCCCGCATCAACCAACACGCCCAGCCACTGGCCGACTATTTCTTCCAGCAACTCAGCGAGGAAGCCGACCCGCGCTCACTGGAAGGCAAAGCGCACCTGATGACTCTGGCTGCACCGCTGATCGACAAGATCCCCGGCAACAACCTGCGCATCCTCATGCGCCAGCGCCTGAGTGAGATCACCGGTCTTTCTGCGGACGCCACACCGCCGCCCGCTTCGGCCGCACGCAACAGCCAACCCAGCCACGGCAGCGCACCGCCCAGCGACTACCCGGATTACACCGACATCCCCGATAGCGCCTATTACGATGTCGAGCCGAGCCGCAACGAATACGAAAACCCCAGCCCAACGCCACAATTCGAGCGCAACAACGGCAAAGGCAGCAAGGGCAACTGGAAGAAAGATGGCGGCAAGTGGAACAAAAAGGGCCAGGGCGAGTTCGTCCAGCGCGCACCCCGCACCGCTGTCAGCGTCGAATCGCCACACCTGAGCGCCCTACGCACCCTGCTGCACCACCCGCAGCTGGCGCAAAAAGTCGAAGATGTCAGCCACTTCGCCGCCGAAGACGACACCTACGCACAATTGCTGGTCGCCTTGCTGGGCGCGCTACAGAAGAGCCCAAACCTGCGCTCACTGCAGCTGATCGCGCGCTGGCACGGCACCGAACAGGGCCGCCTGTTACGCGCCCTGGCAGAAAAGGAATGGCTAATTTCAGCCGACAACCTTGAACAACAGTTTTTCGACACTATAACTAGTCTGGTAGCCCGCCAACGCGAGCGCAGCTTGGAACATTTGCTGCGCAAAGCCCGTCAAAGTGAGCTGAGCGCAGAAGAGAAAGACCAGCTGCGCAACTTGCTGAGCCGTAATGCATCACCAGTAATCCCAAGCCCAACTGGCGCTTAGGGGAACTACTCGGGTATAATCCGCGGCTTGTTTTTTGCCCGCCAAGACCTTCAGTGGATAGGGTGTTATGTCCGGAAAAGCGCAACAACAGTCTCGTATCAAAGAGTTGATCACACTGGGTCGTGAGCAGGGTTACCTGACTTACGCAGAGGTCAACGACCACCTGCCGGAAGATATTTCTGATCCGGAGCAGGTGGAAGACATCATCCGCATGATTAACGACATGGGGATCAACGTATTCGAGGTTGCGCCAGATAAGGATTCTCTTATGCTGGCCGACGCCGACACCGACGAGGCAGCAGCTGAAGAAGCCGCTGCAGCGCTTGCTGCGGTTGAGACGGATATCGGCCGCACGACGGACCCGGTACGCATGTATATGCGTGAAATGGGCACCGTAGAATTGCTGACCCGCGAAGGCGAGATCGAAATCGCCAAACGCATCGAGGAAGGCATCCGTGAAGTGATGGGCGCTATCGCCCATTTCCCCGGCACTGTCGACAGCATTCTTGCCGAGTACACCCGTGTCACCACCGACGGTGGTCGCCTGGTTGAAGTTTTCAACGGCTATATCGACCCGGACGATGGTATCGCCCCGGCCGAAGCAGCCGCACCTGTCCCCACCACAGACGGCGACGCTGATAAAGACAGCGACGACGACGACAGTGATGACAGTGACGAAGAGGAAGAAGAAGGCGACGGCGGTCCGGATCCTGAAGAGGCCCTGCGCCGCTTCACCGCGATTGGCGAAGCCCTTGAAGCCGCTAAGAAAGCACTGAAGAAGCATGGCCGCAGTAGTAAGCAAGGCATTGCCGCGCTGAAAGAAATGGCCGAGCTGTTCATGCCAATCAAGCTGATACCCAAGCAGTACGAAGCGCTGGTTGTACGCGTTCGTAGCTCCCTTGAGCGCCTGCGCGCCCAAGAACGCGCGATCATGCAGCTCTGCGTTCGTGATGCTCGGATGCCGCGCGCGGACTTCCTCAAGCTCTTCCCCGGCAATGAAGTTGACCAGGAATGGGCCGCTGGCCTGGCCAAAGGCAAAGCCAAGTACGCAGAAGCCATCGGCAACCTGCAAGGCGACATCCAACGCTGCCAGCAAAAGCTGTCTGCCTTGGAAGCCGAGTGCGAGCTGACCCTGGCTGAAATCAAGGACATCAACCGTCGCATGTCGATCGGTGAGGCCAAGGCCCGCCGCGCGAAGAAAGAGATGGTTGAAGCCAACCTGCGTCTGGTGATCTCGATTGCCAAGAAGTACACCAACCGTGGCCTGCAGTTCCTCGACTTGATCCAGGAAGGCAACATCGGTTTGATGAAAGCGGTAGATAAGTTCGAATACCGTCGCGGCTACAAATTCTCGACTTATGCCACCTGGTGGATCCGTCAGGCGATCACTCGCTCGATCGCCGACCAGGCCCGCACCATCCGTATTCCGGTGCACATGATCGAGACGATCAACAAGCTCAACCGTATTTCCCGGCAGATGTTGCAGGAAATGGGCCGCGAACCGACCCCGGAAGAGCTGGGTGAACGCATGGAAATGCCTGAGGATAAAATCCGCAAGGTATTGAAGATCGCTAAAGAGCCGATCTCCATGGAAACCCCGATCGGTGACGACGAGGACTCCCACCTGGGTGATTTCATCGAAGACTCGACCATGCAGTCGCCAATCGATGTAGCCACCGTAGAGAGCCTTAAAGAAGCGACTCGCGACGTACTCTCCGGCCTCACTGCACGTGAAGCCAAAGTACTGCGTATGCGCTTCGGCATCGACATGAATACCGACCACACCCTCGAGGAAGTTGGTAAACAGTTCGATGTAACGCGTGAGCGGATTCGTCAGATCGAAGCCAAGGCGCTGCGCAAGCTGCGCCACCCGACGAGAAGCGAGCACCTACGCTCCTTCCTCGACGAGTAACACCAAAACCCCCGGCCCTGCCGGGGGTTTTGCATTGCGCCCTGCAAAAACACCTAAGCGCAACACACCTTCCTCACCGCCCAGCAAACGAGCCAACCCAGGCTCGCGCATTCGGCCACCCTTCTGCCGCTTTGGCGAGCAAGGGCTCAGCCAGCGTTGATAGCGGCCGAGCAGGCATGGCGACCTGCCAACCGTACCAAAGGCGCCGCATCATCAGCCTGCCGAATACCACGCCTTCATTCAGGGGATGACTCGCAGCGCGCTGCTACCGGATCAAAGTGGGCGCTGAGGCGGCATATGCGGGGATGGCACTCAGTTTCAGTGGTGACCAATACGGTGACCCAAAACCCTTAGCGCAGAAAAGAAAAAGGCCAGCTCGAAGGCTGGCCTAACTCTTTGCATTTTATGGTGGGCCCACACGGACTCGAACCGTGGACCAAAGGATTATGAGTTGCCTAGAAACGCTGCAAACCCAGTGAAATCGTGCGTAGCTTAGCGCAGGTACAGTTAGCTGAAAGCATCGTCGTAGAGCGGGTTAAGCGTAATTTAGCGAAATCTGTAAAAGCTGGGCACTGTACCGCTAGTGTACTTCTTCTGCACCTCTAGCACCCATAGGTGCAGCCGTTGGCAGTCTGTAGTGGTTTACCAGCATGGTCTGCCTATCGTTTCGGGCTGGTGAGCCTGAGGCGGATTCGGCAATGGCTTGAGAAAAATATTCGCCATGAGCGAATTTTTCTTGCGTTAAGCGAAGTCCTCATCTACTATTTGCTTGCGGTTGATGATTTGGCTCGATTGTTGTTGGCAGCTATTGACGCTGTCGTGGAGGATTTAAACCCTCTGTCCCCCGTGCCTGCGCGGATCGGTGCCCTCGGGTACCACGTTCCCCGTCAGGGCTGTGCGTCGTCGAGATCGACGCACAGTGGCTCTTAGGGGGGGGAAAGGCGCTGTTCGTACATCATCACTTTGTACCTTAGGTTGTATCGAGACGGATTTGGAGTGGTTCCAGATCTGACAACCGTAAATAAGGAGTTTGTATGCAAAGTGAAAAAGAAACCGCTGAACAGCGTTTGGCTAAACGTAAAAAACCTTTGAAAGGTCTTGATCTCGCAATGCTTCTTGTCAGGCTGATTGATATTGGCCTGAGGCTGGTAGAGAAGTTTTCCGGTGATGGCGGCGGAGGTTGATTTAGCATACCCCCCTTTTAATCCACTATCTGTAGGTGGTTATCATGCTTTCTAAAGCGCTCTTGTTACTCAGAAAATATCACGATCTTACTCAGTCTCAGCTCTCATCTGAACTGGGAGTTTCTAATTCTTACTTGTCGGAAATTGAGTCTGGCAAAAAACAGCCCTCTCTAGAAGTTCTGGGTAAATATAGCGATTATTTTGAGATTCCGTTGTCATCTATAATTTTCTTTTCAGAGCATGTTGACGATAAGAAGATTACAGAAAAGGCAAGGCTCGGATTCGCAGGGTCTATTTTGTCTATGCTGGAATGGAATCTCACAAGACATGAAAAAAAGAAAAAGCTTACTGCATAAGAAAGCTATTCCTGTCGATCAGTGTGCCTTGTATAAAGTAAGGTCAAAGCGCCGCTTATGTCAGATTTTGAACGTCCCCATCGCC
Source organism: Pseudomonas sp. GWSMS-1 (assembly GCF_049847425.1). Classification (NCBI taxonomy): domain Bacteria; kingdom Pseudomonadati; phylum Pseudomonadota; class Gammaproteobacteria; order Pseudomonadales; family Pseudomonadaceae; genus Pseudomonas; species Pseudomonas sp. GWSMS-1. Next base: position 505,857 of record NZ_JBMHHV010000005.1, on the reverse strand, counting down.
TCCCTGAAAGGGCTCATGGATGATGAGCAAAACTATCATATTGTTGAGATCGAAGAGTTTGTAAATGAGTTAACTGGGCAGAGGCGGAGGGCTAGGACTGCTAGCGTCCCCAACTTCTGGTTAAAGCGACTTCACTCTAGAGTGCATGGATTGTTGTCTGCTATTGCTCCGCCTGACTATGCGCATGGGTCTATAAGGAGTCGTTCGTACATAACTAATGCGTTGGTTCATGTTAAGTCGAAAGAAGTGCTTACCATGGATTTGAGCGACTTTTTTCGATCTGTGAGAAGACATCATGTTTATTTCTTCTTTAAAGACAAAATGTGTTGCTCTCCCGACGTGGCAGGTGTGTTGAGTAACCTGCTGACCTATCAGGGGGCATTGCCAGTGGGTAGCCCTGTTAGCGCTTCACTTGCAATGTGGGTTTGCCATGATATGTTTGAGCGGTTGAGTAAGCTCGCGTCGGAGTTTCAGCTCAAATTCTCTACCTTTGTAGATGATCTAACGTTCTCAGGTGATCTAATCCCGAGTGGATATCCGCTGTTGGTGGAGCGTGCTTGCGTTAAATCTGGGTTGTCAGTACGTGAAGATAAAACGGTTTTGTATAGGAATGGTATGGCCGCTTCAGTTACTGGAGTAATAATTCATGGGGGTGTTATTAAGGCCCCACACTCACGTTATCAAAAACTTAGAAAATTGTCCGCTGTACTTAGCCAGCAAGGGGTCCACGCAGTTGTTAATGGGAAATTTGCGAAATATTCGTTCTTAGGTGGGCGAAACGAGGCGGGGCTATTGAGGAGAATAAGTCGCGCTCAGCATTCTGTCGCTACGGATTAAATTGCTCCTGATGTCGTATCTGGGGGCAAGGTGGTGAACCTCTCCTACCGTCATTCTTCATCAAAATTGTCGCTGTCCAGCTTTGCTAGCTAGAGTGTCCCTGCACTCGATAGACAGATAAATAGGATTCTCGCGATATTCCTTGCGAAGAATCCTAAATAGTCTGATTTTCCGATAGCGAAGAAATTTCAGGCCTAGTGAGCCCGGAAGGCTACATAGCCAGGAAGTCGTTTTCAGATAGTTATCCAAGATTTCTCGATCTGTGAAGACCAGTCTAAGAAGGCGAATTTGCTGTTGACTAACGCCAGGCGCAATGAGTAGGCGGTGCGGGTTTAAGTCAAGACAAATTCCACGCTTAATTGGAGTGAATGTATAGTTGCTTGGTTTAAATGCCGGTTGGCCATACCAGCCGATAACTAAGTCTACCCCGCGATCAATGCAGGGGTTCATGTTCATATCAGTATTGAGGTCCCATACATTCATCCCGCCGTCAGCGTTGAGAGGGTCATCGCTGATCGGTCGAAAATTGCGATCACGAACAATGCTGAGAGCTTTCTCTATAGATGTCGTATGACGGTAAATCGCTGTAGGGGAGGGCAATAGATTAAAGGCCACGATTTAAATTACACTCCTGAACGAAAAGGGAACGGATTTATTTTCTCCCCAGTCATTCCTCATCGAAGTAGTCGCTATCCAATTTCGGTAGTTTAAGCAGGCGTGACGTTACGCCAACCTCGTGATCCATCATCAGGTTGACCAGTCGACTGCCATCAACCAGCACCATGCCTTCTACAGAGCGAGCAAAGTCGATTGCCTGTGCTGTGAAACCTGAGGTGGTGATAAATACGCCACGCTTGGCCTTCTGCCCTGCGAGTGCGCCGTAGAAAGCCTGTAACTCTGGTCGGCCAACCGTGCCCTGCCAGCGTTTGGCTTGGACGTAGACCTTTTCCAGACCGAGCTTGTCGAGAGAGATAACCCCGTCGATACCACCATCGCCGCTGCCGCCGACGCGTTGCAGGTCGTTGCGACTAGCGCCGTAGCCAAGGCTGTGCAGCACATCCAGCACGATGACTTCAAAGCGGTTGGGGCTGACTTGCAGAAGGTTATCTAGTAGGTCTGCAGCCGTTGCCTCGCGTAGCTCACGTAGAGCCTGTTCCAGGCGGTCGTCAGGGCTAACAGTGGCTGAGCTGAGCGCCGGTGCAGGTTGCTCTTGCCCATCAAGGGGGATGGCGTCGGTCGGGCTCTTGAGTTTCACGTCCATAAAGCCGATGGCGAGCTGTTCGACCTTATCCGCAGCCAGAGGGGCAGCATGCTGGGCAGCATAGGTAATGCCTGCGTCAGTCAGCTTCCAATAGCCACGCTTTGCGCTACTGGATAGGCCGGCACGCTTGAGGCGGTCATGGGCCCAGCCTGCACGGTTTTTGTAGGTGGCCTGGCCGCTGGCAATCAGTTCTTGGCGCTGTGCTTCCGATAGGTTCAGTGCATCGGCGGCGGCCTCATGGGCGTCACGTGCTGTCGCGCCTTCGGGCGTGGCGGCTAGGTAGCGCAGGATCGGCTCAATAAACTGGTCGTAGGTAGGGACGGACATTGCGACTCCAGGCGCAGGGTGAATATGTCGTTAGGATTGGTCTGCAGTCACAGGCTCGGCTCGACTAAGCGCCCAAGGTCATCGGCACGCTGCTTGGTCATATCCAGAAAGCACGAGGCGCTGTTTATGCGGTCGATGCTGCCGCCCGTGAGGCTGCCGAGTAGGGCGCAGTCGGCATCGCGGAATTTGATCCATAGCCGCTGGGCGTCGCGCAGTTGTGTTTGTTGCGCGGGTGTTAGCGCTTGCATGGCAGCTTTGTAGTTTTGGTTCAGGCGGGCGTCTTGCTGTTCTGTCTCGCTGCCCATGCAATCGAGCATATTCATCGTCACACCGCCGGACTCATCCATGCAGGCGCTGTAGGTGGTGCTGTAGCCATCGTCCGCCGCGTGTGCGCCAGCGCTGAGCGTGGTAACGGCAATCGCCAGTAGCCAGTTTTTGCTTGAGTGCATGATGAGCGTCCTGCGTATCAGTGGATGAGGGTTAAAGGCTCTGCATGGTTCTGCACTTGGGGAATGCCGAGCATCCCCAAAACTGCTGCCCTACTTTTGCTCCCGATTTCACGGTGCGGATCAGTAGGGCGCTGCCGCATTTCGGGCATTGCCGTTCGGCTGTCGGATCGCTACGGCGTTTCAGGTTTTGCACATGCTCGCGGTGGGTGGCGAGCGTCGGTGCGCGGCGGCCGGATTGCAGGGCCTGCAACATGGCGTCGACTTCAGCTTCGCTGAATAGCGGCTGCTGGAATGACTTGATATAGCGGATAAAGCCGATGCCCTGGGTCACGTTGGCCGGCATTTCGGTTTTGAAGGTGCTGCCGCCGATAAAGGTGATGACCGAGTGCAGGTGCTCGGGATTAACGCCAAGGGTAGCTTCCAGTGCTTTGAGGTGCTTGTAGTTCTGCCTCAAAGGGTTCTGGAATTTGAAGGTGCGTTTGTAGAGCTTCTGCGTCCACTGCGCCTGCTTTTCGCTGCCGAAGATCCAACCGCTCATGTTCTTCGTTTCCAGTACGAAGATGCCGTAGGGCGAGATAAATACGTGGTCGATCTGGGTGGTGCCGTCAGGCGTGTTCAGGGTGACGTTGTGCAGGCGGCGGTAGGTCTGCTTATCCAGCTGCCAATGGGCAAACAGCCGCACCAGGAGTTCGCCGATATGGCCCTTGGCCCAGGGCGACTTGAGTAGGCCGATTAGCAGGGCCGCTGGGATGAACCAGGCCAGCATGCCCCAGACCTGAGCGACGATGGGGGAGAAGTCCATTTCCTGTCCTTGGTAATCCTGAGTTAACCGAATAGTACCGAAACTAAGCGCAAATGGACGAACGTATTCAATGGCGACAATCGGCTCATTGCGTGAGCCGAATATTCCGGCTATTCGGCTCACTCGCCTCTAGGCATCCTTTCAGGCTTGAGTTTCAGGCGCCGCGTTGATTTTTGCTGAGGTCGGCATAGTCGGTGTCGCTGCAGGCTTGGCTTTTCGCCTGATTCATCGCCTTGGCTCGCTCAGCCACTTGCCGTGCGCGCGCGATATAGTCGGTATCGCAGGTTCCTTCCGCTTCGGCCAGAAACACCTCTATATCCTCATCATCGGTCAGGTATTTGGCAGGGTCATAGGGTGTCAGCAGCTCGCTGCTCATGGCGGTACTCCTCGCTTGTCCAGATTTTCGCGTCGCGAAAATGAGGGTGTGACTTCATGGTCATGATTTTTTCGCGTGGCGAAAATCCGCAGCGGGTGATGACCTTTACCTGATTTGGAACTCACCGAGGCTGTGAGCGGTACGTCCACTGTCCATGGACTGAGGACGGCTACCCGTGCGGCTAGTCACGCCAGTATGTCACGGGTAAGGAATTTGATTTTTTACTCACAACCCTAAGAACGTGGGTAAAAAACTGGAAAATCTACCCACGTACTGCAGGCGGCAGATTGTTTATGGCATCGCAAGGCGGCGTAGTTGAGCGCAGCCTTGCGATGACGTATTGCTCAGTGCTGCTCGTCCATTTGCTGTAGGCGATTCAGCACCTCTTCGCGAGATCGTGGGTAGTAGATCCAGTTTCTGAACTTGGGGTTGTACTCGCCGCCCAGCTCGTTACGCCAGGACTTAAGCAGCTCAGCGATCTGCGGGTTGAATGACCAGGAGCCCACTGCAACTGAGCCTGTAGGTAGTATCCGGGCGAACATCCACATGCCCTTGATCTTATAGCTATGCACGATGCATTGGACTTGAGATTCCGCTGCAGGGGGCTTGGCCGGAATGGATTGCCAATCGGTTGCTGGTAGCAATGGCATTGGTGGCGGTTCGGGGTAGATCCACGATTTGTTATGCGTCTGCTTGAGGATATGGGCTGTGGCCTCTTCCGAGGGAATAGGCAACTTGCTGTAGAGCAGTTCGCTGAGGTCTATTTCGACAGTATTTATGCCAACGGTTTTGATCCGCTCCAGCTTTTCCTCGCCAATAAACGAGGTGACTGCGATTTCAATGAATAGCTGGCTGCCGTCTCTAAGGTGAGCGACCAGGTCTGGTTGGAATCCCGGCTGCGGGACTTCCTCATCCACCCGTTCGAAATCCCACCAGCTGGTTTGATCTTCGCTCTCCGGCCAAGTGCCTGGCATTGGCGGCAGTTGAAGGCCGAGGTGATTGCGGATGACTTGCTTGGCGTAAAGGTGCAGCAGGCTTTCGCGCTGGATGGAGCAGCTTTCCTTGTTTGAGTGATGGGAGAAGTGATGCTCACGAATCAGACCTTTGCGAGCGACTACCGGCTCACCGCAACATATGCAGGTGCAATTACAGGCCAGCCCGCGCAGGGCGGTTTTAATGGTGATTAGTTGGCCGTTTGGGTCGAGTGCAACGAACATGCTCATGGGCTAAGCCTCTGGTGTTAAGACGGCTTCAAGAGTCATGATTCGAGCAGGTTAAAACCTCCCCCGAACCCTGCATAAAGGGTTCGGGAGGGTTCATGGAGATGCTTGGGCCCCTTTATTTACGTGGCCTCTGGAGGGATTGTGCTGGAAGTGATGCGTTGTCTGGATGAAGAGCTGCGGCAGTCGCCTGCCCCCGATGTAAAGGCCTACAAGGTGATCCGGGTTTTGCTGGATGCCAGTATTAACGCCCTGGAAAAGGGGAACCATGACCCACAGACTTTTGATCGCGCGACCTTACTGGAAATCTGCGATCCGAAGGTGAAGGCAGCCGGCCGCGATCCTGCGCGCTGGCTATCAACCTCCACGCTGGAAACATTCCTGGACGCTCGAATGAACTCGATTCGGCGGCGTGCGGAGCAAATGGGTTTGAAGCATTTGCCGGTGATTGCCAGCAGTGAAGCGAAGGGCGGAGCAGGCAATCAGCGGATCTATTGGCTCGCAACTCGGCCGGTAGAAGCCAGTGATGGCGGCTCGTTGGTAGGGCAGGCGCATCGGCAGATCATCTACACCAGGACGGAAAACGGCGAAGTTAAGCCGGCATTATTCTTAAGGCTGTTTTTTCGCAAAGGGGTTCTGGAGAACCGAAGTTGGCGCGGTGTGTTGATGCTAAGCGCTGTACTGCTTGGTATGGGGTTCCTATTGCTTTGGGTTTTGGCATCGATATGGAGCCTCTCCGCTCTTGACCAGGCGCTCACGCTTCGCCAGCTGACAAGCAGTGCTCTCGTGGCCTTTATGGCTTGGTTCATGTGGCGCCACGTGCATCAGCCTTGGTTTCAGCTGGTAGACAATCGAGTCGTGAAGGCACCGGCTCCTTTGCTTTCACTAAAGGAGGATTCTGCCGAACTCGAAATGTACCGTGATGACGCGAAGAGACCTTGGACAAGGTTCGTGCGTTTCTCAAGCGACTGCCCATTCTGTGGCGGCCGGATTTTGCTGGCGGATGGTAAGCCCGATCACCAGATGCCGCTTGTAGGCCGATGTGGTGAAAGCCCGCATGCGCATGTGTTTAGCTTTGACCGGGCTAGGTTGTCGGGGGTGTATATCGGCCCGAGGCTTCAGGCTTAGATTTTCGCGTGGCGAAAACAACGTGGTGACTCGGAGGTCATATTTTTTCGCGTGGCGAAAATCCGAAATACGTGATGACTTCTACCTGATTTGGAACTCACCCATGATAGGAGCGGTACGTCCACTGCCCATAGACTGAGGCTGGCTACCTGGCCGAAGAGACTGGCTTCCGCCCGGAGTTGATCATCACGTTTTAGTTGCGCCTTAGCTGACCAGGCGAGCCGTTTGCGGGTCATACGCAAAATCGGTAATCGACCCATCCCGAATGCGCTCAACTGCTTCGTCGATCACATGTAGCGGCACGAGAAACCATTCCCTTGGTTTAACCGGATGGCCGAAGCGGTCTTCGATGGTCAAGTCCAGCTGCGCTGCGCCGAACAGGCGGTGGAAGATGTTTTCCAGCCTGGTGCGGTTCAGGTTGTGCAGCTTGTAAGTAGCGACCACCTCCACATCAGCCAGCAGGTAGGTGGCGTCTTTGTCTGCGCCTGCGATACGGGTTTCTACTCGGCCTCCGGTTACGCCGATCTTGTGGATCAGATCGCGGTGCTCGGCTACGAAGGGGTGGCTGGACTGGCTGCGCAGCACATAGATAGTGCCGCTTTCTATGTCGTCCGGCTCGGCGATGTCGCTGAACAGTGGGCCTGAGTCGACCTTGATCAGCCGAGATCCGGCGCGCCCCTCACTGTCCTTATAAAGCGCCCGCTGCAGGGATCGTAGCAATAGATCGCTTTCCGTCTCATTGGAGTAGATGACGCGCAAACGTCCATTGGTCTCCGCATTCGGCGTTTTGTAGGTGTCCCCGACTTCTGCGACGTAGGCAATGAGTCCGCTCAGAATAAAGAAGTCTCCGGCCTCAATACTGGCGTTCTTGCCAAAAGGCTTGGTCACCCAGCGTTTTTGCTTGAGGCCTTCTTCCACTTCATCAAACAGCGGCTTGAACTTCTCGAAGTCTTTACATGGGTTCCGAGCGGCCATCTCTTCTGCCGCCTTGATTGCCGCGCTGGAACGCACATGCCGTAGTACCGTGATGTCGTCCTGATCGATGGACTCACTGCCGATGCCCAGCTCGGCGAGCAAGGCGTCCTCATCCAGGTCATCCACATTAGTCGTGGTGACAGCAGTGCCTGACAGTAGGCCGTGACTATCGAGGCCGGCCAGAAGAGTTTGCGCCTCAGGCAGCTTGCGCAGTTGATCCAGGCGCACGGCATACAAGCGCTCGAAGATGTCGCGGTCTTCGCCATGCAGTGGGGCGCGGCCGTGGGTCTGATAGAAGCGCTGAATATCCTCGAAGCCAGCGATGATGCGCTCTTCGCGAGGAGTTCGAGTGGCTGTCTTGAGCGTGGGGACTTCTATCCCCAGCGCATCCAGCAGGTCGTCATCATTCATATCAGCCATTGGCGGATTCCCCCTGCGCCGCTTTGGCCTGGGCGCGGTAGCGTGCCAATGCGGCTACGCCTTCAGCCATGCGCTTTTCCCAGGCATCGGCGGAGTTGATATCGGGCAGGCGGCCGCGCTCGTTCTTGAACTGCAGAGCACGTCTGGCTAGCTCTCGCGCCTCATCTTCGGGGATGCTCACCTTCTTGGCCGCAATGCTTGCCTGCACCTGGCGCAGAGACTTTTCATCCATTGCCTTCGCCAGTACCGCATAGGCGGCATCGAAGGGGTTGATGCGGTCGATCAGGTCAATATCCAGCTCGCGCACGTTTACGAACTTGCGCACGCCATCCAGCAGTGCCGTGCTGCCCTGTACGTTGTCGCTACCGTTAGCATCGACCTGCGCCAGAGCCAGCTTGGCCTGCTGGGTAATGTTCATTGCGGCGATGGCGTGCTGGCGAATGGCTTCCTGGTCAATGTCGCTCAAGTCGGGGTAACGCTCGCGCACGATCTTGCCCATGCGCAGTTGGGTTAGCTCTTCCGGCAAGGTGTTTTCCTTGTCGAACAGGCCGCGCTCCAGCACGGTTTTGTCCTGCAGGAAGCTGGTTACCACCTCGTTCAAATCTTCTTTGCAGATGCGTGTGGCTTCTGTGCTCTGCGGTGTGGTCAGGCCATTAATCTCGACATGGAATTGGCCTGTGGTTTCATTTACACCCAGGTTGGTGCCACCCGTTTGATACCCCTCCGGCCCGTAATTGAAGCCTTCTTTCGGCCCGGTATCTTTCGGAGTGAACTCATAACGCGGGGCTAGCACCTGTTCCATCAGCAGGCTGGCGGAAATGGCCTTGAGCATATCGTTCACTGCTTCGGCTACAGCTGCTTGATCGGCCATAGGTTCGGCGATCAGGTTGGTGAAGCGCGAGCGTTCCTTGCCCTCGGCGTCGCGAGTGGCACGGCCAATGATCTGCACGATTTCGGTCAGGCTCGAACGGTAGCCGATGGTCAGCGCATGCTCGCACCAGATCCAGTCAAAGCCTTCCTTCGCCATACCCAGCGCGATGATCACATCCACGTTGTCGCGGTTGTTCTTCTGCGCCGGGTCTTTCAAAGCGCCGAGCACTTTGGAGCGTTTGCCTGGGTCGCTATCATCCACCAGGTCGGCCACTCTCAGCGTGCGTCCGTCCTTGGCTTTGATCAGGTGAAAGCCGGTGACCGGGTCGACACCCTGCCAATCACCCAGCGCGCTCATGATCTCGTTGACCTCGCGCTCCTTGTCCTTGAGGCTCTCGCGGGCATTTACGTTTGGAATGTGGACGATGGTTTTCAGCGCAGGGTCCAGCACCTTAGCGACCGCATCCACGTACCTTCCGGTGTAGAAGAAGTAGCCAATATCCAGAGACTTGAGCCAGCGATAGCCGTTGAGCTGTTCGTAGTAGGTGTACGTCACGGTTTCAAACTTGTTCTCTTCCGAAGGGGCCAGCACGGCCTCGCTGTCACCACGGAAGTAGGAGCCGGTCATGGCAACTAGGTGCACCTTGTCGCGATTGATAAACGCGCTCAGTTGGCTGCCCAGTTTGTTGTCTGGGTTGGCGGAAACGTGGTGGAACTCATCGATGGCAATCAGGCGGTTGTCGAATGCGTCGATGCCCAACTCTTCCACGGCAAAGCGGAAGGTGGCATGGGTGCAGACCAACACCTTGTCGGCGCTATTCAGGAAGGCGCGGACGGCATCTACCTTGGACTTGGCCACACGCGGCTCATCAATGCCAGGGGCATTACACAGGTTCCACTGTGGGGCCACCTGCCAGTCCCAGTAGAAGCCGTGCTGGCTCAGCGGCTCATCGGCAAAGCTGCCGCCAATGGAGCGCTCGGGCACTACGACGATGGCCTGCTGCAGGCCCTGGTTATTCAGCTTGTCCAGGGCGATAAACATCAGGGCGCGAGACTTGCCCGAGGCAGGGGGCGATTTGATCAGCAAATACTGTTCGCCGCGCTTAGCAAAGGCCCGTTCCTGCATGGTACGCATGCCCAGCTCATTGGCTTTGCTGGAAGCTCCGGTGTGCGCCGTGGCAATGGATACCGATGGAACTGTGTAAGCGTTGGTCGGATTGGTTGTTGTATTCATGGCATCCTTAGTCGGGCTACAAGGTGTTTGATATAGGTAATCAAAACCGCATCAAAACTTTGCGGGCCTTAGTGCTTCCAGTAACCTGTTGTTTCATATTGAATTTATTGCCTTTCGGCCGAAAAGATTCATCTGCGGATTAGCAAAATCAAAATCCGATCAAAACTTTCTGCATGGACTCATAACCGCACATAACGGCTCATAACGGCTCATAACGGCTCATTTTCTGTCGGGGTATAAAAGGCCCCGCGTCGCTCCCCATGCTGCGCCAACTTACCTGCCTCCTTTAAGCGCTGCAAAAGTTTGGCGGCCTGATCCGTGCTCAACTGACACAGCGCGATAACATCACGGCGCCGAACGCGGCCATGATGTCGTGCATGGTTCAAGACCCGAAGCTCATGATCCAGGCTAGTGAATCCGGCCTGTAGGGTGTATGCAACTTCCCCACCCTGCGCCCGATAGACTGAAGCCGACAAGGTATAGCTGCGATTACGCGCACTACCGTGGGGTTGAGCCAGCCCCGCTTCCACCAGTTGTTCTACGGTGCGGCGCGCACGGCCTGTGTCGCTGTGGATATGTCGCGCAAGCTCCTCGATGTTCAGGCGTCGCTGTTCACGCAAGGCAGCCATTACGATCAGGCTATCGATGGGTAGGGATTTCCCACTTTGTCGGTTTTCCTGCTCAACCACCAGTTGCAAGAAAACCTCGTCTGCATCCACGGTTGCGAGTTGAAGTACCACATTGTTGGCGTCGGTGCGGCTGTAGTCCGGTTCCGGACGGCCAAAACGCAGCATTCCTCGGTAAATTTTGTCCACGCCACGGCCTGAGCGTTCGACTATGCCGATGCGCTTCATGGCATCGGCCAGTGCCGGATTACGAGGTCTGGGCTCGGTCGTTAGCAGGTTGTTCAGTGTTACCCCCTCCACCAGACCACCTGGATTGCTGACTGTCAGTCCCTGGTCATCCAGCCGAACGTGTACAGCGCCAAGGCGGTGATAATCCCTATGTACCAGCGCGTTGGCCACGCCTTCACGGAAGGCACCCAGATCGACCTTGGGCACAGGTACTCGGAAAAGTCCGATTTGGATCTCTTTCTCCGGGTTATAAGGACGGAAGTTGGTTTCCAGCCATTCCAATGCCTTCAGTAGGGGATAGCGCCGAAACTCATTGAACGTTACCGTCTCACGCGCCAGTACCTGAAAGGCAAATTCATGGGTGGGCAGCAGCTCGCGTAAAGCGCTTTCTCGACCGATCACCAGCAAGCCGCTAAGAGTGGGGACTCGCTCGCCAGCCGGCGTGCGTGTTGTGAAGCCCAGCGCACCGTCCAGAGCCTCATCATCCAGCTCTAGCAGAACACGGTCACCACCGTACTGACGCACTGCCTGACGCAGGCGTTCGCGCTCCAGTGGATCAAAATCAGCCAGTGTGGCGCCTGCAACGGGCTGCGCGGAGGCATCTGCCAGCCCGAAACGGCCAGCTCGACTCAGGCGGTCATGTGGCAACATCGGCACGCATTCAGGAGTGCCATCCTGCTTCAGCCGACGGCGCAGATACACACCTGCGGTGGTCGCCACTTCGGTCGTGGACTTCGGTACGATGATCTTCGCCACGGTTGTGCCCGAAAGTTCCAGCACATTGACCGTCACCGTCAGAGAAGGGGATGTTTTGGCCGCCACGAGTCCCGGCAAGCCTGCCAGACTCTGATGCGCCGGATGCAGGCCGGTGGGTGTGCCGTCATCCTCCACGCCGAGCCAGAGTTCTCCGCCCTCGGTATTGGCCAGGCATACCAGCGCTTCCACCAGATCATCATCGGGTAGACGTTTGCGATCGCTTTTGAACTCAATCGTCAGAGTTTCAGTTAGCGGCAGGCCGGGCCATGTACCGGTATGTTCCGTGCTCATTGAGTTTTCTTCTCTTTGGCTTTTGCACCCGCCTCGGGTTGCTTGGCCGTCATCTTGGTATAGAGGTCAAACAGCTTTTCCAGCCGCTCGGTGTCGTTTCTAAAACGGCGACCAATGTAGATACGCTCCAGCACTTCATCGTTGCGCTCGTGGGCATGGCGCAGGTTGTCCGGCATATTCTCCGGGTCGTACAGGTCGGCAATGGTGGCGGGGAAGTGGGCTTCGCGGGCCAGCAGAATGGCTTCGGCACAGACTGTCAGGTCTGCTTTGTTTTGCTGGGTAAGTAAAGGTAGGGGAAAGCTGTTGTAGCAAACACCAGATGAATAACGGAAGTCGGATTTCATTCTTCCAGCGGTTAGGGCAACCCACGATAGATGCAGTCGTGAGCAAATTACTGAGAGTACATACAGCGGCGCATCGTAAATAGCTTGGGCGGCATCCGAAATGACAATGTCACTTTTCAATAGGCCGACAGGTATGTAGTTTCGCCTTTCAGAGGATACTCGCGGCACAATTATCTGAGTCTTCTGGCCAGTGATAGTGCGCTCGAATCTGTGAGGCGTATCAATGCCGAGCTTTCCGCGTTCACTGCCAGACTTGCGATAATCAACAATTGCGTCAAGACGCCTTTCAACAAAGGGTATTGAATGGGCGAGCTTGGCGTGATTATCCTCAATCCAAAGGCATGATCTCTCAATTCCGTTGATAAACTCCATTGATCCCATAACTTTTCTTACAAGTACCGAGGCTTCTGGATGGGCTTTTAGAAGAGCATCCTTCTCTTCATTTGTAAGCATGAAATTGCCTTTGTCGCGCGGAATGTTGCCTGCGACCATTGGAGGTAGTGTCGAAATGGGGGATGGACTTTTATTGATGATTATATTTGGGCCGCCCACCAAATAGGCGTTTATTCCTTTGACTGTTTGGCACTGGCTGTCGTCATAAATGTGCTTCGGTTTATTGCTTTTCTTTGAGACACCAACAACTATGCAAATAACATTTGCGTTATGAGTTGCATTGTTCGACCAGTAGAAGTCCTTGTGCGCAAAGAAAATCTCTTGCCCTCTTGAGAATATTGGCGGCCAGATAATAGGTACTTGGACGCCTTGGCAAATTGAATTAGTTGAGACAAAAGCAAATGATCCTTCGTGAGCAATATATTCGGATGCCTTCCAAAGCCACCCCGCAATATAGTCCATCGCTTTATGGCTGCTGCTTCCAGCTAGTACGCTTTTTAAGTCAGCTTTCTGCTCATTATTCTGGAATTTGTCGCCTACGTAAGGTGGGTTCCCACAGATATAGGTCTCGCCACCTTCGTTCTCAAAGTCGATTTCTGACTGATTGAGCGGTGTGCCGAATAAATCATCAGCCAGTACCTTCACTCCTGTCCCGGTTGGCGGGCAGATGCTCAACCAATCTAGCCGCAGCGCATTGCCGCAAATAATCCAGTTCTGCGCATCCAATGGTAAAAACTCAGCCAAAGCATCCTGCTGTCCGCGATAAAGCACGTCACATTGAAATTCGGCGATGATAAGCGCCAGGCGGGCAATCTCTGCCGGGAAGTCGCGCAGCTCGATACCACGAAAATTGGTCAGCGGGATTTCCGATTTATTGTGAGCCTCGCCCCGGCGACGATTGATTTCCGCCTCAATCTCGCGCATTTGCTTGTACGCGATAACCAAGAAGTTGCCGGAGCCGCAGGCGGGATCGAACACGCGAATATGTGCCATACGCTTGCGTAGGTTCAGCAGCTTGGCCCTATTGTCTCCAGCCGCCTCCAGTTGCGCACGCAGGTCATCCAGAAAAAGTGGATTCAGCACCTTAAGAATGTTGGGCACGCTGGTGTAATGCATGCCCAGGGCGCCGCGCTCTTCATCATCGGCCACGGCTTGGATCATGCTGCCGAAGATGTCCGGATTGATTTTTTGCCAGTTCAGATTGCCGGCGTGCAGCAGGTAAGTACGCGCCATGCGGGTAAAGCGCGGCACCTCGGTGCTGCCAGAGAACAAACCGCCATTCACATACGGGAATTTGTTGGCCCAGCCAGGCAGGCGCGGTTCTGCACTGGCGCGTTCGGCCAATTTGATGTTCATGGCGCGGAAAATTTCCGACAGCACCTGGTCAGTGTTTGAGCCGTCGCGCTCGCTGTAATGCTCAACTGTTGTGGTAAACAGCCCATCGCCAGTGAAGATGTCGGTGTCTTCAGCAAAAAAACAGAACACTAGCCGAGACATAAAGTGGTTCATGTCATGACGGCGTTCTGCCTTGGCCCAGTCTGGGTTTTCGTTCAGCAGTTCGACGTATAACTTGTTCAGGCGGCTGGTGGCGCGCACGTCGATGGGGTTGTCCTTGATCTCCTTGATGGTGGAGATGCCGGCCAACGGCAGCAGGAAACCGAAATGGTTGGGGAGATCCGGGTAGTCGCAGGTGATGGTTTCACCCGTGACCAGCTCTTCCGCCTCCAATGTTTGCCCATCAGTGGCAAGGATGAACTTGGCTTTGGCTTTTGTGGTGGCCGGGCTGGCACGCAACGCCTTAAGCGTGTCGCCTACTGTGCCGGGCTCGCAGGTGGCGATATGAATATTGCTGCGCAGTAGTACGCCGCCCGGTACGTCCGAGGTGTTGTTGTTGCCGGCGCGCAGACGCTTGAGCGCGGTTTCCTTGTTGCCAAATGCGGCTAGGAAGGTGAACGGAAACTCCGCCGCGTCAAATGGCTCTAGCGCCAGGTCAGAAATAGCGGACTCAATTTCTACTGCATTCATGGTTTACCACTGTCCAGATCGCTGATGCGCGAGGCGGCGATTTTAGCCGCTAAAATTTTGGGTGATGGCTACATGCTGCTCTATCGGCGTTCGTCAGCGTCGATTGCCCAGTTCTGCTCAGCCGTATTGGTTTATCCAGGATGCCACTGGCATGCGACAGCTAAGCGCCCTGAGCCAGTAGCCAAGGACTCACCCCGTACACGATGTTCGGGATGATAAAGGAAGGCGCTTCCGTAATGCGAAAAAGCCAGAGACCTAGGCGTTTGGGAGCTTGGTCCATAACTCTTCGGCAGGCATTGGGTCGCGTTCTTTCCTTGTTCCAACGGTGCTGGTCGTGGTGCTTTTTGTCGCAATGTGTTTTTTCGCGTGGCGAAAATATGGGCATAACCAAAGATTGTCGCGACGCGAAAATGGGGCTGCAGCGGTTTGTGTAGGGGGGAGACTCTACTGTTGCTTGTGCCACAGATCGTAAGCGGCCTGTTCTGCCAGCCAGATACTGGCCATGCCCAGTCCGGCCTGCTCCAGGCATTGAGCAAGACCGGTGCTGATCGGGTTGCAGCCGTTCAGTGCGGCAGCAAGTCGCTCGACAGGATATCCGAGGTGTTTAGCGAATTCTGCTTCGGTCATACCCAAGGCCGGCAGCACGTCTTCGCGTAACGCTTCGCCAGGGTGGGGCGGGTTGTGCATCGGCATTCGCGAACTCCTTTTATGGTCGCAGTCATCGGCGTGGCTGGCCGTCATGCGGTGTTGCTGGGTTTGTCTGTGGCTGAAGACGAGGAGCAAGTTGGGTGCTCATTTTTGCCTCTCGATGCTTGCTGGAACTGTACGCCCCCGCTGGCTGGTCGACTCGTAGAGGCGTCTTTTCAGGGTTTCAAAGGATCTCCTTTGGCGCGGGAATGTATACATTCCATGACGTGCCTATTGATAAAAAGGCTCTTGTTCCTTCTTTGTGCATTTGTGTGACTCTTGTGGGGCTTATGTAGGGCTTATGGAAGCTTATGTAGGGCTTATGTGTGACTTATGTGTGGCTTTAATATGCAGATGTATGTCTTTTCTGTTCTTTTGTGGTGCTAATGTATGTCTGATATGTAAAAAGTAATCAGGGTTAGGCCATGACAAATCCCCACCTTCGGGCATTACTAGAAAAGCATCGGGCACAACTGGAAACAGGCAAGTATTTCGGTTACAAGCGCGACTATTTCCAACGGAATCTAAAGCAGATTCTGGAGCTGGTAGCAGCAGGTGTGCAGCAAGAAGAAATCCTCGTAGCGTTTGAGCAGGACGGCATGAGAATGAGCAAGCGCTACTTCTCCAACTTGCTTAACGAAGTGCGTCAATACGGCCATCTGTCAGCGCCATTGCGGCAGCAGGTTCCCCAAGTGGAGGGTTGAATGAGTTTTTGGATCACTGTCTACCGGAATCCGGACGAAGAAGAGCGCAACGTGGAAAATATCCTGGCTTCGTGGGAAGGCTCCCTGCACCGTTGGGTCGACGCGTTAGACGACCTGATGAAGGCCGGAAAACTCACGCAGACGCGCTCTGACTATTTCCCGAGCCTTTACAGGGGGCTGGCGCGTGACCTGCTGCCTATCCTGCCAGCGAATAGAAAACCCAGATACTCGATCCACTTCACGCCCGAAATGCTCCAGGAGCGATTCGACCGATGCCCGCCCGATGCTGAGCTAGGCATAATGATTTGGGATATGGGCTGATGCCCACAGCAAGTGAGGTCGCCCCCTACTGATTTGCCCGCAAGTGAAACGCACAGGTCGAATGCAGTGGCATGAGGGCGCGAAGCAGCTCTTGCGCTGTGCCAACGCATAGGCTTGGTATCCGTAGGACGTGCAGCGATTCGGAGTTCGCGACGTCTGGATGAGCGTTTGGGCACCACAAACGCGCTTATCTTGTTTGGCGTCCACCAGCACCGCGCCTGCTTCGCAGTCACTGCACTGATAGCCGCCTCTTATCAGGGGCGAGTGCATGGCTAAAGGGGGGGAGGATTCCCGCTGTGGGGGGCTGCAGATCACCTGTGCTGAGCTATTTGTCGTCCGGCTCATAGGCAGAACACGTCTGCACCGTTCGGTCATCGTCATGGCTGTTATATACCCGTCGACCTAGGGCGCTGCAGAAGGCTGCCAGGACGCCTTCAGGGGGCTGCCCGCCACCTCTGTACCAGATTCCTTGCTGGCAGCTTGTGCAGGGCGTTTCTGGGCGTTCTGAGGTGGGTATTTTGGCTAGCACGGGGTTCATTGGCTCAATTCCTTGGTTTTTCGGCTGCACAGTGGCTACCCAAGTGCGGGCACCTGCTTGGTCATTACCACCTTCTGCCCTGTAAGCGCTCTCCAAAGCATCGACGTTCAGTACTCCAGGGCGTTCGTATGTGGCGTCTCTGAGCTTGGTCGTCCAGCCGTAGCCCTCGCCATTCCAGACCCCTAAGGCACCCGTGTTATGGCGGAGCCAACATAGAACGGCAAACAGTGGCGGCGATGCTGGCGTCCAGTGTGTAGGTCGTTATTGCAGCCTCTCTGCTGGGCTCGCTTTTGGCTGAGGCGCATATCGCTGATCTTTCGGCCGTTAGATTAAAATGATTAATAAGATTAAGGCGTTGCGTTCTCGATCTGGAGGCCAGAAGCGGCGAGGGCTGCAGCGGATTCAGCCTGTGGATAACTTAGCCAACAGTACGGTATTTTCTAGCCAACAGTACGGTAATTCCTAGCCGACAGTACGGTACTGCCTAGCCAACGGTACGGTACTTTGTAGCCAACGGTACGGTATCTATTTTCCGTTCCACTTGGCTTTGGATTGCTTCCTGCCCAAGTGCCGGGATTGGCTGCTGCTTGGTTTTCTCTTGATGTGCAAGTGGCCGCCACAGATCTCGTAGCTGAATGGTTGCTCATGTAGGTTGCTGGCGAGCTGCAAGGCGGCCAGTGCTCTGCGCAGGTTTTGTTCCCGACTGGATGCTGAAGTATCAAGGCTGCCTGCCATCAGCATGATTGTGTCTACTGACATAGGGATCGGTTCGGCGTGGCTAGATAGAAATCCGTGCAGCCACTGTGCAAGCGGCTTGGAGTTCAGGCTTCGACGAATAGACCAGTCAACGAGGGTGAATTCGTTTGGCCCAAACAGCTTGCTTAGCTCGGGGTTAAGGGAGATGACCAGCTCGTGCGTAATCTCGTCCCTGTAGATCGAGTCAACCAGACCTCCGGTGTAGGAATATCGTGTTGCGCTTATCTCAAGTGTGGCTGCGGCGAGGCGAAAAAGCCGCTTGTAGAGCGTTTTCCTGTTGTTGCCGGCGTCGGTCTTGCCTTGTTGTTTCAGAAGCTCGTAGGCACTGGTCTTGAAGGATTTCCCCAACATTTTTCGACGCGCGATATGCAGTAGCGCGATCCAAACATCCAGGTCGCCCTGATCCAATCGCGGCCCGGTATATCGAATCTGTGTCGGGCGTTGGCTATAAATTTCGGCGCGTTGCAAATACGTGTGGCAACTGGATCGGCTGGAGCTAAAGATCGCTGAGCGTAACGTGATATTGGGCACGCCCCTCACGCCATCTGGCCATGTAGTCAGCTGGATCTCAAGCTGTTGGGCATTGCTTTGTTCTACTGGTCGTTTGACCGTGCGATTGGAAAACGATTCTTCCAGTCGTGTCAGTGCGGCCAAGGTCGACACGGGCAGCTCTTAAGCTTCGTCAATAAAGCGTGCGATGCCGGCGACGCGGAAGTAAACGCGGCGACCGATCTTGATCCTGCATGGTTTTAGACTTCGGGCGATTTCATTATCGCCTGACAGGGTGATGCGCAGCCCTTCAGGGCTGCGATGAAGGATTTCTGCTACCTGCGACAGTGAAAGGAGAGGAGAGCCGCCATTGCTGGTCAGGATTAGTTCTTCGGTTGTCATGTTCTTGTACCTACATTGAGTAATGTAGGTGGAACAATACGAATAACTACGTTTAGATTAAGAAGAGTATTTTTAACGTTTAGGTTGACATGAAGCACGCCGATTACCTTCGCCACCGTCTGACTTGCTTCGCCAGCGATCCCCGCTGCCCGACTGATTTCGACTTGGGTCTTAAGGCAGTTATTTCGGGTATTTCAGTATCCTCCAGCCTGACATCTAGACGCTACCCAATCTGGCCTTTAGTTCGTGAACACTTAGATGGAGTCTTTGAGGACTGTATCAGGCGCTATAACAGCAAGCTGACAACGATGTTGCTGGCGGGTATTCCGCTGTCGGAAATGACACATCGCCCCCCGATCTATATGCCCCCTCCCATTATTCCCGGGCAGAGTGTTGATACCTACCTAAATGGAAAGATTACGCAGAGTTGTTTAGTGGACGTGAAGCCAGAAAATATGACCGAGATCGACTGGCAACTTCTGAACCTTGACTACTGGGATTCAAATCTGAGGTTTGTCTTACGCAGTTTGCTTCGTCCTGCGGAAGTTTTGCTTCCTAAGCTTGATGCTCTATTAGGCACTCTTGAGTCGGTGCGTGAACTGTTCCGACTCTTCAGGGGTTTTAGGCCGAAACTTACGAAGGCGCTCTGGGATTTAGATGCACTAATAGATAGCCGTACTCGTTCGCAGGGCACGGCGCACTGTGAGCTTTGTTGGCGAGAGAGCATCAGATCTAAAAAGCTGGAGGAGATCGATGCTAAACAGCGAGATGCGGTTAGAGCAGTGCTTGGCACTAGTATTGTTGATGAAGATGGAAAGGACATAATGTGGGTGCAGGCTTGTATGCCGAAGGTAGATCGGCACTTTCCCCTGAAAATTACGAAGATCCCGAGCTTAGAGGCTGCAGAGATCAATCAATTAGTTGAACGGTTCAAGATTGAGCGATTTTTTGCTGGGAATCTAAGTGATCGTTATTGCTCTATCCATAAGCCGGGCTCATCTAAGTACCATGCCGATCTACGCTACAAGTCTGCGTTTCAGCATCAACTCAAGGTGCTTATGGGCATGGCCAGGTCAGAGTTCGCGGTCAACTTTAGCCCTCCTGATGCAGCTGATATCCAGGAGGTGCGTAAGGCGGCCTATGACCAAGTGCATTCAGGCCTGCATGCAATTGCTCCAAGCCGCGGCAAGGTAATGGGGCTGCGTGAGAAAGTCTGGCTTATGCGTGATGAGGGGCTCAGTCAGTCTGAAATGGCAAGGCGCCTGGGTGTTTCGCGTCAGGCCATATCCAGGGCCAAAAAGAGCCTAGAGGAGCTGCTAAATAATCATTTCGCGGGCAACCGCCTTAATCAGATAACAGGCGAAGCGGATGTGTCTGCGCGAGTTTTGGACGAAATTCGAGATGGATTGAGGTGTGGACTGCCAATCGCAGCCATCGCAAAAGCAGTGAGGCTTAACAAAGGAACGGTAGATGGGCTGGCTCGTCTGATTGGCAGCAGTTAGCCCTGGAGTATTTTCAAGTGGAAGCCGCTTTTGTCCCGGCGAATTTTCAGTCGGAAGAAGTGACTGGAGCTATTAAAGGCTGGTGATGACTCAGGATTGTCTAGTGTCCAGTTTGTCCAATTTACTAACTAGATCCTCAGCCCTCAGGTGCGTGTAGCGCTTCAGCATCTGCATCGACTTGTGCCCGCTGATCGCGGATACCTCCTGGTCGGATAGGCCGCCCTCGACCAGCCGGCTCACAGCCTCATGTCGAAGATCGTGGAAGCGCAGGTCGGGCATGCCTAGCTTGGTTTTCAGCAAACCCCAGGTCTTAGTGAAGGCGTAGGGGCCGCGCTTGCCGCTTTTGCCCGGCTCGCCAAAGAACACTAGGTCACAGTCAATCGGGCGGATCGGGTTGTTCAGCGCCGCCTGGAATGTCTCTGTGGCCCATTTGCTGAGCGGAACAGTGCGTGCGCTGTCGTTCTTGGTGTCTGAGAGGCGCACCACGCGCTTTTTCATGTCGACCTGTTGTCTGCGTAGGGATGTGATCTCAGACGAGCGCATGCCGGTTTCCAGGGCAATGCGGACGATCCAGCCGAGCATGGGGTTGCTGTGATTGTTTACGGCTGTCAGCAGGCGGCGCTCTTCTTCTGCGGACAAGCGTCGGTCGCGGCCCTCGCCGGGGCTGGGTTTGCGGATGTTTAGCACTGGGTTGAAGCTGAGGCCTAGCCCCCATTCCTGAATCGCTACAGTGAACAGGTGGCTAAGTAGGGCAAGCTCCAGACGCACGGTGTTGTTGCTAGTGGGCTTGCCGCGATTGGTGATCGAGGCCAGGCGCGTATCGCGGTAGCTGGCGATGATTTCAGCGGAGAGCGCGGCCATGGAGTATTTGCCAAGGTGGCTGATCAGCTGTTGGGCTTTGGTGGCTTCGGCGCGCTGGGTGGTCGGTTTCTTGGTGGGGCTGATTTCGCTGAGGTAGCGTTTCAACGCCATTTCCAAAGTCATACGCTCGGAGCCGCTGCGTTGGATGTACACGCCCCTGACCATTTCGTCTTCGGTGCGGCGCGCCCAGTCTTCGGCATCGCGCTTGGTGCGGAAGGTTTTGGTGTTAGTCGGCCAGCCGGTTTTGCGCACCAGAGCCTTCCAAGTGCCGGCATCCGTTTTGACGATGGTGGCCATTTTTTCTACTCCAAAAGCGTACCGCTGTACCGGCACTGTACTGAATTTGTACCTTTGGACTATAGGACTGGTAAAGCTGTTTTTCTCGCAGACATGAAAAAGCCGCGCAATGCGCGGCTTTAAAGGTGGTGGGCCCACACGGACTCGAACCGTGGACCAAAGGATTATGAGTCCTCTGCTCTAACCAACTGAGCTATGGGCCCTCAGAGGCGGGCGGATTATACCGGTGCCTTCGCGGTAGCGCCAACCGAATGGCCTGGAGTGAGGCAGTTTTGTACGAAGGCGTCAGTTTGGATGGCGGCTAATAACAAAAATAGAGATGCCTGCGGCCTTCGGCAACGACAAGCCTCAGGGCACAACCAGCCAAATGAACGCGATTAGACCGTGAGCCGAATAGCCTCGCTAATCGGCTCACCGATTAGCAAACCCGTGAATGCCCCTGGCTCTGGCTGCAGCCCAACTGCTCGCACTTCAGCCGGCAAGCCGAACCGAGTGCTCAGCCGCCTACTCGATGGCAGTGAGCGTGGCGTTGAGACCGGCATCAGCGCCGCTCAATACCAGGCAGCAGCCAAGGCCTCTAAAGCAACGGCTACTCGCCACCTAAGCGACCTTGTGGCGAAAGGGCTGCATCGCCGCCTGCCGAGAGGTGAGCGCAGTAGTCGCTAACCGGTAAATAGCGCAGGCAATGCTCCCGCCTAAACGTCACAACGGCGCAGGCCCGCGACTACGGCTGCAATACTATCGTGCCATTACGCCAAATTTCGGTACTATCCGGTTAACTCAGGATTTTAGAACGCGAAGAAATGGACTTCACACCCGTCATCGCCCAAGTCTGGGGCATGCTGGCCTGGTTTATCCCAGGCGTACTATTGATCGGCCTGCTCAAGTCGCCTTGGGCCAAGGGCTATATTGGCGAACTCCTAGTAAGGCTGTTCGCCCATTGGCAGCTGGATAAACAGACCTACCGCCGTCTGCACAATGTCACCCTGAACACGCCAGACGGCACCACGCAGATTGACCACGTATTCCTCTCGCCTTACGGCATCTTCGTGCTGGAAACGAAGAACATGAGCGGCTGGATCTTCGGCAGCGAGAAGCAGGCGCAGTGGACGCAGAAGCTCTACAAACACACCTTCAAATTCCAGAACCCCCTGCGGCAGAACTACAAGCACCTCAAAGCCCTGGAAGCCACCCTTGGCGTGAACCCCGAGCACCTGCACTCGGTGATCACCTTCGTTGGCGGCAGCACCTTCAAAACCGAAGTGCCGGCCAACGTGACCCAGGGCATCGGCTTTATCCGCTATATCCAGTCATTCCAGCAGGCGGTGTTTAGCGCAGCTGAAATCGACGCCATGCTGCACGCCCTGCAAACCGGCCGCCGCGCGCCGACGCTCGCCACCCAGCGCGAGCACGTGCAAAACCTCAAGCGCCGCAGTGATCCGACAGCCGAGCGGCAATGCCCGAAATGCGGCAGCGCACTGCTGATCCGTACCGTTAAATCAGGGGCGAAAGCGGGGCAGCAGTTTTGGGGATGCTCGACTTTCCCTAAGTGCCGAACGATGCAGAATATTTGAGCGGCGGAGAAATGAAACGGTCAAGGACTCCCAAGGTAGAGAATAAATCTGCCTCCTTTTTCTTCTAGATTTGAAAGGTTGAATATGGCCAATGCAAGGACAACTTATCATCCCGAAGAGCACAGTATGCTTTATGCCGAGACGGGGGGAATCTGTCCGCTTTGCACTTGCGAAATAATTTATACAAAACCAGGTTCCAAGAGCCCGAAGAAAGGATACGAGGTAGCCCATATTTACCCCTTGAACCCAACTCCCGCTCAGATACTAGCACTCGTAAATCATAGCCCCCAGTAGATATCAACGGACTCGCCAATGTGATCTGCTTGTGCCCAACCTGCCATAGAAAATACGACAAAGACTTCAAGATTGAAGAATATGATAGATTGCGAAGTATAAAAGACGGATATATCCGAGATGCCAAAGCACGTAAATCAATCTCAGAACACAGCCTTCGAGAAGAAATCAAAGAACTCATTGAGACCATTTGTAACCTTGATGATGAAAACATCAACAGCTTTGATCTAAAGCTCAATGCATCAACACTGAATGACAAGCTAAAAACCGGTGCCAGCCCCTTACTCAGAAGAAACATCCGAAATGATGTAGTCGATTATTTTTTCACTATCCGGGACGAATTACGGCTACTAGAGCACCGAGACCAAGCGGCTGTAAAAATTCTACTAAATCAAGTGAACACATATTTCTGGGATATGCACAGCCAGTACCCAGCGAGCAAGGATGCTATCTTCAACTACATCGCACAATGGATAAGCACCAAGAGCGGGAAATCAATAGAGGCATCAAAAATCATTACTTCATTTTTTGTGCAAAACTGCGAGGTATTCGATGCTAGTACCAAGTAAATTCACAAAGCTTGAAGAGTCCACTATATTCAAGATGCATGTAATTTTGGCAAAAAAGCAATCTGGTGAAACAGTGGCACATGCCCTAGAGAAGACCAAAGAACATTTTCTGGACGCGTCTGAATTCCTCGCAGCAATGGACGTTTTATTTTTCCTAGGTTACCTAGACATCCAGGAAGACACAGGAGTGATTGAATATGCTTAAACAAATTAAATGCAGTCTATTCAATCAAGAAAAAATAGACTTCCAAGCTGGCCTGAACGTTGTGCTTGGTGATGATGAGGCGAAAAAACTCTATTGGTAAATCTTCGGCACTCCTAGTGATCGACTTCGCCATGGGGGGACGGAGTCTACTGATGGACAATGCAGGTGTAATCAAGACACTTGGAAATCACACATACAACATCACGTTTGAATTTTCCGGCAAGCCGCTTTATATAAATAGATCGACAGAGCACCCTGATGTCGTCGAAATATGCAGCCCCAACCACATTAAGTTCGACGAGATACCCTTGGAGGCATACAAGGAATCTCTAAAGAACCTATATGAATTAAGCTCACTCGATAGTAAATTTCGCTCTTTAGTAAGCCCTTTTTCCAGGATTTGGAATAAGGGCGAATACGATCCTGACTCTCCACTGGCGGGTGCCCCTAAGGAAAAGCTTAGCGTCGCAATTTCCAGACTTCTTGACCTATTTGAACGCACCAATGATGTATCTACCGAGCGTGCAGTTTTGCAGTCATTGAAGGAAAAGAAAGATATAATTAGAAAATCAATGACTGCGGAAATCATTCCACGGATTACGAAGACACAGTACAAAACTAACCAGCAGTTGATCACGAGTAACTCGCAAGCTATTAGTGACCTCAAGGATAATTTTGCGGGTGCAATCTCAGCATACGAAGCTCTATTTGACGATAAGTTGCGCGAGATTCAACAAGGCAAAAACGAGTTAATCCAACAGAAGAACCTAGTTTCTACGAGAAGGGAAAAACTTCAACGAGACATTTCCGGGGTTTCTCCTCGACTCACAGCAAACATTGCACTCGTAGCTGAATTTTTCCCATCTGCGAATCTCGAACGGTTGCAAGAAGTAGAAAAACTCCACGAGAAAATTGGAAAATATGTAAGCAGAGAATTAAAAACCGAACTTGAAAACCTAACCACTAGAGATATCGAGCTTACCGCAAATATAGCTTCACTCGACCATAAAATAAAACTAGCACTCAATGCAAAAGGAACACCTACAGACTTATTCTCCAAGGTCTTTGAAATCAAAGAGGCGACCGACAAGGCCAGAGATGAGAACCGTTTCCATGACCAAAAACTCTCCATTGAAGAGGGCGAAGCAGCCTCCAAAACACGCCTTGATGCTATTTATGACCAAATATTTATAGACATCGAAAACTCAATTAATCACAAGTTGAGACACTTCAATAAAGTAGTGTATGGGCCGGAGCGAAACCCGTCACAGCTTCGCATAAAGAGTGCAAACGCCTACAACTTTACCTCCCCTCTAGATACTGGAACAGGCAAGTCATACGCGGGCCTTGTAGGCTTCGATCTAGCGATACTCTCGCTTACTCGCCTCCCCTTTGTAATTCATGACTCCATGATTTACAAAAATATTGAAGTCGCAGCGACCGAAAACATTATTCGAATCCTAGGTTCGGTTAAGCAAAAACAGATATTCCTCGCTTTTGATGAAGCTAAGAAGTTCAGCAAAAAAGCTCAAGAAACTCTGCAGGCCCACAAAGTTCTGCAATTGCACCGCAATCAGTTGCTCTACATACAAGACTGGAGAGATAAAGCAAAAACGACGTAGGGTCGGCACCTTTCAACGTCGTGTCGCACCGATATCATCACGTCCATACTAAATTATTCAACCCGCGATTGAGGCGAAACTGCCGAAGCTGCTCACCAGATAAAAAGTGGACAGATTTATTTTCTTCCTTCGTCCGGTTGATCCCACTAAGTATAAGCAACGACCAATCTATGGCCGCACCCACACCTCAATCCCCGCTGTACCTTTCCCGCATTTATACGCAAAAAAGGTACAGCACAGATACACACGTGAGTTTTTGCTAATTACGCCTAAATACGCTATCGCCCAGTAACCACAATACTTTCAGCTCACTGTACCTGCACTTAGCTACGCACGATTTCACTGGGTTTACAGCGTTTCCAGGCAACTCATTATCCTTTAGCACACGGTTCAATTCCGTGTGTAACCAGCAAACAAAAAGCCGCGCATTGCGCGGCTTTTGCCTTTTTGCCCATAAACGCGAGTTGGGTTCCAGCTCAGCTGTTCTGCTGCGCTACATAGGCTTGGAACGCCTGCAGCGGCAGCGGTTTGCTGAACAGGTAGCCTTGGAACTGCGTGCAGCCGTTGCTGAGTAAGAACTGCTGCTGTTCTTCGTTCTCTACGCCTTCGGCGATCACCGTCATGCCCAGGCTTTGCCCCAAGCCGATAACCGTACGCACGATGGCTTCGCTGCTGCTGTCGGTGAGTACGTCGCAGATAAATGAGCGGTCTATTTTCAGGGTGTCGAGGGGCAGGCGTTTGAGGTGGCTGAGGGAGGAAAACCCGGTGCCGAAGTCGTCCAGCGAGAAGCGCACGCCACGTTCGGCCAGGGCGCTCATTTTGTGCTGCAGGTCTTCGAGGTCTTGCACGATCAGGGTCTCGGTTAACTCCAGGTCGAGACGCCGCGCATCAATGCCGTGCTCGTCGAGCAGCATGAGGGTGTCCGCCACAAAGCTGGGCTGACGGAACTGCTTTTGGCTGATATTGACCGCGAGGCCGATGCCTGCGAATAGCGGCTCGTTCTTCCAGCAGCGCAGTTGCCTGACGGCTTGCTCAAGCACCCACTGGCCAATCGGGATAATCATCCCGGTTTGCTCGGCATGACCAATAAACTCGGCCGGGGCTACGAGCCCACGCTGCGGGTGCTGCCAGCGGATCAACACTTCGGCACCGATGACCTGGCCCGTACGGTTGAGCTGAGGCTGGTAATGCAGCACGAATTGCTGCTCACACAGCGCCACGTGCAAATCGCGGTCAAGTATTGAGCGCTCGACGGCATCGCTCTGCAGAATATGTAGCAGCACAAACAACATCAGCATGGCCACGATGCTCTGCACCCAAGAGCCGGTCACGCGCACCTCATCCGGTAGGTTGTAGGCGCTTGATGGGGCCCAGGGTGATGAGGCCAGCGCGGTGAATAGCCCGAGACACAGCAACGCAACGCCGTAGCGCAACCACATCGGCTCATCCCGGAACGCCATCAGCGCGGCTACCGCAATGGGCAGCAGGTAAAGATGCGTGGCCCGTGGCGCCGCTGTGGTGTTGGGGTCCAGCAGCAGGGTCATGCCGACAATCACCAGGATAATCACGCCAAACAGCAGCAGGTTGGCCAGGCGCACTTGATTGCGCAGGGTCAGGATAAATACACCCAGCCCACAAAGGATCAGCAGCAGGTCCATCAAGACGATGCCCCAGCCCCCCTGCAGGGTGAAAAAGACGCCCCATAAACTACCGACAAGCACCAGCACCAGACTGGCGAGCATGCGCATACGCCGCTCACGGCGCTGACCGATCAAGAGCAGATCAGGCGAATACCAGAGTTTGGCGACCTGTTTGGCAAAGGACGAAAGAATGGTCATGAAGAATCCCTGATTGACCTATTGATTCGTGAACCGCGCCTTGGCGCACTGAGTTTTCAGCGCGGCGCTGGGGGTTACCGAGTGAGTGTAGTCGCCGCTGTGGGCGCCCTGCACGATTGCAGGCCCAGCTTAGAACTCGCTGAGGCGAACGCTAGGCATTGCGCGGCCGACCAACTGGTTACGGCCCTGTGCCTTACCGCGATACAGGCGCTGGTCGGCACAGTGGTAAAGCTGCTCGGCAGTTTGGCCGTCGCTGGGCCATTCGGCCATGCCAAAGGTCACTGTCAGCACGATCTGCTTGTCGCCGTAAGTCAGCGGCTTACTGGCGATTTGTTCGCGCAGCATTTCCACTAAGGGTTCGGCCGCACTGTGTCCGGTATTGCGCAGCAATAAGCCAAATTCCTCACCGCCCAGGCGGCCTAGGGTGTCGGTGTTGCGTAGGCGCTGGCTGAGGCTGTTGCAGATATGCTGCAGGGCCTGGTCGCCGGCAGCGTGACCGTATTGATCGTTGACCCGTTTGAAGTGGTCAACATCCAGGATCACCAGCACCAACTTGGCCTGGCTGCGCTGAGCCTCTCGTACGCTCTGCTCCAGGCTCTGCTGAAAACTGCCCCGATTAGCCACGCCCGTCAGGGCGTCAGTACGCGCCATGAGCTGCAACTGTTTATAAGCAAAGGCACGGCGGGCTTCGTAGAGGTGCACAAAAACCATGAGCAACACACCACACAACAGCGCATTACCCAGGTCGATCAACCCCTCAGCATCTAGACGCACGGGATAGGTATTGAGGTAGAGCAGGCAGGCGGCGAGCACAAAGGGCAGCGCCAGCATACTGCCGCGCTTACGCCCGAGCAGCAGGTAGGACATGACGGGAATGATGTAGACCCAGACAAATGCGGTCTTGGAGGCATTGGGAATAACGATGATGTACAGCATAAAACTGAAGGTCGGCAGCAGGTAGAGGTAGATCCAAGGCAACAGGTTGCGTGCCCTGACAATGCCCCATACACCCCACAACAGCGCCACGCAGAAGATCAGCTCAATGCTCGCAAACAGGTAATTGCCGGCCATAAACTGCAACGCGCAGAACACCCCGAGGGTCAGCCCGGTGCAGGCATAGATCATCCGAATTAGCGAACGACGGCCGAGATACTGCAGGTCGTCGACTGCAACGTTGTTATCACCGTCCATGTTGGCGCTCGACTTAAAGGGCATAACTTGCCACTTCATAGATGCTTGGTAACCTGCACTTTGCCTGAAAACCTAACCGATTAGCCAGGCTGGCAACAGCGCTCGCTCGCCGAGGCACAACAATCAGCGCGCTCACGCCCTACACCAGGCACTGATGCATCAGGCATGCAGCGCGGCAATGGCCCTACCCCTATCATTCGGCGTCCACCTACATAGCCAGTGCGAGCGTTTACCCTCGCGTTAAACCGGCTCCTGCAGACACCTCAAAGAAGCATCAAGGCCAGCCGCTCAGGCACGCGCTGCGAGCAGGGGCGGCATCGGGCAATCAAGAATATCGGCCACAGCGCGCAGCAACTCGGCCTCAGCGGCATTGATCTGGCCGTCATGTTCGATGCAGCGCGCCATGGCCTTGAGCAACTGCGGTTTCTGCAACGGCCGCAGCAGGCTTAAACGCCGCAGTGCACGTTCTAGCGCAGACAAACCACTGGCATCGGCCGCTAGCAGTTGGCCAACACTGAACGGCAGTTCGCTGCCCGCCTGGTTGAAGGCGCGTTGCGCGGCCGCCTCGTCCACGCCACCCGCACGGGCCAGCAGTGACAACACCACGCGCACTTCAGCGGCCAATTCCGGCAGCGCGTAGCGGCTGGCTTGTGCGCGAACGCCTTCGACATTGCGCTCGACAATGCGCAGCAAGGTCCACTCCAGTAGAGCAACCCGGCCATCGGCGCGAATCAGCAGCGCCAGGTTGGCTTTCAGTGCGGCGAACTGATCGACAGCCAATTGCTTGAGCGCCGGCATGGCCAAGTCCAACAGGGGTAAACGCATACCCGCGGGTAACTGACGCAGCGGCGCGCGCACGCATTCAAGCTGCGTCGCCACTTCGACGCTGATACGCGGCTGCAGCAGGGCCAACTGCTGCGCCGATTGCGCCTCAGCCGAGTCGAGCAATAGACCGTAGAGCAGCGCCTCTGCGCCATTGCAGCTGTGCGCAGCCGTACTCAAGGCCTCATCCAGCTGTGCCAGTGAGCGACGCGCAACGACAAGGTGCGGCGCCTGCGGATCACCAATGGCGCCAATTGCCTCACTCGCCGAGGCTGAGCTTAAACCCGGCACAAAGGCACTCGCACCAGACCCACGGGCGGGTGAATCACTGCCCTCTGCGGCAGGCACTGCAGCGCTGAGCGCAGGCACCTGCGGGTAACGGCCATCCCAGCCGGGAGTAATCCGGCGAATGCGCTGATCCAGTGGTGGATGAGTGGCCAGCATGCCCTCCAACGCCTGGCTGATGCCGGCGGCAAAGTACATATGGCTGAACTCGGCAGCATGCCCGGCTTGCAGTTGCGAGCCGTAGAGGTTGCCGCCGATTTTCTTCAACGCCCCGGCGATGCTCTCCGGATTGCGGGTGTACTGCACCGCCGAAGCATCGGCGAGAAATTCGTGCTGGCGGCTCACCGCCGCTTTGATCAAGTTGCCGAAAAAAGTCCCGGCATAGCCCAACACCCACAGCGTGACACCGATGGCGAGCACCACCGCCACCGAATTATCGCGACTGGAGCGACGACCGCGACCGCGACCGCTGCTGCGCAGCAGAAAACCACCGATCAGCCCCAGCAGCAGAATGCCGTGCAGCACCGACACCAGGCGGGTATTGAGGCGCATATCGCCGTGGAAGATATGGCTGAATTCATGGGCAATTACGCCCTGTAATTCATCGCGGCTGAGCTGGCAGATCGCCCCTCGGGTTATCCCAATCACCGCATCCTGCTGCGTCAGGCCGGCGGCAAAGGCGTTGATCCCGGCATCATCGAGCACATACACCGGCGGCACCGCGGTGCCCGAGGCCAGGGCCATTTCCTCGACCACATTGAGTAGCCGGCGCTCTTCGAGGTTCTGTGGCGACAGGTTGATCAAGCGCCCACCGAGACGCTCGGCAATCGCCTGCCCGCCACGGCTCAGTTGCAGCTGCTTGTACAGGCTGCCCAGCAACACCACACCGACAACCGCCAGCGCTACGCCGCCTACCAATGGCCAACTGGGCAGTAGGCTACCCGGGCCATCAAACAGGCCCTGGGAGCTCTGATGATTGCCAAATAGCTGCCAGATTGCCCCCAGCGCCAGGCTGGTCAGGGTAATCAGGCTCAGAACCGCCAGCACCATCAACATCAATAAACGCCCGCTGTGACGCCGGGCGCGATCCTGCTGCTCGAAGAAATTCATCCCAGTGCGCCCTTAGTTCAGAACGACACCTTTGGCGCGTCTTGAATCGCGGCGCTGTCGGCGAACTCCAGCAGGCTGGCGTCTTGCGCGTGACCGAAACTGGCGGCCAGTAACACCGGCGGGAATGACTGTTTATAGCTGTTGTAGGCCATCACCGCGTCGTTGAAGGCCTGGCGAGCGAAGGCCACCTTGTTCTCGGTGCTGCTCAACTCTTCACTGAGCTGCTGCATATTCGCCGACGCCTTGAGGTCCGGGTAGGCCTCAAGCGTCACATTAAGGCGGCCCAGCGCACTATTCAGCAGACCTTCTGCGCCGCTCAGTTGTGCCATGCCCTGAGCATTGCCCGGCTGCGCTGCGGCGGCCTTGAGCCCGGTTACCGCGTTATTGCGCGCGGCAATCACCGCTTCCAGGGTTTCCCGCTCATGGGCCATATAGCCCTTGGCGGTTTCTACTAGGTTAGGGATCAAGTCATAGCGGCGCTTGAGCTGCACCTCGATCTGCGCAAAGGCATTCTGAAAGCGGTTACGCAGCTTCACTAATTGGTTGTAGATACCAATCACGAAAAAAATCAGCGCGGCGATAACGGCCAGGAAAATCAGCGTGGAGATGGACATGGGGGAAATCCTTATCGCATACAGGGGAATGACCGATGGTAGCGGAAAAGCGCGTGGGGAAATGCTCACCCGCGCACCCCGCACGTGGGTCAGGACTGCGTCGCCCCACAACTCCACTTATGTCACGCCATCGCGGTGAGTGGGCGCTACTATCCGCGCGACTTCTTCGAGGCCTGCAGATGCCAGGCCGCACAAGCGCGGCGGGAGGAGACGCTGAGCTGGTTTGCCACTCTGCAGGCGCAAGGTCAAAGCAGCTGAACCACAAGCAGACTGGAGCAATCGGGCAAAGGAGAAGACGTAACGGTTGGGCGAGTGCCAAAAAAGAAAACCCCGCGATTGCGGGGCTTTTGCAGACTGTTTGCTGTCATCCTTGATCTGCTTGCCGTCCTGGCAGCTATCCCACGTATCCGTTTTTTTCAATGCGCTTCCTGCGCGACGTCCATGAGCACAGATTAGCCATCGGCCGATGCCAGGCATAGTGGCGATCCGCAGCACAGGGTGTAAGCAATGGCTTACATCGCCACAACCAAGCACCTGCTCGGCTTTATTTTGTGACGCAGGTCTTGTTAGACTCGAGGCGTCTTACCAAAACAACAACAGAGCCCGTCAACGGCGGTCACTGGGGCCACTTATGCGCTCACTGCTTCTTGTCATCGGCTGCCTGGCAGCCAGTATCAGCCCGCTTGCATTCGCCAATGGGCAAAACCAACTTTCCGATCCCAAAGCCGCCGTACAACTGTTCTGGAACCCGCTTTATGCCCAGGGCGGTACCTCGCTGTATTGCGGCAAAGCCTTTAGCGGGGAAAGCGGTCAGTTCAAAGCCAGCCCGGTTTACAGCAGCAAGCAGCTGAAAAGTGCCCTGCGCTGTGTCACCAACCGCCAGTGCGCGATCATGAATCCGCGCTACGTCTATATGGCGTCTGACCTGCACAACCTCTACCCGGCCCTGACCCGCGTCGAGCTGGTGCGGCGTAACGCGCAGTTCGGCGATCTGGACGACAGCGTGCCAAGCAAATTCGATGACATCGGCTGCGACATGAAAACCAGCTTCCAACTGGTAGAACCACGTGACGACGCCAAGGGCAACGTCGCACGGGCGATCTTCTATATGCACGTCGAGTACGGCCTGCCCATCGTCGGCCAAGTGCAGGTGTACAAGCAGTGGCACCAGATGGACCCACCGGACGCCGACGAAATAGCACGCAACGACAAGATTGCCGACCTGCAGGGCACACGCAATCGCTTTATCGACAACCCCGAACTGGTCGAGCAGCAGATCAACAACTGATCCGCAGCCTCTCGGCGCGCAGCGATTAAGCGCTACACCCAGGCACAAAAAAACCGGCGCACTGGCCGGTTTTTTTGTTATGCCAAAACGCTTAGAACTGCGCAGCATCCAGTAGATACAACGACTCGCTACCGGCTTTAACCGACGCCGTCAGCGAGTAAATACGCGGCAGCAGGCGAGCGAAGTAGAAACGCGCGGTACCCAGCTTGCTGACGTAGAACTCGTCCTGATCCTGCTTGGCCAGCGCGGTGCGTGCCATCAGGGCCCACATGTAGGCGTAGGCGGTATAACCGAACACCTGCAGGTACTCGACCGAGGCGGCGCCGACTTCGTTCGGGTTGGCCTTGGCGCGTTCCAGCAGATCGGCGGTCATCAGTTCCAGGTTGGCGATGGCGTCTTTCAGCGGCTCGATAAACTCGGCCAGGCTGCTGTCGGCGGAATCGGTGAAGGCTTTGATCTCTTCGGCGAAGTGCTTGTAGAACGCACCGCCGCTGCCAACCACTTTACGGCCGACCAGATCGAGCGCCTGAATGCCGTTGGTGCCTTCGTAGATCTGGGTGATGCGGCAGTCGCGGATCAGCTGCTCCTGGCCCCACTCACGGATATAACCGTGGCCGCCGAAGATCTGCTGGCCGTGGGTGGTGGTTTCCAGCGCCATATCGGTGAGGAAGGCCTTGGCTACCGGGGTCAGCAAAGCCACCAGCTCTTCCGCGCGTTTGCGGGTGGCGGCGTCTTCGCTGAACTTGGCGGTGTCCAGCTGCATGGCCACGTAGCTGGAGAAGGCACGGCCGCCTTCGTTCAGCGCTTTCATGGTCAGCAGCATGCGACGTACGTCCGGGTGCACGATGATCGGGTCGGCGGCTTTGTCCTTGGCTACCGGGCCAGTCGGCGCACGGCTCTGAATACGGTCGCGGGCGTATTCCACGGCGTTCTGGTAGCTGCGCTCGCCCAGAGACAGACCCTGGATGCCAACGCCCAGGCGCTCGTAGTTCATCATGGTGAACATCGCGGCGAGGCCCTTGTTCGGCGCATCGACGATCCAGCCGGTGGCTCCGTCGAAGTTCATCACGCAGGTGGC
This sequence comes from Pseudomonas sp. GWSMS-1, assembly GCF_049847425.1. Lineage (NCBI taxonomy): Bacteria > Pseudomonadati > Pseudomonadota > Gammaproteobacteria > Pseudomonadales > Pseudomonadaceae > Pseudomonas > Pseudomonas sp. GWSMS-1. The sequence goes on along the minus strand of NZ_JBMHHV010000005.1, from coordinate 472,248 downwards.
CGAGGCCTTGATGCCCATCTTGTGCTCGATGGAACCGCAGGACAGCGAGTTCTTCTCACCCAGGGAACCGTCGGCGTTGACCATGACCTTCGGTACCAGGAACAGCGAGATGCCTTTCGGCCCAGCCGGTGCGTCCGGCAGCTTGGCCAGTACCAGGTGGATGATGTTCTCGGTCAGGTCGTGCTCACCGCCGGTGATAAATATCTTGGTACCGGAAATCTTGAAGCTGCCGTCAGCCTGAGGTTCAGCCTTGGTGCGGATGATGCCCAGATCGGTGCCGGCATGCGGCTCGGTCAGGCACATGGAGCCTGCCCACTGGCCGGAATACATGTTTGGCAGGTACTTTTCTTTCAGCTCTTCGCTGGCGTGAGCGTTGATCGACAGGCAGGCACCGGCCGTCAGCATTGGGTACAGGCCGAAAGAGAGGTTGGCCGAGTTGACCATTTCCTCGACCTGGGCCGAGATCGCCTTGGGCATGCCCATGCCGCCAAAGAGCGGATCGCCACCCACGCCGACCCAGCCGCCATCGGCGTAGGTCTGGTAGGCCTCGGGGAAGCCAGCCGGGGTTTTCACCGCGCCGTCTGCCCAGGAGCAACCTTCTTCGTCGCCACTGCGATTGAGTGGGGCGATAGTACCGGACGTGACCTTACCTGCCTCTTCGAGAATGGCTGCGGCGGTGTCTTCATCCACCACTTCCGCCAGGGCCGGCAATTGGGCCCACAGCTTGGAAACTTCAAACACTTCATTGAGTACGAAGCGCATATCACGCAGGGGGGCTTTGTAGTCAGCCATGGGGCAAATCCTCGGACGAACCAGCAGGTATAAAGATGTGCAGGGAGTCTAACCGAACAACTTTTTAGACACATAGCGTCACGTAATGACCAAATAGTCACCCCGTATTTAGCCGGCCACACATAGCAAAAACCCGCCAAACGGCGGGCTTTTAGCAACACGTACCGCCTGTCAGAGCGCGAAGTGCTCGGCCGGCAAGCGCATCAGGCATTCGCTGCCCGCCTCGACACCGGCTAGGTGCATGGCCGTACGCGGCAACAGGCGCTTGAAGTAGAACTCGCAAGTGGCCAGCTTGGCCTGGTAGAACGCCGCCTCGCTCGTGCCTGCCGCCAACTGCTGCTCGGCTACCTCCGCCATGCGCAGCCAGAAATACCCCAGGATGACGTAGCCGGAGTACATCAGGTAATCCATCGACGCCGCACCGACTTCGTCCGGGTTCTTCATCGCGGCCATACCGATCTTCTGGGTCAGCGCGCCCCATTGCTGGTTGAGTGTCGCCAGTTGCGTGACATAGCCCTTGAGCTGCGGATGCTCGGCCTGGGCCTCGCAGAACTTATGCACGATCTTGGTAAACCCGCGCAGCAATTTACCCTGGCTGCCGAGCACCTTGCGCCCGAGCAGGTCGAGGGCCTGGATACCGTTGGTACCTTCGTAGATCAGGGCAATGCGGCAGTCGCGCACCAGCTGCTCCATGCCCCATTCGCGGATAAAACCATGGCCGCCGAACACCTGCATACCGTGATTGGTCACCTCCAGGCCGGTCTCGGTCATAAAGGCTTTGCAGATTGGGGTGAGGAACGCCAAGAGGTTTTCCGCCTCCTCACGTTGCTCGGCGCTGGCGCCGCTGTGCGCCTGGTCGATTAGCTGCGCAGTGAAATAGGCCAGCGCACGATTACCTTCGTTCAGCGCCTTCATGGTCAGCAACATGCGCCGCACATCAGGGTGCACGATGATCGGATCGGCGGCTTTGTCTGGCGCCTTAGGCCCGGTGAGTGCGCGCATCTGCAACCGCTCACTGGCGTACTTGATTGCCCCCTGGAAGCTGGTTTCACCCAGACACAGCCCTTGCATACCGGTACCCAGGCGCGCGTGATTCATCATGGTGAACATGCAGTTGAGGCCCTTGTTGGCCTCGCCGATCAGATAACCGGTGGCGCCGTCGAAGTTCATCACGCAGGTGGCTGACGCCTTGATGCCCATTTTGTGCTCAATCGAGCCACAACTGACGCCATTGCGCGCGCCCGCTTCGCCCTGCGCATCCGGCAAAAACTTGGGCACGATAAACAGCGAAATGCCACGCGTGCCGGCTGGCGCATCGGGCAGTTTTGCCAGCACCAAGTGAACGATGTTCTCGCTCATGTCGTGCTCGCCAGCGGAGATAAAGATCTTGCTGCCGGTGACCGCATAGCTGCCGTCGGCCCGGGGCACGGCGCGGGTCTTGATCAGGCCCAGATCGGTGCCGCAGTGGGCTTCGGTGAGGCACATGGTGCCGGTCCAGTTGCCTGCGGTGAGCTTGCTGAGGTAGGTCTGCTTCTGTGCTTCGCTGCCGTGGGCATGGATCGCCGACATCGCGCCATGGGTCAGGCCGGGGTACATGCCCCAGGACAAGTTACTGGAGCCGACCATCTCGCTGACGATTAACCCCAGTGAGGACGGTAAGCCTTGGCCGCCGTAAACCGGGTCAGCGGACAGGCCATTCCAGCCGCCTTCGACGTATTGAGCAAAGGCCTCCTTGAAGCCCTTGGGCGTGGTCACTACACCGTCATTGATCTGGCATTCTTCTTCATCGCCAGAGCGATTCAGCGGCGCCAGCACCTGCTCGCAGAATTTCGCACCTTCGGCCAGGATGGCACTGACCATGTCCGGGGTGGCATCGCTGGCACCCATCGCGGCGTAGCCTGCTTGAAAGTCGAAGACCTCATTGATCAGAAACTGCATATCGCGCTGGGGGGCTTTGTATTCGGGCATGCCGGCTACTCCATGATCTAGAACGTGGGTCAGCTCACTACGCTAAGCCTCACGCCTGACCACAACAATCACCTTGCGAATGCTGAATACACAGCCATTAGCTAGCTGCCTTAGGCGCGCACTGCCGTGCTCACAGGCTAGCGCGTGCTTTCTTTACCACCATAACCTTGTCCGAAACGCCACTTAACCGTCACCGGATGGCCGCGAATGAGCGGCCATAAAAAAACCGCCACCCAAGGGCAGCGGTTTTTTTGACCGGAAACGGACTGAGGCTTAGTAGCCCAGCGCGAAGTCTTCTTCGGCCATGTCCATCAGGTTGTTGGCGCCAGACAGCATCGCTTCTACGTGCGTACGGGTACGCGGCAGAATACGCGCGAAGTAGAAGTTTGCGGTCTGCAGCTTGGCTTTGTAGAACGCCTCGTCTTCAGCACCGGCAGCAATCTTCTCGGCCGCCAGACGCGCCATGTCAGCCCAGAAGTAAGCCAGACAGGCATAGCCGGAGTACATCAGGTAGTCCACCGAAGCGGCACCGACTTCTTCACGGTCCTTCATGGCGGCCATGCCCACTTTCATGGTGATGTCGCCCCACTCTTTGTTCAGCTTAGCCAGCGGCTCGACGAGGCCTTTGATGGCTTCGTTGGCTTCATTGGTCTGGCAGAACTTGTGCACGATCTTGGTGAAGTTCTTCAGCGCGCCACCCTGGGTCATAAGGATCTTGCGACCCAGCAGATCCAGTGCCTGAATGCCGGTGGTGCCTTCGTACATCATGGAGATGCGGCAGTCGCGAACGTTCTGCTCCATGCCCCACTCAGCGATAAAGCCGTGACCACCATAGATCTGCATGCCGTGGTTGGCGGCTTCGAAGCCCACTTCGGTCATAAACGCTTTGGCGATCGGCGTGAGGAAGGCCAGCAGTTCGTCTGCAGCTTTCTTCTCGGCTTCGTCTTTGCTGTATTTGACGATATCAACCTGCTTGGCGGTGAAGTACACCATCGCGCGGTTGCCTTCGGCGAAGGCTTTCATGGTCAGCAACATACGACGCACGTCCGGGTGGACGATGATCGGGTCGGCGGCCTTGTCCGGCGCTTTCGGGCCAGTCAGGGAACGCATCTGCAGACGCTCACGAGCGTACTTAAGGCCGCCCTGGAAACCCAGCTCAGCATGGGCCAGGCCCTGCAGAGCGGTACCCAGACGTGCAGTGTTCATAAAGGTGAACATGCAGTTCAGGCCTTTGTTGGCTGGACCGATCAGGTAACCGGTGGCGCCATCAAAGTTCATTACGCAGGTGGCGTTACCGTGGATGCCCATCTTGTGCTCGATCGAGCCGCAGGTAACGGTGTTGCGCTCACCGACATTGCCTTCAGTGCTGACCGTGAACTTCGGCACGATAAACAGGGAAATGCCTTTGGTGCCTTGTGGTGCGTCGGGCAGACGCGCCAGTACGATGTGGACGATGTTATCGGCCATGTCGTGTTCACCAGCGGAGATGAAAATCTTGGTGCCGGAGATCTTGTAGGTGCCGTCAGCTTGAGGCTCGGCCTTGGTGCGCAGCATGCCAAGGTCGGTACCGCAATGTGGCTCGGTCAGGCACATGGTGCCAGTCCACTCACCGGACACCAGCTTGGTCAGGTAGGTGTGCTTCTGATCATCGGTGCCGTGCTCGGCGATGGTGTTCATGCAACCGTGCGACAGGCCTGGGTACATGCCCCACGACCAGTTAGCGGTACCGACCATTTCGCTCAGCACCAGACCCAGCGACTCCGGCAGACCTTGACCGCCATGGTCGGCGTCGTGCGCCAGGCTCGGCCAGCCGCCTTCAACATACTGCTGGTAGGCTTCTTTGAAGCCGGTCGGAGTTTTCACGCCTTCTGGGGACCAGGTGCAACCTTCGGTGTCACCTACACGGTTCAGCGGAGACAGTACTTGCTCACAGAACTTGGCGCCTTCCTCAAGGATGGCGTCGACCATGTCTGGAGTAGCGTCCTGGCAGCCAGGCAGGCTCTGATAATGCGCTTCGTAGCCGAGCAGTTCGTCGCGTACGAAACGGATATCACGCAAGGGGGCCTTGTAATCAGGCATAGCGGTTGACCTCTGCGGTGGATTCTTAATGTGTAGGTGACCGGATATTCGGTCGTTTTCGGGAGCAATCCCGGTGCCCGACTGCCGTGTTGGCAAACAGGCTAATCAAACAAGCGTTTGAAACATACGTTTATGCCTATTTAATGTCAAGCGCCCCAAGCGCCGCTTAAGTCATCAGGTCGACAAGCGGGGTTGGCTCCTGCAAACCACTCAGCTGCGCGTACAGATCAAGACTAGGTGGCGGCGGCCGGTTCTGCTGGGTAGGCGCAGCGGACTGGCTCTCATCGACGGGCTTGCCTTCATCCTCTTGCCGCAGCTCAGCGCGCGCATCCGTGTCGGCCTGCACTTCACTGCGCTGCAGTTGCGCCAGCTGAACGCGAGCCTCGGCCTTCTGCCCCAAGGCTTGCGCCGCCACCTGACGGTCTTGCGCCGAGGGTTCGGCGGGCGCCAAAGCGGCGCGGATCACCACGTCCATTTTGCTCAGTGTGGCTTCGGGGTCATTCGCCACGGGGCCGGTATCGATACCCACTTCGCCGCCCACTGCATAGCGTTTGCCATCCGGGCCACGCGTGTAGGTATAGGTGGGTGACCCCGCATATTGTCCGCCAACCGCCGCATGAGCTTGCTCATGGCTGCGCACCTCCAGATCACGGCTGACCAGTTCAGCAATTTCGAGCTGCTCACGTTGCTGCTGCTCGGGGCTTGGCTCGCCTTGAGTGCGCGTAGAGGTATCGGCGTTGGTAGAGGTGTCGGCGGGGGTGTCGGCTTCTTCGCGCGCAGAAGCCGATTGCTCATCGGCTAACGCCTGAGGAGCAGTGACGGGGGCTTGAGTGGCGCGGGTAATGTCAGGGGAAACATCGGGGGAAACGCTCGCCGCAAGGAGGCGAGCCGGCAGAGGATTGGCTACAGCCGCAGGATAGGACGATACGCCGCCAATCTGCATGCAATGATTCCTCGCCCGGAGTTGCCTGCCCCTTTAACAGCCTTGAGTGCGTCCGGGGCGGAGACTCAGGCCGTGGTATCAATAAGAGTGCCTAAGACCTCATCGGCCGTTTTGACCACCTTGGCACCCGCTTGCGCCTCATTCTGTCCTTGGCGCAGGGCGACCAGGCTTTCTGCCAAATCGGGACGAGTCTGTTCGGCCGAGCTAGGCGCAGGATTGACCTGATTGGCCGGCGGCGTGGAATTCGGCTGCTGCGGCTGGGTGAGCGCATTGCTGGCGATGTTCGCTGCGGCCTGATCGACCCGGCGCTGGCCGGATTGAATGGTGCTGATGCCCGAGTTGAAGGCGCTGCCTGAGATTTCCATGCTTAAGCTCCCGCTTTAGCCGACCACTAATGGAGTTGATTTAAGCAGAATTTGCTCGAAAAACGTACAGACAAAAGGCTATGGTAATTCGCCTGCTTATAGCGGGTTACGCAGAATATCGAGGTTGAGATAACTGGAAACCGCAGCCGGCGTAGCCTCCGCCAGGCGCGGTACATAGCCCAAACAAGGCGCGGGCAACCACTCTGCCAGCGTTGCTAAATTGTCTTCAAGGCGCGAGGTCAGTGGGTCGACAATATTGGCTACCCAGCCGGCCAGCGGCAAACCGTCACGCAAAATCGCCTCGGCCGTCAGCCGCGCGTGATTGATACAGCCCAGCCGCACACCGACCACCAGAATTACCGGCAGCTGCAAGGCAATGGCCACGTCCGACAACGTCGCCTGTCCGGCTAGCGGTACGCGCCAACCGCCCGCGCCTTCGACCACGGTGAAGTCCGCACGCTTGTCTAGAATGGCTTGCACCGGCCCTTGTAGCGCCGCTACATCCAGCAATACATCGGCCTCGCGTGCAGCCAGGTGGGGGGCAATGGCGGGCGCAAACGCTAGCGGGTTGACCTCCTCGTAGCGCAGCTTGAGGGTGCACTCACCCAGTAACGCCAGGGCATCGTCATTGCGCAGGCCATCGGTCGTCAACACACAGCCCGAGGCAACCGGTTTGGCCGCGGCCGTAGACAAACCCGCCAGTCGCGCTGCATGTAACAGGGCGGCAGCGACGGTGGTTTTACCGATTTCGGTATCGGTCCCGGCGACGAAAAATGCCTGATTCATCTAGTTAACCTCCTTACGCAACACGCCGTAGAGCACCTGATAGGTCGCTGGCAAGCCTTGCGGCTGGCGAAACTGCTCATAGGCCTTGAGCAACGCCAGCATGCGCGCCCGCCCCGTCAGGCCACCCGGCCGACCAGGATTAAGATTGTGCGCGCCGAGGGCTTTCAGCTCATGGGTCAGGCTGCGCACATCGGGGTAATACAGCGTTTCAGGCGTGGTGTGCAGGCTTAATAGCGCCAGCTCGCTGTCGCCACATAGGCGCTGATAATCCTCAAGCTGGCGGAAGCGATTGACGTGCACAAAACCGTCCACCGCCTGCCAGCTGTCACGCAACTCCTGCAGGGTGCCGACGCACAGGCTGCTAAACGCCAGCACACCACCGGGGCGCAATACGCGCGCGGCTTCACTGAGCACCGCCGAAAAATCCGCACACCATTGCAACGCCAGACTGGAAAACACGAGGTCGCAGGACTGATCCTGCAGCGGCAGGTGCTCAGCATCGCCGGCAACAAACTGCTGCGCGCCGCCCAACGGCCGGGCGTGCTGCAACATGCCTTCGGCGATATCCAGCGCCACGCCCTGACTGGCCGGGAAACGCTCGCCCAGGGCACGACTGAAATAGCCGGTGCCGCAGCCCATATCAAGCCAGCGTGCGGGCCTGATCGAGGTGGGCAACTGCGCCAGAAGCTGCTGGCCGACCTTGCGCTGCAAAGCAGCCACACTGTCGTAGCTCTGCGCCGCCCGGGAAAAAGAGGCCGCTACCTGACGTTTGTCAGGCAGGCCGCCGCGTGCATTTTCGGCTAGATCAGTCATGATCGGCCCCCTGCAGAAAACCCTGAATAGCTGCGGCGATTGCATCGGGACGCTCAAGGACGAAGGCGTGGCTGGCGTGCTCAATCAAACCGATCTCAACATGCTTCAGCTCCGCCAATAAAGCCTGGGCCACGGCCGCGGGGACCAGCGCATCAGCGCCAGCGAACAGGTGCAGCTGCGGGCCGACAAACGTCTGCAGCGCAACTCGCGTGTCCAAGGCAGCCAGCACATCCAATCCAGCCAGCAGCGTGGCCGGCTGAGACAGCGGCGCAGCCGCGAGCAACTGCCGCGAAAGGCCACGTGCATCCGCCGCCCCTTGGGCGCAAAGCAGGGCAAAGCGCTTCACGGTAGCCACCGTATTGGCAGCACAGCCCTGACGAAATCCAGCAAAGGTTTCGCCAAGCATGGCGCTTGGCCAACTCGGCTCGGCAACAAAACGCAGGTTACTGGCCAACGTCAGCACGCCGCGACAGCGCTCGCCACGGCGTGCCGCCAGTTCAGCCGCAAGCATGCCACCCAGGGACCAGCCGCCCAGCCAAGCGTCCTGTGGCAGCCTGGCATCCAACTCATCCAGCCAGTCGGCAGGGTCGCTGGAATCCAATGGCGGCAGCGGCTCAATCGCCACATGCAGATGCGGATCAAGCCCGCGCAAGGCATCGACCAGCGGCTGCAATGGCGCAGTTCCCAAGCCCCAGCCCGGTAACAAAATCAGCTGATCACGCATGCAAGGCACCCTCGCCCGCCAACAGCGGCCAGCACTCGGCCAGGGCTTCCAGCAATAACTCCAGCTGCTCCAGGCTATGGGCTGCGGACAGGGTCACGCGCAGGCGGGCGCTGCCAGCCGGCACGGTGGGCGGACGAATTGCGGTGACCAACAGGCCACGCTCACGCAACATCTGCGACAGCTGCATGGCACGGCCACTGTCGCCAATCAGGATCGGCTGGATCGGTGTGGCGCTGTCCATCAGCTCAAGGCCGATGGCTTGCGCACCCTCACGGAAGCGCTTGATCAACGCTTGCAAATGCTCGCGCCGCCAATGCTCGCTGCGCAGCAGTTCCAGGCTTTTCAACGTGGCGCAGGCCAGCGCCGGCGGCTGGCTGGTGGTGTAGATGTAAGGCCGAGCGAACTGCACCAGGGTTTCGATCAATTCCTCGCTGCCGGCGACAAAGGCACCGGCCGTACCAAAGGCCTTACCAAGGGTGCCGACCAGCACCTGGACATCATCTATACCGAGGCCGAAATGCTCGACGATGCCCGCGCCGGTTGCGCCCAGCGGGCCGAAACCATGAGCGTCATCAACCATCACCCAAGCATTGGCGCCACGCGCTTCGGCGCACAGCGCCGGCAGGTCGGCCAAGTCACCATCCATGCTGAATACACCATCGGTGACCACCAAGGTATTGCCCGTAGCTTTGCGCAGGCGATTGGCCAGGCTCACCGCATCATTGTGCAAATAGCGGGAAAACCGCGCGTTGCTGAGCAGCCCGGCATCCAGCAGCGAGGCGTGATTAAGGCGATCTTCCAGCACGCTGTCGCCCTGCCCGACCAACGCCGTGACCGCGCCCAGGTTGGCCATATAGCCGGTCGAAAACAGCAACGCACGCGGCCGTCCGGTGAATTCGGCAAGCGCCTCTTCCAGCTCGTGATGCGGGGTGCTGTGGCCGATCACCAGATGCGACGCACCACCGCCAACGCCCCAACGCGCCGCGCCAGCCCGCCAGGCTTCAATCACCTGCGGGTGATTGGCCAGACCGAGGTAGTCGTTAGAACAGAAGGCCAGCAACTGACGGCCATCAACGGTGACCAACGGGCCCTGCGGCGACTCAAGCAGAGGGCGCTGGCGATAGAGGTTGGCGCTGCGGCGCTCGGCAAGGCGAGTGGCAAGATCGAAAGACATAGGCAAGACCCGGTGGATAACCGCAAGCGGGTTAGCCACCCTACAAAGGACTAGGTAGGGCGGGTGAAACGACGCTCACCCGCCCTCCGACTTCAGACGGCAGCGTTATAAAACAGCATGGAGTCGCGCTGCTCGACCAGGGCTTGCTCGATAGCGGCCTGGTGCACTTCATCGGCATGCTCTTCGCGCTCTTCCGGCTTGATGCCGAGGCGGGCGAACAACTGCATGTCCTTGTTGGCCTGCGGGTTGGCGGTGGTCAGCAGTTTCTCGCCGTAGAATATCGAGTTGGCGCCAGCGAAGAACGCCAGGGCTTGCATCTGCTCGTTCATCGCCTCGCGCCCAGCCGACAGGCGCACGTGCGACTGCGGCATCATGATCCGCGCGACGGCGAGCATGCGAATAAAGTCGAACGGGTCAACGTCCTGCTCATCGGCCAGTGGCGTGCCTTTGACCTTCACCAGCATATTGATCGGAACCGACTCCGGATGCTCCGGCAGGTTGGCCAACTGAATCAGCAGCCCGGCGCGGTCATCCAGCGACTCGCCCATGCCGAGGATGCCACCTGAGCAGATCTTCATCCCCGAATCACGCACATAGGCCAGAGTTTCTAGGCGCTCGCCGTAGGTACGGGTGGTGATGATGTTGCCGTAGAACTCCGGCGAGGTATCCAGGTTGTGGTTGTAGTAGTCGAGGCCCGCCTCGGCCAACGCCTGGGTCTGGTCTTTATCCAGTTTGCCCAGGGTCATGCAGGTTTCCAGGCCCAGAGCCTTCACACCTTCAACCATCTTCAGCACGTAGGGCATGTCTTTAGCCGACGGGTGTTTCCACGCCGCGCCCATGCAGAAGCGCGTGGAGCCGATGGCCTTGGCCTCAGCGGCAGCCTCCAGCACCTTCTGCACTTCCAGCAGTTTTTCCTTCTCCAGGCCGGTGTTGTAGTGGCCGGACTGCGGACAATACTTGCAGTCTTCTGGGCAGGCGCCGGTTTTGATCGACAGCAGCGTCGAGACCTGCACGCGGTTGGCGTCGAAATGCGCGCGGTGCACGGTTTGCGCGGCGAACAGCAGGTCGTTGAACGGTTGCTCGAAGAGCGCCTTGACCTCAGAGAGAGTCCAGTCGTGACGCAGGTTGGCAGCGGTGGTGGCGCTCATCGGTAATTCCTTATTGTTGGCGGCGCACTGCTAGATTCAACAGGCGCGACACGGATGCTCGGCATAATTATGGAAGGCTTATGCGCTGTCAACCTCACTCAAACCGCCAGGTTTACAATTGGTTAAAAAACAAACAAACCTGCCTACTCTGTGATGAAGCTGCAGATGGCGCACTGCCTATCTGCACCAACTGCGAGGCAGAACTGCCCTGGCTCGGCGGACATTGCCAGGTCTGCGCCCTGCCATTACCCAGCCAGGGATTGGTGTGCGGGGCCTGCCTGAAAAAGCCACCGAGCTTTAGCAAAGTTGAGGTGCCTTGGCGCTACGCCTTCCCCATCGACAGCCTGATTACTCGGTTCAAGCACCAGGCCAAGTGGCCATTGGGACGTCTGCTCGGCGAGCTTTTGTCACATCATTTGCGCCATGCCTTTGATGATGGCCTGAGCAAACCTGATCTACTACTGCCCGTGCCGCTGGCGGATAAACGCCAACGCCAGCGCGGATTCAATCAAGCAGGGTTGCTCGCTCAATGGCTCAGCCACCCGCTGCAGATACCCCTGCAGCCGCACTGGCTACTGCGGACTGTCGACACGCCGGCGCAGCAGCAACTGGACGCTGCCACACGCAAACGCAACCTGCGCAAGGCCTTTGCCTTGGCGGCGGATAGCCAGGTCAAAGGCCTGCATGTAGCGCTGGTTGATGACGTACTGACCACCGGCGCCACCGCCGAAAGCCTGGCGCGCTTATTAAAGAAAGCCGGCGCGGCGCGGGTGGATGTGTATTGCCTGGCGCGCACTCCCAAACCGGGCGACTGAGCGCGGCCAGCCATCCGCAGCGACATAAGGGTTACACTTTGCGGCCCACTCACCGGAGTCGCCCATGTCCCATCCATTTGCTGCACTCACGCCCGACCTGGTGCTGGATGCCGTGGAGAGCATCGGCTACCTCAGCGATGCCCGCGTTCTCGCGCTAAACAGCTATGAGAACCGCGTGTATCAGGTGGGTATAGAGGATGAAACGCCGCTGATCGCCAAGTTCTACCGCCCGGATCGCTGGACCGATGCCGCGATCCGCGAAGAGCACAGCTTCACCTTCGAACTGGCCGAATGTGAGGTGCCGGTGGTGGCCCCACTGGTGCGCGATGGCGAAACCCTGTTCGAGTATTCCGGCTTTCGCTTTGCGCTATTTCCCCGGCGCGGCGGGCGCGCACCGGAGCCGGGTAACCTCGACCAACTTTACCGCCTCGGCCAGCTGCTCGGCCGCTTGCATGCCGTGGGCTCACTCAAGCCGTTTGCCCACCGTGAAGCCTTACAGGTAAGCAACTTTGGCCACGCATCACTGGCCACCCTGCTCGATGGCAACTTTATTCCGCGCAGCTTGCTGCCGGCTTACGAGTCCGTCGCACGCGATCTACTCAAGCGCCTAGACACGCTGTTCGCCGCCAACCCGGTGCAAGCGATTCGCCTGCACGGTGATTGCCACCCCGGCAATCTGCTGTGCCGCGACGACACCTTCCACATGGTCGACCTCGACGACTGCCGCATGGGCCCAGCCGTTCAGGACTTGTGGATGATGCTCGCCGGCGACCGCCATGAACGCCTCGGCCAGCTCTCGGAGTTGATGGACGGCTACCAGGAATTCCACGACTTCAACCCGCGCGAGCTGCCGCTGATCGAGGGTCTGCGTGCCCTGCGCCTGATGCATTACAGCGCCTGGCTGGCGCGGCGCTGGGACGACCCGGCCTTCCCCATGAGCTTCCCCTGGTTCGGCAGCGAGCGTTACTGGGGCGATCAGATTCTGATCCTGCGCGAGCAAATGGCGGCACTGGATGAAGAGCCGCTAAAGCTGTTCTGATCGGCGCGCTGCCCCGCACCTCACAATGGCAATGCCCTGGAAGGCGAGAGCTCGAGGCGCCCCCCATCAGCGCGTAATACTGGGGATCGCGCCGCGCCCCGAACCTACGACCTGCGCCCAACGACAGCGAATAGAGGGCGCAGACCTAACAGTTACTCACACCGTGTAACGTCAGATTTACACTAATTCTGTGCAGGCCCCTGACAGCCAAGCTGAACGACCAGACAAGCCCCTGCGCCGCGACTAGAATCCCCGGTCTTTAGTTAGCAGCCTAAGCAAGGACCCAGCATGACCACCGTCAACCCGCGTCGCGGGTACATTCTCGGCATAACCGCTTACATCATCTGGGGCCTGTTCCCGCTCTATTTCAAAGCCATACAAAGCGTACCAGCGGTGGAAATCATCGTGCACCGCGCGCTCTGGTCTGCAGTGTTCGGTGCCTTGCTGCTGTTGGTGTGGAAGCACCCCGGCTGGCTACGCGAGCTGCTGGCCAACCCCAAACGCTTTGCCGTGCTGGCACTCAGCGGGCTGCTCATCGCCAGCAACTGGCTGGTCTATGTGTGGGCGGTGAATGACGGGCGCATGCTCGAAGCCAGCCTGGGCTACTACATCAACCCACTGGTCAACGTGCTGCTGGGCATGCTGATTCTCGGCGAGCGCCTACGCGGCTTGCAGTGGCTGGCCGTGGCCTTGGCCGCGCTGGGCGTGCTGCAGCAACTGTGGCAGGTTGGCAGCATTCCGTGGGTATCCCTGGTGCTGGCACTGACCTTCAGTTTCTACGGGCTGATTCGCAAACAGGCGCCTGTGGCGGCCCTGCCCGGCCTGGTGGTGGAAACCTGGCTACTGCTGCCTCTGGCAATCGGCTGGCTGCTGCTGAACCCCGTCGCCATGAGCACTCAAGCGGACTTCTGGAGCACCCCAGAAGCGCTCTGGCTGATCGTCGCGGGCCCGATCACCCTGGTGCCCCTGGTGTGCTTCAACGCCGCCGCCCGCCACCTGCCCTACACCACCCTGGGGTTTCTGCAGTACCTGGCCCCGACCCTGGTACTGCTGCAGGCGATCTTCCTGTTTGGCGAGCATTTCGACCCGAGCAAGTTGCTGGCCTTTATCTGCATCTGGGCTGGCCTGGCGATCTACAGCCTCGACGCCTGGCTGACCCTGCGCAAACGTCGACCTGTTTAAAAAACAACCAGCCCGCTGCAACACATAGCCCGCCTGGGCTGCAGCGGGTTGCCCCACGGTTATCCACAGAAGCATCCCCGGCCTTTGTGCACAACCCTGCGTTAAGTGCTTATTTTTTAAGCAGTTAATCAAAAGCCCCGGGGCACTAAGCAGTGCTCCGGGGCTCCTCATGCTACCCACAGAGTTATCCACACGGGGCGTGGATAACACCCACACGCTACTCCTCGACCCGCAGCTTCAGCTCCACCATCAGGTCATCGGCCAGGCTTTCCAGGTGCCCCTGCAGGTGTTCCAGGCTCAGGCTCTGCGGCACGCCCAGCAACGCTTGGGCTTGAAACAGCAGCTCGCCACTCATCGGCGCCGGCACCACCTCGGTGCTCAAGCTTTCCAAGTTGACGCCCTGACTGCTCAGCAAACGGGTGATATCGCGCACGATACCCGGGCGATCATTGCCCACCAGCTCCAGGTGAATCGGCTGCCAGATGCTCGTCGGCGCATCACCACCCAACGCGATCTGCACGCGAATACCTTGCGCCTGCAGCGCCTCCAGCGCCGAGACCAGCCCGGCATGCGCTGCCAGTGGCACATCGACCCGCAGAATCCCGGCGAACTGGCCGGCCATGCGTGACATACGGCTTTCCAGCCAATTGCCACCATGCTCGCTGATGCAATGAGCCACACGCTCGACCAGCCCGGGCTGATCCTGGGCGATAACCGTCAGTACCAGATGATCCATGTTCTGCTCCTTAATTCAGCGGCTGCTCAATTCAGCCCCAGCCAGTAAGTATAAAAGGCCTCATCACGCACATAACCCAGGCGCTCATAGAGGGCTTGTCCTGGCAGATTGCTCTTTGCCGTCTCCAACTGCAAACCGCAGGCACCGGTGGCTTCGGCGTGCGCGCGAGCGGCGTTCATCAAGGCCTCACCGACACCCTGACGGCGTGCCGGCTCGCAGACATACAAATCACTCAACAACCAAGCCGGCTGCAACGCTAGCGAGGCGAAAAAGGCATAGAGCTGAACAAAGCCCAATGCGCCGCCTTGCGCGTCACGGGCCAGCAGAATCGTCGAGTCGGCGTTGTCCAGCCGAGCGGCAATAAAGTTGCGCACCTGCGCTGCGGGTTTGGCCACGTTATAAAACCCAAGATAGGCGCCAAACATCTCGCTCAGCTCATCCAGGTCTGCGGCTGTGGCGGCGTGTATAGGCATAAGATTCGCACTCCCTAAAAGGTGCAGAGCAGTATAGGTAAGCCCGCACAAACAGATTGAGCGCGATAAACACAATTAACTGTGTACTGTTTTTTGCTTTATATGAAACAATATTAAGAGATTGTAGCGACAAAAAGTCGCACAGAGTGACTGCAAAGCACTTCCTAGTCGCAGCGCGACGCGCACCGACTGATTTTCCCCTGATCTTGATGTAGTATGCCGCGCCTCGGACTACATGACTTATTACCCATGTCCGACGCGGCTATTGAGTAGAGCTGAGCAGAGTGAGGCAAGTGATGACTGAACGCGTTCAAGTAGGCAGCCTGCAGGTTGCCAAAGTGCTGTTCGACTTCGTGAACAACGAAGCCATCCCCGGTACCGGCCTGAGTGCCGAGACGTTCTGGGCAGGTGCCGAAGCGGTCATCAATGACCTGGCACCGAAAAACCACGCCCTGCTCGCCAAGCGCGACCAGATCCAGGCACAGATCGACGCATGGCACCAAGCCCGCGCCGGCCAGGCCCATGATGCAGCGGCTTACAAAGCCTTCCTGCAGGAAATCGGCTACCTGCTGCCAGAGCCGGCTGACTTCCAGGCCACAACCCAGAATGTCGACGAAGAAATCGCCCGTCTGGCTGGCCCGCAGCTGGTTGTACCGGTGATGAACGCGCGCTTCGCCCTGAACGCCTCCAACGCGCGCTGGGGCTCGCTGTACGACGCACTGTACGGCACTGATGCGATCAGCGAAGAAGGCGGCGCCGAAAAAGGCCGTGGCTACAACAAGGTTCGTGGTGACAAAGTCATCGCCTTCGCCCGCGCCTTCCTCGACGATGCCGCACCGCTGGCTGCTGGCTCGCACGTCGACTCCACCGGCTACAGCATTGTTGACGGCAAGCTGGTCGTCGCCCTCAAAGGCGGCAGCAACAGCGGCCTGCGTGATGACGCGCAACTGGTTGGTTTCCAAGGCCCTGCCGAAGCGCCAATCGCCGTACTGCTCAAGCACAACGGCCTGCACTTCGAAATCCAGATCGACGCCAGCACCCCAGTCGGCCAGACCGACGCAGCCGGCGTTAAAGACGTGCTGATGGAAGCTGCGCTGACCACCATCATGGACTGCGAAGACTCCATTGCCGCGGTCGATGCCGACGACAAAGTCGTGGTCTACCGCAACTGGCTGGGCCTGATGAAGGGCGACCTGTCCGAAGAAGTGGCCAAAGGCGGCCAGACCTTCACCCGCACCATGAACCCGGACCGCGTCTACACCCAGACCGACGGCTCCGAGCTGACCCTGCACGGGCGCAGCCTGCTGTTCATTCGTAACGTCGGTCACCTGATGACCAACCCGGCGATTCTCGATGCCCAAGGCAACGAGATTCCGGAAGGCATCCAGGACGCGCTGTTTACCAGCCTGATCGCCGTGCACAACCTGAATGGCAACACCAGCCGCAAAAACACCCGCACCGGCAGCATGTACATCGTTAAGCCGAAGATGCACGGTCCAGAAGAAGTGGCATTCACCACCGAGATCTTCGGCCGCGTTGAAGACGTCCTGGGCCTGACGCGCAACACGCTGAAAGTCGGCATCATGGACGAAGAGCGTCGCACCACCGTTAACCTCAAGGCGTGCATCAAAGCCGCCAGCGAGCGCGTGGTGTTCATCAACACCGGCTTCCTCGACCGCACCGGTGACGAAATCCACACCTCCATGGAAGCCGGCGCCGTCGTGCGTAAAGCCGCCATGAAAAACGAGAAGTGGATCGCCGCTTACGAGAACAACAACGTCGATGTCGGCCTGGCCACTGGCCTGCAAGGCCGTGCACAGATCGGTAAAGGTATGTGGGCCATGCCCGACCTGATGGCCGGCATGCTTGAGCAGAAAATCGCTCACCCACTGGCCGGGGCCAACACCGCCTGGGTTCCGTCGCCGACCGCCGCCGCGCTGCACGCGCTGCACTACCACAAGGTCGACGTGTTCGCCCGTCAGGCCGAACTGGCCAAGCGTGAGCGCGCGTCCATCGACGACATCCTGAGCATTCCGCTGGCCAAGGACACCAACTGGTCGGCTGATGAGATCCAGAACGAACTGGACAACAACTCCCAGGGAATCCTCGGTTATGTAGTGCGCTGGATCGACCAGGGCGTCGGCTGCTCCAAGGTGCCGGACATCAATGATGTCGGCCTGATGGAAGACCGCGCTACCCTGCGCATCTCCAGCCAGCTACTGGCCAACTGGCTGCGTCATGGCATCGCCACTGAAGAGCAGATCGTTGCCAGCCTCAAGCGCATGGCACCGGTGGTTGACCGTCAGAACGCAGCTGATCCGCTGTACCGTCCGCTGGCACCGAACTTCGACAGCAACATCGCCTTCCAGGCTGCCCTGGAACTGGTGGTCGAAGGCGCCAAGCAGCCGAACGGCTACACCGAGCCAGTCCTGCACCGCCGCCGCCGCGAGTTCAAAGCCGCCAACGGCCTGTAACCCGCAGCTGAAGCCACATAAAAAACCGCCCTTCGGGGCGGTTTTTTATTATTGGCTGCCAGCAAAGCACAGGCACAGTGACTTGCATCAGGCTGGCGGCCTCGCTTTTGTTCGACAATTTCAAGCAGATACTCACTTTATTGGCTATAGGAATAGGCATGCCAGCCGAAACCATAATATAGCCATAACGGAATATGACTAAAAAATGACCGAAAAGCGGCATTACGCCACTATATGAACTCGGTATACTCCGCGCCCCTCTTTGGGTACATCTGCCATGTTGAAAAATCTCTCGCTGACACTGAAGTTCTTACTGCTGCCCGCCATTGCCTTGCTGGGTCTGCTGCTGTTCGTGGGCTACACCTCGCTACAACTGGCAAACAACGATGTGCGCCTGGTCACCCTGGAAACCAATAGTTTCCCGACCCTTGAGAAGGCCGATGCGGTGATCTTCCAGTACTCACGTTTACCGGGCCTGCTTAATAGCGCAGTCGCCGCCGGAGAGCTGGAAACCCTCGATGAAGCGCGCAAAGTCCTGACTGACATTGCGGACATGCAGCAGGAACTGCAGACCCTGGTCACCCAAGCGGACCGCCGTCAGGAACTGGACGCCTGGCGGAGCGCAATACAGCGTTACGCGGACAACGCCCTGCCCGCCTCAGAGCAGCTGATTAAAGGCAGCGCCAGCTTTGAAGACCTGGCGCCCAACCTCGGCCGCATGGCCAGTGACTTGGGTGAAGCGCAAAAACTCGGCAATGCGTTCCGTACCCATGCATATGAAGACTTTCAGGAAACCCTGGCGCAAACCCGCACGGACAACGCCACCACCACCCGCGTAGGCTTTGCTCTGTCAGCCATTCTGGTACTGCTAATCAGCATTGCTTCAGTGCTGGTAATTCGCGGCACCATGACCAACGTGCGTGGCGTGATCACCTCACTACAGGCAATCGCCCGGGGTGATGGCGACCTGACTCGCCGAGTGAATGTCGACTCCAATGATGAAATCGGTGAAATGATTCAGCTGTTCAACAGCTTTATCGACAAGCTGCAAGGCACCATCCGCCAGATCATCGAAGCTGCCAGCCCGCTCGCCGGCATGTCCCAGGAACTGTACCGGCTGACTCAAGACTCCAAGGAAAACTCACGTTCGCAGCAAGGCCATACCGACTCGATCAGCCGTGACATTCTGACGATGACCAACAGCATTCAGGAGGTTGCCCACCGTTCACAACAGGCCTCCGAAGAAGCCGGGGCAGCCTCGCAGCAGGCGGATCAGGCGCGCAAGAACATCGGCAGTCTGTCGAGCAGCATCAGCGACCTCGGCAGCAGCGTAATGGGTGCTGTCAGTGCCATGCAGCAGCTGGAAGAGGAAACCCAGCAGGTGGGCTCAGTACTGACCGTGATTCGCAGCATTGCCGAGCAAACCAACCTGCTGGCACTCAACGCCGCCATCGAGGCCGCGCGGGCAGGCGAGCAGGGCCGGGGTTTTGCCGTGGTGGCCGATGAAGTGCGCAACCTGGCCTCGAAAACCGCCGCCTCCACCGCCGAAATCCAGAACATCATTCTGCGTCTGCAGAACAGCGCCAATGGCGTACTCAGCGTGATGACCGCCAATGGCGAAAAAGCTCAGGCGAGCATCGAGCGCTCCGTGCAAGCCACCCAGATACTCGAAGCGATTGCCGGCGCCGTCGGCCATATTAATCAGCTTAATGCTGGTATCGCGCAGTTCACCCAGGAACAAATCGGCCTTTCCAGTTCCATCCAGCAAGATACACAAGTGTTGCAGCAGGACGCACAAGCAACCGCTCAAGGTGCAGAAGCAACGGCTCGTCTCGGCGAACAGTTGGTCAGCACAGGGGATCATCTGCGCGCGGCGACTGCCCAATTCCGCGTTTAACCTGAACACAGGAGCATCACTGCATGTTTAAAGCTCGTCTGCTTCCCTTGGCCATCTGCCTGGCCGCTGCTCCAGCTTTCGCGCTGGAGCAAGGCGAACACCGCTTCAATACCTTTGGTACGGTCGGCATCACCCACCTCGGTGGCGAAGATGATGGCCGTAGCTATGGCATCACCGGCCAAACCACTGACTCCTGGCGCGGCGACCAGCTGTCCAAATTCGGGGCCCAGATCCAGTACGGCCTGACCGATACCGTGGGCATCACTGCGCAAGTCACTGCCAAGCCGGCGCAGGACGACTGGCAGGCCAATATCGAGTGGCTGTACCTGTCCTGGCAGACAACTGACAACCTGATGCTGCGCGTCGGCCGCCTGCGCACCCCGGTGTACATGTACTCGGAAAGCATCGACGTAGGCTTCAGCTACCCGTGGCTGCGCTTGCCTGACGAGGTGTACAGCCAAGTCCAGCTGTCCAACTACGAAGGTGTAGACGCGGTCTACAACATGCCGCTGTCCTTCGGTTCACTGGCCTTCCAAGTCGCCGGTAGCCAAGCTAAAAACCGTGACATCTTCGCCTTCGATGAGATGCACGACATCGACTACGAGAAAGTCTTTGCCGCCAATATCAGCCTGGCCACCAATGACTTCGGTACCCTGCGCGTAGGGTATGTAGAAGCGGATCTCAGCACCGAGATCGAAGACTTCGTCAACCGCCCGAACATCCCTTTCCTCGGCTTGAATGGCCCAGGCGTTCAGCGCTTCCAGACCATTGATAAGCAAAAGGGTAAGTTTACTTCCATTGGCTATCAGTACGACAACGGCACCTGGCTGACCAGCAACGAGTGGACCTCGCGTAGCATCGAAGCTGACAACAGCGGCACCATTGATGCGTTCTACCTGATGGGCGGCCGTCGCTTCGGCGAGTTCCTCACTCACGTGACTTACGCCCAACTGGACGACGATGCTGGTCGGCAGAACTCCTGGACTCTGGGCCTGAACTACAACCTGCTGCCCAACGTCGTGTTGAAAAGCGAATACAAACGCGTAGACACCTCCGGTGGCTATGACGGCGTATTCGTCCGTACCGCACAGGAAGCCTTCGACAACGCCCTGTCCGACAGTTCCAACGGTGCCCTCGGCAGCCCAGCCCGCAACTTTGACGGTGACATCATCAGCGTCGGCGTCGACTTCGTATTCTGAGGAGAGCATTGATGAAGCATTCCATTCAAACGCTCTGCGTCGCCGTGTGCCTCAGCGTTAGCGCGCTGGCTCAGGCCGAAGTCGCAGTAATCGTTAATCCGGGCGCGGCCAAGGCTCCAAGCCAGGCAGACGTCAGCAACATCTTTCTGGGCAAAGACAAATCCATGAAAGGCGTTGACCACAAGGATTGGTCTGCAACCAAGGACAAGTTCTACAGTGCAGTGACCAACAAGAGTGAATCACAGCTCAAATCATACTGGTCTGGACTCGTTTTCACCGGCAAGGGCCAACCGCTACCAAGCGTTGGCGGCGACGCTGATGTCATCGCCAAGGTGGCCGCTGAAGCCGATGCGATTGGCTATGTAGATGCCGCCGCAGTGAATGACAGTGTGAAGGTTCTCTTTACCCTGCCTTAATCATTGCAGCATCGTCATCAGAGCCCTTGGATTGAAAAATCCAAGGGCTTTTTTATGCCTCTTACACAGGGCACCCAACGCCTAGACTTACGTCCAATGGCCTACCCCACAGCGCCAGTCGATCATGCTCATAGAGCAAACCGTGAGGCCACCCATGAGCAGCGCAGATGCAATCGCCCAAGCCGGCAAAACGGCGGTGCTGCAGAACATCCATGGCACCATGGCCTTTCTGCAGAAATTTCCGCCGTTCAATCAGATGGATACCGCTCACCTGGCGTATCTGGTGGAGAACTGTCAGCTGCGGTTTTATGGCGAAGGTGAAACAATCATCAAGCCGACCGACGGCCCGGTTGAGCACTTCTATATTGTCAAACAGGGCCGCGTGCATGGCGAACGCCCGCATTCGGCACGGCGCGGCACGGAAACCACCTTCGAGATCACCAGCGGTGAATGCTTCCCGCTGGCTGCGCTGATCGGCGAGCGCGCCACCCGCACCGAACACCTGGCCGCCGAAGACACCTTCTGCCTGCTGCTGAATAAGCCCGCATTTATCAAACTTTTCGCCCTGTCCAATCCGCTGCGCGACTTTGCCCTGCGCGGGGTCAGCAGCCTGCTCGACCAGGTCAATCAGCAGGTGCAGATGAATGCGGTGGAAACCCTGGGTGCGCAGTATTCGCTGGATACCCGTCTTGGCCAATTGGCCATGCGCACGCCCGTCAGCTGCGCCCCAGAAATGCCGCTGCGCGATGCGGTCAAACTGATGCACGAACAGCAGGTCGGCAGCATCGTCATCGTCGACCCCACACATAAACCTCTGGGCATTTTTACCCTGCGCGACTTGCGCCGAGTGGTGGCGGACGGCAGTGTGCTGGAACAACCCATCGCCAGCCTGATGACCCCTGCACCGTTCTACTTGCCGCCGGATGCCAGTGCCTTCGATGCCGCCATGGCCATGACCGAGCGGCATATCGCCCACGTCTGCCTGGTCGAGCACGACAAACTCTGCGGTGTGATCTCCGAGCGCGACCTGTTCAGCCTGCAACGGGTCGACCTTGTGCACCTGGCGCGCACCATTCGCCATGCCGGACGGGTGGAAACCCTCGCCGCGCTGCGCAGTGATGTCTGCCAACTGGTCGATAACATGCTCGCCCATGGCGCCAGCTCGACACAGATCACTCAGCTGATCACCCTGCTCAACGACCACACCGTGTGCCGGGTCATCGAGCTGACCCTGGAGGACATGGGCGACCCTGGCATCCCATTCACCTGGCTGGTGTTCGGCAGCGAAGGCCGCAGCGAACAGACCCTGCACACCGACCAGGACAACGGCATTCTCTTCGAAGCTCCTGACGCCGCCGAGGCGGCGGCGATACGTGGACGCTTATTGCCACTGGCCCATGAGATCAACCTGCGCCTGGCCCAGTGCGGCTTTACCCTGTGCAAGGGCAATATCATGGCCGGCAATCCTGAGCTGTGCCTGTCGCGCCAGGAGTGGAGTAAGCGCTTTGACAGCTTTGTTCAGGCAACCACCCCGGAAAACCTGCTGGCTTCCACTATTTACTTCGACCTGCGCGCCGTCTGGGGCGCGCCGCAGGGCTGCGAACAATTGCGTCAGGGCATGCTTAAACACGTGGCGGGCAATAGCCTGTTTCAGCGCATGATGGCTGAAAACGCCCTACGCCAGCGCCCACCGGTTGGGTTGTTCCGCGACTTTGTGGTGGCCCGTAAAGGTGCCGAGAAAGACACCCTTGACCTCAAAGTGCAAGGCCTGACGCCCTTCGTCGATGGTGCGCGCTTGCTGGCCCTGGTTCACGGCATCGGTGCCTGCAACACCCTCGAACGCTTGCGCGCGCTAATCGCCCAAGGGGTTATCGAGGCCCAGGATGGTGCGGCCTATGAAGAGGCCTACCACTACATCCAGCAGGCACGCATGCAGCAGCACCAGCTGCAGGCGCGCAATGGCCAAGCCTATTCCAATCGCGTCGACCCCGATAACCTCAACCACCTGGATCGACGCATCCTGCGTGAGTCCTTCCGCCAGGCGCAGCGGCTGCAGAGCAGCCTGGCCGTGAGGTATCAGCTATGAGCACGTTTACCTGGCTGACCGGGCACAAACCGGCACTGACCGAGGCGCAGCTTGAGCGCCGCCAACAGTTAGCCGAGGCTGCGCCCCTCGACAGCCGCACACTGCAGCAGCGCTTCGTCGTCCTCGACCTGGAAACCAGTGGCCTGAACATGCGCCGCGACGTGGTGCTGTCGATCGGTGCGGTGGTAATCGAAAACTCGGCCATCGACCTGAGCCAGCAATTTGAATGCACGCTGCAACGCGAAGGCCACCAGGCCAGCGCCAGCACCCTGATCCACGGCATCGCCCCCAGCGAAATTGCCATGGGCGATGAGCCTGCTGAAGCATTGCTGGCCTTTATGGAGTTTGTCGGCGACAGCCCGCTGCTGGCCTTCCATGCCGAGTTCGACCAACGCATGCTAGCCCGCGCCCTCAAACAGAGCCTGGGCTACCGCTTGCAGCATGCGTTCTTTGATGTCGCCGAAATCGCCCCCCTGCTGTGCCCCAAGGCCAACGTGGGCAACGCCGGCCTGGACGGTTGGACGCAGCATTTCGGCCTGCAGGTGCAGCAGCGCCATCACGCCAGCGCCGATGCGCTGGTCACCGCCGAACTGGCGTTGATCCTGTTTAGCAAGGCGCGCCAGCAAGACCTCGACAACCTGCCGGCGCTGCAACAGCAGCTCAACAGTCGACGCCGTCAGCGCGCGCATTCAATGTAGTCTTCAAACCTCAATACCCTAGAGGGCGGACATACCGAAGTATTGTCCGCCATTGCGCAGGCACAGAATGTAGGGTGGATGACGCTCTTTTCATCCACCACGGGGTAGGCCAGCAATCCTGGTGGATGGATAAAGCGTCATCCACCCTACGCATAACCCTATAAATCGCGCATCAGCAGGCCATAGCCCACCTGCACCTCCGGCGGCACGGGTAGGTACAGCACATGGCCGTCACCAGGGGCGACGGACATCGCCTGGCCGTTACGGTTTTCCAGCTGTTCAAGGCTGAAACGCAGGTTGCCCTGGGGGTCATCAGCTCCAGGCCATCGCCGATGGCAAAGCGGTTTTTCACCTTTACCTCAGCCAACTCGCCGCGCCGCTCGCCCGTCAATTCACCGACAAACTGCTGCTGCTCGGAGACTGAGCTGCCGCGCTGGTAGTTCTGGTATTCGTCGTGCACATGGCGGCGCAGAAAGCCCTCGGTGTAACCGCGATGCGCCAGGGACTCCAGGGTGTTCATCAGGCTCTTGTCGAACGGTTTGCCGGCCACGGCATCATCGATGGCCTTGCGGTACACCTGAGCCGTACGCGCCACGTAGTAGTGGGATTTGGTGCGGCCCTCGATTTTCAGTGAGTGCACGCCCATCTGCACCAGGCGCTCAACATGCTGCACCGCGCGCAGGTCCTTGGAGTTCATGATGTAGGTGCCGTGCTCATCTTCAAACGCCGGCATGGGCTCGTCCGGGCGCGAGGCGTCCTGCAGCAGAAACACCTGTTCGGTGGGCGCGCCAACACCGAGGGTCGGCTCAACGATGCGCACGATATCGCCCAACTCGTTCTGAGCGCCCTGCTCGGCCTTGTATTCCCAGCGGCAGGCATTGGTGCAGCTGCCCTGATTAGGGTCGCGCTTGTTGATATAGCCCGACAGCAGGCAGCGCCCGGAGTACGCCATACATAGCGCACCGTGAACGAATACCTCCAGCTCCATGCCCGGTACTTCACTGCGAATTTCGGCGATTTCTTCCAACGACAGCTCGCGCGACAGGATTACCCGGCTCAGCCCCTGCTGCTGCCAGAATTTCACGCTGGCCCAGTTCACCG
Organism: Pseudomonas sp. GWSMS-1; assembly: GCF_049847425.1. Lineage (NCBI taxonomy): Bacteria > Pseudomonadati > Pseudomonadota > Gammaproteobacteria > Pseudomonadales > Pseudomonadaceae > Pseudomonas > Pseudomonas sp. GWSMS-1. The sequence goes on along the minus strand of NZ_JBMHHV010000005.1, from coordinate 447,340 downwards.
CATTGGCCTGCACAGAAAGGTGAATCGGCATCTGCGGGAAATGTTCACGCACAAGCATAATCAAGCCTGGGTCGGACATGATCAACGCATCCGGTGCCATCTCGATTACCGGCGCCAGGTCCTTGAGAAAGGTCTTCAACTTGGCGTTATGCGGGGCGATATTCACCACTACATAGAACTGCTTGCCCTGAGCGTGTGCCTCGGCAATGCCCAAGGCCAGATGCGCGTGGTCAAACTCGTTGTTGCGCACCCGCAGGCTGTAACGCGGCTGGCCGGCATACACCGCATCCGCGCCATAGGCGAAGGCATAGCGCATGTTCTTCAGGGTCCCCGCCGGGGACAACAATTCAGGATAAGCAGGGAGAGTGGCCATAAACCGCGAACTCGGGAAACCAAGGGGGTCGCGATTTTAGGGAGCCCGCCAAAGGGCTGTATTGATCTGTGTCTATGACACGGCCTCAAGCGCTACGCGCAGGCTGACCGCGAGGGCGGAACAGAGAACCCAAGCGTTCTAACCTGCGCCCAGACGCTCAGGAGCAAACATGCTGGTAAAGCACACCATCACGCTCTATGCGCTTCATCTGCTGCAGCAGCGGCTTTTTCTGCGCATCAAGCGGCAGCAGCTCGGCGGTGGTGCAGTTGAGCAAATGGGGCTGATGACTGACCCGATCAACATGCTGCTTTTCAAAGCGGTACAGGTTGAACGCCACCAGGTTGCTGCCCGCAGCCTCCTCGCGCAGCAGACTTTTGCTGTCGAGCACGGTAAAGGCCGTGGTCATTGGCCGGAAGAACGTCCACGGCCGCCAGAACACCTCGCCTGACTCACTGGATACCAGCACGGACTCCGCCGGCTGACGCTGTAGCTGATGCTCGAACCAGGAGTACTCGTAGTAAATCTGATAGCTCAGCATGCCCAAGCCGCCAAGCGCGGGGATGATCCACTTCGGCAAACGATTGCCCGTCAGTTTGCGCAGCAGCATGGCAATACCCGCCGCCCCCAAGCCCGCAACCCCGATGGCAAGTAGTGTCCACAACATTGACTGACTCCCGAAATAAAACGGGCCTCACAAAGAGGCCCGCTGATAAAACCCTGATCAGCATTGATCAGGCTTGATTATGCTCAGTGGCTCAACGCGCCACCAGCACCTTTGGGAGTACGTACGCTTTCCACCAGGTCTTGAATCTCTTGAGGCGGGGCCACAGTAGAGAGGGACACGGCGTAGGCAACCGCGAAGTTGATCACCGCACCCACAGTACCGATGGACAGCGGCGAGATGCCAAAGATCCAGTTATCCGGGGTGTTAGCGAAGGTCGCAGTGCCCGGAATAAAGAACCAGCCCAGGTACAGGAAGATGTAAACGACGGTGAACACCAGGCCTACCAGCATGCCGGCAATCGCGCCCTTATCGTTTACCCGCTTGGAGAAGATCCCCATCATCAACGCCGGGAATAGCGTGGCCGCAGCAATACCGAAGGCCAATGCCACCACCTGCGCCGCAAAGCCGGGCGGATTAAGCCCCAACCAAGTCGCTAACAGGATCGCCACCGCCATGGAAATCCGCGCAGCGCGCATTTCCCCCTTCTCACTGATTTTTGGATTGATCATGTTCTTGATCAGGTCATGACTCACTGCCGAAGAGATGGCCAGCAACAGACCCGCCGCCGTCGACAATGCAGCCGCAATTGCACCCGCTGCGATCAAGCCAATTACCCAGCTCGGCAGGTTGGCAATTTCCGGGTTAGCCAGTACCAGAATATCGTTGTTAACAGTCAGCTCATTGCCCTTCCAGCCACGTGCTTCAGCAGTCGGAGTAAAGGCTGGGGAGGCATCGTTATACAGCTGAATACGGCCGTCGCTGTTCTTATCTTCCCACTTGATCAAGCCAGTCGTTTCCCAGGTTTTTACCCAGTCCGGACGTTCTTCATAGGCCAGCGCTGGCGCAGCATCACCCTGCGGGTAAACGGTGGTCAGCAGGTTCAGGCGAGCCATGGATGCCACGGCAGGCGCAGTGAGATACAGCATGGAAATGAAGATCAGGGTCCAACCAGCCGACCAACGCGCATCAGCCACTTTCGGCACTGTGAAGAAGCGAATGATTACGTGCGGCAGACCAGCCGTACCAATCATCAGCGACAGGGTGAACAGCACCATATTCAACTTGCTGCTGATATCCCCGGTGTAAGAGGTGAAGCCCAACCCCATAACCACTTCATTGAGCTTCTGCAGCAGCGGCACACCTGACTCAGTGTGCTCGCTGAACATGCCGAACATCGGAATCGGGTTGCCCGTCAGTTGCAGGGAGATGAACACCGCCGGAATGGTGTAGGCAATGATCAGCACCACGTACTGAGCCACCTGGGTGTAGGTGATGCCCTTCATGCCGCCGAACACCGCGTAGCAGAACACCACGCCAGCTGCGATCCAGATACCGGTGGAGTTACTTACTTCGAGGAAGCGCGAGAACGCCACACCGGCACCGGCCATTTGGCCGATTACGTAGGTGACGCAGATGATGATCAAGCACACCACGGCAGCCAGGCGTGCGCCGTTGCTGTAGAAGCGATCGCCGATGAAGTCTGGCACGGTGAACTTACCGAACTTGCGCAGGTAAGGCGCCAGCAGCATAGCCAGCAGCACATAACCGCCGGTCCAGCCCATCAGGAAGGTGGAATTGGCATAACCGCCGGCAGCGATCAGCCCCGCCATGGAAATAAAGGAAGCGGCCGACATCCAGTCAGCCGCAGTGGCCATGCCGTTGGTGACGGGGTGAACACCACCGCCGGCGACATAGAACTCTTTGGTCGAGCCGGCACGGGCCCAGATGGCGATGCCGAAATAGAGCACGAAGGAAGCGCCCACAAACAGCATATTGATTACAAACTGGCTCATGGGTTATTCCTCGACACCGAATTGTTTATCGAGTTTGTTCATTCTCCACGCATAGAAGAAAATGACCCCGACAAAGGTGATGATCGAACCTTGCTGGGCGAACCAGAAACCAAGGTCGGTACCACCAACAGAAATGCCTGCCAGCATGGGTCGAAGCAGTATGGCGAAGCCGTATGACACCAGTGCCCAGACAATCAGGCTCCACGTGATCAGCCGAACATTCGCCTTCCAATACGCTGCAGCGTTAGCTTTTTCAGAAGTCATAAACTCCTCCGGTTATTGTTATTCTCGTACAGCCTCAAGCTAGCAGTAGGACACCACAAGCCGACAGATAGACATTGGTATTAGCTGCCAGGCACCTCGCTGAATTTTTATATTTCTCCTTAATTAACAGTCACCTTGCTCCAAATTACGGTACCCCAGCGGGCCACCACACCACCTTGGTCTAACACCCTGCGCAGTGCGGCCTGCCAATACCTGCGCACAACAGCTCCGTACGCGGTACCTCAGACAAAGCGACAGGCGCATTTAACCGCTCGGAGATGGCCGCGGCCGGGTAAGCGTAGCAGCTGAAAAAACAGGGATTAATGCAAGCCCTGATCGTTGGGCCGCGTCGCCGCCTGCACCGCTCGCACAGGCTGAAGTCGACAAAACAATATGACGCCGTCAAATCGGCCTTAAAACAGGCAGTTCTACCCGACACGATTTATTGCAGTGCGCAGAACATTATCCCGATTATTAACCCGCACCCCTGCCGTTAAAAACTCAAGGCTGTGCCGCGTAGATAAAACGCGCTTTCGTACAGGGCGCCTACGGTCTAAAACAAACCGCTGAACACTAATGGCTCGCACCGCACTAAAACAGCCCCTCTATCGCCGCGCGAAACTAAAACACATAGTCCTCGCACAACCGGCAGCACGCCCCGAGCCCGCCAGGCAGCGGGCTTGCTTATATTCCTAGATGCATTATGGTAGCGGCCATAGACTGCTGACTGACAATAAAACAATCTGTTTACTGCGCCTTTAAATAACCACTGACCTACCGACATAAAACGCCGAGAACGCCTAACTTCTTGCATTGCATCGGTAATAGCTGATTATTCATTAAACTCTTAGGCACAATAAAACATTATTAACTTAGCAACCCCACCCAACACCGAAGCCCGCTTATTTAACCCACTAATAAACACCCATACTCGTCTGTTTATTCAACCGGTTTAATCCGGACTTGTTGCGTCTAGGAGACACCATGACGTTGCATACACGCAAAGCCCTGTTAAAAAACGCCCGCGTCTGTTTGATTGGTCCGCGTGACCTGACAGCGCTAATCGGCAAACTTGATCGCATCGAGCGCTTACGCTCGACCGGCCACCTGGCTCAGGTGGCCAGCATCGGCAGTACGCTGAAGCTACTCGACCTAGAGGCCGACAGCATGGCCGAACTGACGTTGGTGGCAAGCAGCCAAAGCAGCCCGGAGATCCATGAGGTTTCAATTTTTTCGCCACTCGGTAGCGCGCTACTTGGCGCGGTATCAGGCGAAGTCATTTCCTTGCAAAACTACGCAAGAGGCTGTCGGTACTTGGTGATCAACGTGGCGGACTCAGACGCAGAGACCGCCTAACCAGCCCTCTCAACGCCACGCCTGCAGGCACTGCAGCTCGTTTCAGCGGCCATCCGGCTTATCGCTTGGCCGCTGCACAGGCGCTATCGGCTGATAGGGACGAGCCTGCCAAGCGCGCGCACTCGGGCGCGGAAACAACCGAGCAATCTGCACGGCCAACTGCGCACCAAGCCGCGCGTCCTCACGCAGCCCAACATAGCCGCTCACCGTGCATACCACAGGCGAAAAAAGCCAATAGCCAGCAGCAGTGCGACCTGCCCCAGCGCCGTACACAAACTCAAAAACGATTGCACGGCACGACTCTGAGCGGCGTTGACCAGCCCGGTTAGGCCCTCCCAGAACGCCTCCGGCAACAGCAGCAGACTCAACTGCGCCAGCGGCTGACCGGTTAGCTGCAGGCCTTTGATCAGGTCAAACTGGCCACAGAACATCAAACCCAATAGCACTGCTATGGCCACCGCCAGGCCCAAGGCGAAACAGGCGGAAAACTGAATGAATAAACGCATTGTGTTTGCCTCTCCAAGACGGGCGCAGCCTGAGCGGCGCCCTGGCTAATCAAAGGCTGCTAGCCGGACTGGCTTTACCCACGCCATACCAGTCGAGTTTGCGCGTCAGCACCATCACCCCGGTCAGCACAGCAAACACCAGGACCGAGCCCATCAGCAGGGCGTAACCCTCAGCCCCGAGCAGACCGAACAACATGCCGTAGAGCAGCGCCAACAGCGCGCCGAAACCCGCGCCGCGCAGGGCGCTGTGCAACACGTAGCTGACGTAGAAGCCAATCAACAGCACACAGGCCGTCGCGGCAATGCCATAGGCCAAGGCAAAACTCAGGTGCTCGGACAGCGACAACAACAGCAGGTAAAACAGCGCCAGGGACATGCCCACCAGGGCGTATTGCACTGGGTGCACGGCCATGCGTTTGAGCACTTCAAAGAGGAAGAACACGGCGAAGGTCAGGCCGATAAACAACAGCGCGTATTTGATCGCCCGTTCGGTTTTCAGGTACTGGTCCACCGGGTCGACAAAGCTCACGCCAAAGTGGCGAGTGGTCAGCGCCTTGCAGCTGTCACCCCGCACACAATTGGCCAACGCTTCTTCCAGGTTGGTGGCGAAGAAACTGGTCTGCCACTGCGCCTGGAAACCCTTGGCTGTGATTTCTCGGCTGCTCGGCAGGTATTCACCGATAAAGCTCGGATGCGGCCAACTCGATGTCAATTTAACCCGGCTATCACGGCCCACCGGGGTGATGCTCAGTTGCTCGGTGCCCTGCAGTTTCAGGTCAAAGGCAAACTCCAGGCTTTGCCCGCCTTGGGTATTCAGCGCCGGCAACGGTGCATGCACACCGGCACCGAAACGCTCATCGGCACTGCCAGGGGCAAAGCTCAGGTTTGTGCCGTTGAAACGCAATTGCAGGTCATTGCTGATGCCGCGAATGTCGCTGATGCCGACAGAGAGGAAGGGCCGGTCGAACTGGTACAGCGCCAGATCATCCCCCAACCCAAGCCGAACCGGCAGCTTGAAGGCGCCACTGATCTGGTTGTCGCTGCGGTACAGCAAAGCCTTGTAGATGCCACGCGCACGCTCTTCAGTGCTGACCGTACCGTTGAGCACAAAACGCTCCGGCAGGAAGTACAAGCGGCCTCGACTCTTCTGCTCTTCTAAGTAACGCTCGCCGGTCTTGGCGTGAGTTTTCCACTGATTCCACACCTTGGTGTAAGGCATGACCAGAATTGGCCCGGTGAGCTGTTGCCGATAACTGGAGCTGCGGGCGATATCCTGCAGTACCTGAGCACGCTGGTGCTGCCGCTCGCCCACTAGCCCGCCGATCATCAGCAACGGTATCAGCAACAACACGATCAATAAGGCGATAGCGCCCAGCTTGAAACCCAGAATGCGGTTCATGGTGCAACTCTCCGATACGGTTTAGGTAGACGGAGTCTGGGCAACATGCATGGTGGCTGTATGGAGGACAGATGGAGAGTGTGTGGAGATGCACGGCGAATAGACAGCGCTGCGGTATGTACGTAGCGTGCCACTGATTGCCCATTAGGGATGACGGTTGGCGGTGGCGGCAAGCCGCGCTTTATCGATTAACACTGATGCAGCCATCAGCACCTAAGCCAAGGACAGCCTATGAAAAAGCTCGCGCTACCGCTGATCACCCTCCTGACGTTCAGCGCCTACACCCTCTATGTGATGCTGCATGCGCAGCAGTCGCTGCTGCAGTTCGGTATGCAGTTGATGTCCAGCCCTGACACGGCCCAGATAGTCATCGACCTTTACATACTCGCGGCGCTGGCCTGCGTTTGGATGTACCGCGACGGCCGTGCACGGGGCAAATCACTGGCCTACCTGCTGCCATTCTTTGCCCTGACTGCACTGTTTGTCTCTGTCGGCCCACTGCTCTATCTGGTGCTCAGGGCTTTGCAAGGGGATAAGCCGGTTGTTCAAGCGGTGACCTCAGCGAAGGTCACCCAATAAACAACCACACCTGCTCAGCGTCGGACCGGGCTTACTCGCCGCGAATATATTGTTCCAGCTGCTGAATCAGGCTGGCTTGTTCGGCGATGGTGGTTTTGACCAAGTCACCAATCGACAACAGGCCGATGAGTTCGCCTTCAGCCAATACCGGCAAGTGGCGTAAATGGCGGTCGGTCATAAGCTGCATGCAATGCTGCGAAGTGTCGCGCGGGCTAACCGTTAAGACATCTGCTGTCATAATTTCGCTGATCGAAATGTCGGCCGCAGAGCGCTCCAACAGCACGACTTTACGCGCGTAGTCACGCTCGCTGACGATGCCGGCCAGGCGGCCCTTGTCCAACACCACCAGCGCACCGATGCCTTTTTCGGCCATCAGTTTGATCGCTTCGAGTACCGAAGTGGTCGGGGTGACGCTATAAACCGCGGCCTGCGGCTTGGCACGGAGTATCTCGGCGACTGTGATCATGCAGTGGCTCCTGCTCAGTTTCTTCTTAGACATTATGGATAGTGCGCGGACTGGCACTCGTCGCCAACCCAACGACTTGATCAGAGCATCTGCCCGAACTCAACGCAACCATTGGCAACCTGCAAAGACAGCGCCAGGCGAACCGCTCAGTCACCCACGAAACGCGGTAATCGCACACACACCTCGACGCCGCCTTGGGCATTGCAAATCTGCAATGCGCCGCCATGCAGTTGCATCACCTCCTCCACAAAGTTCAGCCCCAGGCCGGTGCTCTTGCGCCCGTTATTGGGGCGCGGCAGTGAGTAGAAACGTTCGCTCAGGCGCGCCATGGCGTAGTCGGGGATGGGCTCGCCCTGGTTGAATAGGCGCATTTCAATCTGCTCTCCACGCGCCTGCGCATTAAAGCGGATCAGGCCACCAGGGGGCGTGAAGTCCAGGGCGTTATCGAGCAGATTAGCCAACGCCTGACGCAGCAGAAACGCCTCACCGCAAACACTGAGCGCGGGCTCAATCAGGTTCTCAATTTGTAATCCGCCGGCCTCAATGCGCGCCATCTGCGCCTGCAATAACGCGTCGATCAGTGACCGCAGCGGCACGTCCACCTGCTCTTCCAAGCCTTGCCTTTGCTCGACCTGGGCCAGGTGCAGCAGGCGCTCAATCAGTTGCTGCATACGCGCACTCTCCTGCTCGATATTGGCCACGAAGCGCTGGCGTTGTGCAGCCGGCATTTCGCCGTCGAGTAATTCCGCCGCGCCGCGAATCGCCGCCAGCGGGCTTTTCAGTTCGTGGGTCAGCGTGTGCACATAGCGCTCGACATAGGCCTTGCCTTCCAGCTCGGTGCGCATGTGCTCGATAGCCTCGGCCAGTTGCGCCAGCTCGCCACCGCGCACGCTGGGTAACTCGGCACGCTGCCCCGCACTGACCGCCTGGGCGTAGCGGGTGAGCTTGCGCAGCGCGGCGCTGAGCCACCAGGACAGCAACGCACCAATCAATAAACCGAGCACGATCAGCCCGCCGCCGAGCCAGGCTAGGCGCTGCTCGGAACGTTCGATATATGGCTGCAGGGTGCGATTGGGTTTGGCCACCGAGACCACGCCGATAATCTGCGCGCCATCCATGATCGGTGCGGCCACGTACATCACCGAGGACTCCGGGTCGTTCGGGTCTTCCTTGGTCGAACGCGCGCCGTATTCGCCGCGCAGAGTCAGCAGCACATCGTTCCAGCGTGAGTAATCCTGGCCCACCGCTGCACCCGATGAGTCGAGCAACACAACGCCCTTGGCATCGGTGACATAGATGCGGTGATTGACCTGGGTTTTCTCTACGCCCCAGATCTGCGCGCGCGGCTGGCGCTGACCGTAGGCCTGTAACACCTGCGGTAAACGGCTCTGTTGCAGGCGGCCGGCCTTGACCTCATCGCGCAAAATCTCCGCCAGCAGGTTGGCGGTATCGACCAGGGTCTCCTCGGTGGACTGACGCACGCCGGGGCGGATTTCGTCCATCACCGTGCTCAGGACAAACCAGCCGGCCAGGCCGACAAACAGGAAATACACCAGAAAGATGCGGATCCCTAAGGGCATCAGGCGTGCCTCGGCGAGTAGCTGTAACCCAGGCCGCGATGAGTTTGGATTGGCTCCGCCGCGGCGCTCACCTGGCGCAGCTTGGCGCGCAGGCTTTTGATATGGCTGTCGATACTGCGCTCGTAGCCGGCATCGGCGGCGACACCCAGACCATCGAGCAGTTGCTCACGGGAGAACACCCGTTCGGGTTGCGCCAGCAGGCTTTGCAGTAAGCGGAACTCGTGACGAGTCAGGCTGAGTAACTGACGGTGGTAGTGGATCTGCACCCGCCCGCTGTCGAGCTGGAACGGCCCGTCGACCGGGCTCGCTGCGGGCACTTCACGCGGAACCATACGCTTGAGGATGGCTTTGACCCGCGCCGCCACTTCCCGCGGGCTAAACGGTTTGACCACGTAATCGTCGGCCCCGATTTCCAGGCCCACCACACGGTCGATCTCCTCACTGCGCGCCGTGAGAAAAATCACCGGCACCTCGGAGAAACGCCGCAGGCGCTTGCAGGCCTCAAAGCCGCTGATATCCGGCAGGCCAACATCGAGAATCAACAGATCCGCCGGATTGCGCTGCTGTTCGGCCAGGGCGTGCTCGGCCAGGCTTAACCAGGTGGTGGTAAAACCTTCGCTCTGCAGAGCGAAGATCAAGGTGTCGGCGATCGCGGCTTCGTCTTCGACAATCAGAATGTGCGGCATGGCGTCCTGCTCGTGGCAACTCGGCGAGGAGCCTGCGACAGCCAGCCGATAGCGTCAAGGTCGGGCGCGGAGCCGGTGGAAAAGCTGCGCGTTGTCCACCCTACACCTGCTCCTATAAATAGGCCGCAGCCTAAGCACCTATTAAAGATCTCGCGAGCTAGAGTCTGTTTTTAACGCAGCAGGGCCGACGCGCAGCAGATCGCAGACAGATCCTCAATCGAGCTTGAAGCGCGCGGTGTTCTGCGCCAGCACCTGACTCCCCTGGCGCAGCTCTTCGGCCGCGTGACTCACCGCTTGCGCACCTTCAAGCAAGGCACTGGCGGCCTGATCGACCTGCTGAATATTACCGCTGACCTCATCGGCCGTAGCCGCCTGCTGCTCGGCAGCCGTGGCGATTTGTGCCAGCCGGTCGGTCACCAACTGCACCGACTCGACAATGGCGTTCAGGTCTTCGCCCATGGCCAGCACGCTGCCCACATCCCCCTCGGCCTGACGCACAGCTTCCTCCATCTGGGTAACCGACTGGCCGACCACGCGGTGCAGGTTGGCTACCGTTTCGGCAATTTCCGCGGTGGAGTTTTGCGTGCGTTGCGACAGCGAACGCACTTCATCAGCGACCACCGCAAAACCGCGCCCCTGCTCACCGGCCCGCGCGGCTTCGATGGCCGCGTTTAGCGCCAGCAGATTGGTTTGCTCGGCAATGCCCTTGATCACATCCACCACGCGGGTGATCTGTTCGGTTTGCGTGCGCAGTTGCTGCAAGGTGGTGGCGCTGTCGCCCAGACGGCTGCTGAGCTGGCGCATGCTCTGGCTGGTGCGGTTGCTGCGCTGGTTACTTTGGCTGGCGATCTCACGGGTTTGATTGGCCTCCACCGCAGCTTGCTCGCAACTTTGCGCCACGCTTTGTGCGGTGGCGGCCATTTGCGTAGCGGCGGCGGCAATCTGGCTCATTTGCGCCTGTTGTTGCTCGACCGACGCCAACGCATTGCGCGCTTCGCCATTAAGCGCCTGCACCGTACCGCCTAACTGTTGGCTCTGCTGGTTAACCCCCTGCATGGAGCCACGTAACTGCTCAACGGCGGCATTCAGGGCCATGGCGATGCTGGCCAGATCGTCCGCGCCATGCACCTGCATGCGCACACGTAGATCACCGTCGCGCAGCCCCTCAGCGGCCTGGATGATGCTGGCCGTGCTGCGACGGATAGAGGCATTCAGGCAGAACAACACATACAGCGCCAGCACACTCAGCAGGCTGAATACACCGACGACCTCAAGCATGGCGACCTGAGCCTTCTGCCGATAATAGCCGAGGCTGCCAGCAAACTGCTGGTACAACGCGGCCTGCAAACCAAGCAGCTGACCCTGCAGGGTTTCGATGCGCTGCACGAACTGCTCTGGGGTCAGGGCCATCGGGCTGGCTTCAAACATGTCGCGGTCGATACCCGCGAGGAAGGCCTCATACCCCTGCAACGCTTCATCATAAGGGCCTTGCAGCTGCTGCATTGCGCGCGGCGCTTCGAGGCCAAGGGTCGATTGCGCCTTGAGCAACTGACTGCGCGACTCATCCAGGCTGCGCCGCAGGTCACGGATCAGTACGCGGCTCTGCAGGGTGAAATGCTGCGACACCACCGCGCCATAACCCTGGCTGGCAAAACTGCCCAGCTGTTCGAGCAGACGCGGCAGGGTGTAGGTCAGCTGCTCCATCATCAGGTAGGTGTCGAGCTGCGGGTCGAGGATCAAGCCACTGTCGGTGGCCACCTGCTCGCGCAGGGCAAGCAGGCCCAACAGGTTCTTTTGGTAACGCTCGAGGGCATCCGGCAGGGCTACTTTACCCAGCACATCAAGGCTCAAATCAGCCATCCCGGCGTTGAGGGTCTGCAAATGCTGGCGAGCCTGGTCACTCAGTAGCGCTGATTGGAGTGGTTGCTCCAGGGCCTGCAAGGCAGACCCTAGGTCCGCCTCACGCTCACGCAACAAAGCTTCGGCGGCTTTCTCGGTACCCTTCCAGCGCGACAGCAAGGTGCGCTGCTGAATCAATGCGTGTTGTACGCCGGCCATGACCTGCAGGGCGCTGCTGCCTTCGAGCTCATGGTCAATGGCGTTGAGCCGATCCAGGTTATTGCTAATGATGACCCACAGTGAAAACCCCAACGGCAGAGCAAACAACACAAACACCAGCTGAAATTTACGCGCGAAGCTGAAACGTTCCAGCAGCCGCACGCCCGGTTTGAGTACTCCAGTCATACACACCTCAACCTGTGAAGCGCGCCAACTACAAGGGCGCGCCAAAGCAAAACCTCAAGCAAGAAGCACGCCCAAGCAGCGCATCTGCCGGTGTTGATGGACATGAGCAACGGTGAGTGGCGCATGGCGCGAGCACGGCAGGCCGCCGACTCGGCGAACGCGGTTAATTGGCAATACCGCTCCAGAGCTCGTCGACATGGCGAAAACCCCACGTTTCAGCGGTCTCACGACCGACGATCTTGTCGCGCCCGCTCAACTTGCTCAGGTCGAGAACTTCCTGGGGAATCGGGATTTTTGCTTTAGCCGAAAAGAACACTTTGACCTTGGGTGCGAGCAGGGATTTAGCCTGCTGCTCAATGACCACACCAATGCGCCCGCTTTCCAGGCGCACCAGCGAGCCCACCGGGTAGATGCCCACGGTTTTGACAAACGCCTGAAACACCACAGGGTCAAAGTGGCCTTTCCACTCGGCCATTTTGCGGATTGATTCAGCCGGGTCCCAGCCTTGCTTATAGGGCCGATTGGAGGTGATGGCGTCATAGACATCGCACACGGCGCCCATGCGCGCATACAGACTGATTTGCTCACCGACCAGACGATGCGGATAGCCGCTACCGTCCATTTTCTCGTGGTGGTGCAGGCACACGTCCAGCACCAGCGCACTAACCTGCTTGCTCTCAAGCAGCATGCGCGAGCCGGCCTCGGGGTGATCGCGCACCGTGGCAAATTCATCATCGGTAAGCTTGCCCGGCTTATTCAGCACGGTATTGGGAATCGCCATTTTGCCGATGTCATGCAACAAGCCGGCAAGCCCTGCTTCACGCACCTGCCCTTCGTTAAGGCCTAAATTGCGCGCCAGGGCGATCATCAGTGCACAAACGGCCACCGAGTGCATATAGGTGTATTCATCGGCGTTTTTCAGCCGCGCCAGGCTGATCAACGCATTGGGGTGACGCAGGACCGATTCGGAGATTTCCTCGACCAACTCGCCGGCCTGCCCAAAGTGCAGCGCCTGACCCATGCGCGCATCGCTAAACATGCTAATAACCGCTGCCTTGGAGCGGGCGCAGAGTTTGACCGCACGCTGCACCTCGTCCTCCATCGACATTGCCAGGCTGACGACGGGGGCCTGCACGGCCGCTAGCAATTTCGCCTCGGCTTGGGCTTCCACCTCTTCGGGGCTCACGCTGGGGACGCCGGCGTCGACATCCAGCCCCTTGCTGACATCGATCCACAACTCGCCAATGCTACTGACCTTGATCCGCTGCAGGTCTTTTTCCGATTTGAGCAAAAATTTGGATTTCCAAAATGGGTGGTCCATCCATGCGCCACAAAACTCATGGATATACATACCGATACGCACGTCGGCTACAGCAATGCGCTTCAACATGGATTGCCTCAGGTGAAAAAATCAATACCGCATAAACAGAGTAGATGATCGCGAGGACTGTATTGGTATGACCTTAGGCAGTCGATGGCAATAAGACATCAGTCGCGGACAAGCCCCCTGTCGACGGCGGCCTGATTTCTTGCCACCTGCCATCTACCACAATATCTTTTATGTGCTTTTAGCCGAATATAACGACCCATTCACGCACAATTACGCCAAAACCTCACGCTGCGAGCATCACCTTGATGCACTCGCGCGCGCCCTACTAAAGCGCCAAGCCCTTCCTTGAGCGCAAAAACGCATAATTTCAGTTCATTCCGAGCAAAACACCGCACTCAATCGCACGCTGCCTGCAGCAAATCGGCCTTCATTCAGAGCGACTCAACCACGACCCTGCGGCTGGTTTTTTATTGCCCGATCACACACTTTTTGGCTGCCGCCAGTAACGACTTTTTTGTTTTAGACTGAACAGTCAAACAACAAAAACAACTTAAAAAGGCCTTCGTTCAAAAAAAATTACAGCTTTTTGCGATTGCCGCGCAGCCCCCTAACCACCTTACCTGCGGCCGATTCAAAGACTACGCGCCACGGCTGGCGCGGCCTCCAGCCTTGCCCAAGGCAGCGAAACATCTGTTATGGTTTTTATAGGCAGTCGCTAGGCCGCCACACTTCAGCACGCTCACTCTCGCGATTTTCGCCGCTGATCGTTAACGATTTGCCGGTGAAGGTCACGCCCCGCTGAAGCCGTTCGCCATGGCGAACACGACCTGGCTGACGCTCGAACTAACAACGCACCTCGTGACGAGATGTGTTTGCCCGAACCATCGGGCGGTTTTACCTGCAGAGGATATGGATCACGGTTTGCAATACGGCAAAGAACGGTTTACTCAACAGCACTCCCGCGTTTCGCCCACGGTCATTGCGTACCTGGAGCGGGGCCGCCCCCATGCCCGACGCCACCCGCGTCACCCCGCCGTGTCATCCCTCCCTGCCTACACCCACTCAAGCCTGCCACGCTCGCCATTGTCAGCGCGCGCTGTCCGTTATTGCCTTGGCATTTGCCCCGCGCAGCTACGCAGGCCCCTTGAAGGGACACCCACTGCATGCCATCTGGAAAAATAGTTGTCGAAAATCTCTACAAGGTCTTCGGCGACAATCCACAAGACGCCATCGACCTGCTCAAACAGGGCTGGGATAAAGAGCGCATCCTCGCCGAAAAAGGCGCTGTAATCGGCGTTCGCGACGTTTCATTCAGCGTCGAAGAAGGTGAGATTTTTGTGCTGATGGGCCTCTCCGGCTCCGGCAAATCAACCTTGATTCGCCTGATCAACCGCTTGGTCGAACCCAGCGTTGGCAACGTCTTTATCGACGGTCAGAACGTCGCCAAGATGCCCCAAGCGGAGCTGGTGGAATTGCGCCGCCGCGACATGAGCATGGTCTTCCAGTCCTTCGCCTTGATGCCTTCGCTGAGTGTGTTGGATAACGCCGCCTTCGGCCTGGAAGTGGCCGGCATGGCGCGCAAGGAGCGCGAAGAGAAAGCCATGGAGGTGCTCACCCAGGTCGGCCTGGACAGCTTCGCCGACAAGTATCCGCACGAGTTGTCTGGCGGCATGCAGCAACGCGTCGGCCTGGCTCGCGCCTTGGCGGTCGACCCGTCGATGATGATCATGGACGAAGCCTTCTCCGCCCTCGACCCACTCAAGCGCCGCGAGATGCAGGACCTGCTGCTGGACCTGCAGAAAGAGCACCAGCGCACCATCATCTTCGTCTCCCACGACATCGAGGAGGCCATGCGCATCGGCACCCGCATCGGCATCATGGAAGGCGGCAAACTGGTGCAGGTCGGCACGCCACAAGAGCTGGTGGATAACCCCGCCAACGATTACGTGCGCAATTTCTTCGACACCGTCGACACCAGCCGCTACCTCACCGCCGGGCAAATCATGACCGACACGGTGCCGCTGTATGTGCACAACGGCGAAGCGCCGGATGCCGCGCAGATCTGCCAGGAACTGCAGGACCAGGATCAGCACTACGCGTTTATCGTCAATGAGAACAACGAATTCCAAGGCTCCATCAGCCTGGAAAAAATCGCCCTGATGGTCAACGGCGATGCCGTTCAACCGTTAGAGAGCGACGCCCTGCAACAGATCGAGCCGCTGTCCCATGACATGTCGCTGGAGCAGATCATTGGCCGCGTGGTGGAAACCGACGGCCCAGTGCCGGTAGTCGACGAGGACGGCCAATACAGTGGCTCGATTAGTAAGGGCAGCCTTCTGAGCCGCATGCAGGGAGAATCCAATGAGTGAGAAAAAAATCGACCTGGGCACCTGGGTCAACGACGGTGTGGAATACCTGCTGGATAACTACAGCGGCGCGTTCGACAGCATAGGCAGCGTGGTCAATGGCTTCTCCGAAGCCCTGGAAAACCTGCTGATGTGGCCGCCTGCCTGGCTGCTGATTACCCTCTTCGTCGTGCTGGGCTTGTGGCGCATCGGCGTTAAGTTCGCCGTGTTTACTGCCGTCTCCTTTGCGCTGATCGTGCTGACCGGCTTCTGGGAGCAGACCGTGGTGACCCTCGGCCTGACCTTCTCCGCCACCCTGATCAGCCTGCTGCTGGGTATTCCACTGGGCATCTGGGCTGCCAGCAGTGAGCGGGTGGCCACCACCATTCGTCCGGTGCTGGATTTCATGCAAACCATGCCGGCGTTCGTTTACCTGATCCCGGCGGCCATGCTGTTCGGTCTCGGCCGCGTGCCCGGCATCATCGCCACGGTGATCTTTGCCATGCCACCGGCGGTACGCCTGACCAACCTGGGCATCCGCCAGGTCAACAAGGAAATCGTCGAAGCCGGCCAGTCGTTCGGCTGCACCGGGCGCCAGCTACTGTTCAAGGTGCAGCTGCCCAACGCCATGCCTTCGATCATGGCGGGGGTTAACCAGACCATCATGATGGCCCTGTCGATGGTGATCATCGCCTCAATGGTCGGTGCTGGCGGCTTGGGCAACGAGGTACTGGCCAGCATCCAGCGCTTGGATATCGGCCTAGGCTTTGAAAGCGGCATGGCTGTGGTATTGCTGGCAATCATCCTCGACCGCATCACCGAAAGCTTCGGCAACCCGCAAATCGCTAATCGTCCCGGCGTGTTCGCCTGGCTCAACGCCAAACTGCAACGCGCGTAACGCCCCACTTTTTGCTCAAGGAATTAGCCATGAACCCGATCAAAAACCTTGCTGGAGTCACCCTTATCAGCTGCGCCCTGACCCAAGCCGCCTGGGCCCAAGAGCCAGAAAGCTGCAAACAAGTGCGCTTCGCCGAAATCGGCTGGGCCGACATTGCCGCCACCACCGGCGTGGCCATGACCCTGACCGAAGGCCTGGGCTACCAGCCGCGCAAAATCATGGCCTCGGTGCCCATCGCCTTTACCGGCGTGAAGAAAGGCCAGATTGATGTCTTTCTCGGTTACTGGGCACCGTCCATGGACGCGGTGATCGAGCCGTTCCTCAAGGATGACGGGGTAAAAGTGCTGCCCAAAGCCAACCTTGAAGGTGCCAAGTACACCCTGGCGGTGCCGACTTACGCCGCCGAAGCGGGCCTCAAGAGCTTCCAGGATATTGCCAAGTTCAAGGACCAGCTGGGCGGCAAGATCTATGGCATTGAGCCCGGCAATGACGGCAACCTGCTGATCGAGAAAATGATCGAGGACAACCAGTACGCGCTGGGCGACTTCCGCATGGTCGAGTCCAGCGAAGCCGGCATGCTGGTGCAGGTGCAGCGCGCCGTGAAGAAGCAGCAGCCGGTGGTCTTCCTCGGCTGGGCCCCGCACCCGATGAACACTCAGTACGACCTGACCTATCTGGATGGCGGTGACGCCGTATTCGGCCCCGATTACGGCGCCGCCAAGGTTTATACCGTCGTCTCGAAAGACTATGAGGCGCGCTGCGCCAACGTCGGCAAACTGCTGAACAACCTGCAGTTCAGCGTCGAGATTGAAAGTCAGCTGATGGAAAAGGTGCTGCAGAAAGAAGACCCAGCCAAGGTCGCCAAAGACTGGATCCGCGCCAACCCACAGGCGCTCGACCAGTGGCTGCAGGGCGTGACCACGTACGACGGCAAAGACGGCGCCGCGGCTGTTAAGCAGTACCTGAAGCTCTAACCCCGCCGGGCAGGCCTCAGCGCCTGCCCACACTTCTATATGTTCGCCAACCTCACCGCTGTTACTTAGCGGCTACCTGATATGGAGCACACTTCGTATGCGCACAATCAAGACTCGTTGCCTGCAAGCACTCGGCGTTGCCACCCTGGCGCTGGGTATGTCCAGCGCCATGGCGGCCGACCCGGTCACCCTCAAGATCGGCTACGTAAATGGCTGGGACGACAGCGTAGCAACCAGCCATGTGGCCGCAGAAATCCTGCAAAGCAAGCTGGGCTACGACGTAAAACTGCTGCCGGTTGAACCTGCAATCATGTGGAACGGCCTCGCCCGCGGCGACCTCGACCTGACCCTCAGCGCCTGGTTGCCGGTCACTCACGGCGAGTATTACGCCAAGGTCAAAGACAAGGTCGAAAGCCTCGGTACCAACTACAACGGCGCAAAAATCGGCCTGGTTGTGCCGAACTACGTCAAAGCTAAAAGCATCGAAGACCTGAACACCTACGCCGACGACTTTAACGGCCAGATCACGGGCATCGATGCCGGCGCAGGCATCATGCGTCGCACCGAAGAAGCTATTGACGCCTACAAGCTCGACCTCAAGCTGCTGAGCAGCTCAGGCCCAGCCATGGCTTCCGCCTTGGCGCGCGCCGAGAAATCGCAAAAAGCCATTGTCGTACCGGGCTGGGTACCGCATTGGATGTTCGCCAAGTGGGACCTGCGCTTCCTCGAAGACCCGAAGAATGTCTATGGCGATGCCGAGCATGTCGACACCATGGC
This sequence comes from Pseudomonas sp. GWSMS-1, assembly GCF_049847425.1. Taxonomy (NCBI): domain Bacteria; kingdom Pseudomonadati; phylum Pseudomonadota; class Gammaproteobacteria; order Pseudomonadales; family Pseudomonadaceae; genus Pseudomonas; species Pseudomonas sp. GWSMS-1. The sequence goes on along the minus strand of NZ_JBMHHV010000005.1, from coordinate 429,046 downwards.
CAACCCAGCCGTGAAGGACAAAGCACCGGAAGCCGTAGCGTTCCTCAACAAGTTCAACTGGGACAGCGCTGAGATTGGCTCGGTCATGCTCGCCGTACGCGACGGTGCCAAGCCCGCTGCAGCGGCCAAAGACTGGGTTGCCAAGCACCCAGAGCGCGTCGCCGAGTGGCTCAAGTAAGCAGCCCCGGCTGATATAAAAAAGGCGAGCTAATGGCTCGCCTTTTTTAGGCCTACTCGTCGATGGCCGCCCGCACCTTAGCTGCCTGGCGGCGCAGGATTGTCATGGCATGGCGACGGCCTTCGCCCCGCCACGCTCGGCCCACTGCAGTGAAAAAGCCGCGCTAGCGTGGCAAACTGGCTGGCCGTTTAGGCCGTGACGCCTCCATCCTTCACCCAACGACTCAAGAGGTTTACATGACCTGGACTGTCTATCTCTCCGGCGAAATTCACAGCGACTGGCGCCAGCAAATCATGTCGGGGGCCCAACAACTTGGCCTCGACATCCACTTCACTTCCGCCGTCACCGACCACGAAAGCAGCGACGCGGCCGGTGATGTGCTGGGCGCCGAAAGCCAGCCCTTCTGGCGTGACCACAAGTCTTCCAAGGTCAACGCAATCCGCACCAAAAACCTGATTGAACAGTGCGACATTGCGGTGATCCGCTTCGGTGATAAGTACAAGCAATGGAACGCCGCCTTCGACGCTGGTTACTGCGCGGCGCTGAGCAAGCCGTATATCACCCTGCACAATGACGACATCATTCACCCGCTGAAGGAAGTCGACGCCGCCGCCATGGCGTGGGCGCAAACCCCTGAGCAGGTGGTCGAACTGCTGCGTTACGTCACGCACGCGTAAGCACCTGGGCATCTGCACAGCCCTTGCAGGTGCCCACACTGCCCTCAACCTGCACACGGAGTCCCAATGCCCAAGGTTGGCATGCAACCCATCCGCCGCTCGCAACTGATTAAGGCCACCCTGCAAGCTGTCGACCAAGTCGGCCTGGGTGACGCCAGCATTGCCTACATCGCGCGCCTGGCCGGGGTGTCTAACGGCATCATCAGCCACTACTTCAAGGACAAGAACGGCCTGCTTGAGGCGACCATGCGTCACCTTATGCATGCGCTCAATCTGGCGGTCCGCGAACGCCGCGCCGCGCTGCCCAAAGACAGCGCGCGGGCGCACCTGCGCGCCATCATCGAAGGCAACTTCGACAGCAGCCAGGTCAACGGCCCGGCCATGAAAACCTGGCTGGCATTCTGGGCCAGCAGCATGCACCAACCCTCCCTGCGCCGCTTGCAGCGGGTCAACGACCAGCGCCTGTATTCCAACCTGTGCAGCCAATTCCGCCGCACGCTGCCAGTTCCCGAGGCGCGCCAAGCGGCGCGAGGGCTGGCGGCCCTGATCGATGGTTTGTGGCTGCGCGGCGCCCTGACCGGGGAAACCTTCGACACCCAGCAAGCCGCCAAAATCGCCTGCGATTATCTGGATTTACAACTGGGCATCAACACGCCCTGACCTTTAGACAAGGCCTACGAAAACGCTGCACGCCACGAATGGCAAGGGCTGCGGCTTGCCCCAGGGTTTTTATTGATTGAACGATCAATAAAAACAACGTAGGCTCAACCACTAATTCCCCGCGCCGGGCGGCTCCTACGTCCGCGCTTCACCGACGAGAGGAACGATCATGCCGCGCTTCCCCGAACAGCCCCTTTACATCCATGGCGCACACAGCGCCGCCAGCAGCCAGCAAACCTTCAACAGCCTCAATCCGGCTAATGGCGAGCTACTGGCCGTGGTGCAACAAGCCAGCCAGGCCGACGTCGAGCGCGCCGTAACCAGCGCCGCCGCCGGGCAAAAAGTCTGGGCCGCGATGACCGCCATGCAGCGCTCACGCATCCTGCGCAAGGCCGTGGATATTCTGCGCGAACGCAACGATGAGCTGGCCGAGCTGGAAACCCTCGACACCGGCAAACCGCTATCGGAAACCCGCTACGTCGATATCGTCACCGGCGCTGACGTACTGGAGTACTACGCCGGTCTGGTTCCGGCCATCGAAGGCGAACAGATCCCGCTGCGCGACAGCAGCTTTGTCTACACCCGCCGTGAGCCGCTGGGTGTGGTCGCGGGCATCGGCGCATGGAATTACCCGATCCAGATCGCCCTGTGGAAATCCGCCCCAGCGCTGGCCGCCGGTAACGCGATGATCTTCAAACCCAGCGAAGTCACACCGCTGTCGGCGCTCAAACTGGCCGAGATTTACAGCGAAGCCGGCGTGCCGGATGGCGTCTTCAACGTGCTGACTGGCGACGGCCAGGTGGGCCAGTGGCTCACCGAGCACCCAGGCATTGAGAAAGTCTCCTTTACCGGCGGCACCGTGACCGGCAAAAAGGTCATGGCCAGCGCCTCCAGTTCGTCACTGAAAGAGGTGACCATGGAACTGGGCGGCAAATCGCCCCTGATCATCTGCGCCGACGCCGACCTTGATCGTGCGACCGACATTGCAATGATGGCCAACTTCTACAGCAGCGGCCAGGTGTGCACCAACGGCACCCGGGTGTTTGTGCCACGCGCGCTGCTGGCCAGCTTCGAAAGCAAATTGCTTGAGCGGGTCAAACGCATCCGCATCGGCGACCCGCAGGATGAAGCCACCAACTTCGGCCCACTGGTCAGCCTTGCCCACCTGGAAAAAGTCATGGGCTATATCGACAGCGGCCGTGCCGAAGGCGCCCGCCTGCTGATTGGCGGCCAACGCCTGGAAGACGGCGAACTGGGCCAGGGCGCTTATGTTGCGCCGACAGTGTTCACCGACTGCACCGACAGCATGCGCATCACCCGCGAAGAAATCTTCGGCCCAGTGATGAGCCTGCTGGCCTACGACAGCGAAGACGAAGTGATCCAGCGCGCCAACGCCACCGACTACGGCCTGGCGGCCGGCGTGGTGACGTGCGACGTTAACCGCGCGCACCGCCTGATCCATCAGCTGGAAGCTGGGATTTGCTGGATCAACACCTGGGGCGAATCCGCCGCGCAAATGCCTGTGGGCGGCTACAAGCAGTCCGGCGTCGGCCGCGAAAACGGCCTGACCACCCTGCAGCACTACACCCGCCTGAAATCCGTGCAGCTCGAACTGGGCGACTTCGCCTCAGTGTTCTGATCGAGATCGTAGGGTGGGTTAGCGGCGCGGCGCAGCACGTTCATGCGCACCGCAGAGCAAGACGCCGCGTAACCCACCCGCTCGTCAATCCGATCGACCCGGTGGGTTACGGCGCACCGAGATCGGATGCATAACCAAGCCCGGTCTTGCGCCTAACCCACCCTACGGGTTGCACAGACCCGCTATTACAGGTGACGTCCATGTCCCAAGAATTCGACTACATCATCATCGGCGCCGGCTCGGCCGGTAACGTACTGGCCACCCGCCTGACTGAAGACGCCGACGTCAGCGTGCTGTTGCTGGAAGCCGGCGGACCCGATTACCGCCTGGATTTCCGCACGCAGATGCCCGCCGCCCTGGCCTTCCCGCTGCAGGGCCGGCGTTACAACTGGGCTTACCTGACCGACCCCGAGCCGCACATGAACAACCGCCGCATGGAGTGCGGGCGCGGCAAAGGTCTGGGCGGCTCGTCCTTGATCAACGGCATGTGCTACATCCGCGGCAACGCCCTCGACTACGACGGCTGGGCCAAAGAGCAGGGGCTGGAAGACTGGAGTTACCTGGATTGCCTGCCGTACTTTCGTAAGGCGGAAACCCGCGACATCGGCGCCAACGCCTACCATGGTGGCGACGGCCCTGTGAGCGTGACCACGCCGAAGAACGGTAACAATCCGCTGTTCCACGCCATGATCGAAGCCGGCGTACAAGCCGGTTACCCGCGTACCGACGACCTCAACGGTTACCAGCAGGAAGGCTTCGGCCCGATGGACCGTACCGTCACGCCCAAGGGCCGGCGCGCCAGCACCGCGCGGGGCTACCTCGATCAGGCCCGTGAGCGCTCCAACCTGACCATCATCACCCACGCCCTGACCGACCGCATTCTGTTCGACGCTAAGCGCGCCATCGGCGTCGACTACCTGCACGGCGACAGCAGCACACCCACCACCGTCAAGGCACGCCGCGAAGTGCTGCTGTGCAGCGGCGCCATCGCCTCACCCCAGGTGCTGCAACGCTCCGGCGTCGGCCCAGCGGCGCTACTGCGTGAGCTGAACATCCCGCTGGTGCATGACCTGCCTGGCGTTGGCGAAAACCTGCAAGACCACCTGGAGCTGTACCTGCAGTACGCCTGCAAGGAGCCGGTGTCGCTGTACCCCGCGCTGCAATGGTGGAACCAGCCGATGATCGGCGCGCAGTGGCTGTTCCAAGGCAAAGGCATTGGTGCCAGTAACCAATTCGAGGCCGGCGGCTTTATCCGTTCCAGCGCAGATTTCGAGTGGCCGAACATCCAGTACCACTTCCTGCCGGTAGCGATTAACTACAACGGCAGCAACGCGGTGAAGGAACACGGCTTCCAGGCGCACATGGGTTCCATGCGCTCGCCCAGCCGCGGGCGTATCCAGGTCAAATCCAAAGACCCACGCCAGCACCCGAGCATCCTCTTCAACTATATGAGCAGCGAACAGGACTGGCGCGAGTTCCGCGACGGTATCCGCATCACCCGCGAAATCATGGCGCAGTCGGCGCTGGACCCTTACCGCGGCCGCGAGATCAGCCCAGGCCGGGACGTGCAAACCGACGCCCAACTGGATGACTTTATCCGTGAACACGCGGAAACCGCCTACCACCCATCCTGCTCCTGCAAGATGGGTGAAGACGCCATGGCTGTGGTTGATGGCCAGGGCCGGGTGCATGGTGTGCAAGGCCTGCGCGTAGTGGATGCGTCGATCATGCCGCTGATCACCACCGGCAACCTGAATGCCCCGACCATCATGATGGCCGAGAAGATCGCCGATAAAATCCGTGGCCGCAGCCCGCTGCCGCGCAGCACGGCGCCTTATTACGTGGCGGGTAGCGCCGCCGCACGTGGCACGGCGCAACGTTCCGCATAAATAGCGCTAGCCCGTAGCCCGGATGCAATCCGGGAGCAGCTTTGCAGGTGTCGACGAGCCCCGGATTTCATCTGGGCTACTCATCCGCGCGCCTACCTTTAACCGGAGAAAACCACAGGCTGCTTGAAGCTGCAGGCGAAGGGCGTCGATAATGCGCAGTTTTCAACCAGCGCCTTTGTGCGCCGCCGCCCCAACGGCCGACCGAGCAGACCATGAAAGACACCATTCGCCACCTGATCCAGCAAGCCCTGACCCGCCTCACTGCCGAAGGCGTGCTGCCTGAAGGCCTGAGCCCGGCTATTCAGGTGGAGAACACCAAAGACAAGACCCACGGTGACTTCGCCAGCAATATCGCCATGATGCTGGCCAAGCCGGCCGGCATGAAGCCGCGCGACCTGGCTGAAAAGCTCATCGCCGCACTGCCCGCGGACGCAGCCATCAGCAAAGCCGAAATCGCCGGCCCGGGCTTTCTCAACTTCTACCAGAACACTCAAGCCCTGGCCGCACGCCTGGATGCCCTGCTGGCCGATGCCAAGCTCGGCGTGCGCAAAAACGGCACCGCGCAGCGCGTAGTGGTCGATCTGTCGGCCCCTAACCTGGCTAAAGAGATGCACGTGGGTCACCTGCGCTCGACCATCATCGGTGACGGCGTGGCGCGGGTGCTGGAGTTCCTCGGTGACGAAGTGATCCGGCAGAACCACGTGGGTGACTGGGGCACCCAGTTCGGCATGCTGCTGGCTTATATGCAGGAAAACCCAGAGGCCGCCGAAAGCGAGCTGGCCGACCTGGAAGGCTTCTACCGCGCGGCGAAAAAGCGCTTCGACGACTCGCCCGAGTTCGCCGAGCGTGCCCGCGAGCTGGTGGTGCAGCTGCAGGCCGGTGACGCCGAGTGCCTGCGTTTGTGGCACCGTTTCAACGATATTTCCCTGAGCCACTGCCAGGCGTTGTACGACCGCCTTGGCGTGAAGCTGAGCATGGCCGACGTTAAAGGCGAGAGCGCCTACAACGACGACCTGGCCAATGTGGTCGCCGACCTCAAGGCCAAGGGCCTGCTAAGCGAAAGCGACGGCGCCCAGTGCGTGTTTATGGACGCGTTCAAGAACGCAGAAGGCAACCCGCTGCCGCTGATCGTGCAGAAGGCCGGTGGCGGCTACCTGTACGCCACCACGGACCTGGCTGCCACCCGCTACCGCGCCAACGTGCTCAAGGCCGACCGCGCCCTGTACTTCGTCGATCAGCGCCAGGCCCTGCATTTCCAGATGGTCTTCACCGCAGCGCGTCTGGCCGGCTTCGTCCCTGCCACCATGCAGCTGGAACACATGGGCTTCGGCACCATGAACGGCGCCGACGGCCGCCCATTCAAGACCCGCGACGGCGGCACGGTGAAACTGGTCGACCTGCTCGATGAGGCCGAAGAACGTGCCTATACCCTGGTCAAAGGCAAAAACCCCGAACTGGACGAAGCCGAACTACGCCAGATCGCCCGCGCAGTGGGCATCGGCGCCGTGAAGTACGCCGACCTCTCCAAACACCGCACCAGCGACTACCGCTTCAACTTCGAGCTGATGCTGAGCTTTGAGGGCAATACCGCGCCGTATCTGCTGTACGCCTACACCCGCGTGGCCAGTGTGTTCCGCAAGCTGGGCAAGGGCTTCGATGAAATTCAAGGCAGCCTCAACCTGCAGGCCGCCCACGAAATCGAACTGGCCGGCAAACTCGCACAGTTCAACGAAGTGCTTGGCAGCGTCGCCGACAAGGGCGAACCGCACCTGCTCTGCGCCTACCTGTATGACCTGGCCGGGCTGTTCTCCAGTTTCTACGAGAACTGCCCGATCCTCGCCGCTGAGGACGAGGCCACGCGTAACAGCCGCCTGCGCCTGGCCGCACTGACCGCTCGCACCCTCAAGCAGGGCCTTGAGCTGCTCGGCCTGGAAACCCTGGAGCGCATGTAAGTGGCGGTGAAAAAGAAGCCCGCCGCCAAGCGCGGCGCCAGCCGTTACAAGGCGCCGGCGAAAAAGCCGGTGCCGGGCTGGTTCTGGCTGGTCTGCGGCCTGGTGATCGGCGGCTTTATGGTGTTTTTGTTCAGCCTCGAACCCGGCCGCGATGAAATCAAACGCAGCAAGGTCGAACAAGCCCGCGCCAACCAGGCCAGCAAAGCGGCGAGCGCCAAGCCCGCCACTCAGGAGCCGACCAAGCCCAAGTACGACTTCTACACCCTGTTGCCGGAGTCGGAAGTGATCTTGCCGCAGCAGGCCGTCGAAGAGCCTGTGGTTGCACCGCCGCAGAAGCCGGTGACGCCGGAAGAAGCCGCCAAGATCGATGCGGCACGCGCCCAAGCGGCGCTCAATGGCCAGGTGCCGCCACCGCCTCCGGTGGTCGCCAAAGGCCCGATCAGCTCGCAGTTTTTCCTCCAGGCTGGCTCATTCCGCCGCAAGGGCGACGCCGACAGCCTGCGCGCGCAGATCATCCTGCTCGGGCAGAACGTCAAAGTGGAATCCGGCACCGTGCGCGAGGAAACCTGGCACCGCGTGTTGGTTGGCCCCTTCGCCAGCCGTGAACAGCTCGGCCAAGCGCAAAAATCCCTGGCCGCCAGCGGCTTTAGCAATCTGTTGTTACAGCAGCGCCAGGTGCAGTAAACCCCGCGATTTCAGGCCTTGTGGCGCGCTCTGACGACTATTTGTCGGACAGCGTGCGCTACAGGGCTTGAAGCAGGGCGCCGCTGCCCCCACTTCATTCGGCATTGGGCACTTTCGCCCCGCTGCGTGGAGACTCTCCCCTTGACCACCATCGTTTCAGTACGCCGCAACGGCAAAGTCGTCATGGGCGGCGACGGCCAGGTGTCCCTTGGCAATACCGTGATGAAAGGCAACGCGAAAAAAGTTCGCCGCCTGTACCACGGCCAAGTACTCGCCGGTTTTGCCGGCGCCACCGCCGATGCCTTCACCCTGTTTGAACGTTTTGAAGGCCAACTGGAAAAACACCAAGGTAATCTGGTCCGCGCGGCCGTCGAGCTGGCCAAAGACTGGCGCACCGACCGTTCCCTGAGCCGCTTGGAAGCCATGCTGGCCGTCGCCAACAAAGATGCCTCGCTAATCATCACCGGCAACGGCGACGTGGTTGAACCCGAGCACGGCCTAATCGCCATGGGTTCCGGCGGCGGCTTCGCCCAAGCCGCGGCCATGGCTTTACTGCAGAAAACCGAATTGAGCGCCCGTGAAATCACCGAAACCGCGTTGAACATTGCCGGTTCCATCTGTGTCTTCACCAATCAAAACCTGACTATTGAAGAGGAAGACTGCGCCGAGTAAGGCGCGGTCTTTTCTGGAGTACCTCCGCATGTCCATGACGCCCCGCGAGATCGTTCACGAGCTCAACCGCCATATCATCGGTCAGGACGACGCCAAGCGCGCCGTGGCCATTGCCCTGCGCAACCGCTGGCGGCGCATGCAGCTGCCGGTTGAGCTGCGCGCTGAAGTCACGCCCAAGAACATTTTGATGATCGGCCCAACCGGCGTCGGTAAAACCGAAATCGCCCGGCGGCTAGCCAAGCTGGCCAACGCGCCGTTTATCAAGGTTGAAGCCACCAAATTCACCGAGGTTGGCTATGTCGGCCGTGATGTCGAATCGATCATCCGCGACCTCGCCGATGCGGCGATCAAGATGCTGCGCGAGCAGGAGATGATCAAGGTCCGTCACCGCGCCGAAGATGCCGCCGAAGAGCGCATCCTCGATGCGTTGCTGCCGCCGGCCCGCACCGGTTTCAGCGAAGAAGCCGCGCAGGGCAACGATTCCAACACCCGCCAGCTGTTCCGCAAGCGCCTGCGCGAAGGCCAGCTGGACGACAAGGACATCGAGATCGAAGTGGCCGACGCCCCAGCCGGTATCGAAATAATGACTCCGCCGGGCATGGAGGAGATGACCAACCAGCTGCAGAACCTGTTTTCCAGCATGGGCAAAGGCAAGCAGAAGAGCCGCAAGCTCAAGGTCAAGGAAGCCCTCAAGCTGGTCCGCGATGAAGAAGCCGCGCGCCTGGTCAATGAGGAAGAACTCAAGGCGCAGGCCCTGGAGGCCGTGGAACAGAACGGCATCGTGTTTATCGATGAGATCGACAAGGTAGCCAAGCGCGGCAACACCAGCGGCGCCGATGTATCCCGCGAAGGCGTACAGCGCGACCTGCTGCCGTTGATCGAAGGCTGCACGGTGAACACCAAGCTGGGCATGGTGAAAACCGACCACATCCTGTTTATCGCCTCCGGTGCGTTCCACCTGAGCAAGCCGAGCGACCTGGTACCAGAGCTGCAAGGCCGCCTGCCGATTCGCGTCGAGCTGAAAGCCCTGACCCCGGAAGACTTTGAACGCATCCTCACCGAGCCGCACGCCTCGCTCACCGAGCAATACGTCGCGCTGCTAAACACCGAGGGGCTGGGCGTTCAGTTCGTCGCTGAAGGTATCAAGCGAATCGCCGAAATCGCTTATCAGGTCAACGAGAAGACTGAGAACATCGGTGCACGCCGCCTGCACACCCTGCTCGAACGCCTGCTGGAGGAAGTCTCCTTCAGCGCCGGCGACCTGGCGGGTCAGCAAAATGGCACACCGATCGTGATCGACGCGGCCTACGTCAACAGCCACCTCGGTGAGCTGGCGCAGGACGAAGACCTCTCGCGCTATATTCTGTAACCCCCGCTGCAATCAGCCCGGCCGCGCTTACCGCGGCCAGGCTGAGCGACCTCTAACGGAAAGCAGACATGCGCATCCCCACCGCGATCAAATTGCACAAAGCCTCGAAAACCCTGGAGCTGCACTACGGGCCTGACGAGCAGTACACCCTGCCCGCCGAGTTTCTCCGTGTGCATTCGCCCTCGGCGGAAGTCCAAGGCCACGGCAACCCTATTTTGCAAACCGGCAAGCTCGGCGTTGGCCTGAGCAAAATCGAACCTGCCGGTAACTACGCACTCAAGCTAAGTTTCGATGACGGCCACGACAGCGGCCTGTTCAGCTGGGACTACCTTGAGCAATTGGCCCTGCGCCAAACCGAACTGTGGCGTGACTACCTGGCCGAGCTAAGCGCTGCCGGCAAATCCCGCGACCCCAGCGAAAGCCTGGTCAAGTTAATGCTCTGAAGCGCCAAGCGCACACAGCCTCAGCAATTGCCCCAAACGCTCGGCATTTTCCCCTATCCGCGATCTTTGCTGCGCGATAACCCGCGGCGCCACCTCAGCCCTTCTAGCCGGTGGTTACTGGCCGGTTAGAGCGCATTTTCTAATCCTTCTCTGCATACTTCCTCCATATACCGCCCAGCATGCGGCTCGCTTGCACAAAGTCATAAACTCGGGTAACCAAGTAACTGGAAAATCTCTCGTGGCTGGCCTGGCCAGTTACACGACGATTGCGGAACGATCCGCCCTTGGTAATCCGGGCAATACCTGGCCTTTAGAACGTGTTCAAAGCCTCGTGAGCTAGAGCCATGCAAGACGCCGGTATTTCGTCTCAGGACAATGGAGCGTTGTAGATGACAAATAAGAATAATGATGACCTGAAGCGCCAAGCTTCAGAAAACACCCTAGGCCTCAACCCGGTCATTGGTATCCGTGGTAAAGACTTGCTCAGCTCCGCCCGCATTGTGCTCAAGCAGGCTCTCAAGCAACCGCTGCACAGCGCCAAACACCTGGCCCACTTCAGTATCGAACTGAAGAACGTGATGCTCGGCCAATCCGAACTTACGCCGAACGACGGCGACCGGCGCTTTGCCGACCCGGCCTGGAGCCAAAATCCGCTGTACCGCCGCTACTTGCAGACTTACCTGGCATGGCGCAAAGAACTGCATGACTGGGTCGAACACAGCAACCTGTCCGAGCAGGATGCCAGCCGTGGTCACTTCGTGATCAACCTGATGACCGAAGCCATGGCGCCCACCAACACCATGGCCAACCCGGCAGCGGTCAAACGCTTCTTCGAAACCGGCGGCAAAAGCCTGCTCGACGGCCTGGGGCATCTGGCGAAGGACATCGTCAATAACGGCGGCATGCCCAGCCAAGTCGATATGAATGCCTTCGAGGTCGGCAAAAACCTGGCCACCACCGATGGTGCAGTGATTTTCCGCAACGATCTGCTGGAGCTGATTCAGTACAAGCCAATCACCGAACAGGTGCAGGAACGCCCACTGCTCGTGGTGCCGCCGCAGATCAACAAGTTCTACGTATTCGACCTGTCACCCGAGAAAAGCGTGGCGCGCTTCTTGTTGCGCAACGGTATCCAGACCTTCGTGGTGAGCTGGCGCAACCCGACCAAAGCGCACCGTGAGTGGGGCCTGTCGACCTATATCGAAGCGCTGAAAGAAGCCATCGACGTAGTCAGCGCCGTCACCGGCAGCAAAGACATCAACATGCTCGGCGCCTGTTCCGGCGGCCTCACCACCACCTCTCTGCTCGGCCACTATGCGGCGCTGGGTGAGAAGAAGGTGCATGCCCTGACCCTGCTGGTCAGCGTATTGGATAACCGCCTGGAAACTGATGTCGCACTGTTTGCCGATGAGAAGAGCCTGGAAATGGCCAAGCGTCGCTCCTACCAGGCCGGCGTGCTGGAAGGCAAAGACATGGCCAAGGTGTTCGCCTGGATGCGCCCCAATGACCTGATCTGGAACTACTGGGTCAACAACTACCTGCTGGGTAACGAGCCGCCCGTGTTCGATATCCTCCACTGGAACAACGACACCACGCGCCTGCCGGCCGCTCTGCATGGCGAGTTTATCGACATGTTCACCTCCAACCCGTTGATCCGCCCGGGCGCACTGGAAGTGTGCGGCACGCCAATCGACCTCAAACAGGTCACCACCGATTTGTTCTGCGTAGCGGGTACCACTGACCACATCACACCGTGGGAGTCATGCTACAAGTCGGCCAACCTGTTCGGCGGTAACGTCGAGTTCGTACTGTCCAACAGCGGGCATATCCAGAGCATTCTTAACCCGCCGGGCAACCCGAAAGCACGCTACATGACCAACACCCAGATGTACGCGGACCCGAAAACCTGGCAAGCCAGCTCAACCAAACACGCCGACTCCTGGTGGCTGCATTGGCAAACCTGGCTCGCCGCGCGCTCCGGGGAACTGAAAAAAGCACCGACCCAACTGGGCAATAAGAAACACCCCGCCGGCGAAGCCGCCCCCGGCACTTACGTTCACGAACGTTGATCACTGCGCATTGCGCAACATTGCCCGCGGCACTGGACGTGCCGCTCCCCCACCCGCTCATTGGCAGAGGTGGGGCGAACCAGGCTTCGCCCTGGCGCTTCTGAAAAAGACCCGGAGGGTCTGATTCAGCGTTTTAACTGACTAGGGCCTCTGCGCATGTCGCTACCTTTCGTATTCCGCACCATCGAACTGGACGGCCAGACCATCCGTACTGCCGTTCGCCCCGGCAATGGCGAGATGACGCCCCTGCTGATTTTCAACGGCATCGGCGCCAACCTTGAGCTGGTCATGCCCTTCGTACGCGCCCTCGACCCAGGCCTGGAAGTGATTGCCTTCGACGTCCCCGGCGTTGGCGGCTCCTCCACACCTAGCACGCCGTATCGCTTCCCTGGCCTGGCTAAACTGGCCGCACGGATGCTCGACTACCTCGACTACGGTCAAGTCAATGCGATTGGCGTGTCCTGGGGCGGCGCCCTGGCGCAGCAGTTCGCCCATGATTATCCGGAACGCTGCAAGAAGCTGATCCTTGCCGCCACCTCAGCCGGCGCGGTGATGGTCCCTGGCAAACCCAAGGTGCTCTGGTGCATGGCCAGTCCGCGGCGCTATGTGCAGCCGTCCTACGGCGTACAGATTGCTCCGGAGATTTATGGTGGTGCGTTCCGCCGTGACCCCAAGCTGGCCTTGGCGCATGCCAGTAAGGTCCGTTCGGGCGGTAAGATGGGCTACTACTGGCAGCTGTTCGCCGGCCTCGGCTGGACCAGCATCCATTGGTTGCACAAGATCCGTCAGCCGACCCTGGTGATGGCCGGTGACGATGACCCGCTGATCCCACTGGTGAATATGCGCCTGCTGGCCTGGCGCATTCCCAACTCGGAATTGCACGTGATCGACGATGGCCATCTGTTCCTGGTGACCCGCGCTGAAGCGGTTGCGCCAATCATCATGAAATTCCTGGAAGAGGAACGTCAGCGCGCAGTCATGCACCCACAGCCCTTGCCCGCGCGCACTCACGGTTAATCACCACCCACACAAGCTGTTCGCACCGGGAAGGTGCTGACAGCGCAGCGCTTGACCCACTTTCGGGCACGTTGTATTACCTGAGAATTGCCGCGCGGCAGTCTGGAATGCACTTGCGCGCGCCTTGGTACAAGGCTTGCTGACCAAGGGTCTGTTGCTGTTTCACTTGCGCGTCACGTAGCCGCGCACCAGCAGCAATAAACGCAACTAGCAATTTTGCAGTCTCACGGTTTGACGACGGAGTGTTGCCCAATGCGAGACCTACCCGCCAAACGCGCGTTACCCGCTAACAAAAGCGTGATGAACGTACAAAATGCGGTGGTCGGCCTGCGCGGCCGCGACCTGCTCTCCACCCTACGCGCGCTGGCCCTGCAAGGGGTCAAGCAACCCATCCACAGCGCTCGCCATGCACTAGCCCTCGGTGGCCAACTGGGTCGCGTACTGCTCGGCGACAAGCCGTTCAAGGTCAATCCGCAAGACCCGCGCTTTGCCGACCCGACCTGGCGTGAAAACACACTCTACAGTCGCAGCCTGCAAGGCTATCTGGCCTGCCAGAAACAGCTGAACAGCTGGATCGATGAGAGCAACCTGGACGCCGACGATCGGGCCCGTGCGCGCTTTGTCACCACCCTGCTCGGTGATGCCCTGGCGCCGTCTAACACCTTGCTTAATCCACAGGTAATCAAAGAACTGTTCAACAGCGGTGGCAGTAGCCTGTTTAAAGGCGCGAGCCACTTGTTTGATGACTTGGTGAACAACGACGGCATGCCCAGCCAGGTCAGCAAGCATGCCTTCGAGGTCGGCCGTAACCTGGCCACTACCAGCGGCGCCGTGGTGTTTCGCAGCGAACTACTGGAGCTGATCCAGTACAAGCCGATGAGCGAAAAGCAGTACGCCAAACCGCTGTTGATCGTGCCGCCGCAAATCAACAAGTTCTATATCTTCGACCTCTCCAGCGAGAAGAGCTTCGTCCAATACGCCCTGAAAAACGGCTTGCAGACGTTCGTGGTCAGCTGGCGAAACCCCGATCCCAAGCATCGTGAGTGGGGCCTGTCGAGCTATGTGGAAGCCCTGGAGGTCGCCATTGATGCCTGCCGCGAGATCACCGGCAGTAAAGACGTCAACTTGCTCGGCGCCTGCGCTGGCGGCCTGACCATTGCCGCCTTGCAGGGCCACCTGCAGGCCAAACGCCAGCTGCGCAAAGTGGCCAGCGCCACCTATATGGTCAGCCTGCTCGATAGCCAGATCGACAGCCCAGCCATGTTGTTTGCCGACGAGAAAACCCTGGAAGCCGCCAAACGCCGCTCTTATCAGCAAGGCGTACTGGATGGTCGCGACATGGCGCGGGTGTTTGCCTGGATGCGCCCCAATGACCTGATCTGGAATTACTGGATCAACAACTATCTGCTCGGCAAACAGCCACCGGCCTTCGACATTCTCTACTGGAACAACGACAACACCCGCCTGCCCGCCGCCCTGCATGGCGACCTGATCGACTTTTTCAAACACAACCCACTGACCCACCCACGCGGCCTGGAAGTCTGTGGCACACCGATTGATCTACGCAAAGTCAACGTGGATAGCTTCAGCGTCGCGGGCATAAACGACCACATCACCCCTTGGGATGCGGTGTACCGCTCGACCTTACTGCTGGGCGGTAACCGGCGCTTTATCCTGTCCAACAGCGGGCATATCCAGAGCATTCTCAATCCACCGGGCAACCCCAAATCCAACTACCTGGAAAGCCCCAAACTCACCGGCGACCCGCGCGCCTGGTATCACGACGCCGAACACCTGCCGGGCAGTTGGTGGCCGGTATGGCTGAGCTGGATGCAAGAGCGTTCCGGCGAACAGCGCGATACCCAGATGACGCTGGGCAACCCGGACTACCCGGCCATGGAGGCTGCACCGGGCACTTACGTGCACGTGCGTTAACGCACCGCCCCAACCATCATCAACCGTGGCGCAGCCTGCTGCGCCACGCCACTTCAAACTCTCTGCGCACAGAATAAGAAGAACCAATGAAGACCCGTGACAAAATCCTTGAGTGCGCCCTGCTGCTGTTCAACCAGAAGGGGGAACCGAATGTCTCCACCCTGGAAATCGCCAACGAGCTGGGC
Organism: Pseudomonas sp. GWSMS-1; assembly: GCF_049847425.1. NCBI lineage: Bacteria > Pseudomonadati > Pseudomonadota > Gammaproteobacteria > Pseudomonadales > Pseudomonadaceae > Pseudomonas > Pseudomonas sp. GWSMS-1. Next base: position 413,677 of record NZ_JBMHHV010000005.1, on the reverse strand, counting down.
ATCAGCCCGGGCAACCTGTACTACCACTTTCACGGCAAAGAACCGCTGATCCTTGGTTTGTTCGAACGTTTTCAGGCCGAACTCGCCCCGCTGCTTTCGCCGCCCGAAGACGCGCAGCTGGATGTGGAAGACTACTGGCTATTTCTGCACCTGATCGTCGAGCGCCTGGCCCACTACCGCTTTTTGTTCCAGGACCTGTCCAACCTGACCAGCCGCCTGCCCAAGCTTGAACGCGGCATGCGCCATTGGCTCAATAGCTTAAAACGCACCTTGGCCGAACTGCTGGCGCAACTGCAGATCGAGGGCCAACTGCGCAGCGATACCCAGGCGCTGGGGCAACTGGTCGAGCAGATAACCCTGACCCTGATGTTCTCCCTCGACTACCAGCGCATCATTGGCCGCGAAGGTGAGAGTCGCCTGGTGGTGTATCAAGTGATGATGCTGGTAGCCCCGCACCTGGCCGAAGAACCCCGTTACGCCGCCGAACACTTGGCGCAGCGCTACCTGGAAGATTAAGCCCGCACAAACGCAAACGCCCGGCATGAGCCGGGCGTTTGCGTGAGCTGCAGCGCAGTCTTACGACTGTGTGGCAGGTGTTACCGGTGCAGCTGGCACAACGGCCACAGCAGGCGCGGCAGGTGCAGCGACTACCGGCGCAGCGGGCTTGGCCGCAGCAGGTTTGGCTGCCGGCTTAGCGGCGGGCTTGGCCGCTGGTTTTACCGCAGGCTTCGCAGCGGCTTTAGCAGCTGGCTTAGCCGCAGCCTTGGCGGCTGGTTTAGCAATGGCTTTGGCAGCGGGCTTCGCCGCAGGTTTAGCGGCCGGCTTGGCGGCTACTTTCTTGACGGCAGGCTTAACCGATTTGACCGAGACACCGGTCAGCTGCTCGATCTGCTTGGTCAGGCTTTCAACTTTTGCATTGAGCGCTTTCACTTCATTGCGGCTCGGTACACCCAGGCGCGAAATGGCATTGTTCAGACGCTTATCGAAGGCTTCTTCCAGCTCGTTCCACTTGCCCATCGCCTTGTCTTTAACTTCATCAACGCGCGACTTAGCGGTGTCCACTTTCATGTTCACGTTGCTTTTCACAGCGCCAACTTGCTTGTCGACTTCGCTCTTGGCTTGCTTCTCAGCTTTTTCGCCATCCTTGACCAGCGTGTCGAACAGCTTGTTGCCGTCCTTGCTGACCTTGGAATAGGCGCCCAAACCTGCCAACCAGATTTGACGCGAGTATTTTTCGACTTCGCCGACCCAAGAGGTGGCTTGCTTTTCAGTTTTCTTTTTGACGGCCATTCTGCAGCTCTCCTTATTTGGTGCGCGCGACGTGATCGAGCAACGCGCTCAACTCGTCGAGCTTAGCAGACAGGACTTCTACGTCCTGCTTAGACGGGATGCCCAGGCGGTTTAGGGCACTGGCTACACGGTTATCGAACGCCTTCTCGATTTTGTCGAGACGCCCCTCAAACTTATCTTTGACGCTGCTGACATTGCTGGTGACGGTGTTCTTCACACTGTCGATCTGGCTGTTGGCCGCTTCAACTTGTTCGTTGACCAGCTTCTTGCCTTGTTTTTCAACGCCTTCGCCGCTTTTCACGAGTTCTTTGAAGTACTCGGAACCTTCTTGACCGGCTTTGGCGTAAGCGCCCAGACCCGCCAGCCAGATTTTGCGGGCGTAAACTTTTGCGTCGCTCAGCACGCTGCTGGTTTCTTCAACGACGGCTTTCTTTTTAACGGCAACTTTCGACATGGTGCACCTCACTCTAATGTTTCGAGGAAACGCCCACGGAATGCAGGCTTAGCAACACGGTATCGATGAAAATTAGAAACCGCATACTAAGCCGCTTAAAAACTGCCGAAGCCTGTTGTCAGGCCTGCAGGTTCTTATCCAGCGCGTCTTCGATTTCGCGCTTGATGCTGCTGCTCATCGCCGAGAGCAACAAGCCCAGGCTGAGCTGCACACGCACACTGCTTTCATGCACCTCAATACGGCCGTCAGCACCGCTGCGTTTGAATTCCAGGTTGTCGCCATTCCAGCGGTAACGCACGTCATATTCGCGCGCCAGTCGTTCGGCCAGTTGCTCGGCTTTCTCACGGGCGGCCTCGCGGCCTAGGTTGTGGGGGCGTTCAACGGTGATCTTGGCCATGGCATTTCTCCTCGCCAGTTAACTGCGACCTTAGGGTTTGTTATCGTTTCAGCGCGGCCGCGCCGAAGCCTGTTTTAGCGCGAGACAAGGCACGAGACACGAAGTTTGGCGTTCCAAATGAGTGTCGAGAAACGCCGTATCGCGCTAAAACAGGCACGGCCCTTCGGGTTGCGCGCAAAACCTCGCCAAGCGGTGTTGGAGGACTTGGCAAGGGAACACCATTACCAGCGTCCTCCGCCTAGCCTGGCGAGGTTTTGCGCGGCAACGCGACTCGTGCCGAAACGACAACAGACCCTAGATTGCGAGACTATAGCAAGCTGCACACATGCAAAGCCCTTAGGCTTTTACTTCACGCGTGCGGTTTGGAGCCTATGCCCGCATTTAGGTTTAGAATGGCCGCCTCTTTGATTCAGCCTCTCTGTTTAGGAAAGGGCACGATGAACGACCCGCGCAAGAACAGCGACAGCGAACCCACCACGCATTTTGGCTTCCAGGATGTGCCGGAAAGCCAAAAGGCGGAAAAAGTCGCCGAAGTTTTCCACTCGGTGGCAGCCAAGTACGACCTGATGAACGATGTGCTGTCCGGCGGCATGCACCGCCTGTGGAAGCGCTTCACCATTGAACTGTCCGGCGTGCGCAGCGGCAACCGGGTGTTGGATATCGCCGGCGGTACCGGCGATCTGGCCCGCAAGTTCTCCAGCCTGGTTGGCCCAACCGGCGAAGTGGTACTGGCCGATATCAACGAGTCGATGCTGCGCGTTGGCCGTGATCGTCTGCTCGACAAAGGCGTGGCCGGCAACGTCAGCTTCGTCCAGGCCGACGCGGAGAAACTGCCGTTCCCAGATAACCATTTCGACGTGGTGACCATCGCCTTCGGCCTGCGCAACGTGACGCACAAAGAAGACGCCATCCGCTCAATGTTGCGGGTGCTCAAGCCCGGTGGCCGCCTGCTGATCCTGGAGTTCTCCAAGCCTTCCAGCCCGCTGCTGTCGAAGTTTTACGACGCGTATTCGTTCAAGTTCATGCCGTTGGCCGGCAAGCTGATCACCAACGACGCCGAAAGCTACCGCTACCTGGCCGAATCGATCCGCATGCACCCGGATCAGGACACCCTCAAGGCGATGATGGTTGAAGCCGGCTTCGAGCGCGTGACCTTCCACAACATGACCGGCGGTATCGTCGCCCTGCACCGCGGCATCAAGCCCTGATGTTAATCACCGGGCTGCTGGCCGGGGTCGAGCTTGGCCTCAATCGCGTATTGGCCATGGACAGCACGGCGCTGCCACGCCTGGCGCGCTTGAGCGGCCGAGTCATCGCCGTGGAATGCACGGCGCCGAGCCTGCAACTGTTTATTCTGCCCAGCGCGACCGGCCTGCAATTAGCCGCGCAGTGGGCCGGTGAGGCCGATTGCAGCCTACGCGCGCCGGCGGCCAGCCTAGTACGCCTGGCCACCAGTAAGAATAAGACCAGCATCCTGCACAGCCCCGAAGTCAGCCTGGATGGTGACAGCGCCGCCCTGCTGGAACTGGCCGGCATCCTTCAGGACCTCGAACTGGACTGGGAGTATGAGCTGTCACGCTGGCTCGGCCCGGTTGGCAGTCAGTTGCTCGGGGGCCACTTGCGCAGCCGAGTGAGCTGGAGCAGCCAAGCTCTCGACAGCCTGCGCCTGAACCTGGCTGATTACCTCAGCGAAGAGTCCCGCAGCCTGGTCGGCCAGCGTGAGGCCGATGCGCGCTTCGCCGAACTCGATCACCTGAAGCTGTCACTCGACCGTCTCGATGCCCGCATTGAGCGCCTTGCCCAAAACCATAAGCCTATCGAATGAAGCTGCTTGCCGTCCGTCGTCTGCTGCGCATTCAGCGCGTGGTTATCCGCTATCAACTGGATGACCTGTTGTTCGCCCTGCCGCTGCCCTTGTGGGCGCGCGTGCTGCGCTATGCCTTGCCGTGGCGCTGGCTGCCGCGCACCTCGCTCGACCTGTCACGCGGCGCACGCCTGCGCTTGGCATTGGAAGAGCTGGGGCCGATCTTCATCAAATTCGGCCAGGTGCTCTCAACCCGCCGCGACCTGCTGCCACTGGATATCGCCGATGAGCTGGCCAAGCTGCAGGACCGGGTGCCGCCGTTTGATCCGGCCAAAGCCCAAGCCCTGATTGAAGCGCAACTGGGGGCCAAGGTCAGCGAGGTGTTTGCCCGCTTCGATACCCAGCCGCTGGCGTCCGCCTCGGTGGCGCAGGTGCATGGCGCACAACTGAAAAGCGGCGAAGAAGTGGTGGTCAAGGTGATTCGCCCCGGCCTGGAACCGGTGATCGAGCAAGACATCGCCTGGCTGTTCCTGCTCGCCAAAATAGCCGAGAAGTCCTCCGCCGATGCACGCCGCCTGCGCCCGGTGGAAGTGGTCAGCGATTACGAGAAAACCATCTACGACGAACTTGACCTGCTACGCGAAGCGGCCAACGCCAGTCAGTTACGGCGCAATTTCGAAGGCTCGCAGCTGCTCTATGTCCCTCAGGTTTACTGGGACTTGTGCCGACCGAAAGTACTGGTGATGGAGCGCATCTATGGCATTCAGGTCACCGATCTGGCGACCCTGGCTGACCAGCGCACCGACATGAAGCTGCTGGCCGAACGCGGCGTAGAGATCTTCTTCACCCAAGTGTTCCGCGACAGCTTCTTTCACGCCGACATGCACCCCGGCAATATCTTCGTCAGCACCCGCACACCGTGGAACCCGCAGTACATTGCCATCGACTGCGGCATCATCGGCAGCCTGACCGCCGAAGATCAGGACTACCTGGCGCGTAACCTGCTGGCCTTTTTCAAGCGTGACTACCGCCGTGTGGCGCAGCTGCATATCGACTCTGGCTGGGTGCCCGCCGAGACCAAGGTGAATGATTTCGAGGCCGCCATCCGCACCGTCTGCGAACCGATTTTTGAGCGGCCACTGAAAGATATTTCTTTTGGCCAGTTGCTGCTGCGTCTGTTCCAGACCGCGCGGCGCTTCAATATGGAAGTGCAACCGCAGCTGGTCCTATTGCAGAAGACCCTGCTGAATATCGAAGGCCTCGGCCGCCAGCTCTACCCGGATCTTGATCTGTGGAGCACTGCTCAGCCGTTCCTTGAGCGCTGGATGCGCGAGCGCATCAGCCCCCTGCATCTGCTACGGAACCTGCAACTGCAAGCTGAGCAGGTCCCGCACCTGTCGCAAATCGCCCGCGAGACGCTGGAGCGGCTTAACCAGCAACCCGCGCAGCGTCAGGAGCAGCCGGCGACTACTCAGCACTGGCTGGGACGGCTGTTGGGCGCGGCACTGATTGCCGGTGCCGTCAGCCAAGGCCTGACCTTGACCCTGCTCGCCTGGCCGAGCTGGGTAATGGCTGTGGCGGGGGTTTATCTGGTGTTGCGATAGCCACACTGGGTGCGCACTGGCACACTAGCTTTCTGAACCAAGCAGCCCGTTACGGGCGGATATAGCGATGACTGACTGGCTCGACGAAATCAACTGGAACAGCGACGGCCTGGTGCCGGCAATCGCTCAGGACCACCAAACCGGCCGTGTACTGATGATGGCCTGGATGAACCGTGAAGCCCTGGCGCTGACGGCCACCGAGCAGCGCGCCGTCTACTGGTCGCGTTCGCGCGGTAAGCTGTGGCGCAAGGGTGAAGAGTCCGGCCATGTGCAGAAGCTCCACGAACTGCGCCTGGACTGCGATGCTGACGTGATCATCATGAAGGTCGAACAACTGGGCGGCATCGCCTGCCACACAGGCCGCGAAAGCTGCTTTTACCGCGTATTCGATAACGGCAGCTGGAAAACCGTCGATGCGGTGATCAAAGATCCGCACGCCATTTATGCAGCAGGACACAACCATGAGTGACACGGCCATGACCGACACCCTGAGCCGCCTGGCCGACGTGCTGGAGTCGCGCAAAGGCGCGGCCGCCGACAGCTCCTATGTCGCCAGCCTGTACCACAAGGGCCTGAACAAGATTCTGGAAAAGGTCGGTGAGGAATCGGTGGAAACCATTCTGGCGGCCAAAGATGCTGCCGTCAGTGGTGACTGCAGCGACGTCATCTACGAAACCGCCGACCTGTGGTTCCACAGTTTGGTCATGCTTGCCGCCCTCGGCCAGCACCCGCAAGCGGTACTGGACGAACTGGACCGGCGCTTCGGCCTGTCCGGACACGCGGAAAAAGCCGCTCGCCCACAAAACTAATCAACCTCTTACTACGGAGTACGCGTTATGGGATTCGGTGGCATTAGCATCTGGCAACTGGTGATCATCCTGCTGATCGTGGTCATGCTGTTCGGCACCAAGCGCCTCAAGGGCCTGGGCTCCGATCTCGGCGATGCGATCAAGGGTTTCAAAAAATCCATGGGTAACGAAGACGACAAACCTGCCGTAGAAGACCCCAAAGGCCAGACCATTGACGCCCAGGCGCGCAAGGTCGAAGAGCCGGCGAAAAAAGACTAAGCCATGTTCGATATTGGTTTTACCGAGCTGCTGCTGGTGGGCATCGTCGCCCTGCTGGTATTGGGCCCTGAGCGCCTGCCCGGTGCTGTGCGCACCGCCGGGCTGTGGATCGGCCGGATCAAACGCAGCTTTAGCGCGATCAAGGCTGAGGTCGAGCGCGAGATCGGCGCAGACGAAATCCGCCGCCAGCTGCATAACGAGCAGATTCTCGACCTTGAGCGAGAAATGAACGCGGCCAAGCAAAAACTCAATGCGCCACTCAGCAGCCTGGGCGAAACCACCCCCACGCCCGAAAAAAGCAGCCAGGATAAAAGCCCGCAGCCATGAGCCAACGACCGGACAGCGACCAGGAAATGCCCCTGGTCTCACACCTGACTGAGCTGCGCACCCGCCTGCTGCGTATTGTCGGGGCCGTATTCCTGCTATTTGCCGGGCTGTTCTATTTTTCCCAGGACATTTACGCCCTGGTTGCCGCACCGCTGCGCGCTTACTTGCCGGAAGGCGCGACGATGATCGCCACTGGCGTGGCCTCGCCCTTCCTCACACCCTTCAAGCTGACGCTGATGGTCGCGTTGTTCCTGGCGATCCCGATCATCCTGCATCAGATCTGGGGCTTTATCGCGCCGGGCCTGTACAAGCATGAAAAGCGTATTGCCGTACCGCTGCTGATTTCCAGCATTCTGCTGTTTTACGGCGGCATGGCCTTCGCCTACTTTGTAGTATTCCCGATCATGTTTGGCTTCTTCGCCAGCGTGACCCCGGAAGGCGTGGCGATGATGACCGACATCGGCCAGTACCTGGATTTTGTCCTCACCCTGTTCTTCGCCTTTGGCGTCGCCTTCGAGATCCCGATCGCCACCTTCCTCCTGATCTGGATCGGCGTGGTTGATGTCGCCACCCTGCGTAAAAGTCGCCCCTACGTGGTGGTTGGCTGCTTTGTGGTCGGCATGGTGCTGACGCCGCCCGACGTGTTCTCGCAGACGTTGCTAGCACTGCCCATGTGGATGCTGTTTGAGGCCGGTTTGTTGTGCGGCAGCCTGGTCAAGCGACGCACTGAAGAAGATGCAGCGGAGAACCCCAACAGCGAAGACGCGCCCAACGATCAACCGCCAGCCGCACAACCTTGAACCTGCTGCTACTCGAAGACGGCGACTTTATCGCCGCCGACCGCGTGCTGCTGAGCGGGCGCCGTCTTAAACACCTACAGGACGTGCACCGCGCAGAGGCCGGCGACAGCCTGCGGGTCGGACGCCTCAACGGCCTGATGGGCAGCGGCCAGCTGCTGCGCCTGGATGCCGAGCAGGCCGAACTGTCGGTGCAGTTCGATCAAGCGCCGCCTGAGAAACTGCTGCTTACCTTGCTACTGGCCCTGCCGCGGCCGAAGATGCTGCGGCGCGTGCTGCAAACCGTCAGCAGCATGGGCGTACCTCGGCTGATTCTGCTCAATAGCTACCGGGTAGAGAAAAGCTTCTGGCAGACCCCCTTTCTGGAGCCAGCAGCCATTCGCGAACAGCTGATTCTCGGCTTAGAGCAAGCCCGCGATACTGTGCTGCCCGAGGTGATCATCGAGAAGCGTTTCAAACCCTTCGTCGAAGATCATCTGCCACACCTCGCAGCCGGCACTCTCGGCCTGACCGGCCACCCCGGTGATTACCCCGCATGCCCGCGGGCTGTCGAGCAGCCCGTCACCCTGGCGATCGGCCCCGAAGGCGGCTGGATTCCATATGAAGTGGAAAAGCTGCAACAGGCCGGCCTGCAACCGGTGCAGCTGGGCGAACGCATTTTGCGCGTGGAAACAGCGGTGACCGCCTTACTGGCGCGGCTGTTCTAGTGAGCTGGCACCGGGCTGGCCGGGAGCGGCCTGCCTCTTAGCTTTCCAGCAAAAGTGTCACCGGCCCATCATTGACCAGATGCACCTGCATATCGGCACCGAACTGCCCGGTAGCCACTTGTGGGTGCTTGGCACGGGCTTGGCTGACCAGCTGATCAAACAACTCAGCCCCCAGCGCCGGCGGCGCAGCGCTGGAAAAGCCTGGGCGCAGGCCGCTCTTAGTGTCGGCCGCCAGGGTGAACTGCGAAACCAGCAACAGTCCGCCACCAACATCGCTGAGCGACAAATTCATCTTGCCCGCGGCGTCGCTGAACACCCGGTAATTGAGCAGCTTGTGGAGGATTTTTTCGACGCTGGCTGGAGTGTCTTGCGGCTCGACGCCGACCAGCGCCAGCAGGCCCTGATCAATCGCACCGACCACTTCGCCTTCTACTTCTACTCGGGCGCCACGCACCCGCTGAATCAGTGCCTTCATGCTTCATCCGGAGTCAGGTTGAGCAAGCGCCGCGCCATTTCATCTGCTGCCCGCACCAGGGCATCGGTAATGCCGACTTCAGCGGCGGAATGACCGGCGTCGCGAATGATCTGTAGCTCGCTGTTAGGCCAGGCCTGGTGTAGGGCCCAGGCGTTATCCAGCGGGCAGATCACGTCATAACGGCCATGCACGATGACCCCGGGCAGATGGGCGATCTTCGGCATATCACGCAGCAACTGATCCGGCTCAAGAAAGGCGTTGTTGACGAAATAATGGCATTCGATCCGGGCAATCGACAGCGCGCGATGGCTGTCGGTGAAGCGGTCGACAACGTGTGGGTTAGGCCGCAGGGTGGCAGTGCGACCTTCCCAGGTCGACCAGGCCTTGGCCGCGTGCATTTGGGCGATCTGATCAGGGCCAGTCAGGCGCTTATAGAACGCGTGCACCAGGTCAGCGCGCTCATCCAGCGGGATCGGCGCCAGGTAATCCTCCCAATAATCAGGGAACAGCCGGCTGGCACCAGCCTGATAAAACCAACTGATTTCCTGCGGACGACAAAGAAAGATGCCCCGCAGAATCAGCCCATGCACGCGTTGCGGATGTGCCTGCGCATAGGCCAGGGCCAAGGTCGAGCCCCAAGAGCCGCCGAACAGTACCCACTTGTCGATACCCAACTGCTCGCGGATCACTTCCATGTCCTCGATCAACGCCTGGGTGGTGTTGTTTTCCAGGCTGGCGTGAGGGGTGGATCGCCCACACCCGCGCTGGTCTAAGGTCACGATGCGGTAAAGATTAGGATCGAAATAGCGGCGACTGGCCGCATCACAACCCGCACCAGGACCGCCATGGATAAACACCACGGGCAAGCCATCCGGCGAACCGCTTTCGTCCACATACAGCACATGCGGTGCCTGCACCGCCAGCTCATGACGGGCGTAGGGTTTAATCTCCGGATACAAGGTCTGCATGGCATGCTCCTGACTTGACCTGAATAAAGCGTTGCGTAACGTTGACGAGCTTGCGCAGGATAACCGCGGCGCAGCCGCTTGACGCTCTGCCGGGCATCATAACCATGAAACAGGAGTTGAGCATGCCAACACGGATATTTGCCTTGGCTTTCGTACTGTTTTGCACCCTGCTCGCCGGTTGCGGCGCTAAGGACGAGCCGCAGGCCGCGCTGGAAGCCGCCGTGCAACAACTGCAGGACAACCTGGAAGCGAAGAACAACAGCGCAGTGCTTGACCAGTTGCACCCACAGTTCTCGGCCCAAGGAGAATTGGATCGCGATTGGGCGAAGCGCACCCTGTTGCTGCTGTTTATGCGCCACAAGAACATCAAGGTGCTGGCCCTGAGCAAGCACAGCGACCTCGACGCGACCTACCGTGAGAAAGGCCACACGGAGGCTCAGATTGGCCTGACCGGCGCCGAAGGCCTGATCCCCGACAGCGCGCGCCATTACAGCGTGAAGCTGGAGTGGTGGCGGGAAGGCGATGAGTGGAAGCTGGCACGCTTGAACTGGTGAAGCCCGCCGCGCCCTTGGGCGCGACGGATTAGCGACTTACAGATCCCAGTTGAGAGACAGGTTGAGCCCATGCAGACGGTCATCAGTACCGCGGAACTGGTACGCCGCGCGCACCTGTAGCCCCTCGGCCAAAACATGACTGACACCGACCCCGGCGAGGGTCTGGCCGCTGGCGGCTGTATGCCCTTGCAACTCGAAATCATGGCCGGGTACCGAATTGAGGCCCATGCGCAGATCGCGGCGATCATCCTCAAACTCACGCTCACGGGCGATCTCGGCAAACACCTCGGTCGCGGCAGTGAGTTGGTAATTGGCTTGGATACCCACGCCCAGGCGCTGGCTGTCACGCTGCTGCTTGCCGTAGTTGAGCGCCGTCGAACGCACGCCATCCTCTTGGTAGCCGTCTACATCCATCTGGGCATAGTCACCGCTGACAAACGGACTGACCCGCCAACCCGTCCCTGCATTGGCCAGGTCATAACCCAAACGCCCGGACAAGGCCCAGAGCTGCCCATCGGTAGAGCCTTTCTCGCTGCGCTGGGAAATACCCAGGGCGAACTGGCGGTTGAGGTCGTTGTAATCCAAATAACCCACACTAAGGCCGGCATCAGCCCACACACGGCCCTGCTGATACTGGGCAAAGGCGCTGAGCAGGTAGCTACGCAGGTCGTACTCAGAGTCCGCCGCCCCCACCTCTAAAGTCTGTTGCTGTAGACCCAGAGCAAGACCTAGACGCCATTGTTGATTGAGTCGGTAGCTCCCCCCAGATTGATGCCCAGGCCATTACTGTCACCGCCTGCCACCGTGTCGGCACGCTCAAACCGCTGACGCAGGCCACTGGCCCCCACAATGCTGCGCCACTGGCCAACCGCCTGCCAAGTGCCGCGGTCAGCCTGCCACTCACTGCGCAAATATTGCTGATGACCGTTAAGGCTGGCCATGGCCATCTCTGGCAGCAGCGACACTTCCCAAGGTGCGCCGAGAATCGAATAGATATAGTCGGCACTGATCTGCTGCACGGCAGAGGTGGGGTGCACACCGTCATTGAACATCAGTCGATTCGGGTTCGGCGTCAGCCCGCCAATCCCCCATGTGGGGTCGGCCAGGCAGCTGTCCCCGCTGAAACAAACGTCGGTCTGACTGACGAGTGGGTCAAAGCCGAACGTTGCCAAGTCCCCCTTTACTTCGTTTAACAGGCTGCGGAAGTTAAGCAGAATGACGTTACCACCGAGGGCTGAAAGTTGACTGCCCAGTTCGGCGTTAAGCAGCCCGGAAGCGCCCGACCAGGCCGCGCGAAAACCGCTACCAAAGCCCGCCGGGGTTAACCCCACATCCGGCAAATCAGACACGACAATGGTTCTTGCCCCCGCACGTTGCAGCTCCGCGACACCTGCCACTAGATCTGCTGCGGCCGCTGCAGCAGTGGCCTGATTGGTCACAATACCCTGCAAGACATCATTACCGCCGCCATTGATATAGAACAGCGCATTGGGGTCCACCCGTGGCACGTCCACTAAATAACCATTGCGTGTACGCACGGTCCCACCTCCCGCATCCACCACCGAGCCATTGGCAGAGGTGATCGACGCCAGTACTTGATCCGTGCGATAGCCACCCACCGCATAGTTAGTGCCATCGGCGTTGCCCGTTAAGGCTTGCGGCAAAATAGGGGTTGAGGGTAGCGCCTGCAGCCCCAGCATCGACGCCAAACGCTGAGTTGAAACAGCATCGAAATACTCGGTGTTATTACCTAGGTAACTTGGCCCCGTACGGTTGGTGAAGCGCAGACCGCCAGTGGGGTTACCGCCCAGCAAAGGACTACCGAGATCCGGGAACTGACCGCTATCGCTCAAGGAGTCGCCGAAGATGACCAGCTGAGAGTACGGCATGGCATGCGCCGCAGTGGACAACCCTGCGAGCAGAACTGCAGAGGTTAAAACTTTGAGAGAGGGAAACATGGCGCACCTTTTTGTTATTTTTTTACCGAAGGGACGCAAGGAAATTAGTGAGAACACGTGCACACAACTATCCCCCAAACGGGTGAGCTGGGGCGTTATTGAGCCCATGAATAGGCTCAGATCGTTCGTGGAGACAACATGTTGCAACGCTTCAGAAACTGCGCCAGACACCCAGCATCACGCCTGGCGAGTCAGCCATGAATTCATGGCTGACCAAGCGCGCAAGGCTGCAGGTCGAGTCATTAAGCTGCTTGCAGAGCACGCAGGGTGGTGAGGCAAACAACGGCGGGCGGATATGCCCGCAGATACCGCTGGCTATCTACTGAAGGCCAACAGCGGGGCGCAGGCGGCATGGGTGAGCGCCGCCGAGCAGAAATACGTACACACGCTGCGCTGAGTTAGCGCGATTGCTCCATCTCGGCATCCGTGCGCCGCCAGATCAACTCACGCGTGTCATAGCCGCGACTGCGCGCTTCTTCGAGTAGCGTTGCGCGGTTTTGCGAGCTGAGCTCCTGATCACGCGTCAACAGCCAGAGGTACTGGCGATTGGGGTGGCCGACCAGTGCTGTTTGATAGTTGTCATCCAGGTAGAGCACCCAGTACTCGCCCTTGGTCAGACCGGGCAGTAAGTTACTGGCCCAGTTATCGAAGCGCACCCACAGCTTGCTGGTTTCGCCTGGCACCTGAGCCACGGCCTGGCCCTGCACTTGCTGCACGTCGCCATCGAAGGTACGGCAGCGGTTGATCACGCCAAGCGCGCCACCTTCTTGCACGCTGTAAATGGCCTCGGACTGCGCGCAGTTGCGCTGGAAGAACATCGGCAAACGCGCCTGTTCATACCACGTGCCCTGATAGCGCTGCAGATCAACCTGCTCCACGGTTTTCGGCGGCACTGTTCCCGTACCGGAGTTCGCACATCCCGCCAAGGCTACCGCTGCGGCCAACACCGCCAGCAGGCGCATCACTGCAGTCCCTTGCCGGAAAACAGCAAGACCTGCTCACCCGCGTACTGCACGCTGATAAAGCGCTGCTCATTGCCCCAAGTGCAGCTGGAGATACCGAGGGCACCGGAACACTCAGATGGTTTACCCAGCAAGTTTTCGACCTCGACCTTGCTCATCCCCGGCTTAAGCTGGGCGTAATTATCCTGATTGACCTTGTTGCAAGCCGCCAATAACAGGCAACTGGCAAATAGTGCGGCAACACGCAGAGACATAAAGAACTCCAGAGGGAATAACCAAGACCAGCTTGGCATAGCAATAACCAACCTGCTCGCTTGGACGCTAAAAGCGCGAGCCTGGTTCCAGCAGAAAGGCAGATTCTTCAGCGCTGGAGCTACGCCCAAGAATTTGATTGCGATGGGGGAAACGGCCAAAACGGGCGATGACCCGCTGATGACGCTCGGCATAGTCCAAGTAACCGGCAAACAGCTCGTGCTCGGCGGCTGTCGCCTCCTGAGTAAGCGCTTGAAACAGCCGAACGGCCTGATTCTGTAGCGCCAGGTCCTCGGCATGTTCGAGCACCAGGTAGACAAATACCCGCTGAATCGGCGGTAACTGCTGATCCCACCCTTGGGCCAGCCCGCGCAACGCTGACGCACGGGCCAGTGCGTCGCCAGCAAAGGCGCGCGGGGTGTCACGAAAAATCATGCGCGGCAGCTGATCGAGCAATAGCAAGGTTGCCAGCCAGCCTGCAGGCTCGCCAAGCCAGTCGTGCAATTGCCCGGCGAGCGCCTGTTCGACCAGCCCGCCAAATTGCTCGCGGGCCAGTTCATCCTGGCGATCCTGCTTGGCAAACCAGAGCGCTGTGCGGCTGGCGGCCACCTCAGCAGCTGTCGCATCGGGACCGCTGCCGGCCGCACCGAACCACCAGTCGAGCAACGGCTGCCAGGGCGCGCTCATTGCTTACTCGCGGTGATAGGCGCTGATGCGTAGCACTTCTTCCTTCGAACCGAGGAAGACCGCGACACGCTGGTGCAGCGAGGTCGGCTGAATATCGAGGATACGCTGGGTGCCGTTGGTGGCCACGCCGCCAGCCTGTTCGATGATCATCGCCATCGGATTGGCTTCATACATCAGGCGCAGCTTGCCCGGCATTGACGGGTCACGGCTGTCGCGTGGGTACATAAATACGCCGCCACGGGTGAGGATGCGATGCACATCGGCAACCATCGCTGCGACCCAGCGCATGTTGTAGTTCTTGCCCAACGGTCCGGTCTCGCCTGCCAGCAACTCACTGACGTAACGCTGTACCGGCGCTTCCCAATGGCGCTGATTGGACATGTTGATGGCGAACTCTTTGGTGGCTTCCGGCACCTTGATGTCATCGTGGGTCAGAACGAAGCTGCCCAGTTCGCGGTCGAGGGTGAAGCCTTTGACGCCGTCACCGAGGGTCAACATCAGCATGGTCTGCGGGCCGTAGATCGCATAACCGGCGCACACCTGCTCGGTACCCGGCTGCAGGAAGGCTTCTTCGCCCAGGTCACCCTCAGCGCCGTTGCGGTCTGGGCAACGCAGCACCGAGAAGATGGTGCCGACCGAGACGTTCACGTCGATGTTGCTGGAGCCGTCCAGCGGATCGAATACCAGCAGGTAAGCACCTTTCGGGTACTTGCCAGGGATCTGGTAAGCGTTGTCCATCTCCTCGGAGGCCATGCCGGCCAGGTGACCGCCCCACTCGTTGGCTTCCAGCAGAATCTCGTTGGAAATCACGTCGAGCTTTTTCTGCACCTCGCCCTGCACGTTTTCGGTGCCCATGCTGCCCAATACGCCGCCCAGTGCGCCCTTGGATACCTGATGGCTGATTTCCTTACAGGCGCGGGCCACTACTTCGATAAGAAACCGCAAATCCGCCGGAGTATTGTTGCTGCGGGTTTGTTCAATCAGGTAGCGGCTGAGGGTAACGCGGGACATGGAGGGCTCCGGAGGGTATGAAATCGCGCGCAGTTTACCTCTTTAGAGGGCAACGTGCCTTAGCGCTGGATGGAAGGCTGCGTCCAGCCACTCAGGCCAGACTGCACACCCGATTACGTCCTTCGTGCTTGGCCTGATAAAGCGCGGCATCGGCCACTTGCAACAACTCATCCAACGCCTGCCCTTGCTCAGGCCACAGCGCCAGGCCAGCCGACAGGGTCACATAGCGGGCGCCGCCGCGTGTTGGCAGCGGGTGGGCCGCTAGCTCACGGCAGATGGAATCCAAGCGCGCGCGTGCCTCTGGAGCATCGGCACGGGGCAGAATCAGCAGGAACTCTTCGCCACCAATGCGAAATACCGCATCCGAACTGCGCAGATTCTCCAACAAGTGCTGCGCGACGCCCTTGAGCACATCATCGCCTTCTAAGTGACCGTACTCGTCGTTGAGTAGCTTGAAGTGATCAAGGTCGATCAGGGCCAGTGAAATCGGCGAATGCTCACGCTGCGCCACCGCCAGCTCACGGGCAAAGAACTCATCCAGATAACGGCGGTTGTACAGCCCAGTGAGCGGATCACACAGTGCCTGTTCCTGCAGCTGCTCATGCAGCCTGGTGATGGTGCGCAAACGCTCTTCACTCAAGGCAAGGGCTTCGGCCAGTTTCAATTCGCTGAGATGCCGCTGGGTAACATCACGCAAATAGAGCATTTGCCCCAGCGTTAACGTGCCACGCTGGGTAATCCGCTCGATGGCGCGTATGCGTACTTCGAAATAACGGGCTGAGCTGGCCAGGGTCAGTAACCGGTCATGCTCAACCTGCACCGATTGGCTCAACAGCTGGTGCAAATCCGCGCCGAGGATCGGCCAATCCACCAACTGTCGCCCCTGCCAGCCACTGCGCAGGCCAACCAGCTTTAAGGCTGCCGGGTTGGCCTCAATCACGCGCAACTGTGCATCCACCACCAACACCGGGTCGAGCAGCGCATCCAGTAACAGATGACGGGCCACGGGCAGTAGGTCAAACAGCCGCACCCCCACAATCAACCAGGCAAACGCCACCAAGGTAAAAGCAAAACTGAAGGGCGTCGGGTCGAAGCCGAACAGCATCCAGCCGAACACCACATAGCTGATATTGGCGACCCAGGGCACCGCCGTGACGACAACGAA
The DNA here is from genome assembly GCF_049847425.1 of Pseudomonas sp. GWSMS-1. Classification (NCBI taxonomy): domain Bacteria; kingdom Pseudomonadati; phylum Pseudomonadota; class Gammaproteobacteria; order Pseudomonadales; family Pseudomonadaceae; genus Pseudomonas; species Pseudomonas sp. GWSMS-1. The sequence continues at coordinate 397,198 of NZ_JBMHHV010000005.1, read as the reverse complement.
GGCCAAATAGTGGCGACGGTGTACGCCATAGCTGACGATGGCCGCGCGCAGCACCACGCCCATGCAGAAGGTCATAAACAGGTAGACATACACGGCCGCGGCGTAGAACAGCGGCCCATGTTGGTAGCGGATGGGCGCGCCCGGCGCATCGCTCATTGGCGCCGTGCCGGCAGCGTAAAACAAGCCATGCCAGGGATTGCTTAGGGCAACCAGCCAAATCAACAACGGCACCACGGCCAGGCCTAGCGTGCTGCGCAGCGGCAACGGCTGCCGTACGCTGTTGACGTACTGCCAGAGGAATACCGCCCAAAAGGTCGGCGTCATCAGAATCCCCGGCCAAGCCATGCTCGCCCAGAACACTTTGCACTGCGGGCCTTGCGCCGCCATTTCCAGACTCGCCGCAACCATCCACCAGAGACTGGCCAGATGCAGCACGATAAAGCTCTCGCGCCCGGGGAAATAGCGCTGGCGCTTAACCCAGCGCGCCAGCAACAGCACGCCAATGCACACCGCGCCCGTCAAAAGCACCGGGGCACTCAGCGCCCAGCCGGAATTACCGCAGGCATTCATCGGGAGGGCACTGTCAGGGAGAACAGCTGTATGTGATCGCCCGTCACATCCGGCAAGCACGCGGAGAAGCCCAAAAGACGGGTCATAGTTGTAATACGCAAGGGCCTTCCTGACCTCTAACGCCGAACAATTGAAGGCGCTAACCATACTGCAAAATCGTTAAAGGGCCTGCCTTTATTTCTGCGTGCAAGCGCTACCCGGTACTCGGCTGGCAAACAGACGCCGCGCCGCCGAGGCAGCCGCATCCTATCTAATAGCGCGAAACACTCGACGCATCAGCGCAAACAAGACCATTCCTCCGCCACGCAGCCGTACAAAAGATGACCAGCGAGCAGATTGTCATTCCAAAAAACTTCAGGCCCGCTATCATCGCCCGCCGCCTAACCGACGCACGCCCTCGCTGATGAAAAACAACCTGATTGCCGCAGCCGAACTCGACCGCCTGGACACCTGGGCCAAATACACTGCTGACATGTGCCACAGCTGCATGTCCAGCTGCTGCACGCTGCCGGTCGAGGTGCGCCTCAACGACCTGATCCGCATTGGCGTGGTCGACGAGTTTGAGCGCAGCGAGCCGCTGAAAAATATCGCCAAGCGCCTGCAAAAAGACGGCCTGGTCGAACGTTTCCACCAGAAGTCGGGCATCTTCACCCTGGTGCGCATGAGCAACAACGACTGCTACTACCTCGATCGTAAAACCCGCCTGTGCACCATCTACGAAAAGCGCCCGGACACCTGCCGCAACCACCCGAAGATCGGCCCGCGCCCAGGTTATTGCGCGTACAAGCCAAAGAGCTAAGTAACGGGGTTGAGCGGATGCGCGGCGCAATCGCTCGCCTGGAAAAACGTGTGCGCTAGCGCCCTGAACGCCTTAAGCACGCAGCCCGTCTGCGACTAAAAAACGCATCTGCACCATCATCAACAGTCCCTGCGGCCACTAAAAAGCCCCCATCAACATCTGCTGACGGGGGCTTTTTAGTGATCAATGTCTAGTGAATTACAGCTCAGCCGCGCGCGCCTCATCACGTTGGGCTAAGCGCCCTGCACTGGTCTTGGGCTTGATCAGGCTGAAATCGATCAGACTCTTAGGCTGCGCGGGGTTGCCGATCAGTAGCGGCATTGCTTGGAAGTCACTGCTCACCACGCTCTTGTGCGCGTCGTACTCATCAAAGCTCAGGCCGGTCAAGTCGGCCCAGGTGTGGATAAAGTGCGATGAGCTGTACGGCCGCGACAGCGTGGCGGTGAAGTCACGGGGTTGCTGCGCCTGCCACTGGGGCGAATTCCACAAGATAAACGGCACGGTGTACATCGGGCTGGTCGGCGCGGCCTCGTTACGGCCCAGCACGTCGGGCTTGGGTGCATCGAATACCGCTTCGCCGTGATCAGAGAGGTAGAGCAACATGCCATTGGCCTGCGCGCCTGCTAAATCCTTGATCAAGCTGGCCACCACATGGTCGTTATACAGCACCGCGTTGTCGTAGCTGTTATAGGTCGGCAGCTGATCATCCGTAACATTGGCCGGGACACCAGCACGGTCCGTAAAGCGTTCGAACTCAGGCGGATAGCGGTACTGGTAGCTCATGTGCGTGCCCAACAGGTGCACCACAATAAATTTGCGCGGCGCGCCATCGGCCAGCACCCTGGCAAAAGGCGCCAGCACGTCACCGTCATACTGGCGGGCGTTCTGTTCACGGTTATTGTTCAGGTAAAACTGCTCATCTGCCTGCTCAGAAAAGGTCGTGAGCATGGTGTTGCGCTTGGTCATGGTCTGCTGGTTGGTGATCCAGTAGGTCTTGTAGCCTGCCTGCTTCATCAAGTTGATCACCGATGGCGTGGTCAGGTAGCGCTCGGGGTGCTCCTGATCGGCAAAGGTCAGCACCTGCTGCAAGGCTTCGATGGTGTAAGGACGCGGGGTCACCACGTTATCGAACACCTGCAACTGATCGCGCAGTGCATCCAGTTCCGGCGTGGTCGCACGCGGGTAACCATACAGGCTCATGCGCTGACGGTTGGTCGACTCACCAATCACCAAAACCAACGTGGCGGGCTGACCCGCATGGACATCCTGCAAGTTAGCCAAGGGCGGGATGCTGGCGTTCTCAGCCAACAGCACCTGCATATTGGCCAGTTGCTCACTGTAATTCTTGTAGCCCACCGCCAACTGCCAAGGCGTGGCCGCTTCAATGCGCTGAGCAAAGTTATCAAAGCCTGCCTGCCAGCTGTCGTGTTTAGTGAACTGGCGCAGCGCCGGATAGCCCACCGAGACGAACACCGCCAAGGCAGCCGCAAACAATGCGCCAGGACGCGACAGGTAAACCGGACGCACCTTGCGCCACAGCAGCCAACCGCCCAGGCCATAGGCCGCGAAGGCTGGCAGCATCCACCAGGCGAAATACTGAATCAGGTACTCGCGGCTCTCATTCATGTTCGATTCGAACATGATAAAAATCACGCTCTGCGAGAACTCCTGACCGTAGACCAAGAAGTAGCCAAAACTGCCCAACGAGCACAGCCACAGCAGCGAGCCAATCACCGCCGCCAACTGTCGGGCGCGGGCCGGCCACAGCAACAAGGGCACCAGCCACAACGCGCTGACCAAAAATGCCTGACGAAAGCCGGAAAACCCCGCCGTACCGGTCAGCTGAATCAATAACTGGGTAACGCCGGAGAAATACCAGAAGAATAAAAAAGCCCAGCCTAACCCAGCCCAATCCACGCGCTGGCGCGGCGACGCTTGCAATGTTGCAGACATGGCGACCTCATGACATCTAAATAACTGAGGCCTTTATGCCAGATATCCTGTGAAAATTCCGTAAACCACCCCGGCTCAGTGAGCAACTTTTTGCCCACCCAAGAAAAAGCCCCCGCCGGCTCTCGCCGGCGGGGGCTTTTCAGTTAGCTAGAACTGGATCAGTTCTTGGCTTTCTTGGCAGCGCGGGTACGCTCGCCTTCGTCGAGGATCTTCTTACGCAGACGGATCGACTTCGGCGTCACTTCACACAGCTCGTCGTCCTGGATGAATTCCAGAGCCTGTTCCAGGGTGAAGCGAACAGGTGGAACCAGAGCGATGGTTTCGTCTTTACCCGAAGCACGCATGTTGTCGAGCTTCTTGCCCTTGGTAGGGTTAACGCCCATGTCGGTATCACGGCTGTTCAGACCGACGATCTGACCGTTGTAGATTTCCTGACCGTGCTCAACAAACAGCTTGCCGCGTGCTTGCAGGGTTTCCAGGGAGTAGGTCAGTGCCTTGCCGGTTTCAACCGAAACCAGTACGCCGTTCTGACGACCGGACATCTGGCCCGACTTCATGGTGTCGTAGCGATCGAAGATCGAGGTCAGGATGCCAGCACCGTTGGTCAGGGTCAGGAACTGGTTACGGAAACCGATCAGACCACGCGCAGGGATGTTGTATTCCAGACGTACACGGCCTTTGCCATCCGGCACCATGTTGGTCAGGTCGCCTTTACGCAGACCCATCTCTTCCATGACCTTGCCCTGGGACTCTTCCGGGGTGTCGATGGTGACGTTTTCGAACGGTTCCTGCTTCACGCCGTCGACCGTACGGATGATCACTTCCGGACGACCCACACCCATTTCGAAGCCTTCGCGACGCATGGTTTCGATCAGTACCGAGAGGTGCAGTTCACCACGGCCGGAGACCTTGAACTTGTCAGCGCTGTCGCCTTCTTCAACACGCAGGGCCACGTTGTACAGCAGCTCTTTGTCCAGACGCTCTTTGATGTTACGGCTGGTGACGAACTTGCCTTCTTTACCACAGAACGGCGAATCGTTGACCTGGAAGGTCATGGATACGGTCGGCTCGTCGACGGTCAGCGGCTTCATCGCCTCAACATGGTTGATGTCGCACAGGGTGTCGGAGATGAACAGCGAGTCCATACCGCTGACGCAAACGATATCGCCCGCGCCGGCTTCTTCAACGTCTACACGGTGCAGGCCATGGTGACCCATCAGCTTGAGGATACGGCCGTTACGCTTCTTGCCGTCAACGTCGATCGCCACAACTGGGGTGTTCGGCTTGACCTTGCCACGCGCAATACGGCCAACGCCGATGATGCCGAGGAAGCTGTTGTAGTCCAGTGCGGAGATTTGCATCTGGAACGGACCATCAACGTCAACGGCCGGGGCCGGTACGTTGTCGACGATGGACTGGTACAGCGGGGTCATGTCTTCAGCCATCTCGGTGTGGTCAAGACCAGCAATACCGTTCAGGGCCGAGGCGTAGACGACTTTGAAGTCCAGCTGCTCTTCGGTCGCGCCAAGGTTGTCGAACAGGTCGAAGATCTGGTCCAGAACCCAGTCAGGACGCGCGCCCGGACGGTCAATCTTGTTGATCACTACGATCGGGCGCAGGCCGGCTTCGAAGGCCTTTTTGGTCACGAAGCGGGTTTGCGGCATTGGGCCGTCTTGGGCGTCAACCACCAGCAGCACGGAGTCAACCATCGACATCACGCGCTCTACTTCACCACCGAAGTCGGCGTGACCGGGGGTGTCGACGATGTTGATGTGGTAGCCGCCCCAGTTGATCGCGGTGTTCTTGGCAAGAATGGTAATGCCGCGCTCTTTTTCCTGGTCGTTGCTGTCCATCACGCGCTCGTCGTTGAGCTCGCCGCGCTCCAGGGTGCCGGATTGACGCAGTAGGGCATCAACCAGGGTCGTCTTACCATGGTCAACGTGGGCAATGATGGCGATGTTGCGTAGTTTCTCGATCACGTGTGTATCTCAATCAGAGGATTCGGTGTGCCGCCTAGTGTAGGGGCGAGTATTAACTAAATGCGATTTCTGCTCGGCGGCGTAAAAGCCTGCTTCACGCCGCCGGTATGTCGGGAGGGCGATGGCGAATGCTACCGCCATTCAACCCGGGCGTCTTATGTCGGACGATAAACGCGCACATTGGCATGCCCCTCGCTCAACAGGTGGTGGGCATGCAAACGACTCATGACGCCCTTATCGCAATACAACAGGTATTGCCGCGCGTCATCCAGCTCTTTAAAGCGGCTGTTCAACGCATAGAAGGGCAGCGCTTGCACCTCTATACCCGGCAGTTCGAGTGGCTGCTCTTCGGTGTTATCCGGATGACGGATATCGATGATGACCTGGCCGGCCAGCGCTTCGCTGACCTCCTCAACCTTAACGTCCTTGCCCAGCTCGTCGATCACTTTGTCGATCGGCAGCAAGGTCGCGCGCTCCAGAGCGCGGTCGAGGACCGCCATGTCGAACTGGCCTTCTTCATGCTCGACACGCGGCTTCTTCGCCCGGGTGGTCGGGTTGACCGAAATCACCCCGCAGTATTCCGGCATGTGCTTGGCAAACTCGGCGGTGCCGATCTGCGTGGCGGTGTCGATGATGTCTTGTTTATGGCTGGCCAGCAGCGGACGCAGCACCAGCATATCGGTGGCCGAGTCGATTACCGCAAGGTTGGTCAAGGTCTGGCTGGAGACCTGGGAGATCGCCTCACCGGTCACCAGCGCCTCAATCTGCAGGCGCTCAGCCATGCGTGTAGCAGCGCGCAGCATCATGCGCTTGAGGATCACGCCCATGTGGCTGTTATCGACCTTGCCGAGAATCTCGCCGAGCACTTCCTCGAACGGCACGCTGATAAACAGCACGCGCTGCGAGCTGCCGTATTTTTGCCAGAGGTAGTGCGCCACTTCCATCACACCCAGCTCGTGAGCACGGCCGCCGAGGTTGAAGAAGCAGAAATGCGTGACCAGACCGCGGCGCATCATCTGGTAGGCGGCAACGGTGGAGTCGAAACCACCGCTCATCAACACCAGGCTCTGTTCCAACGAGCCCAGTGGATAACCGCCCAACCCTTGGTGCTGGTGATGAATCACGAACAGGCGCTGGTCGCGGATCTCCATGCGCACCACAACGTCAGGGTCTTTCAGCGAAATACCGGCCGCGCCGCACTGCTGACGCAGTTGGCTGCCGACATAGCGCTCGATATCCATGGAGCTGAACGCATGTTTGCCGGCGCGCTTGCAGCGTACGGCGAAGATTTTTCCAGGCAATTGATCGGCGAAGTGCTGTTTGCACTTTGCCAGCACGTCATCGAGGTCACCCAGTGGGTATTCGTCGACCTGCAAAAAATGCGTGATGCCCGGCGTGCAACTCAGGCGCTCGATCATCGCCTGCAGGGTCTTCGGCTCACTGATCAGGGTTTCGACTTCCAGGTTGTCCCATACACCGCTGACCTGCAGCTGTGGATCGAACTCACGCAAAACCGAACGAATGTTCTTCGCCAGCTGCCGGATAAAGTGCTTACGCACTGGCCGACTTTTAATGGTGATTTCTGGGAAGACTTTAACGATCAGTTTCATGAAAACTATGAGTGCCGAGGCCGCGAAAAAACAGGGGCGCGGATTATAGCGGAAATTGCTCACGCTTTGATCAAAAATCCTCACACCACCCATCAGCGCACTATTTGTGTGCATTACGCAAATACAGCGAACCATAAAGGTGCGCATATTACCTAAACAGCACCTAGCAACCGCCGCGAGCCCTGACTTTCAGGGCGCCCACCCAATTCCGTGCACTGGCATGCAATTTGCTCCCTTGTGAGGCAAGGTACGCCGACGGACTATGCCGGCGCGCCGTACCATATTATTGAGGGGCTCAGCATTCGAGCCTTAGCCACCTGGAGGACAGCATGTCGAAGTCGATTCAACTTATTAAAGAACACGACGTGAAGTGGGTTGACCTGCGCTTCACTGACATTCGCGGCAAGCAGCACCACATCAGCATGCCAGCACGCGACGCACTGGACGAAGACTTCTTCGAAGTCGGCAAGATGTTCGACGGCTCCTCCATCGAAGGCTGGAAAGGCATCGAAGCCTCCGACATGATTCTGCTGCCGGATGACAGCTCTGCGGTACTGGACCCATTCACCGAAGAGCCCACTCTGATTCTGGTGTGCGATGTGATTGAGCCGTCTACCATGCAGGGCTACGAGCGCGACCCACGCGCCATTGCCAAGCGTGCCGAAGAGTTCCTGAAGACCACCGGCATCGGCGACACCGTATTTGTTGGTCCAGAGCCTGAGTTCTTCATCTTCGACTCCGTTAAGTTCAAGTCGGACATGTCTGGCTCGATGTTCAAGATTTTCTCCGAACAGGCCTCGTGGAACAGCGACGCTGATACCGAAGGCCGCCAGGGCAACAATGGCCACCGCATCGGCGTGAAAGGCGGCTACCTGCCGACTCCACCAGCCGACTCGGATCACGAAATCCGTACCGCCATGTGCAACGCTCTGGAAGAAATGGGCCAGATCGTTGAAGTGCACCACCATGAAGTAGCCCCTGGCCAGAACGAAATCGGGGTGAAATTCAACACTTTGGTTGCCAAAGCTGACGAAGTGCAGACCCTCAAGTACTGCGTACACAACGTCGCCGAAGCTTACGGCCGCACTGCCACCTTTATGCCGAAGCCGCTGTATGGCGACAACGGTTCAGGCATGCACGTACACATGTCCATCGCCAAAGATGGCAAGAACACCTTCGCCGGTGAAGGCTATGCGGGCCTGTCCGACACTGCCCTGTACTTCGTTGGCGGCATCATCAAGCATGGCAAGGCGCTGAACGCGCTGACCAACCCGTCCACCAACTCCTACAAGCGCCTGGTGCCAGGCTTCGAAGCGCCAGTGATGCTGGCTTACTCGGCACGCAATCGCTCGGCATCGATCCGTATTCCTTACGTCGCCAGCCCGCGCGGCCGTCGTATCGAAGCACGCTTCCCAGACCCGGCAGCCAACCCGTATCTGGCATTCGCTGCTCTGCTGATGGCAGGTATCGACGGTATCCAGAATAAGATTCACCCTGGCGATGCTGCCGACAAGAACCTCTACGACCTGCCACCGGAAGAGTCCAAGCTGATTCCGCAAGTGTGCGGCAGCCTGAAAGAAGCACTGGAAGCACTGGAAGCCGACCACGACTTCCTGCTCAAGGGAAACGTCTTCACCAAGGACTTCTTGGAATCCTTCACCGAGCTGAAATCGGAAGAAGAAGTTAAGGTTCGCACCTTCGTACACCCGCTGGAATATGACCTGTACTACAGCGTCTAACACCGCACGCAACACAAGAGGCCACCTTCGGGTGGCCTTTTTGCATCTGTATTCTGCCCACTGCCAAGCACCCAGCGCCTTTAAGCCCGATGTTTTCTGCGCCGGTATACGCCACACCATCTGCGCGCTTGCCAGGGCGCCTAAGCAGTGCAACGCTTAGGGCACATTAACTGGGAGAGTCCGGCATGCGCCCTCTACTCATCTGCCTACTGCTGAGCCTGGCATTGCCGGCCAGTGCACAGATCTACAAATACACCGACGCCAATGGCAACACGGTATTCACCGACCAGCCGCCAGAAGGCCAAGCGACAGAAAGTATCGCGCTACCCGCCACCAATAGCGTATCGATGCCAGTGCCCAGCGCTCCAGCTGCACCGCCAACCGACAACACCCTTGAAAAGGCGGCGCCTTACAGCACCTTGCAGCTGACGGGCCTACCCACGGATGAGGCCATGCGCGCCAACAATGGCACCTTCAGCGTCGGGTGACGATAGAGCCGCGCCTGGCCAATAATCACCGTCTGCGCCTGCTGCTCGATGGCAAGCCCTATGGCCAGCCGAGCAACGTGCCGCGCCTGCAAGTCAGTAATGCCGACCGCGGCGAGCACAGCCTGGCCGTGGAAGTGCTAAGCGGCGAGCAGTCGATCCAGCAAAGCGCCACCACCACCTTTACCGTGCAACGGGTCAACACCAGCAGCCCGGCCCTGCGACCGCCAGCACCTACGCCAAAACCCAAACCGGCGCCCTAACCTATGCGCAACCTGTTGTTCTGCGGCCTGATGCTGCTGGCCCTGCCCTCCCTGGCGCAGGTCTATACCTATGTAGACGCCGAAGGGAATCGCGTTTTCACTGACAAACCCAAGTCGGGCAATGCCGAGCGCGTCGAGCTGGCGCCGAGCAACTCAATGCCGGCGATCCAGACACCCACCGCCACCCAGGTTGTAAGCACCCCACCAGAACCGGCGCAGCGTTACAGCCTGCTGCGTATTCTGGTACCGCAGCCCGACGCCACCATCCGCGACAGCGCCGGCAACCTGATTGTCAGCATCAACAGCGAGCCCGGCCTGTTTACGCAGCACAGCTATCGCCTGCTACTGGACGGCAAACCCGTGGGCGAAGTGGGCAGCAGCCCAGTGTTCCCGCTGGAGAATATCGACCGCGGCACTCATCAACTGGCGGTGGAAGTTATTGACCAGGCAGGTCGCATCATCGAGCGCACGCCCACTCAACCCTTCCATATGCAGCGCATTTCCCTGGCGCAGAAGCGTAAGGCCAATCCCTGCAAAAAAGCGGATTACGGCGTACGCCCGGAATGCCCGCTGAAGGACAAGCCACCGGAAAAGAAAGACATCCCTTTCGTTCCGTTCATCTAACAGACCAGGGCGCACCAAACCAGTGCGCATATTGCCCGGCATTTCTATACTCTCCCTGTTTTGGGTCGCGTCATACGGCCCCGCTGCGCTGAAAAGCAGCTAATTTCCGGCATCCCACGGCCAAACACGCTTCTTTTCGGGGCTTTGGTTTGCTTCTTGCATTTTCCAGCTGCATTGCTGGAACCCAAGGGTCTGCTGACATCCACTATGATCATCAACGACGCACTGCATCGCCTGCTACTGGACAACCTGACCACTGCCACGCTGCTGCTCAACGACGACCTGCGCCTTGAGTACATGAACCCGGCAGCGGAGATGCTCCTCGCCGTCAGCGGCCAGCGCAGCCATGGCCAGTTCATCAGTGAGCTGTTTACCGAGTCCAGCGAAGCGCTGAGTGCGCTGCGCCAGTCCGTACAGAACGCTCATCCGTTCAACAAACGCGAAGCCGTGCTGACCTCGGTTAACGGCCAGACGCTGACCGTCGACTACGCCGTGACCCCGGTCCTCAGCTGTGGGGAAACCCTGCTGCTGCTTGAAGTGCACCCGCGCGACCGCCTGCTGCGCATCACCAAGGAAGAGGCGCAGCTGTCCAAGCAGGAAACCACCAAAATGCTGGTGCGCGGCTTGGCCCATGAAATCAAGAACCCCCTCGGTGGCATCCGCGGCGCCGCGCAGTTACTGGCCCGCCAACTGCCCGAAGAGAGCCTCAAGGATTACACCAATGTGATCATCGAGGAGGCCGACCGCCTGCGTAATCTGGTGGACCGCATGCTCGGCTCGAACAAGCTGCCATCGCTGGCCATGACCAATGTGCATGAAGTACTAGAGCGCGTATGCAGCCTGGTAGAGGCCGAAAGCCAAGGCAGCATCATTTTGGTGCGTGACTACGACCCGAGCATTCCGGATGTGCTGATCGACCGCGAGCAGATGATCCAGGCGGTGCTGAACATCGTACGCAATGCCATGCAGGCACTCGCCGCGCAAAGCGACCTGCGCCTGGGGCGCATCACCTTGCGTACCCGCACATTGCGCCAGTTCACCATTGGCCATTGTCGCCATCGCCTGGTAACCAAGATCGAGATCATCGATAACGGCCCCGGCATCCCCGCCGAACTGCAAGAAACCATCTTCTACCCCATGGTCAGCGGGCGTGCCGACGGCACCGGGCTGGGCCTGGCCATTACCCAGAACATCATTAGCCAGCACCAAGGCCTGATCGAGTGCGAGAGCCATCCTGGCCATACCGTGTTCTCGATCTTCCTGCCACTGGAACAAGGAGTAACGCCTTCATGAGCAGCAGTGAAACCGTCTGGATTGTCGATGACGACCGCTCTATCCGCTGGGTCCTGGAAAAGGCTCTGCAACAGGAAGGCATGACCACCCAGAGTTTTGACAGCGCCGACGGCGTCCTCAGCCGCCTGGCGCGGCAGCAGCCCGATGTCATCCTCTCCGACATCCGCATGCCCGGCGCCAGCGGCCTAGAGCTACTGGCGCGCATTCGTGAGATGCACCCGCGCCTGCCCGTGATCATTATGACCGCGCACTCCGACCTCGACAGCGCAGTGGCCTCCTATCAGGGCGGTGCGTTTGAATACCTGCCCAAGCCATTCGACGTTGACGAAGCCGTCGCCCTGGTCAAGCGCGCCAACCAGCACGCCCAGGAGCAGCAAGGCCTTAGCGTACCGGTCGAGCAGCCCCCCACGCCGGAGATCATCGGTGAAGCACCGGCAATGCAGGAGGTGTTCCGCGCCATCGGCCGCCTCTCACACTCCAACATCACCGTGCTGATTAACGGCGAGTCCGGCACGGGTAAGGAGCTGGTCGCTCACGCCCTGCACCGCCACAGCCCGCGGGCAGCCTCACCGTTTATCGCCCTGAACATGGCGGCGATTCCCAAAGACCTGATGGAGTCCGAGCTGTTCGGCCATGAAAAAGGCGCCTTTACCGGCGCGGCCAATCAACGTCGCGGGCGCTTCGAGCAGGCCGACGGCGGCACCCTGTTTCTCGACGAAATCGGCGACATGCCGGCCGACACGCAAACCCGCCTGCTGCGCGTACTGGCAGATGGCGAGTTCTACCGGGTCGGTGGTCACACCCCGGTCAAAGTAGATGTGCGCATCATCGCCGCCACCCACCAGAACCTGGAAATACTGGTGCAGGCCGGCAAGTTCCGCGAAGACCTGTTCCACCGCCTCAACGTGATTCGCATCCACATCCCACGCCTGTCTGATCGCCGTGAAGACATCCCCACCCTGGCGCGGCACTTCCTTAGCCGCGCTGCGTTGGAGCTGGCAGTTGAACCAAAACTGCTGAAAAGTGAAACCGAAAACTACCTGGCGCAGCTGCCTTGGCCAGGCAATGTGCGCCAACTGGAAAACACCTGCCGCTGGATTACCGTCATGGCCTCAGGCCGTGAGGTGCATGTCGGCGACCTACCGCCCGAGCTGCTCAGCCAGCCACAGGAAAACGCCCCTGCCAGCAGCTGGGAACAGGGCTTGCGGCAGTGGGCCGAGCAGGCACTGGGCCGCGGCCAATCCAACCTGCTGGATACGGCAGTGCCGGCCTTTGAGCGGATCATGATCGAAACCGCCCTCAAGCACACCGCCGGCCGCCGCCGCGACGCGGCCGTTCTGCTCGGCTGGGGGCGCAACACCCTGACGCGTAAGATCAAAGAGCTGGGCATGAACGTCGACAGCAGTGATGACGAGGATGGCGACGACTGAATCGCCGCCACGCCGCGCAACATACAAACGGGCCCACTAACAGGGCCCGTTTTCATTACGGCGGCAATTACACCCAGCGTGCATCAAAGCAATGCATGCGCACCGCTGCGCTGCACAGCAGCGGTTCAAACACCACCGCTCACGCGCCGCACAAACCGCCCTATACCGCCTTAAACCCAGTATTTACAAGGCCTGCAGCCAACGTAATAAAACTGGCACACAGTCTGCATATACTCATGCAATCCCAGTTTCGGGGACCTTGGTACAGGCAGGCCGGGGAATCCCCTCTTTTATTGCTCCACCAGGCTGACCAGCAGCCGCCAGCGCCCGCCCACCTCTTCAGCGCGCCACTCGCCGCGCAAAGGACGGGCCGCCAGCACTCGCAACACCAAATCCTTTCTTTCGCGCTGCAACCGCCAATTAGCCAAGCGCCCCTGCACCTGTAATTGGCCTTGTTGTTCGCGGCCAAAACTCTCTAGCCGCAGGATAAAAACGCCCCCCGTATGCTCTTCGCGCGGCACCGGTTCGACGTTGAACCACAGTTCAAGACCCTGCTCACGCACCTCAACGCGCTCCAGCCAGAGCGGGTCTGGCTGAAAAAGCCGACCGATCATCAACCCGATCAAAAAACCAAATAACGCCAACGAACCAATCACCCGCACCCACGGACGTGGCCGCGGGTCTGTAGAATACTGCTCGCCTTCAAGCTCGGAGCCGCGCATGTTTCACGTCATCCTTTTTCAACCGGAAATTCCACCGAATACCGGCAACATTATCAGGCTCTGCGCCAACAGCGGCTGCCACCTGCACCTGATCGAGCCTCTGGGCTTCGACCTGGATGACAAACGCCTGCGCCGCGCCGGCCTGGACTATCACGAATACGCCACGTTGCAGCGCCACGCCGACCTCGACAGCTGCCTGGAAAGCCTCGGTCAGCCGCGTGTATTCGCGTTCACTACCAAGGGCTCACAGCCGTTCCATCAGGTCAGCTATCAACCCGGCGATGCCTTCCTGTTCGGCCCGGAAAGCCGCGGCCTGCCCCAGGAGGTGCGCGACAACCTGCCGCCCGAGCAACGCGTGCGCCTGCCAATGCGCGACGGCTGCCGCAGCCTCAACCTCTCCAATACCGTTGCTGTGGCAGTTTATGAGGCCTGGCGCCAGCATGAGTTCGCCATGCCCGAGGTGACTACCGTAGCGCCGCAGGAATAGGCCGCCTTATTTTGACTGCCAATAAAAAAGCGCCCTAAGGCGCTTTTTTATTGCATGGCAGCGGCTCAGTGAGCAACGGCTGGCGCAGCGGCCTGCTGCATGCGCTGCAGTTCTTGTGCGTACAGCGCATCGAAGTTCACCGGGGCCAGCATCAGCGCCGGAAAAGAACCCCGCACCACCAGGCTGTCCAACGTCTCGCGGGCATACGGGAAGAGGATGTTCGGGCAGAACGCACCGAGGGTATGGCTCATCGACGCGGCGTCCAAACCCTGGATCAGGAAGATCCCGGCCTGCTGCACTTCGGCAATAAACGCCGTCTCTTCACCGTTTTTCACGGTAACCGAGAGCGTCAGCACCACTTCGTGGAAGTCACCGTCCAAGGACTTCTGGCGAGTGTTGAGGTCCATGGCGACACTCGGCGTCCACTCTTGGCGGAAAATCTCCGGGCTCTTCGGCGCTTCAAAGGACAGGTCACGCACGTAGATGCGCTGCAGGGAGAATTGCGGGTTCTGTTCGCCCTGAGCGGCGCCGTTGCTAGCTTGTTCTGTCATGGCAAAGCCTTCTTGTCGTTAGGTACGGATAAACAGGGGAGTTAAACCTTGAGCAGCGCGTCGAGCTTGCCGGCGCGCTCCAGGGCATACAGGTCATCGCAGCCGCCCACATGGGTGGTGCCAATCCAAATTTGCGGCACCGAGGTCTGCCGTGCCTTGCGGGTCATTTCCGCACGCACGTCCGGCTGACCATCAACCTTGATTTCTTCGAACGCCACGCCCTTCTTCGCCAACAGTTGCTTGGCGCGGGTGCAATACGGGCACCAATCGCTGGAGTAGATGACGACAGGCTTCATCTCACTTCACCAGCGGCAGGTTGTCGCCACGCCAGCTGGCAATGCCACCCGACAGTTTGGCGGCAGTGAAACCGGCCTTTTTCAGATCACGGCAAACCGTGCCGGCATGCTGACCCATGGCGTCGACCACGATCAGTGTCTTGGCCTTGTGCTTGTCCAGCTCAACCATACGGCCAACCAGCTTTTCGTAGGGGATATTCAGCGCGCCGACGATATGCCCGGCAGAAAAATCCTTCTGCCCGCGAATATCCAGCACCACGCCCTGATCGCTGTTAACCAGCGCAGTCAGCTCGCGGCTGCTCAGGCTCTGCCCGCCCTTACGCGCTTCAGTGAAGATCAGCAGTGCAAGCACGGTCACAAACAACCCGCTCAGTACGTAGTGAGTAGTGGCAAATTCAATCAAGTTGGCGAGCATTGTGAGGTTCCGGGGCGGTAAGTCGGGTAGGGATAGGCCATTGCTGGCCCATCCCCCCTAAGAACCGTACGTGCGGCTTTCACCGCATACGGCTCAAGCTTACGAAAAACCAAGTAGCTTGGCCGGCAACGCACGGAGTGTTGCGTCGGATTCTACAGCTATAAGCCGCTGAATCGTAGAGTTACCTCTTGGCGCTGGCTGTGAACCAGCGCATGGCAGTTGGGATGAAGCAGGGTGCGATTACGTAAAGTATCCGAGCCGCCGTCCACACGCCGTATGACGTGGTGATCGTGCCAGCCCGTTTCCTTACTCACCGCTTGCCCGCAAAGGGCACAAAGCCCCTTTTGTCTGCGGAAGATACTGAGTATTTGCCCCCGATAACGCAGCTTGTGCTGCATCCGTTGAACCCTCAGCGCCTCCCACTTCAGCTCGTGCGCCACATCATAGGGGTTGTAAGCCCCGGGTAGACGCTTGTGACGCACGATTGCGGTTCCCGCCAACAGGTATAGCCGGCGGTACTGCTTTTCTCCCTTACCATTCTTGTAGGGGTACGCGAACACCCAGCTCTGCCCGACTATGGATCGGAAGTATTTATTCCTGATCCAATCAGCCGACTTCCTTGGATGCCTACGTTTCGCCCACCTCCAGATTCGCCAAAAGATCAGATGATCCAGCCTGCTGAAGGTTTGTTTTGCCACGACCGGGGAGTGGTATTGTGCCCACCCCTTCAGTACCGGGTTCAGTTGGCCGATCAACGCTTCCTGCGTCAGTGCCCCACTACTTTTGATGATCTCGCGCACCTTCCGATACAACGCCGAGGCGTTCTTCTTCGAGGGCTTGATCAGCAGCTTGGCCTTCCTGCGTGGTGACTTCGGCACGTACTTCCTGAAATTCCACCCCAAGAAATCGAATCCCTGGTGAATGTGCGTGATGCGCGTTTTCTCCCGAGATAACTCAACCCCTCGTACTGACAGGAATTGCTCTACCCAGGGCTTGACCTCTTCCTCCAGCAGCTCTTTCGAGGCCGCCAGGATCACGAAGTCGTCCGCATACCGTACACACTGCACCTTGGTCTTCTCGGCCTTCTTGATGCCTAGCTTCTTCGCCAGATGACGTTTCAGCTGAGTTTCCAGACCGTTCAGAGTGGCATTGGCCAGACAGGGCGAAATAATTCCACCCTGCGGCGTCCCGGCTTCCGTTGCCATGAGTTGTCGCCGGTCGATAACCCCGGCTTTTAACCACTTGCGCAGTACCTTCGTGTCCATCGGGACATTCCGACACAGCCATTCGTGGTTGATGTTGTCGAAGAAGCCCTTGATGTCGCCTTCCAGAATCCAGACCGGTGCCGTTTGCGGCGACAGCAGGTGGAAAAGCTCAACCATTGCGTCAGCAGTCGAACGATCCGGGCGAAATCCATAGGACTTCGGATCGCTGGTGCTTTCGATTACAGGCTCCAACGCTTGCAGATGCAGCGCCTGCATGGCCCGATCCAACATCGTCGGGATACCCAGCGGGCGCCTCTCATGCTTACCGGGTTTCGGTATCCAGACCCGCCGTAGCGGTTTGGGTCGATAACCCCGTTGTTTCGACAGACTTCCCACAGCACGGAGCTTGGCCTGGGGCGATCCCCAGGTTTCTCCATCGACGCCCGGAGTCTTACGACCCCGATTCTCCGTGACTCGTCGTACAGCCAAACAGCGGCCGTAAAACGAATAGGTCAGCATCCGTTGCAGGCGTTTAACCCTGCGCCAGTTACCTTCCTGTGTTGCCTGCGCAATCTTTAGCTGCGTTTTCCGAACGGCTTGCTGAATGGTGGCCCAATCAAGATCGTGCCAGTTCATCACTCCGCCGGAGGGCGCAGACGCGACCGGTGTTGCTGGTTGCGTTTTCATACAGTCCTCCTGAGATGAACGACATTCAGGACGGACTACTCCCCTATGGGCAGTAGTCGCCCATAGGGTCGTTTGGTTATCGCTGGAATCAGCGGCTCTTCTTGCGCTCGTAAACCAGATGCACGTCAGCCAGGGTTGCCCCTGCCGGTGATGTTTCAACCGGTATGCTACCCATTACAGGCAGCCATTCGCTTCTTGCATCCTCCCATTCCCCACACCCATCAGCGCCCCTTGCGGTTTGCCTGCCTGACCATGTTGTTGCTGGTCAGGCGAGTGGTCGGGATTGCCACGTTCCCCGAGTCGCATCTATTCCCCGTTTAGGCTTCGTCTTTCCCCCGGCAGCGGTGTGGTACCGCACCGCATAACATCACTGCGATGACCGGCTGCATTGCCATTTTGGCTAGGGCCAATAATTGCCGTAGGCCCATCACTGGTTACGAGGGTTCAGGCGACGATTCACATGCGTTAGCCATGCGGGTTGGGTCATTAGCCTCGTTACGTCCGTGCAATTCGGACGTAAAGCGTTCTCCGTCACCGGATAACACCCTCATAAGAGCGAGACATTGTTAATCGGGCTTCACACCCCAGGGTTGGCCCCTGACGCATGCCGATCTAATGAACTGGCAGGTACATGCCAGGCTCGGTACTTCCTGTGCCAGCGAAGTTGAGCAATGCGATTCGGAGCTTTTCGCTCCGTGCTTGGTTCAACATCCCCCCAACGTCTCACGACGGTGAATTGGCTCACTGCCAGACGTGCGAGGATGTGTTCTGCCCGGAGGGCAAATTCACCCTCGGGTCAGACATTTTTAGTAACAATTCGATGAGGTCTGAACGTTACTATCCTGTTTCTGTAACCGCTCATTGACCCATTTTAGGGTTTGAACAGATACAGCTTTTGTTATCCATCCCCGCCAAAACGAAGCGTTTCCAGGGTGTGGATTAACCAGGCTGAGCCGGTTTGTTGAATGCTTTTTCTGGCTTCAAACCCCCTGATAGCAAGGGATTAAGGTGCCTAGGCGCATTAACCAAACCAAGCACGACCCGTTCAACGTGTCGCACAATGTCGGCCAGTATACACAGCCACACAGGCCGGCCAAACCCCGCCCGACGGTGACGTTTGCGCCACTTGGCCGTAAAATGCCGAGTCTTTTTCGCCCCTCACGCAGAGCGAGCCAGCTTTATGAGCGCCACGCCCAAACCCCTGGTACTGATCATCCTTGATGGCTTCGGCCACAGTGACAGCCCCGAATCCAACGCCATCATGGCGGCCAACACGCCGGTCTACGACCACCTGCGCGCCACCCAGCCCAATGGTTTGATCTCAGGCAGCGGCATGGATGTCGGCCTGCCGGACGGCCAGATGGGCAATTCCGAGGTCGGTCATATGAACCTCGGCGCGGGCCGCGTGGTGTACCAAGACTTCACCCGGGTGACCAAAGCCATTCGTGATGGCGACTTCTTCACCAACCCAACCATCACCACGGCGGTGGACAAGGCCGTTAGCGCCGGTAAGGCCGTGCACATCCTCGGCTTACTCTCAGAAGGCGGCGTACACAGCCATCAGGACCACCTTGTGGCCATGGCTGAGCTGGCCGCCCAGCGCGGCGCAGAGAAAATCTACCTGCATGCGTTTCTCGATGGTCGCGACACCCCGCCACGCAGTGCGCAACCGTCCATCGAGCTGCTCGATGCGGCTTTCGCCAAACTGGGCAAGGGCCGCATCGCCAGCCTGATCGGCCGCTACTTTGCCATGGACCGCGACAATCGCTGGGACCGTGTCGAGCAAGCCTATCAACTGCTCGTCGACGGCAACGGCCAGTTCAACGCGGCCACTGCAGTCGAGGGCCTGAGCGCGGCCTACGCCCGCGACGAAAGCGACGAGTTCGTCAAAGCCACCACCATCGGCGAGCCGGTGCAGATGGAAGACGGCGATGCCGTGGTGTTTATGAACTTCCGCGCTGACCGCGCCCGTGAACTGACCCGCGCCTTTGTCGAGCCCGGCTTCAAGGAGTTCGAACGCCCGCGCGTCCCGCAACTGGCCGACTTCGTCATGCTCACCCAATACGCCGCCAGCATCCCGACGCCCAGCGCCTACAAGCCAGAAGCGCTAACCAACGTGCTCGGCGAATACCTGGCGAATAACGGCAAAACCCAGCTGCGCATCGCCGAAACCGAGAAGTATGCCCACGTCACCTTCTTCTTCTCAGGCGGCCGTGAAGAACCCTTTGCCGGCGAAGAACGCATTCTGATTCCCTCGCCGAACGTCGCCACCTACGACCTGCAGCCGCAAATGAGCGCACCGGAGGTCACCGACAAAATCGTCGATGCCATCGAACACCAGCGTTATGACGTGATCATCGTCAACTATGCCAACGGCGACATGGTCGGCCACACCGGCGTGTTCGCCGCCGCCGTAGCCGCCGTGGAATGCCTGGACAGCTGTGTCGGCCGCATCGTCGCCGCGCTGGACAAGGTCGGTGGCGAAGCGCTGATCACCGCCGACCATGGCAACGTCGAGCAAATGGCCGACGAGAGCACTGGCCAGGCCCACACCGCGCACACCTGCGAGCCGGTACCGTTCATCTATGTCGGCAAACGCCCAGCGACTATCCGCCCGGGCGGCGTGCTGGCAGACGTGGCGCCGACCCTACTGACCCTGATGGGCCTGCCAGTACCCGCGGAAATGACCGGCACCAGCATTGTCGAACTGAAATAACCCTGTACTCCGCAGGTCAGGCGCAACGCCTGGCCTGCGAGCTGTAGCAACGTGACGTTGACCATGGCTCCAAGCCATTTTTTAGGCATACTAGGCACGTCCTTCATTCAGGTGCTGCCAGCCCCATGTTTCGTGCCCTCGCTCTTATTTTCCTGACCCTCCTGCTGACGCCTGCCATTGCCGACGAGAAGAGCGATGCGCAGAAGAAACTGGACGCCGCCCGCGCCGATATCAGCGAGCTCAAGCAACTGCTGGAGAAGCTGCAGCTGGAGAAATCTGGCGTGCAGAAAAACCTGAAAAAAACCGAAAGCGAAATGGGCCAGCTAGAAAAGCAGGTCAACGGTTTGCAGCAGGACCTGAAAAAGAGCGAAGAGGAAATCCAGCGCCTCGATAGCGAGAAAAAAAAACTCGAGGGCGCGCGCCTTGAGCAACAACGCCTGATCGGTATCCAGGCTCGCGCCGCTTACCAGAGCGGCCGCCAGGAATACGTCAAGCTGCTGCTCAATCAGCAAAACCCGGAAAAATTCTCGCGCACCCTGACCTACTACGATTACCTCAGCGAAGCGCGCATGGAACAACTCACCGCCTTCAATGAAACCCTGCGCCAGCTCGCCAATGTCGAGTTGGACATCGTCAACCAGCAAACCCAGCTGCTCGAACAGAAGAGCGCCCTGGATGGACGCCGCGAACAACTCGCCAGCGTACGCAAAGAACGTCAGCTGGCCCTGGCCAAACTGAGCAAGGAATTCTCTGCCCGCGACCAGAAGCTCAAAGCCCGCCAGCAGGAACAAGCCAACTTGGCGCGGGTGCTGAAAACCATCGAAGCCACCCTCGCCCGCCAGGCTCGCGAAGCTGAAGCCGCGCGCCAGCAAGCCCTGCTCGCCGAACGCGAAGCACCGCGCAGTAGCACTAATCCCGCGCCGACGGGTCCATTGGTGAGTTCCGGCGCCAGCTTCGGCGGGCCATTCGCCAAAGCCCGCGGCAAGCTGCCCTGGCCGGTCAATGGCCGCCTTGTGGCCCGCTACGGCACGCCTCGCGGCGGTGATGCGCGCACCAAATGGGACGGCGTACTGATCGGCGCCACTGCCGGCAGCCAGGTGCATGCGGTGCATGGCGGGCGCGTAGTCTTTGCCGACTGGTTGCGCGGGGCCGGGCTTCTGGTCATTCTCGACCATGGCAACGGTTACTTGAGCCTCTATGGGCATAACCAAAGCCTGCTCAAAGACGCCGGTGACGTGGTCAAAGCCGGCGAAGCCATCTCCACCGTAGGCAACAGCGGCGGCCAAGATAGCTCGGCGCTGTATTTCGCAATTCGCCAGCAGGGCCGCCCGATTGACCCCGCACAATGGTGCCGCGCACAAGGATAAGTGCCGCGTTTATCGATTCTGGACCAGGAGTACGTTCAACATGCCGCATCTGTTCCGCCTCACCGCCCTCGCACTGGCTTTTACCCTGCTGGGCAGTACTGCCGCCTTCGCCGCACCGGCCGCAGCCCCAGCAACCGCCAATGACAGCGCGCCATTGCCGCTGGACGAGCTGCGCACCTTTGCCGAGGTAATGGACCGCATCAAATCGGCCTATGTCGAGCCCGTCAGCGACAAGACCCTGCTGGAAAACGCCATCAAGGGCATGCTCAGCAACCTTGACCCGCACTCGGCGTACCTGGAGCCTGAGGCCTTCCGCGATCTGCAGGAAAGCACCAGCGGCGAATTCGGTGGCCTGGGCATCGAGCTCGGCAGCGAAGACGGCTTTCTCAAGGTGGTGTCGCCCATTGATGACACCCCCGCGTCTGCCGCTGGCATCCAACCCGGCGACCTGATCGTGAAAATTAACGGCCAGCCGACCAAAGGCCTGTCGCTGATGGAAGCGGTCGAGAAAATGCGCGGTAAAGCCGGCACAGATATCGAGCTGACCCTGCTACGCGAGGGAGGCAAACCCTTTGATGTCGAGCTGACGCGCGCGGTGATCAAGGTCAAGAGCGTGAAAAGCCAGCTGCTTGACGACGGTTATGGCTACATCCGCATCACCCAATTCCAAGTCAACAGCGGTGAAGAAGTCGGCAAGGCGCTGGCCAAGCTGCGCAAGGACAACGGCAAGAAGCTGCGCGGCCTGGTACTCGACTTGCGTAACAACCCCGGCGGCGTGCTGCAGGCCGCCGTGGAGGTTACCGACCACTTCCTCAAGAAAGGCCTGATCGTCTATACCGAAGGCCGCATCGCCAACTCCGAGCTGCGCTTCAACGCCGACCCGGCCGACGCCAGCGAAGGCGTACCGCTGGTGGTGCTGATCAATGGCGGCAGCGCCTCCGCCTCGGAAATTGTTGCCGGCGCCCTGCAGGATCACAAACGCGCCGTACTGATGGGCACCGACAGCTTCGGTAAAGGCTCAGTGCAAACCGTGCTCCCGCTGAACAATGACCGCGCCCTGAAGCTCACCACAGCGCTGTATTTCACCCCCAACGGCCGCTCGATTCAGGCCCAGGGCATCATCCCCGACATCGAGGTGGCACGTGCCAAGCTGACCCGCGAGCAGGCGGAGAGCGGCATCAAAGAAGCCGACCTGCAAGGCCACCTAGGCAACGGCAACGGCGGCGCAGACAAACCGAGCAAGAGCAAAGCGCCGGCCAAAGCCAACCCGCAGGATGACGATTACCAACTGAGCCAGGCATTGAATTTGCTCAAAGGCCTGAACGTCACCCGCGGCGACTAAAGCCGCCAGGCAAGCACTAAAAAGCCCGGACTTGAGCCATCAAGTCCGGGCTTTTTTAATAGCGATCAGGCACTACAGGTAGTTATTCGTCATCTCGTCGACAAAGCCCTCAGCCCGCAGCTCGTCCAAGGCCTTTTGCAGGCGCTGCACCACTTCATCGGGGGTGTCTTTGTTCAGCGCCAGATAGAGCTCCGCTTCGTTGAAGCGCAGCGCCGTATTCAAACCACTGACGCCTTCCTGCTTGGCCAGGTAGCGCCCAACCGGGTCAGTGGTGGCCCACAGGTCGATCTTACCGCTGAGTAGCTTTTTGATATTTTCCTGATCGCGCAGGGCGTTGTTCGGCGCCAAACCCTGGCTTTCCAAGTGCTGGCTGACGGCATCGTTCTTGTATGCGCCAATCTGGTACTGCGCGGCGTCCTTGAGGTTGGCAACGCTGAGGTTATTCCCCGGCGCCGCTAACAGCACCCAACCGGTCTTGGCCAGCGGCCCGACCCACTTGAACAGCGGCTGGCGCTCAGGCGTGAAGGTGGTGGAGAACAGGCCATAGTTGGGCTTATCCAGGGTCAGGCGATAGAGGCGATCCCAGGGAAAGCGCAAGGTCAGGGTGTAGTTGATGCCGGCACGCTTGAACATCGCCCGGACGATCTCGGCGCTGATACCGTCAATGCCATCATCGCGGGCAAAGTTCTTGTCATCCACGGCCATGTTGAACGGCGGGAAGTTCTCGGTCAGCAGCACCACTTTGTAATCATCTGGCAGCTCTGCGCGGGCTGCGCATGCGCTCAGCGCCAGGCCTAACAACAGGCCGGTTTTCAGGGTTCTCAACATAGGTCATTCCGCTCGCATGAATTGTGATTATGGCTAGCGGCATCCCTGCTCGGGCGCGGGCCCGGCGACGTAGGGTACTTGGCGTCAACCATCCTTGGTCGCGGACCGGCTTGTGACCGGCCCGCTGATTTTGCGCATTACAGGTAGTTGTTCAGAATATCGTCGACAAAGCCTTCGCTGCGCATCTTGTCCAGCTCGGCTTGCAGTTTCTGCACCACTTCATCCGGCACTTCTTTGTTTAGCGCCAAATACAACTCGGCGCTGTCGAAGCGCAGAATAGTTTTCAACCCGGAAATACCTTCCTGCTTGGCCAAGTAACGGCCGGCAGGGTCGCCCGTGGCCCACAGGTCAATCTGACCGGCCATCAGCTTCTTAGCATTTTCTGTGTCGCGCAAGGCCGTGACCGGCTCCAGGCCTTTTTCCGCTAGGTGTTGCGCAATGGCGTCGCCCTTGTAGGCACCGATCTGGTACTGCTTGGCGTCCTCCAGGCTGTTTAGGGTGATGGGGCTATCGGCCTTGCCGAGCAGCACCCAGTCATCGGGGCCAATCGGCCCGACCCATTTGAACAGCGCCTCGCGGTCAGGCAGACGCGCCGTAACGAACACACCATAGCCGGGCTTTTCCAGCGCCAGCTTGTAGATGCGGTCCCAAGGGAAACGCAGGGTCATGTTGTAGTGAATGCCGGCACGCTTGAACATCTCACGGACAATATCCACCGCGATGCCATCAATATTGTCTTCTTGGGCGAAGTTCTTGCCGTTGATCGCCATGTTGTACGGCGGGAAGTTCTCGGTCAGCAGGACCATGCGGTAATTCGGGTCGATTTCCGCCCGAGCACTGCCCGCGAGCACCATAACAGTGCCGGCAAGAGCAGCGAGTAGTTGCTTCAACATGACGTCTCACTTCGTTAGTAGGCCGGAGCTGCAAACATACTCGGCCAAGTTGGCTTAACCCCGCCTGCGGTAAACCCAGACACGGGTACATATTCGCTTTGCGTTGATGGCGTCTAGCTCGCCTTGAGTACTCATTTCATCGAGGCGATTAGCATTGCTGCCGCCCATCGCCAGAAGCCTGCGGCCAGGGCAATAGGCAAAGAACTACAGCGAACCGCACGCAAACAGGCCGATTTTAGCGAGACAGTCGACATTTAGCTGTCGACTACCCCGCAGCAGTGGCCAGCAGGCCTGCTAACCACGCGCCTAATGCACTTGAGCAGACGGCGACTGCCTGGCCGCCATAGCGGTCCGGAGCCGAACGCAGCAATCGGTTCGCGACTTAGGCATGAGCCGAAGCAAGACCACCTGAAGACTCAAAGTAACTTGGCCGAGGGAAAAGCTCTGAGCGGATTCGGTCTAGCTTGTCGCGCATTTTTGCGATGTCTGAGCGGTCGTCCGTCGTGTCGTTGATGCAGATGCACAGGTGACGCCCGAGCGAGTCAAGCAGCGACGCGACCCGCGTCATGCTCCACATCATCGGTGAACAGGTAACGGCACTGCTCCCAGCCAATATCCGCTCGGCCATGAGTCGCACACCAGTCGAGGTAGACGTTGGCCAGAATGCTCTGACCTGTGCGGCGCCTGAATTTTTCCTGACGGACTTCGTCAAAAATATCGGGGTGCGCCGCTTCAAGCTCCATCATCCAGCTCTTACGAATGCCTTTGGGCGCGTGTTCAGGGATGAACGCGATGCTCGATGCGCCATAGGTTTTTTGCATCCAATGCCGCGCGTTACTGGCATCGTTATGGCCCGACAGCTGCAGATCGGCATCACAGGTTGGGATGGGCTCTCGGGTTAAAAAAACCATAGCGCCAACCGCGCTGAAAAAGTCTGTGGGCTGAACATGCCGGGTTAGCATTTGATCGTCGTTGAATGAAACGAAATGCTCAGCCAAGTCGGGAATGTGGTGCAGAGCCGACTCGATCGCCCGGGATGAGAATGTCGGCAGGTAGCGCGCATCCAGAATCTGCGAATGATCAACGATGCGCAGCCGAGGGTGCTCCGCGATAAAGCTTGGCACTTGCTGATCGGTGACAATAAAGATGTTGCCGTCTATGCCCCAGAACTGTTCCATCGAGCGAAGCAAAAACAATAAATCGTCGTTATCTCGATAGCGGCCCTCGCCGTTGGCAAAGGGCAGAAGGTCCTGCTGAGGCTCGCCTGAGTGATATTCACGCTTGGCCCGCCAATTAGCGTCACCTCCATCAACCCACGTGATAACGGCATCAACTTGCATGTCTAATCCAGCTCTGATTCAGGGCAGCCCGCCAGCGGCGGTTTAACGTACGACGATGCCGCGGCTGGCCATATAGGCCTTGGCTTCCGGCACGGTGTATTCGCCGAAATGGAAAATGCTCGCGGCCAGTACCGCAGCAGCCTTGCCTTCGATAATGCCGTCGGCCAGGTGCTGCAGGTTGCCGACGCCGCCGGAGGCGATTACCGGGATGCCCACCATTTCGCTGATGGCGCGGGTCACACCAAGGTCGTAGCCGCTTTTTACGCCGTCCTGATCCATGCTAGTCAGGAGAATCTCACCGGCGCCGAGGTCTTCCATTTTCTTCGCCCAGAGCACCGCATCCAAACCGGTCGGTTTGCGCCCGCCGTGGGTGAAGATCTCCCAGCGCGGGGTTTCGCCCGGCTTGGAGACCCGCTTGGCATCAATCGCCACGACGATGCACTGCGAGCCAAAGCGCGAAGCGGCTTCGCCAACAAACTCCGGGGTGAAGACCGCCGCCGTGTTGATCGACACTTTGTCGGCACCGGCATTCAGCAGGTTGCGAATGTCCATCACGGTGCGCACACCGCCACCGACAGTCAGCGGGATAAACACCTGGCTGGCCATACGCTCGACGGTGTGCAGGGTGGTGTCACGGCCGTCACTGCTGGCGGTGATGTCGAGGAAGGTAATCTCGTCGGCACCTTGCTCGTCATAGCGCCGGGCGATTTCCACCGGGTCGCCAGCATCGCGAATATTCTCGAACTGCACGCCCTTGACCACGCGACCGTTGTCGACGTCGAGGCAGGGGATGATGCGTTTAGCCAAAGCCATAAAAACACTCTCGTAGGGTGGGTTAGCCGCGAAGCGGCGTAACCCACCGCAGCCGTCATACCCGAATAAACAATGGTGGGTTACGCCTACGGCTAACCCACCCTACGTTCAGATCAGCCCTTGAAGGCGTCGCAGAAGGCCTGCGCCTCAGCCACATCGAGGGTGCCTTCGTAAATCGCCCGACCAGTGATCGCGCCGATGATGCCAGGCGAACGCGCCAGCAGCAGCTTCTCGATATCACTCAGGTTGTGGATGCCGCCCGAGGCGATCACCGGAATCCGGCTCGCCGCAGCCAGGGCCGCGGTGGCCTCGACGTTGCAACCCTGCATCATGCCGTCTTTGGCGATGTCGGTATAAACGATGGCACTGACGCCGTCGGCTTCGAAGCGTTTGGCCAAATCAGTGGCCTGCACGGTGGACACTTCGGCCCAACCGTCAGTGGCGACAAAGCCGTCTTTCGCGTCCAGGCCAACAATGACCTTACCCGGGAAGGCTTTGCAGGCATCGGTGACGAACTGCGGGTCTTTCACCGCCTTGGTGCCGATGATCACGTAGCTGACCCCCGCGCGCACGTAGTGCTCGATGGTGTCGAGGGTACGGATACCGCCGCCAATCTGGATCGGCAGGTGCGGGTAGCGTTTGGCGATGGCCGTCACCACCTCACCATTAACCGGCTGACCTTCAAAGGCACCGTTGAGGTCGACCAGGTGCAGACGGCGGCAGCCGCCCTCAACCCACTTGGCGGCCATGCTCACCGGGTCATCGGAGAACACCGTGGAGTCTTCCATGCGGCCCTGGCGCAGACGCACGCAGGCGCCGTCCTTCAAATCGATCGCGGGGATAATCAGCATCGGTTGAACCTGCTCAAGTCGTGTGAATTCGGTGGGTCAGCTCTTTTCGAGCGCCCAGAGGTCGCTTTCGATGCTCTCGAACCGTTCTTTCAGGTGAGTCTGCACATCGAAAATCGCTCGATTGTAATAGTGCGGCGCAATTTCTTGGCTAAACAGCTCAAGGATTTCAGCCACCTCGAAACTGCCCAGCTCCAGCTCAAAACGCTCAGCCATAAAGCGCTTGAGTACCTGACAGGCGTCACGCTCCTGCTCGGTGCTCAAGGTCATGATTGGCGGTTTAAGCTTGGCCCTGGCCATTTACCAGCGACCATCCCAGGCGGCGAAGTTCTGCAGCAACTGCAGGCCGTGGGTGTGGCTCTTCTCTGGGTGAAACTGCACGGCAAAACGCGAGCCGTCGGCCAGCGCCGCGGCGAAATCCTTGCCGTAATGCCCACGCCCGACCACCTGCTTGGGGTTGCCGGCTTCGATGTAGTAGCTGTGCACGAAGTAGAAGCGCGCCAAGTCAGGAATGTTGTGCCACAGCGGGTGTTTGACCGCCTGCGCCACTTCATTCCAGCCCATGTGCGGGACCTTCAGCGGCTCGCCCTCCTCAACCATGTCCTTGCCGAAGAAACGCACCTTGCCGGGAAACAGGCCGATGCAATCAACGCCAGCGTTCTCCTCGCTGTGCTCCAGCAAGGCCTGCATGCCTACGCAGATGCCGAGAAACGGCCGGTCGACGCTGACTTCACGCACCAGGCTGTCGAAGCCCAGCCGCTTGATCTCGGCCATGCAGTCGCGGATGGCGCCCACGCCGGGAAACACCACGCGATCCGCTTCACGAATCACGGTGGCATCACTGGTGACCAGCACCTTGCCGGCACCGACGTGCTCCAGCGCCTTGGCCACCGAGTGCAAATTGCCCATGCCGTAGTCGATGACGGCAACCGTTTGCATCAGAGCACGCCCTTGGTCGACGGCATTTGCCCGGCCATGCGTGGGTCCAGCTCAACGGCCATGCGCAGCGCGCGACCGAAGGCTTTGAACACTGTCTCGATCTGGTGGTGGGTGTTGGTGCCACGCAGGTTATCGATGTGCACGCTGACCAGGGCGTGGTTCACAAAGCCCTGGAAAAACTCTTGGAACAAGTCGACATCGAAGCCGCCCACCACTGCACGGGTGAACGGTACGTGCATCTGCAGACCCGGACGACCGGAGAAGTCGATCACTACGCGTGACAGCGCTTCATCCAGCGGCACGTAGGAATGGCCGTAGCGGGTCATACCCTTCTTGTCGCCGATGGCTTTGCTGAAGGCTTGGCCGAGGGTGATACCGACGTCTTCCACGGTGTGGTGGTCATCGATATGCAGGTCACCCTTGCACTGGATATCCAGGTCGATCAGGCCATGACGGGCAATCTGATCAAGCATGTGCTCAAGGAACGGCACGCCAATATCAAACTTGGCTTTGCCCGTACCATCCAGGTTGATCGAGACCTTGATTTGGGTCTCCAGGGTATTGCGCTCGACAGATGCCGTACGCTCGATCATCACCAGCTCCACAAAGTCGTTGTGCCAAAGGGCGGCCATTATAGGCCGATAAGCACACAACCTTGAAGCAAGGCCCGCAGATAGCAAAAATCCCGCTGGCGAACAGGGCCGCCAGCGGGATTTTTGGGGGCTACGTGCGACTTACTGGAACAGCGTCGCGGTCTTTTGCAGGGTGATCCAGATGCCCCATGCCAGCGGCAGCCCGACGACCAGCCAGGCGGCAATGGCCAGCGGCTTGGACGCCGGATCGGCCGACCATTCCAGCACAGCCACTTCACCGCGCTTGGCGTCATGGCTCAGCGCACGCTCGGCAGCCAGCTCGGCCTCGGTCATGAAGTACTTGTCCGCCACCGGGCGCACCAGCATGTTGCAAATAAAGCCCAGCACCAGCAGGCCAGCGAGGATGTACAGCGTGATGTCATAGGCCGCAGCGCGCTCGACGCCAATGCTCAACTGATACTCACGCAGGTAGTTGACCAGCACCGGGCCCAGCACGCCAGCTGCCGCCCAAGCGGTGAGCAAGCGGCCGTGAATAGCACCGACCATCTGCGTGCCGAACAAGTCGGCCAGGTAGGCCGGCACCGTGGCAAAGCCACCGCCATACATCGACAGGATGATGCCGAACGCCAGCACGAACAGCGCCAGACTGCCCAACTGCCCCAGCAGCGGCACGGCGGCATAGAGCGCAAAGCCCAGGCCGAAGAACACGAAGTAGGTGGCTTTACGGCCGATAAAGTCCGAGCAAGAGGCCCAGAAGAAGCGGCCACCGATGTTAAACAGGCTGAGCAGGCCGGTAAAGCCGGCTGCAATGGCAGCAATCTGACCCAGCTGCACGGCGTTCAATTCGTTGAAAGACAGGTCGTTACCCAGCAGCTGCCCGGCAAATACCTCCTGCAACAGCGGTGACGCCATGCCGATAATGCCGATGCCCGCCGAGACGTTAAGGCACAGCACCGCCAGACCAGACGGAACTGCGGGGTTTTCCAGGCAACACTGACATGCACGTGGCGATTGGTGATCATGCTATTGCCCGCCTTAGCCGCAGGCGCCGTCCAACCGGCCGGTTTCCAGCCGGTTGGCGGCACGCGGTAGGCCAGCGCGCCACCGACCATAAAAACGAAATAGATGATCGCCATGACCACGAAGCTCTGCCATACGCCGACACCCGTATCGCTAGCGAAGTGGCTCATCAGCTCAGCCGCCAACGGTGCACCCACCATCGCCCCGCCGCCGAAACCCATGATCGCCATGCCGGTGGCCATGCCGCGCTTGTCCGGGAACCACTTGATCAGCGTCGACACCGGCGAGATATACCCCAGACCAAGGCCAATACCGCCAATGACCCCGGACCCCAACCACAGCAACCAGATTTGGTGGTGGTAGATACCCAGCGCGGAAATCAGCAGGCCACCGCACCAGCACACAGCCGATACCAGGCCGGCCTTACGCGGGCCGGCATGCTCCAGCCAGCCCCCCCAAACGGCCGCAGAACAGCCGAGAAAAACGAAGAACAGCGTGTAGATCCAGCCCAGCATGGAAATCTGCCAGTCGCAGTTGCTGGCGAATATCTGCTCAAAGAAGCCGATATCGGCCGCGCAAGCCAGAGGCGCATCGATACCGACGGCCTTTGACAGCGGCAACCAGAAGACCGAAAAACCATAGGCCATACCAATACACAAATGAATGGCCAGAGCGGCTGGCGGCACCAGCCAGCGGTTGAAACCAGGCGTCGCGATAATGCGTTCCTTAGACAGGAAGGCAGGCGCAGCCGAAGCGCCGTCTAGGACGAGAGCGTCAGTCATAGCAATGTTCTCTTCTTATGTTGTGCAGGCAAGGCACTGGGCTTTAACGCGGGCAGAATAGCTCGCGCAGCGGCGAGACTAGCATTGCTGCCATACGCCTCGGACACATGGCGCATTATTCATTAGTCGTATAGCAACCGCCAAGCAATGGCGACCCGCTCGCCAGTGCGCACGGCATAGGGAACCGGCCGCCAACCTACCTATCCAACTGCCCACAGTAGAACGCCCAGCAATGCGCCACCGCCTGCTTGCTCACGCCCAGCGCCTTGGTGCAGCGGTAAAAGCCGCTTGCAAAAACACCACGCAAACGGGAGTGTCGGCGGCCCGGACAAAAACACTGCCGCTATACTGACTGGCTTAAATTGCTGCTCTTCACTCTTCAGTTTCGAAACAAGGATTCGCACATGAAAGCGCTCGGCAAAATTATCGGCCTGTTTTTTTTAGGGCTCTTGCTGATCATCGTGGCGCTGGGCTTCGCCCTCACCCACCTGTTCGATCCCAACGATTACAAAGACGAAATCCGCCAGCTGGCCCGCGACAAGGCCAATCTGGAGCTGACGCTCAAGGGCGATATCGGCTGGAGCCTGTTCCCCTGGCTCGGCCTGGAGCTGACCGACGCCAGCCTCGCCAGCCTCAGCACCCCAGAACAACCCTTTGCCGACCTGCGCCTGCTTGGCCTGTCGGTGCGCGTGCTACCGCTACTGCGCAAAGAAGTGCAGATGAGCGATATCCGCATCGATGGCCTCAACCTCAACCTGCAGCGCGACGAAAAAGGCCGCAGCAACTGGGAAGACGTCGGCAAACCGGCCAGCACGGCAACCGACGCAGCACCCACTGGCGGTGACAACGCCGCCACAACCAGCGCAGCGGCTGAGCCAGAAAGCAACAGCCAGCCACTGAAACTGGATATCGACAGCCTGATCGTCAACAGCGCCCGCATCGACTACCGCGACGCGCAGAAAGGACAGCAATTCAGCGCCGAAAGCATCCAGCTGACCACCGGCGCCATCCGCGAGGGTGCCGGCATACCCGTCAAGCTCAGCGCCTTCTTCGGCCTCAACAAACCGGTGCTGCGCGCCCGCAGCGAACTGCAGGGTGAACTGCGCTTCGACCGTGCGCTCAAACGCTACCAACTAGAAGATGCCAAGTTTTCCGGCGAAGTCTCCGGCGAACCCTTCGATGGCCAGACGCTGACCTACTCCGCCCAGGGCCAGCTGCTGGTTGACCTGGCCGCCCAAGTTGCCGAGTGGAATGGCCTGAAACTGTCCGCCAATCAGCTGCGCGCCCTCGGCGAGCTGAAAGTGCGCGACCTCGACACCCAGCCAAAACTCAGCGGCGGGCTGTCCATCGCCCCGCTCAACCTGCGTGAGTTCCTCACCACCATCGGCCAGAAACTACCGCCCATGAATGATGAGAAAACCCTCAGCCAATTCGAACTGGTTACCCGCCTCAGCGGCACCGCCAACAGCCTGACTTTCGAAGACCTCAAGCTAACCCTCGACGACAGCCATTTCAGTGGCCAACTGGCGATTGCAGACTTCGCCAAGCAAGCCCTGCGTGTGCAACTCAAGGGCGACCAACTGAACCTCGACCGCTACCTGCCAGCACCGGTCAAAGACGCCAAAGATGCCGGCGCTGCGCGCCAGGCCGAAGTTAAAGCCAGTGTCGCCAGTGCCGGCGAAAGCGGCAGCACACCACTGCCCGACGCGCCGACACAACATGCCTGGAGCAGCAACGAAATCCTGCCGATCGCCACCTTGCGCAAGCTCGATGCACAGCTCGATCTCGGCCTAGACCAGCTCACCGTGCAGCAACAGGCCATTAGCAACTTCAGTACCAAAGCGCAGGCCAAAGCCGGCCTGCTGACCCTTCAGAACGCACGCGGCAGCATCGGCACCGGCAGTTTCGACGCCAAAGCCAGCATCGACGTAAGACCCGCCACACCGCTGCTCAGCGTGCAAAAGAACCTGCGCGGCATTCAGATCGAACCCTTCCTGAAAAAGCCCGACCAGCCCGCCCCCGTCAAAGGCCTGCTCGACCTCAATGCCACCCTGAGCACCAGCGGCAACAGCCAGCGCGCCTGGGTGGACGGGCTCAACGGCGACGCCAGCTTCCTGCTCAATGACGGCGTGCTGGTCGGCGCCAACCTGGAGCAACAGCTGTGCCGTGGCATCGCCACGCTCAACCGCAAAGCTCTAAGCGGTGACCCACGCGGTAAAGACACGCCCTTCGAAACTCTGCAAGGCAGCCTGACCGTGCGCAACGGCGTGGCCTACAATCCAGACCTCAAGGCGCGCATTCCAGGCTTAGCAGTTAACGGCAATGGTGATGTGGACCTGCGCATCCTCGGCCTCGATTACCGCGTCGGCATTACCATTACCGGTGATCAGCGCGAGATGCCCGATCCGGCCTGCCAGGTCAACGAGCGCTATGTCGGTATCGAATGGCCCGTGCGCTGCCGCGGCCCACTGGAAATGGGCGGCAAGGCCTGTCGCCTGGACCAGGACGGCCTGGGTAAGGTCGCCGCGAAACTGGCCGGCAACAAGCTCAACGAAAAGATCGAAGAAAAGCTTGGTGACAAGGTCAGCCCCGAGCTGAAAGACGCACTCAAGGGCCTGTTCAACCGATGAGCCCTGCACAATTTTCTACCGCTGTACTCGACTGGTATGACAGCCACGGACGTAAGGACCTGCCCTGGCAACAGGGCATCACACCGTATCGCGTGTGGGTATCAGAGATCATGCTGCAGCAGACCCAGGTCAGCACCGTACTCGGCTACTTCGACCGCTTTATGGCCGCATTACCGACGGTGAACGACCTGGCTACAGCGCCGGAAGACGAAGTACTGCACCTGTGGACCGGCCTCGGTTACTACACCCGCGCGCGCAACCTGCAAAAGACCGCACAAATCGTTATGCGCGAACATGCCGGTGAATTCCCCCGCGATGTCGACCAGCTCACCGAACTCCCTGGCATCGGCCGCTCCACCGCAGGCGCCATCGCCAGCCTCAGCATGGGCCTGCGCGCGCCGATTCTCGACGGCAACGTCAAGCGCGTGCTGGCGCGCTACGTGGCTCAGGAAGGCTACCCAGGCGAACCGAAAGTAGCCAAACAACTATGGGATGTGGCCGAGCGCTTTACCCCGCAGACGCGGGTGAACAACTACACCCAGGCGATGATGGACCTCGGCGCGACCCTCTGCACACGCAGCAAACCCAGCTGCCTGCTCTGCCCGCTAAGAAGCGGCTGCCAGGCGCACCTGCTCGGACTGGAGATTCGTTACCCCATCCCCAAGCCACGCAAGACGCTGCCGCAGAGGCGCACACTGATGCCGATCCTCGCCAACCACCAGGGCGAGGTGCTGCTCTACCGCCGCCCTTCCAGCGGCCTCTGGGGCGGCCTATGGAGCCTGCCAGAGCTTGACGACCTGCAAGGCTTGGACGACCTGGCCAGCCGTCACGGCTTACAGCTAGGCACACGCCAGATGCAAGCCGAACTGACTCACACCTTTAGCCACTTCCAGCTGGCTATCGAACCCTGGCTGATCAAAGTCGACGCCGCGCCGGCCGCCGTGGCCGAGGCCGACTGGCTCTGGTATAACCTCGCCACCCCGCCGCGCCTGGGCCTTGCCGCCCCGGTGAAGAAACTGCTGAAACGCGCGGCCGATGCACTCGCAGCAAATACTGGAGAGACACCATGACCCGCACCGTACAGTGCCGCAAACACAAGCAAGAACTCCCCGGCCTGGAGCGCCCGCCATACCCCGGCGCCAAAGGTGAAGACATCTTCAACAACGTCTCCAAGCAAGCCTGGGAAGAATGGCAAAAACACCAGACCCTGCTGATCAACGAACGTCGCCTGAACATGATGAACGCCGAAGACCGCAAGTTCCTCCAGACCGAGATGGATAAATTCCTCTCCGGCGAGGAGTACGCCCAGGCCGAAGGCTACGTACCGCCGAGCGCATAACCCGGCATACCGTGGGCGGCACTTTAGCGGCGACCTCACCCGCAATACGCGCGACTAAAGCCCCGCCCACGACCCACACCCTGCAACCGCAGGGTTGATGCCGCTTCACCCTCCCTGCAAACCGCACATCCCCACCTGCAAACATCCTCCCGAGCTGCATCCAAACCACCTCGCTTCACCCATCATTTCCCGCCATCCGAACCTAACCGCCCGTATTAATTAAATATTTTTTAAACTCACGCTTGACACACACCCTTCAAATCCGTCTAATACGCCCCGTTGCCCGGGTAGCTCAGTCGGTAGAGCAGGGGATTGAAAATCCCCGTGTCGGCGGTTCGATTCCGTCCCCGGGCACCAAATACCGAAAAACCCCAAGCGAAGTTAAATTCCTTGGGGTTTTTTATTGCCTGCGATTTTTAACGGCCTGCTCAGCGCCACAATTGTGTGCGAGCGACAGTCAACTGCAGCAAGGCGACAGGCTGACCAGCTAAGCACCCCGCGACAGGCAAACGGCTTGGCGGTCAGCGAAACGCTATGCTAGCTTGGCGCCTCGCCAGGAACGCTACGAAAGGCCTGAGCGCCCCGAATAACAAGAGGACACCCCATGGCCGAGGCCACGCCTGCGCTGGAAATCCGCGATCTGCATAAACGCTACGGCGACCTTGAGGTGCTCAAGGGCATTTCCCTCACCGCCCGCGACGGCGATGTGATTTCCATCCTCGGCTCTTCGGGCTCCGGTAAGTCGACCTTTCTGCGCTGCATCAACCTGCTGGAAAACCCGCACAAGGGGCAGATCATTCTCGCCGGCGAAGAGCTCAAGCTCAAAGCGGCGAAGAACGGCGACCTGGTCGCCGCCGACAACCGCCAGATCAATCGCCTGCGCAGCGAGATCGGCTTTGTCTTTCAGAATTTCAATCTGTGGCCGCACATGAGCGTGCTCGATAACATCATCGAGGCTCCGCGCCGCGTATTGGGGCAGAGCAAGGCTGAAGCCATTGAAGTGGCCGAGGCGCTACTGGCCAAGGTCGGGATTGCCGACAAGCGCCACGTTTACCCGAATCAACTGTCTGGCGGTCAGCAACAGCGCGCGGCGATTGCCCGCACCCTGGCCATGCAGCCGAAAGTCATCCTGTTCGATGAGCCGACGTCGGCTCTTGATCCGGAGATGGTACAAGAAGTGCTTAATGTGATCCGCGCGCTCGCCGAGGAAGGCCGCACCATGCTGCTGGTGACTCATGAAATGGGCTTTGCCCGCCAGGTGTCCAGCGAGGTGGTGTTCCTGCATCAAGGCCTAGTTGAAGAACAGGGCTCCCCGGAGCAGGTGTTCGACAACCCGAACTCGGCGCGCTGCAAACAATTCATGTCCAGCAATCACTAAACACACGGAGCAACTACGCATGCAGAACTACAAGAAAATCCTGCTGGCCGCTGCCGCCACCCTGGCTTTCGGCACCAGCGCCATCGCTGCTGACAAACTGAAGCTCGGCACTGAAGGCGCCTACCCGCCGTTCAACCTGATTGACGCCAGCGGCCAGGTCGGCGGCTTTGACGTAGAAATCGGCCAGGCCCTGTGCGCCAAGATGAAGACCGAATGCGAAGTGGTCACCTCCGACTGGGACGGCATCATCCCCGCCCTGAACGCGAAGAAGTTCGACTTCCTGATCGCCTCCATGTCGATCACTGACGAACGCAAAGTGGCGGTCGATTTCACCGACCCCTACTACACCAACAAACTGCAGTTCATCGCCCCAAAAGGCGGCGATTTCAAAACCGACAAAGCCAGCCTGAAAAACAAAGTGATCGGCGCTCAGCGCGCCACCATCGCCGGCACCTGGCTAGAAGACAACCTCGATGGCGTCGTCGATATCAAGCTGTACGACACCCAGGAAAACGCCTACCTCGACCTGTCCTCAGGCCGCCTCGACGGCGTACTGGCCGACACCTTCGTTAACTGGGAATGGCTGAAGAGCGACGCGGGCAAAAGCTTCGAATTCAAAGGCGAGCCAGTATTCGATAACGACAAGATCGGCATTGCCGTACGCAAGGGCGACGCCCTGCGCGAGAAGCTGAACGCCGCACTCGCCGAGATCGTCGCTGACGGCACTTACAAGAAGATCAACGACAAGTACTTCCCGTTCAGCATCTACTAAGCTGACGGCACTGCGTCGCCCGCCCGGGCGGCGCAGGCTTCTGAGCCTCCCCCTATGAATTTTGATCTTTACGGATTCGGTCCAGCCCTGGCTGCCGGCACCCTGATGACTATCAAGCTGGCGCTCAGCGCGCTGTGCCTGGGTCTGGTGCTCGGTTTGCTCGGTGCCCTGGCCAAGACTTCCCCGTACAAGCCACTGCAATGGCTTGGCGGTACTTACTCGACCATCGTGCGCGGCATTCCAGAGCTGCTTTGGGTGTTGCTGATCTATTTCGGCACCGTGCAGCTGATGCGCAATCTGGCGGACCTGCTCGGCATTGAAAGCCTTGAGCTGAACGCCTTCGCTGCCGGCACCATCGCCCTCGGCATCTGCTTCGGCGCTTACGCCACCGAGGTGTTTCGTGGCGCCATCCTGGCCATCCCCAAAGGTCATCGCGAAGCCGGCCAAGCCTTGGGCATGTCCAAGCCGCGGATCTTCTGGCGGTTGATCCTGCCGCAGATGTGGCGCATCGCCCTACCCGGCCTCGGCAACCTGTTTATGATTTTGATGAAGGACACCGCACTGGTGTCGGTGATCGGCCTGGAAGAAATCATGCGCCGCTCACAAATCGCCGTAACCGCCAGCAAGGAACCTTTCACCTTCTACCTAGTGGCCGCCTTTATCTACCTAGGCCTTACAGTCCTGGCTATGACAGGCATGCACTTCCTGGAAAAACGCTCCAGCCGCGGCTTTGTCAGGAGCGCATCATGAGAAAGACCTCTGAAATCGCCGCCTGGTCGATTGCCCTCGCGCTTATTGCCTACGCACTGTGGGGCGGCCTAACCACCCTCAACTGGGACGTAATCATCAAATGGCTGCCACGCCTATCCAAAGGTGCCTTGCTGACGCTTGAGCTGGTGGCTATAGCGGTTCTCGCCGGGCTGATCCTGGCGCTACCAATGGGCATCGCTCGCGCCTCGCGCCACTGGTATGTGCGCGCCCTGCCCTACGGCTACATCTTCTTCTTCCGTGGCACGCCGCTGCTGGTGCAGCTATTTCTGGTCTATTACGGCCTGGCGCAGTTCGACGCCGTGCGTGAAGGCCCGCTGTGGCCCTATCTGCGCTCCCCTTACTGGTGCGCGGTGCTGACCATGACCATGCACACCGCTGCCTATATCGCCGAGATCCTACGCGGCGCAATTCAGGCCGTGCCACCAGGTGAAATCGAAGCCGCCCGCGCTCTCGGTATGTCGCGGGCCAAGACCATGTTCTATATCGTCCTGCCACGCGCCGCGCGGATCGGCCTACCGGCCTACAGCAACGAAGTGATCCTGATGCTCAAGGCCAGCGCCCTGGCCAGCACCGTGACGCTGCTGGAACTGACTGGCATGGCGCGCACCATCATCGCCCGCACCTACCTGCCTGTAGAGATCTTCTTCGCCGCAGGGATGTTCTACCTGTTGATCGCTTTCATCCTGGTCCGCGGCTTTAAGCTGCTGGAGCGCTGGCTGCGCGTCGACGCCTGCCAGGGCCGCTGATTGCCTGAGGGCCAGCGCCCTCAGGCAACACGCCACTCCATATGCCAACGACCACACCCGCCCAGCCTCTCGAAAACACTGACCTCCTGCAGCGGTTTAACGCACTCGACGGCTTCCTCAGCGAACATCAGGCGCTGTGGCGCCCACGACCCTTTGTGCATTACCCGGCAATCCCCTGGGAGGCCGAACACCCGCAGCTGGCAGCCTGGCTAAGAGCACAAAGCCTGGAACACGCTGAAGCGGCGCATAACCAGCCGCACCTGCTACAAGCGCCCGCACCGTTCCCGCAACTAGCCGCACAGGCTCACCAATTGAGCCAAGTTGGCGAATTAGCGCCGCTATCAACACCCGCTTTGCCGGCACGTTTCAGCACGGACGTACCCGGCCGGAAGTGGCAGCAAATAGACGCCTTCGCCCACCGCCTGAACTTCGCCGACAAGCCACAGCACTGGCTGGACTGGTGCGCTGGCAAGGGCCACCTCGGCCGGCGACTGGCGCATAACGGCGCAGCGCTGACCTGCCTGGAATACAACCCAGAGCTGGTCAAGAGCGGGCAACAACTCAGCAATAAGCTTGGTATCGACGCCGCGCATATCGAGCAGAATGTGCTGGCGGACAGTGCTGCGGCGCAGCTACACGCCCACCACACCCCCGTGGCACTGCATGCCTGCGGCGACTTGCACACACGCCTGCTGCAACTGGCCAGCCAAATCGGCTGCCAGCAACTGGCCGTCGCGCCGTGCTGCTACAACCGCATCCGCACAGCGCTCTATCAGCCTTTGTCGACAACCGCCCAAGCCTCGTCACTGCAACTGTCCATCGACGATCTCGGCCTGCCGCTAAGCGAAACCGTTACCGCCGGCGCACGGGTACGCCGCCAGCGCGATCATTCAATGGCCAGGCGCCTGGCCTTCGACCTCCTGCAGCGCCAGTTGCGCGGCATTGACGCTTACCTGTCGACCCCTTCACTGCCAGCAGCCTGGCTGGACAAGCCCTTTGCCGATTACTGCCAAGACCTTGCCGCACTCAAGCAACTGCCTGCGCCAACCACAGAGGATTGGCAACAGCTTGAACAAAAGGGCTGGCAACGCCTGGCCGAGGTACGCAACTTGGAGCTGCTGCGTGGCCTTTTCCGCCGCCCATTGGAACTCTGGCTGCTACTCGACCGCGCCCTATTCCTGCAAGAGCAGGGTTACAGCGTGCGCCTTGGCACCTTCTGCTCACCCCAACAGAGCCCGCGCAACTTGTTGCTACTCGCAGAACGCCAGCCCAAGTTGCCCACAACATCTGTGGATAACTCTGTTGACAGATTCTGAGCAAACCACGCAAAAGCCCACCACAGCATACTACTGCCGAACTGTACATTTTTTAACCTGAAAATATTTCTTGTGAAAACATGCACTTATCAAATACCGAGAGGCAGCTCACAAAGCCTGCGTACGCACGTACCAAAAACACCCTGCATGTGCATAAGCATTTCGCTGCTGATAGCCGGTCCTGAATAAAACCCTGCTCAGAGCGCTTTACACGCGCAAATGAATCGATATAATGCGCCCCACAAATGCCGGTATAGCTCAGCTGGTAGAGCAACTGACTTGTAATCAGTAGGTCCCGGGTTCGACTCCTGGTGCCGGCACCATACAAAACAAAGGGTTACGTGAAAACGTAGCCCTTTTTGTGCCTGAAATTCGGCTGGGGTAGGATTGGGGTAGGGATTTGCCACCTCATGAACTCTTCGTTAGAAAAATACCGGGGCAGCCACATACCGCTCGTCGGAAAACAGACACAGGCCCGCCCAAATATCGGCGAGCTTTCTTTCCCTCCAAAAATTGCCACAAGCGATTTTCGTCATCTTGAAAGCCATTCATGACGGCGGCCTTTTTCACCCAGATGACGTAAAGTGGGGACTTGCACAGCCCCTGAGAGCTGAATAGTGTGACTGGGCGGGCCATCAGACCTGACTCAAGGATCACTAGCACCATGAAGCAACTTGTTATGGTGGCTGTATGCGGGGCGCTTCGGCGCGCCGAGTTCCTAG
Source organism: Pseudomonas sp. GWSMS-1 (assembly GCF_049847425.1). NCBI lineage: Bacteria > Pseudomonadati > Pseudomonadota > Gammaproteobacteria > Pseudomonadales > Pseudomonadaceae > Pseudomonas > Pseudomonas sp. GWSMS-1. The sequence goes on along the minus strand of NZ_JBMHHV010000005.1, from coordinate 356,935 downwards.
AGTCTCGGTCTTCCACACCCGCATACAGCCGCCACCCATCATGTGGAAGTGATGCAGGCGGTCTCTAAAACTCTAGAGGTCACCCTATGCACCCGAGCGACTCATCCCCAAGCTTTACCCCACTACACTCCAGCGAGCACAACTGCCTGCTCGGCTTTCGCAGCGACGCCAAAGCCATCGAACTCTACGACGCGGCCACGCTCCGCCAAAACGCAGTGCTGGATTTGCTCTGTGCTCTCAGCGGGTCCGATTTAAACTCGCTTGCCTACGAGCCAATGAATGGATGTATTCAAGCGATCCGATTGCTGTGCAACGATGCTGCTGCTCTGTATTCGGCAGCATGGGACGGCGTACAGCGAGAAGCGACTGACGCCACTTGAACGGAGGGTGCGCAGTTACTCCCTCGCACCTTTCGAGGAAAGCTCGGTTTCGTAGCGCTGAACAAAATCGACCAGGTTGAGACCTAGTACGTGGCAAATGTCTCGCAGCTGAACTAGGTCAAGTCTTCTAAGGCCACGTTCAATGTCACTGGTGAAGGATTGCGGGCGGCCTAATGCTTCAGCGAACTGCGCCTGCGTCAGGCCTGACTCAGTACGACACTGCTTAATCATACGAAGCAGCACTAAGTTCTCATCTCGATAAATCGACTTTTCCACAGAGACGCATTCCAGCTGTTGACAAAGCCAGAATGTATATCTAAATTACAGATATCTGAATTACAGGTATGCAGATATGAACGTCGTGCACATCTCCACAATCATCCCTCTCGATCCAGAGCGATCCGCACTTCTCGATGTCAAAAACCGCGTTTTGCTTTTAACCCTTGAGCGCCTGGTAAGTCGATTCGACATCGAACTACCGGTTGTACTGAGCCTTTTGTCTGGATCAGACATCCACATCCGTCTCGACCCGGTGAGTGGCAATCCATGCTTGCTATTCGATGACATTCCAACGCTTTTGGACCTTATCTGTTGCCGCTGACCGAAAACTGACCCAGTAGAGGCTGTTCTGCCGACTGAAAACTGACCCAGGTGTTCAACTGCTTCTGCTCAATTTTTGAGCAGGAGAACACAGGGTGATCAGTATGGAAATGATGGGCAAAATTCGCCGGATGTATTTCCGCGACAAGCTGTCGCTGCATGAGATAGCCAAGCGCACCGGGTTGGCGCGCAACACGATTCGCAAGTGGGTCAGGGCACCTGAGGCCAAGCCGCCGGTCTACCAACGCCGCGCGATCTTCAACAAACTCAGCCCTTTTCACGCCACGCTGGAGCAGGCGCTAAAAGCCGATTCGCTGCGGCCCAAGCAACAGCGGCGCAGTGCCAAGGCGCTGTTGGCGCAAATCAAAGCCGAAGGTTATGACGGTGGCTACAGCCAGCTCACCGCGTTTATCCGTGCCTGGCGAGGGGGACAGGGCAAGGCGTCGCAGGCCTTTGTGCCGCTGACCTTTGCTCTTGGCGAGGCGTTTCAGTTTGACTGGAGCGAGGAAGGCTTGCTGGTCGGCGGCATTTACCGGCGTATGCAGGTGGCACATCTGAAGCTGTGTGCCAGCCGTGCGTTCTGGCTTGTGGCGTATCCGAGCCAGGGCCATGAGATGTTATTTGACGCCCATACACGCTCGTTCGGCTCCTTGGGCGGCGTGCCGCGCCGGGGCATCTACGACAACATGAAGACCGCCGTCGACAAGGTCAATAAGGGCAAAGGCCGGGCGGTGAATGCGCGCTTTGCGGTGATGTGCGCGCATTACCTGTTCGATCCGGACTTCTGCAACGTCGCCGCTGGTTGGGAAAAGGGCATCGTTGAAAAGAACGTGCAAGACAGCCGCAGGCGTATCTGGCTAGACGCCCAGGACTGCCAGTTTCACTCCTTCGAGGAACTCAATGCCTGGCTGGGCCAGCGCTGCCGCGCGCTTTGGAACGAGCTGACGCACCCTCAATACAGCGGGCTCAGTGTGGCCGAGGTACTGGAGTTGGAGCGCGCCGAACTGATGCCTATGCCCGCGGCCTTCGACGGTTACGTCGAGCGGCCTGCGCGGGTCTCCAGCACCTGCCTGGTCAGCGTCGGGCGCAACCGTTACTCGGTGCCGTGTGAGTACGCGGGTAAGTGGGTCAGCAGCCGTTTGTATCCGACCCGCATCGAGGTGGTGGCCGATGATGCGCTGATTGCCAGCCATGCGCGCTTGCTGGATCGCGAACAGGTCAGCTACGACTGGCAGCACTACATCCCGCTGATTGAGCGCAAGCCCGGCGCGCTGCGCAACGGAGCGCCCTTTACTGATCTGCCAGCGCCGCTGCGTCAGCTTAAGCACGGTCTGGGGCGTCATGCCGGCGGTGACCGGATCATGGCGCAAGTCCTGGCTGCCGTACCGGTCGCCGGACTCGATGCCGTGCTGGTAGCCGTTGAGCTGGTACTGGAGAGCGGCAGCCTGAGCGCCGAACACATCCTCAATGTCGTGGCACGGCTGACAGCATCCGAACCACCACCCAGCGTCGAAACCCACTTGTCGCTCAAGGAAGCCCCCGTCGCTAACACGGCGCGCTACGACCGCCTGCGTGGCCAGGCCGAGGAGGTCGGTCATGCGTGATTTGATGGCGGAACTCAAGGAGCTGCGCCTGCACGGCATGGCCACGGCCTGGGCGGAGTTAACTGCACAGGGTGAGTCGAACACAGCCTCGTCCAAGTGGCTGCTCGAACACCTGCTGGAACAAGAGCACACAGATCGCGCCATGCGCTCGGTGAGCCACCAGATGAACATGGCCAAGCTGCCGATGCACCGCGATCTGGCCAGCTTCGATTTCAACGCCTCTAGCGCCGACGCACGCCTGATCAGCGAGCTGGCCAGCCTGGCCTTTACCGACACCGCGCAGAACGTGGTGCTGATCGGTGGGCCAGGCACCGGTAAAACCCACCTAGCCACCGCGCTGGCCGTGTCCGGCATCACCCGGCACGGTAAGCGCGTGCGCTTCTACTCCACGGTCGATCTGGTCAATCTGCTGGAGCGCGAAAAACACGACGGCAAAGCCGGGCGGATCGCCCAGGCACTGCTGCGCATGGATCTGGTCATCCTCGACGAACTGGGTTATCTGCCGTTCAGCCAGGCTGGCGGTGCGTTGCTGTTTCACCTGCTGTCCAAGCTGTACGAACACACCAGCGTGGTGATCACCACCAACCTGAGCTTCGCCGAATGGTCGAGCGTGTTCGGCGACGCCAAGATGACCACCGCCCTGCTGGATCGGCTGACCCACCACTGCCACATCGTCGAAACCGGTAACGAGTACTATCGCCTGCAACACAGTAGCTTGGCGGCCCAGGCCAAGATCAAATCACGGGAGCGAAAGCGTAAGGGCGGCCAAGAACCGGAGGACGATGAGCCGTTCTGATTTCATGGCGACGACGGCCTGCTACATGGCTGCGTGTGGCAGGTCTTAAACAACTGAACTGGGCTAGCGAAGGAGTGGGGGCAACAGCAGCTGCGCTGGTAGACTTATCCACAGTTGCTGGTAACAAAATCAGCAATCCGCCCTGGGTCAAATTTCAATCGGCAGGGTGGGTCAATTTTCCATCAGCGCCAACAGGTATAGACCTGTCCAAGGTGCGAAAACCCAAGAATCCACCGCGATACGGTGCTGGAAGAGTTATTGGTCGGATTGAGTTTCCAGCATCCACTCGTGGCTGGCTTCCAGGCAAGTCCACCGCACCTAACTCCAGGGGTACCTAGCATCTGGATAGGCCCCCTGCTCATCGGCACATGAAAAAGTCCATCGCCGCCCCCCTCAGTCATCTGCGAGGCGAACTTGATTGCGACCATTGTTCTTTGCTGCGTACAGGGCCCGATCAGCCATTTCCATAAGCTCATCCGCAGTACATTCGTGGCTAGAAGCAACGCCAGCGCTTAGGCTCACATGAAAATCCGATAGTTCACCGGCAAAACTGATGCTTAAGAATTGCTGGCGGATTCCGTCAAGAATGCTTACGGCCTGCTCACCAGTACAATCAGGTAGTACAGCCATAAACTCTTCACCGCCGTAACGTCCGAGACTGTCTACTCGGCGCAAGCGCTGGCGAAGCAGGTTGGCTAGTGCGCGAATGACATTGTCACCAACAGCATGCCCATGGGTGTCGTTCACTTTCTTGAAATGATCAATATCCAACATGACTACGCTGAACGGTTTACCACTTCGTAAGGCACGCTCTTGCTCAATAGCCACTTGCTCCTTGATATCGGCATGTTTTAGCAACCCGGTCAGGCTATCGCGGGAGAGTGCGTTACTGAGCAGTCGAGCGCGTTGGGCTCGGGCAAAAACTGTGGCTATCAGGCTGTTATCTGAAATCGGTTTGGTGACGAAATCGTCCCCCGCTCTGATTAGAACGCTCATCTGCAGCGCGATATCGGTTTCAGCGGATAGATAAATAATAGGGACTCGCAGCCAGTCATCATTGAAGCGAACCATCTGTGCAAGTTCAGGCCCAGAGCAACCAGGCATGTTGACGTCCAGCACCAACACTTCAGGATGGAATCGGGCCATTGCATCAAATAACTGCAAAGGATCGTTAGCGACTTCAACCAGCATGTTGGCCCCACTCAACACCAAACGGTATCGATCAGATAACTCGCGGTCATCGTCAACAATCAAAACTCGATAGGGGTCGCCATTCTGCTGGTTGAAACAGCGTTCCAGACGATTTTCCAGCTTGGCCACGTCAACTGGTTTGCTAAAGAACCCCATTGCACCAATGCGCGCAGCTTGTAATTGGGTGTGAAAATCGTTCTGGGTGGTGAGTACCAGAAGCGGTAATGAGTGCTCTAAGCGTTGCTGCAAAGCAGCAGCGTAATCCAGTCCAGTCTGTTGGCTGTCGCCTAAATTAACATCAATGATTAGGGCGTCCGGCAGCTGTTCAGCCAAAGCCTCATCGAGGGCTGCGGTGGTCAGGAAATGTGATGCCTGATAGCCGAATGTATTAAGTGTTAAGCGGATAACATCGCCAACCTTCTGCTCATCTTCGAGAATAAAAACCCTCTTAGCACCGTCACGATTGAACCCAGCACTGGGCGTTTTTAGCACTGGTGCGGCTGAAACTTGAGAGACCTGCTCAACACTAGCCAGTTGTTGTAGTTCGTTTACCAACCCGTGCAAACCTTGTCGCTGAAGCTCCAAACTGCTCAGCCATTGTTGCGTCTGCTGCTCCAGCAACCTGGCACGGGCACCCAGCTCACTGAAACCGAAAGTCCCAGCACTGCCCGCCAGTTTGTGTAACTGATCGCGCAGCTCAGATAAACGTTGCAGTTGCTCGCTCGGGTCAGCGCATGCCTGTAGCTGCAAGGCTTTATCAGCCAATTGTGGCAGCTCTTCGCGTAATCGCTGTGAGAACTGCTCACCCAGCTGTTGCAGATGCGTCTGCAAATCAGCCATTTGCTGTTGTCGTTTATCCACGAGACTGGCTCCAAATTGCACGAATTTGAGTCGCCAGTTGCATGGGATCAAAAGGCTTAATGATGACGTCACGCGCACCCAAACTGCGATAGTGCTCTATCTCATTTGGCTGAACTTTGGCCGTCATAAAAGCAACAGGGATCTGCGTGATGTCGACCATCCTGCCAAGTTCCTGAAGTGTTTGCGGGCCATCCATGCCCGGCATCATGACATCCAGCAGAATGAAATCAGGAGCAAATCCTTGAACTTGGTCGAGGGCATCCTGACCGCAACTACAGCTCAACACCGTAAAGCCACCGACCGCTTCCAGTGCCACCTTGGCGACTGCCTGGATTGATGGGTCATCTTCGACATGAAGAATTCGCTTGAGGTCAGGCATATCCATTCTCCTTGGTCGGCAACAGTCGAGCCAGAATATCGAGGAAGTCTTGAGTCTCCGTTCTGGACTTTGCGAGCGCTGCTTCAACGCGGCTTAGTTGTTCCGTTGACAGTTCTGTCGAGGACAGAACCACTATCGGTAGTCCAGGGCAAAGTTGGTGAATCTCCTCTATAAGCTCAAGACCACTTCCATCAGGCAAATTCAAATCCAGTAACACCAAATCCAGACTGCCAGCTATTAAATGCTGACGGGCTTCGTTCAAAGTGGCTACGCCAATAAATTCCGCCAGGTGGCGGCCCTGCTCGGCAATCACCGTACGCAAGTCGGCATCATCCTCAACATGCAGAATGCGTGGCTTTTCATGCATACCACTAAGCGCCCTACGCAAGCCGCCCAATAGCCGCGCGGGATCAATCGGCTTATCCAGCCAGTCAACCACATGCAGCCCCCCTGCAAGCTCAGCTGGCCTTGTTCGTTGGCAGCCGAGATCACTAAGATAGGCAGATCACGAGCGCTAGAATTGCGATGTAACTCCTGGATGAACTCCACGCCATTGCCATCTGGCATACGTAAATCCAAGGTAATCGCGGCTACCGGTTCGCGCTCAAGTAGCTCCCGGGCTACGGCCAGACTATGTGCCAGCAATACACGGTAGCCAGCCCCCTGTAGCAGCATTTGCAGTAGCCGTGCAATATCGGCCTCATCCTCTACAACCAAAATAGTTGGGCGTTGTAGATCGGGGGCTGGCGTATGGGTCATTAAAACTGGCAGCTCAAACCAAAAGGTGCTGCCATGCCCCTCCTGTGAGTCAAAGCCGATGTGACCACCCATGCGCTCAATCAGTTCTTTGCTGATGGCGAGCCCCAGCCCAGTACCGCCTTTCTGCCGTTGATCGCCACTTTCGGCCTGAGAGAACTTATGGAAGATATGGCTGCGGAAATGCTCGGGAATACCACTGCCTTGGTCCGTCACGCTGACCCGCACACGGCCATCACGCAACGTCGTATGCAAGCGGACCTGACCACCGAACGGGGAAAACTTGATGGCATTTGAAAGAAAGTTGGATAACACCTGCTGCAAGCGCAGGGCATCAGCCCGGACCTGGAGCATCGGTATAGGGTCCAGGTGCAGTTCTACCTGATGCTGGCTGGCATAGGACTGATTGCAACTCACGGCCTCTTCTAGCTCTGCGGCGAGTGCCAAGTTACTCAGTTCGAAACTGAGCTTGCCTGCAGCAAGCTTGTCCATGTCCAACAGGTCGTTAATCAGATGGCTAAGGCGCTGACTGTTCTGCTGAGCGATTTCCAACATCGGCCTCATGGAGTCTGGAACAACCCCTAACGCACCGCCATTAACCAAGCCCAGCGAGCCTGAAATAGATGTCAACGGTGTCCGCAGTTCGTGGCTGACTGTAGAAACAAAATCGTTCTTCAGTTGTTCAATGCGTTTCTGTTCACTGAGATCCATGGCTGTGCCACTGGCACGCATCATCTGCCCGTCACTTGAATACTGGATCAGCGCCCGTATCAGTACCGGTAAGCTGTGACCATCGTGCGTCAATAAGCGACACTCATGATTCAGGTATTTCTCGGCCTCACCTTCCGAGGGTTGCAGCAGATCTTGCAGCACAGGCAAATCTTCGGGGTGAACCAGTTGCGCCCAATCGTTGAACGGCGGCTGAGGGCCATCATCAGAATAACCGAGCATCTGCCACGTGCGGGGGGATGCATAAAAGCTTGCACTCTGCATATCCAAATCCCACCAGCCATCATGACCGCCCTGAAGCACACGTTGCAGTCGCACCTCGCTGTTGCGTAACTGAACGGTCATGTCGCCAGCAAGTTTGAGTGCGTTCTGCTGGCCCTGGGCAAGGGTGCGCGTGAGGAAAAACAGCAGCACACTGATGATGCCGCCCAGAAGAAGGAGAAGGTCCTGCCCCTGATGGAAGCGCTTGAAAAAGCCTGGCTGGGCGTAGAAGGAAAAGGTCCAGTTCTGACCGAACAATTGAAGTGATGCCTGCCTTATTGCCACCTGGCCTGAGGCAACACGCGGATCACTCACGAAAAGCTGTTGCTCGGGATCGGCTTTGGCCCCGGAGAACAAGGCAAAATCAATCTGCAACTTGCGCCCGTCAAGAATCCCGCTCATCAGATCGGTGACACGGTATGGGCTGTAAACAAAACCACGTAAGGCGTCGAAGCGTTCTTTAGCGTTAGTTAGCGGCGCACCTGAACGGTAAACAGGTACGTACATCAACAACCCTGCCTGCGCCGGGCCTGCCGTTTCTTGCATCAGCGTCACTTTACCGCTGAGTTGTGCCTTACCCGTTTCTGCAGCTTGGCGCATGGCCGCTCTGCGCATGGGTTCGGAATACATATCAAAACCGAAAGCCGAAAGATTACGCCCGCTGAATGGCTCCAGAAACAGGATGGAGGTGTATAAATCACGAGATCCTGGCGGGCGCACAGAGAAATCAGCAAACCCTTCACTGCGCACAACTGCCTCAAATTCTGCCAACTGGCCAGGCCGGATTACCTGACTAAACCCCACGCCCTGAATGCCGGGATAGTTGGTATCCAGGTCAAGACGCTGCACGTAGTGGCGCCAGTCTTCACGGCTGACCGACTCACTCGCCTCAAACAAGCCAGCCCCACCCAGCAAAATTTGCCGATGATTACTCATGCGCTTTTCAACAGCTTCTACCACCTCGCCAGTGAGCTGCTGAAAGTGCAGTTCAGCTGCTGCTTGCTGGCTGGCGCGCAAGCCATACCAGGCCCCCGCCGTTGCGAGCAAACCGCAGAGCAGCACCACAAGCGGCATCATGCGCGGGCTCTGGGATAGGAGCTTTTCAAGTGGACTCATAATTCGTCTTCCTGATGGTGCAGTGGCAGTTCAATCCAGAACGTGCTGCCCCGTTGCGGCCCACTGACAAAGCCAATAGTGCCACCCATGCGCTCTATCAGCTCTTTACTGATGGCCAAGCCAAGACCGGTACCGCCTTTTTGACGGCTGTCGCTCGCGTCGGCCTGGGAAAATTTCTTGAAAATGCGCGCGGTGAAATCCGCGGGTATTCCAAGCCCCTGGTCACTCACCAGAATGCGTACAGACTGCCCCGCAAGCTCGCTGTAAAGGCGAACCTCCCCTTGTGCTGGAGAAAATTTCAGCGCATTGGACAGCAGATTGCTCAGCACCTGTTGCAGACGCTGAGCGTCAGCCAGCACCTGCAGGTCTGGGCAATTGGAATGCAGTAGGCGAACGCCAAGATGCTGAGCGAAGCCCTGATGGCTTGCGTCGCACTCTGCCAACAACTCATCCAGCTTGATCGGTTGCAGATCAAAGCTCATTTTCCCAGCAATCAGCTTGTCCATATCCAACAGATCATCAATCAACTGACGTAAGCGGCGACTGTTGCCCTCCGCAATCGCCAGCATGTCTTTGATGGCATCAGGCACTGCGCCGAGGGCACCACCGTTGATAAGACCAAGTGAGCCGGTAATAGAAGTCAGCGGTGTACGCAGCTCGTGACTGACAGTGGACACAAACTCATCCTTTAACCGCTCAAGATGCTTGCGCTCGGTGATGTCGCTGATAAAGCCATGCCACATGACGCTGCCATCGGCGCCGCGCTGTGGTGCGGCACGCCCTTCAACCCAGATAAGCCCTTTAGTGGGGTGTAGCACCCGGTACTCCTGATGCCATAGCTCAAGATTGGCGGCAGAGGTGGCAATGCTGTCACTTACCCCCTGCAAATCATCGGGGTCAATCAAGGCGTATACGGCAGTAGCATCCTTCGCAACTGCCTCTGGCGTAAGCCCATAAATACTTTCAATGCCTTGACTCGCGTAGGGGAAGCAACTGCGGCCATCTTCTAGCAGCTGGAACTGATAGACCACGCCCGGCAATTGAGCACTAAGCCGTTGTAAGCGCTGCAGCGCTTCTTCGCGATAACTCAGATCATGAACAATGCACAGATAGCCTAGATCGAACTTGTCCTCCAGACTGACGGGGGAAAGGTTCAACAACACCGGCACCGTATGGCCGGAGGCATGTCGCATCTGCACTTCATGCAGCTGGCCCTGGCTGCTGCCTTGAGCAGGTATTGAACTCAGTGCATCACGGGTCAACTGGCGACCATTACGCGGCAGGAGCAACTCAAGTTCTCGCCCGAGCAGGCCATCTGCGTTATAGCCCAGCAAGGTTGCAACACCTGGGCTGGCTTGTTGAATCAAGCCAGCAGGATCGACCACCAGCACCGCCGTACCCGCGCTGCCCAGAATGGCTTTGTGTACGGCAGCTTGCTCGCGCTGATGACGTGACTGCAGCCGCAACTCGAAGAGTTGCACCGTTTGTTGCGCAAGCAGCTTCAAGCTCTGTCGCTGCTGCTCATTGAGCTGACGCGGCTGCCGGTCAATCACACACAAAGTGCCAAGATTATGCCCATGCCCATCGCTGAGCGGCATACCGGCATAGAAGCGAATATCAGGGTCGCTGGTGACCAGTGGGTTATCGCAAAAGCGTGGATCGAGTAGCGCATTTTCGATTTCAAAAAGCTCGTCACGATTGATCGCATGGGCACAAAAAGCCAGCTCCCGTGGTGTCTCACTTACCCCCAACCCGACACGGCTCTTGAACCACTGGCGCTCGGCATCAATCAGTGAAATCAGCGCAATCGGGGTATTACAGATCTGCGCCGCCAATGTAGTGATGTTGTCGAACATGGCTTCGGCAGGTGTGTCCAGCAGCTCGAATGCAAGCAAAGCTGCAAGTCGACTGGGCTCATTAAGCGGGGCCTGAGGGTGCCCTGGATGCTTGCTCATAAATTGGCCCGCTGCGTCGAGGTTGTATGGAGGGGGAGTTCAAACCAGAAGGTACTGCCCTGACCTTTGACGGAGTCAAAACCGATACGTCCGTGCATGCGTTCTAGCAACTCCTTGCTAATCGCCAAGCCAAGACCTGTGCCACCTTTCTGTCGGCGGTCACTGGCATCTGCCTGGGAAAATTTGCTGAAAATTCGGGCCTTAAAATCATCATCAATACCCGCCCCTTGATCCTGGACACTGACCCTGACCTGATCGGCATGCTCCTCGACCAACAGCCTTACCTGAGTACCCGGCGGAGAGAACTTGGCTGCATTGGATAGCAGATTAGCCAGCACCTGGGCCAGGCGCTGCTCATCCACCACAACGCGCAAACTGCAGGGAGGCCCCACCAGATGCAGCAAGACCTGATATTGATCTGCATAGGGCTGATTATGCGCCACGGCCTCTTCGAGCAACGGCCATAGCCACTGATCGCGCAGCTCAACGCGAATTTTGCCGGCCATGAGCTTTTCCATGTCCAGTAAATCATCAATCAACGCCTGCAAACGCAGGCTGTTGGCATGGGCGATTTGCAGAAATTGCTGCATAGCGTGAGGCACCTCACCCAGCACCCCACCGTTAATCAAACTCAGTGCACCGGCGATGGCAGTCAGTGGCGTGCGTAATTCATGGCTGACACTGGCCGTAAACTCGCTCTGCAGGCGTTGTAAACGCAACCGCTCACGCATGTCCTGCACATGCAGAATGCACACCTCATCAGCACCACCCAAAGAGCCAAGAATCGCAGCACTGCACTCAACTGGAATCTGCAGATACTGCGCATCAACCAAGGTCAAAAACCAGCTGTTGTTATGACCTGGGCGAATAGCCGAGACATGTACAGAGAGCGACTCATGCTCAGTAGGCAGGCAATATGAGTGGAGTGGGCGATGCAGCAGTTGCTCTGCGGGCAATTGCAATAACCGACTAAACGCCTGGTTCACGGCAAGCAGCACACCTTCAGCCGACATCAGCACCATACCTTGCGGAGCTAATTCAAACGCCTGAAGAAAATCTCGTTGGCTTTGATTGAGCGCCAACAACAGGTTGGCTCGGCGTTGCTGCGTGTGCAGGGCAAAACCAATTAACCCGGCCACGGTAAAAGCTAATCCCCAACCGAGTATTCGCAACCCGATAAAGGTTTTCCTCGCAGGGTTCAGGGACGCAGCCTGAAGTTGCCACTGGGCGCCAGCCAAGGAAACAGGTAGCCCCACAGCGTCTTGATTGGCAGCCTTAGCCGCCTGATCTGCTGGCGTAAACGTCACAGCTATACCGCGCTTGCGGGCTATAGACTCGACTTCAGCGGCCAGTTGTTCGAAATCGATAACGGTACTGATCAGCCCCCAGTAGCTTTGGTCATTTAGAAAAACCGGTACTCGGTAGATCAACCCTTGCCCCCCTGAAGCAGAGGCAGCGGCCCTACCAGATGTGGCTTACGGCTGGCGATGACACGTTGAATGGCCGGCCATTGCGCAGCCAGATCCGGGTAATAAAGCCCCAGTGCAGACTCATTACCTGCCAGCGGGTAGAGAAAATCAATGCGGTTACTTGGTGCCAAGCCTATGTTGCGAATATGCCGCCCCTGCTCAAAGAGACCGCGCAGCCAGGGCTGTAATTCAGCTTCATCGATGCGCCCCTGCTTGGCGGGAATGTAGCTGGCAAGACCGGTAGCCAGATGCAGGGTGGCGTTTAGTTCAGCCAGTAGTACTGCCCGGACTTCATAGGCATGGGCCAGCAGGCGTTGCTGCTCAAGTTCGTGCTGACGCAGGCTGTACTGCCGTAACAGCAGTTCCACACCCAGGCCAAGAATCAGCAGAATGGCCAGGCTGCTCAACATACCCGTGATCAACCTGCGCGGGCTGTGATCACTCATAGGGAAGGCTCCACGGGCAGTTCAATCCAGAACGTGCTGCCCTGACCTTCTACCGAGTCGAAACCGATCTGCCCACCCATTTGTTCAATCAGTTGCTTGCTGATGGCCAGCCCCAACCCGGTACCACCCTTCTGCCTCGTATCGGTTGCATCCGCCTGAGAAAACTTGCTGAAGATTCGCTGACGAAACGCTTGAGGTATACCAGGGCCCTGGTCGCTTACGCTGACCTGTACATAACCATTCTTGCTTGCAACAGCGACCTCAACGGCGCTGCCCTCTGGAGAAAACTTGGCCGCATTGGACAACAGATTGGCCAACACCTGCCCCAACCGCTGACGGTCTACCCGAACCTGTAGATCACCTGCTGGCTGAAGTAACTGCAACTGGACACGATACTGCTCAGCATAGGGCTGGTTCTGTTCAATAGCCGCTTCGAGTAGCTTTTGCAGAGGCTGTAGGCGTATATCGAAGGTCATTTTGCCGGCTATGAGCTTGTCCATATCCAGCAGGTCATTGATCAATTCGCCAAGACGCTGGCTATTACCCTGAGCGATACGCAGCATGTCCTGCATCACAACAGGCACCTCACCCAAAGCGCCACCGTTTATCAGGCCCAGGGCACCTGCGATGGCGGTCAGTGGCGTGCGCAGCTCATGGCTGACTGTAGAAACAAACTCATTTTTCATTTGCTCGATGCGCTTGCGCTCGCTGATGTCGCGGATTACGGCAATAAAACGAAGCCCGCCCTGATAGGTAATCTGCGACACCGCCAGCTCCATAACGAACTGTTCGCCACTCTGGCGCTGGGCCGGTAGCTCTTTGGGTCTACCCAGAATGCCCGCGACACCACTCTGCAGATAGGTCGCTAGGTCGTCATACTTGGTTCGGTAATAAGCAGGCGTGAGTAAGTTGGCGCTCTGCCCTCTTACATCCTCCAGGCGATAACCGAAAATGCGCTCAGCGGCTGGGTTAAAGGTCTCTATTAACCCCTGCTCGTTAATCGTGATGATTGCATCAATAACGTTATCAAGCAGAGTGCCCAGGTATTCCTCACGCTCGCGAAGTGCTTTTTCGGCCTCGACCCGCTCACTGAAGTTCTGAATTTGCGATACGAAATGCAAAGGCTGACCTAGGGCGTCGCGCACCAGTGACACGCTCAGCAAAATCCAAATTACCCGACCTTGTCTATCCAGGTAGCGTTTTTCCAGTTGGTAGTCGTTGATCTCGCCATTGAGCAGCCGCTGCAAAAGCTGCAGGTCAGTCTCAAGGTCATCGGGATGGGTGATGTGCTGGTAGTCCAGCTGAAGAAGCTCACTGCGGCTGTAACCCAGCATTGCGCAGAGTGCATCGTTGACCTCAAGCCAACGGCCATCCAAGCCCACCATGGCCATACCCTGAGGCGCGGTATTGAATGCCCCGCTGAAACGCTGCTGGCTAACGCACAAAGCATCCTCTGCCTGCTTGCGGTCACTGATATCCCAGACGAATCCGGACACCCAGAGCAACGCCCCCCCTTGGTCGTACTCACCGCGCCCTTTCTCTCGCACCCATACGCTGTGGCCATCCGCGTGCTGCAACCTATAGGTCAATTCGAACGTCTCTTTTCGTTCGATAGCGCCGACGGCCTGATAGGTAATATGCAGGTCATCCGGGTGGATCACACTCGCATACGTTCTAACTCGATTATCGATAAAGTCGCTGGCCGGAAAGCCGGACAGTTCAGCAACCTCGTCACTCATAAAGCGCATGGTCCACTCGGAATCATTCTCACACCGGTAAACCATGCCAGGCAGGTTGGCAACCAAGCCACGAAAGCGGCTTTCACTTTTCTGCAGCGAACGTGTTGCGGCTTGAAGCTCACTGATATCACTGGCAATACCCAAAAATCCGGTGATTTGACCGTGCTGATCGAACATGGCACTGACGGTCAGGTTAACTTGGCGCTGACTGTCATCCTTGCACTGGTAAGTCCACTGCCGGGTTTCGGGTTCGCCGCTGCGGGCCTGGTGGACAAACACCTCAAACCCGCTGATCGCCATCCCAAGTTGCTCGCTTAACTGCAGGCCACGCTGCTCAACCTCACCAGCAAGGTGAAACAGTGCTGGCGTATGCAAACCAACAACCTCGTCAGCGCTGTAGCCGAGCAGACGTTCGGCACCACGATTGAACAGGGTAATCCGGCCAGCCGGATTAGTAGCGATCACGCTGACCCCTGTAGCTGAATCGAGTACTGCTTGCAGGAAGGCGCGCGCCTGATAAATCGCCTCTTGCTGTTCACGCACTTCCGTGATGTCAGCATGCGTGCCATACATCATCAGCGGTTCGCCATCGGCACTCCAACTGACGACGCAACCGCGATCATGCACCCAGACCCAATGTCCGTCCTTATGGCGCATTCGGCACTGGCAGTCGTAATAGGGTGTTTCACCGCGAAAATGAGCTTGAAGCAGCTCACCTGACTGCTCCAGATCATCTGGGTGGGCATGGCTCAACCAGGTGTTAATGTCGATGGGGGCGAGCTCATCCAAGCGATAGCCGATGATCTCCGCCCAGCGTTCGTTGAATACGGTCGCACCGGATTGCACGTTCCATTCCCAGGTGCCGATATTGGTACCTGCAATGATGCTCTGCAAACGCTCGCCTTGGCTCTTTAGGGTGAACTCAGCCATAGCTTGCTCGGTAACATCTTGTACGGTACCGACCAGGCGCACCAAACGCCCCTCAGCGTCGGGTTGCAGCCGCGCTAATTCCTGCACCCAACGCACCTCGCCATTTGGGCGAATAATGCGGTGGCGAACATTATGCTCACCTCCCGCATTTACCCGAGCCTCTGATGCTTCGACGATGGCTACATCCTCAGGATGCACACAGCGTTTAAAGCCCTCAACGCTAGGGGTGAAATGCTCAATGTCATAACCGAAAATCTCATAGATAGGCGCTGACCAATACAGACTGCCATCATCAAGATTGGCCTCCCAATGCCCGAGGCGAGCGATACGCTGCGACTCATCCAAGCGTTGCAGCAAGACCTGACGGGCATGCTCCTGCTGTTGACGCTCCAGCACGGCACCAACCCAGCGAGCAAAAAGGCGGAGAAACTCCAACTCCGCGTCGTCGAATGGCACTTTACGAGGCTCAGTTGAGCAAAACGCCAGCGTACCGAAGACACGATCACTGACTACAACTGCAATTCCGATATAGGTTTCCAAACTAAACGCGGGGTAACAGGGATGGTGCGCATACTCGCTGTTGCCCATATGGTCGATAGCCAATACATCACGGCCAGCTAGGGTGAGGCTGCAGTATGTTTCGCCCAGACTGAAGTGCTGGCCATCTTGTAGCGTGCCCGGCGGAGAAAACTGCGCCAGGACATGATAGTCCTCGCCTTCAATCTGACTGATGAGTCCCAGCGGGGTACCATAAAAATCAGCGCCCAGCTGCAAAGCAGCGCGCAGTTGCTGCTGATTATCCAAATGAGCCAGTGCAGCAATTTGGTTAAGTGCGCTTAACGCATATTGTTGCCGCTGCAGACTTTGCTGGGTTTGCTGACGCTGAATATCGCGACGCAACGCCTCAATCAGCTGACCCAGCGTTGCCAGAAGAGGCTTGAGCTGTTCAGCGAATTCATCAACATAACCACCTGGACGGTTTGCAATACCCAGCATCCCAACCATCTGACCGTTAGCGAACAACGGAAACCCCGCGAAAGCCTCCAAAGGCGGATGACCAGGCGGCAACCCACCACGCCGGGGATCTTCGCTGGGGGTATTTGTGATCAGTGCCATGGCATCACGAATTACACGACCGAATAACGTGTCGAGGTTATGAAACTCCATTCCCTGATCTGCACGCTCAGAATAAAAATCAGCGCTGGCCTGATCCCAGGCGATATTGCTGATGGCATAAGTGCGCAGGTACGGCAGGCCTTGCAGATCTTGGAGTACCTCACCGATAAATCCGAACTGACTTTCAGTGACGGCCAAGACGCGATTAAGCAATGTATTAAAACTGTCGCGCTGATTATCCGTCTGGATATATTCAGCCTGAGCCCAGGTAATCAACCCTAACAACTCACGGGCTTGCTCACTTTCTCGGTGACGTTCCTCTAGGTCAGCCTGATGAATGAGCGACTGTTGCCGGGTGTTATAGCGAGCGGCACAGAACATCAACAGCAAAAGGCCAAGAGCTGCCAACCATGCAACTGACCATCTAATGAACAGCTGCCTTTTATCACTGAGGTGCTGCTCGTAGGACTGGGCTACGCGCAAGCTCGCGGGCTCGTTCTCAGAGTGCTGCACCGATAACTCAGACTCAAGGCTGTTGGGCTGATCACTCTGAATGATCAGGCGCTGCTCGGCCTGCTTGGAATGCTGCCAGAGGGCATCCCATTCACTTATGGTCTGCCAATACAAGCCCACAAACAACAGTGTCAGGCAAAGGCTGCCGCCTAGCACAATAAAAAAAGTAAGCGACTTGGGTTTGCTCATTATGTGCCACGCACCTATCAATTCAGGCCAACAAGCCGACGTAAACGAGCTAGTTTGGATGGATCTGCCTGACCGATAAGCTCGGTAGCGGCAAGATGCATGAGTATGGCTTCACGCCGCGTATTGATCGCCGGTAGCGCATAGCAAGCGCCAATAAGGTCCCGCAAAGGGATAGGTAATCGCCAGTGTGCCTTCAGGCGCCCCGCCAACTCGCTGCTGCTATTGGCCAGAGCGTGGCTTAAGTCTTCCAGAGATAAGCTGTGCCCTTTATCACGCCAGAGTTGGGCCTGCCCCAACACACAAAGCTCACCCATACGATGCAACAGCGCCGCACTGTGCAGCGACGCAGGATCAATACGACAGGCCGCAGCCAAATCCGCTACGCGCTTGCACAAAGACTGGGTCTGTCCGAACTGCTCCTGGGCAATCAA
This sequence comes from Pseudomonas sp. GWSMS-1, assembly GCF_049847425.1. Lineage (NCBI taxonomy): Bacteria > Pseudomonadati > Pseudomonadota > Gammaproteobacteria > Pseudomonadales > Pseudomonadaceae > Pseudomonas > Pseudomonas sp. GWSMS-1. Next base: position 339,474 of record NZ_JBMHHV010000005.1, on the reverse strand, counting down.
AACCAGCTCGGGGTCCTGTAGCTCAGCCTCAGGCCGAAGGGTTAGCCCAAGCGCAATATTCAAGCTGGTGGCGACACCGAGTGTCTGCAAAGCCTCGTGCACACTCATACAGGCTGAGCCGCCATTGCTGTACTGAGCACCATTGGCGGCAGCCAAAAGACGCGCGGTGATGGCAGGCTCCTCACGCGCAATTTCGTACAGTCCGCGCAACTCTGCCGGCTGCTTGCCAAGCGCGACGAGCCTGGCAAAGCTGCCCGCTTGCAACGGCATATCAAGTTTTTCGCTTGTTTGCTCAGCCAGAAAATCCGTAAAACGCTCAACCGCAGGTGCGACAGCGGGGCTCAACGAACTGGTGGCAGGTAATAAACGATCCAAGCAAGCCAGAACCTTGGGTACCTGAAAGGGCTTGCTGATAAACGCGCTCACCCGTAGCGACCGCACCTCCAGCACACTGTCACGATCTGCACGCCCGGTAATCATGACAAGAGGCACCTGAGTATCCTGCCTGCGGATTCGCTCAAGCAAACGAGTGCCAGGCCCGTCAGGGAGGTTCCAGTCGCAAATCACCAGATCCGCAGGGTTGCTCTGCCACTCATCCAAAGCAGCGTTTACGCTTGTTTTGCAGCTAATTTGCGCCTGCGGGCGGAGGCTGTGAACGATTTGCCGCAAGAGGTCAGCAATCCAGACATCGTCTTCGAGAATCATTACGTGCATCTGTCACTCCTACAGCCTTCATCCAATAAGGCTAGCGCAGCATTTTTTGTTATGTCTGTAGCTATGTATAGCCCCCGGCACCTGATTAGGCTAATAAAACTTTACTTGAATGCTCGCTCTAACATTAAACCCGGAGCCATCAGAGCTAGCTCATGACAAAAAACATGAGTACGTTTAGTAAAAATCAAAAAACACATCAACGGCTTTTATAAATCCAACCCCGCTTGAACACTCACAAAAACCATCACACTGACACATCAAACATATTCTTTAAAAGCCTGTCGCTAAAAATAATTAGTTCTCGCAACACATCAACAAGTATTTCATCAACCAGTAGGTATAACTGCAAGTCTTTGTCATCATGAATCAGGCGATGTTCAAGTTCTCCGGCGAAAGTTGAAAGGAGCTGCGTCCCCTTGGTGCCACACGCACCTCTCATCGCATGAAGCACAGATGCTGCACCGACAGGATCTCGACGCTTGGAAAAACTACTTAACCGATCAAGTTGATTTAATTGTGAAGGCGCAAGGCTATTCAACACACTCTTTATTAAACCTAGATTGCCACCAAATCGAAAGCTAATGAACTCAAACGACTCGACAACGGAACCACTACCTACCTCTCGCAACGATACAAGTGACATCACCCCGCCACTGATTAAATGCACCTGCAATCTAGCCACAGACTTAACCAACTCAGCAGGAACAGCCAAACAATCTTCACCTAGAGTATATGGCGAGTTATTTGACATTCTATAGCCACTGCATTCCAATACGACTGGCGGCGGCAAAAACTGAGTGCAACACCTGACCTTTCCGGTACGGTGCTGCCCCTATGTCTTATTCCGAACTCAGCGTTGAAGAACGCGCCACCATTCAAATCAGCCGTGCCCAAGGGTTCAGCCTGCGCAAGATTGCTTGCTTGATCACCCGATCCCCTTCGACCATCAGCCGGGAGCTGCGCCGCAATCGAGATGTCTGTGGTGGCTACTCGGCCCGCATGGCCCAGCAGCAGATGCAGGCCCGCCGCCAAGGCTGTCGACCGAAACGAAAGCTGTTGCCGGGTGGTGAGCGCTTTCAGTTGGTGGCCCATATGCTGCGCGAGCGTTTGTCTCCCGAGCAGATTGCCGGCAAGCTGCGCAGCATGAACATTCCCAGCCTCAGAGATGCATACGTCTGTCGCGAGACGATCTATAACGCCATCTATGCCTTGCCGGTCGGCGAGCTGCGTAAGGAGCTGATCATCTGCCTGCGCCAAAGTAAGACGACGCGCCGGCCGCGCTCTGGCGGCGTGGATCGGCGTGGCCAGATCCCCGAGATGGTCAGCATCCATGTGCGCCCACCGGAGATCGAAGACCGACTGATGCCAGGGCATTGGGAAGGCGATCTGATCAAGGGCAAGGCCAACGCCTCGTCTGTAGGCACGCTGGTAGAGCGCACCAGTGGCTACCTGATGCTGGTAAAGATGAACGACGCGACGGCGACCTCGGCGATGGAAGGCTTCAGTGCAGCGCTCAATGGCATGCCGCTGGCGATGCGCAAGAGCATGACCTACGACCAGGGCCGAGAAATGGCGCGGCATGCTGAAATCACCCAGCAGACCGGGGTGGCGATTTACTTCTGCGATCCGCATAGCCCTTGGCAACGCGGCAGCAACGAAAACATCAATGGCCTGATCCGCCAGTACCTGCCCAAGGGCACGGACTTGTCGGTACACAGCCAAGAAGAACTCGACGCTATTGCACTGCAACTGAACATGCGACCGCGTAAGCGCTTCGACTTCAAGTGCCCCATCGAAGTTATGGGTGAGGTGATGCAGAAGGCCATGGCTATGCGGCATGATGCTCCAGCTTCAATTCAATGACCGTGTTGCACTCAGCTCCTGCAACCGCCACTCATAAAAGCCCCGAAATAACAACCAAAACTATTTAAAACCAAACCTACCAGAATGAAGCAGAGCGACAAACTCCTCATAAGTAATAGGTTTTGAATGCATAATCCGGCAACCTAATGACTGCAAGGCAGATATCTGCTCCAGCGTTTCAACACCCTCCGCCACCAACTCAAACTCAAACTCAAACGCTTGAGAAATCCTCACAATCGCATCAACGATTATCGCATCACTCTTATCGACTAACATGTCAATAATATTGGCGCCTTGATCTATAAGCGACTTTGCATCAAAACACGCCTGCTGCAGCACATACTTTCCCAACGGAATGATCAAGCCGGTTTCTTCAGCCAAGGGGATAAAATCTGCCGGGGAAATTAACTCACCATCTTCACCACGCCAGCGCAACAAAGCTTCCATACCAACAACCTTGTTTTCATCAGCAACTACTTTGGCTTGATAAAAAACCTCAAAAACCCGAGCATCCAATGCACTGCGCATGTGCTGTTCAAGTAGATGGCGCCCACGTGTAGACGGTGGCTTCTTACCGCCTGACAACAGGTTGAGGTGGTTATAATATTGCCTCAAAACTGCCACTGACCCCATCCATGGACATTGATCTCGCACGCACCTTCCTCGAAATCGTCCGTGGCGGCAGCTTTATTGCGGCCTCCCAGCGCATGCACGTAACCCAGACCGCGATTACCGCGCGCATCCAGAGCCTGGAGAGTCAGCTTGGCTGCAAACTGTTTGTGCGTAACCGCGCCGGGGCCAAGCTGACCGCCGACGGTGAGGTTTTCGTCGTGCACGCCAACCAGATGGTGCTCACCTGGGAAGCCGCGCAAAGGGATCTGCCCCTGGTCAAGGGCTATCACAACATCCTCCACGTGGGTGGGGAGGTCAGTCTCTGCAACCCGTTGATGCTTAAATGGGTACGGGCCTTGCGCGAGGGCATTAGCACCCATGCCGTGCGGGCCGACGTTGGCGATGCTCAACGCCTGTTGCAGCAGTTGGAAGTGGGTACACTGGATGCGGCCCTGGTTTACCAACCGAGCTATTGGCCAAGCCTACAAGTCGAGGAGTTACTGGAAGAAAAGCTGATCCAGGTTTACCTACCCGCCAATCCAGAGCCCTATATCTACATTGACTGGGGTGACGCGTTCCGACGTCAGCACGATGCCGCCTTGCCGGAAAAAGCCAAGGCATCCCTGGGCTTTAACCTTGGGCCGTTGGCCTTGCAGTACATCCTTGAACATGGCGGCAGCGGTTACTTTCGCACCCGCGTGGTGCAGAGCTACCTCGACAGCGGCGTACTGGCACGGATGGAGAAAGCACCAGAGTTCAGCTATCCGACTTATCTAGTGTATTCCCGCGAACGTGATTCGGCGGTGCTGCAGCAGGCCTTTGCCCTGCTACGCGAAGTCGTCAGAAGCGATACGGACTGGTCCCAACGCTGGGACCCGATGATCTGATCCACATACCCACCCGGGAATGACTCTCGGCAATGCCCGGATTTCAGCCCAGATGGGCAATCAGGTCACGGTGCAAGGCCGTAATCAGATCCGTCTGGGTCACGATGCCCACGAGTTCGCCTTTTTCCAAGACCGGCAGACAATGCAGCCCCATACTCGACAGCAGTGGAATCAGCTCGACCACATGGGTATCGCTGTCCGTCGAGATCGCCGGCTGGCTCATCACACGGCTGACCGGAATATTCCCACGTCCAGGAAATTTGAGGCGGCGAGCCCTGCGTGAATGACCGAGCAAGTCCGTCAGGCTGACCACACCGACCAGTCGACGCTGTTCATCAAGCACCGGCAGACTGCGCACATGGTGGTGCTCGAATAGACGCAGCGCCTGGCGCAATGTGGTGTTCGGCGTCACGCTGCGCACATCCAGGGACATGATCTGCCAGGCGCGGATATTACCCATGCTGCGCCGCAGTGCGTATTTCTCAGTGGCACGGATAAGCTGCTCTAAATCCTCGCGGGTCACGTCAATAAATTCGCCCATATCTTCCAGGGCATGATCGAGGTCACCAGCCGTAATGCCGACGCGCTCCTGCGGTGCCAGATCATCGGTATTGTGAGTTTTGCCGGTAGGCACAGCGTGCGCCCGTGGATAGCGCACCCAGCTCAGGTTGTTGTACAGCAAGGCGAAGACCAGCAGGCAACAGGCGTTGAGCATCACCGGGTAGATGATCTGCCAATCCAGGCCGCGAATATGTCCATCACCTATGGCAACACAAAACGCCACAGCGCCACCCGGCGGGTGCAGGCAACGCAGCGGGCACATGAGGATCAGGGCCAAACCGACCGCTATGCTGGCACTGAGCATAGAACTGCCAGTGCAATGGACAACCAATAGGGCCACCACCGTCGCGGTGAGGTAGCTGCCGATGATCGACCAGGGCTGCGCAAGCATCCCCGAAGACACCGCGAACAACAGCACCGCCGAGGCCCCCAGCGGACCGACTAATTGCGCGGCCACTGTGGGGCCGAATAGCTGATGACAGAGCCAGGTAGTCAACAACACGCCCAGCCCCGCGCCCAGGCCGGCACGCAGCCACTCCCGGGGATGGGTGTTCATCGACTGAGGGACGAAAGCGTAGAGCCAGTTCAGCAGCGCAGAGCGAGGTTGGGGCATGGTTCGGTGCATCTGTAGTGAGAAAAAGGGCTCACACGCGTAAGCCCTGAAGCGTGCCAAGGGGTAAGGCACGGGTCCCCTCCGTGGGTATGGAAACTCCGGATTCAGGCATCCCACCTGCTCGCTCGCGGACACGCCACTGGCTCTGCCAGCGGCTCCATTACCCGGTCGCAGACGCGGCCGGTGGCGGCGGTCATATTGCGCGCGGCCAGTGCGTCATCGGCGAACGGCAGCAGTGCGGCTTGCTCCAGCTCGTCGCACGAGCTCAGGCCGATGCAGTAATAAAGGCCGCCGCAGAACACCACGAGTCCGAGAATAAACATCAGGCATGCACTCCAACCGACTTATGTGCGGTGCGCTCGCTGGAGCGTATGGTCATCCAGGTATTCCAGGCCATCAACAACATGCCACTGGCGAAGATCGCGCCGCCCACCAGCCGCACAATAAAGCCTGGATGGCTGGCCTCAAGGGCCTCAACGAAGGAGTAAGTCAGAGTGCCGTCCTCATTGACCGCACGCCACATCAGGCCCTGGGTTATACCATTGACCCACATCGAGGCGATGTACAGCACGCTGCCCAGGGTGGCCAGCCAGAAGTGCGTGTTTATCAAGCCGACGCTGTACATCTGCTCGCGGTCATAGAGCTTGGGAATCATGTGATACAGCGTGCCGATGGAGATCATTGCCACCCAGCCCAAAGCCCCGGCGTGAACATGGCCGATGGTCCAGTCGGTGTAGTGCGACAGGGCGTTAACCGTTTTGATCGCCATCATCGGACCTTCAAAAGTCGACATGCCGTAGAACGCCAGCGAAACCACCAGAAAACGCAAGATCGGGTCGGTGCGCAACTTATGCCAGGCACCCGACAGCGTCATCATGCCGTTGATCATGCCGCCCCAGCTGGGTGCCAAGAGGATGATCGACATCGCCATACCCAGCGTCTGCGCCCAGTCCGGCAAGGCGGTGTAATGCAGATGGTGCGGACCAGCCCAGATATACAGGGCGATGATGGCCCAGAAGTGAACGATGGATAGACGGTAGGAGTAAATCGGTCGCGCAGCCTGTTTGGGCACGAAGTAATACATCATGCCTAAGAAACCCACGGACAAAATAAAGCCCACCACACTGTGCCCATACCACCACTGGATCATTGCATCGGTGGCACCGGAATAGATCGAGTATGACTTCAGTAAGCTGACGGGAACAGACAGATGATTAACCACATGCACCATGCCCGTGACGATGATGAATGCCCCGTAGAACCAGTTCCCGACATAGATATGCTTGACCGTACGCCGCGCGATGGTGCCAAAGAACAGGTAGGTGTAGGCCAGCCAAACGATGGCCACCCACAAGGCTATCGGCCACTCCATCTCGGCATATTCCTTGGAGGTGGTGATGCCTAATGGATAACTCACCAGCAAGGCTACGATTGCAGCTTGCCAGCCCCAGAACACGAAGCGCGCCAGGCCGTCGGAAACCAGCGCTGCTCGACTGGTGCGCTGCACCACATACAGCGAAGTAGCAAACAGCGCTCCGCCACCAAACGCAAAAATCACTAGATTGGTGTGAATGGGTCGGATACGCCCGAAACTGGTCCAGGGCAGACCGAAGTTCAGTTCCGGCCAGACCAATTGGGCGGCGATAAACACACCCATGGCCATGCCAAGAATGCCCCAGAGCAATGTCATCAGCGTGAACTGGCGGACGACTGCGTAGTTATAGGCAGGAGAAGGACGGGTATCGTCGGTAGCATTCATTATCAGAAGGTCCAAAGCACAGGATACGCGGCAAAGAAACCTGTCTACGCGATTTTGCAAAGCTGTCACGTAGCCGAAGAGCTCTCACAAACAAGCTCGCTAGCGCGTGATACTGGCTTCTCGGTCGACAGGGGCGCGTAGTGTGCCGGGCCTTATAGATAACAACAAACTAATAATATTATTAATTTAGTTCACTATTAATGAACTAAAAGATTACCGCTTTCTGCCAAATTGGTGTCCCTACCACGCAATAAAGCAATAACCATGGACGACTCAGCCAATCTGCTAAAGACATCGCAGCGCTAACATCGGGAGTGAACTTCTACTTGCCCCGCACTGCCAGGATACGTGTTGCGCCCCGGGTTTTCTGGCAGTACCAGAAGACCCGGCTGACCCCGCGGGTGATCGCCACGTAGGCCTGGCGTAAGCATTCATCCTGCATGGCCTGGTCGTAGCTGTTGCTGAAGAAGCCAGAGTAGACATACAGCGCGTTGCGCAGCGGGTGCGACTCAGGCGGTTGGCAATCATTTAGGATGATCTCCACTTCGGCTTGAAAACCGTTGGCACGGTGGGTGGTATAGGCCTTGACCGGCAGTCTCTTGTCCAGTTGCGCTCGGCCGCATAGGCGCACTGCTCGCTGATCTGCTTGAGTAGTTCCGGCAGGTTTGCCTTGCTGTCGAAACGCTGAATTAGGCGTATGCCGTGATCGCCCGGCTGCGTGGTCTTGATCGCCTGGCTGGGTTTCTGCTGCTTGTGCTGCACATCGCCCAGCAGCGCTTCGGCGTCACGGATAATTAGCTCGACCGAGTGATAGTTGTTGGCCAGGGTCAGCACCGCGCTGGGCTTTGCCCGCCGCTTGCCCGGAAAGTGCCGGTCGAAGTCAATAAACAGCTCCGGCGAGCTGCCGCGCCAGCCGTAGATCGAATTCCAGTCGTCCCCGATTGCCATCCGGCTGACAACATTACCCAGGCTGGCTTGGGCACGCTGCACAGCCTGCAGTCATAGGACGATCTGCGGCGAGATGTCCTGGAACTCTTCGATCAGCAGATGACTAAACGATACCAGCATAGATGCTGCCACGCCCTGCCCGCCTGCATTCAGCCACTCTGTCAGCTGGGCGAAGGCGGTATTAGAGGTCATCAGCCCCTACGCCTATGACAACGCTCGAAGTAAGGCCAAACAGTAGCAGGGCTTCGCTGAACTCACGTACCGCTGTCGGGCCCTTTAACGCCTACGGCTGCAGCGCCGCAACAGTAATGCCGACACTTTCGGCAAACCCTGCCACTCAGGGCTTGGACTTATACTGATTGTCCTGGCCACAGGCTCAAAAGCTACTTCATTTCATTCTACGGGAGGCTTTTCAATATCTACCAGCATAGCGTGGGACTTATCATTTTTGCCTTGGGCTTAGCGATTAATGGGGTTAGGGTTGCTCTTCAATTCCACCTGCTGGACGGAATTACTGGATGTCAGTGCACCCCGAATCACCAAATAGAAATACGCCTCGCTTCAGATAGGCGCACATTGAACCAAAAGCGCGCTCACAGATGGAAATGGCCAGCAGCCTCTGGCTGGTAGAGCACTTTCCTGATCTCAATCCGGCAGGTCCGATCTGAAACGCGCCATTCGATGGCGTCCCCCTCCTGATAACCGAGGATGGCAGCGCCGATATCAGAGCACACCGAATACTTGCCGAGGCTTGTGTCTGCATGCTCCGGATAGACCAAGGTTACTTCGATCTCGTCTTCGTCCAGTTGGAGCAATGCCCTGGAGTTCATCGTGACGACGTTACTTGCAACCTGCTGCGGTTTTACGACTATCGCTCTTTCAAGCTCATGCTCTAGTTCAATAACAGCGGGGCCATGCTCCAGCACGATCAGGCTCTCAAGCATAGTTTTGTCGATTTCAGTGATGTAGATCCGGCTGGAATCATCGCCAGCACCTTCGCGCAATAACTGGAGATAGCGCCGGACCGTCATGGAAAATAGCTTTAGTGCCGGCGTTTCACTCTCAAGAATAAAACCACTTCGTAAAAAGGCTTTTAGCGAGCGCACGTTGTCAGGGTGAATCTTGGCGATGAGCTTTTCTGCCCGCATCTCAAGAAAAGCCAGCTTCATGCCTTCGCGGATTGTGCTGGCACCAAGGTTTCGGCCCCATTTGTCGCTGTCCCCGATCACTAGGACAATTTCGCAATTTACGCCGGACTTAATGAGGCGGACAAAACCCACCGGAGCATCATGTCTATCATAGGCCATGAAAAATCGGCCGCCCCGGTTGAATAGATGCGTCAGGATCGGTAGTTGAGTCCGATCGATGGCTTGCTCAATGAAGCGGGAGGTATGACGCGAGTCACTCAGGTAACAGGTGACGTGCTCATCCTCCAACCAGTCCATTAGCTTCAGCGCGTGTTCCCGAGTAATTTCAGGGCACAGCGAAATGAAAGGCTTGTTCATCTTCACCACACTTGTCTGTAAAGAATGAAAGCCCTTCATGGCCATAGCCATGACGGTTCTTTCGGTAGCAGGCTATCTTAAGACATAACTCGGATATTGCCGAACGGCACGGAGATTTCGGGAAGGTCACCATTTTGCTGAGCTCGAATCAGGCAACCTCTCTTGTAAATGGTGACGTCCCCAGTGGGACTTGCTGAACAAATGTACAGGATGCACTCATTCGCGTCAGTGCTTCTGGGCGCCTAGGTCTGCCAAGCCATGATTACTGTAATTCGTTAGCGAAACGTCCAACCGCGCCAACAACTTGTTTAGCACCGTCCTGGATTTCCATAATCACGGTGCCAGCTTGGTTGGCCAGCGCTAGGCCTTGCTCGGCTTGCTCACGGCTGCTGAACATCTCTCGCATAGCTCGTTCGGCAAGCGCCTGGTTCTGCTGTACTACATTAACTATTTCTTCAGTGGCTTCGCTGGTTCGGCCAGCCAGCTTGCGCACTTCATCGGCTACTACGGCGAAGCCGCGACCATGTTCACCAGCGCGGGCAGCCTCAATAGCCCTGTACGCAGCAATGCCTCCGGCAGTAGATGGCCTTGCAACTCAGGCCAGCTCTGCCACTCAGGACTTGGACTTGTCTTTGTCCTCACTAGACGTAACAGCCTCCATGCGGCGTCCGTAAAACTCCACCCAATCCACGTCGCCAAACTCCTTCTGCAGCAACCCCTTCAGATAAGCATGCCACCCCTGGAGAGCCTCTGCCTTTTCTTCAAAGTAGGCATAGCGATCATAAATCGCATCTACCGAAAGGTCCTTGTGGTTAAGGATGCGACTACGGACTTCCTTGCCCAGGCCGTGCTTGGACATGTGTGTGGTCGCCGTGCGTCGCAGGTCATGCACGGTTGGACGCGGATAGCCATCGGCAACGCGCAGCAGACTCTCTTCTTCGACCCGATCTGAATCCTTCACGTAGTCATCGTAGAAGCGGCGCATCGCGCGATTGAGCGAAGGCTGCGTCTGCGGCTTCGTAGGCCAACGCCCGGGAAAGACGTACTGCCCAGGGCTGGGCAGCTTTTTACTGTTCGCCCAGTGCTCAGGGTCATTCGACATCACTTTCTGAACTTGCCGCTCGCGCAGATATTTCAGAATGCTCAGCACATCCTCGGACAGCGGAATAGCAATTGGGTTGTTGTTCTTTTCGAACTTACCGCTGCGATCCCAGATCCGGTCATCGAGGTCAAAGTCGACCCAACGCATAGCCACGATGCGTCCGGAGCGCTGCGCCAGCAGCAAGCTCAGCAACAGGGAAAAGCGCGTATTGGTCGTCAGCGAGGCACCGGCCAACTGGTGCAGAAACCACACGATCTCATGCCGATTGAGGCTGCGCTCCCGTGGCGTTTCCTTAGCCACCCTCTTGATCTGCACCAGGGGTGTCGCAGCCAGGATCTCGCGCTCGACGCAGAAGTTAAACATCTTGCGGATCACAGCCAGCAGACGGTTGGCCTGCACCGGTGCGGTCTTGGCCTTGTGATCAAGCAGCGCCATGACCTGCTTGCGTGTGACGTCACCGATTTTGGTGCGACCGAGGTGCGGAACAAACTCGCTGCGCAGCATGCGCTCATCTTCACGCCACGATTTTTTGTTTTTTGCAGCCCACTCTAGGTAGCTGACAACTGCCTCTTCGAACGTTGGACTGGTGCGGTACTCGACCAACTCGACGATCTTCTTCTGCCCCGGATCAATGCCCTGCTTAAGGAGCTCAACGGCCTGCATGGCTTTTGCGCGCGCTTCTGCGAGGGACAAATCGGGGTAAGTGCCCAGGGTCAGGCGGCGCGGATGGTTATGGAAGCTGTATAGCAAGATGAAACTTTTGCATGTCTTGCTGACCCGCACCCCGAAGGTGCCATGCCCAGGCATGGAAGGATCAAGATATTCGGTACGCCCTTTGGCGGGTCATATTTGAGCCGTTTGAGGGTATGTTCGTTCATGGCGACGCGCGTTTTCATACCGAAATCCTGACCGTTTCTGGGGTAGGGTTGGGGTAGGGATTATAGCGCTCGGGGTAGGGCCGGGGTAGGGTTTTGACTAAAAAACAAACAAGGGTTATATTCAGCCTCGAAAGCCATAAAAAACGTTAAAAACCTTTAAATATAAGAATTTACAAATCGTAAATGCTGTCAATTTTCATCAACCGACCTGTGAATAATTAGCCTTTGTCACTGACTTGTAATCAGTAGGTCCCGAGTTCGACTCTTGGTGCCGGCACCATACGAAACACCAAAAGGCTCACCGCAAGGTGGGCTTTTTTCGTTTGTGCTCAACACTCCTCTTGCGCTAGCCTTTTCCGCTCAACACTCCGCACCTCAGGGGCGCCTGCTTTGCATTGCAGGCTAGAACACACTCGCACTTGGTTGCGGCAGCTATGACCAGATATAGAAACACTCAGAATTTATACCCTTGCCTAGCTTTGAATGGGATGCTGTATACCACCAGTAGCCCAGCAAGAAACGTCAGGCGTATTTCTTCGCCGGACGATTTATCCATGTTGGCGCCGTCCGAATAAGATTCGCCACTAGCAGCGCATCACTACCAGCCTGCCCGGCTATGTCGTGCGGCTCCAGATGGCCACAGCCCAGAAGCGCGATGGGTTGAACTCCCAGCAGTCGCGCAACCCGCACAAGCCAGGCACCCAAGAGCTTGGGCACGATCAATGGTGATGGCAAAGTCCCAGCAAGCGCCTTAAGGATCTCAGCCTCATTTAGAGGACGCTCATAGCTCGGCACGGCCACAACAACTAACAAACTTCTGCCGTATCGCTTACGAGCGTCCCGCTCAACATTAGCGGCAGTCAAATTGCCGCAATGCTGAATAACGCAACCATCTGCGAGGACCAGTAGGTGCAGCCATGCGCCGGATTGGTGATCGTTTACGGCACCCAACTCGGCCAACAGCGCCGCTTTATAATCGCGCAGATATTGGCGAATCTCTGGGGTCAGTCGCTCAACTGGCGAGACCCACAGCTTTCCGGCAGAGCCTCGACAACCACTCCAGGCCCTCGCAGATAGTCCAGGGCGGCCACGACTAAAACTCCTCGAAGTCAGCGTCAGCGGTAGCAAATGCCTGTGAGTGCGGAGTCTGCGGAGAGCCAAGCCATTGCTTGCTTTCAGACTGCGGAGGCGCTGTGGATTCTTGCGGAAAAAATACAGGCTCAAGGATCGCATCAGTAGTAATAGCGACACGCTCCGCAACTTTCCGCACCTCTCTCTGCCCGCGGCAGACTGAATGATCTTCTGGTCACGTGAACACCTCATTGCTAGGCGAAGATTAACGCCCTATCAGGGTGCCCAGAATCATTGAGCCACAACAAATATAACCCCCTAGCCTCTGGCGTAGGGACTATCCCAATAACGCCTATACATACCTAATTTCTTTTTCACGCGGAGAGACATTCCTTTCTCACTCTGCCCTAGCTTATATGCCAACAGCTTGCAGGCATTACGAAAAATAGCCGACGGCCAAAGAGGGACATGAGGAAGCCCGAGATAAGTCAGCTCAGATTTAACGAAACGCAACCCCTCTCCACCAGCCCCACCGAAGTGCTCACGGATCCAAGGCTCTCGGGCGTGAAATACGCCCATGTCGAAATAGCGACGAAATTCCTCCCCCACACTGTAGTTATGCGAATGACGACAGCTCGCATCACCGGCGTAGGCCACCTTCCAACAGGCAAGCAGCATTTTGGCCGCCACATACATGTCCTCGGCAAAAATCACATGCTCTGGAAACCCTCCCACACTTAATAGCGCCTCGCCTCGATACGCCGCGAAGGAGTTGGACATGAATGCCGCTTTGATCCCCAGCGTAGGAACATCCGCCACCGACTTCACCTGAGAGACATGCGAATAATTAAACAAGCGCGCATGCTGAGCCAGCGGAGTGGCATCCAGATGTGGCAACTGCCGCCCACAAACCGCGCCAACACGCTCATCCGCAAAAGGTACCAGCAAACGCTTTATGGCATCTGGGTCCTCCAGATAAGCGTCCTGCGTCATGAAGACATAAATGTCATATCCCGGATTGAGACCAACCATCATTTGCCGGGTGCCGCCATGATTGAACTGGCTGCTCGGAATGGAAACAACTGACGGCGCCCGCATACGTGCAAGCTCGGCGGTGCCATCTTGCGAACTGGAGTCCACAATGAACACATCGAAGGCCGCGCTCTGTCGCTCCAGCGAGTCAAGCAATCGACCCAATTCTGCACAGCCGTTATAGGTCGGCACGATGCAAGCGACACGAAGACTCGATATTTCAGTTTGATCAGACATGCGCGTTCATACTCATTGCCACTCTTCCGGACAGTTTTGCTTCCAGTCCGCGAAAGCACTTTCCAAAGAATATTGGTAGGGATAACCATTCGCCACCAGATAGGCGGGCAGAATGTTATTAGATCTAACTAACTTACGGATGCGCACCGGACTAAATGGATGTTTGATACCCAGCGGCCTAGCCACTACATCAATGGAGTAAGCCACTGCTAGCAATAGCATGTAAGGAACGCCTGGAACCCTGTGCGTCACCCCCGCCACATTACAGACGACCTCGACATACTCTTGAATAGACGGCCCAGGATTCATCGACATATTGAACAGGCTGACATGTTCTTTATTGACCTCCTGCTGTTGTAACACCCACCACATTGCGTTACATAGTTCCTTCACATAAGTACCCGCCTTACGGGTTGCGCGGTTACCCATGTAAAAAAAGTAGCGATGCAGTACAGCATTGATCAGCCGAGATACATTCCCGCCCTCACCCGGCCCAAACACAACTCCTGGCCGCACTATCACCAGGCGCCGATTAGTGTCATCCCGCGCTTGCCAGAGTTGATGAATCTTCTCTGCTACCAGCTTGGAGCTACCATAAGCCGTGGCTGGCACGGGCAGAGAGCACTCATCCTTGACCGCCTCGCTCGGACCATAAGGAGAAATAGAGCTCGTGAAGATCATTCGGTCACAAGCAACCTTCTCTGCCCAAGAACAAACATTTTCCGCACCTAACAAATTAGTCTCGTAATACTCGATATCTTCATGGCCTGGCTCACGATGCACGGCCGCAAAGTTGGCAACCAGAGCAACCGGCTCGGCAGGCAGCCACTCAATAGGCCTGCGAACATCACCGATAATTACTTCGACTCCTTTAGAAGCCCCTAACAATTGCTGCCTGAAGAGACTACTTTTCTGCCCAAGCGCCTCATGGTCAAAAATGTAGACCTTTTCAAAGCCTTTACTCTCAAGCAGGAAGTGAGCAAAAAAACTACCAATGAACCCATTACCACCAAAAATAACAGCAACCATTTGCACCCCCAGCCAGCAAAATTAATTAACTGCCAATCCGACAGCTGAACTCATAGCCCTGCAAGCCTTAACAACCGCACACCAAGGCACACCTCATAACTGGACCACCCAGCTTGCCTCATTAAAGTTCAAACGCACTCCGACCAAAGCTAACGCCCCTCTCGACTGTAGTGCGCACCACGATCATAAACCTCCAGCACCTTGCATTCGGTATTACTGCTGAACCTTAGTTTATTATCATCGGAATAAGGCACATAAAAAAGAATGGCATTTTCACTGTAAGCCGACTCTAGACAGTGATCAGTTCTGATATATAGAAGGCCATCCATGGTGGTGTATACATCCCGATTATATTGTTTAATCAGCACTCTCACAGGGTCATCATCGGCAGCATGAAGCAAAGATGAAAACAATAGAAAAAACATCAATACAAATCTAATTAGGTGTCTTGACGTTAACCCCTTAACCATAGGTGCCCCCATAACTCAATATCACTCATCTCCGCACGAGCCGCCCTATATAAGAGCCGACATACGCCAACTTACTGCATGCAGAGGCCGTGCCAAACGACAGCTTCCACTTCCAACCCGATGGATGTTGCTTGCCAGCATTCGTCGCATGATGGCATGCTCACATATATGCCGCACGCAAAATCTAATAGACTCTTCCGTCAGACCTTATTACTTACGCCAAACTATTGATGTCATTTTTCCGACGGCGCTATTCGCCCGTGTAACAACCACGAATCTGGCATACTAGGAGCTCGCCATGTCAAAACTTAATACCTTGCAGGCATTTCGCTGCATAGGCCTAACGGGGGTCGTTATCGGTCACATGACATTCGCCGAGGAAAAATATGCTGGCGCCACTTTATTGCCACTCGCGATAAAGGACTTCAATCAGCTATTCATCGATTGGTTTTTCGTTGTCAGTGGCTTCATCATGGTCATGGTCTCTCGAGGCCGATTCCAAGTACCAAGAGAAATAGCAAAGTTCGCCTACGCCCGTGTCGCACGCATTTACCCACCGTACTGGGTTTATTTCTTTATTACCTTAGCGGTATTTCTGGTAATGCCCCAATGGGTCAATAGCGCTCATGGCGAACCCAATCTCTGGAAGTCATTCTTCTTATTTCCCGACAAAAACCTGCCCCTCGTGATGGTCGCCTGGTCACTGGTTTTTGAGATGTGGTACTACTTAGTTTTCACTTTACTCATGCTCTGCCGAGAACGTTACCTTCCATGGATTTTGGGGGGTTGGGCAGGTTTTATCATCTGCGCCAACCTAAGCCTGGACATTTCCACCCTCAGCCCTGCACTGCGTCTTGCCCTGCACCCTTATGCCATTGAGTTTGTGATGGGCTGCATGATCGCCCTGTTTTACTTCAGCCCTTTGAGCGAGCGTGTATCTACCCGCACAGCGATAGGCATGCTGCTGTTCGTCCCGCTCATTGGCGTTCCGATCGGATACAATTTTGGGCTGTTCCGTGGTGAAGGCCTTGTTCGCGTCTTTAGCCTTGGCACCCTTTTCAGCCTACTAACCATTGGCGCCACGTTGCTGGAACGAAGGGACAAGATAAGCGTACCAAACTTCATGGTGGCTATCGGCGATAGCTCCTACACCACCTACCTGGCACATCTTTTAGTCATCGGCGTGATCGGAAAACTCTGGGTCATGCTAGATCTGGCCTCGAGCGGTATTCTCGGCAATATCGTTTTCTTGGTCATAATGTTTTCGGCTGTGATCGGCTACGGGTTAGTCGGCTTCAAGTTCATTGAGGAACCGCTTATGAACAGCGCTAACCGCCTAGGAAAAAGGATCTTCAGCAAGAAAACGCCGCAGGCGGATACCGCCAAGCTAACGGCAAAGACAGCCAAATGAGCCGCTCCGTCATAAGCCGTGACAACTCGCGCCTACGCCAAAACAACTTCGACCTGATACGGCTGCTGCTGGCGTTAGCCGTCTGCCTGCTGCACGCGTACGAGCTATCGGGCGCCGGTGATCTGTCCATCATCGATACCCTGCTGTCAGGCAAGATCGCTATCGAATCATTTTTCGTGATCAGCGGCTTTCTTATATTCATGAGCTATGAAAAATCGCGCTCGTTAGTCGACTATTTCGAGAAAAGGGCGCGCCGTATTTACCCGGCCTACTTTTTCTCGGTAACCCTGACCGCGTTACTGCTCTCAAGCATCAGCGAACGCTCGCTGAGCGAGTATTTCCTGTCAAGCGAGTTCATTCGCTACATCACGTTCAACCTGGGATTTCTTAATTTCCTTCAGCCGGATCTGCCCGGCGTGTTCAGCGATAATCGCATGGCAGCGGTAAACGGCGCCCTATGGACGATCAAGATCGAAGTCATGTTCTATCTGAGCGTCCCTGCCATCGTCTGGCTTTGCCGACGAGCAGGCCGTATGCCTGTGCTGCTCATCCTGTTCGCGGCCTCAACGGCCTACTCACTGATCATGTTCAGCCTGTATGAAAGTAGTGGCCGCAGCATGTATTTTCAGCTGGAAAAACAGCTGCCGGGACAACTGCGCTTCTTCATTGTGGGCGCCGCGCTCTACTACTTGCTGCCATTGTTCGAACGCCACGTGAAACTACTGGTGCTTGCTGCCGCAATCTACTTTCTCGCCAGACCGCTGGGAGAGATTGAGGCAATTAGCCCGATCGCACTGGGCGTGCTGGTGATCTTTTTCGCGCTTTACAACTACGCTGGCAACTTCTGCAAGTTCGGCGACTTTTCCTATGGCGTTTACATACTGCACTTCCCCATCGTGCAAACACTGGTGCAGTTCGGAGCTTTCGAGGCCAACGCCTGGCTGGCCCTGCTTACCACGGTCGCCCTGACACTCACCGGCGCTGCCCTGATGTGGCACTGCGTGGAGAAACGCTGGCTACTCAAAAACAGCCACTATGTACGCGCAGGTAAGGAGACTAAAGCTGATGAGCCAACGAGAGAGGTACGTACGCCGCACTGAGCCATTCCCTAGCTGATGAGCCAGGGCCTAAGCCAGGCAGCAAGCCCCAGCATCAGCGCCAGAGCAGCGATAATAGTCACCCCGAGCTGCCAACCCGCCTCCGGGACTCCTAACGGGATCAGCAGGGCCAAGCCGGGTAATGCCAACCCAAGGCCCCATTGCCGCGCCCAGTCGAGCTCCACCAGCAGACGCTGCTTGCGCATCAACAAGAAACCAGTCAGCAGAACGCCAAGTAAGGCCGCCAGGGCAATACCCTTCAGCCCTAATAACCAAGGTAGAAGCAGCAGGAAGGCCACATTGCATGCATTGCCGCTGAGCTCACAGGTCAGCGGCAAGCGCGTGTCGCCAACGGCATAGGCATAGCGCGCCAGCAACGCATTCCAGGCGGCGAACAACAGCGTCAGCCCCAGCCAGCCTAGCAAGGCGGCCAACACCCCTCCGCCGGCCTGACTGGGAAGCAATAGTTGAATCAACGGTTCGCCCGCGCCCACCAGCCCAACGGCCACCGGAAGCGTGAGTAGGGTTGCCATAGCGACCCCTCGACTTAACAGCGCTAGGCGCTCCTGCTCAGACTTACCCCCCATCAGACCAAGCAGTACCTGATTCAGGCTCATCAGAGCGATCATCGGCAGGTTGATGAGCTTGCGCGCAAAATTCAGCCAGGTCACCGCCCCCTCGCCCAGCAACGAGGCAATCATTCTTTCCAGCAGTGCCAGCCCCTGGCTGGCCAGGGTGCTCATCAACAAAGGTCCAAGACGCTGCACCAACTGCTGGCCACAATCACGGTCGGCTTGGATACGCCACGGTCGCCAGCCCATGCCACGCATTGCCGGGATTAGCACCAGCGGCATCAGCAAGCTGCCAATCAGGCAACTGGCCGCCAAGTGCTCCGGGCTTGCCTGCTCGCCTGACACGGCAAGGTAAAGAACCGGCGGCAAGTTAAACAACAAGGATCCCAGCCCCGCCAGTACGAAGCGGGTATGCGCCTGCAGCGGGATGCAGAGCAACGCATGCAACATAAAACCGGGCACACACCAGGCCAGCAACTGCAGACTCTGAGCGGCTATCACTCGGCCTTCTTCGGACAAACCAGGGCCAATCAGCAGAACCCATAGCGGCGCAGCCAGGTAGAACAAACCGCCGACCAGCAGAGCACAACTGACAACACGTACAGTCAACGCAGACAGCCACGCCTCGCGCTGAGCAACATCGCGCTCCTGGTAAAGGGGTAAAGCCGCAGAACTGAACAACCCCGTGGCGAGAGCAATGCGCACAGCCTCCGGCAGAAATAATGCAACCAGAAAGGCATCGCTGCGCAGGCTTGCGCCCCAGGAATCGATCAGCAGCCATTCACGCGCGAACCCGGCCACTAGCCCAATCAGCGTGGCCAACGTCAGCCAGAGGGTTGAACCCAACATGCCTCAGTTCCTCACACCAGGCCTCGCCCGCTAGACCCGCTAGATTCGGTCGGCGTCACGTCGCCTGAACGCAGGCGCCGAGACTCCTGCAAGTTCAACCCAACCATCAACCAAAACAACCCGACCAAAACCGGCTGGAAGCTGAAATAGTGGTCGAACCACCCACTGAAAAGTGCCGCAAGCAGGCCTGCGGTCGTACCCAGCCAGACTGCGTTATCTGCATTCAGGTCAGTGCGTTTATCACTCGGGCGCGTCTCCTTCCACCAATTCCAGATGGCCGCAATAAACAACAGCATGCCGGGAAGACCCAACTTATAGGCGATGTTTAACCACAGGTTGGAGATGCCATGTAGATCCGTCCCGGGCACTGGTGGCTCCACCTTGAAACCTATACCCAGCGGGTAAGACGCTATCGCCCTCGGAAAGTTGGCGTACTCGGTAAAGCGCATCGAAGTACTGGCATCTCCGACGTTGAACATGGCGATGATGCGATCCTGCAGCGGCGGGTAGGACAGCACCAACAACGCGCTAAACGCAACGCCGCACAGCAGTAGGCGTCCGGTGTATGGCACCCGCCGGATGGCCATCCAGATCAGCACCACCGCCAGGCTCAATAGCGCGCCACGCGAACCGCTGAGCAGCAGCGCCACGATACCAAGCACACCAACGGAGACCCCCAGCGCGCGACGCCAGCCAACACGGGTGACGCCATAGCAAAAGGCCAGTGGCAGCACCAGCGCCATGGCCCCTCCCAGGGTATTGGGGTGAATCCAAGGCGAGCCCATACGCAGGAATATGGCTCCGGAAGTATCACCAATTACATCTTCCAGCGTCGCATAGCCCAGCTTGGTCAGCAGTGGATTGAGCGCCGCAGCAGAGTGCTCGACAAGAAAGACGGGCAAGGAGAGCAGCAGCATCGCCAACGTGCCAATCAACAGCGCTTGCACCATCGACTCTCTCGAAGCACCGTCACGCAGTAGACGGGCCACCAGGAAAATCAGGGACACGTTGGCCATCCAGCGCAACCAGTTGGAAACGCCATTGCCATCGGCATGAACCATGACCTGGCCAACCACGAAAGGAAATGCACTAAACAGGATCAACGCGAGCACATAACGCTCAGTGACCCCTTTTTTCTGGCTCCGCGTGGAGCCTTCAAAAATGCCCTGAAACAGCACGCAGGCCCATATGACCAGAATCAGCAGCTCCGATACGGTGGTACGGACACCGAGATTAATGGTCGAGTAAGGCAAGAAATTGGCGACCACTCCGAACAGCAGCAGCCCTAGTAATGGGCGGCGCAACAGGTTGAGCCCAATCACCAGGGCGATGATCAACACCATGACCTTAACCGGCGAAAGGAACCACAAGAGGACGCCGAAGATCAGGCCCGAGACCAGGGCGATGGGGAGCCCGAAAAATGATGTCATGCCTGCAACTCCTGTAGCAGTTCGGCCACACGAGCGCGGTAGGGCTGCTCTGAATAGCGATGGGCCCAGTCACGCAGAGCCTGGCGGTCGGGATCTTCGGGGTGCGCCAGACGATGCATCAACTCGACCACAGCCGCCTCATCATAGGGGCTGAAACGCGGTGTATCAGGTGGAACGATTTCATCTAAAGACGTACCGCTCGCCACGGCCACTGGCGTACCTGCAGCCATTGCCTCGATCACCGGCAGACCGAACCCCTCCGCATAGGAGGGATGCCAAAGACGCTCCGCAGCCTTGTAAAGCCCATGCAACTCGGCATCGTCAAGTACTGGCATGAGATGGACACCTGGTAGGGCTCGTTGCTCCGACGGCACAAACTCTCCACCACCGACCAAAACCAGATCCGGGATTGCTGGGTTAGCCGTGCGCGCCTTCAGCCAATGCTCGATAAACCAGGAGATATTTTTGCGCGGCTCGCGCGTACCAACCAACAGCCAGAAGCGCGAGGGCAACGGCAACGCAGGCATTACCGACTCCAGAGTAAAGGCAGGCACCAGATTGGGGAGCACACGGACCTTGTTAGCCGCGGATGGGAAAACCCGCACCACCTCGTCCGCGCTGTACTGCGACGGTGTCCAGATACGATCCGCGGCATAGACCGCGTAGCAAATCGAAAGGTTGTCGCTAATGCGATAAACCGTTTCACGCAGCCAGGTGCTGTGGTGGTTCTTAAGATGCAGCTGGAACAGGTCATGCAGCTGCAAAACGTAACGAACACCCACCGGCCGAGGAGGTAGGGGAAGCCCCATATTGAAGGTGCAAATATGCACGTCGATCTCCGACTGCCTTAACGCCCATGGCATGTAGCAGAGCTCGAAACGCAAACGCCGCGGTAGACGCTGCTGCCCCTCGACAGGGCTCTCCCAGCGCGGGCAGTGTGCCCGGCCTCGTAGTGGATGACCGGCGGGGGCGGGTGTGAATAGGTGCAAGTCGACGCCCGGTAGCTCACCCAACACCTTGGCCAACGCCACGTTCTGGCGCCCAATCCCATTATTAGGATTACTGATCCCAGGGCGGTAATCCAAGCCTACTCGCATGCTGATTCCTCGGGGCTACCAATAGCTTCGTACACCGCCAGCAGTTGCTGCGCCGCCACGCTCCAGTCATGTGCCCTGTCAACATAAGTACGACCAGCGCGCCCCATTTGCGCTGCAGCTGCGGGGTCGCTGAGCTGCCCTAATACAGCGACAGCAAGGGCCTCGGCATTCTCACCCCCGTCATATTCAATCCCCGCCGTTACGGCCAATCCAGAAACTCCCTGCGCAGTGGTGACCACCGCCAGGCCTGCCGCCATGGCTTCGAGCACCTTAAGTTTTGAGCCCCCGCCCGTGCGTAGCGGTGCCAAGAACACCGCAGCCTGAGCCTGTAGATCTCTCAGATCAGGCACGAAGTCGTGCCACTCGATTCGCTCATCCGGCCAGCGTTGCCTCCATTCGGCCGGTAAGGCATTTCCGGCAATGGTGATACGCGCACCCGGCCGCGCCTGCCAGACACGCGGCATCACCTCATCCATGGTCCACTCCACCGCATCCACATTCGGCGGATATTCGTAGTTACCGATAAACAACAGGCGCTCGCTGTCATAGGTGGGGCTCACCTGCGCATAGCGCGCGCAATCGACACCATTGACGACCACCGGAACGTCCCGGCCCGTCATATTCCCTAGCATCCGCGCATCGGCTTCAGTCACAGCCACCACCTGCGCAGCCAAGCACATGACATGCCGTTCCCAGCGGCGATAGCGCCACTGGTCGATCCACACCAGAGGCCTGAGCCAGGTCGGGAAGCGATCATAAATCGCCCCACCCAGCGCGGACTCAACATTGTGCTCAGTGAGAATGAAGGGTGCTGCAGCCTGCCGCAGCGCCTGCTCATAGGGTTGAAAGCTGTAGCTGTGCTCGATCTGCACCACATCCCAAGACTGACTCAGTAAGTCGACGAAACAACGACTAAGTTTCGGCGCATAGCCATTAATGCTGGCCAACATCGGCAGCGGTGATGCCATGACGGCCAGCAAGGTAGTCGGGCTACGTAAAGAACGGCGCGGCAGCACAATCAGTTGCTCAAGCAGTGGCTCGAGGGCCTGCCGTGCGGCATCGTCGAGCTCAGTCTTGCTCTGTACCAATAGCGTGATGCGATGCCCTGCCTGCGCCAGTGCGCGCAACAGGTGGAACTGACGCGTCTTGCCGCCACTGCTTGTCGGCCACGGTAGGTAAGGCAGAACCCAGAGAACTCTAAGCGACATCACTCAATCCCATACCAGCAGTTGCAGGCTGGGTTTGAGCCCCACCACCAATGCATCGCCCTCAGCCTGCAGAGCCTGCTCCGTACCACGCAACGGATCATAGAGAGCCGCCTGACGGATTCCATTGAGGTGCAATTTGCCTGCCGAGGCACTCCAAACCATCAGCAAATGCCGACCATCCGCGCGCGTCCACGCCACGCTGTATAGATCCTTCGGTGTCTGAGCGAATACAGGAGGTTCTGCAGGCTCCAGGCGAGGTCCGGTGACGGTAAGAAAGTTCTTCAGGGCATGAAAGACCGGCTTAGGCTCACCATCAAGATCGAGCAGCCCGTAAGACTGGTCGCGCACGCTGGCGCGAGCATCTAGGTCACTCAGGTTGAACAGGAAGATACGGTCGTAATCCAGTGCGCTCATCAGCGCTAACCGGCGAAGGGTGTAATCTGCCTGCCCGGAAACACCGATAAGTGCCTGCATTTCCTTCGGTCCCGAGTAGCTGGACCAACCCCATTCGGTAGCCCAGATCTGCTTGACCCCTCGCCACGCAATCCGCCATTAACGAAGCGCGCGGTCTCAAGAAAGTCGTTTTTGCCGATCTCATTGCTCTCGGGGTACTCAGTGTAGGGGTGGTAAGCGACGATCAACCCATAGTCTGCCAGACCCTTCTCTAACAGAGACTTCAGCATCAGATCCATATTGCGCGTGGGCATTTGACTGAAATAGGCCATGCCTGCCGTTACCAGTGGCTTGTCGGGGAAACGCTTGCGCACCGTCACCACAGCATCGTGCAGCAACGCTGCGTAGGCATCCGGATCTTCCCTAGGTCTCCAGAATGGAGGCAAATTCGGCTCATTCCAAATCTGCCAAGCCTCGAACTGTGGATAGCGCTCGATGAATCGAGTCAGGCTGTCGCTGTACAGGCGATTATCCTTAGGCGGAAAGGAGTCCTGATAAGGCGAATTGGCCGGCGCAGTGGTCGCGAAAGGCGCGGAGCCCGAAAGAAACCCCACAGCCTTGAGTTGCTGTTCTGCCATGACCTTGGTCGCGGCATCGAACGGGGCATAGTAGCGGCCTGGCTCGGCCTCCAACAAGGCCCAATGCATGGCGATACGAACCCATTGCAGATCAAGCTCGTGCAGGCGAGCCATCTGCTTGCGGTAGGTGGCCTCGGGGAAAAAATGGAACTGCGCGTTGACGCCCAAATAATCCTTCCAAACCACACTTCTGTTCGGCTTGAGGCTAGTGACCTCCGCCTCGGCATTACGACTACCAAGAATAGTTACACCGAACAGAACCCCTGCAACCAAGAGCACCGACAGAAGAATACGTTTATTTCTCATGGGTTCTACCCTCACACAGACTGGTGAAAAGTGTCTTGAACCGCTGAGCAGTCAAAGGCCAGAGACGTTCGCGACCTACCTGCGCCGCACGTTCAGCCCACTGGAGGCAGCGCTCTGGCGCCTCCAGCAAGCTTTGCAACTCGTTAGCCAACGCGTGGATATCACCCTGCGGAAAGAGCGCTCCATTTCCCGCTGATACCTCCTCAGCAAAGGCGCGGGCATCTGACGTCAGAACGCCACGCCCGCAGGCAGCCGCCCAGGACAATGCACCACTGGTACCACGCTGCTCGCCCAATAGCCTCAGCTTCTTCGACTCACGGTAAGGCAGGACCATTACGTGATGTGCCTGAATTTGCGGCGCAATTTCCTCGACTGGCAGATCCAGGCGCCACTCGAGAAGTGACTCCAGCCCCAGCTCAACGATGCGCTGGCGCAATTGATCGAGATAGCTACCGCCTGGCTCGAAGGCCATCTCCGGCGCACTCCCACCTGCCAGGGTCAGGCGCACGCGCGAAAACAGCTGCGGCTGGCGACGAACCACCAAAGCCAGAGCATCGAGCAGGTCCTCAATTCCTTTTCCCCGATAGATAAAGCCGAAATAGAGCAGCCGAAGCGGCTCTAGCGGCGGCAGCGGCACTGAGGTTATAGCTTGATTGCCATGCGCGATGACATGAACCTGGGGCGGCGGCAAATGCATCCGCCGCACCAAGCAGTTACGCCCGGTTTCGGTGAGGGTCACCAAGGCGTTTAGATTCCTGGCCAGTTGGCGCTCCTCATACAAGCACAAGGGGTCAGCCAATACCGTTGCCGCCTGCGGCCAGGGAGACCGCCAGGACTGCACTAACGACAGGGGCCAAGGCAACGACACACGCCGCCATACCAGCCGCTCGGGATCATGCACAGTTGCCGACAAGGGTAAGCGTGGAAACCGGGCTCGCAGAGCTCGCAACGCCTGAAACTCGGCCAAACGCCCGCCACCTAGTTCGGCATGCACGACGTCCACACCCGCCCAATCGAACTCCATTATGCGTGCCACGGCACGTTGCGGATCATTGCCGCAGCCGGCCAACGGAGTAATCACCTGCACTCCAGCTGATTCCAGAGCGGCCTTAAACACGGCCGCATAGTCAGCGATGCCCGTCTGCTCGGGCGGCAGCGGTGCCAGCAGTGCAACCCGCATCAAACCAAGCCTCGTACCTTGGTGATTATCTGCAGAACGCGATCAGGCACCTCGAAGCGACGACGGTTGATGATTACGCCATCTATCTTATTGAAGGCAGTGTGCAGCACACCGATGGCATGTTCGACTGTAGGAACATTACTATGCTGCGCCTCGACGACCAGCACGAGAAGATCGGCGCGACGCAGACTGACGAAAGCCTCTGGACTGGACAACAACGCCGAAGCATCCAGCAGCACGATTTCACCTGGCTGAGCCGGCGCATCACCAATACGAACCTTATAGCCACGTTCTTCAAGTAAACGGCGTAGATGACTAACAATAAAACTGACCCCCTCGCCACGGCGCGCAGACGTCAAGCCCAGCACCAGACCACGCTCAGCCACCTGATCCAGTGGCATCAGGCCATACAAACGGTAGAGTGCGGCTAGGAAAGCACTGTTATGAGTAGGCTCGCCGGAAACCTCGGGCAGCGTGGTCCACAGAGGGATACCAAACATGTTTTCGAAGCGGCCACCATCGTGGATACGCTGATCCAGCAGATAGCAGAGGTAGATCACAAGAAAACCGACCACGATGCTCAGCGGCAGAGCCAGCAGCAGCATCAGTAGGCTCTTGGGGAAAACCCGGCTTGGGTTAAAGGTGGCCTGCTCGATCATCGCGATATTGCTGATACGACTGTTATCCAACTCGCGATCGATACGGGCCTTTTCCAGACTTTCGTCATACAGCGCGAAATTTCTCTCGGCGGCTGTCAGCTCACGCTGCAGGCGGGCCAGCTCCGGTTCAACTGACAGCGCCTTGACCCGCGACTGCTCGAGCAGCTTGAGCTGTTCGTCCTGACGTACAAGCTGAGCGTTGAGTCGGGCAAGGTCCGACTGCTGGTCCATAAAGTTGCTGCGCAAACGCTCAGCAATAGGGTTAGGCGCCCGGTTCTGGGAAACCTGCAAGGTATCGGACTCGGCCTTTACCATGGTTTCCAAGCTGGTGATGCTCTCATCGATACTCTTTACGGGCGGGGCATTCTTGGTGAAGGTCCGCAGCAAGTCCTGACGCTCAGCGCGCTTGCCGTTGAGCATACGCAGCAAGTCCTGCTGAACCGGGTTGAGCGCGACTTCACGCGAGGTGCTGATTTCAGCAGGCAGACTTTTGATCTGCTGAGCAAGTGTGGCCAGGCTCCCTTCAGTTGCAGCAATCTGCCGGCGAGTGTTGAACTTATCGCTGCGTAACTGGTTGATGCGCTCGGAAAGATTCTGCAGATGCGCTTCGATACTAATGGCACCTAGCTCATCCAAACGCCCTGCCAACTCCTGCTTGAGTTTGAAAATCTCTGCCGCACTGGCTTCGCTCTGGGTTAGATAGAAGTCATAAAGGCTACGACGCCCCAGCGCACGAGTACGCTCCTCCAGATAAAGCTCGACCCAACTCTGCACCACCGTCTGAGCCACGGCCGGATCACTCCAGCGGAAGCGGATATCTATCACCGACGAGCCTGGGGCATGGGTGACACTGAACTTGTCTTCTAACTTGGTAGCCAGCCGATCGACTGGCGTCTGCTCTTCGGCAAGCCCCAGCACCTGCAAAAAGCCACGGACAAGCTCGATGACACCACTGACCACCTGGCTGACATAGTACTTAAGTGTAGGGAGGAAACCTTCTGGGCGCGGAGCATTGGCCAGCGTTTCTAGATAGCGCTCTGCCACCTGCCGACTGATAGGCCGACCGGTCAACATTCGCTCCTCATCCAAGATCGGGTCACGCTGAGTGGCAGGCATCACAATAGATTGCCGGTCTGCCACTTCGATCGGTAGCGTGTTGCTGTCACGCCCCGGCTTGACCAGCAAACGAGCACTGGACTCGAAGGAGGTCGGCAACAAAAAGGCACCAAGCAACACCACTACTAACGTAGCAATGACCGCCAGCTTGAACTCCTGAAAGAAGATGAAAAATAGGCGCAGCAAATCACGGAATGTACGAACTTCGATCATGAGGGCTGTCCTTAGTGACTAATTACTGTTGCCACGGAGGTCATAACTAGCCCCGATGCCAATGGTTTTAACAAAGGGAATCAATTGATTGAGGTAGAGGTCGACTCCCTCAATACGATTGCCCAACCCGGACTTGGGTACGAACACCACGTCACCACGCTGCAGCGCAACGACTCGATGACCTTGCTCGCCGCCTTGTAGCAACTGACTGTAATCAACGAAGTAAGTCTTGTAACGACCCTCGGCGTCCGAACGCAGCAAAGCCACATTACGGCTATCCGCATTAGGCAGAACCCCACCCGCAGTGACGATGGCCTGTTGCAGGGTGGTGGCGACATTGGTTGAGTACGGCTGAGGATTACGCACCGAGCCGCCCACGAATATCGTATTGCCAGGCGCCTGATTGATATTCACGGTAACCCCGGGATCACGGTAATAGGGCGTCAACCGTTCACGCAGCTCGCTGCTTAACTGCTCAGTCGTTTTACCTACCGCCTGAACTTTGCCGATGAAGGGGTAGGAAAAGTTACCGTCATTCATCACAACATAAAGAGTCAGCTCATATATGGAGTTGGCTGTAAACGCAGAAATCGTTGGGGTCTCCCCACCGTCACGGACGATACGCAATGTATCGCCCGGATAGATTCTCTCTTGTACTGGAGGCAGGTCGGCGAGTTTCAGTGCAGCCGCCTGGCCCGCCTCAACAGTGTCGGAATCAGGCAAAGCGATACGTGCAGGTGTGGTGCATGCGACCAAGCCAAACGTCAGAACAAACAGCAAAAATACTTTCATAGTGGGAATTTCCTTTTAGACCCCAAACTTCACTTCCAATACCCCGGAAATATGTTCAAACAACGCAGCCCCTTGAAAAGCAAAAACACTAGCCTTGACCGACGCGATAACCCAATAGCTTCATTGCACGCCGTACCAATACATCGGCGCGCCAGACTGAACTGACGGCCCGCGACACTCGTAACCCGGATTTCGCACCCGGCAAACTCGTAAAACTGCAAAATTTTCGCACTATGCACCAGTAACAGTCCGCCATATGAGCACTTGCAGTGCGCCCATAATACTCAGTGTGAGTTCTACTAAGTCGTCTTCTCGCTTGCAGGAACACGGCCATAGATATCATTGAAGCGAACGATGTCATCCTCGCCAAGGTACTCACCGCTCTGCACTTCGATCATCACCAACTCAATCACACCAGGATTGACCAGACGATGACTGTGCCCGGCGGGAATAAAGGTTGACTCATTGGTGTTGAGTAGAAAATCGCGCTCGCCATTAACCACGCGAGCCATGCCGCTGACCACGATCCAATGCTCACTGCGATGATGGTGCATCTGCAGCGAGAGCGACTCACCCGGACGTACCATAATGCGTTTGATTTTGAATCGAGCACCCTCTTCGAGCACCGTGTAGGTTCCCCAGGGACGGGTCACAGTACGGTGTAATCGGTATGCCTCATGCCCCCGGCGTTTCAGTTCCTGGGCGATATATTTGACGTCCTGGGTACTGCTGGCATCGGCAATCAACAGCGCGTCAGGCGTATCGACCACTACAAGACCATGAACCCCCACAGCCCCAACTAAACGCTTTGGAGAGTCAATGTAACAGTCATGCACATTGTGCAGCACCACATCACCATTGACCTGGTTGCCATTGGCATCGCCCTCACTCAACTCACGCAGTGCCTGCCAGGAGCCAATATCACTCCAGCCAAGATCACAGGGAACCACGGCCACCTTCAAGGAACGCTCCATCAGCGCATAATCAATGGATATGTCTGGCACCTCAGTGAAACTTTGGCTATCCAGCTCACACTGCGTGCCCTGCTTACCTTCTGTCGACTGACTTTGGCTCAGGCACTTCTCCACAGCCTCAACCACCAGCGGCGCGTGTTCACGCAGCTCGCGTAGCAGCACATCGACACGAAAACAGAACATGCCGGCATTCCACAGGTGTTTACCACCGGCCAGGTAGGATTCGGCAGTAGCCAAATCAGGCTTTTCGACGAAACTGGCAACACTAAAGCCGTCCGCGCCCAGTGCTTCGCCCAGCTGGATATAGCCGTAGCCTGTCTCAGCGCGCCCAGGGCGGATACCAAATGTCACCAGCCAACCAGACTCAGCCAGGTTGCGTGCCTGCGCGATGGCAGCAGCGAATGCAGCCTGGTCGTTAATTAAGTGATCAGCAGGCAACACCAGCAGATGTGCATCCTCACCGTAATGATGGGCAACATGAAGAGCCGCTGCGGCGATAGCCGGCGCGGTGTTGCGCCCCATTGGCTCAAGCAGGAAATCCAACGACAGATGCCTACGATTTAACGGACGATAATCGTCCAGCGTACGAAACAGCAGCTCACGATTGATCACCGTTAGCAGTTGCGCCACATCATCGAGTCCGGCAACGCGCTCAAAAGTCTTCTGTAGCAAGCTACGCCCATCACTTAGCCGCATAAAAGGCTTGGGCATAGCCTCACGTGAGACTGGCCACAGACGGGTACCGGCACCACCGGCAACGACGCAGGGAATTAGAGCGCTCATGGCTAATAGGCCTCTCGAGTAAACAGCAATGCGGGGATGGTACGAAACAGAATGTAAAGGTCAAACCATACCGACCAACTCTCGATGTACTCCAAGTCGTATTCCACACGCTTCTCGATCTTTTCCAATGTGTCTGTCTCACCCCTATAGCCATTAACCTGCGCCAAACCCGTAATACCTGGCTTCACGCGATGACGAGCGCTGTACTGTTCAACAGCCTCCTCAAACAACACACCTGCGGCTTTTGTTGCGGTGGCATGAGGGCGTGGCCCCACCATCGACATGCTGCCCAGCAACACATTGAACAGTTGCGGCAACTCGTCCAGACTTGTCTTACGAATAAACCGACCCACTCGCGTCACCCTATCGTCATTACGCGTTGTTTGTCGCTCGGCGTTTGCATCGCTTTGGTGATGAAACATAGAGCGAAACTTAAAAACCTCAATCAGACGATTGTTATAACCGTATCGTTTCTGTCGAAACAACACTGGGCCTGGAGAATCAAATTTTATGGCGAGCGCTATCACTAACATCAATGGTAATACCGCGATAATAGCCAGCCCTGACAGCAATAAATCTTCTAATCGCTTAATTAACGGAGACCAACCCGACAACGGTATTTGCGACACATTGAACATTGGCAAACCACCGACACTGGCAATACGATTGTGTGCATGCCGGAATGCAACCATGTCCGGCACCAACAAAACATTCACGGGCAAGCGGCTCAGGTCACGAACAATCTGACCAATACGGTTTTCGGCAGACCATGGCAACGCCACCAAAACCTGAGTGACCCTCTCGTCACGAATCATTTGCTCTAACTGATCGCTATTACCTATAACCGGTAAGCCAGCTAGTGTCTCAGGCATACGCCCTATCCGATCATCAATAAAGCCAAGTAATCCCGAACGAATATCTTGCCCCCGCTGCAGATATTGGGCGAGGCGAACACCATTTTCAGTCCCCCCAACAATCACCGCAACTTGCAAGAAGTGCCCACGCTTGATCAAGTAGCGAAAAATAGCTAACAGCAATAAACGCTCAATACCAAACGCAGCAAGGCTAAAGGCAAACCAAAACGCCAGAAACGGCAACGATATGTATCGAAAAAGCTCAAGAGCCTGATGCATAAACAGCAATAAACAGAATGCAGACGTCCACGCAAACAACATGATCCGGAAACGCAAAAGATTGCTGAATATTTCTTCGGAATAAACGCCAAGTGCCTGAAACACCAGAACGCTCAACACTCCAAAAAACAA
Organism: Pseudomonas sp. GWSMS-1; assembly: GCF_049847425.1. Taxonomy (NCBI): domain Bacteria; kingdom Pseudomonadati; phylum Pseudomonadota; class Gammaproteobacteria; order Pseudomonadales; family Pseudomonadaceae; genus Pseudomonas; species Pseudomonas sp. GWSMS-1. Next base: position 308,210 of record NZ_JBMHHV010000005.1, on the reverse strand, counting down.
TAAGAACCCGAAGTAAATATGATTTATTTCATTAAGGCTATCGGTCAGCAGCCACAACAAAATGAATCCAGGAAAACTTGCAGTCACCCCATGCACAACACGAATTACGGCCAGAAGATATTCAACAAACCCTGGCTGCGCCAAGAGCAGACTGTCGACCCGATGCTGTCGCACAAACACCCCCAACCTGAAATTTCCGCACAACAGCTAAAGCCAAATAAAAAACGTCAGATTTACGGCACCCTTATCCCTCCAGTGCCGCGCGAACTTAACCATGATTCAAGTGAGTATTTCAAGTCGAATAATGGCCATACGCTACCTATGGGCGACTTATTATTGACGCCATTTAATATCCGGAGTGATAAACCATCAGCCAAGGAAGGCAGCCACCCCCACAACAGTGCGCAATGAGCACGCATGGTCAATAAGAGCGCATCCACAACAAACCAGTGAAGAATCACCACAAAGCAACTCAGTTTGCTCATATAATCCAGCGTTTTTATCTATATGAAACTCATAACGCCAGTACAACCGGCGTGCCTTGCAATAACTTCTTCGAGCTAGGCAGTTACTATGCACATCATCGTTACCGGCGGAGCCGGCTTTATCGGCTCGGCACTGATTCGTCATCTGCTGAACAACACCGAACATCAGGTGCTCAACCTCGACAAGTTGACCTACGCAGGCAATCTTGAGTCGTTAGCAAGCGTGGAAAACCATCCACAGTATCGTTTCCTGCAGGCTGACATCGCCGATAGCGCGACTGTCAGCCAGGCACTGGCTGAATTTCAGCCGGATGCGATCATGCACCTGGCGGCCGAATCCCATGTCGATCGCTCTATCGATGGCCCATCGGCCTTTATCCAGACCAATATTGTCGGCACCTATGCGCTGCTTGAGGCCACTCGCAGCTACTGGTCGCAGCTTGACCCTGCGCGCAAAGCAGCGTTTCGCTTCCACCATATTTCCACTGATGAAGTCTATGGCGATCTGCATGGCGTGGATGATTTGTTCACCGAAACCACACCCTATGCACCCAGCTCACCCTACTCAGCGAGCAAGGCGGCGTCCGATCATCTGGTTCGCGCCTGGCAACGGACTTATGGGCTGCCTGTACTGATCACAAACTGCTCGAACAATTACGGCCCCTATCACTTCCCGGAAAAATTGATTCCGCTCGTCATTCTTAATGCCTTGGATGGCAAGCCGCTGCCGGTGTATGGCAACGGCCAGCAAGTACGTGATTGGCTATATGTGGAAGACCATGCCCGTGCGCTGCTCAAGGTCGTCACCGAGGGCCAAGTCGGCGAAACCTACAACATCGGTGGGCATAATGAGCAGACAAACCTGCATGTAGTGGAAAGTATCTGCGCACTGCTGGATGAACTGACTCCACGCCAAAACGGCTCTTATAAAGAACAGATCAGCTTCGTTAGCGACCGCCCAGGCCACGACCTGCGCTACGCCATCGATGCCAGCAAGATCGAGCGCGAGCTGGGCTGGAAACCCACCGAGACCTTCGCCAGCGGCCTGCGCAAAACCGTGCTCTGGTACATGGATAACCTCGACTGGTGCCGCCGCGTGCAGGATGGTAGCTACCAACGCGAACGCCTCGGCGCACTTTAAGGAGCAGCACGATGAAAGGCATCATTCTCGCAGGCGGTTCTGGCAGCCGCCTGCACCCCATCACTCTGGGCGTATCCAAACAGCTGCTGCCGATCTATGACAAGCCGATGATCTACTACCCGATCTCGGTGCTGATGCTCGCCGGCGTGCGCGAGATTCTGATCATCTCCACCCCGCAGGACCTGCCCAACTTTCAGAAGATGCTCGGTGACGGCAGCCAATTTGGCGTGCACTTCGAATACATCGAGCAGCCCTCACCCGATGGCCTGGCGCAGGCCTTTATTTTGGGCGAAGCTTTTATCGGTAAGGACTCTGTGTGCCTGATCCTTGGCGACAACATCTTCCATGGCCAGCACTTCACCGAGAAACTCCTGCGCGCCGCCGCCGAACCCAGCGGTGCCACTGTATTCGGCTACTGGGTTAATGACCCACAACGTTTTGGCGTGGTCGAGTTCGACGCTCAGGGTAAGGCCATCTCGATCGAGGAAAAGCCCACAGAACCGAAGTCGAGCTACGCGGTGACCGGTCTGTACTTCTACGATAACGATGTAATCGAAATCGCCAAGGCGGTTAAACCTTCACCACGCGGCGAACTGGAAATTACCGACGTTAACAACGCTTACCTGAAACGGGGCGACTTGCGCGTTGAGCGCTTCGGCCGCGGCTTTGCCTGGCTCGATACCGGTACCCACGACAGCCTGCTGGAAGCCTCGCAATACGTGCAGACCATCGAACACCGTCAAGGGCTGAAAGTCGCCTGCCTGGAAGAAATCGCCTACCAACAAGGCTGGATTGATCGCCAGCAATTACTGGTACAAGCCAACGCCTTCGGCAAAACCGGCTACGGCCAGTACTTATTCAAACTGTCGGAGGAGTGACCATGCAGGCTATTGCCACTGGCATCCCCGAGGTACTGATCCTAGAACCCAAAGTGTTCGGCGACCAACGCGGCTTCTTCTTTGAGAGTTTCAATGCCCGTCGTTTCGCAGAAGCCACTGGCCTGCAGCGCGAGTTCGTCCAGGACAACCATTCGCGCTCACAGCGCGGCGTGCTGCGCGGCCTGCATTACCAAGTACAGCAGGCGCAGGGCAAATTGGTCAGGGTCACGGCAGGCGAAGTGTATGACGTAGCTGTAGACCTACGCCGTAGCTCAGCTACTTTCGGCCGCTGGGTCGGTGTGCACTTGTCCGCCGAAAACAACCGCCAAATGTGGGTGCCGGAAGGGTTTGCCCATGGCTTTGTGGTACTCAGCGAATTCGCCGAGTTTCTCTACAAAACCACCGACTACTACGCCCCCGAACATGAGCGCTGTATCCGCTGGGATGATCCGACTCTAGCCATCAACTGGCCGCTCGAAGACGCGCCACAGCTATCGGCCAAGGATCAAGCTGGCACCAGCTTTGACGATGCGCAGGTGTTCCCATGAAGATTCTGCTACTCGGCCAGCACGGCCAGGTTAGCCAGGAACTGCAGCACGCTCTAAAAGATGCAGGCGAGCTGACCGTGCTAGGCCGCGATCAGCTGGACCTCGCTCATGCCGAACGGATTCGCCAATCAGTTCTAACCCACCGCCCTGCGCTGATTATCAACGCCGCCGCGCATACCGCCGTGGATCAGGCCGAGAGCGAGCCGGAGCTGGCCTTCGCGATCAACGCCACAGCACCCGGCATTCTGGCTGAAGTAGCGGCGGAGCTAGAGGTGCCACTGATCCATTACTCCACCGATTATGTCTTCGATGGCAACCAAGTCGAGCCCTACCGCGAAAGCGACACCGCCAATCCCCTGAGTGTTTACGGGCGCAGCAAGCTGGCCGGAGAGCAGGCGATTCAGGCGGTTGGCGGTATGCACCTGATTCTGCGCACCAGTTGGGTTTACTCGCAGCACGGCCGTAACTTTCTGCTAACCATGCAACGGCTGCTGCAGGAACGCGAAACGCTTAACGTGGTGGCCGATCAGATCGGCGCACCGACCTGGGCCGGCAGTATTGCCCAGACCACAGCGCAACTAATTGAACATTGGCGCAACGGCCAAGCTGGCCCCTGGGGCGTTTACCACCTGACCGCACAGGGTGAAACGAGCTGGTTTGGTTTCGCCCAGGCGATTGCCGAACACCTGCAGAGCCAAGACAAAACCTTGGCGACGCTGCACCCCATCCCCAGCAGCGCCTACCCGACCCCGGCACAGCGCCCACTCAACTCGCGCTTGGACTGTAACCACCTGCAGGATAATTGGCATATTCAGCTACCCCACTGGCAAGCGGCCCTGAGCGAGTGCCTAACACGCAACTAAGCCCTGAAACGCTGAATCTGCTGCTGCAAGCCGCTCGCCAATTGCGCCAGATTACGGCTGGCAACCGAGCTCTGCTCGGCACTGTTGACCACCTCACCAATACTGTCGTTTAGGCTGCTGATGTTCTGGCTGATCTCATTCGCCACCGCCGTCTGCTCCTCGGTGGCAGCGGAGATCTGCACATTGCCATCGGCAATACCTTCGATGGCATGGGCAATGTGATTAAGCACCTCACCAGCCTCACGGGCATGACTGACACTGTTCTGTGCCTGGTCTCGCGATAGCTGCATCGCACTCACTGCGCTCCGGGCGCCGCCTTGCAGGGCGTCGATCATGCTGCGAATCGACTCGGTGGCTTTCTGCGTATTGCTGGCCAGGCTACGGACCTCATCAGCCACCACGGCAAAACCGCGCCCGGCCTCTCCCGCACGCGCAGCTTCAATGGCGGCATTTAGTGCCAGCAGGTTGGTCTGCTCAGCGATACTCTGGATCACCCCAAGCACCTTACTGATTTCATCACTCTGACTGTGCAGGGTGTCGATCACCTCCCCGGCTTTTTCCACCGACACCGACAGGCCCTGAATCGACGCGAGGTTAGCCTGCACCAGCTCGCTGCCCTGGCGTGCTTCCTTGTTCGCATCCGCCGCATTGCTTGCAGTGGACTGGGCATTACGCGCCACTTCCTGCACTGCCACACTCATCTGGTGCACGGCAGTGGCGACCATATTGGTCTGGTCGCCCTAGGCAGTGGCTGCCTGACTGACCTGAGCACTGATCGCACTCATTTCCTCGGAGGCTGCCGCCAACTGAGTGGCGGTATCGGTCAGGTGGCGAATCAGTGCTTGCTGGTGCTCCAACATAGTGTTGAAGGCCCGTGCGGTGTCAGACACCTCATCACGACCACTGACATCAGCACGCAAGGTTAGGTTGGAGGATTGCTGCACTTCGCTGATCAAGCTGCGTAGACCGGCCAGTGGGCGAATAATCGACAGGCTTATCAACAGCGCCGCGACGAGCACAAGGACTAACGCCACCGCACCAATCAGCACAAAGGTGTTGCGGATTGACTGGTACTGCGCCGTGGTCTCTGAGTTGAGCTGCTCGCCTTCGCTCAACTGCAGACTGATCAGACCTTCCAGGTCACCACCCAAAGGATCGAACGTGTCATACAGCGTGCGGTTAAAGCTACCCGCCTCAGCCGCCAACAACTGACCATTACTGAGCTGCCCCAAGTACTGATCAACCAGTTGCTGCACGCGCTGCAAGTGTGGCTGGGTGCGTTCAACCCGACTGCGCTCATCACCGGTCAAGCGAGTACCGGTGTACTCAGCCCACGCCTTATCTCCGCGACTGCGGGCATCGCTAAAGGCTTTGCGCAGCGTGGCCTCATCAAAAATTCCGGCGCGGTACTTGTGCAGTGCATCAACCATCGCAACCGCATAGACGTCGGAAACCACCTTTAGCTGGCTAACAGGCCGCATGCGGTCATTAAATAACTCATCAAAACTTTGATTGATCTTACTGGCGTTGGACAACGCCATGCCGATCACGGCAATCAGTACCAACAGCGGCACCACTGCTAATAGCAGTAATCGCGCCCTTACCGTCAATTGAGCCAGCATCGGGTATCTCCAGGGACTAAAGCGCAGCCGTCCATGCAGGGCGCAAGCAGGATGGCATCAATACTCCAGGGAGATGCCGAGCGATTTCAGTATTAGCCCATATTGGTAAGCTTGCCCACTTATTGCATAACCGCCATTCTCACCCGACAGCCCTGCCCGAGTAAGCGCATGCCAGCTCCGTCACCCCACCCTCGCCGCCCACGCTGGAGAAGCCTGGCCATTTTAGTTCTGCTGCTGGCTCCCCTGCTGTGGCCACTGCAACAGTTGACGGAACGTTACTACAGCGGGGTGTTGGTCGAACAGAACCGGCAAACCCTCGACCTGTATGTGGCCAACCTGCTGGGCACCCTGCGGCGCTATGAAGTCTTGCCGCCCATTCTGGCGGACTTGCCGGCCTTGCGCAGCGCCCTGCAGAACCCTGAGCAAGCCCAGCTGCGCACCACGGCCAATCACCTGCTCGACCAGATCCGCCAGCAGACCGGGGCTGATGTGATCTATCTGATGGCGGCCAATGGCACCACACTGGCGGCATCAAACTGGCTGCAGGAAGACTCCTTCGTGGCGCGCAATTTCTCCTACCGCCCCTACTTCCTTGAAGCCATGCAGGGCAGACCTGGACGCTTTTTCGGCTTGGGCACGACCTCCGGCAAGCGCGGCTACTTCTTCGCCGCGCCGATCCGCGACGGTGAGAAAATTCTCGGGGTGATGGTGGTTAAAGTCGACCTTGATCACACCGAAACACTCTGGGGCAAACGCCCGGAGCATCTGCTGGTAAGCGATAGCTATGGCGTGGTCATTCTCACCTCACAGGCCGACTGGCGCTTTCACGCGACCCGCGAACTGGACAACGCTGAGCGCGCGGCAATTGCCGATACCCAGCCCTATCGCATCCAGTCACCCCCGCCACTGCAACTCAACCGCGATGCCTGGCTGAGCCAGGGGCAGATCCTCGATGAGATCGGCTGGACCGTAAGCATCCTGACGCCACGCTCACAACTCGATCAGCCAGTGCGCACCACCATGGCGGTCGGCGGAAGCACCCTGTTAGCGCTGGTCCTGCTGATCGGCCTGCTGATGCAGCGCCGCCGCCACTATCTGGAGCGCATCGCCCTCGACAGCCAAGCGCGCCAGCAGCTTGAGCAGCGCGTACTAGAGCGCACCCAGGACCTGGAACGGCTCAACAGCCGGCTGAAAGAGGAAGTCCTGGAGCGTGAACAGGCGCAGCAAGAACTGGTGCAAGCCCAAGACGAACTGGTGCAGGCCAGCAAACTTACGGCCCTGGGCACCATGAGTGCGAGCATCAGTCACGAACTTAATCAGCCGCTGGCCGCGATCCGTAGTTACGCCGACAACGCCTGCGTGTTGCTCGACCACCAACGCGGCGACGATGCCCGCGCCAACCTCAAGCTGATCAGCCAACTCACCGAGCGCATGGCCTCGATTATTTCCCACCTGCGTGCCTTCGCTCGACGTGATCGCCACGCCCCGGAAAGCGTGGCCCTGCAGCCAGCTATTGATGACGCCCTGGCGTTACTGGCCAAGCGCCGTCAGGCCATGCATGTAGAGCTGATTCGCGATCTGCCAGACGCGACCCTATGGGTGCAGGCCGGGGAAACCCGCCTGCGCCAGGTACTCGGCAACCTGCTGGCCAACGCCCTTGATGCCTTGAGCGAAGTGCCGCAGCCACGCCGTCTTTGGTTAAGTGCCGAACTCACCGCCGAGGGCGTCGATCTACACCTGCGTGACAATGGCCCCGGTTTTAGCCAGGAGGCGCTGCAGCGCGCTCGCGAGCCATTCTTCACCACCAAAACCAGCGCCCAAGGCCTCGGCTTGGGCCTGGCCATTTGCGATACCCTGATGCGCGCCCTGGGCGGCGAACTGCTTTTTACCAACCATCCTGATGGCGGCGCCCAGCTAACCCTGCGTTTGCGTGCAGCAGCACAGGGCATCAAAACTCAGTCGCCAGAGGATTTTGTTGTATGAGCATGATCGACTCCCGCACTCAGGTGCTGCTGATCGACGATGATCCGCACCTGCGTCAGGCGCTGAGCCAAACCCTCGACCTGGCCGGAATCAAGGTCAGCAGCCTGGCTGATGCCCACGGCGTGGCGGCGCGCATCGAGCGCGACTGGCCCGGCGTTGTGGTCAGTGATATCCGTATGCCCGGCATCGACGGCCTAGAGCTGCTGCAACAACTGCAAGAGCAGGACCCGGAACTGCCAGTTTTGCTGATTACCGGGCACGGTGACGTCCCGCTGGCGGTGCAGGCCATGCGCGCCGGCGCCTATGATTTTCTGGAAAAACCTTTTGCCAGCGACAACCTGCTCGACAGCGTGCGTCGCGCCCTGGCTTTACGCCGCCTAGTGCTGGATAACCGCAGCTTGCGCATGGCCCTGGCTGATCGCCACACCCTCTCGGCACGTTTAATCGGCCAATCGCCAGCAATGCTGCGTCTGCGCGAGCAGATCGGCGCATTGGCCGGCATCAACAGCGATGTGCTGATCCTCGGTGAAACCGGCGCCGGTAAGGAAGTGGTGGCGCGCGCCCTGCACGATTTGTCGAGCCGCCGTGCTGGGCCGTTTGTGGCCATCAACGCCGGCGCGCTGGCCGAATCGGTGGTGGAAAGCGAACTGTTCGGCCACGAACAAGGCGCCTTTACCGGCGCGCAGAAACGCCGCATCGGCAAATTCGAGTTCGCCAATGGCGGCACCCTGTTCCTCGATGAGATAGAGAGCATGAGCCTCGAGGTGCAGGTTAAATTGCTGCGCCTGCTGCAAGAGCGAGTGGTTGAGCGTCTTGGCGGCAACCAGCTGATCCCCCTGGATATACGAGTCATTGCCGCGACCAAGGAAGACCTGCGTCAGGCCGCCGACCAGGGACGTTTCCGCGCTGACCTGTATTACCGCCTGAACGTTGCCCCGCTGCGCATCCCTGCCCTGCGTGAACGCGGCGAAGATGCCCTGCAGTTGTTCCAGCACTTTGCCGAAGCGGCCAGCAGCCGCCACGGCTTGGCCGAACGCCACCTGCAACCCGGCCAACGCGCGGCGCTGCTGCGCCATCCCTGGCCGGGTAATGTGCGTGAATTACAAAACGCCGCCGAGCGCTTCGCCCTCGGCCTGGAACTGGACCTCGACCTCCAACCCCAGGCCGCTCCAGCCAGCAATGACGAGAACGGCAGCGGCCTAAATGCCCAGGTGGAAGCCTTCGAGCGCAGCCTGATCAGCGCCGAACTGAGCCGCTCGTACAACTCGCTACGCAGCCTGGCCGAAGCTCTGGGCGTACCGCGTAAAACCCTGCACGACAAATTGCGCAAACATGGGCTGAACTTTGCCGACACTGGCGGAAGCTCGCCAGATAGCCTCGATTAACTGGCGGATTTCCGCCAAAACCCACATAAATCGTGCTGACAGAACACCCCCCACATGTTCTGCAGCAACCCGCCAACCACTGCCAACACTGCGCTCTACCAGGTAATAGGGCCCAAGCTAAGGGCCTGGCATGGCGGTTGCTCTACCCTCTTGCAGGCGATGTATAAACGCAAAAATCTAGGCCATTGCTGCCCAGCGTCCGTCACTTTTTCTGACAGGCCGCCTAGACTTGAGCATGTTCGCCCGACTTGCAGCGCTGCGGCGCATTACGCGATACAAAAACAAGAGGAAAGACTCCATGTTCAAACTGACTGCCAAGGCGCTGGCTTGCGCCCTGTCGCTGAGCATCGCCGGCATGGCCCAAGCGGCCGATCCGATCGTAATCAAGTTCTCACACGTGGTCGCCGACCACACCCCTAAAGGCCAAGGTGCCGCGTTGTTCAAGAAGCTCGCCGAAGAGCGCTTGGGCGACAAGGTCAAGGTCGAGGTGTACCCCAACTCCTCACTGTTCGGTGACGGCAAGGAAATGGAAGCGCTGTTGCTCGGTGACGTGCAGCTGATCGCCCCATCGCTGGCTAAATTCGAGCAGTACACCAAGCAAATCCAGGTATTTGACCTGCCGTTCCTGTTCCAGGACATGGCCGCTGTTGACCGCTTCCAGCTGAGCCCGGAAGGTCAGGCGCTGCTGAAATCCATGGAAGATAAGAACATCACTGGCCTGGCCTACTGGCACAACGGCCTCAAGCAGCTGTCCGCCAACAAGGCGCTGCGTGAGCCGAAAGATGCCCGTGGCTTGAAATTCCGTGTACAGGCATCCGCCGTGCTGGAAGAGCAGTTCAAAGCCGTGCGCGCCAACCCACGTAAAATGAGCTTCGCCGAGGTTTACCAAGGTCTGCAGACTGGCGTGGTGAACGGTGCCGAGAACCCCTACTCGAACATCTACAGCCAGAAAATGCATGAAGTGCAGAAGTTCATCACCGAATCCAACCACGGTGTTCTGGACTACATGCTGATCACCAACACCACGTTCTGGAACGGCCTGCCTGCTGATGTACGCAGCGAGCTGGACAAGATCATCGTGGAAGTGACGGCCGAAGTGAACAAACAGGCTGGCGCCCTCAACGACGGTGACAAGCAGCGCATCCTCGACGCGAAAACCACCGAGATCATCACCCTGACGCCTGAGCAGCGTGCTGAGTGGCGCGCTGCCATGAAGCCGGTGTGGAGCAAGTTTGAAGGCGAAATCGGTACAGACCTGATCAAGGCGGCCGACGCAGCCAACCAGTAAGGCGGTACAGGCTGCGGCCTGAACCCAACCACAGCGCAACCCTGCGGCTGCGCCATTGGCTGAATACCCAGGCGGCTTTCTGCTCGCCTGGGTATACCGCCCTCTAAACCACTGGAGACTTTATTGATGAACGCCTTGCGGCGCGTCTGGGAGCACTTCGAGGAAGGCTTTATTGCTTTTCTGCTGGCTGCCATGACGCTGGTGACTTTCGTCTACGTGATCCTCAACAACCTCTACACACTGTTCTACAACCTGGCGGACCGCTGGGAAGGTAGCAGTGAGTTGTTCTTCGCCATTGGCGACAGCATTCTTGGCATGGCCCAGTCGATGACCTGGAGCATTGCCCTGACCAAAGCATTATTTGCCTGGCTGATCTTCTTCGGCCTGGCCTACGGCGTGCGCACCGCCGGGCATATCGGCGTTGATGCACTGGTCAAACTGGCGAGCAAACCGGTGCAGCGGGTGATCGGCCTGATCGCTTGCCTGGCCTGCCTGGGCTATGCCGGGCTGATCTCTGTCGCCAGTTTCGACTGGGTCAAAACCCTCTTTACCGCCGGCATCGGCGCCGAGGACCTCGGTCACTACGGCATCATGCAGTGGCATATCACGGCGATCGTGCCGTTCGGATACGCCATGGTTTTTATCCGTTTTCTGGAAATTTTCGTGCGCATCCTGCGCAACCAACAGACGGGCCTGGGCCTGGCTGATGAGGCCGCTGACGCGCTGAAAATCAATGAACACGGGGAGCATAAGCAATGACCATTCTGTTCCTCTTCCTCCTGCTGTTTTTGCTGATGTTTATCGGCGTGCCGATTGCTGCCTCCCTGGGCCTGGCTGGCTCAGTGACCATCATGCTGTTCAGCCCGGATTCGGTGCGCTCGCTGGCAATCAAACTGTTTGAAACGTCCGAGCACTACACCCTACTGGCAATCCCGTTCTTCCTGCTGTCCGGTGCGTTTATGACAACGGGCGGTGTGGCGCAGCGCCTGATCGATTTCGCCAACGCCTGCGTCGGCCATATCCGCGGCGGCCTGGCGATTTCTGCAGTGATGGCCTGCATGCTGTTCGCCGCGCTGTCCGGCTCAAGCCCGGCCACGGTCGCGGCGGTAGGCTCAATTGCCATCGCCGGCATGGTGCGCTCGGGTTATCCGCAAGCCTTCGGCGCGGGCATCGTGTGCAACGCCGGCACCCTGGGCATCCTGATTCCGCCGTCGATCGTCATGGTGGTGTATGCCGCCGCGACCGAACAGTCGGTGGGCAAGCTGTTTATGGCCGGCGTGATACCCGGCCTGATGCTGGGTGTGGCGCTGATGGTGGCGATCTATATCGTCGCGCGGAAGATGAACCTGCCCGCCATGCCGCGCGCCAGCCTGCGCCAGTTGCTGACCACTGCACGCAAGGCGATCTGGGGCCTGTTGTTGATGGTGATCATCCTTGGCGGCATCTACTCCGGCATGTTCACCCCAACCGAAGCAGCCGCCGTGGCGGCAGTCTACGCCGGCTTCGTGGCACTGTTTGTGTACAAGGATCTGAGCTTCCGCGAGTGCCCTAAGGTGCTATTGGACTCCGGCAAATTGACCATCATGCTGATGTTCATCATTGCCAACGCCATGCTCTTCGCCCACGTGCTGACCACCGAGCAAATCCCCCAAACCATCACCGCCTGGGTGATCGAGATGGGCTTGCAGCCTTGGCAGTTCCTGCTGGTGGTGAACATCGTGCTGCTGGTGGCGGGTGCCTTTATGGAGCCGTCGGCGATCATCCTGATCCTGGCGCCAATCCTGTTCCCGATTGCCGTACAGCTGGGCATCGACCCGATCCACCTGGGCATCATCATGGTGGTGAACATGGAGATCGGTCTGATCACCCCACCGGTGGGGCTCAACCTGTTCGTCACCTCGGCGGTCACCGGCATGCCACTGACTGCCGTGATCAAGGCGGCCTGGCCATGGCTGATGCTGCTGCTCGGCTTCCTGATGATCATCACGTATGTGCCGGCCGTATCCATGGCGCTGCCCAACTGGCTGGGCATGAACTGACAGCGACTCCGTGTGTACTTCCCTACACACTTTCAGCCCGGCCTTAGCGCCGGGCTTTTTTGTGCATCGCGTTTGTAGGGTGGGTTAGCCGCATACCGCCATTGCCAGGTCCGCGCTACTTTAGGCGCGGCGTAACCCACCATCGACACAATGCGTTGCATTATTTGCAGGGTTAGATCGCCCGCGTTAAACCCGCGCCAACTCCGGCAAGTCGCCTGATAACCCCAGCGCCTGTCGTACAAACAGCGCTTTGGCTTCCGGCAGCTCATCGACCCAGTTGAGGCCACTGTTGCGCAGCCAGCGCAGCGGCAGAGGATCGGCCTGAAACAACCGTTCGAAGCCTTCCATCGCGGCCATCATCGCCAGGTTATGCGGCATACGCCGACGCTCGTAACGGCTGAGTACCTTGGCATCGCTCAAACGCTCACCCCGCTGGGCGGCGTGCAGCAGCACCTCGGCCAGTACCGCGACATCGAGAAACCCCAGGTTGACGCCCTGCCCGGCCAGCGGATGAATGCTGTGAGCGGCATCGCCGATCAGCGCCAGGCCGTCTTCAACATAACGCTTGGCGTGACGTTGGCGCAGCGGGATGCACAGCCGCGTATCGGCGTGCAGCACCTCACCCAGACGATGCTCGAAGGCAAAACCCAAGGCGCGGCGGAAACCAGCATCATCCAGGGCCATCAGCCGCTCGGCCTCAGTTGGCGTGACCGACCAGACAATCGAACACCAGTGCTCGCCTTCTGGCCCAGCCAACGGCAAAAAGGCCAACGGACCGTCATCGGTAAACCGCTGCCAAGCGGTCGCCTGGTGCGGCTTGCTGCAGCGCACACTGGTGACGATGGCGTGGTGCAGATAATCCCACTCACGGGTTGCGCTACCGGCCAGACGCCGCACCGCCGAGTTGGCGCCATCAGCGGCAATCAGCAGCGGCGCGCGCAACTCGCGGCCATCATTCAGGCTCAGCAGCCAACCATCGCCGGAACGACGCAGCTGCTCCACCCGAGCATTGGCCAACAGACCAATCGAGCTGTCGTGCAGGCGCTCAAGCAGCGCATCCTGCACCACGCGGTTCTCGACGATATGACCGAGCACCTCTGCATGCACACTGGCCGCGCTGAAATGAATCTGCCCGGTGCCGGAACCGTCCCAGACCTGCATCTCGCCATAGGGGCAGACGCGGCGGGCAGCGATGCCCTGCCAAACGCCGAGGCGCTCGAGGATGCGTTGGCTGGCCCCAGACAGCGCACTCACGCGCGGCTCGAACGCGGCCTGCGGGTCAAAGGGTTTGACGCTCAGCGGGCTGCCGTCGACCAGCAGAATGTCCAGCCCCTGATCGTCCAGGGCCAGCGCCAATGCGCTGCCTACCATGCCTGCGCCAACGATGATCAGATCCGCTTGCATCACATATTCCTTGTTCAGGCTGCCTGCCGAACGCGCGGCTTAAGCCGCACGTAAAGAGTCTTGTGCACCCGCGCCACCAAGGTGCCGCTGCCATCGCGGACTTCCACATGCAGCTCGGGCAGGTATTTGTCACCGTCTGCGGTGTGCTGGCGGATGTTGCTAAGCAGCTGCTCGTCGATGCTGAAGTCGGCGTACACCGGGCCTTTGCCGGGGGCGATAAAGTCGATGCGCGCGGCCTTGTCCCAGACAATAAAATCGCGACCGAGATTTTCCATGATCATCAGCATGAAGAACGGATCGGTCATCGAATACAGGCTGCCGCCAAACTGGGTACCGACATAGTTGCGGTTATACCAGCCGAGGCCCATCTTCACCTGCACCTGACGGAAGTCCGCGCTGATCTGCCGCACCCGCACACCCGCCCCCAGGTAGGGCGGATAGAGGTTCATTGCCCAGCGTAGCAGTCGCGCCTTGCGCGCCAATTTCTTCGCAGGCATGGCTCAAGACTCCGAACGGGTGCCAAGGCCCATGGCCTGGCGGGCGAACCAGCGTTTCGCCGGAGGAAGAAGATCGAGGCCAAGCAAACCGAGGTTGCGCCCGGCGGCCAGCAACGGCTGGCCGGTACTGAACAACCGGGTGACTTGATCGGAAAAGCCCACGGTGAGCTGTTGATCCACCTGCTGACGGCTCAGGTAGCGCTGCAAGGTGGCCAGATCACCCAGCGGTGCAGTGCTTTCCAGCAGGGTTTCGGCCAGTACCAGGGTATCGCGCAGCGACAGGTTGTAGCCCTGCCCGGCAATCGGATGCAGGCTGTGCGCCGCGTTGCCGAGTACCACCAGGTGCTGGCGCACCTGCTCCTTGGCGGCCGTCAGCGCCAGCGGATAGAGATGCCGCGTACCGACCTGACGCAAGCTGCCCAGCCGGTAACCAAAGGCCTGCTGCAGCTCGCCGAGAAACGCCGCATCGTCCAACGTCGCCAGGCGCTCGGCTTCTAGCGTGGCACGGGTCCAGACCAATGCGCAGCGGTTATCCGCCAGCGGCAGTAGAGCCATCGGCCCCTCTTCGGTAAAGCGCTCAAAGGCCAGGCCGTGGTGCGGTTCCTGCGGGCTGACGTTGGCGATTAATGCACTCTGCCCATAGGGCGTGGTGCTGACGGCGATGCCCAGCAGCTCACGCAGCCCAGAGCGGCCACCCTCGGCGAGAATCGCCAGGTTGCACTCAAGCTCGCTACCATCGTCCAGGGTCAACCGGTAGCCATCGGCCAACGCCTGCATGCGCGTGACCTGAGCCGGGCTACGCCAGCTCACCACCTGCGGGTCCAGCGCCTGCCATAAACATTCGCCGAGCCAAGCGTTTTCCACAACATAACCCAGCGCTGGCACGCCCTCTTCCTCGGCGCTCAGGCGCGCAGCGGCAAAGCGGCCACGGTCGGAGACATGGATCTGCTTGATCGGTTCGGCGCGCTGGCTGATCTGCGACCACAGGCCAAGGCGTTGATAGATCTGCTGCGAACCGAACGACAGCGCCGTCGAACGTGCGTCATAGCTGGGTTGATAACCGTTGCCTGGGGTGAACGGCTCGATCAGGCAAATGTTCCAGCCACGCCGCTTGGCTTCAGCTTGAAGGGCCACGGCCAGGCTCGCGCCGACCAGGCCGCCGCCGATAATCGCGATATCCACCCGCGCCACGCTTAAGCCGCCGCGCTGCGTGCGGCAGCCATCAGCGCTTCGATCTCAGCCACGGTCTTCGGTACGCCGCCAGTAAGAATCTCGCAACCGGTCTTGGTCACCACCACATCGTCTTCGATGCGCACACCAATACCGCGCCACTTCTTCGCCACGTCTAGATTGTCCACGGCAATATAAATACCCGGTTCGACGGTCATGGCCATGCCGACTTCCAGCTCGCGCCATTCGCCGCCGACCTTGTACTCGCCGACATCGTGCACATCCATGCCCAGCCAATGGCCGGCGCGGTGCATGTAAAAGGGTTTGTAAGCCTCGGCGGCAATCAGCTCGTCAACCTCACCCTGTAGCAGGCCCAACTCGACCAACCCAGCGGTGATTACCTGCACCGTGGCCTCGTGGGCCTGGTTCCAGTGCTTGCCAGGGCCGATTTCCTTGAACGCAGCTTCCTGAGAGGCCAGCACCAACTCATAAATGGCCTTTTGCTCCGGGGAAAACGTGCCGCTGACCGGGAAGGTCCGGGTGATATCGCTGGCGTAGCAGTCGATCTCGCAGCCAGCATCAATCAGCACCAGATCGCCATCTTTCAGCGATGCGTCATTTTCGCGGTAATGCAGGATGCAGGCGTTCTTACCCGCTGCGACGATGGAGCCATAGGCCGGCATCTTCGCTCCGCCTTTGCGGAATTCGTAATCCAGTTCGGCTTCCAGGTGGTACTCGAACAGGCCGGCACGGCTGGCCTGCATCGCGCGCACATGGGCACGGCAGGAGATGTCAGCCGCTTCCTTCATGACCTTGATTTCCGCCGCAGACTTGTACAAACGCAGGTCGTGGAGCAGGTGCTCAAGGGTGACGAACTCATTGGGCGGCGTCGCGCCCTGACGCGCCTTGGAGCGGATCATGTTGATCCACTCCATCAACTGGCGGTCGAACTCGTGATGGGTGCCCATGGAGGAGTAGACCCGGTCACGCCCCTCAATCAGCCCCGGCAGGATGTCGTCGATATCACCAATCGGGAACGCATCATCGGCGCCGTACTGGCTAATCGCACCGTCCTGGCCGGCACGCAGACCGTCCCACATCTCCCGCAGCGGATCGCGCTCGCGACAGAACAAAACGTACTCGCCATGTTCACGACCCGGAATCAGCACAATCACCGCCTCCGGCTCGGGAAAGCCGGAGAGGTACTGGAAATCGCTGTCCTGGCGGTAGATGTGCTCAACATCGCGGTTGCGGATATACACCGGCGCAGCCGGCAGAATCGCGATGCTGTTGGGTTCCATCTGCGCCATCAGCGCCTTGCGCCGACGGGCGTATTCCGACTTGGGGATGCTGATCATGGGCAGATTGAGTCCACTTCTATTGCATGAAAATCAATGCAGCGACGGTTTCGCCGCGGCGACTACAGGTTTGGCGCATTCGCTGAACAGCAGCAGTGGCGCAACACGCAGGTATTCCATCACTTCCATGTAATCAGTTTCACCGTCCTCGGATTCTTCCAGGGCATTCTGTACCTGGGAAATCGCCGCGAGGTCTTGCAGCACTTCCATGGCTTCAGCGCTCAGGGCGCTGTCACGGGCGGTCAAACCAAAGCCACCGAGGAAGCCCTGACACCATTGTCCCAGAGCCACAGCGCGCTCGCTAAGCGGCGCATCGTCGCTGGGCAACAGCAGTACCACGGTGACATCGTTACTGGTCAGTTCGCCCTTGACCATTTCCTGGAGGCCAATCAGCGCCTGGCGCACGGTATCTTCCGGCGCGCCGCCCAGTAGTTCAGCGGCATCAACCAGCCAGGAGTCGATCTCGAACCCTGCACCGGCACAGCTGCGACCCAGCAACAGGCCATGCAATTCAGCAGGGGAAACGTTGTGGCCGCTGCTGGCAAGCAGCGCGGCAAAAGCGGAATACGGCGAATTTGAAGTTGGCATAGATAACTAGGCGCAAAGCTGCGCAATCACTAGAATGGAGGCCCTGTATCCTAGCACCGGCAAGCCTGCCAAGACTAATCAAGTGGCTCGGCGGCCATGCACAAATCGCCCCTTGCCACGAATAATTACCGCCCCGTGATCGGCGGGTGAAATGCATCAACCTGTAGTGCCAATCTGCCCCACACTGCTAAATACGTAAACTAAAGGCACCGCGCTCCGTCCGATACTGTCGAAGCCACCTTAAAGACGCTATTTTTACTTGCCAGCCCACTCACCCAGTACGAGTAGAGAACCATGGACGACGTCGACCTGCAGGCGCTTACGACCAAGTTGGACCTGCTGATCCAGCGTGTCGAGCAGCTCAAGGCGCACAACCGACAGCTTATGGCGAGCGAAAAGGCCTGGCGTGAAGAGCGATCCCACTTAATTGAAAAGAACGAAATGGCCCGGCATAAGGTCGAATCCATGATTTCGCGCCTTAGAGCCTTGGAGCAGGATTAATGTCCCAGTCGAACACGTTGACCGTCCAGATCATGGACAAAGAATATTGCATCGCTTGCCCGAGCGATGAACGCAGCAATCTGGAGAGTGCCGCGCGCTACCTGGATGGCAAGATGCGCGAGATCCGCTCAAGCGGCAAAGTCATTGGTGCCGACCGCGTCGCCGTGATGGCCGCGCTGAACATCACCCACGACCTGCTACACAAACAGCAATACCTTGATGAACAGGCCGGAGCTAACCGCGAACACGTGCGCAACCTGCTTAATCGTGTCGATAGCGCCCTGGCCCAGAACAGCAATGAGCAAGGCAGCTAATTACGCGCCGACGGTTTCGGGTATACTGGCCACCGCTCCCTGGAGTGTGCGCCAGTTGGTCATGTCCCTGAGCCGATTCGCACAACCCCGGGGTTGCAAGTTGAGACCGGTGTGCATGTCCGCTTGACGGAAAGCCTTAAGGTCTCCTGCAACCTCCACCTTGAACTTTCGGGTTCAAGGGCTAAGCCGACAGCGGCACGCCGGGGAGTCACTTTTTCCAGCCAGTTGCCCTTCCGCGACAACGGCTACTGCAACCGCCCATGCCCGATACAACTGCCCTAAGCCGCTTACAGCTGCGCCGTCATCTGCGCGCACAGCGTCGCGCGCTCAGCCCCCACGCCCAACGGCAGGCCGCCCACGGCTTATACAAACAACTGGCACAGCACCCGCTGTTTCGCCGGGCACGACAGATTGCCCTGTACCTTCCCAACGATGGCGAGATTGATCCGCGGCCACTGCTTCGTGCCGCGCAAAAACGCGGAAAGGCCACCTACCTGCCGGTGCTCAGCCCCTGGCCGCAAAGCAAGATGGTCTTTCAACGCGTCCGCGCCGGCCAGCCCCTGCGCAAAAACCGCTTTGGCATTTACGAACCCCAACGCAATTACAAACAGCAACGCAAAGTATGGGCATTGGATCTGGTGCTACTGCCGCTGGTTGGCTTCGACCGCCATGGCGCTCGTTTGGGGATGGGTGGAGGATTTTATGACCGCAGCCTCGCCTACCTCAGCCTGCGCAAAAATTGGCACAAACCGACATTGCTAGGTCTAGCGCATGAGTGTCAGCTGGTTGAGCGCCTGACCATGGCCAGCTGGGACGTGCCGCTTCAAGGTACCGTGACGGACAAGGCATGGTATTAAATGACCAAGGCGGTACCGCGTCCCTGCGGTACCCAGCAGGCTCAGCGCGCCACGCTGGACTGCGTCACCGGCGCTGGCTGGTGCTCCCATAGGCTCTGGGTGTAACCCGTGGTTACCACGCCCAAGCTGAACAGAATCACCAATACCCACAACACATCTGGTTTACGTTTCATTCTCTGCCTCCCCCTTAAGGCATAGCCTGCGGTGTATCCACGACAATTATTGTTATAGATCCAGCAACGGCGACCACCCACGCAGCCAATTGGCGACACAATAGCTCGACAAAAACTCAGCAGACAGCCGGTGCCCGTTAAAGGACCGAAACACAGGAGCAAAGTTCATGCCTTACTGGCTGATGAAATCAGAACCCGACGAACTCTCCATCCACGACCTGCAGCGCCTTGAGCAAACGCGCTGGGATGGCGTGCGTAATTACCAGGCGCGCAACTTCTTGCGCAGCATGCAGCCAGGCGACTTGTTCTTTTTTTATCACTCCAGCTGCCCGGAGCCAGGCATTGCCGGCATCGCCCGCATTGTCTCCGCCGCCTACCCCGACCCCACTGCGCTAGAGCCTGACAGCCACTATTTCGACGCCAAAGCCAGCGCGGCTAAAAACCCCTGGAGCGCGGTCGATGTAGCCTTTGTCGAGGTGTTCAAGCGCGTCATTTCCCTGGCACAGCTGAAAGCCCAGAGTGCGCTATTGGAGTTGCCGCTGGTGCAGAAGGGCAGCCGCCTCTCCGTCATGCCGGTCAGTGCTGAGGAATGGGCAGCCATCCTGGCGCTGCGCTGAAATAGTGCAACGCCAGGCAAACCTTTACTGAATGATTAAGTTATTGAACAGCAGGTCTTCTACCAGCGGCTTGCCTTCTTCCTGTGTCAGCACGTCCTGCACCTGCTTGAGTGCTTCGGCGCGCAGCGTTTCCCGCGCGCCTGCCGCCGCCATGCCTTCATTCGTCTGCTGGGAAAACAACATGACCAGCTGATTGCGGATCAGCGGCTCATGGTGTTTGATCTTTTCTTCGACATCCTTGCCAGTAACCCGCAGCGAGAGGTCGGCCTTAAAGAACTTAAGCTTGGGGCCGTCACCAAAATTACCCACCAGGGCCGGCACCAGGGTGACGTAGGCAACCGCCGGAGCAGCGCCTTCTTCCCCCTCGGGCTCTTCCTTGCTTTCCGAAGCCTGCGCCATCAAGGGCAAGGACAGAGCCAACAGCAATGCGATCCAGACTTTCACAGGCGATATTCCTCAAGGGTTCAGTGCCTAGCATAGCCACACTCAGGCGGCGGCCCAAGCCCCAGCCTTATGCATGACCATCATGCACAAGTATGCTCGTTGACCGGGCAGCACTCACACCTACACTGCATGGCCAATAACCGCAGAGGAAAGCCCGATGAAAGCCGTGCTGTGCAAAGCCTTCGGCCCCGCCGAAACCCTGGTACTGGAAGAAGTCGCCAGCCCCGAAGCGAAGAAGAATGAAGTGCTGATGGAAGTGCATGCCGCCGGGGTCAACTTCCCCGATACGCTGATCATCGAAGGCAAATACCAGTTCAAACCGCCCTTCCCCTTTTCCCCAGGCGGTGAAGCATCTGGCGTAGTCACGGCCGTCGGTGAAAAAGTCAGCCACCTGAAAGTCGGCGACCGGGTGATGGCCCTTACCGGCTGGGGCAGCTTCGCCGAAGAGGTGGCGGTGCCCGGCTATAACGTCATGCCAATTCCCGCGAGCATGGACTTTGCCAGCGCCGCCGCTTTCGGCATGACGTACGGCACCTCGATGCACGCCCTCAAGCAGCGCGCCAACCTGCAGCCCGGGGAAACCCTACTGGTACTCGGCGCCTCTGGCGGTGTCGGCCTGGCAGCCGTGGAAATCGGCAAAGCCATGGGCGCCAAGGTCATAGCCGCAGCAAGCAGCGCGGAGAAACTCGAAGTGGCCAAGGCCGCTGGGGCCGATGAACTAATCAACTACAGCGAAAGCAACCTCAAAGATGAGGTCAAGCGTCTGACCGGCGGCCAGGGCGCCGACGTGATCTATGACCCGGTCGGCGGCGATCTATTCGACGCGGCGATTCGTAGCATTGCCTGGAATGGCCGCTTGCTGGTGGTGGGTTTTGCCAGCGGGCGCATTCCCGAGCTGCCGGTTAACCTGCCGCTACTCAAAGGTGCTGCGGTTGTCGGGGTGTTCTGGGGGCGTTCGCCCAGCGCCAGCCACAGGAAAATGCCGCTAACTTCCAGCAGCTGTTTGCCTGGCACGCCGAAGGCAAACTCAAGCCACTGGTCTCGCAGACGTTCCCACTGGCGCAGGCCGCCGAGGCGATCAACATGCTGGGCCAGCGCAAGGCAGTGGGCAAAGTGGTGGTGCAGGTGCGCTGACACCACGCGACAGCAAAAGGCCGCCCATCAGGCGGCCTTTTTTGTTAACGCGGTTAACCGCGTGGCGCGTAGGCGAAGACGTCTGCGCGCATCTGATGCGCATCCATACCCGCCTCTACCAGAGCATCGAGGGTGGCATAAACCATCGCCGGCGAGCCGCTGGCGTAGACGTGTAATGCGTTGAGGTCGGCAAAGTCTTCACGCACGGCCTCATGCAGCAGACCGCAACGCCCCGGCCAGCCGCACTGATCGCTGACCACCTGATGCAGAAACAGGTTGGGCACTTGTTGCCACTGCGCCCAGTGCTCCATTTGGTAAAAGTCTTCTGGGCGGCGTGCGCCCCAGTACAGATGCACCGGGTGGGCAAAGCCGATAGCCCGACAATGCTCGATCAAACTGTGCATTTGCGCCATACCGGTACCGGCGGCAATCAGCACCAGCGGCCCATCCGGCAGTTCGGCCAGGTGGGTATCGCCGAACGGCAGCTTCACCCGCACCAGGCCCGTGGTCCGCAATTGTTCTACGAGGGCGACAGTCGCCTCGTCGCGGGCCAGTACATGCAACTCCAGCTCGCGACCATAGTGCGGAGCCGATGCCAGGGAAAAGGCCGCGTAATCATCAGCGTCGCGCTGCAGCAGCAGGTATTGCCCGGCGTGATAACGCGGCGCCTTGCCCGCAGGCGCTTGCAGGCGCAGACGAAACACATCACCGCCCAGGTCATCACAGGCGGCAACCTGGCAGGCCAACTCGCGCACCGGCAGCTCTCCTGGGGCAAGCACGCCATCCCAATGCAGCACACAGTCTTCCAGCGGTTCTGCCAGGCAGGTGAACAGCTCACCCTGGGCCAGCTCAACCCCACCTTGCTGCACACGGCCTTCAACCAATAGCGCCGCGCAGATATGGCAATTGCCATTACGGCAGCTTTGCGGACAGTCGTAGCCCAGGCGCCGCGCCGCATCGAGAATGCGCTCGTGGGGCTGGACTTCCAGTACTGCACCTGAAGGATTCAGGGTGACTTTCATCAATCAATTCCCAACTCAGACCACAACGCATCGACGCGCTGCTTGACCGCTTCATCCTGAACGATAGCCCGACCCCACTCGCGCGTGGTCTCGCCCGGCCACTTGTGGGTGGCGTCCAGGCCCATCTTCGAACCCAAGCCCGAGATCGGCGAGGCGAAGTCCAGGTAGTCGATCGGTGTGTTATCGATCATCACCGTGTCGCGCTTGGGGTCCATGCGCGTGGTGATGGCCCAGATCACATCGTTCCAGTCCCGCGCATTGATGTCGTCATCGGTGACGATGACAAACTTGGTGTACATAAACTGGCGCAGGAAGCTCCACACACCGAGCATCACCCGCTTGGCGTGGCCGGGGTACTGCTTTTTGATGGTGACCACCGCCAGGCGGTAGGAACAGCCCTCCGGCGGCAGGTAGAAGTCGACGATCTCGGGGTACTGCTTCTGCAGAATCGGCACAAACACTTCGTTCAGCGCCACGCCGAGAATCGCCGGCTCATCCGGTGGCCGGCCGGTGTAGGTGCTGTGGTAAATCGGCTTTTGCCTACGCGTGATGCGCTCAACGGTGAACACCGGGAAGCTGTCCACCTCGTTGTAATAGCCGGTGTGGTCGCCGTAAGGGCCTTCCGGGGCCATCTCACCAGGGTGAATCACCCCCTCGAGGACGATTTCGGCACTGGCCGGAACCTGCAGATCACTGCCGCGACACTTCACCAGCTCGGTTCTGTTGCCGCGCAACAGGCCAGCAAAGGCATATTCAGACAAGGTATCCGGCACCGGTGTGACCGCGCCGAGAATGGTCGCAGGATCAGCCCCCAGCGCCACCGCAACCGGGTAGGGACGATCCGGGTATTTCTGGCACCAGTCGCGAAAATCCAGTGCGCCGCCGCGGTGGCTGAGCCAGCGCATAATCACTTTGTTGCGGCCAATCACCTGCTGACGGTAAATGCCGAGGTTCTGTCGTTCCTTGTTAGGCCCTTTGGTGATGGTCAGGCCCCAGGTGATCAGCGGCCCCACATCGCCCGGCCAGCAGGTCTGCACAGGCAGCTTGCCGAGGTCGACGTCATCACCCTCTTCGATCACTTCCTGGCACGGCGCGTCTTTAACGACTTTTGGCGCCATGGCCAGTACCTTGCGGAAAATCGGCAGCTTGCTCCAGGCATCCTTCAGACCCTTCGGCGGCTCAGGCTCCTTCAAAAACGCCAGCAGCTTGCCGATTTCACGCAGCTCGCTGACCTCTTCCGCGCCCATGCCCAGGGCGACCCGCTTCGGTGTACCGAACAGGTTACCAAGCACTGGCACGTCAAAGCCCGTGGGATTCTCGAACAGCAGCGCCGGCCCACCTTTACGCAACGTGCGGTCGCAAATTTCCGTCATCTCCAGCACGGGAGAGACGGGTGTCTGGATACGCTTGAGTTCACCGCGCTGTTCCAGGCCGCGAATAAAGTCGCGCAGGTCACGATACTGCATGCAAATGCCTCGTTTCGAGCCGAGCAATAGGGGCGCAAAGTTTAGCGCCGAACTCGGTCTTTCAGAAGGGAAAGCCAATATGCAGAGACACAAAAGCCGGGCTTACCCGGCTTTTGTTGTAGGGCGAAAGACGCCTTACTTACGCTTCATCGACTGGAAGAACTCTTCGTTCGTCTTAGTCGCTTTCAACTTGTCGGTGAGGAACTCGATGGCGGCAATTTCATCCATCGGGTGCAGCAGCTTGCGCAGAATCCACATGCGCTGCAGTTCGTCCTCGGCGGTCAACAGCTCTTCGCGACGGGTACCGGCGCGGTTGATGTTGATCGCAGGGAACACACGCTTCTCGGCGATACGACGGTCCAGCGGCAGCTCCATGTTGCCGGTGCCTTTGAACTCTTCGTAGATCACTTCATCCATCTTCGAGCCGGTTTCCACCAGCGCGGTGGCGATGATGGTCAGCGAACCGCCTTCTTCGATGTTACGCGCGGCGCCAAAGAAGCGTTTCGGCTTCTCCAAGGCGTGAGCATCGACACCACCGGTGAGCACCTTGCCGGAGCTTGGGATCACGGTGTTGTAAGCACGCGCCAGACGGGTGATGGAGTCGAGCAGGATGACTACATCCTTCTTGTGCTCAACCAGGCGCTTGGCCTTTTCGATGACCATTTCGGCCACCTGCACGTGGCGGGTTGGTGGCTCATCGAAGGTCGAGGCCACCACTTCGCCGCGCACGGTGCGCTGCATTTCGGTCACTTCTTCCGGGCGCTCGTCGATCAGCAGAACGATCAGGTGGCACTCGGGGTTGTTGCGCGCAATGTTCGCCGCGATGTTCTGCAGCATGATGGTCTTACCGGCTTTCGGCGGTGCGACGATCAGGCCACGCTGGCCTTTACCGATCGGGGCGCAGAGGTCGATCACCCGGCCGGTGATGTCTTCGGTAGAGCCGTTACCGGCTTCCATGACCAAACGCTTGGTCGGGAACAGCGGCGTCAGGTTCTCGAAGAGAATCTTGTTCTTGGCGTTTTCCGGGCGGTCGTAGTTGATCGTGTCAACCTTGAGCAGCGCGAAGTAACGCTCGCCTTCTTTCGGCGGGCGTATCTTGCCGACGATGGTATCGCCGGTACGCAAGTTGAAGCGGCGGATCTGGCTCGGCGAGACGTAGATGTCATCGGGGCCAGCGAGGTACGAGGCATCCGCAGAGCGGAGAAAGCCGAAACCGTCCTGGAGAATCTCCAGCACGCCATCACCGGAGATTTCCTCACCGCTTTTAGCGTGTTTCTTCAACAGGGAGAAAATCACGTCCTGCTTGCGTGAACGAGCCATGTTATCCAGGCCCTGTTGTTCAGCGAGTTCCAGCAGTTCGGTAATCGGCTTTTGCTTGAGTTCGGTCAGATTCATAGGAATGACGTAATTCATGAAGGAGGGGAAATAAGCTATTTAGCTTGGGAGCCAGCGCCGCAGAGAAGGCGAGTTGATCGCCTGCTTATGTATCGAAGGATTCGGATAGGAATGCGTCGGCGACGGCTTGCAGGGGGCTGCATAGGAAATACAGCGAAGCCGAATGTAACACCGGTTTTATTCGTACGTCCAGCGCCCAGGCAGAAAAAAGCCCCGCAATGTGCGGGGCTTCTAGCGCTTGTTGGCGTCTCAGTACAACTTAGATGTTGCTATCGAGGAACGCCGCCAGCTGCGACTTGGACAGTGCGCCCACTTTGGTGGCTTCAACATTGCCGTTCTTGAACAGCATCAGCGTTGGGATGCCACGCACGCCAAACTTCGGCGGGGTGTCCTGGTTTTCATCGATGTTCAGCTTGCAGACTTTCAGCTTGCCCTGATAGGTCTGGGCGATCTCATCGAGCACCGGCGCTATCATTTTGCACGGGCCGCACCACTCAGCCCAGTAGTCGACCAGCACCGGCCCTTCGGCCTGCAGGACATCTTGGTCGAAGCTGGCATCGCTGACATTGGTGATGAATTCGCTCATGGAAAGTCTCCGTGTTCGGAAGCAAAAGATGGGCGACATCATAGCCCGGCTTTCTCCACACAGGAAGGCGGCGGCAATTGAGCTTCTCTATGGTGCAGCCCCAAAACGACCACGCAGGCCTTTACCACGCAATTTATTCAGACCACCGGTCAGCCCAGCGCCAGCGCTGCATGCATCGCCGTACAGCGGCGTTGGCGGGCGCCTGCGACATCAGTATGCGTTGGCGAGGCCAGGCTATCGTGGCACGATGACACGGTTCCGCTCTGAGATGGTTCTGCCATGCCGCATACCCCTGCCGAGTCTTTCCCTTTGATTGCAGCTATCGACCTAGGCTCCAACAGCTTCCATATGGTGCTGGCCAAAGCCGATCACGGCGAGATCCGCATCCTCGAACGCCTCGGCGATAAGGTCCAACTGGCCGCCGGCATTGACGAGCAGCGCCTGCTCAGCGAAGAGGCTATGCAGCGTGGGCTCGACTGCCTGCGCCGCTTCGCCCAGCTGACCGCCAGCCTGCCAGAAGGTGCGGTGCGTGTAGTGGGCACCAACGCCCTGCGCGAGGCGCGCAACCGTGGCGAGTTTATCCGCCGCGCCGAAGAAATTCTCGGGCACCCGGTGGAAGTCATATCCGGCCGTGAAGAAGCCCGCCTAATCTACCTCGGCGTGTCGCACAGCATTGCCGACACCCCGGTAAACGCCTGGTCGCCGATATTGGCGGCGGCAGTACCGAATTCATCATCGGCCAACGCTTCGAACCCATGCTGCGCGAAAGCCTGCAGATGGGCTGCGTCAGCTTTACCCAGCGTTTCTTCAAGGACGGCAAGATTACTCCCGCTCGCTATGCCCAGGCTTACACCGCGGCTCGGCTGGAGATCATGGGCATCGAGCACGCCCTGCGTCGCCTCGGTTGGGAAGACGCAGTGGGTGCTTCCGGCACCATCAAGGCCATCGGCCTGACTATTCAAGCGGCCGGGCTTGGCTCGGGCGAGGTCAATGCCGAAGGGCTGGCCTGGCTGAAACGCAAAGTGTTCAAGATTGGCGATGCGGAAAAACTCGATCTCGACGGCATCAAGGTCGATCGCCGCGGGATTTTCCCGGCCGGCCTGGCGATTCTCGAGGCAATCTTCGATGCCTGTGATATCCAACGCATGAGCCACTCGGAAGGCGCGCTGCGTGAAGGCGTGCTGTATGACCTGCTGGGCCGGCATCAGCATGAAGACGTGCGTGAACGCACGCTCAGCTCGCTGATGGAGCGTTACCACGTCGACCTGGAGCAGGCGGCGCGGGTTGAAAGCAAGGCGCTGTCTGCGCTGGGCAAGGTCGCCAAGGACTGGCAACTGCAAGACGACTGCCACCGCGAGCTGCTCAGCTGGGCCGCCAAAGTGCATGAGGTGGGCCTGGATATTGCCCACTACCAGTACCACAAGCACGGCGCTTACCTGGTGGAGCACTCAGACCTTTCAGGTTTTTCCCGCCAGGATCAACAGATGCTTGCCCTGCTGGTACGCGGTCATCGGCGCAATATCCCCAAGGATAAGTTCGCCGACTTCGGTGCCGAGGGCATCAAGCTGATGCGTCTGTGTGTGCTGCTGCGCTTTGCCATCCTGTTTCACCACATTCGCGGCAGCCAAGAAATGCCCGAGGTGCAGCTCAAGGCTCGTGAACAGAGCCTGGAAATTCAATTCCCGGATGGTTGGCTGGCAAACAATCCGCTGACCCAGGCCGATTTCACCCAGGAAGCGGAGTGGCTGAAGCGTATTGGCGTCGAACTGAGCGTACGCTGAGGCGGCGCCAGCACGGCGCCACCTGCGCACAGGTTTAACGGGCGCTGATCAGCGGCGCCGTCAACTTCTCCAGCAAACCAGCCTGCGCGCTGCGCGGGTTCTGGTTGCCACTCGGGCTGCAGCGCAGGTAGCGCCCATCCGATTGCAGCACCCAGGCCTGGGTGTTGTCGCTCAGGTAGCTTTCCAGCTCCTTCTTGACCCGCAGAATCAACTTCTTGCCTTCTACTGGGAAGCAGGTCTCGACGCGCTTATCGAGGTTGCGCTCCATCCAGTCGGCGCTGGACAGGTAGATCTGCTCTTCGCCGCCATTGAGGAAGTAGAACACCCGCGTGTGCTCGAGGAAGCGGCCAATAATCGAGCGCACCTGAATATTGTGCGAGACCCCGGCAATGCCCGGGCGCAGGCAGCACATGCCGCGCACCACCAGCTCAATCTTCACCCCGGCCTGGCTGGCCTTGTACAGCGCGCGGATTATCTTGGCATCGGTCAGCGAGTTGAACTTGGCCATGATGTGCGCCGGCTTGCCTTCGGCAGCCTGGGCGGTTTCGCGGGCGATCATGTCGAGCAGGGTCTTTTTCAAGGTAAACGGCGCATGCAGCAGCTTCTTCATGCGCAGCGTCTTACCCATGCCGATTAGCTGGCTGAACAACTTGGAGACGTCCTCACACAGCGCCACATCAGCGGTCAGCAGGCTGTAGTCGGTGTACAACTTGGCGTTGCCGGCGTGGTAGTTACCGGTGCCCAAGTGCGCGTAGCGGACGATATCGCCGCTCTCACGACGCAGAATCAGCATCATCTTGGCGTGGGTCTTGAAGCCCACCACACCGTAGATCACCACCGCACCGGCCGCCTGCAAGCGGCTGGCCAGCGCCAGGTTGGACTCCTCGTCAAAGCGTGCACGCAACTCGATCACCGCGGTGACTTCCTTGCCGTTACGCGCGGCATCGACCAGCGCATCGACGATTTCCGAGTTGGCCCCCGAGCGGTACAGGGTCTGCTTGATGGCCAGCACATGCGGGTCTTTCGCCGCCTGACGCAGCAGGTCGACCACGGGGGTAAAGGACTCAAACGGATGCAGCAGGAGAATGTCCTGCTTGCTGACCACACTGAAAATGTTCTCAGCGTTCTGCAGTAATTTTGGGATCACCGGAGTGAATGGCGTGTA
Source organism: Pseudomonas sp. GWSMS-1 (assembly GCF_049847425.1). NCBI lineage: Bacteria > Pseudomonadati > Pseudomonadota > Gammaproteobacteria > Pseudomonadales > Pseudomonadaceae > Pseudomonas > Pseudomonas sp. GWSMS-1. The sequence goes on along the minus strand of NZ_JBMHHV010000005.1, from coordinate 279,506 downwards.
TTGCAGCTCTGGATGGCTCTCCAGACCGGTGATACTGAACAGCCGCGTCAGGTTGACCGGACCATTGACCCGGTACAACTCGGCCTCCGTCAGGTTGAACTGCTTGAGCAGGTAGTTGAGCAATGGCTGTGGGCAGGTGTCGACCACCTCCAGGCGCACCGCATCGCCATAACGCCGGCTGAACAGCTCACCACGTAGGGCGCGGGCCAGGTCTTCGACGTCTTCGGTGTCCACCGACAGGTCGGCGTTACGGGTCAGGCGGAACTGGTAGCAGCCCTTGACCTTCATGCCCTGGAACAGGTCATCGGCGTGGGCGTGGATCATCGAGGAGAGGAACACGAAGTTGTCGCCCGGACCGCCGACATCCTCCGGCACCTTGATGATGCGCGGCAGCAGACGCGGCGCGGGAATGATCGCCAGACCGGAGTCGCGGCCGAAGGCGTCGATGCCTTCCAGCTCGACAATAAAGTTCAGGCTCTTGTTCACCAGCAGCGGGAACGGGTGCGTCGGGTCGAGACCGATCGGGGTGATGATCGGCGCGATCTCGTCGCGGAAATAGCGGCGAACCCAGGCTTTGAGCTTGGCATTCCAGAAACGTCGACGGATAAAGTTGACGTTGTGCTTGGCCAGTGCCGGGAACAGGTTGTCGTTGAGAATGGCGTATTGGCGCTCAACCTGCTCGTGTACCAACTCGGCAATCCGCGCCAGCGCCTGATGCGGTTGCAAGCCATCGGCGCCAGCCTGTTCGCGGGCGAAGTTGATCTGCTTCTTCAGGCCGGCCACACGAATCTCAAAGAACTCGTCGAGGTTGCTGGAGAAGATAAGCAGGAACTTCAGCCGCTCCAGCAACGGGTAGGACTCATCCAGCGCCTGTTCCAGCACGCGGATATTGAATTGCAGTTGTGAAAGCTCGCGGTGGATATACAGGCTGCTGTCATCCAGGTTGTGGATCACCACGGGCGCAGGTGCGACGGGCGCGGGGGCTTCGATCACAGGGGGTTCCACGGCTACAACCTCGTCGACGACCGGCTGGGCGTCTTGCAATTCAGGGGTACTGAGTCCTTCGGTGTTCATTGAAAAGTCCTGGAGGGGCTAGTGCCCCTGTTTCAGTAGTTCTGCCGCGCGCACGGCGAAATAAGTCAGGATGCCATCAGCACCCGCACGCTTGAAGGCGGTCAGTGACTCGAGAATCACCGCCTCGCTCAACCAGCCATTCTGGATAGCCGCCATATGCATGGCGTACTCACCGCTGACCTGATAGACAAAGGTCGGCACTTTGAATTCCGCTTTGACCCGGCAAAGAATGTCCAGGTAGGGCATGCCCGGCTTGACCATGACCATGTCCGCGCCTTCGGCCAGATCTGCTGCCACTTCGTGCAGCGCTTCATCGCTATTGGCGGGGTCCATCTGGTAGCTGGCCTTGTTCGCCTTACCCAGGTTCGCCGCCGAACCCACCGCATCGCGGAACGGCCCGTAGTAGGCGCTGGCGTACTTGGCCGAGTAGGCCATGATGCGCACATTGGAATGATCAGCCAACTCCAGCGCCTCGCGGATCGCCTGCACACGGCCGTCCATCATGTCCGAAGGGGCAACCACCTGGGCACCGGCGTCCGCATGCGACAGCGCCTGCTTGACCAAGGCATCGACGGTGATGTCGTTCTGCACGTAGCCATCGGCGTCGAGAATGCCGTCCTGACCGTGGGTGGTGAATGGGTCCAGGGCCACATCGCTGATCACCCCCAGTTCAGGGAACTTGGCGCGCAGGGCACGGATCGCGCGCTGGGCAATGCCGTCCGGGTTCCAGGCTTCTTCACCGAGCAGAGATTTCTTCTCCAGCGGCGTCACCGGGAACAGCGCCAATGCCGGAATCCCCAAGGCCACCCAGTGCTCAGCTTCTTTGAGCAGCAGGTCGATGGACAAGCGCTCAACACCCGGCATCGAGGCAATCGCTTCGCGGCGGTTTTCGCCGTCGAGGACGAACACCGGCAGAATCAGGTCATCAACACTCAGGCGGTTTTCACGCACCAGGCGCCGGGAGAAATCGTCACGGCGATTGCGACGCAGGCGAGTGGCGGGAAACAGGCGATTGGCGGGGGTAAAGCTCACGACAGACTCCAAAGCCCGTAGCGACGGGCAAGTGTGACAGTTATAAGCGGCCATTATGACCAAAGTATGACAACGCACGACAGCGCTGCGACCGCTTGCCGCAAGCCCAGCCAGCATAACCCTTGGAGCATGACGAGAATATGCCGAACTGGACAGAGTCAGCCGCCGCTTAAACGCCTGAAACGACAACGGTGGAGCAAGCCTGCGCCTGTCCACCGTTGTGGGGCCTGGCCGTTAGCACATTAGGCAGGCACTGCGTTCTCCCCACGTGGCGTCCAGAACAGCGCACCCAGGCTAAGCAGGCTGTAGCCCAACAGCAGCGCCCAGAGCAGCGGCTGACTGGCCAGCAACTCCAGCTGCACAGAAAGCCAGGCCGCCGGCAGGTTTAGCAGCAACCGCAGCACTTCCAGCCGCTTGGCACTGGGGCGGTTCTCCAGCCAGACCCCAAGCACATACAAGCCGACAGCCATCCAGGCCACGCCCAAGAGCATCTGCGCCAGGCTTAGATCGTTACCCAGGCCCAGCAACAGCGTGCCGCCGAGCACATAGAGGCTGAATTGCACAGCGGCATAGCACTTCTGCGCCAAGCTCAGCGGCACATCGAACTTAACGAACTGGCTCAAATCTGCCTTGTGTTGCGGGTATTTCGCCGCGACATCCGCTGGCCGCCAGCCCGTGCGCATAAACCAGATGCGCAACTTGTCCCACCAGGACTCGGCGCGCACGGCATCACGCCACAGCGCCACATAGAACTGCACATTGGCCCACAGCGGATTCCAACTGGCCAGCGGCGTGGTTACGCCGAACACCACCGGCTGGTCATCCAACTCCTCCTGAAAGGTGCCGAACAGGCGATCCCAGACAATGAACACGCCGCCGTAGTTGCGATCCATATACACAGCATTCTGCGCATGGTGCACACGGTGGTTGGACGGCGTGATAAACAGCCACTCGTACCAGCCCAGCTTAGGGATATGCCGGGTATGCACCCAGAACTGATAAAGCAGGTTCAGCGCCGCCGCCGTCAAAAACACCAGCGGCGGCACACCGGCCACGGCCATCGGCAGGTAGAAGATCCAGCCGAAGAGAAACCCGCTGCTGGTCTGCCGTAGCGCAGTGGAGAGGTTGTATTCCTCACTCTGGTGATGCACCGAGTGCGCCGCCCACAGCACGTTGCGCTCATGGCCCAAGCGGTGGTTCCAGTAATAACAGAAGTCGTAGAAAACGAAGGCGAACAGCCAGACCCACAGGCTACTGGCTGATAACTCAAACAGCGCCACGTGCTGCCAGGCCACTGTGTAGGCGAATACACCAACGGCCTTGGTCAACAGGCCCACAGTGGTCGACAGCACGCCAGCGCTGAGGCTGTTGATGGCATCGGAAAACCGGTAAGTGCTGAGGCCGCGCCAACGGTCGAGCAGCAACTCCAGCGCGATCAACCCAAAGAAAAACGGTACGGCGTAGAGGATGTAATTCATGGCGTCACCATTTGCAAAGAAGCGCCATATCGCTGCATGGGGCTAACAGCTAGGATGGCTGCATAAATCTTAGCCCAGTGGTGCACGCCTCTTGCAGCACACCATGCCAAACTAGGTAGCAGATGGCGACAAGCGTGTTCAGGCGCCGACAAATCACAACTCAGCCCAGTGCAGCTGGCAACTCAGGAGAACTTGATGAACAAAAACGTCGCGGTGATTCTTTCCGGCTGTGGTGTCTACGATGGCGCGGAAATCCACGAAAGCGTGATCACCCTGCTACGCCTCGATCAGCGCGGCGCCAAGGTGCAATGCTTTGCCCCCAACGTGGCGCAACTGCATGTGGTCGACCACTACAGCGGCGATGAAATGGACGAAACCCGCAACGTGCTGGTGGAGTCGGCGCGTATTGCGCGCGGCAAGATCAAGGACGTTAAGGAGCTGCATGTCGGTGACTTCGACGCGCTGATCATGCCGGGCGGCTTTGGCGTGGCGAAAAACCTCTCTGACTTTGCCATCAGCGGCGCCAACTGCACGGTGCAGCCGGATGTACTGAGCGCCACCCAGGCCTTCGTCAAAGCTGGTAAGCCGGTCGGACTGATGTGCATTGCCCCGGCGCTGGCGGCAAAAATATTTGGTAGCGGCGTGATCTGCACCATCGGCAACGATCATGAAACCTCCGCAACATTGGTGCAGATGGGTGCTGAGCATCACGAGTGCGATGTCAGCGAAATTGTTGAAGATGCCGAGCGCAAGCTGGTGACGACGCCGGCTTATATGGTTGCCCAATCAATCAGCGAAGCCGCCTCGGGCATCAACAAGCTGGTGGATCGGGTGCTGGAGCTCAGCCACCCGGTTTAAGCAATCCAAGGCCAATCCCGCCAATGCGCGCGGCACACCCGCCGCGCCACTGGCCAGATCAGCCACAGTGCGGCAGGTTGATCGTCCCTTCGTCCAGGCACGATCTCCATGAGCAACCCACCTTTCGAGCTGAACGCCGAGCTGCAACAAGCGGTCAGTCAGTTCTTCCAGCGTATTCCCTTCAACCAGATGCTCGGCATCGAGCTGGATGAGTTGAGCAGCCAGCGCGTCACCATGCACCTGCCGATGAAGCCCGAGCTGATCGGTAACTTCGTCCACGGCATTCTGCATGGCGGGGTGATTTCCTCACTGCTGGATGTCGCGGGCGGCGCCATGGCCCTGATTGGCGCCTTCGACAAACACCAGCACCTGTCCAGCGCCGAACGCATGACGCGGCTGTCCAAACTCGGCACCATCGACCTGCGTATCGATTACCTGCGCCCCGGGCGCGGCCAGCGCTTTACGGCCACCGCCGTACTGCTGCGCAGCGGCAACAAGGTAGCGGTGGTGCGCAGCGAATTGCACAGCGATGACGGCACCCTGGTGGCGGTCGGCACCGGCACCTATCTGTGCGGATAGGCGTCAGGCCTGACGCTGCATGCGCGTGAGGATGCGGTCCAGTGAATTGGCAAAGGCCTGCTTGTCGCGCTCGCCATAAGGCGGCTGCCCGCCACCGACTTGGCCCGACTCACGCAGCTCGGTGAACAAGTTACGCACCGCCAGTTTGTCGCCCATGTTGCGCTCATCAAACTCACGGCCGCGCGGGTCAAGCACCGCCACGCCCTTTTTCACCAGGCGATCAGCCAACGGTACATCGCTGCAAATCACCAGCTCACCGGGCACGGCATGTTCCACCAGGTAATCATCGGCGGCATCCGGGCCACTGGGTACCACGATCAGCCGCACACAGCTGTAGGCCGGCTTAACCTGAGCCTGACCGGCCACCAATAACACCTCGAAGCGTCGCTTCAGGGCGAACTTCACCACCTGATCCTTGGCCGCCTTGGGGCAGGCATCGGCATCAATCCATACGCGCATGGCACATTACTCTTTGCAGGCAAGCCGACATGGTAAGCCATGCCGGCAACCGCTTGGCGCTTAGACCGCTAGCCGACGCTGCTCGCCCAACCAGCTACGCCCATAAAACAGCGCAATGGCCGCCAACGCGACGGCCTGGGCCGCGAGGCCGTAAGCATCCGCATGAATACCCAGCCAGTCGAATTCGAAGAAGGCCACGGGGTGCGTGTTCAGCACGCCGGCTTCTTGCAAGGCCGCCACACCGTGACCGGCAAACACCACCGAGAGCACGCACAATAGCACCGCGTTAGCGCCGAAGAAGGTCGCCAGCGGTAGCTTGCGTGAACCGCGCAGAATCACCCAGGCCAAGCCAAGCAGCAGCGCCAGAGCGGCAGCGGCACCCGCCAGGACCATGCCATGCCCCTGCGGGCCGGCCTGCAGCCAGAGGGTTTCGTAGAACAGGATGACTTCAAACAGCTCGCGGTACACCGAGAAGAACGCCAGTACGGCAAAGCCGAAACGGCCACCACCACCGACCAGACTGCTCTTGATGTAATCCTGCCACGCCGCGGCATGCCGGCGGTCATGCATCCACACGCCCAGCCAGAGCACCATGACACTGGCAAACAGCGCGGTAACGCCCTCAAGCACCTCGCGCTGAGCGCCGCTGACATCTATCAGGTACGCCGCCAGCGCCCAGGTGGCCACCCCGGCCAGCAGGGCCAAGCCCCAACCGACGTGCACACTGCGCACCGCCTGCTGCTGCCCGGTGTTACGCAGGAAGGCGAGAATCGCCGCCAACACCAGAATCGCCTCCAACCCTTCGCGCAGCAGGATCAGCAAGCTGGAGAAGAAGCTCAGCGAATCCGACAAACCATCGCTGTCGAGCAATGCCGCGGAAGTGGCCAGCTCGGTCTTGGCCTGCTCCAGACGTTGCGCCGCCTGAGGCACCGACAAGCCGTCTTGCAGCGCCTGCCGGTAAGCCATTAGGGCGCGCTCGGTGGTTTTGCGCTGCGCCGGATCGAGGTTGTTCAACGCCCCCTCGACCAGCTCGAAGCCTTCCAGATAAGCCGCGACAGAAAGGTCATAGGCCTGCTCGTGATCGCCGTCGCGGTAGGCGCTAAGGCTGCGCTCAAGCATCGCCTGGGTATGCCCAATCAACTGCTGCGGGCCGCGTTGTTGCGCCGGCGGCTGCGCACGTTGAGCGCGGAACCGTGCAGCAGCCGCCTCACCTTGCTCAGCGCTGACTTCGGCAGGGGTCATACCCGACAACGCAGTCAGGCTGAACGGCTCACCCTGGGCAGTTGAAGTGGCGCTAAACCCGGCGATATAACTCGCCAGGTCCCAACGCTGGCGCTCATCCAGCTGATCAGCAAAGGCCGCCATATCGGTGCCGTCGATACCCAGACCGACGGTGTTGTACAGGTCATACAGGCTTAACCTGTCCAGCCGCGTCAGGTCGCGCAGGTTAGACGGTGGCGGCTCCAAACCAAGGCCGGCCGGCCCATCGCCGGCACCGCTGGCACCATGGCAAACGCTACAGTGCTGGGCGAACAACGGCGCGCCACGGCTGGGGTTGGGCGTGATGGCCGGAGCCTGGCTGACGCCATAGGCCGTGGCCAGCGTCGCGGCCAGTTCACGGGCCTTCAGGGCGACCTGGTTGCCCTCGACACGCTGCTCGATACCCGTGCGCAGACTGGCCACGCCCTGCTGCAGTTCGGCCTGCTCGTCACGCGCCGGCAGCGCAACGATCAAGCCTTGCAGTACAGTAAGAAATTCCAGCTGCTCGCGGTATTCGCCGGAGTCGACAACTTGTCCATTGGACACGGTGGCTGGGTAGTCAGCCCCCAGGTAACCCAACAAATGCAAAGCTTGCGCCGCGCCCTCAATAGGCTCGGCCATAACAGCCAGGCTGCACAGCGCCAACACGGGCACCAGCAACCAGCTGCAGAAACGCAATACGGAAGTCATAGAGGATAGGATCCAAATACGAATGAATGACAATACCATTGTCATCCTCATACTGACTTTCCTCAACCTCTGATCGACCAAGACCTGCGACGGATTGTCGCAATCACGCAGGAGTGCTCCGATGAGTTTTTCGCAACGCCTCGACGAACCGGCCTATGCACTGGTCTGTGGCGCCAGCCGTGGTATCGGCCTGGCACTGACCACGCAGCTATTGGCCCGCGCAGATATAGCCGGTGTTTGGGCGGTTGCCCGCCAAGCCAGCCAAGCTCCTGAACTGAAGGCACTGGCCCTAGAACATGGCACGCGCCTGCACTGCCTGGATGTCGATGTATGCGATGAACAGGCCCTAAGTGAATTGGCCACACAGCTGCGCGCGGCCATACCGCGCCTGCACCTGCTGCTGTGCACGGTCGGAGTGCTACAGGACGGCGCCGCAAGAGCTGAAAAAGGGCTGGCCCAACTCAACCTTGAGGGGCTGCTAACCACCTTTGCACGCAACAGCTTCGCGCCGATCTTGCTGCTCAAGCATCTGCTGCCGTTGTTACGCGGCAAGCACCCGTGCACGGTCGCGGCGCTGTCGGCACGGGTTGGCTCAATTGGCGACAACCGCCTCGGCGGCTGGTACAGCTACCGCGCCAGCAAGGCCGCACTCAACCAGTTGCTGCACACCGCCAGCATTGAGCTCAGCCGCCTGAATCCCAACAGCTGCGTACTCAGCCTGCACCCCGGCACCACCGACACTGAGCTGTCGAAACCCTTTCAGGCCAATGTGCCGGCCGACCAACTGTTCACCCCAAGCTACGCCGCCGAATGCCTGCTGGCGCAGGTTGAGCAACACGGCCCGGCGCAGACCGGCAGCTTCTGGGGCTGGGACGGCCAGCCGATTCCCTGGTAGCTAAACCCGCTTAGATCAGATCGGCGCGCGGCGCACACTGGCCAGCAAGGCCGCCGCACCAATAAACAGCGCGCCGAAGGTGCGGTTCATCAGTTGCTGTTGGCGTGGCGAACGCAGCGCACGCAACACCCGCGCCGCCAGGCCGGTGTAGCCAGCCATAACGATCAGATCAACGCAGATCATGGTCACGCCTATCAGCAGGTACTGGATCAACAACGGTGCCTGTGGATTGATGAATTGCGGCAACACCGCGAGTATAAAAACGATCGCCTTGGGGTTACCGAAATTGACCAGAAAACCGCGCAACACCAAGCTCAGCGGCCGCCCGATGGGACGCTCGGTTTGCGCCGTCATATCACTGGGCAAGGCCTGCCACTGGCGATAGCCGAGGTACACCAGGTACGCCACGCCAAACCACTTGATCAGACTGAAGGCCAACTCCGACGCTGCCAAGACCGCCCCGACCCCAGCCGCCACAATAGCGATCTGCAACGCCAAGCCCAGCTGCAAACCTAGAGCATTCCAGTAGCCCCGCCAGAAGCCATACTGCAAACCGGCCGACATCGAAGCAATCGCCCCGGCGCCTGGCGACAGGCTGATGATCCAACAGGCAACAAAGAACGCAAGCCAGGTTTCCAATACCATCGCACACACCTCAAACGGAACAATAAAAAAGGGGTAAGCCATGCAGCCTACCCCTTGTTGTGTAACTCGCACAGCCAGTGAATCAGTCCGGCGAACCTTTACGCAGCTGCACTGGATCCAACCCTTCTTCCTTGCGCGCGCGGGCACGGGCCACACGCATGCGGATATTGACGGCTTCCACCGCCAGCGAGAAGGCCATGGCGAAGTACACATAACCCTTAGGCACATGCACGCCGAAGGCTTCAGCAACCAGCACAGTACCGACCACGATGAGGAACGACAGGGCGAGTATTTTCAGGCTCGGGTGCTTGTCGATAAAGTCGCTGATGGTGCCTGCCGAGAGCATCATCACGATCACCGAGATGATGATGGCCGCGACCATGACGGGCACGTTATCGACCAGGCCGACAGCAGTGATTACCGAGTCGAGCGAAAAGACGATATCGATGATGGCTATCTGCACGATGATGCCCATAAAGCCATAGGTCTTGCCGCCGACGGTCTGGGCTTCCTCTTCGCCTTCCAGGCTGTGGAAGATCTCGGCGGTGCTCTTCCACAACAGGAACAGACCACCGAAGAGCAGGATCAGATCACGCCCGGAGAAGCCTTGATCGAACACATGGAACAGGTCGGCCGTCAGGCGCATCACCCAGCTGATCGACAGCAGCAGCAAAATGCGCGTGCCCATGGCCAGCGCCAGGCCAAAGAAGCGCGCCTTGGGTTGCTGATGCTTGGGCAGGCGGCTGACCAGGATCGAGATAAAGATGATGTTGTCGATGCCGAGGACAATTTCCAGGGCAGTCAGGGTCAGAAACGCGACCCAAATTTCAGGGTTGCTCAGCCATTCCATAGGAATCAGATCTCGGAGGTACGCTCAGGGGGGAGTTGACCATTACGCCAGCGGCGCACGGCTTTTTGGAAAAACAGGCTATTGGGAATCTGCACCCAGGCGCCGGGCGCATCACCGCTGAGGTCTTCCAGGGTGGTGTAGAACAGGTTGATCGCTACCACGCGCCCACGCACGCCGGGTTTGTCGGCACTTTCCAGCACCTCGACACAATCACCCAGGCGGAACGGCCCCATGGCGAAAATCAGCAGCGCGCAGAACATGTTGGACAACACGCTCCAGATGGCGAAAAAGGCAATCGCCGCCACGGCGGCAAACCCCGTGAGGGCCGTCCACAGCACCTGAGCGGAAACGCCCAAACGCTCCAGCACCAACATAAAGGCACTGCCGAGAATCAACCAGCGCAGCAAACCGCGCAACGGCATCAGTAGCTCGGCCGGTAGCTGCGGATAACGGTTGCCGAGACGGGTGATACCGCGAGTGAAGATGCGCTGAAACACCCAGGCCAGCAGCAGGATCAAGATCACCTGGCCAGTTCTGACCAGCGGTTCGCGCCAGGTCATCAGCCATTCAAGGGTAGGCAGGGTGATGTTCAACTGGCCGCTTCCAGCTCAGCCTGCAAGGCTTCGAGGGTTTCCAGTGCAGACATCCAACGATCCTCCAGATCGGCTTCGCGGCTTTTCAGCTTAGCCTGCTCGGCCAGGGCATCACGCAATGCGTCCTTCTGCGCGGTTTCGTAGATATCGCTGTCAGCCAAACGAGCTTCCACGGCAGCCAGCTTTTCATGCAGCTGGCCCAGCTCTTTCTCCAGCTTGTCGGCTTCACGCTTGTGCGGCGCCAGTTGCTGACGCAAAGCGGCTGCGGCCTGTCGCTGCACACGCTTGTCGGCTTTATCCGGATTGATCTCGCCGCTGCTGGTCGGTGCCTGCCGCGTGCGGTAATCCACCAGCCAACGCGCGTAGTCTTCCAGATCACCATCGAAGGGCTGAACCTGACCATCGGCGACCAGCAGAAACTCATCGGTGGTGCTTTTCAGCAAGTGCCGGTCGTGGGACACCACCACTACGGCACCGCTGAATTCCTGCAGCGCCATGGTCAACGCCAGGCGCATCTCCAGGTCAAGGTGGTTGGTGGGTTCGTCGAGCAGCAGCAGGTTGGGCTTGCCCCAGGCAATCAACGCCAAGGCCAGACGGGCTTTTTCACCGCCGGAGAAATTCAGCACCGGCTCGTCACAACGCGGGCCACGGAAGTCAAAACCACCGAGGAAATCGCGCAGGGTCTGCTCACGCTCGGTCGGTGCCAGGCGCTGGAAGTGCAGCAATGGGCTGGCCTTGTCATCTAGGGCATCGAGCTGGTGTTGGGCAAAGTAGCCAACCACCAGGTTCTCGCCGCGCTGCAGGTGACCGCTGATGGGTTGCAACTCGTTCGACAGGTTCTTGATCAGGGTCGACTTACCCGCGCCGTTCGGCCCGAGCAGGCCCAAGCGCGCGCCGGGAACCAAGCTCAGTTTGACCTTTTCCAGTACCACCTTGTCGCCATAACCGAGGCGGCCTTCGCTAAGGTTCAGCAGCGGGCTGGAAATCTTGTCCGCCTCGCGGAAGCTGAAATCAAAGGGCGAGTCGACATGCGCGGCCGACAGCTCTTCCATGCGCTCCAGCGCCTTGATCCGGCTCTGCGCCTGACGGGCTTTAGTGGCTTGCGCCTTGAAGCGAGCGATGTATTTTTCCATGTGCGCACGCTGCACTTGCTGCTTCTCGTACGCTTGCTGCTGCTGCGCCAGGCGTTCGGCCCGAGTGCGCTCGAAGGCCGAATAACCGCCGCGATACAGGGTCAGCTTCTGCTGATCGAGGTGGGCCACGTGATCGACCACCGCATCGAGGAAGTCACGGTCGTGAGAAATCAACAGCAACGTGCCGGGATAGCCCTTCAACCAGCTTTCCAGCCAGAGAATCGCATCCAGATCGAGGTGGTTGGTGGGCTCGTCGAGCAGCAGCAGGTCGGACGGGCACATCAGCGCCTGCGCCAGATTCAGGCGCATACGCCAACCGCCGGAGAAGTCGCCGACGCGCCGGTCCATCTGCGCGCTGTCGAAACCCAGGCCGGCAAGCAACTTGCGCGCACGGGCATCGGCGGTGTAGCCGTCGAGGGTGTCCAGCTCGATGTGCAAGCGCGCCACCGCAGCGCCGTCATGCGCGGCTTCGGCGATGGCCAATTCGGCCTGCACCCGACGCAACTGCACGTCACCATCAAGCACATAGTCCACCGCCTGGCGCTCGACTGCGTCGATCTCCTGGCGCATGTGGGCCACTCGCCAATCGGCGGGAATCAGGCAGTCGCCCGCGTCCGCACTCAGCTCGCCACGAAACAGGGCAAACAGGCTGGATTTGCCGGCGCCATTGGCGCCGATCAGGCCGGCTTTGTGGCCGGGGTGCAGGGTCATCTCGGCGTCTTCTAGCAAACGCTGAGGGCCACGCTGTAAAGTCAGGTTCTGGAGTCGGATCATAATGGCGGCGGAGTCTACCAGAGTCCCCCTTGAGAAATCCGGAAAGCACCATGTCCACTGATCTGTGGCGATTCGCCGAAGCACTCTATCAACGCCCCGGCGTCGAAGCCGCCTGCCTGCAATTACAAGCGCAAGGGGCTGACGTCTGCCTGCTGCTGTGCGCCGCCTGGCTGGAGCGTCATCAGGTGACCTGCAACCAAGCACGCATCAATGCCCTGCATGGCCTTGCGCAGCCTTGGCAGCAGCAGGTAATCGAACCCCTGCGACAGGTACGGCAAGCCTGGCGCGAGCAGGCTCAACGCGATAAGCCCTTGGCGCACCTGCGCGAACAGGTGAAATGGCTTGAGTTAGAGGCTGAGCGAGAGCTGCTGGAACGTCTGGCAGCGCAGATTCAGAACTGGCGAAACGACGCCGCAATAGCGCCCGCAGAATGGCTGGAACGCCTGACGGGTGATGCGGCCGACCACGATGCGCTGCACAGGCTACGCACCGCGGCGGCTCAACTCACGGACTAAACGGCGCCAGGCGCGGCGCTGTCAGCGGCTGTAACAGGCGCTTCGACCTTGGCAGCTACAGGCTTACTGGCGGGCTTAGCTGCTGGAGCTTTTTTAAAGGCAGGCTTAGCGGCAGTCGCCCTGCTCGCGGCAGGCTTGGCGCTGCTGGCAACTGCCGGCGTCTTGACTGGCGGTTTTGCCGCTGGCTTGGCTGCAGCGGGTGCTTTGGCCGGTGCCTTAGCAGGCGCCTTGGCGGCTGGTTTCGCGGGCGCCTTAGCGGCAACTGGCTTGGCCGGCGCTTTCGCCACAGGCTTTGCTACCGCAGGGGCTTTAGCCGCTGGCTTCGCCGGAACCTTGGCAGTGCTTGTCGCAGGCTTGCTGGCGGGCGCTTTTGCCGGGGCTTTGCGGGCCACTGGCTTGGCCGCAGGCTTGACCATCGCCGCCTTGGCAGTGCGGCTATCCAACGCCTTGTTCGCGGCTTCTTTGACCTTACCGACGCCCTGAGCCAGTTTCAGGCTTTCCTGAGCGTCACGCTTAAGCTCGGCAATATAGCTGCGGGTTTCGCTTTGACGGTCTTTCAAGGTATCGAGCAGTTGCTCCAACTCAGACACAGCGTCTTTTGCTTTGGCCTGGGCCTTGGCTTTACCCGCAACGGCGGCGTCCTGCATTTTGCTGCGTGCTTTATGCAGTTTTTCCTGAGCTTTGCCGCGCTGCTTTTCCAGCTTGGCGAGCAACTTCTCAGCATCAACCAAGGCACGCGTGCACGCGTCCTCAAGATGCTCAAGCAGGCTACTGGAAAGCTGCTGCAGCAAGTGCAGTGGGGTACTCACTGAGTTCTTCTTTGCGTTCTTTTTAGCCGACATGACGCGCCTCCTGGCGGATGAGATGACGTCATACTAGACCTCCTCTCGCCTGCCTTGCCACCTCGTGCATTGAGGTGGCGCACTTGGCAGGCATAATCGGTGCACCTTCGGCCGGAGAACCGCCATGTCACGCTTTACCCTGCTTCTGATCTGCCTGCTCACGCCCTGGGCTCAAGCAGATAATTACGACCATGATCTCGCCTACAGCCTGGGGGTCAAACTCGGCGAGCGGCTGCGCGATGAGGTGCCTGATTTACAGCTGCAGGCCCTGCTCGACGGGCTGCGCCAGGCCTACCACGACGAGCCGCTGGCACTGGACGCCAAGCGCATCGAAAGCCTGCTGGCTGAGCATGAAACGCATCTGAGCGCAGCGCCGGAACGCGTCGAAAAAGCCAAGGCCGCCGAGCGCCGCTTTCTCGCCAGGGAGAAAGCCAAAGCAGGCGTGCGCGTGCTGCAGGATGGTGTGCTGATGCAGGAACTGCGCGCGGGCAGCGGTCGCAAACCGGGCCCGAAAGACCGTATTCAAGTGCGCTATATCGGTTTTTTGGCCGATGGCAGCCAGTTTGACGAAAGCCAGACTGCGCAGTGGTTTCGCTTGGATAGCGTAATCGCCGGATGGCGCAGCGCCGTGCAGGAGATGCCGGTGGGCGCGCAGTGGCGTTTGGTGATTCCCTCGGCCCAGGCGTATGGCGAAGAGGGTGCAGGGGATCTGATCCCCCCCTACGCACCCCTGGTGTTCGAACTGGAATTGCTCGACACCAAGGAGTAGCGAGTCAGAGCGCTGGCGCGGCCTGTTCCTGGTGGGCGTTGTGCAGGACTTCAATCAGGCAGTCCTCCAACTCGAAACGCTCATGCAGGAGCTGACCCAGGCGTTTCAGCTCATCAAGCAGCGATGCTGAATCAGCGCAGTCGCCCGTGTCGCAGCGGTCATTAAACGCCAGCGCAACTTCGGTAATGACCTCGATACGCGGGTAGATTTGCTTGGCTAATTCAAGCCCGCGCTGATCACCAAATGCTTTGGCTTCGCTGGTCAATTGCTCATAGACCTCGAAGTGACCCGCCGACACATAGTCGACCAGGATTTCGCAGAAGTTCAGCAGCGTCTTGGCCTTTGGCGCTTGCGCTGAACTGTCGATGGCCGCGTATGCCTCCACCAGTTCCTTGCGCTCTTGCAGCCAGCGATCAATCAGCAGGTGAACCCCACCCCAGCGTTCTTGGGCGTTCTGACAACTCTCGAGCATGATGACCTCTACTTCCCTATTGCTATTAGTGTTGTTCGCCTGCATCGAGACAGTTTTTTGTCAGTTCGTGCAGGGTCGGGGAAGACAGCCGTGAAGCGGCAACTTTCCGGCAGTGCTGCAGCCAGACTATTCCCGCAGGCCTAAGCCTTCAAGGCAGCTCCGGAGATAATTTCATACAAGCGTTTAACCGGCAATTACTGAGTACCCTCAACCACCGCGGGCTTATAAAAGCTCAGGGTAACCTGGCCAAGATCAATGCCCCACTTGGACATACGCGCCCGGTTGAGCATAACCTGACCGTCTATCAGGTACATCCAATCATCAAAATCAACGACATAGGTCGAGTCATCAACCTTCAGGCGCAGCTGGTAACGCCAATTTAGGGCGTTACCAGCAACGTGACCGATAGCCTCGCCCACCACATCATCGGCAGTGCCACGCCAACTGCCATCGACCTGTTTCTTCAGGGTCCAGACGCGCCGTTCGGTGCTGCCATCGCTGTAGGTGAAGCGCTCATCGAGCACGCCAACATCGCCTTGCCAAGTACCGGTCATGGCGACGTGGAAACGCTTAACCACCCCCCCAGAACGGTTCTGAAACATGCCCCAGGCCTGCAACTCACCGTTGAAGTAATCACTCAACTCCAGGCTGGGCTGCTCATGGGCATAGTCGCTTACCTGGGGCCCCGCACAACCGAGCAGTAACGCCGCCAGGCATCCCATCAACAAGGCTCGCATAAGCACCTCGCAAAACGCTTAGTTCAGGTGGTTGCCGGTAAAGCCGGCGCGCACAACCGTGAATCGAGCAGATTCAGACCTTCTTGATACAGGCTGTTACTGCGCTCCAGGTCACCCAACTGCGCTTGCAGACGGGCCAGCTCGGTGCAGGTTTCCGGATGACGCTGGAAGGTCAGGCTGCTTTCCAGGTAATCCTGGGCCTTACCCCACAGTTGGCTGTGCAGGCATAGTCGCCCCAACGTCAACAGCAAGCCGGCATCGTCAGGGTGCTGCTTCAGCCAGCCTTCGGCCGCCTGTAACTGCCGCCCCAGGTCCGCCCCACGCAGCAAGCCGTACAAACGCACCAGGGCCGTGTCGTAATGCTGTTTGAGGAAATGCCGCAGCAGCTCTTCCGCCTCAGCTTCGGCGCCCAGTTGGCGCAGTTGCTCGGCATACACCGCCACCAATTCGGGCTGCTTATGCTGTGCTGCCGGCATGGCTTGCCAGGCCTGTTGCAACACCCCTAGGGCCGCTTGCGCGTCGCCGTCTACCTGCTGCCCCGCCTGCAACAAGCGCCCGCGCCAAGCCTGGCGTTCCAGTTCGCTCAATTCGGCATTGCCGAGGATTTTTTCCTTACGCAGATCCGGCAACAGGCCAAGCAGGGCCGACCAATCTTCAGACTGCAGATAAAGCTGCTGCAGCTGGCGCAGCACGAGGTGGTGGTGCGGGTGGCGCGAGCGCATGACCTGCAAGGTCTCCAGCGCCTCAGCAGTCTGGCCGCGCGCCAGTTGTAGCTCAGCATGCTGCAAGGCAATCGCCAGCTCCGCTTGCGGCTGACGATTGAGGGCCTGTTCCAGCAGGTCGTCACTGTCTTCGTGTTGACCCAGCTGGTGCGCTGCACGCGCAGCACCCAGGTAATAACTCAACGGCTGCGGCGAATGGTTTGCCGCCTGTTTCAGGTGACGCAGCGCACGCGCCCAGCGGCCTTCGGCCAGGTCAAGAAAGCCCTGCTGCGATGCCACACGCACACGGCGACGATTGTGCAGAGAGGACCAGGGGTTGAGTAAAGCACCAGACGTGACCAGCAACCTCGAACTCAGGCGCACCAGGTAAACCAACAGCCAAGCCACCAGCACCAGCGCTACAAATGCCCACAGACTGGACTCATAACGGAAGCCCTGAAAGGCAATCAGCACATAGCCCTTGTCCTTGGCCAACGGCAGACCGAACAACACCAGGCTGGCGACGCCGGCGACAACCGCCAAGATCAACAGCAACCAGTAGATACGCTTCATTGCAGCGCCTCCTGCGATGAAGCCTCAGCTGCCTCTGTGGCACTGGCAGTTGGCTTAGTCTCGCTCGGCTGCTGCAGACGCGCGGCCTGCTTGGCCTGAATATATGCCTGCACGGCATTCAGCGTCGGCGCTAAGTCCGGAGGTGTCACCGCAATCGGCTGCTCAGCCAACTCATCGATCCGCGCGCGCAAGGCACGGCTGTTCGGGTTGTCCAAATCAAAGTGCGCATCCAACACCTCGCGCGCCTGCTGCAACGCCTGTCGATAAACAGCGCTCTGGCCATGCAACGCGCCCCACTGCGCCTGCTCCAGCGCCAGACTGAGCGCCAGACGCACCTGAGTCAGGCTCTGGCCGGCTAACATCGGGCGAATATTGTGATCGGCATTGAAGTCGATGCGGAAATATTCCGACAAAGTCTGCAAGGCGCGCTGCCACCATTGCGGCTCAGCTGCACCCTCGCTCGCCAACTCACTGAGCACGCCACCTTCACCACTAAACACCGGAGCTTGGGCGTTGAGTTGCGCCACCTGTTCACGCAACGCGCCAAGCTGGAGGAACAACCCGGTACGGTCAGGGTTGAGGGTCGAACGTAGCGCTTGCAGGCTCTTGGCCAACTGCTCGCGAGCAGCAAACGCAGCGGGATCATCCTGTTCCCGGAGGATTTCATCGGCGGCCTGCACCAGCGCGGTGGCGCTGTTGATGTCCTGCAACGCAGACAGTCGCAGACTGGCCAAGCGCAGCAGGTGCTCGGCTTCAGCCAGGCGCCAGTCTTGCCGGCTGGCTCCCAGTACTGTTTCCAGACGCTGATTAAGTAACTGCTGGCCACCCTGCAACTGCGTCAGCAGGCGACGACGCGACTCCAGCTCATCAACGCTGGGCAGCTGGTCTATACGCGCCTCCAGCGCCCGACCAACCTGCGTCAGACTCTGCGCCGCGCTCAGCGCTTCATTACGCCCATCCTGCAACTGGCTCAGCTGCTGCTTCTCGCGTGCATCCATCCCGTGGAGCTGCCAAAGCCCCCAGCCCCCAGCTCCGGCACCTGCCGCCGCAATCAGTAATGCCAGCAGCGCCAGGCCGTTACCACGCGCGGCCGTTTTATTCGCGGCGGGTGCAGGCTTGAGCGGTATGTTCGTGGCGGCATCCACCGGCGTCTGCTCTTGCTCGTTCGGGGCTTGATCTTTCGGAGTAGTTGCTTCGCTCACGTATCCATCCTTTGCGTCAGAGATCAGGGGTAGGTTGCGCTTGCAACGCCGCCAGCAACGCCGCGGCACTCGCGCCGCGACAGTCCACAACAAATTGCGCACCAGCCGCACGGGCCATTTCGGCGACGCGCGGACTGGGTACAAACAAGGGTAGCAGGGCCAGCTGTGTCCAGGCCTCGGCAGCCAGCTCACGCAAATGCACAAAGCCCTGCCCACTGCTGACCATCAGGGCGTTCAAGTGTTCGGCCTCAACCTGTTTGGCCAGCGCCGCCGGCGGGTATTCCGGCAGCACCCGACGATACAGGGCGAGACAGTCCACCTGCACGCCTTGGCCGCGCAAACACTCGGCCATGTACTCTCGACCACCTTCACCACGCAAGATCAGCACCCGCGGATTAGCGGCCGCCGCCAGAGCTTGCTGAAATGGCGGCAGCGCCAGCAGCGCCTCACTGTCATCGGCTTGATCGGGGTAATGCACCTGCAGGCCATGCTCCTGAAGGATCTGCGCTGTAGCAGCACCAACACTGAACCAAGGCTGCGTGACAGGCATTGCCACCTGGTAGCGCTGCAATAGCTCGAGCCCCAGGCGCGCCGCCGGCTTACTCACTACGATCACGGCGCAGTAGCGGCTCAGCGCCGTAAGTGTGGCGCGAAGTTCGGCACACTCGCCCAGCGCCTCGATAGCCAGCAACGGCAAACTACTGCTGTAAATGCCCTGTTGGGCCAAGGTTGCAGCGAGCGCGGCCGACTCCTGAGTCGGCCGCGTTAGCAGCAAACGCCACCCTTTCACTCGGCTGCGGCCTCACCGTATACGGCTTGCAGAATGGCCTCTGCGCCCTGCGCTAGCAGGGCTTCAGCCACCGCAACGCCCAGCTGTTCGGCATCTGCGCTACTGGCGCGCTGCTCGGCGCGGAGCAGTTGCGAACCATCCGGCTGGCCGACCAAACCACGCAACCACAGCTGCTCACCTTCAAGCAGCGCATAGCAGGCGATCGGAACCTGGCAGCCACCGTTCAGGTGTTTGTTCAGCGCGCGCTCGGCCGTTACCCGCACCGCGGTGTCGCGGTGATGCAGAGGGGCCAACAGGGCATGGATTTCACTGTCGGCGCTGCGGCACTCAATCCCCACAGCCCCCTGACCGCCGGCCGGCAGGCTGTCTTCGGCGCTGATCGAGGCGCGAATACGGTTTTCGAAGCCAAGACGGATCAGGCCCGCTGCGGCGAGGATGATCGCGTCGTAATCGCCGGCATCCAGCTTGGCCAGGCGGGTGTTGACGTTGCCACGCAGGAACTGGATTTTCAGATCCGGCCGGCGCGCCAGCAGCTGCGCCTGGCGACGCAGGCTGGAGGTGCCGACCACACTGCCCGCGGGCAACGCATCAAGGCTGGCATAGGTGTTTGAAACGAAGGCGTCACGCGGGTCTTCACGCTCGCAGATGCAATACAGACCCAGGCCTTCAGGGAAGTCCATCGGCACATCCTTCATCGAATGCACGGCGATGTCGGCTTGGTTCTCCAGCAGCGCGGTTTCCAGCTCTTTAACAAACAGCCCCTTGCCGCCGATTTTCGCCAGCGGCGCGTCGAGCAGTTTGTCGCCACGGCTGACCATCGGCACCAGGCTGACCTTGAGGCCAGGGTGCGCGTGCTCCAAACGGGCTTTGACGTGTTCGGCCTGCCACAGGGCCAGGGCACTTTTACGGGTGGCAATGCGGATTTCGCGAGACATGAGCAATTCCAGAAAACGAACTGCCGAGGATAATAACAGGCTGGCCCACATCAGGCCTGCAACCGGACAGCCAATGCCCTTTCGCCTCTACGATTGGATTGCCGACGTGGAGCAGATCCAACCAGACGCTAAAGGTTGTGCATCAACTTGCGCACCCCAGCCACATGCCGGCGGCTGACAATCAGCGCCTCCTCGTCCATACCTTTGAGAAACAGCTGAAAATGCCCGAGTGGCGTGCGCTGTAGCCGCTCAATGCGCTCGCGTGCCACCAGGGCATTACGGTGAATCCGCACGAAGCGATCACCAAATTCGTCTTCCAGCGCCTTTAGTGGCTCATCCAGCAGCACTTCGCCGCCAGCGTGGCGCAGGGTCACGTATTTGTGATCGGCGATGAAATAGATCACCTGGTCCAGCGGGATCAGCTCGATCCCTTTGCGCGTACGCGCACTGATATGGCTGCGCGGGCCACCGCCACTGTCCCCCGCTGGGCGAGTCAATGCGGCCAGTTGCACGCGGTTGGGCCGCTCGGCTTTCTTCAGCGCTTCACTGAGGCTTTCCGCCCGCACCGGCTTGACCAGATAGCCCACCGCACTGACCTGGAAAGCTTCCAAGGCAAACTCGTCATGAGCCGTACAAAAAATCACCGCCGGCGGCGCCTCGCGCTCACACAGTTTGGCGGCCACCTGCAGCCCATCCATGCCAGGCATGCGGATATCCAAAAGCACCACATCCGGTTTCAGGCTGTCGATTAGGCTCAGGGCCTCCTCGCCGTTGCTGGCTGAGGGTTCAAGCACACGATAGCCATCGAGCTCGCCCACCATACGGCTTAGGCGCTCACGGGCCAGGGGTTCATCATCGACAATCAGGACATTCATAATGCACGGGCTTCCTGCTTGGGTCTCACACAAGGATAGCGTAGACACGCGAAATGGCGGCCGTCACGGCGCTCTACGCTAAGACTGGCCCGCGGGCCGAAAAGTGCCACCAGCCGCGCATCAATATTGCTCAGCGCCTGATGCGTGCCGTTCGATGGCGGTTGCTCGCCGAGTTGTTCGTATGGATTGCTCACGCACAGCTGAAATACCCCCTCGTGATAACTCGCCTCAACCCGCACCAAGCCACCTTCGATACGCGGCGCAATGCCGTAGATCAAGGCGTTTTCCAATAAGGGCTGCAACGTCAGTTGTGGAATCGGCAGATCGTCCGGCACGCCGGCCACCTCCCATTGCAACTGTAGACGCTCGCCGAGCCGATAGCGCTCAATCGACAAATATCGTTGCGCCAGCTCCAGCTCTTCACGCCAAGGCACCAGATTGCCGGGCTTGGCCAGGCTCGCGCGGAACAGGTCGGAGAGATCCAGCACCGCCTGCTCAGCCTTATAGGGGTCAACCACCACCAAGCTGGCAATGCTGTTCAGGCTGTTAAACAGAAAGTGCGGGCGGATGCGCGCCTGCAGTGACTCGATGCGCGCACGTAGCTCGGCCTGCTCCTGCTTACGCCATTGGCTTTGCAGATAGAAGTAGCGCAGCAGCAGCGCCGACATGATCAAGCTGATCAAGGCATGCCGCAGGTACAGGTTGACCTCGCCAATCCGCGGCAGCGGCCCGCCCAGCTCGTAATAATCGGCGACGGCGGTACAGCCCAATGTCAGCGCGACCACAATGGCGCAGCACAAGGCACCCGCCGTGGCGGCGCGCATGCGTGCCATCAAAGGCCGCAAACGGCACAGCACGGCGGCCGAGAGCAGCACGATCCACTGCACAAACAATGACGTTAGCGCCAGGCGCACCCAGTCAAAGCCCGGCAGCATGGGTTCGGCGAGCACCAGTACCAGCACCAGCAACTCGGCCAGCAACACCATGCTCAGCAACGCTTCCGGCTCGCACAGTTCAGGGACGAAGAAGTCATCGACCGGGAGAGGCTGCTTTTCTGATAACGGTTTTTTTATTTTCATCGCCGCAGTTTCCGCGTGAGCCGCCCCAGCAGCAAGATAGACCGCTACGGCCGGACAAAATAAAGCACCGAAATGCGCCCACCACAATAAAACTGTGAACGGCGCAACATTACCCGCCCTGGGCCACGCGGCAGCAGCCGATAACGCGACGCGGCGAATTTACCGGCCAGCCTGTTATTATCGGCACACTTTTCCGTCTTGCCGGCCGCCACGTGTGGCCAGCCCGTTTTAGCGCACCAGCGAGCGAAGCCCATGAGCACTGAAAAAACCAACCAATCCTGGGGCGGCCGCTTCAGCGAGCCCGTCGACGCCTTTGTTGCCCGTTTTACCGCCTCCGTCGAATTCGACAAGCGCCTGTATCGCCACGACATCATGGGCTCCATCGCCCACGCCACCATGCTGGCCAAGGTCGGCGTACTCAGCGATGGAGAGCGTGACGCCATCATCGAAGGCCTGAAGCAGATCCAGGGCGAAATCGAGGCGGGTCAGTTCGACTGGCGCGTCGACCTGGAAGACGTGCACATGAACATCGAAGCGCGCCTGACCGACCGCATCGGCGTCACCGGCAAAAAACTGCACACCGGGCGCAGTCGCAACGACCAAGTCGCGACGGACATTCGCCTGTGGCTGCGTGACGAAATTGACCTGATCCTCGGCGAAATCACCCGCCTGCAACAGGGCCTGCTGGAGCAGGCCGAGCGCGAAGCCGAGACCATAATGCCGGGCTTCACCCACCTGCAAACTGCGCAGCCCGTGACCTTCGGCCATCACCTGCTGGCCTGGTTTGAGATGCTCAGCCGCGACTACGAGCGCCTGGTCGACTGCCGCAAGCGCACCAACCGTATGCCCCTCGGCTCGGCCGCGCTGGCCGGCACCACCTATCCGATTCAGCGCGAAGTCACCGCGCAGCTGCTGGGCTTCGACGCAGTCGGCGGCAACTCGCTGGACGGCGTGTCGGATCGCGACTTTGCCATCGAATTCTGCGCCGCAGCCTCGATTGCCATGATGCACCTGTCGCGCTTCTCCGAAGAGCTGGTGCTGTGGACCAGCGCGCAGTTCCAGTTCATCGACCTGCCGGATCGCTTCTGCACCGGCAGCTCGATCATGCCGCAAAAGAAAAACCCTGACGTGCCGGAGCTGGTACGCGGCAAAACCGGCCGTGTATTCGGCGCGTTGATGGGCCTGCTGACCCTGATGAAAGGCCAACCGCTGGCCTACAACAAGGACAACCAGGAAGACAAAGAGCCGCTGTTCGACGCCGCCGACACCCTACGCGACTCGCTGCGCGCCTTCGCCGACATGATCCCGGCGATCAAACCCAAACACGCGATCATGCGTGAAGCGGCGCTGCGCGGTTTCTCCACCGCCACCGACCTCGCCGATTACCTGGTGCGCCGTGGCCTGCCGTTCCGTGACTGCCACGAGATCGTCGGCCACGCAGTGAAATACGGCGTGGACAGCGGTAAGGACCTGGCGGAAATGAGCCTGGAAGAGCTGCGGCAGTTCAGCGAGCAGATCGAGCAGGACGTGTTCGCCGTACTGACCCTGGAAGGCTCGGTGAATGCCCGCGACCATATCGGCGGCACCGCACCGAATCAGGTACGCGCCGCCGTGGTGCGTGGCAAAGCCCTGCTGGCTGAGCGGTAAGCCCCTCCCATGACCGATACAAAGCGCCCACGATTTCGCTTCTCCGCTGATCGAAACTCAGCAAGCCGTCGTGTGCGCTACATCGAAGGCACCCAGGAGGCAGAAGGGCTCTGCACCATTTGTCTCCTGGATGAGCACAATCCGCTGCCCGTTGAGAACACCACCATGGCCCTGCACATCCGCCCCGCAACCGTCGAAGACGCGGCCCTGATCTTGCGCTTTATCACCGACCTGGCGATCTATGAGAAAGCCGAACACGAGGTGAAAACCGATGTGGCCGGCATCCAGGCCAGTTTGTTTGGCCCTGACAGCACGTCGCACGCGCTGATTTGCGAGCAGGACGGCGTGCCGGTTGGCTATGCCGTATATTTTTTCAGCTATTCGACCTGGCTAGGCAAGCACGGAATCTACCTCGAAGACCTGTACGTCAGCCCCGACCACCGCAAAATCGGCGCTGGCAAGGCATTGCTCCGGCACCTCGCACAACTGGCCGTGAGCAAAGGGTGCGGCCGTCTGGAGTGGGCCGTACTGGACTGGAACACCCCCGCTATTGAGTTTTATGAGTCCTTCGGCGCCAAGCCCCAAGACGAATGGACCACCTACCGCCTGACTGGCCAAGCCTTGTTGAACTTTGCCCAGAGTTAGACCACCCCTTTCGGAGCACAAAATGAGCGAGCAAGACGACGAAGCGTTTGCCGAGGACACCCTGACCCAGGCCATTGAGAACCAACTCGAAGCGGGCGAGCCAGCCTTCGTCCAAGCCGTGCTGAACAAGTTGACCCTGGTCGGCTATGAGCGTGAGGCAATCATCGAGTTGATGGCGCTGGTGTTGGCCGATGAAATCGAGGTGATGTTGCGTGATGACCGCGCCTTTGACCTCGCCCGTTACGAGCAAGGCCTGCGCGCCCTGCCCGAGTTACCAGCACAAAACTGAAGCGCACTTGACCCAGGGCACTGTTCAAACGGGCTAGCAGGTTGTTACTGTCGGACAATCTGACCCCACAAGGCGCAGCACCGATGATGCATTGGCTTGAGCGAAGCGGCATGTTGCTCATCTTGCTCTGCTCACTGACCCCACCCGCGATCACGGCGGCCGAGCTCCCGCGCATTGGTGCAGAGGACGACTGGTATCCCTACACCGCTTGGCGTGATGGGCAGATCGTGGGTATGTCAGCAGACATTGTGCGCGCAGCCTTCGACAGCAGCGACACGCCGATCGAGCTCGCCTCTTACCCTTATCCGCGCTGCATGGAACTGGCCCGCACCGGCAGCCTGGTGGCGTGTTTCAACACCACCCCAAATCCACGCATCGAAGCGCAATTCCTCTTGCCACAGGAAATGCTGTTCAGTGATGACATCCTGCTCTGGGCGCGCAACGGCGCCCCACCCCTGGATAACCTTGATGACCTCGCCGGCAAGCGAGTGGCGGTAACCATCGGCTACACCTACGGCGCGCATTTTGACGCCCGCCAGGACATCCAGCGCGTACCGGTGCGCCGTGACCTCAATGGTTTTCTCATGCTGCAGCGTGACCGGGTCGATTACGTGGTCGCATTTCGCGGCACCACCCAGGCACTGATCCAGCAACATCCGCAGCTGGCCAATCACTTCGTCGCCCTGGCCACCGTCCACCAGCCGCAGCTCTACCTGACCTTCTCCCGCCACCACCCAGAGGCCCCAGCACTGCTGCAGCGCTTTGAGTTGGGTATGCGGCAGATAAGAAGCGACGGCACCTATCAGAAAATTCTTGAGCGCTGGCAGTTACCGGCTCGGCAAGCTGCAGCGCACACCACTACACTGCTGGACAGCCACGACAACAAGACGGAGTCACCATGAACGCATTTACTTCTGACCTGATCGACGAACTGGAAATACTCGCCTTGTACAACCTGAGCAACCACCTGGAAGGACTCAAAGTACACAACAATGCTTCGATCAAAGCCCAGAAGGCGATTACTCGCCTGCATGAGAAAGGCCTGATCAGCGAGGCAGACGGTGGCTACCTGACCAGCCTGGGCATTGATGCGGCCGAACATACCCAGGGCCTGCTGACCATCCTGTCACCCAAAGCCGCCTTACTGACATAAGCCACTTCAGCCACGTACGCGCCGGGCGATATGGCAGCAGACCCTCTGCCTTGTGCTGCACATCGCGCCCCACGGCCCAATACTGCTAGGCAGTTGTTCTCAGGCGTACCACCAGCCCACGTGCTGCGCCTGAGCGCCCCAACCGGACGGCACACACCTTGTTTCAACAGGTTCCAAGTACGGGAGCAGCTGATAGGCTTGCCCCAGATTCCCAGTGAGCATGAGCATGAGTCGCACCCAGGAAATTCGCCCGGACATTGAAGAGGGTATCGATCGTAAGGTCCTGACGCAGCTACGCGCACGCTTCCTCCACGTGAATCAAGGCCGCCTGCAGCGCGCCATGCAGGCTTTATCAACGCGCCAACAACTGGTGCTGAAACTGCTGCCGCTGCTGCTCCACGTCAACCATCCATTGCTGCCTGGCTATGTGTCCGCGCTAACCCCGGCCGGCCTTAGCGGCTTCGAGCCGGATGACGAGCTACTGTCTGAAGTGCAGCGCCTGACCCGCTCATTTGCCTACAAGCCGTATCGCGGTAAGCAGGCCCTGCCGATCCATGGTCTGTTTCTGATGGGCAGCCTGGGTACCGTGGCCCAGGCCGAGCAGAGCGACATGGACCTGTGGGTGTGCCACGCCAGTGACCTTAGTGCGCAACAAGTGCTTGAGCTGGGGAAGAAATGCGCACTACTGGAAAGCTGGGCCGCCACCTTTGGTGCCGAGGCGCACTTCTTTTTAATCGACCCCGCGCGCTTCACTCAGGGCGAGCGCGAAGCGCAACTGACCTCGGATGACTGCGGCACGACCCAGCACTACCTGCTGCTCGACGAGTTCTACCGCACTGCGATCTGGCTCGGTGGACGCACGCCACTGTGGTGGCTGGTGCCGGTGTATGAAGAACAGCGTTACCAGCACTACACCGACACCTTGCTGGCCAAGCGCTTTGTCCGCGCCGAAGACGTCATCGACCTCGGCCACCTGGCACGCATTCCGCCTGAAGAGTTTATCGGCGCGGGCATGTGGCAACTGTTTAAGGGCATCGAGTCACCCTATAAGTCGGTGCTTAAGCTGCTGCTGACCGAGGTCTATGCCAGCGAACACCCAAAGGTTGAATGCCTGGCGCTGCGCTTCAAGCAAGCAGTATTCGCCAACCGCCTGGATGTCGACGAGCTCGACCCCTATATCGTCGTCTACCGTCGCCTGGAGGAGTACCTCAAGACCCGTGGCGAGCATGAACGCCTGGAGCTGATCCGCCGCTGCCTGTACCTCAAGGTCGATAAAAAGCTCAGCCGCCCACCGCGCCACAACCGCAAGAGCTGGCAACGCCTGCTGCTCGAACGCCTGACCGGCGACTGGAACTGGGACAGCCGCCAACTGGCCATGCTCGACAGCCGCAGCCAATGGAAGGTGCGCCAGGTCAGCGCCGAGCGGCGCATGCTGGTTAATGAGCTGACCTACAGCTACCGTTTTCTCTCGCAATTCGCCCGTAACGCAGACGTGGGTAGCTCACTCAACAGCCGCGATCTGGGCATTCTCGGTCGCCGCCTGTATGCCGCCTTCGAGCGTAAGGCCGGCAAGATCGAATTTATCAACCCCGGCATCGCCCCAGACCTCGGCGAAGACACCCTGACCCTGGCGCAGAGCCCCAGCCCGGATGAACCCAATGAAACCCTCTGGGCGCTCTACAGTGGCAGTGTTAACGCACAAGACCTGGCAGATTTCTCGCCGCTCAAACGCTCGCGCGAGCTGATCGAGCTGCTCGCCTGGTGCCAGCGCAACGGCGTGATCGACAACAGCACGCGGCTGTCGCTGCACCCTGGTAGCAGCGACCTGACTGAGTATGAGCTGTCCAATCTACTCAGCAGCCTGCAACAGGTCATACCGCTGCCGCTGCCCGCGGTCGACGAAGCCGCCCTGCTCAGTGCCAGTGTGCCCAAAGAGGTGCTGCTGCTGATCAACGTCGGTATCGACCCGCTGAAACAGTTCAGCCAGATGAACATGCACATGACCAGCGAGCGCACCGATGCGCTGGGCTATTCCGGGGTGCGTGAGAACCTGATTCTGACCCTCGACCAAATCACCCTGAACAGCTGGAACGAGTTACTGGTCACCCGTTATGACGGCCCGACGGCACTGCTCGACTGCCTGCGCGACTTCCTCAACGCCCTGCCAGCCAGCGGCCAAAAACCTAATTTGCAGGTGCGCTGCTTCTGCCGCAACCGCGCCACGGCGATAGCCGAACGGGTCGAGGAGCTGTTCCGCGAAACCCTTGCCAGCTTCAGCAGCCAACAGGCCAACCGCTACCTGCTGCAAATCAAACAGCAGTATCACTTACTCGAACTGAAGCCCGGCCACGTCAGCCACAGCAGCCTAAAAGACCTGCCCACATTGATCGAACACTTGGGCGAAGAGCTGCCCGGCTACAGCGATTTGCACCTGGACCGCAGCGCCTTGGAAGGTGAAGACCTGGCGCTGATCCTGCCCTTGGGGCGGCCGCAGTGCATCCAAGTGTTCTACCGGCTGAACGAAGCCAGCGCCACGGCCGAGCTGAGCGTGCTCGATGAGCACAACGCGCTATGGCGTCAGCAGATGCCGTACCGTGACGAACAAAGCCTGCTGACCCCACTGCAACGCTTTCTGCAATCAGTGCTGTACCGGCGCAACGCCCTGCTGCCGCTGGATAACCTGCCAGCACATCAGCCGCTGGAGATTCTCTATTACCAAGTGCTGCCGGATGCGCCGTTACGCGCGCAGCGTCTGGAGCGGCGAGCGCCGCCGCTGTCACCGATCAGCCACCCGTTTTATGACGTGCAAGCCATTGTCGAGCCAGGCGATAGCAAAAAATCTCCGGGAGAGATTTTTGATGTCGCGAAGCGACGGCCCACAGGGTGGTCGCCAGGGATGGCAGGCCACAAGCGCACGCACGTCACGCTGTACTGTAACCACCGGGAGTTTTCTGAATTGGAATACGCCGGCGACTTGTTCGCCGCCGTCGCCCAGCACATCCTCGCGCAACGCCGTGATAGCGCGCGCTACCCCTGCTACATCACCGACCTGGATCTATCAGCCGTGCTCGGCGAGGGGCATATGCAGAGCGTGCATTACCTGCGCTACAAGAGCCGCCTGGAAGCGGCACTCAATCAGGCCCTGCAGAAAGCCTGAGTTCGTTGGTTAGGCGCGGTTATATTCGCCCGCCGCTTCCGGCTGGTATTCCACCGCCAGCAGGGTCAGCTTGAGCACTTTGCCGCTGGGCGTAACCCAGTCGATATGCTGACCCACAGACAGGCCGAGCAGGGCTGTGCCAACCGGCGCCAGCACCGACACACAGCCTTCGCCACCCGCGTCCTGCGGGTAGACCAAGGTCAGGTGGTAATCCTTACCACTGCTTTCTTCGCGGCAATGCACCCGCGAATTCATGGTCACTACCCCGGCCGGCACTTCGTCATGACCCACCACATCGGCACGATCAAGTTCGGCCTGCAACGCGACGGCATTGGGGCCGAAATCGTCGAGACTGTCGAGCAGATGCTCCAAGCGCTGCAGGTCAAGACGGGTGATGGTGAGCGAAGAGGTGCTGGTCATGGTGCGGGTATATCCCCTTTACGGATCGTGAAAAAAGCAAAACCCCATCACGAAGACGGGGTTTTGCAAGATTTTGCTGACCGTACCACAGCCACTCAAATAAACAAGACCGCCCGGTCAAGGGTTCTCGCTGCGCCGCTGCAAGCGTGCCTCAGCCGCCGCGCAGATCGCGCGCTGGCGCAGCCGATCGGCCTTGCTCCAGTCGAGAATGTCCTGCAGCGTACGGCCACAACCCAGGCAGATATCCTGCTCATCCAGGCAGCACTGGCGGCGGCAGGGCGATGCGACCTGCTCGCCCATCGCCTCAGAGTTCTTCGAACTCAAGGTCGGCACCCGATTGCTCAAGCGTGATACGTACCAGCATTTCGCCCAGCTGCTCGTCGCTGCTGTCGCAGATCCAGCGCTCGCTGGCCGGGTCGTAATCGAAATGGAAGCCACCGGAACGTGCCGCCAGCCAGAGCTGACGCAGGGGCTCCTGGCGGCTGAAGATCAACTGCGTGCCGTTCTCGAAACGTACGGTCAGCACCCCGGCCGAGTTTTCCAGATCAAGGTCCAGGTCGCAGTCATCGAAAATATCTTCCACCGCCTGTTGGGTGGCATCGACCAGATCGTGAAAGCGGGCTTCGGTCAAACTCATTACGACATACCTCAAAAAATTCAGCGACTACAAAAAGCCTTGGATCGCGAGTGCTATGAAAGCGCGGCGGTTAGGCAAGGCGCCAGTAGGTGAGAAACGCAGCGCAGCATAGTAACAGCCAACGCTTGCGCCACAGGGGTGAACGGATTGAAGGATAACCCGGCCTCGCGCAAACGCCGCAGCAGGGTACGCGGACTCATTGGCAAACGCCCCAGGTAATCGAGCAAACCTTGCCAGCAGGCGACGCAAGCCGAACGGTTCACGACTATGGAGCTGTCTATCCAGGCGCCTGATAACGGGTGCCGAGCACTCTCTCCCACGCAACAAGCAAGGCCGCGCCAGACGGGACCCCTGGCGCATAGGCAAGGCGTCGGGGGCTCGGTATACTCCGGCGCAATCATGCTTTTTACAGGGATTTCATCATGAAGCGGTTGTTTACTGCCCTCTTCACCGTGGTTGCTATCAGCTCACTGCTCGCTGGCTGCGGCCAGAAAGGCCCGCTGTTCCTGCCGGAAGAAAGCGCGTCCGTGGCCGCACAGGCGGAACCCGCTACTGAACCTGCACAAACCGAATAAGGACAGCGCATGAACGCCTTCAACTACCGCGACGGTACGCTGTTCGCGGAAGGGGTGGCGTTGTCCGCCATCGCCCAACGCTTCGGCACGCCGACTTACGTCTATTCCCGTGCACATATCGAAGCCCAGTACCGCGCCTATGCTGATGCCCTGCAGGGCATGCCGCATCTGGTCTGCTTCGCCGTCAAAGCCAACTCCAATATCGGTGTGCTGAATGTCCTGGCGCGCCTTGGCGCTGGTTTTGACATCGTCTCCCGTGGCGAACTGGAGCGTGTATTGGCCGCCGGTGGCGACGCGAACAAGATCGTCTTCTCCGGTGTCGGCAAGAGCCGCGACGACATGCGTCGCGCCCTGGAAGTCGGCGTGCACTGCTTCAACGTCGAGTCCACTGACGAGCTGGAACGCCTGCAAGTGGTGGCTGCTGAACTGGGCCAGACTGCGGCCATCTCGCTGCGGGTCAACCCGGATGTGGACGCGGGTACGCACCCGTACATTTCCACCGGGCTGAAAGAGAACAAATTTGGTATCGCCATCAGCGATGCCCCGGCCGTATACGCCCGCGCCGCAGCGCTGCCAAACCTGCAGGTGGTGGGCGTCGATTGCCATATCGGCTCGCAACTGACCACGCTGCCACCGTTCCTCGATGCCCTCGACCGCCTGCTCGCACTGATCGACAACCTGGCCGGTCAAGGCATCCAGATCAAGCACCTGGACTTGGGCGGCGGCCTCGGCGTGCAGTACCGCGACGAACAGCCACCGCTGGCCGGCGATTACATAAAAGCGGTACGTGAGCGCATTGCCGGGCGTGAGTTGAAGCTGGTATTCGAGCCAGGCCGCTCGATTGTCGCCAACGCCGGCGTATTGCTGACCCAGGTCGAATACCTCAAGCACACCGAGCACAAAGACTTTGCCATCGTCGACGCGGCGATGAACGACCTGATCCGCCCAGCGCTGTACCAAGCTTGGATGGATGTGATCGCCGTGCAGCCGCGTGCCGGTGCGACGCGCAATTACGACATCGTCGGGCCGATTTGCGAAACCGGCGATTTCCTCGCCAAGGACCGCGAGCTGGCCCTGGCCGAAGGCGACCTGCTGGCCGTGTGCTCAGCCGGTGCTTATGGCTTTGTCATGAGTTCCAACTACAACACCCGCGGCCGCGCCGCCGAGGTGATGGTGGATGGCGAACAGGTCTTCGAAGTGCGTCGTCGCGAGACGCTCAGCGAGCTTTTTGCAGGCGAACACTGCCTGCCGCCCGCGAGCTAAAAGGACGAGTTCATGTTATTGCGTTTTACCAAGATGCACGGCCTCGGCAATGACTTCATGGTCCTTGACCTGATCAGCCAGCACGCGCACATACAGCCGAAAAACGCCAAGCAATGGGGCGATCGCCACACCGGCGTGGGCTTCGATCAGCTGCTGCTGGTCGAGCCGCCGAGCAACCCGGACGTGGACTTCCGTTACCGCATCTTCAATGCCGACGGCTCGGAAGTGGAGCAGTGCGGCAACGGCGCGCGCTGCTTCGCCCGCTTCGTGCTGGACAAGCGCCTGACGGTGAAAAAACAGATCCGCGTGGAAACCAAGGGCGGCATTATCGAGCTGGACGTGCGCAGCGACGGGCAGATCAGCGTCAACATGGGGGCACCGCGCCTGGTCCCGGCGGACATCCCCTTCCAGGCCGAACAGCAGGCGTTGAGCTACAGCGTTGCCGTCGACGGGCAGACCGTTGAGTTGGCCGCGGTGTCCATGGGTAACCCGCATGCCGTGCTGCGCGTCGACAGCGTCGATAGCGCGCCGGTGCACAGCCTGGGGCCGAAGCTCGAACACCACCCGCGCTTCCCGCAACGGGTTAATGTTGGCTTCCTGCAAGTGCTTGACCGTCACCGCGCCAAGCTGCGCGTGTGGGAGCGTGGCGCCGGGGAAACCCAGGCCTGCGGCACCGGTGCCTGCGCCGCGGCGGTAGCGGCGATCAGCCAGGGCTGGATGGACTCGCCGGTGCAGATTGAGTTGCCCGGCGGCAAACTGAGCATTGAATGGGCAGGCCCGGGCCAGCCCGTTATGATGACCGGCCCCGCTGTACGCGTGTACGAAGGACAGGTTCGTCTATGACCGATAAGCAGGATTCACCCAAGCCACTGGATTCGGAGACAGTTGCCGCCTACCTGCGCCTGCATCCGGAGTTCTTTATCGATCACGACGAGTTGATCCCCGAGCTGCGTATCCCGCACCAACGTGGCGACACCGTGTCGCTGGTCGAGCGCCAGGTGAAGCTGCTGCGCGAGCGCAATATCGAAATGCGTCAGCGCCTCTCGCAATTGATGGATGTGGCCCGCGACAACGACCGCCTGTTCGACAAGACCCGCCGCCTGGTGCTCGACCTGCTCGACGCCAACAGCCTGGAAGAAGTGGTCAGCTGCGTGGAAGACAGCCTGCGCAGCGAGTTTCAGGTGCCCTTCGTTAGTCTGATCCTGTT
Organism: Pseudomonas sp. GWSMS-1; assembly: GCF_049847425.1. NCBI lineage: Bacteria > Pseudomonadati > Pseudomonadota > Gammaproteobacteria > Pseudomonadales > Pseudomonadaceae > Pseudomonas > Pseudomonas sp. GWSMS-1. Next base: position 246,703 of record NZ_JBMHHV010000005.1, on the reverse strand, counting down.
CAGTGAAGCGCCGTTACCCGTTGGCCGTTCAGTCAGCAGCGCCGAAGCGCACCAGGCTGTCGGCAGCCTGCTGGCGGGCGGCAAGACCATCTGCGGCGTACTGCGTGAGCATGAGTTGAATTTCCTATTCGGCAGCAAGGACGGCAAACAGGTCGGCTCGGCTGCGGTGGTCAGCATCACTCATCAAGGCCTGCATGGTGTGCTGGCGATTGGCAGCAGCGATCCACAGCATTACAAAAGCTCGCTGGGCACCCTATTTCTCGGCTATATCGCCGAAGTCCTGGCCCGTGTCGTGCCCGGTTTTGCCACACCCTTGCGCTCGGTGCGTTAACCGACGCAGCGACCGCACCGCAGGGAGCCTCCATGCAAGACCTCCTGGACGCCTACCTCGAACATCTGCGCAGTGAGCGCCAGCTCTCCTCGCACACCCTGATCGGCTATCGGCACGACCTGAGCACGCTCTTGGCGTTGTGTGCGCCCGAGCACATTGACCGCTGGTCTGCGCTCGACAGCGCGCGACTGCGGCGCATGGTCGGACGCCTGCACATGCAAGGGCAATCCAGCCGCAGCTTGGCGCGCCTGCTTTCCGCGACCCGCGGCCTGTACCGTTACCTGATTCGCGAAGGCCACTGCGAAAGCGACCCCGCCAGCGGCCTGATGCCGCCCAAAGGCGAACGCCGCCTACCGAAAACCCTGGACGCCGACCGCACGGCACAACTGCTCGACGGCGCCCTGGAAGACGACTTTATCGCCCTGCGCGACCAGGCCATGCTGGAGCTGTTCTATTCCTCCGGCTTGCGCCTGTCGGAGCTGGTCAGCCTCAACCTGGACGGCCTCGACCTGCCTGCCGGTCTGGTACGCGTCACCGGTAAAGGCAACAAAACCCGCGAGCTGCCCATTGGCCGCATGGCACGTCAGGCCATGGAGCAATGGTTGCCGTTACGGGCCCTGGCCAAGCCTGCCGATGGCGCTGTGTTTATCAGCCAGCAAGGCCGGCGCATTGGCCCGCGTGCAGTGCAGCTGCGCGTACGCCAGGCAGGCGTGCGCGAGCTGGGCCAGCACCTGCATCCGCATATGCTGCGTCACAGCTTCGCCAGCCATATGCTGGAGTCGTCCCAAGACTTGCGCGCGGTGCAGGAACTGCTCGGCCATGCTGACATCGCCACCACCCAGATATACACCCACCTGGATTTCCAGCACCTGGCTACGGTCTATGACCAGGCTCACCCACGGGCCAAACGCAAAGGCAGTACAGAATGAGTATTCAGCTGATCACATTCGACCTCGACGACACGCTGTGGGATGTCACGCCGGTGATGCAGGACGCTGAGGCGGCGCTGCGCAACTGGCTGGCTCTGCACGCGCCGCGCCTCGGCGCTGTGCCGGTGGAGCATCTGTGGTCAATTCGTGCCAGCCTGCTGCTGGCCGAACCGATGCTCAAGCACCGCCTCAGCGAGCTGCGTCGGCGCATCCTCCTGCATGCCCTGGCAGACGCGGGTTACCCGCACAGCGAGGCACAGGCGCTGGCCGAAGCCGGCTTTCAGATCTTTCTCGCGGCGCGCCATCAGGTCGAACTGTTCGCTGAGGTGCACCCCACACTTGAAGCCCTGGCCAATCGCTTTCAGCTTGGGGTCATCACCAACGGTAACGCCGATGTGCGCCGCCTCGGCCTGGCGGACTACTTTCAATTCGCCCTCTGCGCCGAAGAGTTGGGCGTCGGCAAACCCGACCCTAAACCGTTCACAGAAGCCCTGAAGCGCGCCGGCATTGCCGCCGAACACGCGTTGCATATTGGCGACCATCCCAGCGATGATATTGCCGGGGCTCAGGCGGCGGGTCTGCGCGCCATCTGGTTCAACCCCCAGGGCAAACCCTGGGAGGCCGACAATCACCCGGATGGGCAGATCCGCAGCTTGGCAGAATTGCCGGCCTTGCTGCACAGCTGGAGCTGAGCGGCGAGCATATAGGGCGCAAGGTTTAGGTTGGGTTAGCGGCCATCCCCAGCGCGTGCACGCCACCGATTCAGGTGCCGCGTAACCCAACAGCTCTCCGGCAGACACGCAGCAGTGATGGGTGACACCGCCCCAGAAATACGCCTTTGCCAAAGATCGCCACCGCGGCTAAGCCTGCCTACGACCCGAGCACCCACAAAAAAGCCCACAGGCTTATGGCCTGTGGGCTTTTCGGGTTTACTGCAGGCGCTTAGATAGGGCGGCTGCCGTATTTGCCTTCGGGCTTCTTGGGCGGGTCGGAGACCACATTCGCCTCGACCTCCTGCACCTTGCCGCCACGCGAGAGAAACTCTTCCATGGCGCGGGCCAGGGCATCACGGTCTTTCTGCTTGGCTTCAACGCTCGGCAGATCGTCTACCGAGACAGCAGCCTTGGCTTTTTTAGGCTTGCTGGCGACTACAACTTCATCGTCGCCGTCGTCGTCATCGCTGACATCGCCATCATCAGCGGTGGCCAGCTCCTCACCTTCGTCTTCGTCAGCGCTTTCTAATTCGTCGTTTTCCAGATCATCGTCGCTCATGTTCCAACCTCATGACTTGCGAAAAGCAGAGTAGTTATAGCCCAGCGGCGTCAGCTTTCTAACGTCGCTGATAAAAAATCCAGTGGTCTTGCCTGGGCTGAGCGCTACGCATCGGCGAGCGGCACTCAACGGCGCGCATTTTAGGGTCTGTTGCTGCCTGATCACAACCGCGCGCGTGCTTAAAAACAGCAGACTTTTACGGCCCACAGAAAAAACAAAGGGCGCCATCAGGCCGAGCCGTTCGCTTAATCTGTTGAAATTTTGAGGTGCATGGTCTTGTATGAGGCTATGCACCTCATCTTTTCAGGAGACAGCCATGGGGAAGAAATCTTCCCAAGGCCAAGCAGTCGAATCAGCGGATACGGCCAAGGCGAAAAATCCCCTCGCTGACGCAGATGGTGCACAAGCTGCTCGCAAGCAGCGCTCACCCGCAGCCCATCAGGGCATTCAGGTCAATTTCTGCAAAAATCCAATTTGCGCGAATTTTGGTTCGCCAGTAGGCGACAAGCTTTCTCGTTCCCAAAATCCATACCGAATCGCAGCCTCAGGAAAAGGCTTGCCGGTTGGTTATTGCTATAGCTGCAACGAAAGCTTTCCCCTGAAAAGTAACAAAGGTATCCATGAAGAGCTAGAGCGGATGTTGGCTTTCTTGGTTGAAGCCACGGTGCAATCTTGCTGCCCGGTTGACGGTTGTTCCAATCATGCAATGCCAGTCTCCAGCGGTAAGGCCTTCTACTCTGCATTTGGGGTGACCAGTACGGGCAGCCAACGTTACCTCTGCAAAGGCACGGTAGATGGCAAGCCATGCGGCAAAACCTTTTCCGTTGCCAGTAAATCAACCAGCCGCCAGCGCCTGACTCACAAGAACAAGAGCATCTTCAAGCTAATCGTCAACAAGGTGCCAGTGCGCAGGATTGCCGAAATTGAAGAAATCGCCCTGCAAACGGTCTACGACAAGATCGACTTTATCCATCGGCAGTGTTTGGCCTTCGCCAGTGAGCGGGAGTCGAAACTTCCTGATATGCCCATTCGTCGCCTGTACATCAGCGTGGATCGCCAGGATTACGTGATCAACTGGTCTCGGCGTGATGATCGGCGTAACACGGTGGTTTCGGCTGTTGCGTCAGCCGATAACACCAGTCAGTACATTTTCGCCATGCATCTCAATTTCGACCCTCGACTTGATCCAGAGGCCATTGAGGAGGATGCCAAGCAGATCGCCGACATCAACCTGCCGACTCCTCACCGTAAGTATGCAAGGCTCTGGATGGCCTCTGACTATTTAGCTTCCATGGCTGCATCGAAGAAATCCAAGGCATCTGGCAGCCTGGAAGGTGATATCGCTGCGACCTACTCCAGCTCTGAGAAGCGAGAGGATGTCGAAATCTCGGATGAGCCTACCAAAGACGAAAAGCTGCCGGATCGGGGCATGCAAACTCATTCCGAGTACACCCTGTACGGCCACTTCCTGTATTTGCGTCACCTGCTGGCCAGTGTCGAAAAGCTCAGGTTCTTTCTCGACCAGGACTCGGGGATGCGGGCGGCATGCTTGGCAGCGTTCCAAGAAGGAATCAAATCCCGTCGAGTCGATGCCTTTTACGTGAGGATCAACAAGATGATGACCGTGGATCAGAAGCGCAGGCTGATCAATGAGTCGAATAAGGCTATCGCCAAGGTGATGAAAGAGAATCTCGGCTTGAACAAGCGAGAGGCCGTCTTGATGCTGCTCAAGCAGCGTATCGAGGAGGCAAAGCTCATCGGAAAATGGAAGGATCGCTGGGTGTTTCACCCGCTGGCAACGATGAACGAGCCTGAAAAGGCCTTATGCCATCTGACCGACCTAGGTGACCTTGAGCCTGATCACGCAGCTTGGCTTTACAACAGAGCCAGCCTGCACGGTGTCGATTCGTACTTCAACCGAGTTAGGCGGCGTCAGTCGCTCCTGGAACGGGGCATTTCATCCCAATCGAATACTGGACGGGTCTGGAGTGGTTACGCGCCGTACAGCCCAAATCAGGTTCAAAAGCTGCTCGATATCCTGCGAGTGGTACAGAACTACGTGCTGAAGGGCGGTAAGGACAAGAAAACACCGGCTATGCGCCTTGGATTAGCCAAAGGCCCAGTGAAATACGAGGATATCCTGTACTTCACCGGGCCTTAGGTTTTCAACAGATTAAGCGAACGGCTCGCCATCAGGCGCCCTTGTTCAAACCCAGCAGGAATTAACGCTTGGTGAATTCCGGGTAGGCTTCCATACCGCACTCGGCGATATCCACACCTTCGTATTCTTCTTCTTCACTGACGCGCAGCCCCATCACCAGCTTGATGATGGACCAGACGATCAGGCTGCAGACGAAGACCCAGGCGAAGATTGAACCGATACCGAGCAGCTGTGCGCCCAAAGTAGCGTCGCTATTGGTCAGGCAAACCGCCAGCAGGCCCCAGATACCGACCACGCCGTGCACCGAGATGGCGCCGACTGGATCGTCGAGCTTGAGCTTGTCCAGACCCAGAATCGCGAAGACCACCAGTACACCACCTACACCACCGATCAGGGTGGCCTGCAGGGCAGTTGGGGTCAGCGGTTCGGCAGTGATTGCCACCAGGCCAGCCAAGGCACCGTTGAGGGCCATGGTCAGGTCAGCTTTGCCGAACAGGATGCGTGCCACGATCAGTGCCGCGATCAGGCCACCGGCAGCGGCCATGTTGGTGTTAACGAACACGTTGGCCACGGCGTTGGCGTCTTCGATGGTGCTCATCTTCAGCTGCGAGCCACCGTTGAAGCCGAACCAGCCCATCCACAGGATGAAGGTACCCAGCGCTGCCATCGGCAGGTTGGCACCCGGAATGGCGTTAACCTGGCCATTCGGGCCGTACTTGCCTTTACGTGCACCGAGCAGCAGTACGCCAGCCAGGGCGGCAGTTGCGCCGGCCATGTGCACCACACCGGAACCGGCGAAGTCGAGGAAGCCGGCTTCGTTGAGGAAGCCCGAACCCCATTTCCAGAAGCCCTGTACCGGGTAGATGAAACCGGTCATCACCACAGCGAATGCCAGGAAGGCAAACAGCTTCATGCGCTCAGCCACAGCACCGGAAACGATCGACATGCAGGTCGCAGCAAACACCACCTGGAAGAAGAAGTCCGAACGCGCCGAGTAGTAAGGCGCGTCGTCACCGCCGGCCAGAACCGACTCAACGCTGTTTTCGTCACCGAGCAGGAAGCCGAAGCTTGGCAGGATGCCGCCTTCCGGGCTGGAGTACATGATGTGGTAGCCGATCACCAGGTACATGATGCTCGCGACTGCGTACAGGGCGATGTTCTTGGTGAGAATTTCAGTGGTGTTTTTGGCGCGCACCAGACCGGATTCGAGCATGGCAAAACCCGCTGCCATCCACATCACCAGAGCGCCGCAAACCAAAAAGTAGAAGGTATCAAAACCGTACTGCAGTGCAGTCAATGCTGTGTTGTCCATGGTTCACCTCTTGCCGTTACGCTTTTTAGCGCTATTCGGTTAAGGCGTCCGGGTTGGCGCCGGACGCACTCCGTGTGCTTACAGGTTGTAGCCGCGCTCGTTATGCAGGGCGAGATCGAGACCGATGGTCTCTTCCTCTTCACTGACACGCAGGCCCATTACTAGGTCGATCACTTTCAGGATTACGAAGGTCACCACTGCGGTGTACACCACCGTGAAGGCCACCCCTTTGAACTGAATCCACAACTGCGCCGCAATGTCTTCCACCGCGCCGAAACCGCCCAAGGCCGGCGCGGCGAACGCCCCAGTGAGAATAGCGCCGACAATCCCGCCCACGGCATGTACGCCGAACACGTCGAGGGAATCGTCATAACCCAGTTTGCGTTTCAGGCTGGTGGCGCAGAAGAAGCAGATCACCCCACTGGCCAGGCCAATCGCCAGAGCGCCCATCGGCCCCGCCGTACCGGATGCCGGTGTAATCGCCACCAGTCCCGCCACAGCACCCGAGGCAATGCCCAAGACGCTGGGTTTGCGATGCGTGATCCACTCGGCGAACATCCAGCTCAGCGCCGCTGTAGCGGTGGCAATCTGAGTGACCAGCATGGCCATACCGGCGCTGCCGTTGGCGGCCAGCGCAGAGCCTGCGTTAAAGCCGAACCAGCCGACCCAGAGCATGCTTGCGCCGATCAGGGTGTAGCCCAAGTTATGCGGCGGCATCGCAGTAGTAGGAAAGCCCTTACGCTTGCCCAGCACCAGACAGGCCACCAGACCGGCGATACCGGCGTTGATATGCACCACGGTGCCACCGGCGAAGTCGAGCACGCCCCAGTCCCACATCAGCGCCCCGTCGCCGCCCCAGACCATGTGCGCGATCGGCGCATAGACCAGGGTGAACCACACCGTCATAAAGACCAGCATGGCCGAGAACTTCATGCGCTCGGCAAAGGCACCGACAATCAGTGCCGGGGTGATGATGGCGAAGGTCATCTGGAAGGTGATGAAGACACTCTCCGGAATCCCAGCCACCAGGCTGTCCAGGGTCAAACCAGAAAGGAAGGCTTTGGAGAAACCACCGACGAAGGAATTGAGGTTGAGTACCCCCTGCTCCATGCCGGTCGTGTCGAAGGCCATGCTGTAGCCATAGACGACCCAAAGAATGCTGATCAACCCGGTAATCGCAAAACACTGCATCAACACTGACAGCACGTTCTTCGAACGCACCATGCCAGCGTAGAAAAGCGCCAGACCGGGGATGGTCATAAACAGCACCAGTACAGTGGCAACCAACATCCAAGCGGTGTCGCCGCTGTTCAGGCTGGTCTCTTCGGCCATGGCAAAGCCAGGAACGAGAGACAAAAGGGCTCCTAGCCCTGCGATTTTTCGCAGAGTCATGGTTTAACTCCTGGGGCGTGGGGTTCGTGCGGAGGCTTAAACTGCGTCGGTGCCGGTTTCGCCGGTACGGATGCGGATTGCCTGTTCCAGGTTTACAACGAAAATCTTGCCGTCACCGATCTTGCCGGTGTTGGCAGCTTTAGTGATGGCCTCGATCACACGATCGAGTTGATCGTCAGCGATGGCCACGTCGATTTTTACTTTTGGCAAGAAATCGACCACGTATTCAGCACCGCGGTACAGCTCGGTATGGCCCTTCTGACGACCAAAGCCTTTGACTTCAGTGACCGTGATGCCCTGCACGCCGATCTCCGACAGTGACTCACGAACGTCGTCCAGCTTGAACGGCTTGATGATGGCAGTGACTAGCTTCATGAAACTCTCTCCCGTGTATGGTGGACTTGCCCCAGGAATTACGAACCCGGTCCAAGTCTAAGCGCAGTGCCTGGCTTTTGTAATGCATCGCAGCCCTGATCCAACGGCACCGATACTCAGCAACCGCTCCCAACGAAACACTTCCCCGCTTCGCCTGACGCACCGGAACTGCATCAGTGCTTGCGTCACAGGAGACATAGCAGAAAGCTTGCCAGGTCAGGTAAAACCGATTTATTTCATGCAGTTACCCAGTAAACGGGCGTTTTAGCCCGGTAATAGCCAACAGCCAGCGCACAACAACGGTGCAACATCCCGCCAAGCTGCGCGCGAAAACCGTGCAAGCAGCCCCCATCCCGCGCCAATCGCACCCGGCAAGCCGGTTAAAACTGCGTGCTACACTGCCGCCATCTGTAAACGGAACCTCATTATGCTGCCACCTAAAGCCCTGCTAGACGCCCTGACCACCCATGCCTCGCGCCTGTTCAACGGCGATGCGCCCTTGCCGCGCAGTGAATTCGAAGCCCAGTTCAAGGTGCTGTTGCAAAGCGCCTTCAGCAAACTCGACCTGGTCAGCCGCGACGAATTCGACAGCCAGATGGTCGTCTTAGCCCGCACTCGCGCTCGCCTGGAGGCCCTCGAAGCCAAGGTCAGCGAGATGGAAGCCCGCAACGCAGATACCACCGCGCCCAACGAGTAATACCCGAGCGGATGCATCTGCCGATCAAGGAGTGATCGATGTCCCTGGCCATAGTCCACAGCCGCGCCCAAGTCGGCATTGAAGCGCCCGCCGTCACCGTCGAGGCCCACTTGGCCAACGGCCTGCCATCACTGGCGCTGGTCGGCTTGCCAGAGACCGCGGTCAAAGAAAGCAAGGACCGCGTGCGCAGCGCCATCCTCAACTGCGCCTTCGACTTCCCGCCCCGACGCATCACCCTCAATCTGGCCCCGGCCGATCTGCCCAAGGACGGCGGCCGCTTCGACTTGGCGATTGCCCTCGGCATTCTTGCCGCCAGCGGTCAGGTCCCCGTGGCGGTGCTGGAACAGCTCGAATGCTTGGGCGAACTGGCGCTCTCCGGGGCTATTCGCTCGGTTCAAGGCGTATTACCCGCAGCACTGGCGGCCCGCGCCGCCGGGCGCACCTTGGTGGTGCCCAAGGCCAATGCCGAGGAAGCCAGCCTGGCATCTGGGCTGACGGTGATTGCCGTCGAGCACTTGTTGGAAGTCGCCGCGCACCTCAACGGGCACACACCACTCGCGCCCTATCAAGCCCAGGGGTTGTTGCGCCACGTGCTGCCCTACCCGGATTTAGCCGAAGTGCAGGGGCAGATTGCCGCCAAACGCGCACTGCTGGTGGCCGCCGCAGGTTCGCATAATTTGCTGTTTACCGGCCCGCCCGGCACCGGCAAAACCCTGCTGGCCAGCCGCCTGCCCGGCTTACTGCCGCCCCTCAACGAGGCGGAAGCGCTGGAAGTCGCCGCCATCCATTCCGTGGCCAGCCACACGCCGCTGAGCGCCTGGCCGCAAAGACCGTTTCGTACACCGCATCACAGCGCATCGGGCCCGGCGCTGGTGGGTGGCGGTAGTCGCCCGCAGCCCGGCGAAATCACCTTGGCCCATCACGGCGTGTTGTTTTTAGATGAGCTGCCCGAGTTTGATCGCAAGGTGCTAGAAGTCCTGCGCGAGCCGCTGGAAAGCGGGCATATCGTGATTGCCCGTGCGCGCGACAAGGTCCGTTTTCCCGCGCGCTTCCAGCTGGTGGCCGCGATGAACCCTTGCCCCTGCGGACACTTGGGCGACCCTTCCGGGCGCTGTCGTTGCAGCAGCGAGCAAATCCAACGCTACCGCAACAAACTCTCCGGCCCTTTTCTCGACCGCATCGATTTGCACCTGACTGTGCCGCGTGAAACCACCCGCCTCAACCCCAGCACTGAGCCCGGCCCAAGCAGCGCCGAGCTGGCCGCCCAGGTGGTTAGAGCACGTCAGCAACAACTGGAGCGCCAAGGCTGCAGCAACGCACACCTCGACCTTAACGGCGTGCAGCAGCACTGCAGCTTGCCCGACGCCGACCGCCAGTGGCTGGAAAACGCCTGCGAGCGCCTGGGCCTGAGCCTGCGCGCCGCTCACCGCGTATTGAAAGTGGCACGCACCCTGGCCGACCTGGACGGCGCCGCAGATATCAGCCGCAGCCATTTGGGCGAAGCTTTGCAGTACCGCCCAAGCGGCGGCGCAGCCTGAATCACCGGCATAAAGAAGCCCCGCATGCGGGGCTTCTTGGATACAGCAGGGCAAAGCGGAGTGTTAGTCGCGCTGTGCGGCGTACTCACGGCAAGCGTCGCCAAACGCTTTGAAGATTTTCACCGAATGCGGGTTTTGCGCGGCCTGCCACTCCGGGTGCCATTGCACCGCCAAGGTGAACTGCTCAACGCCCGGCAGGTGAATTGCCTCAACCAAACCATCTTCGGCGTGGGCCAGAGCCTCAACGCCCTCACCCAACTGATCAAGCGCCTGGCCATGCAGCGAATTAACCGGGAACGCCTCATCGCCCATCAGCTCAGCAAACCAGCTGCCGGGCAGCGCCTGCACGGTATGGCTGTCGGCATACTGCACCGCCACTGGGTCGTTTGAGTCTTCACGGTGATCGTTCAAGCCCGGCACTTCGTAGGCTTTCTGGTGAATGGTGCCACCCAGCGCCACGTTAATTTCCTGCATACCACGGCAAATGGCGAACAACGGCAAACCGCGCTTGAGGGCCGCGCGAATCAGCGGAATATCAAACAGATCACGCTCTTTATCCTGGCCCTTGCTCGGGGTTTTGTTCTTTTGACCGTACAGCGCCGGGTCGATATTGCTCCCCGCACCCGTCAGGTACACACCATCGACCATGGACAGGTACTGGTCGATGTCATCGACGCCACAGCAGCTCGGGGCCAATAACGGCACACAGCCAGCTATCTCCGCCAACGGCGTGATGTATTTGTGGGTCATGACCTGATAAGCGTGGCCTTTGCGTTCCTGGGTGCCCATGGACATCAGGACCACCGGTTTACGCGCCGCAGGGCGCTTGTTGGTATCGTTGTTGGACATACTTCACCTTGGGGCCGGACAGCCGGCCATTGCTATGCAGGGCGTCAAACACTGTGGCACGCACCCTGTTGTGCGCGTGGCTTAAGGACTTAGAAGCCCCTGAACCCTGCGAGCAAGTCTGCCAAAGCCGTAAAATATGTCAAACGAATAAGTGCAAATTGTTTGACAAACGCCCATCAAGACAGCCATAAACTTGCGACTAAAAAACAATAAGCCATTGAAAAATAATAATAAAAACTTAAAGCGCGCAATTTATTAGTCCAATATTTTTTACGCCTGGCGCAACGCATTTAATCCCCTGGCAGACGCTGCACTGGCGGTAATTGCATGGCCGCTACGTCAGCCAACAGATAATCACGCAGCCGCCGGAAACGCTCCTGACCACGCCGCGCCTTGGGCCAAACCAGGTAGTAGCTGTCGCCGCTGGGCACTGCACTGGGCCAAGGCAGACCGAGCCGCCCTTGCGCGACATCCTCGGCGACCATCACCAAGTCACCGATGGATACGCCATAACCGCGCGCGGCCGCCACGATGCCCAGCTCCAGGGTGTCGAACACCTGGCCACCCTTGAGCGGCACTTGATCGGCCAGCCCCATGGCCTGCAACCAGCGCCGCCAATCGCGGCGATCCGGGGTGGGGTGCAACAACTCGGCGGCCTGCAGACGCGACAGATCCCAAGGCTGCTCGCTCAACGCCTCAGGGGCGCAGACGGGGATCAGCCACTCGGCAAACAGCTCAGTGCTTTCCCATTCCTCCGGAAAGTCGCCCTGCCCGAGCAGCACCGCGCAGTCGAACGGCTCATGCAGAAAGTCCACCTTGTCCACATCCATCCAGGCACTGGTCAGCTGCACTTCGCTGGCACTGCTCAGGCGGTAATGCGACAGGCGCGCCAGCAACCAACGCATGGTCAGTGTCGAGGGTGCTTTTAGGCGCAGCACGCTGTCATCGACGCGCAGGGTATTGCAGGCGCGCTCCAGCGCCTCAAAGCCATCACGCAGCCCCGGCAGTAGCAGGCGCGCCGTCTCGGTGAGTTGCAGGCTGCGGCCCCGACGCTCAAACAGGCGACAGGCAAAGTGCTCTTCAAGGGTGCGCACATGGCGGCTGACCGCACTCTGGGTAATCGCCAACTCTTCGCCGGCGCGGGTGAAGGAGCAGTGCCGCGCTGCCGCTTCAAAGGCGCGTAAGGCATACAGCGGCGGCAAGCGCGGGTTCATACGGTTAATCCATGAGTAATAGTCATATCTGGCATCGCTATTATCCTTTTGTGCTGGCACCAATAGCGCTGGAAAATTGAGCATTCTCTGCCTGCACGGAGCACCCGAGCAAGCCTTCTAACTGAGTAGAACTCATCATGCTGCAACCGCTTCGTGGCGAGCTACGCGCCATCTTGAAACTTGCTGGGCCGCTAATTGCGGCGCAACTAGCGCACGTACTAATGGTGTTTACCGACACGGTAATGATGGGCCTGCTCGGCCCCGCCACTTTGGCAGCCGGCGGACTGGGCGCGGCCAGCTATTCCTTCGTATCGATCTTCTGCGTCGGGGTGATTGCCTCGGTCGGCAACCTGGTGGCTATCCGTCATGGCGCGCAAGATGCCGCAGGTGTTACCCGACTGACGCAGAACGGCCTTTGGCTCGGCTGGGGCTTAGCGCTACTGGCCGGCCTGGCGCTGTGGAACCTGGGCCCGGCGCTGCTGTATTTCGGCCAGCAGCCGGAGAACGTCAGCGGCGGTATGCAGTTTCTCTCAACCCTGGTGCTTGCCCTACCCGGATACATGAGTTTTATGGCGCTGCGCGGCTTTACCAGCGCCATCGGCCGCCCAGGCCCGGTGATGGCTATCAGCATTGGCGGGGCACTGGCCAACTTCATCCTCAACTATGCCTTGATCAAGGGCTGGTTCGGCTTGCCCTCACTGGGCCTGGCCGGGATCGGCCTGGTGACTGCCGTGGTGATGAATATTATGGCACTGCTGCTGGCCTGGCATGTACTGCACCACAGCGCCTACAGCCCTTATCCGTTGTGGCGCGGGCTGCTGCGGCCGGTGTGGGCCGAGCTGAAAGAACTGCTGCGCCTGGGCCTGCCGATTGGCGGCACCTATGCAGTAGAGTCCGGGCTGTTTGCCTTTGCCGCACTGTGCATGGGCGCGCTGGGCAGCACGCAGCTGGCGGCTCACCAGATCGCGATCATGTCGGTGTACGTGGCGTTTATGGTGCCGGTGGGGATTTCCTACGCAGTGACCTTCCGTATCGGCCAGCACTTTGGTGCCGGCCGCCTACTGCAAGCGCGCCAAGCCGGCCGCCTGGGCCTGGGACTGGGCGCGCTGTGCATGCTCGGGTTTGCCTGCCTGTTCTGGCTGGCGCCGCACTGGGTGGTTGGGCTGTTTCTCGACTCCGCAGACCCGACCTATCACGAGGTGGTAGCGCTGGCCGTAGCCCTGCTGGCGATTGCCGCTTGGTTCGAATTCTTCGACGGCATCCAAACCATCGCCATGGGCGCGATCCGTGGTCTCAAGGACGCCAAGACCACCTTTTGGGTCGGCCTCGGCTGCTACTGGGCCGTGGGTGCGCCGCTGGCCTGGACGCTGGCCTTCCCGTTGGGCTGGGGCGCTCATGGCGTGTGGTGGGGGCTGGCCGGTGGCCTGGCCTGCGCCGCCATCGGCTTAACCCTGGGTTTTGAATGGAAGACCGCTCGCCTGTTGCAACCCTCAACCGCCGCGCTTACGTCACGGCTTAAGCCCCAGGCTTCTTGAAGCGGTAGAACAGGTTCGGCTCGCTGACCAGGTAAAGGGTGCCCTGGTCATCCATCGCAATCCCTTCGCCCTGGGGCACACTGCGTTTAAGACCGTTTCGGCCCCTCAGCAGTGACAGGCTGCTGATCGGCTTGCCCTCGGTGTCCAGCTCCAGCACCAGCCGCGACTCGTCGGATAACGCGAGCAAGTGCCCACTGCGCTCATCGAACTGCAAGCTGGAAAGGTCACGCACAAACAACCTAGCGTCGCGCTGCCGGTCATCCACCACATGCACGGCAAACGGCTGCGCCGAATCGAGCTGGGGGAAGCCATGGATTTCGTAGATACGCAGTGGATCGCGCTCCTTGGCGACAAACAGGCGCTGGCCGACCGAGTCGTAGGCCAACCCCTCAAAGCCCTTGTTGCCACTCAGACCAATGCTCAAGGACAGCTGTTGGGACTGCTCGGCATGCAGGGCTGTGGTGCCGTCATCCACGCGCACCTTGATCAGCCGCTGACGTCGCTCGTCAGTGATTACATACAAGCCCTTGCCGATGTACTCGACCGCCTCGGCATCGCCAAAACCATGCAGGTCGATACGCCGCAGTAACTTGCCATCCAGCGACAGCTCGATCAGCTGCGCCTTCTGATTGGTTACGGTAAACAGGCTGTTGCGGTCCGGGTCGTAGGTCAGCGCCGAGACATCATCATCCAACCCCTCAATCACCTGAGCCTCGATATCCACCTGATAGTCCGAGAGCAGCATTGGCGCCTGCTGGCCGGTGCTCGCCTGTTGCCACTGCTGCACGTTGAACCAGGCCCGCTCAAACAGACGGTATTCCTGTGCGAAGAGTGCAAGTAGCAGCAACAGCAGCGCAGCAAGACTCAGCAGCAGGCGTTTCAGGGTGAAATGATCTCGCATCGCGCTGCACTCTCAACAATAACCGGTGACAAAACGGCGTAAGCCCGAAGCAAGGCTTCGGGCTTACGTAGACACTCGATGGGGCGAGTTACTTGACCAGTTCAAGGTGCTCGACATCGATTTCGCGGCTGGTCAGGTCAAGGTCGACTTCGCCGGTGATCTTCACTGTCGCCGTTTCGGAAATAGCCTGGGCTGGCCAGTGCTCATCGTCGATTTCAACCGTGATGGTGCCGCTGGCATCCTTGAATTCATACAACTCGTCCTGCAGACGCTTGACGATTTGCCCTTGCAGCAGCACTGGCGTGTCGTCAGCAGCCTCCAGCGCCGCGGCCACCGTAGTGACTTGGGTGACCGCGCCAGGGCCGGTATAGCCGGTCGCCAGTGCGGCAGTGGAAAACAGTGGTGCCAGCAGTAAAGCCAAGGTGAAACGCTTCATGGGATAACCCTCCAGTTGGTTAGTTGATGTAACCAGAATAGAAGGCGTAGCTGAAATCAGGCTTAATCGGTGCTTAACCCAAGCTTAATCCGCTTGGGCGGGCGGCGCGCTCGCCGGTTCTTTGCGCAACACATAGAACAGGTTGGGCTCACTGACGATATAAATATTGCCGTCCGCATCCATGGTCACCCCTTCGGCCTGAGCGATGCCACGCTGCAGGCCATTCATGCCTCGGGCCAGGCTGATAAAGCTGACCGGCTCGCCCTGCTCGTCCACTTCCAGCAGCAGCCGAGATTCATCTGACAGCACCAGCGCATGACCGGTGCGGGCGTCGTAGCTCAACGAGGAAATATCGCGCAGAAACAGATGCCCGGACGTCATCGGCTGCAAGGTACCGGCGGCGCCCTCCTCACCGGGAAACGGCAGGCTAAACAGACCCAATGGGCCACGCTCCTTACCCAGCAGCACGCGCTCATTGCGACCGTCCCAGGCAATCCCCTCGAAGCCCTTATTGCCGGCATCGGCAAACCCCAGGTCATAAGAGGCCAAGTCGGCAAATTCCAGGCTATGGGTCAGCGCGCCGAGCTTGAACGTGGTGAGGGTGCGCTTGCGCTCATCAATAATCGCCAAGCGACCACCGGAGAGCATTTCCACCCCTTCAGGATTGGCAAAGCCATGCAGAACGATGCGCCGAATCACCTCCCCCGTGAGGGTCAGCTCGATCAGCTGTGGACGTTTCCCGGTGACGGTGAACAGCGTGTTGGTCTCGGCGCTGTAGGTCAGCCCGGACAACTCCTCGTTTTCGAGCCCCTGCAGGGGCTTGCCTTGCAGGATCGCCCGATAACCCGGCAGCCAGATGCTCTGCGCCTGCTCGTCGGCATTCACCCGCTGCTCTTTGGCCCAAAAAGCCAGCCGATCATCCCAATGCAGATAACTGGCTGAAAACAGGCCAGCCGCCAGCAGAACAACCAGCAGTATCCGCCGGTAAAGCGGCCCCCGTGGGGCAATCCAGATCGACATCGCACACAACTCATATAAGAACGATGGCAGTCAGACTAGAGCGCTACGCTTAAGTTTCTGTTAAACCGCAAAGCCAGCAGGCACCTCCAGGTGCCTGCACCAACAAGGCTGCGGGTCAGGCGTCGGCTAGAGCGCGCGGCTGGCGAAACGACTATGGCCAACCAGTTCCAGAACCAGCTCATCACCTTTGTGCAGCGCCCCCACACCCGCAGGTGTGCCGGTAAGGATGACATCGCCAGGCTGTAAGCTGAAATGCCCGCAGATGTGCTGGATCATCGGCAGAATCGGGTTGAGCATGTCGCGGCTGTTGCCGTCCTGCCGTACTTCACCGTTGATCGCCAGACGAATGCCAATATCCGCCAAATCCTCAATCGCATCACCCGGAATAAAGGGCGCCAACACACAGGCACCGTCAAACGACTTGGCGATTTCCCAGGGGTAGCCCTTGGCCTTGAGCGTCGCCTGCAGGTCGCGCAGGGTCAGGTCTAACGCTGGGGCAAAGCCGGAAATCGCATCGCGTACTTCCTCAGCATTCGGCGTGCGCGACAGCGGCTTGCCAATCAGCACGGCAATTTCCGCCTCGTAATGCACATCGCCCTTACCCTCAACCAGGGTAAAGCCGTCATCCAGCGGCACCACACAACTGCCCGCCTTGATAAACAGCAAGGGCTCGGTCGGCACCGGGTTATTCAGTTCCTTGGCATGTTCGGCGTAATTACGGCCAATACACACCACCTTGCCCATGGGGAAGTGGATATGGGTGCCATCGACATACTGGTGCTGGTAACTCATCACCGACTCCTGTGCCTGCTGAATAATGGATTGCTCATGCTGGACGAGTGAGGCCGCGCTGTCGTTTCGACTAAAGGCGCAGCCTGGCTAGCGCTACGGTTGAACGCCTTTAGCAATGGCTTGAGCCGTCAGAGCGGGAAGATCTTGCCCGGGTTCATAATCCCGTTCGGGTCAAACACCGCCTTGATCGCCTTCATATAGCCAATCTCGGCTTCCGAGCGGCTGTAGGTCAGGTAATCGCGCTTGGTCATGCCCACGCCGTGTTCGGCGCTGATCGAGCCGTTGTACTTCTGCACGGTCTCGAACACCCACTTGTTGACCGTGGCGCACTTGGCGAAGAATTCGTCCTTGGACAGGTTCTCCGGCTTCAAGATATTCAGGTGCAGGTTGCCGTCGCCGATGTGGCCGAACCAAACGATTTCGAAGTCCGGGTAGTGCTCGCCGACGATGGCATCGATGTCATGCAAGAATGCCGGCACCTTGGAGACAGTGACCGAAATGTCGTTCTTGTACGGCGTCCAGTGGCTGATGGTTTCCGAGATGTACTCGCGCAGCTTCCACAGGTTCTGCAGCTGCTGCTCGCTCTGGCTCATCACGCCGTCCAGCACCCAGCCCTGCTCGACGCAATGCTCGAACGTGGCCAGGGCCGCTTCGGCGACTTCCTCGGTGGTGGCTTCGAACTCCAGCAGAGCGTAGAACGGGCAGTCGGTTTCAAAGGCGGCCGGCACATCGCCACGGGCCATGATCTTGGCCAGGGCCTTGTCGGAGAAGAACTCGAAAGCAGTCAGGTCCAGCTTGTTCTGGAAGGCGTGCAGCACCGGCATGATCGAATCGAAGTCCGGCGTACCAAGCACCATCGCGGTGAGGTTCTTCGGCGCGCGATCCAGACGCATGGTCGCTTCAACCACGAAACCCAGGGTGCCTTCGGCGCCGATAAACAGCTGGCGCATGTCATAGCCGGTGGCGTTTTTGATCAGGTCCTTGTTCAGCTCCAGCAGCTCGCCGGTGCCGGTGACCACTTTCAAACCTGCGACCCAATTACGGGTCATGCCGTAGCGAATCACCTTGATCCCGCCGGCATTGGTGCCGATGTTGCCGCCAATCTGGCTGGAACCTGCCGAGGCGAAGTCCACCGGGTAGTAAAGGCCTTTATCTTCGGCGAACATCTGCAGCTGCTTGGTCACCACACCCGGCTGACACACGGCGGTGCGGTCGAATTCGTTGAATTCGAGAATCTGGTTCATGTAGTCGAAGGCGACGACCACTTCACCATTGGCGGCCACGGCGCCAGCGGACAAGCCGGTACGGCCACCTGACGGCACCAGTGCAACCTTGTGCTGATTAGCCCAACGGACGATCGTTTGCACCTGCTCGATGCTCTTGGGGAAGGCAATCGCCAGCGGCGCAGGGGCGAAATGCTTGGTCCAGTCCTTGCCGTAGGTGTTGAGGGAATCGGCATCGGTAAGCACCTTGCCGGGCTCCACCAGGGTCTTCAGCTCTTCGATCAGCGCAGGGTTGGTCATCTACGGAACTCTCAAACGATTCATGGTCACCCTGAGCACGCTTCATCTGCCAGGATAGGTGTTTCGCGGGGCTCGTATGCTAGCATACGCCCCCGTGAATCGTGCCCCCGGGCCGATCTGCGGGCTGCGGCCGGCCGCGCCCGGCCTCCTCCCTGACACTATTTGTGGGACAACAGGTACTCCGATGAGCAAGACCTCTCTCGACAAGAGCAAGATCAAGTTCCTTCTTCTTGAAGGCGTCCACCAGAATGCAGTGGACACCCTGAAGGCCGCTGGTTACACCAACATCGAGTACCTCAAGGGCGCACTCTCCGACGACGAGCTGAAAGAAAAGATCGCCGACGCGCACTTTATTGGTATCCGTTCGCGCACTCAGCTGACTGAAGAAGTCTTCGACTGCGCCAAGCGTCTGGTCGCTGTAGGCTGCTTCTGCATCGGCACCAACCAGGTCAACCTGGATGCAGCCCGCGAGCGCGGCATCGCCGTATTCAACGCACCGTATTCGAACACCCGCTCGGTCGCTGAGCTGGTGCTGGCCCAAGCGATCCTGCTGCTGCGCGGCATCCCCGAGAAGAACGCTTCCTGCCACCGCGGTGGCTGGATCAAATCGGCGGCTAACTCCTTCGAGATCCGCGGCAAAAAGCTCGGCATCGTCGGCTACGGTTCGATCGGCACGCAGCTCTCGGTACTCGCCGAGTCACTGGGCATGCAGGTGTTTTTCTACGACCCGCTGACCAAATTGCCGCTGGGTAACGCCACCCAAATCGGCAGCCTCACCGAGCTGCTGGGCATGAGCGACATCGTTTCCTTGCACGTGCCTGAGATCGACAGCACCAAGTGGATGATTGGCGAGAAAGAAATTCGCGCCATGAAAAAAGGCGGCATCCTGATCAACGCCGCACGCGGTACCGTGGTGGTGCTGGAAGCCCTGGCCGAAGCGATCAAGGACGAGCACCTGATTGGCGCCGCCATCGACGTGTTCCCAGTCGAGCCGAAGTCCAACGACGAAGAGTTCGAAAGCCCGCTGCGTGGCCTGGATCGAGTGATCCTGACTCCGCACATTGGTGGCTCGACCGCCGAAGCACAGGCCAACATCGGCCTGGAAGTGGCCGAGAAACTGGTCAAGTACAGCGACAACGGCACCTCGGTGTCTTCGGTCAACTTCCCTGAAGTGGCTCTACCGGCTCACCCAGGCAAGCACCGCCTGTTGCACATTCACCAGAACGTGCCGGGCGTGATGAGCGAGATCAACAACGTGTTCGCCGAAAACGGCATCAACATCTCCGGTCAGTTCCTGCAGACCAATGCCAAGGTTGGTTACGTGGTGATCGACGTCGACGCAGAGTACTCCGACCTGGCGCTGGAGAAGTTGCAGCACGTGAATGGCACCATCCGTAGCCGCGTCCTGTTCTAAGAATTTGTTCACGATCTGCTGCGCGTCGGCGATACGGCGTTAGAAATGGCCTCGGGCTGCTCATTTACAGCCAGTAAACTCCGCGCCCTCGGCCATTTCTACCTTGTCTCGCTCTAGCTCGCTAGATCCGAAATAATTTCTAAAGGCTGTGACAACAAAAAAGGGAAGCTTCGGCTTCCCTTTTTTGTATGCGTTGCAGCGCCTTACTTCACCGTCACGCTGATCGTCTCGGACATCACCGATGGATTCAGCGGCACGTGGTTCTTGTCGCCAACCAGCAGTTGCAGCGTGTGCTTGCCAGGCGCCAGGGTCAGCTCGGTTTCGGTTTGGCCTTTACCGAAGTGCCGCACGTTGTCGGTCATCGGCAAGGGCTGATCCAGGGCCGGCGCCTGCTTGAGGTCAACCAGCAGGTGATGGTGGCCGGTGTGCGGCACATCGACACCCGCCGGGGCTACGCCCATGCCCTTGAGGCCGAACTTAACGGTGAAGGTCTGATCGACCGTGGCGCCGTCTGCCGGCTCAATGAAATACACCGCGGCATCCGCTGGCGCAGCGCTGCGTGGCATCTCTGCCCAGGCCGACGACGCGGCGCCGAGCAGGGTGGCGCACAGGCCGGCGCCAATCATTAAGGCTTTCATAGTGACTCCTTCAGGTGAATGTTGCTGAAGTCGACCCTAGCCCGCCTCGATTGTTCCGCCGGCGCCCTGTTCCAGCGCCAGTAACGCGGCCTCGGCAGCCGGCAATTCTTCTTCGCTGAACACCTGCACACCCATGCGCCGCAAGGCGGCCGCGGTAACGCCCTCACCGGCCACCTTGGTGCCGCTAAACGTGCCGTCGTAGTTCTCGCGGTTACCGCACGAAGGGCTGCGCGCCTTCAGTAGCGCGATGTGAATCCCATGCTGAGCGACCAAGGCCAGCGCCTGCTTGGCCCCGGCAATAAAGGCGGCGCTGACATCCTCGCCCTCCACCGTCAGCACGGGTATCCGCCCATCCAGCACCTGCGCGCCCTGACCACCGGCAATTTCCGCAGGTGGGCGTGGGGTTGGCAGGCCACCAGCCACTTCCGGGCACAGCGGCACAACCCGGCCTTGCGCCTGCCAACGCTCAAGCAGGCTAAACGGGCCATGGGCACCGCCGTCATAGCGCACGCGTTGGCCCAACAGGCAGCGACTCACCAGAATTTTCTGCATACCCCCCTCTCGCTATGCCGGTTACAGCGGCCCGCTACCCCGGCGACGCAGCCAACCGGTCAGTGACAGCCGCTCGCGGGTTGCCGGCAGCACTTCATGGGGCATCTCTGCCGAGAGAAATACCAGCAGGCTGCCCGCCACAGGCAATACGTCATGGTGGCTGCCGTCGGCTAAATGCAGGCGCAACTCACCGCCTTGCTCAGCCTGCCATTGCTCATTCAGATAAAACACCACCGACACCGCACGACGGTCATCATCACGAAAACGATCCAGGTGCCTTTTGTAATAAGCCCCCGGCGGATACAGGGCAAAGTGGCTTTCAAAATCTTCCAGCCCCAGATACAGCGCCTGATTAAGCGCTTGGCGCAGGCCATCCATCAGCGCCAGGTATTGATCACAGGCGGGGTTTTGCCCGGCCTCCAGCCACTGAATATGGTCACCGCGCAGCCCTTCGTTGATCACCGCCAGGGCGCTACGACCGACGCCAGCCCGCACCAATAAGCCGGCGGCCGCACGTTTACGGCACTCTTCGGCCAGTTCAAGGGTCAGAGTGGGGGCAATGAAGTGTGTTTGCAGTGACCAGCCACGTTCGGCCAAGTCATCGATAATGCACGCCACACGGGCGTTGAGGTCGTTAGATGAGCAGGTGTTCAAGGATCGCCCCGAAGGAATGAGTACCTGCCTAGATACAGGTTTGCGATTCTAGCAGCCCGCTGACTGACCTCGACAAGCTCTTAATGCACACCGAAAATAGCCGCCCCACGAATGGAGTCACTATGCGCGCCCTTGCCGTTGTTCTAACCCTGCTGCTGAGCCTGCCCGCCTTGGCGGATGATTACCTGCAGCTGTATCAG
This sequence comes from Pseudomonas sp. GWSMS-1, assembly GCF_049847425.1. Classification (NCBI taxonomy): domain Bacteria; kingdom Pseudomonadati; phylum Pseudomonadota; class Gammaproteobacteria; order Pseudomonadales; family Pseudomonadaceae; genus Pseudomonas; species Pseudomonas sp. GWSMS-1. The sequence continues at coordinate 224,968 of NZ_JBMHHV010000005.1, read as the reverse complement.
GCGGCCGGCTGGCCGCAGCAGCGCATGCACTTCAGCGACGCCTTGCAGGCCGCCCAGGAACGCTACCGCAGCAGCTTGCCGCCGGCGGTGCATCAGGCGTTGGTGAATAACAGCAACCAGCGCTTTGCCGCTGCCGCCGTGGATCAGCGCGCGCAACAGGGCTTGCGTCAGAACCTCGAACAACCCACCGCCGCCTTGCAGTTTTTCCAGTCGCCCGTGGGCCGCAAGATTGTCGATGCCGAACTGCTCGCCACCCGTAGCGACCAACTGGCGCGCTACGCCAACGGCTTGCCGCGCAGCGACGCCAGCGCCACCCGACGCCTACAGATCCGTCATCTGGCTCAGGCTCTGCCCGCCAAAGAGGCCGGTGCCGAAGTCAGCCTGGCACTCGCTGGCGTGGCCGCCGACAGCCTCAGCCAGATGCTCCCCGGCTTACTCGGTGGCGACAGCGCGCAAGCCCTGCTTAACAGTCAACGCCAGCGCCTGATGGAGCAAATCGGCGCCGACCTGGATAACACCCTGCTGCACGTTTACCGTGAGCTGAGTGATGCCGAGCTGGAGGAATTTGTCAGCTTTTCCCAGTCAGACGCCGGCAAGGCCTATTACCAGGCTGCCCTGGCCGCCATCCGCAGCGGCCTGGCTGTTGGCCAGAACACGGCTAACCTGGCCCCGGCCCCCAGCGGCATCTAGCCCAGCCGCTGGCTGAGAAAGTCGAAATAGCGCTGGCGCAAGGCCGGCGCTTCATTGGCCAGATGGTGGCCCGCTTCGGGCAGGCGCAGGATCTGCGGCGCGGCGAACTTGTCCTGTAACACCTTGAGGTTATGCCGCCAAGCCACGGTCATGTCCGCTTCCCCCTGCACGATCAACGGGCTGCGCGTACTGCGCGGCGCGGCCTCAATGTGCGGCACCCAGCGGCTCAGCGCCCCAACCCAGGCGGTCGGTAAATTACGCGGCTGCAACGGATCGTGGTGATGGACGAACTCGATAAACGCCGCATCGCTGGAGTTAACGCTAAAGCGCCGGGGGATCTCGCTGACGAAGTGGCGCATCACCCGGTAGCTCAGCTGCGACCAACCCCAGGCACGCGGACGCACCAGCGGGGCCAGCAGGATGGTTTCGCCAATTTGCGCGACAGGCTCACCCGTCAGCAGGTAGTCAATCAGGATCGCCCCACCCGTGCTCTGCCCACACAGGTGCCAGGGCGGCGGCAAAGCCAGCTCAGCAGCAGCGGCCAGCAGCGCACGTAACACCGTCTGGTACTCAGCAAAATCACCAATGCTGGCGCGCGCACCGCTGGATAAGCCATGCCCTGGCAGGTCGCAGGCGAGCACGGCAAAGCCTTGCCCCAGCGCCCACTCGATCACATGCCGATACAGGCCCACATGATCGTAATAACCGTGCAGCAGCAGCAGAGTGGCGCGCGGCTGCTCTGGCCACCACGCTTGCGCGGCAATCTGATAGCCCCCCGCCTGCAACCAACCCATGCAGGTGCATGTAGCCAACGCATCGCTGAAGCCATAGAACTGCCGATACGCCTGCTCCGCTGACGACAGCGAATGCGCTGCGGCCAAGGGTCGCAGACTGGCAATCAGGTTTTGCGGCTGAAACGGCTCTGGCATGGGGCTTCCAACAATCACACAGGGGCACTCGCAGGGCATCTGGAGCGGCTTTATCCGGTGGCCGATATTCTGCTGTCGCGCCAGCCATGGCAAGCTGCACGCCTGTTTAACGAAGACTGCTCATGACCCTACCCTCGCGTAACACCCTACTCGCCAGCCTGCTGATTCTGCTCTGGGCCGCCGCCATGCTTGTTGCCTACTGGTGGTACGAGGCGCGCTACCTGCGCAGCTTCAGCGACCAGACCGCCCTGTTCTATGGTGAACAACTGCGCCTACCGGACGAACTGGCCGGCCCTGGGCCGATCCGCCTGGTGCACTTCTGGGACCCAACCTGCCCGTGCAATATCGGCAACCAGCAGCACCTGGCCGATTTGACCGAGCGTTTTGGCCCGCAAGGCGTGAGCTTTTATGCCGTACAAAAGCCTGGCACCAAAGGCCAACTGCCGAGCATTCTGAGCGCCTTGCAACCACTGGCAGCACTGCCTGGTAGCGATCAGATTCCGGCCAGCCCGGCGGTGGCCGTTTGGGACCGAAACGGTCAACTGGCCTACTTTGGCCCCTACAGCGAAGGGGCCACCTGCACCTCAAGCAACAGCTTTATCGAACCGATTCTCGACGCCCTGATCGAAGGCCGCGCGGTGAATGCCAGCAACACCCTGGCGCTCGGCTGCTTCTGCGACTGGCAGGACAACTGACGCCGGCAATCGCTCTGATACTGGCTGCCGAGTGCAGGTGCTACCGACGGAGCCAGTAGTCGCGCCGCTGCAAAAACGCACAGACCCGCGTTCATGCCTAGACTGAATTTGTCGATATAGGGGTTGTAAGGCCCATCGCTGGCTCAATACGAGGCCTATAAATTCTCAACAAGAATTGTACAAAGCTACTATAATGTACAAGTATTATGTTTAAAAAAGACATCACCACGTGACGGTTACCAGCCCATCACGACGGCAACGCAACCTTTCGAGTCTCTCGCCATGCCTAACAGGCTTTCCCCACTGCAGCAGCACTACCGTAAAGCGGATCGCATCATGTTGGGTGTGCTCTGGCTGATGGTCCTCTTCTCGCTCGGTCTCGCGGCATGGCATGGCACCTGGGGCCAGGCACTGCTGGTGGGTGGCGGTACGGCGGCGGTGGTGAGCGTGCTTAACCAACTGATCAGCGGCCAACGCCTGCTGCGTTGCGTGATGGGCGCGGCGTTTATGGTGATGTCGGCGCTGCACATCAACCAAGCCGGCGGCATGCTGGAAATGCACTTCGGCATCTTCGTGCTGCTGGCCGTTCTGGTGTACTACCGCGACTGGCTGCCGATTGTGGTCGCCGCCCTGGTGATTGCCGTGCATCACCTGAGCTTCTACGCCCTGCAAGCGCGCGGAGTTGATGTCACGGTACTGCCGAATGGCAGCTGGCCGATCATCTTCCTGCATGCGCTGTATGTGGTGGTGGAAAGCGCAATTCTGATCTATCTCGCCGTGCAGACACACTCGGAAGCCGTTGAAAGTGCTGCGCTGATGCAAGCCGCCGAAAAACTCACTGAGAACGATGACGAGGTCGACCTCAGCTACCGCAGCAGCGCCCAGGGCAAAGTGAGCAAAGGCTTTAACCACTTTCTCGACACCCTTGATGAGCTGGTCGGTGAAGTGATCAAAGACACCCAAGGCCTGCAACGCATGGGGGACAGCCTGCTGCAAGCCACCGACCAACTGCGCACCGGCGCAGACAAGCAGCAAGGTGAAATCATCTACATGAGCTCAGCCATGCTGCAGATGAGCACCGCTATTGATGAGGTCGCCGGGCATGCTGATGGCGCCGCCACCGCCGCCCAAACCGCCAACCAGCAAGCCGCCGAGGGCAGCCGGTCGGTCAACCATGTGCGCAGCGAGATCGGCAAACTGGCCACACAAATCGACGTCACTGAGACCGAGGTGAAGGCGCTGGCTGCGCAGTCCGAGCAAATCGGCAAGGTGCTGGAAGTGATCCGTTCGATTGCCGACCAAACCAACCTGCTCGCCCTCAACGCAGCGATCGAAGCCGCCCGCGCCGGCGAGCATGGCCGTGGCTTTGCCGTGGTGGCGGATGAGGTGCGTAACCTGGCGCAGAAAACCGCACTGTCTACCGCTGAAATCCAACAAATCATCAGCGGCCTGCAACAAGGTAGCCGCCAAGCCGCGACTGCCATGCAGGAAAGTCGCGACAGCGTGCGCAGCTGTGTGCAGGACAGCCAGGCCACTGCCGAACTGCTCGGTGCCGTGGCCCAAGACATCAACGCCATCACCCAAATGAACGAGCTGATCGCCGCCGCCACCCACGAGCAAGCCGCCACAAGCGCGGAAGTCAGCCAGCACCTGCACAGCGTGCAGCAAGTGGCCGAAGAAGCCCTCGCCGATGCGCAAAAGCTGAGTAACGATGGCCAGCAACTCAGCCAGCTAGCGCAGCGCTTGAGCCGTTTGAGCGGGCGCTTCCGCGTCAGTCGCTAATAGGCGATAGGCCTGCGGCGTGTCGCCCTGCCAGCGGCGGAAGGCGCGGTAGAACGGCGACAACTCGGCAAAGCCGCAGGCGCGGGCCACTTCGCGGATGGCCAGCCCTTGCTCCAGCAGGCTTTGCGCGCGCAGGCGGCGCACTTCATCGTGCAGTTGGCGAAAGCTCTGCTGTTGCTCAGCCAACGCCCGCTGCAACGCCCCCGCGCTAAAACCAAGGGCCTTGGCGCAATGCGCCAGCGCACACAGCTGCACCCCCAAGTTGACCTCCAACCAGTAGCGCACGCGATTGAGCAGCTGGTTTTCCTGCAGCTCCGCCAACTCCACTTCAGCCTGCGCCCACAGCACCGCAAACAGCCTGGGGTTGGCGCTGCGTGACGGCCGGCCGAGCCAGGCACGCGTAAAAATCAGCGCATCGTGGGCCTGGGCAAAGCGCGGCAGCAGGCCAAACAAGCGCCGGTGCTCACTTTGCCGACGCGGCGCCGGATGGCGGAAATCCAGCCCCGACAGATGAAAACTACCGTCGTTATTAATGCTCGCTAGCATCTTCTGCAGCAGCAACGCCAGGCACTCCATCTGCTGGCGCAACGAGCCAACGCCGCGGTAATTGAGGTCAACAATCAGCCGCGCCTGCTCACCCTCCAGCTCCAGACGCGCGGCAAAGCCACCGGAGAGGATGTGCTGGAAACGCACAAAGCTCTCCAAGGCCTGCCCCAGGTCACGGCTGGCCAGCAGCAGGTAGCCGACCACATCCATCGGACGCGGCTGCATGGTCTCGCCCAGGTGCAGGCCAATGTCCACATCACCGCTGATACCTTCCAGCGCCTGCCAGAAGCGTGGCGCATTGTCGTGGTCTTCACGGGCATTGAGCAGCGGCGGCGCCAAGACCACCCCCTGATAGGCCTGCCGGTAGGTGTCGGTTGGGTCAAGGCCAAGCGCGGCCAAGGCCTCATAGAGCAGGCGGCGCAGGGTCGAGGAATGGGTCAACGTGCTGGCAATGCTGTTATGCGGATCGTGCTTCATATAAACCCCATCAATTGACCAAAGACTTTCACTCCAGCTCTATTTGGTCAATGCCTGCGCACCCGGCAGCCCGCACAATGGCAGCGCTGATAAAACCTATAAAACAAGGAACACCCGATGAAACGCACCCTGACTGCCCTGGCCGTTATCGTTGCCGCCACTGCTGGCGGCGCTTACTGGTACATCGACAGCAAGCAGCCGCAACGTGCCGGCGAGCTGCAGCTGAACGCCCTGCAGGCGGCAGTCACGGTTGATTACGACGAGCGGGGCGTACCGCATATTCAGGCGCAAAATGAGGCCGATATGTACCGCGCCCTGGGTTATGTGCACGCCCAGGACCGCTTGTTCCAGATGGAAATTCTCCGCCGCCTGGCGCGTGGCGAGCTGGCGGAAATTCTTGGCAGCAAACTGGTCGACACCGACCGCCTGTTCCGCACCTTGGGCATCCGTGAACATGCCGACCGTTACGCCGCGAAGATGGACATGAGCGCCACGGCGAGCAAAGCGCTGCAGGCTTACCTCGACGGCATCAACCAATACCAGGCCAACCATCCGGCGCCGATTGAGTTCGATGTTCTGGGCATCGACAAACGCCCCTTCACCACCGCCGACACCCTCAGCGTTGCAGGCTATATGGCCTACAGCTTCGCCGCGGCGTTTCGCACAGAACCGGTGCTGACGCATATCCGCGATCAGCTGGGCGCGGACTACCTCAAGGTCTTCGACCTCGACTGGCACCCGCAGGGCGTGGTGGGGCAACAACTGGCCGCTGGCGACTGGCAGGATCTGAACGCCATCGCCGAGCTGAGCCTCGCCGCCTTGGAAGAAGCCGGCCTGCCGCAGTTTGAAGGCAGTAATGCCTGGGCTGTATCCGGCAGCCGCACGGCCAGCGGCAAACCGCTATTGGCCGGCGACCCGCATATTCGCTTCGCCGTGCCGTCGGTGTGGTACGAGGCCAACCTCAGCTACCCGGGTTTCAGCCTGTACGGTCACCACCAGGCGCTCAACCCGGTGGCTTCGCTGGGGCATAACAACGAATTTGCCTGGAGCATCACCATGTTCCAGAACGATGACCTCGACCTGATCGCCGAAAAAACCAACCCGGACAACCCCAATCAGGTCTGGTACCGCGGCCAGTGGGTCGACCTGCAAAGCCGCGAAGAGCAGATCAGCGTCAAGGATGCCGAACCGGTCAGCCTGACCATTCGCCGCTCGCCGCACGGGCCGATCATCAACAGCGCCCTGGGTGAAACCGCCGGCAGCACACCGATTGCCATGTGGTGGGCGTTCCTCGAAACCGACAACCCGATCCTCGACGGCTTTTATCAGCTCAACCGTGCCAACAGCCTGGATACGGCACGCGCCGCCGTGGAAAACATCGAGTCGCCAGGCCTGAACATTGTCTGGGCCAATGCCAGCGGGGACATTGGCTGGTGGGCTGCGGCGAAACTGCCGCGTCGCCCAGCCGGGGTCAACCCGAGCTTTATCCTCGACGGCGCCAGCGGTGAAGCGGAGAAAGACGGCTACTTCCCCTTCAGCGCCAACCCGCAAGAAGAGAACCCCGCGCGCGGCTATATCGTCTCGGCCAACTACCAGCCCGTGTCGCCCACCGGCATGGCGATTCCCGGCTACTACAACCTGCCCGACCGCGGCCAACGCCTGAATCAGCGCCTCAGCGATAACAGCGTGAAATGGGACCTGAACAACAGCCAGGCGCTGCAACTGGAACCCGGCACTGGCTACCCACAACGCCTGCTCACGCCGCTGGCCGCCGACCTGCGCGCCGCCGCAGGCGATGCCGAAGAGCAAGCGCTGGTCGAGCAACTGCTGGGCTGGGATGGCCAGCACACCCTCGACGCCACGGCCGCCACGCTGTTCAACCAACTGGTATATCAGCTGACGGTTGAGGCCATGGCCGACGAGCTGAGCGAGGCCTTTTTCGCCACGCTGCTGCAAACCCGCGTACTCGACAGCGCCCTGCCGCGCCTGGCCAGCGACGCCACATCGCCGTGGTGGGACAAACGCGGCAGCGACGCCGTGGAAAGCCGCGCCGATACCGTCAAGGCCGCCTGGCAAGCCAGCCTCGCCCACCTGCGCAGCACCCTCGGCAATGACGCGAGCACATGGGCCTGGGGCAACGTGCACACCCTCACCCACAGCCACCCGCTGGGCCAGCAAAAGCCGCTGGATAAGCTATTCAACGTCGGCCCATTCGCCGCACCGGGCGGCCATGAAACGCCGAACAACCTCTCGCAACCCATCGGCCCGGCGCCCTGGTCCGTGGTCTACGGCCCCTCAACCCGCCGCCTGATCGACATGGCCGACGCCAGCAGCGCCTTGGGCATCAACCCGGTCGGCCAGAGCGGCGTGCTGTTCGATAAGCACTACAAAGACCAAGCCGAGCGCTATATGCGCGGTGAGTACGTACCCATGCACCTGGATGCCGAAGCGATCAAAGCCAACAGCCGCAGCCAGCTGGTACTGCAACCACGCGCGGATTAAAGCAAACGCCGTGCTGCCGTTCGCGGCGAGAAACAGCGATGTTTCTCGCCAGACGACACATCACCTACCGCTCGCGCAAAGCACGCACCTTAACCAAAAGTTAGCTTCTTCTCTTTAATCCGTAGCCAGGCCAAAGGACTTAAAAATTGGAAAATCTAGGAAATGTAACTTTGGCTGCACTCACATCACTCATTGAGTTTTGGGGCCAAAAAGAAGTCATAGGTATCCTCGTTGGCGTAGCGGGAAGTGCTATTTGGTACCGCGTTACTGGTGCCGTGGAACAAAAACAGAAAAACGAGCAGGTTGTTTCAATAATCCGAGCAGCAATAGATGAAACAGCAAGGATAGCGAATCAAAATCTCGGAATCGTCGCAAATGAACTAGTCAGACTACGTGAAGAAAAATTAACATTAGAACCGCAAACAGATTTCTCACCGACATCAGCAGACTTACTGCTTTTAGTTTCAAACTTCAAACCAAACAAAAGCATTGAGTTATGGAGCTCTCTTAAGAAAATTGAGGCGTTAAGCAGTCAAGCAGAAAGGCTCGCATTAGAAACGGTTCAATTGAGGCGTGCAATAAAACTAGAAAGCAAAACAGAAATTTATCTGTTTGAGCTAATCCCATATTTACAGTTACATGATGAGCTGCATGCGAGAGTTCTAAGTCAAATCATTGAAGAATGCAAAAAATCCAGCATTCTACTAGAGAGTTTCAGTAGCTAACAATGTATATGCACTCTCCCACAAGTAGTGAGCAAAGCTTTCCTAGCCCTGTCGTCAGTTCGATTACATTCGTATAGCCGGTCTATTGTTGGCTTTTTCGCCTTGGCCATTCAGCAGTTCACTCAGCGGGATTCAATCAATCACGAAGATCATCATTGCTATCCGCCGCCCAGCCTTATTCTTTCGACTACACTCTTCACGCACATTAGCAATCTAAATAACGGAGATGCATATGGCTGGCTGGTATGAGTTGACGAATAGCAGTGACGGGCAGTTTCGCTTTGTGCTTAAAGCGGGCAATGCGGAAATCATTCTCACAAGTGAGTTATATAAAACCAGAGCAAGCGCCGAGAACGGTATTAGCTCGGTGCAAAATAACTGCCAAGCAGATGAGCGTTACGACAGGAAAGAGTCGGCGAACAATAAGTTTTACTTTAATTTAAAGGCAGCTAATCATCAGATCATTGGCTCCAGCCAGATGTATGCGACGGCGGCGGCGCGTGATAAGGGCATTGAGTCCGTAAAAAATAACGGGACGTCTGAGACAGTCAAAGACCTGACGTAAGCCATCAGCGCTTATGCGCTGAACGCTGTCGCTCTACCGGACACTGCGCCGCACGCTCTGCAGTGTCCGGCTTTACCGCCGCCCGCCTAAACGCCACGCCACGCACAGTTCACCTCGGCTACAAAGACTTTCACAGCCTGCGGCCAGCCTCTTATGATGGGCGCCGTATCAGCGCCAGATTAATCAGCATGCGATGAGGTCAGGGTGGTGTTTTCAGAGAGTGAGTTATCACGTGTTATCGAGATGGCTTGGGAAGATCGAACGCCGTTCGAAGCCATTCAATTGCAGTTCGGCTTGGATGAGGCTGGGGTGATTGCGCTGATGCGACGCAGCCTCAAGCCCGGCAGCTTCAAGCTATGGCGTGAGCGGGTCAGTGGTCGGCAGACCAAGCACCTGCAGTTGCGCGACCCGCAGGTGGGCCGAGGGTATTGCCCGACGCAGTACAAACACCGTTAAACGCCATTCGGTCTGGACGGTTATCTGCCAGCACTTGCGAGCCCCCTTTATGGGGTGAGCGCCACAGCAAAAAGGGCCACATGTGTGGCCCTTTTTGTTTTAACCCGCTGTGCGATCAAGCATGCACTTGCGAGGGGTCGCGGCGGTTATCGGGGCCGTCTTGCAGGTGGGCACCGGTGGATTCATCCATCGCTTGCTGCAGGGCTTTCTTGCGCTTTTCTTCGGCACGGTGGGCGAAGAACCACACCAGGAAGGTGGCGAAGGACACCGACAACAGGATCAGGCTGGCCACCGCGTTGATTTCCGGCTTCACGCCCAGACGTACGGCGGAGAAGACTTCCATCGGCAAGGTGGTCGAGCCCGGCCCGGAGACGAAGCTGGCGAGTACCAGATCGTCCAGCGACAGGGCAAAGGACATCATTGCGCCGGCCGCCAGCGAAGGCGCGATCATCGGGATGGTGATCAGGAAGAACACCTTCCACGGCTTGGCACCGAGGTCCATGGCCGCTTCTTCGATGGACAGGTCCAACTCACGCAAGCGCGACGACACCACCACGGCCACATAGGCCGAACAGAAGGTGGTGTGGGCGATCCAGATGGTCAAGATGCCGCGCTCAGCCGGCCAGCCGATCAGCTGGGCCATCGCCACAAACAGCAGCAGCAACGACAGACCGGTAATCACCTCGGGCATCACCAGCGGGGCGGTGACCAGGCCACCGAACAGCGTGCGGCCCTTGAAGCGGGTGACGCGGGTCAGCACGAAGGCGGCCATGGTGCCCAGCGCAACGGCGGCAATCGCGGTGTAGCAGGCGATTTCCAGCGAGCGCATCACCGAGTTCATCAGCTGGGTGTTGTCGAGCAAGCCGACGTACCACTTCACCGACCAGCCGCCCCACACCGTGACCAGGCGCGACTCGTTGAACGAGTAGATCACCAGGATCAGCATCGGCAGGTAGATAAAGGCAAAACCGGCCCACAACATAAAGTTGGAGAAACTAAAACGCTTCATGGCCGGCCCTCCATTTCTTTCGCTTGGTGACGGTTAAACAGAATGATCGGGATGATCAGGATCGCCAGCATGACCACCGCCAGGGCGGAGGCTACCGGCCAGTCGCGGTTGTTGAAGAACTCTTGCCAGAGCACCTTGCCGATCATCAGGGTTTCCGGGCCACCGAGCAGTTCAGGAATCACGAACTCACCCACCACCGGGATAAACACCAGCATGCAGCCGGTGATGATGCCGCCTTTGGCCAGCGGTACGGTGATTTTCCAGAAGCTGTTGAAGGTGCTCGACCCCAGGTCGGCGGCGGCTTCCAGTAGGCTCTGGTCGTGTTTAACCAGGTTGGCGAACAGCGGCAGGATCATAAACGGCAGGTACGAGTAAACGATACCGATGTACACCGCCAGGTTGGTGTTGAGGATCTGCAGCGGTTCGTTGATCACCCCCAGCCACAGCAGGAAGCTGTTGAGCAGGCCGTTGTTGCTGAGGATGCCCATCCAGGCATACACGCGGATCAGAATCGCCGTCCAGGTCGGCATCATGATCAGCAGCAAAAAGACCATTTGCTTGGCTTTGTCGGCCCGCGCGATGGCATAGGCCATGGGAAAGCCAATCACCAGGCAAAGCAGCGTGCTGATGGCGGCGATTTTCAATGAGCCTAAGTAAGCCGCCAGGTACAGCGCATCTTCACTGAGGAAGATGTAGTTACTCAGGTTAACTATCAGGGTGAAGGTGTTGTCCACCCAGCTGAACACCTCGGTGTAGGGCGGGATGGCAACGTCGGCTTCGGCAAAGCTGATTTTCATCACAATGATGAAAGGCAGCAGGAAGAATAGGAACAGCCAGAGGAAGGGCACCCCAATTACCAGGTGCCGGCCCTTGGGCATACGGCGGCTGATGCTTCGGCTGATATTCATGAGCGTAATGTCACCCCGCTGTCGTCCTCCCACCAGACGTAGACTTCATCGTCCCAGGTAGGCCGTGCGCCACGCCGTTCGGCGTTGGCGACAAATGACTGGACGATCTTGCCGCTTGGCAGCTGCACGTAAAACACCGAGTGGCCGCCCAGGTAGGCAATGTCGTGCACGGTGCCGCGTGACCAGTTGTACTCAAAGCCTGGCTGCTCGGTGCTGAAGAGCATTTTTTCCGGGCGAATGGCGTAGGTGATGCTCTTGTCCTGCACCGAGGTATTAACCCCGTGGCCGACGTAGATGTTGCGCTCAAGATCGGGGCTGTCGATCAGTGCGTGGTCTTCCATGTCCTCGACTACGGTGCCTTCGAACAGGTTGACGCTGCCGATGAACTCGCAGACCAGGCGGCTGGTCGGGGTTTCGTAAATGTCGACCGGGCTGCCGATCTGGGCGATCCAGCCGAGGTGCATGATGGCGATGCGCTGGGCCATGGTCATGGCCTCTTCCTGGTCGTGAGTCACCATGACGCAGGTTACGCCGACGCGCTCGATGATCTCGACCAACTCAAGCTGCATCTGCGAACGCAGCTTTTTGTCCAGTGCGCCCATGGGCTCGTCGAGCAGCAGCAGCTTAGGCCGCTTGGCCAGCGAACGCGCCAACGCCACACGCTGACGCTGACCACCGGAGAGCTGATGCGGCTTGCGCTTGGCGTACTGGCTCATGTGCACCAGCTTGAGCATTTCTTCAACGCGGGCGGCGATTTCCGCCTTGGGCATTTTGTCTTGCTTGAGGCCGAAGGCGATGTTCTCGGCCACGCTCATGTGCGGGAACAGGGCGTAGGACTGGAACATCATGTTGATCGGCCGCTCGTAGGGCGGCAGATCGGTGATGTCTTCACCGTCGAGGAAAATGCGCCCTTCGGTAGGCCGCTCGAAGCCAGCGAGCATGCGCAGCAGGGTTGATTTACCCGAACCCGAACCACCGAGCAGGGCGAAAATCTCGCCCTTATTGATGGTCAGCGAAACATCATCTACGGCGATGGTTTCATCAAATTTCTTGGTGACGCGCTCAATCTTGACCAACACCTCTTTCGGTTGCTGATCGCCTTCAAGCACTTTCTTATAGGCACTGGAAGCAACTGCCATTCCCAACACTCCCGCAAAAGTAGCGCCCGGCCAATTGGCCGGGCGTTTTAAAGTTATTGGCCGGACTTAATCTTGGTCCAGCTGCGCGTCATCAAGCGTTGTACTTTCACCGGCAGTTCCGCCGAGATGTACAGCTTGTCGAGGACGTCCTGCGGCGGATACACCGACTCATCGTTACGCACTTCTGGATCCATGAACTCGCCTGCCTTGGTATTAGGGTTGGCATAACCGACGTAATCGCTGACCTGGGCAATGGCCGCTGGGTCGAGCAAATAGTTGATAAAGGCGTGGGCTTCTTTCGGGTTACCGGCATCAACCGGAATGGCCATCATGTCAAACCACAGGTTGGCGCCTTCTTTCGGGATACTGTAAGCGATCTCGATGCCCTTGCCGGCTTCTTCAGCACGGTCGGCGGCTTGCAGAATGTCACCAGAGAAGCCCACCGCTACGCAGATATTGCCGTTAGCCAGGTCACCGATGTATTTCGAGCTGTGGAAGTAACGCACGTAAGGGCGCACGGCCAGTAGTTTGGCTTCAGCCTTGGCGTAGTCGGCGGCGTCACGGGTGTTGGGGTCGAGGCCCATGTAGTTGAGCACGCCGGGGATCATTTCGTCGGCCGAGTCGAGGAAGCTAACGCCGCAAGCCGCGAGCTTCTTCATGTTTTCAGGCTCGTAGACCATGGCCCAGGAATCGATCTTGTCGACGCCCAGCACTTCTTTGATTTTGGCGACGTTGTAGCCGATACCGTTGGTGCCCCACAGGTAAGGCACTGAATACTGGTTACCGGGATCGTTAACGTCCAACTGCTTGAGCAGCGCTGGATCGAGATTTTCCCAGTTCGGCAGCTGACTGCGGTCGAGCTTCTGAAACGCGCCCGCCTTGATCTGCTTGCCGAGGAAATGGTTGGACGGCACCACAATGTCGTAGCCGGAACGGCCCGCCAGCAGTTTGCCTTCCAGGGTTTCGTTGCTGTCAAAGACGTCGTACAAGGCTTTGATGCCCGTGGCCTTCTGGAAGTCGGCCAGGGTGGTTTCGCCGATGTAGTCGGACCAGTTGTAGACCTTGACCACAGGCTCGGCGGCTTGCACGGCGGAGACGCTGACGGCGGCGGCCAGCAGACCGGCCAGAAGTGGAGTACGACGCATAGTGATTTCCTTATTGTTGTGGGTGAATGCGGTGGAGGAAGCCACCGCACACCTTTAGGGCTATGGCATTACTGACCAGATTTGATCTTGGTCCAGCTGCGCGTCATGGTGCGCTGCACCTTGGCGGGCAGATCCGGGAAGGTGTAGATCTTGGCCATGGTTTCGGCGTCCGGGTAGATGCCCGGGTCGTTACGCAGCACGTCATCCACCAGCGGCGTGGCGGCGGCGTTGCCATTAGGGAATTGCACGACGTTGGTGATGTTGGCCATGACGTCTGGCTTCATCAGGTAGTTGAGGAACACGTGAGCGGCTTCAACGTTTTTCGCATCGGCTGGGATGGCCAACATGTCGAAGAAGCTGCCAGCACCTTCTTTCGGGATGCTGTACGAGATGTTCACGCCATTCTTGGCGTCTTCAGCACGGGACTTGGACTGATACAGGTCACCCGAGTAGCCAATCGCCACGCAGATGTTGCCGTTGGCCAGGTCGCCGATGTACTTGGAGCTATGGAAGTAGGAGGTCGAAGGACGAACCGAGAGGAACAGTTCTTCGGCTTTCTTCAGCTCACCGGCATTGGTGCTGTCCGGCTTGAAGCCCAGGTAGTTGAGTGCAGCCGGGAGAATTTCAGTCGGCGAATCGAGGAACGACACGCCGCACTCTTTCAGCTTGGCCATGTTTTCTGGCTTGAATACCAGGTCCCAGGAATTGACCGGTGCGTCTGCGCCGAGCGCAGCCTTGACCTTGTCGACGTTGTAACCAATGCCGATGGTGCCCCACATGTAGGGGATCGAGTACAGGTTACCCGGGTCGCTCGGATCGAGGGCTTTGAGCAGGTTCTTGTCGAGGTTTTCCCAGTTGGGCAGCTTGGACTTGTCCAGCTTCTGGTAAACGCCGGCCTTGATCTGCTTGGCCAGGAATGGGTTAGACGGCACCACGATGTCGTAACCGGAGCTACCGGCCAGCAGTTTGGCTTCCAGGGTTTCGTTGCTGTCAAAGACGTCGTAGACGACCTTGATGCCGGTTTCCTTCTGGAAGTTATCGATGGTGTCTTCTGCGATGTAGTCGGACCAGTTGTAGACGTGAAGGACTTTGTCATCCGCGTGTGCGGCACTCACCACAGCCCCAGCAAGGGACAACGCGAGAAGGGTTTTGCCGAAAGTTTTCATGCGTACAGCTCCTGTTGTTGTAGTCATATCCGAAAGATGCGCAGCCATCTGCAGCACCTTCCGGTGAGCCTGACACACGCATTGGCGCAGTCTGGCAAGGTCACACCCCTGTTTCAACATTCAGACATAAGTGCCTGAAAAACAAAGAATATTAAACCTTAAACCAGCACCTCTGCGGCAGTCAGGTCGAGGCATTTACGGGCCTTTTCCAGCAGTTCGTCGATTTCCGCATGGCTGATCACCAGCGGCGGCGAAATAATCATGGTGTCGCCTACGGCGCGCATGATCAGACCATTATTAAAGCAGTGTCCGCGGCAGATCATGCCCACACCCACATCGCCGGAGAAACGCTTACGGCTGGCCTTGTCCTGCACCAATTCAATGGCGCCCAACATGCCGACGCCGCGCACTTCACCCACCAGCGGGTGATCGGCCAGCTCACGTAAACGTTTCTGCAAATACGGTGCCGTTTCTGCCTTGACCCGCTCAACAATCTTTTCTTCACGCAGAATACGCAGGTTTTCCAGGGCCACCGCAGCAGCCACCGGGTGCCCGGAATAGGTGAAGCCGTGGTTGAAATCGCCGCCCTGGTTAAGCACCTCGACGATGTCATCGCGCACGATCAGCCCGCCCATGGGGATGTAGCCGCTGGTCAGGCCTTTAGCGATGGTCATCATGTGCGGCGTGTTGCCGAAATAGTCGCTGCCGAACCACTCACCGGTGCGGCCGAACCCGCAGATCACTTCATCGGCGACAAATAGAATGTCGTACTTGGCGAGAATCTCGCGGATGCGCGGCCAGTAGCTGTCCGGCGGAATAATCACCCCACCGGCGCCTTGGATCGGCTCGGCAATAAAGGCGGCAACATTCTCTTCGCCGACTTCGAGGATTTTCTGCTCCAGCTGATCGGCCGCCCAGATGCCGAACTCGTCAGGGCTCATGTCGCCGCCCTCAGCAAACCAGTACGGCTGCGGGATGTGCACGATGCCCGGGATCGGCAAATCGCCCTGTTCGTGCATGTACTTCATGCCGCCCAGGCTGGCGCCGGCTACGGTGGAGCCGTGGTAGCCGTTAACCCGACTGATGATGACCTTCTTGTTGGGCTGCCCCTTGATTGCCCAGTAATGGCGCACCATCCGCAGCATGGTGTCGTTACCTTCCGAACCCGAGCCGGTGAAGAACACGTGGTTCATGCCTTGCGGGGCCAGATCAGAAATCGCCTTAGCCAGCTCCAGCGCCGGCGGCGTGGCGGTCTGGAAGAACATGTTGTAGTAGGGCAGCTCTTGCATCTGCTTAGCAGCGGCGTCTGCCAGCTCTTTGCGACCATAGCCAATCGCCACACACCAGAGCCCGGCCATGGCATCGAGGATCTTGTGACCCTCGCTGTCCCACAGGTACACGCCATCGGCCTTGGTGATAATGCGCGGCCCGTTTTCCGCCAACTGTTTGAAGTCGCTAAACGGCGCGAGGTGGTGTTCGCGGCTCATGGCCTGCCACTCGCGGGTTTTCGGGTTGGTCACTTGACTGTTCATAACAACACCTTGATTACACAGGCTGCGCATTGCAGCCCAGGAAAATACTTGGCAGTGGCTGGCGCCGGGGTCACCCGCGCCAGCCACCTGACGGTTACACCGACAGCAGCAGGAACTCGCGTTCCCAGGAGCTGATTACGCGTTTGTAGTTCTCGTGCTCGGCACGCTTAACGGCTACGTAGCCGCGCATGAACTTCTCGCCCAGGTACTTCTCGGCGGCCTTGCAAGCCTCCATCCGCTCCAGCGCATGCTCGATGGTGATCGGCAGACGCAGGTTGCGGCGCTCGTAAGCACGCCCTTTGACTGGCGCACTTGGCTTAATGTCTTCAACCATGCCCATGTAGCCGCACAGCAGCGAAGCCGCGAGGACCAGATAGGGGTTGGCGTCAGCACCGGCCAGGCGGTTTTCGACACGGCGGTTCTGCGGCGTGGCTTCCGGTACGCGCAGGCCAACCGTGCGGTTCTCTTCGCCCCATTCGACGTTCACCGGCGCCGAGGTGTCCGGCAGGAAGCGGCGGAACGAATTGACGTTTGGCGCGAACAGCGGCAGCAGCTCAGGGATGTACTTCTGCAGGCCGCCGATGTGGTTCATAAACAGCTGGCTCATGCTGCCGTCGGCATTGGAGAACAGGTTCTTGCCGGTCTTGATGTCCACCACGCTCTGGTGAATGTGCATCGCGCTGCCTGGCTGATCGGTGATCGGCTTGGCCATAAAGGTCGCGGCCACATCGTGCTTGAGCGAGGCTTCACGCATGGTGCGCTTGAATACGGTGATCTGATCCGCCAGATGCAGCGCCTCGCCGTGACGGAAGTTGATCTCCATCTGTGCCGGGCCGTCTTCGTGGATCAGCGTGTCGAGGTCCAGGCCCTGGATTTCGCACCAGTCGTAGACGTCTTCAAACAGCGGATCAAATTCGTTGGCGGCATCGATAGAGAACGACTGGCGGCCCACCTCAGGACGCCCGGAGCGGCCCATCGGCGCTTCCAGCGGGAAATCCGGGTCGCTGCAACGCTTGGTCAGGTAGAACTCCATTTCCGGCGCGACGATCGGCTTCCAGCCCTTATCGGCATACAACTTGAGAATATTCTTGAGGATGTTGCGCGGCGACAGCTCGATCGGATTGCCCTGCTTGTCGAAGGTGTCGTGGATCACCATCGCCGTCGGCTCCAGCGCCCATGGCACCAGGAACGCGGCGTTCTCATCCGGGCGGCAGAACATATCAATGTCCGCCTCGTCGAGCAGGTCGTAATAGATGTCATCCTCGACGTAGTCGCCGGTCACTGTCTGTAGCAGCACACTCTCGGGGAGGCGCATGCCCTTTTCGTCGAGGAACTTATTGGTCGGCGAAATCTTACCGCGGGCAATGCCGGTAAGATCGCTGATCAAGCATTCAACTTCGGTGATTTTGCGTTCTTTCAGCCAGCTCGAAAGCTGGTCTAATTTGGTGCTCATAGAGACCTCAGGGTTGGTGAGAACCGACTTATATAGAGTCGGTTCAGCGTTGCCCCGCCGTCTTCCTGCAAGCCTCACCAAAGGCCTGGAAGATGGCGAGATAATTCGGGTTAGATCGTACCTGCCATTCAGGGTGCCATTGCACCCCCAAGGCAAAGCTTTTGGCACCTTCGACGGAGAAGGCTTCGATCAACCCGTCAGGCGCCAGTGCTTCTACGCGAAGGCCCGGCGCCAGACGCTGAACGCCCTGGCCATGAATGGAATTAACTTGAATCTCGTCCGGCAAGCCGATGCCGGCGAGCAGCCCGCCCGGCTGCACATGCAGCGCGTGACGCAGGCCATATTGTTGTTCTACGGGAAGATCAGCGGGTTCACGGTGGTCCATTAACCCGGCAACCTCATGCACACGCTGATGCAGTGCACCACCAAAGGCTACGTTCATCTCCTGAAAACCACGGCAAATGCCCAACACCGGGATACCGGCAGCAATTGCTGCTTTAATCAAAGGAAGTGTCGTATTGTCACGCGCCGGATCATGCGCAGTGCCGGGTTCACTGGCGTCGCCAGCATAGTGATGGGGTTCAACGTTGGAAGGCGAGCCGGTAAACACCAGGCCGTCGAGTTGCTGCAGCAGGTAAGCCTGATCAAGCTGCTCACCCAGTGCTGGGATGATGACTGGCATACCGCCTGCCACCTGAACAATTGCTTGCAGGTATTTATCACCGGCAGTGTGGTAGATGTTGTGCCCGATCTGCTTGGTGCAGGCACTAACGCCGATTATCGGCTGGCGCGACATGAGACACCCGTTTTATTGCTGTTATGGGTTTTGGCCGAGCTTAGCCTTGTTCATTTTTTTTCACAATAGCCATGTAAAAAATTGAACACACCCGACTGAGCACCGCGAAAGACAAGGGTTTCAGCTAGGCTGCACTGCCCTGTAATGCCCTGAAATTGGCCACTAAGCACCAATTAAGGGCAAAACGCGCCTCTCTTGACAGCATCAGGTGTTTAAGATTGACTCACACCCGTGCAATTGCATGATTGATATTTTTAACATAAAAGGTGTTGCATCATGTCGGTACCCCCGCGTGCCGTTCAGCTTAACGAAGCGAACGCGTTCCTTAAGAAACATCCTGAGGTCCTGTTCGTCGACCTTCTGATCGCAGATATGAATGGTGTGGTGCGCGGTAAGCGTATCGAGCGTGCGAGCCTGCATAAGGTTTACGAACGCGGCATCAATCTCCCGGCGTCTCTATTCGCTCTGGATATCAATGGCTCAACGGTGGAAAGCACCGGTCTGGGTCTGGATATCGGCGATGCCGATCGTATCTGTTATCCCATCCCCAACACCCTGTGCTACGAGCCTTGGCAGAAGCGCCCTACCGCGCAACTGTTAATGACCATGCATGAACTGGAAGGCCAGCCGTTCTTTGCCGATCCACGGGAAGTGTTGCGTCAGGTGGTCGAGAAGTTCGACGAACTGGGCCTTACCATTTGTGCAGCCTTCGAGCTGGAGTTCTACCTGATTGACCAGGCCAACGTGAATGGCCGTCCGCAGCCACCGCTGTCGCCTCTGTCAGGCAAACGTCCACACTCGACTCAGGTGTACCTGATCGACGACCTCGACGAATACGCCGAGTGCCTGCAGGACATCCTTGAAGGTGCTAAAGAGCAGGGCATCCCTGCCGACGCCATCGTCAAGGAAAGTGCGCCCGCGCAATTCGAGGTAAACCTGCACCACGTCGCCGACCCGATCAAGGCGTGCGACTACGCGCTGCTGCTCAAGCGCCTGGTTAAGAACATCGCCTATGACCATGAAATGGACACCACCTTCATGGCCAAGCCGTACCCCAACCAAGCGGGTAACGGGCTGCATGTGCACATCTCGATTCTCGACAAAGACGGCAATAACATTTTTGCCTGCGAAGATCCTGAGCAGAACGATGCACTGCGCCACGCCATTGGCGGCGTGCTGGAAACCATGCCTGCTTCGATGGCCTTCCTCTGCCCCAACGTCAACTCTTACCGTCGCTTCGGTGCGCAGTACTACGTACCTAACTCACCAAGCTGGGGTATCGACAACCGCACCGTAGCTCTGCGCGTACCGAATGACACGGCCGATGCCGTGCGCATCGAGCACCGCGTCGCCGGCGCAGACGCCAACCCGTACTTGCTGCTGTCGGCGGTATTGGCTGGTGTGCACCACGGCCTGACCAACAAAATCGAGCCGGGGCCGCCTGTAGAAGGCAACTCCTACGAGCAAAACGAGCAAAGCCTGCCGAACAACCTGCGCGATGCCCTGCGCGAGTTGGACGACAGTGAAATCCTGGCACGCTATATCGACCCGAAATACATCGATATCTTCGTCGCCTGCAAGGAAAGCGAGTTGGCCGAGTTCGAGAACTCCATCTCCGACCTCGAGTACAACTGGTACTTGCACACCGTTTGATGCAACACCCAACGCCGGCCTTCGAGCCGGCGTTTTTTATTCTGCGCGCTGCGCCACGCCTGCCCTTTATTCACGTCTCGGCGCGATGACGGGCAAGCTGCGCCGCACATTCCTGCTGACGCGACACGACCTCTTCGGGAGATCACCATGCCTCGCCTGTTTGCCTTACTGCTGCTTGCCCTGACGCCGCTGCTGGCCAGCGCCGAAGAGGTGATACGCGTCTACAACTGGAATGACTACATTGCCCCGCAGGTGCTCAAGGACTTCGAGGCCGAAACCGGTATTCGCGTGGAATACCACACCTTCAGCACCGCCTCCGAGTTGGACACCATACTGGCCAGCGGTGAAGCGATTGATATTGCCATGCCTTCGCACGATGCGCTGCCAGCGATGATCAAGAACGGCGCCCTGCAGCCGCTGGATTTCAAGCGACTGCCCAACCGCAAACACCTCGACAAGCAACTGCTCAGCACCCTGGTCGCCCTCGACCCCGCCAACCGGCATGCCGTGCCCTACCTATGGGGCGCCGTGGGCCTGGCAATCAATACACCGCTCGCGGAAGCAGCCTTTGGTGGCCCGCTACCGGACAGCTGGAGCCTGCTGTTCGACGCGGAACAGAGCGCGCGGCTAGCCCCTTGTGGCATCAGCCTGCTGGATGCACCCGACGAGACCCTGACCGTACTACTCAGTTATCAAGGCCGCAGCCTGGCACGCAGCTCGCCGAGCCGGATCAAGCGCAGCAGCCAAGTGCTCGACGGCCTGCGCCCCAACCTGCGCTATATCGACAGCGAGCGTTATATCGACGACCTCAACCAGGGCAAACTGTGCGTCGCCATGGCCTGGGTTGGCGATGCGCTAGCCGCTGCCGACGCCGGCCAACCCGTGCGTTTTCTGGTGCCGGATGAAGGCTCGGTGCTGTTTATCGACAGCCTGGTCATCCCCAGCAGCGCCAAACGTCCAGACCTGGCTCATCGCTTTATCGACTACCTGATGCAGCCCAAGGTCGCCGCACTGATTACCGCCGAAACCCTGTACCCCAGCGGTAATGCCGACTCACAGGCGTTTCTCGACGAAGCCCTGCGCAACCAGCCGGGCTTGTACCCGGATCGCGAAACCAAACGCCGCCTGCACGCATTGGAAACCCTGCCGGAAAAGCACAGCGCGACCCTGGAAGCCGTGTGGACACGCTTTCGTGATGGCAGTTGAGTGATAGAACAGGGAGAAGCTGTTGGCTCTGGCATTCTGCGTCGCACTACGTCCTGCATCCCTGCAGTGGTAGCCGCACCAAGAGCCGCCAACAAGACTGATGCCCCGCAAGGGGCATCAGTCGGCAGCCGCTTACTTGACCAGCTGACGCCAGGCCTTTAGCGAACCGATGGTCAATAGCTGCGCCTTGCGCGCCGCCAGTACATCCGGGTCAATGGTCTGATTGGCCAGCTCGACCAGTTTGTTCAGTTCACCATAGAGCCGGTCGACTTCTGGCACCTCCAACACCTCACGCGCCAAATGCAGCCACACCTGCAGGCGCTCGATACGCGGCAGCTGTTCGGCCAGATCTTCCGGCTGCTGCTGATAACGACGCAGCTGCAGGGCAGCGCCCTCTTCCGCAATCAAGGTCGGCAACCAGTTACCCAGTGGCGCAGCACCTTGGCGGTTGCCACGGTTATTGCGCTCCTGGGTCCAGCTGCGCGCCAGCAACCAGCGCGAGGTGGTCAGGGAGAACAGGCCCCAGCGGGTGTTTTCAAGCTCGGCCGCGAACTGCGCCGGAGCATTTTTGCGCACCTGCTCATCCAACTGACCGGCCAGCAGCAGTGGCCGCCATTCCAACAGCAACGCATCAAGCAATTCACGCAAGGCATGACTGCTCGCACGCGGCGCGGCCTGGCCGAGGCTACCGAGCAGCGCTCGCAAACCGATCAACTGCTCCAGCCACTCGACCAGCAAGCGCCAGTGGCCATTGAAGCGGTATTGTTCCGCCAGGCGCTGGCTGCTGCCCAGCAGGTACCAGCCCAGCGCGACGACGCTGTCGTCGAGGCTGGTTTCCGCGCTCACGGCAGGCGCCGGCAGATTCAGGCTGTAGCTGCTGGCATCGAACAGCCGATAACCGCGTTCGGCCTTGCTGATATCGCAGGGCATCAGCGCCAGATCAGCCGCCAGCTCGGCAGCCAGCTCCAGCAACGCATCGGGTTCACCCTGGCGCAGCTCCAGTTCCAGCTCGCAGATTTCTTCCTCGCCTTCGCCGGCAATCACCTTGCCCAGGTCCAGCGCGGCCTCGATCACCACCTTGGCCTTGCCGCGACCCCAGGCGATTTCCGCCTTCTCACGGATAAAATCAGTGGTGAAGATCGGTACCAACTGCTTCTTGTCCAACTCGGCCAAGGCCGCTGGCCAGCAGCTGTCATCGAGTTTTTTCAGGTCCAGCTTGGCTTTAGCCAGGTTCCAGTCCCACTCATTGCGCTCCGACAGGCCGGCCACGCTTTGCCCACGGGTTTTCAGGGTCTGAATAAACTGCTCACCGTCGCGGCGCACGCGCAGAGCCACCTTGGCGGCTGCCAGATCGCGCTCGGGGGTATCGAAGTACTGATTGAACAGTTCGCGCGGCTCCCAACCACTCTTGTTGCGCTTCTTCAGCAACGGGTGATCACGCAGGGCGGCCAAGGTTGCACGGCTAACCCGCAGTTTGATTTCGGTTTCTTTGTTCATGATGATGGGAGTCAACGCCTACTATGAAATTGTGACAGTCCGATTACCTGCGCTAGCGGGCCTGCGGACTGATCCGTATACTTGCCGCCTTCTTAACGCCGGGGTTCACCCTATGCCAGTCAATCCATTTGCCAGCCTGTTTGGCCGCTCACCGATTGGGCCAATGCAAAAGCACTTTGCCAAGGCTCACGAGTGCGCAGCGAATCTGGTGCCGTTCTTCGAAGCCGTAATGGTCGAGGATTGGGCCAAGGTAGAACAGGTACAGCAGGAAATGGCCAGCCTCGAAGGTGAGGCCGACAAGCTCAAGAAAAACGTGCGCTTGCACCTGCCCAAGAGTCTGTTCCTGCCCGTACCGCGCTCGGATCTGCTTGAGCTGCTGAGTGTACAGGACAAAGTTGCCAACCGCGCCAAGGACATCGCCGGCCTGATGCTCGGCCGCGAAATGACCATTCCGCAGCCGCTGCAACAGCTGATGCGCGCGTTTGTACAACGCACCGTGGATGCCAGCGCCCAGGCGCTGAAGGCCATGAACGAACTCGACGAGCTACTGGAAACCGGCTTTGGTGGCCGCGAAGCAGTGCTGGTCGAATCCATGGTCATGGAACTGGAACAAATCGAACGCGACACCGACAAGATGCAAATCGAAGTGCGACGTACGCTGTTCAAACTGGAAAAGGATCTTCCTGCGGTCGATGTGATGTTCCTCTACAAGATCATCGAGTGGATCGGCGACGTAGCCGACCGTGCCGAACGTGTCGGCAACCGACTGGAACAACTGCTGGCGCGCTAAGCGCCAGTGTCCTTTCTGGAATCTACGGATTAATTATTTATGTCTCTGATTGCGGACTACGGCCTCGTATTGCTGCTGCTTGCCTGTCTCTTCGGCTTTTTCATGGCCTGGGGCGTGGGTGCTAATGATGTGGCCAATGCCATGGGCACCTCGGTGGGCTCGCGCGCACTGACCATCAAACAGGCGATCCTGATCGCCATGGTCTTTGAGTTTGCCGGTGCCTACCTGGCCGGCGGCGAGGTGACCGATACCATCAAAAACGGCATTGTTGATGCCACCATGATCACCCCGGACCTCATGGTCTTGGGCATGATGTCCGCCCTCTTGGCAGCCGGCACCTGGCTGCTGGTGGCGTCGACACGTGGCTGGCCGGTCTCTACGACGCACTCCATCGTCGGCGCGGTGATCGGCTTTGCGGCCGTTGGCGTGTCCATGGATGCGGTGCACTGGAGCGGTGTGGGTCCGATCGTGGCCAGCTGGGTGGTGTCGCCGCTGCTCTCGGGCTTTGTCGCTTTCTGGCTGTTTACCAGCGTGCAAAAGCTGATCATCGACACCGACAATCCCTTCCTTAATGCCAAGCGTTTCGTGCCGCTGTACATGTTCATCACCGGTTTCATGGTCAGCATCATGACCCTGACCAAAGGCCTCAAGCACATCGGCTTGCACCTCTCCAACACGGAAGGGCTGATGCTCTCACTGGCTATCGGCGCGGTCGTCATGCTGCTGGGTATCGCCCTGCTCAGCCGGATCAAGGTCGATGTAGAAGCCGACAAAGACTTCCACTACGCCAGCGTGGAAAAGGTCTTTGCCGTCCTGATGATCTTCACCGCCTGCGCCATGGCCTTCGCCCACGGCTCAAATGACGTGGCCAACGCTGTCGGCCCGCTGGCTGCGATTGTTGGGGTGATTCAGTCCGGCGGCGAAGCCGTGATTGGCGCCAAATCTGCCGTACCTGGCTGGGTATTGCTGCTCGGCGCGGTGGGCATCGTCATCGGTTTGGCCACCTACGGTTACAAGGTGATCGCCACCATCGGTAAAGAAATCACCGAACTGACCCCAAGCCGTGGCTTTGCGGCCGAACTGGCGACCGCCACCACCGTGGTCGGCGCCTCGGCCATGGGCTTGCCGGTCTCCACCACCCACACCCTGGTGGGTGCGGTACTGGGTGTGGGCCTGGCGCGCGGTATCGGCGCGCTGAACCTGGGCGTGATCGGCAAAATCTTTATCTCCTGGCTGATCACCCTGCCGGTGGGCGCTGCGCTGTCGATTTTCTTCTTCTTTATCCTGCGCGGTATCTTCCTCTAAGCACCTCACGGTTTTATCTGCGCAAGCGTTAGCCCTATGATGGGACTCGCTTGCGGAGATAGCCGATGCCCCTGCCTTCCCTCAAAGACCAATTCGCCGCCCTGATCGCCGCCCCATCGGTCAGCTGTACGCAGGCGCATTGGGATCAGTCCAACCGTCCCGTCATTGACCTGCTATCCGGCTGGCTTAGCGACCTCGGCTTTGCCTGCGACGTGCAGCACGTGGCACCCGGCAAATTCAACCTGCTCGCCAGCTATGGCAGCGGCCCTGGCGGCTTAGTACTGGCCGGGCACAGCGACACTGTGCCGTTCGATGCGCAGTTGTGGCAAACCGACCCGCTCAAGCTCACCGAAGTCGATGGCCGCTGGGTTGGCCTGGGCAGTTGCGACATGAAGGGGTTCTTTGCCCTGATCATCGAAGCCGTGCAGCCGCTCCTCGGCCAAGCGTTCAAACAACCGCTACTGATTCTCGCCACCTGCGATGAAGAAAGTTCGATGTCTGGCGCGCGCGCCCTGGCCGCCGCCGGCCAGCCACTGGGGCGCGCGGCGGTGATTGGTGAGCCAACCGGGTTACGGCCGATTCGCCTGCACAAAGGCATCATGATGGAGCGCATCGATATTCTCGGGCAGAGCGGCCACTCCTCGGACCCAAGCCTCGGCCACAGCGCGCTGGAGGCCATGCAGGACGTGATGCTCGCGCTACGCGACCTGCGTGCGCAGTGGCAGCGCGAATTCAACAACCCGCAATTCAGCATGCCGCAGCCAACCCTGAATTTCGGCTGCATCCATGGCGGCGATAACCCCAACCGCATTTGCGGCCAATGTGCACTGGAGTTCGACCTGCGCCCCTTGCCCGGCATGCAGCCGGAGGCCCTGCGCGCGGCGATCCGCCAGAAGCTGCAACCGCTGGCCGAGCAACACCAGGTAAAAATCGACTACGCGCCCCTCTTCCCCAGCGTGCCGCCGTTTGAGCAAAACGCCGACGCCGAACTGGTGCGCGTTGCCGAACGCCTGACCGGGCACACCGCCGCCTCAGTGGCATTTGCCACCGAAGCGCCTTATCTTCAGCAACTTGGCTGCGAAACCCTGGTACTCGGCCCCGGCGATATCGACTGCGCCCACCAGCCGAATGAATACCTGGACATGTCACGTTTGCAGCCGACCGTGCGTCTGTTGCAACAACTGATCGAACATTACTGTCTGAATCCCAGCCAACCGGCTGTGCCATCTGGAGGAGAGAACGCGTGAAGCTGCCCCAACTGCGACGATAAAAGCGCTCCCGGCTGCCTCGTCTGGCGCACGCGCGCCACCCCATGCGTTCCATACTCGACACAGGTTCTTCAGGTAATGCACGACCACGTTAATTGGCTCCGCCACGCTTCGCCCTATATCAACGCTCACCGCGACTGCACCTTTGTCGTCATGCTGCCGGGCGAGGGCGTTGCCCACGCCAACTTCGGCAATATCGTTCACGACTTGGTGCTGCTGCACAGCCTGGGCGTGCGCCTGGTGCTGGTGCACGGCTCGCGCCCGCAAATTGAAACGCGCCTGGCGAGCAACGGTTTAACCCCACGCTATCACCGCGACCTGCGCATCACCGACAGCCCAACCCTGGACTGCGTGATTGATGCCGTCGGCCAGTTGCGCATCGCCATCGAAGCGCGCCTGTCGATGGACATGGCGCGCTCGCCCATGCAGGGCTCACGCATGCGCGTGACCAGCGGCAACTTCGTCACCGCACGGCCGATTGGCGTGGTCGATGGCGTTGACTATCACCACACCGGCGAAGTGCGGCGCATCGACCGCAAGGGCATCAACCGTCAGCTGGATGAGCGCAGCATCGTGTTGCTCTCGCCACTGGGCTATTCGCCCACCGGCGAGATTTTCAACCTGGCCTGCGAAGACGTCGCCACCCGCGCCGCCATTGACCTGGATGCCGACAAGCTGCTGCTGTTCGGCGCCGAGTGCGGCCTGCTCGACGCCGCCGGTAAGCTGGTGCGCGAACTGCGCCCACAACAAGTACCCGCGCACCTGCAACGCCTGGGCAACAGCTACCAGGCCGAGTTGCTCGACGCCGCTGCCGAGGCCTGTAAGGGCGGCGTGCGGCGCAGCCATATCGTCAGCTACGCCGAAGACGGTGCGCTGCTCAGCGAGCTGTTTACCCGCACCGGCAACGGCACCCTGGTGGCGCAGGAACAGTTCGAGTCGCTCCGCGAGGCGACCATTGAAGATGTTGGCGGCTTGATGGAGCTGATCACCCCACTGGAAGACCAAGGCATTCTGGTACGCCGTTCACGCGAGGTGCTGGAGCGCGAGATCGAGCAATTCAGCATCGTCGAGCGTGAAGGACTGATCATCGCCTGCGCCGCGCTGTACCAGATTGCCGACTCAGATTTTGGCGAGCTGGCCTGCCTGGCGGTCAACCCGGCCTATCGCCATGGCGGCCGTGGCGATGAATTGCTTGAACGCATCGAGGACAGGGCACGGGCGCAAGGCCTGAAAACCCTGTTCGTGCTCACCACCCGCACCGCTCACTGGTTCCGCGAGCGTGGCTTCGAGCTCAGCAGCGTCGACCGCCTGCCCGCCGCCCGCGCCTCGCTGTACAACTACCAGCGCAACTCACAGGTGTTTGAAAAGGCACTGTAACAAGCACAACCTGCTCACCCTGTAGAGTGGGTTAGCGACACCTCGCGCATGACTCAAGGAAGGCTGCGCTAAAAGGGTGTCGCGTAACCCACCAAGCGGTATCAGCCCATTTGGCGGGTTACGGCGCAGCCAAATGCGCGCCAGGCTTAGCTATGCAATAAGCGCCTAACCCACCCTACGACGCTTGTCTGTCGCTAATCCGCCTGGGCGTGATTGCGTTTCGGCAGATGGGTTGGCAGGTACAAACCGATATAGGCATCGAACACCCGCATGCCTTCCTCGGCCATACGTGGGGTGATTTCGCCGTGCAGCTGCACCGAGCGCGCATACACGCGGTCGCCCAGTTCCATAGCCAAGGCGAACACGTCCACATCGTCCGGCAGCTGCGGCAACGGGAAATGGCGGTCGAACAACACCTGCATCGCCTGGCCCAGCTCGATGTCGTGCTGGCGATCGGCCTGGGTCACTTCAGCCAGGCCGTGCTGCGCCAAAATCAGCTGGCGCGCAGCGGCATCGGCCGCGTAGATCGCCAACATGCGCTGCTCGACCAACCGCGACAGATCCCGCCAGTCGCGCAGGCTGGCATGCTCCACCGGTTCCTGCAGGCAGGCGCGAAACGCCGCGTGAATATCAGCCGTCAGCGCTTCAAGCAATGCCGGCACGCTGGCGAAGAAGTGATACACCGACGAGGGCGGAATCTGCGCGCGCTCAGCCACGCTGTAGATCGACAGGCTGGCCACGCCCTGCTCGGACAGTAACTCACGCGCAGCCGCCAGGATGCCAGCAATGCGGCTCTGGCTACTGGCGCGGGGTTTGCGGGCAACAGGCGGACGTGACATGACGAGACTCTAGAGCAAGGGTGCGCTATTGGACGCCAAGCAGCGTCCCGCTCGCAAGTTTCTCAGACGCGGTTTCGGATCTCGCGAGCTAGAGCGAGACAAGGCAAAAATGGCCGAGGAAGCGGAGTTTACGAGTTGTAAATGAGCACTACTCGCTTCACTCGCCCTCCGGGCCGCGCTAAAGCGCGTTAGCCGCAAGCGGCTTGCCGAGGCCATTTTTAACGCAGTATCGCCGACGCGCAGCAGATCCGAGGTCAGACGCGCGCGCCGCGCACACCTTCAGCCAATGCCGCACACAGACTCAGCACGCCCTCTACGGCCTGCTCGTTGCTGCTGGCATTGGCGACCTGATCGATCAGCGCCGAGCCCACTACCACACCATCGGCCAGACGGGCGATGGTCGCCGCGTGCTCCGGGGTACGGATGCCGAAACCGATGCACAGCGGCAGGTCGGTATGCCGACGCAAACGGGCAACAGCCTGCTCGACGTGCTCCAGCGTGGCAGAACCCGCGCCGGTCACACCGGCCACCGAGACGTAATAGACGAAGCCGGAGCTGCCGTTAAGCACGGTCGGCAAGCGCTTGTCATCGGTGGTCGGGGTGGTCAGGCGGATAAAGTCGATGCCCGCCGCTTGCGCAGGGTCGCACAGGTCGACGTTATGCTCTGGCGGCAGATCGACGACGATCAGGCCATCAACACCGGCGTCTTTGGCTTCAGCGATAAAACGCTCGACGCCATATTTGTGGATTGGGTTGAAGTAGCCCATCAGCACCAGCGGCGTTGCTTGCTCGCCTTCACGGAAGGCGCGGACCATCTGCAGGGTTTTCGCCAGGTCCTGCTTGCCTTCGAGGGCGCGGATATTCGCCAGCTGAATCGCTGGGCCATCGGCCATCGGGTCGGTAAACGGCATACCCAGCTCGATCACATCGGCACCCGCCGCCGGCAGGCCCTTGAGGATGGCCAGGGAGGCGTCATAGTTCGGGTCGCCGGCGGTGACGAAGGTCACCAGGGCGGCGCGGTTCTGTTGTTTCAGCTCGGCAAAGCGGCTTTGCAGGCGGCTCATGCGTGCTTCTCCTGTTGTTCCATGTGGTGCACGATGGTTTGCATATCTTTGTCGCCACGCCCGGACAGGTTGACCACCATCAGGTGATCCTTGGGCAGGTTCGGCGCACGTTTGAACACTTCGGCCAACGCGTGAGCGGTTTCCAGGGCAGGAATGATGCCTTCCTGGCGGCAGCAAATATGGAAGGCTTCCAGGGCTTCGGTGTCAGTCACCGAGGTGTACTCAACGCGACCGATCTCATGCAACCAGGCGTGTTCTGGGCCGATGCCCGGGTAATCAAGACCGGCAGAAATCGAGTGCGCGTCGATGATCTGGCCGTCGTCGTTCTGCAGCAGGAAGGTACGGTTACCGTGCAGTACGCCCGGCACGCCACCGTTCAAGCTGGCCGCGTGCTTGCCGGTTTCGATGCCATGACCAGCCGCTTCAACGCCGATGATTTTCACGTCTTTATCGTCAAGGAACGGGTGGTACAGGCCGATGGCATTCGAGCCACCGCCGATGCAGGCGATCAGGCTGTCGGGCAGGCGACCTTCCTGGGAAAGCATCTGCTCACGGGTTTCCTTGCCGATGACCGCTTGGAAGTCACGGACCATTGCCGGGTACGGGTGCGGGCCGGCCACGGTGCCGATCATGTAGAAAGTGGTGTCGACGTTGGTGACCCAGTCACGCAAGGCTTCGTTCATCGCATCTTTCAGGGTGCCAGTACCGGCGACCACGGGTACCACGGTGGCGCCCATCAGCTTCATGCGCAGTACGTTGGCGTTCTGGCGATGGATGTCGGTGCTACCCATAAAGATCACGCATTCCATGCCAAAGCGCGCCGCCACGGTGGCGGTGGCCACGCCGTGCATGCCCGCGCCAGTCTCGGCGATGATGCGTTTTTTGCCCATGCGTTTGGCCAGCAACACCTGGCCGATGCAGTTGTTAATCTTGTGCGCGCCGGTGTGGTTGAGCTCTTCGCGCTTGAAGTAGATCTTCGCGCCGCCGCACATGTCGGTCAGACGCTCAGCGAAGTACAGCGGGCTGGGGCGGCCGACGAAATCACGCTGAAAGTAGGCCAGTTCCTTCTGGAACTCAGGATCAAGCTTGGCCTTCTCGTATTCGGCGGCCAGGTCGTGGATCAGCGGCATCAGGGTTTCGGCGACATATTGGCCACCGAACGAGCCAAACAGGCCGTTGGCGTCAGGGCCAGCGCGGAAAGAAGTCATGGCGTTCTCCTTGGGAAAGTGGCGCTGTAGTTCGCGGGCACAACCCGCTTCTCTACGGCAATGGGCACAGGATAAAGCTGCAGCCCGCGCGACAAAAGCGATAAGATCGCCGCAACCTGTTAGGAAAACTCACACATGAGCCAGGACCTTCCACCCCTGAATGCCTTGCGCGCCTTCGAAGCCGCTGCGCGGCTGAATAGCATCAGCCAGGCAGCAGATGAGCTGCATGTCACGCATGGCGCCGTCAGCCGACAGGTGCGCCTCCTCGAAGAGCACTTGGGTGTGGCCTTGTTCAGCAAGGAAGGGCGGGGCCTTAAACTCACAGATGCAGGGATTCGTTTACGCGATGTCAGCGCGGAGTTGTTCGGCCGCCTGCGCAGCACCTGCGCCGAACTGCAGCAGGGCCAGGCCGATGCGCCGTTTGTCTTGGCCTGCCCGGGCAGCCTGCTGGCGCGCTGGTTTATTCCGCGCCTGGACCGCCTCAATCGCGAGTTGCCGGAACTGCGCTTGCAACTGTCCGCCAGCGAAGGCGAACTGGACCCGCGCCGCAGCGGTGTGGACGCCACCCTGTGGTTCGCCGAGCCGCCGTGGCCGGCGGATATGCAGGTGTTCGAGCTGGCGGCCGAACGCATCGGCCCTGTGCTCAGCCCGCGTTATGCGCACTTCGACGCACTGCATCAGGCGCCTGCAGCGGCCCTGCTGAGCGAGCCGCTGCTGCACACCAGCTCACGCCCGCAAGCCTGGCCCAGCTGGGCCAGCAGCAATGCGCTGGACGCCTCGACATTGAGACTCGGCCAGGGCTTCGAACACCTTTACTACCTACTGGAAGCCGCCGCCGCAGGTTTGGGTGTGGCGATTGCCCCGCAGCAACTGGTCGCCGATGACCTTGCCGGCGGTCGCCTGGTTGCGCCCTGGGGCTTTGTCGAAACCTCGGCACGTTTGGCCTTGTGGGTGCCGGCGCGCCGCCTGGATAAACGCGCACAGCGACTGGCCGAGTGGTTACGCAACGAGCTGGCGCGCTGAGCCGTCCCCCCTACAGATCGGGCAATCCGCTGGGGTTCAACTAGCGTTGAACTATCAGCCAAAGGAGAACGCTCATGTCCGATCATCACACCTACAAGAAAATCGAAATCGTCGGTTCCTCGAAAACCAGCATCGAAGATGCCATCGAGAATGCCCTCGCTGAGTGCGCCAAATCAGTCCGCAATATGGACTGGTTCGAAGTGGTGGAAACCCGCGGGCATATCGTCGACGGCAAAGTCGGTCACTATCAAGTCAGCCTGAAAATCGGCTTTCGCATGAGCAACAGCTAGCCCGCACCCAACAACCTGGCCACCGCGTGCTGGCTGGCCAGATTTAGCGGGCTGATCATCACCGTCCGCCCGACAAACACGCCCGGCCCTTGGAATCTGCAGAATAAACCCCACTATCTAACTCAGGTATTGGCGCACTGCTGCGCCGTGCAAACGGATAATCCACAGGCAGGCCCGATGAGCGCACTCGCACAGAGCAAATTCTCCACCCTTGATCTCGCCCCGATTCGTGACGACGGCAACGCCGCCCAGGCCCTGCATAACTCCCTGGCGCTGGCGCAGCATGTCGAGCGCCTGGGCTTCGAGCGCTTCTGGGTGGCTGAACACCACAATATGGATGGCATCGCCAGCTCGGCCACCGCCGTACTGCTGGGCTATCTGGCCGCCGGCACCTCGCGCATTCGCCTGGGCTCTGGCGGCGTGATGCTGCCCAACCATGCCCCGCTGGTGATTGCTGAACAGTTCGGCACCCTGGCAACGCTGTATCCGGGCCGCATCGAACTGGGCCTGGGCCGCGCGCCGGGTGCGGATCACTTCACCGCGCAAGCACTGCGCCGCGACCGCATTGGCAGTGCCGATGACTTCCCCGCCGATGTTGAAGAGCTGCAACGCTACCTGGGCCCGCGCACGCCGGATCAACGAGTGATCGCCATGCCGGGTGCAGACACCAACGTGCCAATCTGGCTACTCGGTTCCAGCTTATTCAGCGCCCAATTGGCGGGTGAAAAAGGCTTGCCCTATGCCTTCGCCTCGCACTTCGCACCGCGCTATATGCACGAGGCGATCCGCGTCTACCGCAACCACTTCAAGCCCTCGGCGGTGCTCGACAAACCCTATGTGATGCTCGGCGTACCGCTGATTGCCGCCGACACGGATGAACAGGCCGAATACCTGGCCACCTCGGCTTATCAGCGCATTCTGGCGCTGATTCGCGGCCAGAGCCTGGTGCAGAAGCCGCCCGTCAGCAGCATGCAGGGCCTGTGGCTGCCGCATGAGAAAGAGGCGGTGAGCAGCTTCCTTGGCCTGGCGATGATCGGCGGTCCGGAGAAAGTTCGCGCGCGCCTGGAGGTGTTGCTGGAACAGACCGGCGCCGATGAACTGATTTTCACCTGCGACCTGTATGACTTCGCCGACCGCCTGCATGCCTTTGAACTGCTGGCACAGCTGCGCTGATTTACCGGCAGCGGATCAATTGACGAACTTGTGCGGCGAATAGCACTCCCAACCCTGTAACCCCACGCACAGGAGACGCCCGATGAAGAAGACCGCATCAGCCCACTGGCAAGGTGGCATCAAGGATGGCAAAGGCACGATTTCGACCCAGAGCGGCGCGCTGAACAAAGTGCCTTATGGCTTTAATACGCGCTTCGAAGACCAGCCCGGCAGCAACCCCGAAGAGCTGCTCGGTGCGGCGCACGCGGGCTGCTTTTCCATGGCCCTGTCCAAGGAGCTGGGCGACGCCGGAATGACCGCCGAAAGCATCGAAACCCGCGCTGAGGTCACCCTCGACAAACAGGATGGCGGCTTTGCCATCACCGCCGTGCACCTGTCCTTGCACGCGAAAATCCCCGGAGCCGACCGCGCTGCCTTCGAGAAAGCCGTAGAAACCGCGAAGAACGGCTGCCCCGTCTCCAAAGTGCTGAACGCTGAGATTACTCTGGAAGCGGTACTCGATAGCTGATCGCTAATCTAGAACCTGCTAACGATATAGCGAGCTAGAGCCCTGCAAGGCAAAAACACGCAAGGAAGCGGAGTGTACTGGTGTACATGAGCATTCCGAGCCTGTTTTTAACGCCGCAGGGCCGACGCGCAGCAGATCGTGGACAGGTTCTCAGAACGTACCGCAGCGCAACACTTTGCCGCGCGCCAGCACATTGCGCTGTGCATCATAGAGCCAGGCCTGGGCCTTCATCTGCATGGGCCTGGCCTCTAGTCGGTAGCGCTGACCGGCGACAAAGTTGTCATGCCGCACACGGATTTCGCAGGTCACCTGCCGCGGTTCGGAGAGGCCATCCTGGCCACCGCCGCTGTTTACCTCAAACTGAAAACGCGCCTGTAATTCATGGGCACCGGCCGGCACCTGAAAGTAGCGACCATCGTTCAGCCGCTGGCCATCGAGGCGATCGGCCATGAGCAAGGTGCCAGCGTTGCTGCGCAGTTCAACCCAGGCTTGGCTTGGGTCAGGCGATGGTACGGGCGAGGCGCAGGCACTGAGCACCAGCACACCACTCAACAAACCTAAGTAACGCATGGGATACCTCCCTCATTTAACTGCCCACTAGCCTACGCCGATCCTGCGCTGGTAGCGTGGCAGCCTGTCAATTCATCGGTAACCGGTCATGTTCGACACGCTGTCCTGGCGCTGGGTTGCGCTGGCAACCACGCTGCTGCTGAGCGGCTGCAGCAGCCTGGATTACTACAGCCACTTGGCCAGTGGACAGCTGCAGCTGCTCAAGGCCCGCGAACCCATTGCCGAGCTGCTGGACCGGCCAACTGTCGAGCCCAACCTCAAGCAGCGCCTGGTTCTGGCGCAACGCGCCCGCGACTATGCCAGCGCACAACTGGGCATGCCAGACAACCAGAGCTATCGCCTGTATGCCGATATCCAGCGGCCCTATGTGGTGTGGAATGTGTTTGCCACCGAGGAATTTTCCCTCGCACCAAAGCTGCACTGCTTCCCCATCGCCGGTTGCGTGGCCTATCGCGGCTACTACAGCCAGAGCCGCGCACGCGGTGCAGCGGCGCTGCTGAAACAGCAAGGGCTGGACACCTACCTGGCCGGCATCGAGGCCTATTCCACCCTGGGCTGGTTCGATGACCCGATCCTCAACAGCATGTTGCGCTGGAGTGATGAACGCCTGGTGGCGGTGATCTTCCACGAACTGGCGCACCAACAGCTGTATGTGGTCGACGACACCGCATTCAATGAATCCTTCGCCAGCTTTGTCGAACGTGAAGGCTTGTGCCAATGGCTCACCGCGCAAGGCCTGCCGCCCAACGATGCGCTAGGCGATGCGCAACGCGAGCAATTCGTCGCCTTGGTATTGGCCAGCCGAGCACGCTTGCAGCAGCTCTACGACACTGACTTAGCGCCGGCGCAGATGCGCAGCGGCAAACAGGCCGAGTTCGCACGCCTGCGCGCCGAATACCGCTCGCTGCAGGAACGGGAGTGGAACGGTGCAGGTCTGTACGACAACTGGATTAATGCACCACTGAACAACGCCAAGCTGTTGCCTTTCGGCCTTTATGATCGATGGGTGCCAGCCTTCGCGGCACTCTTTGCACAAGCCGGCCACGACTGGCCACGCTTCTATCAGCGCGTCGCGGTGCTGGGCAAGCTGCCGCAGGCCAAGCGGCATCAAGCCTTGGTCAAATTATCT
Organism: Pseudomonas sp. GWSMS-1; assembly: GCF_049847425.1. Classification (NCBI taxonomy): domain Bacteria; kingdom Pseudomonadati; phylum Pseudomonadota; class Gammaproteobacteria; order Pseudomonadales; family Pseudomonadaceae; genus Pseudomonas; species Pseudomonas sp. GWSMS-1. The sequence continues at coordinate 189,553 of NZ_JBMHHV010000005.1, read as the reverse complement.
GCAGATACTGAGAACTTGCCTAACCAATAGCCAGTCCAAGAGCTGTAAGCCGTGTTCGCGCAAAAGGAGCAATGCAATGAACAAAGTCCCCCTGGCCATACTGCTTGGCCTGCTCAGCAGCAGCCTGTTGGCTGCCCCTAAACCCTGCGAAGAGCTGCGCGCGGAGATTGAAGTAAAAATTCAGGCCGCCGGCGTGGCCAGCTACACCTTGGAAATCGTGCCCAACGAAGACGCCCAAGACCCCAGCATGGTGGTCGGCAGCTGCGACGGCGGCACCCAGAAAATCATCTATCGGAAAAATGGCTAAGCGCGGGTCGGAGGATGGGTTAGACGCGCAGCGACGTAACCCATCGTCTGCACCGCATGGGTATCGCTAGGCTCAACCTGCGCGGCCCGACCCACCCTACGCGTCACCCCACAAACGCCTGATGCAACTCGGCCAGGCTGTTGAAGTGATAGGTCGGTGCTTCGGCCTGCAACTCTGCAGCACTGCCAAAACCATAGCCCACCGCCGCCGCATGCAGGCCATTACGCTGCGCGCCGATCAGGTCGTGCTTGCGATCACCGATCATCAGCGTGGCGTCGCGCGGTAACTGTTCCTGCTCCAGCAGATGGGCGATCAGCTCGACCTTGTCCGTGCGCGTGCCGTCCAGCTCGCTGCCATAGATCACTTTGAAGTGCTTCGCGAAACCAAAGTGCTTAGCAATCTGCTCGGCAAACACCGTCGGCTTGCTGGTGGCGATAAACAACGTGCGCTGCTGGTTCTGCAGCAACTGCAACAACTCGCCTACACCCTCGAACAGCTGATTCTCATAAAGGCCCACTTCACGAAAACGCTCGCGGTAATGATTCACCGCCTGCCAGGCCGTGGCCTCGTCAAACTGGTAAGTCTGCATAAAACACTGCAACAGCGGCGGCCCGATAAAGTGCTCAAGCGCTTGCAGATCAGGTTCATCGATACCCAACTTGGCCAGCGCATGCTGCACCGAACGGGTAATGCCCTCACGCGGGTCGGTGAGGGTGCCGTCGAGGTCGAACAGGATATTGGTGTAGTGCATCATCAGCTGCCGTAGCCTTCCATCAGGTGCTGGTCCTTCAACCGCACGTAATTGTCAGCGCTGTAGCGGAAGTAGCTGCGCTCTTTCTCGCTCAGCTCGCGGGCTTTTTTCGCCGGGCTGCCGAGGTACAAAAAACCACTTTCCAAGTGGCTGCCGGGCGGCACCAGGCTGCCGGCGCCGAGCATGACTTCCTCATCAATCACCGCGCCGTCCATAACGATGCTACCCATGCCGATCAGCACCCGGTTGCCGATGTTGCAGCCGTGCAGGGTGACGTTATGGGCGATGGTGACATCGTCGCCGATCGTCAGCGGGTAACCGCGCGGGTTGAAGGGACCGGCATGGGTAATGTGCAGCACGCTGCCGTCCTGGATGCTGGTGCGCTCGCCGATGCGGATGCTGTGCATGTCGCCACGGATCACCACCAGCGGCCAGATCGAGCTGTCCGCGCCAATCTCCACATCGCCCAAAACCACGGCCGAGGCATCCACAAAGACCCGTGAGCCAAGCAGTGGAGTGAATTGCTGGTAAGTACGAATCGCCACGATAGAAACCTCTTAAGCTGCGTCTGACCTTGATTGTAATTAAGATGGCACCCATGTTCAGGGTATGCGCGCTGTTTTACCAACCGCCACTGCCCATTCAAGCCTACCCTGGGAGCCTTTTGTGCCCGCCGGGGTCACAGCTGCAAACCCATTTCGTTACAGGTGACCTGTCGTGACTGCCAACAACCCCCTGCTGCAAGCCTTCGATCTGCCGCCCTATTCCGCCATCCGCCCGAAGCATGTCGAGCCGGCAGTGGACAGCATTCTTGCCGACAGCCGTGCGGCCATGGCACGCCTGCTTGAACAACAAGCCGGCACCCCCACCTGGGATGGCCTGGTGTTAGCGCTGGATGAACTGGGCGCACGCCTGAGCCAGGCCTGGAGCCCGGTCAGCCACCTGAATGCAGTGTGCAACAGCCCCGAGCTGCGCGCCGCCTACGAGGCGTGCCTGCCCAAATTATCCGAGTACTGGACCGAAATCGGCCAGAACCAGCCGCTGTTCCAGGTTTATCAGACGTTGGCCGAAAGCCCGGCAGCCGCCGGTTTCGATGTGGCGCAGACCACCATTCTCGAGCACGCCCTACGCGACTTCCGCCTGTCCGGTATCGACCTGCCGGCCGAGCAGCAGAAGCGCTATGGTGAGATCCAGATGAAGCTCTCCGAACTTGGCAGCACGTTCTCCAACCAGTTGCTGGATGCCACCCAAGCCTGGACCAAGCACGTCACCGACGAGGCCGCGCTGGATGGCCTGACCGATTCGGCCAAAGCACAGATGAAGCAGGCTGCCGAGGCCAAGAACCTGGACGGCTGGCTGATCAGCCTGGAATTCCCCAGCTACTTCGCGGTAATGACCTACGCCAACGACCGCGCCCTGCGCGAAGAGGTGTATGCCGCCTACTGCACCCGCGCCTCCGATCAAGGACCGAATGCTGGGCAGAATGATAACGGCCCGGTGATGCTGGAAATCCTCGCCCTGCGTCAAGAACTGGCCAAACTGCTGGGTTTCGGCAACTACGCCGAGCTGAGCCTGGCCAGCAAAATGGCTGAAAGCACCGATCAGGTGCTGCACTTCCTGCGCGACCTTGGCACACGCGGCAAACCATTCGCCGAGCAGGACCTACGCGAGCTGCAAGCCTTTGCCGCCGAACAGGGCTGCAACGACCTGCAAAGCTGGGATGTTGGTTACTACAGCGAGAAACTGCGCGAGCAGCGCTACAGCATTTCCCAGGAAATCCTGCGCGCCTACTTCCCCATCGACAAAGTGCTTAGCGGCCTGTTCGCCATTGTCGAAAAGCTCTACGGCATCCAGATCAAGGAGCTGTCCGGCTTCGACGCCTGGCACCCGGATGTGCGTCTGTTTGAGATCACCGAGAACGGCGCCCACGTCGGCCGTTTCTTCTTCGACCTTTACGCCCGCGCCAACAAGCGCGGCGGCGCGTGGATGGACGGCGCCCGCGACAAGCGCCGCACGGCCGATGGCAGGTTGATCAGCCCAGTGGCCAACCTGGTGTGCAACTTCACCCCAGCAGTCGGCGGCAAACCCGCGCTGCTGACCCACGATGAAGTCACCACCCTGTTCCACGAATTCGGCCACGGCCTGCACCACCTGCTGACCCGCGTTGAACACGCTGGCGCGTCCGGTATCAACGGCGTGGCCTGGGATGCAGTCGAACTACCGAGCCAGTTTATGGAGAACTGGTGCTGGGAGCCGGACGGCCTGGCGTTGATCTCTGGCCATTATGAAAGCGGCGAGCCACTGCCACAGGACCTGCTGGACAAGATGCTGGCGGCGAAGAACTTCCAATCCGGTTTGATGATGGTGCGGCAGATCGAGTTCAGCCTGTTCGACTTCGAGCTGCACGCCACCCACGGTGACGGTCGCAGCGTGCTCGACGTACTCGAAGGCATCCGCAGCGAGGTGTCGGTGCTGCGTCCGCCGGCCTACAACCGCTTCCCCAACAGCTTCGCGCACATCTTCGCCGGTGGTTATGCGGCCGGTTACTACAGCTACAAGTGGGCCGAAGTGCTGAGCGCCGATGCCTTCTCCAAGTTCGAAGAGGAAGGCGTGTTTAACAGCGAAACCGGCCGGGCCTTCCGCGAAGCGATTTTGGCGCGCGGCGGTTCGCAGGCACCAATGGTGCTGTTTGTTGATTTCCGTGGCCGCGAGCCGTCAATCGACGCCCTGCTGCGCCACCTCGGTTTGAGTCAGGAGGCCGCATGAGCGACGCACCGATGAATGTCACCGCCAAACGCTTTATCGCCGGCGCGGTCTGCCCGGCGTGCAGCGAAATGGACAAGATCCAGATGTGGAACGTCGACGGCGTGCCGAACCGCGAATGCGTGGCCTGCGGCTATGCCGACACCTTGGACGAGCGCGGCAACTCGGTGCCCAAAGAGCTGCCCACGCGGGTCAATATCAGCGCGCTAAAACCCAAGGTGGCCAACCCCAAGGTACAGACGGTGCAGTTCTTCCCTAATCCGAAGTTGAAGAAACCGAGCGAGTAGATCGGATGTGGCATCTGATCTGTGGTGATGCAGCCACCGCAGGCGTGCGCTTTGCCCTCGGCCAAGACGTGGCTGACGAATCCCTGCGGGTGATGCGTGACGACCTCGCCGTCGGCCCGCTGCAGGATATCGAGATGCCGCCCTGCATCGCTCGCAGCGCGTTCTGGCAAGGGGTCTGGCCGCAATCAAAACGGCCAATACCCGACTTCACGGCCAGTTTGAGTGAGGACGCACGCTAGCTCGCCGGGCTAGCGAACGCTGGCCGCGCCGTCACCGTCTGGCATGGCGACAGTTGTTCGGAGCAATTACTGCTAGCACGTCTCGCTCATGCGCTGGCGGGCTCGGCTGTCGAGTTGTGGGAAGTCGCGTGCGGCAATCCGCAGCTGCCGCCGCGCCGCGCGGTGTCCCTGCGGCGTCCAGAGGAGTTGCCGGCGCTGTATCAGCAGCGGCAACGGCTGGATGCAAACAGACGTGCCGTGCTCGCTGAACAATGGCTGCAAGCCACACACCACAACGCAGCTATTCGCACCTGGTATGCCGGCAGCTTTCAGCACCACGAACATGCGATGGTCGATAAGCCGTTGCTGCAAGCGTGTACCGCAGAGTGGCAGCCGCTGGCACGGGTCATGGCCAGTGTGATGGCGCAGAGCGATGGATTCTTTCCCACGGACTTCTTCTTGCACTGGCGTGCCCGTGAGTTAGCCCAGGCTGGTTTGCTGGAGCTGGCTTTGCCGATGGCCTGTGCTTACCCAGAGCAGCAGGTCCGCCTACCTACTACTCACTAGCCATCAGCCCGCGCGCTTGCATGTAGCCTTCAAGCACCTGCTGATAGCCACCACTGAGCCTAAGACTGGCCAAGCCTTCGTTGAACACATCGATAATCGTGGTTGCACGCGGGCTATTGCGCGGCACGATAAGGTGCAAAGAGCTGCTACTGATCATGCTATGGGAACGACTCACCTGCCGCGGTGAGTCCGCCAATAGCTGCAACGCCGTTTCGCCAAGGCGTCGATCCACAACAAAGAAGTCATCACGGCCAATCATCACCAGCCGCGCGCATTCCTTGAGGCCAACGGGTGAATGACGGATCAAAACGTTCTGGTCCAGCAGCGCCTGGATAATGGGCGGTGGCTGCCAGCCCAACGGAATACACACGCGACGGCCCTGCATGGTCTGCACAGTCGCCTGCTCGATCGGGTCATCCGCGCGGCTGAAGAAATGATATTCAAGCACTAGCAGTGGCGCGGAGTAGAGATAATCCTGCTCACGCTCAGGCGTGCGGACATAGGGAAATGTCGCGTCGTACTCGCCACGTAAGGTCTTCAGGTAACCACGATTCCACGGCTGCCACTCCAGCGTGCTATCAACACCGCCCTGCTCTAGGGCGGCATGCACAACCTGAGTGAGCAAGCCGCCAGCCGGTAACGCGCTACCGGTAAAAGGGGCGTAATCATCTCCGGTGACTAAACGCAGGTCCTCGCTCATCGCAAGATGGCAATACATCAGGCCCAGCAGCAGGTAGACAAATCGTCGAGCAAGCATCCGTTCTCCGCCCCTAGCGCCGAACACCGCGACGCGCATTAAAAGACCAGTGTAGGCACATCACTGCCCTGGCTAATCAAATAATCCCAGTTGCGTGGTCGCAGTGCTCTGAGCGAGCCCAGGCAGTGCCGTGATCGTCAGCCGCTGCGCCAGCCCGGCCGCCCGTTCGGCGCGGGTCGCCACGGCTTCAGCCAAACGTGGCGGCAAGCCCCAGATTTCCACCTTCTGCTTGGCGCGGGTAATGCCGGTGTAAAACAGACTGCGGCTGAGCAAAGGGCTGGGCTGTTCGGGCAGCACCAGCAGCACTTCGGCAAATTCCGAACCCTGGCTTTTGTGCACGGTCATGGCGAAGGCGCTGTCGTGGCTGGGCAGGCGCGCCGGAGCGAAGGGGCGGTAGCCGTCCTCACCCTCGAAGAACACGCGCAGCCCGTATTCAGTGTGCAGGCAGATGCCGATATCGCCATTGAACAAGCCCAGCGCGTAATCGTTCTGCCGCACCATCACCGGCCGGCCGACGTACCAGCGCTCGCGGCTGGCCACCTGGCTGCGGCGTTTGATCCGTGCTTCCAGTGCCTCATTGATCCCCGCCACGCCCCACGCGCCTTCGCGCTGGGCCGTCAGGGTGCGAAAGCTGTTGAAGGCGGCGAACGCAGCGGCGGCGTCTGCGCTTTTCGCCGCAGCCATATAGGGTGCGTAACCCTGATCGAGGCGGTAGAGCAAGTCCGCCGGCGTTGGCTCGGCGTTCCAGGCCAGGTCGCGGCGACCCTCCTTCAGCAAATTGAGCGTACCGCTAACATCGCCGCCATTAATGCGCCGCGCCAGCTCACCGATGCCGCTGTCACCGGCAAAGCGGTGGCTATGGGTCAGCAGCACCACGGCGTCGCCCAGCAGTGAGGCCGGCTCGAACACCGGCACGGGTTGGCCGGTGATGCGTTGCAAGTCAGCGGCAGCCTGGGCATCGAAGCCACGCCCTTCGCACAACTCGGCGAACACCGCGCCGGCTTCCACGGCGCACAGTTGGTCTTTGTCACCCAGCAGAATCAGCCGCGCCGTCGGCGGCAGTGCATCAAGCAGCTTGGCCATCAGCGCCAGATCGACCATCGAGGCTTCGTCCACCACCAGCACATCCAGCGCCAGCGGGTTGGCCGCGTGATGCCGCACCTGCGGGCTGTCGCCACGGCTGCCAAGCAAACGGTGCAAGGTACGCGCTTCATCTGGCAGCGCAGCTTTGATCGCCTCGCTAACCGGCAGCTGGGCCTTGGCATTGCGAATGGCTTCGGCCATGCGCGCAGCAGCTTTGCCCGTGGGCGCGGCCAGGCCGATGGCCAGATACTCACAGCCGGGCTGTTCAAGAAGGGCAGCGAGCAGGCGCACCACGGTGGTGGTTTTGCCAGTGCCGGGGCCGCCGGAGATCACCGCCAGCTTGCGCCGCACCGCTTGCGCAGCAGCCAGACGTTGCCAGTCCGGCTGTTGCTGGTTAAAGGCAAACAGTCGAGTCAGGCTTTCACTCAACTGGGCCTCGTCGACCTCAGGCAGATCAGCAGCGCGTTGCAGCAGCTGCGCTGCCAGGTGGCGTTCATAGGCCTGATAACGCGCCAGATACAGCCGGCCATGCTCAAGAATCAGCGGAGTGAAATCGCCATCCGCGCCGACCAGCGGCGACGCGAGCAACTGCGCCTGCCAGTCCGCCAGTTTCGGTAGATTGAGGGCATGCTCAGGCCAAGGCCGCTGCCCTGCCAGCCGCGCCAGAGGCAGGCACACATCGCCCTTGTCCAAGGCCATGCAAAGCAGCGCCGCCGAGGCCAACACCAGCGGCGACGCCTGCGGATCGAGACGCTGCAGGCTATCGACCAGCGCGCGCTCCAGCGGGCCGAGGGGTAAGTCAGCGAGGTTCATAGTGCCCTCCCGTAGGGTGGATGACGCTTCACCCATCCACCGTTAACCGTGGTGGATGAAAACAGCGTCATCCACCACACCCAGCCCATCCCCATCGATCCCGTAGCCCGGATGCAATCCGGGGCATGAGTTAGACGGCGCGAAAACCTTTCCCGGATTACATCCGGGCTACCAGGCAACATCATTTACCCTCCGCGAACAAGGTATCCAACGCATCGAGCAAGCCATCCGCCGGGCGCGAGAAGTACACCCCGGCGCTCGGCATGCCGCGCAGAAACAGGTAGTAGGCACCGCCCAGTTGCTCGTTGTGGAAGTCGTCCAGGCGCTGACGCAGAAAGCGTCGTAGCGCCACCAGGTAGATCAGGTATTGCAGGTAGTAATGCTCGGCGGCCAGGGCTTGTAGCAGACGGTCGCCGCCGTAGTAGCTGGCGTCCGGACCGAGCCAGTTGGACTTGTAGTCGGCGATGTACCAGCGCCCGTCGTGCTCGAAGGTCAGGTCGATAAAGCCTTTGAGAAAGCCCTTGAGGCTGTCGAATTCCAAACGCGCTGCCGCCTCACGCATCGCCGTCGGCAGACCGTGGGCGGGATCGCTGAGGATCGCCCGCAGGCGATGCATATCCAGCCCGGCGACCGGGAAGGTAAAGCCCAGCTCGGGCAGGCGGCGCACAGGGTTTAGCCCGCTCAGGGTCAGGCCCTGGCCATCGAGGTCGCAGTCGACCACCTGTTGCAGTTGTTCCAGCGCTACCGCGTTCCACTCATTGCTGATGCCATGACCGCTCAGGCCCGGTTCAATCAGCTCCGCCAGCGCGGCTTTACCGCGCGCCCAGTCTTCCAAAATGGCGTGCAGACAGGTGCCGGCCCGTGCGCCACGGGGGAAGGCGAAAAAACCGCTACCCGGTTCGCTGGCATCGGGCATCACCAAACCGTCGCGATCCGGCGCCTCCATGTGCATGCCGGCGGCTAAACCGGAGAAGCTGCCGACACGCCAAGCGCTGTGCAAGCTGCGTTGCAACGTGGAGAGCTGCTGCGGAGCCTGCGCACGCTGTTCACCGGCGGCGCTGGCTTCGGCGTGACGCAGCGGCTGCAGGCTCATATGGCCGTGGCTGCTGCTAACCAGTTGCGCAACTTCCGCACGCAGCCCTTGCGGGCTAAGGCTTTGCAAGTGCCCAGCAAGCTCGGCGAGGGCATCTTCACCCGGCAATTGCCGGCCGTGCAGCAGCCAGGCCAGGGCGCTGCTGTGCAGGCCGCTGTCGCCGAGGGTGCCGTCTTTTCGCGGTTTGCAGTCCACCGGCCCCCAATGCAGCCACAGGCGGTCACGGGCGCGGGTCAGGGCCACGTAGGTCAGGCGCAGTTTCTCGGCGAAGCGCTCATGGCGGGCCCGCTCGCGGTGCACGTCGAGCTGTTCGCTGCCGAGGTCGAGCAACGGCGTGCCGTCGTCGGCGTGGCAGCTGATGTCTTCATGCTGACGCAGCAACGCGCCGTCCCACAGGTAAGGGCAGAACACCAACGGGTATTCCAAACCCTTGGAGGTGTGGATGGTAACGATCTGCACCCGCTCGGCATCGCTTTCCAGACGCAACAGAGCGTCCTCGCCATGGGCTTCGGCGCTGCGCTGGGCGTTAAACCACGTAAGCAATTGCTCCAGCCCCGGGCGTTGCAGGCTCTCGGTTTGCAGCAACTCGGCCAGGTGCAGCAGGTTGGTCAACCGTCGCTCACCATCGACTAAGGCCAGCAGCCGTTGGGCGACTTTTTGCTCATCCAGCCAGGCGCGGAAGGCGCGCATAAAGCCCTGCTGCTGCCAGAGCTGGTGATAGCGCTCGGCCGCTTCGCGTTCAGCGTCCCAGGCCTGGGCATCCTCGGTGCAGGCGGCCAGATCGGCGGCGCTGCGGCCAAGCAAACGGCTGGCAAGGGCATAGCGCAACGCACCTTCGCGGCCCGGCTCGGCGTAAGCGGCGAGCAAGGCGCTGAGTTCATCCGCCTCTTCGCTGTGCCAGACGTTCTCTTTACCGCGCCGCACGCTGGGCACGCCACGGGCAGACAGTTCTGCGGCCACTTCGCCCGCCTGACGATGGCTGGCGACCAGCACGGCAATATCGCCACCCTTGATCGGCGTGCGCGTGTCGCCTTGGGCAAAGTACGCCTCGCCGTGACTGCTGGCGGCCAGCACGGCAGCGATGCGCCGCGCCGTATCGGTGGCGACCAGCGCGCCCGCCTGGCCCTTGCCCAAGTGCTCGTCATCCAGCCAGACCAACGCCAGCGGCGCGTCCTGCTCGCTTTCAATCGGCGGCAACACCAGCTGCGCGCGCGCCTTGTCGCTGGCCCCGACCTGCTGATAATCCAGGCCAGGCTCGGCGAACGGCATGGGTCGGTCGAACAGTTGATTAAGTGAGGCAATCAGCTCAGGCGTGGAACGGTGATTGGTGGTCAGGCTGTATTGGCGCGCCGCCTCGCTGCGCGCTTGCAGGTAGGTCGCTAGATCCGCGCCGCGAAACGCATAAATCGCTTGCTTCGGGTCACCGACAAAACACAGGTCGCCGGCGTCCTGATAAATGCGATGAAACACCCGGTACTGCACCGGGTCGGTGTCCTGAAATTCGTCGATCAGCGCCACCGGGTATTGCGTGCGCAGGGTGCTCGCCAAGTGCTCGCCGCCCTCGCCCTGCAGCGCTTGTTGCAGCTTGTTGAGCAGGTCGTCGAAGGCCAACAGACGCTGCGCCGCCTTGCGCGCCGGCAGTTGCTCATTGAGCTGAGCGATCAGGCGGACTTGCAGGTCGATCAGCCGTTGTTCGGCTTCTGGCTGAGCAGTATCCAGGGCATCACACAGCTCTTGCAGCGCAGCGGCTAGCGGGTTGGCCGGCGCGTCGCAGCCCTTTTTGCTGGCCTTGTTCAGCCCTTCACGGGCCAGGCGGCGGTGTGCTTCGGTTTTGCTGAACAGCGCGGCAGCGTCGCTGAAGTAGCCATCCAACTCGGCCTGCCAAACGCCCAGCTTGGCCGGGTTGCACATATTGCTTTTGAAGCCGTCGAAGGCTTTCAGCTGCTCCAGCCAACCCGCGCTTTCGCCCTGCCAAAGACGCTGCGCCTGTTGCCAGGCAGCGCGCAGGGCAGCCATGTCGCTGTGCGTGCCCGGCTGCGGCTCGATGCGCAGATAGGGTTTACCCAGATGATTACGCAGGCGCTGACGCAGGCTTTGCGGGGTGATCTTTTGCTGCACCAGAAACGCCGCCCATTCTGGCTCGGCCGCTGCCAGCTCATGCCGCCAGAGGTCGGCGAGCAGCGCGTCGATAATCTCGCGGTCGTCGTGGGTCAGCTCGTTGTCGAAGTCGCCACCGGCCTCGAACGCCGCGTCCTGCAAGGCGCGCTGGCAAAAACCGTGGATGGTGAAGATCGCCGCTTCGTCAAAACCATGCACCGCCAGCAGCAACCGGCGATGACTGGCAGCGTCCGGGTACTGCGCATGCAGCGCGTTAAGCAGCGCGTCATCGCCAGGGCCGTTGTCATACACCGCCAGCAGTTCGGCCAGGCGTTTGCGGATGCGCTCGCGCAGCTCGGCGGTGGCGGCAGTAGTAAAGGTCACCACCAGAATCTGGCTAACGCTGAGCTGCTTTTCCAGCAACAGGCGGGCGTACAGCGATGTCAGGGTCCAGGTCTTGCCGGTGCCGGCGCTGGCCTCAATCAGCGAGCGGCCGCTGAAGCTGTCGTCCAATAGGTTTAACGCTGCGCCACTCATGCCTCGTCCTCGTCACTGCCTTGCAGGGCGTCCAGCGCCGGGCCATAGAGCTGTTCGGCGAGCGCTTCAAAGCGTTCATCCAGCGGCTCGCGATCGCGGAAGGCCAGGGCATTCCAGGGGTCTTGGCCTTCGCCGGTCATATAGTCATTGCCTTGCCACATCACCCGCGCCTCGCTGCGAGCGGCGTCAATCGGCTCTTTGCGCCCGGGTTTGCGCCATTTGCTGGCAAAGCCATAGCTGCACTTGGCCAACAACGGCAGCGGTTCGCACAGCGCGCTTTTGTAGGCTTCGAGCCAGGGCTCCAGCAGTTGCAGAGGAGCCGCCAGCGGCCCCAGTCGCCATTCGCGTTTTGGCGATAGCAGACGGCTCTCGCGGCTGATGCCGGGCGTCGCGGCGCAATTTAGCAACAGGTGGCGCAGCCAGAACGGGGCCAGCTCCCACGCGCCGAGGTCGCGCAGGCGGTAATCGAATAAGCCCTCACTGGTCACCCCATCCAGCCAGCCATGAATGCGCACGCCGGCCAGCTCGATATCCACTAGCAGCGGTTGCGCGGCATCCTCCGGGCGCTCGTCGAATAGGGTTGGCGCAAAGGCGCGGATCGGCCCGCGAATCTGCCCCCAATGCGCCTGGCCCAACTCGCCCACCGGCAACCAACCGGACGCAGCCGCCACGACACGCTCCTCGCGCTCACTCCAGCCTCGCTCGACGGCCTGCAAGGCCAACTGGCGCAAGCCATGTTGGCTGGTCCACTCGACGCTGAACGGCTCGTCACCGGCCAGGGTTTCTTCTGTCTGCGCCAGGCGCAGGCCGAGGCGCTGTTCCAACAGGTAGCGCGCCGGGTGTTTGAAGCAATGGATCAGTTGGCACGGCTCAATGCTCAGCGCCGCACCGCCCAGCCCGTCTTGATCGGGGGCCGCCAATACACTGGCAAACGGCGCGGCACTTTCCACCGCCTGGCTTAGGCGCTGCGCCGCGTGGAACCAAGGCGCGGCAAAACCGGCGTGGCGGTCGCCGGCAAAGTTACCAGGAGCGAAGGGTTGCAGCGGATGCTGGTGGGTGATGCGGGCGCTGGCCGGACCGCTGGCAGCGACGGCGGTGAGGTCGACCACATCGAGCAACTCGCTGACCAGCACCGAGGGCGGCAGCTCGGCATTGCTGCGCGGGTCGCGGCCCACATAGCTGAGGTACAGGCCGCCACGGGCCGAAAGCAGGGTTTCCAGCAATAGATAACGGTCATCTAAACGCCGCGCACGGTCGCCACGGCGGGGCTTCTGCCCAATCAGGTCGAAGCCGGCAGCGGGTGTACGGCGTGGCAGCGCACCGTCGTCCAAACCCAGCAGGCAGACCAAGCGGAATGGCAGGCTGCGCATCGGCACCATGGTGCAGAAGGTCACCGCGCCGGTAAGAAAGCCCGACGCCGCACTGCCCTGCTCCAACGCCGCCGTTAGCTGCTGACGAATCAGCGCCAGCTCAATCGGCCGCTCAACGCCGGAGGCCGTGGCCTGCTCTTGCAACGCGGCGCAGGCCTTGGACAGCAGCAACAAGGTGTCGCCGGCTTCACGCTCATCAAACAGTTGGTCGATTAGCACTTGCAGCGACTCGGCCCATTCGCCCAAGGCCCGTGGCCGTTGCAGGCTCTGCGCCAGCGCGGCCAAACGCTCTACAAACCCAGCCAAGCGCCCGAGCAATTGCCCGCGAGCGCCTTCCAGAGCATCCAGCGGCCAGCTGCTGCCGAGCAAGGGCGCCGCCAATCCGGCGAGCTGCGGCGGTGCGGCAAAGCCCAGCAGCAGGCGATCCAGCCCTTGTCGCCAGGTAAACGCAGCATCAGCCGGCAAGCCCAGTTGCTCGCGGTGCGCGTCATCGCGGCCCCAGCGGATACCCGCCTCACGCAACCAGTCGCGCAGCAAACTGAGGTTTTCGGCTTCGATCCCGGCACGGCGGGCGACGGCGGGCTGCTCAAGCAGGGTGAGCACCTCTTCGGCGGTAAAGCGGCTGTCTGGCAGCGCCAGCAAGCTGAGGAAGGCTTCAATCAGCGGGATTTCCGCGCGCAGGCTGCGGTCGGCCAGGCTGAACGGCACGCGCGGCACGCCTTCACGTGGGGCAAACACGGCTTCGATATAGGGCGCATACCGCTCGATATCCGGGGTCAGCACCACCACTTGATCAGGCGTTAGTTCGGGGTCGGCGGCAAAGCGGGCGAGCAGTTGGTCATGCAGAATTTCCACTTCGCGCAGCGGCGAGTGAGCGATGTGCAGCTCCAACGAACGGTCGTCGTCGCGCAGCTGCAGGCGCTCATCTGGTTGGCGGGTATGCAGACGCAGGATGTCGTTCTGCAGCGCTTGCAGCAGGCTGACGTCGTGCAGGTCGGCGTCCTCGGAGTACAGGCCGACTTCCTGACTGCCTTCACTGGAGGCCAGGCTAAATAGGCTGTCGAAGAAGTCGCGGCCTTGCTTGCCCAGGCTGGCCAATAAGGGATGGCCGACATCCAGATACCAGTCATCCGGGCTCAGCTCTTGATTAGCCGCTGTGCTTTGCGGTTGCCGCGCCAGCTCACGGATATCGCGAATTTCTCCCCAGGCCTCGCGGCAGGGATTGAGGGCGAAGATCACCACTTCAGTGTGCCGCGCCAAACCTTCCAGTACGCGCATGTGGTGCGGCGGCAAGCTGCTGATACCGAACACCAGCACGCGCTCGGGCAGGCCGTTGATCGGTGCGGCGTCGTACAGGCGGGCCAGCAAGTCTTCGAGCAGGCGCGCCCGGTGTGGATGACCGTCCTTGGTCAGCTCGCGCCAGAGCAGCGCTTGCCAGGCTTCATCCGGACCGAGATCGAGCAGTTCGTTGCGTTCCCAGGCGGCCAGCCAGTCGTCGCGATACAGAAGGTATTGGTCGAATACGTCGGCTATCTTGACGGCAAGTGACAGCCTCCGGCGTTCATCGCCGCCATCCAGGTAATGCGCCAAACGTGGCGCTTGCGCCAGCTGCTCGGGCTCGCACAGCCAGTCATACAGTCGCCAGCTCAGGCTGCTGGGGCTGAACGCCGATTGCTCCGGCAGCTGGCCCAGGCACAGACGCGACATATCCCAAACAAACTTGGCCGGCAGCTGCACTTCCAGCTGCATGGCGATGCCTTGCTTGCGCGCCAACTCCAGCGTCAGCCAGCGGCCCATGCCCTGGCTCGGCACCACGACCAAGGCCGGGGCAAACGGATCGCGCATCGGCGTGGCCAACAACGTTGTGGCCAGTGCACCAAGGGTTTCAAGGTCGGGGGCGTGGTAAAGGCTGAGCATCGGGTAACCGGCAGGCTGTCGAGGGCGCTAGGTTAGCAGCTCATTCGCCGCCTCGGCAGGTATCCGCATGGCACGGCCGTACTTGATCCAGATCAATAGTTTTACCCATGCCTGAGACTAAAGTGCCATCACTTATGAGTATCTCAGCCCCCACGCACCGGATCATCTGTACAGACGCTTCGCTGAGTGGGCCACTGCGTGAGTGGCTGGATAATCAGGCGGCTGCAGGAGAGGTCATCTGCAGCCCTGAGGACTGCAGCAAAGCGCCCCTGTGTCGCTGGCTCGACCAAGCACCGCTAGGCCCAGAAGGCCGCGCGCACAGCGCCTTGCTCGATGCAGTGGAAACACTGATACGTACCCGTCATGCCTTTAAATCCCGTGAGCTGGCCGAATTACGCAGGCGCCTGGAGCGACTGCTCGATGAATTGTCAGACGATGAGGAATAAGGTAGAAATATTCACCCAGTAGGTTCCGCCACAGCGGGGACCGGCTTTGCCGGGCAGGACACAGGGCCTGCAAGACGAAGCGCCGAAGCGCCATGTTCATCACGAACGTGGTGCTCGGCGCTTTTTTTATACCTGAGGAAAACAACAACAGGGAAGGAACATGGGCTCAGCTACTGCACTCGACGAGCTGATAAGGCGAATGGGGCTCAACCGTCAGGAGATTCAGCAACGCTGCAACCTGCTGAATTGGCAGAGCAGTGACGCCGCCTGCCTGAATGCCGCTGCCGATAACATGAACACCGCCCAACAGACGTTTACTGATCGCCTTTACCAACACTTAGAGGGCTTTCCTGGGGCGGCTGGGGTGATCAGCGACCCCGCCACCCAGCAGCGCCTCAAACACAGCCAGCAGGCCTATTACCAACGGCTGTGGCGCGGCCCATACAACGCCGATTACGTAGACAGCCGTCTGCGTATTGGGCTGATCCACCAGATGGCCGGGATCGAACTCAAATGGTACTTGGCCGGTTACCGGCTGTACCTCGATGAGATACTTGCCCAGCTGTTTGATGCGCACCCCAATCAAGCGCTATTCGCCAGCCTGCTCAAGGCCGTGTTTTTCGACATGACCCTGGCCATCGACACTTACAGCGCCGCGCAACGCAAGGCCCTGGAGGACAGCGAAGCGCGTTTTGCCCGGGCCTTGCGCGGGGCCAACGACGGCATCTGGGACTGGCACCTGGGGCACGACCGTCTGTATGTCTCAACCCGCTGGGCGGCCATGCTCGGCCTTGATCACGACAGCCTCGGCGAAAGCAGCGCCAGCTGGTTTAACCGCGTTCATCCGGACGACCTGCCCGCTCTACGCCAAGCCATCGAAGCCCATTGCAGTGGCAGGAACGCGCAACTGAATCACGAGTACCGTATGCGCAGTAGCACGGGCGACTACCTCTGGGTGCAGGCCCGTGGTGTGGTCGAGACAGATGCCAGCGGTCAGCAACGGATGGCCGGCTCACAAAGCGACATCAGCGCACGCAAGGCCATCGAAGAACAGCTGCAGCATGCCGCCCGCCATGATCCATTGACTGGATTAGGTAATCGCCTGCGTCTCGATGAACTGCTGCCGCAAGCCCTGCAGCAGCTGAGCCACAGCGGTGCACGGGAGGCCGCCCTGCTGTTTATTGACCTGGATCGTTTCAAGCTGATCAACGACAGCCTTGGGCATCACTGCGGCGATCAGGTGCTGATCGAGATCAGCCGCCGCCTCTCCCAATGCCTGCGCCCTGGCGATCACCTGTGTCGGTTTGGTGGTGATGAGTTCGTCGTTCTGCTCACCGATCTGGCCTGCGCCGAGGATGCCGAGCAGGTCGCCCAGCGTATGCTCGACAGCCTGCACCTGCCATTACACCTGGCCGGACAAACCCTGGTGGTCAGCGCCAGCATCGGCATCACGGCCTTGCAGCCCAGTGATGCCTCGCAGGATGCCTTGCAGGCCGCCGACCTCGCCTTGTATCAGGCCAAACAGGCCGGCAAGGCGCAATACGCCCGTTTCAGCGAGGAGCTACAGGTCAGTGCGCACTACCAGTTGGAGCTGGAAAGTGCGCTGGGCCAGGCGCTGGAGCGCGACGAGTTTGTGCTGCACTACCAACCCATCCTACGCGTAGAAGAACAGGGTACGCGCTTCGTCGGAGTCGAGGCTTTGCTACGCTGGCAGCGCGGCAACACCCTGGTCCCACCGCTGGAGTTTATTACCTCGCTGGAAGACTCGGGGGAGATTATCCGCGTCGGCGACTGGGTGCTCAGCCAGGCCTGCCGCCAGGTGCGCACCTGGCAACTGGCCGGGCAACCCCACCTGCATTGTGCGGTGAACCTCTCCAGCCGCCAGTTGCTCCAGGAAAACTTTGTCGAGCGGCTCAGTGAAATCCTCCGCGACAGTGGCTTGGCCGCCAGCGACCTGATCCTGGAGATCACCGAAAGTCAGTTACTGGAAGACAGCACCGCCACCCTGATTACCCTACGCGCCCTGGCCACTCTCGGTGTGCGGCTGGCGCTGGATGACTTCGGTACCGGTTACTCCTCCCTCGGTTACCTCAAGCGCTTCCCGCTGCACATTCTTAAAGTCGATAGAAGCTTCATCAGTGGCGCCTCACAGAATGCCGAATTAACAGCGATCAGCCGGGCGATTATCGGCCTTGGTCAGAGCCTGGGTTTAGAGGTGGTGGCCGAGGGGGTTGAACGCGCGGAACACCTGGACTTTCTGCGCGTACAAGGCTGCCACATGGCCCAGGGCTACTGGTTTAGCCGCCCCCTATCAGCTACCGAGCTATACAAGCAGTTCATCGATGCCCCTGATGAACCGTGCCCCAGACGTACCTCCCGCGCATCACTTGAAGAGCCGACAGAACAATGAAAATAAATCTGCCCGTCAGCCAGCGTGAAATTGATGTCCCCGCCAATGCCAACATCCTCTCCACCACCGATCTAAAAGGTGCGGTCAGTTACATCAACCCTGACTTCATCGCCATCAGTGGCTTTAACGAAGAAGACCTATACGGCCATAACCACAATCTGGTGCGTCACCCCGACATGCCGCCAGCGGCGTTCGGGGACCTCTGGCAAACCCTGAAAGCAGGAAAGGCCTGGATGGGTCTGGTGAAAAACCGCTGTAAAAATGGCGACCATTACTGGGTGAGCGCCTATGCCACGCCCGTGGTGCGTAACGGCCAGACGGTGGAATACCAGTCGGTGCGCACCCGCACGACACCGGAGCGCATTGCCCGTGCCGACGCGCTGTACGCCCAGCTCAATGCCGGCGAAAAGCCTGCGCAACTGCGTGCGCCACGCCTGACACTGGACAATCGCCTGAGCCTAATACTGGCGCTGCCGGTGCTGGGCTGCGCGGTCCTGCTGGGTATCAGCAATAGCCTGCCGTGGCTGGCCGCCATAAGTGCGGGAGTCGGCCTGGCGGGTGTGCTGGCGCTGGGCGTGAAACTGACTCTGCGGCCATTACGGCAGCTGCATCAGGAGGCACAGGCCGTGGCTGACAACCCCCTGAGCCGGTGGGTGTATAGCGGCCGGCGTGACGAATTCGGGCAGATCGCGTTTGCCTTGCACAGCCTCAAAGCAGAGGCCGGCGCGGTGGTCGGGCGCATTGCCGATTCGGCGCGCCAGCTCAGCCAGGAAGCCGGCGAAATGGCCAGCGCCGTGGATTGCAGCAACCAGGCCAGCCTGCAGCAGCAGTCAGAAACCGAGCAGGTGGCCAGCGCCATTGGCCAGATGGCCACCAGCGTGCAAGAAGTGGCGCGCCATGCGCAACTCAGCGCCAGTGCGGCCAGCGCAGCTGATCTGGAAACCAGCAGTGGCTTGCAGTTGGTTGAGCAAACGCGTCAGCAAATCAGTTCATTGGCCGCAGAAGTCTTGCAAGGCCATACGGTGATCCAGCAGCTGGAGCTGCACAGCCAGGACATCAATCAGGTGCTCGATGTGATTCAGAGCATCGCCGAGCAAACCAATCTGCTCGCGCTCAACGCCGCCATCGAGGCCGCGAGGGCTGGTGAGGCCGGGCGTGGTTTCGCGGTGGTCGCCGACGAAGTCCGCGGGCTGGCGCAGCGCACCCAACAATCCACAGCAAAAATCCACAGCATCATCCAGGCCCTGCAACAGGGCACACGTGATGCCGTGGTGATGATGGAACGCAGCCAGGCGCAGGCGCACAGCAGTGTCGAACAGGCCATGCAGGCGAGCCAGGCGCTGGATGGGATCAACCAGCGAGTGGCACAGATCAGTGACATGAGCATTCAGATTGCCGCAGCCGTCGAGGAGCAAAGTGCCGTAGGCGACGATATTCAGCGCAACCTCTGCACCATTCGCGAGGCCAACGAAGTTAGCGTTACCGCCAGCCACCAGAGCCGCAACAGCGCCCAACAATTCGCTGAATTAGCCGAACGCCTGCAATTTCTAGCCGACCAATTCTGGGGGAGTCAGCGCGCCAGCTAAACGCCGGGCGCGGAGCTGCAATCGTAGGTAACGCCAAAGTCGCCAGACACCTCGCTGCAACAGCGCCGGCGGTGGCGCCGCAGCTGGGGTTGCCTGCTCAGTCGTCGATGCGCCCGCACTATCCTGCTCAGCCTCAAGCGAGCGTCTTATCCCGCGCCAGCACTAAACGCCGCGCTGGCGGCGTGACCAACTCGCAGGCGGTCAGTTCTAAGGGGTTTGCAGAGCATCAACCGGAACAGATTAGGCATACCCATCAGCCTCTCGGCATGAGCAAAGTGCTAGGGTACAGGGACAGCCGCAGTCATACCGTGACTGCTCAGGCTTCAGTGCAAACGACGAGACGTAGTGATGAGCCCTACCTTAGAAACCGCCGAACTTGATGTATTCCTTTACTTGCAAGCGCTGCATGAGCGCGGCGGTTCAGATATGTTTTTTAGTGTCGGCGCGCCGGCCCACCTGAAACTCGAAGGCGCCAGCCAGGCATTCGATCAGCGCGTGCTCAAACAAGGCGAAGTGCAGCAGCTGGCCTATCAGCTGATGAGCCAAAAACAGATCATGGAGTTCGAACGTGATCTGGAGATGAACCTGGCGGTCGGCGTGCAGAATGCCGGGCGCTTTCGGGTCAACGTTTATTATCAGCGCGGCCAGGTCGCCATGGTTGTACGCTCAATTAAGAGCAACATCCCTAATTTCGAAGCGCTCGGCCTGCCGCGTCTGCTGGAAAAACTCAGCATGCAGGACCGCGGTTTGATTCTCGTGGTGGGCGCGGCCGGCTCGGGTAAATCAACCACCCTGGCGGCCATGCTGGATTTTCGTAACCGCCATAAAGGCGGGCATATCGTCTGCATTGAAGACCCGATCGAGTTTCTCCACGCGCACCAGCTGTCGATCATCGATCAGCGCGAAATCGGCTTGGATACCCACAGCTTTGCGGATGCGCTGCGTAACGTCCTGCGCGAAGCACCTGACGTGATCATGCTCGGTGAAATTCGCGACGCCGCGACCATGCAGCATGCGCTGCATTACGCCGAAACCGGCCACCTGTGCATCGCCACCTTGCACGCCACCAGCAGCAGCCATGCGATCGAGCGTATTGTGCGGTTTTTCCCCGATGACGCCCGCAAACAGGTGCTGGCCGACCTGGCGCAAAACCTCTTGGCGGTAGTGGGTCAGCGTTTGGTGCCGGGCGTGCAGCAAAAGCGCGTGGCGGCGATCGAAATGCTGCTGGGCACAGCCTATATCCGTGACCTGATCCAGCGCGACCAGCTCAGTGAC
This sequence comes from Pseudomonas sp. GWSMS-1, assembly GCF_049847425.1. Classification (NCBI taxonomy): domain Bacteria; kingdom Pseudomonadati; phylum Pseudomonadota; class Gammaproteobacteria; order Pseudomonadales; family Pseudomonadaceae; genus Pseudomonas; species Pseudomonas sp. GWSMS-1. The sequence continues at coordinate 169,276 of NZ_JBMHHV010000005.1, read as the reverse complement.
CTGCGCGAAGCCACCGCCCGCGGGCAAGAACAGGGCCTGCAGACATTCGATCAACACCTCTATCTACTGCTCGAAGCGGGCCGCATCACCCTGGCCGAAGCGCTCAAGTTTGCTGACTCACGCACCGACCTGGGCCTCAAGGTCAAACTGCAGCGCGGCTTCTCTGCCGAAGACAACGAACTCAAGGTGATGCGCGACGCCTGAGCACGCCTGACGCGGCTCAACGAAACGACTAATAGCCCGTACAACGCCGCCATCACGTACTGGGCACATAACAAGCGCCAACAAGGCGCGTAAGAGACGGCCACCATGCTGACGCTGCTCAACCTGCTTTCCGCCATCGCCCTGCTGATCTGGGGCACCCACATCGTCCGCACCGGCATCCTGCGCGTGTATGGCTCGCACCTGCGCAAAGTGCTCAGCCATAACGTCAGCAAACGGCCCATGGCCTTTGCCGCGGGCATTGGCGTGACCGCGCTGGTGCAGAGCAGCAACGCCACCGCGCTGCTGGTCACCTCCTTCGTATCCCAGGGGTTGATGGCGCTGACCCCGGCGCTGGCGATCATGCTCGGCGCGGATGTCGGCACCGCGTTAATGGCGCGGGTGCTGACCTTCGACCTGAGCTGGCTGAGCCCGCTGCTGATCTTCCTCGGAGTGATCTTCTTTCTCTCGCGCAAGCAGACTCGCGCCGGCCAGCTCGGCCGCGTTGGTATTGGCTTGGGCCTGATGCTGCTGGCGCTGGAGCTGATCGTCGCGGCCGCCACACCGATCACTCAGGAACAAGGCATCCGCGTGCTGTTTGCTTCGCTGACCGGCGACCTGCTGCTGGATGCCCTGGTCGGCGCGCTGTTTGCGCTGATCTCCTATTCCAGCCTGGCCGCCGTGCTGCTCACGGCCATGCTCACCGGCGCAGGGCTGATCAGCCTGCCCGTGGCTATCGGCTTGGTAATCGGCGCAAATATCGGCAGCGGCATACTGGCCTTTCTCACCAGCAGCCTGCAGACCCCAGCCGGTCGGCGGGTGGCCCTCGGCAGCCTGCTGTACAAGCTGATCGGCCTGCTACTGGTCATGCCTTTCCTCGACCCCTTGGCCAACTGGCTGGACAGCCTGAACTGGCGCCCCGAGGAAGTGGTGATCGGCTTTCATGTGCTCTATAACAGCCTGCGCTGCCTGCTGATGCTGCCCAGCGTCGGGCTGATGGCGCGCTTCTGCAATTGGCTGCTGCCGGATCGCGTCGAGGAAAACGGCGTGGCCCGCCCACGCCACCTCGACCCCACCGCGCTGTCTACGCCGAGCCTGGCGCTGGCCAATGCTGTGCGCGAAACCCTGCGCATCGGCGACCTGATCGAAACCATGCTCAGCCATTTACTGGAGGTGCTGCAGGGTGGGCAAGTAGCCCTCAGCAAAGAGCTACGCCGCCTCGATGATGATGTGGATGCCCTCTACAGCGCGGTCAAGCTCTACCTTGCCCAGGTATCACGTGACGGCTTGAGCGAGCACGACAGTCGACGCTGGGCGGAAATCATCGAACTGGCGGTCAACCTGGAACAGGCCGGCGACATTATCGAGCGCATGCTCGGCAAGGTGCAGGATCAGAAGACCGCCCAGCGCCACGCCTTTTCCGACAGCGGTCTGGAAGAGCTGGCCAGCCTGCATCGGCAACTAACGGCCAATCTACGCTTGGGCCTTTCGGTATTTCTTTCCGGCGACAAGGAAAGCGCCCGCCAACTGCTACGCGAAAAACGCCGCTTCCGCGCCCAGGAGCGCCGCCTGGCCCACGCGCATGTCGGGCGCCTGCACCACCAAGTGGTGCAAAGCATCGAAACCAGCGGCCTGCACATGGAACTGATCGCCGATATGAAACGCCTCAACTCGTTATTTTGCGCCAGCGCCTATGTGGTGTTGGAGAGTGGTGAGACGGGGGCCCTGCATCACGAAGACAACGGCGCGGAGTAAGGCCGCACGCGCAACACTGCTGCGTCCCCGGTAACGGCGCGCCTTAAGGCAGCATCCCGTCACTCATAGGCTTGCAGCACATCCAGGCTGATAATTTCAGTGGCTTTTTCGTGGCAGGCATCAAGCAACACCGGCGGCGCTACGCCCGCTTCATGCGCCTCCAGCCAGCGGCTGGCGCACAGGCACCATCTGTCACCCGCTTTAAGGCCCGGAAAATCCCACTCAGGCCTGGGCGTAATCAAATCATTACCCTGCGCCAGGCTGAATTGCAGGAAGGCGTCGGTGACGACAGCGCACACCACATGCCGGCCCTTATCTGAGTCGCCGGTGTGACAAAAGCCATCGCGGTAGAAGCCCACACGGCTCTGACCGCAGCATGGCTCCAGCGCCGTGCCCAATACATTTTTGGCTGCTGACTTCATCTCACCCTCTTTCTTAGGTCGTTGCTTCAATAGCCGGTCATTTCGAGGTAGCCGACCGCTGTATGGCTGCCTGTGACATTGACCGGCCCCTCCCAATAGGGAATACCGGTGCCCATCCAGGCATTTGGGTTGAGCGCTTGCGCAGTCACATCGAAATTTTTATGGGCTATCTGCAGCCGCCACTGCGTCGGCAGCGTTCGACCTGCCACTTTACTCTCGGCTAACGGCGTCATGCTGATCGCCGAGGCATCCAGCGGCTCTGCCAGGCCTTCGGGCGTGATCCAGGTGCCCGAATAGAAGTGGCTATCGTCATCGCTGCGCAGGCGGAACAGCATCAGTTTGCTGCCATCGTGCAGGTGCAGGGAAAACCAGTCCCAGCCTTGTTGATCCGCCGCCAGCGGCTGGCTGCTCCATTCTCTATCCAGCCAGGCTTTGCCGCTGACCCGGCGCGTTTCGCCTTGCCATTGCACCTCGCCATCGACCTGGAAAAATGGCTGGCTGTAATACCACGAGGCCTGGCCCCGCTCAGATTTTTGGCTGAAACCACGGTCGCCGTGCAGCACCAGCGGCGTGCTCGTGTGCAGGTTAAGGTCGTAGCTAAAGTTCGCTCCAGCGGCCCGGACCTGCAATGGACTGAGCTGCAATGAATTGACTGGCTGGGCGGCGTCGCCAGCCAGCGACCAGTCATCGATCCATGCTTGGAAAGGCTGCGCACGCACCCCAGCCTGGCCAATACCGCCACGGGCTAAACGGTCGGCGTGTTGATGACCGTCTGCGCGGGTCAGCGCGGCGTGACCGAGCCACACTTGGGCGCTTTGCCAGCCTGCCTCGGCCTCGCTGCTATTTTGTGGCGCCATGGCTTGGCGGAACAGGGTCCACTGCACGCCCCATTGCTCACCGCTCTCGTCGGTCAGGTTGGCGGTGACGTACCACCATTCAATCCGGTATCCGGGGTGCGCAGCGAAATCCGCTGGGAAAGCCAACGGCTCACCGCGCGTCACAGCGCTAAAACCCTGAGCCTCACTGCCCAGGCCGGCAAAACCGGCTGGCGCAGGCGCCTGCGCGCCATCGCAACCCAGCAACACGCTACAGCTGAGCGCTACCAGCCACCTACGCATCATGGGCAAAGCTCCTAAGCAGTCGGGTTGGCCCGGTGCGCAAAATACGCCAGGCAGGGCCGATACTTGCCAGCAACACCGCGAGCAACGCCAGCAGCACCAGGGTCAGCCACTGCCCGGGAAACCAATGCCACGGCAGACGCCAGCCAAAGGCTTGAACGTTGACCACCTCGACCAGACACCAGGCCAGTATCAAGCCCAGCGGGATCGCCAGCAGGCAGGTAAACGCTGCTAGCACCAGCATCTGCGCCACACTCAGCGTAGCCAGCTGAGCGGGCCGCAGGCCCATGGCCCACAGCGGCGCAAGCTGGCTCAGGCGACTGTCGGCCAGCCCCAGCAGGCTGGTAAACAAGGCCACGGCGGCCACTCCGAGGGTGAGGGTGTTGAGCGCGGCGGTGGCGGCAAAGGTCTGCTCGAAAATGGTTTGCGAATAGGCCTTAAGCGCCGCCTGATCGATCACACGACTGTCGCCCAACTCGAAGGCGTCACGCAGCGCCGCCACCAGCGGCGCTGCTCTGTCCGGCTTGGCCAAAATCCCGATACCGCTTACCGGCTGGTCGGGCCAGCGTTGTTGCAGGCCTGCGGCGCTGACCAACAGCTGCCCCTTGGGATTGCCGTAGTCGGCATAGCGCCCGAGTATCCTCAGCGGCCAAGAGCCCGCGGGGGTATCCAGCGTCAGGGTGTCGCCCAGTGACAGCTTCAGGCGAAAGGCCAGTTGCTCGCTGACCAGCGCGCCCTCACCTGCCGCCAGCTGTGGCCAAGGATTGCTGATTGATTCGAGCAACGGCCAGGTTTGCGCATACAGCGGATGATCGATCACACCGCTCACCTGAGTAGGCCAGCCACCGACACGCGTCTCCAACTCCCAGGTCGGCAGCTGCGCGCTGACCTGCGGCTGCTGATCCAACCAGCGACCGATGGCCGACGCCTGCGCTGCATCTTGCGGGCGCACATAGATATCGGCCGCCAACCGCTGATCCAACCAGCCGGTAAAGGTCTGGCGAAAACCCTCGGTCATGCTGCCGACACCAATATTGGCGGCCAACGCCAGCAGCAGCGCCATCAGCGCGATGCCCAGGCCTGAGACCTGCTGTTGGCTGTCCGCCCAGAACCATTGCCGCACTGGGCCTGCGGGGCACATCTGGGCAAGGCGCAACAGCGTTTGCAGGCATAAGGGCAGCAATAAGGCCGCTCCGAGCAGCAGGCAGGCGAGCAAGCCGAAGCCGCTGCGCAGGGAGTCACCCCACACCGCCAGCAACGCTGCCAGCGCAAGCAACATTATGCCAAGCAACGTTTGCAGCCTGATTGCCCGCCCCTGCGCTTCACGCCAGGCTTGTGGTCGAGCCCAGGCCAATACCGGCAGGCGCATGGCCGCTAGCACACTGCTACCGCCGGCTATCAGGGTGCCGAGCAGGCTCATGCCCAGCCCGGTCAGCCACCAGCTGGCATTCAGCGCTAATTGACCGGCCACTTGCGCGCCATACAGGCCGCGCAGGCTGGCGGCGATGTCGCCAATCAGCAACGCGGCCAAGGCAAAACCGCTGAGTACGCCCAGGCTGCCGCCGATCAGGGCCAACACCAGCAACTCTAGCAGTAGCACCGCGAGCAGGGTTTTCAGGCTGACGCCGCAGGCGCGCAGGGTCTGCAACAGGCCACGGCGCTGCTCCATGGCCAACCCTGCGGCAGAGTGGACAATAAACAGCCCGACCACGAAGGCCAGCAGGCCAAGTGCTGTCAGGTTGAGGTGAAAGCTGTCGGTAAGGCGCGCCAGGTCAGCCTCACCGCTCTCTTGCCACACCAATGGCAAGGTGTCCGGCAGCGGCGGACGAGTCGCCGCGAAAGACGACTCAACCAAGAGCTGGCTGACCTTGCCGGGCTGGTCGAGCAAGCGCTGGGCCTGGCTGATGTCCACCAGCAACATACCCGGCGGCAAGCCCGGCACCACGTGCAAAGGCGGCAGGGGTTTACCGTCGACCAAGAGCGGAGTAGCCCCGGGTTCAAGGCCCAAGTCGGCCAGGGTGTCCGCCGCTATCCAGGTCATCCCAGGCGCCAGCATAAAGGCACGCAAGCTGTCCTGATCCTGCACTTCGGTCTCGACTGCGCCGCCAGCCGGCAGGGTCAATGGCTCAATACCGGTGAGCTGTAAACGCTGCACTGCGGTAGCACCCGCCACCTGCACGCTGCCCTGCAACATCGGCGATACCGGCCAACCTGCACGCCTTAGGGTGACGAAGTGCTGTTGCGCGAAAACCTGTCCACCAGGGGCGACCAGCACCGTCTGCGCGCCACCGGCAAACAGCTCGGCGGCGCGGTCATAGCTGTCCCGCGCCTGACTGTTGAGCGCCTGCACGCCGGTCCAAAGCGCGGTCGCTAACCACAGGCCCACCAGCAGGCAGGCGGCCTGAAGTGGATGCCGACGCCAATGGCTGAGCAGCGTGTGCAGCACCCAGCCGGCATGGCGGATCACGCCTCAGCCCCGTGCACGCGGCCGGCCTTGAGCACCATCTGCCGGTCTAACCGAGCCGCCAGGCGGGCGCTGTGGGTGACCATCAGCAAACTCGCACCGGCCTGCTGCACCAGATCGAGCAACAGGGTCATCACCTCGTCCGCCGTGCTTTCATCGAGGTTACCGGTCGGCTCATCAGCCAGAATCAGCGGTGGCCGTACGGCCAGTGCGCGCCCCACAGCAACGCGTTGTTGCTGCCCCCCGAGAGTTGCTCCGGGTAGCGCTGCAACAGTTCACTAAGGCCCAACTGCTGCGCCAACTTGCTCAGCCAAGCTTCATCCTCCCGCCCGGCGAGACGCGCCTGAAACGCCAGGTTATCGACCACGCGCAGCGACGGAATCAGGTTGAACTGCTGAAAGATCACCGCCACGTGGCTGCGCCGAAAGGCTGCGCGGGCCGCTTCATCCAGCCCGGCAAGTGATTGGCCACCTACATGGATGGCGCCACTGTCAGCCTGGTCCAGACCGGCCACCAGGTGCAGCAACGTACTCTTACCGCTGCCAGATTCGCCCATCAGCGCAAGACTCTGCCCAGCCTCGAGGCGCAAACTCACCCCATCCAGCACTGCAAGCTTGCCCTGCGGCCCGCTGTAGGTTTTTTTCAGGTTCTTTACATCTAGCATCTTGAGTGCCTCCCGAGCTGACGTGAACCCGCGCATCAATCAATGGCTGCAGACGAATAATCCACCCTATCAGGCTTTATAAAACAAACGGCTAAAACTACAAAGGCAGCCGAGGCTGCCTTTGTAGGACGAGGTTAGCGCATCACGCGTGCGCTGTGCCTAAGGCGGAACGCCTCCGGCGCTGTAACCAGACCACCAACGCAAACAACAGGAAGCCGGGGATCCACATCAGTTCTTTGGTCATACGCTGAGTAGGCGCACGCACCTTGAGGATTTGCTGGTCGAACTCCAGACCGGCCTCGGCGGCGGGGCTGGCGAAGGTCACGCTGTCGACCAGCACCTTGTCGCCGTCCTCATAGGTCAGCAAGCCGAGCTTCTGTAGACGCTCTTCGCCACTGGCACCCTCAGGCACTGGTAGCAACAGGCTGAACTCGCGCGCATCACCCACGGCATCTTCACCTTTGATGCGCAAACGCAGCTGGCTACCCGCCTCAACATCACCCAGGGCCTGAGCCAGTTGTGCCGGCGGAATGTCGCGGTAAGGGTCGTGCACGATATCCATCCAGAAGCCTGGGCGGAACAGGGTGAAGGCAACCAGCAGCAGCATGACGTTTTCATACCAACGGCTGCGCACCAGGAAGAAGCCCTGGCTGCCTGCGGCGAAGATCAGCATCGCGACGGTGGCGATGATGAAGATCAGCACGCCGTGCCAGAAGTCCACGTCGATCAGCAACAGATCGGTGTTGAAGATAAACAGGAACGGCAAGATCGCCGTGCGCAGGCTGTAGTAGAACGCCGCGATGCCGGTCTTGATCGGGTCACCCTTGGACACCGCCGCCGCGGCAAACGAGGCCAAACCCACCGGCGGCGTCACGTCGGCCATGATGCCGAAGTAGAAAACGAACAAGTGCACGGCAATCAGCGGCACGATCAAGCCATTCTGCTGGCCGAGGGTGACGATCACTGGCACCAGCAGGCTAGACACCACAATGTAGTTGGCGGTAGTCGGCAAGCCCATGCCCAGCACCAGGCTGAAAATGGCGGTGAGCACCAGCATCAGCAGCAGGTTGCCCATCGACAGCAGCTCGACCAGATCGGCCAAGACCAGGCCCACACCGGTTTGCGAGACCGCACCGACGATCATCCCCGCCGCAGCGGTGGCAATGCCTATACCGATCATATTGCGCGCACCGGCAATCAGGCCTTCACGCAGGTCGATCACGCCATCCATAAACGAGCCGTGAGCATGCGTGCCGTCGGTGCGCAGCCAGGTCAGCAGCGGGCGCTGGGTAAGCAGGATGATCACCAGCATCACGCTGCCCCAGAAAGCCGACAGACCGGGGGACAGGCGCTCGATCATCAGGCACCAGACCAACACCACCACCGGCAGCAAAAAGTGCAGACCGGACAGCAGTACGGCGCGCGTTTGCGGCAGTTTGTCGAGCGGCGCGTCCGGGTCTTCGGCAGGCAACACCGGTACGCTGGCGGCAATTTTCAGCAAGCCGAGATAGACCAGCGCCAGCAGCGCGCCGATGCCCGGCAACGCGTAATCACCTAGCGTTGGTTTGAGCCAACCGAGACCGTAGTAAACCGCCAACGACAGGCCACTGATCAAGGCAGCGCCGAAGGCAAAGCCGGTCAGGCGGCGTAACCACGGCTTGGGCTGATGGCCGCCAATGGGCTGCAGGCCGAGCTTGAGCGACTCCAGGTGAACGATATACAGCAGCGCGATGTAGGAAATCGCCGCTGGCAGGAAGGCGTGCTTGATGATCTCGACATAGGGCATGCCGATGTATTCGACCATCAAAAAGGCCGCTGCGCCCATCACCGGCGGCATGATCTGACCGTTGACCGACGAGGCCACTTCCACCGCCCCGGCTTTCTCGGCCGAGAAGCCGGTGCGCTTCATCATCGGGATGGTGAAGGTGCCGGTGGTGACCACGTTGGCAATCGACGAGCCGGAGATCAGCCCGGTCAAGCCGGATGCAACCACGGCCGCCTTGGCCGGGCCGCCACGGAAGTGCCCGAGCATGCTGAAAGCCAGCTGAATAAAGTAATGCCCGGCGCCGGCGCGATCCAGCAGTGCGCCAAACAGGACAAAGAGGAACACGAAGCTGGTGGACACCCCAAGGGCAATGCCAAACACCCCTTCGGTGGTGATCCACTGGTGGTTGGCCAGCGCATTGAGGCTAACCCCACGGTGCGCCAACAGCCCCGGCATATAGGGCCCGGCCAGGCTGTAGATCAGGAACAGCACAGCAATAATCGCCAACGGCGGGCCGAGCACCCGGCGCGTGGCTTCCAGCAGCAATGGTATGCCAATACAGGCCGTCAGCATGTCCGCAGTGGTCAGGCTGCCCGGACGCAAAGCCAGCTGCTGGTAGAAAATAAACAAGTAGGCGGCACTGGAAGCAGCGACCAGGCCTAGCGCGATATCCAGCAGCGGCACGCGATCGCGCGGCGACTTCTTGAACGCCGGGTAGGCGAGGAAGGCCAGCAGCAAGGCAAACGCCAGGTGGATAGAGCGAGTTTCGGTGTCGTTGAACACACCAATGCCGAAGACAAACGGCAGCGGCGAGGCGATCCACAGTTGAAACAGCGACCAGAGCAGGGCCAGGCCGGTGATCACCTGGGCCATGGCCCCCAGCGGGGTGCGCGCACCGACATCCTGGGCGATCAGTTCTTCGGTGGACAGTTGCTTGTCATGCATGGGTCGAACCTGCATTCGAGAGTACGGAAAACGGCAAAACCCGCAGCCTCGCAGCTGCGGGTTTGCTTATGTATAGACGCTAGCCTGTTTCCAGACAGTGAGCCGTCTTAAACCTGCTTTCGATCCTACGAGCTAGACACTGTTGTTAATCCAACAGAACCTGCGCGCAGCAGACCGAAATCAGGTTTTTACAGCCAGCCGCGCTCTTTGTAGTAACGCACTGCACCTTCGTGCAGCGGCGCACTGAGGCCGACTTTGATCATGTCTTCTTCTTTCAGGTCGGCAAACGCAGGGTGCAGACGCTTGAAGCGATCAATGTTGTCGAACACCGACTTAACCAGCTGGTAAACCACTTCCGGGCTGGCCTTGGCCGAGGTCGACAGCACAGCCTTGCCGCCGATCGACGGAGTCGGTGCATCGTTGCCCTTGTACACGCCGCCTGGGATCTCAGCCTTGGTGTAGTAGCTCTTAGCCGCCAGCAGCTTGTCGATTTCCGCGCCGGTCACCGGCACCAGCACCGCGTCGGTGGTGGTGGTGGCTTCCTGGATCGCGCCATTCGGATGGCCAACGAAGTAGGTCATCGCATCGATGTTGTTGTCGCCCAGCGCCGAGGCTTGCTCAGCAGGCTTCAACTCAGCCGCTAGGGAGAACGCCGAACGGTCCCAACCTTTGACCTGCATGATTTCTTCCAGGGTGTCGCGCTGACCGGAACCTGGGTTGCCGATGTTGACGCGCTTGCCTTTGAGGTCATCGAAGCTGGCGATATTGGCGTCACGGCGAGCGAGGATGGTGAACACTTCGCTCTGCAGCGAGAACACCGCGCGGATGTCATCCATCGCGCCTTCTTTCTCGAACGGTGTTACGCCTTTCATGGCCTTGAACTGGTGGTCCGACTGCATGATGCCGAAGTTGAATTCGCCACTGCGGATACCGTTAACGTTGGCCACGCCGCCGCCACTGGCTGGGGCGTTGCACTTGATACCGTGGTCAGCTGCGCCACGGTTAAGGAAACGGCAGATAGATTGACCAGCCACGTAATAAACGCCGGTTTGACCGCCGGTGCCAATGGTCACGAATTGTTCTTCGGCCTGTACGGCGCTGCTCAGGGTAATACCCGCGAGTGCAGCTGACAGGGCCCATGCCAGGGATTTACCTTTCATGGGAGTTCTCCTTTTCTGTTTATTTTGGACCCGCACGCCCCTTTTGAGTGCGCCCGGAAGGACAAGAGTCTAACCGCTCAGGCGCAGGTTGCACGACGTAATAGCGAACAACGCTGGTAACCAGGTATTTATTACCCCGCGCACCGGGCGTCTTAACGCTACCGCCAAGCCACGGCTTTGGGCAGAATCAGGCCATGCTCAAACACTCGCTCGACTCACCACACACCTCGGTTAGCGCCAGCATCACCCTTGCGGTGCTGCATGCCGCCAGCCGCCTGGGCATTGATCGCAGCCAATTGATGAGTGCATGCGCGCTCAGCGACAGCCAGCTCAGTGACCCCGATGCCCGCGTGCCCTTCGCCACCCAGGAACAGCTGTGGCAACACCTCAGCCGCATCGAACATGCCGAACCCGGCCTAGCCCTGGGTTGCAACCTCGCACCAGGCCCGTTCAGCGTGCTCGGTTATCTGCTGCAAAGCAGCCCCACATTAGGTGATGCGCTGGCCGCTGGCCGCCGCTATCAGCGCCTGGTGGGCGAAGGCGGCGAAGTGCAATTGCACGAACAGGGCGATGAACTGCAACTGCTCTACCGCCCACTGCACCCCGAGCTACCTGCTACCCGTACCCGCGTCTTGGCGCTGATGGCCTGCTGGGTGCAGATGCTGCATCCGTTGCTGGATAACTGGCAGCTGCTGCGTGCGCAGTTCGCCCACGCGCAACCGCCGGCGCTCGACAGCTACACCGCAATTTTCGCCTGCCCGTTGCAGTTTGCCGCCAGTGATTACGGCATCGTATTGCCACGCAGCCTCGCCAGCGCGCCGCTGATCCAGGCCAACCCGCCGTTGCAAAACCTATTGCGCCAGCATGCCGAAGCCCTGCTCGCACGCCTACCCAGCGAAGGGCTAAGCGCCCGTGTGGTGGCCTTACTGGGCGAACAACTGGCGCGGGGCGAACCGGACCGCAGCGAACTGGCGCGCCATCTACACCTGAGCGAACGCACCCTGCAGCGGCGCCTGGCCGAGGAAGGCTGCCACTACCAACAATTGCTCAGCGACACCCGCCGACAACTGGCCGAACAACACCTGAGCAGTGGCGACTTACCCGCCGCAGAAATTGCCCTGCTGCTGGGCTACTCGGAACCCAGCGTGTTCTTCCGCGCCTTTCGTCAATGGACAGGGTTAACGCCGGGCGAATATCGCGCTCGGCAGAAAGCGCTCTAGCGCCTCAAAGCCCCTGCGCCTGCAAGAACGCCAGAAAAGCCTCGCGCGAGCTGTAGCGGGGGCTAAAGCCGAAGTCCTGTTTAAGCCGGCGATTGCTCAGCACTGGGCGATAGCGCAGAAAATCCACCTGCTCCGGGCCGTATGGGCTTAAGCCGAGGGGGTTTAGCACGCGTAACGCGGCGCGAATCAACCAGGCCGGCAGAGCGCGATACGGTTTACCGAGCAGTTCGGCGATTTCCTTCAGTGACAGCGCGCCGTCGCCGGCCAGGTTGAAGATGCCGGCGCTCTGCTGGCGCAGACCGCGGCAGAAGATGTCCACCACATCTTGATCCCAGATGAACACGAAGCGGCTGTCGCTGCCGCGGATGCCCAGTACTGCGGACTTCTTGAACAGCTCGGTAATCTGATTGTTCACCCGTTTACCCAAAATGGTGCCGGGGCGCAGCACCAGCTGCTTGAGTTGCGGGTGCTGCACCCTTGCCTCAGCCAGCAGCAGCTCTACTTCGCGCTTGTGCTTGGCATAGGCAAAGTGGGCGTGTCCGCGCAGCGGTTGGTCTTCGTCCAGCCACTCGGCATTTTGCGGGTCATAGCCATAGGCGGCGCCGGAGCTGGTGACGATCAACTGTTCGACGCCATGGGCCGCCGCCGCGCGGATCAGCGCCTGGGTGCCGCCGACATCAATGGCATGCAAGTGCGCCTCGCTCATACCGGGCGGCGGGGTGACCACCGAAGCCAGGTGCACGATCGCTTGCGGCTTCCAGGTGGCCACACAGTGTTCCACGGCGGCCGGCTGGCTGATATCGAGCAGCACCGGCTCGATATTCAGCTTCATGCCCGCGCGGTTCTGCGGGCGGATATCGGCGGCAATCAGTGTCCACTGCGGGTGCTGAATAGCCAGTTGGTTAAGCAGCTGCTGGCCGATATAGCCGGCTGCACCTGTGATCAAAACGCGCATTACCCTCTCCATACGCAGCGCGGCCCGAGGGCGCGAAGGCTGCGTTTCTACCGACTGTGATTTCCCATTGCAGCCTATCCAGCGGGTTGCGGGGAGGCAGTGGCAAGGCTGGCCAAACAGCGTGGCCAAAGGCGACAGATGCTTACGCCCCGGTGCGCTGGGCGCGCTATGCTCTGCGCCCCGTGATTGATCCAGGCATGCCCACACAAGCCTGACGGTAGAACCTGCGCACCGCCTACATCGAGTTCATCCAATGCCCGCACTGAAACAACAGCTTTTCAAGCTGATCGCCCTGGTACAACGCAACCCGGGGCTGGTCGCGATTTTTGGCTTTGCCTCGGGGCTGGCGAGCTTTCTGCTGGTCGAGCGCCAGGCCGAACTGGCGCGGGTGCTTGCATTGGTGATGCTGGTCAGCTGGCTGTGGCTGATCATGGAAAATATCCTGCGCGAGCGCATCGCCCAACGCTTTGGCTTCGAATTACCGCCGCCGTTGTTGCGTTATGCCACGCAGATGATCCACCAGGAGAGCCTGTTCTTCGTACTGCCGTTCTTCTTTATCACCACCACCTGGAACAGCGGCCAGTTGCTGTTCAGCGGCCTACTGGCGGCTGCTGCGCTGATCTCGATCATCGACCCGCTGTACTACAAGTGGCTGGCGCCGAAACGCTGGCTGTTTCTCGCTTACCACACCCTGACGCTGTTCGCCGTGCTGCTCACGGCGCTGCCGATCATCTTCAAACTGACCACGCCGCAGAGCTATCAGCTGGCGCTGGCGGCGGCGGTGATCCTGTCATTCCCCTCACTGTTCACGATCATCACCGTACAACGCTGGTGGCGGGGCTTGCTGCTGGTCGGGATGACCCTAGCGATAGGTGCTGGCGGCTGGCTGGTACGCGTCTGGGTGCCGCCCGCGACCCTATGGCTGACCGAGGTGGCGGTCACCAGCGAATTCGACAACCAGAACCGCGCGCCGGGCGAAAGCATCAAGGAGTTGAGTGTGGCGCAACTGCGCAGCCAGGGCCTGTTCGCCTACACGGCGATCAGCGCGCCACGCGGGCTGAATGAGCGGATTTATCACGTCTGGCGCCGTGATGGTGGCGAAGTCGAGCGCATCGCCCTGGATATCCATGGCGGGCGCAAGCAAGGCTATCGCGCCTGGACCCACAAGCAGAACTTCCCCGCCGAGGCCGTTGGCCGCTGGCAGGTGCAGGTGCTAACCGAGGCCGGACAGATGATTGGCGTACTGCGGTTTAAGGTGGTGGAGTAACGGGTAGGTTGACGTTGAGGAGCAAAGCGCCGACGCCCAACGCGGCTACTACGCTTCGGTGTGGTGGAGTAAGCGTAGCTAAACCTATCTGAGATCTCGCGAGCTAGAGTCCTGCAAGGCAAAAACAGGCGAGGAAGCGGAGTGTACTTTTGTACCTGAGCATTCCGACTGGGCTCGCATACGAGCCCGTTTTTAACGCCGCAGGGCCGACGCGCAGCAGATCGCTGCCATACACCTAACCGAAGAACCAGTAGCAGACGGATATGGCAGCTACGACACCGGCAAACTCGGCCAGTAGCGCACAGCCCACGGCATGCCGCACGCGCTGAATGCCGACCGCACCAAAGTACACCGCCAGCACGTAGAAGGTGGTTTCTGTGCTGCCCTGCACCGTGGCGGCAATCAGCGCAGGGAAGCTGTCGACGCCCTGGGTTTGCATGGTTTCAATCAGCATGGCGCGCGCCGCACTGCCGGAGAAGGGTTTGACCATGGCCGTGGGTAGCGCTTCAACAAAGCGCGTGTCCCAGCCAATCGCCTCGACCAGCCAACGAATGCCGTCGAGGCCAAACTCCAGCGCGCCAGACGCACGCAACACACCAATCGCGCAGAGCATGGCCACCAGATAGGGCAGCAGGCTCTTGGCCACGTCGAAGCCTTCTTTCGCGCCTTCGATAAATTCCTCATACACCGGCACTTTCTTCAACGCGCCCATCAGCAGAAACAGCAGGATGATGCCGAACAGGGTGAGGTTGCCGGCCAGCGACGAGAGGGCCGCCAGCGCCGTGGCTGACATGCCGGCGAGCAGCGCCATAAAGGCACCCAGCGCCAACGCGCCGGGCACCAAGTAGGCCAACACCACCGGGTCCCACAGGCGCAGGCGCTGCATCAGTGCCACGGAGAGCAGGCCGACCAACGTCGAAGCGCTGGTGGCCAACAGAATGGGTAGGAATACCAGGGTTGGATCAGGCGCACCCTGTTGGGCGCGGTACATAAAGATGGTCACCGGCAGTAGGGTCAGCGATGAAGCATTCAGCACCAGAAAGAGTATTTGCGCGTTACTTGCAGTGGTGCTGCTGGGGTTGAGCGTCTGCAGCGCACGCATGGCTTTTAGGCCGATTGGCGTGGCGGCGTTGTCCAGGCCCAGGCCATTGGCGGCGAAGTTCATGGTGATCAGGCCGAGAGCCGGGTGGCCACGCGGCACCTCGGGCATCAGCCGCGAAAACAGCGGGCCGAGCATCCGCGCCAGGGCATCGACCAAACCGGCTTTCTCGGCGATACGCAGCAGGCCGAGCCACAGGGTCAGGGTGCCGAACAGCAGCACCATCACCTCAACCGACAGCTTGGCCATGGCAAACAGGCTTTCCACCATGGCGGCAAACACCGCGGGGTCATCACCGAGTAACCAGCGCGACAGCCCGGCAATGGCCGCCACCACGAAAAACCCCAGCCACAAGCCGTTGAGCATGCTGTCTCTCCCCAATCAATGGGCGCGATGATAGCGCGGCTGATGCAGATGGGGTGTGGTGTTGGGGCTTTTCATCGCGCCCATGTGGCGTATGGGTGCGATATGTCGAGGTTATATGGGAGGCGCTCCGCTTGAGCCGCGATTGGCCTTGAAGACGCTGAAAGCATCGCGGCTAAAGCCCCTCCCACAGGCGCAACACTAATACCAGTTAGGGTCGCTCTTCAGCTGCTCTTGCAACAACTGTTGGGTCGCTTCGTCCGGTTCACCCAGCCAGCGCAAGGTGGCATGTTGGCTGGGGGCTTTATCCGCTGGCAGGCCGTCGGGCAGTTGCACATACAGGCCATAGGCGTCTTCCTTGTCCCAGCTGAAGGCTACGTAGAGGCGCTGGTTGAAGCAGTTATTCTCCTCACACAGCTGGCCGACCAGGTACTTGTCACCGTCGTCATCCAGGCCCTGCATCGGGCTGGCGATGCCGTTGAGGTTGATCACCCACTCCGGCAGACGGCTTTCGTCTTCTACCAGTTCCTGCCAGCTCTGCTGGTAGGCCGGGTCACTGGACAGCAGTTCATTGAGGCGGAATTGGCCATCGGTATCCGCGGCCAAAGCCGCCGCACTGCCGCCCAGCAACAGGGCGGCAAGCAGCGTCTTGATGGTCATGGGAACTCCTTTAACCACGTGGCCGACGGCCGATGATAAAGGA
Source organism: Pseudomonas sp. GWSMS-1 (assembly GCF_049847425.1). Lineage (NCBI taxonomy): Bacteria > Pseudomonadati > Pseudomonadota > Gammaproteobacteria > Pseudomonadales > Pseudomonadaceae > Pseudomonas > Pseudomonas sp. GWSMS-1. The sequence continues at coordinate 153,175 of NZ_JBMHHV010000005.1, read as the reverse complement.
CACGATAAACATCACCAGGAACACCACGAAGAGAATCTTCGCGATACCCGTAGCGGTGCCGGCGATACCGCCAAAGCCCAGAACGGCAGCGATGATGGCAATGATCAGAAAGGTAATGGCCCAACTCAACATGGCGAAACTCCTTCTCTACTCAAGTGTGCGCCGCGGCGCGAGATGGACCGGTGTGGTACTGGCCACACCGGGCCGGGCTTGCTGTTACTGCATGGACTGCTTCAGATTGCGCATGCGGTCATGGCTGGCGCGCACTTTGGGCATTTCGGCCGCGAGCAGGGCTTGCACGCCCGGCTCGGCACTTTCCAGCGCATCCTCAAAGGCATGCAGGATGCGGTCTTCAGCCTCTTCCAGTTGCGCCACGTAGGTGGCCTCGGTGTCGCTGACCAAGTTGGCCTTGGTATCGGCATACACTTGGCGCAGCTTGCCGATGAAGGTGCCGCCGTCAGCGGGTTTCTGCTGGTTGGCGGCGACTTTTACCGACAGCGCGCGAATCAGCTCGGTCTTGTTCTGCGACATGTCGCGGAACAGCGCCTGCAAGCGCACATCTTTCACTTCGTCGTGGGCGTGCTGATAAAAGCGCTGGCCGTCACGGGTAATTTCAATCAGCTCGTTCAGTTGCTGGATTTTGTCAGTCATGGTGACGCTCCTCTGGCTGTAACGGCGGCGGTAACCGCCTTAAAAGTTGACTGCCGCGGATAAGCGACAGCCCGCTGAATTAACTCTCGATGCGCAATCCATCAGCGTCTACGCCGCGCACACCACGAATGTTGCGCGCGGTTTCTACGGCCAATTGTTTTTCGGCATTACTCAGCACCAGGCCGCTCAGGTTGACCATGCCGTTCTGGGTATCCACGGTGATGCTCAGGCCGTCCAAGTTGCGGCTGTAGATCAGGCTGGATTTAACCTTGCTGGTAATCCACGCATCACTGATCGCGGCAGCCGCATCATCCGCCGCGTCTTGCGCCTTGGCCGCGGTGCTGTCGGCGGCGCTCACGCTTAACAGGTTGCTCACCTCGCGCACGCCATCGGTGTTGGCGGCCAAGCGGCCGGCCAGCTCCTTGGCCTCCGGCGTTTGTGCGCTACCGTTCAAGGTCACCTTGCCGTTCTCGGCATCAACATTGATGTCCAGGCCCTCGGTGTTGCTGTTCCACAGCAGCTTGGACTTAACGGTGGCCGCCAGCGTGGCGTCTTCAAAACGCTGCGCCATATTCGGTTCGCTACTGGCTTTGGCCTCGAACTTCGGGTCCAGCTTGAGCTGGTTGTCGACCTTGTTCACGCCATCGACACCCAGGGCAATCTGCTCAGCCAAATCACGTTCGACCGAATTTTCCACGGTGCCGCTGATGGTCGCAGTGCCGTTCTCGACATCCACATCAATGGCAAACGGGTTGAGATGACGATTGAGGGCGAATGCAGTCCACACCGAGCCTTCCTGGCGAGCCGCACTGAGCTCACGGCTCATATCACCCTCTGCGGCAAATGCGCTGAACGGCACCAGTGCGATCATCCCGGCGGTCGCGGTGGCCAAGGCCAGAGTCTTCAACTTATGCATGGCAGTTCCTCCAATGGATTGCAGTGTCTGTGTCGCTGTGGGCGACTTACACCTCACTGTCGCAAGGCCCATGCCAGGCCATAAGAAAATAATAAAACTATTAAAAACAATTAGTTATGACAGAAAAAAGAAACCGGCCAGTGTGCAAGCTGCATGATTGCCTACTCTGCGCCGTGCAACTTGCACGACAGATCACGGACTAAGCCTCAGTACCCCCGCCAAGGAGAGCACTATGAACACCTCTTCACAGCCCCTCGGTCGCATTCTGCTAGTCGATGATGAGCCCGCCATCCTGCGCACCTTCCGTTATTGCCTGGAAGACCAGGGCTATCAGGTCAGCACGGCCAACAGCGCCGCTCAAGCCGACGCGTTATTGCTACGCCAGGTGTTTGATGTGTGCTTTCTCGACCTGCGCCTCGGCAACGATGACGGCATGGAAGTCCTCACCCACATGCGCGTGCAGGCACCCTGGATGCGGGTGGTGATGATTACCGCGCACTCCGCGATCGACACCGCCGTGGACGCCATCCAGGCGGGCGCGGCGGATTACCTGGTGAAGCCGTGCAGCCCCGAGCAATTACGCCTGGCCGCCAGCAAACAGCTGGAAGCTCGGCACATGGCCGAGCGCCTGGAGCACCTCGAAGGCCATGCGCGTAAGCCCGGCGAAGGCTTGGACTCGCATAACCCCGCCATGATGACGGTGCTGCAAACCGCGAAGCAGGTGGCCGACACCGATGCCAATATTCTGATTCTCGGCGAGTCCGGCACCGGCAAGGGGGAGCTGGCCCAGGCCATCCACAGCTGGAGCAAGCGCGCGAAAAAGTCCTGCGTGACCATCAACTGCCCCTCCCTGAGCGCCGAGCTGATGGAAAGCGAACTGTTCGGGCACAACCGCGGCTCGTTTACCGGCGCCACCGAAAGCACCCAGGGCCGGGTCAGCCAGGCCGATGGCGGAACCCTGTTTCTCGATGAGATCGGCGACTTCCCACTGGCCCTGCAACCGAAGCTGCTGCGCTTTATTCAGGACAAGGTCTATGAACGCATTGGCGACCCGCAAACCCGCGAGGCTGATGTGCGCATCGTCGCGGCGACCAACCTCAACCTCGACGAAATGGTCAAACAAGGCCAGTTCCGTGAAGACCTGCTGTACCGCTTAAATGTCATCACCCTGACCCTGCCTGCGCTGCGCGAGCGCCGCGAAGACATCATGGTGCTGGCCGAGCGCTTTCTCGCGCGCTTTGTCAGCGACTATGCACGGCCCGTGCGAGCCTTCAGTGATGAGGCGCGCGAGGCGCTGCTCCGCTACGCCTGGCCGGGCAACATTCGCGAATTACGCAATGTGGTCGAGCGCGCCAGCATCCTCTGCGCAGAGGAGCAGGTGCAGGTCAGCCACCTCGGACTCACCCCCACTACTGAGTTGAACAGCCCCCAGGCCGGTGCCCAAATGAGCTTGGAGGCATTGGAGAAAGCCCATATCAGCGCGGTATTGGCCAATAGCGGCACGCTAGACCAAGCCGCTAAAACACTGGGCATCGACGCCTCAACGCTGTACCGCAAACGCAAGCAGCTCGATCTATGAGGTTGCGTAACCAGCTGTTTATCAGCGGTGGGGCCTTGGTCACGGCCGCTTTGGTCGGGTTACTCCTAGGCATGTTCAGCATCTGGCAGCTGAGCAAAAACCAGAATGAAGCCATGACCCGCAACATGAACATCATCGATGCCTCACTCGGTTTGCGCCAAGAGATGGGCATCCAGGTCAGTCTGATGATTGCCGACAAGCTCGACCGGCCAGCATTGAAAGCCTCGGATGCACGCTTCAATGAATGGCTGCGCAAAGCCGCAGACGATTCTACAAGTGCCAACGATCATCAGGCGGTGATCGAGATTCAGCGCACCTATGGCGACTATCAAAATTTTCTAGACTCGCCGGCAACGGTGCGCCGTAATCTGCTTAAGGACGACAATTTCACCCAGGCCTTGAGTGCGCTGCGTGACAGCATCAACACCATGCAAATGCATTACGTCAGCCAGGTGCATTTTGAACAACAGAACATGCGCGAACGCACCTGGCTGATTACCGCGCTGCTCGGCGTGATCGGCCTCGCGGTGTTATTGATCAGCTTTGTCACCGCACACAGCGTTGCCCGGCGCCTTGGCCGTCCGATTGAGGAACTGGCCATCGCCGCGGATCAGATCGGCCGCGGCGACTTTCACGTCAGCCTGCCCACGCCCCCGGTCACCGAAATCGCATCACTGAGCCGGCGCTTCGGGTTAATGGCCGAAGCGCTGCGGGCCTTTAAAAACAGTGATATCCAGGCCCTAAAAGCCGAGCAACAACGCCTTAACGCGGTACTCGACAGCATCGACGATGGCCTGCTGATCTTCGATCGCCAAGGTGACGTCGAGCATTTCAACCCGGTGGCGCAGCGCCAGTTGGCCTGGGACGAAAGCCAACTCGGCCAACGCGCGGCATTGACCCTGCAGCACTCAGACCTACAAACCCAGTTGTACCGGGTGCTGCAAGGCAAACCGCTTGAAGAGGCGCTGGACGACCTGCAAGTCGACATCGATGGTGAGCAACGCCTGCTGGCCTATAGCCTCGCGGCGGTTAGCCACGACGGCGAACGCCCCTCTGGCGCGGTGATGGTGCTGCGCGATGTCACCGAACAACGCGCGTTCGAACGGGTGCGCAGCGAGTTCGTGCTGCGCGCTTCCCATGAGCTGCGCACCCCGGTGACCGGCATGCTGATGGCGTTCTCGCTGCTGCAGGAGCGCATGAAATTCCCCGAGGACAGCCGTGAGGCGGACCTGCTCAGCACCGTGGATGAGGAAATGCAGCGCCTGTTACGCCTGATCAATGACCTGCTGAATTTCTCGCGCTACCAGAACGGCCTGCAAAGCCTTGAGCGAGTCGAATGCAGCGTCGAGCCACTGCTGCGCCTGGCCCAGCAGCGCTTCAGCATGCAAGCGGCGCAGTTGCAGGTGGCGCTGCACTTCGAAGCAGAAGAGGACTTACCGCTGTTGCAGGTCGATCCACTGCAAATCGAACGGGTACTCGACAACCTGATCGGCAATGCCTTACGTCACACGCACCCTGGCGGCACCGTGCACCTGCGTGCCCGCCGGCGTGATAAGCAGGTCGAGCTGAGCGTGAGCGACGATGGTGAGGGGATTCCCTTTCGCCAACAGGCGCGGATTTTCGAGCCATTCGTGCAGGTCAGCCGCAAGAAGGGCGGTGCAGGCCTGGGCTTGGCGCTGTGCAAGGAGATTGTGCAATTGCACGGCGGTTACATCGGGGTGAAATCTCAGGTGGGGCAAGGCACGCAGTTCTACGTACTGCTGCCCACCTAAGACGCTATTGCTTGTGCAGCCTGGCACCCGCCACATATGAGAACGCCGCCTTAACGGCGGCGTTTCTCAACGTACTGGCGACGCGTACCGGCTCACCCTTGGCTCAGGTTTAGTCGCGGGAGCGGCCTAATGGCTAGCCGCATCCTTGATCAGCGGCACTTCTTTGCCTTCAGCATCGAACAACTTACCGCCTTTGAAGTAGTCACCGTCGTTCAGGGCAGCCACATCCTGGAAGCCCAAGGTGCGTTCGCTGGCAGCCACGAAGACTGACTGGTTCTCTGAGTTGCCGGTCTTGAAGTGGTTGAACAACAGGTTGAGTGCAATGGCCATGATCGCGGCCGAGCTGATGCCCGAGTGGAAAATGGTTTCAAACCAGGATGGGAACTGGTGATAGAAGGTCGGCGCGGCGATGGGGATCATGCCAAAACCGATCGAGGTGGCAACAATGATCAGGTTCATATTGTTGCGGTAATCAACCTTGGACAGGGTGCGAATGCCGCTCGCCGCCACGGTACCGAACAACACCACACCGGCACCGCCCAAGACTGACGTTGGCACCGCCGCCACCAGGCGCCCCATGATCGGCAGCAGCCCCAGGGTTACCAGAATCAAGCCCGCCGACGCCACCACGTAGCGACTCTTGACCCCGGTCACAGCCACCAAACCGACGTTTTGGGCAAAGGCACTCTGGGTGAAGGAGCCGAAGATCGGCGCGAATACGCTGGAGATCATGTCAGCCCGCAGGCCATTGCCGAGGCGCTTGGAGTCGACCTTGGTTTCGATGATGTCACCGACCGCCAGGATGTCCGCCGAGGTTTCCACCAGGGTGACGATGATCACAATACACATCGAGATAATGGCCGCGACGTGAAAGGTCGGCATGCCGAAATGGAACGGCGAAGGCAAGGCAAATATCGGCCCTTGCGTCACCTTGGAAAAATCCGCCATCCCCAGGGCTACGGCGACCAGGGTACCGATGATCATGGCCAGCAGGATCGACAGGCGCGAGATGCTGGCACTGCCCACTTTGCTCAGCAGCAGCACGGTGGCCAGGGTCAGCGCGGCCAAGCCGATATTGGCCATGCTGCCGAAGTCGGCGGCCTGGCTGTTGCCCCCATCGCCCAACGCGCAGCCACCGGCATCAGGGTCAGGCCGATGATGGTGATGACAATACCGTTGACCAGCGGCGGGAAGAATTTGGTAATGCGCGAAAACACCGGGGTGATCAACAGCCCGATCAGCGAGGCGGCAATCACCGCACCGAATACGGCTGGCAGGCCACCCTCACCGCCACTGCCGAGGATCGCGACCATGGTCGCCACGCCGGCAAAGGACACCCCCTGGACCAGCGGCAATTGCGAACCGAAGAAGGGTAAACCGAGGGTTTGTAACAAGGTTGCCAAGCCACCGGCAAACAGCGAAGCCGCGATCAGCAGGCCGATATCCGCCGGCGACAGCCCTGCGGCCTGACCAATGATCAGCGGTACTGCAACGATGCCGCCATACATGGTCAGCACATGCTGCAGGCCATAAGCGAAGTTGGCACCGATACCGAGGTTTTCATCTTCCGGACGCGACGTAGAAGACGGCGTAACAGGTGAAGTCGTCATGCTGAGGATCTCGCTGTTGTTCTTGTGCGTACAATGTAGACAAAGAAAAAACCTCTTGGCTACAACTTTGTATACATTTTACAAAATAACAGTTTCAACAGAACGATTACTAGAATCTCAGTCAAAAAACAGACATCCATACATAAAAAAACGCCGAAGAAGTCACTGCTTCGGCGTTTGTTAGCAAGTAGCACCCCGGCTAGGAGCTCAGTGCTGTGCAGCCATCCCGGCCAGAACCACCAATAACGCAGCCGTCTGCGCATCCGGCTCGCCGTCATAACGGGCTGGGCGGTACTTCATCTGCAAGGCGGCAATCACGTTGCGCGTGGCCGGGTCCAACTCACCGTGCAGGGGCACGGCATAGCCCTGACGCGCCAATTGCTCCTGAAACCACTGCACACTCGGCAGGCTGGCACTGAACAGCCCCTGCTGGCGCGCCACCTCGGCGGGATCCGGCCAAGGCATCAGGCCAGCATCGGCGAGGCGCTTCCAGGGGAACAACGGGCCGGGATCGACCTTGCGCTGTGGGGCAATATCGCTGTGCGCGATGATGCTGCCGGGCGCCAGCTGATGACGCTGCATGATGTCCTTGAGCAAGACGATCAATGCATCGATCTGCGCTGGAGCAAAGGGCTGCCAATGACGCCCCGTGGGGGTGTCATAAAACCCCTGGTTGACCAGCTCAATACCAATGGTTGTGCCATTTAGCCATGTGCGCCCCTGCCACTCGCTTACTCCGGCATGCCAGGCGCGGCGATTCTCATCGACCAGCCGGTAGATGGTCGCCGGCGACTCGCCGATCAGGTAATGGCTGCTCACCTCTTCTTCGGTGAGTAACTGCAGTGAGCGTTGCAGATCGGCGGAGGTGTAATGCAGCACGATGTATTGCACCCGGCTGTTCTGGCCGGTGGCGGTATAACTGTCATCAATGCGCGGGCCGCTGCTGCAACCCGCCAACAGCAGGACTAAAACACTCAAAAAAAAAGCTTTCATGGGCTGATATGCAACACGCTTTGCAGGTTATCCAGCAGCATATCGACGCTGAGCATAATCAACAGCATGCCCATCAACCGCTCCACTGCGGTCAACCCGCGAGGTCCTAGAAAACGCTGCAGAAACGAGGCCTGCAACAGAATAAAGGCGGTCAACGCCCAGGCCAGTAGCACCGCCGCGTAAAGCTCCCAGAGCGGCCCTTCATGAGTGTTGCGCAGGGTCATCAATACCGCCAGAGCAGAGGGCCCGGCCACCGCCGGCGTGGCCAGCGGCACCAGCATCGGCTCGCCATCTGGCACATCGCCCAATACCCCCTGGGGGCCGGGAAAAATCAGGCGCATGGCGATTACGAACAGGATGATACCGCCCGCAATTGCCGTTGCCTCGCGCGACAGGCCCAGAGCGCTGAGTACTTTGTCGCCAAAGGTAAGAAACAACAGCAGCAGGGCCAGGGCGAACAACAACTCGCGCGCGGCGACCCACAAGCGGCGCTTGGCCGGTACATTCTTCAGTGCGGCGATAAAAATGGCGATGTTGCCGAAGGGGTCGGTGACCAGAAAAATCAACGCGGCGATGCCGAAAATATCCATGACTACTCCTCTACAGATCGACACAGTTTAGTGCCTCTCGCAGCAGAAAACGCCTTTGATCAAGTAGAACAGCCATAGGCCTGAGGGCACAGGCAAGCTTCGTCTGACACTGCTAGACTGACAGTTGTACAAAGAATATTATTCTGTACAACTTATGTATCAATCTGGAGGACGCCCAATGCGCGCCTTGCTGTGGTTCAAACAGGATCTGCGTCTTGATGACCACCCCGCCCTCCAGGCGGGCCTCACGGCCGAGTGCCTGCTGCCGGTGTATGTACTGGACCCCGCCTTGCTCCAGCTCAACGCGTTTGGCATGCGCCGCATGGGTGTGCATCGCGCGCGTTTTTTACTGGAAAGCCTGGTGGCGCTGGAGGCTGAACTGCACCAGCGTGGCTCGCATCTGCTGGTGGTTATCGGTACACCGGAGCAGGCCATCCCGCAATTGGTCGCGCAGTTCAACCTGGACCAAGTGCTGACCCTGGCGGAAATCGCGCCCGACGAACAAGCCCAAGTGGCACACGTAGCCCAACAACTCGGCCCTATTCCCCTGCAACAATTGCCCGCCAACAACCTACTGCACAGCGAAGAATTGCCTTTCACCCTGGATCAGTTGCCATCAGTGTTTAGCCATTTCCGCAGCCTGGTTGAAGAACGTTTGCACGTGTTCCAACCGCGTCACGCACCAGAACGAATCCCGGTATTGCCTGATGGCGCGCTGGCACTGATGCAGCCGCTGCCGACGCTCTCTCAGCTGGGTCTGGGTGAGCCACTCAGCGTACCGTCCAGCGCCTTTCCCTTCTCCGGAGGCGAACCAGCCGCCCTCGCCCGACTGCGTGACTACCTGTGGAAAACCCAAGGCGTGCGGCAGTACAAGGACACCCGTAACGGCATGCTCGGCACCGAGTATTCATCGAAGTTCTCACCCTGGCTGGCCAATGGCAGCCTGTCGGCGCGCCGGGTAATCGCTGAGCTGCGCCGTCACGAGGCGCAATACAAACGCAATGAATCAACGCACTGGCTGTGGGTTGAGATGCTTTGGCGGGATTTCTTCCGCTGGACCCTGCTGCGCCACGGTAGCGCGCTATTCAAAGCCGGCGGCCTCAAGGCTAGCGCGGATACAGCGCAACCCTTGGATCAACGGTTTCAGGACTGGTCACGCGGGCGTACCGGTATGCCGTTGGTGGATGCCAATATGCGCGAGCTGGCCGCCACCGGCTTTATGTCCAACCGCGGTCGGCAGGTGGTTGCCAGTTACTTAATCAATGACCTGGAACAGGACTGGCTCCATGGCGCGGCCTGGTTCGAAGAACACCTTATCGATTACGACCCGGCCAGTAACTGGGGCAACTGGGCCTACTTGGCTGGCGTGGGCAATGACCCACGGCAGAATCGAGTGTTCAATGCGCTGCGCCAAGCCCGCATGTACGACCCCGACGCCCAATACGTCAGCCTCTGGCTACCGGAGCTGCGCGACGTACCGCAGGCGCTGCGGCATACACCCTTCCTCCTCGCGGGCGGGCATCTACGCAACCTCGGTTACCCGCAGCTGGGGAACATTCCTGAAAGCTGGAAGCCCTACCTCTACGCCGTGGCTTGAGATGGCCGGGTTCAGCCCAGCACAACCTGATTACGCCCACCGCCTTTGGCACGGTAGAGCGCCTGGTCGGCGCGCTCGAATACCGTGTCGCTGCCCTCATCATTGGCAAAGGCGGTCAGGCCAGCCGACAGGGTGATGGTCACCCGCTCACCGCGAAAGTGGAACGGGCACTGTTCGACGCCATCCAGCAGGGTTTGCAGCAGTTGCTGGCCGCCCTCCAGAGGTGTCGAAGGGATCAGCAGGACAAACTCCTCGCCGCCAAAGCGCGCAATAAAATCTGTTTTACGCAGGCGCTTGGATAATTCACCGGCAATGATCTTCAGTACCTTGTCGCCGGCCAGGTGGCCGTAGCCGTCATTGATCCGCTTAAAGTGATCGATATCCAGCACGGCCAATAGCAACTCACCGCCATAGCGCTTCCAGCGCGCCATTTCCAACTCCAGACGCTCGCTCCAACCGGCACGATTGGGCAGACCGGTCAGCGGGTCGATCAGAGCCTTTTGTCGCTGCTCTTCGAGATGATCACGGAAGCTCTGCGCCTCCTGCTCCATATCCGCGACCTTTTGGGTCAGGCTTTGCAGGCGCTGCGCCACTTGTTCTTCATGGCCGTCCCGGTGCTTCTGGTGCGCGCTAACCGTGCTCAGCAAGCCATCCAGTCGCGCCTCCAGAGATTGCTTGAGCGTCGGCAGGTCGACGGCATCGAGCACACTGGCCTGCAAACCACTGACTTGTTCACGCAGCTCCTGATTAAAGCTGCGGGCGCTCTCTACAGACTCGCTATAGCCCTCGTGCGCCTCACTAAGGGTGCTGAGAAACGATGCTAAGCGCTCATTCAGCTGCTTCAAGTAACCGGCAAACTCACGCTGACCGCTGTCGGTGACGGCCAGCACCAGCACCGCCAAATCGTCCAGCACCGCGACCAATTCGTACCAGTTCAAGCCGCCCTGCACGCGCTGGCGCAGCGCCTCGCCCTGCGGCTGATGCCGCTCCGGCAGGTCCAGCTCATCAAGCAGGCCCAACAGGCTGCTGCCGATATGCGGCGCAACAGCGCTGTAACCTGGCTCGGGAATAGCCGGCAGCGCGTAGGCCGGATCGCCCTCCTCTTGCATCGACAAAACTGCTTCAGAGGCTGAGAGCGTTTGGGGGATCGACACGGCGGTTGTCGGCGACTCTGACGCCGATTCTGGCTCAGCACTTAACGCAGCAGATTCTGCGGGTGCGGGAGTAGGAACGGATGCAGGTGCAGGTGCAGGTGCAGGTGCAGGTGCAGGTGCAGCATTGCTCGGGCGGGGCAACGGCTCAACCGCAGGCGCAGGACTCTCAAGTTGTGTGTCGGGTGCAGGCTCTAGCGCCGCTGGTTGTGGCCTATCCGCCTGGGCAGGCGAGCTATCAGTAGGGCTGCTTGATGCCGCCTCCTTGCTACCAAACAAGCGCTGCAGAAAACCTGGACGCGCCGTATCCGCCTCATTCTCAATTGTTGCCAGGGCTTGCTGCTGCAGGCGGCTCAACTCACTGAGCAGCGCAGGCAGCTCGCGCGGCTGACTGGCACGCTCTTCGATGCGCTTGGCAAACTGCTTCAGCGCTTTGCGAACCTCACGCGGCGGATCCAGAGCCAGCAGCTGATCGGTCAGGCTGGTCACCCCTGATACGTTCAGCTCAAGCCGCTCCTGACGACTTTTCTCAGAGTCGAGTACGGCTTTTTCCAAGCGTGGAATAAGCGCAGACAGGCCGGAATCAATATCGTCGCGCCGCAGAATATCGCGCAGCTCCTGCATACACTGGTCGACCGATTTGTCACTGCCCTCGGCCGCCAGCGAGCTGCGCACCAACCCACGCCTCAACAGGTCGAGGCGGGCATTCCAGCGGCGTTCAAGTTTCTCTTGCTGCTCCAAGCTTTCCAGGTACTTACTTTTCCAGCGCTGGGCATCATCGGTCATGGTTACAGTCCACGTTCAAGGCTCAATCAGCATAGGCGTTGCAGGCGCAAAGAGTGAAGTAGGCAGGCGAATTTGCACCGCCACAGGCAGGTGGTCAGAAATCGGCTGCGACAGCACCTCGCAGCGCTCCAGCGGCAAGCTGGGGCTGAGCAGAATATGGTCAAGGCAGCGTTGCGGCCGCCAACTGGGGAACGTGGCCTCGATTTGCGGAGCAAACAGCTCAAGATCGCGCAGCGGCGAGAACTGCAGCAGGTCGTTGGCATGGGTGTTCATGTCGCCCATCAGCACAACATGCCGATAATCACTGAGCAACTCACGGATATAGGCTAACTGACGGGTGCGGGTACGCGCGCCAAGGGACAGGTGCATCATCACCACAGCCACTGCATCCGGACCTTCGCCAAGACGCAACAGCATCGCGCCACGGCCAGGCGGACCGGGCAGCGGATGGTCTTCCATCAGGCTGGGGCGCAAACGACTGAGCACACCATTGCTGTGCTGGGCCAGGCGACCGAGATTGCGGTTAAGTTGCTGATACCAATAAGGGAAGGCGCCAAGACGAGCCAGGTGCTCGACCTGATTGACGTAACCCGAACGCAGGCTGCCGCCATCGACCTCCTGCAGCGCCACCAGGTCAAAATCACCGAGTAGATCGCCAATCCGTTGCAGATTGCCGCTACGCCCGGCAGCCGGTAGCAGGTGCTGCCAGCTGCGCGTCAGGTAATGGTGGTAACGCTGAGTGCTAATACCCACCTGAATATTGAAGCTGAGCAGGCGTAGGCGGCCATTTTGCGGCCAGTCATCCGTGGGCACGTAACACGGATTGACCTGTGCATCGCACAGGCCAATCGCGCGCTTGGCTGGCCAGCGCCGGAGCATTAACGCGTGATCCGCGCGCGCCTGTTACTGCGCGGCGCGCTCTTTGGCGATCAGGTGATCGGCCACTTGCAGGGCCTGCTGGGGGCCACCCGAGCTGCCGATATCGAAACGATATTTGCCATTGACGATCATCACCGGTACGCCCGTGATCTGGTACGCCATGGCCAGTTTCTTGGCCTTTTCCAGCTGGCTCTTCACGCCAAAGGAGTTGTACGTCTTAAGGAAGGCGTCTTTGTCGACACCTTCAGCCGCGAGAAAATCGGCCATTTCTTCCGGGGTCGCGAGCTTCTTGCCCTGCATGTGGATGGCATCGAATATCGCGCCATGCACCTTGTGCTCAACCTTCATCGCCTCAAGGGTGATGAACAGCTGGCCGTGAACGTTCCACATGCCACCGAACATGGCCGGGATACGCACAAAGTTGACGTCTTCCGGCAGTGTTTCGATCCACGGGTTGATCGTCGACTCGAACTGATAGCAATGCCCACAGCCGTACCAGAACAGCTCAACCACTTCGATTTTGCCAGGCTTGGAAATCGCAACAGGGTTGCTCAACTCAACATATTGCTTGCCTGCTTCAATCGGCTCGGCATGAGCGCTCAGGCCAAACAGACTGGCGGTGACGAGAGTGGCACTGAGAATCAGGTTACGCATGCGTTACTCCTTGGCTATAAACGGTGCGTGGTGACGAACGGAAGTTCGACCCACAAGACAAACTGGGGTTCCGTGCATTGTAGCGAGCCACACAACGAAAAAGGGCGGCCTGAGCCACCCTATTTCATTACAGCATGTCGCGTTGTCAGCCGATCAATGCAGACCCTGAATGAAGCTAGATACCGCTTCCATGTCCTTGTTGCTCAGCTTGGCGGCGATCGAGCGCATGATCATGCTGTCGCCGTCATTGGTGCGATTACCTTCGCGGAAATCAGTCAGCTGCTTAGCGATGTAAGTCGCGTGCTGACCACCCAGTTGTGGGTAACCGGCCGCATCCAAGCCCGCGCCGTTAGGCCCGTGGCAGCCGATGCAAGCAGGCATGCCCTCAGCCAACTTGCCACCACGGAACAGCTCGCCGCCACGCTCGACCAGTTTCGGGTCGGCAGCGCCAACACTCATTTTCTGGCTGGCGAAGTAGGCCGAGATATCTTGCAGATCTTGATCGCTCATGTTGTCCAGCAAGCCGGTCATTTCCACAATAGGACGTGCACCGGACTTGATGTCATTCAGCTGCTTGAGCAAGTAACGTTCGCCCTGCCCAGCCAGTTTAGGGAAGTTCGGCGCTGCGCTGTTGCCATCGGCACCATGACAAGCACCACATACAACAACCTTACCCTGACCGGCTTCAGCATTGCCTGCGGCATGTGCCAGACCGGTGATGCCTAGGGTCAACAGCAGACTCACGAGTACTTTGTTCATCAGCTAATCCAATTTGCGACTAAGAAAAAGAGTTTATGGCCAGGCTTACTCGGACATCAGTTTGATGACCGCTTGGTAATCCTCGGCCGAGCAATCCATACACAGACCGCGAGGCGGCATGGCATTCAGACCATTGGTGACGCTCAGTACCAGCGCATCCATGCCCTTGGCCAGACGCGGCTCCCAGGCAGCTTTATCACCACGCTTCGGCGCGGTTGGGATGGCGCCGCTATGGCACACACCGCACGCACGGGCGTAAACGGCTTCGGGGTCTTGCGCGGCATGCGCACTCAACGACAGTGTCAATGCAGCGGCTACAGTCAGTATTTTTTTCATCAGATCAACCTCATCAGGGAGGGGAACGTACTGCTTTCTACGGGCAGATGATCTAAATCGTTCCCGTGGCCACTTATCCAACTAAAGGGAGAAAGCGCACACAAAATCTGCGCCATTATATACTGGCGTCATTGAAACGGAAACGACGCAGCTTGCCGCGCTTCGCACAGACAGGCAGGCTGCGCGCAAATGTCGCAAGGGCATCGCGCCTGTAACGCCACCCTACGCTCGCCCTCACGGATACTCAGATGCAAGCCAAGAACCCAATTATCGGCCTGTGCCAACAGGCTACTTTCCTTATCAGCGCAGCCAAAGTTGACCAGTGCCCAGAAGATTTCGGCCATGAAGTGGCCTTTGCAGGGCGCTCCAACGCCGGTAAATCCAGCGCACTGAATACCCTGACCCACGCCAGCCTGGCGCGCACCTCGAAGACCCCAGGGCGTACCCAGCTGCTCAACTTCTTCAAGCTGGACGAAGAGCGCCGCCTGGTCGACCTGCCAGGTTACGGCTATGCCAAGGTGCCAATCCCGCTGAAGCTGCACTGGCAGAAACACTTGGAGGCCTACTTGGGTAGCCGCGAGTGCCTGCGCGGGCTGATGTTGATGATGGATATCCGCAAGCCACTGACCGAGTTCGACCTCCTCATGCTGGATTGGTCCGTTGCCAGCGAAATGCCCATGCACATTCTCCTGACCAAAGCCGACAAGCTGGCTTTTGGTGCAGCGAAGAACACCTTGCTCAAGGTGCGCCAGGACATTCAAAAAGGCTGGGGCGATCGCGTTAGCATCCAACTGTTCTCGGCGCCCAAGCGCATTGGCATTGAGGAAGCACAAGCGGTGCTGGCCGAATGGATGCAGCTGGGTGAGTTTGCCCTTGAGGATGATCAGGACACTGAAGCCTGAGCCATACGAGCGACTTTCTTACAGGCAAAAAAAACCCCGGACTTCTATGGGGGAGGGAAGTTCGGGGTTCAACATCTGGACCGCTAGGGCGGGGTCCAGAATCTGCCAACACTTAACACAACAAAGGAGTACTGAATGGTTGTCTAGGCCATCCACAAACTCTGAGTGGTCGAGTCAAAACAAAGTTCAGGCCCGCGGAATAATTAATTAGTTATAAGCACTTCTGCGCTAATACTCTTAAATATCAACCCCCATCGCGCTAGCGCTGCAGCCCGGTGCGAGGGGGAGTATCAATGGGCTTCGTCCCAGTTATTGCCTACGCCCACTTCCACCAGCAGCGGCACATCCAGCGCAGCGGCATTACCCATCAGCGACTTGATCTGCTCGCGCACCGCGTCGACTAAGTCCTCACGCACTTCCAGCACCAGTTCATCGTGCACCTGCAGGATGACCTTGGCATCCAGACCCGACTCACTGAGCCAGTTATCCACCGTGACCATGGCGCGCTTGATGATGTCCGCCGCCGTGCCCTGCATCGGCGCGTTGATCGCCGTGCGCTCAGCACCTTTGCGCAGCGCCTGGTTCTTCGCATGAATATCCGGCAGATACAGGCGACGACCAAACAGGGTTTCCACATAACCCTGCTCCGAGGCCTGCTCACGGGTACGCTCCATGTAGGCCAGCACGCCGGGATAACGCGCAAAGTACACATCGATATACGCCTGCGCCTGCTTGCGGTCACAGCCGATCTGCTTGGCCAGACCGAAGGCGCTCATGCCGTAGATCAAACCAAAGTTGATCGCCTTGGCACTGCGGCGCTGATCAGTCGTGACCTCATCCAGCGGCACGCCGAAGACCTCCGCCGCCGTGGCTTTGTGCACATCACGGCCGTGGCGGAAGGCATCCAGCAGGCTTTCGTCCTTGGCCAAATGGGCCATGATGCGCAGCTCGATTTGCGAGTAATCCGCCGCCAGTAACTTATAGCCTTTAGGCGCAACAAACGCCTGGCGGATGCGCCGACCTTCGGCCGTGCGGATCGGGATGTTCTGCAGGTTTGGATCAGTCGACGACAAACGACCGGTCGCAGCCACCGCCTGGTGGTAGCTGGTGTGGATGCGTCCGGTGCGCGGATTGATCTGCTCTGGCAGGCGGTCGGTGTAGGTGCTTTTCAGCTTGCTCAGGGAACGGTACTGCATCAGCACCTTGGGCAGCTCAAAGTCCTGCTCGGCCAATTCGGCCAGCACCGCTTCGGCAGTCGACGCCTGACCTTTGGCGGTTTTACTGATAATCGGCAGGCCGAGCTTTTCATAAAGAATCACCCCGAGCTGCTTAGGTGACGCCAGGTTGAACTCCTCGCCGGCAATTTCGAACGCTTGACGTTCCAGCGACACCAGCTTTTCACCCAGCTCGTTGCTTTGCAGGCCGAGCAGGTTGGCATCGACCAGCGCGCCCTGGCGCTCGATGCGCGCCAGCACCGACACCAAGGGCATTTCAATTTCGCTCAAGACTTTGGCCAAGCTTGGCTCGGCGTCCAACTTAGCCCACAAGTGCTGATGCAGGCGCAGGGTGATGTCGGCATCCTCGGCGGCATAAGGGGCGGCCTGGGCCAGATCGATCTGGTCGAAGGTCAGCTGCTTGGCGCCTTTGCCGGCGATGTCCTCGAAGCGAATGGTGCTGTGATCCAGGTACTTGAGCGCCAGGCTGTCCATGTCATGACGGGTGGCCGTGGAATCCAGCACATAGGACTCAAGCATGGTGTCGAACTTCACCCCCTGCACGTGAATCGGCGTGCTGGCATTGGCGAGAATATTGATGTCGTACTTGGCGTGCTGGCCGACTTTGGCCTTATTCGGGTCTTCAAGAATCGGCTTTAGCGCCTGGAGCACGGCATCGCGATCCAGCTGCATCGGCACGCCCATGTAGCTGTGCGCCACCGGGATATAGGCCGCTTCGCCAGCCTTGACCGCAAACGACAGCCCGACCAACTGCGCCTTTTGCGCATCCAGGCCGGTGGTTTCGGTGTCGAAGGCAATCAGCTCGGCGTTGCGCAGCTTCTCCAGCCAACTATCGAACTGCGCCTGCTCAAGGATGCACGAGTAATCACCCAATGCCTCTGCCGCCTGAGCGTCGACAAGCGTATCAGCAGCGACCGGTGCAGGCGCTGCAACTGCAACTTCCTCGGCCACAGCATGGGCGCTCGGGGCCAGGGCAAACAGATCATCACCGGTGGGCTTGGCCGGCGGCTTAACCGCCGACGCTGGGTTGTTACGCAGTAACTCATCACGCCAGGTTTTGAATTCCAGCTCGGCATACAGCTCGACCAAGGCCGGCACATCCATCTCGCCGGGGTGCAACGACTCGATCTGGATATCCAGCGGCACATCCAGTTTGATGGTGGCCAAGGCATAAGACAGGTAGGCCATGTCCTTATGCTCAGTGAGCTTGGCCGGCAGGGTCTTGGCCCCGCGGATCGGCAGCGCTGGCACTTTGTCGAGATTGGCGTAGAGCACATCCAGGCCACCGCCGATACCGACCAATAGACCCAGCGCGGTCTTTTCACCCACGCCCGGCACGCCGGGAATGTTGTCGACTTTGTCGCCCATCAGCGCCAGGTAGTCGATGATCAGCTCGGGGCCGACGCCGAATTTCGTCTTCACGCCCTCGATGTCATACACACTGCCGGTCATGGTGTTGACCAGGGTCACGTGCGGGCACACCAACTGGGCCATATCCTTATCGCCCGTGGAGATCACCACGTCGCGCCCTTCGGCCGCGCACTGGCGGGCCAAGGTGCCGATCACATCGTCAGCCTCTACACCTTCAACGCACAGTAGCGGATAGCCCATGGCCTTGACGCTGGCATGCAGGGGCTCGATCTGCACCCGAAGCTCATCCGGCATCGACGGGCGATTAGCCTTGTAATCGGCAAACATTTCATCGCGAAACGTCCCACCTTTAGCGTCGAACACCACGGCAAACGGGCTTTTCGGATATTGCTTGCGCAGGCTCTTGAGCATGTTCAACACACCCTTAACCGCGCCAGTCGGCAAGCCTTTGGACGTGGTCAGCGGCGGTAAGGCATGGAAAGCACGGTAAAGGTAAGAAGAACCGTCAACCAGGACTAAAGGAGTTTGGCTCATGAGCAGGATCAACCTTTTCGGCGGGGGCGGCGTTAGAATGGCCACACCATTGAAATCAAAGGGACAAGGTTACCATGCGCACACTCAATCGCCTGTTGCTGGCCAGCCTGCTGGCATTCACCACGCTTGCCGTTCAAGCCGAAGATCCGGTATCGGCAGACCCAGACGTAACCATTCGCCAGGAAGGCGACCGCACCGTCCAGGAATACCGGGTTAACGGTTTTCTCTACGCGGTAAAAGTCATCCCTAAAAACGGTAAGCCGTACTTTTTGGTACGCGCCGATGGCAGTGATGGCAACTTTGTTCGCTCGGACAGCCCGGATATGTTGATTCCGGCCTGGGAAATTTTCAGCTGGTAATAAGGCAGTTCAGTAATGTCGGTGTTTACCCCGCTTGAGCGCCACGAGCTCGAGACGTTTCTCGCCCCGTACAACCTGGGTCGCTTACGCGACTTCCAGGGCATTGCGGCCGGCAGCGAGAACAGCAATTTCTTCGTCAGCCTGGAACAGGGCGAGTTTGTTCTGACCCTGATCGAGCGGGGCCCAAGTGCTGACCTACCGTTCTTTATTGAGCTGCTCGACGTGCTGCATGACGCAGGGCTGCCCGTTCCCTATGCCCTGCGCACGGTGAGCGGCGAGGCGCTGCGCAGCCTGGCAGAAAAACCGGCGTTGTTGCAGCCGCGCCTGGCCGGCAAGCATGTGCATGAGGCCAATCCGCATCACTGCCAGGAAGTTGGCGCACTGCTGGCACGCATCCACTTGGCCACCCGCGCACAACCCCTGCCGCGCAAGAGTGATCGCGGGCTGGAGTGGATGCTCGCCGAAGGGCCAAGCCTGGCGCTGCAACTGCCGGACGGGCAAGTGCCCTTGCTGCGTGATGCGCTAGCGGAAATTCAGGCGCTCAAGCCACGCATTCTCGCCTTGCCACAGGCCAACCTGCATGCCGACCTGTTCCGCGACAACGTGCTGTTCGACGGCAACCACCTGGCCGGGGTGATCGACTTCTACAACGCCTGCTCAGGGCCAATGCTCTACGACCTGGCGATCGCCCTGAATGACTGGTGCTCGCAGGAGGATGGCCGCCTCGACCACAAGCGTGCCCAAGCTTTGCTCGGCGCTTATGCGGCGCTGCGGCCCTTTACCGCCGCCGAAGCCGAGCTGTGGCCGGCCATGCTGCGCATCGCCTGTGTGCGCTTCTGGCTGTCACGCCTGATCGCTGCCGAATCCTTCGCCGGGCAGGAAGTACTGATCCACGACCCCGATGAATTCCAGCGTCGCCTGGCGCAACGCCAGCAGGTCGAACTGGCGCTGCCGTTTGCCTTCTAGCGCAGCCCGTCGCCGTTACAACGTCTCTAAACAGCCTGCCAACTCGCTCGCGAGGTTCTCCAGCAAGGCTTCATAGCCACTGGGGTCAACCGGCAAAGTGCCGCCCATGGCATCCAGTTCGGCCAGGGTTACTGGCAGGCCTGCCGTCAGGGTTTGCGCCAGGCGCGGCAGCAGCGGCGGCTCGCTGAATACGCAGGTTGGCCCGGCCTGCTGCAAGCGCTCACGCATGGCAGCGACGTGCTGGGCACCCGGCTGGACCTCACCGAGCACGCTGAACACGCCGGCATGTTTGAGGCCATAAGCGGCCTCGAAATAATCGTAGGCTTCGTGGAAGACGAAGTAGGGTTTGCCCGCCAAACGCTGCAAACGGCTATTCAGGCGTTGATCCAGCACCGCTAAACGGCCCGCAAACGCCTCGACATTGGCCTGGTAGCGCGCAGCATTAGCCGGATCGGCGACAACTAAGTCAGCCTCCATCTTGCGGGCAATCACCAACGCATTGGCCGGCAGCAGCCACAGGTGCGCATCAAGGCTGCCAGGGCGGTGGTCGTGATCATGCTGATCGACCATCTGCGCGGGCGCGTCATGATCGGCATGCTCATCTGCGTGGCCCTGCGCATGTTCATCCGCGAAATGACGCAGGCTCATGCCCGGCAGCTCCTGCACCTTCACGCTGGCTTTAGCACGGCTGCTGAGCACCCGCGGCAGGAAACTCTCCAGGTCAGGGCCAACCCAGTACAGCAGGTCGGCACTCTGCACACTGCGTATATCGGAGGGGCGCAGCGCGTAATGGTGTGGCGACGCGCCAGGCGGCAGCAGCACGTCAGGCTGGCCAACACCGTCCTGCACGGCCGCTGCGATCAACTGCAGCGGCTTGATGCTGGTCAACACGCGCACCTCGGCCTGAGCGACAGCGCTGAGGGAAAACGTGACGAATAGCAGGCAAGCAGTAGAAAAAAGACGTAACACGGGGAGCACTCATACGGGCGGGAACAGGTAATATAATAACGTCTCTTACCTTATTCGTCGTTGCCCATGACTCAAGCACCCCTGGCCTCACGCCCACACGACCACTCACGCTGCGTCAGCCACGCCCTGACTGAAGCAGAAAGCATCTGCACGCGTCAGGGTCTGCGTCTGACCGCCTTGCGCAAACGCGTACTGGAATTGGTCTGGCACAGCCACAAGCCGCTGGGCGCCTATGACATCCTCGGCGTGCTGAGTGAGGAAGACGGCCGCCGTGCCGCGCCGCCAACGGTCTATCGCGCCCTGGATTTCCTTCTGGAAAACGGCCTGGTGCACCGCATCGCCTCACTCAATGCCTTTATCGGCTGCAGCCATCCCGAGCATCCACACCAGGGTCAATTTTTGATCTGCCGGACCTGCAGTGCGGCCATTGAGCTGGAACAGGCCGCGATCAGCGACGCCATTGTTGGTGCCGCTGCGGACGTCGGCTTCGTCGTCGAACGCCAAACGGTGGAAGTGGTCGGGCTGTGCGCCGGCTGTCGGGAGCACGCATGAGCGACGCGCTGATTCGCCTCAAAGGCGTAGGCGTGACCTTTGCCGGGCAACACGTGCTGCAGGATGTGCAGCTCAGCGTAAAGCCCGGCGAAATCGTCACCCTGATCGGCCCCAACGGCGCCGGCAAAACCACCCTGGTGCGCGCTGTACTCGGGCTGCTGAAACCCAACAGCGGCAGCGTCTGGCGCAAACCCAAGCTGCGTATCGGCTATATGCCGCAAAAACTCCACGTCGATGCCACCCTACCGCTCTCGGTGCTGCGCTTTCTGCGCTTGGTGCCGGGGGTTGATCGCCCCCGCGCACAAGCCGCGCTGGCCGAAGTGGGCGCCGAGCAGGTGATTGATAGCCCACTGCAAAGCATCTCCGGCGGCGAACTGCAGCGCGTGCTGCTGGCCCGAGCGCTGCTGCGCGAGCCGCAATTGCTGGTCTTGGATGAGCCGGTTCAAGGCGTCGATGTCGCCGGCCAGGCCGAGCTGTACCGACTGATCACCCAACTGCGTGACCGTTATGGCTGCGGCGTTTTGATGGTATCGCATGACCTGCATCTGGTGATGAGCACCACCGATCAGGTGGTCTGCCTGAACCGTCACGTTTGCTGTTCCGGGCACCCGGAGCAGGTCAGCTTTGATCCCGCCTTCGTCGAGCTGTTCGGCCAGGATGCACAGAGCCTGGCGATCTACACCCACCACCACGACCATGAGCATGACCTACACGGTGCCGTGGTCAGCGAAAATGCACCCGGGCTGAGTATCAAAGGCCCGGTTAAACCTCATATCCACGGAGATGGCTGCAAGCATGGCTGATTTTCTACTCAACGCCCTGCTCGCCGGCCTTGCCCTGGCGCTGGTTGCCGGCCCGCTGGGCTCCTTTGTGGTCTGGCGGCGCATGGCCTACTTCGGCGACACCCTGTCCCACGCAGCGCTGCTCGGGGTGGCGCTGGGTTTGATGCTGGACGTCAACCCGACCCTGGCGGTGACGGTTGGCTGCGTACTCCTCGCGACACTGCTAGTCACCCTGCAAAGCCGCCAGCCGCTGGCCTCCGACACGCTGCTGGGGATTCTCGCCCACAGCACGCTGTCGCTGGGCCTGGTGGTGCTGAGCTTTATGCAGGACGTGCGCATCGACTTGATGGGCTATTTGTTTGGCGACCTGCTGGCCGTCGGCCCGACTGATCTGGCCTGGATTATCGGCGGCAGCGCGCTGGTGCTGGTGCTGCTGGCTGTGCTGTGGCGACCGCTGCTGGCGATTACCGTGCATGAAGAGCTGGCCAAGGTCGAAGGTCTGCCAGTGGCGGCGATTCGCTTGAGCCTGATGCTGCTGATTGCCGTGGTCATTGCCGTGGCGATGAAGATTGTCGGCGTGCTGCTGATCACCTCGTTGCTGATCATCCCTGCCGCCGCCGCCCAGCGCCATGCCCGCACCCCGGAGCAGATGGCCCTTGGCGCCAGCCTGCTGGGGGTTGTTGCCGTGTGCGGCGGCCTCAGCCTGTCGTGGTTTCAAGACACCCCGGCGGGACCCTCGATCGTGGTGACGGCCGCCGGCCTGTTTTTGCTGTCCTTCGCCCTGCCACGGCGCACCGCCTGAACTGTTGGTGATGCCGTGGAACGCAGTGTAGACTTGCGCGTTTTTTGCACAATCCGAGACGCGCAGCCATGAAATCGTTCGTTTTCCGCGGATTTACCCTGACCCTGGTTCTGCTGCTGGGCGGCTGCCAGAGTGCGCCGCAACCGGCCAATCTCCCGGTTGATGACTTGGTCAGCGCCTTTCGTCAGCTCGACCAGCGCCTTAGCAGCGGCGACTTGAATGCGGCAGAAAGCCAGCTGGCAACCCTACAGCAACGCGCCGTCGGTGATACGCGCCTGGAGCACTATCAGCGCCAACTCGCCGAAGCGCACCTGCAGCAAGGGCAAAAAGCCCTGCAAAGCGGCGACCTGGATAACGCCACCAAAGCCCTGAGCCGTGCCCGCAGCCTAATGCCCCAGGCACCGGCGCTGACCACCGGCTTGGATGGTGCCATCGCCCAAGCCCGCGAAGCCGAACTGGCCGCCGCCGAGCAGCAACGCCAAGCCAGTCAGCAGGCGGCGGCCCGCGCCGAAGCCGCCCGCTTGGAGCAGGCCCGGCAACTGGCTGCCGCGCGCCAGGCCGCCGCGATTCAGGCCATCCAACCACTGAATACCCCGGCGGCCAAAGCACCCGTGCCAGCCAAGCCTATCGCCAGGCTGATTGATCCCGCCGCCGCCAGCAGCGTGATCGCCATACCGATGTTGGATAACCAGGACAACGAACGCTTGCGCAGCCTGCTCGATGGCGTCGCCGCCGATATCGTCGCGTTCAATTGCGCGGTGCGCATCGAAGTGCGTCAAAGCAAGGACTTCCCCTGGGTCGCCTCCCTGCTCAATGCCCGCATCAAACGCCTGGACCCGAGTTTCAGCCCGCGCATGAGCCAGGTGATCAACCCTGCTCAAGTGCCGCAACTGGTTCTCAGCCCCAAACGCTAGGCGGCGCGGTGCGTGACAACGACCGGGCTTGCCCGGTCGTTTGCATTGGCACTGGCTGCATTGGGCTGGACGGCAGCGTTTTTCATGAGATCTAGTTATAACCATAGGTCTACAAAGATTTTTGCGGCCTAAGCAGTGCCGGTTAAACTACCCGCCCGCTTATGCCTACCCGGCAATTCTGAAACCCAAAAGGTTTAACGCGTGATCAATTTTCATCAGGTCCACAAGGCGTATCGCGTCAGTGGTCAGGACATCACCGCTTTGCAGCCGAGCGACCTGCACATCGCCCGTGGCGAAGTGTTTGGCATCATCGGCCACTCCGGCGCCGGCAAGAGCACCCTGCTGCGCCTGATCAACCGCCTGGAAGAACCCTCCGGCGGACGCATCGACGTCGACGGCGAAGACGTGACCGCCCTGGATGCCAATGGCCTGCGGCGCTTCCGCCAGCGCGTCGGGATGATCTTTCAGCACTTCAACCTGCTGTCCTCAAAAACTGTCGCCGACAACGTGGCCATGCCGCTGAAGCTGGCAGGCGAGCTGTCGCGCAGCGCGATCACTGCCCGCGTCAGCGAACTGCTGGCCCGCGTCGGCCTGCAGGATCACGCCGATAAATACCCGGCGCAGCTCTCCGGCGGGCAGAAACAGCGCGTCGGCATTGCCCGCGCCCTGGCCACCGAGCCAAAAATCCTGCTGTGCGACGAAGCCACCAGCGCCCTCGACCCACAAACCACAGCCTCGGTGCTGCAGCTGCTGGCCGAGATCAACCGTGAACTGAACCTGACCATCGTGCTGATCACCCACGAAATGGATGTGATCCGCCGCGTCTGCGACCGCGTGGCGGTGATGGATGCCGGCGTGATTGTCGAGTCGGGCTCGGTGGCCGACGTCTTCCTGCACCCACAACACGCCACCACCAAGCGCTTCGTGCAGGAAGCCGAGCACGTCGACGAGCACGAGCAACATGACGATTTCGCCCATGTCGCCGGCCGTATTCTGCGCCTGACCTTTCAGGGCGAAGCCACCTATGCGCCGCTGCTGGGTACCGTCGCGCGCGAAACCGGAGTGGATTACAGCATCCTCGCGGGGCGCATCGACCGCATTAAGGACACCCCCTACGGCCAGTTGACCCTGGCCCTTACCGGCGGCGATCTGGACGCCGCGCTGGCGCGCTTTGCAGCCGCCGACGTACACCTGGAGGTGCTGCGCTAATGGAAGCCCTACTGACCCGCCTGCTGCCCAATGTTGATTGGGCGGAAATCGGCTACGCCAGCCTGGACACCCTGAGCATGCTCGGCGGCTCCATGCTGTTCACCGTGCTGCTCGGCCTGCCGCTGGGCGTGCTGCTGTTTCTCACCAGCCCCCGGCAGATGTTTGAACAAAAAGCCCTGTATGGCGTGCTGTCGCTGCTGGTGAATATTCTGCGTTCGGTGCCGTTTGTGATCCTGCTGATCGTGATGATCCCCTTCACGGTGATCGTCACCGGCACCTCGCTGGGCGTCGCTGGCGCCATCCCGCCGCTGGTGGTTGGGGCCACGCCGTTCTTCGCGCGCCTGGTGGAAACCGCGCTGCGTGAAGTCGATCGCGGCATTATTGAAGCGACCCAGGCCATGGGCGCGACCACCCGGCAGATCGTGGTCAACGCGCTGCTGCCCGAGGCGCTGCCCGGCATCATCGCCGCCATCACCGTGACGGCGATTACCCTGGTGTCCTACACCGCCATGAGCGGCCTGATTGGCGGCGGCGGCCTCGGTGACCTGGCGGTGCGTTATGGCTATCAGCGTTATCAGCCCGACGTGATGCTGGTCACCGTGGTGCTGCTGTTGGTGCTGGTACAGGTTCTGCAAACCGTCGGCGACAAGCTGGTGGTGCATTTTTCCAGAAAATAGAGCGCCCTTTAGGACGCACAAGACAGCGGCGCAGCGGTTATTCGCCGAACGCCGCCCCATCAAACAAGGAGCTTTATGATGAAAAAATTGATCGTCGCCGTTGCCGCCCTGGCAGCCTTCTCCGCCCAGGCCGAAAGCCTGAGCGTCGCCGCCACCGCTGTACCGCACGCGGAAATCCTCGAATTCGTTAAGCCAGCCCTGGCCAAAGAAGGCGTTGAGCTGAACATTAAAGTCTTCACCGACTACGTGCAGCCGAACGTGCAGGTTGCCGAAAAGCGCCTGGATGCCAACTTCTTCCAGCACCAGCCGTACCTGGATGAATTCAACAAGAGCCGTGGTACCGAGCTGGTCAGCGTGGCCGGCGTGCACGTCGAGCCCTTCGGTGCTTACTCCAGCCAGCACAAGAGCCTGGCCGACCTGCCGCAAGGCGCCAACGTGGTGATCCCCAACGACGCCACCAACGGCGGCCGTGCCCTGCTGCTGCTGCAAAAGGCCGGGGTGATCACCCTCAAGCCAGAAGCGGGCATCCTCGCCACGCCGAAAGACATCGTCGAAAACCCGAAAGCCATCAAGGTGCGTGAGCTGGAAGCGGCCACCTTGCCGCGCGTGCTGACCCAGGTTGACCTGGCGCTGATCAACACCAACTACGCGCTGGAAGCCAAGCTCAACCCAACCAAGGATGCGCTGGCCATTGAAGGCAGCGACTCGCCGTACGTCAACATCCTGGTCGCCCGTGCCGACAGCAAGGACAACGCTGCCCTGCAGAAGCTGGCCAAGGCGCTGCAGAGCCCTGAAGTCAAAGCCTTCATCCTGGAGAAGTACCAGGGCGCCGTCGTACCAGCGTTCTGATTAGCGGCACGCGCTGTACCCGAACCCCGCCTTCTGGCGGGGTTCTGCGTTTAGGGCACTTAGCCCAAGCGAATATGGCGGTCACACGCCCGCCCCAGGGCCTCGGCATCGTGGCTCACCAGTAGCAGCGCACAGCCGCGCTCACGGGCGCTTTGCACCAGTAGTTCGGTGACGTCACGGGCGGTGATCGGGTCGAGCCGCGACACCGGCTCGTCAGCAAATAACACCACCGGATCGAGCAACAGCGCGCGCGCAATCGCCAGGCGCTGCAGTTCGCCGCCGGAAACCTCGGTCGCCGGCCGCGCCAACAATTCAGGGCGCAAACTCAGCCGTTCCAGCAATGGCGGCAACCGCGCGGGATCAAGCCGATGCAAACGCAGCACATCGTCGAACAAACGGCGCAACGGTACACCCGCCGCGAAAGCCGCCGGCGGGTCCTGGTAAAGCTTGAGGTAGCGATGCGCGGCCACGCCCGCACGCCGCGTGACCATCCCACCATCGACTTGCAGCAAGCCAAGCAGCACATCGCCCAGGCTGCTCTTGCCGCAACCGCTGTCGCCGGCGATGCCGATGATTTCCCCCGCCTCGATACGCAGGTCCAGGCCTTCGAACAGTTGGCGACCGCCGCGCTGCAGACGCAGACCCTGCGCCTGCAGAACCGGCTCATTGGCTGGCGCGCCGGTCACGGCGGCAACCAGGGGCGTGGGCCAGTGACGTGGATCGGCGGCGATCAGCGCGCGGGTGTAGTCATGCTGCGGCGCTGCCAGGATTGCCTGCGCATCGCCAGACTCCAACAGCTGCCCGGCGCGCATCACCAGCAACGTGCCGCCCAGTTGGCGAGCCACTTCCACGTCATGGGTGATGGTCAGCAGCGCGCCGTGCTCAGCATGCTGGCGCAATAACCCCGCCACTTGGTCACGGCGGCTGGCATCCAGCCCCTTGGTTGGCTCGTCAGCGAGGAGGATCGGCGCACCAGCGGCGGTGGCCGCAGAAAATGCCACGCGTTGCGCCATGCCCCCTGACAGCTGACCGGGCAAGCGCGCACCGGCCTGCGCCAAGTCAACCTTGGCAAGCGCGGTACTCGCCGCCTGGCGCGCCTGCTCCGGTGGCAGGCCGTGGACGCACTCGTGCACCTCGGCCACCTGCTGCAAGGCCGGCATCAGCGGGTCCAGCGCATGCCACGGTTCTTGCGGCAACATGCCCAACTGCTGGCCCCAGAGCTGCTCGCGGGCGTGGCGGTCGAGGCTGCCGAGATCTAGATCGCCAAGCAGAATACGTCCGCTGGCAGTCAACGGTGGCGGCAACGTGCCCATGATGGCGTGCATCAACAGGCTCTTGCCGGCCCCGGTTTCACCGAGGATGGTCAAACACTCGCCAGCCGCCAGGCTCAGGCTCAGCGGTTCAAGCAGGGTTTTACCGTCTGCCTGGACGCTCAGCGCTTCAAGGCGTAACAAGGTGGTCATGCGCGCTTACCTGCTAGCAAATTGAGACCCAGCACCAGCATAAATACCGCCAACACTGGCTGTGCGAGCACCCAAGGTGCGTCGCTGTAATAGGGGAACAGCTCAACCATCATCAGACCCAACTCGGCGGTGGGTGGGCGCAGGCCGACAGCGACAAAGCCCAGGGCCGCCAGGGCCATGATCGAACCAGCCGCGCCAAAGGCGGCGAGCGTCGCCACCGGCCCACGCAGGGCTGGCCAAACATGCCGGCGCAAACAATACAGCCAGCCGAAACCGAGCATGCGCGAGGCCTGCATGGGCTGCGAGGCCACCACCTGGCGGGTGATCGCCCGCACCACGCGAAAGTATTCCACCCACAGCACCAGCGAGATGGCCACGTACAACGCCAGTAATGAACCAGGAGCCAGGCCGGCAACCAGCAAAATCAACACCAGGCCAGGCAGGGCCAGCAGCACATTGAGGACGAACGACAACACGCGGTCGACCCACCCCTGACGCCAGCCGGCAGCCACCCCCAGGGCAACACCGATAAAGGCCGAGGTGAACACGCACACCAGGCTGAGGCTCAGCGATAGGCGCAAGGCCGCGCCCATGCGCGCCAACATGCTGCGGCCAAAGGGGTCGGTGCCTAGGGGGTCGGCCAGGCTCGGCGTGGCAAAGCGCTGGGCCAGGTTCTGCAGGGCGGGATCGCCGCGGCCCAGTAAACCTTCAAGCACGGCGAACAGCACCAGCAGGGTGAGCAAGCCGGCCCCCACACGCTGGCTGTTGGACAACGAAGCGAACAAACGCGGCATCATTGGACGCTCCTCTGGCGCGGATCAATCCAATGGCAGGCCAGATCAATCAGCAGGTTAAGGGCCACAAACAGCAGCCCCAGGGCCATAGCGGCACCTTGAATCATCGGCACATCGCGGTTGAACACGGCATGGGCCAAGCCATGGCCCACACCCGGCCAAGAGAACAGCGACTCGATCATCACCACGCCCTCGATCACGCTGGCCAGCTGAATACCGAGAAACACCACCACCGGCAGCGCGGCGTTACGCGCGCCATGGCGCACCAGCGCCTGGCGCAGGCTCAGCCCCTTGACCCGGGCGAAGTTGAAGTGGGCCGAGCGCAACACCTCGGCGACACTGTGCCGAACCACCCGGCTGGACACCGCCGCCATCGCCAAGGCCAAGGTCAGCGCCGGCAAAATCAGGTAGCGCGGGCCGTCAAAACCCGCCACCGGCAACATGCGCCACTCCAGGGCGAACACCAGCAACAGGCCTAAACCGATGACGAACACCGGCTGAGCGCGCAACAACGCCGACACCAGCAGACTCAAACGGTCGAACCAGCCGCCAGCACGCAGCGCCGCCCAAACCCCAACAGGGGCAGCGATCAGCAGCGCAATCAGCATCGCGCTACCCGCCAGCAGCAGGGTATGGCTGAGTAAATGGGCAATTTCATGGGTGACCGGCAAACCGCTGACCAGCGAATTGCCGAAATTGAAGTGCAGCAAATCACCCAGCCAGTCGAGGTACAGCTGCCAACCGGGACGGTCCAGGCCCAGCTCGGCACGCACCGCTTCGGCAGCCGCGCGATCGACGTTGTCATAGCCATAGCGGCCGGCGGCAATACGGAACTCCATATCACCGGGTAATAGGCGCATCAGCACAAAGCTCAGGGTACCCACGCTCCAGGTGACGAAAGCCGCCTGCAGCAGGCGGCGCAGAATCAGTTGCAGCATGGCGAAAAACTCATCTCGGCAATCCGGTAATTACGTTCGTACGGGTCGAAGCTGAAGCCCTGCACGCGGCTCGATACAGCCGTCTGCTGGGTGTAATAAAGCACCGGGATCAGCGGCAACTCATCGACCAGGATTCGCGCCACACGCTGGGCGCGGGCGTGATAACGCGTGGGATCGCGCTCGATCTGCTGCGCCGCCAGCAGCGCCGGTAACTCACTGTCCTGCCAACCCATGGCCCCCCAGTCGCCGTTACCGCCATCACCGAAGTCGGCCAGCAGCAGGCCCAACGGGTCGGCGATGTTGCCGTAGTTGCGGGCGATCAGCGCCACCTGCAGGCTGCCGTTGTGGTGCCCGGCAGGGATGTCGCTGGAGTTGACCACTGACACCTGTAGATCGACGCCCAGTTCGCGCCATTGCGCCTGAATCGCGGTGGCCAGCTGGAACAGTTCAGGACGGTCGGCGTAGGTCATCAGCCTCAGCTGAAAGCGCTCGCCGCGGCGCTGCAAAACACCATCATCAGCGGCTTGCCAGCCCTGCGCGGCCAGCAGCGCACGGGCGCGCGCCAAGTCGCGTGGGGCAACGGGCAAGTCGGCCAGGTGCCAAGCACTGAGCGCCGGCGGCACCAACTGCCCGGCCTCGCCCTCGGGCACCCGTAACACGCCTTGAGTCAGGCCATGACGATCCAGGGCCAGGCTCAGGGCTAAGCGCGTATCGCGCGTGGCGAGCAGCGGATCAGCCAGGTTGAGCTTGAGCTGGATGGTGCGCGGGATGGCGTGCGAGTGCACCCGCACATTGTCGCGCCGACGCAGCAGGTCGAGGCTGGCCGGATCAAGCGTGTAGACGATATCGGTCTGCCCGGCCATCACCTGCAGCGCCCGGCTCTCCGCACGGTGTCCCGTCAGGTAGACCACACGTTGGATCTTCGCCGGCGCGCCCCAGTAACCGGCAAACCGCACCACCCCGAGATGATGCGGCGGGTCGAAGCGCTCGACTTGGTAGGGGCCGGTGCCCTGCAGCCGGGTGACTTGGCCCTGCGCGTCATAGGACGCCGGCGAGAGAATCACGCTGGTGTAATGCGCCAGCACGGCGGCGAGCGGATTGTAAGGGCGGCTCAAGCGCACGCGTAAGGTTCGCTCACCCTCGGCCTCGAAGGCCTCAACGGGCGCTGCCGCCAGCACACCCGGCTTGCTTTGCGCCACTTGCAGCGCGCGCACAACCGCTGTTGCATCCAGCAGCGCGCCATCATGAAAACGCACGCCTTCACGCAAGGTGAAGCGCCATATCAGGCCATCCTGCGAACGCGACCAGGCCTCGGCTAAACCGGGCAACAATTGGCCGTGCGCATCAACATCCAACAGGGTTTCCGCCACCTGTAAGCGGGTATATAGATAACCGTCGCGCGAGGGGTCTTGGCTGGTGAACTCGAACGGACCGCCAATCGATAATTGATCAGGGTCCTGATTGGGCGAACAGCCAACCAACACTATGGCCAGCAGCGTATATAGCAGGGCTCTCAAGGGCATTTCCAACAGCGGAATAAAGGAAAAATGCAGCAGAACAAAAACTGCCAGCACAACAAGGGCGCGAACTATAATGCGTTACAAGATAACATTACAAGCCATGCCGCGCCGGACCACCGCGCGCAAAGCGGCGTTCTAGAGCCGTAGAACCGTCTGGCTTATTCTGCAAAGGCTTGGCCAGCCGCTAACCGGAGTTCTTTTGCCCATGATCAAACGCCTGACCCTGCTGACTGTCGCCGCCTATGGTTTTAGCCCTGCGTGGTTAATGGCTCAGGACAATGCCCAAGAGGCTGCCAAAGGTTTTGTCGAAGACGCCGAATGGCAGGTGCTCAACCGCATGTTCTACGAGCGCCGCGACTTTGAAAACGGCGCGCGCAATGCCCGTGCACGTAACAGCAAATACCCGGACCGCCGCCAGCGCAGCGAGGTGGCCGAAGAATGGGGTTATGGCTTGATGGGCACCTTCACCTCGGGCTTCACCCAGGGCCGAATTGGCTTTGGCCTCGACGCTCAGCTGTATCAGGCCCAGGCACTGGACACCGGCGGCGGCCGCGCCGGGGCCATTCGCGCCCTACCGCTTGACCGTGACGGCTACCCATTGGATAACCTGACGCGGGGCGGCGCCGCACTCAAGCTGCAGGCGGCCTCCACCCGCTTACGCTACGGTGAGCAGCGCGTCAGCACGCCGATCTTTAGCGCCTCAGACAGCCGCCTGCTACCGGAAACCCATACCGGTTGGTACCTGGAAAGCGACGACATCAGCGTCCTGAAACTACAAGCCGGGTATTTCACCGGCTCCGCCGACCGGCACTCGCGCAGCAACAACAACCCACTGGTGGTTAACTACGCGAGCAACGCCAACGGTCAGTTGGGCAACGCCTTCCGCTTTCTCGGCGGGCGCTACAGCGGCATGCCTGGGTTAAGCCTTAGCCTCTTCACGGGCGAACTCGAAGACACCTGGCGCACGCATTATCTGGGCAGCACCTACCGCCTGCCATTGGGCGATACGCGCAGCCTGACAAGCGACCTGCACCTGTACCGCAGCCGCAACACCGGCCAAGCCCTGGCCGGCGCTGTCGACACCACAACCGGCAGCCTGCTGCTGACCTACCGCAGCGGCTATCACAGCCTCGGCCTGGGCTATCAACATGTGGCTGGTGATACACCGTTCGATTACGTGACACGTGGCGCAATCTGGCTAACCAACGCCATGCAAATGTCCGACTTCAACGCGCCCAACGAGCGCTCCTGGCAACTCAACTATGCATACGACCTGAGCGGTCTTGGCCTGCCCGGCCTTAGTACGACCGCCGCTTATGTGCGTGGCAGCGGCACCGACGGCAGCCACGCCGACCCGAATGGTAGCTACGCCGGCTTCTATGGCCAGGGTGGGCGGCACTGGGAGCGCGACCTGTCGCTCAAATACGTGGTGCAAGATGGCCCGGCCAAGAACCTCTCCCTGCAACTGCGTCACAGCCTGCACCGCGCCAACAGCGCGCAAGGTGAGAACGACGCTCAGCAGCTCAAGCTGGTGCTGCAGTACCCGCTCAGTGGTCGCTTATAAGGGCTTGTGTGCGGCCTGCAGGCACTGCAACAGACACGCCAGCGCCGGCTGCTGCTGGGCCCGGCGCAGCAGCGCCACCAGCTCGCGGTGAAACGTCAGCGCGCCCAGTTCAATCACCCGTAACTGGGTCGAGCGCTGCAGCCACAGCCCTGCGCGTGGAATCAGCGAGACACCCAGGCCGCACTCGACCATACGCACGATGGCATCAAGCTCATCCAACTCAAGCGCCTCGCGCACATGCAGACGCTGTTCACGGAGGAACTGGCTGACCTGGCGACCGCCGAACGAGTGCCGGTCGTAACGCACGAAGGGTTGTTCAGCGAGGATCTGCAGCGGGTCATCCTCCATCACACTGAGCGGCGTGATCAACACAAAAGGCTCACGGGCCAGGCTGATCTGCAGCAACTCCTTAGGCAAGTCGAAAGGCGGCTTGATCAGCAGCGCCAGGTCCAGCTCGCCTGCATCCACCTGACTCAGCAGTTGCAGCGACACCCCTGGCACCAGCTTCAGTTCAACGCCCGGTGCAGCCAGGCGAAAGGCCGGCAACGCCTCGGGCAGCAGGCCCGTTTGCACGCTGGCGATAGCGCCAACATTCAACTCGCCTTGCCAATCGGCCAAGCTCGCAGGCCTGGCCATTTGCGCATACAACGCGAGCATCTGCTCAGCCAGCGGCAAAGCATGCCGGCCCGCCGTATTAAGCACGGCAGCACGCCCACTGCGGTCGAACAGACGCACGCCCAACCCCTGCTCCAGCACCCGCATCTGCGCGCTCACGGCGGACTGAGTCAAGCCGACCTGCTGGCCCGCCGCCGCGAAGGTGCCATACCGCGCCACCGCCACAAAGGTTTTCAACTCACGCAACATCAGCGCCTCGACTGATCAATTTTAGGAGTGCTCGGCAGCAACAATATGCGCTTTTAATCAAAGTTACTGTTGCTGAGAATCCTCAGACACTGATCACAAGGAGCCTCACATGGCACTCGCACCGTTCCACCTGGCTATTCCCGTATACGACCTGGCGGCCGCTCGGCACTTCTATGGCAAAGTATTCGGCTGTACCGAGGGTCGCAGCAGCAACCACTGGGTGGATTTCAACTTCTTCGGCCACCAACTGGTGATTCACCAGGCGCCGAAGATGGCCTATCAGCAAGACGCGCACAGCAACCCGGTGGACGGCCACGACGTACCAGTGCCGCATTTCGGTGTGGTATTGGGCTGGGAGGATTGGCAAACACTGGCGGCGCGGCTCAAAGCTAAGGGCACGCAATTCGTGATCGAGCCCTACGTGCGCTTCGCCGGCCAGGTCGGCGAGCAGGCCACGTTGTTCCTACTCGACCCGTGCGGCAACGCCCTAGAATTCAAGGCGTTCAAGGACATCAGCCAGCTATTCGCCAAATAGCAGGTTATGGCCGCTCAAGCAGACCGGGCAACTGCGCGGCTAGCTTGGCGTTATTGATCGGCGCGCGGATAAAGCCGCGCTGCTTGCCATCCGGGCCGATCAACACCAGGTTACCGCTGTGGTCGACGGTGTAGTTTTCCTGGCTGGTGTCCGCCGGAATAAACGGGATGCTCACGCTGTTCGCCAGTTTCTGGATGATGGCCTCCTCACCAGTCCAGCCAATAAAGCCGGCGTCAAAGTAATCCAGGTACTTCTTCAACTGCTCCGGTGTGTCGCGGTTCGGGTCGACCGTAACCAGCACGATTCGCAACTTGGCCAAGGTTTCTGGCGGCAGCTGGCCTTGCAGCTGACGTAACTGAGCAAGGGTGGCTGGGCAGATATCCGGGCAGAAGGTGTAGCCGAAGAACAACAGGCTCCACTGATCCTTGAGCTGATCAACCGCTACCGCCTGGCCATCCTGATCGATCAGGCTTAGCGCCGGCAGGCTACGGCTTTGCGGCAACAATACGATGCCGGCATCGAGCAACGCGGTAGGATCCCCCTGCCCCTTGCTGGTCAGCACCTTGTTGACGGTCAGCCCCAGCACCAAGGCAACGATGGCAACGAGAACAAAAACGGTGATCTGGGTACGGGTCATAGGGCCTCAAAGTCTGTTTTGCGGTCTCGCGAGCTAGAGCCATGCAAGGCGCTACATTAGTAACAGCCTCCGGCTGGTCAAAACGGCGAGTAAGCGGAGTTTACTGGTGTAAATGAGTATTTTGATCGGACTCGCGCACGAGTCTGCTTTTAACGCAGCAGGGCCGACGCGCAGCAGATCGTAAACAGACTCTTAGATATTGAGCAGCAAGTAGTGATCCACCAGCAGGGCGATAAACAGCGCGAAAAGATACCAGATGCTGTATTTGAAGGTGTTGATCGCTGCATGCGGTTTGCTGTCACGGTACAACACCACGGCCCAGTGCAGAAAACGCCCGCCCAGAATCACGGCGCAGGCAAGGTAGAGCAGCCCGCTCATGTGGATGGCATAGGGCAGCAGGGTTACCGCGAACATCACCAGGGTATAAAGCAGGATGTGTACCTTGGTGTAGTGCTCGCCATGGGTCACCGGTAGCATGGGAATATCGGCCTTGGCGTATTCCTCCTTGCGGTGGATGGCCAGGGCCCAGAAGTGTGGCGGCGTCCAGGCGAAGATAATCAGCACCAGCAGCAGCGGTTCTGCGCTGATATGCCCCGTCACTGCCACCCAGCCGAGCAAAGGTGGCGCAGCGCCAGCCAGGCCGCCGATCACGATGTTCTGCGGCGTGGCGCGCTTGAGAAAGCCGGTGTAAAGCACCGCATAGCCGAGCAAGGAGGCTAGGGTCAACCAGGCTGCTAGCTCATTGGTAAAGATCAGCAGCAGCGCCATACCCGCGACCGCCAGCAGCAGGGCAAAACCCAATGCTGCGCTGGGTGAGATACGCCCCGAGGTAACTGGACGCTTGAGGGTGCGCGCCATGATTGAGTCGATCCGCCGATCCACCACATGGTTGACCGCCGCTGCGGCACCCGCACATAAGCCAATACCGAGGTTGCCGAAAATCAGCACCTGCCAGGCCACGCCCGCACGGGTGGCGAGGAACATGCCGACCAAGGAGGTGATCAGCATCAGCACCACCACCCTCGGCTTGGTCAGCTCCAGGTAGTCGCGCCAGCTGGCGTGGGCTTGCTGTTCGCGCGCTAGAGTAGCCATACGGTCTCTCCTCGATTGTTTTTGTTATTTGCTCGGCAGCATCGCAAGGTCAGCCTGCGCTTCTGCTGCCGGAGATGCCAGCCGTGCTGCGCTGCGCACCCGGTAATTGATTAGCACCAACGTCAGTAACAGAGCCGCGCCACCGAGGTTGTGCGCCACTGCCACCTGAAGCGGCAGGTGAAACACTACGTTGCTGATTCCCAGGCTGATCTGCACGGCCAGCGCCAACACCAACAAACCGGCCAACCGCCCCAAGCCATGGCGCTTGAGTTGCCAGGCCAATAGCAGCAGCACCAGGGTCACCAGCAGTGCGCCGATGCGGTGGGTCATATGAATGGCCGTGCGCGCGTCGCTGTCGAGCTGCCCGCCAAGGTAGTTGGGGCCGATATGTTGGGTCAGGTGAAAACCATTGGCGAAATCCATTGCCGGCCACCATTCACCATGGCAAGTCGGCAGATCAACGCAGGCAACCGCCGCGTAGTTGCTGCTAACCCAGCCACCCAGAGCGATCTGTCCGACCACCAGCAGCAAGCCGAACGCCGCCAGACTGCGCAACCGCGAGGGGAGATTGGGCAAAACCGGCGCTTTACCAGATAGTCGTAGCGTCAGCAGAAACAGCAGACTGAGGGTCGCGAAACCGCCGAGCAGGTGCGCCGTCACCACTTGCGGCCAGAGCTTCAGAGTCACCGTCCACATGCCGAAGGCGGCCTGCAAGGTCACCAAACCCAGCAATAAAAGAGGCAATTTAAGTGGCTGGTCGGCTTCGCCACGGCGGCGCAGCGCCTGTACCGCCAGACCGAGAATCACCAAGCCCAGGGAGCCAGCAAAATAACGGTGGATCATCTCGTACCAGCCCTTAGCGACTTCCACCGGCGCTTCGGGGAAACGTGCCTCGGCCAGGGTCTGTTTGTGCTCACTCATCGGCACGCCGATAAAGCCATAACAACCTGGCCAGTCCGGGCAACCCAGGCCCGCGTGAGTCAAACGGGTGTAGGCTCCGAGCAGCACCACCACGACCGCCAGCACGGTGGCGAACAGGGCAAAACGGTAACCGGGCTTGCTCATCATCAGTCCTTAGCCGCAAGCGGCATTAACCAATCTGCGAAATCTTAAGTAGGTGCCGCAGATCATCGAGAATCGCCTTGCCCTTGCTGCTGGCGTCATAGCGCAGCACCAGGTTGCCACGCGGGTCGACGATCCATAAATACGCGCCTTCGCCCTTGCCGGACGCCTTGTCGTAGGCCTGCAGCTCCAACTGATAGCGGGCTAGTTGTGGGTATTCACGGCGCAGTTGCGCGTCATAGTCATCCGGCAGCGGCTGGGCAGTGGCTAGGCCATGGGCGGCGCGAGCAACATCACGGCTTAGGCCGATATGCACTTGGCGGGCGAGAAACACCAACTCTTTGCAGGCGGTATCGCAAACATCCGGTACGGTCACCAGCAACTGCCAGCGCGGCTCGTCTGCACCGACTACGCCGAGGTCAGCACGGGTCTGCCCGGTGCCGATCAGCTCACCGTGGTAACTGCGGGTCTCCGGCACCCAGAAACGCCACTGGTACATGGCAGTGGCGAGGATCATCGGGCCGATTACCACGGCCAGAATCAGGATTAACTGCAACCGCCCACGACGACGCTGGCTGGGCGACACTTCAGGCAGGGCGATGGCTGGGTTCATGGCGAGTCTCCCGCGCGTTAGATAAACCTAAATAGATAAACAAGCCGAGCAAGGCCGCGGCCAGAGCAAACCATTGCACGGCATAGCCGGTGTGTTTGTCGGGGCTCATGGCGATAATCGGCCAATCACTCTGGAATGATGCGGGGCCCGGCTCAAGACGTACCTCATAAGCCAGCCCCCGCGCCCTAGTTGCTGCCAAAGGGCATCCGGCTTGACCTCGCTAATCAACCGTGGCCAATCCATAGACGGTTCGGCACCTTGCAACTGAAACGCCTCACCCAGCGGCACATACACCGTGGCCTGCAAACGCAGCGGTGTATCCGGGGTGGCAAAGGTTGGCGTAATACGCCGGTCGGGCCAGGGTAGCCAACCGCGATTGAGCAGCAGCCAGAGGCCGCTGGCCTGGTCATAGAAAGGCTGCAACACCTCCACACCGACCTGGCCGTCACGGGTGCGGTTGTCCAGCAGCAGGGTATGCCGCGCATCGAAGAAGCCCTGCAACTGCACACGCCTGTAAGCCGGGTTGGGCTGCTGCTCCAGCGCCTCGATGCTGATTGGCGTGGCCACTTGCTGAGCCTGATGTGCGGCCAACAGCTCGCGCTTTTCTTCGGCGCGTGCCAGCTGCCAAAAGCCCAGGGCGATAAGACAGGGAAACAGCAGCAGCACCAGCACGCTAGGCAGCCAGCCAGGACGGAAGGCACTCATATCCGCCTCCCTAAAACCCTGATCAAGCTGGCTATACTGCTGCTACGCATTTCCCTTCCCCCGAAGTTTCGCTTGGGAGTCACGCATGCTCAAAGCCGCGATCGTCCTGTTACTGCTGGCTACTCTGATCAGCCTATTCAGCGGCCTGTTCTTTTTGGTCAAGGACGAAGGTAAGACCTCCCGGGTGGTCAACGCACTGACTGTGCGCGTGACCCTTACCGCGTTGACTGTTGCCCTGATTGCCTGGGGTTTCTACAGCGGCCAACTGGTTTCACATGCCACCTGGTAACCGCGTTACAGCACATAAACGAAGACAAACAGGCCAATCCAAACCACGTCAACGAAGTGCCAGTACCAGGCGGCCGCCTCAAAACCGAAGTGCTGCTCGGGGCTGAAATGACCGCGAATAACCCGAATCAACATGATGCTCAGCATCAGTGCACCTAGGGTCACGTGGGCCCCGTGAAAACCGGTGAGCATAAAGAAGGTGGCGCCGTAGATACCCGACCCCAGGGTTAGGCCCAGTTCGGTGTAGGCGTGGATATATTCCTCGACCTGCAACACCAGAAAGGCAATGCCGAGAATCACCGTCAGCGCCAGCCAGAGAGTTAGCGGCTTGCGATGGTTCTTGCGAAGCGCGTGGTGAGCGAAGGTCAGGGTGAAGCTGGAGGTCACCAGTAGAATGGTGTTGATCAGTGGCAAGCCCCAGGCGCTGATAGTGCCACTCGGTGCCGGATAGAGCTTTGGATCAGGCGTGTTAAGCAGCGGCCAGCTGTACTCGAAACCCGGCCAGAGCATGTTGGCGATGCCCTTATCGCCCTCGCCACCCAGCCATGGCCCGGCCCAGGTGCGCACATAGAACAACACACCGAAGAACGCAGCGAAGAACATCACCTCGGAGAAGATAAACCAGCTCATGCCCCAGCGGAACGAGCGGTCCATCTGCGGGCTGTACATGCCGGAGCGGCTTTCCTTGATCACATTACCAAACCAGCCGAACAGCATGTAAGCGAGAAACAGGCCACCAACAAAGAAGATCAGCGGGCCGTTGGAGTCAGCACGATCGGCCTTCATATCATTGAACCAGGTGCCCACGCCGTACACCGAAAACAGCATGCCCAGTGTGGCGATGATCGGCCATTTGCTCTGGGCCGGGACGTAATAGCTTTCGTGCGTTTCATGACTCGACATTTATTGTTCTCCTTATGGAGCCGCCCGAGTAGGGGTCGCTTGCGCCACCGGCGGTTTGCGCGCGGTGACATCAAACAAGGTGTAAGCCAGGGTTAGGTGGCGAACATCTGCCGGTAAGTCTCTATCGACGATAAAGCGCACCGGCATTTCGATGCGTTCACCGGGTTGCAGTACTTGCTGGGTAAAGCAAAAACATTCGGTCTTATGGAAATAAGCGGCCGCTTTCGACGGTGCCACACTGGGGATCGCCTGAGCGGTCATCGGCTTGTCGGTGGGGTTGTACGCCACAAACAGCATTTGCGTACTGTCGCCCGGATGCACAACTACTTCATCTGCCTGGGGGCCGAACTCCCAGACCATCTCGGCTGCATTGGTGGCGAGAAACTGCACGCGCACCCGGCGCTGTTCGTCCACCGCCTGGCTGCCTTCGTAGGCCCCGGCGGTTTTACCGTTGATGCCGAAGGCTTGGCACATCACGTCGTAGATTGGTACCAAGGCGAAGCCAAAGCCGAACATGGCGACCACCACCAATGACAGGCGGATCACCAAACGACGTGTCGACAGGGCTTCGCTCATCGCTGCAGCTCCTTATTTCACTTCCGGCGGCGTACTGAAGGTGTGATAAGGCGCCGGCGACGGTATTGACCATTCCAACCCCTCTGCTCCATCCCAGGGTTTGGCCGGCGCGGGTTTACCCCCACGAATGCACTTAATGACGATAAACAGGAACAGCAACTGAGTGGCACCAAACATAAAGGCACCAATACTCGAGACCATATTGAAGTTGGCGAACATCATGTTGTAGTCGGGAATACGCCGCGGCATGCCTGCAAGGCCAACGAAGTGCATCGGAAAGAACGCCATGTTCATGCCGATAAAACTCATCCAGAAATGCAGCTTGCCGAGCGTCTCGTCATACATGTGCCCAGTCCACTTCGGCAGCCAGAAATAGGCCGAAGCGAAGATGCCAAAGATCGCGCCTGGCACCAGCACATAGTGGAAGTGCGCCACCACGAAGTAGGTGTCGTGGTACTGGAAGTCCGCCGGGGCGATGGCCAACATCAGCCCGGAGAAACCGCCGATGGTGAACAGGATGACGAAGGCCACCGAGAACAGCATCGGCGTCTCAAAGGTCATCGAGCCGCGCCACATAGTGCTGGCCCAGTTGAACACCTTCACCCCGGTCGGTACGGCGATCAGCATGGTCGCGTACATAAAGAACAGCTCACCGGTCAGCGGAATACCCACGGTGAACATGTGGTGCGCCCAGACGATAAACGACAGGAAGGCGATCGACGCAGTGGCGTAAACCATCGAGGTATAACCGAACAGCGGCTTGCGGGCGAACGCCGGAATGATCGCACTGACCGCGCCGAATGCCGGCAGGATCATGATGTACACCTCGGGGTGACCGAAGAACCAGAACACGTGCTGGAACAGCACCGGGTCACCGCCACCGGCCGCGCTGAAGAAACTGGTGCCGAAGTGGATGTCCATCAACATCATGGTCACCACTCCTGCCAGAACGGGCATTACAGCAATCAGCAAAAATGCGGTGATCAACCAGGTCCAGACGAACAAAGGCATCTTCATCAGGGTCATGCCGGGGGCACGCAAGTTGAGGATGGTGGCGATCACGTTGATCGCGCCCATGATCGAACTGAAGCCCATTAAGTGCACGGCAAAGATAAAGAAGGTCACCGACTCCGGTGCATAAGTGGTCGACAGCGGTGCATAGAAGGTCCAACCGAAGTTCGGCCCACCACCCTCCATAAACAGCGTGCTGACCAGCATGCTGAACGCGGCCGGTAGCAGCCAGAAGCTGAAGTTATTCATGCGCGGCAGGGCCATGTCCGGCGCGCCAATCATCAGCGGAATCATCCAGTTAGCCAGGCCGACAAACGCCGGCATGACCGCGCCGAAGACCATGATCAGGCCATGCATGGTGGTCATCTGGTTGAAGAACTCCGGCTGCACGATTTGCAGGCCCGGCTGGAACAACTCGGCACGGATCACCATGGCCATGCTGCCGCCCAGCAGGAACATGGCAAAACTGAACCACAGGTACATGGTGCCGATATCTTTATGGTTGGTGGTCAACACCCAGCGCATCAGGCCTTTGGCCGGGCCGTGGTGATGGTCATGTCCGGCATGACCGTGGCCAGCGTGGCCCGGATCGATCACTGCACTCATGTCCTTACTCCTGAGCCTGTTTGAACGCGAGGATGTCTTTTGGCGTGACCATGTCACCGACCGCGTTGCCCCAGGCATTGCGCTCGTAGGTAATGATCGCGGCAATATCGACTTCCGAAAGTTGCTTGCCGAACGCCGCCATGGCCGTACCTGGCTTGCCATTGACCACGATGCCGATATGACCGGCCGCCGGGCCAACAGCAATCGCTGAGCCCTTTAGCGCCGGGAACATCGGCGGCAGCCCCTCACCCGTCGGCTGATGGCAAGACGCACAGTTTGTTAGGTACGACTTCTCGCCGCGCGCCATCAGCTCATCCATACTCCACTCTTTACTGGTCAGCTCCTTCTCGGCAGCCGCCAGCTGTTTACGCTCGGCGAGCCAGGTGGCGTAGTCCTCTTTCGACTTGGCTTCGACCACAATCGGCATAAAGCCATGGTCCTTGCCGCACAGTTCGGTGCATTGGCCACGGTAGATGCCGGGCTCGTCGATGCGCGTCCAGGACTCGTTGACAAAACCCGGGATCGCATCTTTTTTCACCGCCAACGCCGGTACCCACCAGGAGTGAATGACATCGGCGGCAGTAATCAAAAAGCGCACTTTGGTGCCGACCGGCACCACCAGCGGTTCGTCGACCTCTAACAGGTAATGCTCGCCCTTGGTGGCCTTGTTGTTGATCTGATCTTTGGGGGTGGTCAGGTTGCTGAAGAACTCGACATCTTCACCCAGGTATTTGTAGTGCCATTTCCACTGATAACCGGTGACCTGAATATCCAGCTCCGACTCGCTGGAGTCGTAGATATCGATCAAGGTTTTGGTCGCTGGGATGGCCATCAGCACCAGAATCACCAACGGTACAACCGTCCAGAGAATCTCGACTGTGGTGCTTTCGTGGAAGTGCGCGGGCTCCT
Organism: Pseudomonas sp. GWSMS-1; assembly: GCF_049847425.1. Lineage (NCBI taxonomy): Bacteria > Pseudomonadati > Pseudomonadota > Gammaproteobacteria > Pseudomonadales > Pseudomonadaceae > Pseudomonas > Pseudomonas sp. GWSMS-1. The sequence continues at coordinate 110,701 of NZ_JBMHHV010000005.1, read as the reverse complement.
GACCTGTGGAGCGACGGTGGACCAGCATCGACCAGAACATGGCACCAAACACGATCACGCCGATGACGACGCAGATCCAGAAGATGGTCATGTGCAAGTCAAATACTGAGCGGCTCACCTCGGTGGCACCGGGCGTCATATTGATGCCCCAGCTGGCGTGTGCCGAGCTGTATACCAACCACAACAGGAGGCCCATCCAGACTCGTGGATGTCGCATCATTGCGGGTTCCCCTTAATTATTCTTGTTATCCCGCCGAATCGGTCAGAGGCTGAGCCATCACGCATTTTCTCAGTGAAAACGCCTAGGAAGACTGTCCATGCCGCAGCTGATTCGGAGTTATCAGGTACTGCCTTTCGAGTTCGAGTATAGACAGGGACTTACACCTGGCAACGCGAAAGCCGAAAAGAGCAACGCACTGCAAGGCACGCGCTAAAGACCACGGCTGGCGTGGGATAGGCCGGGGTGGCGACGACTACTTATAGCCAGTCCGCATAAATGTTTAATAATTATGACAATCGAGTCTTAGCAGCTACGCTCAGCCAACTAAGGTCCTCGTCCATGTCCTCACTTCAGGAGCAGTCATGAACATCACCGCTTTGCACGCGCTGATCCAGCGTGCACACCAACACGAAGCCAGTACGGGTCATCTGAGCAAGCAGATGCAGGCACACGCGGGGCAGCTACACCCCTCCATCCGCCTGCCCAGCGAAAACACCTCCGGCGTGCTGCAGCAGTTTGTCAGCGCCTATATCGAACAGGTGCCGGAACTGTTGCTAGCCGCCCAGCAAGTCGCTCAGGAAGCCGGGATCGAGGCGCATATCAAGCCGGTGCTGAAGATTGCCGAGCAATTCTTTCTCCAGCCGCCCGCGCTGATGGCCGGCCATGAGGGGTTGGAAGGCTTACTCGATGAGGCCTATCTGGCCCACCGTTTGGTCGAAGAAGTGAATGATCGCTATATCACTCACCTGGGCGCACCGTTGATTCCGCTGGATACCACGGTGGCTAATCTGATTGCTCACCAACTGATCGGCGAGCCCTTTGCCAATCAACTGGATGAGGCCGTGCATCATGCCGTCGAGGGCATGCTCGACGACGCCAGCTTTGCCCAGGGCTCGGTGCAAGCCTATCGCGAGCGCCTGCACAGCCCGCAGACCGAAGCGGCGTGGCTGCGCTGGCCGTGCCTGTCACGCCGGCTGGGGGTAGAACTGCAATTGGATGAAACCCGCGCGGCGGGCTAGCCCTAACGTCCGCGCGGCTGCCGACTAGCTCGGCAGGTAGCGCGGGCGCGGCGTAGCCATCGGCAGTGGCCCATCATCGATCAGGCGAAACTCGCCCTTTTCCGCGTCATACGCCTTGATCTCACTGGTTTCGATGTCATACACCCAACCGTGGATGAACACCTGCCCGCAAGCCATACGAGACGCCACCGAAGGGTGGGTGCGCAGGTGGTCAAGCTGCGCCACCACGTTTTCCTCGGTGAGGATGCCAAGGGTATTGTGATCGGCGCAGCCACAGTTGTCTGCCACCACCGTCTTGGCCACTTCAGCATGGCGCAACCAGGCTTTTACCGTGGGCATGCGCTCCAGCTCAGCAGGATTGAGTACCGCTTTCATCGCTCCGCAATCGGAATGCCCGCAAATGATGATGTGCTGTACGCCCAAGGCCATCACCGCGTACTCGATCGCAGTGGAAACGCCACCCATCATCTGCCCATAAGGCGGCACCACATTGCCGACGTTGCGGTTAACGAACAGATCGCCCGGCGAGCTTTGGGTGATCAGTTCAGGCACCACCCGTGAGTCGGCGCAGGTGATGAACATCGCACGCGGGCTCTGCGCGGTGGCCAGCTTTTTGAACAACTCTTCCTGCTGCGGAAAGATCTCGCGGCGAAAACGTTTGAAGCCATCGACGATGCTCTGCAGGGCTTCCTCGGCAGTTTCACTGCCCGTGCGCCCCTGCAACGGAATCAACTGATGCTTGTATGGCATGTGTGCGACCTCTGAACCTGAAAAAACCTGCTAAAGCGACAGCCAAGCAGGCTGGCAAGTCACATGCCAAGTGTTACTGCCGCAGGCCCTAACGGCAACCACCCACCTTGCGCTCCGGTTAAAGCAGCGCCATCTGGCCACCGGGTGGGCAGAAGCGCATGCAGTCGGGGTGAACGCCTCGCGTCGATTCAGTCCAAGGCGTTTGCTGGCAAGGCAAAGCGCTGTGCGAGCAATTCAGCAAAAGCGCCCTCACCACGAAAACGCTGACCGAAGCGACTGTCATACAGCGCACCACCAAACCCAGTCGCCAGCGCCATGCACCTGCATCAGCCCACGACCAGTAGCAACAACAGCGGCAGACTGGCCGCCGCCAGCAGGGTTTGCAGGGTAATAATCCCCGCCATTAAGTGGCTGTCTCCGCCCAGCTGCCTGGTCAACACATACGCCGTTGGCGCGGTTGGCAAGGCAAAGAACAGCACCAATACGGTGCTTTCCATCGCCGGTAATTGCAGACCATAGGCCACCGCCCAAGCCAGCATCGGCATGGCTAACAAGCGCAGCAGGCTGTTGCCGAGCAACGCCGGAATCTCGCCACTTAATTGCTCGGGTTTCAACGCCGCGCCCACACACAGCAAGCCCAACGGCAAACTGGCAGCCGCCAACAAGCTGAGCAGGCGATCACTGCCACCGGGTAACCCAAGGCCACTGAGGTTGACCAAGGCCCCACCCAGGCAGGCCAGGATCAGCGGGTTCTTCAGGATCGGCAGCAACAGGCTGCGCGCACTAACGCCGCGCTCGGCGGTCAGCGACCAGACCGACAGTACATTCACCGTCGGTACCATCAAGGCCAGCATCAACGCCGCCAGGGTCAGCCCAGGCTGGCCAAACAGGCTACCGACAGCGGCCAGGCCGAGGTAAGTGTTAAAGCGCAGAATGCCCTGGGAGAACGCGCCGAAGCGCCCCGCCGGCCAGCCGCGCAGGCGGCGCACCACTAGCAGCGCCAGCCAGGCAATACCCAACGCCAGCATTACCGCCAACGCCAAGCGCGGCAACGCAGGGTTATTCAACGGCGCCTTGGCCAGGCTGCTGAATAGCAGCGCAGGAAACAGCATGAAGTAATTCAGACGCTCGGCACCGGGCCAGAACGCCTCACTGGGAAACGCCCAGCGACGCAGGTAGTAACCGGCCACGATCAGCGCAAACAGCGGCCACAAGGCCAGCAACAATTCCAGCACGGCAACCTCCAGCCACAAGCAAGCCGCCATCTTGAGCAGCCGCATGGAGTGACGCAAGGTCGGCGTTGATCTTGCGCTGTTCTAGCTAGGGCAACTGCAAGCCGCCGCCAGCTTTGTGCAACGCGCGCAGGTGTTGACCGAGTTGTGCCAGATTGGCTTCAGCGGCTTGTAGCTCAGCCAGGCGAGCAGGTTCCAGCAAGGTACGCACTTCCTGATCGAGGTTGTCGCTGAGCTGACGCAGTTGTTGCTGGCGTGCCTGGCTCTCGGCTTCCAAGCGTTGCCATTCAGCGCGTTGCGGCAAGCCATAGCCCCCTTCGAGCAACTCCGCCGGACGACTGAGAAACCCACTGTTGGCGAGGATCTGCTGCAGCGCACCACCCGCTGTATTGAGCTCAGGATCAGCGCCCTCGCGCCCGCTCAGGTAGCGGCGCTTAAGCTCATCCTGGGCCAGCAACAACTGTCGGCGCAGCGCCGCCTGCTCAAGCAGCAGCAGCGCCGCGCTGGCGCGCAGATTGGCCTGAGCAAACCAGGGCTGGCGCTTCACGGCCGGCAAGCTCAACCAGTCCTCGACGTGCGCCTGGGTAATTGGCAACTGCGCCTGCAGCACGCTGAACATGGCTTGATAGCGGTCACGGAAGGAGTCAAAGCGATACCCCAGGCGCAACGCCTCAGCATCGTCGGCGAGCACGCTGCGGTCGGCCAACTCACGGGCGACCAAGGTATCCAACAGACCGTTGGGCATGATGCTGTCGAGTGCATGCAAGCGCGGGTGCTGGCTGCCGCTGCGTAACAGCTTGAGGGTTTCCACGGCACAGTTGTTGGAAAGAAACCAGTAGTCGCCGTCATAACTCCAGTGCTGCTCAGCCGCGCGAATCACCAGTTGCTCAAGCTGCGGACGTTCGAGTTTAAGCGGCACCGACGCCAGGCTACGCAGCTCAACCTTGGTGTATTCCTCAATAACCTGCTCCAACGGCAACACGAACAACCGCGATGGGTACGCGCCGGTCAGGCCATCCCAGCTGGACAGCTGCACATCGCCGACAAAAGCGCGGTAGGACAGCACTAGGTGCTCCTGCAGGTCCAACCGACAATCCGGCCCCAGCGGCCGGCCAGGCGCGCAGATTACTAGGCGCAGCATGCTGTGCCCCCAACGACTGGCCAGGGCATCGTTGGCTTCGGCGAGCAGATAATCCACCTGATAGACCCGCTGCGGGTCGATACTGCCAAGCGGCTGGCGGGCAAAGTCGCGCCCGGCATTCAGATAAGCCAAGCCGTCCGCGCACGTTTCTTGGCCAGCAGGCGACCAGCCGAAATGCGCACTCAAGTAGCGCGCCACCGAAGGTCGGCGGCAGGCGTAGCTGGGGTCGAGGAGGAAGTACTCCATGTTCACCGCGAGGTACTCGCGCGGGTTCGTTAATTCATAGCGGTCTGGGCTGCGCGCAACTTGGTGGTTCTCGTGGCCGCGCTCACCACGTCGGCCAACCTGTTGCGGCCAGCCAGCCAGGTCGAGCAACAGCGGATCATCACTCAGGGTAAAAAGCCGCGCAGTCTGGCCCCGGCAATAATCAGGCAACCCGACAGCCCCCAGGCTCTGCTCACGCTGGCGACACTGGCGTTGCAGCTGCCTGTCAGCCTGTGGCCAACGCTGGGCGCGGTCATACAAATGGGTGAGTTCGTGCAGCACAGTCGCCAGCAGTTCGCGGCGCATGCTGCCATGTGGGCGATGGGTTTCGTGGGTGGCGCCCGTGCCGTCACTCAAGGCTGGCAGCAGCGCGGCATTGAGTTCAATGCCACTGAAACGCCCGGCACGGCCATAGACCTGCGCAGGCATGTCGCCCCAGCGCACACTGACACGGCGGTCGAGTTGTTGCTTGAAGCGCGGCGGTAACGCCTCCAGCGCTTCTTGCAACAGCTGCTGGCTGGCCTGACGTTCACGGGCACTGAGTCCCGCGTCGTTCAGGTGCAGACGCAACTCGGCCTGGCTGTTGGTGCTAACAAGTGCGACCAGTAGCAGCAGCCAGGTACGCGGCCAATTCACAGCGCCAGAATGGCTTCGGCCAATACCAGATCGGAAGCACCCTGTGCTTCAGGCACTTGGCTGCGAATGACACCGATGGCCGCTTCCAGCTGCGCGCCACGGATCTGCCCTTGGCTGGCCACAAAGCTGGCCGCATCGTCACGCGCTGCCAACACGATTTTCGAATCGCGAATTGAGGTGGTGGTATCTGAAGTGAAATCCAGGGTGCGATCCAGTGCACGCACGATGATGTTGCTGGTCGCCACCAAGGTTTGCGCCTGGGCAGTGGCACTCAACAGAACAATCGCAACTACAGCACCGAGTAAGGCAGGGCGCATACGCATCTCCAATAATCAACCATCAACCCGACGGGGTTGGTTTGGACGAGTATTCTGCCACACAGTTCCGCCAGCGCTTCTGGCTAAGCGCTGGCATCCCCCACACTCAGAGGCTGAGGATAGCGCTCGCCAGCTGCATATCGTCGCTTACCAACGTCGGCACCTGCTGGCGGATATGCTGCAACGCGGCCTCCAGACGCACGCCGCGGATATTGCCCTGACTCGCTACAAAAGCGGCAGCGTCATCACGCGCGGCAAGCACAATCTTGTCATCACTGAAGGAAGAGGAAACATCGGAGGTGGCGTCCGAGGTGGCGCCAATCGCGCCCACCACTGCATCTGTGGTCACCACAAAACTGGTGGCGCTAGCCGTACCGGCCAGCGCCAAGAGTGCCGCCAGGCTAAAGGTCTTTATCGCATTCATATCCACGCTCCTGAAAAGGCCCAACAGTCGGGCTAATTCATTGTAGACCGAGCGCATGCCAGTTGGTTGCCAGGCAGATCAGCGCCAAAACGGCTTTTCCAACTCAACCTGACGCTGCGCCTCACTGATCCCAGCATCCGCCAGCTGACGACTATCCAGGTGTGCCAAATGCTTACGCGTATGCCGATTGCGTTGCCAGCCACACAGCGTGGCATAGAGCTTCAGCCATAGCGGGCGATGGTCCTGAGCAGATTGTGAGGGCCGGCGTTTGAGCGTGCGTTCCATGGCGCAATTCCTTGTCAACCAACAGAGATGGCAACCTAGGATGCGCGCTAAGGCGCGGAGCGGGCAGAGACAGCAGCTGGAAATTGTTATGGTGCAGTTACAGTTTCATCCATACTGTACCGCTTCACGCACAGCAGACTGTTACGGATAAATAGTCCTGCAGATAAAAAGAAAGCCCCAGCACGCAGGGTGCTGGAGCTTCAAAAATCCCATAAAAGGGAGGAGCAGAAATCGGTGTTTGGCGGCGGTTAACGCCAGAAAGGCTTACTCAATTCGGCCTGACGCTGTGCTTCGCTGATTCCGGCATCTGCAAGCAGACGGGCATCCAAACGAGCAAGTTGACGGCGACTGACAGCACGGCGCTGCCAAAGCAAAACAGAAGACAATATGCGCAGCGGCAGAGCGCTGGAGCCGGTGGCTTGGCTGTGATCAAAAAACAGGTCGGAACTGAGGGTACGTTCCATGGTGGTCATCCTTCCGCTTGTGGCGGGTCAGTGGTGTGTTGCGATGTAAGCATTATTGCCGCCACCTCCTGCACGCAGTAGCCACAGCTGAATTGAATTGCAGCACTAATAGATAGCTTGCTTTGTAACTGTTCAGCCTTTTTTAGCATCAACTGTACTGGCCATAAGTTCTTTAGCCTAAAAAACAATTAATAGCAGATAAAACACCTGCATAAATGCTTAATAAGCAGTGATTTAGCACAGGTACAGTTACAGATTTCACTTCTATTACAGTTGACCTGTTTTTCAGATTTTCACCTGGAAAAAACACTTTCCTGGTTGCCTGGTCAGAAAAAAGCCCGGCTGATAGCCGGGCTTTTTTATACAACGCAGCGGTTAGATTTAGTCGACCGCTTTGACCATGTCTTCGATGACCTTCTTGGCATCACCAAAGACCATCATGGTCTTGTCCAAATAGAACAGTTCGTTGTCCAGGCCGGCGTAACCGCTGGCCATCGAGCGCTTGTTGACGATCACGGTCTTGGCTTTGTAAGCCTCGAGGATCGGCATGCCGGCGATCGGCGACGTCGGGTCGTTCTTCGCGGCCGGGTTGACCACGTCGTTGGCGCCCAGCACCAGCACCACGTCAGCTTGACCGAACTCGGAGTTGATGTCGTCCATCTCGAACACCTGCTCGTAAGGCACTTCAGCCTCGGCCAGCAGGACGTTCATATGGCCTGGCATCCGCCCGGCAACCGGGTGGATCGCGTACTTCACGGTCACACCGCGATGGGTCAGCTTCTCCGCCAGTTCCATCAGCGCATGCTGGGCACGGGCTACTGCCAGGCCGTAGCCCGGCACGATAATCACGGTATCAGCGTTGGTCAGCAGGAAGGCCGCGTCGTCGCTCGAACCGGATTTAACCGGGCGTGCTTCTTTGGCACCTGCTGGGCCAGCTTCTGCCGGAGCACCGCCGAAACCACCGAGGATCACGTTGAAGAACGAACGGTTCATCGCCTTGCACATGATGTACGAGAGGATCGCACCGCTCGAACCCACCAAGGAACCAGCAATGATCAACATCGAGTTGTTCAGCGAGAAGCCGATACCGGCCGCCGCCCAGCCCGAGTAGCTGTTGAGCATCGACACCACCACCGGCATATCAGCACCGCCAATCGGGATGATGATCAGCACGCCAATCACGAAGGCCAAGGCCAGCAGAATGGCGAAGGCGGTCAGGTTACCGGTGAAGGTGTACATCAGACCGAGGCCAAGGATCGCCAGGCCGATGGCCAGGTTGACCCAGTGTTGGCCCTTGAACTGTACCGGTGCGCCCTGGAACAAGCGGAACTTGTACTTGCCCGAGAGTTTGCCGAAGGCAATCACCGAACCGGAGAAGGTGATGGCACCGATGGCAGCACCGAGGAACAACTCCAGACGGTTACCAGCCGGAATCGCATCGCCCAAGGCAGCAACGATACCCAGCGACTGCGGCTCAACCACGGCGGCAATGGCGATAAACACCGCAGCCAGGCCGATCATGCTGTGCATAAAGGCAACCAGCTCAGGCATCTTGGTCATTTCCACACGCTTGGCCATGACCGTACCGACCGTGCCGCCGACCAGCAGGCCGACAATCACGTAGCCGATGCCTTGGGTAGCCAATTCAGCACCAAGCTTGTAGATCAGGCCAACGGTGGTCAGCACCGCCAAACCCATGCCGAGCATGCCAAACAGGTTGCCGCGACGCGAGGTCGTCGGATGCGACAGACCTTTGAGTGCCTGGATAAAGCAGATCGAGGCAACGAGGTAGAGCACGGTGATCAGATTCATACTCATCAGTGCTTCTCCCCTGCAGCGGCTTTAGGCGCTTTCTTCTTGAACATTTCCAGCATGCGCCGGGTCACCAAAAAGCCACCGAACACGTTGACCGCAGCCAGGGCCACCGCCAGGGTGCCCATGGTTTTACCCAGCGGGGTCACGGTCAGCGCGGCAGCCAGCATGGCGCCGACGATCACGATCGCGGAAATTGCGTTGGTCACCGCCATCAGTGGGGTGTGCAAGGCCGGAGTCACGTTCCACACCACGTGGTAACCCACGTAGATGGCCAGGGCGAAGATGATCAGGTTGTAGATGCCGTCGGAAATCATATCCATGTGCGGTACTCCCCTTAGCCGTTGGTGCGCACGACGTTGCCGTCGCGGCACATCAGGCACGCGGCGACGATGTCGTCTTCAAGGTTGAGGTGGAACTTGCCTTCGCCGTCGATAACCAGCTTGAGGAAGTCCAGCAGGTTGCGTGCATACAGCGCCGAAGCATCGGCCGGCACCAGAGCCGCCAGGTTGCTGTGGCCGACGATGGTCACGCCGTGCTCGACCACCACCTGCTCGGCGACGGTCAGCGGGCAGTTGCCGCCTTGCGCTGCGGCGAGGTCGATGATCACCGAGCCTGGCTTCATCTCCGCCACGGTGGCGGTATGCAGCAGGGTCGGTGCCTTGCGGCCCGGGATCAGCGCAGTGGTGATAACGATGTCAGCCTGCTTGGCCTTCTCGTGCACCGCCTTGGCCTGACGCTCCATCCACGACGCCGGCATCGGCCGCGCGTAGCCGCCTACGCCTTGGGCGCATTCGCGCTCTTCATCGGTCTCGAACGGTACGTCGACGAACTTGGCGCCGAGCGATTCGATCTGCTCTTTAACCGCCGGACGCACGTCCGAAGCCTCGATCACCGCACCCAGGCGCTTGGCCGTGGCGATGGCCTGCAAACCAGCAACACCGGCACCAAGAATCAGAATGCGCGCGGCCTTAACGGTACCGGCAGCGGTCATCAGCATCGGCATAAAGCGCGGGTAGTGATGCGCCGCCAGCAGCACGGCCTTGTAGCCGGCGATGTTGGCTTGCGACGACAGCACGTCCAGGCTCTGCGCGCGGGAGGTACGCGGGGCGGCCTCCAGGGCGAAGGCGGTGACGCCGCGAGCATTGATGCGCGCGATGGTCTCGTTGCTGAACGGGTTGAGCATGCCCACCAGCACCGCGCCGGCTTTCATATGCGCCAGTTCAGCATCGGTCGGGGCGACCACTTTCAGCACCAGATCGGCACCAAAGGCAGCAGCATCGTTACCAATGGCCGCACCAACGGCTTCATAGGCGCTGTCCGGAATGCTCGCGCTAACGCCAGCACCGCTCTGTACAGTCACCTGATGGCCTTGGCCGATCAGCTTCTTGATGGTTTCGGGAGTTGCGGCAACGCGCGTCTCACCAGCATGGGTTTCGAGAGGAACACCGATGTGCACTTCAATTCTCCTGCGTGATCTTTTTGGTGAACCGGCGCACTGCGGATGGCACGCGGGCATTAGGGAGGATCAGCACAAACCCGTCGAAAAGTGGCGGGGCCCGCATTCTGCCGGCGAACGGCAGTCCCTTCAAGAAGTTATGGAGTAAGAAAATCGCATTACTACAAGTTATAGGTCTATGACTACTTTTCATACCGACCACAGGCCGCGCCGTTTCTGGCTTAGCCCTTCAATCACGCTGCTTACAGAGGAAAAACCCATGCGTATGGTGGATGACAGCCGATCGAATCTTCTGATATGTAGAAAGTAGCGAACACAGCGTAAAAAATAGCCTTCACACCAGCAGGCATGGGCCTTAGCGGTTTTTAGCGCCTGATTCTCATGTAGTTTGTAAAACAATCCACTACCTAACACTTAAGGCGGCATAAGGCCGTATCCGCGCATGTGTTTATGCACAGATCGACCACTAATTCGCTGACAAATGCTCAAGCAGGCGGGCGTTTACCCAGTCGCTTTTACTGTGCAAACGATGCGGATGCGAACCCGCGTTCTTGCCCCTGAAACACCTAGGCGCTGCGGTAACGCGCCGCCTCGCCGACCAACCAATCACGAAACGCCGCGAGCGCCGCCGACTGCACTTTGCGTTCCGGCACAATCAAGTAATAAGCCCGGCCGCTGTCCGCGAGCGGCTTATCAGACGCAATCACCAGCCGTCCTTCATCCAACTCGCGGCGGATCAGAAACGGCGGAATCAACGCCACGCCCATCTCATGCATGGCCGCCTGAGCCAGCATCGAGAACAGCTCATAGCGCGGCCCGGCCATGTCCCGCGCGGTACTGATACCCTGGGCGTTGAACCACTGACGCCAGGCGTAAGGCCGGGTGGTCTGTTGCAACAGCGGCAGGCTGGCCATTTGTTCACCGCTGAGGTGCGTCTGCTCACCCAGCAGCGCCGGGCTGCACACCGGCATCGGGTTCTCTCCCATCAGCAGGTGCGCCTGGGTACCAGACCAATCGCCATCGCCGAAATACACGGCCGCGTCGAACTCGGTATCGGCAAACAGAAAGGGCCGCGTGCGGTTGGTCAGGTTGACGGTAATTTCCGGGTGCAGGTGCTGAAAGTCTTTCAGCCGTGGCAGCAGCCACTGCGTACCGAAGGTCGGCACCACGGCCAGTTCGATACTCATCGCCCCTTGCTGACCCATTACAGCCAAGGTGTCACGCTCCACTGCGTCCAGCTGCCCAGCCACCCGCCGCGCATAGGACTGGCCCGCCTCAGTCAGCTTCACACCACGCCGTGAGCGGCGAAACAGCTCGATATTAAGGAAGGCTTCCAGCCCAGCGATCTGCCGACAGACCGCGCCCTGGGTCAGGCTCAGCTCATCGGCCGCTCGGGTAAAACTCTGATGGCGCGCGGCTGATTCAAAGGCAATCAGGGCGGCAGTGCTGGGAATCTTGCGGCGCATATGTGCATCAGCCTCACTTTATTCACTGTAAAAAGCCGAATAACCCTATCTCGAAGTGAGTAATACGCACAACAGGGTGCGTATTACTCGTTTGCCTGCCCGGTATAAGCCGCCTAGGATCAAGGCCACTTACCGCTGGGCGCGGTTCGGTTGCGCAGATACCCGCCCCCCCACAGTCTGATTTCGAGGTTTTCGCGATGGCCAAGGCAAGCTTCAACTGGATCGACCCGCTGCTGCTGGATCAGCAACTGACCGAAGAAGAACGCATGGTGCGTGACAGCGCCCAACAGTTCGCGGCCGACAAGCTGAAGCCGCGCGTGCAACTGGCCTTCCGTAACGAGCAGACCGATCCGAAAATCTTCCGCGAGATGGGCGACACCGGCCTGCTCGGTGCAACCATCCCCGAGCAGTATGGCGGCAGCGGCCTGAACTACGTGTGCTACGGCTTGATCGCCCGCGAAGTGGAGCGCATCGACTCCGGCTACCGCTCGATGATGAGCGTGCAATCGTCCCTGGTGATGGTGCCAATCTTCGAATTCGGCAACGAAGCGACCAAACAGAAATACCTGCCGAAACTGGCCAGCGGCGAATACATCGGCTGCTTTGGCCTGACCGAGCCGGACCACGGTTCCGACCCAGGCAGCATGATCACCCGCGCCAAGAAGGTCGATGGCGGCTACCGCCTGACCGGCGCCAAAATGTGGATCACCAACAGCCCGATTGCCGATGTGTTTGTGGTTTGGGCCAAGGATGATGCCGGCGAGATCCGCGGCTTCGTGCTGGAAAAAGGCTGGCAGGGCCTGAGCGCACCGGCGATCCACGGCAAGGTCGGCCTGCGCGCCTCGATCACCGGCGAAATCGTCATGGACAACGTATTCGTCCCGGAAGAAAACGCCTTCCCTGACGTGCGCGGCCTGAAAGGCCCTTTCACCTGCCTCAACTCGGCGCGCTATGGCATCAGCTGGGGCGCCCTCGGTGCCGCCGAAGACTGCTGGCACACCGCCCGCCAATACACCCTGGACCGCAAGCAGTTCGGCCGCCCGCTGGCGCAAACGCAGCTGATCCAGAAAAAGCTCGCCGACATGCAGACCGAAATCACCCTGGCCCTGCAAGGTTGCCTGCGCCTGGGGCGGATGAAAGACGAAGGCACGGCAGCGGTGGAAATCACCTCGATCATGAAGCGCAACAGCTGCGGCAAGTCCCTGGACATCGCCCGCATGGCCCGCGACATGCTCGGCGGTAACGGCATCAGCGATGAATACAGCGTGGCCCGTCACCTGGTTAACCTGGAAGTGGTCAACACCTACGAAGGCACCCACGACGTTCACGCGCTGATCCTTGGCCGCGCGCAGACCGGCCTGCAGGCGTTCTTTTAAACCTGCCCACAAACGCCCTCGGACCGCAGGGTGGATGACGCTCTTTTCATCCACCTTCTCTACCGCATGGTGGATGGATAAAGCGCCAGCTACGCGCCCCGATCCACCCTACGCAGGAATCTTCGCTATGCCCGGCGCCCTTTCGCATATCCGCGTTCTCGACCTGTCTCGTGTATTGGCAGGACCTTGGGCCGGGCAGATTCTCGGTGACCTGGGCGCTGAAGTGATCAAGGTCGAGCGCCCCGGCAGCGGCGATGACACCCGCCACTGGGGCCCACCTTATGTGAAGGACGCCGAGGGCAACGACTCGCGCGAAGCGGCGTACTTTCAGAGCGCCAATCGCAACAAACAATCGGTCACCCTCGACTTCACCCAGCCCGATGGCCAACGCCTGGTGCGTGAGCTGGTGCAAAACTGCGACGTGCTGCTGGAGAACTTCAAGGTCGGCGGCCTGGCGGCCTATGGCCTTGATTACGACTCGCTGAAAGCCATCAATCCGCGCCTGATTTATTGCTCGATCACCGGCTTTGGTCAGGACGGCCCTTATGCCAAACGCGCCGGCTATGACTTTATGATTCAGGGCCTCGGCGGGCTGATGAGCCTGACCGGCAAGCCCGATGGAGAAGAAGGCGCCGGCCCGATGAAAGTCGGGGTCGCCCTCACCGACATCCTCACCGGCCTTTACGCCACCGTCGGCGTGCTGGCGGCGCTCAATCAGCGTGAGCAATCGGGGCTTGGCCAACATATTGATGTGGCCCTGCTGGATGTGCAGGTGGCTTGCCTGGCTAACCAGGCGATGAATTACCTCAACACCGGCGTCTCGCCGAAACGCCTGGGCAACGCCCACCCGAATATCGTGCCCTACCAGGATTTCCCCTCGGCCGACGGCGACTTCATCATCGCCGTGGGTAATGACGGGCAGTTCCGCAAACTGTGCGAGGTGGCCGGCCTTGCGGAGTTGGCCGACGACCCGCGTTTTTCTTCAAACAAAGCCCGGGTTGCCCATCGCGCCGAGCTGATCCCATTGCTGCGTCAGGCCACGGTGTTCAAGACCACGGCGCAATGGATCGGTTTGCTCGAACAGGCAGGCGTCCCCTGTGGGCCGATCAATGACCTGGCCCAGGTATTTGCCGACCCGCAGGTTCTGGCACGCGGCCTGCGCATCGACATGCCCAACAGCCTGGGCAGCAGCACTCCGCAAGTGGCCAGCCCGCTGCGGTTGTCAGAAACCCCGGTGCAATACCGCAACGCACCGCCACTGCTCGGCGAACACACCGAGCAGGTACTCAGCCGTCACTTGGGCCTAAGCCCTGAGCAGATCACTGCCCTGCGTGCAGCTGGCGTGCTCTGAGCGGTTGCTCACCCGCGATCAATCCACCTGCCTGTTACTGCATTTTGTTACGCAGCAACTAGGCAGCAGCCCTAACGCACGCGCCATCTCAGCAACACAGGTCGATGCGCCAGCACGCTCAGCGCGAGAGCACGCGACTTGGCCTACCAGAGCGCACTCACTGCGGAACTCGCCGGCGGCCGTTCACCTGATCAATAGACAAAAGTAATTTGCTGTTCCTTGCGCCGATAGTGGCTAATGGCTCGCAATCGAAATCCGCACTGGAGCGCCTGCATGGCCGATGACGCCAAAACAGACCGCATCAAAGTCGAAGCAGCTCAGCTGACAATCGGCATGTATGTAGTTGAGCTTGATCGACCATGGACGGATACCAGCTTTCTTTTTCAGGGATTTAGAATTCAAAAGCAGCAGGAAATCAGCCTGTTTCAACAGCAATGCAGTTACGTATGGGTGGATGCGCGGCGCTCTTTAAGCGTGAGCGAGCAGATCGCGGAAAATGCAGGCGCGCCTGCGCCACTGCAGCCGGTGATAGCCAAGGTCGATTTCAACCTGGAGATACAGCAGGCAGCGCCTGTATGGCATGCCGCCCGCGAGGAGTCTCTGCGGATTCTTCAGGCCGTCAAATTGGGCCAGGAACTGGACGTTGATGCGGTGAAAGCCGTGGTCAAGGATTGCGTTGAAAGCATCCTGCGCAATCCAACAGCCATGCTATGGCTGGCTCGCATCAAAAACAGTGACGAATACACCGCCGAGCATTCGCTGCGCGTGTCCATTCTGTCGATTGCCCTAGCTAAAGCGCTGGGCTTGCCGACTTATCAACTTGAGCAAATCGGTATCTGCGGCATGCTCCACGATGTCGGCAAAGTCAAAATACCCAATGAGATACTCAACAAGCCCGGCAAATTGACGGATGACGAGCACGGCATCATGCAGAGCCATGCGGCGGAAGGGCGCAGGCTATTGATGAGTAACCAGCAGGTCACTCCAGCCACGGTCGACGTCGCCTACTCCCACCACGAGCGCGTGGATGGCAAGGGCTACCCTCGCGGCCTGGATGCCAGCAAAATTCCTTATTTCGCCAAGATCATTGCCGTAGCCGACAGCTATGACGCCATTAATAGCGACCGCGTTTACAGCAAAGGTAAATCCAGCTTGGCATCGCTGTGTATCTTGCTGGAAGCCGTCGACAGCCATTTCGATGAAGATATTGTGGGCTGCTTTTCGCGCATGATCGGCATCTATCCACCCGGAGAAATCGTTGAGATGACCAATGGTGAGGTCGGCATCATCATTGGCTGTCACCCCGGCAACAAGCTCAAGCCCAAGGTGCTGCGGGTGCTGGATGCGGACAAAAAGGCGTGCAAAGAACGCATTATAGAACTGGCGAAAATGGCCAAGGACAGCGACGACAAGCCCTACCGCGTGCACGAAGTACACAGCAGCGGGGCCTTTGGTATTGATATCGATGCCTACCGCCGTAAAGGCCTGATTATCCCTATCTAGATTGCGCAGCCCCCTCATGCCTCATCGGCGTCATCAGCCCGACCATCACCCCCAGGCTGTAGAAGCTGCTCAGCGCGCCGTGTCAGCAACACCAGACACAGGCCGTTACGGGCGGCCCAAGTGCAGCTGTGCCTCCAGCCCGCAAGCGCCAAGCCAACCGCCAACCGCCAACCAGCAGCATGCGATTGGCAGGATGGAGACGCCTGCATCATCAACGCCTAGATCGCCTTATTAACTGTCCAACGCACTGGCCGGGCCAAAGAACTCGTAATGGCTCTGCGCGGCCGGCACACCCAGGCTGTGCAAATGCCGTTTGACCTGCGCCATAAACGGCTTAGGACCCAGGAAGTAGGCATCCAGGTCACGCTGCTCGGGCAGCCACTCGCTCAATAACTGCTGGGTGAGGAAGCCTTCGGCATCGCCCACATCACCGTCACGCGGCTCGCTGTAGCACACGTAATGACGCACTTGCGGACGCTCGCTGCGCTGCGCCTCGACCCACTCACGGAAGGCATGCACACCGGCATGGCGCGCACAGTGGATAAAGTGAATATCACGGCCGCTGTCACGCGCCGCTTCAAGCATGCTCAGCGCCGGCGTGATGCCGACACCCGCGCTGATCAGCACCAACGGTTTGCTGGATTCGCGCAGAACAAAATCGCCGGACGGGGCAAACAACTCCAAGCTATCGCCGACTTGCAGCTGGTCATGCAGGTAGTTGGACACCTTGCCGCCCGCCTCGCGCTTGACGCTGATGCGGTACTCGCGGCCATTGCTCAGGGCCGACAGCGAGTAGTTGCGGCGCTGCTCGGCGCCCTCCAGCAGTAAGCGCAAGCCGATGTACTGGCCGGGCTGAAAGTCCGCCACGGCGCCGCCGTCAGCCGGGGCTAGGAACAGCGAAACAATCTCCTCACTCTCCACCACCTTGCGGCTCAAACGGAATTCGCGCGCCCCGCGCCAGCCACCCTCGGCACTGGCATTCGCGGCATAGGCGGCTTCTTCGGCGCCGATGAGAATGTCAGCGAGCTGGCCATAGGCGGCGGCCCAGGCATCAATCACCGCATCGGTGGCGATCTCAGCACCCAGCACTTCGCGAATCGCCCGTAACAAACAGCTGCCAACAATCGGGTAATGCTCGGGCAGGATTTGCAGCGACACGTGCTTGTTAACGATTTGCCCAACCAGCGGGCCGAGCGCCTCCAGCTTGTCGATGTGCCGCGCATACATCAGCACCGCATTGGCAAGGGCGCGCTGCTGGCCGCCACTGGCCTGGTGCGCCTGGTTAAACAGGACGCGCACCTCGGGGTACTCGCTAAGCATCAGCTCATAGAAATGCCGCGTCAGCGCTTCGCCACCCGTTTCCAGCAGCGGGACAGTGGCTTTAATCAGGGCGGTTTGCTCAGGGGTCAACATGCAGGCTTCCTCATCGGGGCGACACACTGCACTTGCGCAGTGGTTCGGTTCATATCACTCTGACTATTACAGGAAGCATGCCAATATTTTTATTGTTTAAATTCAATGACTTATAAATATATGCGTCTTTATGACAGCAGTTATTTTGAGTCTTAATGACCTCTAGCGTGTCCTTATGACAGCAAACCCACTGCTCACCGCCCTGATCCCCCTGGTCGCCGACCTGTCCCGCGAGCTGCCCGAGGCCGAGCGCTATCGCCGCCTGCTGCAAGCGCTCAGGCAATTGCTGCCCTGCGACGCCGTGGCGCTACTCAAGCTCGACGGTGAGGTATTGATCCCGCTTGCGGTCGAGGGCCTGAGTGCCGACACCCTTGGCCGGCGTTTCAAACTCAGCGAACAGCCACGCCTGCAAGCGCTGCTGGCGCAACGCGGGCCACTGCGTTTCGCCACCGACTGCGAGCTGCCTGATCCGTATGACGGCCTGGTCGACGGTCATCGCGGCCACCTGCCCGTGCATGACTGCCTCGGCTGCGCGCTCTATGTGCAAGATCAGCCCTGGGGGCTGCTGACCCTCGACTCGCTCGACCCCGCCAGTTTTGGCCGGGTGGACCTGGACAACCTGCAGGCCTTCGCCAGCCTCGCCGCCGCCACGGTGATGGCCAGCGAGCGGATCAACGCCCTGCTGCAACGCGCCGAAGACCAGCACCAATTGGCCGAGGCCTATAAGCAGGCAGCAGTGCAACAGCGCCCGCGTGAACTGATCGGCCAGAGCGCGGTGCACAAACAGCTGCAGCAGGAAATCGCCCTGGTTGGTAACAGCGAGCTGAACGTGCTGATCAGTGGCGAAACCGGGGTCGGCAAAGAGTTGGTCGCCGAAGCCCTGCACGCCGCCTCGCCGCGCGCCAATCGGCCCATGATCAGCCTGAACTGCGCGGCGCTGCCGGATAATCTGGTGGAAAGCGAACTGTTTGGCCATGTACGCGGCGCCTTCACCGGGGCGCACAACGAACGCCGCGGCAAGTTCGAGCTGGCCGATGGCGGCAGCCTGTTTCTCGATGAAATCGGCGAACTGCCGCTGCTCGCTCAGGCCAAGCTGTTGCGCGTACTGCAAAGTGGCCAGCTGCAACGCGTGGGGGCCGACCAGGAGCAGCGGGTCAACGTACGGGTACTGGCCGCCAGCAACCGTGACCTGGCCGAAGAAGTGCGCGCCGGACGCTTTCGCGCCGACCTCTACCATCGCCTCAGTGTTTACCCGCTCAAGGTGCCTGCGCTGCGCGAACGCGGGCGTGATGTGTTGCTCCTGGCCGGCTACTTCCTTGAGGAAAACCGCGCCCGCCTGGGGCTGCGCAGCGTGCGTCTGACCCTGGCCGCACAAGCCAGCCTGCTGAGCTTCACCTGGCCAGGTAATGTGCGCGAGCTGGAACACCTGATCGGCCGCGCTGCGCTCAAGGCGCTCGCCGGTTGCCGCGAACGCCCACGCATTCTCAGCATCGACAGCGCCCACCTCGACCTGCCAGAACAATACCCTGGCATGCCTCTCGCCGCGTCCAGCAGCCCAGCCGCAAGCCCTAACAACCTGCCGCTGCGCGAGGCCGTCGACGCCTTCCAGAAACAGCTAATCAGCCAAGCCCTCAGCCGTCATCAGCGCAAATGGGCAGCCGCCGCGCGCGAACTGGGCCTCGACCGCGCCAACCTGATCCGTCTGGCCAAACGCCTGGGCCTTAACTAGAAAAAAGGCCACCCGCCGATCCTCACCGTCATTGCACAGCTGCGGCCGCTGCTCGCACGCTACGCCCGTGTATTCAGCCCGGGGCTGCACGTACTGTCGCAGAACAAAATCCCCAAGAAGGTGAGTGTCAATATTCTCGGCAACCTGGGCTAGGCCTAGGACAGCAGGCCGGCGCTTATGGCGAATGTTGCAAGCGCATCAGCTGGGTACGCGACACATCGGTCTGGCAATCACTAAGTTTGATACGAAAGATCGAACGAAAGGTGATGCGCCGCTCACCCTGTCGTTACAGGTCATGTAGGAACGCCGAACCACCCGCAAAGACGACAGAGCGACATGCACGTAAATAATAGTGCGACACGACTTGGGCACAGAATGGACACATGAAAAACAAAAAGCCCTAGGTTTTCACCTAAGGCCTTGTTTTATATGGTGCACCAGACGGGATTCGAACCCATGACCACTGCCTTCGGAGGGCAGTACTCTATCCAGCTGAGCTACTGGTGCAACGCGGCGCAATCATACGCATCTCGCTGGCGGGCGTCCATGCCGCTACTTTGTTCGTGATTCTGCACGGGAACCGCCGCCTGGCTATCTGCGCCTGCAAGCAGGGAATATGCACAGGTCTCGTTAATTTTTTCGAACATACTATTGCCCTTTACCCCTCTTAACCCTAGCATTCGTTTGAGATTTCAAACGCTCTTACTGAAATCATCTGCGGTTAGCTTTTTCGCTCGTTTATTAAACAGCATGAGCCCAACGATCAAATCCAGCGACGCTGTAGTGCGGCGCATTCGATGACAGGTACCGATGCCAGGGTGTCGGAATTGAGGAGACTGCCATGCAACTGAAAGACACCCAGCTGTTCCGTCAGCAAGCTTATATCGATGGTGTTTGGTTGGACGCCGACAGCGGCCAGACCATCAACGTGAATAACCCGGCAACTGGCGAAATTCTCGGTACGGTCCCCAAAATGGGCGCGGCCGAAACCCGCCGTGCCATTGAAGCCGCAGAGAAAGCGCTGCCGGCCTGGCGTGCACTGACCGCCAAGGACCGCGCCAACAAACTGCGTCGCTGGTTCGAGCTGATCATCGAAAATCAGGACGACCTCGCTCGCCTGATGACCCTGGAGCAGGGCAAGCCATTGGCTGAAGCCAAAGGCGAAATCGTTTATGCCGCCTCCTTTATTGAGTGGTTTGCCGAAGAAGCCAAGCGCGTCTACGGCGATGTGATTCCCGGTCACCAGCCAGACAAGCGCTTGATCGTGATCAAGCAGCCAATTGGCGTGACGGCAGCGATTACCCCGTGGAACTTCCCGGCCGCGATGATCACCCGCAAAGCCGGCCCAGCGCTCGCCGCGGGCTGCACCATGGTGCTCAAGCCTGCGTCGCAAACGCCTTTCTCTGCGTTTGCCCTGGCTGAGCTGGCCCAGCGTGCCGGTATTCCTGCCGGTGTGTTCAGCGTGGTGTCCGGCAGCGCCGGCGATATCGGCAGCGAGCTGACCAGCAACCCAATCGTGCGTAAGTTGTCCTTCACGGGCTCGACGGATATCGGCCGCCAGCTGATGGCCGAATGCGCCAAGGACATCAAGAAGGTGTCCCTGGAGCTGGGCGGCAACGCGCCGTTCATCGTGTTCGACGACGCGGACCTGGATAAGGCCGTCGAAGGCGCGATCATTTCCAAGTTCCGCAACAACGGCCAGACCTGCGTCTGCGCTAATCGCCTGTACATTCAGGACGGCGTATACGACGCCTTCGCCGAGAAACTGGCCGTTGCGGTGGCCAAGCTGCAGATCGGTAACGGCCTGCAAGAGGGCACCACCACTGGCCCGCTGATCGACGACAAAGCCGTGGCTAAGGTGCAGGAGCACATTGCCGATGCCTTGAGCAAAGGCGCGCGCCTGCTCACCGGTGGCAAGCCGCACACCTTGGGCGGCAGCTTCTTCGAGCCGACCATCCTGGTCGACGTGCCGAAGCATGCGGCGGTGGCCAAGGAAGAAACCTTCGGCCCGCTGGCCCCGCTGTTCCGCTTTAAGGACGAGGCCGACGTCATTGCCATGTCCAACGACACCGAGTTTGGCCTGGCCTCGTACTTCTATGCCCGTGATTTGGGCCGTGTGTTCCGCGTAGCGGAAGCACTGGAGTACGGGATGGTGGGCGTTAACACCGGGTTGATCTCCAATGAAGTCGCGCCGTTCGGCGGCGTGAAAGCCTCCGGTCTGGGCCGCGAAGGCTCGAAGTACGGCATTGAGGACTACCTGGAAATCAAATACCTCTGCCTGGGTATCTAACCCCCGGCGAAGTAACTCCGCAGAGGTGCACGAGAGCGCTGCACCTTCTGCATTTATATGGACAGACCCTGTGGCCGGGTGTGCTGCGGCAGTCGATCATCGAATACTGCCAAGCCCTCCCGGTAACACATCCTTGAACCACGCCGCGATTAAACGGCGAATGAGGACACCATGAGCAAGACCAACGAATCTTTGATGCAACGCCGGATGGCTGCCGTTCCACGCGGTGTCGGCCAGATCCACCCGATCTTCGCTGAGCGCGCGGAAAACGCCACCGTATGGGACGTCGAAGGCCGCGAGTTTATCGACTTCGCCGGCGGCATCGCCGTGCTCAACACCGGCCACTTGCACCCGAAGGTGGTCGCCGCGGTACAAGAGCAGCTGACCAAGCTGTCGCACACCTGCTTCCAAGTGCTGGCTTACGAACCCTATGTCGAGCTGTGCGAAGAAATCGCCAAGCGCGTACCGGGTGACTTCGCCAAGAAAACCCTGCTGGTGACCTCCGGCTCGGAAGCGGTCGAAAACGCCGTGAAGATTGCCCGCGCCGCCACTGGCCGCGCCGGCGTAATCGCCTTCACCGGCGCCTACCACGGCCGCACCATGATGACCCTCGGGCTGACCGGTAAAGTCGTGCCTTACTCGGCCGGTATGGGCCTGATGCCAGGCGGTATCTTCCGTGCGCTGGCACCGTGTGAGCTGCACGGTGTGAGTGAAGACGAGTCGATCGCCAGCATCGAACGCATCTTCAAGAACGATGCGCAGCCGAGCGACATCGCGGCCATCATCATCGAGCCGGTGCAGGGCGAGGGCGGTTTCTACACCAACTCTCCAGCCTTCATGCAGCGCCTGCGCGCCCTGTGCGATGAGCACGGCATTCTGCTGATCGCTGACGAAGTACAAACCGGCGCGGGTCGTACCGGCACCTTCTTTGCCACCGAGCAACTGGGCGTGATTGCAGACCTGACCACCTTCGCCAAGTCGGTAGGCGGTGGTTTCCCGATCGCGGGCGTGTGCGGCAAAGCCGAGATCATGGACGTGATCGCACCCGGCGGCCTGGGCGGCACCTATGCCGGTAGCCCGATTGCCTGCGCAGCGGCCTTGGCCGTGTTAAAGGTCTTCGACGAAGAAAACCTGCTGGAGCGTTCACAAGCGCTGGGTGAAAAAGTCAAAACCGGTCTGCGCGCGATCCAAGCCAAGCACAAGGTGATTGGCGATGTCCGCGGTCTGGGCTCGATGATCGCCATTGAACTGTTCGAGGGCGACGAGAAGCGCACCCCGGCGGCAGCATTAGTCGGCAAGATCGTTGCGCGTGCACGTGAGAAGGGGCTGATCCTGCTGTCGTGCGGCACCTACTACAACGTCATTCGTTTCCTGATGCCCGTGACCATTCCTGACGCACAACTGGAGAAGGGCCTGGCAATTCTTGCCGAGTGCTTCGACGAACTGGCCTGATTCTTAGCTGGTTCACACAAAAACCCGCCTCGGCGGGTTTTTTGTTTTCTGCCGCCTAACCCGGCTCAGCCCTGAAATTTACGGCGGCGTGGCACCTGTTTCAAGGGGAGGGATTGAGCCGTGGCAAAATGCCTCATGCAGCTCTTATTAGCCCTATAAAACCCCTCTAAAACAGCCTATTCGGCCATGATGTAAACTTGGCTATGTGCTCAAGATTTCGTCGATTTGCATGCGCGCTCAGCTAGCGGCCCCTTACACTGCGCGCTGCTGGCTGCAGTGAAGCCATTCTTTTGCTAATACGCTTTTCTCTGAGGTTTCCATGACTGCCACGGCCAAGGCTGCGGAGATTCTGATCGCCGAAGCAGAACCCTGGACTGCCGATCTGCTCGTGCAACTGGTACGCGACGTTCGTCCCGATGCGCGCATTCTGCGAGTCACCGACGGCGAAGCGGCGCTGGCCAAATGCAAACGTCGCCTACCGGATCTGGTGATTGCCGATGGCGACCTGCCGGGTGTCGATGGCCTGGAACTGCTGCGCCAACTGCGCCGTCACCCGCGCACCCCGGCACTGCCATTTATCCTGATCAGCAGCCGCCTGGATGCCAACAGCGTACGCGCTACACGGCCGCTGGCCCCGACGGCCTACCTGGCTAAACCGTTCAATGCCGAACAACTGCGCCAGCGCCTGTTGAACATTCTCGGCAGCGCAGAGGCGCCAGCGGTGAACGCTAACGCTCCTCTGTTAGTCGACAGCCTGGATGAGTACCTCAACGCAGTGCGTGAAGAAGGCCAGGGCGCGCCGCTGTTAGCCTCGGTCCGTGACTCGGTGAGCCAGTGCCTGAAAGGCGATGAGACTAACCTGCGTGAGCTTGAACAGATATTTTCCCGTGATCCGCAGATCACTGCGCGCCTCATCGCTGCGGCCAATAGTGCTGCCCAGCATCAGGGCGTACCGTGTCAAACCCTGAGCCAGGCACTGCCGCGCCTGGGCGTGGCGCGCACGTTGAATCTGGTGCTGGGCATGGCCGTGCAGCGCAACGCCCAACTCAGCGACCCGCGCTTGGCCGAGCTGGCCAACAGTGCCTGGGAAAACGCCCAGCGCAGTGCCGACCTGGCGCGCTGGTTGGCCAACGAACTGCATCTGGACGCCGAGTTGTGCTTTACCGCCGCGCTGTTGCACAACATCGGCGAGCTGGCATTGCTGCGTAGCCTGCAAGATTGGCAGGACGCTGGCGGCGTACTGCGTGACGAGCAAATCCCGCAAAGCCTTCAGCAACGCGCCGCCAGCTTCGGCTCGGCGCTGCGCATCCGCTGGCGGTTGCCGTTCGGCCTGCGCGAGCTGATTACCGCGTTTTACACCCTTAGTAGCGGTGTCTTTTCGCGCGAGGCGCTGGTGCTCAATCTGGTGTGCCTGCTGCTACGCCAACGCAGCAATCAATCGGCCAAAGAGTTACGCGACGAACGCTGCGTACGCTTATTGCGCCTGGATATCAGCCTGCTAGAGCGCATTCCCAAGCTTTAGCGGCCAGTGGGCTGAGCCACTGAGGCTCTAACTGAGAACAGGTGATTTAAGCGTGCTGACGGTCTCACTCAGCTCCAGTAGCAGACCGGTAATTTGCTCGGCGCTCATGTTGAACGGATCAAACCGGTCGCTGGCCGAATACTTGAGGAACAGCTCGCGGTTGGTCTGCTTGGCACCGGCCCAACCCATGCTCCAGTTGCTGTAACGGCGCATGCTGATTTCGGCGTAATCGAGGATGGTCAACTCCTTGTGCCGAGTGTCATCGGCCAGGCGGTTGTACAAGGCATTAACCTCAGTCCGCGGACCTTCCAGTGCCTGCAGAAAGATATCGGCGTTGCAGCAGAGAATCCCGGTCAGGCCTTTACGCGGGTTGTTACGCTGCGAACTGTCGAGAATTTCGCGAATCAACTCAGCAGAAACGCTGTGGCTGGCTCGGCTGGCATAGGTGAGGCGGACAAGCATGGTGATCTCCTTTATTAAAGTGGCAACAGGGTTCGAGCAAAAATCAACGTACCGACACCCCAGGCGGCGTTAACCAGAAAGCCGATCAGAAAACGCCCCGGCAGCTTCACCGGATCAAAGCCCATCCCCTTGAGTGGAAACACCACCAGCAAAGCGACGGTGGTCAGGGCGATACCGCCGAACAGCAGGGCCTTGAGCCAAGGTTGTGGGGTGCCTGCCTGCCAACGCAGCACCAGCAGCATCACCACCGCCCAGAGCCCACCCCAGAAGGACGCCGAAAGTAACGCGGGCACCCCCAATGGCGCAGTGGGGCTCAGGTTGAACGGTGCAAACGGCACCACTGCCAGTGCATGCAGCAAGCCCAGCACAGGCTGGTGAAAAAACGGCACGGCCAGAAAGCCCGCGAGAAAAAACAGACTCAAACGCAACATCGGTAATCCCCAGGCTAACGACTGTTAGCCGATACTGCCTTATTTGTATAAGATCCGTACAACTAATTGCACGGCATTCTTCTATCCAGCTGTGTAACAAAACCCCGCGTGCACTCTCTATAGTGGCGACATCACGGCTGAGCCTATTCAGCCCGCTGCGCCCACCCGGCGCGCCCCTCATAAAGGAGCCAACTGTGCACGCCATGCTGCCCTTGCTCGACCAACTGGCTTTTCCGGCAATCCGCCGGGGGCCACTGGAAGCGCTGCAGATCAACCTGACCTACCGCTGCAACCAGCGCTGCCTGCATTGCCACGTGAATGCCGGGCCAACGCGCACCGAGGAAATGACAGACGAAAGCCTGGCGTTATTGCATCAAGTAATCGATGCGCACCCGGTGCAAACCTTGGACCTCACCGGCGGCGCACCGGAAATGCACCCACGTTTTCGTGAAATTGTTGTACATGCGCGCCGTGAAGGCCTGCGGGTGATCGACCGCTGCAACCTGACCATCCTCAGTGAGCCCGGCTATGAAGACCTGGCCCAGTTCCTTGCCGAGCAAGGCGTGGAGGTCAGCGCCTCGTTGCCATGCTACTCACGGGATAACGTCGATAAACAGCGCGGCGATGGCGTATTCGAGGCCAGTATCAAAGGCCTGCAACAGCTCAACGCCCTAGGCTATGGCCAACCCGGCAGCGGCCTGATTCTGAATCTGGTGTACAACCCGCAAGGGCCAAGCTTGCCGCCGCCTCAGCAAGGCCTTGAGGCCGACTATAAGCAGCACCTGGCGGAAGATTTCGGAATCGTCTTCAACCACCTGCTGACCATTACCAACCAGCCGATTGCGCGCTTTGGCAGCACCTTGGTCAGCAAGGGCCAGTTCAACACCTACATGCAATTGCTGCGCGACAGCTACCGCCCGGAAAATCTCGACGCGCTGATGTGCCGCGCGCTGGTCAGCGTCGACTGGCAGGGCTACCTGTACGACTGTGATTTCAACCAGATGCTCGACCTGCCGCTCCCCCTGCAAGGTCAGTTGATTGGCCGCCAGCGCGCGCATTTGCTTGACCTGCTCGGCGCCACACTCGATGGCAACCCGATTGTTACCCGCGACCACTGCTACGCCTGCACCGCTGGACAGGGCTCCAGCTGTGGCGGCGCATTAAATGAATAAGCTTGGAGTGAACCTATGAGCAGCACGGTCGGGCTGTTTTTCTGGGGGTTTCTGCTGGTGTATGGCGCGCTGATGGTGGCGCTGTCGCCGCGCGCAGTGACCCTCGGTGGCTTCTTCAACGGTGAAGACAATCAAGGCCGCAGTGCAGCGCCCTGGTTGCTGACCTCAAGCATTTTTATCAGCTGGATCTTCGCCAAGTCGGTGACCAACGCCGCCAATCTGGGAGCCAGTTACGGCCTGATCGGCGGCCTGGCCTACGCCATGTATTGGCTGTCGATTCCGCTGACCGGCTTCGTCATCTACCGCCTGCGCCGGCGTTATGCGGCCACGGGGCTGGTGAGTTTTCTCAGCAGCCATTATGGCCGTGGCGCGGCGCTGGCGTTTTCTGCCGCCATCCTGATCCGCCTGTTTAACGAGGTGTGGAGCAACACCGCCGTGGTTGGTGGTTATTACGGCGACGCCGGCAGCCTTGAGTTTATCGGCGCGGCCTTGCTGTTTACCGCCGTGACGCTGGCCTATAGCCTGCGCGGCGGCCTGCGTAGCTCGATCCTTACCGATGCGGCGCAGGCGGCGATCTTTATCGTCGCGCTGGTCTGGGTACTCGGCCTAGTACTCCCGCAGCATTCCCCCAGCGAGCTGGCCAGCACCAGCCACTGGGCACTGAATGCCGGCGTCGATCTGCTGCTGGTCGCCGGTCTGCAGGCCTTCAGCTATGGCTTCCATGACCCGGTGCTGACTGATCGCGGCTTTATCAGCGAAGAGAAAACCATGCGCCGCTCATTCGTGATTGCCGGCGTACTGGGCTTTATCGCCATCCTCGCGTTCAGCCTGATCGGCGTCCATGCGCAGCTCACTGGTTTAGCGGCCTCAGACAACGTGCCCGCTGCCCTGGCCAAGACTATGGGCATCGGCGCGTTGATGGTGATGACCGTGGTGATGGTCTCTGCCGCGGGCTCAACCCTGGACTCAACCTTCTCCAGCCTGGCCAAGTTGGCAGGGCGCGAGCTGCCCAAGTTGGCCGGGCGCGACCTGGGGCAGAAGGCCATTGGCGTCGGCATGGCCGTCATGGTGGTCTTCGCCTTGCTCGGCAACCTGCCGATGATCGCCGGCACCGACATTCTCAAAGCCACCACCATCAGCGGCACCATGGTTATCGGCCTGGCACCAGTGTTTATCCTGCACGGCCTGACCACGCCAACCCGCCTGGGCTTTCACCTGAGTTTCTGGACTGGTCTGGGCTTGGGCGTCGCCCTGACCCTCGGCTGGATCCCACCAAGCTGGGCCATTGGCGACGGCAAATACGCGCTGCTACTCGGCACTAACCTGTATGGCCTGGGCCTGTGTGTGCTGGGCTATCTGGTTCCCGGCTGGCTGCGCGCCGGTCAACGAGGCGCAGCCTGATGCGCGCCGGCCGCGATTGCCCGCTGGATTATCGCCTGGCGCCAGATGCCTTTAGCGGCGAGCCGCTGTTCGAGTGCGCGACACTGTATGTAGTCGGTGGTTTGTACGGTAATCGTCAGGCGCTCGCGGCACTGCAACGGCGACTGGCTGCCGAACCCAATGCGCGGGTGGTGTTCAACGGTGATGCGCACTGGTTTGACCGCGACCCGCAGATTTTCCAGCAGATTGAAGAAGGGCTGAGCGCGCACCTGGCCCTGCGCGGCAATGTCGAAACCGAGCTGGGCCGCGACGACGACAGCGGTGCCGGCTGCGGCTGCGCCTACCCGATGAACGTGGACGACCAAGTAGTCGAACGTTCCAATGCCATCCAGCAGGTGCTGAATAGCACCGTGCAAAGCTTGCCCGGTATGGCCGAGCGCTTGGCTGCGCGCCCGAGTACAGCGCTGGTCAGCGTCGACGGGCAACGCGTCGCAATCAGCCATGGCGATGAGCAGTCCCTGGCCGGTTGGAATTGCTCGCGTGAGGCGCTGAGTGAACCGGCCCGCCAGCAGCAGCTGGATAGCTGGTTCGCCACTCACAATGTGCAGGTTCTGGCCACCAGCCATAGTTGCGCCGCCGTCGCGCTGAACCTTAAGCACGGCGCACTGGTCAATAACGGCGCGGCTGGCCTGCCTAACTTTGCCGGCGGCCGTTATGGCCTAATTAGCCGCATCGCCACCACGCCGCACCCGGCGGCGCTGTATCGCTGCCAGCGCGACGGATTGTTTATCGAGGCCCTGCCGCTGAACTACGACCCCGCTGCCTTTCTCGCCGACTTCGACCGCCAGTGGCCCGCCCACAGCCCGGCGGCGCAGTCCTATCGCTCACGTATTCTTGGCACTGTGGCGGATCAACCGTCGCAGGCCCTGCTGGCCGGTTTTAGCCTGTGCCAAAGCCTCTGCGCCCTGGAGGCGCTGACTGATGAATAGCCGCAAAATCGCCCTGATGGGCTTGATCCTCGCATTGCTCGGCAGCTTCTTTGTCTTCGACATTGGCCAGTACCTCAACCTCGAGGCGCTGAAAGCGCAGCAAGTTGCACTCAACACCCAGGTCGCCGAGCAGCCCTGGCTGGCGGCGGGGCTGTTCTTTCTCGCCTATGTCGCGGTCACGGCGCTTTCCTTACCCGGCGCGGCGCTGATGACCTTGCTTGGCGGGGCGCTATTCGGGTTGATCGAAGGCTTCGTGCTGATTTCCTTTGCCTCCACGTTGGGCGCGAGCCTGGCCATGCTCAGCAGCCGCTTTCTGCTGCGTGACTGGGTGCAGAGCCGCTTCGGCCAGCGCCTGGCGAGCATCGATGCCGGGGTCGAGCGGGAAGGCGCGTTCTACCTGTTTGCCCTGCGTCTGGTGCCGCTGTTTCCGTTCTTCCTGATCAACCTGGCCATGGGCCTGACCCGCCTGCCGCTGCGCACCTATTGGTGGGTCAGCCAGCTCGGCATGCTGCCCGGCACCCTGGTGTACGTGAATGCCGGGCGTGAGCTGGGCCAGCTGGAGTCGTTGTCCGGCATTCTTTCACCGGGCCTGCTCGGCGCCTTTGTGCTGCTCGGGGTATTCCCGCTGATTGCGCGCAAGTTGCTCGGGCTGATTCAGGCACGCCGCGTGTATGCCGGCTGGCACAAACCCAAGACCTTCGACCGCAACCTAGTCGTGATCGGCGCTGGTGCCGGCGGGCTGGTCAGCGCCTATATCGCCGCAGCCGTGAAGGCCAAGGTCAGCCTGATCGAAAAACACCAGATGGGCGGCGACTGCCTGAACACCGGCTGCGTGCCCTCCAAGGCGCTGCTGCGCTCGGCCAAACTGGCCAACGAACTGAAGAAGGGTGAAGCCTTGGGCTTTACCGGCGTGCAGGGCCAGGTGGATTTCCCGGCCGTGATGCAGCGCATCCAACGGGTGATCGCCGACATCGAGCCGCATGACTCGGTGGAGCGCTACACCGACCTGGGCGTCGAGGTGATTGAGGGTGAAGCGAAGATCCTTTCGCCCTGGACGGTTGAGGTTAATGGCAAAACCCTGAGCAGCCGCAACCTGATCATCGCCGCCGGCGCGCGGCCGTTCGTGCCCGATATTCCTGGCCTTGAGCAGGTGCAGGCTTACACCTCCGACACCATCTGGACCCTGCGCCAGCAGCCGCGCTGGCTGCTGGTGCTGGGCGGCGGGCCGATTGGTTGCGAACTCTCGCAGGCCTTCCAGCGCATCGGCAGCCAAGTGATTCAAGTGGAACGCGGTGGCCGCCTGCTGCCCCGTGAAG
Source organism: Pseudomonas sp. GWSMS-1 (assembly GCF_049847425.1). NCBI lineage: Bacteria > Pseudomonadati > Pseudomonadota > Gammaproteobacteria > Pseudomonadales > Pseudomonadaceae > Pseudomonas > Pseudomonas sp. GWSMS-1. Next base: position 80,826 of record NZ_JBMHHV010000005.1, on the reverse strand, counting down.
ACGCCAACGCCAGCGAAGCGGTAATGGCCAGCCTGCGTGCCGACGGCGTCGACCTGCGCCTGGGTCATCAGGCCGAGCGTTTTGAAGTGGTCGACGGCGAAACCCGCATGATTGCCCGCAACCTCGACACCGGCGAACCGGTGACCATCGCCTTCGACTGCCTGCTGCTGGCCCTCGGCCGTAAAGCTAATGTCAGCGGCTACGGGGCTGAGGAGCTAGGCCTGACGCTGCGCGACAATGGCACGTTGGAAACTGACGAATACCTGGCCACGCGCTTCCCCAATATATTTGCGGTGGGCGATGTCACCGGGCCGTACCAATTCACCCACGTGGCCGCCCACCAGGCCTGGTACGCGGCGGTCAACGCGCTGTTTGCCGGTTTTAAACGCTTCAAGGCGGATTACCGGGTGATTCCACACTGCACCTTCACCGATCCGGAAGTGGCCCGTGTTGGCCTCAGTGAGGGCGAAGCCCAGGTTCAAAACGTCGCCTATGAAGTCACCCGTTATGGCATCGACGACCTCGACCGCGCCATCGCCGACGAAGCCGCCCATGGTTATGTACAGGTGCTCACCGAGCCCGGCAAAGACCGCATTCTCGGCGTGACCATCGTTGGCGAACACGCCGGTGAGCTGCTCACCGAGTACGTGCTGGCGATGAAGTACAACCTGGGCCTGAACAAGATTCTCGGCACCATCCACAGCTACCCGACCATGAGCGAGGCGAACAAGTACGCCGCTGGCGAATGGAAACGCGCCCACGCCCCACAACGGCTGTTGCGGCTGGTTGAGCGTTTCCACACCTGGCGGCGCAGCTGATGCGCGCGTTAGTGCTGGGGCTAATTCTCGCCGCACCGCTGGCCCAGGCGGAGAACCTGCTGACGCCCTGGACAGCAGGCCCGCCGACCGCCGCATGGTCGACGCCGTGGAAGCTGGCGGACATTCCCAAGCTCAAGCCGTCTGAGCGCAGCCTGATCCAGCTGGATGGCCAGCAGGCATTGCGGATCAACGCCGATGCCGCCGCCGGCGGGCTCGTGCACCCCTTGAGTCTGCCCGGCGATCAAGCCTGGCAGCTGAGCTGGCAGTGGCGCACCGAGCAGCGCCTGGCCCAGGCCCGCTTCGCCACCCGCGAAGGCGATGACTACGCCGCCCGGGTGTATGTGCTGCTGGATTACCCGCTAGACTCGCTAAGCTTCGTCACCCGACAAAAGCTGCGTCTGGCGCGGACCTTCTTCGACCCCGACCTGCCCGCCGCCACCCTGAGCTACGTCTGGGATAACCGCGAAGTCCCTGGCACCCATGCCCGCAGCGCCTACACCGAAACGGTGGAGATGCATGTGCTGCGCGGTCCTGAAGCCGCGCTGGGCGAGTGGCTGACGGAATCCCGCGATCTTCGCGCCGACGCCACTGCCGCCTTCGGCAGCGCGCCACGTAAGATTCTCGGCGTGGTGTTTGCTGCCGACAGCGACAACACCGGTGAAAGCGTGACCAGTTATTTCGCCGCGCCACAAATACGCAAGCTGCCCTGACAACAGCGCGGGTAAGTCTTTACCATGCAGCCACTGTTAGACACCCAACCTATGGAAGCTTGGCGTGACCCATCACTATGACCTGCTATTGATCGGCGCCGGCCACGCTCACCTCGGGGTGCTGCGGCGCTGGGCCTTGGTCGAACGGCCGCCGGGGCGTATCGCCCTACTCAGTGCCGGACCGGTGGCCTGGTATTCCGGCATGTTGCCAGGGCTGTTGGCCGGCCGGCATAGCGCTGCAGATTGCCAGGTGGAGCTGCAAACCTTGTGTCGTGCGGCCAAGGTTGAGCTGGTCATCAGCCCGGTAGAAAGCTTGTCCGCGGCCCAGCAGCAGGTGCAGCTTGATGATGGCCGTACCCTCGACGCCAGCTGGTTATCGCTGAACGTCGGCGCGCAGATCAGCGCACCGCCCCAGCAGGGCGAGGCCATGCAGCTGCTGGCCGTCAAACCCTTCGATAGATTCCTTGCCGGTTGGCAGCAGTGGCAGGCCGCGCCCCGGCCCATGGCCATTCTCGGTGGCGGCGCGGCGGGGTCGAGTTGGCCCTGGCCTTGGCCGGCCAGGTGCCACAGCTGGCGCTGTTCTGCGCCGGCCATCTACTCGATGGCTTGTCGCCTGGGGTGCGTTTGCGCGCGCTCGGCCACTTGCGCCAACACCGCGTAGAAGTGCGCGAGGATTGCCCAATCAGCCGCATCGAGAACGACTGCCTGCTCAGCGGCAATGCGCCGGTCTGGCGCGGCCAGCGGTTATTGCTGGCCAGCGGTGCCAAGGCCTTTGCCTGGCCGCAGCACAGCGGCCTGGGCTGCGATGAGCGCGGCTTTGTGTTGATTGCACCCACCCTGCAGAGCTACACCCACCCAACAATTTTTGCTGTGGGCGACTGCGCCAGCCTGCCCGGTGCACGCAAGAGCGGGGTGTATGCAGTTCGCCAGGGCCCGGTGCTGGCCACCAATCTGAGTGCGGCGCTGCGCGGTTTGCCGCTCAAACGCTACCGCCCACAGCGGCAAAGCCTGGCCCTGCTGGCCACCGGTGATGGCGGCGCCCTGCTGGACTGGCACGGCTACAGCGCCGGCGGGCAACTCTATGGCCGCTGGAAAGATTTTCTTGATAAGGGTTTTATCCAGCGTCATCGTTTTTAGCCGCTCTGCGCCCTAACACCACGGGGTTAACCAAACGCTAAGTGATTAACGCACCTGCGACCAAAGTGTCATGGCTGAATACGCCCATGGCTGCTCGAATCAACCTTTCAGCAAAGGTTGGCCGCAGGGAGCGTCACCCACTATGGTCTATAGAATTGTCGACAGCGGCCGATTGCCTAAGCAGGCATATCCAACTGCACGCACCCAGGTTCCAGCAGGCATGGCCCGCCCACCGCATAGCGGCGCGCCACAGGCAGTTTCTGGCCTTGCTTGGGCCAGAATAAGAATAATGAGGTTTGTCATGCGCTCCGCGTTTATTACCTATCCCAAGGCTTGCCTGCTGCACGCCGTCGGGCTGGCCGGATTAATGGTGGCCTATCAACAGATCCAGCTGCCCTGGTTTATCAGCATTCCGTCGTTCCTGCTGTTGGCGCTCTGGCCCTGGCTCGGGCCCTGGCAGCGTCAGCACGAAGAGCCGCTCTCGCAGGCCAATCCGCAGCATCCATCATTCAACGACCTTAGCCAGAGCCTGTCGCGGCAAACCTGCCACAACGCCCTGGCCGCCGCCGAAGTGGCCCATGCGGCGCAGCAACTGGCCGGCAAGCTGCACTCGCAGCTGAGCGCCACCGAGCAGATCAACCAGGCCGCTGAGGCCATCACCCACACCGAACAGGACAACGCTCAGCGCGCCGAGCAAACCCTGCTGGCCGCGCAAAGCGTGCGCCAGAACAGCGCCAGCGGGCAGCAAGAGCTGCGTGAAGCGATCGAGGCCATGCAGCAGTTGAGCGCGCAGACGGCGACCAGCCGCGAGCTGATCGACGGCCTCAGCAGCCGCACCGAACAGATCGAGAAAGTCACCCAGGTGATCCAGTCTATTGCCAGCCAGACCAACCTGCTGGCGCTCAATGCGGCCATCGAAGCAGCCCGCGCCGGTGAACTCGGCCGTGGTTTTGCCGTGGTCGCCGATGAAGTGCGCAACCTCGCTGGGCGCACCAGCAGCGCCACTGAGGAAGTCGCGCAGATCGTCGGCGATATCCGCCAGCAAAGCGGCGCCGTGGTCAGCCACATGCAACAACAAGCCGAGCAGCTCACCCAGGCCGCGCAACAGATCGAGCATACCGGCGAGCAACTGCTGGGGATTGCCGAGTTGGCCGAGGATGTCGAAGCCCAAGTTGGGCAGATCGACAGCGGCACCCGGCATAACCACGAACGCCTGGCCGAACTGTCAGTCGCCGTCGGCCAATTGCGCGGCGATGTCGACGACAGCGAAGGGCAAACCCGCCAGCTCAGTAACGCCGCCGAGCGCTTGGTCGGCCAGGCGGAAAGCATCAGCGAGCAACTCGCCGAAGTCGGCCTGGATGACTATCACCAGCGTATTTTTGATCTCGCGCGTAACGCCGCCGCGCAGATTGCCGCGCAGTTCGAAAGCGATATCCAGGCTGGCCGGGTCAGCGTCAGCGACCTGTTCGACCGCCACTACCAACCGATTGCCGGCAGCTTCCCAGCCAAATACAGCACCCGCTTCGACCGCTATGCCGATCAGGTGCTGCCGACCATTCAGGAGCCGCTGCTCAGCCAGCATGAAGGCCTGGTATTCGCCATCGCCTGCACCCCGGAAGGCTATGTACCGACCCACAACAACGCCTTCAATCATCCGCCCTGCGGTGACCGTACCGTAGACACCCTGAAGAGCCGTAGCAAACGCCTGTTCAACGACCGCACCGGCATCCGCTGCGGCAGCCATCAAAAGCCGTTGCTGCTGCAAACCTATATGCGCGACACCGGCGAGCTGATGCACGATCTGTCGGTGCCGATCATGGTTCAGGGCCGCCATTGGGGTGGTTTACGCCTGGGTTATAAGCCCCAGGCCTAAATCGGAGCGACGCTACCCCGTTGATACCCCCTTGTCAGGCCAGGGCGGCGAGGCGCACGGATAGGCACTAAAGTGCTGCCGGGTATTCATTCTCTCGATACTCGACATTAAAACTTTTGAATTATCGAATCACCGCAGTGCTCCTATGCTGTACGCCATTCACGCTAGCCATGGGCATTTGCCCACAAGGAGCACGTTATGAAGATTCTGCTGGTTCTGACTTCCCACGACCAACTCGGCGATACGGGCCACAAGACCGGTTTCTGGCTGGAAGAATTTGCTGCGCCTTATTACGTGTTCAAGGATGCCGGTGCGCAGCTGACCCTGGCCTCGCCCAAGGGCGGTCAGCCCCCCCTTGACCCGAAAAGCGCTGATGCAGATGCGCAAACCGCCGCTACCGAACGCTTCAACGCCGACCCTGCCGCGCAACAAGCACTGGCCAACACAGTGCCGTTAAGCCAGGTGAAGGCGGAGGATTTCGATGCGGTGTTCTACCCCGGTGGCCACGGTCCGCTGTGGGATTTGGCCGAAGACCGCACCTCGATTGCCCTGATCGAACGCTTCCAGGCACTCAACAAGCCGGTGGCGGCGGTGTGTCATGCACCGGGCGTGCTGCGCCATGTGAAAGCGGCCAACGGTAAGCCGCTGGTCAGCGGTAAAAAAGTCACCGGGTTCAGTAACAGCGAAGAAGCGGCGGTGCAGCTCACCGAAGTGGTGCCCTTCCTGGTGCAAGACATGCTGATCGCTAACGGCGGCCATTACACCAGCAAGAACGACTGGCACAGCCATGTGGCGGTCGACGGCCTGCTGATTACCGGGCAAAACCCGGCGTCCTCAGAGGCCACCGCCGACGCACTGATCACGCTGCTAAACAGCCACTAATCGCTAAAGAGCCTGGCGTACAACTTAAACCCAGCTGAACGCCAAGCAGAGGTCATTTCAACCATGCAACTTAACGCCGATTTCAGCCAGCGGGCGCTTGTGCGTCCAGACGATAGCCCCTGGGTCGCATCGCCCATGCCCGGCGTGGAGCGGCGCATGCTCGACCGGGTTGGCGAGGAGGTAGCACGGGCAACCTCCATCGTGCGCTATGCCGCAGGCTCTCACTTCAGCGCGCACCAGCACCCCGGCGGTGAGGAGTTTTTGGTGCTCGAAGGGGTGTTCTCCGACGAGCGCGGTGATTACCCGGCCGGCACTTATGTGCGTAACCCAATTGGCAGCCAACATGCGCCGTTCAGCCGCGATGGCTGCACGATCTTCGTCAAACTCATGCAGTTTGATCCAGCAGATGATCAGCACGTCGTCATCGACAGCAACCGCGCCGAGTGGCGCCAGGGCTTGGTCCCCGGCCTGCAGGTGTTGCCGCTGCATCAACATGGCACCGAGCATGTGGCGCTGGTGCGTTGGGCGCCAGGCACCTATTTCAATGCGCACCGGCATTGGGGCGGCGAAGAGATTTTGGTGCTCGAAGGCACCTTTCAGGATGAGTTCGGCGACTACCCTGCCGGCAGCTGGCTACGCAGCCCGCACCTGTCGCAGCACACCCCATTCAGTGAACAGGGGTGCCTGATCTGGGTAAAAACCGGGCACCTGCCCGATTAACCCTCGCTGGTCATCAACCGCTTGTACACACGGGTGCGCCGCGCCGCTTTGAGTTGCTCCAGCAATAAGGCGCGCAGCGGTGACACCTGCGCATGAGTGCGCTTACCGCGGCTGAGTTGGCGCAACTGAAACTTCACCGTGGCCATATAGGCCAGCGAGGCCAGCGCCTTGTTCTTCCAACGAATCGGCGGCAGTTCGGCGCAGGCCTCGTGAAGCCCTGCCTGCCACTGCTTAGGCAATGCCGGCTCAATGGCCAACGCCGTACCAATACCGGCCATGGCCACACCGCTGGCCAAGACCTGCTCCACCACCGGCAGACGGCGAATACCGCCAGTGACCATCACCGGCATCTGCGCCACGGCAGCGATCTCGCCGGCAAACTCCAGAAAATAAGCCTCGCGCGCCAAGGTACGGCCATCGCGCGAATCACCTTGCATGGCCGGTGCCTCGTAGCTGCCGCCAGACAACTCAACCATGTCCACCGCCAACTCATTGAGCAACAGCACCACCTGCTTGGCATCGGCTTCGGCAAAACCGCCACGCTGAAAATCCGCCGAGTTGAGTTTGACCGCCACGCTGAAACCCGGCGCGACCCGCGCACGCACGGCCTTGATAACCTCCAGCAGCAAACGGGCGCGATTTGCCAACGAACCGCCCCAGTCATCGGTGCGCTTATTGCTCAGTGGCGAGAGAAACTGGCTGATCAGATAACCGTGCGCCGCGTGAATCTGCACGCCATTGAAGCCGGCCTGTTCGGCGAGCTGGGCAGACCGGGCAAAGCGCTCAATCAATGCGGCAATCTCAGCATCATCCAGCGCCTTGGGCACGGGGAACATCTTCGACAAGCCACCCAACTCCAGCGCTACCGCAGAGGGCGCAACGGTTTGCTGACCGAGATTGGCCTGCATCTGCCGCCCTGGATGGTTGAGCTGCATCCATATCTGCGCACCGTGGGAGCGGCCAATGCGCGCCCACTCACGGAATTTATCCAGCTGCCGCTGATCCTCCAGCACCACACCACCAGGGCCGGTCATGGCGCGGCGGTCGACCATGACGTTCCCCGTCAGCAGCAAGCCCGTACCGCCTTCGGCCCAGGCCTGATACAAGCGCAGCAACTCGGCGGACGGCCCCTGCGCCACGTCAGCGAGGTTCTCTTCCATTGCCGCCTTGGCAATACGATTAGGGATAACGCTGCCGTTGGGCAGTTGCAGAGCTTCGAATGCGCGCATAGACGACTCCGGGTGGCAGATCGAACAAGCCTAAGGTTAAAGTCAGCTTTAAGGTCAATAGCCCGGAGTAAAGCGCATGAAGATTGGCGAACTGGCGACCCGCAGTGGCCTGGCGTCGTCGCGCATTCGTTTCTATGAAGCCAGCGGGCTGATCAATGCCCAACGCCAGGCCAACGGTTACCGGCACTACCCCGAGCAAGCCGTGCAAACCCTGGCCATCATAAGCGGCGCGCAACAGGCCGGATTTAGCCTGGACGAGATTCGCCGCTTGTTGCCGCAAACCGAGTCACAGGGCTTGGGGCACGCTGAATTGCTCGCCAGCCTGCAACGCAAGGTCGTCGAAATCGAGGCCATGCAGCAGCGCTTGCTCGAGAACAAAGCACAACTGCTGACGATCATCGCCACCATCGAAAATAAACCCGAAGGCATGCCCTGCACCGAGAATGCCGAGCGGGTGCTGGCCAATCTGCGCGGCGCCTGAATCAGCCAAACAAGCCCGGCCAATGTTTAGCGATACAGCAACCAAGCATGTGAAAAATCAGATTTAACCGATGCTTGGCCCTGTGTGACCCTGCAGGCCATGTGTTCTTCCACCGCGTTTTCCGCCCCCTCTGCATGCGCCACGCAACTGTCTAGACGGCGCCATTGCGCCGCCCGGCAGAGCAATGCCACGCTGCCAAAACCCCTGGCCTTCTGGGCGCTCTGGCATTGCCGCCATGCGCGCCCACCGGATGCTGCACAGCTATTCCTCTGATTGCCTTGTAGCCAGCGCCGCTGGTTGCCAACGCGGAGCCCTGCCTGCTCCAGCCCCCGCATGTTGTACCCAGGAATCATCTTATGAATGCCGCAATCAAACCCGTGCTGCCCGCCGCCGAACGTTGCCCGTCCTATTACAGCGCCACCCTCAATGAAGAAACCGACTACCCGACCCTGCAAGGCGAGGTCAGTGTCGACGTGGTGATTATCGGCGGCGGTTTTACCGGCGTAGCGTCTGCCGTTGAATTGGCCGAACGCGGCCTGAAAGTGGCGATTGTCGAGTCCAACAAGATTGGCTGGGGCGCCACCGGACGCAACGGCGGCCAGGTCACCGGCAGCCTGTCGGGCGATGCGGCAATGACCAAGCAGATGCGCAACACCCTCGGCGAAGAGGTTGAAGACTTTATCTGGCACCTGCGCTGGCGCGGCCACGACATCATCAAGAACCGCGTGGAAAAGTACGGGATCAACTGCGACCTCAAGCACGGCCACATGCATGCGGCGATGAAGCCGGTACATATGCAGGAACTGGAAGCCACCTACAACGAAGCCGTACGCCGTGGCATGGCCGACGATGTCACTCTGCTTGACCGTGAGGGGGTGCGCAGCCACTTGGCCAGCGACCTGTACAACGGCGCGTTGAAGAACACCCGCAACATGCACCTGCACCCGCTGAATCTGTGTATCGGTGAAGCCAAAGCCGCCGCCAGCCTGGGCGCGCTGATCTTCGAACACTCCGAGGTGCTGGAAATCGTCCATGGCGACAACCCGGCGGTGGTCACCGCCCAAGGGCGGATCAACGCCAAACAGGTGCTGCTGGCCGGCGACGTGTACCACAAGCTGGAGCCGAAAAAGCTCAAGGGCATGATCTTCCCGGCCATGGGCGGCATCGTCACCACTGCGCCGCTGGGTGAACTGGCGAAGCAAATCAATCCGCAAGACCTGGCCGTGTATGACTGCCGCTTCGTCCTCGACTACTACCGCATGACCACCGACGGTCGCCTGCTGTTCGGCGGCGGCTGCAACTACTCGGGGCGCGATTCACGCGATATCGCCGCCGAGCTGCGCCCCGGCATCGAGCAGACCTTCCCGCAGCTCAAGGGCGTCGCCATCGACTTCCAATGGAGCTGCGCCATGGGCATCGTGATCAACCGCATCCCGCAGCTGGGCAAGCTCTCGGACAACGTCTGGTACTGCCAGGGCTACTCCGGCCACGGCATCGCCACCACCCACATCATGGGCGAGATCATGGCCAACGCCCTGACCGGCACCCTGGGTCATTACGACACCTTCGCCGCCTGTAAACACATCAAGGTGCCGCTGGGTGATGTGTTCGGCAACCCGATGCTGGCGGCTGGCATGTGGTACTACCAGATGCTGGAAAAGCTACGCTAAGCCACGCGCTTGTACTAAATCGCGGCCAAGACCGCTCCTACGACAGGTATGAGTCTGTAGGAGCGGCCTTGGCCGCGAGGGTTGGATCAGCGCAAGGTTCCTGAACCTCACCACGCTCATCAACAAAGGCCACCGCCGGCGAGCCATCAGCATTCAGCTGGTAGATCGCACTCGGCTGGCCGTTGTCGTTGAAGAACACCTGGCCGAGCCCCGCGCCATTCCACAGGCGTTCGCCGGCCTTGCTGCGCGAAGGGATACGCGGTTTGACCTGCATGCGCCGGCGGGTGGTCAGCCAGTTGAGCGGCGACCAAGGCGCATACAACCAGCGGTTGAGGCGGTCGAACCAGTCGAGCAGACGCGGAGGGAATTCATTCTTCAGGCCGCTGCTGGTGATCTGCCAAATTTGCGGGCCGCGTTTGCGCTGGCGGATCAGCACCTCGTAGACGAACGAGTAATGCACATCGCCGGAGAGAATCACGTAGTTACCCGGTGTACGCGAGTGACGGAAGATCTTCAGCATCACCTGCGCCGCGCCGCGGTGGGCCATCCAGTTTTCCGCATCGACCATCAGTGGATGGCCGGCCCAGCTGAAAATCTTCTGGATGGCCTCGATCAGCTTGACGCCGAACATCGGCGCCGGGGAAACGATGATTGCCGATGGCTGATCGAGCAGCGCCTGCTGAAACTCGCACAGCGCTTCCCAATCCAGCAGACCGGACGGCCGCTTGAGGTTGCGCTCGCTGCGCCAGCGCCGGGTGCGGGTATCCAAAACAACCAGCGCCGGGCTGCTCGGCAACACGAACTGCCACTGGTGGAAACTCAGTAGCTCGTCGATCAAAGCGTCCTGCGGCTTACTGTCCATATGGTTGGCGGCATCGCGACCCTCGGTCATCGCGCGGATCATCTGCAGCGGCTTGGCGAACACATCCGGGTTGTTACCCCAGCCCTGGCACAGCAGGTAGGCGATCAGCGCATTACCGATGATGCGTTTGGAGAACGGGTGGCCGTAGGCGGTTTCTTCCCACTGCGCGGAGAGGTTCCAGTCGTCGGTGATGTCGTGGTCATCGAAGATCATCAGCGTCGGCAAGTGGGCGAGGGCGCGCGCGACCTGGCCCAGGCCGCCGCGAAACGCTTCGATGCGCTCACGCTCAGCCTGGTAACGCGGCACTTCCTCGGTGCTGAGTGCCGGCATCTCGGCGTCCAGCAACGTCCAGGGCACGGGCGACCAGACCAGCAGGTACATGGCCAGCACTTCGGCGCAGGTGACCAGGTGGTTGTCGGCACTGCTGGTGGTAAACACCGGCTTTTCCACGCCACCGAAGAAGCGCTCACGCAGGGTTTCATTGCTCTTCAGCGCCGGCAGCAACTCAGCGCGCTGGTAGTAGCTGGCGGGGTGCTGGTACAGCGCCGTGCTGTCATCGACTACCGCACCTTCCAAATGCTCGCCAAACAAACCCAGGCGCTCGATCACCTGATGAACCGCCCGCAGCATCGGCCCGCTGACATCATCGGCGTAGATCTGGTCGCCACTCATCAGCAGCAATGCCGGGCGCTGTTCGGGGGTGTGCGCTTCGGCCAGTAGACGGTCGGCGCAGAGCAGGCCATCGGCCGCCGGGTGATGCGGCTTGCGGCAGGAACCGTGAAGCAGATGGTTCAGCTGCGCACGCAGAACGAAGTTGGCCTGGGTCGCGCCGTCGTACAGCAGATGCGGCGCCCAGTCGGCGATGCCCAGCGCGGCCTGACCAGGCTGTTCGATCAACAGGTCATAGTCGATCTGTACATCAGAGGGCAGCGGCGCTTCCAGCTTCAAGTCGATCAGGTGAATAAACGCCTGCTCACCGATCTGGATAACCTGGCAGCTGTCGCCTTGCAGTGAGTAGCCCTGCGGGTCCTCAGCGTCGCCATGCGTCAGCTGCAGGTTCAACGTCAGTGGCTGACTACTGACCAGCCACAGCACCAGGCGCTGCGATTCCATGCGGCGCAGCAGCGGGCCGGCCAGCACCAAGGGCAGGTCGGCGTGGGCAAGAGCGGTGGAGGTCGGCATCAGGGCATCGGGCTCTATGGAAATGTGGTTGGTAATAGAGCGTCATTCTGCGCCAGAGGTTCAGTCTCTGCAGGCTGAGCCTACTGCGCCGCCTGGCGCAGGCGCGGCAGATCGAGGAGTTCAATCTCGCCATAGGTCAGGCGCAAAATGCCCTGGCCTTCCAGCTCCTTGAGAATCTGATTGGTGGTTTGCCGAGAGATCGCCAGCATCAACGCCAGCTGCTCTTGGGGCAAATGCAGAACACGGCGCGGCTCACCTTCGCCGTAATTCTCGGCCATCAGCAGTAAGCGCCGAGCCAAACGGGCGGCGGCGGGCAGTAGGCTCATTTCTTCTAGAGCGATAAACGCCAGGCGCAGTTTCTGGCTCATCAGCAGGGCGAAGTCGCGCCAGTACTGCGGCTGTTGCTCAAGCAACGTGAGCAAGCGTGCCTGCGGTACCCACAACAGGGTTGAGGCACTTTCGGCAAAGGCGTCGTGGGTGCGCGGCTGGCCGTCGAATAAGGAGATTTCGCCAAACCAGTAAGGCGCTTCGACCAGGGTCAGCAGCGCCTCTTTACCGGTCGCACTGACCGCACCAATGCGCATACCGCCAGCAACCACCGCATACAGGCCGCAGGGCTTGTCGCCACGACGAAACAGCACCTGGCCCGCGGCTAGCGGCTGCACCTGGGCGGCCGTCAACAGGGCTTCTTGCAACTCCATGGGCAAGGCGCTGAACCAGTGGCCCTGACGCAGACGCGCCTGATAAGCGTAGGCCGCCGCGCTCATCGGGCGCTCACAGAGCGGTGGCTCGCAGTTTGTCGGCTAGCTGACAGAGCCGTGCGAGTAGGCGAGTTCATGCTGAGCACCTGTCCTGCGTGAGGAAAATAATAATGAAAACCCTAGTCGACCATCTGGCGCAATACGCGGCGTATCACCGCGATCAACGCAACATTCTCAGCCACTTTATCGGTATTCCCCTGATTGTGCTGGCCGTGGCCGTGCTGCTTTCCCGTCCCGGCAGTGAGGTGTTCGGGCTGTGGCTGTCCCCAGCCTTGTTGGTGACGTTGGCTGCCGGAGTGTTCTACGTGCGCCTGGATCGGCGTTTCGGCCTGGTGATGGCGCTGCTGCTGGCGCTCAGCCTGTGGGTGGGCGCCGGCGTGGCGCTACAATCGACGCCAGTCTGGCTCAGCAGCGGCATTGGCCTGTTTGTGATCGGCTGGGTCATCCAGTTTGTCGGCCATTACTACGAAGGGCGCAAACCAGCGTTTGTCGATGATGTGATGGGCCTGGTGATCGGCCCACTGTTCGTCACCGCCGAAGCCGCCTTCCTGCTGGGCCTGCGCAAAGACGTTGAGCAGGCCATCGTCGAGCGCGCAGGGCCAACCTGCATCCGTGACAAGCACGCTAGCTCCTGAGCACGAACGGTACGGTTCAGCCTTTGGAGAGCGCCATCCACTGGTCAGTCAGTGACCGCGTATGGCGATACACGGTGATCGGCGCAAACGGCCGGCCCGAGGCGCTCTGCAGGGCGCTGCTCTGGCTATTGAGGTCAACCAGGGCGGCCTTGAGGTAATCCCAGCGGGTTTTCAGCTTGCCGACCTGCGGATCGGCCTTGCCATCCAGCGCAGCCAGTTGCGCATCCACTGAGGGCACGATCTTGCGCTCATCCTGGCCGAGGTAGGTATCAGGCTGCTCACGGGCGGTTTCGAAATTGCCGAAGTAGGCGCGGCTCAAATACTGCACCGCGAGGTATTCGAGCTTGGCGGACAGTTCACTGTCGTCCGGGCTGGCGAGTGTGCGGCTGTGCTCCAGCACGCCGAGCAGGGCTTTGCTGAGGTCCTCGGGGTAGCGCCAGGGCATGTCTTCTTCGTTCGGCCCAAAGGCCACGCCACGCCGAATCTGCACCACCAGTTCCTGATGCGCGCCGCGCAGGGCATCGCTGCTTTGCGGCAAGCTTTGCACGGCCGCCGCCAGGGCTTGCAGATCGTTCTCAAGGGCATCCTGATGTTTCTTTTGGAAACCTTCACCGCGTAACAGCATCAGGCTGCTGGTGGCCCGGCTGGCCTGTACCTGCACCTGTTCTTGCGGGGTCACGGCATGAGCTGCGGTCAGTGGTGAGAGAGCGGCCAGCAGGCCAATAACCGCGAGCAATAGCGGGCGATACAGCGATGTAAAACGCATACGAGGGGTGCTCCTTATTATTGTTGTGAGCAGCGCTGAGTCGAGTCAGCTAATACAAACGCGCGCCACAGGGTACTGCACTGAATAGCGCAGAAAAGCAGCCTAAAGAGTGATTTCGTCGGAAAGATGCGCCAATCCGCCAGATACGCTGCGCGCTGTAATCTGACGGCCCGTCAACTGGCACCCAGCAGTGACACCGACTTGACCTGCGCCCACAGTGATTGCTCGCGCTGAATGTTCAGGCGGTCGAAGGAGTAACGGGTGATCCGCGCCATCAGTTGCTCGCGCCCTACCTGCACACGCACCAGCACATGCGCCTGTTCGGCGACGTTGATCCAGTCCACTACCTGCGCCGGTAGCAGGTTGAGCACACTGCTGTGCTGCGCCTGCTGCAGGCTCAGGCTGACATCGCGCGCCTTGATCTTGACCCGCACCAACTGACCCTGCGGCAGCGGCCCATGGGGCAACTGCAGGCTAATGTCGCTACCGGGCAACTGCACCGCGAGCAACCCGTAAGCGGGGTCATGGGCCATGACCTGTGCATCCACAACGGCCTCGGCATCCTCCTCAAATACAAACGGCAGGTCGGCGCGCAGCAGGGTTTCCTTCAAGGGGCCGCTGGCGCTGACCTTGCCGTCTTCCAGCAACACCAGATGATCGGCCAGGCGCGCGACTTCATCGGGTGAATGACTGACATAGATAATGGGCATCTGCAGCTCACTGTGCAGGCGCTCCAGATAGGGCAGCACTTCCTGTTTGCGCTTGAGGTCGAGGGCAGCCAGTGGCTCATCCAGTAACAGCATCCGCGGGCTGGTCAGTAGGGCACGGGCGATGCCGACGCGCTGCTGCTCGCCACCGGATAGCTTGCCCGGCAAACGCTGCAGCAAATGGCCAATACCCAGTAACTCCACTGCCTGCTCCAGAGCAATACGCCGCTGCGCTGCAGGAATACGTTTAAGCCCGTACTCCAGGTTGCGCCGCACCGACAGATGAGCAAACAGATTGGCGCCCTGAAACACGTAACCCACGGCGCGTTTGTGGGCTGGCACGAAGAGGCCTTGGGCACTGCCTTGCCACACCTCGCCATTGACCTGCAGATAGCCCTCGCTGGGCCGATCCAGCCCGGCAAAACAGCGCAGGCAACTGGTCTTGCCTGAGCCCGAGTGGCCGAACAAAGCACTGACCCCACGACCGGGCAGGCTGAGATCGACATCCAAAGTGAAGCCAGCATGCTCAACCTTGAAGCGCGCCTGGATTTCGCCCGCGCCGCCAAGCGTCGGCGTCGGCACATTGCGCCGCTGCAACGGCCAGATCATTGCCACACCCGCTGGCTGCTTCGCCCGGAATACAGGGCCAGCAGCACGATAAAGGAAAACAGCACCATCCCGCCGGCCAACCAATGGGCCTGGGCGTAATTCATGCTTTCCACGTGGTTGTAGATCTGCACAGACGCCACCTGGGTCTTGCCGGGGATATTGCCGCCAATCATCAGCACCACACCGAACTCACCAACGGTATGGGCGAAGCCGAGAATGGAGGCGGTCACAAAACCCGGTTTGGCCAACGGCAGCACCACCGTAAAAAAAGCATCCCACGGCCCAGCACGCAGCGTGGCGGCGGCCTCCAGCGGCGCCCGACCAATTGCCTCAAAGGCGTTCTGCAGCGGCTGTACGACAAAGGGCAGGGAATAGAACACCGAGCCAATCAGCAGCCCGGTAAAGGTAAACGTCAGGGTGCCCAACCCGAGGCTCTGCGTTAGCTGACCGATAACGCCGTGCGGACCCATGCTCACCAATAGGTAGAAACCGATCACCGTGGGCGGCAGCACCAGCGGCAGGGCGACGATGGCGACAATCGGCTGCTTCCAGCGCGAGTCGGTACGCGCCAACCACCAGGCAATCGGCGTACCGATCAGAAGCAGCAATACCGTGGTCAGCGCGGCCAGCTCAAGCGTCAGCAATACCGCAGCAAAATCAGCGTTAGTCAGAGGCATCAGCACATCCCTTTAACGCTGATAGCCGTAAGACTGGATAATCGCGGCCGCTTTTTCGCCTTTGAGGTACTCGGTAAAGGCCAGCGCAGCAGGGTTGTGTTGGCCTTTTTTAAGGATCAACGCATCCTGCTTGATGGGTGTATGCAGCTCCGCCGGCACCCGCCAGGCCGATCCGCTGCTGAGCTGGCCATCCTTGTACACCTGTGACAGGGCGACAAAACCCAGCTCAGCATTCCCGGTGGCAATGAACTGATGCGTTTGAGTGATGCTCTGCCCCTCAACCAGTTTGTCTTTCAGCGTTGCGCTCAAACCTAACGCCTCCAGCACCTGGCTGGCAGCCAGGCCATAAGGCGCAGCCTGCGGATTGGCCATCGCCAAGTGCCTGAACGAGCTGGCCTTGAGCACAGCGTCACTGCCATCCAGATAGCCTGGCTGAGCCGACCACAACACCAAACGGCCGACCGCGTAGGTAAAACGCGAGCCGCTGACCCCCAGGCCTTCACGCTCCAACTTGGCCGCCGTGCGTTCATCGGCACTGAAGAACACCTCGAACGGTGCGCCATTGCGGATCTGCGCATACAGCTGGCCGGTGGCCCCAAAAGAGGCGATCACACTGTGCCCGCTATCGCTCTCAAACGCCCGGGCAATGGCCTGTAACGGTGCGGTGAAGTTAGCCGCAACCGCCACCTGTACCTGCTCAGCCAGGACGTTACCGGTGAATGCCAGCGCCGCGAATAGCGGACACAGCGTGTGCAAAATGCCAGACCTCATACCGACTCCTAGGGGTGACGTGATAGCAGCAATGCCGCAACAATTAGCGTTATATACAAGAGAACATAGCGATAGGCGAAACTTATTCGTGCTGGCTGCACGCCTACGCATAAGCAGACGGAGGGAAATGCCGTAAGGGTTGGGATGTCGACGCAACCGTTTTGTTGAAACCAGGCGGCAACCTCAGGCTTCAACGCCGTGCGGCGAACGACCAAGCATTGCCCATGGCTTAGTCGATTCGGCGCCAGACACTGGCTAGCCAAGGTTGCTGTTCGCGCGGCAAGCCGGCTGGGCGGTAGTAATGCTGCAGTTCGCTAAAACCCGCGGCGGTTAACAACGCGCGCCAGGTGCTCAGGTCGTAATAGGCAGCGTAGCGGTCACCCTGCCAGCCTTCCTGATTATCGCCACGGGGGTTGGAGCTGAACAACACGCCGCCCGGTTTGAGCGTGGCATGCAACTGCGCCAGCACCCGTGGCAATTCCTGACTGGGAATATGGAACAGCACGGCATTGGCGAACACGCCGTCAAAGCGCTCGGGCGGCAGATCGAGGGCGAGAAAGTCCTGCTGCCAGGCTTCGCAGCCACTGTCCGCGCGGGCCATTTCGACAAAACGCGGGCAGCCGTCCAGACCAACGGCGGTGTGGCCCATGGCGCTGAAGGTGCGCAGATCGCGCCCGGGGCCGCAGCCGAAATCGAGAATCTGGTAGGGCGCAGTCGCTTCAATGGGCGCGAGCAGGGCGGCGATGTTCTGGCTGACATCGTGCTCGCGGGTGCCCTCACGAAAGTCTTCGGCGCAGTCCTGATAGTGCCGCACCGTCAGCGCGCTGATCTGCGCCAACTGCTCCGCGCTCAGTCGCATAAGCGCTTAACCCTCGGCCAACAAACGGCGTAACTCAGCCAATACCGGAGCGCTGGCCGGGCGTATATCGCGCCACAGGGTAAAGGCCTCAGCCGCCTGCTCGACCAACATGCCCAAACCATCCAGGGTGCGTGCCGCGCCCTGTTCGGCGGCCCAACGGTTGAAGGCCGTCAGCGCCTTGCCGTACATCATGTCGTAACACAGGGTATGCCCCGGCTGGATCAGGCTCGGCGCAATCGGCGGTACATCACCCGCCAGGCTGGCCGAGGTGCCGTTGATAATCAGGTCGACCGGCGCATCGATCCAGTCATAACCGCTGGCGACCACCGGCCCCAAGTCGGCGAATTCACGGGCTAATTGCTCGGCCTTTTCCACCGTACGGTTGGCAATCACCAGCGCCGCCGGCTGTTCGGCCAGCAACGGTTCCAGCACCCCGCGTACCGCACCGCCCGCGCCGAGCAGGAGGATGCGTTTACCTTTGAGCGGCACCCCGGCATTCACCGTCAGATCACGCACCAGGCCCGCGCCGTCGGTGTTATCACCGAGCAGGCTGCCGTCGTCCAGCTTCTTCAGGGTATTCACTGCACCGGCGCGGCGGGCACGGGCGCTGAGCTGATCGGCCAGGGCAAACGCCTGTTCCTTGAACGGTACGGTGACATTGGCACCCAAACCATGCTCGAAGAAAGCGCGGGCATAGCCGGGGAAATCCTCCAGCGGCGCCAGTAAGGCCTCATAGCTCAGCTGCTCACCGCTCTGCTCGGCAAACAGGCGATGGATCAGCGGCGATTTGCTATGGACGATGGGGTTACCGAATACACCGTAGCGGTCCATGGAACATCCTTTCTAATTTCAGAGTCACTGCCTAAGCCGAGAGTCCAAAGCCGATGTAGCCCGGATGAAATCCGGGAGCGGTCACTGGAACTCCCCCGGATTTCATCCGGGCTACACCATTACGCCTTGGCCGACAGCCAATCGCGGTCGGTGAGAAAGTACTCGGTCAGGCGCGCTTCTTCACTGCCTGGCTCGGGCTTCCAGTCGTAGCCCCAACGCACATGCGGCGGCAGTGACATGAGGATCGACTCGGTGCGCCCGCCAGACTGCAAGCCGAAGAGCGTGCCACGGTCGAACACCAGGTTGAACTCGACGTAGCGACCACGGCGGAAGGCCTGGAATTCGCGCTCGCGCTCACCATAAGGAGTCAGCTTGCGGCGCTGCACGATGGGCAGGTAAGCCTCGATATAGGCATCGCCGATGGCGCGCATAAAGGCGAAGCTGGTGTCGAAGTCCCACTGATTGAGGTCATCGAAGAACAGCCCGCCAATACCGCGCGGCTCGCCTCGGTGCTTGAGGTGGAAGTAGCGGTCACACCACTCTTTGAACTTCGGATAAACCTCGGCACCGAAGGGCGCGCAGGCGTCATGAGCCACCTGGTGCCAATGCGCACAATCTTCTTCATTGCCGTAATACGGGGTCAGGTCGAAACCGCCACCGAACCACCAGACTGGCTCTTCGCCCTCTTTCTCGGCGCTGAAGAAGCGCACGTTGGCGTGGGACGTTGGCACGTAGGGGTTTTCCGGGTGAATCACCAACGACACGCCGAGGGCTTCAAACCCCCGACCGGCCAATTCTGGGCGATGGGCGCTGGCCGAAGGCGGCAGGCTGTCGCCGAACACATGGGAGAAGTTCACCCCGCCCTTTTCAATCAGCGCGCCATTCTCCATGACCCGCGTGCGGCCACCGCCACCCGCCGGGCGCTGCCAGGCATCCTCGAAGAACTCGGCACCGCCATCCTCGGCTTGCAGGGTGTTACAGATACGGTCTTGCAGATCCAGCAGGTAGGCTTTGACGGCCTCAGTACGGTCACTCACGGCGGCACCTTGAAAGCAGGTAAGGCGGCTCAGCAGCCAGAGGGCTGAGCGGCGAAATCGGCGGCAAGCATAACATTTGCATTCGCCACCTCGCAGTTGACGCGGGTCAATGGAGAGGATTGGATAGCACACCCTTATCTAGCGTCAGGAGACCGGCATGGCCAAGCGTATCCAGTTCAGCCACCACGGCGGCCCGGAAGTTCTCGAATACAGCGACTACACCCCTGCCGCACCAGGCCCTAGTGAAGTCCGCGTGCACAACCAGGCGATTGGCCTGAATTTTATCGACACCTATTTCCGCAGCGGCCTGTATGCACCGCCCAGCCTGCCAAGCGGCCTGGGCACCGAGGGTGCGGGGATTATCGAGGCGGTGGGTTCTGCTGTAAGCGGTTTTCAGGTGGGCGACCGCGTGGCCTACGCCACCGGGCCGCTGGGCGCGTACAGCGAGCTGCATGTATTGCCCGCCGAGAAGCTGGTGAAATTGCCGGATGCGATCAGCTTCGAGCAAGCGGCAGCTGTGATGCTCAAGGGCCTGACCGTGCAGTACCTGCTGCGTCAGACGTTTGCCCTGCAGGGTGGCGAAACCATCCTGTTCCATGCCGCCGCCGGCGGGGTCGGTTCCCTCGCTTGCCAATGGGCCAAGGCGCTGGACGTCAAGTTGATCGGCACCGTTAGCTCGGCCGAGAAAGCCGCGCGGGCCAAGGCGCAAGGCGCCTGGGCAACCATCGATTACAGCCATGAAAATGTCGCCCAGCGTGTACTGGAACTAACCGACGGCCAGAAGTGCCCGGTGGTTTACGACGGTGTTGGCAAGGACACCTGGGAAACCTCGCTGGACTGCGTGGCCCCACGCGGTTTGCTGGTCAGCTTCGGCAATGCCTCTGGCGCGGTGACGGGGGTCAACCTGGGCATCCTCGCGCAGAAGGGCTCACTGTTCGTTACCCGACCGACGCTGGCGGGCTATGCCGATACGCCGGCACGCCTACAAAGCATGGCCGACGAGCTGTTTGCCATGATCGAAAGCGGCAAGCTGCACGTGGACATCAGCAACCGCTATGCCCTCAAGGATGCAGCAGTGGCGCAAACCGCCCTGAGCGCGCGGCAGACCACCGGCTCGACCATTCTGCTGCCGTAAAAATCCGTAGGGTGGGTGAGTGACGCCTCCACACAACGTGCATCCAGTGAGGTGCCCGTACGTCGCGTAACCCACCCTTCAGACGCGCGGAAAACCCTCAGGACGGTCTGATCACATCCCCAGTGATCAGGTCACGGATCAGGCTGGGGTTCTTGCGCCCGCCTAAAGCCCCGCCAAGCACAGCATCCAGCTGACCGGGGAAATACTGCTCGACCCTTAGGCGCGAGCGCGCGGACGGTCGGCCCGCGGGATTGGCTGACGTTGAAACCAGTGGCCCGGTCAGACGGCAAAGCGCACGGACCTGCGGATGGTCGCTGACGCGCAGGGCCACGCTGTTGTGCTGGCCGCTGATCCACTCGGGTAAGCGATTCTGATGCGGCACCAGCCAGGTGTTGGGCCCCGGCCAGCTACCGGCCAAGCGCGCCAGCCAGATTTCCGGCAGGTCTTCGAGGAGGAAGTTGAACTGCTCGATATCGCCAGCGACCAAAATAAGCCCCTTGTGCATGGGCCGATCCTTCAACGCCAACAAGCGCTCCACGGCTTCGGCATGCCAAGGGTCACAGCCCAGGCCCCATACCGCTTCAGTCGGATAGGCAATCACCCCGCCATTGCGCACAACCAGTGCGGCCTGTTGTATTTGCCAGTTGCTGACCATTGACTGCTCTCCACTAAGGTCTAACGGGCAGTGTATCCAAGCCAAGAGCCTATACAAGGTCTCGCGCGCCAGAGCCAAGCCAAGCAAAAGTGCGCTGGCCAGCAGTGTTTAAGGCGGTAGCCGATCAAACATGCCGCATTGTCTTGCAGCCGATTAAGGCCCGCGAGCTACCCAGTGGCCATTTTCACACACCACTCGGCCTTCCAATTCCAACTCCGTCAGCGCGGCTAAAACCGCGGCCAACGGCAGACCACTGGCCACCACCAACGCCTCGCTGCTATGCGGAGCGGCGTGCAACAGGGCCAGTAATGGATGACTAAAAGGCTCCGCTTTATCCACCGCGCTCATTGGCGGCTGTGCCTGCCAGCCGCGCAAAGCCTGCAAAATATCCTCGATGCTTTCAACCAAGGTCGCGCCTTCACGGATCAGCTGATGACAGCCACGCGCCCCGGGATGATGAATTGAGCCGGGAATCGCATACACCTCGCGGCCCTGCTCGGCCGCCAGACGCGCCGTGATCAGCGAGCCGCTGGACGGGCTGGCCTCAACCACCAGTACGCCGACGGAGAGACCGCTGATGATGCGGTTACGCCGCGGAAAATTGCTGGCGTGCGGCGGGCAGTCCAACGGCAACTCGGAAACCAGCGCGCCGCCCTGGGCCACTATCGCCGCCGCCAACTGTTTGTGCCGCGCCGGATACAAACACTGCAAACCGGTACCCAGTACCGCCACCGTCTTGCCGCGGGCGTCGAGTGCGCCTTGATGGGCCGCGCCGTCAATGCCCAGCGCCAAGCCACTGGTTATCACAAAGCCGCCGCCGGCCAGGCTGCGAGCAAAGCTGTGCGCGGTATCCAGCCCAGGCCGCGATGCACGCCGGCTACCGACCATGGCCAGTTGCGGCTGTTCCAGCAGCGTCGGGTCGCCCTGCACAAACAACAGCGGCGGGGCATCCGTCAGTTCGCCCAGCAAACCGGGATAAATAGGGTCGTCCCACATCAGCAGGTGCTGCGTCTCGCCCTCCAGCCAGGCCAGACTGCGTGCGGCGCGCTCACGTACCTCTGAACTGCGCCGCGCCTCACTGCAGGCCTGCGGCAAACCCAATGAGCGCCAGGCGCTGGCCGGTGCGCTGAGCGCGGCAGACGCACTGTCGAAGGCACTGAGGAGTTTGCGAAAACGGCGGGGGCCCAGCTCCGGCAAGCAATGCAGGCGCAGACGGGCTTCAAGTTCGGCGGGGGAAATAAGGGCAGGTGGCGACATCGGGATCATCCTTGATCGGTCGCGCCGCGTGGGCGGCAGATTCAGGTCAGGCGGCCAGAGCTGGCACGCCATAAAAAGCCCCGCATCTGCGAGGCTTTCGGTGTTACGGGTTACGCACTTTGTCCATCAGCTCAAGCGAGCGAGAAGCGCCCAGCACCAGGCCATAGCTGAGCTTGTCGTAGATGCGGAACACCATCAGCAAGCCTGAACGCTCATCCGGAATTTTCACCGAGTCACCGGTTATGCGGTCACGCACGGTTTCGCCGGTTTTGTAGATCGCCAGCACGTTGCCTTCTTTCAGACCGTCACGTGCGCCTTTGTTGATGGTCACCACATCGAACTGACCAATCTGGGTCACACCGCGCGGCACATCGAGGATCACCCCGTTGACTTCACCCTCTGGCTCACTCGGCATAAAGGTCGAGTTGATCGCACGCTCTTCGGTGGCGAACAGGCGGTCGCCAAGGCGCACTTCCTGGGTCGAGCGGGTGAGTTCCATCGTGCCGACATCGCCTTCCTCGGCAACAATTTGCCCGGAGCCGATGTCGTCGGCGTTGATCCCAAGAAATTCCTTGGTCTCAGGGTCTGTATAGGTTTTGCCTTGACGGAAAATGCCGTAGGCCGGCGCGGCTTGATCAAAGCTGCCACGGGCATACACACGGTCACCAGCACCGCTGACGACGCGCTCGGCGTTGCCGGCGACGATATACGGCGCACCCAAAAACTGCTCGGGCTTATCCACAATGCGGTTGCTTAGCAGGAAGCTGTTGATCGCCTCCAGCGGAATGGCCGGAATGGCTTCAGCCATCGGCGTGCTGCGGATCTGCGGCGACAGTTTGATGGTGCCACGCGACTCGCCACGGTTAAGCATCAGGCGCGGTTGGCCATCAACATATACCAGGGTGAGTTGGTCGCCCGGATAGATCAGATGAGGATTTTCTACCTGTGGGTTGGCGTGCCAGATTTCTGGCCATTTCCATGGTTGGCTAAGGAATTTCCCGGAAATATCCCAGAGGGTATCGCCCTTGACCACGGTATAACGGTCTGGGTGACCGTCCTTGAGTTGCACGGCGGCCTGGGCCAAGCCACTTGCCGCAACCAGCAGCAGGGCGAGTAGTGATTTCCTCATGCGGTGAATCCCTTTATTATGTGCCTTCACGTGGAGCGCCCTAGCGCCGCGACAAAACCCAGTCGTGCTGCGGCGTGAAGCCGTTTTTCAATGCTGCTCATCATCTTAGCAGCGGATTTTGACTTTATTCCACAAGTGCATCACAAACGCATATGGCGATCCTGAATATCCTCGAATTTCCCGATCCGCGCCTGCGCACCATCGCCAAGCCGGTGGACGTGGTCGACGACGCCTTGCGTCAGCTGATCGATGACATGTTTGAAACCATGTATGACGCGCCCGGTATTGGCCTGGCAGCGACCCAGGTCAACGTGCATAAACGCCTGGTGGTGATGGACCTGTCTGAAGACAAGTCCGAGCCGCGGGTGTTTATCAACCCCGAGTTCGAACCGCTGACCGAAGAAATGGATCAGTACCAGGAAGGTTGCCTGTCGGTGCCGGGGTTCTACGAGAACGTCGACCGCCCGCAAAAGGTCAAGATCAAGGCGCTGGACCGTGATGGCCAGCCCTACGAGCTGATCGCCGAAGGCCTGCTGGCCGTGTGTATCCAGCATGAGTGTGATCACCTCAACGGCAAGCTGTTTGTCGATTACCTGTCTAATCTCAAACGCGACCGCATCAAGAAGAAGCTGGAAAAGCAACATCGCCAGCAGGCTTGATCCACACCTTTACAAAGGCTTGCTGCGGCAAGCCTTTTTCTTTTTAGCAGTGAGAATCCATGTCTGAGTCTTTGCGTATTGTCTTTGCCGGCACCCCGGAATTCGCCGCCGAACACCTCAAAGCCCTGCTCGACACACCCCACCAGATCGTTGCGGTGTACAGCCAGCCAGACCGCCCGGCCGGTCGCGGGCAGAAACTCACGCCCAGCCCGGTCAAACAGCTCGCCCTGCAACACGCCATCCCGGTGTACCAGCCGCAGACCCTGCGCGACCCGGTGGCGCAAGCCGAACTGGCGGCGCTCAAGCCCGACCTGATGGTGGTGGTCGCCTATGGCCTGATCCTGCCGCAAGTGGTGCTCGATATCCCGCGCCTGGGTTGTATTAATAGTCATGCCTCCTTATTACCGCGCTGGCGCGGGGCTGCGCCGATTCAGCGCGCGGTCGAAGCCGGCGATGCCGAGTCGGGTGTGACCGTGATGCAGATGGAGGCGGGCCTGGACACCGGGCCAATGCTGCTGAAAGTCAGCACCGCCATCAACGCCGAAGACAGCGGCGGTAGCTTGCATGATCGCTTGGCCGCGCTCGGCCCACCGGCCGTTATCGAGGCCATTGGTGGTTTGGCCGCTGGCACGCTGAAAGGTCAGGTGCAGGACGACAGCCTGGCCACCTACGCACACAAGCTCAACAAAGATGAAGCGCGGATTGACTGGAGCCGCCCAGCCGTTGAATTAGAGCGCCTGGTGCGGGCTTTTCACCCATGGCCGATCTGCCACAGCACCCTCAATGGCGAAGCCCTGAAAGTGCATGCCGCGCAGATGGGCGAGGGCAGTGGCGCCCCTGGCACCATCCTCGCCGCCGACAAGTCCGGGCTGACCGTGGCCTGCGGCACCGGTGCGCTGCGCCTGACGCGCCTGCAACTGCCGGGCGGCAAAGCGCTGAATTTCAGTGACCTGTACAACAGCCGCCGCGAGCAGTTCGCCGCCGGCTTGGTACTCGGTCAATGAACCCGCGTCTCGCCGCCGCCCGCGCCCTGGCCGTGGTGCTCAATGGCAAAGCCTCGCTGGGCAGCAGCCTGCCGCCGCTGCTGGATAAAGTTGAACTGCGCGACCGTGGCCTGACTCAGGACCTGGCCTTTGGCACCGCCCGCTGGCAACCGCGCTTGGCATTAATCGCCGATCAGCTGCTGCAAAAGCCCTTCAAGGCCGTCGACCGTGACGTTGAGGCGTTGCTGCTGATTGGCCTGTATCAGCTGTTCTATACGCGTATTCCGGCCCATGCCGCCATCGGCGAGACAGTGGCCTGTGTCGACAAGCTTAAGAAGCCTTCGCTCAAGGGCCTGCTCAACGCCGTACTGCGCAATGCCCAGCGCGACAGCGAAAGCATTCTTGCCAGCCTGGACCGCGACCCGGTGCTGCACACTGCGCATCCCCGCTGGCTGCAGAAAGCCCTGAAAGCGCAATGGCCGCAGCAGTGGGAAGCGATCTGCGCGGCCAACAACGCGCATCCGCCGCTGATTCTGCGGGTCAATCGCCGCCTTGGCAGCCGCGATGAGTACTTGGCCGAACTGCGCCGCGTTGGTTTCGAAGCCGAGCCTTGTTCGTTCAGCCGCGACGGCATCCGCTTGCTCCAGGCCTGTGATGTCACCACGCTACCGGGCTTTGCCGAAGGCCGCGTCAGTGTGCAGGACGAAGCGGCGCAACTGGCGGCCGAGTTGCTCGACCTCGCACCCGGCCAACGCGTGCTGGACGCCTGCGCCGCACCCGGCGGCAAGACCTGTCACCTGCTCGAAGCCGAACCGGCACTGGCCGGCGTGGTCGCGGTAGATCTGGAAGAAAAACGCCTGGTACGGGTGCGCGAGAACCTCAAGCGCCTGGGCCTGGACGCCGAGCTGATTGCCGCCGACGGCCGCGACTTAGACGCCTGGTGGGACGGTAAAGCGTTCCAGCGCATCCTGCTCGACGCGCCTTGCTCGGCTACTGGGGTGATCCGCCGCCACCCGGATATCAAACTGACCCGTCAGCCCGACGACATTGCCGCCCTGGCGCAGTTGCAAGGCGAGTTGCTGGACAGCCTGTGGCAAACCCTGGCGGTTGGCGGCATCCTGCTCTATGCGACCTGCTCGGTGATGCCGGCAGAAAACAGCGACAACATTGCCGCTTTTCTCGCCCGTACCCCCGGTGCGCGTGAGCTGGATATTGCCGAGGCGTTCGGTCACAAGACCGCCCACGGACGCCAGCTATTCCCGCAAGTAGACGGCCATGACGGCTTCTACTATGCCAAGCTGATGAAAATCGCTGCCGCTGCGCGCAGCTGAGGAACATACGGCATGAAGATCATCATTCTCGGTGCAGGCCAGGTCGGTGGCACCTTGGCGGAACACCTGGCCAGCGAAGCCAACGACATCACCGTGGTCGACACTGACGGTGAACGCCTGCGTGACCTCGGCGATCGCCTGGATATCCGTACCGTGCAGGGCCGGGGTTCGTTCCCCACGGTATTGCGCCAGGCCGGTGCAGACGATGCCGACATGCTGGTGGCGGTGACCAACAGCGACGAGATCAACATGATCGCCTGCCAGGTGGCCTACAGCCTGTTCCACACCCCGACCAAGATTGCCCGGGTGCGCGAAGCGGCCTACCTGACCCGCAGCGGCCTGTTCTGCAACGAGTCGATTCCGGTCGACGTACTGATCAGCCCCGAGCAGGTGGTGACCAATTACATCAAGCGCCTGATCGAATACCCCGGTGCGCTGCAGGTCATCGACTTTGCCGACGGCAAGGCACAGCTGGTCGCGGTCAAGGCCTACTACGGCGGGCCACTGGTCGGTCAGCAACTGCGGCAGTTGCGCGAACACATGCCCAATGTCGACACCCGCGTGGCGGCGATCTTCCGCCGTAACCGGGCGATCATGCCGAAAGGCGATACCGTGATCGAAGCCGATGACGAAGTGTTCTTTATCGCCGCCAAGGCGCATATCCGTGCGGTGATGAGCGAAATGCGCCGCATGGAAGACAGCTACAAGAAGATCGTCATCGCGGGCGGCGGGCATATTGGCGAGCGCTTGGCCGAAGCCATCGAGAGCCGCTACCAGGTGAAGATTATCGAGATGAACCCGGCGCGCTGCCGCTACCTCTCAGAAACCCTCGACAGCACCATCGTGCTGCAGGGCAGCGCCTCGGACCGCGACCTGCTGGTGGAAGAAAACATCAGCGACGCTGACCTGTTCCTGGCGCTGACCAACGACGACGAGGCCAACATCATGTCGTCCTTGCTGGCCAAGCGCCTCGGCGCGCGCAAGGTGATGACCATCATCAACAATCCCGCCTACGTGGACCTGGTCCAAGGCGGCGAAATCGACATCGCCATCAGCCCGCAAATGGCCACCATCGGCACCTTGCTGACCCACGTCCGCCGTGGCGATATCGAAAGCGTGCACTCCCTGCGCCGCGGTGCAGCCGAAGCCATCGAGGCCATCGCTCATGGCGATGCCAAATCGAGCAAGGTGGTCGGCCGCGCAATCAAGGACATTGACCTGCCGCCCGGCACCACCATCGGCGCGATCATTCGCAATGAAGAAGTGCTGATTGCCCATGACGCCACGGTGATCAATTCCGGCGACCATGTGATCCTGTTCCTGGTCGACAAAAAATACATTCGCGATGCCGAGCGGTTGTTCCAAGTCGGCCTGACCTTCTTCTAGGAAGCGCGCCATGAGCACAGAAGCGCTGGAAAAGATGCTGGCCAAGGGTGTGGATAACGCCCTGCTGCGCTTCGGCTTGGGCAAGGGCTATCTGGACGCGGGCGACGGCTCGCGGGCGGCGCAGCACCTACAGTGCTGCGTGCAGTTCGACCCACAGTATTCGGCGGCCTGGAAGCTGCTCGGCAAAGCACTACTCGCCGCTGAGCAACCGCTAGCGGCACGCCAAGCCTGGGAGCAGGGCATGGCGGCTGCGCAAGGGCGGGGTGACAAGCAGGCGGAAAAGGAAATGACGGTGTTTCTGCGCAAGCTGGCGAAACAGCACCCCGCCGACTAGCGCTGACGGCGGGCCTGGCCATTTCCCTCATACTCCCAACCACAACCGTTTCTGGCCAGCGCTGGCTTGGCAATTGGCCTGAAAGTGCGACCGAACCCAGGTAATGCGCGCTGCCACCGCGACATGCACGGCAGCAACAAGCGCTTAACTCGCTGTGGCGACGCGCCTTACCATCAGCCGCGTAATGGCGTTGAGCAACATGCCGTAGAGCGGCACGAAGAGCAGCAAGCTGACCGCCAGCTTGATCACATAATCCACGCTGGCAATCTCGACCCAGTGCTCGGCCATAAACGGGTCGCTGCTGTGCCAAAAGGCGATGGCAAAGAACACCGCGGTATCCAGTAGATTGCCCAGTACCGTCGAGGCCGCCGGCGCGACCCACCATTGCCGCAAGTTGCGCAAACGGTCGAACACCTGGATATCCAGCAGTTGGCCGAGGGCATAGGCGAGGAAACTGGCCAGGGCGATACGCGCAACGAACAGGTTGAACTCCTGCAGCGCGGCAAACCCGGCAAAGCTACCGCTCTGGAACAGCACCGACACCGCATACGAGGCGAGCAAGGCGGGCAGCATGACCCGCGCGATGACTTTCCGCGCCGGCCCTTTGCCAAGCAAACGTACGGTGAGGTCAGTGGCCAGGAAGATAAACGGAAAGCTGAACGCACCCCAGGTGGTCTGCCAACCGAACAGGGTCATGGGCAGTTGTACCAGGTAGTTGCTGGCAATGATGATCAGCATGTGAAAGACGATCAGGCCGTCCAGAGCCGGGCGCCAGATCGACGGAGAGACCGTGGGCATGTCATGTCCTTTTTGAATGAGATGGGGTTAGGGAACCCATTGCCGCGGCAGGGCAGAGTAGCCGCGCGGCATTCTAGCGTTTTCTTGACCGAGAGGATGGTTTTCCTCGCGTAAACAGACCGCTGGTCAGCGTTCGATAAAGCGCAGGCCGATGCCGTCGGCGTCTACTCGCATGACTTCCATTTGCAGCACCGGTGCCTCGATCGGCAAATCCTGCACCTGGCCGGTAACAATCGTGCCGTAGGGCAGGGCCGCAAGGTCAGGATGTTTGACGTAGACGCCACCGTCAGAGAGGTCGCGGGTCTGCGCCACGACTTCACCGAAACTCGGGTGGCATATCTTGATCCGACACTTCATTGGGGTGCGAGGATGCTGGCGCTGACTGGGCATAAACCTGACCGTCCTCCATAAGGGTGGTGCGATTAATAGCGAAAAACCCTGAAACCGCCAAGCATTAATACTGAAAAGGTGCCACCTGGGCACCTCAACTCAATACCACTTAGCCTCACCGGCCGGCCGCTTTTTAAAGCGCTTCATGCTCCACATATACTGGCTCGGGTAGCTCCGCACATACCGCTCAATGACCCCACTCATGGCCGCAACAGCGGTGGCCGTGTCGCTGCTGTACATCTCCTCCGGCGCAGCCTCCAGAATCACCTTGAAGCCCGAACCATCGGGTAGACGCAGCGCATGCAGGAATACCCCGCAAGCTTTGCCGCCACTCAACATGCCAGACACGAACTTGCTGGTCAGCGCCTCGGTGCCGAGGAAGGGGACAAATACGCCAGAAGACAGGCTCGGCTCGGGATCGGCGGGAATCCCCACCGCACCGCCTCTGCGCACTTCCTTGATGACACTAAGGATGCCTTCCTTGGTCGACGGCGCGACCCGGTTACCCAGCTGCACACGCTGTTTACGCAGCAGCTCATCAACCGCCTTCAACTTCGGTGGCCGGAAAAAGATGATCGGTTTGCACTGCGCGCAGTAGAAATGGTTAAGCACTTCCCAGTTACCCAGGTGGCTGGTGATGCCGACCACACCTTTGCCGCTGGCCAGCGCCTGTTGCAGCACTTCCAGGCCCTCGACTTCACGCACCAGACCGATGGACTTCTGCGCCGGCCAGATCCAAGCGCAGGCGCTTTCGGTCAGGGTTCGGCCGATATCCATCAAGGAGTCGCGCAGCAAGCGCTGATGCGCCGCCTCGTCCAGCTCAGGAAAGCACTTGCGCAGGTTGATGCTGGCCACGTCACGCGAGCTGTTGGGCAGCTTCCACATCAGCCAACCAATCGCCGCCCCCACGGCCTGCACCGCGCGCCACGGCAGTAACGCGAATAAACGCAGAAAGCCCACCACCAGGGCACCTTTGAGCTTTTCCACAGGCAACTCCAGCCGATCAAAAGGCGCTTAGTGTAACCGGCCACGCGGCTCGGTGTTCAGTCGCGGCGCAACGCCGCATAGCGATCACAGTCGGTGGTGTGATCCATCACCATGCCGGTGGCCTGCATGTAGGCATAACAGATGGTCGGCCCGACGAAGGTGAAACCAGCCTTCTTCAAGGCCTTGCTCATGGCCTCGGCATCGGCGGTGATAGCCGGCACCTGGCTACGCTCGCTGAAGTGATTGATCGTCGGTGTACCGCCGACAAACGACCAAAGCAGCGCCACCGGGTCATCCAGTTTTAACCAAGCCTGGGCATTCTGCCGCGCGGCTTTAAGCTTGAGGCGATTACGGATGATCCCAGCATCGTGCATCAGCGTGTCTTCGATGTATTCATCGCTGAGCGCCGCCAAACGCTGCACATCAAAGCCGAACAACACCTCGCGATAACGCTCGCGCTTCTTCAGCACGGTGATCCACGACAAGCCGGCCTGAAAGCCTTCCAGCAACAACAACTCGAACAGCACCTGCGGGTCGCGCTGCGGCACGCCCCATTCCTGGTCGTGGTAGGCGATATACAGCGGATCATCGGTGCACCAGAAACAGCGCGGCATGCGGGTTTTCCTGAGCTTCGGTATACTCGCGGACTTTCTGAAGCCGCCAAAGTACGGGTGATATTTGTGAGCCAGACTACGCCTGCCGTGCGCACCTTCCAAGATTTGATCCTCGCCCTGCAGCAGTACTGGGCTGAGCAGGGCTGCGTAGTGATGCAGCCCTACGACATGGAAATGGGCGCGGGCACCTTCCACACCGCGACCTTCCTGCGTGCCATTGGCCCCGAGACCTGGAACGCCGCCTACGTGCAGCCTTCACGCCGTCCGGCCGACGGTCGCTACGGTGAAAACCCCAACCGTCTGCAGCACTACTACCAGTTTCAGGTGGTGTTGAAGCCGAACCCGGAGAACTTCCAGGAGCTCTACCTTGGCTCACTGAAAGCCATCGGCATCGACCCGCTGGTCCACGATATCCGCTTCGTCGAAGACAACTGGGAATCGCCAACCCTCGGCGCCTGGGGTCTGGGTTGGGAAATCTGGCTGAACGGCATGGAAGTCACCCAGTTCACCTACTTCCAGCAAGTCGGCGGTATCGAGTGCTACCCGGTGACCGGCGAGATCACCTATGGCCTGGAACGCCTGGCCATGTACATCCAGGGTGTCGACTCAGTCTATGACCTGGTGTGGACCGACGGCCAATTCGGCAAAGTCACCTATGGCGACGTGTTCCATC
Source organism: Pseudomonas sp. GWSMS-1 (assembly GCF_049847425.1). Classification (NCBI taxonomy): domain Bacteria; kingdom Pseudomonadati; phylum Pseudomonadota; class Gammaproteobacteria; order Pseudomonadales; family Pseudomonadaceae; genus Pseudomonas; species Pseudomonas sp. GWSMS-1. Next base: position 49,278 of record NZ_JBMHHV010000005.1, on the reverse strand, counting down.
AGAACGAAGTGGAGCAATCGACCTACAACTTCGAACACGCCAACGTCGAGAAGCTGTTTGAGCTGTTCGACTTCTATGAGTCGGAAGCCAATCGCCTGATCGAGCTGGAGCTGCCGCTGCCGACTTACGAGATGGTGCTCAAGGCCTCGCACACCTTTAACTTGCTGGATGCACGCCGGGCGATCTCGGTGACCGCGCGTCAGCAGTACATCCTGCGTGTACGCGCCCTGGCCCGTTCGGTGGCGCAGAGCTACCTGCAAGCGCGACGCAAACTTGGCTTCCCGCTCGCCACCCCTGACCTGCGTGATGAAGTGTTAGCCAAGCTGGAGGCAGCAGAATGAGTACCCGTGATTTCCTGGTAGAACTGGGCACCGAAGAGCTGCCGCCGAAAGCCCTGAAAACCCTCGGTGAGGCCTTTTTGGCCGGTATCGAAAAAGGCCTGAAAGCCGCAGGCCTGTCCTACAGCGCCAGCCGCTATTACGCCGCACCGCGGCGCCTGGCCGTGTTGATCGAGCAGCTTGAAGAACAGCAAGCCGATCGCACGCAAAACATCGACGGCCCACCCGTGCAGGCAGCCTTCGATAAAGAAGGCAATCCAACTCAGGCAGCCCTTGGCTTTGCCAAGAAGTGCGGCGTTGAGCTGAGCCAGATTGACCAGAGCGGCCCCAAACTGAAGTTCTGCCAGAGCATTCCAGGCCAGGCCGCTGCTGGCGTACTGCCGGGCATCGTCGAAACTTCGTTGAACGAACTGCCGATCCCTAAGCGCATGCGCTGGGGAGCTCGTAAAACCGAATTCGTCCGTCCAACTCAGTGGCTGGTGATGTTGTTCGGTGATGAGGTGATCGACTGTGAAATCCTCGCCCAGCAAGCGGGTCGGGTTTCCCGTGGGCATCGCTTCCACGCCAACCACGAGGTGCGCATCAGCACGCCGGCCAGCTATGCCGAAGACCTGCGCGGCGCTTATGTGATTGCCGACTTCAATGAGCGCCGTGCACAGATCGCCGCGCGTATTGACCAGCTTGCCGCCGAGCAACAGGGCACCGCGATTGTGCCGCCCGCGCTGCTCGATGAAGTCAGCGCGCTGGTTGAGTGGCCAGTGCCGCTGGTGTGTTCCTTCGAGGAGCGCTTCCTGGAAGTGCCGCAAGAAGCACTGATCATCACCATGCAGGACAACCAGAAGTACTTCTGCCTGCTGGATGCCAACGGCAAGCTGCTGCCACGCTTTATCACCGTGGCCAACGTCGAGAGCAAAGACCCGGCGCAGATCATTTCCGGCAACGAGAAGGTGGTGCGTCCGCGCCTGACCGACGCCGAGTTCTTCTTCAAGCAGGACAAGAAGCAGAAGCTGGAAAGCTTCAACCAGCGCCTGGCCAATGTGGTGTTCCAGGCTCAGCTGGGTTCGGTATTCGACAAGGCGCAGCGGGTTTCTGCCCTGGCCGGTTTTATCGCCGAGCGCACCGCTGGCAACGCCACGAATGCCGCCCGCGCGGGCCTGCTGTGCAAGTGCGACCTGGCCAGTGAGATGGTGGGCGAGTTCCCGGAAATGCAGGGTATCGCCGGTTACTACTACGCCAAGCATGACGGCGAAGCCGAAGACGTGGCCCTGGCACTGAACGAGCAGTACATGCCGCGCGGTGCCGGTGCTGAACTGCCAAGCACCCTCACCGGTTCTGCCGTGGCCCTGGCTGACAAGCTGGATACCCTGGTCGGGATCTTCGGCATCGGCATGCTACCCACCGGCAGCAAAGACCCGTATGCCTTGCGCCGTGCGGCGCTGGGTGTGTTGCGGATTCTGATCGAGAAGCAGCTGGATCTTGACCTGGCCGACGCCGTTGCGTTCGCCATCAAGCAGTTTGGCGATAAAGTTAAAGCCGATGGCCTGGCCTCTCAGGTGCTGGACTTTATCTTTGACCGCCTGCGCGCGCGTTATGAAGACGAGGGCATCGAAGTGGCCGTGTACCAGGCTGTGCGTGCAGTCAGCCCGACCTCGCCGCTGGACTTCGATCAGCGCGTGCAAGCCGTGCAGGCGTTCCGCGCACTGCCTCAAGCCGCTGCTTTGGCAGCCGCCAACAAGCGCGTCTCCAACCTGTTGAGCAAGGCCGAAGGGCAAGTGGCGGCGAGCGTCGCCGCGCACTACTTCGACAACCCCAGCGAGTTCGCGTTGAATGCGGCTATTCAGCAAGCTGAGCAAGCGGTGCAACCGCTGGCTGCGGCGCGTCAGTACAACCTTGCCCTGAGCCAACTGGCGAACTTGCGCGAGCCGGTGGATGCGTTCTTCGAGGCCGTGCTGGTCAACGCCGAAGATCCAGCCGTGCGGGCTAACCGCTACGCGCTGCTGGCCAAGCTACGTGGCCTGTTCCTCGGTGTCGCTGACATCTCGGTACTCAGCTAACGCCTGCTAAATCGTAGGATGGGTTGAGCAAAGCGATACCCATCACCACCTTTACCGGGTGGCGGCCATCACCGCCAGCCGGTTCGGATTACCGCATGAAACTGCTGATTCTCGACCGCGACGGCGTAATCAATTACGACTCCGACGCCTATATCAAAAACCTTGACGAATGGATTCCCTTACCCGGCGCCATTGAGGCGATCGCGCGTCTGTCGCAGGCCGGTTGGACAGTTGCCGTTGCCACCAATCAATCCGGGGTGGCGCGCGGCTATTACGACCTGGCCACACTGGAGGCCATGCATGCCCGTTTACGCGAGCTGGTGGCGGAGCAGGGCGGCGAACTGGGTCTGATCGTGCACTGCATTCACGGCCCGGATGAGGGCTGCGCCTGCCGTAAACCGAAACCCGGGATGCTCGAGCAGATTGCTGCGTACTATGACGTCGCACTCAACGGTATCTGGTTTGTCGGTGACAGCAGCGGTGACCTGAAGGCCGCACAAACCGTCGACTGTCAGCCAGTTTTAGTAAAAACCGGCAAGGGTGAGCGTACCCTGGCGCAGGGATTGCCAGCGGGCACCCTGATATTCGATGATCTGGCGGCGGTTGCCGATCAGCTTCTCCACCTATAGAGCAGGCCCTGCCTGCGACGGTAAAAGCTCCTATGTCGACAGTGCAGACCCTCAGAACCTTCCTCTTCTATCTGTTGTTGTCTTTCAGCGCCTTCTTCTGGTGCAGCCTCAGCGTCTTTGTCGCGCCCTTTTTACCCTTTCGTGCCCGCTACCGGTTCGTCGTGCAGAACTGGTGCCGCTGCGCCACCTGGCTGGCCAAGGTGGTGGTCGGTATCCGTTACGAGATCAAGGGCCTGGAAAATATCCCAGAGCAGCCCTGTGTGATCCTGGCCAAGCACCAGAGCACCTGGGAGACCTTCTTCCTCTGTGGCTTCTTCGAGCCGCTGAGTCAGGTGGTCAAACGCGAGCTGCTGTATGTGCCGTTCTTCGGCTGGGCGATGGCCATGCTCAAGCCCATCGCCATCGACCGTAGCAACCCCAAGGCGGCACTCAAGCAACTGGCCAAAGTGGGCCATGAACGCTTGGAGCAGGGTGCCTGGGTATTGGTCTTCCCGGAAGGCACGCGTATTCCACCTGGCCAGATCGGCAAATTCAGCCGCGGTGGCGCCTCCCTCGCGGTCAACGCTAACCTGCCCGTGCTGCCGATTGCCCACAACGCCGGCGAGTTCTGGCCCAAGCAAGGCTGGGGCAAAACCCCGGGTACCGTCCAAGTGGTGATCGGCCCGCCGATGTACGCCGAAGGCACCGGCCCGCGCGCCATCGCTGAACTTAACGACCGCGCCTTTGCGTGGGTCAGTCAGGCACAGCGTGATATCGGCTCACTGGATACGCAGAACCAGCCCCTCGAAACTCAGGCGTCTGCCTGAGTAATCTATAGCCAGGCGCCCTACGGCATCGACTCCATTAGCTCGGAGCCCTAGGGAGTGCCTGCAGCCTGAAACGCTGGCTAGGGATACGTGAGGCGCTTTTCGGGCGCGCAACCCAGCCTGGAGGCTAGCGGCAGGCTTCAAGCCACAGCCTGAGTTGACCGCCTGTCAACGCCACCTGATTCCGGCAGTCAGCCACGACTACAAGTAGCGCACCTCACGTTCGATCACCTGATACCTCTATGGGTAGCTGCTGCAGTAAGTGGAGGTGGTCGGCGTCGATTAGCGGATTCGGCATCAGCTCGACGAGCTTTTAGCTGAGTTACTGGCGAACGCTATCACCCAGCTTTTTCTATTTCTTCAGTGCCGCGGCTAAAGGTCGTCCGGGCAACCTTCCCACGCTGAAAAGTAGCCAGCCCATCAACACTGAACGGAATGGTTGCTGTCCACGCTCAGCAAGATACTGCAGGGTTTGCCGCATAAACTCGGATGGGATGCCGCCGTAAGCACAATTGTTATTACGGCGACAGGGCAACTGATTTTTAGCAATTTCGCCGACTCGTTGTTCAGTCGACTGAAAAAATATCGTCTTTTCGCAGACAATAAAAAACCCGCCTAGGCGGGTTTGTTTCCTGACCATTTGACGTCCTGTCAGTGCGTCCTAGCGATGGTCAATCATCCTTGAATTCGAGCGCTTCCTTCGCTCTCTGGATGTACATAGATTAGTGCCGAGAGCCAACGGCAGATAGCGGCAAACACCACCACCTCGTGTAAGCCATTCACCATAGTTAACGCGACGGAAACTCGCTCGCCCCACTAATGCCTTCGCTAACTGCAGCGGAGAACTAATCACCTCAGCAAAGTCTTCCGTGCCGGTGCCCATTACGACCTATAACTTTAGCGTTTTGATTTCAGTCGCTGGAACTCAACTACCTGGCGCTATCGCTGCTATCAGGGTACGGCGGTGGGCTGGTGATATTTCGATGGCATACGGCTGAAAGTGGCACTGACAAAAAAGGCCTATGTCATCGAGGTCAGCGACTTTCCTCAATACCCGCGCGGGCAATAGAAACCTGTGTTGCGATCAGCCGGGGCGATATTGGGTAAGACTGCAGTACTGCCCGTTGGTGGAGCCAATTAGGCACGTTCTGCTAGCCCAGGTGCAGTAAAGCTGGCATTCAATTTACGCCTCGCCGGCATTACTTCACGAGCCGGATCCCCCCAGGTAACAAACAATGATTAATACCTCATCCCTCAGGTAACACCACCGGGTAGCACAGGAACAACCCTGAGCACTGATTGACCTATGTACACCTTCAAATTTTGTTAATAGCCTGATTTATATGGCTTTTTTATAAATGGCACAGGCTTTGCTTTATAGCTGGTACAAGAATAATAAAACCAGCAACACCGCGACTCGACTCTGACATAACAAAAACAACAGGCCAGATCGGTAGCAAACAGATTTTTTTGGAGAAAGTGGGCTTTTCCAGGTTTGACCCGGCAACCAGATAAAACAATAAAACTACCTAAAGGTAGCTGAGCTGGTTGGATCACCCCGTGACAATCGCAACACTAGCGTCCAAAAAAATACGTTTTCTCTTGGCCTCTCAAGGTCAGAAAAAGCTCGAGCAGCACAGCCGGTCATCAAAAATAACAACAGACCGCTCAACAATAAAAAGATGAAGCAACTAATTTGAGGGGAGCTAAGGCTCCCCTCAGTGCTTTCTGCTATTTGCCCGTCATCAGGCTGTTGTGGTGAACGCCGCAGTCCCTGCATTAGATTTCCTTCTGCGACGAAAGCACAGCCATCTTAAAATCGATGGCGCCTTTCCCTGCGATACACCAGCAGTTCAATCTCGCCTGTCACTGCGTAAAGAGCGCCAAACGGGCGCACTGTTTCATGCCTGGTTTAACTGTCACATCCCCCCTCAGCCAATTATCTAGCTGAAATAAAAAACCCCGCCAGCACTTAAGGCTGCGGGGTTTTTCATCGACTTAGCGTGACGACTAACGCTGACGTAAGGGTCGATTAACGTTAGCGCCCTCCAAAAAGTGTCGAGGGGCGACAAACCTGGCATTCAGAACCACAGGCAAACTCAATTAAATCAATGACTTACGAAAAGCAATGGGCACCATTATTGGCATGATTGAGCCACATAAAGTGGCATTTTCCGCCGAAATTACCGCAATAAATGGCATTTTCCGTAAGCCCCTGAAACGAGCCGGTCGCAGCACTACATTTCGGTAAGACAGCGGACGTGCTGGAGGAAGGCCTCAAGCCACGCCCTGGATTGACAACCTGTCAATGGAACCCAGATTACGGTGAATCCACCGAGTAGGAAACAGCCACTTTCCACCTCCGACAGACGGAAGCTTGGTGGCTGTATGAAGACTCGTTAACCATTTGCTAGCAGCTCCATTGAGCTGGACGAATCAGCAAATCGATAGCCCATAGCCTTGTAACCCGTTTGGCGCTTGCTCCACATACGGAGCAATGCAGGATGTCCAGCATCAATGAAGTCGATGATGCGCACATCAGCCTTACTTGCATGCTCCCGATGCAGGCGGCCCGCATACTGCTGGAGAGTGCCCTTCCAGGAAACTGGCATGGCCAGTACCAAGGTATCCAATGCTGGATGGTCGAACCCCTCTCCGACCAGTTTCCCGGTTGCCAGGATCACCCGTGGGGCATCGGGTGGCAGTGCTTCCAGTTCGCCAATTAGCGCAGCGCGTTGCTTCTTGGACATCCGCCCATGCAGCGTGAATAGGTTCTCGACCCGGCCAACCAGCTGTTCCTCAATGGCACTGAGGTGATCCGTTCGCTCTGTCAGCACCAGGATCTTCCGGCCTTGGTCAAAAGCCTCTCCGACCTCGGCAACAACCTTGGCTGTTCGCTCCGTGTCGTTGCACACCTGCAAGAAAACATCCTGGATGCCTGCTCCTTCAGGCATGACGATTGGTCGTGACAACCACTGAGGAGTCACGGCCAAATTAGTAGGAGCACTCTCGGGCCGGCTCGCGGTATGCCGAATGGGCCCGCACTGCATGAAGATAATCGGCTGCTTACCATCACGACGTATGGGTGTAGCAGTCAGCCCCACCACATATTTAAGGAGGGCCTCGAACGAAAAGGCTGACAGGTGGTGGCACTCATCTACGATGATTAGCCCGTAGTTTTTCACCTGCTCGCTGACTTCGCCCTGCCGCGACAAGGACTGCATTACGGCAATATCGATGATGCCTGTCGGCTTGGTCTTACCACCGCCGATGGTGCCGACTTTCGTTTTGTCTGCACCCAGAAACGCCTGCAACCGCTCCTTCCACTGCTGGAGCAACTCCGTCCGGTGCACCAGCACCAGCGTGTTCACACCACGCCGGGCAATCAGCGCGGCAGCCGTGACGGTTTTTCCAAAAGCCGTGGGTGCACAGAGAATCCCGACGTCATGCGCCAGCATGCCTTCGAGAGCAGCCTCTTGATCCGGGCGTAGCGTGCCCGCAAAGCGGACATCAATGGGCTCTCCTGCGAAGCGCTCATCGTGCAGCACCAGCTCAATCCCGTTGTCATGCAGCAACGTCCTCACGTCATCCAAGCAGCCACGGGGCAAGGCGATATGCTGAAGAAAGTTTTCCGCGCAGCCAATGTGTGTATTCCAGTGATGCTGCCCACCGGTTCCAGTGATTGTGACCCGCCCGTGCTGGAGGTTCTGCCTAGCCATTCCAGTGGTTGTGATCCACTGCGCCGACGATCCTGCCCCATCCCTAAGGCATGTAGGTGCGTAATTGCACGGACTTGACCACCTTATTGCATCCGTACTGACCACTCATTTGCATTGCACTTGACCAGGCGGTTGCATTCGATTTGACTACCGATTTGCATCGGGTTTGACCCGCACGCTTAGTAACCATGATCGGCTGAGAGCTGGCCATTGCTGCCGGTGGCGACAGGCAGAAATCGGCCAATAGCGGTCGCTCACCAAGGGCTGTTTCCGACCCAGGCTGGGTGAAAACGCATGCGTCGTTTTGAAGTCTGCGTTGCTACGTAAAATCTGCCAGCGTTTGGTTGGTCAGCCAGACCTGAACTTTGCGTAGGAACGCGATTTTGATTGCGATTCTGACTGCCAAACTCGCTCTAAAACGTTTTCACACAGCCTGGACCCCAAGCGGACGTTAACTGTTTGTCGACTGTACATGGATCGCTAAGCTTCGCGCAGGTGCGCATGGCAGCGCCACTTTCCGGGCGGACTGTTAGTCCAGCGACTGAATGCCCGCGAAAAACTGGCCGCCTCGGCGTAGCCTAGACGTTGGGCGATGCTGGTAAGGTCCAGACGCGAGTCGCTCAGCAGGCGCTCGGCCAAACGCTGCTTGATTTGCTCGTTGAGCTGTTGGAACGAGTGACCTTCACTCGCCAAACGGCGCAACAAGGTGCGCTCGGAAAGGCCCAGGCGCTGGGCCACCATCCGGCTGCTGAGCAGCGTGGCCGAGTCGCGGATCAACACCTGTTGCACCAAACGCGCGGTGGGCGCCTTGACCAGGCTGTGGGAGATCTCGGTACATAGCCGCTCACACAGTTGCTCGCCCTCACTGTGGGCACTGATGTGCGCCTGCGGCAGGGTGAAGGTCAGGTCGGCATTGGAAAACAGGATGCCGTTGCGCCCGGCCTCGAACTGCACCGGATAGGCAAATTCCCCCTGCAACGCGGCGAGATCCGCAGGTGCGCTGCTGGTCATCTCGATAGCCAGGGGGCAAGGGGGCGCTGCAGTAACTCGCACGCCACGCCCAGGCACGCGGAGAGTCCGCGCTCGATAACAAAGGCGCGAGCATCCTGCGGCAGTACGCTGGCATCGAACAGTAACCAGCTACCGCGTCGCTCCACTTCGATTCGCGCCGGGCACAGCGTCAGCGCTAACAGTTGAAAACGGCTGAAGGTGGCAAACGCCTCTCCCAGCGTGCGACTGGCGAGCATGGTGAAACCGAGCAAGCCCAGTGACGTCAGGTGATAGCGCTGCCCGGCAGCGAATCCCAGGCCCGGTCGGCCGGCGTGTTCGAGCAAGTTGCGGATTACCGCCAGCTCTTGCCAGGCCTCGATCTGCGCGTTGCGCTGCTGCAGTGTTTCGCTGGAGATGGCGCTGCCTATCAGGCAGCTCGCGGCCTCCACCCCTTCGGCCTGGGCGGTTTCTAGCAGGTAACGTACGCCCGTCAGGGCACGGTTTTGGCGCCAGTCCACCGGGCAACCCTCCATTCAAAATAGTCTTGGCGGTAATTATCATTTTTTGGCTGTAATAATCATGGCTAGCCTAGCAGCCGCCACGCATTCTGTAAGCACTCCAACAACAAAAGAGTGCGAGCCATGAGCGAGTTCATCTACACCCTGCCTAGCCATAACCGTGCTGCCAGTTACAGTCACATTCGTGTAACCCCGACCACCGGCGCCATCGGTGCGGACGTCGAAAATCTTGATCTGACGCGTCTGAGCGACGAGGGCTTTGCCGAGTTGCGCCAGGCGCTGCTCGCCCACAAGGTGATCTTCATCCGCGACCAGGCCCTGAGCGTTGCTGACCTGGAGCGGGTTACCCAGCACCTCGGTGAGTTTGGCCGCGAACCCTATGTGACCTGCATGGCCGATCATCCGCACGTGGTACACGTGGTCAAGGAAGCCTCCGAAAAAGCACCCTTCGTATTCGGTGGTGCTTGGCATACCGACTGGACCTTTCAGGAGCGCCCGCCAGCATTCACCCTGCTCTATGGGCACGACATTCCTCCCTATGGCGGCGATACCTGCTACGCCAATCTGGCCCTGGCGTATGAGTGGCTATCGCCTGGGATGCAAGCGCTGCTGGAAAACCTCGACGCGGTGCACAGCCCGGAAATGGCCTATGGCGTTAACGCCAAGCACAACGCGCTGCTGGAAAACATGGCGATCAACTACGGTAGCGATACCTCGGCTGACGAGCGCAGCCACCCGTTGGTAACCCGCCACCCGGAAACCGGGAAAAAGGTGTTGTTCATCAACCCGGCCTACACCACAGGCATCAAAGGCCTGCGTACGGAAGAGTCGCGTCCACTGCTTGACTACCTGTTCAAACTGGCCACCTCGGAAGCCTTCACTTGCCGTATGCGCTGGCGTCAGGGAACCCTGGCGATCTGGGATAACCGCAGCACCTGGCATATGCCAGTGGCCGACTACCACGGCATGCGGCGCGAAATGTTCCGCACCACCGTGATCGGCGAAGTACCCAGCCGATGAGTGCGCCGGTGGCAATTACCGAACCGCGCCTGCTCGGCGCGGCCCACTGCCTGGCAACGGCACGGCTCGAGCGGCATCCCGTGCCACGGGTTAGCGAAACTTTCGCCCTGGCCAACCTGGATGAAGCCTATGCCGTGCAAGCCGCTGGCATGCAGCAGGCGTTGGCTCAAGGCCGCCGTCTTTGCGGGGCCAAGGCTGGGCTGACCTCGGCGGCCCTGCGTGCAGCGCTCAAGGTCGACGAGCCGGTGTATGGGCGGCTGTTCGCGGACACGGCGTGCCTCTCAGGTGAAGCCATCGCCTGGGAGCGCCTGCTGCAACCGAAAGTCGAGATCGAGCTGGCATTGGTGCTCGGCCACGATCTGCCGGCTGGCGAGATCAGCCATGAGCAGTTTCTGGCCTGTATTGCGGGTGCGGTGCCGGCACTGGAAATCAACGACTCGGCCATCATCGGCTGGCAGTTGACCTTGATGGATGCGGTCGCTGACAACATTTCATCCGGGCTTTATGTGTTGGGTGATCAGCCCGTGCCGCTGGCGCAACTGCCTACGCCAAACCTGCTGATCAGCCTGCATAAAAATGCCCAGCCGGTGCTGCTCGACACCAGCGTAGCGCTGCATGACTGCCTCGCCACCGGCCTTTGGCTGGTGCGCAAGCTGGCCCGGCGCGGCCAGCCATTACGTGCCGGAGATGTGCTGTTGACCGGAGCGCTGGCGCCGATGCTCGACGTCGGTCCTGGCGATCACGTGCGCATGGTGATGGGCGAGCACGGCGCAGTGGAGTGCTCATTCGCAGGCACCACAGCCTAGAGAACCACGCATCGGGCACAACGGCCCATTAGAAGCGGCGCTGATTGAAATCCGCCATAAAAAGTACAAGAAGCGAGAGCCATCAGAATGCAGTACGAAGAGTTTGATTACGTCATTGTCGGTGCCGGTTCGGCAGGCTGTGTATTGGCCAGTCGCCTGAGCGAAGACCCCAGTGTGTCTGTCTGTTTGCTGGAATCCGGCGGGCCGGATAAGAGCGTGTTGATTCACGCCCCGGCCGGCTTCGTTGGCATGGTGGCAACCTCTTACAACAACTGGGCATTCGACACCGTCCCGCAGCAGCACATGGACAACCGCAAGCGTTACCAGCCGCGTGGCAAGACGCTGGGTGGTTCTAGCTCCATCAACGCCATGCTCTATGTGCGCGGTAACCGCTGGGACTACGACCATTGGGCCAGCCTGGGCAATCCTGGTTGGTCGTATGAGGATGTGTTGCCGTACTTCAAACGTGCGGAAAACAACGAGACCCACGGCGCCAGCGAATACCACGGCGCGGGTGGCCCGCTGAACGTTGCCGAACTGCGCACGCCAAGTGAGCTGAGCAAGGCGTTTATCGATGCCGCAGTGCTCAATGGCATACCGACCACCCGCGACTACAACGGCGTCGATCAATTCGGTTCGTTCATGTACCAGGTAACGCAGAAAAATGGCGAGCGCTGCAGTGCAGCCAAGGCTTATCTGACGCCTAACCTGTCGCGCCCCAATCTATGTGTGAAGACCCATGCGCTGTCGGCCAAGATCATCATGCAAGGCAAGCGCGCCTGTGGCATTGCCTATTACCAGGGCAGTGAAGCTAAGGAAGTCCGGGCGCGTCGTGAAGTCATCCTCAGTGCAGGCACCTTTGGTTCGCCGCAGCTGCTCCTGCTCTCGGGTATAGGCCCGGCCAAGGACTTGCAGGCGGTGGGCATACCCGTGGTACACGACCTGCCTGGCGTCGGCGAAAACCTGCAAGATCACATCGATCACGTGCAGAGCTACATCAGTGCCAGCGACAGCCAGACCTTCGGATTGTCCTTGAATGGCGCTATAAAAATGGCCAAGGGGGTGTTCGAATGGCGCAAGCAGCGTACCGGCATGATCACTAGTTCGATCGCCGAAGCCGGGGCTTTTGTACGCTCCTCAACCGAGGTGCAAGCACCTGACTTGCAACTGGTTTTTGTGGTGGCGCTGGTTGATGATCACGGTCGCAAAATGCACACCAGGCACGGCTTTTCCTGCCATGTTGAAGTGCTGCGCCCCTACAGCCGTGGCACGGTCAAACTGGCCAGCGCCGACCCGCGAGTGCCACCGAAGATCGACCCCAATTTTCTTGCCGATCCACGCGACCTCGAGCTGTTGGTCAAGGGTGTGCAGTTGCAGATGGACATTCTGCAAAGCAGCCCGCTGCAACCGTGGCGCGGCAAGATGCTCTATCCCGTCCAGCGCGATGACACGGCAGGCATTATTGCCGATATCCGGGCGCGGGCCGACACCCAGTACCACCCGACCAGTACCTGCAAGATGGGGCCGGCCTCTGATGCGTTGGCCGTGGTCGATGCGCAATTGCGTGTACACGGGCTTGAGGGGTTGCGGGTGGTGGACGCCTCGATCATGCCGACAGTGACTGGCGGCAACACCAATGCACCGACCATCATGATTGCCGAGAAAGCCGCCGATATGATTCGTCAGGCGCAGTAGCTGGTGAGCAACTGCACAGACTTGAGTCGAGGGGCCACCCTACTGCCTCTCGGCGTTTCACCTCTGCGTCGGCGGCGCGGAGTTGGTCAGGTTCCTACGTTAAATCTGCGCTAGTTCGGCCATTCCAAGAGCTAGAATTTTCGTAGAGGCGTGATTTCTGCGTCGATTTCGACGACTGCGTCTGCTCAAAAGTATTTTTACACAGCCTCGGCCGAAACCGACGACCACGACGGGCAGCTATTGGCCGATTTCTGCCCTTCATGACCGGCAGCTGTCGGCCAGCCGGGTGCGCTCTAAAGCGTCCAGGGAATTGGGGGCTTTCAGTACGGGAGCAGGTATTTACCCTGCGAGATCGACTGAAGGTGATTCATATAGCTGTTGAGTCCTTCGAGGACCTCTCCGATTTTGTTTGGGTTAGCTCTACCAAAAATTACGCTGAGGGCCACGTTCACGTCGGGTCTCGCCCGAATCCTTTGCGAAACCAGGTCGAAACCCGAACGCTGCACAATCAAATAAATTGCTTCCTCAAGGGTAATGATCTTTTCCCAGAGGCTATCTACGATGGGTACTTCTGATATCTCAGAGAGGGCGATAAGGGCTCGTTTATCGCCGGTGATGAGGGCGTCGTCTTCGTCTTGGCTTACGGCCGCAAACAAGATCGCTTCTCCGCTGTCGATATCCGGCCGATTTAGCTCGAGGATCGTATTAGCCGAGTCGGTGACTACTTGGACCTCTGTCGCAGCCTCGACGAGCCGCTGAGCCGTCACAACAGCGTCTTGTGATCCCAATTTCTTTAGGGCGGCGTCGGGTTTGTTAAGCCTGAGCTGAAAACGAAGCTGTGGAAGTATCGCGAAGTCGCTGAGCGGGCACTCAAGAGCGAGCGCAAGCTCGTCTAGAAGCAAGTACTGACAAAGGGACTTGGCTGCGTCGCTATCAAGTAGGTACACGTGTGACTGACCCGAAGCCTTGGATAGCTAGCACGTGCTCCCGATTCTCGTCGCTAAGAGCTCCGAGATCGGTACTTTGCATGAACCACTGATTAAGCACCTCGATCGCCCCTCTGGGGTCTGCGATATAACCCAAGGCCTGATTTGCTCGGGCCCAATCGTCATTCTCTCTGGCGTAGGAAAGAATTAGGTGGCCGGGGTCGACTCCAAGTTGTTCTCCAGCTATGACAGCATTCGAGGCTAGTACTGCTGCGGAGTCTGGTCGTCCGATAGCTTTAAGCACGTTTGTATGCCCGTTCCTCAAAAGTGCGAGAGCGAAAGAGTCAGCCTCTTTCTCCTCCGCATCCTTCCTGGTGGCGTCACTCCCGGCCAAGGCATCGGTGACTTCGGCAATGTCCTCGTCTATGAGAACACCATTTTCACCGACGTGGCCGCATACGATATGAGCGAGTTCATGTGCTAGGACGAACAACTGTCGAGCGTGCTGGGGGCTATTAAATCCTAAAACAATTGCGGGTCTGCCTTGAACGCTAACGGCCATACCTGTCATCCGCTTCGACGTTTTGGGCAAATCCTTGAGAAACAACACAGGAATGCCCTGAGCCCAGCAAAGCGCCAGAAGCCCTTCAAAACCTACGCTATTCGTACCCGAGATCTGGCGAACTAGGTGCCCGATATAATTCGGGTCAGGGGGTAAGGGGCTGTATGGGGCTCCGGCACTGAAAATTGAAAGTCGAGCCAACGCCATGCCAAGGCTGGCCGCTATGTTTAGCGCCCCTTCCTCTGTACCTCTTCTTCGCTTGAATCGAGCGTTGGGCGTAGCCGCGTCGATTGCAAGACTGCCGTCTTGGGCAAAATTTACAACCAAGCCCAAGCGTTGCTTAAGCAACAGTGCAAATTGGAAGGCTCCAGCGCTGGTCTTGAAGAGGCTGTGATCCCACCAATCGGGCAATAGTCTCTCAACATAAGGGCGCGGATATCCTGCAGCCTTAAGACTTTCGAAGGCGGACTTCACTGTTATTGGAGTCGTTGCGTCATGCATAGCACCCTCCCATAACATTAGATTCCAGCATCATTTTCACATGCAGGCCCTTCGGTGGGCAAAGAGCAGTTCAGCAAGGCGACGAGCGTGCTCCTCACTGCCATCCCACACGTTTGCCAAACTATCCATCAAGACATCTGAAGTCCGAGGGTCAGGCAATTCCAGCTCTAGCGAGATTTTTGCATAAATGCATAATTCCCGGTGAGTCTTTGTAACCCGCTTCGGCTTGCCAAAAAGGTTGCGGTGAATCTGTGGCTGGCCTAATCCAGAGGCATTCGCTATTGAGGTGCTCGTCCTTTGTCCGTGGGACGCAAAGAAAGCGAGGAGCTCTGCGACGATTTTGGTTTTGCTTTTCATGCATTTCATAAAGTATAAAATAGCATAAATGCATGGTTTTGGTGGTCGGTGGCATTACCCAAGCCACCCATCGCCGTATGAGATAAACTGACTAGCTGTCCGGCAGGACGCCGGCGGCCATCGAGAATTGGATAATGCGCGAAGCGGAGATCAAACGAGCACTCACTCACTACTTGGATACCTCGTTGGGTATCCACCCTGGCTTGTTCCTGGAGGAGCTACAGCTTAGTGGCGGTGAGGTTCGTGCAGACCTTGTCCACATCTACGATATGCATTGCTATGAGATTAAGAGTGAGGCCGACTCCTTGAAGCGCCTTATCGGTCAAGGATCCCGTTACGCTCGAGTTTTTGATCGCATCACGTTAGTGACTGCGGAATGCCATCTGAAAAACGCGCTTCCCTTGTTGCCGCCGTGGTGGGGGATCATCCTTGTCCCTGAGGTGCCTGAGGCGGGGTTTAAGCATGTTCGGGCCGCAAGACCTAATAAGCGCCACGAACCTGAGGTGCTTGCCTCCCTACTCAAGCGAGACGAGGCGCTTCACCTCTTGACCGAAATGGGTAAGGTTCGAGGCTGGAAGAGCAAGAGCCTATATCTCATTCAGGCATATATCGCAGAGCTGCTCACACTTCCCGAGCTCAAGAACAATGTTCGGGACTACCTCCTCAAACGGGTCGAGGAAGCTACACCTCAATTTTCAGCCTGCCCGGCCTAGTACTGTTCCTTAATCACCGTCGCAAGGTGATGACACCAACCTTCAGTGAAGTGGAAGAGGCCTGCATTCTTCTTTTTGATTGCCGGATTCGCTCGATCTGCAATTAATTCGTCCCCATAGGAATACTCTCGGCCTTTGAAGGAGGCTGCATGCACGGTCACCATCAAAGTCGAGATAGCAACTGAATGCTCTGACTTGCTTCCGTCAGCTCGCAACACCAACCAGTCAAGGTTCCTTGCATAGCGAATGGCAACACGGCCGCCGCGGCGAGTTAGTGTCTCCTCAGTCCAGCGCGGAGATATCGTCCCATAGTCTGAATATCCGAGAAGCAGTCCGGGAGCGTTGGTATTCAGCGCGGCCCATAGAGACCAGTCTCGGCGTGGCAAGTTAGCTACCGTTTTTACGGCCGCAAGACTCTCGGGGAACGCACCTGATGCCACATGAATTTGGGAAAACCCTGCGTTCTTGAACGCCGCCATCATGCCTGTAAAGGCGGGTACCTCTGCGGCTTCCCAAGCGGGAGTAACACCTAGATCGACCATAAGATGAATACGGTTGCCAGGCCTTGATAGTACCTGTGCGGCCATCATCGTCTGGGTGTAGTGCTCAGCATTAACTGTTAATCCACTGATACGTAAGCGTAGGAAAATCTCAGGGAAGGATTGCACTAGACCAAGTAGCGCAGGGCGTAGCAGAGGGGCATCTAACGGATTGATAACTGGAAGAGTTGGAAAGCCGTTAGCTTTTGCGATCTGAAGGAACGCCTCAAATTCTAAAGGACGAATGCCAACGAGCCGCCCTTCGGGATTCGCATAATCTACCAATGCAGGGGCTCCCCAAGCTGTTTGGAAATTCCCTACCAGGCTGCTGTGTTGATTCGAGTGACGGACCTCGATGCAGGGGCGAACGTAGGGCTTAACGTCTCCCCGAGTCTGAAGCAGAGCTCTCTGCTCCCAGGACTGCCACTTAATGATCGGAATGTAGTAAGGGTGGTTGGGGAATCTAAGTGCCATATGCCTTCCTTGGGATCGCGTAGTGGTCCAATCGCTTTTATCACGAAGGGTGGCACTTTGAAATCACCGCAGATAGGTTGAGATCCAATTGCTATTCCGGCTCTAGCATTTGACTTAGCGTCGGGATCTTGCTGGCGCTGCTTAGCGTTCATCATTGATGGCGTCTGGTCAATTTGACGTAGTTAAGGCGCTTTCAGCAAGTTCCGCTTCTGGCCGCTCTCTGCCGGCCGTGACAGGAAGATGCGGGAAAAAAGCAGACATTATGCTTTTCATAGAGCATCTTCAGGCATCTGATAGGATCAACCAAATACCTACAATAATACTGGTCGTTTAACTTCATGAACGCGATGCACAGTTCTGACAATGTCACTTTTTCGGCACCTCCTATCAGCGTGGCAATTGCCGACGATAGCTACCTTATTCGCGAGGGCTTGTCGCAGATTCTTGCCCAGTCTCCAAGAGTTCGTGTAGTCGGGCTTTATGCTGACCCAACCGCGCTGCTTGCAGCGGTAGAAGCAAATCCACCACAGGTTGTCATGACAGACATCCGCATGCCGCCTACGCAAACGGATGAGGGCATGCGAGTAGCAGAACATCTGCGCCAGAGCCATCCGGATATAGGCGTAATCGTGCTGAGCCAACATGGCAGCTCACAGTATGCAACCGAGCTACTGGAGAAAGGGGCATCTGGGCGTGGATACCTGTTAAAGGATCGTATTCACGACCTCGATCATCTGGTGTCTACCATTCATGCGGTTGCAACTGGTGAGTGTCGAATTGATACGCAACTAATTGAATCCCTGCTGTCGCGCAAGCACCAGCGCTCCCCCTTAGAAGAGCTAACACCACGCCAGCGGGAAATCATGGCCGACCTTGCGACAGGTAAGAGCAACCTTGCCATTGCGCGCGACAGGGGAGTAACCCAGCGGGCGGTGGAAAAACATATAAGCGAGATTTTCGGCCGCCTTGGCTTGGCCAACGACGAAAGCATCAGCCGCCGGGTACAAGCGACGCTGCTTTATTTATCACGTAACGGCCAATGAAAAGCCTAAAACCCTGGCTCGCTATCCTCGGTGGAGGCACGGTAACCATAGTTGCCGGGATCATGGCGACAGGCGCGGGCTCGACACGAATAATCGACGCCTTGATGGCCGGCGTTGGCGTGATGTTGGTTTCCGGCGTGGCGATGACCGTGCGCGCCCGCTACCCACAACGCCCGCTCTGGATATTGCTCGGAATGCTCGCTGTAGCTTACGCGCTTCATCCCCTAATTTATTCGACCAATGATCTGCTCTATACGATTGGCAGAACCGTTCGCCCCTGTGCTGAAGCGCTGCTGGTGTGGGTGGTGCTGACCTTCCCGACTGGGCGCATCACCGACCGACGTGAGGGTATGCTGATTGGCGCAGCTATCGCTGCTATTGCCTTGCTATGGCTACCCAGCGTGATGCTGACTCCGCACGTGCCGCGCTTCGGCCCACTGCCCTCCTGCACTGACGTGTGCCAGGACAATTTACTGTTTATTGCCGACCACCCTACCTGGTCCAACCTCCTGCTGAATGCCTTTCGCATCGTCAACACAGGCATCCTGATCGCGACCAGCCTGTACTTGCTACAGCGACTGCGACAGGCCTCCACACTGATGCGTCGCTCGCTCGCCCCCGTACTACTCGCCTCTGTCGCCCGCACGCTATGCATGGCGTTTTTCCTGACAACCGGGACTGGCTTGTTGTTGCTTACCTTTACCTTCTGGGCCGTTCCGTTAGCTATTGCCTTGGGCTTGCTGCGCAGCCGGCTCTACACCGCCCAAGCGCTACATCGGTTAGTGACCGGATTAAGGCGCCGGCCGAACCTGCAAGGCCTGAAAACCATGATGGCGAATGCTCTGGATGACCCATCACTGGAGCTAGGTATTTGGGAGCCAAACACTGGGCGCTGGATTAACTCATCCCAACAAGTCGTGCCGTTACCCGAACCAAGTGCCAAGGAGCAAGCCGTACGCGTACTGCATGACCTCAATGACCAACCTAGCGCAATCCTGATTCATAACCGCGCCTTGTTGGAAGAGCCGATGTTGCTGGAGGCAGTTGTTAGCTCGATCCATAACGCCATCGTCAATTGGCAATTCGAATCTGCCTTGGCCGGTGCCCATGCCCATTCTGAAACTGTCGCGGAAGAGGAGCGCCGCCGGCTTGAACAAGACCTACACGATGGTGCACAGCAACGCTTACTCGCGCTGCGTATGAAGATCAGCGTGACCAGACGCCTGGTCGATAGCGATCCGAGCCGAGCGGATGCACTGCTAGTGGAAATGGCAACGGACATTGATGCCGCCATCACCGAACTGCGTACGCTGGCACATGGCCTTACTCCGCCACTACTGGCTGAGCGAGGACTGGCAGCAGCCTTGGGAGAGGCCGCCAATAATGCGGGCTTGCCAGTAGTCACGGACTTTCAAGCACCGAGACGCGAAAGCCCGCTCGCCGAACGAGCAATTTACTTCTGCTGTGTCGAAGCCCTACAGAACGCAGCTAAACATGCAGGAGCAGGGGCAACGGCGAAAGTTACATTGCGCCAAGAACGGGATGGAATTTCGTTCGCTGTGGTGGACAGCGGCTGCAGCAACAGGCACCCGCTGAATCTCAATGAAGGCCAAGGGATCGCCAGCATGCGCTCGCGCATGCTGGCGATAGGAGGAGAGCTCGAAATCAGCATCTCCTCAACAGGTGGTTTGAGCGTCGTCGGGCGAATCCCCTGCGCGAAGGACAATGTCCAGGGGATGGCGAAAAATAGCGCGCTACAGCTGCTTCCGAAGCACCATAAGCGAGCCTCTAACATGTCCTAAAGCTAGAGGCTTTCAGTTTCAGCGAGTTTCTTTATTGCACATCAGCATCGAGGCGATGGCCGGCAACAAAACCAGTGCACCTACCATGTTCCAGATGAAGAGCAACACCAGCAGCAGGCCCATGTCGGCCTGGAACTTCAGTGCCGAGAACGACCAGGTGGCTACACCCATGGCCAGAGTGATGCCAGTGAAGGCCACCGAGGTGCCGGTAGTTTTCAACGCTTCAAAGAACGCCGCACGGAATTTCAGGCCCTGGTGCAGAAAGCCTTCCATGCGACTGTACAGGTAGATGCCATAGTCGACACCGATGCCGACGCCGAGGGCAATCACCGGTAGCGTGGCGATCTTCACTCCCAGGCCCATCTGCGCCATCACCGCTTCGCACAGCACGGTTGACAGGTACAGCGGCGCCATCAAGGCGATGGTCACTTTGATCGAATTAAACTCCCACCAGACCACTAGCGAGATGATCACAAACACCAGGAGCAGCATCAGCTTCTCGGACTGCTCGATGACGATGTTAGTCGCCGCCTCAATGCCGGCATTACCTGCCGCCTGGAGGATCTCGAAGTCTCCTGTGTCGTACTGCTTGCTGAAGGCCTCGACCGCGCTGACCACCCGGGTCAGCGTCTCGGCCTTGTGGTCACTCAGATACAGGCTGATTGGCGCCACGCTGCAGTTGGGGTCGACGAACTCGGCAGCGACACCTGAGCGGGCATTGTTCATCACGAACTGATCGCGCGACAGTTCGGCCCACTTCGGGTTGCCCTCATTGCGCGCAAGGATGTTGAAGCGCATGGTGCGATAGAGCGACTGCACCGATTCCACACCTTTGACTTCACGCATGCTCTGTTCGAACTGGTTGGCCAGGTCGGCAGCGGCGAAGCGTGCGCACTGTTCAGCCGGTGTCTTGAACATCACTACATAAACATCAGTGCTGGTGCTGTAGTGCTTGAGCAAGTAAGCGTTGTCCTGGTTGTAGCGCGCTTCCGGACGGAACTCCGGTGCGCCCTTGTCCAGGTCTCCAATTTTCAGATCTTGACGGGCGTAGTAGCCGACGCCGAGCAGCATCACGCTGAGGGCGATCAGCGGCAGCGCCACGCGCGGTTCGACCACGGCCGACAGGCGGCGGAAGATAGGCCAGGACGAATTGGCTCGCTTTTCCTGCTCACGCAAGCCGCGCGGACTGATGCCGGCGTAGGACATCAGCACCGGCAGCAGGAACATCTTGGTAAAAATGGCGACGAACACGCCAATGCTGGCGGTGATTGCCAGCTGCTGGATCACACCAATGTCGATCACCAACAAGGTGATAAACCCCACCGCATCGGCCAGCAGCGCCGTGGTGCCAGGAATGAATAGGGCGCGGAAGGTGTGTTGCGCGGCAACCAGCGGCGTGGCGCCATGCCCCATCGCGCTCATCATCAGGTTAATGTTCTGCACCGCGTGGCTGATGCCTATGGCGAAGATCAGGAACGGCACCAAGATCGAGTATGGGTCCAGACCGAAACCGAAAAGGTGCAACAGGCCAAGCTGACAAGCCACGGTGAGCAGGCAAGTCACCACGGTTACTGCGGTACTGCGCCAGCAGCGGCAATAGAGATAGAGCATCAGGCTAATCAGGCCGACTGTGATAGCGAAGAACAGCGCGATGTCGGTGGCAGCGGCCAGCAGATCACCGATGATCTGGGCGAAGCCGATCACGCGGATATTCACGCCCTGTACACCGAAATGCTCGCGCACCTGCTTTTCCAGCGCTTGGGTAAAGGCACCGTAGTCCAGCGGCTCGCCGGTCTCTGGGTTCATCTCCAGCAGTGGCACCCGGATCACCGCCGACTTGAAGTCGTTGGCGACGAAGCTGCCGAGCATGTTGGCGCGCTGGATGTTCTGCCGCACCTGTGCCAACGCCTCTGGGCTCCCGTCGTAGGTGTCGGGAATCACCCGGCCGGCGCGCAAGCCTTCGGTGGTGACTTCAGCCCAGAGCGCGTTAGGGGTCCACAGCGATTTCAAATTGCCGCGATCGACGCCAGGGATGTAGAAAATCCTATCGTTGACCTCGCGCAGAGTCTCAAGGAACTCCTTGCTGACAATGTCGCCCTTGGGGTTTTCCACCACCACGCGCAGCACGTTACTCTGCGGCCGGAGCACGCTCTCAAACTGCAGGTAGTTCTGGATAAACGGGTGGCCGGTCGGGATCATCCGGCTGAAGCTGGCGTCTGGGCGCAAGCCCAGGGCCTGGTAGCCGAGCAACAGCGAAAGGACCAAGAAGAACAGAAGCACCACCACGCGATTGCGAAACAGTGCACGTTCGGTGAAACCAACCAGCCGCTGCAAAGCGCTGGTCTCAAGTTGCGGGCTAGACCCGTCGTTCAGTTTGGCATTCATTGCAGCTGCTCCTTGAGCTCTGCCAAGGGCATGGTGATGAGGCCGGCGCTACCAATCAGCGCCAGTTGCTCGGCAGACACTTGCGCCACGCCGAGCCAAGGCGCCTTAGCGGCCGCCTGCCAAACTTTGAACTGCTGGCCATCGGTGCTGTACAGCACCACGCCACCTTGCCCGGTCAGCAGCAAGCTGCCGTCCGCCAGTTGTGCGGCGCCGTACAGACCCGCGCGCACCGGCAGCGGGATGACCTGCCAGCTCAGGCCCTGATCCTGGCTGGCCAGCAAGGTACCGCCGAAGCCCAAGGCCAGTAGGCGGCCATCGCTCAGCTGCTGCAGTTTGTACAGCGAGGCCGGGCTCATTGGCGTGATCACTGTCCAGTGCTGGCCGTCATCACTAGAGCGGTACAGACGCCCGCCTTCGCCGGCGACCACTAGACTGCCGTCGCGCAGACCGAGGACCGCATTGAAGTGCAAACGCTCGGGGTTTTCCAGGGTCGAGACAAATTCCCAGCTTTTCCCGCCATCGCGGGTATGCACAAGGATCCCATAGGCACCAACCGCCCAGCCTTGCTGCGCATCGCGGAACCACACATCCAGCAGCGGGCGTGCCGGGCCTGACTCGATACCGGCTTTAGCATCATCGAAGGCGAAGATGACATTCTCCAACTCGGTATGCAGCGCCTCGTCGTCTGGCGCCGCCGCACTGGCTAATTCCAAACGCGCCATCTCGGCCTCGGCCCACTTCAACATCAAAGCGCTTATGGCACTGCCGTCGAGTTGCTTGCTCCAGGTCTTGCCGCCATCGGTGCTATGCAGGACCACACCGTCATGGCCGACGGCCCAGCCGTTGTTGGCATCGGGGAAATGCACCGAGGTCAGCAGAACATCGACCGGCACTTGTGCCTGCTGGATCTCGCCGGAGGGCGAGCGCAACAGCACGTGGCCGCTGCCCCCCACCGTCACCAGATAATCGCCGACCAACTGCCCATCGGTGAGGGGCGACTCGCTGGCTAAGGGGGAAATTCGGGCGGCGCGCTCAAGGCGATCGACCAGTGGCGCGGCGCTGAGCGGCAAGGCCGCCAGGCCGACAGACAACAGGCAGAGCAACCTCAGCGCTGGTTGGTTGTATTTTTTCATGGCCAGCGTCTCAGAAAGTAAAAAAGGGGGAAAGCGCTAACCGCTTTCCACCCAAAGACCACGGAGTAAACAGTTAATCAGCGGCCGCTGCGACGCAGAGCCGAGGGACTAAAATCTTTCAAGTTCGCCGGAACGTTGAACTTGATTGGGATCTCCTGGTTCTGCAGGTTAACCACTAGGTAACGGCGTGCCTGCAGGTCGTAGGAAACCTCACTTATATGAAAACTGGACAAAATGTCGTAGCGCTGCAACGCGTGGGCCTCATGAAAGCGCCAAAGTTCGCCACGACTGTCATAAATGTCCGAGGCCAGGATGCTCCAGCTGTCCTCGTCGAGATAGAAGACCCGCTTGGCGTAGATATGCCGCTCACCCGGCTTCAGCGTGGCCTCGACCACCCAGACGCGATGTGGCTCGTAGCGCAGTAGGTCCTGGTTGAAGTGGTTGGGCTGAATGATCTGCTCGTACTTCAGCGAAGTATCGGCCAGCTTGTAAGTGTTGTAAGGCACAAGCATTTCTTTTTTGCCTACCAGCTTCCAGTCGTACTTGTCGGGCGCGCCGTTGTACATGTCAGCTGAGTCGTTGGTACGCAAGCCATCGGAGGCACCTGGCGGCGTGTCATAAGAGAACTCGGGCGCGCGCAGCACGCGCCGCTGCCCTGGGTTGTACTGCCAGGCCAGCCGGGACTCCTTGGTTTGGTCGAGTGGCTCATGCACCAGAGTCTGGCTGCCGGCGATACTTTCTGGGGAGGTAACGCTATTCCAGAAATAGTACAGCCGGTTCGGCTCCGGGTTGGTCATGCTTGAGGCCATGGCAAATTTTCGCATTCGGCGCACCGGAGTAAATGAGCCGTTGGCCTGCACCACCATTTCAGTCGGGTAATCGAGAAAGCCACCGGTACGATAGCGCGTCAGGTGGTTCCACATGGCCTCCAGACCCGACTTGGGAATAGGAAAAGGCACCGAGGTTTTCTGATAGTTGACCATGCTATCGCCGTTAAGCTCGAGCTTAGCGGCCTCTTCGCGGATCAGCTCGTACTCGTGCTGGGGCAGCGCAGCAGTGCGATGACTCGGATAGACGTTCAGCTTGTAGCTGGGAAACTTCGCCAGCAGCGCCTTGTACCCTGGCATCAACCGGTCGGCATATTGCGCCATGTTGGCCGCTGTAACGGTGTACAACGGTTGTTCATTCGCGAAGGGATCGATATAACCCTTGGCCGCACTGTAACCGGCCGGCGGCTGGGTAAGGCCACCGCTCCAGGCAGGAATGCTGCCGTCGGCATTGCCCGCTTGCTCGGCGCCGGTGGGCGTCAGGTCTTGGCCCAAGCGGGCAATTTCACTGGCATCCAGCTTGGCCAGGGCCGTTGCACTGGTTAGGCTGAGAAGGGTGCCGAGAATGGCAGCGGAGAGAAGATTCTTGTTCATTGGATTACCTCGAGATCAGAAGCCCATGCGCAGGTTGAACGCGACGAAATCACGGTCGGTCACTACGAGCGGCGTATTACCGGTACCAGACCAGGACAGTTCGGCCGAATAGTTTTGCTTGTAGCTAGCCCTTACCCCCAGCGAACCCAGCAGTCGGTCTTCGACGAAGTTACCGTCGTGGGACCAGCCCTTTACGTCCTGACCGAAGGTCATAAATGGCGATACGTTGACCCCGGCCAGCAAACCCGAATAATTCAACTGGGCACGCAGGCGATAGCCCCAGGAAAGGTCCGTGACAAAGCCGTCACGGCTACAACCGATTTTTTTGTAACTTTGCTCTGGCACCCCAGCGTTGCAGCCTGGCGAACCAATCCCCTGGCCATCAGCCATGTTGCTGCCGTATGCCTCGGTTTTCCCGTAACGACGCTCACTCAGCGCCGGCAAGTCATGCATGTACTTCATCGCGACCTCACCGGTTACATCAAGACCATCCGCGCCCAACACTCGGGGGAAGCTCTTAATAAACCCAAGTGACAGCTGCGACACCTCCAGGCGGTCATAACCATTGATCAGCGAGCCGGGGCGGCAGCCTTCATCTCCCCTGCCAGCGGTGCACCGGGAATGAGTAGATTGGGATTGCCGAAGGTGCTCGGGATGGTGTCGCCGAGGGAAAGCCCCACGGGCTGATTCGGACGGTAGCTGTACTCGCCGAACACTGAGGCACCCAGGAGGCTGGTGGAAAAACTAAGACCGAAGATGCGGACGTCCTCGGGGAAGGCCATGAAATACTTGGCGTTGGTGGCCTCCTGACCTGCGATCCAGCCCGCTCCAACCGCAGGGCGCAAGTCGGTGCGCGCGCGGTTCTGCGGGGTGCGCGAATGGATATTCATGGCATAGGCGCCGAACTCGGTGCTTATGCTGTCGGCGAAATAGCGCATGGCCATACCAAACTGACCGCTGTCAGATGGCTCGTCGTCCTCCAGCCGATGCACATAGAGGCCCTTGGCATAACCAGCCTCATCATTAGGGTTGGCAGCAATACCGCCCCTGGCCAAGCCGAAACATCCATCCTGGATCAAGTCGTTGCTAGCAAAGTAGGTACCGCAACCTTCCAGAACGGTCTCACGCCATTGCAACTGGTAAAACACCTCAAGGTTGAGGCTGTCGGTGATACCGAAGTTGGCGAAGAGCAGTGGCACCGGGAGTAGAGCTTCCTTCAACTGAGAGCCCGGGCGGCGTAACGCGGCAAGATCCACTGGGTTGATCGAGTTGAGGCCATTCTGGAAGAACAACCCCTCGCCCCAGTTAATTACCTGATTACCGCCGCGTAAGTGCAACGGTCGCTCGCCGACTTCGAAGTCACCAAATACATAGGCATCCAGCAAGGCAACGCCTTGGAACTTGGCCAGATCGTCGAAGCCGCTATCGTTGAGCTTGGCACCCACCTGGTAACCATTGGCTGAATGGCCATGGTCGACCTCACGGTTGTTCAAGGTGTAGTCGTACCAGGCCTTACCGCGCAGAAAGACCCCATAATTACGCCAGTTCAACTCGGTTTCCGCCAATAGGGTGATCGGTGAAGACACCAAATTGCGCTTACGAAAATTCAGGCGGCCGTCATCACCGTTACGCGCACCTGAAGGGTTGAACTCACCAGCCGAGCCGTAGCCGATATGATCAGCATTACCCTGAAAAATCAGGTTTGAATCGGGTTTCTCAGCATTCCAGATTCCACCCACACTGATGCTACCGTTGGCGCGCCCCGTGATTTCACCTAATGCAAACTCACCCGCCTGAGCCTGCAGTGAAATCATGAGCGCTAGCGGGTTATGCAAGCTGTCATCTTCAACAACAACGGATTAATCAGGCCGGACTCACTTCTTTCAAATCTCACGAAACAGCCTCCTATTTTTATTATATTTACTTCTATTTAATCGGCGATTATGGATATCGCACCAGATTAATTTGCTGCTTATAAAAACACGAATCAAACATATCTCTAGCGGCTGCCAATAGCATTATTACCAGCGAGCGCCAAATGCGTCATTTGAACACTTACCTGAAATAGCCATCACTAACCCCACAAGGTCTCACCGAAAATCCAGACACCATTAGAGCTATGTGACGAATTAAGTAATCGACAACTACCAACAGCTTTTTCATTTCAAATTAAAAATCTTTACGCGTAAAAAACAGCAATAAAAAACAAGCAACTTGAAAGCTTTAATTATCCACGAAAAAATTAAATTAATCGCCAGCCAGCCTAATCGCGACAGGGCTCTGGAAACATCAGGAACCCCGCCGACGACCAAGAAGCTATATTGTTTTAAGCCACTTAACGTTTCTCTACTTGGCAAGGAACTGCCGTCTCGAACGAAGAAACTGTGGTGTAGCGAGCACGCGGGAAGTAGTCGCCCATATCCTGCTGGATAGTTTCTTGCGACTTAATATTCTGCACTGCGTGTTTGAACTCACCACGGCCCAGCATGTTGCGCAGAACCAGGAAACTCAGATCCGGATCACCGGTACCGTCGCCCACATCCGCGATTGGCAACCAGGACACACCACACTCGTTGATTGCATTGCGTGGGCGGTCACTTTCGCGACTAAGTACCAAGGTGTAGTAGCCGTTAGCGTCCACCGGAATCTGCTCATCGAACAGACACTTATTGACCCGACCAGATGCGTAGCCCTGCTGAGAGCACCACGACCAGTAGCGCAGATCACCATCTTCAAACTTGGTGTTGCCGTTATAGGTGGCGGTTGCAGGAGCTGAGTGCAACACGGTTATTGAATTGAAGCCGGAGCATCATGCCGCATAGCCAAGGCTTCCTGCATCACCTCTCCCATGACTTCGATCGGGCATTTGAAATCGAAGCGCTTACGGGGGCGCATATTCAGTTGCAGGGCGATGGCATTCAGTTGCTCCTGGCTGTGTACCGACAAGTCAGTCCCCTTGGGCAGGTACTGGCGGATCAGGCCGTTGATGTTTTCGTTACTGCCGCGCTGCCATGGGCTGTGCGGATCACAAAAATAAATAGCGACCCCGGTCTGCTGGGTGATTTCAGCATGCCGCGCCATCTCCCGGCCTTGGTCGTAGGTCATGCTCTTGCGCATCGCCAGCGGCATGCCGTTGAGCGCTGCACTGAAGCCCTCCATCGCCGAGGTCGCCGTTGCGTCGTTCATCTTCACCAGCATCAGGTAGCCACTGGTGCGCTCCACCAACGTGCCTACCGACGAGGCGTTGGCCTTACCCTTGATCAGGTCGCCCTCCCAATGCCCCGGCATCAGCCGGTCTTCGATCTCTGGCGGGCGCACGTGAATGCTGACCATCTCCGGAATCTGGCCGCGCCGATCCACGCCGCCAGAGCGCGGTCTGCGCGTCGCCTTGCTTTGGCGCAGGCAGATGATCAGCTCCTTGCGCAGCTCGCCGACCGGCAAGGCATAGATCGCGTTGTAGATCGTCTCTCGACAGACGTAGGCATCTCTGAGGCTGGGAATGTTCATGCCGCGCAGCTTGCCGGCAATCTGTTCAGGAGACAAACGCTCACGCAACATATGGGTCACCAACTCGAAGCGCTCACTGCCCGGCAGAAGCTTGCGCTTAGGGCGACAAACCTGGCGCCGAATGCTCATCTGTCGCTGGGCGCAGCGGGCCGAGTAAGCACCACTACTGCCTCGATTGCGCTTCAGCTCTCGACTGATGGTCGAGGGCGACCTGTCAATCAGGCGAGCAATGCCGCGCAGGGTGAAGCCTTGAGCTTGACTGAGCTGAATGATCGCGCGCTCTTCAACGCTGAGTTCGGAATAGGACATAGGGGCAGCACCGTACCGGAAAGGTCAGGTGTTGCACTCAGTTTTCGCGGCCGCCGGTCTTTGGCGTAGTTGGTGCTTTGGCGCGGATTACGAAAACCTCGCCGTGCTTACGGTTGATAAAGGTGCGCACATACTGGTTGTCGAGGTTGGCAAAGAAGGTCCCGTCTTTCTTATTGGTACCACTCGCCACTGTGTTGTCGCCGGTGTAAATGGCATAACGCGACATGCTTTCCGAACTCTTGCTCCAGGTCGGCGGGTTACTGGCCGGCATGGCCGGACCGCCACGCGCCTTGGCCACCTCCGTCAGTTTATTGAGGTACTCACGCGGGGTCGCCAGGGCTGCCTGATCAAACGACAATGGCTGGAAGCTACTCAAGCTGGCACAAACATCCTGTCCGCGCAGCTCCTTGCCATCAGCGAGAGTGAGTACCGGAGTTGGCAGACCGGAACCTGCTGTTTCGTCGGTATTTTTGTCCCCTGCGTAGATCCGATAAATCAGTTGCTGCTGGCCGTTTTCGGCTTGACCAGGCGCATGGATCTTGTCGCGGGTCTTGGCTTCTTGGTAAACGCCCCATGGAATAGGAGTGCTCAACGGCTCGCTAACCACTTCGATTTTATAGCCGCGCTGTTTACTGTTGCGGTCTGCACCGAAGAGATATGGGTTGCTAGCACCTGGCTTCGGCGCGATCAGGTAGTCGGCCACTGAGTCGAGAGGAGCACCCAAACGGTCATAGCTGATTAGGGACATATAGCGAGCATGCGGAAAACTGCCCTCTAAATGCAGCTTCGCGCCCTTCGGCACCGAGAAAGCTGCTCCCCAATAGAATGTTCCGGCGTCAGGGAAGGCGATGTTGATGTAGGGGTCACCACTGACCGGGCCGTAGCGCCAAAAACACGAACGAGGGCCTGGCATTGGATCCTTACCGATGGCAACACGCTGCTGGCCTTCCTCGAAGGCATTCGCCTGATCCCAGTTAGCCTGAGAAGGCGAGGCCGCCAGGATTAGAGTGGTCATCGCTAAAACTTGTGACGTTAGCCAATATGAGGGCTTCAAGGTCATCTCCTTATCGGTGGATTCAAACCTTATTTTGGATACCGTATCCAGGCAGCGAAATAGTGTGGGCACCACAAGGGATAGGGCGGTTTTCTAGCGCGTATTTTTCTAATGTTGTCGCTTACAACTGCTGCGGACACACGCCTTGGCAAAGTATGTGGTGGTCGACCCTAAGGACTTGGGACCTGCTACCGAGGGCTGCTAGCTCTCCGCCGGCAACACCAGTCAGTTCCCCACGCATAGGCCACGCATGCCGCATTAGGATCATTAGGATCATTAGGATCATTAGGATCATTAGGATCGGGCGAACCCTGGGTGAGAAGAACGGCTCTAGGCAGCCACTCTGCTATGTCGACAGCCGGCCTAATAAATTAGCACCGCCCATTTACAGCGATAGCTGCACCTGTGATTGCACTAGCCTCCTGAGAGGCTAAAAATACGATCACATTAGCGACCTGCTCTGGCGTAACCCAGCGGGTGGCATCCGCATCAGGCATATCGAGGCGGTTCTGCGGGGTATCGATGATCGATGGCATGATCGCATTGACCGTGATGCGCTGATCTTTCAACTCTTCGGCCAACGCCTCCGTAAGGCGCATCACCCCGGACTTTGCTGCAGCATAGGCCCCCATGCCTAGGCTGGCCTTACTGGCCGCTCCGGCTGCAATGTTGATAATGCGCCCGGCTTCGGCTTTCTTCAGGTGTGTCAGCGCGGCCATGCTAGCCGTTGCGGCAGTGCGCACGTTCATTTGATACATCAAATCCCAGGTCGCAAGATCGCCGCCCTCGATGGTCTCCCAGCGAAAACCACCCGCCACGTTGATGAGCGCATCTAATCCTTGAAAATGCTGCTGCACCTGCTGCATTGCACAATTTGCCATGTGCAGATCGGTTAGATCGACCGCGCCGATAAGCAGTTTTTCAGAGCGCGCCGTGTCGGCCAGGGGTCGCGGCACGCTGGCCTGATCAATCAGGGCCACCCGCCAACCATTGGCCGCGAACGCCTCGCCTACCGCTATACCTAGACAACCGAATCCACCGCTAATTGCGACTACTTTACTCACGCTTATTCTCCTTGAAGTGGACTACACCAGGGCTGCACTGAGCACTGAGCCCCGGCACGAGTGGTCAGCTAGGTTGCCACTATTGCCGTGCAGAACCTGTCGCCGAGCCGACAAGTGGGCACAGTCAAGAGTGCTAACTTGCCTGGTCGCTGAGTCGCTGAAAGCCATCAGCCGCTCAACTTTCTTGAGTCGAGAGAAAAGGATCGCGCGCAATGAATCTGATCGTGTTTGCCATACCGATTTTTTTAACCACCACCTTGCTGGAAGCATGGCTGGCGCACCGCCGCGGGCTAGCGGCGTATTCCATACCTGATGCCATCAGCAGCTACCAATATGGTCTATTGAGCCAGGTGGTTGGGGCGTTCACCAAGTTGGCGAAACTGGGCGTTTACACTCTGGTATTCGAAGCCTACCGCGCCACGACCTTGCCTAGCGATAGCCTGTGGGTATGGGTCGGAGCCCTTGTGGCCTACGACTTTTTCTACTACTGGCATCACCGTATGAACCATGAAATTGGCTTGCTGTGGGCCGGGCACGTATCGCATCACTCTTCCGAGTACTTCAACCTGGCAACAGCCATACGCCAGTCCTCGACGAGCGCACTTCTGGGCTGGATATTCTATCTACCGATGGCAGTGGCCGGTGTGCCGCCCAGCGTGTTTGCCGGGGTGTTGCTGATCGACTTGCTTTACCAGTACTGGGTGCATACCGAGGTAATTGGTCGTTTGGGCTGGCTTGATCGCATCTTCGTCACACCCTCAAACCATCGCGTCCATCATGGGCAAAATGACTACTGCATGGACACAAACTACGGGGGCATTCTGATTCTCTGGGATCGCCTATTCGGTACCTTCGCCGAGGAGCGCAAGGACGAGAAGGTCATCTACGGCGTGCGCACACCGTTGCAGAGCCTTAACCCATTCTGGGGCAACATGCATTACTACATTGAGCTCTGGCAGAAATCCAAAGCCACCCCGGGCTGGCGGGCTAAACTTGGCGTCTGGCTGGCACCACCTGGTGGCTGGCACGATGAGGCGAGCGAGCCTTACGAGCCGTCGCAGTTTAAGTATTACGATCCGTGTACACCCGATGCGGTCAAACGCTATGCGGTAGTGCATCAGGTGCTTGCAATGTTGTTCCTCATGCATTTTCTGACGCTACTCAACACCTTGCCGAAGACCTTACTGGCACTCTACGCCGCTGGCTTTGCCATTTCGGCAATCTCTCTCACGTCACTATTGGAAGGACGTGCCAATGCACGGCGTTTTGAGCAGTGCCGTGTCATAGGACTGGGCATTGCCTTTGCTGCTCTACCTGACTGGTTCGGTTTTAGTATGCCCATCGCACTCAAGCTGATGTTATTGGTTGTAATGCTAGGCAGCGCTGCATGGCTCAGCCGCACTTCCTTCAAACCTGCTGCTTTGTGGACTTCCCAATGAATGCCGATGCCATTTCCGACTTGATCTTGGCTGTGGTTGCCTTTTCCATTGCCTTTGTCCAGCTGCGCCAGCGCCCTGCTCTAGCCATTGGTTGCGGCCTGATCGGCCTGGCGGCAGCGATTGGTACACTGCATTACCAGTATGGTGAGTTGTTCGCCGGCCCACATCGCTTTACCGGCCTGGTTGCCGCCAGCGCAGGTTTCCCGCTGCTGGTCATTGCACTGCGCTGGCCAGATGACTCTGTTGCTCAGCGCATCACGGCCGCAGGGCGCTTCGCGCTCTTGGTTGGGAGCTTCGGGGTGGTGATTAGCGTGTCGGGATTTGACACCTGGCGCATGCTGGTGCCTCTTGGCTCTGTCTTGTTAATCTGTGCCACAGCCTTAGTGACGCGGCGGGTAATGCCACTCGGGGCGGCGCTAGTGTTCATCGTTAGTCTAGCGGCCGGTGCAACCGGTGAAGAGATGCTCGGACCGCTATCTGGCATCCAATGGCTGCACTACTTGCTGTCTTTAGCCCTGCTGCTGCTGCACCGGGATAGGGTGGTGCCGCTGTTAGCTGCGAGCCGTTAATTCGGCTTCCCCTGCATCCCATATCTTGGGAAACTGTCGAATGTGGTTAAGACCCAACATCGATGTTTCCAAGGTTTCCAAATGCAAAACATAGATGACGCAGCCCATCAGACAATCTACCGCCTGCGCGAGGCAGATGACTGGTTCGCAAGCTTGCCGGGGGAAGTGCAAGACAAAATCATCCAGTCTTCCGTATTGCGCCACTATCGCAAAGGGCAGGTGATCACTGCCCAAGGCAGCCGACCGACTGCAGCCTCAGTAGTGCTTGAGGGGCGCGTGCGGGTTTCGCGGCTGCTATTCGAGGGTGAGGAGAAGCTTTATATGATTGGCGAGAGAGGATTTTGGTTCAACTTCCTCGCCCTGATTACAGGCGAAAAGGCCGATGTGGCTGTGATCGCCGATACCAATGTGCAATTACTAATGCTGCCTCTGCAGCAATTCGAGCGAATCCTTGAAGAGGAACCTCTCTATTGCAAGGCAATTACACTTTTTATTGCCAAGCGCTATGCCGCTTTTATGCGGCACTTTGCCGATGGCCAGATGATCGTGCCGCTGCAACGGCTGCGTACAGGTTTAGCAGAACTGTTGTTGCTGCAACCACCGGCAACAGGCTCTGAGGAAGTTATTTTGAATGTTTCTCAGGCGGATTTAGCCTCCATACTTGGTTCTTCCCGCCAGACTATCAACGGGCTGCTAAAACAACTGGAAAAGGCGGGACTGATTAAGATCGGTTTTCGGCATATTCGAGTAATTGATCCAGCTGGGCTTTCTGAGCACGCGGCTAACTGAGCCGGCACTAATCTCGATGTAATTTTCGCAGGGCCGAGTGCATCGCTGTTGATCATGAGTGGACTCACCACCTGACTTCATCAGTACCACCTGACCACAATGCTAGAGGTGAACCGGCCCTATCAATAGCCCCGGCTTTCCTAGAGACCTTTGGGCCTAATAACTGCCCCCGCACGAGGGCCGCTTGGTCACCAATCAAAGACTGCTTTTGGCCGGTTTCTGCCAGTTCCCAATGGCTGCTATGGGTCGGTAGCTACCGGTGATGAGCGACCAGAATTACGCAGAGGAGATAGCTAATGCTTTTACCTGGTGCCGAAGCGCTGGGACTGACCCACAGCCAATGTCTGGGACTTCTAGAAAGTGCCGACGATACACTCGACTTTCTGAACGCCAGCCTAGCTTATCTGATCCATGCGGAGAGCCAGCAGGCGCAGCCAGATTTTGAGCTGATTGCTGAGTGGAAGGCTTTGGGTCAGGAGGTGTTCGAGGTGCAGCATGCGCTGCCAGGTTCGGATGTAGGGATCTATCAGCAGGTCATCAAGACTTATGCTCAGCGCAACCGTGATCTTCGTCCGGTTGTTGATCGGTACATGACGAAGTAGCTGGCGGCTCGGTGGCTGGCTGCACGGGGCGCCCTGCACCAGTGCGCTTGCCGCCCCATTGCGCCCTCACTTCTTCTCGGCACCGGTGCCACCCCTCGGCCCGTATGAGCATTGGCCAAATCAGTCTCGGATGTTCTTGCAGGTGCCGATTGATCTGCCGGTAAATCTGATAGGCCTTAGATGACAGCCCATTAGGACTGTGCAGTAGATCAAGCAGCATGCCCACGGCATTACCATCGTTGAACTCCT
Source organism: Pseudomonas sp. GWSMS-1 (assembly GCF_049847425.1). NCBI lineage: Bacteria > Pseudomonadati > Pseudomonadota > Gammaproteobacteria > Pseudomonadales > Pseudomonadaceae > Pseudomonas > Pseudomonas sp. GWSMS-1. The sequence continues at coordinate 15,265 of NZ_JBMHHV010000005.1, read as the reverse complement.
GCTGCCGCTCACCAAGCAATTGCCAAAGCGATGGGCGGCGCTCAGTTAGCCAAGCAGCAATATCCTGTTCGGGAAATAGCACGACGGGGGTGAATAAGCCTTCATGGAACTCCGTCACCTCCTTGGTCAGGATGCGGTTCACGGCTTTGTCGAACTGCTCTTTCTGGCGAACTCCAGACTTGTAGCGCGCCGCTGCAGCACGTTTATCTGCACCTTCTGACATGAGTGGTGTACCAGGTGAGTGATGCGCGCAGAGCTTTCTCCCAAGTAATGGTTGCCGCCAGCACAGCGAGCAAAAGTTGAACGGATTGATTCGCTGCTCCCTGTCTAGACGAGTCTGACTTTGCACTGGGATTTTCAGTTGCCCACACATGCTGAGAAAGTAGGTGACCTCAATGACGGTCGGAAAGGTGTACTCCCTTGGCGGTAGGGTTGTGTGCGAATGGATCAGCTCGATGGCAATTCCTATCTCGAAAAGCATCGGATCGTTGATCTGACCGAGCAGAGAAGCCAGCTCCGAGCTAATCATCCAGATGCGATTCCACGTTACGGGCTGTTTCTGATTGAGCACGTGCCAATGCCCAGGGGGGATCAGCGGCTGGAGATATTGCCGAATTAAGCGCAACGCGAGGGCCGGGGTAACAGCCACATCCTCGGCGTGCAGATGAATGGCCCACAACGCTACGGCGACCTCCTCGTATACGAAGGTCTCGATAAGTTCATCGTCCAGGTAGAGCGGCAAATCAAGTGTCCAATCTGGCTAGTAGTTAAGTATCCACTAACTACCTAGCATGTGGCATCGGGATATTGCAGCTCAGGCAAGGGGATAACGGTGGAAACGATGACACTTATGGAGGTGAGCCAAATTCTCAGAGTTTCTGAGCATACGGCGCGCAACCGGCTGAGCATGGGCCTACCGATGCCGCCTTCGTTCCGCGTCGGCCGCAGACGCTTGTTCCTCAAGCAGGAAGTCGAAAGGTGGTTGGCCGCGCAGGCTGGTGTAGCCGGTGCCACAACCGTTGAACCGCACACAACCATAGGGAGTCAGGTTATCGATTAGTCCATGTAGGTACACAAAAACAACGGACGCAAAAAAGGCCCGAAGCAGCAACTCCGAGCCTTTTTCTAGATGACGCAAGCACCTTTAACGCCTGTGGATTCTCAGCGTCCTTCTATCGGCTGTCAAGGCCGAGGGGCAGGTATTGCCTGCCGTTCAGCACCCACCCACGGTGGTACGAAGGAGTATGGATGAGAGTCAGGATTGAGCCGCGCCTGCTGCGCGAAGCTGTTCGCTTGCACTATGGCACACGTCTATCAACACGCGAAGTCGCTCATAGCACTGGGCTTTCTCGCAACAGTCTAAAGCGCTTACTGCGCCACCTGGAAAACGTCCACCTCAATGTGGATCAGCTTGCTGGATGGAGCGACGAGCAGCTTTATGACCACTTGGGTATCAAGCCGTTCAACGGCTTTCGCTTGAAAGCCTGTCCTGACTGGAACTGGGTGCATGCGGAAATGCGCAACCCCAGCGTCACCCTAGAACTGCTATGGCGTGAGTGGCGGGCTACCGAGCCAGACGGCATCGCCTATTCGCAATTCACGGCAAGCTATCGCAACTTCCTGAAACAGCAACCATTATCAATGCGGCAGCTGCATCAGCCTGGCGACAAACTTTTTTTAGACTTCTCCGGCAAGACCATGCCGATCTATCTGGACGGTCAATCGGAGTCTCGACAGGCGCAAATTTTTGTTGGCGTGCTGGGCTATTCCAGCTACACGTTCGCCTGCGCCGTGTGGAGCCAACGCATTGAGGATTGGATGCACTGCCATGTGCAAGCCTTCAATTTCTTCGCGGGTGTGCCCCGTCTACTGGTTCCCGACAACCTCAAAGCGGCGGTGATCAAGCATGGCAAGGATGAAGTCCAACTCAACTTGATCTATCAGCAACTGGCCCACCATTATCAGGCCATCATCCTGCCGGCCCGCCCGCGTAAACCCAAAGACAAGGGCAAAGTAGAGGCCGGAGTGAAGCTTGTTCAGCGCTGGCTGTTGGCAGCCCTACGCCACCGCCGTTTCTTCAGCTTGGCGGAGCTCAATCAGGCCATCTTGGAGTTGCTACCAGCATTCAACAAACGCCCGTTCAAACGCCAGCCAGGCAGTAGTCGGCACAGCCTGTTCGTCGAGGTGGAGCAGCCTGAGCTCCAGTCGCTGCCGATCCACGCTTACGAGCATGCCGATTGGCGCTTCAAGGTGAGGGTACGTAGTGACTACCTAGTGGAGTACGACAACCACCACTACTCCGTACCGAGCCGATTGGTGCAGCAGCAAGTGGATGTGCGCGCTACGGGTGTGGTGGTGGAGATTTTCCACAACCATCTACGCGTCAGCAGCCATGCCCGTCAGTTTGTATCTGGTATCAGCATGCAACCGGAGCACCGGCCGCCTAACCACCAGTATTACGCCGACAGCGAGCCCGCAGCACTACTGGCTTGGGGCGAGCGCGTCGGGCCTGCATTGCTGCGTCACCTGCACTATCACCTGACCGAACGTACCGATGTGGCCAACGGGCACAAAGCTGCCAGCGCCTTGCGTAAAGAGGCTCGTTTACATGGTGATGCCCGACTGGAGGAGGCCTGCACCTATGCGCTGACCATCAAGACCTTCGCCTTGAAAAGTCTGCAATCCATCTTGCGCGAGCAGCCCGACAAGCGACCTAGCTTGAAAGCTCTGCCCAGTTCTACACCCGCTCACGAAAACCTGCGTGGTGCCCATTACTTTGCCGATGAAAAGGATCACTCGCCATGCTGAACCTGCAGACTCAAAACAAACTCCAGCAGCTGCAACTGTCCGGCATGGCCAAGGCCTACCGCGACCAGCTTGAGCAACCGCGCATGCAGGAACTCCCCTTTGATGACCGCCTGGGCCTGATGGTGGATCGTGAGCTCAGCGAACGCGAGAACCGTAAACTGTCTCGGCTACTGAAGCAGGCGAAGTTGCGCTATGCCGCTCACTTGGAAGACGTGGACTATCGCAGTAGTCGCGGCCTGGATAAACAAGTGATCGCCGGTCTGGCGGGATGTGCCTGGATTGGGCAGCAACAGAATCTGCTGTTAACCGGAGCTACCGGCACAGGCAAGAGCTGGCTCGCCTGCGCATTTGGTAGCCAAGCCTGCCGGCAAGGATATTCGGTGATCTACAAAAGCGCCTCGAAACTCTATGAAGAACTGCAAATCGCCATTGGCGACGGCTCTCTGCCCAAGTACCGCACAGCCTTGAGCAAGGCTCACCTGCTTATCCTTGATGACTTTGGGCTGGCTCCGGTCGAGCCCACGGTGGGGTATACCTTGCTGGATATTGTCGATCAGCGCATGCAGACCGGCTCGCTGATCATCACCAGTCAATTCCCTACTGAGCACTGGCACAGCATGTTCAACGACGCCACGCTGGCCGAGGCCATTCTGGATCGCATCGTCCACCGCTCACACCGCATCAGTCTCAAGGGCGAGTCTCTGCGCAAGTCGGCTGCCAAGGCGTAATGATCGATAACGAAGGGGGTATACCCCCTTCGTTATTTTCGCTCCCGCGAAAATAACCTAATCACTGAGGTTGCATCTCAAGGTGGCGTAAGCAGGTATGCAGTTCGGCCTCGTCGGTGTGTCTGAAATCTCCCTTCAACCAAGACGCCAGGCAAGAAGCTCCAATGCCTGTGACTGTCGATGCTTGATCCAGTCCCAGTGCCTTGGCGGTAATAGCATCACTGATACGCACGACGAGCATGGCTTTGCGCTGCATTACATCAGCATCAGCGCAGCCGAGATCGGCATAAATATTTCGACTGCCTTCTTCAATCAATTGCGGTGACCTGCGCGGAAGATGAGCGGACAGTTTAGCGCTTGAGTGGTGGGTCAGCATCGCCAGCGCAGTGGATCACAACCGTTGGAGTGGCTGGGTCGGAATCCCCAGCACGAGTGGGTCAACCCTACTGGAATAAGTTGTCAGAACCACAAGCGCCTACACAATGATCCGGGGCTTGTTCCACACCGGCAGACGCATAGCCTGTGCCTTATAGAATTCAGGGTTCTGAAAAGCCGCCAAGCGGATCAGCTTGTTAACCAACGGCTGCGGCAATTCCGATTTGTCGAAATATATCTGGTTGGCCAGGGTAACGTTCACTGACTCGGGTAGCGCACACGCCAATTTCTGCGTCTTTTCCACTGTGCGCTGCCAGGGTTTCGGCTCGTCGTCATCCACCACTGCGGTGACATCCAGCGGATGGCGACCGCCAGTGGCCAGCAGGGTTATCGGCGCAATATCCTGCACAGGCATAGGCTGAATACTGGCCAGAAATGCCCACTGGTCGGGATAGGGCGTCAGCGTCTCATCGACAAAAACACTGCCGCCAAGCGCACGAGCCCGCTTCTGCAAGGGCAGGGCAATCAAGTTGCCAAAGCCGCCTTTGGGCATGCTGTCCTGATTTGGAAACAGCCGGTCATACGAGCCCAGCGTCAGTTGCCGCGTACGCTCACAGGTATGACTGATGATCGCTGAGCCGAGCAGGCGCGCCTCATAGGCAGGGACATTGTGCTCGAAGAAAATCCAGGCATGCGCCCCGTTACCGGAGCGAGATATTTCCAATGCCATGGGCACACCCAACTCACGGCATGACTGAGCGAACGCCGTGACATCCGCGCGCCAATCGGCTTCGTCAAAATCCACCGCCAGAAAGTAGCAGCTGTCATCCGGCAGCAAAGGGTAAACGCCGATAACAATCTCTCCGGCCAGATGCTTGTAGAGCACCTGGTCGGTCAGCGGCAGGAGCTGGCGGTACGAGCAGTCTCCACATTTGATCCGTGGCTTCTCGCACACACCGGGTCGCCATTCATTGGCGCACGCGGGCGAGTAGCCCGACTTGCCGGCCTTACTTTCCCAGCGCACGGGAAACACATCGGCCCGCCCCCGAAACAATCGCTTGAACAGCGCCAACTTGGCATCCGTGTCGAGACTCGAAATTAACAGTGGGGTTGAGCTAACCGGTTCAACTTTCGGCGGCTCATCAGGCAAGCGCCACTCGATGCCATGACTTTCCAGCAGAGCGATCAAGCGAGCATTTTCGGCCCGTAAATGCTCAAGCAGATCACCACCATCCATCGTGCCGAGGCCACCTTTTTAGTTGTAGGGAAACTACTAACCCAGCCTGCTATTTGAGGCGCTCGGCTGCCTTGCGGTACACCTGCTCACGCTCACGGCGGTCAACCGCGACCACAAACACCACCACCTCATGGTCGATCACCTGGTACACCAAGCGATAACCACTGCTGCGCAGCTTGATCTTGTAGCAGTCCGGCAGCGAATGGAGACGGTTCGCTTCAATGCGCGGATTCAGCAACACCTCAGCGAGCTTTTTCTTCAGCTGCTGGCGAACGGTATCACCCAGCTTTTGCCATTCCTTCAGTGCACGCGCATCAAACTCAAGGCTATAGATCATCCAGCGCAACCTTCACGCGCTGAGGAGCTGCCAGTCGTTCACGAACCGTGGCGATTAACGCTTCATCTTCCTCGGTCATCAGCACGGGGCGGAATGGCAGCTGACCGCGCTCGGCCACGTACTGCAAAGCCTGGCGCATCAGTTCAGAAGGCGTGACGCCAAGCTTTTCCAGCTCCTGGTAAGCACGCGCCTTAAGCTCGTCGTCGATGCGGATATTGATGGACGCCATGGTGCGACCCTCACTGTAATGACATTCGTATTTACAGTGCCAGGATAGCCGTAGTTTGGCAAGCGGGTTGGTGCCCCTGCCAGTAACACACCGACCAAGTGCCCCCTGACTGCGGCGCCACACCCCAGGTGCCCAGTAGCCACATCACGCTGAAGTGGTCGCCGGAACCCTGTCCGAAGCTGGGCGCTATTGAACATAGCGCCCGATATACGCACCGCACGGCTCGGGAATTTATTAACGTTTTTGTTAATGATTTTGCGAGTCGCTCGTCTTGCTAGCCCCACCCACAGAACAGCCGCATCGTTTAGCTACTTAGGCTTGCAGGGGAGTGGCCACGTGCCGCAGCTTTTTTTAGGCCACAAAAAACCCGCCGAAGCGGGTTCTTTCCTGACCATTCAACATCCTGTCGATGCGTCCTAGCGATGGTCAATCATCCTTGATGCCGAGCACATCCGTTGCTCAGTGGATGGGGTTAGATTAGTGCCCACGAGACAAGCCCGGAAGCGGCGAACACCACCAGGCCATGTAAGCCATTCGCTATAGCAGTTGCTGAAAAGCATTTATCGCCAGCCCGCCGCAAGTGGCGCTGTAGTGACCTCAGGCTGACGTAACAGACCGTCTTTTATAGCGAACCTGCGGGTGGTTATTGACGCGCTTCATCTCGAAAAGATCAATGGCTGCAAAAAGCTCTACCAGCCTTGGATAACCGTAGTTCCGAGCATCGAAGGATGCCTGATTACCGATCCGACTACCCACTGTCGCGAGAGAAGCCCAACCCTCTTCACCCTCCGCATAGGCGACCGCGTTGCGCAGCAGATTCATGAGCTTGGTATCACACTTAAGCTCCTTGCCGGTTTTCATCTCGGGAGAAGGGACGAGCCCTGGCTCTCCGACCGCCAAACTTTTTTCCAAGTGTGTGATCAGGGCAGCGGCCTGGTCATCCATCTGCTCTGGTTGATCAACGTACAGAAAGCGTGAACACGCATTCACGAATGGCTCAGGGGTTTTACGCTCACCAAAACCCACGACCTGCTTACCTTCGGCCCGCAGTCGCATGACTAGCGGGGTGAAATCGCAGTCGGACGAAACCAAGCAGAAGACATCGACGGGCTTATTGAACAGTACATCCATGGCATCAACAGCCATGGCCATGTCCGTCGCGTTCTTACCTTTAACCAGATCGAACTGTTGAATGGGCTGAATTGCATGCTCATGCAACACTTTGCCCCATGGATCCAGGCATGGGTTCTTCCAATTGCCATAGGCTCGGCGGATGGACACAGAGCCATAGGATGCGAGTTCAGCGAGCACGTCCCCTATCTTGCGGCTTGGCGCATTGTCCGCATCGATGAACATGGCGACATTGAGATTTTGCGGCTGACCACTCATACGAAACTCCCTGTAGTTGAATCCATCATGCCGAAAACGCCCTTACTACCAAGACTGCGGAACAGTTCAGCTGCCTGCTTCTTGGCCTCAGCCTCTTCAGCAGAACTGATGGGCTCCAGTTCTACGCCCTCATCCCCAGCGACATAGAGCGGGCCACCTTGATCATCGTCGTACTCTTGATCGGCATACATGCCACCGTCGTGGTAGGCCCTCATCGAGCTATTCCGCAGGTCGCGACCGAGCATCTCTGATAAGAAAACCCAGACCCAGCCTTGGAATATATTTTCCGAATCGATGTGATCGATCAGGTGGCGCATGGCGTGCAGGTCACCCTGCTTAGCAGCCTGGATGCACCAATGCTTCGACATCGCAGGCTGACCACACTCTGCCGCTAAATCAGCAATCCGCATCGGCTCATTGAAGGAAGAAAGAGCAAAAACTCGACTGAGTAGCGCTGGATCTCCGGTTTTTTCTGCAAGATCTACAATCGCTTCATCGAAACCCAGTAAAGCTGCTTGTTCGAGATGAAAATCAGCTTTCGATATCCGCTCGCGATCTGCCAGGGCGGCCTGCGCCCACTCCAGTTCGACGCCCTTAAGCTCTTTTCCAAGCTCCAACTGCTTGAGCCAATAGTCGTCACCAGAACTGGGATTATGTTCATCCGACACTCCGCCTCGCCCGAAAATAAGAGCAAGCGCGTAATGAGCCATAGCATTCCCTCGGCCAGCGGCAGCATCCAGCCCATCGAAAAGAAGACCTAGCCGATCCTCATCTAGCCAAAGCTTTTTTCGAGAGGGAATGGCAACGTCGAAACCATCATCACCATCGTCAGGATCATCGTAATAGTCATCGAGATAGCGTTCCCCGATATCGCCACGCCTGACAGAGGCAAGCACGAACGAGAGGGGTACAGCTGCAAATCGATGGAGACTGACGAAGTTCAATATTGCAGAGCCCGCTGCCTCTGCAACGCCTGCATAGCCCAGGTCAATCAGTCGCTGATTCAGCAGCAGCAAACACTCCGTGGAGATGTCAGGCTCGTCATCCAGCGAGGCAAACACATGATGCGAATTCAGCGAAGCACTGGACTTAAATCCATTGCATGCAGCTAAAAGCTCATAGACATGGCTCTGCTTGAACTGCTGACCGGTTGCTGAATTTAGATGCTGCTTCGCGGAAAACGCGAGTTCTTTGATAGCCATGAAACCATCCTCATAGCCCAACCGTTAGGAGCACGTGGCACACGTTTAAGCCCCATACGACTAGGCTTCGAAGGTTTCAGATATCAACAAGAGGAAGGAAAAACAAAAAGCCTTTTTTAACTCGTGTGCAAGTTTGGCGGGCGCCTGACCGTGATTCTAACGAGCGAGCCGCCGAAAAGTCGAGCCCATGACTAAAAGCCTAGTTTCGGCAGGCAGCAGCTCCTGAGATGATATGGCAGAAGCTCATACTCAATGACTAGAAACGGAGCAAGGAAGCCGCGTGGAAATTACATGTCCAAAATGCAGCAAAGGAACGACTTTTAACGTTACCGATACGATCAGTTGCAGTCACTGCCAGACCAGCTTCAACAAAATTAAGTTCGCCAAGAAAGCAATGATCACTGCCTGGGGGGCGCTGGCCATAGGCGGATTTGCTGGTCACAAAATTGACGACTTTCTGGAGCCCAACCGGTACGCCGTTGCGGTCGAGTACGCACTTATTGAAAGCTGCGTAAAAGGGGGCATGAACATTGGATATCAGCGCCAAGCAACTGCAAAATTCGGAATATGTGTTGGCGCTGATGGAAAATTGACCCACCCTGCCGATTGAAATTTGACCCAGGGCGGATTGCTGATTTTGTTACCAGCAACTGTGGATAAGTCTACCAGCGCAGCTGCTGTTGCCCCCACTCCTTCGCTAGCCCAGTTCAGTTGTTTAAGACCTGCCACATGCAGCCATGTAGCAGGCCGTCGTCGCCATGAAATCAGAACGGCTCATCGTCCTCCGGTTCTTGGCCGCCCTTACGCTTTCGCTCCCGTGATTTGATCTTGGCCTGGGCCGCCAAGCTACTGTGTTGCAGTCGATAGGACTCGTTACCGGTTTCGACGATGTGGCAGTGGTGGGTCAGCCGATCCAGCAGGGCGGTGGTCATCTTGGCGTCGCCGAACACGCTCGACCATTCGGCGAAGCTCAGGTTGGTGGTGATCACCACGCTGGTGTGTTCGTACAGCTTGGACAGCAGGTGAAACAGCAACGCACCGCCAGCCTGGCTGAACGGCAGATAACCCAGTTCGTCGAGGATGACCAGATCCATGCGCAGCAGTGCCTGGGCGATCCGCCCGGCTTTGCCGTCGTGTTTTTCGCGCTCCAGCAGATTGACCAGATCGACCGTGGAGTAGAAGCGCACGCGCTTACCGTGCCGGGTGATGCCGGACACGGCCAGCGCGGTGGCTAGGTGGGTTTTACCGGTGCCTGGCCCACCGATCAGCACCACGTTCTGCGCGGTGTCGGTAAAGCTCAGATTGGCCAGCTCGCTGATCAAGCGAGCGTCGGCGCTGGAGGCGCTGAAGTCGAAGCCGGCCAGATCGCGGTGCATCGGCAGCTTGGCCATGTTCATCTGGTGGCTCACCGAGCGCATGGCGCGATCTGTGTGCTCTTGTTCCAGCAGGTGTTCGAGCAGCCACTTGGACGAGGCTGTGTTCGACTCACCCTGTGCAGTTAACTCCGCCCAGGCCGTGGCCATGCCGTGCAGGCGCAGCTCCTTGAGTTCCGCCATCAAATCACGCATGACCGACCTCCTCGGCCTGGCCACGCAGGCGGTCGTAGCGCGCCGTGTTAGCGACGGGGGCTTCCTTGAGCGACAAGTGGGTTTCGACGCTGGGTGGTGGTTCGGATGCTGTCAGCCGTGCCACGACATTGAGGATGTGTTCGGCGCTCAGGCTGCCGCTCTCCAGTACCAGCTCAACGGCTACCAGCACGGCATCGAGTCCGGCGACCGGTACGGCAGCCAGGACTTGCGCCATGATCCGGTCACCGCCGGCATGACGCCCCAGACCGTGCTTAAGCTGACGCAGCGGCGCTGGCAGATCAGTAAAGGGCGCTCCGTTGCGCAGCGCGCCGGGCTTGCGCTCAATCAGCGGGATGTAGTGCTGCCAGTCGTAGCTGACCTGTTCGCGATCCAGCAAGCGCGCATGGCTGGCAATCAGCGCATCATCGGCCACCACCTCGATGCGGGTCGGATACAAACGGCTGCTGACCCACTTACCCGCGTACTCACACGGCACCGAGTAACGGTTGCGCCCGACGCTGACCAGGCAGGTGCTGGAGACCCGCGCAGGCCGCTCGACGTAACCGTCGAATGGCGCTGGCACAGGCATCAGTTCGGCGCGCTCCAACTCCAGTACCTCGGCCACACTGAGCCCGCTGTATTGAGGGTGCGTCAGCTCGTTCCAAAGCGCGCGGCAGCGCTGGCCCAGCCAGGCATTGAGTTCCTCGAAGGAGTGAAACTGGCAGTCCTGGGCGTCTAGCCAGATACGCCTGCGGCTGTCTTGCACGTTCTTTTCAACGATGCCCTTTTCCCAACCAGCGGCGACGTTGCAGAAGTCCGGATCGAACAGGTAATGCGCGCACATCACCGCAAAGCGCGCATTCACCGCCCGGCCTTTGCCCTTATTGACCTTGTCGACGGCGGTCTTCATGTTGTCGTAGATGCCCCGGCGCGGCACGCCGCCCAAGGAGCCGAACGAGCGTGTATGGGCGTCAAATAACATCTCATGGCCCTGGCTCGGATACGCCACAAGCCAGAACGCACGGCTGGCACACAGCTTCAGATGTGCCACCTGCATACGCCGGTAAATGCCGCCGACCAGCAAGCCTTCCTCGCTCCAGTCAAACTGAAACGCCTCGCCAAGAGCAAAGGTCAGCGGCACAAAGGCCTGCGACGCCTTGCCCTGTCCCCCTCGCCAGGCACGGATAAACGCGGTGAGCTGGCTGTAGCCACCGTCATAACCTTCGGCTTTGATTTGCGCCAACAGCGCCTTGGCACTGCGCCGCTGTTGCTTGGGCCGCAGCGAATCGGCTTTTAGCGCCTGCTCCAGCGTGGCGTGAAAAGGGCTGAGTTTGTTGAAGATCGCGCGGCGTTGGTAGACCGGCGGCTTGGCCTCAGGTGCTCTGACCCACTTGCGAATCGTGTTGCGCGCCAACCCGGTGCGCTTGGCTATCTCATGCAGCGACAGCTTGTCGCGGAAATACATCCGGCGGATTTTGCCCATCATTTCCATACTGATCACCCTGTGTTCTCCTGCTCAAAAATTGAGCAGAAGCAGTTGAACACCTGGGTCAGTTTTCAGTCGGCAGAACAGCCTCTACTGGGTCAGTTTTCGGTCAGCGGCAACAGGGCTGCTGGACTTCGAGTTGAAGCAGGCCGCCCAGGATGATCCGGTGATTTTTCTGGGGGTAGGTAATCAACCGGCGCTTACACTTTCGCAGTTGGAGGCCATGGATGACAAAGCCATTAAGCAACTGTTCGAAGCCCTGAAGAAAAAGGACAAAGCAGGTGATGGCGATGGCGATGGCGATGGCGGCGACAGTGCAGACGACAGCGATCCCGAGGTTGGCGAAGAAGCTGACGACGAAATCGAGCAGGGAGATGAAGTCGAAGAGGAAGCCGAAGAATCCATTGCAGAAGAGACTGAAGAACTGACCCTGAGCGCCGATCACTTGACTCGTGCGCAAGCCTGGCTAGAACGAGCGGCGGTCATGGCCGGTCTAGTGAAAAAGACCCGTGGCCGTCGTACAGGCAATGTCACCTCAGACGATGAGCAAGCTCTGGCTAAAGCTGCAAAGCAGCTATGTGCTCGCCTGGTCGCACCGGGGCAGTTCTATCTGGTGCGTTGGGGTGGCACCCGTAAAGGTGCCGGTACCTTCTATACCCGTCCCCAGCTAGCGGCTCCCACGGTGCGTCGTACCCTGCAACCGCTGGCTTTCGACGCTGTGCATACGGAAGTCGATGCCCGCACCGGGCTGGAGACCGTGATGGAGTGGGCTCCGAAAGTGCCCGAAGACATTCTAGCCCTTAAGGTCTGCGACCCAGCTATGGGTTCTGGCTCCTTCCTGGCCGGGGCCTTGCGTTACCTAACCGAGGCCCTGGTGCAGTCGCTCTATCACCACCAGCTGATCATGCGCGCCGAAGATGGCAGCTTGCCACGCATGGCCGACGGCAAGCTTGCCGAACTACTCAGCGATGAGCTGACCAAACTCAAACCCGCCCATCCAGACTTCGAGGAAAGGCTACGTGCTCAGCTCAAGCGCCATATTGTGGAAAACTGCCTCTACGGCGTTGATCTCGATCCACTGGCGGTAGAGCTGGGGCGCATGGCGTTGTGGGTGGAAACCATGGATCGCGACCTGCCTTTTGGATTCCTCGACCACAAACTCAAGGTGGGCAACGCTCTGGTAGGTACCTGGTTTGATACTTACCGCGACTACCCCGCCATGGCTTGGCAGCGCGAAGGCGGTGACAAGGACTATCAGAAGAACAAGCCAGATAACCTGATCAATCACTTCTATGAGGAAGGTAAGGGTAAGAAAGGCGACGTTTTTACCGCTGCTATCAATACCCGCAGTAAAGCCGTTCCCGTGCAGCTGGAGGCCATGCTGAGTGGCCAGTTAAGCCTGGGCAACGCGCTGGATGCCAGCGATGTGCACGACGAGCTGCTCAAGGTGTTCCGCAAACTGCATCGCCTGCCAGTACATGAGAGCGAAAAGCGCGCCGATGTTTATCGAGAAGAGGTACTCAACAACCCTCATTACCATGCACTCAAGGCCCGCATGGATCTGTGGTGCGCGCTGTGGTTCTGGCCAGGCGAACAGATTGAGCAGGCGCCGCTACCCCGAAATTTCGCCCAGCCCGATAGCGATACGCTGGAGATTGCTGGCGCAGTTGCCCAACGGCTGCGATTTTTCCACTGGGAGCTGGAGTTTCCTGATGTATTCACCACAACCCAGGACGGTTTCGATGCCTTGCTGGGTAACCCTCCATGGGAAATTCAGAAGCCAAACTCCAAAGAATTTTTCTCCAACCATGACCCGCTATATCGCTCCTATGGCAAACAGGAGGCGCTGAGCAAGCAGTTGGAGTATTTCAACGATTTGCCACAGCTGGAACATGATTGGATTGCCTACAACGCCGGGCTCAAGGGTATGTCCAACTGGGCGAAATATGTAGGAAAACCCTTCGGTGACCGCGTTAATGAAGACAAAAGTGGCAAGCAAAAACACGATCTCAATCTAGGAGGGGGTGGCAGGAACAGCTTTGCCGCCTCTGCTGCCCAGCACAAGAAGTGGCTACAGCAGCGCAAGCAACGTAAAGGCTTTGCCGATAGTGCTCACCCTTTTCTTCATCAGGGATCGGCGGATCTAAATACCTACAAGCTGTTCCTGGAGCTCAGCCATGCCCTGCTTCGCGGTCACGGGCGCCTGGGAATGATCGTGCCCAGTGGCATCTACACCGACAAGGGCACAGCCCCCCTGCGCGAACTGTTCCTAGAGCAGTGCGACTGGCAGTGGCTGTTCGGCTTCGAGAATCGCGAAGGAATATTCGACATTCACCGCTCCTTCAAATTCTGCCCGTTGATTTTGCAGAAGGGCGGCGAAACCCAAGCTATTCGCGCGGCTTTTATGCACCGGAATGTGGATGATTGGGAACAGGCGGAACGTCATGTATTGGCCTATCCCCGTGAGCGGGTTCTGGAGTTTTCGCCGTATTCCAAGGCCATCTTGGAGATTCGCGACGAGCAGGATCTGCGCGTGCTGCAAAAAATCTATGCCAATGGTGTGTTGCTCGGCGACCAGAGCGAACGCGGCTGGGGTATCAAGTACGCCACCGAGTTCCACATGACCAACGACTCAAATCTGTTCAAACCCCGTCCTAAATGGGAGGAGAAGGGCTACCAGCCGGATGAGTATGGTCACTGGCTCAAGGGGCCGTGGCGTGATTACCACGGGCCGATGCATGTTCTTGATCGTGAACCTGGGGTGGCGGTGTCTCGCGATGGCACTCAAGCACTTCAGGTGGAGCAGATTGAGGATGTGGCATTGCCGCTCTATGAGGGGCGGATGATTAGCCAGTTTGATTTTAGTGAAAAAGGTTGGGTCAGTGGCAAAGGACGTAAGGCTGTTTGGCGTGATATTTCTTTTGCTGGCAAGGTGATTGAGCCGCAGTATTTGATGGGCCTTGCTGACTACCGTGGAAACGATGGCGAGGATACAAAGTTGATGCCTGGGCTCAAGGCCGGTTTCCTAGCTATTGGCTCCGCAACTAACAGCCGCTCCATGTTCTCTGGATTAGTAGCCAACTTCCCTGCGGGAAATTCCGTGGCTGTGCTGCAAAGTACGAGTCCGATAAGAACCATTGCGCTGATGACAGCTCTCAACTCCTTTGTATACGACTTCACTTTGCGGAATCGTCTTGGTGGTCTGAACCTCAATTATTTCGTAATCGCAGAAACTCCCGTGCCTGACTTTTCAGGCGATGAGTTGGTCGAGCTGGCAAGGATAGGAGCACGACTTTGTTTACCCAACAAAGCCTTTGCCCAGGAATGGTTGAAAATGCAGTCAGCGTCGCTGGGATGGAAGAAGCTGTTTGCATTGACAGAGCATGAAAGACTTCGCCTCAAAACAATTAGCGAAGCTATATGTGCATTCAAGTTTGGCCTCGATGTGGCGGAATTTCATACCGCCCTGGAATCTTGTGACCTGCCACTCGATGGTCTGTCTGGAGATAGATCAAAACGTCTGAATCCGAAAGGCTTTTGGCGAATCGACAAAGACAAACACCCCGAGCTGCGCCACACCGTCCTTTCGTTGGTCGCCTTCTATGACTTACAGGAAAAAGGTCTGGATGCCTTCCTAGATCAAAACAACGGCGAGGGCTGGCTGATCCCGGACAACTTACGCCTGGCCGATTACGGCCTAGGCCATGATGAGCGCGCCCAGGAATACCAACCGGTGACTTCTCGCTTAGGCCCGCGTTTCTACGATTGGCAACTTAATGAAGATGTGGGGCGTTCCTGGCAGGAGTGCGCCGCCCATGCCGAGCTCATCCGGCGTATCGTGCCGTTACCATCGTCCAATGAACGGCTGACGGTTGCAGAATCGCCAGACACTTATGACACCCAAGG